>NZ_CP175534.1:0-3141886 GCF_046058925.1 Photobacterium piscicola
CACGACGTTCTAAACCCAGCTCGCGTACCACTTTAAATGGCGAACAGCCATACCCTTGGGACCGACTTCAGCCCCAGGATGTGATGAGCCGACATCGAGGTGCCAAACACCGCCGTCGATATGAACTCTTGGGCGGTATCAGCCTGTTATCCCCGGAGTACCTTTTATCCGTTGAGCGATGGCCCTTCCATTCAGAACCACCGGATCACTATGACCTGCTTTCGCACCTGCTCGAATTGTCATTCTCGCAGTCAAGCGGGCTTATGCCATTGCACTAACCTCACGATGTCCGACCGTGATTAGCCCACCTTCGTGCTCCTCCGTTACTCTTTGGGAGGAGACCGCCCCAGTCAAACTACCCACCAGGCACTGTCCGTAACCCCGATAAGGGGTCAACGTTAGAACATCAAGCATACAAGGGTGGTATTTCAAGATTGACTCCACAACCACTGGCGCGGTTGCTTCAACGTCTCCCACCTATCCTACACATGTAGGGTCAATGTTCAGTGCCAAGCTATAGTAAAGGTTCACGGGGTCTTTCCGTCTAGCCGCGGGTACACAGCATCTTCACTGCGATTTCAATTTCACTGAGTCTCGGGTGGAGACAGCGTGGCCATCATTACGCCATTCGTGCAGGTCGGAACTTACCCGACAAGGAATTTCGCTACCTTAGGACCGTTATAGTTACGGCCGCCGTTTACCGGGGCTTCGATCAAGAGCTTCGACCGAAGTCTAACCCCATCAATTAACCTTCCGGCACCGGGCAGGCGTCACACCGTATACGTCATCTTTCGATTTTGCACAGTGCTGTGTTTTTAATAAACAGTTGCAGCCACCTGGTATCTGCGACTCCCGGCAGCTTAGAGAGCAAGTCTCATCACCGCTAGGAGCGTACCTTCTCCCGAAGTTACGGTACCATTTTGCCTAGTTCCTTCACCCGAGTTCTCTCAAGCGCCTTGGTATTCTCTACCTGATCACCTGTGTCGGTTTGGGGTACGATTTCTTATAATCTGAAGCTTAGAAGCTTTTCCCGGAAGCATGGCATCAATGACTTCACTACCGTAGTAGCTCGACATCGTATCTCAGCCTTAAGATGGTCCGGATTTGCCTAAACCATCAGCCTACATACTTGGACCTGGACAACCGTCGCCAGGCTCACCTAGCCTTCTCCGTCCCTCCATCGCAATTATAAGAAGTACGGGAATATTAACCCGTTTCCCATCGACTACGCCTTTCGGCCTCGCCTTAGGGGTCGACTTACCCTGCCCCGATTAACGTTGGACAGGAACCCTTGATCTTCCGGCGAGGGAGTTTTTCACTCCCTTTATCGTTACTCATGTCAGCATTCGCACTTCTGATACCTCCAGCACACTTTACAATGCACCTTCAACGGCTTACAGAACGCTCCCCTACCCAATATGAACAAGTTCATATTGCCGCAGCTTCGGTGTATAGCTTAGCCCCGTTAAATCTTCCGCGCAGGCCGACTCGACCAGTGAGCTATTACGCTTTCTTTAAATGATGGCTGCTTCTAAGCCAACATCCTGGCTGTCTGAGCCTTCCCACATCGTTTCCCACTTAGCTATAACTTTGGGACCTTAGCTGGCGGTCTGGGTTGTTTCCCTCTTCACGACGGACGTTAGCACCCGCCGTGTGTCTCCCGGATATTACTTACTGGTATTCGGAGTTTGCAAAGGGTTGGTAAGTCGGGATGACCCCCTAGCCTTAACAGTGCTCTACCCCCAGTAGTATTCGTCCGAGGCGCTACCTAAATAGCTTTCGGGGAGAACCAGCTATCTCCGAGTTTGATTGGCCTTTCACCCCTAGCCACAAGTCATCCGCTAATTTTTCAACATTAGTCGGTTCGGTCCTCCAGTAAGTGTTACCTCACCTTCAACCTGCCCATGGCTAGATCACTCGGTTTCGGGTCTAATCCTAGCAACTATGACGCCCAGTTAAGACTCGGTTTCCCTACGGCTCCCCTAAACGGTTAACCTTGCTACTAAAATTAAGTCGCTGACCCATTATACAAAAGGTACGCAGTCACCCAACAAGTGGGCTCCTACTGCTTGTACGTACACGGTTTCAGGTTCTATTTCACTCCCCTCACAGGGGTTCTTTTCGCCTTTCCCTCACGGTACTGGTTCACTATCGGTCAGTCAGGAGTATTTAGCCTTGGAGGATGGTCCCCCCATGTTCAAACAGGATATCACGTGTCCCGTCCTACTCGATTTCACTAAGACTGCATTTTTGGTTACGGGGCTATCACCCTGTATCGCGGTACTTTCCAGAACCTTCACCTAACGCAGAACTAGCTTAAGGGCTAATCCGGTTTCGCTCGCCGCTACTACCGGAATCTCGGTTGATTTCTCTTCCTCGGGGTACTTAGATGTTTCAGTTCCCCGGTTTGCCTCATTAACCTATGTATTCAGTTAATGATACTTGCTTATGCAAGTGGGTTTCCCCATTCGGAAATCCCAGACTCAAGAGGCTTTTACTGCCTAATCTGGGCTTATCGCAAGTTAATACGTCCTTCATCGCCTCTGACTGCCAAGGCATCCACCGTGTACGCTTAGTCACTTAACCATACAACCCCAAGAGGTCTTGTATGTTCAAACAACCAAGGTTTGCGTTTAACATTTCGATCAAGAAAATATTAAACATTGGTTTTTCGCCGGACTCATTTATTTGTCTTCACTTTAAAAAGTGAAAGCAAACACAGACACTTGAATGTGTATGTTTTGAGAACTCGTTTTTATTCAAAGAATAAAAACATTTTTAAAATTAATCTTTCGATTAAATTTACTAGTCAGCTTTCCAGATTGTTAAAGAGCATAACGCAAAAGCGTTAATCAATGCGTTTGCATTAATTAGCACTTTCACTATTTTCTAATAACTAATTTTACCAAGCAATCTGTGTGGACACTGCATAAAACAGTATAAGTCTTTAGGTAAGGAGGTGATCCAGCCCCAGGTTCCCCTAGGGCTACCTTGTTACGACTTCACCCCAGTCATGAACCACACCGTGGTAAACGCCCTCCCGAAGGTTAAGCTATCTACTTCTGGTGCAGCCCACTCCCATGGTGTGACGGGCGGTGTGTACAAGGCCCGGGAACGTATTCACCGTGACATTCTGATTCACGATTACTAGCGATTCCGACTTCATGGAGTCGAGTTGCAGACTCCAATCCGGACTACGACGTACTTTGTGGGATTCGCTCACTATCGCTAGCTTGCAGCCCTCTGTATACGCCATTGTAGCACGTGTGTAGCCCTACTCGTAAGGGCCATGATGACTTGACGTCGTCCCCACCTTCCTCCGGTTTATCACCGGCAGTCTCCCTGGAGTTCCCACCATTACGTGCTGGCAAACAAGGATAAGGGTTGCGCTCGTTGCGGGACTTAACCCAACATTTCACAACACGAGCTGACGACAGCCATGCAGCACCTGTCTCAGAGTTCCCGAAGGCACTAAGCTATCTCTAGCGAATTCTCTGGATGTCAAGAGTAGGTAAGGTTCTTCGCGTTGCATCGAATTAAACCACATGCTCCACCGCTTGTGCGGGCCCCCGTCAATTCATTTGAGTTTTAATCTTGCGACCGTACTCCCCAGGCGGTCTACTTAACGCGTTAGCTCCGAAAGCCACGGCTCAAGGCCACAACCTTCAAGTAGACATCGTTTACGGCGTGGACTACCAGGGTATCTAATCCTGTTTGCTCCCCACGCTTTCGCATCTGAGCGTCAGTCTTTGTCCAGGGGGCCGCCTTCGCCACCGGTATTCCTTCAGATCTCTACGCATTTCACCGCTACACCTGAAATTCTACCCCCCTCTACAAGACTCTAGTCTGCCAGTTCAAAATGCTGTTCCGAGGTTGAGCCCCGGGCTTTCACATCTTGCTTAACAGACCGCCTGCATGCGCTTTACGCCCAGTAATTCCGATTAACGCTCGCACCCTCCGTATTACCGCGGCTGCTGGCACGGAGTTAGCCGGTGCTTCTTCTGTTGCTAACGTCAAACAGCCAAGCTATTAACTTAACTGCCTTCCTCACAACTGAAAGTACTTTACAACCCGAAGGCCTTCTTCATACACGCGGCATGGCTGCATCAGGGTTTCCCCCATTGTGCAATATTCCCCACTGCTGCCTCCCGTAGGAGTCTGGACCGTGTCTCAGTTCCAGTGTGGCTGATCATCCTCTCAGACCAGCTAGGGATCGTCGCCTTGGTGAGCCATTACCCCACCAACTAGCTAATCCCACCTGGGCTAATCCTGACGCGAGAGGCCCGAAGGTCCCCCTCTTTGCTCCGAAGAGATTATGCGGTATTAGCTATCGTTTCCAATAGTTATCCCCCACATCAGGGTATATTCCCAGGCATTACTCACCCGTCCGCCGCTCGTCAGCAAAGAAAGCAAGCTTTCTTTCTGTTACCGCTCGACTTGCATGTGTTAGGCCTGCCGCCAGCGTTCAATCTGAGCCATGATCAAACTCTTCAATTAAAGTTTTGTTGTCTCTTTCGAGACGGCTCAATGAATACTGACTTCAAAACTACCTTAGTAATTTTAAAGCTATTACCATTCCAACAGAATGGTAATGAATTGACTGTGCCAAAATAACTTACGTTATTTTGTATTGGTCACTCAGTTCATTGATAAATCTTTCGACTTAACTATTCAACGAGTGCCCACACAGATTGCATGGTCAAATTGTTAAAGAACGTTGACTTTCAATGTCTTAGCGCATTACGCTTCAGCAAGTCAGGTGGCGTATAATACGCTTTTCTGATATTCAGTCAAGACAAAATTTTATTCTTTTTTATCAATCGATTAAAAAGTAAAAACTTTCTGTTGACGTCGCTCACATTACAATCAGTAAGAGCGAAATAAAAGCCCGTTCATTGAACGGGCTTTCATAAATTTTAGCCTGGCGATGTCCTACTCTCACATGGGGAGACCCCACACTACCATCGGCGCTATTACGTTTCACTACTGAGTTCGGCATGGGATCAGGTGGGTCCATAACGCTATGGTCGCCAAGCAAATTCTGGTTTATTTATTGTCTTATGACAATAAATAGCAATCTGGGAAAATCTAACTAGTTGTTCTCAACACGCATTCAAGCGTTTGTAGAGTCCGTCTCTTCTCTTATGAGAAGGAAAACCCCTTGGGTGTTGTATGGTTAAGCCTCACGGGCAATTAGTATCAGTTAGCTCAATGCCTCGCAGCACTTACACACCTGACCTATCAACGTTGTAGTCTTCAACAACCCTTTAGAGACCTTAAAGGTCTAGGGATGACTCATCTTGAGGCTCGCTTCCCGCTTAGATGCTTTCAGCGGTTATCGATTCCGAACTTAGCTACCGGGCAATGCATCTGGCGATACAACCCGAACACCAGCGGTTCGTCCACTCCGGTCCTCTCGTACTAGGAGCAGCCCCTCTCAATCATCCAACGCCCACGGCAGATAGGGACCGAACTGTCTCACGACGTTCTAAACCCAGCTCGCGTACCACTTTAAATGGCGAACAGCCATACCCTTGGGACCGACTTCAGCCCCAGGATGTGATGAGCCGACATCGAGGTGCCAAACACCGCCGTCGATATGAACTCTTGGGCGGTATCAGCCTGTTATCCCCGGAGTACCTTTTATCCGTTGAGCGATGGCCCTTCCATTCAGAACCACCGGATCACTATGACCTGCTTTCGCACCTGCTCGAATTGTCATTCTCGCAGTCAAGCGGGCTTATGCCATTGCACTAACCTCACGATGTCCGACCGTGATTAGCCCACCTTCGTGCTCCTCCGTTACTCTTTGGGAGGAGACCGCCCCAGTCAAACTACCCACCAGGCACTGTCCGTAACCCCGATAAGGGGTCAACGTTAGAACATCAAGCATACAAGGGTGGTATTTCAAGATTGACTCCACAACCACTGGCGCGGTTGCTTCAACGTCTCCCACCTATCCTACACATGTAGGGTCAATGTTCAGTGCCAAGCTATAGTAAAGGTTCACGGGGTCTTTCCGTCTAGCCGCGGGTACACAGCATCTTCACTGCGATTTCAATTTCACTGAGTCTCGGGTGGAGACAGCGTGGCCATCATTACGCCATTCGTGCAGGTCGGAACTTACCCGACAAGGAATTTCGCTACCTTAGGACCGTTATAGTTACGGCCGCCGTTTACCGGGGCTTCGATCAAGAGCTTCGACCGAAGTCTAACCCCATCAATTAACCTTCCGGCACCGGGCAGGCGTCACACCGTATACGTCATCTTTCGATTTTGCACAGTGCTGTGTTTTTAATAAACAGTTGCAGCCACCTGGTATCTGCGACTCCCGGCAGCTTAGAGAGCAAGTCTCATCACCGCTAGGAGCGTACCTTCTCCCGAAGTTACGGTACCATTTTGCCTAGTTCCTTCACCCGAGTTCTCTCAAGCGCCTTGGTATTCTCTACCTGATCACCTGTGTCGGTTTGGGGTACGATTTCTTATAATCTGAAGCTTAGAAGCTTTTCCCGGAAGCATGGCATCAATGACTTCACTACCGTAGTAGCTCGACATCGTATCTCAGCCTTAAGATGAACCGGATTTGCCTAATTCATCAGCCTACATACTTGGACCTGGACAACCGTCGCCAGGCTCACCTAGCCTTCTCCGTCCCTCCATCGCAATTATAAGAAGTACGGGAATATTAACCCGTTTCCCATCGACTACGCCTTTCGGCCTCGCCTTAGGGGTCGACTTACCCTGCCCCGATTAACGTTGGACAGGAACCCTTGATCTTCCGGCGAGGGAGTTTTTCACTCCCTTTATCGTTACTCATGTCAGCATTCGCACTTCTGATACCTCCAGCACACTTTACAATGCACCTTCAACGGCTTACAGAACGCTCCCCTACCCAATATGAACAAGTTCATATTGCCGCAGCTTCGGTGTATAGCTTAGCCCCGTTAAATCTTCCGCGCAGGCCGACTCGACCAGTGAGCTATTACGCTTTCTTTAAATGATGGCTGCTTCTAAGCCAACATCCTGGCTGTCTGAGCCTTCCCACATCGTTTCCCACTTAGCTATAACTTTGGGACCTTAGCTGGCGGTCTGGGTTGTTTCCCTCTTCACGACGGACGTTAGCACCCGCCGTGTGTCTCCCGGATAGTACTTACTGGTATTCGGAGTTTGCAAAGGGTTGGTAAGTCGGGATGACCCCCTAGCCTTAACAGTGCTCTACCCCCAGTAGTATTCGTCCGAGGCGCTACCTAAATAGCTTTCGGGGAGAACCAGCTATCTCCGAGTTTGATTGGCCTTTCACCCCTAGCCACAAGTCATCCGCTAATTTTTCAACATTAGTCGGTTCGGTCCTCCAGTAAGTGTTACCTCACCTTCAACCTGCCCATGGCTAGATCACTCGGTTTCGGGTCTAATCCTAGCAACTATGACGCCCAGTTAAGACTCGGTTTCCCTACGGCTCCCCTAAACGGTTAACCTTGCTACTAAAATTAAGTCGCTGACCCATTATACAAAAGGTACGCAGTCACCCAACAAGTGGGCTCCTACTGCTTGTACGTACACGGTTTCAGGTTCTATTTCACTCCCCTCACAGGGGTTCTTTTCGCCTTTCCCTCACGGTACTGGTTCACTATCGGTCAGTCAGGAGTATTTAGCCTTGGAGGATGGTCCCCCCATGTTCAAACAGGATATCACGTGTCCCGTCCTACTCGATTTCACTAATAATGCATTTTTGGTTACGGGGCTATCACCCTGTATCGCGGTACTTTCCAGAACCTTCACCTAACGCAGAACTAGCTTAAGGGCTAATCCGGTTTCGCTCGCCGCTACTACCGGAATCTCGGTTGATTTCTCTTCCTCGGGGTACTTAGATGTTTCAGTTCCCCCGGTTTGCCTCATTAACCTATGTATTCAGTTAATGATACTTGCTTATGCAAGTGGGTTTCCCCATTCGGAAATCCCAGACTCAAGAGGCTTTTACTGCCTAATCTGGGCTTATCGCAAGTTAATACGTCCTTCATCGCCTCTGACTGCCAAGGCATCCACCGTGTACGCTTAGTCACTTAACCATACAACCCCAAGAGGTCTTGTATGTTCAAACAACCAAGGTTTGCGTTTAATACTCCGATCAAGAAAATATTAAACATTGGTTTTTCGCCGGACTCATTTATTTGATACAAGACACTTGAATGTGTGTTGTTTTGAGAACTCGTTTTTATTCAAAGAATAAAAACATTTTTAAAATTAATCTTTCGATTAAATTTACTAGTCAGCTTTCCAGATTGTTAAAGAGCATAACGCAAAAGCGTTAATCAATGCGTTTGCATTAATTAGCACTTTCGCTATTTTCTAATAACTAATTTTACCAAGCAATCTGTGTGGACACTGCATAAAACAGCATAAGTCTTTAGGTAAGGAGGTGATCCAGCCCCAGGTTCCCCTAGGGCTACCTTGTTACGACTTCACCCCAGTCATGAACCACACCGTGGTAAACGCCCTCCCGAAGGTTAAGCTATCTACTTCTGGTGCAGCCCACTCCCATGGTGTGACGGGCGGTGTGTACAAGGCCCGGGAACGTATTCACCGTGACATTCTGATTCACGATTACTAGCGATTCCGACTTCATGGAGTCGAGTTGCAGACTCCAATCCGGACTACGACGTACTTTGTGGGATTCGCTCACTATCGCTAGCTTGCAGCCCTCTGTATACGCCATTGTAGCACGTGTGTAGCCCTACTCGTAAGGGCCATGATGACTTGACGTCGTCCCCACCTTCCTCCGGTTTATCACCGGCAGTCTCCCTGGAGTTCCCACCATTACGTGCTGGCAAACAAGGATAAGGGTTGCGCTCGTTGCGGGACTTAACCCAACATTTCACAACACGAGCTGACGACAGCCATGCAGCACCTGTCTCAGAGTTCCCGAAGGCACTAAGCTATCTCTAGCGAATTCTCTGGATGTCAAGAGTAGGTAAGGTTCTTCGCGTTGCATCGAATTAAACCACATGCTCCACCGCTTGTGCGGGCCCCCGTCAATTCATTTGAGTTTTAATCTTGCGACCGTACTCCCCAGGCGGTCTACTTAACGCGTTAGCTCCGAAAGCCACGGCTCAAGGCCACAACCTTCAAGTAGACATCGTTTACGGCGTGGACTACCAGGGTATCTAATCCTGTTTGCTCCCCACGCTTTCGCATCTGAGCGTCAGTCTTTGTCCAGGGGGCCGCCTTCGCCACCGGTATTCCTTCAGATCTCTACGCATTTCACCGCTACACCTGAAATTCTACCCCCCTCTACAAGACTCTAGTCTGCCAGTTCAAAATGCTGTTCCGAGGTTGAGCCCCGGGCTTTCACATCTTGCTTAACAGACCGCCTGCATGCGCTTTACGCCCAGTAATTCCGATTAACGCTCGCACCCTCCGTATTACCGCGGCTGCTGGCACGGAGTTAGCCGGTGCTTCTTCTGTTGCTAACGTCAAACAGCCAAGCTATTAACTTAACTGCCTTCCTCACAACTGAAAGTACTTTACAACCCGAAGGCCTTCTTCATACACGCGGCATGGCTGCATCAGGGTTTCCCCCATTGTGCAATATTCCCCACTGCTGCCTCCCGTAGGAGTCTGGACCGTGTCTCAGTTCCAGTGTGGCTGATCATCCTCTCAGACCAGCTAGGGATCGTCGCCTTGGTGAGCCATTACCCCACCAACTAGCTAATCCCACCTGGGCTAATCCTGACGCGAGAGGCCCGAAGGTCCCCCTCTTTGCTCCGAAGAGATTATGCGGTATTAGCTATCGTTTCCAATAGTTATCCCCCACATCAGGGTATATTCCCAGGCATTACTCACCCGTCCGCCGCTCGTCAGCAAAGAAAGCAAGCTTTCTTTCTGTTACCGCTCGACTTGCATGTGTTAGGCCTGCCGCCAGCGTTCAATCTGAGCCATGATCAAACTCTTCAATTAAAGTTTTGTTGTCTCTTTCGAGACGGCTCAATGAATACTGACTTCAAAACTACCTTAGTAATTTTAAAGCTATTACCATTCCAACAGAATGGTAATGAATTGACTGTGCCAAATAACTTACGTTATTTTGTATTGGTCACTCAGTTCATTGATAAATCTTTCGACTTAACTATTCAACGAGTGCCCACACAGATTGCATGGTCAAATTGTTAAAGAACGTTGACTTTCAATGTCTTAGCGCATTACGCTTCAGCAAGTCAGGTGGCGTATAATACGCTTTTCTGATATTCAGTCAAGACAAAATTTTATTCTTTTTTATCAATCGATTAAAAAGTAAAAACTTTCTGTTGACGTCGCTCACATTACAATCAGTAAGAGCGAAATAAAAGCCCGTTCATTGAACGGGCTTTCATAAATTTGAGCCTGGCGATGTCCTACTCTCACATGGGGAGACCCCACACTACCATCGGCGCTATTACGTTTCACTACTGAGTTCGGCATGGGATCAGGTGGGTCCATAACGCTATGGTCGCCAAGCAAATTCTGGTTTATTTATTGTCTTATGACAATAAATAGCAATCTGGGAAAATCTAACTAGTTGTTCTCAACACGCATTCAAGCGTTTGTAGAGTCCGTCTCTTCTCTTATGAGAAGGAAAACCCCTTGGGTGTTGTATGGTTAAGCCTCACGGGCAATTAGTATCAGTTAGCTCAATGCCTCGCAGCACTTACACACCTGACCTATCAACGTTGTAGTCTTCAACAACCCTTTAGAGACCTTAAAGGTCTAGGGATGACTCATCTTGAGGCTCGCTTCCCGCTTAGATGCTTTCAGCGGTTATCGATTCCGAACTTAGCTACCGGGCAATGCATCTGGCGATACAACCCGAACACCAGCGGTTCGTCCACTCCGGTCCTCTCGTACTAGGAGCAGCCCCTCTCAATCATCCAACGCCCACGGCAGATAGGGACCGAACTGTCTCACGACGTTCTAAACCCAGCTCGCGTACCACTTTAAATGGCGAACAGCCATACCCTTGGGACCGACTTCAGCCCCAGGATGTGATGAGCCGACATCGAGGTGCCAAACACCGCCGTCGATATGAACTCTTGGGCGGTATCAGCCTGTTATCCCCGGAGTACCTTTTATCCGTTGAGCGATGGCCCTTCCATTCAGAACCACCGGATCACTATGACCTGCTTTCGCACCTGCTCGAATTGTCATTCTCGCAGTCAAGCGGGCTTATGCCATTGCACTAACCTCACGATGTCCGACCGTGATTAGCCCACCTTCGTGCTCCTCCGTTACTCTTTGGGAGGAGACCGCCCCAGTCAAACTACCCACCAGGCACTGTCCGTAACCCCGATAAGGGGTCAACGTTAGAACATCAAGCATACAAGGGTGGTATTTCAAGATTGACTCCACAACCACTGGCGCGGTTGCTTCAACGTCTCCCACCTATCCTACACATGTAGGGTCAATGTTCAGTGCCAAGCTATAGTAAAGGTTCACGGGGTCTTTCCGTCTAGCCGCGGGTACACAGCATCTTCACTGCGATTTCAATTTCACTGAGTCTCGGGTGGAGACAGCGTGGCCATCATTACGCCATTCGTGCAGGTCGGAACTTACCCGACAAGGAATTTCGCTACCTTAGGACCGTTATAGTTACGGCCGCCGTTTACCGGGGCTTCGATCAAGAGCTTCGACCGAAGTCTAACCCCATCAATTAACCTTCCGGCACCGGGCAGGCGTCACACCGTATACGTCATCTTTCGATTTTGCACAGTGCTGTGTTTTTAATAAACAGTTGCAGCCACCTGGTATCTGCGACTCCCGGCAGCTTAGAGAGCAAGTCTCATCACCGCTAGGAGCGTACCTTCTCCCGAAGTTACGGTACCATTTTGCCTAGTTCCTTCACCCGAGTTCTCTCAAGCGCCTTGGTATTCTCTACCTGATCACCTGTGTCGGTTTGGGGTACGATTTCTTATAATCTGAAGCTTAGAAGCTTTTCCCGGAAGCATGGCATCAATGACTTCACTACCGTAGTAGCTCGACATCGTATCTCAGCCTTAAGATGAACCGGATTTGCCTAATTCATCAGCCTACATACTTGGACCTGGACAACCGTCGCCAGGCTCACCTAGCCTTCTCCGTCCCTCCATCGCAATTATAAGAAGTACGGGAATATTAACCCGTTTCCCATCGACTACGCCTTTCGGCCTCGCCTTAGGGGTCGACTTACCCTGCCCCGATTAACGTTGGACAGGAACCCTTGATCTTCCGGCGAGGGAGTTTTTCACTCCCTTTATCGTTACTCATGTCAGCATTCGCACTTCTGATACCTCCAGCACACTTTACAATGCACCTTCAACGGCTTACAGAACGCTCCCCTACCCAATATGAACAAGTTCATATTGCCGCAGCTTCGGTGTATAGCTTAGCCCCGTTAAATCTTCCGCGCAGGCCGACTCGACCAGTGAGCTATTACGCTTTCTTTAAATGATGGCTGCTTCTAAGCCAACATCCTGGCTGTCTGAGCCTTCCCACATCGTTTCCCACTTAGCTATAACTTTGGGACCTTAGCTGGCGGTCTGGGTTGTTTCCCTCTTCACGACGGACGTTAGCACCCGCCGTGTGTCTCCCGGATATTACTTACTGGTATTCGGAGTTTGCAAAGGGTTGGTAAGTCGGGATGACCCCCTAGCCTTAACAGTGCTCTACCCCCAGTAGTATTCGTCCGAGGCGCTACCTAAATAGCTTTCGGGGAGAACCAGCTATCTCCGAGTTTGATTGGCCTTTCACCCCTAGCCACAAGTCATCCGCTAATTTTTCAACATTAGTCGGTTCGGTCCTCCAGTAAGTGTTACCTCACCTTCAACCTGCCCATGGCTAGATCACTCGGTTTCGGGTCTAATCCTAGCAACTATGACGCCCAGTTAAGACTCGGTTTCCCTACGGCTCCCCTAAACGGTTAACCTTGCTACTAAAATTAAGTCGCTGACCCATTATACAAAAGGTACGCAGTCACCCAACAAGTGGGCTCCTACTGCTTGTACGTACACGGTTTCAGGTTCTATTTCACTCCCCTCACAGGGGTTCTTTTCGCCTTTCCCTCACGGTACTGGTTCACTATCGGTCAGTCAGGAGTATTTAGCCTTGGAGGATGGTCCCCCCATGTTCAAACAGGATATCACGTGTCCCGTCCTACTCGATTTCACTAATAATGCATTTTTGGTTACGGGGCTATCACCCTGTATCGCGGTACTTTCCAGAACCTTCACCTAACGCAGAACTAGCTTAAGGGCTAATCCGGTTTCGCTCGCCGCTACTACCGGAATCTCGGTTGATTTCTCTTCCTCGGGGTACTTAGATGTTTCAGTTCCCCCGGTTTGCCTCATTAACCTATGTATTCAGTTAATGATACTTGCTTATGCAAGTGGGTTTCCCCATTCGGAAATCCCAGACTCAAGAGGCTTTTACTGCCTAATCTGGGCTTATCGCAAGTTAATACGTCCTTCATCGCCTCTGACTGCCAAGGCATCCACCGTGTACGCTTAGTCACTTAACCATACAACCCCAAGAGGTCTTGTATGTTCAAACAACCAAGGTTTGCGTTTAATACTCCGATCAAGAAAATATTAAACATTGGTTTTTCGCCGGACTCGATACAAGACACTTGAATGTGTGTTGTTTTGAGAACTCGTTTTTATTCAAAGAATAAAAACATTTTTAAAATTAATCTTTCGATTAAATTTACTAGTCAGCTTTCCAGATTGTTAAAGAGCATAACGCAAAAGCGTTAATCAATGCGTTTGCATTAATTAGCACTTTCGCTATTTTCTAATAACTAATTTTACCAAGCAATCTGTGTGGACACTGCATAAAACAGCATAAGTCTTTAGGTAAGGAGGTGATCCAGCCCCAGGTTCCCCTAGGGCTACCTTGTTACGACTTCACCCCAGTCATGAACCACACCGTGGTAAACGCCCTCCCGAAGGTTAAGCTATCTACTTCTGGTGCAGCCCACTCCCATGGTGTGACGGGCGGTGTGTACAAGGCCCGGGAACGTATTCACCGTGACATTCTGATTCACGATTACTAGCGATTCCGACTTCATGGAGTCGAGTTGCAGACTCCAATCCGGACTACGACGTACTTTGTGGGATTCGCTCACTATCGCTAGCTTGCAGCCCTCTGTATACGCCATTGTAGCACGTGTGTAGCCCTACTCGTAAGGGCCATGATGACTTGACGTCGTCCCCACCTTCCTCCGGTTTATCACCGGCAGTCTCCCTGGAGTTCCCACCATTACGTGCTGGCAAACAAGGATAAGGGTTGCGCTCGTTGCGGGACTTAACCCAACATTTCACAACACGAGCTGACGACAGCCATGCAGCACCTGTCTCAGAGTTCCCGAAGGCACTAAGCTATCTCTAGCGAATTCTCTGGATGTCAAGAGTAGGTAAGGTTCTTCGCGTTGCATCGAATTAAACCACATGCTCCACCGCTTGTGCGGGCCCCCGTCAATTCATTTGAGTTTTAATCTTGCGACCGTACTCCCCAGGCGGTCTACTTAACGCGTTAGCTCCGAAAGCCACGGCTCAAGGCCACAACCTTCAAGTAGACATCGTTTACGGCGTGGACTACCAGGGTATCTAATCCTGTTTGCTCCCCACGCTTTCGCATCTGAGCGTCAGTCTTTGTCCAGGGGGCCGCCTTCGCCACCGGTATTCCTTCAGATCTCTACGCATTTCACCGCTACACCTGAAATTCTACCCCCCTCTACAAGACTCTAGTCTGCCAGTTCAAAATGCTGTTCCGAGGTTGAGCCCCGGGCTTTCACATCTTGCTTAACAGACCGCCTGCATGCGCTTTACGCCCAGTAATTCCGATTAACGCTCGCACCCTCCGTATTACCGCGGCTGCTGGCACGGAGTTAGCCGGTGCTTCTTCTGTTGCTAACGTCAAACAGCCAAGCTATTAACTTAACTGCCTTCCTCACAACTGAAAGTACTTTACAACCCGAAGGCCTTCTTCATACACGCGGCATGGCTGCATCAGGGTTTCCCCCATTGTGCAATATTCCCCACTGCTGCCTCCCGTAGGAGTCTGGACCGTGTCTCAGTTCCAGTGTGGCTGATCATCCTCTCAGACCAGCTAGGGATCGTCGCCTTGGTGAGCCATTACCCCACCAACTAGCTAATCCCACCTGGGCTAATCCTGACGCGAGAGGCCCGAAGGTCCCCCTCTTTGCTCCGAAGAGATTATGCGGTATTAGCTATCGTTTCCAATAGTTATCCCCCACATCAGGGTATATTCCCAGGCATTACTCACCCGTCCGCCGCTCGTCAGCAAAGAAAGCAAGCTTTCTTTCTGTTACCGCTCGACTTGCATGTGTTAGGCCTGCCGCCAGCGTTCAATCTGAGCCATGATCAAACTCTTCAATTAAAGTTTTGTTGTCTCTTTCGAGACGGCTCAATGAATACTGACTTCAAAACTACCTTAGTAATTTTAAAGCTATTACCATTCCAACAGAATGGTAATGAATTGACTGTGCCAAATAACCGTAGTTATTTGTATTGGTCACTCAGTTCATTGATAAATCTTTCGACTTAACTATTCAACGAGTGCCCACACAGATTGCATGGTCAAATTGTTAAAGAACGTTGACTTTCAATGCCTTAGCGCATTACGCTTCAGCAAGTCAGGTGGCGTATAATACGCTTTTCTGATATTCAGTCAAGACAAAATTTTATTCTTTTTTATCAATCGATTAAAAAGTAAAAACTTTCTGTTGACGTCGCTCACATTACAATCAGTAAGAGCGAAATAAAAGCCCGTTCATTGAACGGGCTTTCATAAATTTGAGCCTGGCGATGTCCTACTCTCACATGGGGAGACCCCACACTACCATCGGCGCTATTACGTTTCACTACTGAGTTCGGCATGGGATCAGGTGGGTCCATAACGCTATGGTCGCCAAGCAAATTCTGGTTTATTTATTGTCTTATGACAATAAATAGCAATCTGGGAAAATCTAACTAGTTGTTCTCAACACGCATTCAAGCGTTTGCAGAGTCCGTCTCTTCTCTTATGAGAAGGAAAACCCCTTGGGTGTTGTATGGTTAAGCCTCACGGGCAATTAGTATCAGTTAGCTCAATGCCTCGCAGCACTTACACACCTGACCTATCAACGTTGTAGTCTTCAACAACCCTTTAGAGACCTTAAAGGTCTAGGGATGACTCATCTTGAGGCTCGCTTCCCGCTTAGATGCTTTCAGCGGTTATCGATTCCGAACTTAGCTACCGGGCAATGCATCTGGCGATACAACCCGAACACCAGCGGTTCGTCCACTCCGGTCCTCTCGTACTAGGAGCAGCCCCTCTCAATCATCCAACGCCCACGGCAGATAGGGACCGAACTGTCTCACGACGTTCTAAACCCAGCTCGCGTACCACTTTAAATGGCGAACAGCCATACCCTTGGGACCGACTTCAGCCCCAGGATGTGATGAGCCGACATCGAGGTGCCAAACACCGCCGTCGATATGAACTCTTGGGCGGTATCAGCCTGTTATCCCCGGAGTACCTTTTATCCGTTGAGCGATGGCCCTTCCATTCAGAACCACCGGATCACTATGACCTGCTTTCGCACCTGCTCGAATTGTCATTCTCGCAGTCAAGCGGGCTTATGCCATTGCACTAACCTCACGATGTCCGACCGTGATTAGCCCACCTTCGTGCTCCTCCGTTACTCTTTGGGAGGAGACCGCCCCAGTCAAACTACCCACCAGGCACTGTCCGTAACCCCGATAAGGGGTCAACGTTAGAACATCAAGCATACAAGGGTGGTATTTCAAGATTGACTCCACAACCACTGGCGCGGTTGCTTCAACGTCTCCCACCTATCCTACACATGTAGGGTCAATGTTCAGTGCCAAGCTATAGTAAAGGTTCACGGGGTCTTTCCGTCTAGCCGCGGGTACACAGCATCTTCACTGCGATTTCAATTTCACTGAGTCTCGGGTGGAGACAGCGTGGCCATCATTACGCCATTCGTGCAGGTCGGAACTTACCCGACAAGGAATTTCGCTACCTTAGGACCGTTATAGTTACGGCCGCCGTTTACCGGGGCTTCGATCAAGAGCTTCGACCGAAGTCTAACCCCATCAATTAACCTTCCGGCACCGGGCAGGCGTCACACCGTATACGTCATCTTTCGATTTTGCACAGTGCTGTGTTTTTAATAAACAGTTGCAGCCACCTGGTATCTGCGACTCCCGGCAGCTTAGAGAGCAAGTCTCATCACCGCTAGGAGCGTACCTTCTCCCGAAGTTACGGTACCATTTTGCCTAGTTCCTTCACCCGAGTTCTCTCAAGCGCCTTGGTATTCTCTACCTGATCACCTGTGTCGGTTTGGGGTACGATTTCTTATAATCTGAAGCTTAGAAGCTTTTCCCGGAAGCATGGCATCAATGACTTCACTACCGTAGTAGCTCGACATCGTATCTCAGCCTTAAGATGAACCGGATTTGCCTAATTCATCAGCCTACATACTTGGACCTGGACAACCGTCGCCAGGCTCACCTAGCCTTCTCCGTCCCTCCATCGCAATTATAAGAAGTACGGGAATATTAACCCGTTTCCCATCGACTACGCCTTTCGGCCTCGCCTTAGGGGTCGACTTACCCTGCCCCGATTAACGTTGGACAGGAACCCTTGATCTTCCGGCGAGGGAGTTTTTCACTCCCTTTATCGTTACTCATGTCAGCATTCGCACTTCTGATACCTCCAGCACACTTTACAATGCACCTTCAACGGCTTACAGAACGCTCCCCTACCCAATATGACAAGTCATATTGCCGCAGCTTCGGTGTATAGCTTAGCCCCGTTAAATCTTCCGCGCAGGCCGACTCGACCAGTGAGCTATTACGCTTTCTTTAAATGATGGCTGCTTCTAAGCCAACATCCTGGCTGTCTGAGCCTTCCCACATCGTTTCCCACTTAGCTATAACTTTGGGACCTTAGCTGGCGGTCTGGGTTGTTTCCCTCTTCACGACGGACGTTAGCACCCGCCGTGTGTCTCCCGGATAGTACTTACTGGTATTCGGAGTTTGCAAAGGGTTGGTAAGTCGGGATGACCCCCTAGCCTTAACAGTGCTCTACCCCCAGTAGTATTCGTCCGAGGCGCTACCTAAATAGCTTTCGGGGAGAACCAGCTATCTCCGAGTTTGATTGGCCTTTCACCCCTAGCCACAAGTCATCCGCTAATTTTTCAACATTAGTCGGTTCGGTCCTCCAGTAAGTGTTACCTCACCTTCAACCTGCCCATGGCTAGATCACTCGGTTTCGGGTCTAATCCTAGCAACTATGACGCCCAGTTAAGACTCGGTTTCCCTACGGCTCCCCTAAACGGTTAACCTTGCTACTAAAATTAAGTCGCTGACCCATTATACAAAAGGTACGCAGTCACCCAACAAGTGGGCTCCTACTGCTTGTACGTACACGGTTTCAGGTTCTATTTCACTCCCCTCACAGGGGTTCTTTTCGCCTTTCCCTCACGGTACTGGTTCACTATCGGTCAGTCAGGAGTATTTAGCCTTGGAGGATGGTCCCCCCATGTTCAAACAGGATATCACGTGTCCCGTCCTACTCGATTTCACTAATAATGCATTTTTGGTTACGGGGCTATCACCCTGTATCGCGGTACTTTCCAGAACCTTCACCTAACGCAGAACTAGCTTAAGGGCTAATCCGGTTTCGCTCGCCGCTACTACCGGAATCTCGGTTGATTTCTCTTCCTCGGGGTACTTAGATGTTTCAGTTCCCCCGGTTTGCCTCATTAACCTATGTATTCAGTTAATGATACTTGCTTATGCAAGTGGGTTTCCCCATTCGGAAATCCCAGACTCAAGAGGCTTTTACTGCCTAATCTGGGCTTATCGCAAGTTAATACGTCCTTCATCGCCTCTGACTGCCAAGGCATCCACCGTGTACGCTTAGTCACTTAACCATACAACCCCAAGAGGTCTTGTATGTTCAAACAACCAAGGTTTGCGTTTAATAATCCGATCAAGAAAATATTAAACATTGGTTTTTCGCCGGACTCATTTATTTGTCTTCACTTTAAAAAGTGAAAGCAAACACAGACACTTGAATGTGTATGTTTTGAGAACTCGTTTTTATTCAGAGAATAAAAACATTTTTAAAATTAATCTTTCGATTAAATTTACTAGTCAGCTTTCCAGATTGTTAAAGAGCATAACGCAAAAGCGTTAATCAATGCGTTTGCATTAATTAGCACTTTCGCTATTTTCTAATAACTAATTTTACCAAGCAATCTGTGTGGACACTGCATAAAACAGCATAAGTCTTTAGGTAAGGAGGTGATCCAGCCCCAGGTTCCCCTAGGGCTACCTTGTTACGACTTCACCCCAGTCATGAACCACACCGTGGTAAACGCCCTCCCGAAGGTTAAGCTATCTACTTCTGGTGCAGCCCACTCCCATGGTGTGACGGGCGGTGTGTACAAGGCCCGGGAACGTATTCACCGTGACATTCTGATTCACGATTACTAGCGATTCCGACTTCATGGAGTCGAGTTGCAGACTCCAATCCGGACTACGACGTACTTTGTGGGATTCGCTCACTATCGCTAGCTTGCAGCCCTCTGTATACGCCATTGTAGCACGTGTGTAGCCCTACTCGTAAGGGCCATGATGACTTGACGTCGTCCCCACCTTCCTCCGGTTTATCACCGGCAGTCTCCCTGGAGTTCCCACCATTACGTGCTGGCAAACAAGGATAAGGGTTGCGCTCGTTGCGGGACTTAACCCAACATTTCACAACACGAGCTGACGACAGCCATGCAGCACCTGTCTCAGAGTTCCCGAAGGCACTAAGCTATCTCTAGCGAATTCTCTGGATGTCAAGAGTAGGTAAGGTTCTTCGCGTTGCATCGAATTAAACCACATGCTCCACCGCTTGTGCGGGCCCCCGTCAATTCATTTGAGTTTTAATCTTGCGACCGTACTCCCCAGGCGGTCTACTTAACGCGTTAGCTCCGAAAGCCACGGCTCAAGGCCACAACCTTCAAGTAGACATCGTTTACGGCGTGGACTACCAGGGTATCTAATCCTGTTTGCTCCCCACGCTTTCGCATCTGAGCGTCAGTCTTTGTCCAGGGGGCCGCCTTCGCCACCGGTATTCCTTCAGATCTCTACGCATTTCACCGCTACACCTGAAATTCTACCCCCCTCTACAAGACTCTAGTCTGCCAGTTCAAAATGCTGTTCCGAGGTTGAGCCCCGGGCTTTCACATCTTGCTTAACAGACCGCCTGCATGCGCTTTACGCCCAGTAATTCCGATTAACGCTCGCACCCTCCGTATTACCGCGGCTGCTGGCACGGAGTTAGCCGGTGCTTCTTCTGTTGCTAACGTCAAACAGCCAAGCTATTAACTTAACTGCCTTCCTCACAACTGAAAGTACTTTACAACCCGAAGGCCTTCTTCATACACGCGGCATGGCTGCATCAGGGTTTCCCCCATTGTGCAATATTCCCCACTGCTGCCTCCCGTAGGAGTCTGGACCGTGTCTCAGTTCCAGTGTGGCTGATCATCCTCTCAGACCAGCTAGGGATCGTCGCCTTGGTGAGCCATTACCCCACCAACTAGCTAATCCCACCTGGGCTAATCCTGACGCGAGAGGCCCGAAGGTCCCCCTCTTTGCTCCGAAGAGATTATGCGGTATTAGCTATCGTTTCCAATAGTTATCCCCCACATCAGGGTATATTCCCAGGCATTACTCACCCGTCCGCCGCTCGTCAGCAAAGAAAGCAAGCTTTCTTTCTGTTACCGCTCGACTTGCATGTGTTAGGCCTGCCGCCAGCGTTCAATCTGAGCCATGATCAAACTCTTCAATTAAAGTTTTGTTGTCTCTTTCGAGACGGCTCAATGAATACTGACTTCAAAACTACCTTAGTAATTTTAAAGCTATTACCGCTTCTGTTTCTACAAAGAGGAACAGAATGGTAATGAATTGACTGTGCCAAAACAACTTACGTTATTTTGTATTGGTCACTCAGTTCATTGATAAATCTTTCGACTTAACTATTCAACGAGTGCCCACACAGATTGCATGGTCAAATTGTTAAAGAACGTTAGCACAATACATCGTATTGGCTGAGGCTGCGTATATTACTCCGCGCCAGTTTAAAGTCAACAAGTTTTTTAAAATTATATTTAACAAACCCTTTATTGACCTGTCCTGCGTTAAAAATAAATTATATTTTCAACCACTCGAATAATATTCGAGTCAAGACTGCAGTTTTCATAGCTTAATGTAAGACAAGAACCGTCAATTACCGCAATGATTTTTATAAACCGCTTATCGACAAGTTACACACAGGTTGTAAATAACTTACTAACCGCACGTATTCCGTGTCGTTGGGGTGCATTATAGAGATAACAGGAAGGATGACAATTGTTTATTTGCTTTTTTAATGCGAATGCTAGTAATACCAACCAAAAGCCACAAAAGAGTCAATATTCATACAATAACGCTATTAAACAATAGTCGCTATTTAAAAATAATGTTGAGTATTTAATCAATCCATGACATTTAGTTGATTGTATATAGTTAAGAGACAACAAAATAAGGATTTAATAGTGACTCTCGATCATAACGAAGGGGAAAACCATCCAGATCATTCACTGTAGCGCCTGCGCTTTCAGCGATACATTGACCAGCTGCAGTATCCCACATCATTGTTGGTCCTAAACGCGGGTAATATTGAGCTCGCCCTTCAGCCACTAAGCAAAACTTTAATGATGATCCCACTGCCACTAATTTATGATCTCCTAGTTGTTGAAGATAAGCCTCTAACTCAACCGAAGGATGTGAACGACTACCAACCACAGTTGGTATAGTTGAAGGTAAAAGACGAATAACCTCTTTACCTGCTTTAGTCATTAGCCAAGCTGTTTTTCCATCACCCAGCCATGCTTTATTTAATGCGGGAGCATAAACAACAGCTAAAATAGGTTTCCCATTTTCAATCAGCGCAATATTAACGGTAAACTCACCGTTCTTATTAATAAATTCTTTGGTGCCATCCAATGGGTCCACCAGCCAAAAAGATTGCCAATGTTGACGCTGTTGCCAATCGGTCTGTGGCGACTCTTCAGATAAGATAGGAATATCGGGTGTCAGTTGTTGTAGCTGATTAATGATAATTTCATTTGCAGCAAGATCAGCAATAGTGACCGGACTATTATCTGCTTTATTTTCAATCGCTATATTACTGTGATAATGCGCCATTATCGATTTACCCGCATCCAATGCGGTAGTGTATATAGCATCAAGTAATGTTGTCACTTACGGTACTCCTATTACCGATGATCACGCAATAATACTTCGACTACGTAAAGCGTTAATACATTGATCAACCAATTCATGAATATTATGACTATCAGCGGCTAAATGAATTTCAGGTTGTAAAGGCGATTGGTACTCTGCATCAATACCTGTAAATTGCTTTATTTCACCCGCTCGTGCTTTTTTATATAACCCTTTAGGATCGCGCTTTTCGCATTCAGCTAAAGGGGTATCAACAAACACTTCAATAAACTCACCTTGTGGCAGTAAATCTCGTACTATTTGTCTTTCTTCACGATGAGGAGATATAAACGCACTCAGTACGATCAATCCTGAATCTGCCATTAACACAGCGACTTCACCAATTCGACGGATATTTTCTCGTCGATCTTGAGCAGAGAAACCAAGATCTTTACACAAACCATGGCGAACATTATCACCATCTAATAAATAGGTATGATAACCCAATGCCAAGAGTCTATGTTCAAGAGCACCAGCAACAGTCGACTTACCTGCACCACTTAATCCAGTAAACCATAACACGCAAGGCTGCTGCTGCTTTTGCTGTCCTCGCTGATCTTTAGTCACACTATAACTATGCCAGACAATATTATTGTTATCGTCATGGGGCTTCGTGGTCGTATTCATAACATATTCCATTGTTAATTTAGTTAAAAGGGAAGACGACTGGGATCAAGATCAACACTACAGTGGAATACACAATTGAAAGCGGTAACCCCAGTTTTAAATAATCTCGAATTTTATAATTACCGACGCTATACACGAGTAGATTGGTTTGATAACCATACGGCGAAATAAAACTCGCACTAGCGCCAAACAGTACCGCCATAATAAAAGGCATCGGATCGATACCATAGCCCAGCGCCAAGCTATAACTTATTGGGAACGCTAATGCAGCGGCAGCGTTATTAGTGATCAACTCAGTTAGTATTAATGTAAGTAAGTAAACTGCAATTAATCCGCCATACACTCCCCAGCCATTAAATGCGGTAATAAGTGCTTGGCCCATTTGCTGTGATAAACCACTGGTTATCATTAATTGTGCCAGCGTTAATGCTGATCCAACAATAACTACAATATCAATCGGAAATCGACGTCGAAGCTCACCAAAGGAAATAATCCCTAATCCCACCAGCAGTACCAAATAAACGGCTAACCCTTTAATCAATGGCAGCCAATCCGCTAAAGCCAATACAATCACACTTAAAAAACCGACCAATACTGTTGTGCTGCGGTAACGGTCTAAACGTGCACTTGAATCAAGACCATTAACTAGCACAAACTCGCGTTCCAGCATGGCTTGTTTTTGGTTAAACAATTTCCCCGGTACAATAACTAACGTATCACCCGCGCGTAATTCAATATTACCCAAGCCACCAGCTAACCGTTCATGACCGCGACGGATGGCGACCACGACCGCATCAAAGTTTTCACGAAATTGAGTGCTCTTTAAGGTACGACCACAAATAGCAGCAGAATGACTGACCACAACCTCCATCATCGATTGACCATTAAGATGGTGCTGACCAAATAAATGCAGTCCTTCTATTTCTTGTAAGGTGGTAACACTTTCAATATCACCACAAAACAATAATCGATCTCCGGCTTGTAATTTAGTTTCAGGGCAAACAGGGGCTATAGTCTTACCCTCACGGATAAGCTCAGCTAAAAATAAACGTCGTAATGCACGTAGTCCATTTTCAGTGACGCTCTTTCCTATTAACGGTGAATGACTTTTTACTCGCGCCTCTAAGAAATAAGGCAGCTGTTCTTCACTGTCATCGTCGTTATTCGGTAAAAAATAACTCAGTGGAATTAAAATCATTAATCCAATAACTAACACCGCTAAGCCAATCATGGTGGGTGCAAAAAAGCCCAGGCTAGGTAAACCAATATCTTCTACAAAACTATTAATAATAAGGTTCGTTGATGTACCAATTAGCGTTAATGTGCCACCTAAAATAGCGGTATAAGATAACGGCAGTAATAATTTAGAGGGGGCATGGCGTTGATTACGCTTTATCGCCCCTATTAATGACACCACCACCGCAGTGTTATTGGTAAAGGAGGACAATAATGCGGTCGATAAGCCCAGCTTAGCCACAACAGAGCTATGATCACCTTGTGAAATTTGCCGCCCAACCCAACTAATTAAGCGGGTTTTTTCAAGAGCAATGGAGACCAAGATTAATAACACTAAGGTTAATAATGATGAATTGGTAAAATTTGCGGCAATAGCAGGTAATTCAATTAAGTTCGCTTGAAAACCAATAAATGCACAGCCAGCAAATAAATACGCAGGTTTAATCTTCGTAGTGAGCAAGCAGAGAATAATCACTACTAGCATTGCCAGCACAGTAGCTTGTTCCCAGCTCATTCACATTACTCCAGTAATTGACCGATATCTTTTGCATCCCAATGCGGAAAATGCTTACGGACTAGTGCATTAAATTCAACTTCAAACGTTGAATAACGACGACTGTTATCGATGGCTAATGGTTCACGAATTAAACCAGCACCAACAGTGACATTGGTTAATCGATCAATAATGATAAACCCGCCAGTATCTTTACAAGTTTGATAGCTATCAACGGCAATTGCATCATGTAAGTTGAACTCACATAAACCAATGCCATTAAGGGGTAATGTCTCGGTTGCAAAGGTATCAAGACTATTAATATCAACTTGATGACGTATCGCACTTACACTACCTAGCGTTTTTTTACCTGCCACTTTAATATCATACTGACGTCCCAGCGTTAATGCGGTTTCCCCCATCCACACGATATCAGCCAGTACATTATTACTTAATGGCACTTCGTCTTCGGCTGCAATTAACGTATCACCACGACTAATATCAATTTCATCCGCTAAGGTAACCGTAATGGCTTGACCTTTAGTTGCAAATGCTAAATCACCATCAAAAGTTACGATTCGCTCTACGGTTGATGTTTTTCCTGATGGTAATGCTGTTACTCGTTGCCCTACCTTTAGTTCGCCTGAGGCTAATGTGCCAGCAAAGCCACGAAAGTCGAGATTAGGACGGTTTACATATTGAACCGGAAAACGTAACACTGGTGAGTCATCATCAGTGAATAAATCAACTTGCTCTAATAATGTTAACAATGGCTCGCCTTGATACCACGCCATCTTGGCACTTTGACTAACAACGTTATCGCCTTCTAAGGCAGATAATGGCAATAATTGAATATTGATATTAGGATTGAGCTTTTTTGAAAACTGAAGGTATTGCTGCTGAATTTCTTCAAACCGTGTTTGGTCAAAATCAACCAAATCCATTTTATTAACTGCCACAATAAATTGGCGAATACCGAGTAAACTAGCGATATAAGAATGACGACGGGTTTGATCTAATACCCCTTTACGAGCATCGATTAAAATAACCGCCACATCACAGGTTGAAGCACCAGTTGCCATATTACGGGTGTACTGCTCATGCCCTGGGGTATCAGCAATAATAAACTTACGCGCTTTGGTCGAGAAGTAACGGTAAGCAACATCAATGGTGATCCCTTGTTCACGCTCAGCTTGCAAACCATCGACTAATAACGCTAAGTCTGGCTTATCACCCGTGGTACCGACTTTTTGACTGTCAGTATGAATTGCGGCTAGTTGATCTTCATAAATTTGGTGAGAATCATGCAGCAGACGACCAATTAAGGTACTTTTACCGTCATCTACGGAGCCACAAGTTAAAAATCGCAACAGAGATTTATTATGATGCTGATCGAGATAAGCTTCGATTCCAAGCTCTGCCACCTGTTGTTCTATGACACTGTTCATTATTCTCTCCTTAGAAATAACCTTGGCGTTTTTTCAATTCCATTGAGCCAGATTGATCGTGATCGATAGCTCGTCCTTGACGTTCACTGGATGTCGCCACCAGCATTTCTTCAATGATCCCCGGTAACGTATCAGCCGTTGATTCCACCGCTCCCGTTAATGGATAACACCCTAAGGTTCTAAAACGGACACTTTTTTGTTGAATCGTTTCGCCCGGTTGTAACTCTAGTCGCTCATCATCAACCATGATTAACATTCCATCTCGCTCAACAACGGGGCGTACTTGGGATAAATACAGTGGCACAATTTCAATTTGCTCTAAGAATATATATTGCCAAATATCAAGTTCAGTCCAATTGGAGAGTGGAAACACGCGAATGCTTTCACCTTTATTAATTTGACCGTTATAGGTTTTCCATAATTCAGGACGTTGGTTTTTTGGATCCCAACTATGGTTTTTATCGCGGAATGAATACACTCGCTCTTTCGCACGTGATTTCTCTTCATCACGCCGAGCGCCACCAAACGCAGCATCAAATCCATATTTATCGAGAGCTTGTTTTAAGCCTTGGGTTTTCATAATGTCGGTATGCTTTGATGAACCATGAGTAAAAGGTCCAACACCCATCGCCACCCCTTCTGGGTTCTGATGGACTAATAAATCAAAACCGTATTTTTCAGCGGCACGGTCTCGAAATTCAATCATTTCGCGAAACTTCCATGTGGTATCGACATGCAATAGTGGAAATGGAATTTTACCCGGATAAAAAGCCTTACGGGCTAAATGCAACATCACGGATGAATCTTTACCTATGGAATACATCATGACTGGGTTATCAAACTCAGCCGCAACTTCACGCAAAATATGAATACTTTCGGCTTCAAGCTGCTTGAGGTGGGTTAAACGTTTCGGGTCCATCACTCTCTCCATGTTATGCCAGTTTCACTGCCGCTTCAGGTTGCGGCTGTAACTGTTCCTTTGTTGTGAACCAAGCTAATTTATGTGATAGCTTTACAACTTCACCGACCACAATTAATGATGGTGATGCAGCATGTTGTGCTAGATCAGCAAGTTCATGTAATTGTCCGGTTAATACTTTTTGAGTGGCTTGTGTACCACGTTCAATAATCGCGATTGGGGTATTAGGGGCGCGGCCGTGTTGTAATAACTGCTGTTGAATATGACTGGATTTCATTAGCCCCATGTAGATAACTAATGTTTGATTACCACGCGCTAATGTTAACCAATCAAGTTGTTTACCATCAGGCTTTAAGTGCCCAGTAATAAACATTGCTGTTTGAGCATAATCACGGTGGGTTAATGGAATACCTGCATAAGCAGTGGCACCAGCGGCGGCTGTAATGCCGGGAACAACTTGAAAATCAATCCCCGCCTCCACCAGCACTTCTAATTCTTCTGCACCACGACCAAATACAAACGGATCACCACCTTTAAGTCGCACTACACGTTTGCCTTGTTGGGCATATTCAACAATCAATTGGTTGGTTTGCTCTTGCGGCACACTGTGAAAGCCCGCTTTTTTACCAACACAAACAAGTTCTGCATCACGACGTACCAACGCCATCACTTCATCGGAAACAAGGTAGTCATACAACACCACATCCGCTTGCTGCATTAATTGCAAACCACGTAAAGTTAGTAACCCCGCATCACCAGGGCCGGCACCAATTAACGCAACTTGCCCAACAGGTGACGTGTGCTGTTGTAACTGTTGATGTAATGCTTGTTGGGCTTCACTATGACGACCGACAGCAACCAAATCTGCAAAGCGACCATTAAATGCTTGCTCCCAAAAGGCGCGACGGCTAGAAAAGGTAGAAATCTTGGTGGCAAGATAGTCACGAAAACCGCCTGCAATAGTCGCCATTTTGCCTAAATGCTGTGGCAATGTTGCTTCTAGTTTTTGACGCAATAAACGCGCTAAAACGGGTGCTTTACCCGATGATGAAATAGCAACAATGATCGGTGAGCGGTCAACAATAGAAGGCACAATAAAACTACAACGTTGAGTATCATCAACAACATTCACTAACACTTGACGTTGATTGGCTGATTGGTAAACCAGAGCATTCAGCGCTTTATGTGGCGTTGCGGCAATGGCTAGAAAAATCCCATCAAGATTCGCGGGAGAAAATGTGTCACCAACAAAGCGGATCTGGTTAGCAGCAATCGCCGTGGTAAAATCAGCATTAAGCTTAGACGCGATAACCCCCACATCGGCACCCGCTTTTAATAACATTTGAGTTTTGCGCCATGCGCTATTACCACCACCGACAACCAAACAGGGTCGACGCTTTAAATCCGCAAATATTGGTAAATAATCCATTGTTAACTCTCCTTGGTGTTCTGTAACCACTATAGAGAGCTCGTGATATTACTTGAAATTCTAAAGTTTCATTTTTTATATCAAAAAGTTTGGTTATTAATTCAACAATCCTAATTTCATGATCGAATAGAATGATCAACCGCAAATAAATATAAAGCAGATATAAATAGCTAGCAGTAAGCAAAATGAAGAATATTCAAATATCACTTCGAACCTAAGTTATGCCTTTTCTTTCTTAATTTAATCAACACCATTTCGTTTTGAATCAAATATTGCGATTCTTTCACCGCTTAATAATGGTTATGCATATAAAAAATGAGAGTTAAAGCACAATTATGTGACGGGTTCAGATAGTAACTGCATAAGATTTGTTATTTTAGGCACGCTTTCCTTACCTACCCTTTGGAGAAACACATGACACTATCTGTTAAGCCTTTATCAATCGCTGTTTTAGGCGGTTTGCTATTACTAGCAGGCCCCGCAAATGCAGAAACGATTAAATTACGTATTCTTGAAACAACAGATATTCATACAAATGTAATGGATTACGATTACTACAAAGATAAGCCGACTGATAAAACGGGGTTAGTCCGTACAGCGACCTTGGTTGAAAAAGCACGCGCTGAAGTCATTAATAGTGTGTTAGTCGATAACGGTGATTTGTTGCAAGGTAGCCCTATGGGTGACTACATGGCAGCAAAAGGTATTAAAAAAGGCGAAGTGCACCCTGTCTATAAAGTGATGAACCAACTCGGTTATGCGGTAGGTAATATTGGTAACCATGAATTTAACTATGGGCTTGAGTTCCTTGATACCAGTATTGAGGGGGCAAATTTCCCTTATATCAATGCCAATGTTTATGATTTAAAAACCGGTAAAAATTTATTTACCCCTTACCTTATTCAGGATTACACCTTTAAAGATAACGATGGCAACAACCAAAAACTAAAAATTGGTTACATTGGCTTTGTTCCGCCACAAATTATGGTGTGGGATAAAAACAATCTTGAAGGCAAAGTAGAAGCAAAAGACATTAAGCAAACTGCAGAGAAATTCATTCCTCAAATGAAAGCCGAAGGCGCTGATATTATTATCGCCATTCCACACTCTGGCGTTTCAGCAGACCCTTATAAAGTCGGCGCAGAAAACTCAGTCTACTTCCTAACCCAAGTAAAAGGGATTGATGCGATTGCATTTGGTCACTCGCATGCGGTATTCCCAAGTAAAGATTTTGCAAATCTACCAGGTGCTGACATCAACAAAGGCACCATCAATGGTATTCCTGCAGTAATGCCTGGTCGTTGGGGTGATCATGTGGGTATTATGGATTTGGTGTTAGACAAAGAAGGTAATAGCTGGAAGGTGACCTCAGCCCAAACTGAAGCGCGTCCTATCTTTGATAAAGCCAACCAAAAATCATTAATCAAAGCCGATCCAAAATTAGTCGCGGCAGTAAAAATTGATCATAACGCTACCCGTGACTTTGTTAACCAGCCGATTGGTAAAGCCAGTGATGTAATGTACAGCTATTTAGCCTTGGTTCAAGACGACCCAACAGTACAAATTGTTAACTTGGCCCAAAAAGATTACGTTGAACGCTTTATTCAAGGTGACCCCGACCTTGATGGTTTACCCGTATTATCAGCAGCTGCCCCATTTAAAGCTGGCGGTCGTGGTAATGACGCAGGCAACTACACCGAAGTAGAAGCAGGCCAACTAACATTCCGTAACGCGGCTGACTTATACTTATACCCCAATACCCTTGTTGCGATGAAGGTAAAAGGTAAAGATGTTCAAGAATGGCTAGAATGTTCCGCGGCACAATTTAATCAAATTGATATTAACAGTGAGAAGCCACAAGGACTTATTAACTGGGATGGTTTCCGTACTTACAATTTTGATGTCATTGATGGCGTAAAATACAACATTGATATTTCACAACCAGCAAAATACGACGGTGAATGTAAACTGATTAATCCAACCGCTAATCGTATTAAAGATTTAAGCTTTAATGGCAAACCGATTGATTTAGAGCAAACGTTCTTAATCGCGACCAATAATTACCGCGCGTACAGCGGTAAGTTTGCAGGTACAGGTGAAGCGTTCGTTGCCTTTGCCTCACCGGATGAAAATCGCACTGTATTATCAGATTACATCAGTCGCGTGAGCAAACAGAAAGGTCAAGTTGTTCCAAGTGCAGATAATAACTGGCACTTCACACCACTGAAAAGTGATAAGAAGTTAAAGATTCAATTTGAAACAGCGAACAGTGATAAAGCAGCGAAATTTATTAAAGATAAAGGCCAATACCCAATGCAACAAGTCAACACCACGCCGGGTGGGTTTGCTATTTATCAATTAGATCTTCAAACGCGTAAATAATTCCCCTCAATAAAATATCTATATACCGCAGCCTTGGTTGCGGTATTTTTTTGATACACTGCCACTATCATTCTTTTTATTCATTAACTCGCTTATGCCTTTAAATAACCATTCTGAATTAGCGGCTTTCTTAACTCAGCTAGGTGCAGATACCGCCACTATCAACGATGTCATTGCCGTTGCTGAACCACTAGATCTTCCGACTCGTCATATTTTATTACACCAAGGGCAAACCCCAACCCATTGCTACTTTTTATTAAACGGTTTGTGCCATGCGTGTTATTTAACCGAACAAGGTAAACAATTCAGTAAAGAGTTCTATTGGGATCAAGATGTTATTATTGGCTTTGAAAGCTTAATTAATGACGCGCCCTCAGCCTATTTATTAGAAACATTATCTGCCAGCCAATTAATCATGTTACCCATTACCCTATTTCAGCAATGGCGTCAGCAGCAGCACCCGTTGTATCAGACCTTATTAGAACGTCAATTACTGCATAAAGAGCACAAAGAACGCTTTATGCTCATGCATACTCCGAAGCAACGGTTACAACTGTTTAGTGATCATTTCCCCGAGTTAGTTGGGCGCATAACCGATTACCAATTGGCTTCTTATTTAGGTATTACTTCCATTAGTTTAAGTCGAATCAAAAAACGGCTCGCGAGTGGTGAAATTAATCTTAAAAATTAACCATTGTTAACTTCATTTTTGGCGTAAATCGGTACACTACTCACATCATACCGAATTCAGGATCTTAACCATGACGACATGGCAGTGTTTACCCTTTGACGAATTAACAACCCACCAGCTCTATGATCTATTAAAACTACGCTCAGAGATTTTTTGCGTTGAACAAAATTGTGTGTATCCCGATCTTGATGATCACGACCGCGCTCCAAATGTGTTCCATTTGTTAGGTTACGTAAACAATGAACTCGTCGCATACTTACGTTTATTAGCCCCTGGTGTTACTTATGATAATGTCAGTATTGGACGAGTTGTAGTAACACCAAGTCAGCGTAAGCATGGTTTAGGACATCAATTATTACGTCAGGGATTAACCCATGCCGAGAAAATTTGGCCACAGCAGCTAATTGAAATTGGCGCTCAACAATATTTAGTGGCGTTCTATCAGTCTCATGGATTTACCCAAACGTCAGATATGTACCTTGAAGATGGCATTCCCCATGTTGATATGCAGTTATTACAAGATCCCACCTAATGCGCTGGTCTGCGGTTTCAATCGGTATTGCTATTTTAATTTGCGGTAATTTATCGTCGTCACTGTCTGATGTGGCGGTAAAATTATTAGACGGTAGCGTATCGGCATTTCAGTACATGTTTATTCGCCAATTATTGAGCGTGATCCTAATTGCACCATTATGGTTACAATTAACCCCCGCTCAGCGTGATATTGGGCATTGGAAGGTGAATGCAATCCGTGCCCATCTTGTATTAGCGGGTAGTGGCATGCTGCTGATTGCCTTAACTTACCTTCCATTAGCTACCGCCAATGCCTTATTTTACGCCGCACCATTACTCATGCTGCCATTATCAATGCTGGTATTAGGTGAGCGACCAAATAAAGAAAAAGTATTAGCAACTGCGGTCGGGTTTATTGGTATCGTCATTGTGCTACGCCCCGATCAATTTCATTGGGCCGCATTTGCCGCATTAGGCACCGCCTCAACATTAGCGCTATACAATGTTTTAGTACGTAAGCTGCCCCCACAACAACCGATTATCAGTACCCTATTTTGGACAGGTATTTTATCGTTACCCATATCAAGCCTATTAGCCTACCAATATTGGCAGCCATTACAGCCCAAACAATGGTTATTGATTGCTGCAAGTGCGTTATTTACATTAGGTTATCAAGGCTGTTGTGTTGCGGCTTACCGTCAAAGTGAGACTTATAAGATTGGACTTGCGGAGTATTCTGGGCTGATTTTTGTCGCGATATTTGGTTATCTTTGGTTTGACGAGATCCCCGATCTACTCACGGGGTTAGGTATTCTATTGATCATTATTCCAATGGCACCATGGCCGAAAATCCGTCGCTCACCACAGAACATAAGCCATAACGCAGATTAAACATTTATCACTTAAAAATAATAAGCCGCCTTAACTGGCGGCTTATTATTTTAACGTATAACCATTGCAAATTTATTGACGATAAAAACGGCCACTAGCATTAACTGCATACGAAGCAGAAACACCATTACCTAAAATTTGTAAGCCACTAATTTCACCACGGCTGTTTTGACGATAACGTAATGTCTGCCCTGCTTGAATACGGCTAATCGGTTTACCCGCACCTTCAACTTTCGCAATAGCATAAAGATCACCGAGTGGTAATCCTTTATTACGGAAAATATTGGCTAACGTATCCCCAGCAGGCACTTTATAACTGTACCATTGGTTCGCGGCACCTGCTGGCTGCTGAGTCGCCTTTGGCGTTGATACTGGCGCTGTCTTTACCGCAGCTTTTGCAGCGACCACGGGTTTATGAGTAGCGGTATCAATGGTGTAGACCTTACCACCATTAATCGGATAGATTTTTGAAGTCATCGGTTTACGCTCAGGTGCTGGGCCGCGATCTTCCATGCCTCCCCTCGCTTTCATACCTGAATCTTCTTTAATATCAGCGCTGTCTAATACAACATCGGTACGTTTAACCGCACTGTGCTTACCATTGCCATCTGGATTATTTTCAGTTTGAGTATTAGGCTCCGACGTCACCTGACTTGCCACATCACTATTGCCTAAATTTAAGGCAATATCACGCCGCATCGGTACACCGTCAGATTGACCTTCTAATTCTTTGGTTGATGGCAGCATTAGCGCACCAATAAATACGGGCACAATAACGACTAACGCCCAACGATGAAACCGAGGGAAACGCTGCCATACCTGACATACACCAGATACACGCTCACTGCACTTTGCCTTTATTGCACCAAAATTGAGTTTCATTGGTGGTTGCAGGTTAGCGTTTTTTTTATTTGAACGGCGATTTACCTTTCCCATATACAGCACTCCAAAGCTTCATATGTCACGCAATTAGCGAATATTAGTTACAAACATTTACCCGATGGGGGCTAAACTGTTATCCTGCCTGCTTTAATTCATTCTACATTAAGAGATGACAATAATGTCTGACGTTAAACTAGATACAATTGAGACTAAAGCAAGCTACGGTATTGGTCTACAAATGGGCCAACAACTAGCACAAAGCGGTCTTGAAGGCCTAAACGTAGCAGCTATTGCTAAAGGTATCGCAACTTCTCTAGCTGGCGAAATGCCAGAAATCGAAGTTGATGACATCAACAATGCACTACGTGAACTTCACACAACAGCAGATGCAGCTCGTCAAGAACAAGCTAAACTAGCAGCAGCTGATGGCGAAGCATTCCTAGCTGAAAATGCACAACGTGCAGAAGTTACAGTAACTGATTCTGGTCTTCAGTACGAAGTTCTTGTTGAAGGTACTGGCGAAATTCCAACTTCAGACAAGCAAGTTCGTGTGCACTACCACGGTATGCTAACAGATGGCACTGTTTTTGACAGCTCTGTATCTCGTGGTCAACCTGCAGAATTCCCTGTAACTGGCGTTATTGCTGGTTGGGTTGAAGCTCTTCAAATGATGCCTGTAGGTTCTAAGTGGAAACTGTCTATTCCACAAAACCTAGCTTACGGTGAGCGCGGCGCAGGTGCTGCAATCCCTCCGTATGCAGCACTAGTATTTGAAGTAGAGCTATTAGATATCCTATAAGATATCAAGCTTGAACAAATAAATAAACGGCGCTATGAGCGCCGTTTTTATACCTATACGTCATTCAAATAACAAAAAATCATTGCAACAAGACAAATCTTCACTAGGATTGACATACCCAAGTCAATTTCTGATTTAAAAGACTTCGGTATTAATCTTTACTAAGGAGTCTCCCCATGAAAAAACATCGTATCGTAACGACTGTTGCAGCAGTTGCATTGCTATCATCAAGCGCCATGAGTTACGCTTTTAGCTTATCTGATATTTTCGGTGGCGAAAGTGCCGATCAAGTGGTTAGCCAAGTTGCAGAAAACCCGCTAACAAAAACCCTGATTTCTGAACTCGGTGTTAAACCTGAACAAGCAGCCGGTGGTGCAGGCGCATTACTAGGCATGGCTGCAAGTCAACTTTCAGGTCCACAAGGAAGCGAACTGGCTAAATTGATCCCTGGCGCTGAAAAATTAACGGACTCATTACCAATGGGACTTGGCCAGCTACTTAGCAACCAAGCTAACATTGATAAAGTGTTCTCAGTTCTAGGAATGGATCCTGCGATGATCAATAAGTTTATTCCCGTTATTACCCAATTCTTAGGCCAACAAGGTGCAAGTAATGCTCTTTTAGGCGCATTAGATAAAGTATGGGCTCCTGCTGCGGCAGCAAAATAATCTTATTCTCTATCTGAATAACCCACAAGGCAGCGTCGATACGCTGCCTTGTTTTTTTATTGATAAACCCAACACAAAATGAAACTAAATCCCTGAACCTTGTGATTCAGTGTCATTGTCTTCATGCAAACCACATTCACGTTTCAAACCAAAAAAGCGCGTCTCTTGTTCTGTCATTCCTGGCTGCCATTTCACCGTAGTATGAATATCACCGACAGATAAATAATCGTGGTGTTTTAACGGATGATAAGGTAATTGATGTTGCAGCAAGTAAGCATCAATATCGTCATTAGTCCAATCAATCACAGGCAAAAATTTAAAACGACCATTTTGAATCGCTAATACAGGTAACGTCGCACGAGAATCGGCTTGCTCACGACGTAATCCTGAAAACCATGTTCCAACATTCAGCTCACTCAATGCCCGCCGCATCGGCTCTACTTTGTTTAATTGGTTATATTGCTTAATACCTTCAACACCTTGCAGCCATAATTGACCATAACGTGCTTCTTGCCATGCAGCACTGTGTTGAGCGCGATAAATATATAAATTCAAATTAAGTTGTTTAGTTAAACTATCAATAAACTGATACGTTTCGGTAAATAAATACCCGGTATCCGTTAATATCACCGCAATATTTGATCGAACTTCCGTCACTAAGTGCAGCATAACTGCCGATTGAATCCCAAAGCTAGATGCTAATGCAAACTCGCCCTCAAGATTATCAAGCGCCCATTGCACTCGCTGTTGAGCTGTCATTGTTTCCAGCGTGGCATTAATTTCAGCCAGCTGAATAATTTGACTCACTTTTGGCAGTTCAAGTAACTCAGCCAGTTGAAATCTAGGCATAAAAATCCCTCATTGATATTTTTACTTCATCAATAATGCCAGCACGAATAGTGAAATCACCAAAGCCTTCATTTTCTTGACGCTCCGTCGACCAACGACCGACTAAACTATCTATCTCATCCATTATTTGAGCTACGGTAATATTTTCGCGGTACATTTTAGGTACTCGAGTACCATTACGGTTACCACCTAAATGAAGGTTATATCGTCCAGGCGCTTTACCCACTAAGCCTATTTCAGCCAACATCGCGCGCCCACAGCCATTAGGACACCCGGTTACCCGTAAAATAATATTCTCATCTTTGGCTAAATCATGCTTCGCTAATACCGCTTCAACATCAGTCACAAATTCAGGTAGGAAGCGTTCGGCTTCCGCCATGGCTAACGGACAAGTTGGCAGAGACACACATGCCATTGAGTTTTTTCGCTGCTCACTGACACTGTCATCCATCAAACCATGATCACGCGCGATCTTCTCGATCTTAGCTTTGTCTTTTGCTAACACACCAGCAACAATCAGATTTTGGTTGGCCGTCATTCTAAAATCACCACCATGGACCTTGGCTATTGCTGCCATACCGGTTTTAAGAGGTTTATTCGGTGTATCCAATAAACGGCCATTTTCAATAAATAACGCTAAATGGTGCTTACCATCAATGCCCGCAACCCAACCAATACGATCACCACGATCGGTAAACTCATACGATCGACTGACTTCAAAGGTAACCCCGGCTCGAGACTCAACTTCTGCTTTAAATACCTCCACGCCAACCCGATCAATAGTGTATTTAGTTTTGGCATTTTTACGGTTAGAACGGTTTCCCCAATCACGTTGAGTAGTAACCACAGCAGTCGCGACATCAAGGGTTTTATCTAAAGGTACAAACCCGAAATCATCAGCACGGCGCGGATACGTGGCATGGTCACCATGGGTCATTGCTAAGCCACCGCCAACTAACACATTAAAACCTACCAACTTCCCATTGTCGGAAATTGCGATAAAATTGAGGTCATTAGCATGGACATCAACATCATTTTGCGGCGGAATAACCACCGTCGTTTTAAACTTACGCGGTAAATAATTACTGCCTAAAATGGGTTCTTCATCGGTTGTTTCAAGCTTTTCACCGTCTAACCAAATTTCGGCATAAGCACGTGTTTTCGGCAGTAAATGTTCACTGATTTTTTTTGCCCACTCATACGCTTGTTGATGAAGCTCAGATTCAACAGGGTTGGTGGTACACAACACGTTACGGTTTACATCTCCCGCCGTTGCGATGGAATCAATACCAATACTATTTAGTGTTTGGTGCATCAGTTTAATGTTAGGTTTCAGCACTCCATGGAACTGAAATGTTTGACGGGTCGTTAAACGAATACTGCCATACGAGGTATGCTCATCAGCAAATTTATCAATCGCTAACCATTGTTCAGGAGTGATCACGCCCCCCGGCATTCGCGCCCGTAACATCACATTTTGAAGCGGTTCTAATTTTTGTTTAGCGCGCTCAGCACGAATATCACGATCATCTTGCTGATACATGCCATGAAAGCGAATTAATTGAAAGTTATCAGCGCTAAATCCCCCGGTGATACGATCATCAAGATCTTGCTCTATGGTGCCACGAAGAAAATTGCTTTGACGTTTTAGACGTTCATTGTCTGATAATTTTTGCTCTGTCATTAGTACACATCCCTTTGATAGCGTTTATCTTTACGCAGCTCATTGAGATACTGCTCGGCTTGCTCGCGCGTTTTCTTTCCTTGTTGTTCAATAACGGTTAACAAGGCTTGATGAACATCTTTGGCCATGTGGGTTGCATCACCACACACATAAACATGCGATCCTGCTTGTAACCACTGCCACACTTGTGGTGCCTGTTCTAAAATGCGCTGTTGAACATAGATTTTCTCGGCTTGATCTCGACTAAATGCGACATCTATTTGATCCACCACTCCGTCTTTTAGATATTTCTGCCATTCAACTTGGTAAAGAAAATCTTCAGTAAAAGTTCGATCACCAAAAAATAACCAGTTTTTACCTTGTGCTTCACGGTTATCACGCTCTTGCACAAAAGCACGGAACGGTGCAATACCCGTTCCCGGACCAATCATGATCACTGGCGTATTATCATCAACTGGTAACTTAAAGTTATTATTGGTTTCAACAAATACTTTCACCGCTGCGCCTTCTGCTAGACGTTGCGCTAAGAAACTTGATGCGCCACCTTGGCGTTGCTCATCGCCTTGGGAAAATTCAACCACACCGACCGTTAAATGCACTTCTTCGCCCACTTCTTGTTGGCTGGAAGCAATGGAATATAAACGGGGCGTTAAACGACGTAATAAACTGATTAATTGGGTGGCAGTTAATACCGTCTTCTTAGCCGTTAAAACATCAATAATTTGGTTATTAGCCGCATACTCACGCAATTTTTCACGATCATTCACCAGCTTTTGTAATTTTTTACTGCCAGATATTTCTGCATATTTAGTTACAAACTGTGGATTTGATGCGGTAATTTCATAATGGCTAATCAACGCATCACGAATAGATAAGTTACTGCCATCAACATCCACCGAAGTTGCAGCATCTAAGTCAAGTTTCGCTAATATGGCATCAACTAATTGTGGATCATTGTCAAACCACACCCCCAGAGCATCCCCCGCTTGATAGCTTAAACCTGAACCTTCTAAATCAATTTCAATATGGCGTACATCTTTATCTGAATGGCGACCAGTGATTTTCTGGCTTACTAATAAACTGGCGGTATAAGGATTTTGCTTAGTGTAAGTCGCAACAGCTGTGGCCTTTTGTCCCACGGGTAACTGAACAACTTCTGCTTCACCGGTTGATAAGGTTTGTTTGGTTTTGGCTAATACTTGTGTACGCCACTCTGCGGCGGCCGCTTCATAGTCAACATCACAATCAAGGCGATCAAGCATCGGCTTCGCACCCAGTTTTGCTAAGTAGCGATCAAAATCTTTAGCTGTTTGGCAGAAAAATTCATAACTAGAGTCGCCGAGCCCAATCACGCTGTAGTGTAAATTCGATAATTGGGGGGCTTTTTTTGACTGTAAAAACTGATGCAGTTCTATTGCATCGTCGGGGGCTTCACCTTCTCCATGTGTTGAAGCAATAATAATAACGTGAGTTTCTTTACTAAGATTTTTCCCCTTATAGTCCCCCGCCGACACAAGATTCACCGCAATATCTTGTGCGAGAGCTTGCTGTTGTAACGCTTGAGCGACACCTTTAGCATTGCCTGTTTGCGAGGCATAAATAATGGTTAGTTTACCCGCAGGTTTTGCAGCGGCCAGTACATTTGATGCAGGAACAGCTGCCGTTGTTGATGATTGAGATTGACTCAACCCCCAAAAATAGCCACTGATCCAAGCCAGTTGTTGTGGTGATGATTCTGCTGCGGCTAGCTTAAGCTGATCTATTTGTTGATCATTAAGTGGGCTAGCTAAAGCTGATAGTTGGTTGATTGACATAGCACGACGATCCCTATTCATTGCGTTATGTTAGAGTAGCCATTTAAACTAATAACAAGAAAGAATAGATAAGAATGTTTTATAACCATTTGTAAGGTTAATCGTACAAAAAAACCAAATAGCGATAACACTATTTGGTTTTAGAATAGAGAAATAAAGGCAGGATTTAATATTCGTCAGCAATTCTAACTTGTTGAAAACCAACTTCAAATGCTTGTTGAGTCGCACTATCAACATCACCATAGCATTGTTCACTACCACTAATATCAGTTAATGGCACCAAACCGCCGCGACGATGACGAAATTCAACGATATAACCACTATTAATTGATGGTTCGATGAGTGCCTCAACAAGATCTTGGTCAGCGTATAGGTGTTTCAATTCAGTTAATGTCATCACTTACTCCTCCCTAATACTGATATTGTGCATCACACATATAATCAGTTTGCTTACCTTTAAAAGTGGTACATAAATGGGATTAGCGCCAATAAAAAAACCACGAAATAATCGTGGTTTTATAATTAGATCACACAATGAAAGCTGAAGTTAATTAGAAATCAACTTCTACGCCAGCAAACCAACCATCTAGGTCAACATCACCAGATGTTGATTTTTTAAAGTCATAATCCATCATGCGGTAACCTGCTCGAAGGTTAAGATCTGCTGCAATTAAATCTAATGTGAATTTCACACCCGCTTGGCCATCAAACAAACTTGTACCATCGTATTTACCCGCATTCGCTTGAGCAAATACTGATAATGGTGTTGCTGGAATACCTAACTCAGCAGCAGCATAAACTGTTGGCTGCCAATCACTAAAGCTGTTCTGGTGTTGAATTTGAACACCAGCAAACTTAGTCATTGTTACACCTAAATCCAATGCGACTAAATCGTTATCAAGAATTTCATAATAAGCCGTGAAATCACTTTGCTCAAAATTCACATTCCCAGTGTCAATATTGTTGTAACGTACCATTACGTTTGGCACTAAAGGAATAAAGTGCTCAAAAGATGCATAGTAAGATGTTGATGTATCGTCACTTTTTTGACCAGCTACTTTTGCGTTTGTAAACCATGCATCCGCACCTACTTTAACACCTAGTAAAGTATCTGCTTGTGCTGGAAGGGCTGCTGCTAGCGTCATTGCTGCTGCAAGTGAAAGCACCACTTTTTTCATGCGAGTCTCCGCTCTTATCATTTTATGTAATTAATCGCACAAAATTATATCAGAAGCAGTATGAAAACTCTGCAATCAATCGCAATCAATAGCTGTTATTTGCAACCAATTGCATTAGTGACGACGGTAACGTGACATCCGATCTTGATGCTGCTTGTCAGCATTACGCTCACGGAAGAACCAAATACCTAATGCTATCAATACGATCCACGGTAATAATTTAAAGACGAGCCCTAACATACCAACAACAGCCATTACCGCAAAACCTGCTGCAACCGCAATCAGAACGCCAATTAAACTAACACCGGTAAATATCAGTACCAATGTAAAAGCAACCAAAAATAGGAACTCAAACATAGATTATCCTTTTTTATAACTGCGGTATCCACATGAAACCCCAGTGCTATCTTTATTATTACTTACAATATTGCACAATTCACGCCAACTCTAATATAAATATTTTAGCTTATTTTTCATATAGATAAAAAACGCCAATTCAATAATGAATTGGCGTTTACTATTTATTGGTCAATCTCACCTAATACTAAGTAAAACTCACCACTATAATCACGTTAATAGTGTGTATAACTACACATCTAACTCGGCAGGAATTTTCGCTAATGCCTGTTGTACCACTTCAATACCCGCTCCTGGCTTGTGGGCATTTTCACTAATATAACGACGCCATTGACGAGCTCCCGCCATATTTTGGAATAAACCTAGCATATGACGAGTAATATGGCCTAAGTATGAACCGTTCGCCAATTGTTGCTCTATATATGGATACATAGCTTCAACCACTTCACGACGCTTCATCACTGGGCGGTTACTACCAAATAAACGCTGATCCACTTCAGCCATCAGGTAAGGGCTTTGGTAAGCTTCACGACCGACCATTACACCATCCATATATTTAAGATGCTGTTCCATTTCTTCAAAAGTTTTAATACCACCATTGATTGCCATGGTTAACTGTGGAAAGTCTTGCTTTAATTGGTAAACTCGTGGGTAATCAAGTTCTGGAATTTCACGATTTTCTTTTGGGCTTAAGCCTTTTAGCCATGCTTTACGGGCGTGAATAGTAAAATTATCACAACCGCCTTTTTCTGATACGGTTTGAATAAAATGAGTTAAGAACTCATACGAATCTTGATCATCAATACCAATACGGGTTTTAACAGTAACAGGAATATCAGCGACTTCACGCATTGCAGCAACACATTGCGCCACCAACTCAGCTTCACCCATTAAACAAGCACCAAACATGCCGTTTTGAACGCGATCAGATGGACAACCAACGTTTAAGTTGATCTCATCATAACCACGATCTGCTGCTAATTTGGCACAACGCGCAAGATCAACCGGATTTGAGCCACCCAGTTGTAATGCTAATGGATGCTCTTCTTCGTTATACGCCAGAAAATCACCTTTACCGTGAATAATTGCACCTGTCGTTACCATTTCGGTATACAACAGAGCTTCTTTACTCATTAAACGATGGAAATAACGGCAATGACGATCAGTCCAATCAAGCATGGGAGCGACAGAAAAACGAGCAGATGGATACATATTACAATATTCCTTACATATTAAGTGGTTATGGCAAATACCACTTACGGGTATTGCAATATACTTCATCCAATGTCGACTATTGTTAGTGATAAGGGATGGATAAGGGACAGTTTAGGAGGCATAAACGGTCCCTAAAATATCTTTTGAGGCGCGGATTCTACCCTAAAATAACTATTGTCACCATGATTAGACTTGAATCCCCTTTAGCCCATAATCGGTCTAATAATGCTTAATATTCGTAATGGGGTATGAAGTAAGGTATATAAACAAGAAAAGCCATATTCATTAATATGGCTTTTTATAATAACAACATCATTTATCGTGACTCTTTTTATTACACGGCAGGCGGAGTACCTTCGCCATTAGATACAATTGCATCCATTTGTACTAAAGCACCCATCGCGATGGTAGAAACACCAATAACAGTTCTAGCAGGAAGCTGCTCATTAAAGAACGTCATATAAACATCATTAACCGCATCAAGATCAGCCATATTTTTTAGTTGAATATTAACCTTCACAATATCGTCCATTACATGGTTAACACTTTCAACTATCGCTTTAATATTCACTAAGCATTGTCTTGCTTGTTCATTAACACCACCATCAACAAGCTTACCTGTCATCGAGTTTAACGGTAACTGCCCAGAAATATTATTGTAATGTGAAAATGCCACCGTTTGAGAAGATAATGCAGTTTGAGGAGCAGCATGTGTATTATTCGCTTCGATCACCAAGCCATGACGATCTTCAACTGCTTGTGGTGGTGTTCCATCGCCATGAGAAACCGTTGCATCTATCTGTATTAATGCGCCCATTGGTAACCCTTCTACGACAATCACTGATCTGGCTGGCATATAGCCACATGTTCGCGCAATTCCCGCATCAGGGAAGTAACAACGATAAACTTCATTGACAACATCAATATCGGCCAAATTTTTAAGATAAATATTAATTTTCACGATATCGTCAGCAGGCACATCAATCGCTTCTAGAATACTCTTAATATTTTTTAAACACTGCCCGGTCTGCTCTTTTACGCCACCAGCGATCATATTCCCTGTTTTAGGATCAAGTGGTAATTGAGCTGAAATATGGTTGTAATGCGAAAAGGCAACAGTATGAGTCGATACATCACAGTTAGGGGCACTGGCTGTATTGCGTGCAATTTTAACAAGATCACAGGGAGCTTGTGTACCAGAGCCTTCACCATTAGATATCACGGCATCCATTTGGACTAATGCGTCAGACATAGGTAATGCTGCTACACTCATCACAGTACGTGTCGGTAAATAACGCGGGAAAAATGTCGCATAAACATCATCAACACACTCAAGATCTTTGATATTTTTAAGATACACATTAATTTTAATAACATCATGCATTGAATGATCAATACTTTCGACAATAGCCTTAATATTTTTTAGGCATTGTGCCGCCTGTTCAGTGACACCGCCATCAATAATTTTTCCACTTTTAACATCAATCGGTAATTGTGCAGAAATATTATTGTAATGCGAAAACGCAACAGTTTGTGTTGCTGCTAAATCGTAGGGAGCTGTTGCTGTGTTACGTGATAATTTGATAATACCGCTCATCTTTTCTCTCTCCATTTAACATTAATGACGAGATAATATTGCAGATTGAAGGCAAGTAAAAAACAGCTTACATCACAACTTCCTAAATCTTCCAAATAATTGTATTTTATAAAAATTATATAAATAATTGATATTTGATCAGCAGAACTAAAATTTATATTTATTTACTGATTCAAGATATTACGTCGTAATCAACAGGCTCAATATTCCAACAATTAAGGTATAAAACCTCTTTTTTAAATAACAAAAAAGGCCTTGAACAATGTTCAAGGCCTTTTTCTAAATTCTTTTCGCTGTCGGTCGATGATTGACCCTACGACAAAATGTTACTTAGTCATATTACCGCTTTTGTACATTGTAGAGAATACAGGCGTGTAAAGAGCAACAATTTTAGTAATGATAACAGACATTTTTTTTACCTTAAAAATTAAGCATTTTATGTATAACCATTGCCTAATCACGAATATTTAAGGCGTCGGTCACGTTTCGATGGGCGTCATTATAGGTATTTTAAATCACTTGAGAAATGAAAAAAAACGCAACCTTGGCATTAGTTTTTATAATACATAATCAACATAGATGTCCTCACCTTTGTAATGCATCCATTTTGTGACATTCTTTTTTATTCTTCTTAGTATAACGTGATCATTTACACGGAATCTTTGCTCTTATTACAGTTACTTGCTAAGTGTGAGTATGTTTTTAGACAGCTGTGATAAAATATAAACTCAATGACGTTTTTTTGAGGCTCTATGACGGTTCAAACTCAACTGCTAGCTAAAGCACAACAGCTCTGTGAGCAACGAGGGGTAAGAATGACCCCGCAGCGATTAAAAGTACTGGCACTGATCATTAATCATCATAGTTCTATTAGTGCTTATGAGTTACTCGATTTACTCAAAGCATCAGAACCCCAAGCAAAACCACCGACAGTATATCGCGCCCTAGATTTTCTGTTAGCGCAAGGTTTCGTACATAAAGTAGAATCAACCAACAGCTATATTGCGTGTTGTGTACTCGGCCATGCTGATCATTGTTCACAATTATTAATTTGTGATAAATGTGGGTTTGTTGAAGAAATCCATGATGATGAATTAGCGAAACTTTTACGTCAAAAATCAGAACAGTATGGCTTTATGATCAAGCACCACGTTGTTGAAAGTCATGGTGTTTGTCACAAATGTCAGCAAACTAAAAACGATTAATACATCTTTTGTGCTGTCACAATTCGTGATGGCACCTTCTGATATTTCTCCCCCTCCTGACAGCGCCTTTCTCTTTAAAGTGAATTAACGTTAGCTAAGACATAAAAGCACAATAAAACACTACTCATTGTCATAAATTCGATCTAGACTGAATCCGTCATAAGCACCTAGTTACCTATAAACTGTAACTATTACGATTAGTCTATAAGGGAAAGACGTACATGAGTAAACTGACTGGAACCGTAAAGTGGTTCAACGATGATAAAGGTTTTGGTTTTATTTCTGCTGCCGATGGTAAAGATGTGTTTGTTCACTTCAGTGCTATTCAAGCGCAAGGACGTAAAACATTACGTGAAGGCCAAAGTGTTGAATTTATCGTAACTGATGGTCAGAAAGGCCCACAAGCTAGCGACGTTATCACGCTATAATTGAGCTAACGCCAAAAATAAAAAACGCCGCAATCATAACGACTGCGGCGTTTTATTTTATCGGTTAATTACATTAACCAATAAGAGGCATTATGCACGCCATTGTTTAAAAGCATTAATTAAACCATTCGTTGAGCTATCGTGGCTTACAACACCTTCATTGCTGTTTAGCTCTGGTAAAATTTGGTTAGCCAATTGCTTACCAAGTTCTACACCCCACTGGTCAAAGCTGAAGATGTTCCAAATAACACCTTGGGTAAAGATTTTATGCTCATACAATGCAATTAATGCACCTAATGTGTATGGCGTAATTTCTTTAAGCAGAATTGAGTTTGTTGGACGATTACCTTCAAACACTTTAAATTCAGCAAGCTCATCGATTTCTGCTTGTGATTTACCGGCAGCCACAAATTCAGCTTCTACTGTCTCACGGCTCTTACCAAATGCTAATGCTTCAGTTTGCGCGAAGAAGTTAGCCATTAATTTTGGATGATGATCACCCAGTGGATTGTGGCTAATAGCAGGTGCAATAAAGTCACATGGAATTAACTTCGTACCTTGGTGAATAAGTTGATAGAACGCATGTTGACCATTCGTTCCTGGCTCACCCCAAATGATAGGACCAGTTTGGTAATCCACAGGCTTGCCACCACGGTCAACATATTTACCGTTTGATTCCATGTTACCTTGTTGGAAGTAAGCAGGGAAACGGTGCATGTATTGATCGTAAGGTAGAATTGCTTCAGTTTCTGCGCCATGGAAGTTGTTATACCAAATACCAATTAAGGCTAGAATTACAGGTAATTTTTGCTCTAGTGGCGCGGTTGCAAAATGGTTATCCATTGCATGACCACCTTCTAATAACTTAACAAAGTTATCAAAACCTACTGCCAAGCTAATAGAAAGACCAATCGCTGACCATAGTGAATAACGACCACCAACCCAATCCCAGAACTCAAACATGTTATCGGTATCGATACCAAATTCAGCCACAGATTCTGCATTAGTAGAAAGCGCTGCAAAGTGTTTTGCAACGTGTGCTTTATCTTCCGCCATTGCTAAGAACCAATCACGCGCAGACAATGCGTTAGTCATAGTTTCTTGGGTAGTAAAGGTTTTAGATGCAATAAGGAACAACGTTGTTTCAGGGTTTAAGTCTTTTAATGTTTCAACAATGTGTGTCGCATCAACGTTAGAAACAAAGTGCATGTTTAGGCGTGTTTTGTACGCAGCTAATGCTTCTGACACCATGTAAGGGCCAAGATCTGAACCACCGATACCGATATTAACAACATCGGTAATTTCTTTGCCGGTGTAACCTTTCCACTCACCACTTACAATACGGTTAGTGAAGCTTTCCATCTTTGCTAATACGGCATTAACCGCAGGCATAACATCTTCGCCATCAACAATGATTGGCGTATTGCTGCGATTACGTAACGCAACATGGAGTACAGCACGATCTTCAGTACGGTTGATTTTCACACCGTTGAACATATCCGCAATGGCAGCATCAAGCTCAGTTTCTTTTGCTAATGCAAACAACTTAGTCAAAGTTTCTTCAGTGATCAGGTTCTTAGAGTAATCTAATAAAATATCAGAACCAAACTGAGCAGAAAATTTGGCAAAACGCTCGCTATCATTAGCAAATAAATCGCTTAATTCAAAATCTTGAGCTTGTTCAAAATGGGCAGTCAGTGCTTGCCACGCTTTAGTTTGCGTTGGATTGATGTTCTTTAACATAGTAATGTTCCTGATTTTGTTATGTTCATCCCTCGAATCATACCGCCTTCGAAAGATCCTCGATCTATGCTATTGACCCTAAATGACTAGGTCTCTAATAATGCTTCAGCTACAACCAATTATGACGTTAACATCGTACGATCGTCATTGCGTCAGGTCACGAAAGTATGATGCATCATACCTGTATTTATAAGCAAGATGATAATGGTAATCGTTAATTAAATTAAAAGGTTTCACCAATAGGTAAATAGCTATGTGGTATCAAAAAACGATTCATCTTACCCCGAGAGCGCGTGGTTTTCATCTAATAACCACCGAGATAGAGCAAAATTTGGCAATAATTCAATCATTAAAGGTTGGGATCGTGCATTGTTTTATTCAACATACATCAGCCAGCTTAACCATTAATGAAAATGCCGATCCAACGGTTCGCGATGATATGGAGGCTCATTTTAATCATAGTGTCCCCGAACGCGCCCCTTTTTATCAACACACCTATGAAGGTGATGATGATATGCCTGCGCACATTAAAACCGCATTACTAGGCAATAGTGTCACCATTCCCATCACTGATGGTCAACTGGCTTTAGGTATATGGCAGGGGATCTACTTAGGTGAACACCGAGATCATGGAGGCTCACGGCGAATCGTTATTACAGTACAAGGTGAATAATAACAAATGGAAAAAAAAAGCCGCGAACTAAAATCGCGGCCATGTCTGCTTACATTTCATTTTTTATTATGAATAAGTCATTGCGACTCGAGGCGTTAACTTAGTCATTAACTCATACGCGATCACACCCGTATATTGAGCGACAACTTCAACCGGTAAACCTTTACCCCACAAAATCGCTTCATCGCCAACTTTATCGGTCGCATTCGGTCCTAAATCTACAGTTAACATATCCATTGAAACGCGGCCTGCAGTTGGAACGATACGCCCATTGACAACAACAGGGGTTCCATTGGGGGCACAACGGGGATAACCGTCGCCATAACCGATGGCAATAACGCCCATCTTGGTATCACGTTCGCAAGTCCAAATACCACCATAACCAACTTGTTCGCCTTTTTTAACATCACGTACGGCAATTAAGCTCGATGTTAACGTCATAACAGGTTGTAAGTTATAGTTTGATGCTGCACGCTCTAATTCATCAAATGGCGATACGCCATACATAATAATGCCAGGACGAATCCATTCAAAGTGACTATCAGGCCACGCTAAAATACCCGCCGACGCGGCTAATGAGCGTTCACCTTGATAAGGTTGAGTCAGCGTTGAAAAACACGCAATTTGATTTACGGTAATATCACTCTCTAGATTATCAGCATTACCAAAATGACTAATAAAACGTAATGGTTTAGCAACATTATCGCAGTCATTTAAGCGCTGCATAAACTCAGGCACTTGCTCAGGGCGTAATCCCAAGCGGTGCATACCTGTGTCTATTTTCACCCATACTCGTACAGGTGCATCTAACTCGGCTTGCTCAAGCGCTTCCAGCTGTTCAATCGAGTGCACCACGGTATGGATATTATTGGTTACCAATACTGGAAGATCCGTTGACGCATAAAAACCTTCTAATAATAGAATCGGTTTTACTACACCACCAGCACGTAGTATTAAGGCTTCTTCTATACGCGCCACACCATAAGCATCAACATCGATAAGGCTTGTCGCCACATCTAGCAACCCATGTCCGTATGCATTGGCTTTAACAACCGCCAGAATTTTACTGTTTGGTGCCTGCAGGCGGATTTGACTCAGATTATGTGCCAAAGCTTGGGTATCAATATGTGCAGTTGCAGCTTTCATCCAATATCCTAAATAATTTTTAAGGCTTACTCTTCATCAAAGGCAGGACCAGCATAGTTATCAAAGCGAGAGAACTGGCCTTGGAACGTTAAACGCACAGTACCAATTGGACCATTACGTTGTTTACCTAAGATGATTTCAGCGATCCCTTTGAGGGCACTGTCTTCGTGATAAACCTCATCACGGTATATAAACATGATTAAGTCAGCATCCTGCTCGATGGCGCCAGATTCACGCAAATCAGAGTTTACAGGACGCTTATCTGCCCGTTGCTCTAACGAACGGTTAAGCTGAGAGAGGGCAACAACAGGCACATTTAATTCTTTCGCTAATGCTTTAAGCGAGCGTGAAATTTCGGCAATTTCTAACGTACGGTTTTCTTGTAGTCCTGGCACACGCATCAACTGAAGGTAGTCGATCATGATCATACTAAGACCACCATTATCACGCGCAATACGACGCGCACGTGAACGTACTTCTGTCGGTGTTAAGCCGGAACTATCATCAATGAACATATTCTTCTTTTGCATCAGAATACCCATTGTTGATGATATACGCTCCCAATCTTCATCGTCCAATTGTCCGGTACGGATTTTAGTTTGGTCAACGCGAGATAATGATGCCAACATACGCATCATGATCTGTTCGGCAGGCATCTCTAGTGAGAAAATCAACACCGGTTTTTCTTGATCCATGGCGGCGTTTTCACATAAGTTCATCGCAAAGGTGGTTTTACCCATCGATGGACGCGCAGCAACAATAATCAAATCAGACCCCTGCAAACCCGCGGTCTTCTTATTTAAATCAGTAAAGCCTGTTGATACACCTGTTACACCATCTTGTGGTGATTGGTATAGCAACTCGATACGTTCAAGCGTACGCTCTAAAATAGTATCGACGTTTTGCGGGCCTTCTTTATCATTAGTACGTTGTTCGGCAATCGCAAAAACTTTACTTTCGGCCATATCCAGCAAATCTTCACTGGTACGCCCTTGAGGATCATAACCCGCATCGGCTATTTCGTTAGCCACGCCAATCATGTCACGGATCAAGGCTCGCTCACGAACAATATCAGCATACGCTAAAATATTTGCGGCAGAAGGGGTGTTTTTAGCCAATTCAGCAAGGTAAGCAAAACCGCCTACATCATCAAGTTTATCCGAACGCTCAAGATGTTCAGACAGCGTGATCAAATCAAGTGGCTGTCCACCTTCCAATAAGGCTGCGGTTGCCTCAAAAATAATCCGATGAGGACGGCTGTAAAAGTCTTTAGCAACCACTTTTTCAGCAACAGTATCCCAACGCTCATTATCCAACATCAAGCCGCCTAGCACTGATTGCTCAGCTTCAAGCGAATGGGGTGGCATTTTAAGGGCGTCCATTTGATTATCTTTTAATTGTTTCGATTTACGATTATCTGTCATAACAACTGTGCATTTACCAAAACCAAGAACGGAGCTCGACAGTATAACCTATCCCCTCCGTCTGCGTAGCTATAAACGATTATGATTGATCACTTCCCAGTCTAACAATTATCCTCCTTTTTAGTTTTACGAAAAGTATGACGACGATTCCTAACCAAAAGCTGACAAATTTACGCTAGAATGCGGCATCAATATTCTGATATTCAAACTACCCTGCCAGCGGAGGACTTTTGGCAAGATATATACTCACATTACTTTTGCTTGCCACTACCGCAGCTAATGCCAGTGAAGAATCAACGCCTAAAGCACCGAATGAACCATCGCCGCTAACCAGTACTATCGGCTTAGGTTATCAATCTCTTTCTGGCAACTCTGACTCCCAAACATTAAATGGTAATGTTGCGCTAACTTACACCAAAGGCCGCTATCAAACTAACGGTGATGCCAAGTTCATTATGGCAAAAAAAGACGGTGAAGAAGACAAACGTAAGATGTCAGTGAGCTTAAAGTCAAAACGGATGATTCGTGATGGCTACTATTTTTATGGTAATGGAAGCTATATTGATGACCGTTATGGGCCTTATTACGCAGACTCGATCTTTTCAACCGGTATCGGTTATCGATTATTTAGTTATGAGACCTTTCAAACTTTAGTGGATATAGGTCCCGGCTTTCGTCACCAAGATCCAAATCTTGATGAAATTAAAAGCGACAGTATTGTTAAACAAGAAGTCGTTAATGAAATGGTACTGCAAAGCACTATCGATATTCAGTGGAAGCCATTAAAAACGCTTACACTCAGTGCGAAATTTAACGTCATTTCAGGGCGTAGTAACACCACTTTAGAAAGCACGTTAAATGCCACTAATGCGATCACTGATAATATCGCCTTAAACTTAGGCTACACGCAAACGTCTTATTCTTGGGTACCTGAAGGCATGCAAAATTCCGATAGCACCACTACAGTGTCATTGATTTACACACTGTAAAACATCAAAAGCTAAACGACAGACATAAAAAAACCAGCCCGAAGGCTGGTTTTTTACTATTAAAGCTAAAAGCGATTACTCTGCAGCAACAACGTTTAGTTTAACAGTTGCGAATACGTCTGAGCTTAGCTGAACGCTAACTTCAAATTCGCCAGTCGTACGTAGTGCACCTTCAGGTAGACGTACTTCACTCTTAACAAGTGCAACGCCAGCTGCAGAAACTGCATCAGCGATGTCACGAGTACCGATTGAGCCGAATAGTTTACCTTCGTCACCAGCTTTAGATGCAATAACTACACCTTCAAGTACGTTAAGTGCTTCAGCACGTGCTTGAGCAGCAGCGTGTTGCTCAGCAACTTTAGCTTCTAGCTCTGCACGACGTGCGTCGAACATTTCAACGTTCGCTTTAGTCGCCATAACTGCCTTAGCTTGTGGGATAAGGAAGTTACGAGCATAGCCCGCTTTAACGTTAACCTGGTCGCCAAGGCCACCTAGGTTAGCGATTTTATCAAGTAGAATAACTTGCATTATCTTGTCCTCTATAAAGTTCTAAAAACGACTGCCGCTTACAGATGCTTATCTGTGTACGGTAGAAGTGCTAGGTAACGAGAACGCTTGATAGCGCGAGCTAGCTGACGCTGGTATTTAGCGCGAGTACCAGTGATACGGCTAGGTACAATCTTACCAGCTTCAGTGATGTAGTTTTTTAGAGTTGCTACGTCTTTGTAGTCAATCTCTTGTACGCCTTCTGCTGTAAAACGGCAGAATTTACGACGACGGAAGAAACGAGCCATGGGCTATCTCCTGATCTAAATTAAGTCAATGTGATCGGCATGCAAAACTAATTTCCCGATACCATTACGGCCGGTTTGGTAAGAGATAAATCCCTCCACCTTAATATTGCTTCCGACAACTAAATCTTGAGTGAGTACTTGTTGACCTTTACCACTGATTACCACGTTAATATAACAATATATTTGACGTGGTAAATCAGCTTCCCGCTGCACAGAGCGATGCTCAAGCACAAAGTGACAATGAGGTATGCCTGCCGGGGATTGGCTTCGTTTGGGATGCTTGGCAATAGTGCCAGTCAACACCAGACGATTAGTCATTAAGACAAATTACTCAGCAGCTGCTTCGCCTTCAGATTGTGCTTCAGCACGATCTTCACGCTTAGTAAAACGCTCTTCTTTAGCCTTCATCATAGGAGATGGCTCAGTAACAGCGTGTTTAGTACGCATGATCATGTTACGGATCACTGCGTCGTTGAAGCGGAAGTTTGACTCAAGCTCGTCAACAACATCTTGCTTAGCTTCTACGTTCATAAGAACGTAATGTGCTTTGTGCAATTTGTTAATTGGGTAAGCCATTTGACGGCGGCCCCAATCTTCTAGACGGTGAATTTGACCACCAGAATCTTTGATAGCAGCAGTGTAACGCTCGATCATGCCAGCAACTTGCTCGCTTTGATCAGGGTGCACCATGAATACGATTTCGTAATGACGCATAGGTTGCTCCTTACGGATTATTCAGCTTCCCTTGTCGGCTCGGTTATCCTGGGGAAGCAAGGAACTAAAAAAAAGAACCGAGAATTTGGATGACGGATAGTACAGAGAATGATCAATCTAGGCAAGCTTATTTTATCACCACTCGCCGTTTTTCAATGAAATGAACCCTAACCTCAGCAGATCACGTCTATTGCTTAGTAACAGCCTTGTTTAATGCTCATTTTTCATACCAATCCATAATAAAAAACCCATCCAGTAAGTGCTGAATGGGTTTAAATAATTATGCAGTTATTCGCGCTTAATCACGCATTATCCGCGTTGACGTACAGCTTCAAATAAACAGATACCAGTCGCTACAGATACGTTCAAACTCGATACTGATCCCGCCATTGGAATCTTAATCAAATCATCACAGGTTTCACGCGTTAAACGACGCATACCTTCACCTTCAGCGCCCATCACAATCGCCAATGGCCCTGTGAGTTTACTGTGGTAAATGTCATGAGTCGCTTCACCTGCTGTACCCACAATCCATACGCCTTTATCTTGTAGCGCACGCATAGTACGAGCAAGGTTAGTGACACGCACTAACGGCATAATTTCAGCCGCACCACAAGCCACTTTACTTGCGGTCGCATTTAACTGTGCCGAGCGATCTTTGGGCACAATCACAGCCACAGCACCAGCAGCATCAGCGTTACGCAAACACGCACCAAGGTTATGAGGATCTGTCACACCATCTAAAATCAGCAGTAACGGATTTTCTTTGGTTGCTAATAAGTCTTCAAGGTTGTTTTCGTTATATTGCTTACCCGGACGTACACGCGCAATAATACCTTGATGAGAAGCACCATCAACTTTGTCGTCTAATGCTTTACGGCCCGCCTCTTGAATCGTAATACCTAAGTCTTGCAACTCAGTAATTAGCGGCAGTAAACGATCATCTTCACGTCCTTTAAGTACGAATACTTCAATAAAACGTACCGGATCAGATGCAAGCACGGCTTTAACGGCATGGATGCCAAAAATCATATCATTACTCATGGATTAACTCTTCTTTGCTGCACGTTCAGATTTACCCGCACGTTGCTTTTTCTTCTTGCGAACTTTGGGTTTCTTTTTTGGATCAGTCAGCGGCTTTTCATCCGTTAACTTACGTGGTTTTTTATTTCTTGGCTTTTTCTTTTTAGCATCTTTAGCATCAGCAGCTGGAATCGCGCCTTCTTTTAACTTTTTGCGTACAGAAGAACGCTCACGTTTATTTTTAGAACGTGATTCATCGGCTACCGCTTCGCCATTTTCAACTTTAAATGCAGGCATTCCCTGACGTTTAAGGCCTTCAGCTTTGCGCATGCGTTGCTTTTTCTCACGCCCTTTGGCAGTTTTACCCGCACCACGTTGTTTACGCTCAGCGCCAACAATATCAAAATCTAATTGACGATCATTTAAGTTAATAGCCGCCACTTTGACCTGAACCGTATCACCTAAACGATAAATAACGCCTGAGCTATCGCCTACTAAACGTTGACCCACAGGATCAAACTGGTAGTAGTCGTTAGCTAGGTTTGAGATATGCACTAAGCCATCAATGTTAAGTTCATTAAGACGGACAAAGAAACCAAAACCAGTAACGTTAGCAATCACACCTTCAAACTCATCGCCAAGATGATCTTGCATGTACTCACACTTGAGCCAATCAGACACATCACGAGTAGCGTCATCAGCACGACGTTCAGTGGTAGAACACTGCTCACCAATCACATCAATTTCATCAAATGAATAATGATGACCACCGGTTGGCGTATCGTTCTTAGTATTGCCGGCTTGCTTAGCAATTAAGAATTTAATGGCGCGGTGCAAGGTTAAGTCAGGATAACGACGAATTGGCGACGTAAAGTGAGCATATTGGCTTAGGGCTAAACCAAAGTGACCAATATTATCTGCTTGATAGATCGCTTGTTTCATAGAGCGTAATAGCATGGTTTGAATTAATTCACGATCATTACGATCTTGAATTAAATTCGCTAATGCTGCGTAATCTTTCGGGCTTGGCTCTAAACCACCGCCTAACTCTAGGCTTAGCTCGCCCAAGAAATCACGGAAACCTTGTAAACGTTCTTCACCTGGAGTGTCGTGAACACGGTATAACGCAGGCTCTTTGGCACTTTCAACAAATTGTGCTGAAGCGATATTGGCTAAAATCATACATTCTTCGATGATTTTATGTGCTTCATTACGCACTAGCGGTACGATGTTCTCGATCTTACGATCAGCATTGAAGACAAACTTAGTTTCAACGGTTTCAAATTCAATCGCACCACGCGCTTCACGCGCCACTTTCAGCGCTTTAAACATGCTGTAAAGTTCTTCAAGATGCGGTACTAAAGGCGCGTAACGTTGACGTAATTCTTCGTCACCTTCCAGCATGTTACTTACTTTAGTGTAAGTTAAACGCGCATGTGAATTCATTACCGCTTCATAGTGCTTATAACCCGTCAGCTTACCGCTCTCAGAAACGGTCATTTCACACACCATACACAAGCGATCGACTTGCGGGTTCAGTGAACAGAGACCATTTGAAAGCACTTCAGGTAGCATTGGAATAACTTGGGCTGGAAAGTAAACCGAGTTACCACGTTTTAGGGCTTCGTTATCCAATGCTGATTTAGAACGCACGTAATAACTGACATCGGCAATCGCGACCCATAAACGCCAGCCACCATCAGGATTACGCTGACAATGAACCGCATCATCAAAGTCACGTGCATCTTCACCATCAATAGTTACCAAGGGTAATTGACGTAAATCGACACGGCCAAGCTTCGCTTCTTCTGGCACTTCTTCAGTCAGGTGCTTAATTTGATTGTCGACTTCTGATGGCCACACATGGGGAATATCATGAGTACGCAGGGCGATTTCGATCTCCATACCCGGTGCCATGTTTTCACCCAGTACTTCAACAATACGGCCGACCGCATTATGTTGGCGAGTGGCACGCTGATTAATCTCAACCACCACCACATTACCCATACGGGCACCTTGGCGAACGTCTTGTGGAATAATGATATCTTGCGCAATACGAGAATCATCAGGTACGACATAGCCCATGCCATCTTCAAGGAAGAAACGGCCTACAATTTGAGTCGTTGACTCAGCTAATACACGCACTACACGGCCTTCACGACGGCCACGTTTATCTTCGCCTTCGGCTTGTGCCAAAATGTAGTCACCATGGATCACACTGCGCATTTGGTGAGCGGGTAATAATAAATCAGTATCTTTACTGAAAGTACCTTCTGGACGTAAGAAGCCAAAACCATCACGGTGGCCAATAACGTACCCTTTAATTAAATCTAAACGTTCAGGCAATGCATAGCACTGACGGCGCGTAAAAATTAATTGGCCATCACGTTCCATCGCACGTAAGCGACGACGTAGGCCTTCATAGTGATCATCACCTTCAAGTTTTAACGCAGTAAATAACTGGTCGCGACTAACGGGTGTACTAAAACCACGAATTACATCAAGTAGTAATTCACGGCTTGGAATAGGATTTTCGTAATTAGATGCTTCGCGTTCGCGAAAAGGATCAACCGGTAAATCGGTAGTACCTTTAGACATAAACAGTTCCTGTTGGCCAGCCATACTTTAAGTATACCCAGCTCTTAGGTGAACAGATGGGAACAGGCAATAAATACCTATTCCACTTAAATAATAGAGAGTAGTGTGATGCTAGACCATTATCGTTGGATGATCTTAGTGTTCTGCAGGCAATCCCAATAAGACACGCAATGGTGGATTATTATCTACCAAAGTCAATAATGTGTACTTATCTAGCTCATTTAAAAAAGCATTACGCGCATCAGCAAGGATCCCCTTTAACTGACATGCCGGAGTAATATTACAAAAATCAGGCGCACAATTGACGATTTGTAACGGTTCAATCGCCCTTACCACATGCCCTAATACAATATTTCCCGCAGGCATTCCTAATCGAATACCACCATTTTTTCCGCGTACGGTTTCTACATAACCTAATTGGCCCAATTTATTAATAATTTTGACCATGTGGTTGCGCGACACGCCATAGGTGTCGGTTACTTTTGTGATACTTGTTAACTCACCTTCAGGCAAGTTGGCAAGGTATATCAAGGCTCGTAGGCCATAATCGGTAAAACTGGTTAACTGCACATTCACTCCTCCTGTTGCTATTTTAATCTTGTTCTTGACTAAAAGATACAGATCAGATACAACTTATAACATATATTATAAATACAACTTACAAAAGAGAAAGTCATGCTCACTCAAAAAACCATTGATATCGTAAAATCGACCGCACCTGTGATTGCCGCTGCAGGCGCTGCCGTTACTCAACATTTTTATCAGCGTATGTTTCAACATAACCCTGAACTTAAAGATATTTTTAATATGAGCCATCAACAAGGCCCAGATAAAAACACTCCATCAAGCCAACAGCAAGCATTATTTAACGCTATCTGTGCTTATGCTAATAATATTGATAACTTAGCAGTACTCTTACCTGCCGTCGAAAAAATAGCTCAAAAACATACCAGTTTTTTAATTACAGCCGATCAATATCAGATTGTAGGTCATCATCTATTAGCCACTATTGATGAATTATTAGCCCCCGGCCAAGAAGTATTAGACGCATGGGGAGAGGCTTACGGGGTATTAGCTAATGTCTTTATTAATCGTGAACAAGAAATCTATCAAGAAAGCGATGATAAAGTCGGTGGCTGGCGTGGCACGCGTGAATTTGTGGTAACAAGTAAGCAGCCTAACAGTGAATTAATCACCAGCTTTACTTTTACACCGACAGATGGCGGTCAAGTTGCGACTTACAAACCAGGGCAATATCTTGGCATTTATATCAATGCACAAGAATTAGCGAACCAAGAAATTCGTCAATACAGCTTATCGTCAGCACCTAATAGCAATCATTACCGTATTTCTGTAAAACGCGAAACCCAAGGTACGGTATCAAACTACCTTCATGATAAAATTAATGTTGGCGATAAGATCAAACTGGTAGCTCCTGCTGGTGATTTTTTCTTGGATGTTAATCCACAAACCCCCGTAACGTTAATTTCAGCGGGTGTGGGTTTAACGCCAATGCTCGCCATGCTTGAAACACTGACCCAACATCAAGCGCCAGTGAATTGGTTACACGCAACAGAAAATGGTCAGCAACACGCTTATAAAGATCATGTAAAAATACTGGCAAATCAACATTCGCATATTTCAGCATTAACATGGTACAACGCGCCAACGAGTGGCGATCGTCAAGTAGAAGATTATGATTACCAAGGCTTGATCGAGCTTGATAAAATTGCTACTCAAATTTCAGATCCTGAAATGCATTTTTATTGCTGTGGTCCAGTTGGCTTTATGCAATTTATCGCTAAACAGTTAATTGAACTGGGTGTAACTAGCGATCGCATTCACTATGAATGTTTTGGGCCGCATAAAGTACTGTAATATTTTTAATTACCGTCCGCATAATTACAGCGCCTCAATTAAAAACAGCACCTAATAAGGTGCTGTTTTTATTGAAATCTATACCCATAACTACCAAAAAGATGAACGTCGTTTAGCGCGCGCAATAATATTAGCTGGCATCTTTTGTTCTAGTTGGTGCCGTAATCGGTGTAATTGTTGGTACTGGTATTTATCGGTGGTCACAGTTTGATATAACCATCGGTACGCATCTTCAAAATCTAACGGGCTGCCATTATCAGCAATCAATAATTGGGCTAATTGAATGCGAGCACGAATATTCCCAAGAGCAGCAGCTTCACGTAAATAAGGAATAGCGCGCTGTTTATCTTGTTGCAAAATAACACCTTGAGCGTAATAACGCCCTAATTGTTCTAACGCAACAGGCACACCTTGTTGAGCAGCAGCACGCATATAATACACACCTTGTTCAACATCTTTTGGCACACACACGCCCCACGCTAACATATCGCCGTAAAGAAATTGATAGGTCGGTGATTCCGTTTTTTCCGCACGGGCTTGAATGTCTTGTACTAACTGACAATCATCAGCTTTTACTTGGCGCAAATGCTGGTTTGTCGTAAACCACACGCTAAGTTGATCTTCAGTGTAAATAGGCACCGCTTCTCCCACAACAGCAAGGGCATAGGCGGGTGTTACTAGCCCAAGAGCAACGGTCATCAGTAAGTGTTTCATTTACATTCCTCGCACGTCGAATAGTTCTCTATCGGCAAGGTAAAACGAAACTTTAATCATGGCTGATGTCACCTAACACCAAATTTTTAGCTATAAAAAAACCAGCTCGAAAGCTGGTTTTTTTGCTTAAAGTTATCGCCAGTGATTATTCACCGTATGGATGTACTTTAACGATCGTTTCGTTACGATCAGGGCCAGTTGAAATAATATCAATTGGCACACCTGTTAGCTCTTCAATACGTGCGATGTAATCAAGTGCAGCTTGTGGAAGCGCATCCAGTGTCTTAGCACCAAATGTTGTTTCGCTCCAACCAGGCATTGTTTCGTAGATTAGCTCTAGATCTTCGTACGCATCAGCCGCCATTGGAGAAACTTCTAGAAGTTCGCCAGACTTAGTTTTGTAACCAGTACAGATTTTCAGCTCTTCTAGACCATCTAGTACGTCTAATTTAGTTAGACAGAAACCAGAGATAGAGTTGATTTGTACCGCACGACGCATAGCGACAGCATCGAACCAACCAGTACGACGTAGGCGACCTGTTGTTGCACCAAACTCATGGCCAACAGTACCTAGGTGTTTACCGATAGGATCTTGCTTTTCTAGACCATCATATAGTTCAGTCGGGAAAGGACCTGCACCAACACGTGTACAGTACGCTTTCGCGATACCTAGGATGTAACCTAAGTGACGAGGACCAAAACCAGAACCTGCAGCAACACCACCAGCGGTTGTGTTAGAAGAGGTTACGTATGGGTAAGTACCGTGATCGATATCAAGCAGTGTACCTTGTGCACCTTCAAACATGATCTTGTCGCCACGTAGACGCGCATCATCAAGTTCTTTCGTTACATCGATAACCATTGATGTTAATAGATCAGCTTGAGAAAGTACTTTTTCTAGTACTTCTTCATAGCTTACAGGTTCAGCGTGGTAGTAGTTCTCAAGCTGGAAGTTATGGTATGCCATTACTTCTTTTAGCTTTTCAGCAAAAGCCGCTTTATCGAATAAATCACCAACGCGAAGACCGCGACGAGCAACTTTATCTTCATAAGCAGGACCGATACCACGACCTGTTGTACCAATTGCTTTTTTACCACGAGCCGCTTCGCGAGCTTGGTCAAGAGCAATATGATAAGGAAGAATTAGTGGACAAGCTTCTGATAGGAACAGACGCTCACGAACAGGAATACCACGAGCTTCTAGTGGACCCATCTCATTCATTAGTGCATCAGGAGAAAGTACAACACCATTACCGATGATGCATTTAACATTGTCACGTAGGATACCTGATGGGATCAGGTGAAGAACAGTTTTCTCACCGTCAATAACTAGGGTGTGACCGGCGTTGTGTCCGCCTTGGTAGCGAACTACATATTTTGCATCTTCGGTCAGCAGGTCAACAATCTTACCTTTACCTTCGTCACCCCATTGGGTGCCAAGAACGACTACATTATTTGCCATCTTTCTTCATCTATCGTAGTTAAAAAAGGATTCTAGCACCTTAACCGCCCGCTTGCAGTCATTTTTGGCTTAATACATTTCATCTTTGATAAGCTTTATCTGTTTTTTATGGCTATTTTTCTACATTCTCAAATACATCATATACGCAATAACACTGCCAGCCACCACCAAACATCCACCTATGCGACGCAATGTATTATCATCTTGTTGGCTTAATTGACTGACCATATTCCGCCATCCGTGAGGGGAAAATAATGGCCCTAACCCTTCAACAACTAACACTAAACCAATAGCTAGCAAAACGGTATTCATCATATATTTCATCCAAAAAAAAAGACAAGGCGAAGGCCTTGTCTTTTATTATAACGATTGCGCTGTTATGAAAGCGAGCTTACTTTGCTGATAGCTCTGAATGGTTCATGTATTTAAAGAACTCATTATTCGGATCAACAACAAGAATGTCGTTTTTCGAATTAAAGCTATTTTCATATGCCTTCAAAGAACGCCAGAAGCTGTAAAACTCAGGATCTTGATTATATGCTTTCGCATAAATCTCAGCCGCTTGTGCATCTGCGTCACCGCGTACAACTTGTGCTTTACGCTTTGCGTCAGCCAAAACTGTTGCCACTTCAAGTTCTGAACGAGCACGAAGCTCTTCAGCACGTTGACGGCCTTGAGAACGGTAGCTACGTGCCACTGACTCACGCTCAGCACGCATACGACGATAGATAGACTCACTGATTTCATCAGGTAAGTTGATTTTCTTAATACGGAAATCAACTACTTCAATACCTAAATCTTTCGCACTTTCGCGCGTTTCTTCAAGTACATCAGCCATGATTTGATCACGTTGTCCTTCAACTTTCTTCACCGGTACCACACCTTCAATTACCGCTAGAGCAGCTTTAGCAGCTTTCGTTTGGGCAATATCAGACGGTGTCGCTGGTGTTGAAATGCTGTCTTCTCCAGATACAATTTGCTTGATCTCTTTCGCACCAATTTCGGCACGTAAGCTATCAACAACTTTACGCTTCAACAGTGATTCTGCAGTTGATGTGTTACCACCACCTGTTGCTAAGTAATATTTACCGAAATCTTTAATACGCCACTTTACGTAAGTATCAATGATAACGTCTTTTTTCTCAGCAGTTAAGAAACGGTCAGCTTGGTCGTCCATGGTTTGAATTCGTGCATCAAGATCGTGCACACGGTCAAACACAGGGACTTTAAAGTGCAAACCAGGTTCGTAAATACGTGCAATTTCGGTATTGTTATCTTTAAGAATACGACCGAAACGCACCACGATACCGCGCTCACCCTCTTTCACGACAAACATAGACATCAATAATAGTGCAATAAAAATCACAACTACTGGGATGATTAACTTACGCATAATTAATATCTCCCTTGACGGCCAGTATCAGCGCGTGGTGTTGGAGCGACTGGTGTCGGTGTTTCCACTTTTTCCAATTCAATACCACTTAATCGGCTAGAATCTGCCGGCTTTTTCGCTTGGTTATTTGATTGATTCATTAATTTCTCTAGCGGTAAATACATCACGTTATTACCACCAGACTTAGTATCAATTAACACCTTGCTGGTATTGCTGTAAACACGTTCCATCGTATCAAGATACATACGTTCACGGGTTACTTTCTTAGCCGCTTCATATTGAGGCAACAGCTTATCAAACTGTGCAACATCACCTAAAGCACCATTAATAACACGCTCAGAATAACCTTCTGCTTCATTCTTCAGACGCTCAGCACGACCGGTTGCTTTTGGCAAAATGTCGTTACTATAAGCTTCTGCTTCACGAACATAACGTTCTTCATCTTCACGTGCCGCAATAGCATCATCAAAGGCATCTTTTACAGCCTCTGGTGGACGCGCACTTTGGAAGTTAACGTCCACAACACGGATACCCATGTCATATTTTGCAATAATTTTATTGATTGCAGCTTGAGTATTCGCACGAATAGTCTGACGGCCTGTTGTTAACGCTTGATCCATGGTTGAATCACCGATAACCGCACGCAGTGCAGAATCTGTTGCTTGACGCAAACTATCATCAGCATTGGTCACACTGAATAAATACTTCTCAGCGTTATCAACACGGTATTGAACATCCATCTCAACTTTCAGTACGTTTTCGTCTTTGGTTAGCATTAAGCCAGAAGCTCGTAGCGAACGAATTGCTTGTACGTTAACTGGGATGACTTCATCAATAAAAGTCGGCTTCCAGTTCAAACCAGGCTTGACGATTTGATCAAACTTACCAAAGCGCAGCACAACACCTTGCTCTGCTTCACTTACGGTGTAAAAGCCTGAAAATCCCCATACAGCCACAGCTAAAACTGCAACAGCACCCAAACCTACAGAGCTACCGCTGCCTGTTGGTCCTTTTTTACTACCAAACACACCACCAACCTTACGACTCAGTTTTGAGAAAACTTCATCCAGATCAGGTGGTCCTTGTTCACGTCCACCATGATTTTTATTACCCCAAGGGTCTTTATCATCACGGCCGCCGTTGTTACCAGGCTCATTCCACGCCATTATAGAACTCCATCAATGTGATATGACGACAGTTTTTATTACTCAGCAATCCATTAAGCAACGATGTAGTCATCTAACGAAGTACTTTCTCTTTTTTGTAACCGCGACCATTCTGCCATCGGTAAGCGAATATCAATCATTAAACAGCCATCTGATTCATACTCTTCTTGCACAATACATCCCATCTGATAAAACTTGCTGCGTAACCGTCCAATCATTTCAGGCGGTAGACGCAAGCTGTGTTTTATCATCGTTCCTGCAAGGCGTTCTGTTAAGGCTTGGAATAACAAGTCAATGCCTTGCCCTTCCATGGCTGATACCCAAACTCGTCGAGGTAAACCCTCTTCGTCACGCTCAATTCGTGGTTGTGCATTATCCAAGTTATCAATTTTATTCATAACCTGTAAAACAGGAACATCGCCGGCATCGATTTCATCAAGAACGGTATCTACCGCCTCAATGTTTTCACGAAAGCGATCATCACTGGCATCAACCACATGAAGCAATAGATCTGCTTCTTGTGTTTCTTTTAATGTTGCTTTAAACGCAGCCACTAAATCGTGGGGTAAATGACGAATAAAACCAACAGTATCTGCAAGTATCGCTGCACCGACATCTGCAACTTCAATCTTACGTAATGTTGGATCTAAGGTAGCAAACAGCTGATCGGCTGCATATACCCCAGCATCGGTAATACGATTGAATAATGTTGATTTACCCGCATTGGTATACCCAACTAATGACACCGTTGGGATTTCTGCTCTGTTTCGCGCTCGACGCCCCTGATCACGTTGTTTAGCGACTTTATCTAAACGACGCAAAATAGTTTTAATACGTTCACGTAATAAACGTCGATCGGTTTCTAACTGAGTTTCACCTGGCCCGCGAAGACCAATACCACCTTTTTGTCGCTCAAGGTGAGTCCAACCACGAATTAATCGGGTTGATAGATGACGTAATTGTGCTAATTCAACTTGCAATTTACCCTCATGGGTACGTGCTCGTTGAGCGAAGATATCGAGAATTAACCCGGTACGATCAATCACGCGACATTGACAAAGCTGCTCTAAGTTTCGTTCTTGTGCAGGTGACAATGCATGATTGAAAATAATAATATCTGCATCAACAGCGCTTACGGCATCAGCTATTTCTTGTGCTTTACCTTCACCGACATAATATTTAGGAAGTGGTGTTTTACGACTGCCCGTAACCACGTGCAGCGCATTAACACCAGCGGAAGATACTAGCATTTCAAATTCGCTAAGATCTTCCCATTCCTCATCTTGAGTGAAGTTAATATGAACAAGAATAGCCTGCTCACCAGCTTCATAACGGTCAAACAAGTAATCAGCTCCTTATTTGAAAATAATTTTACTCTTCTGTTTTTTCTGGACGATCACTTCCTGCTGGACGATCACCCGTCTGATGATGATTCACCGGACGAGCGGGTACAACAGTTGAAATAGCATGCTTATAAACCATCTGGTTGACGGTGTTTTTAAGTAGAATGACAAATTGATCAAATGATTCAATTTGGCCTTGTAGTTTGATACCGTTTACCAGGTAAATAGAGACCGGGATTCTTTCACGACGCAGCGCATTCAAAAACGGGTCTTGCAGAGATTGCCCCTTAGCCATTATTTCTTTTCCTTATTTGTTTGTAGTTGTATTAGCAACGAACAAAAACTAAAAATACGCAAAGCAGTTCAGAGTATACACGTTAATTAAACATCACATCTAACTGAGTTTGTGACGGTTTGTAACGCGCTATCAACATCACTACTATCCAACCAAGTCAAATCTTTCCAGCCACGAAGCCAAGTGATTTGACGCTTTGCCAATTGACGAGTAGCACAGATACCACGGAAGACCGCTTCATCTATGTCATGTTTCCCGTCCAAATATTCCCACATCTGTCGATAACCAACGCAGCGAATAGAAGGAAGTTCAAGGTGAAGATCACCACGGTCATACAATGCCCGTACTTCCTGCTCAAACCCTGCTTCGATCATTTTTTTGAACCGAAGCTCAATACGATGATGCAGTACAGCCCTATCCGTGGGCGTAATTGCAAACTGGTGAACCTTGTAAGGTAACGATTCACCTTGAGTTTTCGTTAACTCAGTTAGTGTTTTACCTGAAATGCGAAACACTTCCAATGCACGAGACAATCGCTGTGGATCATTAGGATGGATCCTGGCACCTGCAACAGGATCAATTTGCACTAATTCATCATGCAGAGCTTGCCACCCTCGAGTCTCAGCATCACTTTCTATACCAGCGCGCACAGCATTATCTGCCGCTGGTAATGGTGACAAACCTTCCAATAATGCCTTGTAGTACAACATAGTACCACCGACCAACAAAGGAATCCGCCCCGCAGCCACTATATCAGCCATTTCTTTTAGTGCATCCGTACGAAAGTCTGCAGCAGAATAACTTTGCGCTGGATCACGAATATCGATTAAACGGTGCGGTGCTAGTGCCAATTCATGCGCATCTGGTTTCGCAGTGCCAATATCCATTCCTTTATAAATAAGGGCTGAATCGACACTTATCAACTCAACAGGTAACTGTTCTCGTAACCGAATCGCTAGATCAGTTTTACCTGACGCTGTCGGGCCCATTAAAAAAATTGCTTGTGGTTGTGGCTTAGTCATAACTTGTGGCTTAGTCATAAATTACTTAAATGCTTCTATCGCTGCTTGCATATCAACAGGGCGAACAAGTTGTGTATTAAATGTCATTAATTGATCTCCCCATAGCTGCTCTAATTCGGTAATTAACTGAATCGCTTGTGCTAAAGTGTAGTTTGTTACTGACATATAACATTGCTTAGCGAGCCAGAATAAAAGGTTATCCCATCCTTGAGCATCAGGATCATCACTCACGGCATGAAGATAGGTTAACAAATTTGGGATTAACTGTTGTAAGTTTTGTTGCCTTAGTGGCATACAAACTGACAGAATAATAATGCTATTGCGCCCTTTGGCTTTCAGTTGGATCCCTAATTGTTTAAGTAGTTGTCCATGCTGCTCTGCGCACTGCATTAATTCCGCCTCAACGGGCACCGCCAATGGAATTAATAATGGCTGAGGTTTTAAACCTTCCGTTTTTGCTAATTGCAACTGCCCAACATAACGTAAGTGCTCTGCAACCGATAATTTTAATAACATTATCTGATGGTGCTGGCTTAACAATAGAAATTGCTCATCAACAATTGCCAGCGCTTTTCCTAGTCCAACCTCGTTACCATGAGAACGCTTAGTCGGCTTTATTGCCATCGGTTGACTCGGTGCCCCCCATTCACGTCGCGGTTCAGCTATTCGAGTCGATGCTTTCGGTTCTGCACTTCGTGTCGATATTAACGGCGTAACGTCTGAATTATCCGGTGTTATCAACCGTTGATAAGCGTTAACTTCTGCCGCCGTTGGCCCTGGCTCACCATAATGACGAGAAGGGGAATAATCAGACGTACCTTGTTGGCGCTTAGCGGTGGTTGATGATGGTGATAATGTTGGACTACTCTTTTGACTATAGCTTTGTTGAGTATCTTTACTAACTGAATTTACTAATAAAGTTTTTTTAGGTGTAGAAATAGGTGTCACATTACCATCAAGATTGGTAGCCGATACTGAGGCTGTCGTCATTGATGGTTGAGTCGTCAACCAACTATCAGAGTCAGCTTTGTTGGGATAATCAGGCATCGCTGCAATGGTTTGAGATACGCGATCAATCGGAGCTGTAATCACTTCAGTATGTGCATGCGCACTGGCTCTTACTGGTGTCTGATACTGATGGACATCCTCAATATCTGCAGCTTGTTGTAATGCACTTTGCAGTGTTTGATAAATAAAATCATGTACTAAGCGTGCTTGATGGAAACGCACTTCATGTTTAGCTGGATGGACATTAACATCGACCTGATGTGGATCAACTTCAATATACAACACATAAGCGGCATATTGCTCCGAGCGTAAACTCGATTCATACGCTTGTCGAATAGCATGATTGATTAATTTATCTTTCATCATGCGGCCATTAACGTAGCAATATTGAATATCATTTTGGCTACGCGCGCCTTGCGGACTACAAACCCAACCCGATAATTTCAAATCGCCATGTGCTAATTCAACCACTAATGCATGTTGTAAAAAGGCAGGCCCACAAGCTACGGCCAAACGGCGTTCTTGTTGTAATGTATTATCCGCAATACGATACTGACGCACCAGTTTACCGTTATGACGCAATGTTATTGCAACATCAAAGCGGCTTAAAGCAATGCGTTTAATCAGTTCATCAATATGGGTGAATTCTGTTTTTTCTGTCCGTAAAAACTTACGCCGCGCTGGTGTATTAAAAAATAGATCTAACACTTCCAGTGTCGTACCAACGGGGTGAGCGGCTGGCTTTAATTGAACCTCCATATCACGACCTTCAGCATAGGCTGACCATGCTTCTGTTTGGTCTTCAGTACGGGAGGTTAAGGTGAGGCGTGAAACTGAACTGATACTCGCGAGTGCTTCACCACGAAACCCTAAGCTTACAATGGCTTCAAGATCATCAAGTGAGGCTATTTTTGACGTGGCATGGCGACTTAGGGCTAAGCCAAGTTCATCCTTAGCAATCCCTTTACCATTATCACGAATACGAATTAACCGGCTACCACCTTTTTCGATATCAATATCAATTCGAGTGGCACCGGCATCTATACTATTTTCAACAAGCTCTTTGACTACCGATGCGGGGCGTTCAACAACTTCACCCGCTGCAATCTGGTTAGCCAGCCGAGCGGGTAAAATCTGAATCGGCATAATTAACTTCTTGGAATGATTAGCGTCTGTCCTACAGCTAGTTTATCAGAACGTAGCTTATTCGCATCACGAATAGTTGCTACTGACACCCCATATTTAGCCGCAATCTTACTTAGAAACTCACCACGAGCAACACGGTGACGAACGGTTTTAGTCGCTGGTACCGCTATTTTTAACTTCTGACCTCGCATCACATTGTCAGATTTTAAATGATTAAGCTTACGAATGCTGCTCATTGTCGTACCGTAACGAGCTGCAATCTTACCTAAATACTCACCTCGACTTACTGTGTGCCAAATCACTCGTGTTGATGATGTATGTTTAACCACGGCTTTTGGTGCCGTTGTATTTCCTGTAGGGGCTGTCTTGATGCCACTACCTGGAATCAACAACATTTGACCAATATTCACTGAGTTTGATTTCAGATGATTCGCCGATCTAATGGCTGCCATCGATGAACCATATTTAGCCGCAATACCACTCAATATTTGTCCCGATGTCACTTTATGCTTCATGCCACCGGCATTTAAACGCGAAGCAAATAAGGTACCTTCAGGTGGATGAGCCGTGAAGTATTGTAAAATACCTTTATAAACCGCATTTGCTAGTTGGTTTTGATGAGCATTTGACGTTAATTGACGTTCTTCTACTGGGTTAGTAATAAAGCCCGTCTCAACCAATAATGATGGAATATCAGGTGATTTTAATACGGCCAAACTTGCATATTGCGGTACAGTTTTATGTAAACGTGCAATATGACGTAAATTCGACAATACACGCTTAGCAACATCGTAGCCTTCTTTCTGCGAATAACTAAATTGCAGATCCAGCACCGCACGACCTAAATATTTATCTTTAGGATTACTGGATAACACATCACCACCACCCAGTAGCTCTGATTGTTTCTCACTTTGCTCTAACCAGCGACCGATCTCAGTATTAGCACGACGGGTGTTCAATACCCATACAGATGCACCACGAGGTTTAGGTGAACTAAAGCCATCGGCGTGAATAGAAACCAGTAGTAGCGCTTTATTTTTACGTGCGATCTCTGAACGTTTACTTAATCCTACATAATAGTCACCACGACGAGTCATGACTGCACGCATACCCGTTGTGGCATTAATTTTTGCCGCTAATTTTCGGGCAACGGCTAAGGTCACGTTTTTTTCGTATTTATGTGTTGGACCAATAGAACCAGGATCATCACCACCATGGCCGGCATCAACCGCGACCACAATATCAGCCGTACCAGATGGCAACTTGGCTAAGTTATTTTCAGTGGCTTTTTCTTCCGCTCGTTCTTCTTTATCCGCAGCACCTGCACCAGAACCATTAGGTAAATCCATTACCAAGCGATAGCCATAGCTACCATCAGGGGTTGGTGATAATGAGAAAATTTTAGGTTTAGTGGTACGCTTAAGCTCAAACACCAACCGTGTCGTGCCTTTTTCAGGCGCATTGCTGCTACGAACCGTGGTTAAGATTTCACTCTTAGCCACTGTTATTGGCAATTTTGTTTTTAGTGAAGTCTTGTTTAAGTCAATCACTAATCGTGATGGGTTTGATAGCATAAACTGCGAATAATCCGCTTTGCTTTGCATATCTAATACAACACGTGTTTCGTCAGGAGCTGGCCATACCCGCACTCCCTTTAGTTCATTTGCAAACGCGGTAGAACTAACTAATCCCACTCCCAAAATTAGAAGATTTGCATACGTCCGTAACGCCATTCTAATTAGCCTAATTTTAAGTGGTTGATTAACGTTGAACCATAATCCGTATTCGACGTCACTAATACTGTTCTTTGTTCGCCGTGATAGCGTAATTCCAACTCAAGGTCAGCATCAGGCAGCATTCCAATTCCTTTTTCTGGCCATTCCACTAAACAAATAGCATCTTTAGTAAAATAATCACGGATCCCCATAAATTCTAATTCTTCAGGATCAGCAAGACGATATAAGTCAAAGTGATAAACCTGCCAAGGAGCAAGATCATACGGTTCAACTAACGTATAAGTCGGACTTTTCACATTACCTTGATGGCCCATAGCACGAATAAAACCACGGCTAAATGTCGTTTTACCTGCACCTAAATCACCATGAAGGTATATTGTTGTTTGTTGCGTGCAGGCTTTAGCCAATTTAAGGCCAAAATCTACCGTTGCCTGCTCATCAGCAAGAGAAGTTTCAAATGTTTGCATTATATTTTATCTTGGATTGACTAATTGACGAATAAACGGAAAAAGATCAGTAGCCAGCATACCACGCTCGCTGCTTTGCGCACATAAATCTGCTGCTTTACGATAAATCAAAACCTCGATATATCGAGAGATATAGTGCACGAGATTATGATCTGCCTCGAAAAATGACTATTTTAATTTTACCGCAATAAAGTAACAGCATTCAATTTGTGTCATCCACATATTCAGCAGTGGTGCAGCTTTATACTCTGTCATTATTATCTCAGCTATTATTCCAGCCATTGACAACAGCATGTCAGCTTGTGACTGAGCTAACCATAGCAACTACGGAGTTATCCCTATCATTATTGCTACTAATGGCTATTCTAAAATAATAATGTGCTAGAATCCGTTCCCTGATTTTTACTGGCTATAAGACTGACGCTATGAGTATCGATTATCAACAACTCGCACTGCAAATTAAAATTTGGGGGCAAGAACTTGGCTTTCAGGCAGTCGGGATTTGTGATATCGATTTAACACAGCACGAAGCACAGCTACAGCGATGGCTTGATGCTGGTTACCATGGTGATATGGAGTGGATGGCGCGCCACGGAATGATGCGAGCTCGTCCTCAGGAATTACTTCCTGGAACGGTACGTGTCATCAGTGTTCGTATGAATTACTTACCACCACAAGCTGGGTTTGCTCAAACCTTAAAACAACCAACAAAAGCCTATATTAGTCGTTATTCGCTTGGGCGTGATTATCATAAATTAATTCGAAATCGCCTCAAACAATTAGGCCAACGTATTGAAAGTGTTGTGGGTGAATTTGGCTGTCGACCATTTGTTGATTCGGCTCCAGTATTGGAACGCCCACTTGCTGAAAAATCGGGATTAGGCTGGACAGGAAAACATTCTTTAATTCTTAACGATCATTCGGGCTCATGGTTCTTCTTAGGAGAACTATTAATTGATTTGCCGTTACCGGTTGATACTCCGACAACCAATCAATGTGGAAAATGTGTGGCTTGCATGACTAGTTGCCCAACAGGTGCCATTATTGAGGCTGGCGTCGTTGATGCACGACGTTGTATATCTTATCTCACCATTGAATTTGACGGTATTATTCCAGAGCAATATCGAGCAGCAATGGGCAATAGAATTTATGGTTGTGATGACTGCCAATTAGTTTGCCCTTTTAGCCGTAACGGTGAAATAACAACAGAAACGGACTATCACTGCCGTGATGTATTATTTCAGCAAGATCTCGTCACACTCTATCAATGGAATGAAGCAACGTTCTTAAAAAATACAGAAGGCTCAGCCATTCGCCGTATTGGTCATACTCAGTGGTTACGAAATATTACGATTGCGTTAGGCAATGCGCCTTATCAAACTGACATCATCGATGCATTGAACGCTCGTCAGGGTGAGCACCCGCTCGTCGATGTCCATATTGAATGGGCTTTAGAACAACAACATCAAAAACGCCAACAAATGGTTATTGATGTTCTACCTAATGCCACTAAGCGTTTAGTACGAATTATAGAAAAAGGCTTACCTCGAGACGCATAGCATTCTAGGTACTCTGGGTATATGTGGAAAACTTTTTAAATGACGTCAAAATAGGCAGTAAAAAGAAAGATTAAACACAGGGAGTGGATAACATAATCAAGATGGTTATCCCGCAAAAGGAAGGATTAAATGAACTGTGTGCAAATTGTAGATAAATGAAAAATTAAACATAAAAAACAAAGAGTTACCCTGTTAATTATTCTTACTGAATAAAGCGTATAATTTTACAAACATCACTATTCCTAAAGTTATTCACACCTACCTATCACATCTAATCAACCAACTTACCCACAGATATTCTTATGTGGATAACTCTGTTAATTTAACTGTGATCTAACGGTGCAATAAATTTAAAACACTTACTAAAATAATAACTTATCACATCTTCTGTTTTTGAAAAAACACAAGATAAACCACAATGTGTATGGCGGTAAGTACAATTTAATCAATGCTAAGAAAAGAGCGTTTGTCATATATGACAATATTGATATTACAAACATCTTTGCAAATAGCTAAGATGAAAAAAACAACCGTTAGGTTGCATAATCAATAGCAGATGATGTAATCGAAGCTGATTGCTTCTAAGTGGGCTTCGTAGATAAACTAGAAACACTTGAAGCAGTACACTGATGATATCGGTAATCGAATACCTCAGGAATACCACATTAAGACTAATACTTCACAGTAGTAGTTCATCGATAAGTCCGATGATAACTAAATTGGAGCGACACACGAGGTTCCCGATCTTCAAGGAACTAGGCGTGACCTCAACCTTGGCAATATTATGTACAACCAGCTGAGCTAATGTACATTGCAAAGATTTAAATTGGAGCGACACACGAGGTTCCCGATCTTCAAGGAACTAGGCGTGACCTCAACCTTGGCAATATTATGCACAACCAGCTGAGCTAATGTACATTGCAAAGATTTAAATTGGAGCGACACACGAGGTTCGAACTCGTGACCTCAACCTTGGCAAGGTTGCGCTCTACCAGCTGAGCTAGTGTCGCATCACATCTCTTAAAAAGAGAATTGGTTGCGGGGGCCGGATTTGAACCAACGACCTTCGGGTTATGAGCCCGACGAGCTACCAAGCTGCTCCACCCCGCGTCCGATTTTTTCACCATTAAAGTTTGGTGACAACTATTTTTGTTTACCGCCTAAGCCATAAACAATAATTTGGAGCGACACACGAGGTTCCCGATCTTCAAGGAACTAGGCGTGACCTCAACCTTGGCAATATTGCGTACAACCAGCTGAACTAGTGTACATTGCAAAGATTTAAATTGGAGCGACACACGAGGTTCGAACTCGTGACCTCAACCTTGGCAAGGTTGCGCTCTACCAGCTGAGCTAGTGTCGCATCACATCTCTTAAAAAGAGAATTGGTTGCGGGGGCCGGATTTGAACCAACGACCTTCGGGTTATGAGCCCGACGAGCTACCAAGCTGCTCCACCCCGCGTCCGATTTTTTTCACCATTAAAGTTTGGTGACAACTATTTTTACTCACCGCCGTAGCCATGAATATCAATTTGGAGCGACACACGAGGTTCGAACTCGTGACCTCAACCTTGGCAAGGTTGCGCTCTACCAGCTGAGCTAGTGTCGCATCACATCTCTTTAAAAAGAGAATTGGTTGCGGGGGCCGGATTTGAACCAACGACCTTCGGGTTATGAGCCCGACGAGCTACCAAGCTGCTCCACCCCGCGTCCGATTTTTTCACCATTAAAGTTTGGTGACAACTATTTTTGTTTACCGCCTAAGCCATAAACAATAATTTGGAGCGACACACGAGGTTCCCGATCTTCAAGGAACTAGGCGTGACCTCAACCTTGGCAATATTACGCACAACCAGCTGAGCTAGTGTACATTGCAAAGATTTAAATTGGAGCGACACACGAGGTTCGAACTCGTGACCTCAACCTTGGCAAGGTTGCGCTCTACCAGCTGAGCTAGTGTCGCATCACATCTCTTAAAAAGAGAATTGGTTGCGGGGGCCGGATTTGAACCAACGACCTTCGGGTTATGAGCCCGACGAGCTACCAAGCTGCTCCACCCCGCGTCCGACTTTTTTTCACCATTAAAGTTTGGTGACAACTATTTTTATTTACCGCCTAAGCCATAAACAATAATTTGGAGCGACACACGAGGTTCGAACTCGTGACCTCAACCTTGGCAAGGTTGCGCTCTACCAGCTGAGCTAGTGTCGCATCACATCTCTTAAAAAGAGAATTGGTTGCGGGGGCCGGATTTGAACCAACGACCTTCGGGTTATGAGCCCGACGAGCTACCAAGCTGCTCCACCCCGCGTCCGATTTTTTCACCATTAAAGTTTGGTGACAACTATTTTTGTTTACCGCCTAAGCCATAAACAATAATTTGGAGCGACACACGAGGTTCCCGATCTTCAAGGAACTAGGCGTGACCTCAACCTTGGCAATATTGCGCACAACCAGCTGAACTAGTGTACATTGCAAAGATTTAAATTGGAGCGACACACGAGGTTCGAACTCGTGACCTCAACCTTGGCAAGGTTGCGCTCTACCAGCTGAGCTAGTGTCGCATCACATCTCTTTAAAAAGAGAATTGGTTGCGGGGGCCGGATTTGAACCAACGACCTTCGGGTTATGAGCCCGACGAGCTACCAAGCTGCTCCACCCCGCGTCCGATTTTTTTCACCATTAAAGTTTGGTGACAACTATTTTTACTCACCGCCGTAGCCATGAATATCAATTTGGAGCGACACACGAGGTTCGAACTCGTGACCTCAACCTTGGCAAGGTTGCGCTCTACCAGCTGAGCTAGTGTCGCATCACATCTCTTTAAAAAGAGAATTGGTTGCGGGGGCCGGATTTGAACCAACGACCTTCGGGTTATGAGCCCGACGAGCTACCAAGCTGCTCCACCCCGCGTCCGATTTTTTTCACCATTAAAGTTTGGTGACAACTATTTTTGTTTACCGCCTAAGCCATAAACAATAATTTGGAGCGACACACGAGGTTCGAACTCGTGACCTCAACCTTGGCAAGGTTGCGCTCTACCAGCTGAGCTAGTGTCGCATCACATCTCTTAAAAAGAGAATTGGTTGCGGGGGCCGGATTTGAACCAACGACCTTCGGGTTATGAGCCCGACGAGCTACCAAGCTGCTCCACCCCGCGTCCGATTTTTTTCACCATTAAAGTGTGGTGACAACTATTTTTGTTTACCGCCTAAGCCATAAACAATAATTTGGAGCGACACACGAGGTTCGAACTCGTGACCTCAACCTTGGCAAGGTTGCGCTCTACCAGCTGAGCTAGTGTCGCATGGCTAGGTCTTTCACCTAACGTTCACCGCTTACGCTATGAACTACAAATTGGAGCGACACACGAGGTTCGAACTCGTGACCTCAACCTTGGCAAGGTTGCGCTCTACCAGCTGAGCTAGTGTCGCATAGCTAGGTCTTTCACCTAACGTTCACCGCTTACGCCATGAACTACAAATTGGAGCGACACACGAGGTTCGAACTCGTGACCTCAACCTTGGCAAGGTTGCGCTCTACCAGCTGAGCTAGTGTCGCATCACATCTCTTTTAAAAAGAGTTGGTTGCGGGGGCCGGATTTGAACCAACGACCTTCGGGTTATGAGCCCGACGAGCTACCAAGCTGCTCCACCCCGCGTCCGATTTTCAACAAAAGGAAACAAACTCGTTATCTCCTTTCGAGGCTGCGCATTATACGACTAAAACTACGGGATGCAATAGTTCTTAAACCAAAAAACGCAGATTATTTTCTAACTGCTTATTTTCACATCAAATATTGAAAATATGCTCACGATAATAGCGTAACTCAGCAATAGAATCATGAATATCATCTAATGCTAAATGGCTACCTTGTTTAGAAAAGCCATCCAGTAGCTCAGGCTTCCATCGGCGAGTTAATTCTTTAAGTGTACTCACGTCAAGATAACGGTAATGAAAATACTGTTCAAGCTTCGGCATATGCTTATATAGGAAGCGACGATCTTGCCCAATACTATTACCACAAATAGGTGAAGCGCCTTTAGGTACCCATTGTTCTAAGAAATCGATAGTTTGAGCAACGGCTTGAGCTTCTGTAATCGTACTTTGACGAATACGCTCGACTAAACCACTATTAGTGTGTGTGTTTGTGCACCAATCATCCATTTTTTCTAATTCAGCTTCTGGCTGATAAATAGCTAAAACAGGGCCTTCTGCCAACACATTAAGCTGTGGATCTGTCACAACTGTAGCGATTTCAATGATTTTATGAGTTTCTGGATCTAATCCGGTCATTTCCAGATCTATCCAAATAAGGTTCTGATCGCTGATTGTCATTCGATATTGCCTCTTTTGTGACTAAACCATGTATGATAATACCGAAAGCCAACCAAACAGAACGATATTCTTGTGGCAAAAAAGAAAAAACTTACTCAAGGTCAGAGCCGACGCGTTCGCTCTAACCAAAATAAGCGCCTAGATCGCGCTAAAAATGAAGTCCAATGGGATGAAGCCCTGTTGGAAAATGCCCGTGAAGGGCTGGTCATTACTCGTTTTGGTCAACACGCTGATGTTGAAGATCCACAAACGGGTATTATTCACCGTTGTAACCTACGTCGTAGTATTCAGAGCCTTGTTTCTGGCGATCGCGTCGTATGGCGTCCCGGTGTTGAAGCATTGCAAGGTATTGCTGGTGTTGTAGAAGCGGTACATGAACGCAAATCAATGTTGACTCGCCCAGACTATTACGATGGTGTAAAAGCTGTAGCTGCTAACGTTGACCGTATTGTGATTGTGTCATCAATATTGCCAGAGCTATCGCTTAACATTATTGACCGCTACATTATTGCAGCAGAAACTATCGGCATTAAGCCATTAATTGTGGTCAATAAAGTTGACTTACTTACACCAGAACAACGGGTTGACGTTGAACGTAAATTAACGCAATACCAAAACATTGGTTATAGCGTACGTTTAGTCAGTACTGATACGGGTGAAGGGCTTGATGATCTTAAAGTTGATTTACAAGATCATGTCAGTATTTTTGCTGGCCAATCTGGTGTAGGTAAATCAAGTATGGTTAATGCTCTGATGCCGGAAGTTGAAGCGGATATTGGTGATGTTTCAACAAACTCAGGTTTAGGCCAACACACCACAACCGCAGCAAGGTTGTATCATTTCGCTGATGGCGGTGATTTAATTGACTCACCGGGAGTGCGCGAATTTGGTTTATGGCATTTAGAGCCTGAACAGATTACAGAGGCTTTTGTTGAATTTCGTCAATATTTAGGTGGCTGTAAATTCCGTGACTGTAAACACGGCAATGATCCCGGTTGTATCATTCGCGAAGCAGTTGAACGTGGTGATATTAGTCGCGATCGCTATAACAGTTATCATAAGATTATTGAAAGCATGTCGGAAAATGTGGCAAATCGCCAATTTTCACGCAATAAGCCAAACTGATAACCAAGATAAAGCCTAAACGAAATTTATTTTTATTTAGGCTTATTTTTTATCTGCTGCGATCCAAATTAGCACCGACAAGCCTAACTTATCCACGACCTCGGTAATGCCAGAATAACTGACATTATTAAAATAGTTCGGTATTATTGCGGGTTGACGTTATTCTTCCAAATAAGCAAAGAATAACTAACTTATTGATTAATTAATATTTACTGGAAGAATAATTGTGTTAGATAAGATTAAGATTGGCCTTCAATATAGTCTACCGAAACATGCTTTAACCCGTCTTGTGGGTAAACTGGCGGCTTTTGAAGGTGGAAAACTCACCACTACCATTATTCGTTGGTTCATCAAGCAATATAACGTCAATATGGCAGAAGCGCGTAATCCTGATCCGAGTGCCTATCCAACCTTTAACGCTTTTTTTGTGCGTGAACTCATGGAAGGGGCTCGTCCAATTAATAACGACCAGTATATCATTAGCCATCCTGCAGATGCTTGCGTGAGCCAATTAGGCCCGATTAAAGCTGGACGTTTATTCCAAGCTAAAGGCCATTATTTTGATGCTTGTGAACTACTTGGTGGTGATCGTACATTAGCGGATGAATTTATTGATGGTGAATTTGCAACACTCTACCTTTCACCAAGTGACTATCACCGTGTGCATATGCCATGTGATGGTGTATTACGCCAAATGATTTATATTCCCGGCGATCTCTTCTCTGTAAACCCACTGACCGCAGCTAACGTGCCAAATTTATTTGCCCGTAATGAACGTGTGGTGTGTGTATTTGAAACTGAATTTGGTCCATTAGCTCAAGTGCTAGTTGGAGCAACGATAGTGGGCAGTATTGAAACAGTGTGGGCGGGAACGGTAACACCACCAACGGGCCCTGAAGTTCGCCGCTGGGATTACCCAACCACGGGTGAACAAGCGATCAGTTTAAAGAAAGGTCAAGAAATGGGTCGTTTCAAACTGGGTTCTACCGTGATCAATTTATTTCCTAAAGACAGCATCCGTTTTGTAGAAAACATGCAGCCTCGTCAAGTTACGCGCATGGGACAACCTTACGCTGAATATTTAGTTAAATAATATAAAGATATTGAGATACGGAGTGAACATTACTCCGTATTCTCATTAACACCCAATACTGAACATCATTATTCCGATAAGTGCCATTATCTCATTTATATTACACCTGCAATTTAGCTCTATTCCCCCATCGTATTTTCAATATCAAATCAAAAGATTACTATGTTAACGTTAGTCCATCGTCTCACCGTTCAAGTGCTACGATTAGGTCGAGATAATTCGCATACTCAAAGGTAATCATCATGAAAAAAAATACAGTATCAGCGTTAGTACTCGCATTGGCGACTTGCTTCTCTCTTTCTGCACACGCCAATGCCGCATGGGGATATGGCGATCAACAAGGTACTGAACATTGGGTTGACAGTTACCCTGCTTGTGGTGGCGAAAACCAAAGTCCGATTGACATCCAATCACCAATTCAAGCCCAAACACAGCCATTACAAATTAGCTATGATGGCAAAATCACCAGCTTAACCAATAACGGTCACACGATAGAAGCCAATGTAAGTGGCGATAATACCTTGGTGATTGATGGTGATACGTACACGCTTAAACAGTTTCATTTTCATACCCCCTCTGAAAACTATATTGATGGCAAACAATATCCGTTAGAAGCGCATTTTGTTAACGTTGATGCCAGCGGCCATATTGCGGTTATTTCAGTGATGTTTGAAAATGGACCTCGTGCAAATAATGAATTAACCACCTTATTAAAAACCATTCCAACCAAGGGTGAAACAATTGACTTTAACGGTGATCTGACCCCTAACGCACTACTGCCACGTGAACGTCAGTATTTTCGTTATAATGGATCGTTAACGACACCGCCATGTACAGAAGGTGTTCGTTGGTATGTTATGCAAAGTCATCTCACCAGTTCTGCCGCTCAAATAGAACAGCTTAATCAAATGATGGGAGACAATAATCGTCCATTACAACCCATCAATGCGCGGATTGTGATCGACTAACAAACAAATGTAAATGATAATCAGTTGCAATAATAACAAGGGAGCGGTATAGTTGTTTTACGGTTAAAACGCCTTGAAATCCAACTCGTCGTTTAGCTTAATCATTATTACGCCAAATCAGATCTTCGATATAAAATGCACGTTCCCTCAGTATGAAACAAGTGATTAATCATTACTAATATCAACTGGTACATACTGGATATTTGATGACAAAAAAGCACGGTTATCATTACCGTGCTTTTTTACGTCTACATCTTTGGAATCAAGCTGTAAGATAAGAATAATATTTACGCTATTTCAATCGGGAAAGCGGTGACTTGATCAATATGATCGCGCTCTAATGCCAGCATAATCACGCGATCGATACCTAATGCAACCCCAGCACAATCAGGAAATCCAGCCCGTAATGCTTCAACAAGGTGCATGTCAATCGGCTGAGGTTGTAGCCCCATACTAATTCGTTTTTGGTTATCATCTTCAAAGCGCTGTAACTGCTCATCACCATTAGCAAGTTCATGAAAGCCATTGGCTAATTCTATGCCTTTGAAATAAACCTCAAATCGCTCAGCCACACGTGAATCTTGCGGATTTATCTGCGCCAAAGCTGCTTGCGATGCGGGAAAGTCATACACAAAAACTGGTACTTTTTTACCGATTTGAGCTTCAACACCAACGCTAAATAATAACTGTAGTAAGGTATCGCGATCTTGCTCTGGTTCTGCAATATCCGCCAACCCAAGTCGAGCAGCAACGGCTTTTAACTCAGCCATAGAACCATCAAGTGGACACACCGCTAACACGTCAATAAAGGCTTGTTGATAGGTCATTTTTTCTGCAGCGTCACAGCCTAATACTTGTTGTAACAACAAATCCATCTCAGCCATTAACTGATGATGATCAAACCCAGGTCGATACCACTCTAGCATTGTAAATTCAGGATTATGATAACGCCCAGATTCTTCATTACGAAATGACTTACAAATCTGGTAAATAGCACCACTGCCCGCTGCCAGTAAGCGCTTCATGTGAAATTCAGGACTGGTCATCAAATACAACGTTTGGCCAGCAGCATAGCCAGGGCCGACAAATTGGGTTTTAAACGCATGTAGATGTACATCCGTTACCGTCGCCTGACTCATCGCAGGTGTATCCACTTCAATAACATCACGATCGGCAAAAAACTGACGAATAGTCGCGAGTAAAACCGCTCGCTGTTTTAATTGAGAGATATCTGCGGTAGGTTGCCAAGGCTGAGACATAGCCGTTTCTTCTTATATAAAAGGAAATAATGACCTGATTTTAACAAAGTCACGATCTTAACCAAGTATTGCTCTAATTATATTTGCTTATAACCACGAATGATTATGAATATAAATGAACAGCATTAATAAAATGTCATATTATTATCATCAAAATAGACACTGCCCCCCCTCTCGACTTTCATAGTAATAACAAATAACACACAACCACTAGCGTAATAATCGAATTAAACATCCATTCTGTGCAGCCTATGGCTTATTAAATCTTTTGCCACCAAGCATTACAACGACATCATGAAACACATTATTAATGAGCCATAAACAATTGACGCCAAAGAAAACAAACTATTAACAATGAATAAACATGAAAATTTGTGACAATAATCACAAAGTCTGTAATCAGATTACATTTTTTGATTATTTCGTTAAAAAGACGCGTCTACATCATATTTTCTCTTAATGAGGTTTCATAAAATACGCGCTGGATTTCAAGGATAGGTACGCATGACGTACCTTTTCATTTTTTTACCGTCTTACCTTCGGAGGATAGCTGTGAAGACTATTACCACAGATATCGCTGTAATTGGCGCGGGTGGTGCAGGCCTACGTTCTGCCATCGCTGCTGCAGAAGCAAACCCAGAACTAGAAATTGCACTTATTTCAAAAGTCTACCCAATGCGCTCGCACACAGTTGCAGCTGAAGGTGGCTCTGCTGCTGTTATCAAAGACGAAGATAGCTTTGATAATCACTTCAACGATACCGTTGGTGGTGGTGACTGGCTATGCGAACAAGATGTGGTTGAATATTTCGTAGAGAATTCAACCCGCGAAATGATTCAAATGGAACAATGGGGCTGCCCATGGAGCCGTAAAGAAAACGGTGAAGTGAACGTACGTCGTTTTGGTGGTATGAAAGTTGAGCGTACATGGTTCGCGGCAGATAAAACTGGCTTCCATATGCTACACACCCTATTCCAGACTTCTATCAAATACCCACAAATCAAACGTTACGATGAATATTTCGTGGTTGATCTTCTAATTGAAGATGGCGAAGTTCAAGGTCTAATTGCGATTCACATGGCGGAAGGTGAGCTGGTTTGTATTAAAGCAAAATCAGTGATTCTAGCTACTGGTGGTGCAGGTCGCGTTTACCACTGTAATACTAACGGCGGTATTGTAACAGGCGACGGTATGGCAATGGCGTTCCGCCACGGTGTACCACTACGTGATATGGAATTTGTTCAATACCACCCAACAGGTTTACCAGGCACTGGTATTTTGATGACTGAAGGTTGTCGTGGTGAAGGCGGTATTATCGTTAATAAAAACGGTTACCGTTACCTACAAGATTATGGCATGGGCCCTGAAACACCAGTAGGCGAGCCAAAAAACAAATACATGGAACTGGGTCCTCGTGACAAAGTTTCACAAGCATTCTGGCATGAGCAGCAAAAAGGCAACACTATTCAGCACCCACTAGGTGATGTAGTAATGCTTGATTTACGCCACCTTGGTGAAGAGTACTTACATGAGCGTCTACCGTTCATCTGTGAACTCGCTAAAGCATACGTAAACGTTGATCCAGCAAAAGAGCCAATTCCAATTCGCCCAACCGTACACTACACCATGGGTGGTATTGAAACTAACGGTACCTGTGAGACCCGTATTAAAGGTCTATTTGCTGTTGGTGAATGTGCTTCTGTTGGTCTTCACGGCGCTAACCGCCTAGGCTCAAACTCACTGGCTGAGTTTGTAGTATTTGGTCGAGTTGCGGGTGAACACGCAGTTAAACGCGCTGAAGAATTCAAAGGTTGGAACGATGCTTCAATCAATACCCAAATAGACGCAGTACAAGCACGTATTGATGCCCTAATGGCACAAGAAGGTGATGAAAACTGGGCTCAAATCCGTACTGAAATGGGTCACACCATGGAAGCGGGTTGTGGTATTTATCGTCAACAAGATTTGATGCAAGCAACCATTGATAAGCTAGCAGAACTTAAGCAACGCTTTAAACATATTAGCATTCAAGATAAAGGCCAAGTCTTTAACACTGACCTGCTATATGCCATTGAAGTGGGTTACGGTCTTGATGTTGCAGAAGCAATGGCACACTCAGCGATTCTACGTACAGAATCTCGTGGTGCGCACCAACGCTTAGATGACGGTTGTACTGAACGTGATGATGTAAATTTCCTAAAACATAGTTTGGCATTCTACAACAATGGCGATGCGCCAATTATTGATTATAGCGATGTGAAGATCACGAAATCACAGCCAAAAGCGCGTTTATATGGTGCGGAAGCTGAAGCTCACGAAGCACATGAAAAAGCGCAGCAAGCAGCACAGTCAGAAGCTCAAGAGGAAAAGGCATAATGTCAGACAATCGCATTCAAAAAGTTGAAATTCTGCGTTATGACCCAGCGACAGATGCAGAACCGTATTTACAAGCATTTGAAGTACCGTTCAATGAAACGATGTCAGTACTTGATGCGCTTGGTTACATCAAAGACCACCTTGATAAGCATCTAAGCTACCGTTGGTCTTGCCGTATGGCGATCTGTGGTTCATGTGGCATGATGGTTAATGGCGTGCCTAAGTTGGCTTGTAAGAGCTTCCTGCGTGATTATCCTAATGGCGTTAAAATCGAACCATTAGCTAACTTTGCCATTGAAAAAGATTTAATTGTCGATATGACTCCCTTTATTGAGCGTCTTGAAGCAATTAAGCCTTACATTATCGGCAACGATCGTACGCCTGAAGACGGCACGAACCTTCAGACACCAGAGCAAATGGCAAAGTACAAGCAATTTGCTGGCTGTATTAACTGTGGCCTTTGCTACGCAGCATGCCCACAATTCGGTTTAAACCCTGAATTTATCGGTCCTGCTGCACTAACACTTGCACACCGTTATAACCTTGATAGCCGCGACCATGGTCAACATGAGCGTATGGAATTGATCAACAGTGAAAATGGTGCATGGGGCTGTACATTCGTGGGTTACTGTTCTGAAGTATGTCCAAAGAGTGTTGATCCAGCAGCAGCTGTAAACCAAGGCAAAGTGGAATCATCAAAAGATTTCGTTATTGCAATGTTGAAGCCTCAGGAGGCATAAGGATGAGCAACCGTAAACCTTACGTTCGTGAAATGACGCGTACTTGGTGGAAAGACAGTTCTTTCTACCGTTTTTACATGCTGCGTGAAGCAACTGTATTACCGCTAATTTTCTTTACTATCTGCTTAACCTTTGGCTTAGGTTGTTTAGTAAAAGGTCCTGAAGCATGGCAAGGTTGGCTAAACTTTATGGCTAACCCTATTGTGATCATTCTAAATATTATTGCGTTAGCGGGAAGTTTATTCCACGCACAAACGTTCTTTAGCATGATGCCGCAAGTGGTGCCAATTCGCATCAAAGGCAAGAAACTCGATAAGAAAATTATCGTTCTTGCACAGTGGGCAGTTGTTGCTGTCATCACTGCCATTGTTTTAGCGCTAGTTTAAGGAGCCGCTCGTGATTAATTTACATCCAAAACGTTCCGATGAGCCAGTATGGTGGAGTTTATTTGGTGCCGGTGGTACTTGGTTTGCAATGATCACGCCAGTCACTATTTTAGTGCTTGGCATCATGGTTCCACTGGGTATTATTAGCCCAGAAGCCGTTAGCTACGATCGCGCTGCAGATTTCGCAACCAGCTTTATTGGCGCATTATTTGTGATTGCAACCCTATCACTACCAATGTGGCATGGTATGCACCGTCTACACCATGGTATGCATGACCTTAAGTTTCATACTGGTGTTGTAGGTAAAATCGCTTGTTACGCTGCTGCGTTCTTAGTGACTGCCCTATCAATCATCTTTGTGTTCATGATTAAATAATCACTGATACACAATCTAAAAAAGCACCGCTTGCGGTGCTTTTTTTATGGCTGTTATTTAAAGATTTAAAACATCATAACCCTGAATTTCAGCCAACAAAAAAGGCCGCCAAAGCGACCTTTTTTAAAGCTCAATATGAATTTACTTCACACGGCTTACGTATTCACCTGAACGAGTATCAACTTTGATAACCTCGCCAATTGCGATGAATAAAGGAACACGTACTACAGCGCCTGTAGTTAGTGTCGCTGGCTTACCACCAGTACCTTGTGTATCGCCTTTAAGACCAGGATCAGTCTCTGTTACTTCAAGCTCAACAAAGTTTTGAGGAGTAACAACGATAGGGTTACCGTTCCAAAGCGTTAGCGTACACGCATCGTTTTCTACTAACCATTTCGCATTATCACCAACAGCTTTAACGTCTGCTGCGATTTGCTCAAATGTTTCATTATTCATGAAATGGTAGAATTCACCGTCGTTGTATAGGTAATCAAGTTCAGTATCGATTACGTCCGCAGCTTCAACTGATTCGCCTGATTTAAACGTTTTTTCAAGAACTTTACCTGAAATAAGTTTACGGATTCGTACGCGGTTGAACGCTTGACCTTTACCAGGTTTAACAAATTCGTTTTCGATAATGACACACGGTTCATTATCAAGCATAATTTTCATTCCGCTGCGGAATTCATTGGTGCTGAAAGACGCCATTCTAATCCTCTTAACATCTTCGAGTTGTATTTAATGTCGCATATCATACCCCGAAACGTGCCATCTGTTGAGCAAAACTGGCTGAATGATCTAGCTAATGCGATATCTGATCCCTTAAAGCTACTCAATTGGCTTAAAATTGATCCAACACCTTGGCAAAAAGGCCTTGCTGCTAAAAATTTATTCGCGCTTCGTGTTCCTATAAGTTTTGTCGAAAGAATGGAAGTTGGCAACCCATACGATCCATTGTTGCGCCAAGTACTGCCGTTAGAGCAAGAATTTGAGGTTCATCCAGGCTACTCAACCGATCCTCTTGATGAACAAGATAACCCCATTCCAGGGCTATTACACAAGTATCACAATCGTGTGTTGATGATCGTTAAAGGCGGTTGTGCAGTAAATTGTCGTTATTGTTTTCGACGCCACTTTCCTTATCAAGATAACAAAGGCAATAAAACCGTCTGGCAGCAAAGTATTGATTACATCGCAACCCAACCACACATTAACGAAGTGATCTTATCTGGTGGTGATCCACTAATGGCTAAAGATCACGAATTAACATGGTTGCTCGAACATATTGCCGCAATTCCACATATTAAACGGTTGCGTATTCACAGCCGCTTACCCGTTGTGATCCCACATCGCATCACACCAGCACTGTGTGAGTTATTTGCTAGCAGTCGTTTACAAATTATCATGGTGACCCATATTAACCATGCCAATGAAATCAATAATCAGCTAACCTCGGCGATGACACAGCTCAAGCAGGCTAAGGTTACCTTGTTAAACCAAAGTGTGCTCCTTAAAGGGGTTAATGACTCCGTCACAGCGCTAACAGACCTCAGCGAAGCCTTATTTGATGCTGGAATATTACCGTACTACTTACACGTACTGGATCACGTACAAGGCGCTGCACACTTCTTTGTCAGTGATCAACAGGCACGTATCTTAATGGCCGGATTAATCAATAATGTTTCGGGCTATTTAGTTCCAACATTAACCCGTGAAATAGGCGGTAGAAGCAGCAAAACCCCACTCGATCTTCACCTTGAATAACCGCTATTGATTGATATTCTTGCCCTTCGCCACCTAATTTCTCTGATTATTGCATCGAATTAATGCTGACTTGTTATTACGAGTCAGCAAAATCTCCACCTCAATATTAGCGAAAAACTCACAACGTACAGCTTTTCTAGCTAAAAACACCAAAAACATACACTTGTCTTTTTGCCTATAATAGGCCATACAATAAAGCGACGTAACCCATTGTTTTATAATAACCGTACAGCTTGTACAGCTTTACTAGCTATATATCTAAAAAGCTATTAGCCTATGATATTACTTTTAATTATCTACCAATTTTATTACACTTCACCATTAAAAAAAATCATCGTGGCAGATCTCGATTTTTTACTGATTTACGTGCATAGTCGCGCCTCATACAGCAGCCCTTTATCGTATTAGGCGTTCGCCAAACGTCGTCGCTGCTGCCAACTCGCTCCCTAACATGAGTATCGCAATGAAAATTGGCATTTTGTCACAGGACGCAAACTTATATTCAACCCGCCGTTTGCGTGAGGCTTGTCAACAACGAGGCCATGAAGCGGTTATTATCAATGCCCTTCGCTGTTATATGAATATCAACTCAGTTCAACCATCAATTCATTTTGAAGGTACTGATCTTATTGGCTTTGATGCCATCATTCCCCGTATTGGCTCAGACATTACCTTTTATGGTTGTGCTGTATTACGTCAATTTGAAATGATGGATGTGTTTTCTGTAAATCAATCTATTGCGATTTCACGCTCTCGTGACAAACTACGTTCATTACAATTATTGAGTCGCCAAGGTGTTGGCATGCCAATTACAGGTTTTGCAAGTAAGCCTGATGATGTATTGGACTTGATTAAAATGGTTAGCGGTGCGCCATTAGTTATCAAACTATTAGAAGGCACTCAAGGCATTGGGGTCGTACTTGCGGAAACTCAAAAAGCAGCGGAAAGTGTTATTGAAGCATTTATGGGCTTAAAAGCTCACATCATGGTTCAAGAATATATAGAAGAAGCTGGCGGTGCAGATATTCGTTGTTTTGTGATTGGCGATAAAGTTATCGCTTCAATGAAACGTCAAGCAGCAGAAGGTGAGTTCCGTTCAAACTTACACCGTGGTGGTAGCGCATCATTAGTTCGCATTACACCCGAAGAACGTAAAACGGCTATTGCTGCAGCAAAAGCTATGGGGCTCAGTGTCGCTGGCGTTGATTTATTACGATCTAAACGCGGACCACTGATCATGGAGGTAAATTCCTCTCCTGGTCTAGAAGGTATTGAAGCAGCAACAGGCAAAGATATTGCAGGTATGATCATTGATTATATTGAAAAAAATGCAGGAAAGAGCCGTCGTCACCTACAAAATCAATAAATTACAATCATTATGAATTTAATAAGCAGCCCTCACATGGCTGCTTTTTTTATCATTTAGCTAATAACGTTCATGTTTTTGAAAACAAAACAGCTAAAAGGTGTACATTTTCAACATCTTATTGTAAAAGAAAATGACCTCCATAAGCCATTGATATTAATCAAAAAATAACCGTACAGCTTTTTTTGTTTTTTACTCGACGAACTAAAGCTTTAGATTTACGATGTTGCAATTACTCAGTATTGCTATATTATTCAAAAAAATCCGCTTCAATACCGCCCTCAAAAAGACTGTTATCGATAATAAATGTGATCTTTAAAACACTCAGTAATCAAGGTGTTGATTAGTACTACCTCGTACAATCGAATTACGTTAACGTATAAGCCATATAGTGTTCATAAAACAAAGAAAGGATAAGTAATGATTGATTTTAATTATGCCGTTGAAATGGTAGAAGATGAACAGGCATATAGTATGGGGCAGGTAAATACTAATGACGTTCCAGCTGAAGCGCTTACCACTTACACCCAGCTACTTTCACAATTACTGCAACAGCCAGAACAAGGTAAGCGTTATGCCGGCTTTGGCTTTGAAGGCGCAGAAAAATTAGCATTCAGTGCCTTACAAATTACAGAGCACGATCAAATTGGTGCAGGAATGGTCTATAACCCAGATGATAATGGTGACAATTTTGTTTTAATTGGCCGTGTCTTCTTTAGCATCAAAGAAAGCAAGGTTTCATTCAACATGGAACCAAATGCTGATGATGTGCTAGTACAAGGTGATGTTGATTTACGAGGTTACATTCAATCATTTGTGATTTGCTTTATGGCTGCATGGGTCGCTTTAAATCAAGAACATCTACCTAACGAGTAAAAGCTATCTTTTCTCGCATACATATTTAGATTGCCTCTGTTTATTACAGGGGCTTTTTTATGCCGACAAGATTGACTGTCACCGTTGAGCGAATTTCAATCAACATGTACAGCGATATGTGATGATATCAGCTTTTTTATGTACTAATTTAAACGTTCCAACTTAACAACTCAATATACAGTTAACTCTTTGATTATAAACAATAAAAAACACGTACAGCTTTTCATGCTTTTTACCGTGTGAACTGTCCTTAAGCATGTTGTATTAACTTAGTCGCTATTACCTCTCTGTGAATAATTACATTTACCCCCGTTTTTAACCAGCACTATGAAATTTTAATATAATTTTGTACCGTTCAACTAAATACATTATTGGCAACTAAAAGCAATACAACTAGCATATTATTATATAAATACAAAATGTAATTAATTAATCAAAAATATATATTTAGTTAAAAAATATAATAAATTATCAAATAACACCTAAAACAATTTAAATAACGATAAACAGTAAAAAGATTAAATTAACATACAAAGCTGAACTTCATTTTATTTTATTTTTTATCCATATACTTAGTCCAATCATCATCCGTTTTAATTTATTAAGCACTTGGCTCTATCTCTATAATAAAGAAATATAATTACGCCTAACCATTAAAACACGATCACCTTTTAATCAAAAAAACAGCTAATAGGTGCACTAATTATTAAAATATTACATTATTATTTAATAACACTATAAGTAATTGTTTTTAATTGATTTTATTTTTGTGCAGCTTTTCGAGGAATATTCCCAATGAACTGTGCACATAAGATAGGTAACAATAAATGAAAGAAGACAAAATAATGGCAATAAAAAAGTCGAGCTATGCTCGACTTTTTTATGACGCGAATTTTTATAACAAAGAGACCGTTATCTCTACTGTTATAAATGGATTACATCATACCGCCCATGCCACCCATACCGCCCATGCCACCCATATCAGGCATAGAAGGAGCATCAGAGGCTTTATCAGTGATCATTGCTTCAGTAGTGATCATAAGACCCGCTACAGACGCTGCAAACTGAAGTGCTGAACGGGTTACTTTTGTAGGATCAAGAATACCCATATCAATCATATCGCCGTATTCGCCCGTTGCAGCGTTGTAACCATAGTTACCTTCACCAGCACGAACGTTATTAGCAACAACAGACTCTTCATCACCCGCATTCTTCACGATTTGACGAAGTGGTGCTTCCATTGCACGAAGTGCTACGCGGATACCCACATTCTGCTCTTCGTTATCACCAACAAGGTTAACAACTTTAGATGCAGCACGAATAAGTGCTACACCACCACCTGCAACCACACCTTCTTCAACCGCAGCACGAGTTGCATGTAATGCATCTTCTACGCGATCTTTCTTCTCTTTCATTTCAACTTCAGTTGCTGCACCGACTTTGATAACAGCTACGCCGCCAGCAAGTTTAGCGACACGCTCTTGAAGTTTTTCTTTGTCATAGTCAGAGGTTGCATCTTCGATTTGTTGACGAATTTGTGCAACACGACCTTGAATCATGGTTTCTTCACCAGCACCATCAATAATAGTAGTGGTTTCTTTAGTGATAGTAATACGCTTAGCTTGACCAAGATCTTCTAGTTGAACTTTCTCAAGCTCTAGACCAATCTCTTCAGAGATAACAGTACCCGATGTTAGGACTGCAATATCTTGTAGCATTGCTTTACGACGATCACCAAAGCCAGGCGCTTTAACAGCAGCAACTTTAACGATACCGCGCATGTTGTTCACAACCAATGTTGCTAGCGCTTCGCCTTCAACGTCTTCTGCAACGATAAGTAGTGGACGAGATGCTTTTGCTACGCCCTCTAGTGCAGGAAGAAGCTCACGAATATTCGATACTTTCTTATCAACCAATAGGATAAATGGACTTTCTAGATCCACAGAACCCGCTTCTTGGTTGTTGATGAAGTATGGAGATAGGTAACCACGGTCAAACTGCATACCTTCAACAACATCTAGCTCGTCTTGAAGTGCTTGACCTTCTTCAACCGTAATAACACCGTCACGGCCTACTTTTTCCATTGCTTCTGCAATAAGGTTACCAACAGTTGTGTCAGAGTTTGCAGAGATAGTACCTACTTGCGCGATTGCTTTAGTATCAGCACAAGGAACAGATAATGCTTTTAGTTCTTCAACCGCAGCAATAACCGCTTTGTCGATACCACGCTTAAGATCCATTGGGTTCATACCCGCAGCAACAGCTTTTAGACCTTCAGCAATAATTGCTTGAGCAAGTACTGTTGCTGTTGTTGTACCGTCACCCGCCGCGTCATTCGCTTGCGAAGCCACTTCTTTAACCATTTGTGCGCCCATGTTTTGGAACTTGTCTTCCAATTCAATTTCACGCGCTACAGATACACCATCTTTAGTGATAGTGGGTGCACCAAATGATTTATCAAGCACAACATTGCGACCTTTAGGCCCTAATGTTACTTTTACCGCATCAGCCAGAATGTTGACACCTTCTAGCATTTTAATTCGTGCGTCGTTACCAAACTTAACGTCTTTAGCAGCCATCTTGGGATTTCCTTTCTTAATTCTTAATTTAATGTGATCGGATTATTCAACGATTGCCATAATGTCATTTTCAGACATGATAAGAACTTCTTTACCGTCAATTTTTTCAGTCTTAGTGCCGTAGCCTTCTGCAAAAATAACCACGTCGCCCACTTGTACATCTAGTGGTTGTACGGTGCCATTTTCTAGAATGCGACCTTTACCTACAGCAAGGATTTTACCGCGAGTAGATTTTTCAGCCGCAGAACCAGTTAACACGATGCCACCGGCAGACTTAGATTCAACTTCTTGGCGTTCAACGATAACTCGGTCGTGTAAAGGACGAATGTTCATTGGTCGTCTCTCCTGATAATTAAGGTAATGTCCATGATTTGAAGCCCACAAGCACTCACTTGTATGACTTTCTATATGGTTAAGATGTTGGGTCTAATTTCTAAATCCCAAGGTTAAGAGCGCTTTTTTTTGTTATTTATTTGAGAAATTTTGCCCGATCACACACTTTGCATTAGGGTATGCAGGCATCCTTATTTTGAGACCATTATGGCAACATTACCCAAGTCAGATAAACATGGATTATTATCGGCTCCCATTCATGACGCATTACGACGTTTAACCGTGCCAATGGTGTTTGGCATGATCGCGATTTTAATGTTCAACTTAGTTGATACTTTCTTCATTTCACGATTGGGTACCAATGCACTCGCCGCCGTCAGTTTTACCTTTCCCGTCACTTTTGGCTTGAACTGTATCACTATGGGAATGAACGTTGGCATATCAACCAGTATTGGACGCATGCTTGGTCAAGGTGATAATCACAGTGCCGCACGTATAACCAATCACGGATTGTTACTGAGTCTATTGTTGATGATCATAGGATCGATTATCGGTTTGCTCACTATTAAACCGTTATTTACTTTAATGGGTGCGTCAGCTGAGTTATTGCCCATTATCGAACAATATATGACAGTGTGGTACATCGCGATCCCATTACTGGTGATCCCGATGGCTGGCAATAGTGCTATTCGTGCCACTGGCGATGCCAAAAGTCCCGCCAAGATCATGGTGATCGCGGGGGTCATGAACGGCTTATTAGATCCATTATTGATCTTTGGTTATGGTCCGGTTCCTGCTTTAGGTGTAAAAGGTGCTGCTATTGCCAGTGGCATAAGTTGGGTGTTTGCGCTTATTGTTTCACTACATCTGCTTTATAACCGCGAAAAATTACTGATTGTTCCGCAATGGCATGCATTAAAAAGCGATTGGCAGCAAATATTACACATTGGTGTACCTGCTGGTTTATCGACAGCCCTAAATCCACTTTCTGGCGCCTTATTAATGGCGATGCTAGCAAGCCAAAGCACAGCTTCGGTGGCCGCTTATGGCGCAGCAATGCGAGTTGAATCATTATTAGTGATAGTCATGATGGCACTTAGCTCTGCATTAATGCCTTTTATGGCACAAAACTTAGGCGCACAAAAGCCACAGCGCGCATTTAGTGCATTATTTGCCGCAATGCATTTTGCTATTGGATTTCAACTACTGGTATTTGTTGCAATGGTGCCTCTGAGCATGCCACTGGCTGCACTTTTTTCAAAAGATGCCATGGTTCAAAATCAGCTGTGGCATTACTTATTAGTGGTGCCTGCAAGTTATGGATTACAGGCAATTTGTATGTTGCTAATTAGCGCCCTCAATGCGCTACACAAAACCATTAATGCTCTATGCTGGAATCTATTACGACTCTTTGTGTTATTAGTGCCTCTCGCATGGTTTGGCAGTCATCTTTATGGTACCAAAGGGCTCTTTATTGGTATCGCCATCGCCAATATGATCAGCGGCATTGGTGCTTATTTATATGCTCGAAAACTACGAAAAAAACAGCTATCACTTGCTTAATTAATATGAATAGCATGAATAAAAAAAAGCAGCCATGGCTGCTTTTTTATTAATACTATATTTGTTTATTTAATGTTGCGGCTACGGTAAACGATGCTGGGAATTGTTATTATCATGATTATCTGTGCGCTCATATTCACCATCAAATACATCACCATTAGCAGCATCATTTGAATGACGATGATGTGAAAAACCGCCACCAAAATGAGTAAAGTTACTTTTTAACGTGACTTTTTGCATTAATAATTGTGCTACTTTAGCCCGTGACGGCGGCAATAATAAAACTAAACCTAACGCATCAGTCATAAATCCAGGTGTTAATAATAAAACACCCGCAACCGCAAGCAACATCCCTTCGACAATTTCTTGGGTTGGCATTTCGCCTTGTTGCAACTTGTTTTGAACCGACGTTAACGTCGCAATACCTTGGCTTCTCACTAACGAAGCGCCAATCACTGCGGTAAAAAAAACAATGGCTATTGTTGGCCATAATCCCAATAAGCCACCCACTTGAATGAATAAGCCAATTTCAACCATTGGCACCACAATAAACAGTAACATTAGTAGTGGAAACACACCCCGCCCCTTATCTTTAAATGATTTTATGCTGATGCTCTACCATAGACATTACCTGATTATCCGTTTAATTACTCATGACAAATTTCATTCTTCACTTCAAATATGTTAACAAATGCAACAAAAACACAATTTGAGTTGGTTCCAAAAAATACAAAGCCACACCTACAATTTGTTCACATCTTGTCATTTTTATTCATTTTACGTGTAAAATGACGCGCTACTGTTAACAGAAAGTGTGAAAGAGATCGCGTTTCTGTGCAAAGATTAACAAGCCCTCGTAAAAAGTGATCTGGATTATGTTTTTAGCGGTTGAGGGGAGTATTATCGGCACCAATTAAGGTGTCAGGTATGATCATCTCGCCACAACTTTGCGACAATGGATTATCGCTACAACTGTTGGCTTACTTATTGATTTTAATTATGAAGTTTTGCAAAGGGCTATATTATGTCTCAGATGATTGATCTTGAAAAAAATAAAGCAACAATCAATGTCGCAACTCGTATAGAAGAAGATTTACTTGGCGAACGCCATGTTCCTGCAGATGCTTACTGGGGTATTCATACTCTACGCGCAATTGAGAACTTCAATATTTCTAACACAACAATTTCTGATGTTCCTGAATTTGTACGTGGTATGGTTTTCACCAAAAAAGCAGCAGCAATGGCCAACAAAGAGCTTGGCGCTATTCCTTCTGACATTGGTAATTACATTGTTCAAGCCTGTGATCTTATTCTTGAAAGCGGCCGTTGCATGGATCAATTCCCATCAGACGTTTTCCAAGGTGGTGCTGGCACATCAGTCAACATGAACACCAACGAAGTTATTGCTAACCTTGCACTTGAAATCATGGGTGAAGAGAAAGGTCGTTACGACATCGTTAACCCAAATGATCACGTAAACAAATCACAATCTACTAACTGTGCTTACCCAACAGGTTTCCGTGTTGCCGTTTACAACAGCATCATCAGCATGTTAGAAGCACTAGATTACCTAAAAACAGCATTTGATGTTAAAGCAACTGAATTTGCTAGTGTATTGAAAATGGGCCGTACTCAACTTCAAGACGCAGTGCCTATGACGGTAGGTCAAGAATTCCATGCTTACGGCGTACTACTAAAAGAAGAAATCAAAAACCTTCAATACACAGCACAACTACTACTTGAAGTTAACCTTGGCGCAACAGCGATCGGTACTGGTCTAAACGCAGCAACAGGTTACCAACAACTATCAGTTCAACGTCTTGCTGAAATTACAGGTTTACCTGTTGTTGCTGCAGAAGATTTAATCGAAGCAACATCAGACTGTGGCGCTTACGTAATGGTTCACGGCGCACTAAAACGTACTGCCGTTAAATTATCTAAAATTTGTAACGACTTACGTTTACTTTCTTCAGGCCCACGTACTGGTCTAAACGAAATTAACCTACCTGAAATGCAAGCGGGCTCTTCAATCATGCCAGCGAAAGTAAACCCAGTTATCCCTGAAGTGGTTAACCAAGTTTGCTTTAAAGTTATTGGTAACGACACCACTATTACTTTTGCAGCAGAAGCGGGTCAATTACAGTTAAACGTAATGGAGCCCGTTATTGGTCAAGCGATTTTCGAGTCAATTAGCCTACTTAAAAATGCATGTATCAACCTACGTGATAAGTGCATCGAAGGCATTACTGTTAATAAAGAAGTTTGTGAAAGCTACGTCTTTAACTCAATCGGTATCGTTACTTACTTAAACCCATTCATTGGCCACCACGAAGGTGACATTGTTGGTAAGATTTGTGCTGAAACAGGTAAGAGCGTACGCGAAGTCGTGCTTGAGCGTGGATTGCTGACTGAAGAGCAATTAGATGATATCTTCTCTATCGAGAACTTAATGCATCCTCAATATAAAGCTAAACGTTATAACTAAACACGTTAACGCCTGAGAATACCAGCGGATTGTCACTTGATTATCCGCTTTTTTTTTGCAACTAAATCCTCTTTTTGATTTTTATCTTTTAAACTTTAGACAGGAAAAATTCTATGACTGGAATTGAACTCTTGGTCGTTCTGGGCTTTATTTATTTAGGTTCGAGAATTGGCGGTATTGGTATCGGTTTTGCCGGCGGTGCTGGTGTGTTGGTGTTATCACTCGTTTTTGGTATGCCCACCAGTGAATCATTAATCCCTATCGATGTTATTCTTATTATCATGTCAGTAATCACCGCTATTGCAGCAATGCAAGTTGCCGGTGGTATGGATTGGCTAGTAGAAATTGCTGAAAACTTCCTTCGAAAACACCCTAAACGCATCACTTTCTATGCACCTATCGTTACTTATTTGATGACAGTATTAGCAGGTACTGGACACACGGCTTTTTCAACACTTCCTGTTATTGCCGAAGTAGCTAAAGGCCAAGGCATTCGCCCTTCACGTCCCCTTTCTATTGCCGTTATTGCATCACAGATCGCGATCACTGCTTCACCTATTTCTGCAGCTGTGGTGTTCTTCTCTGGTATCCTTGAACCTGTGGGTGTGAGTTACATAACTCTACTTGCTATTTGTATTCCAACAACCTTTATTGCTTGTATGGTCGGCGCTTTTGTCGCTAACTTTATGGGTTGTGAACTAAAAGATGATCCCGTTTATCAAGATCGTTTAGCAAAAGGCTTAGTTAACATTGAGCAAAAAGGTAAACGTGAGATTAAACCAACCGCACGCAAAGCGACCTATATCTTTATTACTGCAATTGTACTTGTGGTTTGTTATGCCGCAGCTATCTCTCACTCTATCGGTTTAATTACCGATCCAACACTGGGTCGTAACGAAGCGATCATCGCCGTGATGTTAACATCTGCTGCGGTAACAGTATGGGTAACTAAAATTGATGCAGCTGAAATTCCATCAGCACCAACATTCCGTTCTGGCATGACAGCTTGTATTTGTGTACTTGGTGTGGCATGGCTTGGCGCGACGTTCGTAAATGCGCACGTTGATGGTATTAAAGAAGTGGCGGGTTCACTATTAAGTAGCCACCCTTGGATGCTAGCATTAATTCTATTCTTTGCTTCAATGTTACTTTATTCACAAGGCGCAACCACAACAGCATTAATGCCAGCGGCTCTTGCTATTGGCGTAGCACCATTAACTATGGTGGCTTCTTTTGCGGCTGTTAGTGCACTGTTTGTATTACCGACTTACCCAACGCTACTCGCGGCAGTAGAGATGGATGACACCGGCTCAACGAGAATTGGTAATTTGGTCTTTAACCACCCATTCTTTGTTCCTGGGGTTGTTACTATTTCGACATCAGTGGCTTTAGGCTTCTTGTTTGGTAGCTTTATTTTATAATTGGCTATTAATAATGAATGATTAAAAAGCTGCTTTCGAGCAGCTTTTTTTTTGCAGGTCATAAATCATTGCTAAACTGATGATAAGGTCATATGTGCTTACGTATAACCAAACCAACGACAATAAGGATGTTATTGGGTGGCAAATATTAAAACAAAACATGTCTTAGTGATATTAATCATAACAGCCATAACCATAGTGAGTGGCTACTTACTTAATAGTAAACCAAACCCCGTTATACTTACCTTTACAGCCGTTAATTCAATCTCTGAACTCAAACAGGCACTTAAAGTAGCCACTCAACAACAACGTCCAGTACTACTCGATGTTTATGCAGAATGGTGCTCGCCCTGTATAGCTTTAACTCAACAGACATTCCCTGCTGCAAATGTTATTCCTCAACTCAAAAAATTCACGCGCTTGAAAGCCAATGTTACGGCCAATACCCGTGCTGATATTGCATTAATGCATCACCTTAACGTAATTGGTTTTCCCAGTTTATTATTCTGGGATACACAAGGAAATCCATTACCACAAGTAAAAATAAATGGTTTTATTAATGCCGATAGTTTTAGTCGTCATTTACAACAAGCGATCATTTTCCCCACACCCTCATCAGCCTCACAAAACCATGCGCAATAACCCCTCAAATTACAAAAGCGCGTACTCAAGCATGATCAAGATCCAATCTCAACGGTGAGTAAATTGCGCCTTTGTTACTGAAATGTTAGCGTAAAACACTAATAATAAGAAATAGGCTCAACTATGGACGTTCAATACACCATTGTTATCGCCGATGATCATCCCTTGTTTCGTAACGCTCTCTTGCAGTCGATTCATATGGCCATCAGTGATACCCACCTCCTAGAAGCTGATTCGCAGAATTCGTTATTTTCACTATTAGAGAAAACGAAGGATATCGACTTACTGTTACTCGACCTCAAGATGCCGGGATCTAATGGCATATCAGGTCTGATCCAGTTACGACAACAGTACCCAGAACTGGCTATTGTGGTTATTTCAGCGAGTGAGGAAACGGAAGTTGTGCAGCAAGTTTATAACCATGGTGCATTTGGTTTTATCCCTAAATCGAGTGATATGCAGGTATTGCTAAATGCCTTAAAACAAATCATTAATGGTGAACCTTACTTTCCGACAACCCTCAATGACACCCATTATATCCACCAGCAGTTACCCACTAAAATTGCGACGTTAACCCCACAGCAATATAAAGTATTAACCATGCTGACAGAAGGCTTACTCAACAAACAAATTGCCTATGATCTCAATGTCTCAGAGGCAACAATCAAAGCACATCTAACCGCTATTTTTCGAAAACTTGACGTTAAAAATCGCACTCAGGCGGTGATCTTATTACAACAATTAGAACTTCATTCACTCGCCCAATAATACTCACCAATGCCGCCATTGATCTCACTTTTATCCACTGACCTAATGACGCTCTAATGTGAGCGTCATTACCGGTATTTATCATCAACACTTAACACGCTTACTCAGCAAACATTGATTTAATATCGCCCGTAATTTAAGTGCCTTAACCGGCTTACTTAAAAAACTAAACCCTTGTTGACGAATCAATGCTTGTTTTTCAGTTAGCCTATCAGCACTAATCAAGACACCTTTAAAAGGGAGTTTAAGTTGAGATCGGCATAGTTGTAATATTTCTAATCCTGTTTGGTGCTTTGCAAGATGATAATCACTGATGATCACCTCAGGCTGCCAACCCTCAGCTAATAACGTTAGAGTCTGTATTTTATTCTCGGCAATACGTACCTCACAATGCCACAATTCTAATAGCGTCATCATCGCATCTAGAATCTCAGGTTCATTATCAATACAAAGTACCTTCAATCCACCTAATGACGAGCTCGATGCTGACGGTGATACCATTGCAGATAGAGGCAAGATTGATGCTGTGGTTCGTGGTACAGATAAAGAAAAGACAGTGCCTTGCTGCGGCCATGACCGTAGCCCTAATGGATGGTGTAATACACGAGATATTCCACGAGCAATCGCAAGCCCTAATCCTAAACCGTGTTCAGCCTCCGTCTGATCCATGCGGGTAAATTCATCAAATATATCAGCCTGCTTCTCACGCTCGATACCCGGACCATTATCCCAAACCTCAATTAAAATCCGTTCACCTTGACGACGTACACCTAATAAAACCCGTCCTTTAGGGTTATAGCGAAAAGCATTAGTTAGAAAATTTTGTAATACTCGCCGAAGTAATTTACTGTCCGAAAGGATCACCGCCTCACTCATCACCACGCTAAAATCGATCTGCTGTTGTTGAGCTAATACACCAAATTCAGCTTGTAATACACTCAATACATCACTGACTCGTAGTGGCATAACGTGAGCTTCCAGCTTACCGGCTTCTAGGCGTGAAACATCTAATAGATCGCCAATCAAATCTTCAGCAGCGCTTAACGCACTAGTGATATGAGCCGCGAGACGAGCACTTTGTGGATCAGAACTTACCTCAACGAGTGATGATGAAAATAATCGAGCGGCGTTAAGCGGTTGCATTAAATCATGGCTGACCGCAGCTAAGAATCGGCTTTTAGAATGCGCTTGAGATTCTGCCTGTTGAGTTGCAACAACCAATTGCTGATTTAATTGTTCTAATTGTTGCGTGCGTTTTTTTACTCGCGCTTCTAGGTTTTCATTTGATTCTTTTAATGCCATTTCAGCTTGGCGAAACGCCGTAATATCACTAAAACTCATTACAAAGCCACCATTTGGCATTGGATTACCTTGAACCTCAATAACCTGTCCATCAGCACGAACTCGGGATGAAGTATGCGGAGTTCTTTGTTGTAGATGCTGAATTCGCTTGGCAACATGCAGTTCCGAATCGCCACTACCACACAACCCTTGATTGGCATTATGCCGAATCACGTCAGCAATCGGACGTCCTACCTGAATTAATCCAATCGGAAATGAAAATAACTCAAGGTAACGTTGATTCCATGCCACCAGCCGTAATTGGTTATCAACCACAGCGATGCCCTGACTAATATGTTCAATTGCGCCTTGTAATAAACCACGACTAAAATCAAATATCTCAGACGCTTCATCAACAATGGTTGCCACATCCTCTAATTGCATGTCACGGCCTTGCAATGCAGAAGTAAGCACCAACTTTGCCGATAGCTCACCAAAAACAGATGCTAGCACTTGTTCTGTATGTGAAATCATTGCAGGTGATGCTTGCTGTTCAGCAACAAGCTGACATTGTTGCTGCTTGGAAAATTGAGCAAAAGCGTGTTGAATACGTTTACGTCCAACAAACCTTGCTGCTAAGAGTTCAAGCTCCCTTACAGTAATTTGTGCATCCATTCTCAATCTTCCTTCATTGTCCTTGTACCACTGTAACGGAGTTATTAACCTTGGCTCAATTGAGATCGGTCACAAAAATGAAGCGAAGATGTATTTTCAGCGGCCACTAGCGGTATTTTTAGCAATAAAAAAAGCGCATCCATTAAAGGATGCGCTCGTTATTACTATTTAGATTGGACTTACAAGCGTGTACTTAGGCTTGATTCATTTGTGGTGTAAGTGTCTGTGGCTGCTTACCTGGTAATGGTAAACGGATGAAGAATACAGGCACAGCCATAACGGCCATGACCCAGAACACATCAGCCCCCCAATCACCATAAACCCAACCACTGATTGAGGTTAGAATTGCCATCACCGCCCCTAGCGGAATCGCATTATACAATGACTGTAGTGCCACCATATGATTGCTAGGTGAACGCTCGATATAACGAATTGCGGCTAAGTGAGCCGCAGCAAATGTCACGCTGTGTAATGACTGCACCGCAAACATTGCCCATTGATCAGTAATGGTCGCCGTTAGGCCCCAACGTACTAACACGCCCACAGCAGCTAAACGGAACATATTATTAATAGACCAGTTAGCAAATAAGCGCTTACTTACCAGAAACATGCCGACTTCAGCGGCAACACTAAAACTCCATAAGTAACCAATCACCGATTCATTAAAGCCTATTTTCTGCCAATAAATCGAACTAAAACCATAATATGCTGCATGGCTCCCCTGCAATAATGCTGCAATTAGCATTAATTTAATCACTGAACTATCACGTAAAATATTCATTAATGCAGGACGTGTTTGCTGATGGCTATCAACATCAACAGGCATCACCGCAGGGTTACGGGCTGCCATTAATTGTGCGAAACCTAAGCCTGCTAATGCAACCCAAGGAATAATATCAGCCCCATAACGTTGCGCGAGAATGCCGACAACGGTAGAGCCTGCAATAAAGGCAATAGACCCCCATAAACGGGTACGTCCATAATCTAAATGGCCTTCTTTAGCATAGTGGTTTGTTATTGCATCAGAGATAGGTACGATAGGACCAGCAGATAAATTAAACAACACCGTGACGGCTGCCAGAGCCCAGAGGTTACCACCACACACAATATAAATAATACATGCCACTAACCCTAGTAACGTAAAGCCACGTAAGGCTGGAATTAAATGTTCGACTTTATGGATCCGTGGTGTAATCACTAAATTAGCAATACAACGCACAGCAAAACCTAAGCCTAGTAACAAGCCAATATCAGAATCATCGACCCCTATATGTTTAAACCAAATCGCCCAAAAGGGTAAATAGACCCCATAAGAAAAGAAAAATCCCAATAGATATTGGGATGTCCAGCCATAAGGCTTACTTTTAAACATAATAAATCTCAAAGTGTGGTAGATGAAAAACCGCTCTATTATGCCGTAAATTAACCACAACGCCGCAATGGTTCAGTGATGTTTACTCTAAAATAACAAATATTCGCAACCTAATTGCGACAGCGATCACACTCAATATCAATCCATTATTCAGTTAATGGCATAAGCAGTGCACAAAATACAATGTAACCCACGTGCAACAGCATAAGCTCATCAAATTACACCGTGATCTCATCCTAAAGTCTAATTGTCGAGACCGTGAGAATCCTCCACTTTAACCATTAATATCACTTAAAACGGTGGTTATTCAATATCACGACCATCACCCCAGTAAGGGAAAAAACTCAAGGAGAACAGGGATGAGTGAGGTTCATATTTATCCAGTTGATAATGCAATAGTGAATAACGCCCATATCAACCACGACCAATATCGTGAGATGTACCAACAATCAACGATTAACCCTCAAGGCTTCTGGCGTCAGCATGGTCAAATCATTGATTGGATCACCCCATACACCAAAGTGAAAAACACCTCATTTGATAGTGGTCATGTCAGCATAAAATGGTTTGAAGATGGTGAACTTAACGTTTCAGCCAATTGTATTGATCGCCATCTTGCTGATCGTGGCGATCAAGCGGCGATTATTTGGGAAGGCGATGATCCTAATGATGATGCCACCCTAACCTATAATGATCTTTACCAACAAGTCTGCCAATTTGCTAACGCCCTTAAAAGCCAAGGGGTACGTAAAGGTGATGTTGTATGCCTTTACATGCCAATGGTCGCAGAAGCTGCGGTTGCCATGCTGGCATGTACTCGTATTGGCGCGGTACATACTATTGTCTTTGGTGGTTTTTCCCCTGAAGCCCTCGCTGGTCGTATTATTGATTCTAATGCAAAAGTTGTGATCACCGCTGATGAAGGGGTGCGTGGTGGGCGAGCCGTTCCTTTAAAACAAAATGTTGATGATGCTCTCGCTAATCCATTGGTTACCAGCGTTGAAAAAGTAGTGGTCTTTCAACGCACTGGTGGTGACATTGAATGGCACAGTGAACGTGATGTGTGGTGGCATCAAGCAACAGCTGTCGCTTCTAATCACTGCGCACCTGAGCCAATGAATGCTGAAGACCCACTGTTTATTCTCTACACCTCCGGTTCAACAGGTAAGCCTAAAGGCGTGTTGCACACCACAGGTGGCTATCTGGTTTATGCCACCATGACCTTTAAATATGTTTTTGACTACCAACCCGGTGAAGTCTATTGGTGTACTGCCGATGTTGGCTGGATCACAGGTCACAGCTATTTGGTTTATGGCCCTCTTGCCAATGGCGCGACCACGGTTTTATTTGAAGGTGTACCGAATTATCCATCCACTAGCCGAATGAGTGAAGTGGTTGATAAACATCAAGTCAACATCCTCTATACTGCCCCCACTGCAATTCGCGCGTTAATGGCAAAAGGTGATGAAGCGATTACAGGAACTCACCGTTCATCATTACGGATCATGGGATCTGTCGGTGAGCCAATTAACCCAGAAGCATGGGAATGGTATCACCGTACCATTGGTGATAGCCGTTGCCCGATTGTTGACACCTGGTGGCAAACAGAAACTGGCGGCATTCTTATCAGCCCACTACCTGGTGCAACGACACTTAAACCAGGCTCAGCAACGCGACCATTTTTTGGTGTACAACCAGCATTAGTTGATAACGTCGGTAATATCCTTGACGGTGCGACTGACGGTAACCTTGTAATGACCGATTCATGGCCGGGACAAATGCGTACATTATGGGGTGATCACGAACGGTTTGAACAAACCTACTTCTCAACCTTTCCCGGAATGTATTTCTCTGGTGATGGCGCTCGACGTGATGAAGATGGTTACTATTGGATCACAGGTCGAGTTGATGATGTGCTAAATATTTCAGGTCACCGTATGGGAACCGCTGAGATTGAATCGGCTTTAGTCGCTTTTGATAAAATAGCAGAAGCGGCGATCGTCGGCGTCCCTCATGCCATCAAAGGTCAAGCGATTTACGCGTATATCACCCTTAATGATGGTGAATATCCAAGTGCTGAATTACATAAACAAGTTAAAGATTGGGTACGTAAAGAAATAGGGCCAATTGCTACTCCTGATTTTCTTCACTGGACAGATTCATTACCTAAAACTCGCTCTGGTAAAATTATGCGCCGAATTCTACGCAAAATAGCAACCGGAGATACTGGATCTCTAGGGGATACATCAACACTCGCAGATCCAAGTGTGGTTGATAAACTGATAGCAGAAAAACAACAATTATTCTAAATCGTGCTTATCCCTAAAAAAGCAATCTAACTAAGATCAAAAGACCGCAACTGTGGTCTTTTTTTATGCAGTTATTAATGATAATTTAAATCGAATTCAGCTTAGGATAAGCTAGTTAACGCTAAAATATCGCGTTAACCTATTCGATATTGATAATATTTTTTAAAAAAGCCTCATTAAATAAGCTTATTAATGATCTTTTTTAAGCCCAATTATCACACCGTAATAATAACTGACGAAAACACAGTTTTATTACTAAATTCTTGCACTTAGTTACGTTACATTGACGTAGGATAAACGTATTAACATCTACTAACATTCTTACAACGGCTTACACCTGTTCGCGCAAAAAGTGGTGATTAGACCAGTATTTTGCTGCGATTTGCGTTGAATTCTCTATAATTGGTTCACAATTAATGTTTGGTAGTAAAAAAACGGACACATGGAAGTCAACTTGTAGATAGCCACAAGTTGTTCGAGTTTAACCTCATAAACAAGTGATGAGACCTCAAGATGCCAACCATTAAACGAATTTTACTGATTAATGGACCCAACCTAAATTTATTAGGTCTGCGTGAGCCTGAACATTATGGCCAGCAAACACTCACGCAACTGGTTCAGAAATTAACGACCAAAGCCGTCGATTTAGGCGTGGCATTAGAACACATTCAATCAAATGCGGAACACGAGTTAATTGATGCGATTCACCAAGCCTACGCTAACGTGGATTTCATTATTATAAACCCAGCAGCTTTCACTCACACTAGCGTTGCTATTCGTGATGCCTTACTTGGGGTTGCTATTCCGTTTATTGAAGTACATTTATCTAACGTTCACGCACGTGAACCTTTTCGTCATCACTCTTACTTATCGGATAAAGCGGTAGGCGTGATTTGTGGCCTTGGCCCTGACGGTTATGAATTCGCCCTACAGGCAGCGATTAATCGCCTGCATGCAGATAGCTAACTGAACAATATATAAAGAGAAAAATAATGGACATTCGTAAAATTAAGAAGCTAATTGAACTGGTTGAAGAATCTGGTATTGCAGAGCTAGAGATTTCTGAAGGTGAAGAATCTGTTCGAATCAGTCGTAGTGTTCCCGTCACTGCTATGCCACAACAATATGCTGTTGCTCCTATGGCGGCACCTGTTCAAGCAGCACCTGTAGCAGAAGCTCCTGCATCATTCCAAGCACCAGAAGCACCTGTTGTTGCACCTGGTCATAAAGTGCTTTCACCAATGGTAGGTACTTTCTACCGTGCACCAAGCCCAGAAGCAAAGAACTTCATTGAAGTCGGTCAATCAATCAACATTGGCGATACACTATGTATCGTTGAAGCAATGAAGATGATGAACCAAATTCAAGCAGACAAAGCAGGTAAAATCGTTGCAATTCTTGCTCAAGAAGGCGATGCAATTGAATTCGACCAACCGCTTGTAATCATCGAGTAATCGAGGCTCCTGGCTATGTTAGATAAATTAGTAATTGCGAACCGAGGTGAAATTGCACTTCGAATTCTTCGCGCATGTAAAGAACTAGGTATTAAAACCGTTGCGGTTCACTCAACCGCTGACCGTGATCTTAAGCACGTACTATTAGCAGATGAATCTGTTTGTATTGGTCCTGCTCGTGGTATTGATAGCTACCTTAATATTCCTCGCATTATCAGTGCGGCAGAAATCACTGGCGCAGTAGCGATTCACCCAGGTTACGGTTTCCTGTCTGAAAATGCAGATTTTGCAGAGCAAGTAGAACGTTCAGGTTTTATTTTTGTTGGCCCTAAAGCAGAAACTATTCGTCTAATGGGTGATAAAGTTTCAGCAATTAACGCCATGAAAAAAGCCGGTGTACCTTGTGTTCCCGGTTCTGACGGCCCACTTGATGACGATGAAGCGAAAAATAAATCTTTCGCTAAGCGTATTGGTTACCCAGTTATCATTAAAGCCTCTGGTGGCGGCGGTGGTCGTGGTATGCGTGTAGTTCGTTCTGAAAAAGAACTGACTGAAGCGATTGCGATGACTCGTGCAGAAGCAAAATCTTGCTTTAATAATGACATGGTTTACATGGAAAAATACCTTGAAAACCCACGTCATATCGAAGTTCAAGTTCTTGCTGACGGCCAAGGTGGCGCAATTCACTTAGGCGAACGTGACTGTTCAATGCAACGTCGCCACCAAAAAGTAGTTGAAGAAGCACCTGCACCTGGCATCACTGAAGAAATGCGTAAATACATCGGTGAACGTTGTACACGTGCATGTTTAGAAATCAATTACCGTGGCGCAGGTACATTTGAGTTCCTATATGAAAACGGTGAATTCTACTTCATTGAAATGAACACCCGTATTCAAGTTGAACACCCAGTGACTGAAATGGTAACCGGTGTTGATCTGATTAAAGAGCAATTACGTATTGCGGCAGGTCAACCATTGTCATTTAGCCAAAAAGATATTCAAATTCGAGGTCACGCGGTTGAATGTCGAATTAACGCAGAAGATCCTGAGCGCTTCCTACCTTGCCCAGGTACGATCACACGTTTCCACTCTCCAGGTGGTATGGGTATTCGTTGGGAATCTCACATCTATACTGGTTATACTGTACCGCCTTACTATGATTCAATGATTGGTAAGTTAATCGCTTATGGTGAAAACCGTGATGTGGCTATCTCACGTATGCGTAATGCATTAAGTGAAATGATCATTGATGGTATTAAAACCAATATTCCGCTTCAGCAAGATATTATGGCTGATGAGAACTTCCAAAAAGGTGGCGCTAACATCCACTACCTTGAGAAGAAGCTTGGTTTACAGTAATAACGTTATATGACATCAAAAGGCTGCCTAAGGGTGGCCTTTTTTATTTTTAACGCTGCCATCCCTTATTGGTTGGCGTTCTAGGCGTGGCATAAACCCCTATCTTTTGCCACAATAGCCCCCTTTTTTGACCGCTACCACTGATCCTCATCCTTCAGTAGTAGATTCTTTATCAATAATAACTGGAGAAACCGCATGAAAACGCTTTCTGCCCGCTACCGCCAAGCACATAAAGAAGCGTACTGGGCGATAGGACTCGCGTTAGCTTATTTTCTTTGGTGGTATGTTTCCGCCTATGGGTTTGCCCCCGCTATCAATGATCTCAGTATGCCAACCCTTTATTTTGGTTTCCCATTGTGGTTTTTACTGTCATGCATTGTCGGCCCAATTGTTTTTACCATCCTGTGTGCCTTGATGGTGAAATTTATTTACCGTGATCTCCCTCTTGAAATAACAGACGATAAACCACATGAATAGCCAACTTATCATTCCTTTAGTACTGTATTTAGCCGCTGTTTTTGGCGTTGCACTCTATACTCGCCGTTTTCAAGGTAAAGGGAACTTCTTAACTGAATATCTCGTCGGTGGCCGCAGTATGGGCGGTTTTGTTCTCGCTATGACCCTAGCGGCAACCTATGCCAGTGCCAGTACTTTTATTGGTGGACCAGGAGCCGCTTATAAAATGGGCCTAGGGTGGGTATTACTCGCCATGATCCAACTCCCTGCAGCATGGTTAACATTAGGTGTGCTTGGTAAAAAATTTGCCATTGAATCTCGCCGTCACAATGCGTTAACCCTCAATGATATTTTATATGCTCGCTACCAACACAAAGGCGTAGTGATTTTCGCCTCTTTATCATTATTATTGGCCTTTTTTGGCACCATGGTGGTGCAATTTGTTGGCGGAGCACGCTTACTACAAACCGTTACAGGGCTATCTTATACTCATGGTTTAATGCTATTTGCGATCACGGTTGGGCTCTATACCACCATTGGTGGCTTTCGCGCAGTCGTCATGACCGATACCATTCAAGGGATCATGATGATCATTGGTACGATCGCGCTGCTAGTCGGGATCGTTCACACGGGCGGCAGTATTGGTGCACTCGTCACCAAACTACACAGTATTGATCCAGCATTAGTCTCTCCTTACGGACCTCAGCATTTTTTAAGCCAACCTTTTATGCTGAGCTTTTGGATTTTAGTCTGTTTTGGCGTAATAGGTTTACCTCACGCCGCAGTTCGTTGTATGTCTTACAAAGACAGCCGTTCACTGCATAAAGGCATGGTAATCAGCACTATCATGGTTGCCCTATTAATGTTCGGTATGCACTTAGCTGGCGCACTCGGCCGTGCCATTGTGCCTAATATCGCCAGTCCAGACCAAATCATGCCAACCTTAATGGTGACAGTATTGCCACCAGCGGTTGCGGGGATTTTTTTAGCCGGACCGATGGCGGCTATTATGTCGACCATTGACTCTCAATTAATTCAAGCGTCAGCAACCTTACTTAAAGATTTATATATTAATTATATCAATCCTAAGATTGCTGAAGGTGAAGCCGCTGAAACCAAGCTACCTAAATTATCGTTATGGGTAACTGCTATTTTTTCGGCACTGGTGTTTGTGGCAGCAATGAACCCGCCCAATATGATTATCTGGCTCAATTTATTGGCGTTTGGTAGTTTACAGGCAGTATTCCTGTGGCCATTAGTACTCGGCCTTTATTGGGAAAAAGCCTCAGCAACGGGTGCCTTTGCTTCAATGATTGTCGGATTAACAACCTATCTAGCGCTATCATTAGGCAAGCCTGATATGGGGGGGATGCATGCAATTGTTCCCACATTAATTATTGGTTTACTCGCATTTATCATCGGCAGTTATGTTCGCCCAAATAAATTGAAACCCATCAAGGTTAACTAATATTTCATCGGTAATTACACCAACATAGCCGTAAATTAACCAGAGAGAGCCAATCGGCTCTCTCTTTTTTTATCGGTTGTTTAGCATCTGCTAATGGGGATTGGTGAAATTTCATGCTAAACTGCGCCCCCTATGTTCAAGTAGTCACAAAATAAGCGAATAAACCATGCCTTGGATTCAAATTAAACTGAACGCTACTGCAGAGAATGCAGAAGCAATTGGCGACATGCTAATGGAAGAGACTGGTGCTCTATCTGCCACTTTCCTTGACGCACAAGACACGCCAGTTTTCGAGCCAATGCCAGGCGAAACCCGCCTATGGGGCGATACTGATGTGATTGGTTTGTATGATGCTGAAGCCGACATGGATTTCGTGCTGAACATGCTAAAAAACAGCCCACTTATTGCTGATGATTTTGCATATAAAATCGAGCAGTTAGAAGATAAAGATTGGGAACGTGAATGGATGGATAACTTCCACCCAATGCGTTTTGGTCGTCGTTTATGGATCTGTCCAAGCTGGCGTGAAGCACCAGAACCAGAAGCCGTTAATGTACTGTTAGACCCAGGTTTAGCATTTGGTACAGGTACTCACCCAACCACATCATTGTGTCTTGAGTGGCTAGACGGTCAAGATCTAACCGGTAAAACCATCATCGATTTTGGTTGTGGTTCTGGTATTTTAGCCATTGCCGCACTGAAATTAGGCGCTGCAAAAGTGATTGGTATTGATATCGATCCACAAGCTATTTTAGCCTCTCGTGATAATGCTGAACGCAATGGTGTTTCAGATAATCTAGAGCTATATCTGCCACAAGATCAACCACAAGGTATTCAAGCCGATGTGGTAGTTGCTAACATTCTAGCCGGCCCATTGCGTGAATTATCACCAGTGATTAAGAGCTTGGTAAAAAATGGTGGTGACCTAGCAATTTCAGGTGTGCTTGAAAGCCAAGCTGAAGATGTTGCGACTTACTACAGCGATGAAATCACATTAGATCCAGTAATGGCACGCGAAGAGTGGTGTCGTATCTCGGGTCATAAAGCATAAAAATTACGGTAATTGGTTGCTGCTGTTGATTATTATTAATTAATTTAACGGGTCAATTGATTGAAAATCATGCGATTTTGACAAACAAAATCATCATGCTCAATTATTGGCCTTTTCAGCAGCGTAAAAAATGCGTAAAATGCGCGCCCTTACTGGCACAGTCAGGTAGAGACATTTTGCATATCGGTCCATATCAACTTAAAAACCAACTGATAGTCGCGCCAATGGCGGGTGTGACCGATCGGCCATTTCGTGAATTATGCCTTCGCTACGGTGCAGGCATGGCTGTTAGCGAGATGATGTCGTCGAATCCAGATCTCTGGAAAACGTCTAAATCGCTCAATCGTATGGTTCATGAAGGTGAATCAGGGATTCGCTCGGTTCAGATAGCAGGGGCTGATCCAAAATTGATGGCCGAAGCTGCGCAATTCAGTGTTGAGAACGGTGCGCAAATCATCGATATCAACATGGGATGCCCAGCCAAGAAAGTAAATAAACGATTAGCAGGTTCTGCGCTATTGCAGTATCCCAATCTTATCGAAGATATTCTTCGTACAGTCGTGGACGCAGTAGATGTTCCCGTGACGCTTAAAACCCGTACCGGTTGGGATCTGGACAACAGGAACTGTGTCAACATAGCCAAACTCGCCGAACAATGCGGCATACAAGCCCTCGCCCTTCATGGACGTACCAAAGCTTGTATGTACAAAGGTGAAGCGGAATATGACTACATTAGAGCGGTGAAACAAGCCATCTCGATCCCAGTTATCGCTAACGGTGATATCGATAGCCCGGAGAAAGCACGCTTTGTACTCGATTATACGGGTGCCGATGCTCTGATGATTGGCCGACCTGCACAAGGAAAGCCGTGGATTTTTAGAGAAATCCATCATTACTTAACAACCGGTGAACACCTCGCTGCGCCGTCAATTGATGAAGTTAGCGAAATTATGTTGGGGCATGTTAAGGCACTTCACCAATTTTATGGTGATTACCTAGGATTACGCATTGCACGTAAACACGTGTCTTGGTACTTGAAAGAACATGCACCTGCAGGTGATTTCCGCCGGACCTTCAACGCACTCGAGAATGCTCAACAGCAAATCGATGCGCTGCAAGGCTACTTCGAAAACGTTGCATAAATACTAGAAGAGCTTACAGAATTATGTTCGAACAAAATCTGACTTCCGAAGCGTTAACAGTAACAACTGTAACTTCACAAGACCAAATCACACAGAAACCATTACGTGATTCAGTGAAGGCATCCCTTAAAAACTACCTTGCTCAATTAAATGGTCAGGAAGTCGACGATCTGTACGAGCTTGTGCTTGCAGAAGTTGAACAACCACTACTAGACACTATCATGCAATACACTCGTGGTAACCAAACACGTGCTGCAACCATGATGGGTATCAACCGTGGTACGCTACGTAAGAAACTAAAGAAATACGGCATGAACTAAACCACACTGGTTTAATGATTGTAAAAAAGCCCATTTCATCGTGATGATGAAATGGGCTTTTTCATTATAGAAGGAAAAACACACTAGCTATATTTAATTTCAATACGCATATTTGAAAAATTTCTGCACATAATCACATTGGCGACACTGAACAATACGTCGAATAAAAAGGCGCTGGTAAAATTTGCGGTGTATTCTTTCAATATCATATGATTGACAGTTATTGCATTGACTCACATTCACCCCTTTAACATCACAATATACAACGTAAAGCATACTTCAAATACACTCAAAGTAAAACAAGTTGCATAATAATGGCGGTGTTGTTTGGTGCAAATAATGCCATTTAATCATCAATAGAGCGTTAAGCCCCTCTCGACATTAACATTTATTTTTATCATTTGATAAAAACGCCATTCATATAAATAAAATGATCCCTGTACAACAGCGATTTATAACAATAAAAAATGCGCATACGGCTTAAAATATATCAGGCTCAAAATTTAGTTATCTGATTTATTTAAAAACGTATACTTAAAGTCTTTATGGATATGACCGCATTCATTACAAATGGTGACACGTTTAATAAACAAACGTTGGAAGAATTTTCGATGTTTTCTGTCAATATCATAAGACTGACACTTACTGCATTTGCGCATAATTAATCTTCACTTAGTACATAAAAGTGTGCTTAATTATATCGTACCCGCCTAAATATGTATTCACTCAGGATATAGAAGTGCAGCCAATTATACGTTATTGGCCGCACTCACTACTGCAACGTAACTTGCCTTAACAAGGTCATCGTCTCAATAACATTAAATATCAATAACAACAATTAACGCTTTACCAGTTGATGTAATGCAGCGACCAGCGCTTGTACACCAATTTCCACCTTGCTACGTGGGCATCCAACATTTAAACGCACATGCCCAATTCCTTCCACGCCATAAGTATCACCACGCATAATCGCAACGCGGTACTCATTAATTAATAAATGCTGTAATGCATCCATATCAACATTAAGAGGACGTAAATCAATCCATGCCAAATAGGTTCCTTGCGGTACGCAGTAGTTAAGCTCAGGAAACGCGTATTCAAGCTGCTGTGCCACATAGTGTAAATTCGCTTGTAGATATTCTTTCAAGCTCTCTAGCCACTCCTCACCATCGTTATAGGCCGCTATATGCCCAATAACACCTAAAATAGACGGTGACGATAAACCATGTGCAGCTTTCAATTGGATTAAATAACGCTCACAAACCACAGAATCCGCAATAAAGGCATAGGCACCTGTTAATGCAGGAATATTAAATGACTTGGAGCCTGAAGATACTAATGCCCAATTATCATCCATTGCTACTGCTGGCCATGGAATATACTCATTAAAAGCCATATCCATATGGATATCATCAGAAATGACTTTCACTTGATGCAACTGGCAGATCTGCGCCATACGACTAAGTTCAGCCCGTGTCCACACCCGCCCTGTCGGGTTTTGAGGACTACACAATAGCAAGACCTTACACTCAGCACGTGCAGCTTGCGCCTCAAACTGTGGCCAATCAATCTCGTAACCACCACGATGAGTTTTCAGTAATGGACTAGTGAGCAACTGCCGTTGGTTGGCCTGAATCATATTCGCAAAGGCATCATAAGCAGGAGTATGAACTAAAATACCATCGCCAGTTTCAGTCCACTGCTGTACCAGCTGCGAAATAATATAAATAACCGATGGTCCATAAACAATATGATCAGGATTTATTTCAGTATGATAACGATGAGAAAACCATCCTGTAATAGCAGACTTAAAATCATGATGGTTCCAACGACTATAGCCAAACACGCCATGAGCTAACCGTGTCGTTAACGCTTGTTGAATACACGGCGCAACAGCAAAATCCATATCAGAAATCGTGAAGGGTAATAAATCATCGCTACCAAAACGATCAGCCACATAGTCCCATTGCGTACAATAAGTACCGTAGCGATTCACAGGCGTAGAAAAATCAAACATAACAACCTCGCAAGTAACCTTAAAAAATGTCAAAAAAAAGCGGAGCGTTAAGCTCCGCTCGTTACGTTATGCGCTAACAGGTAGCAGTCCTTGAATTTCGTTTTTAACCATATGAACCTGTGGCCCAATCACCACTTGTAAGTTATGTTCATCAAGCTTAACCACCCCTAAAGCACCATTAGCCTTTAGAACAGCATCATTGACTAAACTCATATCATTAACCGATAAGCGTAACCGCGTAATACAGTTATCTAACGAGACTAAATTATCAGCCCCGCCTAATGCCGCTAAAATTATATCGCCTTTATAGCCGGTGGTTTTTTCACCCGTTACAGCAAAGGCCAATGCTGCTTCAGTTTCAACTTCACGCCCTGGCGTTTTAAGATTAAAACGCGTAATTGCAAAGCGGAACACGCTGTAATAAACCACAAACCAAATCGCAGCAACTAACGGCACTAAATACCACTTTGTTGCCGTGCCTTGTAGCACACCAAAAATTAAGAAGTCGATGATATTACCATCAGTATTACCAATCGTTACCCCAAGCAAGCCCATCACCATAAAGCCAACTCCAGTTAAAATCGCATGCACGACATACAACGCAGGAGCAACAAACAGGAACAAAAATTCTAATGGCTCGGTGATACCACCAATAATACAAGCAATCACACCTGATAATAATAATGCTTTAACCTTGCTACGATTCTCAAGGCGCGCACAATGGTACATCGCTAAAGCTGCACCAGGTAACCCCCCTAAGAAGACCGGCATTTTACCTTGTGATAAAAAGGCAGTTGCAGAGCCAGAGAAGCCTTGAGACGTTGGACATGCTAGTTCTGAATAGAAAATATTCAGCGCACCACTGACCGTTTTACCACACACTTCTAACGAACCACCCGCCTCAGTAAAACGTACTAAAGCAACTAAAACATGATGCAAACCAAAAGGTAACAACAAGCGTTCACCAGTACCAAATAAGAATGGACCAAACGGACCAGCATGAGAAATCAAGTTACCAATACCAGTAATACCCATCGCGAAATATGGCCACACCACAGGAACGACTAAACCAACCACACCCAAGACTAAAGTTGAAATGATAGGAACAAAACGCGCCCCCCCAAAGAAAGCCAATGCATCCGGCATCTTATAGGTATAAAAACGTGCATGCAGTTTAGCAACGATAATACCGACAATGACCGCCCCTAAAATACCAGTATCAATCGATTCAACCCCAAGAATTGACTTAACCCCATACGCTTTTTCTGCCGTTGGATCGCCAATAACACCCGCAACGGTTAAATAGAAATTAATCGAAAGATTTAATGCGGAATAACCGACAAAGCCAGCAAAAGCAGCGACGCCCTTTTCTTCTCGCGCAAGCCCCAGAGGAATCGCAACCGCAAACATAATAGGTAGATAAATAAAGGCCACTAGACCAATTTTAGTCATCCACATAAACAATAATTGCAAAATGGTGTTATCTAAAAAAGGCATGCTCTCTTTTACAGCAGCACTCGACAGTGAACTACCGATCCCCAATAAAATACCTGAGAACGCCAATAATGCGACAGGAAGCATGAAGGTTTTACCTAAGCTTTGGAAAAATTCCCACAGCGTCGTTTTAGGTGCAGATTTAGCCATAATAAATCACTCACTACCGATACAGTCAACGTCAATAATAAAGAGGTAAATCGTTTTAGCTCTTTATTGAAAAAAAACGTCGACAAAGATGAGCTCAAGACTTCTGCCAACGCTTTTGATAAATTACGCAATCAATGATAAAACGTTTTACCTATTTTTATCGCTAACAAGATCACGGAAATATAGCGCGTTAGCACCCATTTCCAAATTTGTGATCCTGTTAGAATAATCACTATCAATCTAACATTTTCAAATGCAACAACATGAATAGGAAACATTCACTTATGGCGAGTAAGACACCCAAAATAAAAATAACTGATGTCGCAGCCTATGCTGATGTATCTGTCTCTACCGTCTCATTAGTGCTCAGTAATAAAGGTCGAATATCAACCGCAACCATTGATAAAGTGAATCAAGCTGTCGCTGATTTAGGCTATGTTCGTAATACTGCGGCGGCAAATTTACGCACATCTCACTCCAATTTGATCGGATTGGTATTAGCCGATATTACCGATCCTTTTTATACAGAGATTACCGCAGGTATTAGTGAGGTATTAGAACAACAAGGGTATTTATTATTTTTAGCGCAATCGAATCATAATCCGCAAAAACTAATCCAATGTGTACAATCGATGATTCAGCAAGGTGTCGCAGGTATCGCTTTTAGCCCTGAAAGAGAAGCAACCGCAACGGTTATTACCATGGCACAACAAGCAGGGATCCCTGCCATCTGTTTAGCACGAGCAACAGTTAACAACGACGTTGATTATATCGCTCCAGATAATCACCAAGCTGCTGTTATTGCCAGTCAATATTTAATTAAGCAAGGCCATCGTCATATCGCTTATGTGGGAGGATCTGGGGAGTCTTTAACGCGTGCAGAACGCTTAGGGGGCTTTGGTAGTACATTGATCCAATATGGATTGCCATTTAAAAATGAATGGATCATTGAAGCTGGAAATCAACAATTACATGCAGCAACAACGGTACAGCAGTTATTAACTCAGCACCCCAAAATAACCGCGATCTTATGTCATAGTCCCACTGTCGCATTAGGGGCTATATATGGTGTCAAACGGTGCGGGAAAAGTGTTGGAAAAGATAATTATATTGATCAACAGGTCGCGATCATTAGTTTTGATGATATTGCAGAAGCCACATTAAGCCAACCATCATTGACCGTTGTAAGTTCACCCGTCAGAAATATTGGCTATCAAGCTGGTCAGCGCTTACTTATGCGAATGAAAGCAAATGATAGTGCCGTTCAGCATATAATCCTCACACCACAACTTATCTGCCGCGATTCAGCCTAATAACCGCAACCAATAAAAAAGCTTCGCCATAACGAAGCTTTTTTATTTATAATTTAGCAGCGATATACCTTATAGGTAATCACACAAGTAGGCTGTGGTCTTGGTCACTTTTACATGGAATGCGCTATCACCAGGCACTTCAAAATCATCACCAGCACCATAAGTTTCCCAATCAACATGACCCGGAAGTTTTACGGTAAGCTCGCCTTTTACGACAGTCATACGCTCAGGGGCCGCGGTTGAAAAAGTATATTCACCTGCTACCATCACACCAACACTGGCATGATCACCGGCAGATTCAAAGCCAACAGATTTCACTTGGCCATCAAAATATTCATTCACTTTTAACATTGAATTTCCTTATTGCTAAACAGGTAAAGCAAATTTTAGAAGCCCTGAAACTATCACAATTTCAAATGAACCACTAACGAAAAATATTCGTCAAAAATATGACGTACTGGGCCAGTTTTCACTTGGATCTACACTAAAAAGTACTACACTGGAGCCCATCGCTATTTGTTGGAATTATTGACATTGAAAAAGATAACCATCGCAGCCCTTATTATAAGCACCTTTGCTGTAGTCGGTTGTTCAAGCCAAAATAAGCAAGATCTCAAACAAGGCTTAACTGAGGTCGGTCATGCTACTCGTGATGCAACCAAAGCTACTGGTCATTTCTTTCGAGACACAACCAAAGATGTGATCAGTAATGTCAAACAAGCCACCAGCGATTAATGACCACATTGGCATTGCCCTGAATGACAAGGCTCAGGTTTTACTTCAGGGTTTGCCATATCATCACTGTCATTCAACGCACCAAGAATAGAACAATGGCTAGCGTCATCATTACGATGACCACAACAAGCGTCATTGATCTTTTTTAACGCGCCACGGATCCGTTGTAGTTCAGCAATTTTACTATCCACTTCATTCAATTTAGCCTGCGTAATCGCTTTAACTTCAGCACAACTATGTTGACTTGCTTCAAGACGAATATCCAATAACTCACATATTTCACCGAGACTCAAACCAATCGCTTTTGCCCGTAAAATAAATTTAACCCGTGATAAGTTATCCTCACTATAGAGGCGATAACCACTGTCACTTCTACCCGCAGGTTCAATCAACCCATTCTTTTCATAAAAACGTAATGTATCACTACTGACATTACATAATTTTGCTAGTTGCCCTATTAAATACATTTAAACGTCCTTTCGACTACCTCGATATTTCAGTGATCACACTCAAATAGCAAACGTTTGCGCAATATCGATATTCATGTAGAATAGGCATCAGATTGATACATATCGTTTACTTATTTTTAGCTTTGCTCGATTTTAGCCGAGGATATTTCTCAACGCCAATCTAATCCCAGTAGATTGGTATTGAAAAATATCCTATTCACTGTGTATTAGAGAGATGGTAGCAATGGAAAACGTTCGTCCTATTCGCCGTGCGCTGCTCAGCGTATCAGACAAAACTGGTATTGTTGAATTCGCTCACGGCCTCGCCAATCGCGGCATAGAGATCTTATCTACGGGTGGTACCGCTCGTTTACTTGCAGAACAAAACATTGCAGTTACTGAGGTTTCAGATTACACCCACTTTCCTGAGATGATGGATGGCCGTGTAAAAACCCTACACCCTAAAGTACACGGTGGTGTTTTAGGCCGCCGTGGCATTGATGATGCGATCATGGCACAACACGGTATAAACCCCATTGATATGGTGGTAGTTAACCTCTATCCGTTTGCCGAAACCGTTGCTAACCCTCATTGCAGTTTAGAAGATGCAGTAGAAAATATTGATATTGGCGGGCCAACCATGGTGCGCTCAGCGGCTAAAAACCACAAAGACGTAACGATTGTGGTCAATGCTGACGATTATGATCGCGTCCTTACTGAAATGAGTGCCAATAACGGCTCATTAACTCAGGCGACACGGTTTGATTTAGCTATTGCTGCATTTGAACATACTGCCGCTTACGACGGTATGATAGCCAACTACTTCGGTACTATGGTGCCTTCTTACGGCGATAACAAAGAAGGAGATCAAGAGTCAACGTTCCCCCGCACTTTCAATCAACAGTTCGAGAAAAAACAAGATATGCGCTACGGGGAAAACAGCCACCAAGCAGCCGCATTCTATGTTGAAGCACACCCACAAGAAGCCTCGGTTGCTACAGCAACGCAACTACAAGGTAAGGCGCTTTCATACAACAACATTGCCGATACTGACGCGGCACTTGAGTGTGTTAAAGAATTTGACCTTCCTGCCTGTGTGATTGTAAAACACGCCAACCCATGCGGTGTCGCTCTAGGTGAGAATCTGCTTGAAGCCTACGATCGCGCTTACAAAACCGACCCTACCTCTGCCTTTGGTGGCATTATTGCTTTTAACCGTGAACTTGATGCAGCAACCGCACAAGCTATCGTTGATCGCCAATTTGTTGAAGTGATCATTGCGCCTAAAGTCTCACCACAAGCAACAGCGATTATCGCTGCTAAGAAAAACTTACGCCTACTTGAGTGTGGTCAATGGTCGACTAAAACTACCGGTTTTGATGTTAAACGTGTCAATGGTGGCTTATTAGTTCAAGATCGTGACCAAGGCATGGTATCGGTAAATGATCTCACAGTGGTATCAAAGCGCCAACCAACCGCTGACGAATTACGTGATGCACTATTTTGCTGGAAAGTGGCGAAATATGTTAAATCGAACGCGATTGTCTATGCCAAAGGCAATATGACTATCGGTGTCGGTGCCGGTCAAATGAGCCGCGTTTATTCTGCCAAAATTGCCGGCATTAAAGCCGCTGACGAAAATCTGGAAGTGGCGGGCAGTGTGATGGCATCAGATGCGTTCTTCCCTTTCCGTGATGGTATTGATGCCGCAGCAGAAGCGGGGATTACCTGTGTTATTCAACCGGGAGGCTCTATGCGTGATGATGAAGTCATTGCAGCGGCAGATGAACACGGCATGGCAATGGTGTTTACTGGTATGCGTCACTTCCGCCACTAAGTTGTTATCACTGACTTAAGTGAGCAAACAATGTCGATTTAGTCTCTGCTCTTTTATTATAAAGAGCAGAGATTTTTAAGTATTTAGCGTAAAGCAATAAGGATTAACGATGAAAGTACTGATCATTGGTAACGGTGGCCGCGAACACGCACTGGGTTGGAAAGTCGCACAAAATCCAACGGTAGAAAAAATCTTCATCGCCCCAGGTAATGCTGGCACTGCCCTTGAACCAAAATTAGAAAATATTGATATTAGCGTTGAGAATATTACTGGTTTAGTTGCGTTTGCGCAGAACAATCACATCGAACTGACTATTGTTGGCCCAGAAGTACCATTAGTGATTGGTGTCGTTGATGCCTTTCGTGCTGCTGGATTAGCCATTTTTGGCCCGACTCAAGCCGCAGCGCAACTTGAAGGTTCTAAAGCGTTCACTAAAGATTTTTTAGCTCGCCACAACATTCCAACCGCTGATTACCAAAACTTTACTGAAATTGAACCTGCTTTAGCTTATTTAAAACAAAAAGGCGCACCGATTGTAGTCAAAGCCGATGGTCTCGCGGCAGGTAAAGGCGTAATTGTTGCCATGACAGAACAAGAAGCCGAAGCTGCTGTACGCGATATGTTAGCTGGTAATGCCTTTGGTGAAGCCGGACATCGGGTTGTGATAGAAGAGTTTCTTGATGGCGAAGAAGCCAGCTTCATCGTCATGGTCGACGGTAAAAACGTTTTACCGATGGCCACCAGCCAAGATCATAAACGCGTCGGTAATGGCGATACAGGTCCCAACACTGGCGGTATGGGCGCTTACTCACCAGCCCCCGTTGTTACGCAACAAATTCATGATCGCGTGATGAAAGAAGTGATCTATCCTACCGTTGAAGGTATGGCGGCAGAAGGCGCTCCTTACACTGGCTTTCTCTACGCCGGTTTGATGGTAATGGCTGACGGCACCCCAAAAGTGATTGAATATAACTGCCGTTTTGGCGATCCAGAAACGCAACCGATTATGCTACGGATGCAATCAGATTTGGTTGAGCTTTGCTTAGCTGCCATTGATGGCAAACTTGATAGCGTTGAGTCAAAATGGGATCCTCGCGCGGCTATTGGAATTGTACTAGCTGCTGGCGGTTATCCTGCCGATTATAACAAAGGCGATATTATTAACGGCTTACCTCAACAAGAATTAGCGGGAGAAAAAATATTCCATGCAGGTACCACCAATAATGTTCACGGTGATGTCATCACTAATGGTGGCCGAGTGTTATGTGCGACGGCAATGGGTGATACCGTTCTAGCAGCACAACAACGTGCTTATGCATTAGCACAGCAAATCTCATGGAATGGCATGTTCTATCGTGATGATATTGGCTATCGTGCCATTGCTCGCGAACAATAACCCCTCCACGTCAATCCTAAAAAAACGCGCTCACAGGGCGCGTTTTTTTATAACGAATAAATATTGAACAGAAATGAAACAGATCAGTCTTTCAATAAATTCGGTGCTACCAAACACTGCTGCTGTTGGCGTTGCAGTAACACATCATCAACCACCAATTGCTGTTGTCGTAATTGACCACTGACGGCCATATACCCCTGACCTGATAGTTTTTCAGCCGACGCTTGAGCAACTACCTCGATCGGTTGTTGCTGCTGACACGGAATAAATTGCTGCTGTTGCCAATGCCCTTGTACCCATGTTTGCTGACGATCAGACAGTTGTTCGACGGTGGCTGCTAATGCTTGTGCTTGCTGGCGTAATTTATCAATTTTCTCATTGGATAGCGGAAGGATATTTTGCCCTTGCTGGTAACGCTGAAATACCGCTAAACCATGGCTATCAAATCGTAATTGCAACTGAAATGGAATAAGGCTGCCATCGATACGTTGCTGACCCTGTTGATAGAGCTCAAACAGCTGTCCTGAACGCCAACGGTAGTTAGCTTGATATTGTCCTTGATTTGGAGTGAAAACACGCTCACTGAGCGTTATAGGCTGATCAGGACGAAAGGTATACCAATAAAAATGAGGGCCATCAGTTGCCATTTGAGCAACAGTGACAGTTTTAGGCGTAATTACTGCATTTTCAGCCATGTCGCTTGCCGCACAGCCTGTAAGTAAAAATACAACCGCCAGAGAAAGCGTTAGACGTGTCATAAAAAAAACGCCAGTCGCAAATGCAAACCGGCGCTATTTTCAATTACTTTAACGCGTCTTTAAGTGCCTTGCCCGCTACAAACGCAGGAACGTTAGCAGCAGCAATTTGAATTTCCGCACCTGTTTGAGGGTTACGGCCAGTGCGAGCTGCACGATGATTCACTTTAAATGTACCAAAGCCAATTAGTTGAACCTGGTCGCCATCTTTTAGCGCATCAGTAACGCCTTCAAGAGTAGCTTCCAATGCTAATTTTGCTTGTGCTTTCGACAAATCTGCTTTTTCTGCGATCAGGTCAATCAGTTGGGTCTTGTTCATTAGGTTTCCCTTCTAAGGTTTTGGGCTTAATACCGCCCAACTCTAATTCAAAAGAAGCCTGTGTGGCAAAGGTTTGTCGGCTTTTATCTGTCTAAATGGAGACTCTTTAACCATAAACTGAGCTAAAGTTCACAAAATGTTACTAATAACATTCAAAAAAGAGTTGTTTTTATTTCCACCAGCCCCGATTAATATAGCCGAAATTCGCTGATTAATTGACAGGTTGATATGGTACTGCTTACGATTTACATCTCTGTAGCAATAGGGGTGTCGTTTATTTGTTCCGTTTTAGAAGCGGTTTTATTGAGTATTTCGCCGGGATATATCGGTACTTTACGTCAACAAAACCACCCCGCAGCAGCTAAACTTGCCGCACTCAAAGATAATATAGATCGACCCTTAGCCTCAATCTTAACCCTAAATACTGTGGCCCATACCGTGGGTGCTGCAACCGCAGGTGCGCAAGCGACCGTTGTCTTTGGTAGTGAATGGCTGGGGGTATTCTCTGGTGCACTTACCGTTGGTATTTTATTACTGTCAGAAATCATTCCTAAAACTATTGGTGCAACCTATTGGCGTCAATTAGCACCAACCAGTGCCATTTTATTACGTTGGATGGTGATTGTATTAATGCCACTCGTATGGATATCAGAACAAATCACCCGTCGTTTGGCGCATGGTCACGTCCAACCCAAGCTACGAGATGAATTATCAGCCATGGCAATGCTAGCCCACGAATCAGGCGAATTGGGTGCTGGCGAGTCGAAAATCCTCACCAACCTACTGCAATTTAAAGATGTCAGCGTCACCAAGATCATGACCCCGCGTCCGGTATTATTCCGTGTCAATGCTGAGCAAACCATCAACGAATTTTTAACCAAACATAAAAGTAGCCCGTTCTCACGCCCATTAGTGTTCAGCGAGCAAAGCGACAACATTGTCGGGTTTGTGCATCGCTTAGAATTGTTTGCAGAAAGCCAAGCAGGTAAAGGTGGTCAAGAGCTGGGAGCATTAATGCGCCCTCTACCAGTAATAATGAATAATGTCAGTGTACCAAAGGCATTTGAGCGCTTAATGAAAGAGCGCTCACAGTTAATTCTTATCGTTGATGAATACGGCACTGTCCAAGGGCTTGTTACTCTGGAAGATATTTTTGAAAGTTTAGTTGGCGAAGAAATCGTTGATGAAGCCGATAAAAACACCGACATGCAGCAGTTAGCTTATCAACGTTGGGATAAGTGGAAGAAAAAACATAAGATGATTGAAAATAATGATGACGATATTTAAAACACATCATTAATACTAGCCACAAAAAAGGGACCATAAACGGTCCCTTTTTATTATTCTTCTTCTGTCATTAATAACGATAACAGCTAATTACAATTTACCGATCAGTTGTTATCCACACAATAACTATAACCACTCAGACGACTCACCATCCAGCCCGCTATCAACACCAATACTGTCGGTAAAACCCAGCCAGCATAATAATGATATAACGGTAAGTGTGCCGTTAAAGCGTTATCAACCGCCGTAGGCATCACACCAAGAATATGAGCCGCATCAACACAACCAAATACCGCAGCGGTTGCCACCACCGTCAATACCGCAGCTTGAGATAATTGATGGCGCAGTGGCGCAATCATTAATAACACAATCGCAATGGGGTGTAATGCCACCACAACAGGTAAGGTCACTTCTAATAACTGTGCTAAACCAACATTCGCAATAAGACCTGATAGCGCCATAATTACCCACACACTTTTAGAGTAAGTGACTTTACTAAAGCTGCGACTATAAAATTCACTGCCTGCTGTTGTCACACCAATCGCGGTCGTCAAACAAGCTAGCACCAATACCGACCCTAAAATGATGGTACCAAAAGCGCCAAAATGTAAGTTAGTAAATGCCGTTAATATTTCACCGCCATTTGCAAAGCCAGTGCCTAAGTCTGCACTGGTCACACCAATATACGCCAATGACAAATACACTAATGCCATCGCTGATGCATACATGATCGCAGCAATAAAAGTATATTTAGCGATAGCTTTAGGGCACTTAACCCCCATCCCTTCAATCGCTCTAAAGATCACCCAGCCAAAGCCAATCGAACCAAGTGCATCCATCGTCATGTAACCTTGTGTCATTCCCTCTGCCATCGCGCCAGTCGCATAAGGGCCAGAAACAACATGCACCTCTCCTGATGGATACAACAACGCAACCACGGCCATAATCGTTAAAATAGTCAACAATACTGGTGTTAACCATTTCCCCAAGCTATTTACCAACTTCCCTGGATATAACGAAAATAAAATCGCCGCGAAACAAAACACAATTGAAAATGGAATTAAGCCACTATCACCAATAAATGGCGCCAAACTAAATTGATAAGCAACGGTAATAGTACGAGGAATAATAAAGGCTGGACCGATAACAATAAACAACATCACCCAAAAGCCAGTTGCTAATGGTTTAGGCAACGCAGCGGTTAAGTTATCAGAACCGCGTACCCAAGCCACAATCACTAATGCTATTGCAGGTAAGCCAACGCCTGTTAATAAAAAGCCCGCCATACCGCTAAGAAAATTATCTCCAGCTTGGTAACCTAAATAAGGAGGAAAAATTAAATTTCCCGCGCCTAAATACATGGCAAAAGTCATGAAGCCTAAGGCGGCGATATTACGTGCACTTAACATAGTATTCCTTGGTAATTACTTTGCAGCTTGGAGAAAGCGAGATGGGATGTTACGTAGTAGATCCTGCTAGCTTGCTCACAAGCTGACAGAAAAATAGGTATGGCCTGTCAGCCTTGAATAAGATTCAAAGAGAGCAGGAGGAGCGAAGTCGCCATTGATTTGCAAATAGCAACGATAGTTGGACTGAAGCAAGATATAACAACGGTTACAGTAGAATGTTTCATATTTGCCTCCTTCTAACTAACAGACCACGAATGGCGTAACTGAAGCGCTACGCAGTGGTTATGTTATAAACGCCAACGGACTACGATTACAATAGCCAAAACAAAATAAGTGGAATGGCGTAAACTTTATCCTCCAAGCAGTCATATTCACTGCTTTTAAAGTTTCAAATTAGCATAAACAACTGAAGTTAATTCAACATTTTTTTAACATAAAACATCAATTGCCTAATTATCACATCACAAACAGCATTTATTCATTACAGTTCAAATAATAATTAACCTAAATCACACTAAAAAAAATAACACTGAATAAAAAAAAAGAAGCCCATCGGCTTCTTTTTTTATTTCGTTAATAACGATTAATTACATTCAATACCGATATTACTAATTGGCTCATCACGTAACTCCGCACGCAGATCTTTAATTAAATCGATATCACGACGCTCTGCTTCTTTTAGCGCGCGGAAAATTTCCCACTGAGTATCCCACTCTGCGCATACTGCTTCATTTTGTTTTTGATTGTCGTTAGTAATTTCAATGCCTGTTTGTGCAGACTCTAAATCCGCCACAGTTTCGGCAGATAGAGCACTTAACTTAACGACAGTTTCCATCATCAGATCACGATCTAACATCGCATGTAAAAGATCTGCAAGTGCTACACAAGCATCAATCGCGGGGCGCACGGCATACAGATCATAATCGTTTTCACTTGGTACCATGTCTTCTAACTTTTCAAGCTGACTTTCAAAGTTAATTTTGGCATTTTTAACCGTGAGGATCTCCCACACGCTATCTAAGATCACTCGGTAACGTTGACCATCAGTAAACTGTGTTTCAGCACAGAAAAAAGCGTAGTTCGGATACATACGCTCACATAACGACACCATAAAAGTCAGATGTTGCCAAGGTTCTAATTTTTCTAAACGTAACTGGATTGGATTCTTAAGCATGGGATAATCTACAGTAGTGATTTAGGTTGAAGTTTACTTGATAAACGAAAGCTACAAAAGGAAAAGCATGATCAAAGTTAAGATCGTCTCTCGGCAACAGCAACGTTATGTACAATTGCTGACTAACGCGCAGCTACCTCTGTTGAAAATAACAGAAGATCCGCAACAAGCCACCGTATTGCTTGCAGATCCTCCATTGATAGCCCCCCATTTAGCAAAATATCCACATCTACAATGGCTACAATCCACTTATGCTGGTATTGATGCGCTGATTAAACCCGAGATTAGACAAAATTATCAACTGACTAATATTCGCGGGATCTTTGGTCCGTTGATCGCCGAATATATTTTAGGCCATATTCTCAACCACCAGCGTCATTTTCATCAATATAAAGTGCAACAACAGCAATCACATTGGCAATCACATCCTTATCAATCCATGGTAGGTAAAACCATGGTGATTATCGGCACAGGCACTATTGGGCAACACTTAGCAAAGGTTGGAACAGTACTTGGCTGCCATATCATTGGTGTAAACCGCAATGGTATCGCTGCCAGCGCTGATTTTCAGCAAACCTATGCTATTACCGACTTAAACACCGCTCTGACTCAAGCCGATTATGTCATTTCAGTTTTACCCGCAACCGCTGACACCGATGATCTTTTTGATCAAGATAGCTTTAGTTGTTGCAAAAATGCGCTATTTTTCAATGTCGGTCGAGGTAATGCTGTTAATGAACAAGCACTAATAATGGCACTTGAGCAACAATATATTACTCATGCCTTTATTGATGTATTCAAAACAGAACCCCTTACGCCAGATCACATTTTTTGGCACCACCCAAAGATCACCATTACGCCGCACATTGCAGCAGAAAGCTTTCCAGAACAAGTATTTACTATCTTTAAAGCTAACTACTTCCGTTTTCAACAACAGCAAAAACTTAACTATCTTATTGATTTTAAAAGAGGTTATTAATAGATTAGACCACTAACCATTAACACTATCAGTAGTTTACACTTATATAACAATGACGATCCTAGCAAGATCCTACTTGCTTTGTATGTCTTTTTTAAACGCCATAAAATAATGACAAAAAAAACCACACCAAGATGGTGTGGTTTTTATCAACCTAAGCTTCAATACACCGCTTACAGCGTACTTCTAAAGCAATAATTATTTATGGTATGGCTTTGATAGCTCATGCACCGCATCAACAAACACACCCGCGTTTTCAGGTGGCACATCAAGATGAATACCATGGCCTAAGTTAAATACGTGACCGGTACCTGTATCACCAAAACCTTCTAAGATAGTCGCAACTTCTTGACGAATACGTTCAGGTTGAGCATAAAGTACTGATGGATCCATATTACCCTGAAGGGCAACTTTATCACCAACACGACGTTTAGCATCATGAATATCAATCGTCCAATCTAAGCCAATTGCATCACAACCCGTCGCGGCAATTTGCTCAAGCCACATGCCACCATTTTTAGTAAATAGCGTCACAGGTACACGGCGACCATCATTCTCACGAATTAAACCATCGACAATTTTATGCATGTAACGTAATGAGAATTCATTGTAATCGCGAGGGGTTAATACACCGCCCCACGTATCAAATACCATTACCGCTTGCGCACCAGCTTTGATTTGAGCATTTAAATACTCAATCACACTATCAGCCAATTTATCTAGCAATAAATGTAATGTTTGCGGCTCAGCGTACATCATCTTTTTGATCTTAGTGAAAGCTTTAGAACTACCACCTTCAACCATATATGTCGCTAGTGTCCATGGGCTACCAGAGAAACCAATTAATGGCACTTCACCTTGCAAATCATGACGAATTTGGCGTACTGCATTCATCACATATTGCAATTCGCCTTCAGGATCAGGAATACCAATGCGTTCAACATCAGCTTTGCAGGTAATTGGGTGACTAAATTTAGGGCCTTCACCGGCTTCAAAATATAATCCCAATCCCATTGCATCAGGAATAGTTAAAATATCAGAAAATAAAATTGCCGCATCCAATGGAAAACGTTTCAAAGGCTGAAGGGTAACTTCACTGGCTAATTCAGCATTTTTACATAGCGACATGAAGTCACCAGCAACACCGCGTGTTGCACGATACTCAGGTAAGTAACGTCCAGCCTGACGCATCATCCATACAGGTGTGCAATCTACAGGCTGCTTTAGCAACGCACGTAGGTAGCGGTCATTCTTTAATTCGCTCATTTGAGACTCCACGGGTTAATTCTGGGTCATATTGTAGCACTCATTAATCTTAACAACCGAGTGCAATTGTTTATCCCGCTCTGATTAATGCGTATCGTTTACACCATTAATCATCAAAGCAGTATCAATAAGTCGTCGTGCAATGGTTCCCGCCGGGGCTATTTCAGGTAATTGATCTGCGGTTGCCCATATGGCATCGGTTAATTCTTCATAATCAGGTTTGATCTCGCCACCAGCATAATCTGCAATAAACCCCAACATCAAATTGGATGGAAATGCCCACGGCTGACTATCAAAATAACGAATATTGTTAACCGTTATCCCTGTTTCTTCTAGCACTTCACGAGCAACACATTGTTCTGCAGTTTCACCCGGTTCAATAAATCCCGCAATCACAGTATACATACCGGTTTTATGGCGTGGATGTTGAGCCAATAGTAATTGGCTACCTTTGCGTACAGCGACAATGATACAAGGTGACACTCGAGGATAATGCACGCTATTACAGCTTGAGCACTGCATTGCCAGTACATTGGCGTCTAATTGCAACATGTGCCCACAATGACAACAGAAACGCTGACTGTGCTGCATATACGCTAATTGTATCGCTCTTCCCGCCAAAGCAAATAACGTACTATCACCTGCCAGTAAGCATCTTAAATTAAAGAAATCAGCCTCATCAAAACCACTTTCTTCAACTAACCAATACACAGGTATTGCATTAAAATACCCCACAATACGTTTACTTACGGTACTACAAACAAGCTGCTCACTTGAACATAAAGGCAAACACCCTTTTTGCAACAATAACTTGCCATTTCTAATCACACACCAATAAGCAATATTCTCATTTTTTAACATTTTTATTACTTTCATCCTTGCAGCGACGTAAATTTACTGGCAATCTAATCTTGAAACGGAATATTTATCCGAAACCATATCTCTTATATCAAGAGCCGGATCGCACAAGCATCGACATTAAGATGCTGATAGATCATGAGGATGTGCTCATGCTTAGTAAATTTGAACAAGTTAAAAAAGAATGGGGCGGCCATAACGATGTTATTGATCAATGGCTAATGATGCGCCAGCAACTTTTGATCGATTACTGTAAGCTAATCGGCATCACACCCAATGATGAAAACCGTCACCTACCTACCGCGTCCAAATTATGTTTGTTTAGCGAAGATCTCGTTGATTATATTTCAGCGGGTCACTTCAAGATTTACGATAACGTAATGGCACGCTGGCATCAAACAGGCTTTTCACCCACGGAAGAAATGTCTGCCCTCTATGCAAAAATCACTCTAACAACCGAACCATTATTAAACTTCAATGACCGCTATGGCGCCATCAATGATAATGATTCATTAAATACCCTTGATGATGATTTATCACAGCTTGGTGAATTAATGGAATCTCGCTTTGCGCTAGAAGATAAGTTAATTGAATTAATCAGTGATAGCCTTGCTTGTCCTCCTGGTGCTTAACCACCAGCCCCCATAGCAACATCACTCATTATTGTGGCAGTGACCTTGCTGCCACCTATTCCTCGCACCTCGGGATCATTTTCCCCACTTTCTAACTCAACCCCAAACTAAACCTTAAATCGCAGCCAATAAAAAAGGCACCCCGAAGGATGCCTTTTAGAATCAGTCACGATAAGAATTAATTCTCGTCGTTAAGACCTGCATTCAATAGTGCCGCTAAGTCTTGAGAGGCTTGCTCTGCATCAACTTGTGGTGCTACTGGCTCCAGTTCAACATTACGTTGATTCTGACGACGTTGGTGGTAAGAGAAACCAGTACCCGCTGGAATCAAACGACCCACGATTACGTTTTCTTTCAGACCACGAAGCTCATCACGCTTACCAGAAACAGCTGCTTCTGTTAGTACGCGCGTTGTTTCCTGGAACGATGCTGCTGAGATGAATGACTCAGTCGCAAGCGATGCTTTAGTGATACCAAGTAAGTCACGAGAGAAGCTTACTAGTGTCTTACCTTCAGCTTCTAGCTGACGGTTAGCAATCGTTACGCGAGAGAATTCAACTTGCTCGCCTTCGAGGAAGTCAGAGTCACCAGCAACAGTGATAGTTACCTTACGTAGCATTTGACGAATGATAGTCTCGATGTGCTTATCATTAATCTTAACGCCTTGTAGACGGTAAACTTCCTGAACTTCGTTAACGATATATTCTGCTACTGCGTGAACACCACGTAGACGTAGAATATCGTGCGGAGTTTCTGGACCATCGGCAATTACGTCACCCTTCTCAACTTTTTCACCTTCGAAAACGTTAAGTTGGCGATGCTTCAGGATCATCTCTTCGTACGGTTGACCTTCACTTGGAGTGATGATCAAGCGACGCTTACCTTTAGTTTCTTTACCGAATGATACTGCACCGGTAATTTCTGCCAAGATAGCGGGTTCTTTAGGCTTACGAGCTTCAAACAAGTCAGCAACGCGTGGTAGACCACCCGTGATATCCTTGTTACCGCTAGATTTTTGCGGAATACGTGATAACGTATCACCGATGCCAACCATAGCGCCATCGTCAAGCTGAACAATCGCCTTACCCGGTAGGAAGTATTGAGCTGGCATTTCAGTACCAGGGATCATTACATCGTTACCATCGGCATCAACAAGTTTGATAGCTGGACGCATATCTTTACCTGCTGCTGGACGTGCTGCTGGATCAGTTACTTCGCTTGAAGATAGACCTGTTAGATCATCTGTTTGACGAGAAACTGTTACGCCATCAATCATATCAACGAACTGGATACGACCAGCCACTTCAGTGATGATTGGCATGGTGTGAGCTTCCCAGTTTGCTACTGTTTCACCAGCAACAACCTCGGCGCCATCACCTTTAGTTAGCAACGTACCGTAAGACAGTTTGTAGTTCTCTTTCGTACGACCAAGCTTATCAATGATGCTTAGCTCAGATGCACGAGAAGTAATTACAAGCTTACCAGCGTTGTTAGTTACGAACTTCGCATTGTGCAGTTTCATAGAACCCGTAGTTTTCACTACGATCTTATTATCTGCAGCTGCTGCTGACGCCGCACCACCGATGTGGAACGTACGCATTGTTAGCTGTGTACCAGGTTCACCGATAGACTGCGCTGCAACAACACCTACTGCTTCACCTGAGTTGATCAGGTGACCACGAGCAAGGTCACGACCGTAACAGAACTTACAACAACCGAAGTCGTTTTCACACGTTACAACAGAACGTACTTTAACTTGGTCAACAGAGTTCGCTTCTAGAATCTCACACCACTTCTCATCAAGAAGTGTATTACGTGGTGCTAGAACTTCTTCTGTACCAGGAATAAAGACATCTTCAGCAACAACACGACCAAGAACACGATCGCCTAGTTGTTCCTTAACATCACCACCCTCGATAAGAGGCATCATGGTGATACCAGCGTGAGTACCACAGTCATCTGCTGTGATTACCACGTCTTGCGCAACGTCTACTAGACGACGCGTTAGGTAACCTGAGTTCGCTGTCTTAAGTGCGGTATCCGCAAGACCCTTACGAGCACCGTGTGTAGAGATAAAGTACTGGAGTACGTTTAGACCTTCACGGAAGTTCGCAGTGATCGGCGTTTCGATGATTGAGCCATCCGGCTTAGCCATCAGACCACGCATACCCGCCAACTGACGAATCTGTGCAGCAGAACCACGCGCACCAGAATCGGCCATCATGTATACACTGTTGAACGATTTCTGTTGTTCTTCAACGCCGTCACGGTTAATAACGGTATCAAAAGACAAGTTATCCATCATCGCTTTAGCAACTTGTTCGTTGGCTGTAGCCCAGATATCGATAACTTTGTTGTAACGTTCACCAGCAGTCACAAGACCTGACTGGAACTGCTCTTGAATTTCAGCAACTTCTGCTTCAGCTTCAGCGATCTTAGTGTACTTAGCCGCAGGTACAACCATATCGTCGATACCAACAGACACACCAGAAAGTGCCGCGTAAGCAAAACCTGTGTACATAATTTGGTCAGCAAAGATAACAGTATCTTTCATGCCCAACTTACGGTAACAAGTGTTAAGAAGCTTAGAAATTTGCTTCTTACCAAGTGCTTCAGTGTTAACAAGACTAAATGGCAAACCTTTAGGAACGATAGGCCATAGCATTGCACGACCAACAGTAGTATCAACTAAGCCAGTATTCTCGACAAAGTTACCCTGCTCATCTTTCACAAATTCAGTGATACGTACTTTAACGCGAGCGTGAAGCTCTGCAGTCTTAGTACGGTATGCTTTCTCAGCTTCCGCTGGTCCAGCAAGGTACATGCCTTCACCTTTCGCGTTGATACGATCACGCGTCATGTAGTAAAGACCCAATACAACGTCCTGAGAAGGTACGATGATCGGATCACCAGATGCTGGTGAAAGGATGTTGTTGGTAGACATCATTAGAGCACGTGCTTCAAGCTGTGCTTCAAGAGTCAATGGCAAGTGAACCGCCATCTGGTCACCATCGAAGTCGGCGTTGTATGCCGCACAAACTAGTGGGTGAAGCTGAATCGCTTTACCTTCGATTAGTGTTGGTTCAAATGCCTGAATACCTAGACGGTGCAATGTTGGTGCACGGTTAAGCATTACTGGGTGCTCACGAATAACTTCGTCTAGGATATCCCAAACGATCGCTTCTTCGCGCTCAACCATCTTCTTAGCAGCTTTGATAGTAGTCGCAAGACCACGAGTCTCTAGCTTGCCATAGATGAATGGCTTAAATAGCTCTAGTGCCATCTTCTTAGGAAGACCACACTGGTGCAAGCGTAGGTATGGACCTACTGTGATAACAGAACGACCTGAGTAGTCAACACGCTTACCAAGCAAGTTCTGACGGAAACGACCCTGCTTACCTTTGATCATGTCAGCCAAAGATTTCAGAGGACGCTTGTTAGAGCCTGTGATAGCGCGGCCACGACGACCGTTATCTAGCAATGCATCAACAGATTCCTGCAGCATACGCTTTTCGTTACGTACGATGATATCAGGAGCAGCCAGGTCAAGTAGACGCTTCAGACGGTTGTTACGGTTAATAACACGACGGTAAAGATCGTTAAGATCTGAAGTCGCGAAACGGCCGCCGTCTAGTGGTACCAACGGACGAAGATCCGGCGGTAATACTGGCAGTACAGACAGGATCATCCACTCAGGGTTGTTTCCAGACTGTAGGAATGCTTCAACCAATTTAAGACGCTTGGTTAATTTCTTACGCTTGGTTTCAGAGTTAGTTTCTTCTAGCTCTTCACGCATGTTTTCGATTTCAGCATTTAGGTCCATATTGCCTAAAAGTGCTTTAACCGCTTCTGCGCCCATCTTCGCGTCGAACTCGTCGCCCCACTCTTCAAGTGCATCCAAGTACTGCTCTTCAGAAAGCAGTTGGCTACGCTCAAGGTTGGTCATACCAGGTTCGATAACTACGTATGATTCAAAGTAAAGTACACGTTCGATATCACGTAGAGGCATGTCCATTAACAGACCGATACGAGATGGTAGTGACTTTAAGAACCAGATGTGGGCAACAGGTGAAGCAAGCTCAATGTGACCCATACGCTCACGGCGTACTTTAGTCTGAGTAACTTCAACACCACATTTTTCACAAATCACACCACGGTGCTTCAAGCGCTTGTACTTGCCACAAAGACACTCGTAGTCTTTTACCGGGCCAAAGATACGTGCACAGAAAAGACCGTCACGCTCAGGCTTGAAGGTACGATAGTTGATTGTTTCTGGCTTTTTAACTTCACCAAAAGACCATGAACGAATCATGTCAGGTGAAGCTAGACCGATTTTGATAGCATCAAATTCTTCGGTCTTATGTTGTGCTTTCAGAAACTTAAGTAAGTCTTTCACATTCGGCTCCTGTGAGGAGTTGACCCATAAAGGCGCCAGGACTACTGGCGCCTTCATATTTATACCGGAGTAACTAATAAGTATAGGTGACTAACCTAATCTTATTCGTCTTCCAGCTCGATGTTGATACCCAACGAGCGGATTTCTTTCAACAATACGTTGAATGATTCCGGCATACCAGGTTCCATACGATGATCACCGTCAACGATGTTTTTATACATCTTCGTACGGCCGTTAACGTCATCTGACTTAACGGTTAGCATTTCTTGAAGGGTGTAAGCTGCGCCATATGCTTCAAGCGCCCATACTTCCATCTCACCGAAACGCTGACCACCGAACTGAGCTTTACCACCCAGCGGCTGCTGAGTAACAAGGCTGTAAGAACCGGTAGAACGGGCGTGCATCTTGTCATCAACCAAGTGGTTCAGTTTAAGCATGTACATGTAACCAACAGTTACAGGACGCTCAAATGCATCACCAGTACGGCCATCAAACAACTTCAGCTGACCAGACGTTGGTAGATCACCTAACTGTAGCAATTCTTTAATTGATGATTCAGGTGCGCCATCAAATACAGGAGTTGCAATAGGTAGACCTTTACGAAGGTTTTGTACAAGTGTACGTACTTCGTCGTCTGATAGTTCAGCAATGTCAACCTTCTGGCGAGTATCACCAAGATTGTAAACACGTTGTAGGAAGTTACGGAACTTATGTAACTCCTGCTGTTCTTTCAGCATGTCGTTAAGTTTGTCACCGATACCTTTCGCCGCAAGACCTAAGTGAGTCTCGAGGATCTGACCGATGTTCATACGTGACGGTACACCCAATGGGTTTAGTACGATATCAACAGTCTGACCTTTTTCATCGTAAGGCATGTCTTCAACAGGGTTGATCTTAGAGATTACACCCTTGTTACCGTGACGACCTGCCATCTTATCACCAGGTTGAATGCGACGACGAACAGCTAGGTATACTTTAACAATCTTAAGTACGCCAGGTGCTAGGTCATCACCCTGAGTGATTTTACGACGTTTAGTTTCAAACTTCTTATCGAACTCAGCTTTCAGTTCATCATACTGTTCTGCAAGCTGTTCCAATTGGTTTTGTAAAGTTTCGTCGTCAAGCGTTTGTGCAAACAACGTATCGCGGTTCATTGAAGAAATCTTATCTTCGCCGTAACCTGCAGATAGTAGAAGCGTACGAACACGAGCAAGAAGACCACCCTCAAGGATCTGGAATTCTTCTGTGATATCTTTCTTCGCTTCTTTCAGCTGCATCTCTTCAATTTCAAGAGCACGCTTGTCTTTCTCAACGCCATCACGAGTAAATACTTGTACGTCAATGATCGTACCAGTAACACTACCAGGAACACGTAGAGATGAGTCTTTAACGTCAGAAGCTTTTTCACCAAAGATAGCTCGTAGAAGCTTCTCTTCAGGCGTCAGTTGTGTTTCACCTTTAGGGGTTACTTTACCAACTAGGATGTCACCACCCTTCACTTCTGCACCGATGTAAACGATACCTGATTCGTCCAACTTAGAAAGCGCTGCTTCACCCACGTTAGGGATGTCTGCAGTGATTTCTTCAGAACCCAACTTCGTATCACGTGCCACACAAGAAAGCTCTTGAATGTGGATAGTAGTGAAACGATCTTCCTGAACTACACGCTCAGAAACTAAGATGGAGTCTTCGAAGTTGTAACCGTTCCAAGGCATGAACGCGATACGCATGTTTTGACCAAGCGCAAGCTCACCAAGGTCTGTTGAAGGACCATCAGCAAGAACATCACCACGTGCTACTGGCTCGCCAGGTAGTACAGTTGGACGCTGGTTAATACATGTGTTCTGGTTAGAACGGGTGTACTTAGTCAAGTTGTAGATATCGATACCTGCTTCACCAGGAATCAATTCGTCTTCGTTAACTTTGATAACGATACGAGAAGCATCTACAGACTGAACTTGGCCGCCACGTTTAGCAACAGCAGTTACACCTGAATCAACACCGATTTGACGCTCGATACCAGTACCAACTAACGGCTTATCAGCACGGATAGTAGGTACAGCCTGACGTTGCATGTTCGCACCCATAAGGGCACGGTTAGCATCATCGTGTTCTAGGAACGGGATTAGGGATGCCGCCACAGATACAACCTGGTTGGTTGCAACGTCCATGTATTGAACATGGTCACGTGGGTGCAGACCTGAATCGCCTTTCTGACGAGCAGTGATCAATTCGTCAGCAAAAGAACCATCTTCGTTAAGCGCGGCGTTTGCCTGTGCAATAACGTATAGGCCTTCTTCAATTGCTGATAAGTATTCGATTTGATCCGAAACTTTTCCGTCTACAACTTTACGGTAAGGTGTTTCCAAGAAACCGTAAGGGTTACAACGCGCAAATACAGATAGCGAGTTGATTAGACCGATGTTTGGACCTTCAGGAGTTTCGATAGGACATAGACGACCGTAGTGAGTCGCGTGTACGTCTCGAACCTCAAAGCCAGCACGTTCACGAGTCAGACCACCTGGACCAAGCGCCGAGATACGACGTTTGTGAGTAACTTCTGACAACGGGTTGTTCTGGTCCATAAACTGTGACAACTGAGAAGAGCCAAAGAACTCTTTCACTGCCGCAGAAATAGGCTTCGCGTTGATTAAGTCTTGAGGCATGATTGCATCAAGATCGCCTAAACTTAGACGCTCTTTAACAGCACGCTCAACACGAACTAGACCTACACGGAATTGGTTTTCAGCCATTTCGCCCACAGAGCGAATACGACGGTTACCAAGGTGGTCGATATCATCAACCTCACCTTTACCGTTACGGATATCGATCAACTTCTTCATCACTTCAATGATGTCGTCGTTGCTCAGGATACCAGGACCAGTTATTTCTTCACGAAGAAGAGAACTGTTGAACTTCATACGACCAACAGCAGAAAGATCGTAACGATCTTCTGAGAAGAACAAGCTTTCAAATAATTGATCAGCTGCTTCACGTGTTGGTGGCTCGCCAGGGCGCATCATACGGTAGATTTCTACCAATGCACTTAGACGGTCAGTACTGTTATCAACACGTAGTGTCTCTGACATGTACGGACCATGGTCTAAATCGTTCGTAAATAGAACTTCAATAGACTTATGACCAGCCTGAGATAGAAGTGCTAATGCTTCCAAGCTTAATTCTTGGTTAGCCGTAACAATCAGTTCGCCAGTTTCTTCGTTGATGTAATCACGTGCTGCGATTTTACCAACGATATATTCAACAGGTACTTCGATGCTATCAATGCCATCTTTCGCCAATTGACGAATATGACGAGCAGTGATACGACGACCTTGCTCTACGTAAACAGTACCGTTTGCTTCGATATCAAAGCTTGCAGTTTCACCACGTAGACGATCAGGTACTAACTCCATAACTAGAGACTTGCCGCGTACTTCGAAATTAATCTTATCGAAGAACATGTCAAGAATCTGTTCAGTTGTGTAGTTAAGTGCGCGAAGAATAATAGACGCAGGTAATTTACGACGACGGTCGATACGTACGAATAGATTATCCTTAGGATCGAACTCGAAATCCAACCATGAACCACGGTAAGGGATAACACGAGCGTTATATAACACTTTACCTGAGGAGTGGGTTTTACCCTTATCGCTGTCAAAGAATACACCAGGACTACGGTGCAGCTGAGATACGATAACCCTCTCGGTACCGTTAATAACGAATGTACCGTTATCTGTCATGAGCGGAATTTCGCCCATGTAAACTTCTTGTTCTTTAATGTCTTTTACGGTGCCAGCCGGCGCATCTCGATCATACATGACCAGACGTAGCTTCACGCGTAGTGGAGCAGAATAAGTTACGCCACGAATTTGACATTCTTTGACATCGAAGACCGGCTCACCGAGACGATAGCTAACGTATTGCAGCTCGGAATTGCCATTATAGCTCTGGATTGGAAAAACAGAGCGAAAGGCAGCTTCTAGACCGTAATGCCCTTCTGGATCCTGCTCGATAAATTTTTGGAAAGAATCAAGCTGGATCGATAGCAAGTATGGTGCATCCAACACTTGTGGACGCTTACCAAAATCCTTACGGATACGCTTTTTCTCGGTATAAGAGTAAACCATAGGTTCCTCAGATCGCTGATAAGTGATCCAAACTACCCCATATCACATGCGGGGGTAGTGACTAATCGTTGTTTTTTATAGTAGGAATATTCTAATGAAACTAGAATATTTTTTACGCAGACAGTGGATACAAAACAAGGTAAAAATACCACCGGTCTATAGCGCAAAAAGGCCGGTGGCATTTTTGCCACCAGCCAATAGCCATAAAAGGCTATGAAATCAAATAATAATTATTTAACTTCAACAGAAGCACCAGCTTCTTCTAATTGAGCTTTAAGAGCTTCAGCTTCAGCTTTATCTACGCCTTCTTTAACAGCAGCAGGAGCGCCGTCAACTACAGCTTTAGCTTCTTTAAGACCAAGACCAGTTGCGCCACGTACAGCTTTGATAACTTGTACTTTGTTAGCGCCAGCAGCTGTTAGGATTACGTCAAATTCAGTTTGCTCTTCAGCTGCGTCTGCAGCTGCGCCGCCTGCAACTACTGCAGCAGCAGCAGTAACACCGAATTTCTCTTCCATAGCTTCGATAAGCTCAACAACTTGCATTACAGACATTTCTGCAACTGCGTCTAGGATTTGCTCGTTAGTGATAGACATAACAATTCTCTTTTAAAGTCAACAATAAGTATAAATAGTAATCAGATAAAGCGCGGCAATTAAGCTGCAGCTTCTTCTTTCTGATCACGTACAGCCGCGATAGTACGTACAAGTTTACCAGCAGACGCTTCTTTCATGCACATCATTAGGCGTGCGATAGCTTCGTCGTAAGTTGGTAGAGTTGCTAGTACATCAGCGTTGGCAATAGCGCCTTCGAATGCAGCAGCTTTGATCTCGAAGCTTTTATTCTCTTTAGCGAAGTCTTTGAAAAGACGCGCTGCAGCACCTGGGTGCTCATTAGAGAAGCCGATTAGTGAAGGACCAACGAAAACGTCTTGTAGACATTCGAAGTTAGTACCTTCAACTGCACGACGTGCTAATGTGTTACGAACAACTCTTAGGTAAACACCAGCTTCACGAGCTTGTTTACGTAGAGTTGTCATTGCACACACACTAACACCGCGAGAGTCAGCAACAACTGCAGACAGGGCACCATTGGCAGCTTCGTTGACTTCAGCAACAATTGCTTTTTTGTCTTGAAGATTTAATGCCATTGGATTTGCTCCTGGATAATTTCTGGGTAACCCCAGTATTTACACCACTCACTGCCGGTTGACAGGAGAGTTTTACGGCGCAGATCCAAAAAAGACTTACATCAATCATGTTCTGGCACCGTCTACGTAGGTAAATTAAGTTCCGAAAAACACCTACGGTCTTTGACGGAGGTTAATTGAAAACAATCAACCTCAGCCACGAATTCGGAAGCGACAAATTATACACTAACTTATCGCTTCTGCAAATTAGTTTACGCTACGTTAGCTTTCAGAGAGTTCTGATCTAACGCTACACCTGCACCCATAGTGGTAGAGATGCTTACTTTCTTAATGAAAGTACCTTTCGCTGAAGACGGCTTAGCGCGCTTCAGTGCAACTAGAAGAGCTTCTAAGTTCTCTTGTAGTTGAGCGGCATCAAAGTTCACCTTACCGATAGTAGTGTGAATGATACCATTTTTGTCGTTACGGTAACGAACCTGACCAGCTTTAGCATTTTTAACTGCTTCAGCAACGTTAGGAGTTACAGTACCAACTTTAGGGTTTGGCATAAGACCACGTGGACCAAGAATGGTACCAAGTTGACCTACAACGCGCATTGCATCAGGAGATGCGATAACAACGTCAAAGTTCATTTCGCCTTTCTTAACAAGAGCAGCTAGATCTTCCATACCTACAAGCTCAGCGCCAGCTTCTTTAGCAGCTTCAGCGTTTGCGCCTTGTGTAAATACAGCAACACGGATGTCACGGCCAGTACCGTTAGGTAGTACAGTTGCACCACGAACGTTTTGGTCTGATTTACGTGCATCGATGCCAAGGTTAACAGCAACGTCAACACTTTCAACGAATTTAGCAGTAGCTAGTTCTTTAAGAAGAGCAACAGCCTCTGTGATGTCGTATTCACGAGTAGCATCTACTTTGTCGCGGATAACGCGCATGCGCTTAGTCAGTTTAGCCATTATCTTAACCCTCTACCACTAGGCCCATTGAACGAGCAGTACCAGCAATTGAACGCTTCATAGCTTCAATGTCAGCACCAGTCATGTCTGCAGCTTTAGTCTCAGCGATCTCTTGGATCTGAGCTTCAGTTACAGTACCCACTTTGTCAGTGTTCGGACGGCCAGAACCAGACTTAAGACCAGCAGCTTTAAGCAGAAGAACTGCAGCAGGTGGTGTCTTAGTGATGAACGTGAAAGAACGGTCACTGTAAACAGTGATAACAACTGGAGTCGGAAGACCTTTCTCTACTGAGTCAGTCTTAGCGTTAAACGCCTTACAGAATTCCATGATGTTTACACCATGTTGACCAAGAGCTGGACCAACTGGTGGACTTGGATTCGCTGCACCAGCTGCAACTTGCAGCTTAATGTAAGCTTCTACTTTTTTAGCCATTGCTATATACCTAATTTTGGGTTCAAACGTCTATTTTTAAACAAATAGACTCCCCGTCTAACGAAAGGGCGCGAAATTATAGCCTAATTCCACGCCCCTGACAATACGAGTTGAACAGAATTTGATCAGTTCTTTTCGATTTGACCGAACTCTAATTCTACTGGTGTTGCACGACCGAAAATTGATACAGAAACCTTAACACGGCTCTTATCATAATCTACTGATTCAATCGTACCATTAAAGTCAGCAAATGGACCATCTGTCACACGTACCACTTCACCAGGCTCAAATACTGTTTTATGTACTGGAGATTCACTAGCTTGTTGTAAACGGTTTAAGATCGCATCTGCTTCTTTATCAGAAATCGGAGCTGGACGATCAGAAGTACCACCAATGAACCCCATTACACGAGGGATACTACGTACAAGGTGCCACGTTTCATCGTTCATCACCATTTGTACAAGTACATAGCCTGGGAAGAACTTACGCTCACTCTTACGGCGTTGACCGGCACGCATTTCTACCACTTCTTCCGTCGGTACTAAAACCTCGTCAAAGTGCTCTTCCATACCATGAATTTTGATATGTTCACGTAGTGATTGCGCTACACGGCCTTCAAAACCTGAAAAAGCCTGTACTACATACCAACGTTTCTTTGGAGCTTCGATCATGAATTCTTACCTCACGCGCCAGTAACTAGGCGCACTAAACGGACCATAATGCCATCAATACCCCAAAGGGCTAATGCCATTACGACAGTGACTGCTAGAACAATAAAGGTTGTCTGCGTAGCTTCCTGACGAGTAGGCCACACTACTTTGCGGACTTCCATGCGTGACTCACGTGCAAACGTAATCACGGATTTACCTTTAGCTGTTAGTGCGGCAAAAATACCAGCAATAACCACAAGGGCTACCACGGCAGAAGAGCGCAGAACAACAGAAACATCACTGTATAGGTAATTACCAACCACAGCAGCAGCTAGCAAAGCAAAAACCACGACCCATTTCAGGCCATCCATTTTGCTTTCGCTTTCTTGGTTTTCGGCATTCGCTTTCATACAACCAACCTGTAACTAGTCTTAATCATCTAGACGAAAATGACCCCGCGAGGGCGAGGTCAGGATGAAGAAAAAGGTCTAAGCCTTTAATAACATTATTAAAAACTTCATCTTTACGAAATTTCACTTCTACACTTTGGACAAAAAACACGCAGTTTCAAGTTGAAGTGTAGAAAAAGGGCATCAAATGATGCCCTTTTTAGTACTCTATCGTCAAATTTAATTCAACGATATTAGCGTAACTTATGCAACGATAGTTGCAACAACACCAGCACCAACTGTACGGCCACCTTCACGGATAGCAAAACGTAGACCTTCATCCATCGCGATAGGTGCGATTAGAGTAACAGTCATAGAGATGTTATCACCAGGCATTACCATTTCAACGCCTTCTGGTAACTCGATAGTACCAGTTACGTCAGTTGTACGGAAGTAGAACTGTGGACGGTAACCTTTGAAGAAAGGAGTGTGACGACCGCCTTCATCTTTAGAAAGAACATAGATTTCTGAAGTGAAAGTAGTGTGTGGAGTGATTGAACCTGGCTTAGCAAGAACTTGACCACGTTCAACGTCATCACGCTTAGTACCACGTAGAAGAACACCAACGTTCTCACCAGCACGGCCTTCGTCAAGAAGCTTACGGAACATCTCAACACCAGTACATGTAGTAGTGATAGTGTCTTTGATACCGATGATAGCTACTTCGTCACCAACACGTACGATACCTTGCTCAATACGACCAGTTACAACAGTACCACGGCCTTGGATTGAGAAAACATCTTCGATTGGAAGGATGAATGGTAGATCGATAGCACGCTCTGGCTCTGGAATGTAAGAATCTAGAGCTTCAGCTAGTTCAACAATCTTAGCTTCCCACTCAGCTTCACCGTTAAGTGCGCCTAGTGCAGAACCCATGATTACTGGGCAATCATCACCTGGGAAATCGTACTCAGAAAGAAGTTCACGAACTTCCATCTCTACTAGTTCAAGTAGTTCTTCATCATCAACCATGTCACACTTGTTCATGAATACGATGATGTAAGGAATACCAACTTGACGACCAAGTAGGATGTGCTCACGAGTTTGAGGCATAGGACCGTCAGTTGCAGCAACAACTAGGATACCACCATCCATTTGAGCAGCACCAGTGATCATGTTTTTAACATAATCGGCGTGTCCAGGACAGTCTACGTGTGCGTAGTGACGAGTAGGAGTATCGTATTCTACGTGAGAAGTAGAAATTGTGATACCGCGCTCGCGCTCTTCAGGAGCGTTATCGATTGATGCGAAATCTTTCGCTGTACCACCGTACACTTTTGCAAGTGTAGTACAGATAGCAGCAGTTAGAGTTGTTTTACCGTGGTCAACGTGGCCGATAGTACCAACGTTAACGTGCGGTTTTACGCGTTCGAATTTTTCTTTAGACATGGATAGTCCCTCTGGGCACGGTATTTAGTGGCATTACGACCACACAACCAAACATGGGTTTGTTGAGTATATAACAAATTGATAAATATTGACTGAAGAGTGGTGCTGATAGGCAGATTCGAACTGCCGACCTCACCCTTACCAAGGGTGCGCTCTACCAACTGAGCTATATCAGCACACAAGAAGTGTGGAGCGGGCAGCGGGAATCGAACCCGCGTCATCAGCTTGGAAGGCTGAGGTAATAGCCATTATACGATGCCCGCAAAAACTTTTTTTACTCGTAGCGCTATTTAACTATTTGAATAATGGTGGTGGGGGAAGGATTCGAACCTTCGAAGGCAGTGCCGGCAGATTTACAATCTGCTCCCTTTGGCCACTCGGGAACCCCACCGAAATTCTTGAAACTGGTGCCGACTACCGGAGTCGAACTGGTGACCTACTGATTACAAGTCAGTTGCTCTACCTACTGAGCTAAGTCGGCTTAATTGATGCGCATTCTAGATAATGATGATTTTTGATGCAATACTTTAGTGCTTTTTTTTTATGCTTTTTTTATCAACTGACGTAATTTTATCCATTATCGACATTTCGCATACAAAGCAAGCCCTTCAAGAACCAATTCTGAGCGATGATTATAATTTTTAATATCATCTAAAGGAAGATGACGAATCCCACCACCACACAGCACCACTTCAGGCTCTACAGCAAGTTTTTCACGGGCTTCTTTTAAGCCATATTCAATCAAGCCAATCAATGCCGCTCGACAACCATTTTTAAGGCCATCAGCCGTATTGTCAGCAAGACTTAGGCGATCATTATGGTCATGATCAGAAAACACCTTGGTGGTATTTTCCAGTACCACTTTCATCATTAACTGATAACCTGGTGCGATCCAGCCACCAAGATGCTTTCCATCACCACTTAAAACATCAAATGTTAATGCCGTACCAATATCAACGATAACCGTAGGACGCTTAAACTTTTGATGAATAGCAACTAATGTTAGCCAACGATCAACCCCTAAATATTGGTACTCGTTATAACCATTTTTAACTCCAAAATCTTTACGCATCGTTTTTACTTGTAACACGGGGATATTCGCAACTTGTGCAATACGCTGAATCGTATTATCCACTTCAACGGGTCCAACACTGGCAAAAACAATCCGTTTAATCTTTTGTTCTAAAATAGGATCTAATACTAACTCTAATTTTTTACTTGGATATTTACCAATCAGCTCAACTCGGCCACTTACTTGTAATAGGGCAACCTTAACGTAAGTATTACCCGCTTCAATTAATAACTGCATTAACAACCTCTAAGGCTGATTTCACCACCAACATAAGCAGTAATATCACCATCATTTTCCAGTAATAAGGCCCCTTGCTCATTAATACCGCGAGCAATGCCTTCAATTACACGATCACCAATCAACAGTTTAACTGGCCGATTTAAAAAATTATCTATTCTATTCCAACGCTCAACAAAACCACAGAGACCAACCTCTTCATATTCGGTTAGGGTTTGATGAATGCGCTCAATTAACGTCGCAGCTAGCACATTACGTGATGGCAATGGTAAACATGCAGCACTAAGATTAGTCCAAGCTTGATCTATCATTGCTGTCGCAGCCGTAGGCATCGCAATATTCAACCCAATTCCAATGACTAAATGCGCAGCATCACCCGCCTTGCCGGTCATTTCAACTAAAATTCCCGCTAGCTTTTGATCATGATAATAAAGATCATTGGGCCATTTTACGCGAATATCAGGCGCACCAAGTTGTTGTAACGCTTCAGCAATCGCCACACCAACCACCAAGCTTAACCCCATCGCCGCCGCAACACCTGCCTCTAAACGCCAATAAGTAGATAAATATAAATTACTACCAAAAGGCGATTGCCACTGCCGACCACGTCGACCACGACCTGCCTGTTGATATTCAGCCAAACAAACAGCCCCACTCGGTAATTGATCGATCTGATTAAGTAAATATTGATTAGTGGAATCGATTACAGGAATCAACTCTAATTGAGGACAACTCACCAATTTAGTAATACGTTGACTATCAAGTAATTCAATTGGTGCAGCTAAACAGTAACCTTTACCTTGAACACTATATAAATCAAGGCCCCACTGCTGAATAATTTTAATTTGTTTAGCAATGCCAGCACGCGACATTCCCAACGCCAGACCTAATTTTTCACCAGAATGAAAATGGCCATCAGCTAATAAACGAATAAGGGCTAAACGGGTTGAATGTTCTTTCATTATGCTTGTATCTCGGCCAAATGCGTTTCAACGTTAGCTGCCATAAACCGCACCTCATGTTCCAATGCTATATCAAATTTTGCTGCTACACTATCAACCACATATTGTGCAAGGCTAATAACATCTTGCGCTGTTGCCGTACCAATATTAGTTAATACCAGCGCTTGCTGGGGATGTACTTTAGCACCGCCCACCTGATAGCCTTTTAAGCCACACTGATCAATCAGCCAACCTGCCGCTAATTTCACATGCTGGTCATCAACACCATAACTAGGCATGGTTGGATAATTAACCTGTAGCTTATTTAGCATATTCTTTGTAATAATCGGATTTTTAAAAAAACTGCCAGCATTACCAATCACCGCGGGATCGGGTAATTTTGCTTTACGCACTTCGCACACAGTATCAAACACTTGTCGAAGAGTAACCGTTGCTATATCAAATTGATTTAAAGGTGCATACGCGATTTTAGGTTGCCACATTTTTGGCAAACAAAAACCAACTGCAACAATGATATGACCATCTTTTAATTGATGCTTAAAAATAGAGTCTCGGTAACCAAACTGACAAGATGCTGCGTCGTAGCGTTTAATCTCCTGAGTGATAACATCAAGCACATCGACATATTGGCATACATCTTTAAGCTCGACACCATAAGCACCAATATTTTGAATTGGTGATGATCCTACACAACCAGGAATTAACGCTAAATTTTCTAAACCACCAATATTACGATCTACACACCAACAAACTAATTGATGCCAATCTTCACCGCCACCAACATGTAAACAAAAGCTCGTTGACGTTTCTGTTTGCGTAATACCTTTAATACGATTAAGAATAACCACGCCTTGATAGTCTTCACAAAAAAGTAAATTACTACCGTGTCCTACAACTAATTTAGCCATATTATTAAAACTTGCATCGTGCCAAATATGAATGAAATCATCAATATTTTCAGCTTCAATAATCTGTGTGGCAGTAACATCAATACCAAAGGTATGATAAGGCGCTAACCCATGATCATGTAAAACTTTCATGTTAATTTGGGACCATATCTTTATACTATTTGATTCATTTTACCCGATTCAATCTCACAACGCAGTGTTTTCCCATGAGCCAAGTCCACTATCAGCAACTAAATTTAATTCGATTACCCATCGTCAATAAACTCTATAAAGATTTTTATCCCGCAGGGAAAGCCAAACGTGATGAAATTTTATGGGTTGGAGAATCACCACAAGGTATTGTTTGTTGTGTTAGGTTTAAATCTATAGGCGAGTTACAACTATTAACAGGCATGCTCGTTAAACCTGAATTCCGCGGTCAAAAAATAGCAACTCATTTACTTCAGCACGCCATACCACAAATAAAACAAAAACCGTGTTATTGCTTTGCGTTTATAGAACTTGAAGCCCTATATCAACACGTAGGGTTTATTACATTATCACCTCAGCAGCTACCTCATGATCTACAACAACGCTTTGGACGTTATTGTAATAGCGGAAAAAAACTCATTCCAATGCAATATAAAGTTCAACCATAATCACAATTTAGTGAGGCAGTTATATATCTGACAATGAGATAGGTTGACTTGCTATTTTTTCTGATATAATTCGATCCTTAACTCAAATTTATCTTCTTATAGATCGTGTAAACGAGGCGATAATGGATTCAGCTATTGCTAACAGGCAGCAAATAGATCAGCTGCCGCGTATTGCGCACAAGCCCGAAAATTTAGAGACTCTTTTTGACGCGAGTTCTTTCAGGGAGCGTTTGTACCAAGAAATTGATTCAGCACAGCAACGTATTTATATTGTTGCACTTTATCTACAAGATGATGAAGCTGGTCGCGGTATTTTGACAGCGCTATACGAAGCAAAACAACGTAACCCGGCATTAGATATTAAAGTATTCGTTGATTGGCACCGTGCTCAGCGTGGTCTTATAGGCGCAAGTCAATCTGATGGTAATGCCGCGTTATACCGTGAATATGCCGAGAAATATCAGCATTCTATTGAAGTCCTCGGCGTACCTGTTCGAAATCGTGAAGTCTTTGGCGTTTTACACCTAAAAGGCTTCATTATCGATGATACCGTAATATACAGCGGTGCTAGCCTTAATGATGTTTATCTCGCACAACACGACCGCTACCGCTACGACCGCTATCACGTTATAAAAAATAACAAATTAGCAAATAGCATGGCACAATTTATCACTGAAACCTTAGTTGAAAGTGATGCCGTCAATTGTCTAAACCAAGCAGTACGCCCTGACACAAAATCATTAAAAAGTGCAATAAAAGATCTTCGAGCAGAATTGCAACAAGCAAGCTACCACTACGTATCAGAAGCTATTGCAGCAGATGAAGTAGGTTTAACGCCATTAATTGGTTTAGGTAAACGTCGTAATCAGCTTAATCAAGATATTTGCACTTTAATTGCCAGTGCACAGAATAAACTAACTATTTGCACGCCTTATTTTAATTTCCCTCGCGGCGTCAGCAAAGAAGTTATTAAAGCCCTCAAACGTGGTGTTAAGGTTACTATTGTTGTTGGTGACAAAACAGCAAACGACTTTTATATTCCACCGTCAGAGCCGTTTAAAACTATTGCAGGTTTACCTTACCTTTATGAAGTAAACTTACGTAATTTTGCAAAAAGTAACGAAGCAGCAATCGCAAGTCGCCAATTGGCGATTCATCTATGGAAACATGATAATAATAGCTTCCATCTCAAAGGGATCTGGGTCGACGATCAATACATGCTGGTGACAGGTAATAACTTAAACCCTCGAGCATGGAAACTTGACTTAGAAAATGCCATTCTTATTCATGATAAAAATCAACTTCTCGCACCGCAAACTCAGCAAGAAATAGATTGTATACTGACTCACACCACATTAATTGGTAGCTATAAACAAATCGAGAAAATCGACAGCTATCCACTGCAAGTGAAGAAATTAATTAAGCGAATTCGCCGAATTAAAGCCGATCATATCCTTAATCAAATTTTATAACGCTAATATCAAGCGCAGCAATAACGATTATTGTTGCGCTTGTCGTTATCATCAACCCACTAGACTTTCTCGCCCTAGAACTCATCTTCTCATTAGTTATCTCTGCCATCCTATTTCAGTATTTAGACACATTCAAATCCCTGCGCAAAATCATAAATATAGCTTTCCAATACATAATGACCTCCATAACTAGAGAGAATACCAAATAATGGTAGGGGTATTAATCAACTGAATTACCGCACAACATAACCACTTTCTATAGATAAAAAACAATCCAAATAAAAATGAGATTACTTGCCTTAAAGCACTCCAAGAAAAACTGCGTAGTGGTGTCCTGCATTTCTCACGCCTAAACAACGTAAGTAGCTATCTAATTATATTAAACTTAAAGCTTAAGACTCTTCTGGTGGGCAATTAATAGGAACGGATATTCACGCTTACATTCTCAAAGAATTTGATAAAAACTACCATCCAGATTCTATCTATTATCTACTTAAGCGCGCGGGCTTTTCGTGGATAACGTCACGGTAAAAACATTCGAAATAATCACAACAAATTCAGGATAATTTCAAAAATTTAAAATTAAAACAATCCTTAAGATCACAGAGCATATAGGATTCAATAAGGTCAATGTATGGTTTCAATATGAAGTAAGGTTTGGACAACAGAATACGACTACCCGTCTTTTAAGCTGAGCGAGAAACTCAACTAAGAGCGATAAAACAACACTATTTAGAATATGTTATCTATTGGGTTCAGTATGCCCAGCAAGAGGAATTGGTGAGGTTTTTGGTGAAAAATGATGCAAATTGGCACACTATCGATATTGCCAATCAGTTTAATAATCTCAGTATCATCAGACTTCCACCCTATTTCCCTAAACTTAACCCAGTAGAACAAGATTGGAGTTGGTTACAACAACACTAAAATGTGTTCAAGAGATTGGATTAACCTGAACAGTTAATTTTACAGATTAGAATAATATAGAGAAGAGTATTAACCAACTTCACTACCTCATTATGATAATCATTTTCTACAGACGAAAAAAAACCTGAATCTTTCGATTCAGGTTTCTTTAATAATGGCGGAGTGGACGGGACTCGAACCCGCGACCCCCGGCGTGACAGGCCGGTATTCTAACCAACTGAACTACCACTCCGCAGTGTCTATTCAGCATAAATGCAACTTGTTGTCTCTACCTTTATAAAAAGATAAAAACGAAATTTGAGCCTGGCGATGTCCTACTCTCACATGGGGAGACCCCACACTACCATCGGCGCTATTACGTTTCACTACTGAGTTCGGCATGGGATCAGGTGGGTCCATAACGCTATGGTCGCCAAGCAAATTCTGGTTTATTTATTGTCTTATGACAATAAATAGCAATCTGGGAAAATCTAACTAGTTGTTCTCAACACGCATTCAAGCGTTTGTAGAGTCCGTCTCTTCTCTTATTGAGAAGAAAAACCCCTTGGGTGTTGTATGGTTAAGCCTCACGGGCAATTAGTATCAGTTAGCTCAATGCCTCGCAGCACTTACACACCTGACCTATCAACGTTGTAGTCTTCAACAACCCTTTAGAGACCTTAAAGGTCTAGGGATGACTCATCTTGAGGCTCGCTTCCCGCTTAGATGCTTTCAGCGGTTATCGATTCCGAACTTAGCTACCGGGCAATGCATCTGGCGATACAACCCGAACACCAGCGGTTCGTCCACTCCGGTCCTCTCGTACTAGGAGCAGCCCCTCTCAATCATCCAACGCCCACGGCAGATAGGGACCGAACTGTCTCACGACGTTCTAAACCCAGCTCGCGTACCACTTTAAATGGCGAACAGCCATACCCTTGGGACCGACTTCAGCCCCAGGATGTGATGAGCCGACATCGAGGTGCCAAACACCGCCGTCGATATGAACTCTTGGGCGGTATCAGCCTGTTATCCCCGGAGTACCTTTTATCCGTTGAGCGATGGCCCTTCCATTCAGAACCACCGGATCACTATGACCTGCTTTCGCACCTGCTCGAATTGTCATTCTCGCAGTCAAGCGGGCTTATGCCATTGCACTAACCTCACGATGTCCGACCGTGATTAGCCCACCTTCGTGCTCCTCCGTTACTCTTTGGGAGGAGACCGCCCCAGTCAAACTACCCACCAGGCACTGTCCGTAACCCCGATAAGGGGTCAACGTTAGAACATCAAGCATACAAGGGTGGTATTTCAAGATTGACTCCACAACCACTGGCGCGGTTGCTTCAACGTCTCCCACCTATCCTACACATGTAGGGTCAATGTTCAGTGCCAAGCTATAGTAAAGGTTCACGGGGTCTTTCCGTCTAGCCGCGGGTACACAGCATCTTCACTGCGATTTCAATTTCACTGAGTCTCGGGTGGAGACAGCGTGGCCATCATTACGCCATTCGTGCAGGTCGGAACTTACCCGACAAGGAATTTCGCTACCTTAGGACCGTTATAGTTACGGCCGCCGTTTACCGGGGCTTCGATCAAGAGCTTCGACCGAAGTCTAACCCCATCAATTAACCTTCCGGCACCGGGCAGGCGTCACACCGTATACGTCATCTTTCGATTTTGCACAGTGCTGTGTTTTTAATAAACAGTTGCAGCCACCTGGTATCTGCGACTCCCGGCAGCTTAGAGAGCAAGTCTCATCACCGCTAGGAGCGTACCTTCTCCCGAAGTTACGGTACCATTTTGCCTAGTTCCTTCACCCGAGTTCTCTCAAGCGCCTTGGTATTCTCTACCTGATCACCTGTGTCGGTTTGGGGTACGATTTCTTATAATCTGAAGCTTAGAAGCTTTTCCCGGAAGCATGGCATCAATGACTTCACTACCGTAGTAGCTCGACATCGTATCTCAGCCTTAAGATGAACCGGATTTGCCTAATTCATCAGCCTACATACTTGGACCTGGACAACCGTCGCCAGGCTCACCTAGCCTTCTCCGTCCCTCCATCGCAATTATAAGAAGTACGGGAATATTAACCCGTTTCCCATCGACTACGCCTTTCGGCCTCGCCTTAGGGGTCGACTTACCCTGCCCCGATTAACGTTGGACAGGAACCCTTGATCTTCCGGCGAGGGAGTTTTTCACTCCCTTTATCGTTACTCATGTCAGCATTCGCACTTCTGATACCTCCAGCACACTTTACAATGCACCTTCAACGGCTTACAGAACGCTCCCCTACCCAATATGAACGAGTTCATATTGCCGCAGCTTCGGTGTATAGCTTAGCCCCGTTAAATCTTCCGCGCAGGCCGACTCGACCAGTGAGCTATTACGCTTTCTTTAAATGATGGCTGCTTCTAAGCCAACATCCTGGCTGTCTGAGCCTTCCCACATCGTTTCCCACTTAGCTATAACTTTGGGACCTTAGCTGGCGGTCTGGGTTGTTTCCCTCTTCACGACGGACGTTAGCACCCGCCGTGTGTCTCCCGGATAGTACTTACTGGTATTCGGAGTTTGCAAAGGGTTGGTAAGTCGGGATGACCCCCTAGCCTTAACAGTGCTCTACCCCCAGTAGTATTCGTCCGAGGCGCTACCTAAATAGCTTTCGGGGAGAACCAGCTATCTCCGAGTTTGATTGGCCTTTCACCCCTAGCCACAAGTCATCCGCTAATTTTTCAACATTAGTCGGTTCGGTCCTCCAGTAAGTGTTACCTCACCTTCAACCTGCCCATGGCTAGATCACTCGGTTTCGGGTCTAATCCTAGCAACTATGACGCCCAGTTAAGACTCGGTTTCCCTACGGCTCCCCTAAACGGTTAACCTTGCTACTAAAATTAAGTCGCTGACCCATTATACAAAAGGTACGCAGTCACCCAACAAGTGGGCTCCTACTGCTTGTACGTACACGGTTTCAGGTTCTATTTCACTCCCCTCACAGGGGTTCTTTTCGCCTTTCCCTCACGGTACTGGTTCACTATCGGTCAGTCAGGAGTATTTAGCCTTGGAGGATGGTCCCCCCATGTTCAAACAGGATATCACGTGTCCCGTCCTACTCGATTTCACTAATAATGCATTTTTGGTTACGGGGCTATCACCCTGTATCGCGGTACTTTCCAGAACCTTCACCTAACGCAGAACTAGCTTAAGGGCTAATCCGGTTTCGCTCGCCGCTACTACCGGAATCTCGGTTGATTTCTCTTCCTCGGGGTACTTAGATGTTTCAGTTCCCCCGGTTTGCCTCATTAACCTATGTATTCAGTTAATGATACTTGCTTATGCAAGTGGGTTTCCCCATTCGGAAATCCCAGACTCAAGAGGCTTTTACTGCCTAATCTGGGCTTATCGCAAGTTAATACGTCCTTCATCGCCTCTGACTGCCAAGGCATCCACCGTGTACGCTTAGTCACTTAACCATACAACCCCAAGAGGTCTTATATGTTCAAACAACCAAGGTTTGCGTTTAATACTCCGATCAAGAAAATATTAAACATTGGTTTTTCGCCGGACTCATTTATTTGTCTTCACTTTAAAAAGTGAAAGCAAACACAGACACTTGAATGTGTATGTTTTGAGAACTCGTTTTTATCCGAAGATAAAAACATTTTTAAAATTAATCTTTCGATTAAATTTACTAGTCAGCTTTCCAGATTGTTAAAGAACATGTAATCATCGTTAGATAACCACTTTCTAATCACATTCATTACTTTGAATATATTTAGAAAGTGGTGGAGCTATGCGGGATCGAACCGCAGACCTCCTGCGTGCAAGGCAGGCGCTCTCCCAGCTGAGCTATAACCCCAACGATTTAAAAGACTATACCATCACTTTTTCTGGGAGAAAAAGTGGTGGGTCTGAGTGGACTCGAACCACCGACCTCACCCTTATCAGGGGTGCGCTCTAACCACCTGAGCTACAGACCCAAGTCTTTTTACGTTCTACATTTTAACCAAGCAATCTGTGTGGACACTGCATAAAACAGCATAAGTCTTTAGGTAAGGAGGTGATCCAGCCCCAGGTTCCCCTAGGGCTACCTTGTTACGACTTCACCCCAGTCATGAACCACACCGTGGTAAACGCCCTCCCGAAGGTTAAGCTATCTACTTCTGGTGCAGCCCACTCCCATGGTGTGACGGGCGGTGTGTACAAGGCCCGGGAACGTATTCACCGTGACATTCTGATTCACGATTACTAGCGATTCCGACTTCATGGAGTCGAGTTGCAGACTCCAATCCGGACTACGACGTACTTTGTGGGATTCGCTCACTATCGCTAGCTTGCAGCCCTCTGTATACGCCATTGTAGCACGTGTGTAGCCCTACTCGTAAGGGCCATGATGACTTGACGTCGTCCCCACCTTCCTCCGGTTTATCACCGGCAGTCTCCCTGGAGTTCCCACCATTACGTGCTGGCAAACAAGGATAAGGGTTGCGCTCGTTGCGGGACTTAACCCAACATTTCACAACACGAGCTGACGACAGCCATGCAGCACCTGTCTCAGAGTTCCCGAAGGCACTAAGCTATCTCTAGCGAATTCTCTGGATGTCAAGAGTAGGTAAGGTTCTTCGCGTTGCATCGAATTAAACCACATGCTCCACCGCTTGTGCGGGCCCCCGTCAATTCATTTGAGTTTTAATCTTGCGACCGTACTCCCCAGGCGGTCTACTTAACGCGTTAGCTCCGAAAGCCACGGCTCAAGGCCACAACCTTCAAGTAGACATCGTTTACGGCGTGGACTACCAGGGTATCTAATCCTGTTTGCTCCCCACGCTTTCGCATCTGAGCGTCAGTCTTTGTCCAGGGGGCCGCCTTCGCCACCGGTATTCCTTCAGATCTCTACGCATTTCACCGCTACACCTGAAATTCTACCCCCCTCTACAAGACTCTAGTCTGCCAGTTCAAAATGCTGTTCCGAGGTTGAGCCCCGGGCTTTCACATCTTGCTTAACAGACCGCCTGCATGCGCTTTACGCCCAGTAATTCCGATTAACGCTCGCACCCTCCGTATTACCGCGGCTGCTGGCACGGAGTTAGCCGGTGCTTCTTCTGTTGCTAACGTCAAACAGCCAAGCTATTAACTTAACTGCCTTCCTCACAACTGAAAGTACTTTACAACCCGAAGGCCTTCTTCATACACGCGGCATGGCTGCATCAGGGTTTCCCCCATTGTGCAATATTCCCCACTGCTGCCTCCCGTAGGAGTCTGGACCGTGTCTCAGTTCCAGTGTGGCTGATCATCCTCTCAGACCAGCTAGGGATCGTCGCCTTGGTGAGCCATTACCCCACCAACTAGCTAATCCCACCTGGGCTAATCCTGACGCGAGAGGCCCGAAGGTCCCCCTCTTTGCTCCGAAGAGATTATGCGGTATTAGCTATCGTTTCCAATAGTTATCCCCCACATCAGGGTATATTCCCAGGCATTACTCACCCGTCCGCCGCTCGTCAGCAAAGAAAGCAAGCTTTCTTTCTGTTACCGCTCGACTTGCATGTGTTAGGCCTGCCGCCAGCGTTCAATCTGAGCCATGATCAAACTCTTCAATTAAAGTTTTGTTGTCTCTTTCGAGACGGCTCAATGAATACTGACTTCAAAACTACCTTAGTAATTTTAAAGCTATTACCATTCCAACAGAATGGTAATGAATTGACTGTGCCAAATAACCGTAGTTATTTGTATTGGTCACTCAGTTCATTGATAAATCTTTCGACTTAACTATTCAACGAGTGCCCACACAGATTGCATGGTCAAATTGTTAAAGAACGTTGACTTTCAATGCCTTAGCGCGTTACGCTTCAGCAAGTCAGGTGGCGTATAATACGCTTTTCTGATATTCAGTCAAGACAAAATTTTATTCTTTTTTATCAATCGATTAAAAAGTAAAAACTTTCTGTTGACGTCGCTCACATTACAATCAGTAAGAGCGAAATAAAAGCCCGTTCATTGAACGGGCTTTCATAAATTTGAGCCTGGCGATGTCCTACTCTCACATGGGGAGACCCCACACTACCATCGGCGCTATTACGTTTCACTACTGAGTTCGGCATGGGATCAGGTGGGTCCATAACGCTATGGTCGCCAAGCAAATTCTGGTTTATTTATTGTCTTATGACAATAAATAGCAATCTGGGAAAATCTAACTAGTTGTTCTCAACACGCATTCAAGCGTTTGTAGAGTCCGTCTCTTCTCTTATGAGAAGGAAAACCCCTTGGGTGTTGTATGGTTAAGCCTCACGGGCAATTAGTATCAGTTAGCTCAATGCCTCGCAGCACTTACACACCTGACCTATCAACGTTGTAGTCTTCAACAACCCTTTAGAGACCTTAAAGGTCTAGGGATGACTCATCTTGAGGCTCGCTTCCCGCTTAGATGCTTTCAGCGGTTATCGATTCCGAACTTAGCTACCGGGCAATGCATCTGGCGATACAACCCGAACACCAGCGGTTCGTCCACTCCGGTCCTCTCGTACTAGGAGCAGCCCCTCTCAATCATCCAACGCCCACGGCAGATAGGGACCGAACTGTCTCACGACGTTCTAAACCCAGCTCGCGTACCACTTTAAATGGCGAACAGCCATACCCTTGGGACCGACTTCAGCCCCAGGATGTGATGAGCCGACATCGAGGTGCCAAACACCGCCGTCGATATGAACTCTTGGGCGGTATCAGCCTGTTATCCCCGGAGTACCTTTTATCCGTTGAGCGATGGCCCTTCCATTCAGAACCACCGGATCACTATGACCTGCTTTCGCACCTGCTCGAATTGTCATTCTCGCAGTCAAGCGGGCTTATGCCATTGCACTAACCTCACGATGTCCGACCGTGATTAGCCCACCTTCGTGCTCCTCCGTTACTCTTTGGGAGGAGACCGCCCCAGTCAAACTACCCACCAGGCACTGTCCGTAACCCCGATAAGGGGTCGACGTTAGAACATCAAGCATACAAGGGTGGTATTTCAAGATTGACTCCACAACCACTGGCGCGGTTGCTTCAACGTCTCCCACCTATCCTACACATGTAGGGTCAATGTTCAGTGCCAAGCTATAGTAAAGGTTCACGGGGTCTTTCCGTCTAGCCGCGGGTACACAGCATCTTCACTGCGATTTCAATTTCACTGAGTCTCGGGTGGAGACAGCGTGGCCATCATTACGCCATTCGTGCAGGTCGGAACTTACCCGACAAGGAATTTCGCTACCTTAGGACCGTTATAGTTACGGCCGCCGTTTACCGGGGCTTCGATCAAGAGCTTCGACCGAAGTCTAACCCCATCAATTAACCTTCCGGCACCGGGCAGGCGTCACACCGTATACGTCATCTTTCGATTTTGCACAGTGCTGTGTTTTTAATAAACAGTTGCAGCCACCTGGTATCTGCGACTCCCGGCAGCTTAGAGAGCAAGTCTCATCACCGCTAGGAGCGTACCTTCTCCCGAAGTTACGGTACCATTTTGCCTAGTTCCTTCACCCGAGTTCTCTCAAGCGCCTTGGTATTCTCTACCTGATCACCTGTGTCGGTTTGGGGTACGATTTCTTATAATCTGAAGCTTAGAAGCTTTTCCCGGAAGCATGGCATCAATGACTTCACTACCGTAGTAGCTCGACATCGTATCTCAGCCTTAAGATGAACCGGATTTGCCTAATTCATCAGCCTACATACTTGGACCTGGACAACCGTCGCCAGGCTCACCTAGCCTTCTCCGTCCCTCCATCGCAATTATAAGAAGTACGGGAATATTAACCCGTTTCCCATCGACTACGCCTTTCGGCCTCGCCTTAGGGGTCGACTTACCCTGCCCCGATTAACGTTGGACAGGAACCCTTGATCTTCCGGCGAGGGAGTTTTTCACTCCCTTTATCGTTACTCATGTCAGCATTCGCACTTCTGATACCTCCAGCACACTTTACAATGCACCTTCAACGGCTTACAGAACGCTCCCCTACCCAATATGAACAAGTTCATATTGCCGCAGCTTCGGTGTATAGCTTAGCCCCGTTAAATCTTCCGCGCAGGCCGACTCGACCAGTGAGCTATTACGCTTTCTTTAAATGATGGCTGCTTCTAAGCCAACATCCTGGCTGTCTGAGCCTTCCCACATCGTTTCCCACTTAGCTATAACTTTGGGACCTTAGCTGGCGGTCTGGGTTGTTTCCCTCTTCACGACGGACGTTAGCACCCGCCGTGTGTCTCCCGGATATTACTTACTGGTATTCGGAGTTTGCAAAGGGTTGGTAAGTCGGGATGACCCCCTAGCCTTAACAGTGCTCTACCCCCAGTAGTATTCGTCCGAGGCGCTACCTAAATAGCTTTCGGGGAGAACCAGCTATCTCCGAGTTTGATTGGCCTTTCACCCCTAGCCACAAGTCATCCGCTAATTTTTCAACATTAGTCGGTTCGGTCCTCCAGTAAGTGTTACCTCACCTTCAACCTGCCCATGGCTAGATCACTCGGTTTCGGGTCTAATCCTAGCAACTATGACGCCCAGTTAAGACTCGGTTTCCCTACGGCTCCCCTAAACGGTTAACCTTGCTACTAAAATTAAGTCGCTGACCCATTATACAAAAGGTACGCAGTCACCCAACAAGTGGGCTCCTACTGCTTGTACGTACACGGTTTCAGGTTCTATTTCACTCCCCTCACAGGGGTTCTTTTCGCCTTTCCCTCACGGTACTGGTTCACTATCGGTCAGTCAGGAGTATTTAGCCTTGGAGGATGGTCCCCCCATGTTCAAACAGGATATCACGTGTCCCGTCCTACTCGATTTCACTAATAATGCATTTTTGGTTACGGGGCTATCACCCTGTATCGCGGTACTTTCCAGAACCTTCACCTAACGCAGAACTAGCTTAAGGGCTAATCCGGTTTCGCTCGCCGCTACTACCGGAATCTCGGTTGATTTCTCTTCCTCGGGGTACTTAGATGTTTCAGTTCCCCCGGTTTGCCTCATTAACCTATGTATTCAGTTAATGATACTTGCTTATGCAAGTGGGTTTCCCCATTCGGAAATCCCAGACTCAAGAGGCTTTTACTGCCTAATCTGGGCTTATCGCAAGTTAATACGTCCTTCATCGCCTCTGACTGCCAAGGCATCCACCGTGTACGCTTAGTCACTTAACCATACAACCCCAAGAGGTCTTGTATGTTCAAACAACCAAGGTTTGCGTTTAATAATCCGATCAAGAAAATATTAAACATTGGTTTTTCGCCGGACTCGATACAAGACACTTGAATGTGTGTTGTTTTGAGAACTCGTTTTTATCCGAAGATAAAAACATTTTTTAAAATCAATCTTTCGATTGAATTTACTAGTCAGCTTTCCAGATTGTTAAAGAGCATGCAATTATCTAACGATAACCACTTCCTAATGATTTTCAGCGACAACAATGCGGACTTAATAAAGGTATTCTTCATTAAATCTGCGATTCCGTGCAGAAAATTCTTAGAGAGTGGTGGGCGATACCGGGCTCGAACCAGTGACCCCCTCCTTGTAAGGGAGGTGCTCTCCCAACTGAGCTAATCGCCCACGATAGTATCTTATTTATTTTCACTTTAAAAAGTGAAAGCAAATAATATTTCCTTCGTGGAAAGGAAATGGTGGGTCGTGCAGGATTCGAACCTGCGACCAATTGATTAAAAGTCAACTGCTCTACCAACTGAGCTAACGACCCAATTTGCACTTCAAAGAGAAGTGGCGTCCCGTAGGGGAGTCGAACCCCTGTTACCGCCGTGAAAGGGCGGTGTCCTAGGCCTCTAGACGAACGGGACAATGTTCATAACGCAAGTTGTTGGGCAACTTACGTCGGCTCTTTTACATTTCGACCAAGCAATCTGTGTGGACACTGCATAAAACAGTATAAGTCTTTAGGTAAGGAGGTGATCCAGCCCCAGGTTCCCCTAGGGCTACCTTGTTACGACTTCACCCCAGTCATGAACCACACCGTGGTAAACGCCCTCCCGAAGGTTAAGCTATCTACTTCTGGTGCAGCCCACTCCCATGGTGTGACGGGCGGTGTGTACAAGGCCCGGGAACGTATTCACCGTGACATTCTGATTCACGATTACTAGCGATTCCGACTTCATGGAGTCGAGTTGCAGACTCCAATCCGGACTACGACGTACTTTGTGGGATTCGCTCACTATCGCTAGCTTGCAGCCCTCTGTATACGCCATTGTAGCACGTGTGTAGCCCTACTCGTAAGGGCCATGATGACTTGACGTCGTCCCCACCTTCCTCCGGTTTATCACCGGCAGTCTCCCTGGAGTTCCCACCATTACGTGCTGGCAAACAAGGATAAGGGTTGCGCTCGTTGCGGGACTTAACCCAACATTTCACAACACGAGCTGACGACAGCCATGCAGCACCTGTCTCAGAGTTCCCGAAGGCACTAAGCTATCTCTAGCGAATTCTCTGGATGTCAAGAGTAGGTAAGGTTCTTCGCGTTGCATCGAATTAAACCACATGCTCCACCGCTTGTGCGGGCCCCCGTCAATTCATTTGAGTTTTAATCTTGCGACCGTACTCCCCAGGCGGTCTACTTAACGCGTTAGCTCCGAAAGCCACGGCTCAAGGCCACAACCTTCAAGTAGACATCGTTTACGGCGTGGACTACCAGGGTATCTAATCCTGTTTGCTCCCCACGCTTTCGCATCTGAGCGTCAGTCTTTGTCCAGGGGGCCGCCTTCGCCACCGGTATTCCTTCAGATCTCTACGCATTTCACCGCTACACCTGAAATTCTACCCCCCTCTACAAGACTCTAGTCTGCCAGTTCAAAATGCTGTTCCGAGGTTGAGCCCCGGGCTTTCACATCTTGCTTAACAGACCGCCTGCATGCGCTTTACGCCCAGTAATTCCGATTAACGCTCGCACCCTCCGTATTACCGCGGCTGCTGGCACGGAGTTAGCCGGTGCTTCTTCTGTTGCTAACGTCAAACAGCCAAGCTATTAACTTAACTGCCTTCCTCACAACTGAAAGTACTTTACAACCCGAAGGCCTTCTTCATACACGCGGCATGGCTGCATCAGGGTTTCCCCCATTGTGCAATATTCCCCACTGCTGCCTCCCGTAGGAGTCTGGACCGTGTCTCAGTTCCAGTGTGGCTGATCATCCTCTCAGACCAGCTAGGGATCGTCGCCTTGGTGAGCCATTACCCCACCAACTAGCTAATCCCACCTGGGCTAATCCTGACGCGAGAGGCCCGAAGGTCCCCCTCTTTGCTCCGAAGAGATTATGCGGTATTAGCTATCGTTTCCAATAGTTATCCCCCACATCAGGGTATATTCCCAGGCATTACTCACCCGTCCGCCGCTCGTCAGCAAAGAAAGCAAGCTTTCTTTCTGTTACCGCTCGACTTGCATGTGTTAGGCCTGCCGCCAGCGTTCAATCTGAGCCATGATCAAACTCTTCAATTAAAGTTTTGTTGTCTCTTTCGAGACGGCTCAATGAATACTGACTTCAAAACTACCTTAGTAATTTTAAAGCTATTACCATTCCAACAGAATGGTAATGAATTGACTGTGCCAAATAACCGTAGTTATTTGTATTGGTCACTCAGTTCATTGATAAATCTTTCGACTTAACTATTCAACGAGTGCCCACACAGATTGCATGGTCAAATTGTTAAAGAACGTTGACTTTCAATGCCTTAGCGCATTACGCTTCAGCAAGTCAGGTGGCGTATAATACGCTTTTCTGATATTCAGTCAAGACAAAATTTTATTCTTTTTTATCAATCGATTAAAAAGTAAAAACTTTCTGTTGACGTCGCTCACATTACAATCAGTAAGAGCGAAATAAAAGCCCGTTCATTGAACGGGCTTTCATAAATTTGAGCCTGGCGATGTCCTACTCTCACATGGGGAGACCCCACACTACCATCGGCGCTATTACGTTTCACTACTGAGTTCGGCATGGGATCAGGTGGGTCCATAACGCTATGGTCGCCAAGCAAATTCTGGTTTATTTATTGTCTTATGACAATAAATAGCAATCTGGGAAAATCTAACTAGTTGTTCTCAACACGCATTCAAGCGTTTGTAGAGTCCGTCTCTTCTCTTATGAGAAGGAAAACCCCTTGGGTGTTGTATGGTTAAGCCTCACGGGCAATTAGTATCAGTTAGCTCAATGCCTCGCAGCACTTACACACCTGACCTATCAACGTTGTAGTCTTCAACAACCCTTTAGAGACCTTAAAGGTCTAGGGATGACTCATCTTGAGGCTCGCTTCCCGCTTAGATGCTTTCAGCGGTTATCGATTCCGAACTTAGCTACCGGGCAATGCATCTGGCGATACAACCCGAACACCAGCGGTTCGTCCACTCCGGTCCTCTCGTACTAGGAGCAGCCCCTCTCAATCATCCAACGCCCACGGCAGATAGGGACCGAACTGTCTCACGACGTTCTAAACCCAGCTCGCGTACCACTTTAAATGGCGAACAGCCATACCCTTGGGACCGACTTCAGCCCCAGGATGTGATGAGCCGACATCGAGGTGCCAAACACCGCCGTCGATATGAACTCTTGGGCGGTATCAGCCTGTTATCCCCGGAGTACCTTTTATCCGTTGAGCGATGGCCCTTCCATTCAGAACCACCGGATCACTATGACCTGCTTTCGCACCTGCTCGAATTGTCATTCTCGCAGTCAAGCGGGCTTATGCCATTGCACTAACCTCACGATGTCCGACCGTGATTAGCCCACCTTCGTGCTCCTCCGTTACTCTTTGGGAGGAGACCGCCCCAGTCAAACTACCCACCAGGCACTGTCCGTAACCCCGATAAGGGGTCGACGTTAGAACATCAAGCATACAAGGGTGGTATTTCAAGATTGACTCCACAACCACTGGCGCGGTTGCTTCAACGTCTCCCACCTATCCTACACATGTAGGGTCAATGTTCAGTGCCAAGCTATAGTAAAGGTTCACGGGGTCTTTCCGTCTAGCCGCGGGTACACAGCATCTTCACTGCGATTTCAATTTCACTGAGTCTCGGGTGGAGACAGCGTGGCCATCATTACGCCATTCGTGCAGGTCGGAACTTACCCGACAAGGAATTTCGCTACCTTAGGACCGTTATAGTTACGGCCGCCGTTTACCGGGGCTTCGATCAAGAGCTTCGACCGAAGTCTAACCCCATCAATTAACCTTCCGGCACCGGGCAGGCGTCACACCGTATACGTCATCTTTCGATTTTGCACAGTGCTGTGTTTTTAATAAACAGTTGCAGCCACCTGGTATCTGCGACTCCCGGCAGCTTAGAGAGCAAGTCTCATCACCGCTAGGAGCGTACCTTCTCCCGAAGTTACGGTACCATTTTGCCTAGTTCCTTCACCCGAGTTCTCTCAAGCGCCTTGGTATTCTCTACCTGATCACCTGTGTCGGTTTGGGGTACGATTTCTTATAATCTGAAGCTTAGAAGCTTTTCCCGGAAGCATGGCATCAATGACTTCACTACCGTAGTAGCTCGACATCGTATCTCAGCCTTAAGATGAACCGGATTTGCCTAATTCATCAGCCTACATACTTGGACCTGGACAACCGTCGCCAGGCTCACCTAGCCTTCTCCGTCCCTCCATCGCAATTATAAGAAGTACGGGAATATTAACCCGTTTCCCATCGACTACGCCTTTCGGCCTCGCCTTAGGGGTCGACTTACCCTGCCCCGATTAACGTTGGACAGGAACCCTTGATCTTCCGGCGAGGGAGTTTTTCACTCCCTTTATCGTTACTCATGTCAGCATTCGCACTTCTGATACCTCCAGCACACTTTACAATGCACCTTCAACGGCTTACAGAACGCTCCCCTACCCAATATGAACAAGTTCATATTGCCGCAGCTTCGGTGTATAGCTTAGCCCCGTTAAATCTTCCGCGCAGGCCGACTCGACCAGTGAGCTATTACGCTTTCTTTAAATGATGGCTGCTTCTAAGCCAACATCCTGGCTGTCTGAGCCTTCCCACATCGTTTCCCACTTAGCTATAACTTTGGGACCTTAGCTGGCGGTCTGGGTTGTTTCCCTCTTCACGACGGACGTTAGCACCCGCCGTGTGTCTCCCGGATAGTACTTACTGGTATTCGGAGTTTGCAAAGGGTTGGTAAGTCGGGATGACCCCCTAGCCTTAACAGTGCTCTACCCCCAGTAGTATTCGTCCGAGGCGCTACCTAAATAGCTTTCGGGGAGAACCAGCTATCTCCGAGTTTGATTGGCCTTTCACCCCTAGCCACAAGTCATCCGCTAATTTTTCAACATTAGTCGGTTCGGTCCTCCAGTAAGTGTTACCTCACCTTCAACCTGCCCATGGCTAGATCACTCGGTTTCGGGTCTAATCCTAGCAACTATGACGCCCAGTTAAGACTCGGTTTCCCTACGGCTCCCCTAAACGGTTAACCTTGCTACTAAAATTAAGTCGCTGACCCATTATACAAAAGGTACGCAGTCACCCAACAAGTGGGCTCCTACTGCTTGTACGTACACGGTTTCAGGTTCTATTTCACTCCCCTCACAGGGGTTCTTTTCGCCTTTCCCTCACGGTACTGGTTCACTATCGGTCAGTCAGGAGTATTTAGCCTTGGAGGATGGTCCCCCCATGTTCAAACAGGATATCACGTGTCCCGTCCTACTCGATTTCACTAATAATGCATTTTTGGTTACGGGGCTATCACCCTGTATCGCGGTACTTTCCAGAACCTTCACCTAACGCAGAACTAGCTTAAGGGCTAATCCGGTTTCGCTCGCCGCTACTACCGGAATCTCGGTTGATTTCTCTTCCTCGGGGTACTTAGATGTTTCAGTTCCCCCGGTTTGCCTCATTAACCTATGTATTCAGTTAATGATACTTGCTTATGCAAGTGGGTTTCCCCATTCGGAAATCCCAGACTCAAGAGGCTTTTACTGCCTAATCTGGGCTTATCGCAAGTTAATACGTCCTTCATCGCCTCTGACTGCCAAGGCATCCACCGTGTACGCTTAGTCACTTAACCATACAACCCCAAGAGGTCTTGTATGTTCAAACAACCAAGGTTTGCGTTTAATACTCCGATCAAGAAAATATTAAACATTGGTTTTTCGCCGGACTCATTTATTTGTCTTCACTTTAAAAAGTGAAAGCAAACACAGACACTTGAATGTGTATGTTTTGAGAACTCGTTTTTATTCAGAGAATAAAAACATTTTTAAAATTAATCTTTCGATTAAATTTACTAGTCAGCTTTCCAGATTGTTAAAGAACATGTAATCATCGTTAGATAACCACTTTCTAATCACATTCATTACTTTGAATATATTTAGAAAGTGGTGGAGCTATGCGGGATCGAACCGCAGACCTCCTGCGTGCAAGGCAGGCGCTCTCCCAGCTGAGCTATAACCCCAACGATTTAAAAGACTATACCATCACTTTTTCTGGGAGAAAAAGTGGTGGGTCTGAGTGGACTCGAACCACCGACCTCACCCTTATCAGGGGTGCGCTCTAACCACCTGAGCTACAGACCCAAGTCTTTTTACGTTCTACATTTTAACCAAGCAATCTGTGTGGACACTGCATAAAACAGCATAAGTCTTTAGGTAAGGAGGTGATCCAGCCCCAGGTTCCCCTAGGGCTACCTTGTTACGACTTCACCCCAGTCATGAACCACACCGTGGTAAACGCCCTCCCGAAGGTTAAGCTATCTACTTCTGGTGCAGCCCACTCCCATGGTGTGACGGGCGGTGTGTACAAGGCCCGGGAACGTATTCACCGTGACATTCTGATTCACGATTACTAGCGATTCCGACTTCATGGAGTCGAGTTGCAGACTCCAATCCGGACTACGACGTACTTTGTGGGATTCGCTCACTATCGCTAGCTTGCAGCCCTCTGTATACGCCATTGTAGCACGTGTGTAGCCCTACTCGTAAGGGCCATGATGACTTGACGTCGTCCCCACCTTCCTCCGGTTTATCACCGGCAGTCTCCCTGGAGTTCCCACCATTACGTGCTGGCAAACAAGGATAAGGGTTGCGCTCGTTGCGGGACTTAACCCAACATTTCACAACACGAGCTGACGACAGCCATGCAGCACCTGTCTCAGAGTTCCCGAAGGCACTAAGCTATCTCTAGCGAATTCTCTGGATGTCAAGAGTAGGTAAGGTTCTTCGCGTTGCATCGAATTAAACCACATGCTCCACCGCTTGTGCGGGCCCCCGTCAATTCATTTGAGTTTTAATCTTGCGACCGTACTCCCCAGGCGGTCTACTTAACGCGTTAGCTCCGAAAGCCACGGCTCAAGGCCACAACCTTCAAGTAGACATCGTTTACGGCGTGGACTACCAGGGTATCTAATCCTGTTTGCTCCCCACGCTTTCGCATCTGAGCGTCAGTCTTTGTCCAGGGGGCCGCCTTCGCCACCGGTATTCCTTCAGATCTCTACGCATTTCACCGCTACACCTGAAATTCTACCCCCCTCTACAAGACTCTAGTCTGCCAGTTCAAAATGCTGTTCCGAGGTTGAGCCCCGGGCTTTCACATCTTGCTTAACAGACCGCCTGCATGCGCTTTACGCCCAGTAATTCCGATTAACGCTCGCACCCTCCGTATTACCGCGGCTGCTGGCACGGAGTTAGCCGGTGCTTCTTCTGTTGCTAACGTCAAACAGCCAAGCTATTAACTTAACTGCCTTCCTCACAACTGAAAGTACTTTACAACCCGAAGGCCTTCTTCATACACGCGGCATGGCTGCATCAGGGTTTCCCCCATTGTGCAATATTCCCCACTGCTGCCTCCCGTAGGAGTCTGGACCGTGTCTCAGTTCCAGTGTGGCTGATCATCCTCTCAGACCAGCTAGGGATCGTCGCCTTGGTGAGCCATTACCCCACCAACTAGCTAATCCCACCTGGGCTAATCCTGACGCGAGAGGCCCGAAGGTCCCCCTCTTTGCTCCGAAGAGATTATGCGGTATTAGCTATCGTTTCCAATAGTTATCCCCCACATCAGGGTATATTCCCAGGCATTACTCACCCGTCCGCCGCTCGTCAGCAAAGAAAGCAAGCTTTCTTTCTGTTACCGCTCGACTTGCATGTGTTAGGCCTGCCGCCAGCGTTCAATCTGAGCCATGATCAAACTCTTCAATTAAAGTTTTGTTGTCTCTTTCGAGACGGCTCAATGAATACTGACTTCAAAACTACCTTAGTAATTTTAAAGCTATTACCATTCCAACAGAATGGTAATGAATTGACTGTGCCAAATAACCGTAGTTATTTGTATTGGTCACTCAGTTCATTGATAAATCTTTCGACTTAACTATTCAACGAGTGCCCACACAGATTGCATGGTCAAATTGTTAAAGAACGTTGACTTTCAATGCCTTAGCGCGTTACGCTTCAGCAAGTCAGGTGGCGTATAATACGCTTTTCTGATATTCAGTCAAGACAAAATTTTATTCTTTTTTATCAATCGATTAAAAAGTAAAAACTTTCTGTTGACGTCGCTCACATTACAATCAGTAAGAGCGAAATAAAAGCCCGTTCATTGAACGGGCTTTCATAAATTTGAGCCTGGCGATGTCCTACTCTCACATGGGGAGACCCCACACTACCATCGGCGCTATTACGTTTCACTACTGAGTTCGGCATGGGATCAGGTGGGTCCATAACGCTATGGTCGCCAAGCAAATTCTGGTTTATTTATTGTCTTATGACAATAAATAGCAATCTGGGAAAATCTAACTAGTTGTTCTCAACACGCATTCAAGCGTTTGTAGAGTCCGTCTCTTCTCTTATGAGAAGGAAAACCCCTTGGGTGTTGTATGGTTAAGCCTCACGGGCAATTAGTATCAGTTAGCTCAATGCCTCGCAGCACTTACACACCTGACCTATCAACGTTGTAGTCTTCAACAACCCTTTAGAGACCTTAAAGGTCTAGGGATGACTCATCTTGAGGCTCGCTTCCCGCTTAGATGCTTTCAGCGGTTATCGATTCCGAACTTAGCTACCGGGCAATGCATCTGGCGATACAACCCGAACACCAGCGGTTCGTCCACTCCGGTCCTCTCGTACTAGGAGCAGCCCCTCTCAATCATCCAACGCCCACGGCAGATAGGGACCGAACTGTCTCACGACGTTCTAAACCCAGCTCGCGTACCACTTTAAATGGCGAACAGCCATACCCTTGGGACCGACTTCAGCCCCAGGATGTGATGAGCCGACATCGAGGTGCCAAACACCGCCGTCGATATGAACTCTTGGGCGGTATCAGCCTGTTATCCCCGGAGTACCTTTTATCCGTTGAGCGATGGCCCTTCCATTCAGAACCACCGGATCACTATGACCTGCTTTCGCACCTGCTCGAATTGTCATTCTCGCAGTCAAGCGGGCTTATGCCATTGCACTAACCTCACGATGTCCGACCGTGATTAGCCCACCTTCGTGCTCCTCCGTTACTCTTTGGGAGGAGACCGCCCCAGTCAAACTACCCACCAGGCACTGTCCGTAACCCCGATAAGGGGTCAACGTTAGAACATCAAGCATACAAGGGTGGTATTTCAAGATTGACTCCACAACCACTGGCGCGGTTGCTTCAACGTCTCCCACCTATCCTACACATGTAGGGTCAATGTTCAGTGCCAAGCTATAGTAAAGGTTCACGGGGTCTTTCCGTCTAGCCGCGGGTACACAGCATCTTCACTGCGATTTCAATTTCACTGAGTCTCGGGTGGAGACAGCGTGGCCATCATTACGCCATTCGTGCAGGTCGGAACTTACCCGACAAGGAATTTCGCTACCTTAGGACCGTTATAGTTACGGCCGCCGTTTACCGGGGCTTCGATCAAGAGCTTCGACCGAAGTCTAACCCCATCAATTAACCTTCCGGCACCGGGCAGGCGTCACACCGTATACGTCATCTTTCGATTTTGCACAGTGCTGTGTTTTTAATAAACAGTTGCAGCCACCTGGTATCTGCGACTCCCGGCAGCTTAGAGAGCAAGTCTCATCACCGCTAGGAGCGTACCTTCTCCCGAAGTTACGGTACCATTTTGCCTAGTTCCTTCACCCGAGTTCTCTCAAGCGCCTTGGTATTCTCTACCTGATCACCTGTGTCGGTTTGGGGTACGATTTCTTATAATCTGAAGCTTAGAAGCTTTTCCCGGAAGCATGGCATCAATGACTTCACTACCGTAGTAGCTCGACATCGTATCTCAGCCTTAAGATGAACCGGATTTGCCTAATTCATCAGCCTACATACTTGGACCTGGACAACCGTCGCCAGGCTCACCTAGCCTTCTCCGTCCCTCCATCGCAATTATAAGAAGTACGGGAATATTAACCCGTTTCCCATCGACTACGCCTTTCGGCCTCGCCTTAGGGGTCGACTTACCCTGCCCCGATTAACGTTGGACAGGAACCCTTGATCTTCCGGCGAGGGAGTTTTTCACTCCCTTTATCGTTACTCATGTCAGCATTCGCACTTCTGATACCTCCAGCACACTTTACAATGCACCTTCAACGGCTTACAGAACGCTCCCCTACCCAATATGAACAAGTTCATATTGCCGCAGCTTCGGTGTATAGCTTAGCCCCGTTAAATCTTCCGCGCAGGCCGACTCGACCAGTGAGCTATTACGCTTTCTTTAAATGATGGCTGCTTCTAAGCCAACATCCTGGCTGTCTGAGCCTTCCCACATCGTTTCCCACTTAGCTATAACTTTGGGACCTTAGCTGGCGGTCTGGGTTGTTTCCCTCTTCACGACGGACGTTAGCACCCGCCGTGTGTCTCCCGGATAGTACTTACTGGTATTCGGAGTTTGCAAAGGGTTGGTAAGTCGGGATGACCCCCTAGCCTTAACAGTGCTCTACCCCCAGTAGTATTCGTCCGAGGCGCTACCTAAATAGCTTTCGGGGAGAACCAGCTATCTCCGAGTTTGATTGGCCTTTCACCCCTAGCCACAAGTCATCCGCTAATTTTTCAACATTAGTCGGTTCGGTCCTCCAGTAAGTGTTACCTCACCTTCAACCTGCCCATGGCTAGATCACTCGGTTTCGGGTCTAATCCTAGCAACTATGACGCCCAGTTAAGACTCGGTTTCCCTACGGCTCCCCTAAACGGTTAACCTTGCTACTAAAATTAAGTCGCTGACCCATTATACAAAAGGTACGCAGTCACCCAACAAGTGGGCTCCTACTGCTTGTACGTACACGGTTTCAGGTTCTATTTCACTCCCCTCACAGGGGTTCTTTTCGCCTTTCCCTCACGGTACTGGTTCACTATCGGTCAGTCAGGAGTATTTAGCCTTGGAGGATGGTCCCCCCATGTTCAAACAGGATATCACGTGTCCCGTCCTACTCGATTTCACTAATAATGCATTTTTGGTTACGGGGCTATCACCCTGTATCGCGGTACTTTCCAGAACCTTCACCTAACGCAGAACTAGCTTAAGGGCTAATCCGGTTTCGCTCGCCGCTACTACCGGAATCTCGGTTGATTTCTCTTCCTCGGGGTACTTAGATGTTTCAGTTCCCCCGGTTTGCCTCATTAACCTATGTATTCAGTTAATGATACTTGCTTATGCAAGTGGGTTTCCCCATTCGGAAATCCCAGACTCAAGAGGCTTTTACTGCCTAATCTGGGCTTATCGCAAGTTAATACGTCCTTCATCGCCTCTGACTGCCAAGGCATCCACCGTGTACGCTTAGTCACTTAACCATACAACCCCAAGAGGTCTTGTATGTTCAAACAACCAAGGTTTGCGTTTAATACTCCGATCAAGAAAATATTAAACATTGGTTTTTCGCCGGACTCATTTATTTGTCTTCACTTTAAAAAGTGAAAGCAAACACAGACACTTGAATGTGTATGTTTTGAGAACTCGTTTTTATTCAGAGAATAAAAACATTTTTAAAATTAATCTTTCGATTAAATTTACTAGTCAGCTTTCCAGATTGTTAAAGAACATGTAATCATCGTTAGATAACCACTTTCTAATCACATTCATTACTTTGAATATATTTAGAAAGTGGTGGAGCTATGCGGGATCGAACCGCAGACCTCCTGCGTGCAAGGCAGGCGCTCTCCCAGCTGAGCTATAACCCCAACGATTTAAAAGACTATACCATCACTTTTTCTGGGAGAAAAAGTGGTGGGTCTGAGTGGACTCGAACCACCGACCTCACCCTTATCAGGGGTGCGCTCTAACCACCTGAGCTACAGACCCAAGTCTTTTTACGTTCTACATTTTAACCAAGCAATCTGTGTGGACACTGCATAAAACAGTATAAGTCTTTAGGTAAGGAGGTGATCCAGCCCCAGGTTCCCCTAGGGCTACCTTGTTACGACTTCACCCCAGTCATGAACCACACCGTGGTAAACGCCCTCCCGAAGGTTAAGCTATCTACTTCTGGTGCAGCCCACTCCCATGGTGTGACGGGCGGTGTGTACAAGGCCCGGGAACGTATTCACCGTGACATTCTGATTCACGATTACTAGCGATTCCGACTTCATGGAGTCGAGTTGCAGACTCCAATCCGGACTACGACGTACTTTGTGGGATTCGCTCACTATCGCTAGCTTGCAGCCCTCTGTATACGCCATTGTAGCACGTGTGTAGCCCTACTCGTAAGGGCCATGATGACTTGACGTCGTCCCCACCTTCCTCCGGTTTATCACCGGCAGTCTCCCTGGAGTTCCCACCATTACGTGCTGGCAAACAAGGATAAGGGTTGCGCTCGTTGCGGGACTTAACCCAACATTTCACAACACGAGCTGACGACAGCCATGCAGCACCTGTCTCAGAGTTCCCGAAGGCACTAAGCTATCTCTAGCGAATTCTCTGGATGTCAAGAGTAGGTAAGGTTCTTCGCGTTGCATCGAATTAAACCACATGCTCCACCGCTTGTGCGGGCCCCCGTCAATTCATTTGAGTTTTAATCTTGCGACCGTACTCCCCAGGCGGTCTACTTAACGCGTTAGCTCCGAAAGCCACGGCTCAAGGCCACAACCTTCAAGTAGACATCGTTTACGGCGTGGACTACCAGGGTATCTAATCCTGTTTGCTCCCCACGCTTTCGCATCTGAGCGTCAGTCTTTGTCCAGGGGGCCGCCTTCGCCACCGGTATTCCTTCAGATCTCTACGCATTTCACCGCTACACCTGAAATTCTACCCCCCTCTACAAGACTCTAGTCTGCCAGTTCAAAATGCTGTTCCGAGGTTGAGCCCCGGGCTTTCACATCTTGCTTAACAGACCGCCTGCATGCGCTTTACGCCCAGTAATTCCGATTAACGCTCGCACCCTCCGTATTACCGCGGCTGCTGGCACGGAGTTAGCCGGTGCTTCTTCTGTTGCTAACGTCAAACAGCCAAGCTATTAACTTAACTGCCTTCCTCACAACTGAAAGTACTTTACAACCCGAAGGCCTTCTTCATACACGCGGCATGGCTGCATCAGGGTTTCCCCCATTGTGCAATATTCCCCACTGCTGCCTCCCGTAGGAGTCTGGACCGTGTCTCAGTTCCAGTGTGGCTGATCATCCTCTCAGACCAGCTAGGGATCGTCGCCTTGGTGAGCCATTACCCCACCAACTAGCTAATCCCACCTGGGCTAATCCTGACGCGAGAGGCCCGAAGGTCCCCCTCTTTGCTCCGAAGAGATTATGCGGTATTAGCTATCGTTTCCAATAGTTATCCCCCACATCAGGGTATATTCCCAGGCATTACTCACCCGTCCGCCGCTCGTCAGCAAAGAAAGCAAGCTTTCTTTCTGTTACCGCTCGACTTGCATGTGTTAGGCCTGCCGCCAGCGTTCAATCTGAGCCATGATCAAACTCTTCAATTAAAGTTTTGTTGTCTCTTTCGAGACGGCTCAATGAATACTGACTTCAAAACTACCTTAGTAATTTTAAAGCTATTACCATTCCAACAGAATGGTAATGAATTGACTGTGCCAAATAACCGTAGTTATTTGTATTGGTCACTCAGTTCATTGATAAATCTTTCGACTTAACTATTCAACGAGTGCCCACACAGATTGCATGGTCAAATTGTTAAAGAACGTTGACTTTCAATGCCTTAGCGCATTACGCTTCAGCAAGTCAGGTGGCGTATAATACGCTTTTCTGATATTCAGTCAAGACAAAATTTTATTCTTTTTTATCAATCGATTAAAAAGTAAAAACTTTCTGTTGACGTCGCTCACATTACAATCAGTAAGAGCGAAATAAAAGCCCGTTCATTGAACGGGCTTTCATAAATTTGAGCCTGGCGATGTCCTACTCTCACATGGGGAGACCCCACACTACCATCGGCGCTATTACGTTTCACTACTGAGTTCGGCATGGGATCAGGTGGGTCCATAACGCTATGGTCGCCAAGCAAATTCTGGTTTATTTATTGTCTTATGACAATAAATAGCAATCTGGGAAAATCTAACTAGTTGTTCTCAACACGCATTCAAGCGTTTGCAGAGTCCGTCTCTTCTCTTATGAGAAGGAAAACCCCTTGGGTGTTGTATGGTTAAGCCTCACGGGCAATTAGTATCAGTTAGCTCAATGCCTCGCAGCACTTACACACCTGACCTATCAACGTTGTAGTCTTCAACAACCCTTTAGAGACCTTAAAGGTCTAGGGATGACTCATCTTGAGGCTCGCTTCCCGCTTAGATGCTTTCAGCGGTTATCGATTCCGAACTTAGCTACCGGGCAATGCATCTGGCGATACAACCCGAACACCAGCGGTTCGTCCACTCCGGTCCTCTCGTACTAGGAGCAGCCCCTCTCAATCATCCAACGCCCACGGCAGATAGGGACCGAACTGTCTCACGACGTTCTAAACCCAGCTCGCGTACCACTTTAAATGGCGAACAGCCATACCCTTGGGACCGACTTCAGCCCCAGGATGTGATGAGCCGACATCGAGGTGCCAAACACCGCCGTCGATATGAACTCTTGGGCGGTATCAGCCTGTTATCCCCGGAGTACCTTTTATCCGTTGAGCGATGGCCCTTCCATTCAGAACCACCGGATCACTATGACCTGCTTTCGCACCTGCTCGAATTGTCATTCTCGCAGTCAAGCGGGCTTATGCCATTGCACTAACCTCACGATGTCCGACCGTGATTAGCCCACCTTCGTGCTCCTCCGTTACTCTTTGGGAGGAGACCGCCCCAGTCAAACTACCCACCAGGCACTGTCCGTAACCCCGATAAGGGGTCGACGTTAGAACATCAAGCATACAAGGGTGGTATTTCAAGATTGACTCCACAACCACTGGCGCGGTTGCTTCAACGTCTCCCACCTATCCTACACATGTAGGGTCAATGTTCAGTGCCAAGCTATAGTAAAGGTTCACGGGGTCTTTCCGTCTAGCCGCGGGTACACAGCATCTTCACTGCGATTTCAATTTCACTGAGTCTCGGGTGGAGACAGCGTGGCCATCATTACGCCATTCGTGCAGGTCGGAACTTACCCGACAAGGAATTTCGCTACCTTAGGACCGTTATAGTTACGGCCGCCGTTTACCGGGGCTTCGATCAAGAGCTTCGACCGAAGTCTAACCCCATCAATTAACCTTCCGGCACCGGGCAGGCGTCACACCGTATACGTCATCTTTCGATTTTGCACAGTGCTGTGTTTTTAATAAACAGTTGCAGCCACCTGGTATCTGCGACTCCCGGCAGCTTAGAGAGCAAGTCTCATCACCGCTAGGAGCGTACCTTCTCCCGAAGTTACGGTACCATTTTGCCTAGTTCCTTCACCCGAGTTCTCTCAAGCGCCTTGGTATTCTCTACCTGATCACCTGTGTCGGTTTGGGGTACGATTTCTTATAATCTGAAGCTTAGAAGCTTTTCCCGGAAGCATGGCATCAATGACTTCACTACCGTAGTAGCTCGACATCGTATCTCAGCCTTAAGATGAACCGGATTTGCCTAATTCATCAGCCTACATACTTGGACCTGGACAACCGTCGCCAGGCTCACCTAGCCTTCTCCGTCCCTCCATCGCAATTATAAGAAGTACGGGAATATTAACCCGTTTCCCATCGACTACGCCTTTCGGCCTCGCCTTAGGGGTCGACTTACCCTGCCCCGATTAACGTTGGACAGGAACCCTTGATCTTCCGGCGAGGGAGTTTTTCACTCCCTTTATCGTTACTCATGTCAGCATTCGCACTTCTGATACCTCCAGCACACTTTACAATGCACCTTCAACGGCTTACAGAACGCTCCCCTACCCAATATGAACAAGTTCATATTGCCGCAGCTTCGGTGTATAGCTTAGCCCCGTTAAATCTTCCGCGCAGGCCGACTCGACCAGTGAGCTATTACGCTTTCTTTAAATGATGGCTGCTTCTAAGCCAACATCCTGGCTGTCTGAGCCTTCCCACATCGTTTCCCACTTAGCTATAACTTTGGGACCTTAGCTGGCGGTCTGGGTTGTTTCCCTCTTCACGACGGACGTTAGCACCCGCCGTGTGTCTCCCGGATAGTACTTACTGGTATTCGGAGTTTGCAAAGGGTTGGTAAGTCGGGATGACCCCCTAGCCTTAACAGTGCTCTACCCCCAGTAGTATTCGTCCGAGGCGCTACCTAAATAGCTTTCGGGGAGAACCAGCTATCTCCGAGTTTGATTGGCCTTTCACCCCTAGCCACAAGTCATCCGCTAATTTTTCAACATTAGTCGGTTCGGTCCTCCAGTAAGTGTTACCTCACCTTCAACCTGCCCATGGCTAGATCACTCGGTTTCGGGTCTAATCCTAGCAACTATGACGCCCAGTTAAGACTCGGTTTCCCTACGGCTCCCCTAAACGGTTAACCTTGCTACTAAAATTAAGTCGCTGACCCATTATACAAAAGGTACGCAGTCACCCAACAAGTGGGCTCCTACTGCTTGTACGTACACGGTTTCAGGTTCTATTTCACTCCCCTCACAGGGGTTCTTTTCGCCTTTCCCTCACGGTACTGGTTCACTATCGGTCAGTCAGGAGTATTTAGCCTTGGAGGATGGTCCCCCCATGTTCAAACAGGATATCACGTGTCCCGTCCTACTCGATTTCACTAAGACTGCATTTTTGGTTACGGGGCTATCACCCTGTATCGCGGTACTTTCCAGAACCTTCACCTAACGCAGAACTAGCTTAAGGGCTAATCCGGTTTCGCTCGCCGCTACTACCGGAATCTCGGTTGATTTCTCTTCCTCGGGGTACTTAGATGTTTCAGTTCCCCCGGTTTGCCTCATTAACCTATGTATTCAGTTAATGATACTTGCTTATGCAAGTGGGTTTCCCCATTCGGAAATCCCAGACTCAAGAGGCTTTTACTGCCTAATCTGGGCTTATCGCAAGTTAATACGTCCTTCATCGCCTCTGACTGCCAAGGCATCCACCGTGTACGCTTAGTCACTTAACCATACAACCCCAAGAGGTTTCGTATGTTCAAACAACCAAGGTTTGCGTTTAATACTCCGATCAAGAAAATATTAAACATTGGTTTTTCGCCGGACTCATTTATTTGTCTTCACTTTAAAAAGTAAAAACAAAATCAAGACACTTGAATGTGTGTTGTTTTGAGAACTCGTTTTTATCCTAAGATAAAAACATTTTTTAAAATTAATCTTTCGATTAAATTTACTAGTCAGCTTTCCAGATTGTTAAAGAGCATGTGTCTATCTTTCGACGTCCACTTTTTAAAAGCACTTTACCCTCTTTACTTAAGAAAAATACGTTTAAAAAGTGGCGTCCCGTAGGGGAGTCGAACCCCTGTTACCGCCGTGAAAGGGCGGTGTCCTAGGCCTCTAGACGAACGGGACATTGGTGGAGCTATGCGGGATCGAACCGCAGACCTCCTGCGTGCAAGGCAGGCGCTCTCCCAGCTGAGCTATAACCCCAATATTTTACTTCAAAAGAAGTTCTCCGAAGAGAAGATGGTGGGCGATACCGGGCTCGAACCAGTGACCCCCTCCTTGTAAGGGAGGTGCTCTCCCAACTGAGCTAATCGCCCTCCGATTTTTTACATCTTCGAGGAGAAGATGGTGGGTCGTGCAGGATTCGAACCTGCGACCAATTGATTAAAAGTCAACTGCTCTACCAACTGAGCTAACGACCCAATTTGCACTTCAAAGAGAAGTGGCGTCCCGTAGGGGAGTCGAACCCCTGTTACCGCCGTGAAAGGGCGGTGTCCTAGGCCTCTAGACGAACGGGACAATGTTCATAACGTAAGTTGTTGGGCAACTTACGTCGGCTCTTTTACATTTCGACCAAGCAATCTGTGTGGACACTGCATAAAACAGTATAAGTCTTTAGGTAAGGAGGTGATCCAGCCCCAGGTTCCCCTAGGGCTACCTTGTTACGACTTCACCCCAGTCATGAACCACACCGTGGTAAACGCCCTCCCGAAGGTTAAGCTATCTACTTCTGGTGCAGCCCACTCCCATGGTGTGACGGGCGGTGTGTACAAGGCCCGGGAACGTATTCACCGTGACATTCTGATTCACGATTACTAGCGATTCCGACTTCATGGAGTCGAGTTGCAGACTCCAATCCGGACTACGACGTACTTTGTGGGATTCGCTCACTATCGCTAGCTTGCAGCCCTCTGTATACGCCATTGTAGCACGTGTGTAGCCCTACTCGTAAGGGCCATGATGACTTGACGTCGTCCCCACCTTCCTCCGGTTTATCACCGGCAGTCTCCCTGGAGTTCCCACCATTATGTGCTGGCAAACAAGGATAAGGGTTGCGCTCGTTGCGGGACTTAACCCAACATTTCACAACACGAGCTGACGACAGCCATGCAGCACCTGTCTCAGAGTTCCCGAAGGCACTAAGCTATCTCTAGCGAATTCTCTGGATGTCAAGAGTAGGTAAGGTTCTTCGCGTTGCATCGAATTAAACCACATGCTCCACCGCTTGTGCGGGCCCCCGTCAATTCATTTGAGTTTTAATCTTGCGACCGTACTCCCCAGGCGGTCTACTTAACGCGTTAGCTCCGAAAGCCACGGCTCAAGGCCACAACCTTCAAGTAGACATCGTTTACGGCGTGGACTACCAGGGTATCTAATCCTGTTTGCTCCCCACGCTTTCGCATCTGAGCGTCAGTCTTTGTCCAGGGGGCCGCCTTCGCCACCGGTATTCCTTCAGATCTCTACGCATTTCACCGCTACACCTGAAATTCTACCCCCCTCTACAAGACTCTAGTCTGCCAGTTCAAAATGCTGTTCCGAGGTTGAGCCCCGGGCTTTCACATCTTGCTTAACAGACCGCCTGCATGCGCTTTACGCCCAGTAATTCCGATTAACGCTCGCACCCTCCGTATTACCGCGGCTGCTGGCACGGAGTTAGCCGGTGCTTCTTCTGTTGCTAACGTCAAACAGCCAAGCTATTAACTTAACTGCCTTCCTCACAACTGAAAGTACTTTACAACCCGAAGGCCTTCTTCATACACGCGGCATGGCTGCATCAGGGTTTCCCCCATTGTGCAATATTCCCCACTGCTGCCTCCCGTAGGAGTCTGGACCGTGTCTCAGTTCCAGTGTGGCTGATCATCCTCTCAGACCAGCTAGGGATCGTCGCCTTGGTGAGCCATTACCCCACCAACTAGCTAATCCCACCTGGGCTAATCCTGACGCGAGAGGCCCGAAGGTCCCCCTCTTTGCTCCGAAGAGATTATGCGGTATTAGCTATCGTTTCCAATAGTTATCCCCCACATCAGGGTATATTCCCAGGCATTACTCACCCGTCCGCCGCTCGTCAGCAAAAGAAGCAAGCTTCTTTTCTGTTACCGCTCGACTTGCATGTGTTAGGCCTGCCGCCAGCGTTCAATCTGAGCCATGATCAAACTCTTCAATTAAAGTTTTGTTGTCTCTTTCGAAACGGCTCAATGAATACTGACTTCAAAACTACCTTAGTAATTTTAAAGCTATTATCGTTCCAACAGAACGATAATGAATTGACTGTGCCAAAACAACTTACGTTATTTTGTATTGGTCACTCAGTTCATTGATAAATCTTTCGACTTAACTATTCAACGAGTGCCCACACAGATTGCATGGTCAAATTGTTAAAGAACGTTGACTTTCAATGCCTTAGCGCTTTGCGCTTCAGCAAGTCAGGTGGCGTATGATACGCACCATCCAAATAAAGTCAAGAAGAAATTTTAGTTTAAAATATCTTATTGACTCTCTTCTCACTATAGAAGTAAAAAGAAAATGTTTTTGCAAAACAATCATCTTGATATTCATCGAATTACAAACTAATTATTTAATTTAAAGCTAGTATCAAAAGTTTGAACTTGATCGGCTGTTTAACCGTACCGCCTTTCGATGGAGCCGCATTATAGAGACTTTGATCACTCTGACAAGCCTTTTTAAAAAAAAATAATGTAATTGCTGATTATTTCATCTAATGTGAACTATGTGTTTGTAATAAGCTCATACGAGTATATTTATACTCAATTATTATGGATTACAGACCATTAAAATTGGCATCATTGTAAGCTTGATGTTAAAACACCCATTAACGCATTCTTCTCTTTCCCTTTTGAGATGTACTTTAAATATGAAATCAAATAACCAAACCACAATAACAGTGATTGCTATCGCTATCATTGGCGCCTTAATCTTTAGTATGTTCAGTAGTACTCCACCAGCCATTAGTTTTGCGCTTGGTGCGATGCTAACAGGATTGGCGTTGCACTTTATGCAAGAAAATAAAAATCTCATCCTCGATGAATTAGATCCTTCTCAAAGTAGCAAAACCCTTTATGTTGGCAACCTTCCTTACCGTGCTAATGAGAGCGACGTAAAAAACCTTTTTGCAGAGCATGGCGATGTTTTTGCTGTGCGTCTAATGAAGGATAAACGCACAGGTAAACGTAGAGGCTTTGGTTTTGTTGTTATGAATAGTCAAGACGCAGAACATGCCATTGATCAACTCAACAACCAAGAATATGGCCAACGTACCCTAAAAGTACGTGAAGCTAATGAACCTAAAAATGCGGATAGTTTAGATCTTGAATAATATCTAATTGCATTTCATTTAAGCTTTTATTCAGCGCCGCAGCATCTGATGTTGCGGCGCTGCTATATGTAACGTTCTTTATCAGCGGCGTTATAGGTGACATTACTTCAGTTGGTAACGCTAATAATAATGCCACGCGCTTAGCGATCGCTTTACCTGAATCGATAACATTTACTTGATGTCTTAGCGCCAATAGGATTTCTTGTTTTATTAGTGGAAAATGCGTACAACCTAAAATAATACTATCTACAGTACCTTGCCATGGTGCTAAAATTTCAGCTAATTCATCCATATCAACCGACTTACCGCGTAGCTTTTGCTCTGCCATCTCCACCAATCGGGTCGAACCAATCATCTTAACTTCACAGCCATTAGCAAATTGTTGTACTAATTGATGAGTATAAGCTCGATTAACGGTTGCAGGTGTTGCTAATAAACCAATCGATTTTGTTTGGCTAATCAATGCGGCAGGTTTTATTGCTGGAACAACGCCAACGACGGGTATTGTTAACTGCTGACGTAACGAAGGCAAAACGATAGTACTGGCCGTATTACAGGCGATAACCACCAAATCAGCCTGATACTGATTAGCTAATAACGTCACAATATAATTAGTACGCTTTATTAATGTTGCGTCATCTAATTCACCATAGGGGAAAGCGGCATTATCGAAAGCGTAAATAAACTGTACTTGAGGTAGTAAAGCATGGATCTCTTGATACACCGATAAACCGCCCACCCCTGAATCAAAAATGACAACTTTTTTCACTACCACTTACCTTATTACGATATCGAGTCGTTATGATACTGCGATGAGTCAGTCTCTACCAGTGTATAGCGTTGATAACAAAACCGTGAATCAGTCTCACACTCTAACCAAGTCAGATTAAGTGGTTGTTGATAAAAAGGGCCATCGACAACTAACGAATGAAACTCTCCATTCTCACCACAGAGATCAGTGGTCGGTGGTAATTCAGTTAATAATTGATGATCAAACCAACGCCCGCAGAAATGTATATCCAATTGGGTACTATCAATGGTAACCAATTTTGTTTTAATACCACATTCAATTATTTCATTCGCTAGCTGATGACTAGGTTGTCCAAGCAATGGAAACACACAGGCCCAGCCTGCAGGTTCAATATATTGGCGGCGATAATCGACAATACCATTACAAAACAAATCACCAAAAGCGACACTATCAAACTGTAACTCACAATTTTTCAACCCATCAACAATCGCTTGTTGATAAACATCATTAGCGGGAAACACCTTCGGTAATTCAATTAACACTAAAGGTAAACCGATGAGCAAGGCTTGTTGTTTAACAATCTCAATTGGCGTTGCTTGAAAAGGAACATCGTTACCCACATAAGTCGTATAAAGTCCAATAACCTCATAATTAGGATCGTTCATTAACCGCCATAACGTTAATGCTGAATCCTTACCTGATGACCAACTAATAATCACGCTTTGTTTCATATTTATCACCATCAAAAAGGCCGCACAATGGCGTAATGCATGTGAATTAAGATAATTTACGCTTCCTTGAAGGCCTAGTCGCATAGCGACTAGGCCTTTTCTTTACTGCCCTTGGATAACTTCTTTCCTGCCTTTCTGGTAGTACAAAGCTTTCTGCCATATCAAGTATATATCTCAATATTTCAGGATACCGACCAGCTGCAACCGCTGGTAATAGTTGAAGTTGGCTTGTTAAGAATATCAAGGCTTGCTTAAAGCCTATTTGATACGGCATGACACTTTTTAATGAGTATGCCATTTGGCACATCATGAACCGTAACAAGTTATAAGCTAATAACATTCCCCATAATTCTTGAGTCACTAGCGCTGGCGTTTTGCTTCTTAACGTTATCGTTCCTTGTAACATATATTGTTTCATTTCTCGGTAACCCAGCTCAATCTCCCAACGGTGGCTATAAAGCTCTGCAATATCAGCGCCTATATAACGTTTGGGATCGGTCATTGACGTTAATAATTTCACTTCGCGACCTTTGATCGTGGTTGTCACTAAGCGTGCTTCCATTGTCACGGGCGCATCAATCCACTTTTTTCGAGCTTGTGGCGACAAGGTTAACTCTATGAGTTCTTGGCCTTTACCTAGCTTTCTTAACGTTTTGTATTGGGCGCCTTTACGTAATGGGATAAGCCAATGCCTTTCTTGCCCCGTACTTTGCCATTTATGCAGTAAGCCTAAGGCGTAAAAACCACGATCAAACAGCGTTAGGCTATGATCTGGCGCTTTTTCAATGAGTTGGGCTGTTAAATCAACCTCACTGACAGAAACAGAATCAAATGCAGCGCTATTTAAAAGGTGGCTAGTTAGTTCCATATGGCAAACCATACGCACTTGAGGATAATCGGATGTTGTTGTTTTATTGCCTGTTCTTGAAAATGCTTGGTCATTTTCTTTTGTGTCTGGCGTACGCCAGACAACACCATCGACAGCATGCAATGTGAGACCATGCCAATCCGGATGAGGTGTTTTCTCATGCCACAACTGTTGTGTTTTATTAAAGACAGCTTCTACTGGTTCATGCCCTAATTTCTTACGAGCATGAATCACAGCACTTGGGGCAACAAATGGCTTTTTTCCTGGTAATAGGATGTCTAATTGAGACACCACTTTGCTCATCGACAAATGTCGATAAAGTGACATACCAACGACACTCCAAACCATTAACTCCATTGGTAATCTTCGTTTTCGAATAGTTGTAACACCTGTATCTAGAAGGCATTGGTCAATAAGTGTTGGACAAAGTAAGTCTGATAAGCCGTTTAATTTATCAGCTGAGAAGGCATGTATCTGTTCAAGTGCTTGTCTTAAAAACATAAAAAAATCCAAGTGCATTAAATACACTTGGATTTTTACACATCTACAGGATCGTTCAACTGATCATTTTGGGCTTAACTGATCAGCATTACGCACAATGGCGGCCTTGAACTATAAAAAATCACACATTAGAACTGATAATTAATGCTGGTATAGTAAGTTCGACCCGGCATTACGTAACCACCAGCTGTTTCGTAGTCTTCATTTAAAAGGTTCGCTACTCGCCCTTTTAAAGCAAGCTTGGGTTGTAGCCAGTATGTTAAGGCAATATCCCACGTATCATATGCTGATAGCTCAGTATCTGAAATATCTGGTCGTTTACCGTGATACTGGTACGTCACTGCGGTATCTAGATCACCATAACTCGCGCTACCGACCCATTTAAATGAGAATTTTTCACGACGTATAAGCTGTTGGCCTTCACTATCTCGAGGATCTTTAAAATCAAAGTTTAGCTGGTGAGTAATAATACCCGTATCAAAGTCAGCTTCGACTTCAACACCTTTAATTTTACTTTCCCCTTTAACGTTGTCATACGATGGCGTGCCGCCGACATAAGCAATTAAATCATCAATGCGCATTTGATAAGCCGTAACAGCAACGCTCGCAATATCGTAATCAGCATGCAGCGAAACATCGATATTTTTTGATGTTTCCGGATTTAAATTAGGGTTACCCGTTGACCAAGCACTTTTAACGTAAAGTTGGTAAAGATTAGGGGCTTTAAATGCTGTGCCGTACGAACCACGTAACTGAATATTGTCATTTAAATACCAGCCACCAGCAATATTATACGTTGAATGGGTACCATACTGCTGATTATCATCCAGACGAACACTGGTTTCGATACTAACTGGAGAGTAATCCCATAAGCCAATCGCATAATAACCAGTATTATCGCGTACTTTATTACCCGCAAACCCCGTTAAATCATTCCACTGCTCTTGGCGCCAATCAATACCGCCACTCACTGACAATGTTGATAGTAATTGATATTGGTTATGCCATTGAACATTACGTTGGTGATATTGGTCCTTACGATTAACGGCGTTGGTTTTATCGATCAGGTCAAGATTATCTTGTTTTTGGTAATCAAGAATCAACGATGACTTATAGCTATCCTGCGCATATTTTAAACCCGCAGAATAATCATTAAATTCAGTTTCTGATCTCACATACTGATGGCCAGAATACACACTTGACCCATCATATTGGGAATGATTTTTATACCAACGAGTAGCGACAAAGCCCGAAATTTGATCGGTAAATTGGTGATGCAGTGCTAATGATGCATTACGGCTATCAAAACCATGTTTATCGCCATCATTCAATCCTGGTTGAGGATGAACATTATAGCCTTTATCGTTTTCATAACCGGCTGCAACTTGTAATACGCTATTATCACCGATTTTATACGCACCAGAAACATTCGCCTCTTGATAATTATGGCTACCAATACCCAAATCTAATTTCGTTTTTGATGGCGTATCTGTTCCTGTTAAGGTAATGATATTGATCACACCACCAATAGCTTCAGAGCCATAAATTGCCGCGCGAGCACCACGAGTAAATTCAATCCGCTGTACTTGAGTTAATGGAATTTGATTGAAATCTACATTACCCGCCACGGAGCGAGCCATACGAATACCATCAACCAAAACTAAAACTTGATCTGAGTTTGCACCACGAACAAAGATACTAGAACTTTGCCCACGCCCACCATTTTGAGTGATCTGTACCCCAGGTAATAAGCTCAACACTTCAGTGAGTGTTTTAGCTTGTACTTTATCGATGTCTTGACGAGTCACAACATTAAAAGGAGCTAATACTGAGGTTATAGGTTGTTCAAAGCGGTTAGCGGTTACCACCATCACATCATCAGATGTAGTGTCTGCTGCAAATGAAGCAAAAGAAGGGAGACACAACGACGCTACCGTCGCTGCTAAAAGGGATTTTTTCATTACAATTGTCCTAAGTCGCGTTTATAACAAAGCAATATGCTTGTCTTGCTGGTTGGTATTCGGACTTAAGAGCATGACCATCAGGTCGCCTAGGCAACAACTTCCCATTGCCACTATACTAAATAATACTGTGATTATTTGTAGGGAGCATCAACAGTGTTTGGATTACATCCATGTGCGTTCGTTCTCTATTACCGCTGCGCGTCAGTTACGGATTCACACCGTATTCCCGAGCCTTCCAAGGCTTAACCAGCACAGCGCGAATGCTAGTGTTGTATTGCTTTTATGTCTAGTTTTGTTTGGTATTAGTTATGAATTTTTGGATACATGAATATTTTAATTTGGATCAACACTGGACATCAGTGTGCAATACAATAAAATCTGCGGTCTTATTTTGAGCAGTCGAGGCACACACTATGACATCCACCGTCCTTAATATCGCTGATTACCAGCCCCAGTTGGATGAAAAAGCAGCGCGTATTCAAGATCTACTTAGTGATTTTGAAACGCCTGAATTAGAGGTGTTTGCCTCTCCTGCAGAGCATTACCGTATGCGTGCAGAGTTTCGTGTTTGGCACGAAGGCGAAGAGCTGTATTACATCATGTTTAATCAACACACCCGTGAAAAATACCGTGTTGATCAATTCCCGGCTGCAAGTCGTTTAATTAATGATGTAATGCCAATGTTGCTTGAAGCAATTAAGCCAATAAAAACCCTGCGTCACAAACTGTTCCAAGTAGATTTCTTATCTACGTTAAGTGGTGAAATTTTAGTTTCGATGTTGTATCACCGTCAACTTGATGATGAATGGACAGTCGCAGCCAAACAGCTAAAGCAACGCTTAAATGATGAAGGGTTTAAACTAAACCTTATCGGTCGTGCGCGTAAGATGAAAATCGTCTTAGATCAAGATTACGTTATTGAACAATTAAAGGTTCACGATAAAGCACTGACTTACAAGCAAGTTGAAAATAGCTTTACCCAACCTAACGGTGAAGTTGCACAGAAGATGCTGGAATGGGCTGTCGATTGTACTCAAGACAGTGCAGGTGATTTACTGGAATTGTATTGTGGTAATGGTAATTTCTCATTAGCACTTGCACCAAACTTTGAGCGAGTACTGGCAACTGAACTAGCAAAACCATCGGTTGATTCAGCACAATACAATATTGCGGTAAACAATATTGAAAACGTACAAATTATTCGTATGTCTGCGGAAGACTTTACTGATGCAATGGCAGGTAAACGTGAATTCCGTCGTCTAAAAGATCAGAATGTTGATTTACAAAGCTATAACTGCAACACCATTTTTGTCGATCCACCACGTTCAGGTATGGATGATGGTACTTGCCGCATGGTACAAGGCTACGACAACATCATGTATATCTCATGTAACCCAGAGACATTACGTGACAATTTAGCCATCTTAACTGAAACCCACAATATTACTCGATTTGCCTTATTTGACCAATTCCCTTACACCCACCATATGGAAGCCGGTGTATTACTAGAGCGCAAATAAGCAGTGATCCTCAAAAGATAAAAATAAAAAAGGCGCTATCAGCGCCTTTTTCTTTTTCAAATAACAGCAAGTATTACTTACGCTGCTTTTTGGTCTTTCTTATCCATGACACCCATTTTGTACGACACCCAAAATAGCAATGCCAATGTAATCATTAATGGAATGAAATTTGATCCCATATCAGGGTATTCAGCACGAATAAATGCCGCATAACCAAATACCCCAACGAAGAAACATGCACTAGCAAGTGCAGGCACGCCTTCTGCCATCGGTTTACGCATGTATTCTTGATATAAACAGTACACTGCCATAGCAAATGCCAAGACAGGGAAAATAGAGAATGTTACATAACTTGAAAACAATACCGCCAAAGTACCGTAGCCACAAATACCTGTTATTACAGACAAAATAAGTGTCTTACGCTCAGCTTTAAGTTGTTGCTTTTCCATATATACTTCACCAAAATCAAAATAAGATTATAGTTTCTGCCTGAGCTCTCGACGCTCACGCTCTTTACGGTACCAATAAGCACCTTTTGCAATCATTCTAAGTTGCATAATCAGTCTTTCTGCATGCTCAGCACGAGCATGACAATCTAGATCAAGGGCCTCTGCTCCTGAACTAAAGACCAATGTTACTGACGCTTCAGCTTGTGTATAAGCTTCTTCATGAGTTACCCCAGTTTTCGCTTCAAGATACTCAGTCAGTTCAGCCACAAAATGTTGTATTTCTCGTACAACCGCAGCACGAAAAGCCGTTGATGTACCAGAACGCTCACGAAGCAGTAAGCGGAATACGTTAGGACTACTTTCTATAAATTCCATAAAAGTCTCTACCGAGGTACGGATCACGCTGCCTTCAGTAGCAATACGCTGTCGAGCTTGACGCATTAATTGACGAAGAATTAACCCCCCCTCATCAACCATGGTTAACCCCAATTCATCCATGTCTTTAAAGTGACGGTAGAATGATGTTGGAGCAATACCCGCTTCACGCGCAACTTCACGTAGACTTAAATTAGAAAAACTTCGCTCGGCACTTAACTGGCTAAAAGCGGCATCAATCAATGAACGCCGAGTTTTTTCTTTTTGCTGAGCCCTAATTCCCATCAATTATCTGCTTCTCTGTGATTTTATTACAATGATACTCTGTTTACACAGTAACATCTGCGCCATAGCAACGACGCGAGACTCTCACATAGTAAAGCGAGAGCGCGACTGACGCAAAGCTAGATTGAGATCAATTACGATTTTACGTCACAAAACGTGGCGCTGGTTTAATAACCAATCTCGATCCATACCGATTGATTAATGATAAAAACTTCGTGAGCCGCTTCGAGATATCGTCATTCCCCCATGCATCGTTATCTGGTAAATCGTTACCATAATGTTAATGTAAAATGGAAAGACATAATCAAGGAATGACTTTATGACAAATAACCTACCTGCTTCTCAAAACCATTTTGATGTCATCATTATTGGTAGTGGTCCTGGCGGTGAAGGGGCGGCAATGGGGCTAACGAAGGCTGGATTTAAAGTCGCAATTATCGAACGCGAAGACAGTGTCGGAGGCGGTTGCACCCACTGGGGAACCATTCCATCAAAATCATTACGTCATGCCGTCAGTCGTATTATCGAATTTAACCAAAATCCTCTGTATTGTAATGACACCTCGACCCTCCACCGAACCTTTAGTCAAATATTGCACCACGCAACTGAAGTTGTGAGTAAACAAACTCGAATGCGACAAGGGTTTTATGATCGCAACCATTGCCAAATCATTCATGGTGAAGCGCAATTTATTAGCTCATATAGTGTCAGTGTTACCACCCATGATGGCAGTGTTGACCATTTTAGTGCTGAGCGATTTATTATTGCCACGGGCTCTCGTCCCTACCAACCCGCTACCGTTGATTTCACGCATCCCCGTGTTTATGACAGCGATTCAATTTTACAATTAGCCCATGATCCTCGACATATTTTAATTTATGGCGCTGGGGTTATTGGCTGTGAATACGCGTCTATTTTTAGAGGACTTGGGGTCAAAGTTGATTTGGTTAACACTCGCCAACGACTATTAGAATTTCTTGATAATGAGATGTCTGATTCGTTGTCTTATCACCTTAGTAATACGGGTACTATGGTTCGTAATGATGAGGTTTTTGAAACTATTGAAGCTACAGATAACGGGGTTATTCTGCACTTGCAATCAGGTAAGAAAATGCGAGCAGACTGCTTACTGTATGCCAATGGCCGTACCGGTAATACTGACAAACTAGCCCTAGATAAGGTCGGTTTAGAGGCTGATTCTCGTGGGCAACTACAGGTGAATAATAACTACCAAACCGCAGTTGAGCATATCTATGCCGTGGGTGATGTTATAGGTTACCCTAGCCTAGCCAGTGCCGCCTATGATCAAGGACGTTTTGTCGCGCAAGCAATCAGTACCGGTAAAGCGCAAGGACAATTAATTGCAAATATTCCAACCGGAATTTATACCCTGCCAGAAATCAGTTCTGTCGGCCAAACAGAGCAACAGTTAACCGCTGCAAAAATTCCTTATGAAGTGGGTCGCTCGCAATTTAAACATTTAGCTCGAGCTCAGATCGCAGGTACAGAAGTCGGCAGTTTGAAAATATTATTTCACCGTGAAACCAAAGCTATTTTAGGTATTCACTGCTTTGGTGAACGAGCGGCTGAAATCATTCATATCGGCCAAGCTATCATGGAGCAAAAAGGGGAAGGCAATACCATTGAATATTTTGCCAATACCACCTTTAACTATCCAACCATGGCAGAAGCGTTTCGCGTTGCGGCATTAAATGGCCTTAACCGTTTGTTCTAGAATCACCATTGATAGTCTCTTATTGGTGAGCCATAAATAACCGACACAAAAAACGGAACCATTGAGGCTCCGTTTTTGTATGTGGTCGATGAACTATTCTGCGCCCATTAAGCGATCATCTGCCGTTAGAATCGATGCCCACGGTAATTGCTCATCGCCAAGCACAATAAAGTTTGGATTTTCTAAAGTCTGACGCTGGTTATAAGATAATGGCGTTATATGGGTATTAAAAATACGTCCGCCCGCTTCTTCAACAATACACTGAGTCGCAGCAGTATCCCACTCACCCGTAGGCCCTAATCGTAGGTAGCAATCAGCGCCCCCTTCCGCAACTAAACAAGCTTTTAGCGAAGCAGAGCCTAATGCAACGAGATCATAATGATATTGGCTATCAAACCGCGCCTTAGTGGTATCAATATCTTGTCGACGGCTAATAGCGATAGTTAACCCACGTAATGGCAACTGATGTTTAGTCGTTGAGATCGTACTGGTTTCACCAGCCGCAGTTATTTTATGTGCCCCTTGACCTTGCGCCGCATAATACGTCACGCCAGATACAGGCGCATACACCACTCCCATTACCGGCTTATTATTATCAATTAACGCGATAATTGTCGCGAAATCACCACTACCCGCTATAAACTCTTGAGTACCATCTAAGGGATCGATTAACCAATAGCGGGGCCACTGACTACGTTCAGCTAATGCTATTGCGGTGTCTTCCTCTGACAGTACGGGAATGTCAGGGGTTAATTGGGATAATCGCTCAATCACTAATTTATTAGCCGCTAAATCAGCGCTAGTTACTGGCGTATTATCTGATTTGATTTGCTGCTCAAACTGTCCTTGTTGATAAATATCTAAGATCAACCGACCTGATTCTTGGGCAATATCGATAACATCAGTAATAAGATGGTTTAATGTCATTGGTCATTCCTCGCAAGCTAAATACTTCAGCGCTAAAAATAAGGCACTGATACTACGCGCTTCGGCAAAATCTAGGTGATTAAGTAGCTCTTCTGCTTGAGCTAATGGCCACCGTACAATTTCTAGAGGCTCAGGTTCATCACCTTCTAAACGCTCAGGATATAAATCTTGTCCCACAAACAATGTCATTCGACTTGAAAAATACGATGGCGCTAAAATCACTTCTTTTAAGGGATGCAATCGCTGTGCACCAAAGCCTATTTCTTCTTTTAACTCACGGTTTGCCGCTGCTAATGCACTTTCACCAGCATCAATTAATCCTTTCGGAAAACCTAATTCATAACGCTCAGTACCGGCAGAATATTCACGAATCAATAATAAATCACCATCAGCAGTGACAGGTACGATTAATACCGCATGACGACCACTTGGCTGCATACGCTCATAAGTACGCTCGACACCATTAGAAAAACGTAAATCCAATGATTCAATTTTAAAGAGTCGTGATTGTGCTACAACCTCGGCTGCTAAGATTTGGGGTTTATCTTTGCTGAACGCCATTTATAAGGCCCTGTTTAATGAAAAGCATTACCAGAATAAGAAAAGCTTACGCGAATTAAAAGTAAATAATCATCAGAAATAACAAGGCAGCCGTAATCGACTGCCTATTATTAATAAATTAATAATTAAAACGGTAACCAACGCTACAAACGTCCTGAATACTTCAGTGAATACTGCCCCTTGGTGTTAGGGTCGCCTAACCATTTTAATTGTGCCGCTAACTTCTCAGGGAACGTTGCCCCAGGTTTAAACCAACCATTAAGTTTATAATGACGGTTAGTGGCTAAATTAGCATGCCAGTCACTACTCACATTCGACGAGGTTTGCTTTACTTTAGCGACAATCGCACCTTTTTCACAACTAAGATCACCAAAAACAGGCCCAGGTTTAATCGTTCCCATCGGCGTTTCTGCCGCACCTTGAACCCAAGCTAATGTTGCATTCAACGTTTTACAATAAGGGGCAGCATAATGATAATTTCTAACCGTGAGTTCTAAATTACCATCGATAGATACTGGAACAGGAAGCTGCGCTTGTGATACGGCTTGCGCCGCAGGCATCGATAACAGCAGTTTTTCAGCAAATGGACCAGATAAGCTGTAACCCACTAAACCTTGTCCTTGTAACTGCCATTCACTGCCTTTACCAAAGCGAACATTAAACGCTAATTCACCTTGCAATAATCGTCCTAATTGCATATCCCATTGCAACCGACCAAAAGGTTGATTTTGCCAGCGTACATTGGCTGCCGATCCTTGCCATGGTGTACCTGATATCCCTTCTATAGCGAGACCTTGTATTTTAGGCGCAGACTGCCACAACCAACTGGTGGGAAGATGAGTGACTAAACTTGCTATAAATACCGCACCAAAACTGACACCAATCGCTAATTTAAATTTCACGCTTATCCTCGCCCTAACTGCAAACGGTTAACTTCAACCATACCGTTTTTATCGGTTTTTGAGAGATCAATAAACTGCGTATTAATACCGAAACTCTGCTGCAAATACACCAGCCAATTAACAAGCGTATCAAACGGCAGTGGTTGCACCCACACTTGTAACGCATCATTACGTGGCTGCATTCGAATCAAATCAATTTTAAATCGCGTCGTGGTTTCATTAATAACTTGGTTAAGTCCCTCATCACTCACATTTACCGTTCCACCCGCACGTTTAAGTGCTGTAATTTGATTCGCTTTATGCTCAACCCAGTTTAATAACTGACGCTGTTGATTGATTTTATTTTGAGCATCAGCTGCACGTTGATTTAACGGTTGCCATACTCCCCAATAAAGAATTGCAATCACTAACGCGCTGCCAGCCCCAAGCAGTAAATGTTGTTCTCGTTGACTGAGGGCTTTCCACCATGACTTTATCTCTGCCATTAGGCTTTTCTCCTCAATACCACAGCGCCACTAACTAAATTATCTTCTTTGGTTAACTGGCCTTGATCAACCACAAACTGGGTCGCTAATGCACTGCGTAATTGTTCAAAATCTTGAAATCCTGCCGCCGTTGCCTGCAAGCGCAATTCGCCTCGAGTTTGATCATATTTAAGGTTAACAATCTTAATCGTTGGCACTTTCGTTAATGCGGGCTTTAATTCGCTTAACCACATTAGCATGCCATTTTGTTCACCATGTCCACCTAAACTCTTTAATGCCGCATTCATTTGATTTTTCAAATAACTCTGCGAAGGAATACGTTTAAACTGTGGCAAAACTTGACGAAAAATACGCTCACTTTCAGCTCGATACGCATTTGCTTGTTGTTCTAAACGCTGCGTAGTTAGTACTTGCTCACCAATAAGCGCAATTAATACCACTGCCGCCGTGATTGCAACTTTGCGCCATGGTTGTAAATGCTTACGCCATGCTGCTTGTGGTTTATACGGCCCTGATAACAAGGTAGCTTTAGATTCTGCAGCCCCTATCGCCAACAGCTGCATTACCAATTCCGGCGCTTGTGGTTGCCAATGACCTGGGGTGTTTGATGGTGCTGGCGTATAGTGATGAATCGTCACTTGCGCCAAACTCTCCGTCGCCGCAACAATCGATTCGACTTCTTCAGCTAATAGTTCTGCTTCAACCTCGACGGCAGTATCACCATTGTCGTCGTCAGCAGTATCGACAGGGGTTTCAATGATTATGGGTGCTTTTTGAGCGGTGATCCATGCACCTAACCAACTAGAGTCAGCACACACGCCCATTGCTTCTGATTGTCGAATGAGCCATTGTCCATCAATTTCAGCCGCACTATAGCCATCATTAAACATAGGCAAACATAAACAATCTGGAATCAGTTTTTTAAGCTCAATGCCACATTCACTAAATGCCGCTAACCATGCCTCTATTTTTTGGTGCTCGATAATTGCAACTGTCGCAATATCATTATCACGTTTCAATAATTGCACATGTAAACTATCGACATCTTGAGCCAGCTCTTCTTCAAGTAAATACGGTAATACTGCCGCTAACTGACGGCTACTGCCGGCAGGGATCGCGACTTGTGTTAACAGCATCTCACTGGTTGGTACTAAACCATAAACAGGACGAGTAATAGCATATTCAGTTAATTCACCTAGTTGGTTAATATCAGCTAACTGACCCGAGGCTATCACTTCATTTTGCAGTGGCGACCAGACTAGCCATTGCACCGGCATTTCCGGCCGGCTACTTAGCCTTATCGTCAGAAATTCGCTCACGGATTCCTCCATACTGGCGACGAACGACCGTCACCTTGTTCTTATCATCACGATTAAATAATGCCACGGCTCGCACTCGGGCACGGTCTACTTTTATTTCAGCATCTAACGAAAAATAATGACTGGTAACAGTTAAATATTTTTCCATTTCAGTTGCCGTCTTATCTTTTCCTGAATCCGCATTTTTCACTGGCGGTTGTGGCACTAACTTCATAAAATCAGCCACACTGTCCCACACAGTATGCTTATTATCACGATCACGAATAATTTTTTTCGCATCATCTAATGATAACGACGGTGCAAATAAGGCAGACAGCAACACTGCTTGTTTTTCGGTAATGGTATTCACATTAAGCAACATCTCATCGGTCGGTAACGCACAGATTAACCCTTTGAGTTGCTCATAAATTTTATTCGATACACCGTTAATCGCTCTAAACTCACTGCCATCAGCCAGCCAATCATTGGCAGTTACATAAGGAGGCTGAAAGCTTTCATAAGTACTGTCTTCCGCGCCGTAAGCTGACTCAACTGTGGTGTTATCATCCACAAACTCCCAACTTGAATCTGCGATCACTTCAGCTTCGTAGTCATCTACACCTGATTCTGTAAGAATGTTTTGTAAATACTTCACTAAAAAAGGCTGCTTACTACTACCAGCACTCGCCTTAATATTTTTAAAAGCATTAAGATTAAAACAGGTCTGTTTATCCGTTAAATTGCCACTGATTACCGCATTACTGTCTAGAGGGTAACTTTGCTCACCGACAGCCCATGCTTGGGTTAAGTTTACGGTTTTACTGTCTTTAAGGCTTTGTTTTAAAGCTTGTGATGCTAATGCTTCAATTCCTAAGCTGTACCAATAACTTTGTTGATGCTCGACTTGGTTTTGAACGCGATGAAAATTGAGTTGCAACCGCTCTGTCATTTGTACCGCTAACAAACTCATCAAGGCAACAAGCAATAACACCACAATCAGTGCGACCCCGCGTTGCTTTATCATCCCTCTTGCTCCTGCTTGTTACTCGTCAACGAAGAAGTGGGTAATAAATAAATCCGCTCAATCTCACCCAATTTTTTTAAGGTCATAATAACTTTGATACCCGCAGGCAAGGTCTTGGCTTTATCCCATTTTTGGTGCCATTGTTTATCATAATAAAATTCAAACTTTAAATCGGTGACACCCGTTAATAACACGCGTACCAACGGCTTAGCCCCCGTCACAGTATCAGGGTAACGAAACCATACCCGCTCTAAGTTATCGTCGATAATACGATAACCGACACGCGTAACATCACCACGAGGAAACATTGCTTGCGGATTTTGCCAACCACCACGAACAAAAGTGATTCCTTCACTGCTTGAATCTAATAAATACTCACTCGCCTGGAGAATATTATCCGTTGGTTTTTCAGCATCAGATCTAAATTTACGCGCCACAATCTGTCGAAAATCATTATCCATCATGATCATGGTGCGTTGAATGGCTTGTAAGCGTTGATTGTGATCTTTAGATTGCGCATCACTGCGCAACACATTGGTTAACACTTGATTGGCAGATAAGCTCAACATCGCAAATACCGCAATCGCCACCAGAACTTCCAACAAAGTAAACCCTTGTTGACGTCGATAATTAATTGCTGACATAGGTCTTTACCGTAATAACTGAATGTTTGCGCTGCGAATCGGTAGCCACCGAGACTTCAATTTGGCGCAAGAGCTTTTGTTGTGTTTTAGAGCTAGTAACAGTCCAATACCATTCTCGATCGGCTAAAGTTGATTTACCACGCTTAACTGAGCTTGGGTACTCGCCACTTAAATGCAATTGCGCTAATTCATTATCAACCACCATTGATGCCAGCGTTTTCTGTTCTAAATAACCTAAGCTATTTAAGTTTTGACTGACTGCTCGCACCACACTTAATGCTGCGACGGCAAAAATAGCTAACGCAACCAACACTTCTAACAATGTGAACCCTTGTGAGCGTTTCATTACGATCGCTCCTGCGCTGATAACGCTTGCGCAGACAGGTATTGTTCCAATGTTTCCCCTGGGGCTAATAACACTAAATTCCCCACTTCATCCGCAACAACTTGCCAAAATTGATGTTGCTTATCAACTTCAAAACTGACCGTAAATGGGGTGTATTCACCACTCGCCATCACCACAATTTGTGGCGGTAGTTGTTTCTGTTCCTGATCAGGCTTTTTAAATATGTCGTCATTTTTAAACATTGAATCAGATTTAAAAAGTCGGTCCTTATCTTTCCATGCTCCGCCAATAGCCACTGTTGTCGTAATACCGGCCTCAAGTTTGACATCAGTAAAAAATTTAACGTCTTCTAGCGGCTGCCAACCATCTTGAGTTAATTTTAAAAAATGGTATTGATGGGGTTCGATACGAATACCATAATCGACCCCATTTAACATTGCATCTTCACCCAAGAGTTGAGCTAAATGATGAAAGCGTTGCGCCTGTTCTTTGACCTCATCACGTTTATTATTGGGTAACGTCGATACCACAGCGACCGCACTGGTGGCTAATAACACTAACACCAACATAATTTCAATTAGAGTAAAACCTGCATTCCGTTTCATCATCATTTTTAGCTTTATTTCTTGTAGTTCAACATGTTCCAGTTACCGATATCTGTATTGATACCGTCACCGCCTTCTTGACCATCAGCACCAAGACTAAAGATATCAACCGCACCGTGTTCACCAGGCATCACGTATTGATATTCATAGCCCCATGGATCTTTAGGTAGACGCTTAATGTAACCACCATCACGGTAGTTACGTGGTTCAGGTGACGATGATGGCTTAGTAACCAACGCATCTAAACCTTGATCTGTGGTTGGAAAGACGCTGTTATCCAACTTGTACATTTCCAATGATTGTTCTAAAGAACTAATATCGGTTACCGCTTTTTGTTGGTCTGCTTTTTCTTTATTTCCTAATAGGTTTGGCACCACTAAGCTTGCCAATACCCCTAGAATCACAATAACGACCATTACTTCTAACAGCGTAAAACCACGTTGTTTTTGTTGCATTATTTACCCTCCAAAAGAAAAATTACATTCCAACCATATTGTTTAATTCAATAATCGGCATCAAGGTCGCAATAACGATAAACATCACCACCCCTGCCATGGCGACAATCAATAACGGCTCAAACACCCCTAACGCCATATTCACTAATGATTCAAAATCACGATCTTGGTTATCCGCCGCACGAGTCAGCATTTGCTCAAGCTCACCACTGCGTTCACCACTGGCAATCATATGTAACATCATCGGTGGAAACAGTGCCGTTTTTTCCAGCGAAACCCGTAAGCTTGCTCCTTCACGGACTCGATCTGCCGCATCTAAAATCTTCTTATTAACATAAGTGTTAGTCATCACGTCTGACGCGACTTTCATACCATCTAATAATGGGATCGCACTTGAAGTACAAATAGAGAGTGTTCGAGCAAAACGAGAGGTGTTCAACCCCCGTGCAACTTTACCAATAACAGGCAGACGCAAGATGGTACGGTCCCACTTCATACGAAAAGCGGGTTTTTTAAGGGCTGTTTTGATTAAAGCAATTAAAGCCACAATCACAATCACCACCAGCAATCCCCAATGTTGCACGAAATTACTGGCAGCCAATAACACTTCCGTAATTGCGGGTAAGCCTTGGTTCATTTGTACAAATTGATCAACAATTTTCGGTACCACCGTTGCCAACAAGAACGCCACCACCGACACCGCCACTAACGTTAACATTAATGGGTAAATCATCGCTTGTTGAAGCTTGCTACGCATTTGTTGACGATTTTCACTGTAATCAGCTAAACGATTTAAAATGGTATCCAAATGCCCTGATTTTTCACCCGCTGCCACCATGGCGCGGAATAATTGATCAAACACATGTGGGTATTCCGCCATACTGTCAGCCAAGGTATAACCTTCAACCACTCGTGAACGCACCGCGAGTAAAATATTTTTCAAGCGCGGCTTTTCATTTTGTTCCGCCACCGCCTTAATGCATTCTTCCAATGGCATTGAGGCTTGTACCAAGGTCGCTAACTGACGCGTGATCAGTGCTAATTCATTGGTACTAATACCGCGTCTAAAAGTAAACTTACTGGGTGCAGACGCTGTTTTTTTACCTTGGCCTGAAGTTTGATTAACCTCAATCGGCACTAGCCCTTTTTCACGTAGCTGCTGCCTAACTTGACGCGAAGTATCGCCCTCTAGCACACCTTTTTTATGGCGGCCTTTGGCATCTAATGCTTTATATTCAAATGCCGCCATTAGCTTTCCTTGGTCACGCGCATCACTTCTTCAAGGGTGGTAATCCCTTGGCGCACTTTATCTAAACCATCATCACGAATACTAGGCGTGGTCTGACGGACATACTTTTCAATCGCTTGTTCGCCAGCTTCCGCATGAATTAGCTCTTGTACACGCTCATCCACTTGCAACAGTTCATGAATACCCGTACGGCCGCGATAACCTTTAAAATTACATTTGTCACAGCCGCAAGGGCGATACAATGTCAAGCTATCTGTTGCTGCTAATCTAAACAGTTTCTTCTGCTCAGTATCAGCTTCATAAGGTTGACGACATTCAGCACATAAAGTACGGACTAATCGCTGAGCTAGTACACCCAATAGCGATGATGACACCAAGAAAGGTTCGATTCCCATATCACGCAAACGAGTGATCGCACCAACAGCGGTATTAGTGTGCAGCGTTGATAGCACCATATGGCCCGTTAATGAGGCTTGAACGGCAATCGCTGCGGTTTCTAAATCACGGATCTCACCAATCATAACCACATCAGGATCTTGACGAAGAATGGCTCGCAAACCACGTGCAAACGTCATATCAACTTTACTGTTTACCTGCGTTTGACCAATACCATCGATATCAAATTCAATCGGATCTTCAACCGTTAGAATATTGCGCTCTGCACTGTTTAACTCTTGCAAGCCAGCATATAGGGTAGTTGATTTACCCGAACCCGTAGGACCGGTGACCAAAATAATCCCATGCGGGCGATCAATGATCTTTCTAAACGCTTCATGGTTTGTAGCGGTCATACCAAGACTATGTAAATCAAGACGAGTGGCATTTTTATCTAGTAGACGCAATACCACCCGTTCGCCATGTGACGACGGCATGGTTGACACCCGCACATCTACCGCACGGCCACCGATACGTAATGAAATACGACCATCTTGTGGAATCCGTTTTTCTGCGATATCTAATTTTGCCATGACTTTAATACGTGACACTAACAACGGTGCTAGCTTGCGGCTGGGTTGAAGTACTTCGCGCAACATGCCATCGACCCGAAAACGAATCGACAATACTTTTTCAAAGGTTTCGATATGAATATCAGACGCCCCTTCTTTGATGGCTTCGGCTAACATCGCGTTGATCAATTTAATGATTGGCGCATCATCTTCCGACTCTAGCAAATCTTCCGTTTCAGGAAGATCTTCCGCTAACGAGAAAAAGTCATCACTGTCAGAACCTAAATCTTCCATTAATTGGCGAGCTTCTGACGAATCACGTTGATAAGCATCGGTAAGCTTTTGCTCAAATTGCGACTCTGATAGTGCAACCGGATAAAAACCCTCGCCAACCACCCGTCGTACTTCCGCTAATACGATGGCTGATAATTGACCGCAATAATACAACTGCCATCCTTGTTGATTGGCTTCAATCACAACATGATGGCGCTTAGCAAAAGAAAACGGCAATCGAAATAAGACTGCTGTTTCTAACGCCAAAGACTCATCTGCCATTAGTGTTTCTCCAACTGTGATACAAACGCTCGAACTTCTGCTGGCAATGCCATGTCATCACCATATTTGGGAATAACCGGCATTTCAGCATCCATTAAACGCATGCCTTTATCCGCTTGATACAACTGTTGGGCGCGAATATAGTTATATTTACGCTGCGTCATGCCATCGGCACTCATGCCATCACGTAAAATCGTTGGACGAATAAAAATCATCAAGTTGGTTTTTTCAGTTTGGTTATTGGTCGAACGGAATAACGCCCCTAATACCGGAATATCACCTAAAATCGGCACTTTTTGCTCTGACTCAAGGGTTTTCTCTTGCATCAAACCACCCAGTGCAATCATGTTGCCATCTTTAACTAATACTGACGTTGTTAGTTCACGCTTATCAAATCGAATATCAACCGCACCATTTGCATCGGCAACTTGTGATACCACTTGTTCAATCTTCATTTGTACCGAGTCACCCTCGTTAATTTGTGGCGTGACTTTCAGTTGAATACCGACATCTTTACGTTCTACGGTGGTAAATGGGTTATCGTTATTTGAACCTGTTTGTGAACCTGTCGTCACCGGCACTTCTTGACCAACCGATAAATTCGCTTCTTGGTTATCCAAAACGGTCACGTTCGGTGTTGATAGTACATTTACATTTCGGTTCGCTTGTACCGCTGTTACCAGCGCTGTCCAATCGCCCAATGCAATAGCCGCCGCAGCGCCTTTAACACCACCAAGGAAGGTTGCCATTGGTGCTAAATCACCACTTTCAGTAGTTTGGTAAGTGTAAGGTTTACCATCAGAATCGTAACGTGTTTCTGTGGTGGTGGTATCTTTACCTGCTTCTTGGGCTGATAATAATCCCCCAATCGGTGCACTGCTGTTACCAAACTGAACCACACCACCATCTTGAGAGCCCCACTGAACCCCAAAGTCGACCCCTTCACCTTCCTGTACTTCTACAATCATCGCTTCAATGTGGACTTGAGCACGACGAATATCCAGTTGAGAGATAATGGATTCAAGACGCTTCATCACATCAGCGGGGGCTGAAATAATTAATGAGTTCGTTGGCGCATGAGCAGAGATCATGACATCATCTTTATTTGAGCCCTGACTTTGGCCACCACTGCCTTTCGTTGATGCTTGCACATTCTCAGATACCCCTTTAAGGACATCGACTAAATCTTCAGCTTTGGCATATTTAAGATAAAACACGCGGCTATTGCCACTGACAGCCATCTCTTTATCTAAACGATGAATCAGATTTTTTAAGCGTTCGCGTACTTTAGGATCACCAGAAATTAATACTGAGTTAGTGCGTTCATCGGCAACAGCTTTAGGAATAAGAAAGCCCGGGGTTGATGATGCTTCAGCACTTTTATTCAACGAATCAATAATGCGGACCATTTCTGATGCTGATGCATTATTAAGCGAGACGACGGTAACGTCTTTATTACCAGCACGGTCAACGCGCTCAATGATTTCAGCTAAGCGATTAACAACCGCAGCACGACCCGTAATCATAATGATATTAGCAGGATCGTAATGAACCACATTACCCGCACCAGCATTATCATTTAGCTGGCGTAATAATGGCGAAAGCTCACGTACTGAAACATTTTTCACCGCAATAACACGGGTCACAACCGCATCACCAGGAATGTTTTTGTCATTCGCGCCAACCACTGGAATCGCCGCTGTTTTGGCATCTTTATCACGAATAACTTTCATGACGCCATCTTCCATGGTCACAACAGCATAACCATAGACATCAAGCACATTAAGGAAGAAACGGTAATATTGCTCTTCATTCAATAAGTCATAACTGCGCACATTGACCTGCCCACGTACAGCCGGATCAATAATGATTGTTTTATGCAAGGTGCGGCCAACAATATTGATGAATTCTTGAATGTCAGTCCCTTTAAAGTTGGCACTTAATTCATCAGCCATTGCTTGACTACACAACAAGCCACTCGCTAACAATAGGGCACTTTTTCCCATCCATTTTTTCACAAAAAACTCCTGCGTAATCGCATATTCATTTCAAGCTAAGCACTAAAGTGTTATTGCAGCTCTATGTGGATATCATGTAACTGACCGTTGCGTTCAACCGTCAGTGTAAAATCAGAGGCTGAAGACAACTCACCCCAAAGTTTGGCCATAATTGCAGGATCGGTCAGACTATTACCGTTAATACTCACTGCAAGGTCATTGGCTTTAAGACCGACTTGATCAAATAAAATTCTATTTTTTCCTGGATTAACGCGATAGCCTTCAATTTGGCCGTCTTTTTTTACCTGAGATAAACGAATGTAGCTAAATAAGCTTTGTGGCTCAGATAAAATTTCTTGTTTTATTTTGGCAAGTTCAGCGCTATTGCCACGGTTTTTCTTTGGCGCTGCAATGGCCACTGCCGAAGGCTTAGTAAATTTCAATCCTTCAAGCATTAATGTTTCGTCACGACCATTATTTCGAATAATCACGCGATCGTTATAGACAGCTATTAAGGTTGCGCGCGTATTATCAATCACTTCATTGATGCCATAGGTATTTTGCTTACCGTTATTGGTCACCACAGCCAAAGCTTTTGCTGGCGTTGAACTGGCAACCACCCCCACTAACGTTAATCGTAATTGCGTTTGAGGAGCATCTTGTTTAACCGGTGTTTTGGTAACAGGCGCGGCATTTGCTTGATAGCGACCAAACAAATTTAAGCTTAATAATTCATTGACGGGTATTTGTTGTTGGGTGGTATTCACAGTTACCGCAAGAGGTTGCCAACGAGCAACAATGGGAGCAGGTTCGACAATAGACCACACTAAACGCCCCATAACCCAAGCCAATATCACAACCAAACCACAAGTTAAAATACGCGTGACAGATTGTAATGATAACGGGCGTTTGGTTGCTGCAGTCGCAAACCATTTTGAAGCAAGCATAGTGAAATCCATTGTTAAAATACCAACTACCATTAAACAGAGAAATACAGTGCAGCCGCACTCTAAAATTGAATGGACTATGATCGCCTGTTAATCATTGAAATACTATTTAATAATCCAAACAAAACGCCATAGTATCTAAGAATTTACTGATTTTTTGTAATAAATTCTAATTCAGTGATTGAAATCCTAGGTTAATATCACCATTTATAATAAATAGTCGCACTACTGTTGTTATTAGCAGAATGTGATAATTTATCGTTTCAGCAAATAAAGGCACCGTGATGGGTCAAAACACCTCGAATATTAAACAGGTTCGTCTTGATAAATGGTTATGGGCTGCCCGCTTTTACAAAACACGTTCAATTGCTCGCACTATGATCGATGGCGGTAAAGTGCAGTACAATGGCCAACGCTCAAAACCAAGTAAAATTATTGAGCTTGGCGCAACGGTAAAATTACGGCAGGGTAACGATGAAAAAATCCTTATCATCGAACAAATTTCTGACTGCCGCCGTGGCGCACCAGAAGCACAACTGCTCTATCGAGAAACGGCTGAAAGTATTACAGCCCGCGAACAGACAGCAAAAATGCGCAAACTCAATGCTTATGACAATCCAAGTCCAGAAAAACGACCGGATAAAAAGCAACGTCGCGATATTATGCGATTCAAAAATATTAACGCATCTGAATAAATAACTCAGTGCCAACCTATTAAATTATAATTTCAACAATGAGTGCTTTATTGCAACGGTTTAACCCGCCTTGGTTGCGGCGTTGACCATAAAGTAATTACTGTTCATTTTATCCCTTTATTGGGTTGGCTCTATAGTTGGAGAATACATACTCATGACAAACGATAGTTTAAACCGTTACCTTTTCGACGGCGCAGCTGTTCGCGGTGAATTGGTACAAGTAAGTCAAACTTACCAACAAATTATTGCGGATAAAAACTACCCAGCACCCGTAGCAACATTATTGGGTGAATTATTGGTAGCAACCAGCCTATTAACGGCAACCTTAAAATTTGAAGGTTCTATTACCGTTCAAGTACAAGGTGATGGTCCTGTAAGCTTAGCGGTAATCAACGGCGATCATAATCAGCAACTACGTGGTGTAGCGCGCTGGAATGGCGATGTAAAAGCGGGAACTATTCATGACTTAATGGGTAAAGGTCATATGGTGATCACCATTACGCCGACCAAGGGTGAGCGTTACCAAGGTGTTGTGGGTCTTGATGGCGATACACTGGCTGAGTGTCTTGAAAGTTACTTCAAAAATTCAGAGCAATTAAAAACCCGTATCTGGTTACGTACTGGCGCAATTGACGACCAAGTAAAAGCGGCGGGAATGTTATTACAAATCATGCCAGATGGCACCGGCACAGAAGGCGACTTTGAACATTTAGAAGCGCTAACTGAAACAGTTAAAGATGATGAGCTATTTACGCTTGAAGCACAAGATGTGCTATATCGTCTTTACCACCAAGAGCAAGTGCAATTATTTGAACCACAACCAGTAAGCTTTGAATGTGGTTGTTCACGTGAGCGTAGTGCCGCGGCAATCATGAGTGTTCAACCAGCAGAGATTGATAAAATTATTGCTGACGATGGCAAAGTATCACTGCATTGTGACTATTGTGGCACTAGCTATGATTTCGATAGTATTGATGTAGCAGCACTACGTGACAATAGTGCTAGCGCTGCTGATAGTGATCAAATTCACTAATTCGCTACCTCACATCATTTTGTCATTAAAGGCCGGCTAATAATGCCGGCTTTTTTTTATTGTTATTTTTAATCCTGTCATCGCCACACCGTATACGAGTTTACATTTCAACTTTATTTGTGCTTTTTTTGCAATCACGCAGCGTAAAAATTGACCACTATCACAACAAATAAAATTTAACATTTTAGCAAAATAAAACCCCTCGCGATCTCGACATTTTTACCTAAAATTAACAAAATGATGGTCGGTTTTTTGATGACCGTCCCTGATTTAGCGGTTTAGGGTTGTTAGCATGATTGACAGTTAAACAACATCTTACCCTAGGAGCACCAATGATCACTACTTGTGTCGATAATAAGGTTGCAAACAACATGGATTTATCCCAATACGGTATTACCAATGTTACAGATGTTATTCGTAACCCATCATACGAAGTTCTTTTCAATGAAGAAACCAAACCAGAACTTGAAGGTTACGAGCGCGGTATAGTTACTGAGCTGGGTGCTGTATCTGTTGATACAGGCATTTTTACAGGTCGTTCACCACAAGATAAATTTATTGTGCGTGATAACACTACCAAAGATACATTGTGGTGGTCAGATCAAGGTAAGAATGACAACAAAGCCCTTACTCAAACCGCGTGGCTAGATCTTAAAGAATTAGTCACCAACCAACTATCGAACAAGCGCCTTTTTGTTGTTGATGGTTATTGTGGTGCTAACCCTGATACTCGCCTTTGTATTCGCGTGATCACGGAAGTCGCATGGCAGGCACACTTTGTGAAAAACATGTTCATTCGTCCAACAGACGCTGAACTTGAAAATTTTGAACCTGATTTTGTGATCATGAATGGCTCAAAATGCACCAACCCTAAGTGGAAAGAACACGGCATGAACTCTGAAAACTTCACCGTTTTCAACCTTAGCGAAAAAATGCAGTTAATTGGTGGTACATGGTACGGCGGTGAGATGAAGAAAGGTATGTTCGCGATGATGAACTACTTTTTACCACTGCAAGGTATTGCATCGATGCACTGTTCAGCCAACATGAGCCAAGAAGGCGATGTGGCAGTATTCTTTGGTCTTTCAGGCACAGGTAAAACAACCCTATCAACCGATCCTAAACGCGCATTAATTGGTGATGATGAACATGGCTGGGATGATCACGGCGTATTTAACTTTGAAGGTGGTTGCTACGCAAAAACTATCAACCTATCAAAAGAAGCAGAACCTGATATCTACAATGCCATTCGTCGTGATGCCTTGTTAGAGAACGTTACTGTTCGTGGTAATGGTTCAATTGATTTTGACGATAACTCAAAAACTGAAAACACTCGTGTTTCGTACCCAATTTACCATATCGAAAATATCGTTAAGCCAGTATCAAAAGGCGGTCATGCCAATAAAGTGATCTTCTTATCAGCTGATGCTTTTGGTGTATTACCGCCAGTATCTAAATTGACACCAGAGCAAACAAAATACCACTTCCTTTCAGGTTTTACCGCTAAGTTAGCGGGTACTGAGCGTGGTATTACTGAACCAACACCAACGTTCTCTGCATGTTTTGGTAATGCATTCCTAACCCTACACCCAACTCAATATGCAGAAGTATTAGTTAAGCGTATGGAAGCTGCAGGCGCTGAAGCTTACTTAGTAAACACAGGTTGGAACGGCACAGGTAAACGTATTTCAATTCAAGATACACGTGCAATCATTGATGCAATCCTTGATGGCTCAATTGATGAAGCAAATACTAAGCAAATTCCAATCTTTAATCTAACGGTGCCAACATCATTACCAGGTGTTGATCCAACGATTCTTGATCCACGTGATACTTACACTGATCCACTGCAGTGGCAAAGCAAAGCTGAAGATTTAGCTAATCGCTTTATTACTAACTTTGATAAGTACACTGATACTCAAGAAGGCCAACAATTAGTCACAGCAGGCCCACAACTCGGTTAATTTCACTCCTCATTGGATTATCCGTTAACAGCCTCTTTTATTAGGGGCTGTTTTTTTATCACCATATTTCACATTAATGCCTCCGTCAAAGCACTTGCTAAAAAATGGTTTTTCGCCCACCCTCAACAAGCCTTTATATTGATTTGATGCCTTCCGCTTACAAGGAAAAATTATGCGACTGTTGAGCAAAGTAGTGCTTATTTTTATATTAATTGTCGTTGTGAGTTTGACCACTTTGGTTGGGTTATTACATACACGTTATAATCAACCATTATTAAATTTTGCCCTCACACACCTATCACCTTACCAAGTGTTCGCTAAAAAGATTGATTACGATATTCGAACGCCTTATCAAATCACATTAGAACGAGCAGAAATCACCCAGCACCAACAGGTATTGCTTAACGCTGATAGCATTACATTATGGTTATCCAAATCCAGCCTTACTGACCATAAACCAGTCTTTGACGGTGTTCAGATTAATAATATTACCGCAGTTAACATGCCACTATTCAGTCAATCGTCACCCGTAACGGTTAAGCGCTTAATACTCAATAACACCAATATAAACACCCCTGAATTTAAGATTAAACACGGGGTAATTGAAATGGATAATTGGCAAACACCTCAACCAAATACACCGTGGTGGCAGAGCTTTAACGGCAGCTTTAAAATGAGCGCCACCAGCATCCAGTGGCACCAATTACAATTACAACAACTGCTACTCAATGCTGACAAACACGATCAACAATGGCAATTTAATGGTATTTCAGGTCTGTGGCACCAAGCGACGGTCACCGCCCAAGCTCAGCTAGATAATCACAGTCACAATTTAACGGTAGACCAACTCACTATCAGTCGCTTTCACCTACAAGACCAACAATTATTTGATACTTGGCGACAGCAACTTAGCCACCCCATCACAGGCTTAAAAACCATTACATTTAACCGTATCGATATAGTCAACAGTAGTATTGAGTTACCACAGTGGGGAGCCGATGATATTAATTTATCGTTGAAAAATTGGCAGTGGCCACTCACTTACTGGCAGCAAAAAGACAGTCGCTTATCGTTTAGTGCCGGCCATGCCCAATGGCAACAACTTAATTTTGAGCAACCATTAGCTGAATTACAATTTATGCCTCAGCAAATAATCAGCCACGGTATGTCAGCTCATATTATGCAAGGTTTTGTTCGTGTTGATGGCTGGATCGATCCACAGCAACTATTTATTAATGATCTAAAAGCCAGTGGTATTAAATGGTTTGTAGGGAAGAATTGGCACCAGAAATGGCAACAATGGCAGCAGCAATACACCGATGTGATAGCAAAAAAAATCAACATTAATAATAGTCAAATCACCTCATCAACCTCTCATATTCCGTTTCAATTAGCGGGCATTGATATTGATGCACAAGACACGGTACTGAAACAAAATAATCAGTGGGGATTATGGCAAGGTTCTATTGAGGCTAACTTAGGCTTTGGCAGTATCAATCAAATTGTGATGAACCAAGCCATCGCGACCATGCACAGTAATGCTGGTCAATGGCAGTTAGATAAATTGGTATTACCATTTAAACACGGCATGTTAAAAGCGCGCGCGCGAATGTCACTTGAAACACCGCACAGACCATGGCAATTAACCATGATGGGCGACACCATACCCGCCCAAATATTATACCGTTGGTTAGCATTACCGCTTCCACTAACAGGGGCAATCGACACCCAAATAAAACTCAACGGTCACGCCAGTAGTTGGCGTGATTTTAATACGCATTTAACAGGTAGTGCTAATATTGCCTTGCGTCAATTGGCATTAGATAACATCACCCCTCAACAATTATTAACCCAATGGCAGCAATCGAATATTACCGTCGAGAGTCAATCAGCAACAACGCCTACTGTCGCATCACCGCTACAACTCACAACGCCGCCACTGACAATAACGGCACAAGATGGCACCATCCAATTATCGCCATTAACCATTACTGGTGATAATTTTGGATTAAACATGGCGGGGCAATGGAATCTTGTCAATTCCCAACAGCAGCAATTTCAACTGACATTAACCACGGGCTGTCAGCAACTGATCCGTTCATGGCATCAAGGCGTATCAAGTTCAACGGTTGATTCATTGTGTACAGGTAACACTAAATACGTTCCTGTAAAAGTGGATGAAACCGTTTTGCCACATTGAACATTAACATCAACCGTGATCCGTCCTTTGCGCTGTTGAGTGATACGATCAAAATCACCACGTAAATGCTCAAGGGTGGTGACCGCGATTGGACGCTCAGTGACTGGGGCAGAGTAACGAATGTGGCTATCAACTAAAATAATATTACCTTGTAAGCCTCGTTCTTTAAGCAACAACCAAATAAAGCCCCAGCCCGCTAAGGTTGCCATGGTAAAAATACTGCCAGCAAACATAAATTCATTGGGATTAATATTGGCATTGAACAACGCGCTAACTTCAAATCGATAACCGGTGTATTGGTTAATTTTAATCCCCATTTTGTCACTAATCGGTATCTGGCTTTGCCATAATGATTGTAGTTCCTGACACCATTGAGGCTGACGAGCAACATCTGTCAACGGTGACAGTGGTTTCACCATTTGCTGATGCCGCATTGGACCACTCTCATCACTTAACTCACCACGACTCTCAAAACCATTTTTAATATAAAAGGGAATAGCCGCTTCACGGGCATTACACACTAACCGTTTAGCGCCGTCATAACGTGCTAGCGATTCCAGTGCCATTAACACCATTCCACCTAGCCCGTGGTGTTGTACCGCCGTATCAACTGCCATATAACGCACTTGCCCTTCATTATCTGGCGTAATATACAAACGTCCAATTGCCACCACGTTGTCATCATTATCAACTAACATTCGATGTGCACTGACATCATCATAAGCATCACGCTCTGATCCCAACGGCATTTGCCATGGTTGACGTAGCATTTGCCAACGAAAATGATAATAACGTGCAAACTGTTGTTCGGTTTGCGGAGTGACTAATCGAAACATGCATTCCCTCTCTTCTCAATTGTCTACAGCCATTAAAAGCGTAAATTCACAACCCTAGGTTTAAACCTGCAACCAAAACGTTACCGGTCCATCATTAACTAATGCCACCTTCATATCGGCGCCAAACACGCCCGTTTCAGTTACAATTGGCTGTGCCTTACATTGTTCGACAAAATATTGGTACAAGCGTTCAGCTTCAATCGGCGCAGCTCCTGTCGAAAATCCAGGACGCATACCTTTTTTAGTCTCTGCCGCCAACGTAAATTGTGATACCACCAGCACGCTACCTTGCGCCTGCTGAACATTAAGATTCATTTTATCGTCAGCATCACTGAAGATACGATAACCCAACACTTTGTCCCGCAGTTTTTGGGCTTTGGTTTCATCATCACCTTTTTCAACCCCTAATAGCACCAACAAACCAGAGCCAATAGCACCCGTTACTGTGCCATCAACAGTCACTGAGGCTTCACTTACCCGTTGAATTAACGCAATCATTGTTGTTCCTTAATCTTCATTATAATCATGGTCACGGCTGGTCACTGCAGTCGTTGGCGGTAATTGTGATTGAGATTGAGTAACATCCCAAAAACCACGTTCACCTAAACTTGCGGTGATCTCTGCTCCCAATAATACGATACACCAACACAAATACACCCATACAAACAAAATAGGGATCACCGACAATGCGCCATAAATCATTTGGTAGGAATGAAAATGTGCTAAATAAATCACAAACCCTTTTTTACTCAACTCAAACAAGACACTACTACATAACGCCCCTAGCAACGCATGTTTAAATAGCACCTTACAATTAGGCACTAGCGCATAGAGCAATAAAAAAGCCAAACCAGACATCATTGACGGTAGCCATTGCAATGACTGCTGCACCACACCATGCAATGCTTGATGTTCAAACAAGACCAACGAGCCAACATAGGAACTCAATGCAATACTTGAGCCCAAAAGAATCGGGCCTAAAGTGAGGATCATCCAATAAACCGCCAATGATATAATCCAACGCCGTTTTTTCTTCACCCGCCAAATATAATTTAACGACTTATCAATTGAAGAAATCAACATCATTGCAACCACAAATAAGGCCCCGATACCAACCACGGTCATTTTGCCGGCATTAACAATAAATTCATTAAGATAAGTGGTCACAACCGCACTGGCGGCTGGTACAAAATGTGTAATAACAAACTGCTGTATTTGATTACCAACACCAGCAAAAGCGGGCACCACCGACAATGCCGAAATTATTACGGTTAATAACGGTACTAATGACAGTAAGCTCACATAAGCCATTGATCCTGCAATTACAGTTAAACGGTCATGATTTACACGCTGGATTAAATAGCTGAAATATTCCATTATTCGCGGCAATCGCTGCCACAATACAAATTTCACAGGTTGTTTTTTGTCAGCCATAATAGAGAATTCTACCTATACGTTATCAAATACAGCCATGTTATCGTGACACGCTGTAACTGTAGTTTATCTATTGGAATCGTTGCGTTAGCACTCAGTGGTAATGTGATTTTTGTTATTTTTCATCTTTCACCAAGGAGCAAAACATGCCCTATTTTATTGCACTTTTTCTAAGTGTTAGCCTACTTTCAGGCTGTCAAACAGCTTACTACTCAGCCATGGAAAAAGTCGGGGTTTATAAACGCGATATCATGGTTGATCGGGTTGAAGATGCCAATCAAGCGCAACAGAACGCTCAAAAACAATTTACCAGCGCCCTTGATGGCCTAAAAGCACTCAATCAATTTGATGGTGGCGATCTTGAATCGGCTTATCAAGATATTGATAGCCAATATCAAAGCAGTGAAGCCGCGGTTAAAAATGTTAATGATCGTATTGCCGCCATTGAAGATGTCGCCAACGCTATGTTTGAAGAATGGCAGCAAGAACTGTCATTGTATAAAAGTGCCAACCTTAAACGTGATAGCCAACGTAAATTACAAACGACAAAAGTATCTTACAATAAAATGCTATCTGCGATGAAACGCGCTGAGAAGAAAATGGAGCCTGTTTTAGACACTTTACGTGATAACACCCTATATCTTAAGCATAACCTCAATGCGGCAGCAATAGGCTCACTTCAAGGGCAGTTTAATGCATTACAAACCGAAATCTCTGGTGCTATTCGTGATATGAACAGTGCCATTGCAGAATCAAATCGTTTTATTGGTCACTTGAAAAAGTAATCAGCACAATTGCGATACTATAACCATAAAAAAGAGCTAACCATGTTAGCTCTTTTTTTGTTTAAATATTTTTTGTCCCAAGAATATTTTCATACTCCAGATACAACAATCCTCCGCTTGTTGCCAAGCGAGGGATTGTATTAGTAATCGTTCAGATTAGCGGTAATTACTTACCACGACCTGCGCGCTTACGATCGTTTTCAGTAAGAAGTTTCTTACGGATACGAATGCTTTCTGGTGTTACTTCTACTAGCTCGTCATCATCGATGAATTCTAGAGCTTGCTCAAGAGTGTACTTGATAGCAGGAGAAAGCGTTTGTGCTTCATCTGTACCAGATGCACGAACGTTTGTTAGCTGCTTACCACGTAGACAGTTGATAGTTAGATCGTTTGCACGGTTATGAATACCGATGATCTGACCTTCATATACTTCGTCACCGTGCTCAGAGAACAGACGGCCACGCTCTTGTAGGTTGAATAGCGAGTAAGTTACCGCTTTACCAGTACCGTTAGAGATCAATACGCCGTTAGCACGTTGACCGATAGTACCGCCCTTGTGAGGACCGTAGTGATCAAACGTATGGTAGATAAGACCAGAACCAGAAGTCATTGTTAGGAATTCTGTTTGGAAACCGATAAGACCACGAGAAGGCATCATGAAGTCCATGCGAACACGGCCTTTACCATCTGGTGCCATATCTTTTAGCTCACCCTTACGGATACCGATTTTCTCCATTACACTACCTTGATGCTCTTCAACCACATCGATAGTTACAACTTCAAACGGTTCCATTAGCTTACCATCTTCTTCTTTGATGATAACTTCTGGGCGAGATACTGCTAGCTCGTAACCTTCACGACGCATGTTTTCAATCAGGATAGATAGGTGAAGTTCACCACGGCCTGAAACACGGAAGCGGTCTGGGCTTTCAGTTTCTTCAACGCGCAATGCTACGTTGTGTACTAATTCTTTTTGTAGACGCTCAAGGATGTTACGTGAAGTAACGAACTTACCTTCTTTACCAGCAAACGGAGAAGTGTTTACTTGGAAAGTCATTGTTACTGTTGGTTCATCAACAGACAATGCAGGTAATGCTTCAACAGTATTCACGTCACAGATAGTGTCAGAAATCTTAAGCTCGCCAAGACCTGTGATTGCAACGATATCGCCCGCTTTCGCTTCAGCAACTTCGTGACGCTCAAGACCTAGGTAGCCTAGAACTGTACCTACTTTACCGTTACGCTTAGCACCGTCAGCACCAATGATAGTTACTTGTTGGTTTGCAGCAACAGTACCACGAGCAATACGAGCAACACCGATAACACCAACGTAAGAGCTGTAATCTAGTTGAGAGATTTGCATCTGTAGTGGACCGTCAACGTCAACACAAGGAGCTGCAACGTTATCAACGATAGCTTGGAACAATGGTTCCATGTCTTCGCCAGTTACGCCTTCTTCCATTGTTGCCCAACCGTTTAGCGCTGATGCGTAAACTGTTGTGAAGTCTAGTTGCTCATCAGTTGCGCCTAGGTTGTCAAATAGGTCAAAGATTTGATCCATAACCCACTCAGGACGTGCACCTGGACGGTCAATCTTGTTGATTACAACGATTGGCTTAAGACCGTATGCAAACGCTTTTTGCGTTACGAAACGTGTTTGAGGCATTGGGCCATCAACCGCGTCAACGATCAGTAATACAGAGTCAACCATAGACATGATACGCTCAACTTCACCACCGAAGTCTGCGTGTCCAGGGGTGTCTACGATATTGATGCGGTAGTCATTCCAATTAATTGCTGTGTTCTTAGCAAGAATGGTAATGCCACGCTCTTTTTCGATATCGTTAGAATCCATCACACGTTCTTCGGCTTCGCCGCGACCCTCTAACGTGCCAGATTGCTGTAGAAGTTTATCAACCAGGGTAGTTTTACCGTGGTCAACGTGAGCAATAATTGCGATATTTCTTAAGTTATCGATCAGTTGATTAGACATTAGTTTCACATTCACTCAGAACATGCAGCGTCTTAATAGAGGCTACTTGATTAAAAAAACGGCTCATAATTTAACAGATTTTACTCCAAAACCCACGAAATATGTGATTTATATCACCAGCTTTTTTCGCAACTTCCTCTAGAGCCGCATTTTTACTCACTTTTTTGGCTATTTTTATTTTTCTTAACCCTCATATTGATACGATAAATTAGTCTAAAACCAATCAAAAATGCGATCTTGATCACTTTTTAGTTACAGCTTAATGACGATTATTTAGCAATAAAAATACCTAATTATCTCTGGGTTGATTGACAATATTTGCCCTCATCACCATAGTAATGGAACTATTAAATGGCGAAGTATATTGGTCAATATTGTATCACTTTCAATATGCACCATTGTTGCACCAAACCGGTGCAAACGCTCACCATAATAGTGCAAACCAGGAAAGGAAAAAGTCACCTAATTGCCTTAAACACGCATTATTAGGGGCTTTTAAAAGTTGGCATGGTTTTCGCTTTAATACTTTCAGATTCGCTCACCACAGTATGAGCACTTAAGTTTGCGGCCATCGCCCTAAATAACACCGGAGGTTACTCAAGATGTCAGTTGAAAACGTACTAGCGCTGATCCAGGAAAATGAAGTTAAGTTTATTGACCTACGTTTTACCGATACCAAAGGTAAAGAGCAGCACATTTCTATTCCATCTCACCAAATCGATGCTGATTTTTTTGAAGAAGGTAAAATGTTTGATGGCTCTTCTGTAGCTGGCTGGAAAGGCATTAATGAATCAGACATGGTGATGATGCCTGATGCAGCAAGTGCGGTACTGGACCCATTTACAGAAGACGCAACCCTAAACATTCGTTGTGATATTCTTGAGCCTGCAACAATGCAAGGCTACGATCGTGACCCTCGCTCAATCGCTAAACGCGCAGAAGAGTTCATGCGTTCAGCTGGTTTTGCTGACAATGTTTTAGTGGGCCCTGAGCCAGAATTCTTCCTATTTGATGACGTTCGATTCAATACTGATATGTCTGGTTCATTCTTTAAGATTGATGACATTGAAGCGGCATGGAACAGCGGCACAAAAATTGAAGGTGGTAACAAAGGTCACCGTCCTGGCGTTAAAGGCGGTTATTTCCCCGTTGCTCCTGTTGATTCATCACAAGATATTCGCTCTGCAATGTGTTTGATCATGGAAGAGATGGGACTGGTTGTTGAAGCTCATCACCACGAAGTAGCAACCGCAGGTCAAAACGAAATCGCAACCCGTTTCAATACGTTAACCAATAAAGCTGATGAAATTCAGATTTATAAGTATGTTGTTCATAACGTGGCACACGCGTTTGGTAAAACAGCAACCTTTATGCCTAAACCACTGGTTGGTGATAATGGCTCTGGTATGCACGTTCACATGTCACTGGCTAAAGATGGGGTTAACCTATTTGCAGGCGATAAGTACGGCGGCCTATCAGAAATGGCACTGTTCTACATCGGTGGTATCATCAAACACGCACGTGCAATCAATGCGTTTGCTAACCCAGCAACTAACTCATACAAGCGTCTAGTCCCAGGCTACGAAGCACCTGTTATGCTGGCTTACTCAGCGCGTAACCGTTCTGCATCAATCCGTATTCCTGTCGTACCAAGTCCAAAAGCACGTCGTATCGAAGTACGCTTTGGTGATCCAGCAGCCAACCCATACCTCGCGTTTGCTGCAATGCTAATGGCTGGCCTTGATGGTATCGCTAATAAGATCCACCCAGGCGAAGCAATGGATAAAGATCTATACGACCTACCAGCAGAAGAAGCGGCAGAGATTCCAAAAGTAGCTGAGTCACTACAAGGTGCACTACAAGCGCTTGACGAAGACCGTGAATTCTTAACCTCTGGTGGCGTATTCTCTAACGACTTTATTGATTCTTACATCGCCCTAAAAGAGCAAGATGTAGAGAAAATCAATATGGCAGTACACCCATTAGAATTTGAACTTTACTACTCTGTTTAAGTAATACATTTAAACTGAACAGTGAAGATTTAGGCCTGCCTCACACGCAGGCCTTTTTGATCTTGCTCCCATAACAAAAGCGGCAACAATAAAGGACTTATTGACCATCAAGGTCTTGCTGGAGAGTTAACGGATGAAACTCATTAATCTGGTATCTATGCTGTTATTTACAACAGCTGCGAGTACCGCCGTAGCAACAACAATTTATTCTTGGACTGATGATAATGGTGTAGTCCATTTTAGTGATACTCCCGGAACTCCCCAAGCCAGTACAGTTGAACTTTCCGTCACTGAAGTACAACCCAGCATGCAATCAACGTCAATCAACATGACTCAAGCAGACAATGTCGAACTAATATCAATTGCTACCGATATTGAACCCCCACTTCCTGCCGCTACCATTAGCCTGCTAGCCCCAGTGCATCAGCAAACCATTCGCAGTAATGACGGTGATATTAAAGTGCGAGCAGTCAGTAACCGTAAGCTTAATAAACACTTGCAAGCACAGCTAGTGATAGATGGTAAAGCGTATGGCGGGTCTCAAACCGACTTAACTTGGCTGTTGACCAATATCGATCGAGGCAGTCATCAAATTCAAATCCAATTACTTAAAAATGGCAAGATCCTTGCTTCATCTGAAAGTATTACGGTTTATTTACATCGCGTATCACAGGCACGTCCTAAAAACAGTCCAATTCAACCTCGTTAACGCCTATTTACAATAAATCCTGCCTGTTCGCTGTTAAACCGAGTACACTGACATGCACCATTTTGGTGCATCAGCTAACGGCGACGGGTGTGCATCTGCACCAACGATCTTTTGCTTAGCTATCGATAAGGATAATGATTGTGAATACCAGCTTTACACCCATAATTCTCGACAATTTAGTCACCGCCATTGTGCTACTTGATGAAGCGTTAGTGATTCGTTACGTCAATCCTGCAGCTGAACAATTATTATCGTCCAGTAAGCGGCGCTTAATCGATTCACCATTAGCTAAATTATTGCAATACAGCTCACTCGATCTTGAGCAAGTCAAAGCAACCCTTCACAGCGGTCAAGGACTCGCAGATAGCGATGTTACGTTTGTGATAGATGGTCAACGGCACTTATTGGGAGCAAATGCCAGTCCCATCTCATGGCAAAAACAGCTGCTGATTCTCTTAGAATTAAAACCGATTGATCAACAACGTCGTATTAGCCAAGAGTTAAATCAACATGCGCAACAACAAGCTGCTAAAGAATTAGTGCGAGGCTTGGCCCATGAAATAAAAAATCCGCTCGGGGGTTTACGTGGGGCTGCACAATTACTTGAAAAAACCTTACCCGATAAAAGCTATCACGAATATACCCAAATGATCATTGAGCAAGCGGATCGGTTACGCAATTTAGTCGATCGCTTGTTAGGCCCGCAACGACCGGGAATTCGCAAAACCGACAATATTCATTTAGTGCTAGAAAAAGTGCGTCAACTCGTCAATCTCGAAACTGATGACACGATCAATATTGAACGTGATTACGACCCCAGTTTACCCGACATCAATATGGATGCTGAACAACTGGAACAAGCATTATTAAATATTGTTAGTAACGCGGCATTAGCGTTGAAAGGTCAAAGGGGCGGTACCATTAAATTAAAAACCCGCACTGCGCATCAAAGTTTAATTCAAGGGGTACGCCACCGTGTTACCGCCACCATTGAAATCATCGACAATGGCCCAGGTATTCCCGCCGATATTCAAGACACCTTATTTTATCCCATGGTGACTGGCCGCGAAGGTGGAACGGGGTTAGGTCTATCCATCGCTCGAAATTTGATCGATCAGCATCAAGGAAAAATTGAAGTCTTTAGCTGGCCGGGGCATACAAATTTCACTATTCATTTACCGATTAAGTCATAACACTGACAACCATAGGAATTTTATTATGAGCAAAGGATTAATCTGGGTTGTTGATGATGACAGCTCCATTCGTTGGGTATTAGAACGCACCCTCATCAATGCCGGTATGAAATGCGAAACGTTTGCTGATGCTGATAGCGTATTGGCCGCATTAGAGCGCAGTGTACCCGACGTATTAGTGTCTGATATTAAAATGCCTGGCACTGATGGATTTACATTACTAAAACAACTTCAGCAAGATTACGTCACTCTCCCAGTGATTATTATGACGGCACATTCTGATCTTGATGCCGCAGTTAATGCTTATCAACGCGGTGCGTTTGAGTACCTGCCCAAACCATTTGATATTGATGAAGCCGTCACCTTAGTTGAGCGCGCCCTCAGCCATAGCCAAGAGCAAAAACGTCAGCAACAACCAACGATAGAACCAAAACAGGTTCCCGAAATCATTGGTGAAGCACCTGCGATGCAAGAGGTGTTTCGTGCGATAGGACGCTTATCTCGCTCATCCATTTCAGTGCTCATTAATGGCGAATCTGGCACAGGTAAAGAATTAGTTGCCCATGCATTGCATCGTCACAGCCCACGCAGTAATAACGCATTTATTGCGCTCAATATGGCTGCGATACCTAAAGACTTAATCGAATCAGAACTGTTTGGTCACGAAAAAGGGGCTTTTACCGGCGCCAATAGTGTTCGCCAAGGTCGGTTTGAACAAGCCAATGACGGCACTTTGTTTCTCGATGAAATTGGTGATATGCCATTGGACATTCAAACACGATTACTCCGTGTATTAGCTGATGGGCAATTTTATCGCGTTGGTGGACATGCACCAGTTAAGGTCAATGTACGTATTATTGCGGCCACACACCAACATCTAGAACAACTGGTTGCCGCTGGTGATTTTCGTGAAGACCTCTTTCACCGTCTAAATGTGATTCGAGTTCATTTGCCATCACTCAAAGATCGTCGCCAAGATATTCCTCAACTGGCACACCACTTTTTACAACGTGCCGCTGATGAACTCAGCGTCGAAGTAAAATCACTGCACCCACAAACCGCAGAAAAGCTAACCCAACTACCGTGGCCGGGTAATGTGCGTCAATTAGAAAATATCTGTCGTTGGCTCACTGTCATGGCCAGTGGTAATGAAATATTGCCATCAGATTTACCGCTAGAAATCACCGAGACAACAGTTACCACCAGTGCCGATACAGAACCTCAACACTGGCATCAAGGCTTAGAACGATGGGCGCAACATGCTTTGCAGCAAGGCGAAACTGACTTATTAGCAGAAGCACTGCCACAGTTTGAAAAAATTCTGCTGGAAACAGCTTTACAGCACACTCATGGTCATAAACAAGAAGCGGCAAAATTACTCGGTTGGGGCCGAAATACCCTCACCCGCAAACTGAAAGAATTACACATTCATGATTAAAATTTATGATAATAGTACGATCTGACGGTGGTATCAATTTGCACCAATGCACATTTATCTGCAACAGTGGTGAATGTCATTTAGTGATTGCGTATACTTAGGTCACCATTATCTTTGGAAAGTATAATAATCATGATAAACAAAGATCTTCCACTAACGGATATTCACCGCCACCTTGATGGCAATATTCGTCCCCAAACTATCTTAGAACTTGGTCAGCAATTTAATATTGCCCTGCCAGCAACAGAAATTGAAGCCTTGCGCCCACACGTGCAAATTGTTGAAGCGGAACCAAGTTTAGTTGCCTTCTTAAGTAAATTAGATTGGGGTGTAGCGGTATTAGGTGATTTAGAGGCATGTCGTCGTGTTGCTTACGAGAACGTTGAAGACGCACTTAATGCTCAAATTGATTACGCTGAATTACGTTTCTCACCGTACTATATGGCGATGAAACACAACCTGCCGATTGCTGGTGTTGTAGCAGCTGTTGCGGATGGTGTTGCCGCAGGTTGCCGTGACTTTGGTATTAAAGCGAACCTGATTGGTATCATGAGCCGTACTTTTGGTACTCAAGCTTGCCAACAAGAACTTGATGCTCTGCTTAGCCACAAAGACCAATTAGTTGCGATTGACCTTGCAGGTGATGAACTTGGCCAACCCGGCACTCAGTTTATCTCGCACTTTAAACAAGTACGTGATGCAGGATTACAAATCACGGTGCATGCGGGTGAAGCAGCTGGGCCTGAAAGTATGTGGCAAGCAATCAATGAGCTTGGCGCTGTCCGTATTGGTCACGGTGTCAAAGCGGTTAACGATCCTAAATTAATGGATTACCTTGCTGAACATCGCATTGGTATTGAATCTTGCATTACTTCTAATATTCAAACCAGTACTGTAGCAGACATTACTCAACACCCTGTTAAAGCTTTCCTTGAGCACGGTATTTTAGCTTGCTTAAATACCGATGATCCTGCGGTTGAAGGCATTGAATTACCATATGAATATGAAGTTGCTGCGCCAAAAGTTGGCTTAAGCGGCGCTCAAATTCGTCAAGCGCAAATCAATGGACTAGAACTAGCATTCTTATCTGCGACAGAAAAGCAGGCGCTACGTGATATTGCCAGTAAACGTGGCTAATCATAACAAGTGATAATAATACTGCGCTAACGACCAATGATACACATAACAAAACGCCTCGGTTTCACGTGAAACCGAGGCGTTTTTTATAGCACATGAGTAAGGCTTAAATCACACGTGAGAATTGCTGTTGACGAGCGCGAACACGTAAATATTTATCAAAACACATACAAATGTTACGAATCAATAAACGGCCTTTTAACTCAACATAAATAATATTGTCACCCACAGTCACTAATTCATCATTAATGAATGTCTGCAATAATTGTAAGTCTTCGCTAAAGTAGCTATCAAAATCAATATTGAATTCAGTTTCAATCGCTCGTTTATCTAACTGGAAATTACAAATGAGTGCTTTGATGACTTCACGACGTAACAAGTCATCCGCGTCTAAGGTTACCCCTTTCCACAATGCCGTTTGCTGCTCTGCCATTTGACTATAATACAACTTCAACTCTTTTTGGTTCTGCGCATAACAATCACCAATCATTGAAATAGCAGAAACCCCCATACCCAACAAGTCACAATCACCTTGAGTGGTGTAGCCTTGGAAGTTACGGTGCAAAATACCATCACGCTGCGCAACAGCTAACTCATCATTTGGTAGTGCAAAGTGATCCATGCCAATGAACTGATACCCTGCCCCCGTTAACGTTGCAATCGTATCTTGTAAAATCGCTAATTTTTCTGTCGCTGACGGTAACTGATCTTCATGAATTTTACGTTGGGCTGCAAACAAAGTCGGCATATGGGCATAGTTAAACACCGATAATCGCCCAGGCTTCATAGTTAATACTTGCTGCAATGTCTCAGCAAATAATGCTTGAGTTTGTAATGGTAAGCCATAAATTAAATCGAGGTTAGTTGAGCGATAACCTAATTCACGTGCACGCTCTACCATCGCAAAAATAAAATCTTCATCCTGCTCACGGTTAACTAACTTCTGTACATCTTTGTTAAAATCTTGCACTCCGATACTTAAACGGTTGAAGCCTTCACTGCGAAGGTGATCAAGAATACTCAATTCAATTTCACGAGGGTCAACTTCAATACTGATTTCAGCATCAGCATCAAAATTAAATGCACTGCGTAGTGCTGTCATTAACCGAGTAATTTGAGTTGCTGTTAAAAATGTCGGCGTACCACCACCAAAATGTAACTGGCTAACATGACGATCGCCAAGCAAAGTCGCACGTTGCTTAATTTCTTGCTCAAGCACATCTAAATATTGATCGGCTTTGTGCTGATGGCGAGTAATGATTTTATTACAGCCACAGTAATAACAAAGCTTATGACAAAAGGGAATATGGATATAAAGCGATAGTTTACGATCAGGATATTGCTGACATGCCATCTCAAATTCAGTAGAAGTAAATGCTTGATTAAATTCTAGTGCGGTCGGGTAAGAAGTATAACGCGGGCCTGAATAATTATATTTTTCAATCAGGGCCTGATCCCAAATAATCTGCTCATTTGACATGACATTGTTCCAATGTGTGAATGTAGAATAACTAGAGTGTGTCACCATTTGGTGAAAAGTAAAACCCATCCCTTCCCTGCTGCTCAATTTACACTCTGAACAAAAACAAACACCGCCAATAAATGGCGGTGTTAATAATAACGATGACGAGTTAAACCTTAGTTGACAGGATGGCATCCAATTCAAGTTTAATCTCAGCTTGTAGACGGGACTCCGCTTTCATGCGTTCAAGATCGAGTCGCATTCGGCTTTGTTTTTCTATTAGCTGGCGCGCATCGCCTCGCGGCATATCTTTAACCACTTGGTACAAGTCGGTTAAGGCCGGATACGTTGCGGCAAAATCAACTTGTTTATCTGCTTGCAACACTTCCATTAATTTATATAACCGAATCGCGGCTTCAGACATATCACATTGTTCTTGTTTACATGCCATTGCGATAATAAAGACGCTTTCTAATATATTGTCGTTTCTAGCTTTGATTGCTTCAGCTTGTTGCTCAGCAGCACGTGCCAAAAACAATTTATGCCGTTGTTGCTGTTTATAAAGCTTAGCTAATAACAATCCAGCGTAAAGTGCTAATCCAGCAACAATGACGCCACCAATAACAAATAGAAGTGTGATTCCCTGCAACGGTTACTCCTTATCGAAATTATCAAAATCCATATTTTCAAATTGCGCTAATAAATCATCATCTGAACGAGGTTTAGATTTAGCACTTTTTGCAACAGGCGCTGATGCTTCTTCTTCAACATCATCTAATAAACCAAGTTGCTTCATTAGACGTTCAATACGGTCTAACTTAAGATCAACTTGTTTTTGTAGGCCAGAACCTAATTTTTCACCAGCATCAATTCGATCGAGTAATACCATCAATTGTGCATCATTTTCTAGCATCGCAAGTTCTTGCTCAGCAGATAAACGACGTTGCTGTTTTGTTTGGGGCTTTTTAGGCTCAACAATTAGCGGAACTAATTTTTTACTACCTAAACGTGGATCTTTTTTCTGACCACCATTACGCTGTTTATTATCTTCAACAGCAGAATGACGACTTCCTGATTTTAAGCCTTTACGTTTTTTCGCTTTTTGGCGTTCACGTGTCTCAACATCAACTTTACTATTTGATTTCTCACGGTATACAGCAGGGCCTTCTGAACCTACGGTGCGCGCTCTTTTCTTACGGGTCATTACTGGGGTTTCCTCAGCAAAATCACATCATTTCCAACAAACTCAACTTCAAGACCATCTCGTTGCGCTAAAAAGCAAAACGTATCATGACTAAAAAAGCTAACATGGGTTGGGTCGTTCTTATAGTACCAATGCCCAAAGGCATCAGTGTCGGTTACTAGTTTGGTCATGATCCCAATCCAACCGCCGGGTTTGACTAAACGTAGCAACAGCCCCCATTCCTTCGCAGGCTGATAAAAATGCTCGATTGCTTCTGTGCAAGTAACAAAATCATACTGACCGTCTAATGCCGCGGGTTGTGCCGCAAAATAGGGATCGTAGATTGTCATAGTATACCCCATTTCAGCCAACATCACTGACAAGGTCGGCCCTGGACCGCTACCAAAATCTAACCCCAATAACGGTGGTGATGGTAATCGAGTTACAAGTGGCGTTGCTAATCGCCCTAAAAATTGTCGATAACTTGCATCATCAGGGTTATTCCGATGTTGATCATAAACAGATTTTTCTTGGAACGACGTTAAATGAGTTGTTGGATCGGCATAAATTAATGCACAGTGTAAACAACGAAAATAATCACGTTTAGTGTCTGCCACCAACCAGCGATTATCTTTACTCTTACAAAGTGGACATCTATCCATTGTCTTCTCCACAACGACTGAATGTTGACGAACAGCAGCAGCGGTGCAAAATCGAGCGGGCTATTCTATACCCAATTGCGGTTAAGATGTAGTTCTGCTGACAAATTGTTCAATTTATTCGGCTATTTTATCGAAACTAAAAGTAAAATATCACATCCAAATCATAATAATAACCATCACTTACCATGAAATTTGGACGAAAAAAAAAGCGACAGGTCTGCACCTATCGCTCTATGGGGTAAGCTATGAGCTTATAATTCTGTCTAGTCTTTCCGTAACCAGCAAGCAACGTCCCGGTTTAACAAATATCCATTTATTATAATTGCTATCCATGCCAATATCGTTCGTCACTATCCTAGTGATTTTTCGCGTCCATTTATACCCATCCATGGCTTCACAACTCATCCTAAGTTGGCGATCCCTATCGCAATGTTACGCTCCAATAACTATACCACCATCCTTATGCGATACATCATCCTGATGTACCTGAGCTATATTATAATAGCTACGCTCTTTCCTTGAGTGTCTACCTTGACAATCCTTACGCATCCAGCGTCTACCCTAGTCTCCTGACCAGACTTCCTGTGATTCCTTTAAGCGTCACTGCTTAAGCTATCCTAGCGCTTCCTTCCTGTGTCACACTCCTTGTCGACAGGGAGTAATTTACCTGAAGCCATCATTAAAACAATGTATCAAGATCACACTTTTTAATCTGCAATTGTCGTCAATAAACAAGTCTCTGTTCTATAAAACAAAAAAATAATCGACTACAAATCAAATCATTATAACCTCCCTTTGCAATGGTCGATCTCTTACAACCCTACAGGCGAATCCACCGTTACTAAAATATTAATAAACAGTAATATTAAGCAACGTTTGTCATCATAAGGATCATTTTACTTCTAATGTAAACCACCAACGTAAGCGGAGAGTGCTGAAATCTCATCATCACTGAGCTTAACAGCCACCGAGCGCATCATGGCATTGAGGTCGTTATTACGTGCACTGGAGCGAAATGCTTGTAACTGTAATTGAGTATATTGTGCATTTTGGCCCGAAATTTTGGGAAAACCCGATAAACTGGTGCCATTACCGCGTGGGCCATGACAACTGATACACGCGGCAATACCCCGCTCAGGATCACCAAAACGGTATAAAGGCTCAGCTATCGCAATGACATTTTTAGGGGTGGTATTGCCAGAAAGAGGTAGAGAGGAAAAATAAGCACTAAGATCAGCCATATCGGTAGCGGAGAGTGCAGCAGCCATACCCGCCATAACCGCATTACTACGACCTTGAGCGCCACTGCTGGTCACTGCTAATTTATAATCAGCAAGTTGCTTCGCTAAATAATCAGCATGTTGACCTGCTAACTTCGGGTATTGACCTATTGTTGCATTACCGTCACTACCATGGCATGCAACACAGGTGGTAGCTTTTAATTTACCCGCATCGACATCACCTTGTGCCCAAGCAGAATAACTTGCCACAAGGGTAAATATTAAAACTAATTTTTTCATGACATTCCATTTATAATTATAGAGCTTCCGTACCACAAGTAATGCTCAGTGACATGGTATACAATACGACCATAAACCAAACACGGTTTAATATATCTTAGACAATTTCACAAAAAAGCGCTTTTTTTACAACATAAGCGCTTGACGGAGTTAACAGTGAATCAACCTCTCAACTATAGAAATACCAGTTTTATCACAAGTGCACCGGATATTCGTCACTTGCCACAAGATGCCGGCGTTGAGATCGCATTTGCTGGTCGCTCCAATGCGGGTAAATCAAGTGCACTAAATCGCCTAACCGATCAAAAAGGTTTGGCTCGTACTTCCAAAACCCCGGGCCGTACTCAATTAATCAACATGTTTGAAGTCATTGGCGGCTGTAACTTGATTGACTTACCTGGCTACGGTTTTGCTCAAGTACCACTTGAACTCAAACTGAAATGGCAAAAAGCATTAGGTGAATACCTACAACGCCGTGAATGTTTACAAGGTTTAGTGGTTCTGATGGATATTCGTCACCCAATGAAAGATCTTGATCAGCAAATGATTAATTGGGCGATTGAAAGCAGTTTGCCAGTCTTAGTATTGCTAACTAAAGCTGACAAATTAAAAAGCGGTGCGCGTAAAGCACAAGTATTAAAAATCCGTGAAATGTCGAAAGAATTTGGCGGTAACGTTCAGGTTGAAGCTTTCTCTTCATTGAAAGGGATTGGCGTTGATCAAGTTCGTCGTAAACTTGATGAATGGTATGCACCAGAACTAGAACGTCAACGTGTACTGGCCGCTGACGATAGTGATGTTTTTAATCTACCCTCTGCAGAATAAAACCATTACACAATGCAATAAATAACATCTAGCCCCATCATTTTTGGTGGGGTTAATGGTGAACATTTCACTCGATAAAACTCATGATCACCGCTTGCAGTACATCATCTTAAAAGACATCTATCGTCGTACTCCTAATACTCCCCCGATTAAATTCTGCTAATCCAATTGATGACAACACATTATTTTAGACAAAAAACAAGTTTGCTAATTGTTAATAATTTAATCTTTTTGTGGAATAAAATTACATCATTGGTTGTTTAAAAAAAAACCAAAAAAAAAGCCATTCTCAATGTCGAGAATGGCTATTCCATGTCTTTGTTTGTCGGCTAGTGATCATCACTAACCCACAAAACCAAATATGAACAAGAAGCTGTGACTATTATAGCCTGCCCATTTTAAATTTAAAGTATTTGCTCTAAAAAATGCGCTAACAAATACAAATCAGCCTCAAAGATAGATCAACCAACCAAAAATAAGTGAGGCTTATCATAAAAAATCAGCAATCTTGTCACTTTAGTGTAAAAAACAAACACAAATAAGCCGCGATAAACATCGAGATAGAAATAATAAAACAGGAAATTAATGCGAGAATATCGTTATAACGCAGATAAATTTGATGTTGGCACCATAAAAAACGCCCCAGTCCAATAAATAGACTGGGGCAGCTGAATCAGCCAAATCCAATAACGTGAAACAAAAGGTCTGAAAGATAGAACATCTTACCTCTGTACCCTACGTCATCAACTGTATATCAATTGCTCAGTTTTTGGAAGTCTTTGTTGTAGTTTTTTTTCATAATATTGTAAGTAATTTTTACATAAGTGTTGTTAATTTTAACAAAAAAATAGCCAATCTTACGATCAGCTATAATTTTATAATCAAGATACAACCTGATTAATTAGTGAGCTTGATCCCAGTTATCGCCACAACCTGCATCGGCAATTAATGGTACGGCTAAGGTTGCCGCTTGCTCCATTAACTCGCGTACTTTAGCGGTAACGCTGTCTAATACTGAGGCTTCTACTTCAAACACCAATTCATCGTGTACTTGCATTAACAAACTAACTTGCCCTTGTGGTTGCTGTTGTACCCATTCATCAACCGCAATCATGGCTAATTTAATAATATCAGCCGCAGTACCTTGCATTGGGGCGTTAATCGCTGCGCGTTCAGCAGCTTTACGACGTAAGCCATTACGCGCTTTAATATCAGGAAGATACAAACGACGACCAAATAGAGTTTCAACATAACCTAACTCAGCCGCACTATTACGGGTACTTTCCATGTATTCTAAAACGCCAGGGTAGCGTTCAAAATACACATTCATATAATCTTGTGCTTCATTACGACCCATATCAAGTTGCTTGGCTAAACCAAATGCACTCATGCCATAAATCAGTCCGAAGTTGATCGCTTTTGCACGTCGACGTTGTTCGGTACTCACATCATCAATCGCTAATCCTAAAATTTCCGCCGCCGTTGCTGCGTGAATATCTTTACCATGACGGAATGCATCCAATAATGCTGGATCACCAGAAAGATGCGCCATAATACGCAATTCAATTTGAGAGTAGTCGACAGCAAGAATTTTATAGCCCGGTTTGGCAACAAACGCTTGACGAATACGACGTCCTTCTTGATTACGAACCGGAATATTTTGCAGGTTCGGCTCACTTGAAGACAAGCGTCCCGTTACGGTTCCAGATTGGTGATAAGACGTGTGAACTCGACCTGTTGCTACATTCACCATTTTGGGCAATTTATCAGTATAAGTGGATTTTAGTTTTGCTAAGCCACGGTATTCTAATAATAATTTTGGTAATGGGTAATCTAAAGCAAGTTCTTGTAGCACTTCTTCATTGGTCGATGGTGTGCCTGATGGAGTTTTTTTAATAACTGGTAAAGCCATTTTCTCAAACAAGATTGCTTGTAATTGCTTAGGAGAACTTAAATTAAATTCTTCACCTGCTAATTCGTAAGCCAGTTTTTCAATTTCATCTAACCTTTGTGCCAACTCGATAGATTGCGCGCCTAACAAAGCACTATCAATATAAACACCAGTACGTTCCATACGAGATAAAACAGGGACTAACGGCATTTCAATCGTTTCAAACACTTTATTCAGCTTTTCATCAGCGGCAACTTTTGGATATAACGCATGGTGAAGGCGTAACGTAATATCAGCATCTTCAGCAGCATAAGGACCCGCCTGCTCAAGATCGATTTGGTTAAAGGTCAATTGCTTTTTACCTTTACCCGCAATCTCTTCAAAACTGATATTTTTATGCTCAAGATAACGCAGCGCAAGGCTGTCCATATCATGGCGACCGACAACGCTGTTATAAACATAAGATTCAAGCATGGTATCAAATTTAATACCCTGCATATCAATGCCATATCGCGCAACAATGCTGGCATCAAATTTTAAATTCTGACCGACTTTAGCTAAAGTCTTATCTTCTAATAATGGTTTTAATTGTGCTAACACCCAATCACGATCAAGTTGCGCTGGCGCATCTAAATAATCGTGAGCCACAGGGACATAAGCCGCTTTACCTTCTTCTACCGCAAATGAAACCCCAATTAAATTGGCTGTCATGTAATCAAGACCATCGGTTTCAGTATCAAACGCAAATACGTCGGCATTTTTTAACTGGGCTACCCAGTTATTAAAACTTACTTCATCAAGTACGGTTTCATAACCACTACGATCAATGGTTGGTGCAACAACTTTTGGCTCAGTTGTGGTGGTTGCGGCACTTTCATCAGCAACAATGCGACCATCACTGCCATCCAACATTTCAGTTAGCCAGCGACGGAACTGTAATTTACCAAATAATTCAGTCAGTGCGTCAGTGTCTGGTACGCCTTTGCATAATTGTTCAGGGGCAAGTTCTAATTCAACATCCAGCTTAATAGTCGCTAATTTATACGACATGTAAGCCGCTTCTTTATTATCAAGCAGCTTTTTAGCCATGGTTTTTGAGCCACGAAAGCCTAGCGGCGCAATATCATCAAGATTGGCATACAAAGTATCTAAGCCACCAAGACCTTGCAATAATGCTGTCGCCGTTTTTTCACCGACACCAGGAACGCCAGGAATATTATCAACCTTATCCCCCATTAACGCTAAGTAATCGATAATCAGCTCAGGGCCAATACCAAATTTGTCCTTAACGCCAGCGGCATCCATCACTACATCCGTCATGGTATTGATCAAAGTAACATGTTGATCAACCAGTTGCGCCATGTCTTTATCACCAGTACTGATCAATACCGGCATTCCCTGTTTAGAAGCCTGAGTTGCCAACGTACCGATCACATCATCCGCTTCAACGCCAGAGATCGCGATCAACGGCAATCCCATCGCCTTGATCACTGCATGTAATGGTTCAATCTGACCGCGAAGATCATCCGGCATCGGTGGGCGATTAGCTTTATATTCAGGGTATATATCATCACGGAATGTCTTACCTTTAGCATCAAAGATAACCGCAATACGATCAGTTGAAAACTGACGTAACATGCTGCGTAACATATTAACCACACCATAAATTGCACCTGTTGGTTCACCGTCTGAATTAGTGAAATTGGGTGCGGCATGGTAAGCGCGATAAAGGTAAGAGGATCCATCAATAAGGATCAATGGATTTTCAGGAATCGTAGCCATAGGGTTATTCTTATATCCGAGCGAAAGTAGTTCAGGTTAGGTCTATTATCGACCAATTTTATCCCTACACCACAGAAAAAATGCAATATTTACTAGAATGCCATGCTCAACCGCAACTGTTAACTGCTGTTTTGTGTTATTCGTCCATTTTCTGTGGATAACTTTGTTAGTATTTAATTTACTCCAGTTGATCGTTTTTTATCTGAAAATAAAAATTACTCATGATTGTATTTATTTTCATATACTTAATAAGAAAGCTTAAATTAGATCCTCGATCCCATATTGATCATTGATTGTGGACAACCTTAGCTAGATAATCTTAACCAAGCCAATAATAACAACAATATAAGTCTATTTGATTAGTTAGGATGCCATTATGAAGAAAATTGCGGTAATTTTAAGCGGTTCTGGTGTATTTGATGGAACCGAGATCCATGAAGCGGTATTAGCTTTATTGGCGATTGAGCAACAAGGAGCAAGCTGGCACTGCTTTGCTCCTAACATCGATCAACACCAAGTCATTAATCACCTTAACGGTCAGGTGAGTCATGAAACTCGTAATGTTTTAATCGAATCAGCACGAATTGCACGTGGCAATATTTCAAATGTCACTCAATTAAACATTAATGACTACGATGCACTACTGGTTCCTGGCGGATTTGGTGTTGCTAACAATTTATCTGATTTTGCCCTTCATGGCAGTGCATGTCAGATCAATGAAGACGTTAAACTGGCCTGCCAAGCTTTTGCTCAAGCCAATAAGCCTACAGGCTATTTATGTATTGCACCAACATTGATCCCACAGATCTATGGCCCAGGCGCAAAGGCTACGATCGGTGATGATCCTGACACCGCAGCCGCATTTAACGCCATGGGGGGTGAGCATATTCAGTGCCCTGTTGATGATTTTGTATTGGATCAGAAACGACGTCTATTAACTACGCCGGCTTATATGTTGGCAACCAATATCAGTGAAGCGGCAACAGGGATTAATAAACTGGTACGAGAGTTAATAAAATTAGCCTAAGCGACATAATAAAAACTAACCACTTAAAAAAGAAAAAGCGACGCACTGTGTGATGCGTCGCTCAGCAGAAGTAGTAATCGGTTTTTAGCCCTACACTAAGCACCATTACCAAGCTGAAGTACACTGGAAGCAATGTGAGCAATGTCGTGCCCAAGCAACAGAAAAAGGGGTTTCTCTGTTGTTTGAAAGCCCGTTAATAATAACCATTCTCAACTAAGTTGCAATACTTAATTGAGAATAATTTTCATTTGGAATGAAAACTGTTAGTTAACCTTCTTGGTAAAACATAATCGATAATCACATAATTGCCCTTTCTTTTCCATATTTTCAATAGCATAGCCATTTCTAAACAATAGCCGTAACATCGCTGGAAAACAGTTACGTGATTTAACGTTAATCACCGTATATTGTGATTGTGCCACTACCCATGCTTCTTGGGCTTCTAATAATTTTTGAGCAATACCCAGTCCACGTCCACAGGCTAATACACCCCCAAGCCAGCTATAAAAAACGTGATCAGATAAAGCATAACCAATTTTCACACCAACTAATTGTTGTTGATATTCAGCCACCAAAATCAACGCTGGCTGATGAGAAAATCGTTGCCGTATCGTCGTAGCATCAACACCAGAGCTTAATTCATTAATCCCTGCCAATACGGTAACCGCTTCATCTACCGTTCCAATCCGCACCACTATTTCAGTCATTATTAGCATCCCTTTATTGACTTAAAAAACGTAAAAAAAATCGGCCGCAGCCGATTTATTCTTTATTCTACAAATCAATCATCGCTATTTAATCACGCTTGCCGTATTCGGCAGTGATGATTGTTTTAATGTGGTTAGCTTATTAATTAAATAATTAAGCAGTACCCCATATAAAGGTACAAATAACCCCAAACTAATAATTAATTTAAAGCTGTAATCCACCAGCGCAATTTCAGTCCAATTTTGAGCCATAAATGCATCTGGGCTGTGATAAAACGCAATACTGAAAAAAGCGAGTGTATCAAGCGCATTACCTATAATGGTCGACGCTGTCGGTGCGATCCACCATTGTTTCATTTGGCGCAGGCGATTAAACACCGACACATCCAATATTTGCCCTAATAGGTACGCCATAAAACTCGCGATCGCAATACGGGCAACAAAAAGATTGAATTCGGCCAAATGAGCAAAGCCTTGATATTGGCCTTGAAAAAAAAGCACAGATAACACATACGACACAATTAGTGCTGGCGCCATTACCCGCCAAATAATTTTTCGTGCCATACCAGCACCAAAAATGCGTACCGTCAGGTCAGTCGCGAGAAAAATAAACGGAAAGGTAAACGCACCCCAAGTGGTGTGATAACCAAAAATAGTAAACGGTAATTGGACTAAATAATTACTGGAGGCGATCACTAACAAATGAAACGCAACCAAATATGATAATGCCTTGTGCTGTTGGGCTGCAGAAAAAACAGTTGTTGTTACATTAGATGTTGTTGCGTTGGATTTGGATAAAGCAGTCATGAAAGACCTTTTTGTCATTGGGGGGAGGGAACCCAAACATTTTCATTGCCAGTGGTAACCACTAGCAACACCAGGGCGGCGATTATACAGCACAGCATTTATTTGCCTAGTAGTGAGACAATAACTGTTGAATAAAAATTAAATGCTCAATGTCATTTAAGGTCAGTAACTCCAACCACATCGATGCACTGTAATATTCAGCTTTAAGTAATAACTGGCAGCCTTCAACATCAATTAGCCATTGTTGAAGGTCGGCACTTGGCTCTTGCTCTATTAATATTGCATCTAGGCGCTGCAACAATACCTTAGCGACCGCTGGAAAATTATCAAACTCAAACAAAGGAAGCGTTATCGCTAACGTGCCTTGCTCAATATTTATTTCCGTTTGACTAAAATCATAATCCATTATTAGCTTCCATTAGTTATGTTCATCGACCGCCATTAAATGATCACCAATCAATTGTAAAAATACGATGCCAAATTTTTCTAACTTACGCTGGCCAACCCCATTAATCGCTAAAAATTCACCTTTTGAACTGGGTAATCGTTCTGCCATTTCCATTAAACTGGCATCATTAAAGACCACATAAGGTGGAATATCTTCCTCATCAGCAATGGCTTTGCGTAACTTACGTAACTTGGCAAATAATTTTTTGTCATACTGACGATTGGCCATTCGATCTACTTTACTGCTACGAACCGCAGTATCCAGCCGTGGCACCGCCAATGATAACGCCATTTCAGCACGTAATAATGGTCGCGCTTGCTCGGTGAGTTGTAACACCGAATTGCGGCTAATATTTTGAGTTAAAAAACCGCGATGAATTAATTGGCGTAAAATACTCACCCAATATTCATGGCTATAGTCACGTCCAATACCATAAGTGGTTAATTTATCATGGCCATATTCACGAATACGTTGATTTTGCATACCTCGTAAAACATCAATAACATAGGTAATACCAAAATTCTGATTCACACGGTATACACAGGATAAGGCTTTTTGAGCGGCTTCAACGGCATCAAATTGTTGCGGGGGATCAAGGCACACATCGCAGTTCCCACAAGGTTGACGTTGATCTTCACCAAAATAATGTAATAACACTTGGCGACGACAACTTTGCGCTTGAGCAAAAGCTCCCATCGCATGTAATTTATGTAATTCCACCTCACGCTGTGCATCATGAGGTTTTTCATCAACACAACGGCGTAACCACGCTAAATCGGCTGGATCATAAAGCAGCAGCGCTTCAGCAGGTAAACCATCGCGTCCTGCTCGTCCTGTTTCTTGATAATACGATTCAATGTTGCGCGGAATATCAAAATGGACCACAAACCGCACATTGGGTTTATTAATTCCCATCCCAAATGCGACCGTCGCCACAACCACGTGAATATCATCTCGCTGAAAAGCCTCTTGAACAGCGCTGCGTTGTTGATACTCCATGCCCGCATGATACGCCGCGGCACGAATGCCACTTTCACACAATTTTTCGCTAATCTGTTCCACTTTCTTGCGGCTATTACAATAAATAATCCCGCACTGACCGCGCACCGTCGCCAAATAGCGGCTTAATTGCGTTAACGGTTTATGTTTTTCCCAGAGGGTATAGCGAATATTAGGTCGATCAAAACTGCCTAAATAACAATGAGGATCGGTTAACCCCAAGCGACTAATAATGTCTTGTCGTGTTGCGTCATCAGCCGTCGCCGTTAACGCCATCACAGGCAACGGTGAAAATTGCTGTTTTAGTAGCCCTAATGCTGCATATTCTGGTCGAAAATCATGTCCCCATTGAGAAACACAGTGGGCCTCATCCACTGCCACCATCGTTAAATCCAGTTGCTGCAACCGTTCAATAAAATCCCGCATTAACACCCGTTCAGGTGAAGCATAAACTAATTGCAACTCGCCATTTTGCATCGCATCAAACGTCGCTTGAATCTCTTCACGCGACATTGCTGAGTGAATACAGCCAGCACTGACACCATTGGCATTCAATTGGTCGACTTGATCTTTCATTAACGAAATTAGCGGTGAGATCACCAAGGTTAATCCCGACAGCATTAACGCCGGAATTTGATAGCACAGAGATTTACCGCCACCAGTGGGCATAATCACCAAACAGTCATTACCCGCAGTGATCGCTTCAATCACTGCTTGTTGGCCTTGCCTAAATTCTTGATAGCCAAACACATCCTGCAAAATTTCTTGGCTAGATAATAATGATGGCGTCACGGGCAAAGGAACAACAACAGACATGGTAAGACTCTTCGCTAAACAGGGCTGCCATTCTATACCTAAATGAGTAGTAGATGCGAGTTAGCCCCTCGCTTTGCTGATCACACTCTCATACTAAAAACACATATTCAGCGAGAGCCCAGCTATATAACCACACCGAAAACAGCAGCACACTAACCGTTATCAATACCCTTTTCGGCCTCAATCCTTAGTTGCTGCTAATTTTATCCATTTTAGCGTGTTCTCTTGTTCTACTTTTTCGACTACCGCTATCAATATATTAATTAACTAGATAATTAATAAGAAAATAAAACCATCACTATTTACTCATTTACTTATTTGTCATCGGTCAGTTATTCAACAACTGCTACATTAACCTCAACATTTAACGGTTTATTACTTAAGTTATCTTGGATATTTATTTAGTTACAGTCATAACAACGGCTGTAATTCATTAAAACCGACATCTTTAATTAAAATATCACTAATAATTTTTAAAAATAATGAGATATACGGGGGTTTTTCTGCCATCATTAATCACATTAAAAGACTACATAGCGTCCCCCCTCTTTTGCGTTGCTGATTACAAGGATCTGTTATGCTCAAAATCACGTCAACACTATTACGTTTTGCCACCATGTGCAGTTGCGCAGTTCCGATCTTTACCGTTTCTGCGCAACAGCTGAGTGATAACATCATTCCTGAAACCAGCGTCGCTCAACAGCCATCACAATTAGTCCAAGGTAAACAATGGATGATTGCTAGTGCGAATCACTATGCCAGTGAAGCTGGAGCGGCAATGTTGCGTCGAGGAGGGAATGCCATTGATGCGATGGTTGCCACCCAATTAGTTTTAGGCTTGGTTGAACCACAATCATCCGGTATTGGTGGCGGTGGTTTTTTAGTGTATTGGGATAACGACAACCACCAAATGACGACCTTTGATGGTCGTGAAACCGCACCGTTTGCGGTCACGCCACGCTTATTTCAGGACAAAAATGGGCAGCCCTTAGCATTTTATGACGCGGTTGTCGGGGGCCGATCTGTCGGTACACCTGGTACGATAAAATTATTGTGGAATAGTCATCACCAATACGGAAAATTAAAGTGGAAACAACTGTTTCAACCGGCCATCAAACTGGCTAAAAATGGCTTTATTGTTAGCCCTCGTTTAGCTGCATTAGTCGCGAAAGATGCCACACACCTGCAACGCTGGCCTGTCACTAAAAATTATTTTTTTGATCCCCAAGGTCAACCGATTCAAGCGGGCCAAAAATTAATTAATCAACCTTATGCCGATACCCTGCGTAAAATTGCTGATTATGGCCCAAAAGCATTTTATCAAGGCGACATTGCACGCGAAATTGTTAATACCGTCCAAAATGCCGTTGGTAATCCCGGTGTCCTCAGTAGCATTGATTTAGCCAGTTATAAGGTTAAACAACGGGCACCAATCTGCGCGCCTTATCACCAATATCAAATTTGTGGTATGGGACCACCCAGTTCTGGCGCATTAACGCTTGGCCAAATAATGGCGATGCTCAATCATTACCCATTAGCTAAAATGGGCGCTAAGGATATTAATAGTTGGCGCTTAATTGGTGATGCATCTCGATTAGCGTTTGCTGATCGCGGCCGTTATATGGCCGACAGTGATTATGTACCGATGCCAACCAAAGGCTTACTTGATACGGCTTACATTCATCAGCGGGCACAATTGTTAGCCACTAATAAAAAATTAACCACCGTCGATGCAGGATCACCACCATGGGATCATGCCAACCTTCAAACGACCGATGAAGCCATTGAATTACCGTCAACCACCCATTTTGCGATAGTCGATCGCCAAGGAAATGTGGTCTCTATGACCTCAACCATTGAAAACAGTTTTGGTTCACGGTTAATGGTCGGTGGCTTCTTACTTAATAATGAATTAACCGACTTTTCATTTCGCAGCCACATTGATGGTCAACCGATAGCAAATCGAATTGAACCGGGCAAAAGACCACGCTCGTCAATGGCACCGACAATTGTGATGCATAATAATCAACCGGTGTTAGCCATTGGCTCACCTGGCGGCAGTCAAATTATTGGTTATATTGCTAAAACCTTAGTGGCTTACATTGATTGGGGAATGGATTTACAGCAAGCCATTAACTTACCTAACATCAATAATCGCTTTGGTCCCTTTGAGCTTGAGCAAAATACCTCAGCCGCAGCATGGGCGCCTAAGTTTGAACAATTAGGTTATAAAACCGCAGTCAAAGATCTTAACTCGGGTATTCAAGCGATCAGTATTGCGCCAAAACAGTTAATTGGTGCCGCTGATCCGCGTCGCGAAGGTAAGGTCATCGCTCAATAGCAACCTCAACACATAAAAAAGCCCGCCAATGATTAACCATATAGGTCATCACTGGCGGGCTTATTTATTCTAAAGATATTATAGGGCGGTTAACTTCGCGTATTGGGTCACTAGCCACTTAATCCCTTCACCATTAAAGGCGACTTGCACTCGACTTTGGGCGCCACTACCTTCAAAGTTAATGATTGTGCCTTCACCAAATTTAGCATGCTGCACCCGCTGTCCTAGACTAAAACCGGTCTCATTGAAATTATTATTCACTTGAGTTTGGCTAAAACGGCCACTGCTCACCGGACGTGATACCTGCGCCTTCATTCGTACTTCCTCAACATATTGCTCAGGAATTTCACGAATAAAACGAGACGGTTTATGGAAGTTATCTTTACCATATAAGCGGCGCATTTCAGCATAAGTGATATACAGTTTCTTCATTGCTCGTGTCATGCCGACATAACACAAGCGACGTTCTTCTTCTAACCGATCCGCTTCTTCAATGGTACGTGAGCTTGGGAACATCCCTTCTTCAACCCCCACCATAAAGACAATCGGAAATTCTAGACCTTTAGCACTGTGCATGGTCATCAATTGCACCGCATCTTCAAAGGCATCCGCTTGACCGTCACCCGCCTCTAAAGCCGCATGGGCTAAGAAAGCAGATAATGGACTCATTTCAGCGGCTTCTTCTGGAATTTCAAACTGACGGGTTGCAGTGACTAATTCTTCTAAGTTCTCAATTCGTGCTTGCGCTTTTTCGCCTTTTTCTTGCTCATACATTGCCCGCAAACCAGAGTGACGAATGACATCATCCGTCTGTTGGTACATTGGCAATTCAGCAGTATCGTCTTCTAAGGCATTAATTAATTCGATAAAACGCTGTAATGCATTTGCCGCGCGTCCCGCTAGCACTTTTTCATCTAATAGCGCTAGACTTGATTGCCACATGGTTAAACCGCGATCACGTGCTGCTAAACGAATCGTCTCTAAAGTGCGATCACCCAAACCACGCGTCGGTGTATTAACCACCCGCTCAAACGAAGCATCATCATTACGGTTAGCAATTAAACGCAAATAAGACAACGCATCTTTAATTTCTTGGCGTTCAAAGAAGCGCATGCCGCCATAAATACGGTATGGCATGCCCGCTTGAATTAAGGCTTCTTCTAATACTCGCGATTGCGCATTACTGCGGTATAAGAAGGCGGTATCACTGAGGCTTCCCCCTTGTTCACGCCACTCTTTAATTTTACCAACAGCAAAGCGGGCTTCATCGAGTTCATTAAAAGCAGAATACAAAGAAATTGGCTCGCCATCGCCATCTTCAGTCCATAAATTCTTACCCATACGAGCAGTATTATTGGCAATTAATTCATTGGCAGCATTAAGAATATTGGCAGTCGAGCGGTAGTTCTGTTCTAAAAATATTGAGGATGCGTTATTAAAATCACTTAAAAAACGCTGAATATTTTCAACTTGTGCGCCACGCCAACCATAAATAGATTGGTCATCATCACCGACGATCATCACATGACAATCAGGACCCGCCATTAACCGTAGCCATGCAAATTGAATATTGTTGGTGTCTTGAAACTCATCCACCAAAATATGTTTAAAGCGTGCTTGGTAATGTTCACGAATATGTTTGTTATCGCGTAATAACTCAAACGAGCGCAGTAATAACTCGGCAAAATCAACCATCCCCGCACGATCACAGGCTTCTTGGTAAGCGGTATAGATGCGTAACCACGTTTGCTCAACTGGATCATTATAGGTTTCAACGTGCTGCGGGCGTAAACCTTCATCTTTCTTGCCGTTGATATACCACGCACCTTGACGGGCAGGCCAATGCTTTTCATCTAAATTCTGCGCTTTAATCAAGCGGCGTAATAACCGCATCTGATCATCAGAATCAAGAATATTAAAATCTTCAGGTAGGCGCGCATCCAAATAGTGGGCGCGTAACATGCGATGACATAAACCATGGAAGGTGCCATTCCACATGCCTGCACTTGAGCCGTGCATTAATTCATTAATTCGACCCCGCATTTCTGCGGCCGCTTTATTAGTAAACGTGACCGACATAATCGAGTACGGTGATGCTTGTTCAACCGCCAACAACCAAGCAATGCGATGCACTAGCACACGGGTTTTACCGCTACCTGCTCCCGCCAATACTAGGTGATTACCCAACGGCGCAGCCACCGCCTCGCGTTGTTTGTCATTGAGGCCATCTAATAGAAGTGAAACGTCCATCGCTATCTACTGGTTATTTATACAATGGTGACGATTATACCAGCCCCGATAAAGATTGCTTCGATATCTTTGTATCGATTTTCGCAAAAACCAGAAACATAAAAACAACATCAACACTAAAATAATTAACATTCCAGTGTAATAAATATCGTGGTTACCCTGTCTATTATTCTGAAGGCGCATTAACGCCATTAAAAAAATACCAACGCGTAGCAAACCAACACTCAATCATAATCAAGGAACTATCATGAAAAAGACCAATATAGCCTTAGCATCAGCAATGACTGGATTAATTGCGTTAGCAGGAACATTAGCTTCAACAACCGCCGTCGCTGACGAAATGGGCAAAAAAATGGCTAAAGAAAAATGTTATGGCGTCAGTAAAGCGGGTAAAAATGACTGCGCTACTAAAACCAGCTCTTGCGCAGGCTCGGCTAAAGAAGATGCTCAGAAAGATGCGTTTGTGGTCGTTCCAAAAGGGTTATGTGATCGCCTCCATGGCGGATCAACTGAGGAAGCATAACTTGGTGGACTTTTCATCCCAGCAATCAATTGGGGTGGGCTTACGCTCACCTCATATTATTGAAATGATCACTCAACGGCCACAACTGGGCTGGCTGGAAATCCACAGTGAAAACTATTTCAACCCCCATTCATTAGCACGCCAACAACTACGCCAATTACAGCCTCATTATCCGATTAGCTGTCATGGTATTGGGCTGTCATTAGGATCCGCCGATCCACTTAATGTTCATCATTTACAACAACTCAAACAATTAGTTACTGAAACAGAGCCGTTCTTAATTTCAGATCATCTCAGTTGGAGTTCAGTTGATGGTCACTATTTTAATGATCTCTTACCATTACCTTATACCGAAGAAGCCCTCAATAATTTTTGCAATAAAGTGATTCAAGTTCAAGATGTACTTCAACGGCCAATGTTAATTGAAAACCCATCAAGCTATTTACAGTTTCAACACTCAACCATTCCAGAGTGGGAATTTTTAATGGCCGTGCAACAACGAACAGACTGTGGGTTGTTATTAGATTTAAACAATATTTATGTCAGCAGTTTTAACCATGGTTTTGATTGCCAAACTTATTTAGCGGCTATTAATCCTGCAGTAGTGCAAGAGATACATCTTGCGGGCTTTATTCGTAAACAACTGCCTCAAGGTGAAATCTGGATTGATACGCATAGCCAACCCGTCAGTGATGAAGTGTGGCTCTTATATCAACAGTGGGTTCACTGTCATGGTAGTGAGACGCCAGCATTAATTGAATGGGATGCAGATATTCCACCCTTGGCAATATTATTGGCTGAAGCCGATAAGGCTCAAGCCATTATCGATAAGGAGTTAGCCAATGCCATCATCTGCAACCACGCCTAATTTGCAGCAATTACAACATCAGTTTGCGGCGGCATTGCATTATCAACCGCATGATTTAACCACCACTATCGTCAATGACCATTTCAGTGCAGAGCAACGACTACAACTGTACTGTAATAATTTTATTATTGGCTTAACCGATGTTCTGGCAGCTGTCTATGCTACCGTTAGCGCCATGGTTGGTGATGATTGTTTCAACCACCTCGCGCGACAGCACATACTTAATCATCCGTTATCACAAGGGGATGTCACTATTTATGGTGCTCACTTTAGCGATACCATTGCCGCTCAACCAACATTGGTTTCCACTCTGCCTTATTTAGTTGATCTCGCACGGCTAGAATGGCAACGCGATTGTGTCAGCCGTTTAGCTTGCCACGCTGGCAACTTACCACTGCAAAAATTACGTCAACTTGAACATCAAGCCAATTCTATTACTTCACAGCAATATTATTTTCATATTCCAACCTCAACCGACACCTTTAGCAGCCAATATGCGGTGGTGTCACTGTGGGAAATCGTTAACCATCCGCATTCAGATCAACACCAATTATTAGCAACGCTGGATATTAATCAGCCGCAAACCGCCCTGATGCAACATTACCAATGGCAAATTTGGCAGCAGCATGTCACGCCAGAATTAGTCACTTTAGTCACTGATTGTCAGCAGCAACGTCCAATTGCCGCGTTAACAACAACGCAATTAGATCTACTACCACAGTTATTACACCACCACTTAATTGACGATATTCGTAAGGTTAATAGTGATGATTAATTTTATTCGTACCATCGACACTTTTTTTCAACAACTCGTACAACCGCTACAACCATTACTGTTACTTTTTAGTCGCGTCTGGGTTGCCATTGCGTTCTTTAAATCAGGACTGATCAAATATGGTAGTTGGGATAGCACCCTGTATTTATTTGAATACGAATATCAGGTGCCTGTCTTACCTTGGCAATGGGCGGCCTATAGTGGAACAGCGATTGAATTAATAGTGCCGATTTTTTTAGTACTTGGACTATTCGCACGACCGATGGCCATACTATTATTTGGTTTTAATATTATTGCGGTAGTGTCATACCCTGCTTTATGGCCGCAAGGGTTTTATGATCACCAATTATGGGGAATGATGTTATTAGTTACTATATTCTGGGGCGCAGGTAAACTCTCAGTCGATCACTGGATAAGTCAGCATTATCGAAATAGCAATATCATACCGTAAACGGCTAAGCACCCAACAAGGCTAATCGCGCTGGGTGCTAAATCGTGGACATTTACTCTGTCGTTAAGCCGACTAATGGTAATAATTCAGCAAGCGCACTAATTTCAATATCAGGTAAACAATTACTCGGGGTCGACGTTAATACTCGCGACTGGTCGTTATACCAACAAGCTTGTAAACCCTGTTGTTTGGCACCAAAAACATCTGTATGCAAATGATCACCAACATGCAAAATTTGCTCAGCCGGAATATTTAAATGATTAATCGCACAGGTAAATAAATCAGCTTTCGGCTTAGCTAACCCATCGCGTCCTGCTTGGTAAATAGCACTAAAATAATCGGCCAAACCAATCTGTTGCGGATCGACATTACCATTAGTGATCCCGACCAACGGAACTTTAGCACTCAACAATGCCAACACACGGTGAGTTTCAGCGGGAACATCAACTTTGTTGCGCTCAACTAGCACCAAATCTAACCCTTGGCGGGCCGCTAATTCAGCATCTTTAAGCCGCCATCCCAACTGCATAAAGTTAATTTTTAACGCTTCATAACGCCACGCACTGACATCATGACTCAAACTAGAATCAACCGCAGCAAGTTGCTGTTTTAAGCGTTGCCAATCATCACGGCTGATCACCATTGACGCGGGTAATAGCTGTGCTAACCAATCAAACATCGCTTGTTCTGCACGCACGATCACCGGATGGTTATCATACAAGGTGTCATCAAGATCAAAAGTAAGGGCGTTAATCTGGCCTAACTGACGATAAAACTGCATGGGAGTTCCTGAGAGTGAACACGCGATAAAACACTAACGGCGTTTCGCGCGTGGGTGAGCAGCATCATAGACTTTGGCTAAATGCTGAAAATCAAGATGGGTATAAATTTGAGTGGTGGTCAAGTTTGCATGACCCAATAACTCTTGTACAGCACGTAAATCACCACTAGATTCCAACATGTGGGTTGCAAAACTATGCCGTAATTTATGCGGATTAATATGACTGGATACGGCCTGTTTCTGGCCCCATTCTGCCATTCTTTTTTGTACATTACGGTTTGAAATGCGATGGCCGAGTTTAGACACAAATAACCCTGTTTCATCAGCGTGGGCAATATTGTCACGCAACTTGAGCCAATTCGCTACCCACTCACGCGCCAAACCTGAAAAAGGCACAACCCGTTCTTTATCGCCTTTACCAATAACCCGCAAATCACCTTTAGTTAAGCTAATATCACGGACATTCAAATTAACCAATTCCGATAAACGTAATCCGGCACCATACATTAATTCCATCATCGCGCGATCACGAATCGCTAATGGATCGTCATCCTTAACCTCAAGTAATTGATTCATTTCATCAACATCAAGGTTTTTGGGTAACGGACGTGCTTTGCGTGGTGCAGCCACGCCTTTAGCTGGGTTGGCCGGCAATAGTTGCTGATGCACCATATAATCAAAAAAACTGCGTAAAGCTGACAACCGCATTGCTAAACTACTGGCTTTAAGACCACTACGCATACCTTTACTGGCTATTTGGCGCACCCAGCCCGCATCAACTTGCTGCCAGTTTTCAACCCCTAGCTCTAGCAATTGTTCTGCAATACAAGTTAATTGACGTTTATAGTTCTGTTGCGTGTGCAAACTCAGTTCACGTTCACTACGCAAATATTCATAAAAACGAGCCAGAGGTTGTTCAAAACTTGGGGGAAGCGTATTCACATAAACCTCGATCATGAGTGTCATTGATAACAATGACCCTCGTTAAAGATCATTATTGAATAAATTGGCCATCAAACACATGGGCAACGGGACCGGTCATAAATAACGGTTTGCCTTCACCTGCCCAGCGAATATATAAATCACCACCCGGTAAGCAGACTTTAACATTTTCATCGAGTAAACCTTGGCTACGACCAACAGCAACAGCGGCACAAGCACCACTGCCACAAGCCTGAGTTTCACCCGCACCACGTTCATAAACACGTAATTTCACGGTGCCACGATCAATCACTTCCATGAAACCTGCGTTCACTCGCTCAGGGAAACGTTCATGAGATTCCAGTAATGGCCCCAGCTTTTCAACCGCAGCTGTCGCCACACTATCGACAATCGTGACACAGTGTGGGTTACCCATGCTGACAGCACCACAAAATAACGTTTGTTCACCAACACGCAATAAATAGGTTTTTTCTGCCTGTTTCGCTCGCATCGGAATTTTAGCGGGTTCAAAATTAGGGGCGCCCATGTTAACCGTAACTTGGCCGTCACTTTCCAACTTCAATATCATTTTTCCTGCTTTAGTACTCACGGAAATATGGTATTTGTTGGTTAAACCTTTCATTGAAACAAAGCGAGCAAAACAACGGGCGCCATTGCCACATTGTTCGACTTCACTACCATCAGCATTAAAAATACGGTAATGAAAGTCCGTTTCAGGATCATAAGGCGGTTCAACCACCAATAATTGGTCAAAACCGATCCCACGATGACGATCCGCTAAACGGCGAATCGCATCCGGTGAAAAAAATACATTTTGTGTTACACAATCTACAACAACAAAGTCATTGCCGAGCCCATGCATTTTGGAGAAGTTAATCTGCATGATGTTCCTTAATTATTAAGCATCAGTTGCGACGACAATCATTCAACGAGATATTCATGCTGCCAAAGTTGGTCTAACGTTTCACGAGCACGCACTAAATGTACTTGCTCACCATCAACCATCACTTCAGCAACACGAGGGCGAGAATTATAATTAGATGCCATCACGAAACCATAAGCACCCGCAGACCTTACCGCAAGTAAGTCATTTGGCGCTAAGCATAAATGACGATCTTTACCAATAAAATCACCGGTTTCACAAATAGGCCCCACTAAATCATAACACTGACGCTCACCCTGACGTGGGATCACTGGCACAATATCTTGCCAAGCGGAATATAATGTCGGCCGAATTAAATCATTCATCGCCGCATCAACAATGGCAAAGTTTTTATATTCAGTATGCTTTAAAAATTCCACTTTGGTCAGCAATACACCCGCATTCGCAGCAATCGCTCGCCCTGGCTCAAAAATTAATTCAAGTTCAGGATAAGCCGCCAAACGGGATAACAATGCGGTCGCATACTCTGCGGGTAATGGGGGTTGTTCATCGTTATATGTCACCCCTAAGCCACCACCGAGATCCAAATGTTTAATCTCAATTCCAGCCGATTTTAACTCATCAACTAATGCTAACAACCGTTCAGTTGCATCAATAAAAGGTTTTACTTCCGTCAACTGAGAGCCTATATGGCAATCCATACCGACCACGTTAAGATGCGGTAATTGGTGCGCTAATTGGTAAACGTCCAGTGCACGTTCACGCGCAATACCAAATTTATTATCGCGCAAACCCGTTGAAATATAAGGATGAGTATTAGCATCAACATCTGGGTTAATGCGTAATGAGATCGGGGCAATTTTCCCTAATTGACCCGCCACATAGTTTAACCTATCTAATTCAGGCTCAGATTCAACATTAAAACATTTAATTCCCAGCTCAAGTGCACGTTGCATTTCTTGCGCTGTTTTACCCACGCCAGAAAAAACCACTTTAGCCGGATCGCCGCCCGCTGCTAAAACACGTTCTAACTCACCCAAAGACACGATATCAAACCCAGAACCTAACTGTGCAAGGACATTTAATACCCCAAGGTTAGAGTTTGCTTTTACCGCATAACAAATCAAATGTGGATGGGTCGCAACCGCTTGATCAAAGGCATGCCAATGGCGTTCTAACGTTGCTCGTGAGTACACATACAGCGGAGTGCCATATTGTGTTGCTAACTTGGCCAATGCGACGTCTTCCGCCCATAATTGCCCATCTGACTGGTAATTAAAATAATCCAATGTTGTCCTTCCCTGTCTGGTTGACGATTAAACTGCGACGCAATCACCATCGCAGCTAACTTATTATTGTGGCTGATGTTGTTGTGGTGCGTCTTTTGGCATGTAAAGTGGGCCACTTTGGCCACAGCCAGCTAAAATTAACGATCCTAAGACCAAAATTGCTAATAAACCTTTATGCATAATTCAAAGCCAGTGATTATCCGTCCAATGACCTCTATAATCGCACCAAGAACAAGAAAAGCAATAGGACGCAATAGGATGAATGATACTGAATTCCACCAACTGGCCGATCTCGCTCTAATGCAGATCGAAGAAGGCATCGATGAATCCGGTGTTGATATTGAACCAGAAACCACTGGCAACGTGCTTACACTTGAATTTGCCAACCGTAGTCAAATTGTGATTAACCGCCAAGAACCATTACACGAACTATGGTTAGCTTCAAAATCAGGTGGTTACCACTTTAAATACACCGGTAATGAATGGCGTTGTACTCGTAGCAATACCGAATTATTTGCGCTATTAAAACAAGAATGCAGCTTACATGCAGGTGAGACTGTCACTTGGTAATACGCTTTTGTTGCATTACAGCCATAAAAAAAGCCTTCAATAATGAAGGCTTTTTTTTCGATACAGTACAAACAATAAGATTAATTAAAGCTAATGCCATTATTTGTCGATTCAGTATTATCCTGACGGCGAGACACTTGGCCACTCTTAAACGGCAATACTTGTAGCTCACCTTTGTCGTTATGTGCGATATCGTAAAACTGAGGTAAATTAAAGTTAATAAAATTAGCACTATAACTAAAACGATCTTGCGATGAGGTATAAAAACGGTTTACACCATGCACCATCTCATCTTTATTGCCATTGCATTGGCGATACACTTCCATTTGATTGGTTTCATCTAAAATGTAGATATTAAAACCTTGCTCACAATCTTCAAAAAAGAACTGAATCAACCCTTCACTGGCATAAGCATCAACAATTTCCGGTGGATGCGGCTCATCGGTTTTACCCATCACCACTTTAGGAATATCACTGACTTTATTCGATGAAATACAGCTATAAAAATCGACTGAATTTTCCAATCGCTGTACAGAAACACCACGGCGTTCAAAGAACAAACCATAGGTTTCATCAGCCATATGCACCGCTTTAAAACGACGTCGTTTTTCTTCTTCAACGGGTTTTAAGCGCATTTCAATACACTCAGCCACCAATTGATAGACCACGTTACGAATTAACCCCCGCATATGTTTGCTATAGCAGAACACATCAATCGCTTCTGGTGGAATCGCATCGTGGTGCATTTTACCGAGCATGGTTTTCAACGCATCCAGCATCGCATAATTACCACTGAAATTTAGGGTTCGTACTTCATTCCACGAATTACGGTAGACCAAATCAACACTGCCAACTAAACATTTCTGTTCTGGTCCATAACTAAAAATATCAGTGGTTTTAAAATCAAACCGTACCGATCGATTTTTCAGTTCCGTCGTTGGGTCATTTTCTAAATTAACAAACAACCCTAATTGACGAATCTCACACGGGCTTGATAATGCTTGTAAACCTGGATGTGGACGACGAATTGGAAAGGTATTTCGAATATCACTCACCAATTGATACAGCTTATCCAAATCCATATCAGCATTACGTGCCACGGTGTGCAAATGGGTCGATTCTGTTAGCAAACCATTAAAATAGCTCCACGCGACTAATTTCGATAAGTAGCGGTTATGCTCTAATGATGGCTGGCCTAAAATATATTTCGCTTCTATCGGCTGCTTATATAAATACCAACCCGCAGTATTGGTTCGCCCTTCAGGAACTTGAATAAAACTCAGATCAGGCTCATGTAAATCCGGTGATATTTGTGGATTTAATAAGGTCACTTTTCCAGGCAGAACCTCAAACGCAGCATATAATTTACGCGCCAGAATACTGATATCTTCAGGGCTAATCGCCGAAGTAATATCATTGCGCCGAGCAAAACGAATCAGATTTCGATAACTGAGCATCAATGCATCAAGTAATTCATTATGCGCTTGCTTAACTTGGGTGACTTTCCAATTACGGCGATTATCAAGCGCCGCAACAACCTCTGTCGACCACTGCCATTGCTCGGTTAAATGCTGTAATGCCTGTCGACGCCACTCCACAGAACCTGACGTCGGTTTACGGGTTAATTTCTCATGGGTTTTAAGATAGAAACAGCGACGAACTAAATCGAGTCGACGATGATCATCAATACGCTCTAAATAACGGGTCACTTTTTCAAGCATCAAATAATAAGCATCCATACAGTATTCACTGCGATCTTCGGCAAAGAAACGGCGCTTACCATCAAGGCTTAATAATTGTGTATGCGGGTATTCCCATGAATAGGCTTCAAGCAAAATCGCTTTTAATACCGATTTATAGGGCGAGTCGATACTTTTGTAGAGCTGCCATAAACTAGAACCAAAATATTCTTCGGCAGGAATACGCATCAAGCCACCAAAATCAATCCATTGGTCACGCTCAATATAGCCTTTCGCAACTAGATCATCGATATATTGGTCATAGCACTCTTCCATCTCTGGTGGCACCATAAACCATAATAAAGGTAAACCTGCTAGACATACTGCAGAACGGTAGAATTCATCAAGAAGTAATAAATGCTGACTTGAGCCACAGTTTTCACCTGTCATGGCTTCAGAAAAATTGTCGCGGAAACGGTTTTCGTCGATCAAAAAGAAGTTAGCTTCAACCCCTTGTTCCATCGCCCATTTAGAAACCAAGCTACATTTACTGTCGAGTGCTTCTCGGCTTTGACAGTTTAATGAGGTGGGAATGCACACCCAAATGTCAAGATCGCTGGTGAGACTTTGCCCCATAGAAGAAGTACTACCCATGGCATAAAGGCCGGTAATTGGGCAGTCAGCATCAGCAACCACGATCGGATCCACGGGCATCAGTGTCGCGCGTGCACAATCATTAATAAATTGCTGTTGCACGTCAGTGGCGACAAAATGCGCAATTCCCTGCGGTACTTGTTGATCAAGATACCCGGGCAAGGCTGGGTGGTTATAATGTAATAAGACAGGCAACAGATCAAAAATCTGTACCGACGGTTCACTCATGGCCAACCGCGCACGTTCAATGCGAAGCTCAGTCAGTGAGTCCAGTCTACCTTTTAGCGTCTTGATATAATTTTGCAAATTACTCTTCCAAGAGCTAGCAGTGTTAGTGCGGCCCGCAGTTTGATATTAATAGCGTAAATTTTATTCAAAATGAGAAAAAAACGTGATCAATGTATCATTTTTAATACCTACGGTAAAGATAATGCCATGCATGGCCAATAACAACTGTCTATGATTCATCCATAATAGTAAGACGTTAAATCGTCTCAGTAACGAACAACCAATACTGAAGCTGTAATTAGTAACTGAGCAACGACTTATTGCGATAAATATCACATTTTCTCGTCCCATTAGCTACACAATAACGCTTGGAATCAGGAACCGCAATACACGAATTATCATCCATGCTTAGATAGTGGTACGATACTCGACAGAAAAAATAATAACCTTGGTTAACGGACCCTCTTTACTATGATGACAACTCAACCGATTCGCATTGCGACACGTAAAAGCCCATTAGCTATGTGGCAAGCAGAATTTGTCAAAGCTGAACTAGAACAAGCTCATCCTGGGCTCGTTGTTGAGCTATTACCAATGGTAACAAAAGGCGACATTATTTTAGATACGCCTTTAGCAAAAGTGGGGGGTAAAGGCCTCTTTGTCAAAGAACTTGAAATCGCAATGCTAGAAGGTCGCGCGGATATCGCGGTGCACTCAATGAAAGATGTACCCGTGGAGTTCCCCGAAGGTCTTGGCTTAGTGACTATCTGTAAGCGCGAAGATCCACGTGATGCTTTTGTATCAAACAACTACGATTCAATTGATGATTTACCCCAAGGTGCGATTGTTGGTACCTCCAGCTTACGCCGCCAGTGTCAGCTTCGATCTCAACGTCCCGATTTAATCGTTAACGATTTGCGCGGTAACGTGAATACTCGTTTACGTAAGCTTGATGAAGGCCAATATGACGCCATCATTTTAGCAACTGCTGGCCTAAAACGCCTGAAAATGAATGATCGTATTCGCTGTGAAATTGCCCCTGAAACTAGCCTCCCAGCAGTCGGTCAAGGCGCAGTAGGTATTGAGTGTCGCTTGGATGACCAACGCGTACGCCAACTGCTTGCACCACTCAATCATCAACCAACAGCAACGCGCGTTTTATGTGAGCGAGCGATGAATAATCGCCTTCAAGGTGGTTGCCAAGTGCCTATTGGTAGCTATGCCGAATTACAAGACGACACAATTTGGTTACGTGCACTTGTCGGAGAACCTGATGGTAGCATCATTGTTCGTGCTGAAATTAGCGGCCCAATTGAAAATGCAGAACAATTAGGTCTAACCTTAGCGGATGAATTGTTAGCTAACGGTGCTAAAGAGATCCTCGATCGCTTATACGGTAACGCCTAATGACCGTGCTGATCACCCGTCCTGCACCAGAATGCGATCAATTGGCCGCACAACTTAATCAAGTGGCGATCAGCGCTATTGCTCAACCTTTGCTTGAGGTTCAGCAAGGAAAATATATAAATAAATTAATAGAACAAATTCAACAACTGCAACCAGGTGACTACATCATCGCAGTTAGCTATCATGCGGTGCGCTTTGCGACTGATTACTTGACATCACAAGGTGCAGAATGGCCAAAAAACATGCATTATATAGCCGTTGGCGATAAGACCGCGGCAGCGTTAACACAAGCCTGCCAGCAACCCGTGAGTTCACCACAAGGTCAGCATGATAGTGAAGCACTATTAGCCTTACCTGAACTTGCGAATATTCATCAACGCCGAGTCTTAATCTTACGAGGCAATGGTGGCCGCGAATTAATCTATCAAGCATTAACCGCTCGTCAGGCCCAAGTCAGTTATTGCGAAACTTATCAACGCAACTGGCTGACTCTCGATGCAACACGATTAGCTCAACAGTGGCAACAACAGCAAATTCACGCTCTAGTTGTCACAAGCAGTGAACAATTAATATACTTAACGGGATTAATTCCAACTGAAGATTTAGCTTGGCTTTATAATTGCCACCTTTTCGTACCAAGTCGACGAATCGCAGACCAAGCATCGACGCTTGGCTACAAACATATTTCCACCGTGGGAAGCGCCGCTAATCAGGCGTTATTCACGTTCCTAAAAAGCAACGTAAGCTAATGGAATAATTAGGATGACAGACAAAAAAATCAACACAAACCAAACAGCAGCGCCAGTAACTAAAGACAAGCCTGCTGTTAATGCCTCAAAAAATAGTACTTCAAACTCGACCAAAGCAGCGCCTACGGCCGCTAAACAAAAAAAATCAGGCAGTAAAACGGGTTGGGTTGCTATCGCATTAGTATTAGCATTAGGCGGTGGTCTTTACTACCACGGCCACCAGCAAGGTTTACAACAACAGCAGCAAGTTGCCGCCTTACAACAACAAATTGCGACCATGAAAGCTGCAATGCAAGCTGACCAACAGCAAACCATTTCAATGGTCAATAACGAGCTTAGCACTGCCCAGCAGAAAGTTGAGCAAGGTATTAGCCAACAGCAAAAATCAATTGATTCAATTCAAACAGCCATTGCTGATTTAAAAGGTCAAGAGCCTAATGATTGGCTATTAGCTGAAGCTGATTATTTAGTTAAAATGGCAGGCCGTAAACTATGGCTTGAGCATGACGTTACCAGCGCTACACTATTACTTGAAGCTGCGGATCACCGCATTGCAGAGCTCAATGATCCAAGCTTGAAAAATCTTCGTCAAGCAATGAGTAATGACATTACGGCATTAAAATCAATCACGGTGGTTGATCGTGATGGCATCGTATTGCGTCTTAACAGCCTTGAAAATAGCATTGATAGCTTACCGTTAGCCAATGCCGTATTAGCTAAAGCAGAACCACAGCAAAATCCAACAGTGAGCCAATCGGTTAATGATTGGAAAAATAATTTAATGACGTCACTGAAAAACTTTGGTGAAAACTTCATTACTTACCGCAAGCGTGATGGCAGCGTTGTACCGCTATTATCACCGCAGCAAGATTTCTATCTTCAACAAAATATTACCAACAAACTTGAGACAGCTATCGCTGCAGTATATCGCGATCAAGGCCAAGTTTACCGTGATTCAATTGCAACGGCGATCAAGTGGTCACAACAATACTACGACTTGTCATCACCAAAAACACAAAGTTTCATTGCTGGCCTACAACAACTAGAACAACAAAATGTTGCGGTTGATTACCCTGCCAAGCTGCAATCACAAGCTTTGATCACCCAACTCGTAAATAAAGTGTTACGCAATAAGATAACCGCCCTTAGCGAGCCAGTTGCCGTAAAAGCAACGCCAGCGACAACTAAAAATGCAGCACCTGCGGTAAAAAAAGCGGTTGAGAAACAGATCAAACAAGCAACCGCCGCTGAAAATACAGCAGCTGATAACAAAGCGGTAGTAACTTATACCACTAAAGAGGAGACTAAATAATGGTCAAATTGTTGTTATTGGTCATCGCTCTGATTGCCGGTATCATTGTCAGCCCTGATCTTGCAGGCCACCAAGGTTATGTATTGATCTCGTTTGCCAATCAAACCATTGAAATGAGTTTAACAACACTGATTATCGTTGCGATTGCCATCGTTGCGATCTTCTTTGTACTTGAATTTATTTTACGTCGCTTGTTTTCTTTTGGTAGCTCAACCCGTGGTTGGTTCAGCGGTCGCCAAGTTCGCAATGCACGTCGCAATACCGCAGAAGGCCTATTGAAAGTAGCTGAAGGTGATTGGAAAGCCGCTGAAAAAATGCTGTCTAAATCAGCAAAATTTAGCGATGCGCCAATTCTAAACTACTTAGCTGCTGCAGAAGCTGCACAAGGACTGGGTAAAACTCAACAGCGAGATCAATACTTACAACTCGCAGCAGAACAAGACACTGAAAGCCTTGCTGTCGCACTGACTCGCGCTAAGCTTCAAATTCGTCAACAACAATTTGAACAGGCCCTTGCAACATTGCAAGATGTACAGCCAACTAGCCCGCGTAATCCAATGATACTAAGCCTACTAAAGCAGTGTTACTTGCAATTAGAAGATTGGAAAGCACTGCAAGTATTGCTACCTCAATTGACTAAAGCAGATGTCATCACTGCCGCAGAAGCTGCTCAACTCGACGTGCAAGCGCAATGTGGTCAGATGCACCATCTTAGCCAACAAAATGGCAGTGATGGTTTAATGGGTTACTGGAACAGCCTCAACCGTAAAGACAAGCATAATCCAGCGCTAGTCGCGTGCTTTGTTAAACAGATGATGGTTCGCCATGCTGATGCAGATGCCTTCCCGATCTTGCGTGATGCTGTTAAGAAGAACCCTGAGCAGGCGCTAATTAGCTTAATGCCACAATTAACACTGCCAGATCGTCACCCAGCCATTGTGAGCCTACAAGATTTATTAGCCAACAACGGTAATAATCCAACCCTACAAAGCGCATTAGGGCAGATGTTAATGGCTGATCAACAATGGCAACCGGCTAAAGAGCACCTAGAAAAAGCGATCGCGTTACGTCCAGACGTCACCGATTATGCCCATCTGGTAGCAACGCTTGAGCAACTTGGCGATAAACAAGCTGCCGCTGAAGTTTCTCGTCAAGCACTGCAATTAGCAAAACCTGATCAAGCTTAAATTTTAAGTCTGAAAAAAGCGCCTTAGTGGCGCTTTTTTTTCGTCTGGATAACAGTTTTAGCATTAACATGTTTCTATATGTAAACAGCCATTACAAGGTATATCTACCCCATTGCTCCCAACCAACAAACACGATTCAATAGCCGCTCTACCCTTTTTATTTAACATTTGGATAACTGTTATGGATATGCTTCCTTGGATCATTGTTTCAGGTATTGTTGTGTCTGTGATTGTTGGCGTTATGATGGCTGTATTAATTAAACACGCTGATTAATAAACAAATACTAATAAAAAAGCCTCCCTAGGGAGTAATGCATGTGAATTAAGATAATTTACGCTTCCTTGAAGGCCTAGTCGCATAGCGACTAGGCCTTTTCTTTACTGCCCTTGGATAACTTCTTTCCTGCCTTTCTGGTAGTACAAAGCTTTCTGCCATATCAAGTATATATCTCAATATTTCAGGATACCGACCAGCTGCAACCGCTGGTAATAGTTGAAGTTGGCTTGTTAAGAATATCGAGGCTTGCTTAAAGCCTATTTGATACGGCATGACACTTTTTAATGAGTATGCCATTTGGCACATCATGAACCGTAACAAGTTATAAGCTAATAACATTCCCCATAATTCTTGAGTCACTAGCGCTGGCGTTTTGCTTCTTAACGTTATCGTTCCTTGTAACATATATTGTTTCATTTCTCGGTAACCCAGCTCAATCTCCCAACGGTGGCTATAAAGCTCTGCAATATCAGCGCCTATATAACGTTTGGGATCGGTCATTGACGTTAATAATTTCACTTCGCGACCTTTGATCGTGGTTGTCACTAAGCGTGCTTCCATTGTCACGGGCGCATCAATCCACTTTTTTCGAGCTTGTGGCGACAAGGTTAACTCTATGAGTTCTTGGCCTTTACCTAGCTTTCTTAACGTTTTGTATTGGGCGCCTTTACGTAATGGGATAAGCCAATGCCTTTCTTGCCCCGTACTTTGCCATTTATGCAGTAAGCCTAAGGCGTAAAAACCACGATCAAACAGCGTTAGGCTATGATCTGGCGCTTTTTCAATGAGTTGGGCTGTTAAATCAACCTCACTGACAGAAACAGAATCAAATGCAGCGCTATTTAAAAGGTGGCTAGTTAGTTCCATATGGCAAACCATACGCACTTGAGGATAATCGGATGTTGTTGTTTTATTGCCTGTTCTTGAAAATGCTTGGTCATTTTCTTTTGTGTCTGGCGTACGCCAGACAACACCATCGACAGCATGCAATGTGAGACCATGCCAATCCGGATGAGGTGTTTTCTCATGCCACAACTGTTGTGTTTTATTAAAGACAGCTTCTACTGGTTCATGCCCTAATTTCTTACGAGCATGAATCACAGCACTTGGGGCAACAAATGGCTTTTTTCCTGGTAATAGGATGTCTAATTGAGACACCACTTTGCTCATCGACAAATGTCGATAAAGTGACATACCAACGACACTCCAAACCATTAACTCCATTGGTAATCTTCGTTTTCGAATAGTTGTAACACCTGTATCTAGAAGGCATTGGTCAATAAGTGTTGGACAAAGTAAGTCTGATAAGCCGTTTAATTTATCAGCTGAGAAGGCATGTATCTGTTCAAGTGCTTGTCTTAAAAACATAAAAAAATCCAAGTGCATTAAATACACTTGGATTTTTACACATCTACAGGATCGTTCAACTGATCATTTTGGGCTTAACTGATCAGCATTATCCCTAGGGAGGCTTTTTTATTGGTGATCATAATGCAGTGAACGCTAAATCAGGATGTTAACCCAAGCGTTTGCTTTGTTTTACGTAATTGCTTATCAAACTTCTTCACCGCTTTAGCCGCTTTTTTTAAGAGTTTATTTTTTTTCTTAGCTAATTTTTTCAATTTTTCCGTTTGTTCTAACAACCTATCGGGCTGTTCAAGCACCTCTGCTTGTTCAACAATGGTTACCATCTCAATTCGACTTTGCCCCACCGCAGTTGGCATCGGTAATTGGTGCACATTGATCGTATCAGAAGTCGGCGCAGTTGAGGCCGCCAACGTCATCATCGGCGTGGGTGTTGGCATTGGTGTCAATGTCGCGGCTGTTGCTGATACCGTATTGGTTAAACGGCTCGGTTTACATAAATAGTTTTTATCACTCGCCACACGGGTGCAACTCGCGCAAATAAATGTTGGTTCACTGACTATCTTAGTGATCGTCGCAAATTGATCGGCAATTTCAGCACGACGATACTTACATAAAGATTTAACCATCAACAGACCCTCACTCAAATAACCAGTTCCACGAACATTAAACGATAATGATTCGTAATTCCAGCATAGAGTGTGCGCTTGAAGCTTAAATTTGTAAATTTTTATTTTGGCTCGTCATTATTCTTCATGCTCGCTTTCACATAAATATCAAAGCGGTTTTTCTTGGTTTCAATCGCCATCGATGGCTTCGCATTTGCTAAAAATTCAGCATAGTCAGGACGTTTAACCACAATCCGTTTAGTGGCTAATGCATACGCTGGCGCAAATAACTCATCAGCATCTAAATCTGCACCCACCAAGGTTTGAAAAACGCGCATTTCTTTTTTCACCAATGCCGATTTCTTTTTATGCGGGTACATCGGATCTAAATAAATCACCTCAGGAGCAACAAAATCTTTATCCGCCGCCAATTGCAACAATGCATCTTGGCTTGATGCATGTAATAACTGCATCCGCTCACTGACCCAATGACCAATTTCAGGATCCGCTTTCGCACGGGCTAAGCCATCATCAAGTAAAGCTGCGACCACCGGATGACGCTCCACTAATTGCACCTTACAACCCAACGACGCGAGCACAAACGCATCGCGGCCTAAACCGGCAGTAGCATCTAATACCGTTGGGGTTAACCCATTTTTTAGTCCCACCGCTTTCGCAATAGCTTGCCCACGACCACCACCGAATTTACGACGGTGTGCTACCGCGCCACTGGCTAAATCGACAAATACAGCACCAAGTTTAGGTTCATCTAACTTACGCAGCTCTAATTGGTTAGCGGTTAACACTAACGCAAAACAGCTGTGCTCATCATGCGTCAATCCCCAGCGGGCGGCGAGTTGATCTAATTCAGACTGACGTTGAGGAACTTCACAAAGTAAGGCTAGTTGCACTGCATTCTCCGATATCAAACAATATCTATCTCACCCATTATTGGAGATAGAAGCTTTAGGCGGCGAATTATAGCACTACAAATCACGCTTGGCTCTGGTATCACAACCTAACATAAGGATAAGATAGACCATGGTCTTAAGTAGCGAATAACTTACCTCGCTGAAAAGGAATTGTGATGAATATAGCTGTTCGCATCGATGATTTAGATCGCGACATTCTTAACGCGTTAATGACGGATGCGCGAGTGCCTTATGCTGAAATGGCGAAACGTTTTAACGTCAGCCCTGCAACTGTCCATGTGCGGGTTGAAAAAATGCGGGCTTCCAACATTATTACCGGGACCGAGGTAATAGTTAACCCAAAATTATTAGGTTATGACGTATGCTGCTTTATTGGTATCAACCTTTATGCTGCGCGTGATTACCACTCAGCGCTTGAAAAACTCAATCAGCTCGATGAGGTTGTCGAAGCGTATTACACCACAGGCGCTTACAATATTTTTGTTAAATTGATGTGTCACTCAATTGAAGAACTGCAGCATGTATTGATCAATAAGCTGCAAGCCATTGAAGAAGTACAATCAACAGAAACCTTAATTTCACTACAAAATCCGATCAATCGAAATGTAAAGCCATAGTGAAAATTTGCCATAAAAAAAGCGAGCCTTAGCTCGCTTTTTATCACGTTCAATAAACGTTATTTTTTCAAATTTAATCCGCGCTCAACACCTTCAACCGCCAACCATTCTGCGACTGTTTTCGCAAAATAGGTCAACACGCCATCAGCACCAGCACGTTTAAAGCACATTAGTGATTCCATCACTGTTTCACGCTCTTTAAGCCAACCATTTTGGAAGGCAGCCATGTGCATCGCATATTCGCCAGACACTTGGTAAGCATACGTTGGCACTTGTAGCTCTGATTTCACACGACGTACCACATCTAAATACGGCATTCCCGGCTTCACCATCACCATATCAGCACCTTCGCTGATATCCATTGCCACTTCATGCAACGCTTCATCACTGTTAGCAGGATCCATCTGGTAGGTTTTTTTATCCCCCCCTTTAAGATTGCTGCTTGATCCTACTGCATCACGAAACGGGCCATAGTAATTTGACGCATATTTAGCTGAGTAAGCCATAATTTGCGTATTAATATGACCCGCTTGTTCCAATGCTTCACGGATTGCGCCAATACGACCATCCATCATATCAGAAGGAGCAACAACATCAGCTCCGGCTTCAGCATGAGATAACGCTTGTTTGATCAAAATCTCAGTGGTGATGTCATTAAGCACATAACCTTCATCATCAATGATGCCATCTTGACCATGAACCGTGAACGGATCTAAAGCGACATCGGTAATCACACCCAGCTCTGGTACATGCGCTTTTAATGCACGAACCGCAGTTTGCACTAAACCGTCAACGTTATATGCTTCTTCAGCTAATTCAGATTTAAACGGTTGTGATACCACTGGAAATAACGCAATTGCAGGCACACCAAGACTGGCGATATACGCTGCTTCTTCTAACAATAAATCAATTGATAAACGCTCAATACCCGGCATTGAAGCGACACTTTCACGACGATTAGTGCCTTCAAGTACAAACATTGGGTAAATAAGATCATTAACTGATAACTGGTTTTCCGCCATCAAACGACGACTAAAATCATGCTTACGGACTCGACGCATACGACGTCCGGGAAACGCACCTTGAATAGATACTGACACGGTAAACTCCTTACAGATTAATGAATATTGATAATATCACTCACACCACCAAGGTGGGATTAAATTGCAAAAAAAGCTTGGCTAACTTGGTAAGAATTATTGACAACATCTATGGCTGATTCACCACGACACTCACCAATAACGGCAGCAATATGGGGTAAATACAACGGTTCATTACGGCTCGATTTAGGCTTAGGACGATAATCACGCGGTAATAAATAAGGACTATCAGTTTCAATCATTAACCGTTGGCTTGGAATATGTTTCACAATTTGGCGCAGCTCAGTGCCTCGGCGTTCATCACAGATCCAACCGGTAATACCAATATGTAAATCAAGTGCTAAACAATCAGTGAGTTCTTGCTGTGAGCCGGTAAAACAATGCACAACTGCTGCGGGTAATTTATCGCGCCATGGTTTTAAAATAGCTAAAAAACGCTCATGAGCATCACGACAATGCATAAACACGGGTAAGTTAAGCTCTGCAGCTAACGCCAGTTGGGCTTCAAACACCGCTTCTTGCTGCGGACGAGGTGAAAAATCACGATTAAAATCCAACCCACACTCACCAATGGCAACCACCTGTGACAGTTGTGCTAAAGCACGAATCTGAGGTAAAGCGAAATCTGTTACCGATTTTGCATCATGAGGATGAACGCCTGCAGTGCTATAACAATAATCAGGCCACTGCTGAGCCAGTTGCTGAGCGGCAATACTTTCTTCAATGCTGGTACCGGTAATAACCAGTCCTTTTACTCCAACTGCTTGCGCGCGAGTAATAACATCGGCGCGATCTTTATCAAAGCGGCTGTTGGTCAGATTAATACCAATATCTATCATTTTTTTCCATTCTTTGATGAACTCGTCTTTACCTCAGTATATCGAGCCTCGAATTGACTGACTATGTGATAATCACATTATTACAGACATAAAAAAACCGACACCAAGGTCGGTTTTTTTCATCATCACAGGGGGATAAACCCTATTCTTTGCTGATGCTCTTTATGTCTTGCGGCTCATCTTCATCGCCATATTCGTCTTCATCATCTTTACGAATGTAAAAACGTGAGAAGAATAAGCCGACTTCAAATAGCAAGCACATCGGCACCGCTAACAAGGTCTGAGATAAAATATCAGGCGGTGTTAACAACATACCGACCACAAACGCTGCCACGATAATATATGGGCGTTTACTGCGTAACGTTTCAGGATCGGTAGCACCGGTCCAACACAACAGAATAATCGCGACAGGGATCTCAAATGCAATACCGAACGCCATAAATAGCGACAATACGAAATCGAGATAACTTGAAATATCTGTTGCAACTTCAACTCCTTGCGGAGCGACGCTGGTAAAGAACTTAAACACCAATGGAAACACAACAAAATAAGCAAACGCAACACCGGCATAAAACAGCAATGAGCTGGAAACCAGTAATGGCATAATAAGCTTACGTTCATGCTTGTATAAACCAGGAGCTACAAACGCCCACAGTTGATACAAAATCATTGGTACAGCAATAAACACAGCGGTAACTAAAGTGAGTTTTATCGGTGTAAAGAACGGTGACGCAACATCTGTTGCAATCATAGTGGCACCGATTGGCATACGTTCAACCAAAGGTGCTGCTACAAACGCGTAAATGTCTTTCGAAAACCAAACTATACAGACAAAAACCACTAGCACGCTGATGAGAGAGCGCAGGATCCGTGTACGCAGCTCAAGTAAATGGCTGAATAACGGCTGCGAATCTTCGACAGTCGACATAGTGATGTAATTTATTCCTGCTTATTAGAAGTCGTTGCTGAGGGTTGCTCGCTTTTATCAGCATAGGGACGTTGCACATCAGAGGCGACTTTTTTAAGTTCATCAACCGACTCTTGCAATTCAGGCGCGATGTCCTTCATTCCCATTTGCTCAGCTTTTTTTAAATTGGCTTGCAGTTCCTGAATTTTCAGTTCCTGAGACAATTCATCTTTGACTGAGTTTGCCATATTACGGGCTGCACCTATCCACTGCGATACAGTACGTATCGCAACGGGTAGACGTTCCGGCCCCAGTACTACCAATCCCACCACGGAGATCAGCACTAACTCCCAGAACCCGATATCAAACACGTCTTAAACCTGCTCTTTGTCTTTTTGACTCGTTGTTGTCTGATCAGCTGCTTGCTGTTCATCCGTAATTTTCTTTTGTTCAAAATCTGCATCTGTTGTTTCTTTTTTAGCTGCAGGTGCTGAATCATCATCACCAATCGCTTTTTTGAAACCCTTAACAGCAGAACCTAAGTCGCCACCTAATGTGCGTAACTTCTTAGTTCCGAACAACAGAACAATGATCAGTGCAATAATTAATAATTGCCAGATACTGATACCACCCATGCTTATTTTACCTCAGCTTTATGTGGTTAATAACGGAGTGCGTTGTTACACGCAACTATAAGTATAGGCGAAACCTACAGCGACTACTGTCGACAGGCTCGCCATCCCAGCAACCAAAATACCGCTCCTGCTCCAGCTGCAATAGCAGGATAGGTGGTAACATGATCACCGAAAAGTATGGCAGCACACACCATCATGGTGGCACCAATACCAAAATAAAATCTTGCCTTACCTTGGTTACGCCGACTATCCATGAAATTATCATAGAGTGTATCGAGTCGTTGATTCATAACCTTGCCTTGGCGCAAACTGTCGTAAAGTAATTCAGGTAATTCTGGTAACTTTTCAGCCCAAAATGGCGCTTTACTCTTTACTGCATCAATAATGGCTTGTGGGCCAACTTGACGTGACATCCAATCTTCTAAAAATGGTTTTGCTGTCGCCCATAAATCAAGTTGTGGGTACAGCTGGCGTCCAAGACCTTCAACATAAAGCAATGTCTTTTGTAACAACACTAATTGCGGCTGCACTTCCATATTAAATCGACGTGCAGTATTGAATAAATTCAACAATACATGCCCAAATGATATTTCACATAACGGCTTTTCAAATATGGGTTCACACACGGTACGAATAGCAACTTCAAACGCGTCAATATTGGTATCTGCGGGTACCCAACCTGAATCAACATGCAATTCGGCCACTTTTCGGTAATCTCGATTAAAGAAAGCCAGTAAGTTTTCAGCCAAATAACGTTTGTCTTCACGATTAAGCGTGCCGACAATACCACAATCTAATGCTATCCATTGTGGATCATGTGGGTGCTCATAGGAAACAAAAATATTCCCTGGGTGCATGTCAGCATGAAAGAAACTATCACGGAACACTTGGGTAAAAAATATATTTACCGCATTTTCTGATAATAATTTCAGATCAGTACCGTTAGCTTTTAAGGCATCAAGGTCAGAAACCTGAATCCCGTAGATTCGCTCCATCACCAGTAAATTTACACTGCTGTAATCAGTAAAGACCTCTGGCACATACAGGGTGTCATCACCTTCAAAGTTACGTCGAAGTTGAATGCCATTCGCTGCTTCTCGCATTAAATCCAGTTCATCAAGTAAGGTTTTTTCGTATTCCCTTACCACTTCAACTGGACGTAATCGCCGTGCTTGTGGTTGAAGCCGAGAAACTATCTCGGCCATCCTGTACATCAGCTTAATATCTGCTTCAATAATAGGACGAATATCAGGACGAATGACTTTAAATACAATTTCACGGCCATTTTCTTTCATGGTCGCAGTATGAACTTGTGCAATCGAAGCTGAAGCTAACGCTACCTCATCAAAATCATCAAACCATTGCTCAATCGGGCCACCTAATGATGCTTCAATCGTACGTCTCGCTAATTGACCATCAAACGGGGCCACTTGATCTTGCAATAACGCTAATTGATCGGCGATATGGGGAGGGAACAAATCACGTCGAGTCGACATCATCTGCCCAAACTTGATCCACACCGGACCTAATTCTTGTAACGCTAACCGTAATCGCTCACCTAACGGTTTATCTGGATATTCATTTTTAATCCAGAATAACGATTTACGTAATTTTTTTGGCAATACTGTTCGTGGGTCTTGCGGAATAAAATCATCCAAACCGTAACGTAATTGCACTTCAATAATACGGTAAAGACGTTTAAATTCACGAATAGTCATCATGGCTATTATCGCTCAAGTAGCTGATTTAATCGGGCCTCAAAACAGGCAACATCTGATTTCAAGTCATCAACTTGATCAGCAAAATACGCGATCTCTAATGGCTGTGGTAATAATTCCCACTCTTCCGTTAGTGTTTGAGCTACATTTCGCTGGCGTTTTAGTAATCGCTGCTGAATAAACTGTCCACTTGATTTGATGCCGCTAACCACCGTATGCGCCACAACATCCCCACTGTAATAAGCGAGCTTTTCTTCGATATCTGGCTTTAATCCACCTAATAAACTAGAAAAATGCTGGGCGAGTTGTAAGTCACCATCAAGAGATAACTTATCAGCTTTAATTAACTGAGTGAGATTGGCTTGCTGGCGTAATTCAGGCAGCGCCGTTAAATTGAGGGCCAATTGACAATCGACCTCACCCTCATAAGCCGCTAATACATCAATTTGCTGACTAAAAACAAAATATAACGTTTTGCCAAATTCATTCAGAACCACGCTAATCACTTTTCCGCGTAAGCGTGACAAACGACGCTGACTATCAGCATCGTCTTTTACTAATTGATTAAGCGCTGTTTCTACCGCGCCAGTAACAAATGCATCTATTGGCATAGGGGCCTCAGAACTTATAACCACGGTGCAAAGCAACAATACCGCCAGTTAAGTTGTAATAGGTTGTCTGATCAAACCCAGCATCGTCCATCATTCCTTTCAATGTTTCTTGATCAGGATGCATACGAATAGACTCAGCTAAATAGCGATAACTTTCGCTATCATGAGCAATGATTTCACCGATTTTCGGTAATAAATGAAATGAGTAAGCGTCATATATTTTTGATAAAGGCTCTAAAATCGGCTTAGAAAACTCTAGCACTAATAAACGACCACCGGGTTTTAATACACGGTACATCGAACGTAATGCTTGTTCTTTATCGGTAACGTTACGCAAGCAGAAGCTGATCGTAATACAATCAAAATAATTATCAGGAAAAGGCAGTTCTTCGGCATTTGCTTGAACATAACCAACGTTACCAATCACGCCACTATCACGTAGCTTACTGCGGCCAACTTTTAGCATTGAGTTATTAATGTCGGCTAAAATAACTTGTCCACTGTCACCCACAATACGAGAAAATTTAGCGGTTAAATCACCAGTACCACCGCCTAAATCAAGCACGCGTTGACCACGGCGCACACCACTGCAGTCAATCGTGAAACGCTTCCAAACGCGATGAATACCCATCGACATTAAATCATTCATAATGTCGTACTTTGCCGCTACTGAATGGAATACTTCAGCAACCATGGTTGCTTTTTCCTCTTTGGCCACGGTACGAAAGCCAAAGTGGGTCGTGTCTTGTGTGGTGTCCGTCATGCTCAATCCATTATGTGTCCTCGCGCTCATTCCATTATCACAATAAAATAGCTGACGAGGATTAAATTCATTTATTCAACTGGCTTAGTGTACTTGATGGTTGTCGTTTGCTCAAAGTGGTTTACTCTTTAAGCACTACAAATCAGACTCAGTCGCTGAAGTGATATGTGAAAAACCTCTCGCATCATGCAACTGTGACTGCGATTTTTCAACTAATTGCGAGCTAATATCACGCTTCACTTCTACCCCCAATAACTTAAAACTTTCAGCTTGACGAATAACATTCCCTCGCCCACTGACTAATTTATTCATGGCGCTATGATAACTTTGACTGGCCTTATCTAATGACGTACCTAATCCTTCCATATCGGTAACAAATAAGCGTAATTTGTCGTATAACTTACTTGCTCGATCAGCAATTTCTTTGGCGTTTTGATTTTGACGTTCATTACGCCATAAATTATTAATGGTTCTCAGTGCCACCAGCAAAGTCGTTGGGCTAACCAACATGATATTGAGATCCATTGCATCACGAATCAGTTTAGGATCAGCGGCAATCGCGGCTTGAAAAGCAGGTTCAACCGGAATAAACATCAATACATAATCCAAACTTTGAACGCCATGCAACTGATGATAATCTTTGCGGCTTAAACCTCGCATGTGTGCTCGCATTGAAGCAATATGCTCACTCATTGCCAGTTCTCGCGCCGCCACAGTGTCGGCATTAAAGAACCGTTCATAAGCCACTAATGACATTTTAGCATCAACCACCACATCTTTTTGCTGAGGTAAATGCACCACCACATCTGGCTGATAGCGTTTGCCATCTTCATTTTCTAGGCTGACTTGGGTTTGATATTCATGCCCTTCACGCAGTCCTGATTCGGTTAATACCCGCGCGAGTACCACTTCTCCCCAATTACCTTGAGCCTTATTATCACCTTTAAGCGCTTGAGTTAGATTCACCGCTTCCTGCGCCATTTGCTCATTGAGTTGTTTAAGATGATTAATTTGATGGACCAGAGTATGACGTTCGCGGGATTCTTGTGTGAAGTTATCGTTAACTTGTTTTTTAAAACCTTCCAGCTGCTCTTTCAATGGCATTAATAAACGCTGAAGACTGATTTTATTCTGCTCATCGACACTTCGAGTTTTGTGTTCAAACAATTTATTAGCAAGGCTTTCAAATTGCACCCGTAATCGCTCTTCGGCATTTTCTAATAATTGAATTTTTTCTTCGGCCGATTTTTGTTCTTCAAAATGACGCGCATCTTGTTCACGTAAATCTGCTTCAAGACCAGCATTAATGATTCGTGCGTTATCTAATTGTTCTGATAAATACAGTTTTTCATTTTGAAGCGCTTCAAAATGACGCATTTTTTCAACCGCAGCCGATAAATTACCATGCAGTTGTCGAATTTCATGGGTTAGGCGGTCACGCTCGTCATCCATCTGCTCGAGTTCTTGATTACGCTCATTTAACTGCTGCTGTAATTGTTGCTCACGTAATTGCAATAATCGACTATCAGCCCCTGCTTGTTGCTGATGTAATTGCATTGTTTGCTCAAAACGTCCCTTTAACCATAGCGTGGTAATAACACTCGCCACTGTCGCGCCAGAGATCGCTGCCAACAGGGAAATCATGCCACCACTCAACCATTCCGTCATATCAAATACTCTACAAAAAACACGCATCCATTTCTGTTGTAAGGCTAAGTCGATACTGGATAAATGTCCAGTTCAGTGATTTTTATTGATAGTACTATCACTGTTTATTGTTGCCACTCAACGCGTTAAACACATCATAAACACACCCTTCATCATTTGCTCCATAAAAATAAAGCCTGTCACAATGACAGGCTTAATCATAACGTCTACTCAAGCAACCTTTGGCCGCAATCACTCACACCTTATCGGTTGTGAGTACCGTTTGATGCCAGCTTTTACCCCATTTTGACCACAACACAAATAAACCAGGAATCAGTAACCACATCTGTAGGGTCATCAACATTGGCGTTGCTAAATCTAAACGCTGAGTCAAACTTACCATCACGCCAGCACCACTCATCTGAAATAGGCCTAACAATGCCGCAGCAGTACCTGCACGATCACCAAAAGGCGCTAATGCTTTACCTGCCGCAGAGCCTAAGACAAAAGCAAACCCAAATGAGCAGATAAAAATAGGCACCATAAATGCCCATGCTTGATTGATTGTACTCAGAGCCAACATTAAACCACCAGCGGCAGCTAAAATAATCAATCCGGTTTGCAATGTTGCTCGCGTACCAAAACGATCCATAAATTTAGGCGCAACCATGCATGCTGTAATATTTAATGCCGCATTAATGCCAAACCATAACGTAAATTGGTTCATGTCTGCCCCAAGATGGCTCATTAACCATACCGGAGCCGACGTCACATACGCTAAAATAACCGCCATTGATAACATGCACAGACTCGCATGGTATAAAAAAGTAGGTTCACGTAATACCGACCAATAACGACTCAGACTTAACGTTGAACCACTCACATGAGTATTCGTAGGACGGGTTTCTTTAAACATCGTCATAATGAACAGTCCAGCAACGAGTGCAAAGCCTGCCATAAAACTAAAATTTGAACGCCAACCAAACTCATGAGTTAACCAGGTTCCTAATAACGGTGCTAAAGCGGGAATAAAACAGATTGCACCATTTAAGTAACTGATCATACGACCACTTTTTTCAGCACCAAAACTATCACGCACCGCAGAGAATGCCGCAACAGAAGTCGCACAAGCACCAAACCCTTGTAATAAACGCGCCGTTAAAAGCATGTCTAAATTGGTGGCTAAATACGCCATTAAGGCACTAAAACCATAAATAACAATCCCAGCTAACGCAATCGGGCGGCGTCCAAAACGATCCGCTAATGGTCCTGCCAATAATTGCCCCAAACCAAGGCTGAACATAAACCATGTCACGGTATCTTGTACACGCACAGCATTAACCCCAAAACTATCGGCAATAGCTGGGAAAGCGGGTAAATAAATATCAATAGCCAACGGGCTAAATAGCACCAAAACCACCATTAAAGTGACTAATTTGGTATCGGTAGTAGGGGGTGTCGACGAGGTCATATGTTGTTCCTAAAAGATGATCGCGCCAAGTTTACGGCTTTAGAGATATGAATAGAAATGGTATATATTCAATAGCACTTTTCCTTTGGGGAATATCAGCAATGATTGCTATTGCTCCTATGCTCGCCGAAATAACACCGCCCTATCGAAAATATAATAAATGCCAATCAATTACTGATTCGCTAATTGAAGCCAACCGCCAAACACGCTAACGTAACTATATTAACTTACTTACTCAGCTGAATGTTTGCTGGTGTTATGTAAGTTCACCGTTTATGTCATCGCCTCGATGATGCTTTAATTAAAGGACGAAAACATGCAAGCTGCAATTTCGCAACGTGTTGAACAAATCCGCCACTGGCTCACTGAAAATCAGTTAGATGCATTATTGATCCCTCACGAAGATGAGTTTTTAGGTGAATACATTCCTGATCATAATGAGCGTCTGCACTGGTTAACTGGATTTACTGGCTCAGCTGGTGCTGCCATTATTACTCGTGATGATGCTGCTGTTTTTGTTGATGGTCGATATGTAGTGCAAGTGCGAAAGCAAGTACCAGCAGAAGTATTTCAATACTGCCATCTTATTGAGCAACCACCAGTACAATGGGCATTAGAAAATTTAGCCGCTGGTAGCAAAATTGCGATTGATGCTCGCCTTCATAGTGCAGCATGGCTTAAAAATGCCACCACCACTATTGATGGTGAATTAGCCTTAGTGTGTATTGATGAAAACCCCATTGATCAACTATGGCTAGACCGCCCAGCGCCTGTATTGTCTGACGCCCAATTAATGGGGCTTGAATTTGTTGGCCAAGCAAGTACAGATAAGCGCCAACAAATTGCTGCTTTACTAACAACACAAAAAGCCAATGCTGCCTTTTTAAGCCAGCTCGATAGTATTGCATGGCTACTCAATATTCGTGGTGATGACGTCCATTGCCTACCTGTATTACTTTCAGCTGCAATTATTCACAGCGATGCTTCAGTTGATTTTTATATCGACCATCACCGCTTACCAGAAGGCTTTGCCGCCCATGTAGGTGCTGGCGTGACCATCTGTAAACCGGAGCAACTAGCAACTGGGCTAGCCGCTCTTGCAGGTAAACGAGTACTGTTTGATTCAACAAATAGTAACGCATGGGCAGCGCAACAATTAACAGAGGCAGGAGCCCTATTAATTGAAGCAGCAAACCCAACCTTACTGCCAAAATCGACTAAAAATGCCACCGAGATGGCGGGTATGAAAGCGTGTCATATTCGTGATGGCGTCGCGATCAGTAAATTCTTAGCCTGGATTGATGCGCAAGTTGCGACAGGTCATTTACTGGATGAAGCCCAATTATCAGATCAACTGTGGCAATTCCGTCAGTTAGATCCAAGTTGCAGTGATGTGAGCTTTGATACCATTTCAGCGGCAGCAGGCAATGCGGCAATGTGCCACTACAATCACCTTAACCAACCGCAGCCAAGTAAACTGCAAATGGATACCGTGTACTTAGTCGATTCAGGTGGTCAATATCCAGACGGTACTACCGATATTACTCGTACTATTGCCATTGGTCAGCCGGGTGAAGAGGTGAAGCAAGCCTTTACTTTAGTATTAAAAGGTCATATTGCATTAGCATCAGCGCGCTTTCCAAAAGGCACCACAGGTAGCCAACTTGATGCGTTAGCTCGTCAACATTTATGGGCATATGGGTTTGATTATGATCACGGTACTGGTCACGGTGTCGGCCACTTCCTAAGTGTGCATGAAGGACCGCAACGGATCGCTAAAGCCTATAATCCAACGGCATTATTGCCAGGTATGGTGTTGTCTAATGAACCTGGATATTACCGCGCAGATGCATTTGGTATTCGTATTGAAAACCTTGAAGCGATAGTAGAAGTGGCAACCCAAGGTGATATGTCGGTAATGGGATTTGAATCGCTAACTCGCGCCCCGATTGATAAGCGTTTAATTGATTTAAGCTTATTAACAGATATCGAACTCGCGTGGCTTAACCATTACCACCACACCGTGTTTGAGGTTATTAGCCCAGCCTTAAACGGTGATGATTTAGCATGGTTAACTCAAGCAACAGCACCATTACAACGCTAATAATAACGTCGCATTAATAATAAAAAAGCCAGTGCATCACCTTTTACACTGGCTTATTGTGACCTTCAAATGTGGTTACCCCGAGTAAACCGCGTCCCAGTCTTTCCACACCACCTCAAATCCTCGCTGCTTCACCGCTATAGCAACCTCTGCCACACTGCGATCATCACTGATTGCAAATTGCTCTAACTCTGGCGTGTCATCAGCATAACCGCCCGGCTGGGTTTTTGAACCCGCTGATAGGCTAGTTACCCCTAGTGGTAATACATTATCGCGAAAATAGGCTGATTCACGAGTGGATAACGATAACTCAACGTCATGATTAAATAACCGATAAGCACAGATTAATTGCACTAACTGGCGATCAGTCATTATTGATTTAGGCTCAATACCGCCAGTACAGGGTCGCAAACGTGGAAATGAAATCGAATAACGACTTTGCCAATACTGGCGCTCAAGATAGGCCAAATGGCTCGCAACAAAAAAACTGTCCGTGCGCCAATCATCCATTCCTAATAGCGCTCCAATCCCTATTTTATCAATACCAGCTTGTGCCAATCGATCCGGTGTTTCAAGTCGATAATCAAAGTTGGTTTTATTACCGCGTAAGTGGTGTTTGGCATAAGTTCGAGCATGATAAGTTTCTTGATACACCATCACCGCATCTAAACCTAAACTTTTTAGCTCTCGATATTGCTGCTGTTCAAGCGGCTGAACTTCCATTGCAATATGATTAAAGTGGGATTTAATTTGAGGTAATGTATACCTGAAATAGTCCATCCCAACTTTAGTTTGATGCTCACCGGTTACCAACAACACACTATCAAACTGAAGTGCTTTGATCGCTTTACATTCTCGCTCAATATCAGCGGTAGTTAATGTGCGTCGCTTAATTCGATTTTCCATTGTAAAACCACAATAAGTACACGCATTAGCACACAAATTAGAGAGATATAATGGCACATAAAAATGTATCGCATAACCAAACCGCTGCCGAGTTAATAACACTGCTTGTTGTGCCATTGATTCTAAATAAGGCTCCGCGGCGGGTGAGATTAACGCTTTAAAATCATCAAGATCACGATCCGGTTTAGCCAGTGCACGTTCAACATCTGCAGCCGTTTTAGCGTAAATCGATAGGCGAATATCATCCCAATCCAATTGCCGCCATACATCAACAAAACTCATTCTCGCTCCTTAGCATTCACTATCGAGAAAAGCCGTTAATGGACTGGATGCAACAGCATGACTCACTGTACCCGCTAATCCCGCTTTATAAGCCATACGACCACTAATAACCGCCCATTTAAATGCTTCTCCCATCGCAACCGGATCAACAGCAGTCGCAATAGCGGTGTTAACTAAGACAGCATCTGCTCCCATTTCCATTGCCGCGGCAGCATCAGACGGAGCACCAATTCCTGCATCTATAATCACTGGCACCTGCGCTTGATCGATAATAATTTGCAAAAAATCACGTGATACTAAGCCTTTATTTGAACCTATCGGTGCCCCTAATGGCATCACCGCTGCACAACCCACCTCTTCTAATCGTTTACACAATACCGGATCAGCATGACAATAAGGCAAAACCACAAAGCCTTGTTTCACCAACGCTTCTGCAGCTAACAAGGTTTCAATCGGATCGGGCATTAAGTATTTGGGATCAGGGTGTATCTCTAATTTAAGCCAGTTAGTACCTAACGCTTCACGGGCTAATTGCGCAGCAAATATGGCTTCTTTAGCATTTTTAGCCCCCGAGGTATTGGGTAAAAGATTGACTCCAGCAGCCATTAAAGGCGCTAAAATATCATCCGCTTGATGAGCTAAGTCGACCCGTTTCAGAGCCATGGTAACCAATTGAGACTCCGAGGCTAATAACGATGCGGTCATTACATCACAATGAGAATATTTTCCAGTTCCAGTAAACAACCGCGAATCAAATATTTTATCGGCAATAGTGAGCATGTTAGCCTCCTGCTATAACTTGAAAGAGCGTGATCTGATCGTTATGGTTCAACACTGTTGTTGACCATTCACTACGCGTAACAATGGCTTGATTTATCGCAATTGCAGCGCCCACCGTTGGCAGGGTTAATTGCTCAACTAACTCGGTTAGACATTGTTGTGAATGACACTCCACAGCTTGATTATTTAACCAGACGGTTATCATTGTCATTACACTGTACCTCCATTAACAAGGTGGTGATCACCACAGACGGGACACTGTTGATCAATATTGATTCCAAATTGACGCCACTGCCCTTGTGAACCATCAAATTGAGAAAGGTGATTTACATCAACCATATTCGTCTCAACAATCGCTTTTATGACTGCAAGCGCCTGCATGGTGCCAATAATTCCTACTACAGGCCCCACAATGCCACCACTACGACAATTACGCACTTTGTCCGTATTTGGTACAGCTTGAGGCAATAAACATTGATAACAAGGTCCAATCCCAGTTCTAAAGTCAAACGTCATTAACTGTCCTTGCCAGCCTATCGCAGCCCCTGAAACTAAGCGCTTTCTCGCTGTAAAACAGACATCATTAATCGCATAGCGGGTCGAAAAATTATCACTGCAATCAACCACAATATCAGCTTGATCAACTTCCAACGCTAACTGCAAACCAGCTAATCTCGTTGTGACCGCGCGGTAACGATTAAGTGGATTTAACGCCCGCATTTGAGCACACGCAGCCTGCGCTTTATTACACCCAACATCTGCTTCACGATACAAAACTTGGCGCTGTAAATTCGACACTTCAACTACGTCATCATCAGCAATGACAATCGTACCCACGCCAGCCGCCGCCAAATAAAGCCCAACAGCAGAACCTAAACCACCACCGCCAACAATTAACACCTGAGTATTTTTCAGTTGTTGCTGTCCTGATTCGGCAATATCAGCCACCATCAACTGGCGGCTATAACGCATAAATTCAGTGTCAGAGAGCGCAGTGTTTATCATTCCGCCCTCCTGCAGCCACATCTTCAGCGTTAGGCACCAATATCTTGTGCAATTCAGTGATCATAAGTGCAGGATCGGCAGCTTGAGTAATCGCACTCACAACAGCCACGCCAGAAACCCCAGTGCGCCACACTTTTGCTGCACGCTCAATGGTAATGCCACCAATTGCCACTATTGGTACTCGATCACCAATCAATTTTTGATAAAGTGCTAATCGGCTCACGCCTTGAGGTAATGACGGCATATTTTTAGTTGATGTCACAAAAATATGGCCTAAAGCGATATAACTGGGCTGATATTCAAGCGCACGTAAGATTTCATAATAACCATGGGTAGAAATGCCAAGCCGTAATCCCGCTTGTTGAATCGCAACTAAATCAGCGCTATCAAGATCCTCCTGACCAAGATGAACACCATAAGCATGATGCTTAATTGCCAGCAGCCAATAATCATTAATGAACACCTGAGCTTGAGCTAACTCACCAGCAACAATGGCTTGTTGGATTTGGTGTTCCAGATCGGATACTTGGGAGTTTTTGATCCGTAATTGGGTAGTTTTAACACCGAGCTGTAATACCCGCTCAACCCAATCAGCGCTCTCTAGCACAGGATATAATCCAAGCTTACTCGCCCCTAAAGCCGCAAATGGAGCTACCTCTTGACCATCAATTAACCATCCAAGTTGTTTTATTTGAGGATGATTTATCGTTAAAGCACGAGGAAATACTTTGGCATCTGTCGGCCAAACAAGCTCACCTTGTGTACGATAATTATGATCTTGATAACTGTGTTCGTGATAACTCCGCGCATAAGCACGTGCCAATACCACTGCATCTTCCAATGGATAATCAAGCGCAAGTGCCACCAATAACATTGCCCGTTGTGCCTCACTGGCACCACTATGACGACAATACACTGCTCGAGCCTGCCCTTGATGATGCCAAATATCCACACAACCATCATTCACGGGAAATCCACAGACCACTAAGCTAGGATCTGCAGCGACTTTTTGTTGCAACTGAGCTAATTCAGTAAAAGGGGCGAACCACTGATCCCAAATTTGATACGTTGGAGGGGCACAATCTTCATCTGCAGCAACAAAATTAAACGCTAATGAGCATGCCTTAGTCATAGTTTTGATATCAATTAATGGTTCGTTGCTATGCACCGTTACTGTCACTGTATCGCCTAGTTGGTATAACTCAGCAGGTACTAACAGTGGTTCGATGTGCATTAATAATGGCATTAGATGAGGGGGAAGCGATAACGTGTTCATTGATTAATCCTCTTTAGCAGGGTGATACAACTCACTGCCACGAGCTCGAAATTCCGCCGCTTTTTGTTCCATACCTACACGAGGGTTATTACTCAACGTAATATCTATTGGTGATAGCGTTTTCGCGTAATCTCGAACTTCTTGAGAGATTTTCATTGAACAAAATTTAGGGCCACACATTGAACAAAAGTGAGCCACTTTGCCAGATTCTTGCGGTAAGGTTTGATCGTGATAATCTCGAGCAGTTTGTGGGTCAAGGCCTAGATTAAATTGATCTTCCCAACGAAACTCAAACCGTGCTTTTGATAATGCATTATCACGAACTTGTGCTCCAGGGTGGCCTTTGGCTAAGTCTGCCGCATGCGCACACAGCTTGTACGTGATCAAACCGACTTTTACATCATCTTTATTGGGTAATCCTAAATGCTCTTTTGGTGTCACGTAACACAGCATTGCACAGCCATACCAACCAATCATGGCCGCTCCAATACCAGAAGTAATATGATCATAACCCGGCGCAATATCTGTTGTCAGAGGTCCAAGTGTATAAAATGGCGCTTCATGACAATGTTTAAGTTGCTCATCCATATTAGCTTTAATCATATGCATCGGCACATGACCTGGACCTTCAATCATCACCTGAACATCATATTCCCATGCAATTTTGGTTAACTCTCCTAGCGTGCGTAATTCACTAAACTGCGCTTCATCGTTGGCATCAGCAATAGAACCAGGACGCAAACCGTCCCCCAATGAGAGCGAGATATCATACTGAGCACAAATCTCACAAATACTGCGGAAATTTTCATACAAAAAACTTTCTTGATGATGCGCCAAACACCACTTAGCCATAATTGAGCCGCCACGAGAAACAATCCCTGTCACCCGTTTAGCCGTCATAGGTACATACCGTAATAAAACACCAGCATGAATAGTGAAGTAATCGACACCTTGCTCAGCTTGCTCTAATAACGTATCTCGAAAAACATCCCAATTTAGATTTTCCGCAACGCCCTTTACTTTTTCTAATGCTTGATACATCGGTACGGTTCCAATTGGTACCGGACTATTACGAATGATCCATTCTCGTGTTTCATGAATATTACGTCCCGTCGAGAGATCCATCACCGTATCTCCTCCCCAGCGGGTCGACCATACTAATTTCTCAACTTCTTCTTCAATGGATGAACTGACGGCGGAATTACCAATGTTAGCATTAACCTTTACTAAAAAATTTCGCCCAATAATCATTGGTTCGACTTCTGGGTGATTGATATTTGCAGGAATAATCGCGCGCCCAGCCGCAACCTCTTGGCGCACAAATTCAGGCGTGATTTGTAAAGGAAGATTAGCACCAAAATTAACGCCAGGATGTTGTTGATTTAGCGTTTCATCATTAGAGGGCACTCGCCCCATATTTTCGCGAATCGCAATATATTCCATTTCAGGCGTAACAATACCTTGGCGGGCGTAATGCAGTTGAGTAACACACTTACCGTTATTAGCACGTCGCGTTGGAGCGCGCTGATTAAAACGCAATGAATCCAAACTCTGATTATGTAAGCGTTCATTGGCGTAGTCAGAACTTAATTCAGATAATAATTCAGTATCATTACGCTCAATGATCCACCCTTCGCGCACAGGGGGCAAACCACGATAAATATCTATAGAGTGGTCGGGATCGGTATAAAATCCAGAAGTATCATAAACATGAATCGGTTGGTTCGGTTCAAAAATAGGGCTTTGTTTAGGACCACTAATAAGGCTATCAGCTAAAGCGATCTCTCTCATCGGTACTGAAATATCAGCACGACTACCAGTAATATAGACTTTTCGTGAATTAGGATAGGGTTGAGCCGTTAATGACTCGATAAATTGTTTCGCTTCCAATCTCGCTTGCTTGCGATTCGACACAGCAATTTCCTTTCAATGTTATAGGGAAAAATGCTTATCAGATGGGCGTAAACAAGAGCAATGCATACAGTTATGCATCATCAAATACATACAGTGATCCTCAATAAGGATATGCAGTAAAGATAACCTCTTGTTCCCTTCGCAGGTATTAGCCTGATCAGGTTCAACGGATCCCGCAATGCGGTCTCAGCCATATGGCACTCCGACAAGTAAGTGAATTAGTATAAGTACTTTGGTTGTAATCGCAACAGTTTATTAACAATGAACAACACACAGTGACAGATAGCAAAAAGCCGTGCAATTTTCCACGGCTTTTAATTTCATGGTAATCACTACAATGTTTATTGTGAGATAAGTACATCACACTTAAGGTGCTGAGCTAATGTTTCACTTACATCACCAAAAAGATGAATAGTAGATTTGTGATAACCCGTAATAACCAACTTAGCTTCAACTTTTTCAGCTAATTCTTCGATATGCTTAGTAATATCACCATTAGCAATATGTAATCCCGAAACAGGGTAAGATGAAGCTGCCGCTAACTCTGATAATTGTGACATCCGCTGTTTAGCAATTGCATCGTGCTCTTCTTGCAGTTCAATCTCAACATCAATAAAACTCACATTACCAACACCAGGCTCAACATAAGCAACATGCAGTTCAGCATTATTTTGGTCCGCAATGATTCCAGCTTTTACCATTAATTTATGCGCAAATTTATCTTCAGGATTAACAGCAAGTAATATTGTTTGATATAGCGACATAGCCTATCTCCATGAGCCAACGCCCAGTAGTTAATTTCTTAGTTGTGATTATGATGCTATAAATGTAGCTATACAACCAACTATGTGCCGACATTTTAATTTACGCTTAAATCAATGATTGCAGTTATCGAGAGTATTAACCAACTCAACAAGCGATTATTATGACGGTTTTTAATTATCACTTTTAACTGAAACGAGATACCAATGAGCCAATATATATTACTAGGATTCATCGCAATTGGTGGTGCATTCGGCGCCTGCTCACGATACTTAATTTCGGAGCTTTGCGTTATTTTATTTGGCCGTGGCTTCCCATACGGAACATTAACCGTCAATATTATTGGTTCGCTAATTATGGGGCTATTAATGTCGGGATTAAATCAAGGAATGATTGAGGCAGCACCATGGCGCCCAATGATTGGCTTAGGCTTTCTTGGAGCATTAACTACCTTCTCAACCTTTTCAATGGATAACATTGTAATGATGCAGCAAGGTGAGTTTATTAAGGCTGGCTTAAACATCGTACTTAACGTAACCGTCAGTTTGTTTGCTTGTTATATTGGCTATCAACTAATGATGAAAAGCTAATAATCATTCAAACATATAACCGCCGCAAGGCGGTTTTTTTTCGTCAAGATAAAGAGAATAGTGGAAACGCAGGAAACGCAGGAAACGCAGGAAACGCAGGAAACGCAGGAAACGCAGGAAACGCAGGAAACGCAGGAAACGCAGGAAACGCAGGAAACGCAGGAAACGCAGGAAACGCAGGAAACGCAGGAAACGCAGGAAACGCAGGAAACGATATATCAAACTGAATATCTGTCATTACTTTTTTCGTTATAAACGAAAAAAGGCCATCCTTACGGATGGCCTTTTAAAATTTGAAGCCTGGCGATGTCCTACTCTCACATGGGGAGACCCCACACTACCATCGGCGCTATTACGTTTCACTACTGAGTTCGGCATGGGATCAGGTGGGTCCATAACGCTATGGTCGCCAAGCAAATTCTGTTTTATTTATCGCCTTATGGCAATAAATAGCAATCTGGGAAAAATCTGACTAGTTGTTCTCAACACGCATTCAAGCGTTTGTAGAGTCCGTCTCTTCTCTTTAGAGAAGAAAAACCCCTTGGGTGTTGTATGGTTAAGCCTCACGGGCAATTAGTATCAGTTAGCTCAATGCCTCGCAGCACTTACACACCTGACCTATCAACGTTGTAGTCTTCAACAACCCTTTAGAGACCTTAAAGGTCTAGGGATGACTCATCTTGAGGCTCGCTTCCCGCTTAGATGCTTTCAGCGGTTATCGATTCCGAACTTAGCTACCGGGCAATGCATCTGGCGATACAACCCGAACACCAGCGGTTCGTCCACTCCGGTCCTCTCGTACTAGGAGCAGCCCCTCTCAATCATCCAACGCCCACGGCAGATAGGGACCGAACTGTCTCACGACGTTCTAAACCCAGCTCGCGTACCACTTTAAATGGCGAACAGCCATACCCTTGGGACCGACTTCAGCCCCAGGATGTGATGAGCCGACATCGAGGTGCCAAACACCGCCGTCGATATGAACTCTTGGGCGGTATCAGCCTGTTATCCCCGGAGTACCTTTTATCCGTTGAGCGATGGCCCTTCCATTCAGAACCACCGGATCACTATGACCTGCTTTCGCACCTGCTCGAATTGTCATTCTCGCAGTCAAGCGGGCTTATGCCATTGCACTAACCTCACGATGTCCGACCGTGATTAGCCCACCTTCGTGCTCCTCCGTTACTCTTTGGGAGGAGACCGCCCCAGTCAAACTACCCACCAGGCACTGTCCGTAACCCCGATAAGGGGTCGACGTTAGAACATCAAGCATACAAGGGTGGTATTTCAAGATTGACTCCACAACCACTGGCGCGGTTGCTTCAACGTCTCCCACCTATCCTACACATGTAGGGTCAATGTTCAGTGCCAAGCTATAGTAAAGGTTCACGGGGTCTTTCCGTCTAGCCGCGGGTACACAGCATCTTCACTGCGATTTCAATTTCACTGAGTCTCGGGTGGAGACAGCGTGGCCATCATTACGCCATTCGTGCAGGTCGGAACTTACCCGACAAGGAATTTCGCTACCTTAGGACCGTTATAGTTACGGCCGCCGTTTACCGGGGCTTCGATCAAGAGCTTCGACCGAAGTCTAACCCCATCAATTAACCTTCCGGCACCGGGCAGGCGTCACACCGTATACGTCATCTTTCGATTTTGCACAGTGCTGTGTTTTTAATAAACAGTTGCAGCCACCTGGTATCTGCGACTCCCGGCAGCTTAGAGAGCAAGTCTCATCACCGCTAGGAGCGTACCTTCTCCCGAAGTTACGGTACCATTTTGCCTAGTTCCTTCACCCGAGTTCTCTCAAGCGCCTTGGTATTCTCTACCTGATCACCTGTGTCGGTTTGGGGTACGATTTCTTATAATCTGAAGCTTAGAAGCTTTTCCCGGAAGCATGGCATCAATGACTTCACTACCGTAGTAGCTCGACATCGTATCTCAGCCTTAAGATGAACCGGATTTGCCTAATTCATCAGCCTACATACTTGGACCTGGACAACCGTCGCCAGGCTCACCTAGCCTTCTCCGTCCCTCCATCGCAATTATAAGAAGTACGGGAATATTAACCCGTTTCCCATCGACTACGCCTTTCGGCCTCGCCTTAGGGGTCGACTTACCCTGCCCCGATTAACGTTGGACAGGAACCCTTGATCTTCCGGCGAGGGAGTTTTTCACTCCCTTTATCGTTACTCATGTCAGCATTCGCACTTCTGATACCTCCAGCACACTTTACAATGCACCTTCAACGGCTTACAGAACGCTCCCCTACCCAATATGACAAGTCATATTGCCGCAGCTTCGGTGTATAGCTTAGCCCCGTTAAATCTTCCGCGCAGGCCGACTCGACCAGTGAGCTATTACGCTTTCTTTAAATGATGGCTGCTTCTAAGCCAACATCCTGGCTGTCTGAGCCTTCCCACATCGTTTCCCACTTAGCTATAACTTTGGGACCTTAGCTGGCGGTCTGGGTTGTTTCCCTCTTCACGACGGACGTTAGCACCCGCCGTGTGTCTCCCGGATAGTACTTACTGGTATTCGGAGTTTGCAAAGGGTTGGTAAGTCGGGATGACCCCCTAGCCTTAACAGTGCTCTACCCCCAGTAGTATTCGTCCGAGGCGCTACCTAAATAGCTTTCGGGGAGAACCAGCTATCTCCGAGTTTGATTGGCCTTTCACCCCTAGCCACAAGTCATCCGCTAATTTTTCAACATTAGTCGGTTCGGTCCTCCAGTAAGTGTTACCTCACCTTCAACCTGCCCATGGCTAGATCACTCGGTTTCGGGTCTAATCCTAGCAACTATGACGCCCAGTTAAGACTCGGTTTCCCTACGGCTCCCCTAAACGGTTAACCTTGCTACTAAAATTAAGTCGCTGACCCATTATACAAAAGGTACGCAGTCACCCAACAAGTGGGCTCCTACTGCTTGTACGTACACGGTTTCAGGTTCTATTTCACTCCCCTCACAGGGGTTCTTTTCGCCTTTCCCTCACGGTACTGGTTCACTATCGGTCAGTCAGGAGTATTTAGCCTTGGAGGATGGTCCCCCCATGTTCAAACAGGATATCACGTGTCCCGTCCTACTCGATTTCACTAAGACTGCATTTTTGGTTACGGGGCTATCACCCTGTATCGCGGTACTTTCCAGAACCTTCACCTAACGCAGAACTAGCTTAAGGGCTAATCCGGTTTCGCTCGCCGCTACTACCGGAATCTCGGTTGATTTCTCTTCCTCGGGGTACTTAGATGTTTCAGTTCCCCCGGTTTGCCTCATTAACCTATGTATTCAGTTAATGATACTTGCTTATGCAAGTGGGTTTCCCCATTCGGAAATCCCAGACTCAAGAGGCTTTTACTGCCTAATCTGGGCTTATCGCAAGTTAATACGTCCTTCATCGCCTCTGACTGCCAAGGCATCCACCGTGTACGCTTAGTCACTTAACCATACAACCCCAAGAGGTCTTGTATGTTCAAACAACCAAGGTTTGTGTTTAATAATCCGATCAAGAAAATATTAAACATTGGTTTTTCGCCGGACTCGATACAAGACACTTGAATGTGTGTTGTTTTGAGAACTCGTTTTTATTCAAAGAATAAAAATATTTTAAAATTAATCTTTCGATTAAATTTACTAGTCAGCTTTCCAGATTGTTAAAGAGCATGCAATTATCTAACGATAACCACTTTCTAATGATTTTCAGCGACAACAATGCGGACTTAATAAAGATATTCTTCATTAAATCTGCGATTCCGTGCAGAAAATTCTTAGAGAGTGGTGGGCGATACCGGGCTCGAACCAGTGACCCCCTCCTTGTAAGGGAGGTGCTCTCCCAACTGAGCTAATCGCCCACGATAGTTTTAATTCCTTCGTGAGAAAGAATGGTGGGTCGTGCAGGATTCGAACCTGCGACCAATTGATTAAAAGTCAACTGCTCTACCAACTGAGCTAACGACCCAATTTGCACTTCAAAGAGAAGTGGCGTCCCGTAGGGGAGTCGAACCCCTGTTACCGCCGTGAAAGGGCGGTGTCCTAGGCCTCTAGACGAACGGGACAATGTTCATAACGCAAGTTGTTGGGCAACTTACGTCGGCTCTTTTACATTTCGACCAAGCAATCTGTGTGGACACTGCATAAAACAGTATAAGTCTTTAGGTAAGGAGGTGATCCAGCCCCAGGTTCCCCTAGGGCTACCTTGTTACGACTTCACCCCAGTCATGAACCACACCGTGGTAAACGCCCTCCCGAAGGTTAAGCTATCTACTTCTGGTGCAGCCCACTCCCATGGTGTGACGGGCGGTGTGTACAAGGCCCGGGAACGTATTCACCGTGACATTCTGATTCACGATTACTAGCGATTCCGACTTCATGGAGTCGAGTTGCAGACTCCAATCCGGACTACGACGTACTTTGTGGGATTCGCTCACTATCGCTAGCTTGCAGCCCTCTGTATACGCCATTGTAGCACGTGTGTAGCCCTACTCGTAAGGGCCATGATGACTTGACGTCGTCCCCACCTTCCTCCGGTTTATCACCGGCAGTCTCCCTGGAGTTCCCACCATTATGTGCTGGCAAACAAGGATAAGGGTTGCGCTCGTTGCGGGACTTAACCCAACATTTCACAACACGAGCTGACGACAGCCATGCAGCACCTGTCTCAGAGTTCCCGAAGGCACTAAGCTATCTCTAGCGAATTCTCTGGATGTCAAGAGTAGGTAAGGTTCTTCGCGTTGCATCGAATTAAACCACATGCTCCACCGCTTGTGCGGGCCCCCGTCAATTCATTTGAGTTTTAATCTTGCGACCGTACTCCCCAGGCGGTCTACTTAACGCGTTAGCTCCGAAAGCCACGGCTCAAGGCCACAACCTTCAAGTAGACATCGTTTACGGCGTGGACTACCAGGGTATCTAATCCTGTTTGCTCCCCACGCTTTCGCATCTGAGCGTCAGTCTTTGTCCAGGGGGCCGCCTTCGCCACCGGTATTCCTTCAGATCTCTACGCATTTCACCGCTACACCTGAAATTCTACCCCCCTCTACAAGACTCTAGTCTGCCAGTTCAAAATGCTGTTCCGAGGTTGAGCCCCGGGCTTTCACATCTTGCTTAACAGACCGCCTGCATGCGCTTTACGCCCAGTAATTCCGATTAACGCTCGCACCCTCCGTATTACCGCGGCTGCTGGCACGGAGTTAGCCGGTGCTTCTTCTGTTGCTAACGTCAAACAGCCAAGCTATTAACTTAACTGCCTTCCTCACAACTGAAAGTACTTTACAACCCGAAGGCCTTCTTCATACACGCGGCATGGCTGCATCAGGGTTTCCCCCATTGTGCAATATTCCCCACTGCTGCCTCCCGTAGGAGTCTGGACCGTGTCTCAGTTCCAGTGTGGCTGATCATCCTCTCAGACCAGCTAGGGATCGTCGCCTTGGTGAGCCATTACCCCACCAACTAGCTAATCCCACCTGGGCTAATCCTGACGCGAGAGGCCCGAAGGTCCCCCTCTTTGCTCCGAAGAGATTATGCGGTATTAGCTATCGTTTCCAATAGTTATCCCCCACATCAGGGTATATTCCCAGGCATTACTCACCCGTCCGCCGCTCGTCAGCAAAGAAAGCAAGCTTTCTTTCTGTTACCGCTCGACTTGCATGTGTTAGGCCTGCCGCCAGCGTTCAATCTGAGCCATGATCAAACTCTTCAATTAAAGTTTTGTTGTCTCTTTCGAGACGGCTCAATGAATACTGACTTCAAAACTACCTTAGTAATTTTAAAGCTATTACCATTCCAACAGAATGGTAATGAATTGACTGTGCCAAATAACCGTAGTTATTTGTATTGGTCACTCAGTTCATTGATAAATCTTTCGACTTAACTATTCAACGAGTGCCCACACAGATTGCATGGTCAAATTGTTAAAGAACGTTGACTTTCAATACCTTAGCGCATTACGCTTCAGCAAGTCAGGTGGCGTATAATACGCTTTTCTGATATTCAGTCAAGACAAAATTTTATTCTTTTTTATCAATCGATTAAAAAGTAAAAACTTTCTGTTGACGTCGCTCACATTACAATCAGTAAGAGCGAAATAAAAGCCCGTTCATTGAACGGGCTTTCATAAATTTGAAGCCTGGCGATGTCCTACTCTCACATGGGGAGACCCCACACTACCATCGGCGCTATTACGTTTCACTACTGAGTTCGGCATGGGATCAGGTGGGTCCATAACGCTATGGTCGCCAAGCAAATTCTGGTTTATTTATTGTCTTATGACAATAAATAGCAATCTGGGAAAATCTAACTAGTTGTTCTCAACACGCATTCAAGCGTTTGTAGAGTCCGTCTCTTCTCTTATGAGAAGGAAAACCCCTTGGGTGTTGTATGGTTAAGCCTCACGGGCAATTAGTATCAGTTAGCTCAATGCCTCGCAGCACTTACACACCTGACCTATCAACGTTGTAGTCTTCAACAACCCTTTAGAGACCTTAAAGGTCTAGGGATGACTCATCTTGAGGCTCGCTTCCCGCTTAGATGCTTTCAGCGGTTATCGATTCCGAACTTAGCTACCGGGCAATGCATCTGGCGATACAACCCGAACACCAGCGGTTCGTCCACTCCGGTCCTCTCGTACTAGGAGCAGCCCCTCTCAATCATCCAACGCCCACGGCAGATAGGGACCGAACTGTCTCACGACGTTCTAAACCCAGCTCGCGTACCACTTTAAATGGCGAACAGCCATACCCTTGGGACCGACTTCAGCCCCAGGATGTGATGAGCCGACATCGAGGTGCCAAACACCGCCGTCGATATGAACTCTTGGGCGGTATCAGCCTGTTATCCCCGGAGTACCTTTTATCCGTTGAGCGATGGCCCTTCCATTCAGAACCACCGGATCACTATGACCTGCTTTCGCACCTGCTCGAATTGTCATTCTCGCAGTCAAGCGGGCTTATGCCATTGCACTAACCTCACGATGTCCGACCGTGATTAGCCCACCTTCGTGCTCCTCCGTTACTCTTTGGGAGGAGACCGCCCCAGTCAAACTACCCACCAGGCACTGTCCGTAACCCCGATAAGGGGTCGACGTTAGAACATCAAGCATACAAGGGTGGTATTTCAAGATTGACTCCACAACCACTGGCGCGGTTGCTTCAACGTCTCCCACCTATCCTACACATGTAGGGTCAATGTTCAGTGCCAAGCTATAGTAAAGGTTCACGGGGTCTTTCCGTCTAGCCGCGGGTACACAGCATCTTCACTGCGATTTCAATTTCACTGAGTCTCGGGTGGAGACAGCGTGGCCATCATTACGCCATTCGTGCAGGTCGGAACTTACCCGACAAGGAATTTCGCTACCTTAGGACCGTTATAGTTACGGCCGCCGTTTACCGGGGCTTCGATCAAGAGCTTCGACCGAAGTCTAACCCCATCAATTAACCTTCCGGCACCGGGCAGGCGTCACACCGTATACGTCATCTTTCGATTTTGCACAGTGCTGTGTTTTTAATAAACAGTTGCAGCCACCTGGTATCTGCGACTCCCGGCAGCTTAGAGAGCAAGTCTCATCACCGCTAGGAGCGTACCTTCTCCCGAAGTTACGGTACCATTTTGCCTAGTTCCTTCACCCGAGTTCTCTCAAGCGCCTTGGTATTCTCTACCTGATCACCTGTGTCGGTTTGGGGTACGATTTCTTATAATCTGAAGCTTAGAAGCTTTTCCCGGAAGCATGGCATCAATGACTTCACTACCGTAGTAGCTCGACATCGTATCTCAGCCTTAAGATGAACCGGATTTGCCTAATTCATCAGCCTACATACTTGGACCTGGACAACCGTCGCCAGGCTCACCTAGCCTTCTCCGTCCCTCCATCGCAATTATAAGAAGTACGGGAATATTAACCCGTTTCCCATCGACTACGCCTTTCGGCCTCGCCTTAGGGGTCGACTTACCCTGCCCCGATTAACGTTGGACAGGAACCCTTGATCTTCCGGCGAGGGAGTTTTTCACTCCCTTTATCGTTACTCATGTCAGCATTCGCACTTCTGATACCTCCAGCACACTTTACAATGCACCTTCAACGGCTTACAGAACGCTCCCCTACCCAATATGAACAAGTTCATATTGCCGCAGCTTCGGTGTATAGCTTAGCCCCGTTAAATCTTCCGCGCAGGCCGACTCGACCAGTGAGCTATTACGCTTTCTTTAAATGATGGCTGCTTCTAAGCCAACATCCTGGCTGTCTGAGCCTTCCCACATCGTTTCCCACTTAGCTATAACTTTGGGACCTTAGCTGGCGGTCTGGGTTGTTTCCCTCTTCACGACGGACGTTAGCACCCGCCGTGTGTCTCCCGGATATTACTTACTGGTATTCGGAGTTTGCAAAGGGTTGGTAAGTCGGGATGACCCCCTAGCCTTAACAGTGCTCTACCCCCAGTAGTATTCGTCCGAGGCGCTACCTAAATAGCTTTCGGGGAGAACCAGCTATCTCCGAGTTTGATTGGCCTTTCACCCCTAGCCACAAGTCATCCGCTAATTTTTCAACATTAGTCGGTTCGGTCCTCCAGTAAGTGTTACCTCACCTTCAACCTGCCCATGGCTAGATCACTCGGTTTCGGGTCTAATCCTAGCAACTATGACGCCCAGTTAAGACTCGGTTTCCCTACGGCTCCCCTAAACGGTTAACCTTGCTACTAAAATTAAGTCGCTGACCCATTATACAAAAGGTACGCAGTCACCCAACAAGTGGGCTCCTACTGCTTGTACGTACACGGTTTCAGGTTCTATTTCACTCCCCTCACAGGGGTTCTTTTCGCCTTTCCCTCACGGTACTGGTTCACTATCGGTCAGTCAGGAGTATTTAGCCTTGGAGGATGGTCCCCCCATGTTCAAACAGGATATCACGTGTCCCGTCCTACTCGATTTCACTAATAATGCATTTTTGGTTACGGGGCTATCACCCTGTATCGCGGTACTTTCCAGAACCTTCACCTAACGCAGAACTAGCTTAAGGGCTAATCCGGTTTCGCTCGCCGCTACTACCGGAATCTCGGTTGATTTCTCTTCCTCGGGGTACTTAGATGTTTCAGTTCCCCCGGTTTGCCTCATTAACCTATGTATTCAGTTAATGATACTTGCTTATGCAAGTGGGTTTCCCCATTCGGAAATCCCAGACTCAAGAGGCTTTTACTGCCTAATCTGGGCTTATCGCAAGTTAATACGTCCTTCATCGCCTCTGACTGCCAAGGCATCCACCGTGTACGCTTAGTCACTTAACCATACAACCCCAAGAGGTCTTGTATGTTCAAACAACCAAGGTTTGCGTTTAATAATCCGATCAAGAAAATATTAAACATTGGTTTTTCGCCGGACTCATTTATTTGTCTTCACTTTAAAAAGTAAAAACAAAATCAAGACACTTGAATGTGTGTTGTTTTGAGAACTCGTTTTTATTCAAAGAATAAAAATATTTTAAAATTAATCTTTCGATTAAATTTACTAGTCAGCTTTCCAGATTGTTAAAGAGCATGCAATTATCTAACGATAACCACTTTCTAATGATTTTCAGCGACAACAATGCGGACTTAATAAAGATATTCTTCATTAAATCTGCGATTCCGTGCAGAAAATTCTTAGAGAGTGGTGGGCGATACCGGGCTCGAACCAGTGACCCCCTCCTTGTAAGGGAGGTGCTCTCCCAACTGAGCTAATCGCCCACGATAGTTTTAATTCCTTCGTGAGAAAGAATGGTGGGTCGTGCAGGATTCGAACCTGCGACCAATTGATTAAAAGTCAACTGCTCTACCAACTGAGCTAACGACCCAATTTGCACTTCAAAGAGAAGTGGCGTCCCGTAGGGGAGTCGAACCCCTGTTACCGCCGTGAAAGGGCGGTGTCCTAGGCCTCTAGACGAACGGGACAATGTTCATAACGCAAGTTGTTGGGCAACTTACGTCGGCTCTTTTACATTTCGACCAAGCAATCTGTGTGGACACTGCATAAAACAGTATAAGTCTTTAGGTAAGGAGGTGATCCAGCCCCAGGTTCCCCTAGGGCTACCTTGTTACGACTTCACCCCAGTCATGAACCACACCGTGGTAAACGCCCTCCCGAAGGTTAAGCTATCTACTTCTGGTGCAGCCCACTCCCATGGTGTGACGGGCGGTGTGTACAAGGCCCGGGAACGTATTCACCGTGACATTCTGATTCACGATTACTAGCGATTCCGACTTCATGGAGTCGAGTTGCAGACTCCAATCCGGACTACGACGTACTTTGTGGGATTCGCTCACTATCGCTAGCTTGCAGCCCTCTGTATACGCCATTGTAGCACGTGTGTAGCCCTACTCGTAAGGGCCATGATGACTTGACGTCGTCCCCACCTTCCTCCGGTTTATCACCGGCAGTCTCCCTGGAGTTCCCACCATTATGTGCTGGCAAACAAGGATAAGGGTTGCGCTCGTTGCGGGACTTAACCCAACATTTCACAACACGAGCTGACGACAGCCATGCAGCACCTGTCTCAGAGTTCCCGAAGGCACTAAGCTATCTCTAGCGAATTCTCTGGATGTCAAGAGTAGGTAAGGTTCTTCGCGTTGCATCGAATTAAACCACATGCTCCACCGCTTGTGCGGGCCCCCGTCAATTCATTTGAGTTTTAATCTTGCGACCGTACTCCCCAGGCGGTCTACTTAACGCGTTAGCTCCGAAAGCCACGGCTCAAGGCCACAACCTTCAAGTAGACATCGTTTACGGCGTGGACTACCAGGGTATCTAATCCTGTTTGCTCCCCACGCTTTCGCATCTGAGCGTCAGTCTTTGTCCAGGGGGCCGCCTTCGCCACCGGTATTCCTTCAGATCTCTACGCATTTCACCGCTACACCTGAAATTCTACCCCCCTCTACAAGACTCTAGTCTGCCAGTTCAAAATGCTGTTCCGAGGTTGAGCCCCGGGCTTTCACATCTTGCTTAACAGACCGCCTGCATGCGCTTTACGCCCAGTAATTCCGATTAACGCTCGCACCCTCCGTATTACCGCGGCTGCTGGCACGGAGTTAGCCGGTGCTTCTTCTGTTGCTAACGTCAAACAGCCAAGCTATTAACTTAACTGCCTTCCTCACAACTGAAAGTACTTTACAACCCGAAGGCCTTCTTCATACACGCGGCATGGCTGCATCAGGGTTTCCCCCATTGTGCAATATTCCCCACTGCTGCCTCCCGTAGGAGTCTGGACCGTGTCTCAGTTCCAGTGTGGCTGATCATCCTCTCAGACCAGCTAGGGATCGTCGCCTTGGTGAGCCATTACCCCACCAACTAGCTAATCCCACCTGGGCTAATCCTGACGCGAGAGGCCCGAAGGTCCCCCTCTTTGCTCCGAAGAGATTATGCGGTATTAGCTATCGTTTCCAATAGTTATCCCCCACATCAGGGTATATTCCCAGGCATTACTCACCCGTCCGCCGCTCGTCAGCAAAGAAAGCAAGCTTTCTTTCTGTTACCGCTCGACTTGCATGTGTTAGGCCTGCCGCCAGCGTTCAATCTGAGCCATGATCAAACTCTTCAATTAAAGTTTTGTTGTCTCTTTCGAGACGGCTCAATGAATACTGACTTCAAAACTACCTTAGTAATTTTAAAGCTATTACCATTCCAACAGAATGGTAATGAATTGACTGTGCCAAATAACCGTAGTTATTTGTATTGGTCACTCAGTTCATTGATAAATCTTTCGACTTAACTATTCAACGAGTGCCCACACAGATTGCATGGTCAAATTGTTAAAGAACGTTGACTTTCAATGCCTTAGCGCATTACGCTTCAGCAAGTCAGGTGGCGTATAATACGCTTTTCTGATATTCAGTCAAGACAAAATTTTATTCTTTTTTATCAATCGATTAAAAAGTAAAAACTTTCTGTTGACGTCGCTCACATTACAATCAGTAAGAGCGAAATAAAAGCCCGTTCATTGAACGGGCTTTCATAAATTTGAAGCCTGGCGATGTCCTACTCTCACATGGGGAGACCCCACACTACCATCGGCGCTATTACGTTTCACTACTGAGTTCGGCATGGGATCAGGTGGGTCCATAACGCTATGGTCGCCAAGCAAATTCTGGTTTATTTATTGTCTTATGACAATAAATAGCAATCTGGGAAAATCTAACTAGTTGTTCTCAACACGCATTCAAGCGTTTGTAGAGTCCGTCTCTTCTCTTATGAGAAGGAAAACCCCTTGGGTGTTGTATGGTTAAGCCTCACGGGCAATTAGTATCAGTTAGCTCAATGCCTCGCAGCACTTACACACCTGACCTATCAACGTTGTAGTCTTCAACAACCCTTTAGAGACCTTAAAGGTCTAGGGATGACTCATCTTGAGGCTCGCTTCCCGCTTAGATGCTTTCAGCGGTTATCGATTCCGAACTTAGCTACCGGGCAATGCATCTGGCGATACAACCCGAACACCAGCGGTTCGTCCACTCCGGTCCTCTCGTACTAGGAGCAGCCCCTCTCAATCATCCAACGCCCACGGCAGATAGGGACCGAACTGTCTCACGACGTTCTAAACCCAGCTCGCGTACCACTTTAAATGGCGAACAGCCATACCCTTGGGACCGACTTCAGCCCCAGGATGTGATGAGCCGACATCGAGGTGCCAAACACCGCCGTCGATATGAACTCTTGGGCGGTATCAGCCTGTTATCCCCGGAGTACCTTTTATCCGTTGAGCGATGGCCCTTCCATTCAGAACCACCGGATCACTATGACCTGCTTTCGCACCTGCTCGAATTGTCATTCTCGCAGTCAAGCGGGCTTATGCCATTGCACTAACCTCACGATGTCCGACCGTGATTAGCCCACCTTCGTGCTCCTCCGTTACTCTTTGGGAGGAGACCGCCCCAGTCAAACTACCCACCAGGCACTGTCCGTAACCCCGATAAGGGGTCGACGTTAGAACATCAAGCATACAAGGGTGGTATTTCAAGATTGACTCCACAACCACTGGCGCGGTTGCTTCAACGTCTCCCACCTATCCTACACATGTAGGGTCAATGTTCAGTGCCAAGCTATAGTAAAGGTTCACGGGGTCTTTCCGTCTAGCCGCGGGTACACAGCATCTTCACTGCGATTTCAATTTCACTGAGTCTCGGGTGGAGACAGCGTGGCCATCATTACGCCATTCGTGCAGGTCGGAACTTACCCGACAAGGAATTTCGCTACCTTAGGACCGTTATAGTTACGGCCGCCGTTTACCGGGGCTTCGATCAAGAGCTTCGACCGAAGTCTAACCCCATCAATTAACCTTCCGGCACCGGGCAGGCGTCACACCGTATACGTCATCTTTCGATTTTGCACAGTGCTGTGTTTTTAATAAACAGTTGCAGCCACCTGGTATCTGCGACTCCCGGCAGCTTAGAGAGCAAGTCTCATCACCGCTAGGAGCGTACCTTCTCCCGAAGTTACGGTACCATTTTGCCTAGTTCCTTCACCCGAGTTCTCTCAAGCGCCTTGGTATTCTCTACCTGATCACCTGTGTCGGTTTGGGGTACGATTTCTTATAATCTGAAGCTTAGAAGCTTTTCCCGGAAGCATGGCATCAATGACTTCACTACCGTAGTAGCTCGACATCGTATCTCAGCCTTAAGATGAACCGGATTTGCCTAATTCATCAGCCTACATACTTGGACCTGGACAACCGTCGCCAGGCTCACCTAGCCTTCTCCGTCCCTCCATCGCAATTATAAGAAGTACGGGAATATTAACCCGTTTCCCATCGACTACGCCTTTCGGCCTCGCCTTAGGGGTCGACTTACCCTGCCCCGATTAACGTTGGACAGGAACCCTTGATCTTCCGGCGAGGGAGTTTTTCACTCCCTTTATCGTTACTCATGTCAGCATTCGCACTTCTGATACCTCCAGCACACTTTACAATGCACCTTCAACGGCTTACAGAACGCTCCCCTACCCAATATGAACAAGTTCATATTGCCGCAGCTTCGGTGTATAGCTTAGCCCCGTTAAATCTTCCGCGCAGGCCGACTCGACCAGTGAGCTATTACGCTTTCTTTAAATGATGGCTGCTTCTAAGCCAACATCCTGGCTGTCTGAGCCTTCCCACATCGTTTCCCACTTAGCTATAACTTTGGGACCTTAGCTGGCGGTCTGGGTTGTTTCCCTCTTCACGACGGACGTTAGCACCCGCCGTGTGTCTCCCGGATATTACTTACTGGTATTCGGAGTTTGCAAAGGGTTGGTAAGTCGGGATGACCCCCTAGCCTTAACAGTGCTCTACCCCCAGTAGTATTCGTCCGAGGCGCTACCTAAATAGCTTTCGGGGAGAACCAGCTATCTCCGAGTTTGATTGGCCTTTCACCCCTAGCCACAAGTCATCCGCTAATTTTTCAACATTAGTCGGTTCGGTCCTCCAGTAAGTGTTACCTCACCTTCAACCTGCCCATGGCTAGATCACTCGGTTTCGGGTCTAATCCTAGCAACTATGACGCCCAGTTAAGACTCGGTTTCCCTACGGCTCCCCTAAACGGTTAACCTTGCTACTAAAATTAAGTCGCTGACCCATTATACAAAAGGTACGCAGTCACCCAACAAGTGGGCTCCTACTGCTTGTACGTACACGGTTTCAGGTTCTATTTCACTCCCCTCACAGGGGTTCTTTTCGCCTTTCCCTCACGGTACTGGTTCACTATCGGTCAGTCAGGAGTATTTAGCCTTGGAGGATGGTCCCCCCATGTTCAAACAGGATATCACGTGTCCCGTCCTACTCGATTTCACTAATAATGCATTTTTGGTTACGGGGCTATCACCCTGTATCGCGGTACTTTCCAGAACCTTCACCTAACGCAGAACTAGCTTAAGGGCTAATCCGGTTTCGCTCGCCGCTACTACCGGAATCTCGGTTGATTTCTCTTCCTCGGGGTACTTAGATGTTTCAGTTCCCCCGGTTTGCCTCATTAACCTATGTATTCAGTTAATGATACTTGCTTATGCAAGTGGGTTTCCCCATTCGGAAATCCCAGACTCAAGAGGCTTTTACTGCCTAATCTGGGCTTATCGCAAGTTAATACGTCCTTCATCGCCTCTGACTGCCAAGGCATCCACCGTGTACGCTTAGTCACTTAACCATACAACCCCAAGAGGTCTTGTATGTTCAAACAACCAAGGTTTGCGTTTAATACTCCGATCAAGAAAATATTAAACATTGGTTTTTCGCCGGACTCATTTATTTGTCTTCACTTTAAAAAGTGAAAGCAAACACAGACACTTGAATGTGTATGTTTTGAGAACTCGTTTTTATTCAAAGAATAAAAACATTTTTAAAATTAATCTTTCGATTAAATTTACTAGTCAGCTTTCCAGATTGTTAAAGAGCATAACGCAAAAGCGTTAATCAATGCGTTTGCATTAATTAGCACTTTCGCTATTTTCTAATAACTAATTTTACCAAGCAATCTGTGTGGACACTGCATAAAACAGCATAAGTCTTTAGGTAAGGAGGTGATCCAGCCCCAGGTTCCCCTAGGGCTACCTTGTTACGACTTCACCCCAGTCATGAACCACACCGTGGTAAACGCCCTCCCGAAGGTTAAGCTATCTACTTCTGGTGCAGCCCACTCCCATGGTGTGACGGGCGGTGTGTACAAGGCCCGGGAACGTATTCACCGTGACATTCTGATTCACGATTACTAGCGATTCCGACTTCATGGAGTCGAGTTGCAGACTCCAATCCGGACTACGACGTACTTTGTGGGATTCGCTCACTATCGCTAGCTTGCAGCCCTCTGTATACGCCATTGTAGCACGTGTGTAGCCCTACTCGTAAGGGCCATGATGACTTGACGTCGTCCCCACCTTCCTCCGGTTTATCACCGGCAGTCTCCCTGGAGTTCCCACCATTACGTGCTGGCAAACAAGGATAAGGGTTGCGCTCGTTGCGGGACTTAACCCAACATTTCACAACACGAGCTGACGACAGCCATGCAGCACCTGTCTCAGAGTTCCCGAAGGCACTAAGCTATCTCTAGCGAATTCTCTGGATGTCAAGAGTAGGTAAGGTTCTTCGCGTTGCATCGAATTAAACCACATGCTCCACCGCTTGTGCGGGCCCCCGTCAATTCATTTGAGTTTTAATCTTGCGACCGTACTCCCCAGGCGGTCTACTTAACGCGTTAGCTCCGAAAGCCACGGCTCAAGGCCACAACCTTCAAGTAGACATCGTTTACGGCGTGGACTACCAGGGTATCTAATCCTGTTTGCTCCCCACGCTTTCGCATCTGAGCGTCAGTCTTTGTCCAGGGGGCCGCCTTCGCCACCGGTATTCCTTCAGATCTCTACGCATTTCACCGCTACACCTGAAATTCTACCCCCCTCTACAAGACTCTAGTCTGCCAGTTCAAAATGCTGTTCCGAGGTTGAGCCCCGGGCTTTCACATCTTGCTTAACAGACCGCCTGCATGCGCTTTACGCCCAGTAATTCCGATTAACGCTCGCACCCTCCGTATTACCGCGGCTGCTGGCACGGAGTTAGCCGGTGCTTCTTCTGTTGCTAACGTCAAACAGCCAAGCTATTAACTTAACTGCCTTCCTCACAACTGAAAGTACTTTACAACCCGAAGGCCTTCTTCATACACGCGGCATGGCTGCATCAGGGTTTCCCCCATTGTGCAATATTCCCCACTGCTGCCTCCCGTAGGAGTCTGGACCGTGTCTCAGTTCCAGTGTGGCTGATCATCCTCTCAGACCAGCTAGGGATCGTCGCCTTGGTGAGCCATTACCCCACCAACTAGCTAATCCCACCTGGGCTAATCCTGACGCGAGAGGCCCGAAGGTCCCCCTCTTTGCTCCGAAGAGATTATGCGGTATTAGCTATCGTTTCCAATAGTTATCCCCCACATCAGGGTATATTCCCAGGCATTACTCACCCGTCCGCCGCTCGTCAGCAAAGAAAGCAAGCTTTCTTTCTGTTACCGCTCGACTTGCATGTGTTAGGCCTGCCGCCAGCGTTCAATCTGAGCCATGATCAAACTCTTCAATTAAAGTTTTGTTGTCTCTTTCGAGACGGCTCAATGAATACTGACTTCAAAACTACCTTAGTAATTTTAAAGCTATTACCATTCCAACAGAATGGTAATGAATTGACTGTGCCAAATAACCGTAGTTATTTGTATTGGTCACTCAGTTCATTGATAAATCTTTCGACTTAACTATTCAACGAGTGCCCACACAGATTGCATGGTCAAATTGTTAAAGAACGTTGACTTTCAATGCCTTAGCGCGTTACGCTTCAGCAAGTCAGGTGGCGTATAATACGCTTTTCTGATATTCAGTCAAGACAAAATTTTATTCTTTTTTATCAATCGATTAAAAAGTAAAAACTTTCTGTTGACGTCGCTCACATTACAATCAGTAAGAGCGAAATAAAAGCCCGTTCATTGAACGGGCTTTCATAAATTTGAGCCTGGCGATGTCCTACTCTCACATGGGGAGACCCCACACTACCATCGGCGCTATTACGTTTCACTACTGAGTTCGGCATGGGATCAGGTGGGTCCATAACGCTATGGTCGCCAAGCAAATTCTGGTTTATTTATTGTCTTATGACAATAAATAGCAATCTGGGAAAATCTAACTAGTTGTTCTCAACACGCATTCAAGCGTTTGTAGAGTCCGTCTCTTCTCTTATGAGAAGGAAAACCCCTTGGGTGTTGTATGGTTAAGCCTCACGGGCAATTAGTATCAGTTAGCTCAATGCCTCGCAGCACTTACACACCTGACCTATCAACGTTGTAGTCTTCAACAACCCTTTAGAGACCTTAAAGGTCTAGGGATGACTCATCTTGAGGCTCGCTTCCCGCTTAGATGCTTTCAGCGGTTATCGATTCCGAACTTAGCTACCGGGCAATGCATCTGGCGATACAACCCGAACACCAGCGGTTCGTCCACTCCGGTCCTCTCGTACTAGGAGCAGCCCCTCTCAATCATCCAACGCCCACGGCAGATAGGGACCGAACTGTCTCACGACGTTCTAAACCCAGCTCGCGTACCACTTTAAATGGCGAACAGCCATACCCTTGGGACCGACTTCAGCCCCAGGATGTGATGAGCCGACATCGAGGTGCCAAACACCGCCGTCGATATGAACTCTTGGGCGGTATCAGCCTGTTATCCCCGGAGTACCTTTTATCCGTTGAGCGATGGCCCTTCCATTCAGAACCACCGGATCACTATGACCTGCTTTCGCACCTGCTCGAATTGTCATTCTCGCAGTCAAGCGGGCTTATGCCATTGCACTAACCTCACGATGTCCGACCGTGATTAGCCCACCTTCGTGCTCCTCCGTTACTCTTTGGGAGGAGACCGCCCCAGTCAAACTACCCACCAGGCACTGTCCGTAACCCCGATAAGGGGTCAACGTTAGAACATCAAGCATACAAGGGTGGTATTTCAAGATTGACTCCACAACCACTGGCGCGGTTGCTTCAACGTCTCCCACCTATCCTACACATGTAGGGTCAATGTTCAGTGCCAAGCTATAGTAAAGGTTCACGGGGTCTTTCCGTCTAGCCGCGGGTACACAGCATCTTCACTGCGATTTCAATTTCACTGAGTCTCGGGTGGAGACAGCGTGGCCATCATTACGCCATTCGTGCAGGTCGGAACTTACCCGACAAGGAATTTCGCTACCTTAGGACCGTTATAGTTACGGCCGCCGTTTACCGGGGCTTCGATCAAGAGCTTCGACCGAAGTCTAACCCCATCAATTAACCTTCCGGCACCGGGCAGGCGTCACACCGTATACGTCATCTTTCGATTTTGCACAGTGCTGTGTTTTTAATAAACAGTTGCAGCCACCTGGTATCTGCGACTCCCGGCAGCTTAGAGAGCAAGTCTCATCACCGCTAGGAGCGTACCTTCTCCCGAAGTTACGGTACCATTTTGCCTAGTTCCTTCACCCGAGTTCTCTCAAGCGCCTTGGTATTCTCTACCTGATCACCTGTGTCGGTTTGGGGTACGATTTCTTATAATCTGAAGCTTAGAAGCTTTTCCCGGAAGCATGGCATCAATGACTTCACTACCGTAGTAGCTCGACATCGTATCTCAGCCTTAAGATGAACCGGATTTGCCTAATTCATCAGCCTACATACTTGGACCTGGACAACCGTCGCCAGGCTCACCTAGCCTTCTCCGTCCCTCCATCGCAATTATAAGAAGTACGGGAATATTAACCCGTTTCCCATCGACTACGCCTTTCGGCCTCGCCTTAGGGGTCGACTTACCCTGCCCCGATTAACGTTGGACAGGAACCCTTGATCTTCCGGCGAGGGAGTTTTTCACTCCCTTTATCGTTACTCATGTCAGCATTCGCACTTCTGATACCTCCAGCACACTTTACAATGCACCTTCAACGGCTTACAGAACGCTCCCCTACCCAATATGAACAAGTTCATATTGCCGCAGCTTCGGTGTATAGCTTAGCCCCGTTAAATCTTCCGCGCAGGCCGACTCGACCAGTGAGCTATTACGCTTTCTTTAAATGATGGCTGCTTCTAAGCCAACATCCTGGCTGTCTGAGCCTTCCCACATCGTTTCCCACTTAGCTATAACTTTGGGACCTTAGCTGGCGGTCTGGGTTGTTTCCCTCTTCACGACGGACGTTAGCACCCGCCGTGTGTCTCCCGGATAGTACTTACTGGTATTCGGAGTTTGCAAAGGGTTGGTAAGTCGGGATGACCCCCTAGCCTTAACAGTGCTCTACCCCCAGTAGTATTCGTCCGAGGCGCTACCTAAATAGCTTTCGGGGAGAACCAGCTATCTCCGAGTTTGATTGGCCTTTCACCCCTAGCCACAAGTCATCCGCTAATTTTTCAACATTAGTCGGTTCGGTCCTCCAGTAAGTGTTACCTCACCTTCAACCTGCCCATGGCTAGATCACTCGGTTTCGGGTCTAATCCTAGCAACTATGACGCCCAGTTAAGACTCGGTTTCCCTACGGCTCCCCTAAACGGTTAACCTTGCTACTAAAATTAAGTCGCTGACCCATTATACAAAAGGTACGCAGTCACCCAACAAGTGGGCTCCTACTGCTTGTACGTACACGGTTTCAGGTTCTATTTCACTCCCCTCACAGGGGTTCTTTTCGCCTTTCCCTCACGGTACTGGTTCACTATCGGTCAGTCAGGAGTATTTAGCCTTGGAGGATGGTCCCCCCATGTTCAAACAGGATATCACGTGTCCCGTCCTACTCGATTTCACTAATAATGCATTTTTGGTTACGGGGCTATCACCCTGTATCGCGGTACTTTCCAGTACATTCACCTAACGCAGAACTAGCTTAAGGGCTAATCCGGTTTCGCTCGCCGCTACTACCGGAATCTCGGTTGATTTCTCTTCCTCGGGGTACTTAGATGTTTCAGTTCCCCCGGTTTGCCTCATTAACCTATGTATTCAGTTAATGATACTTGCTTATGCAAGTGGGTTTCCCCATTCGGAAATCCCAGACTCAAGAGGCTTTTACTGCCTAATCTGGGCTTATCGCAAGTTAATACGTCCTTCATCGCCTCTGACTGCCAAGGCATCCACCGTGTACGCTTAGTCACTTAACCATACAACCCCAAGAGGTCTTGTATGTTCAAACAACCAAGGTTTGTGTTTAATAATCCGATCAAGAAAATATTAAACATTGGTTTTTCGCCGGACTCGATACAAGACACTTGAATGTGTGTTGTTTTGAGAACTCGTTTTTATTCAAAGAATAAAAACATTTTTAAAATTAATCTTTCGATTAAATTTACTAGTCAGCTTTCCAGATTGTTAAAGAGCATAACGCAAAAGCGTTAATCAATGCGTTTGCATTAATTAGCACTTTCGCTATTTTCTAATAACTAATTTTACCAAGCAATCTGTGTGGACACTGCATAAAACAGCATAAGTCTTTAGGTAAGGAGGTGATCCAGCCCCAGGTTCCCCTAGGGCTACCTTGTTACGACTTCACCCCAGTCATGAACCACACCGTGGTAAACGCCCTCCCGAAGGTTAAGCTATCTACTTCTGGTGCAGCCCACTCCCATGGTGTGACGGGCGGTGTGTACAAGGCCCGGGAACGTATTCACCGTGACATTCTGATTCACGATTACTAGCGATTCCGACTTCATGGAGTCGAGTTGCAGACTCCAATCCGGACTACGACGTACTTTGTGGGATTCGCTCACTATCGCTAGCTTGCAGCCCTCTGTATACGCCATTGTAGCACGTGTGTAGCCCTACTCGTAAGGGCCATGATGACTTGACGTCGTCCCCACCTTCCTCCGGTTTATCACCGGCAGTCTCCCTGGAGTTCCCACCATTACGTGCTGGCAAACAAGGATAAGGGTTGCGCTCGTTGCGGGACTTAACCCAACATTTCACAACACGAGCTGACGACAGCCATGCAGCACCTGTCTCAGAGTTCCCGAAGGCACTAAGCTATCTCTAGCGAATTCTCTGGATGTCAAGAGTAGGTAAGGTTCTTCGCGTTGCATCGAATTAAACCACATGCTCCACCGCTTGTGCGGGCCCCCGTCAATTCATTTGAGTTTTAATCTTGCGACCGTACTCCCCAGGCGGTCTACTTAACGCGTTAGCTCCGAAAGCCACGGCTCAAGGCCACAACCTTCAAGTAGACATCGTTTACGGCGTGGACTACCAGGGTATCTAATCCTGTTTGCTCCCCACGCTTTCGCATCTGAGCGTCAGTCTTTGTCCAGGGGGCCGCCTTCGCCACCGGTATTCCTTCAGATCTCTACGCATTTCACCGCTACACCTGAAATTCTACCCCCCTCTACAAGACTCTAGTCTGCCAGTTCAAAATGCTGTTCCGAGGTTGAGCCCCGGGCTTTCACATCTTGCTTAACAGACCGCCTGCATGCGCTTTACGCCCAGTAATTCCGATTAACGCTCGCACCCTCCGTATTACCGCGGCTGCTGGCACGGAGTTAGCCGGTGCTTCTTCTGTTGCTAACGTCAAACAGCTAAGCTATTAACTTAACTGCCTTCCTCACAACTGAAAGTACTTTACAACCCGAAGGCCTTCTTCATACACGCGGCATGGCTGCATCAGGGTTTCCCCCATTGTGCAATATTCCCCACTGCTGCCTCCCGTAGGAGTCTGGACCGTGTCTCAGTTCCAGTGTGGCTGATCATCCTCTCAGACCAGCTAGGGATCGTCGCCTTGGTGAGCCATTACCCCACCAACTAGCTAATCCCACCTGGGCTAATCCTGACGCGAGAGGCCCGAAGGTCCCCCTCTTTGCTCCGAAGAGATTATGCGGTATTAGCTATCGTTTCCAATAGTTATCCCCCACATCAGGGTATATTCCCAGGCATTACTCACCCGTCCGCCGCTCGTCAGCAAAGAAAGCAAGCTTTCTTTCTGTTACCGCTCGACTTGCATGTGTTAGGCCTGCCGCCAGCGTTCAATCTGAGCCATGATCAAACTCTTCAATTAAAGTTTTGTTGTCTCTTTCGAGACGGCTCAATGAATACTGACTTCAAAACTACTAATGTAATTTTAAAGCTATTACCGCTTCTGTTTCTACAAAGAGGAACAGAATGGTAATGAATTGACTGTGCCAAATAACCGTAGTTATTTGTATTGGTCACTCAGTTCATTGATAAATCTTTCGACTTAACTATTCAACGAGTGCCCACACAGATTGCATGGTCAAATTGTTAAAGAACAACACTGATTTCGTTGCTAGCCAATGGCTTGCTCCGTGTCAGTGAGGTCGTAGTATAGAGAGTTCGATCACATTAGCAAGGGCTAAAGTACAATAAATTTGTCATATTTGCCCGAACGTCCAAATAACGATCAACCGCTACTTTTTTGGTTGTTAATCACTCGAAATATTAGTTATGGTAAAACCATAATTTGACTAATTAAGCATTGTTATGACATTTGCTCTTCGCCATTACCAAAATCACACGCCACAGCTAGCCGATAATGTCTATATAGATATCACAGCAGTCATTATTGGTAAGGTTAACATTGGAACAGACAGTAGTTTGTGGCCTTTGGTTGTTGCGCGTGGGGATGTTAATCACATTCATATTGGCCAACGCAGTAATATTCAAGATGGTTCCATTCTGCACGTTAGTCGAGTTAGCACTACAAACCCTGATGGATATCCACTTATTATAGGTAATGATGTAACTGTGGGTCATAAAGCGATGTTGCATGGCTGTAAGATTGAAGATCGTGTCTTAGTAGGTATGGGAACCATTATTTTAGATGGTGCCATTATTGAACATGATGTCATTATTGGAGCGGGAAGTTTAGTTCCACCAAAGAAACGGCTTTGTTCTGGCTTCCTTTATATAGGAAGTCCTGTTAAACAAATCCGGCCTCTGACAGAACAAGAATTAATGTCATTAACTCAATCAGCAACTAATTATGTTCAATTAAAGGATGAATACCTTAGCCAATAATTATACCTGGTCGTGGTGATGCTATTTATTTAATAACAATATCGCCATTATCATTAAAATCTTCATCCTCAATCATGGCTTCAGCAATATCTTCAATATCAAATCGATATTCAATAAAAGTCGTGATAATAGCTTCTGGTGTTGATAATGCGCATTCACTTTGCTGTTGTAACCATGATAATGGCAACCAACAATTGATCAGTGCGCCACCTTGCTGGGCTGGAAAGTGAATAGCTTGCTGATCTGAATGCCAAGTTTGAATATCAGCAAATAATATATTTTGGTTCATGTAATTTTACTCTTGTAAAAGGCGTCTTAATTCACGTTGTACTTGTTTAGCCCCTGGGCGTAATCCTCGCCATAGCATAAAACTTTCTGCGGCTTGTCCGACTAACATTCCTAAACCGTCAATCGTTTTAAGCGCATTGTATTGTTGCGCCCAGAGATTAAATGCCGTCACACTTGAACCGTAGACCATGTCATAACAACAGGTATGTTGACCGATAACAGCTGTTGGCACGGCAGGAACATGACCACTCAGACTCGCTGAAGTTGAATTAATGATCACGTCAAAACTCTGCTCACCTAAAGCATCAAAAGATAACGCTTCAATATCACCATATTCGGTAAATAGTGCCGCTAACTGTTGGGCTTTGGTCAACGTTCGATTAGTTATAATGAGTGTCTGTGGCTGCTGAGCTAATAAAGGTAAAATCACCCCTCGCGCAGCACCGCCAGCACCGATTAATAAAATACGTTTATCTTTCAGTGCGACCTGTTGTTGCAATAAATCCTGCACCAAGCCTTCACCATCGGTGTTATCACCTAATATACCGCCATCATCGAGGCGTTTTAACGTATTTACTGCACCCGCTAATTGAGCCCGTTGCGTAAGTTGGGTCGCGTACTCAAAGGCTTGTTCTTTAAAAGGCACCGTAATATTACAGCCTTTGCCACCATCAGCAAAAAAAGCATCCATTGCAGTTACAAAACCATCGAGTGCCACTAACTGACTACAATATTCCATCTTCTGGCTGGTTTGACGGGCAAAAAGGGTATGAATGAAAGGAGATTTACTGTGATTGATGGGATTGCCCACCACGATATATTTGTCCATAGTCCATTACTCAAATAAAAGGGCCGATATATCGACCCTACCACTGGATGAAATTACTGCCAAACATTGCTGCTGCCAATTTACCATTCTCGAGGGTGAAGATAATCACAACTCAAACGTGCTTCTGCCGAATCTGGCAGGGGTTGATAACAATATTCCCAGCGCGCTAAAGGTGGCATCGACATTAAAATAGATTCAGTACGACCACCACTTTGCAAACCAAACAGGGTGCCACGATCATACACTAAGTTAAATTCAACATAGCGCCCACGACGGTAAAGCTGAAATTCACGCTCACGTTCACCATAAGGTAACCCATACCGTTGAGCAACAATCGGTATATAAGCATCAATAAAACCATGACCAACCGCTTGAGTATAAGCAAAGCATTTTTCAAAGCCCCATAGGTTGAGATCATCAAAGAACAGCCCCCCAATACCTCGTGTTTCATCACGATGAGGTAAAAAGAAGTATTTATCACACCATGCTTTATGCTGTGAATAAACATCATCACCAAACGGTGCACAGATCGCTTTCGCAGTATCATGCCAATGCTGACAATCATCATCAAACGGATAAAAAGGCGTTAAATCAAACCCACCACCAAACCACCACACCGGCGCTTCACCGTCTTTTTCTGCGATAAAAAATCGCACATTAGCATGGGATGTCGGCACATAAGGATTATGAGGATGAATCACTAATGATACCCCCATCGCTTCAAACCGTCGTCCCGCAAGTTCTGGACGATGAGCGGTTGCAGAAGCTGGCATCTCATCACCATAAACATGAGAAAAGTTAACTCCAGCTTGCTCAAATACCGCCCCATTGCGTAATACACGACTACGACCACCACCACCTTGCTCGCGCTGCCATTGATCTTGTTCAAACTCAGCACTGCCATCTTGTTGTACCAAAGCCTGACAAATAGTGTCTTGAAGTTGAAGCAAAAAAGTTTTTACGGCAGTTTTATTTAGATCTATCTGGTTACGATCAATCATTTATTACCCCTGACGGAAAATATTACCCGTTTGGGCATCACGAATTTCAGAAGGATTATTACGTCCTCCCGTCTCACCATTCAATATTGCAGCTAGTTGATCCCCTAGCTGTTGTTCTACATCAGCCACTGTACGCCCCGGCTCAAGTCCGGTTAAATTAGCACTGGTTGAGGTTATCGGTTTACCAAATTCACGACAAAGTTGTTGAACTAACGGATGCGCGGTCACTCGAACTGCGATGGTCGAAAACTGGCCCGTTAAAAAAACAGGAACATTGGCTTTAGTTGGCATTACCCACGTAACAGGCCCCGGCCATGAGGCTAACACCGCTTGTTTTTGTTGCGGTGTTAATTGGCTATCATCGATATACGGCAATAACTGCTCATAATCAGCGGCAATTAAGATCAAACCTTTTTCCATTGGCCGTTGTTTCAATGCCAATAGTTTATTAACAGCCTGTTGATTATCAGGATCACAACCGACACCAAACACAGCTTCTGTTGGGTAACCAATCACTTGACCTTGCTTTAGTGCTGTAACGACTTGTGTAATATTTGCCACAAATTCCCCTGTTTTTATTCAGCTGATATTTTATTTTTAGTTATGGTAATCATCATACCGACACATGCGTAACAACACCATTGATGGTTAATCATAGCGTAACTTTACCAACGCAAACGTTTTCCTTTGCGCTAAATCACCGTATAATGGCGTAAGTTACACTTTAGTTGTTCATTACCTATAGGAGATTGGAATGAAAGTTGGAATTATCATGGGATCAAAATCTGATTGGCCAACCATGCAACATGCAGCGGAAATGCTAGAACGCTTCAATGTTGCCTACGAAACTAAAGTGGTTTCAGCCCACCGAACTCCTCACCTATTAGCGGAATACGCTGAAACAGCACGTAGCCGTGGTATTAGTGTCATTATTGCTGGTGCTGGCGGTGCGGCACATTTACCCGGTATGACTGCCGCTTTTACCAGTTTGCCAGTGCTAGGCGTTCCCGTTCAATCTCGCGCTTTAAAGGGCATGGATTCATTGCTGTCGATAGTACAAATGCCAAAAGGGATTGCAGTTGGCACGCTCGCGATTGGTGAAGCGGGTGCTGCGAATGCAGGATTATTAGCAGCCCAAATCATTGCCACGCATAACCCCGAAGTTTTAGCTGCAGTGGAAGCGTTCCGACAACAACAAACAGATACCGTACTTGATAACCCAAATCCTACTGAGGATGCATAATGAATCAAGTATTAGTACTGGGTGCTGGGCAGTTAGCACGAATGATGGCGTTAGCTGGTGCACCATTAAATATTACTGTCATCGCCTATGATGTTGTTAGTGCTAATGTTGTACACCCACTGACTCAACAACGCCAATCACTCTCACTGATTGAAGCCATTGCTACTGTCGATGTGATCACTGCTGAATTTGAACATATACCCTCAGATATTTTATCGCTCTGCGCCGCAAGTGGTAAATTTAAGCCTCATCCAGATGCCATCAAGGCCGGTGGCGATCGTCGTATCGAAAAAACATTATTAGATCATGCCAACGTTGCCAATGCGCCCTATTTTGTTATTAATACTCGTGCAGATCTCGATACCGCTATCACGACCTTAGGCCTACCTATGGTGCTAAAAAGTGCTTTAGGCGGTTATGACGGCAAAGGCCAATGGCGCTTAAAAACTCACGATCAAATTGAATCAGTATGGAACGAAATGGTGCACTGCATTGCTGCAACCAATAACCAGGCGATTGTGGCCGAAAAATGGATAGGTTTTGATCGCGAAGTGTCTTTAATTGGGGTTCGTAATGCTATAGGTGAGATTAAAACCTATACCCTCAGTGAAAATGTACACACTGATGGCGTACTCAGCCTTTCAACAGCCATTGTTGGTGACACCACACTGCAACAACAAGCGCAACAGATGTTTACCGCGGTTGCTGAACAACTTAATTATATTGGCGTATTAGCTTTAGAGTTTTTTGAAGTTAATGGTGATTTATTGGTCAATGAAATTGCACCTCGCGTTCATAACTCAGGCCATTGGACGCAACAAGGGGCACAAACGTGTCAGTTTGAAAACCATCTTCGTGCGGTTTGTGACTTGCCATTAGGTGGCACCGAGCTTATTCGTCCAAGCGCCATGCTTAATATTTTAGGACAAGATAGCGTACCGAGGGCGGTATTGGCTTTAGAAAACTGTCATGTGCATTGGTATGGCAAAGAAAAACGGGCTGGCCGGAAAATGGGGCATATCAATATTTGTGCTGCAACACCCGAACAACTGCAATACCAATTAATATTGTTAGGGCAGCAGTTATCACCACAAGATTTTCCGACATTACCACGCTAAATACCGTAAACAAAAAAGCCTGCATCGTAATGCAGGCTTATTGATATTATTCAATATTATCGCTATTTTTCAGTATCCTGATAAGCATTACATTTACGATCAGCACATTGTAATTTAATGCCACTCGCTAATTTCTTTTCTATCAACAACCCAAAACCACACTGCTGACAAACGCCAACAACAGGCTTATTGTTGACCGCAAAGCGGCATTGTGGATATTTATCACACGCATAAAACAGTTTGCCATAACGTGATTTACGTTCAACTAAGTGACCTTGATGACACTCAGGACAATCAATATGTGTTTGTTGCGGTTTTTTTTCTGGTGATGCGAGGTAATGGCACTCAGGGTATGCCGAACACCCAATAAACATACCATAACGACCTTGGCGTAATACCAATGGTTGAGCGCATTCAGGGCAGGGCACATCGAGCTGTTTAACAATGTGACCATCATTTTGTTTGAGTGGTTGAATATAATCACACTCAGGGTAATGATCACAGCCTAAAAATGGCCCATGCTTACCAAAACGCATCACTAAATCAGCACTACATTGTGGGCATGATTGATGCTGTAACGCCTGTTCATGGGCAGAAAACAATGGATCACTATCAGTTGTCATTATTAATGTAGAACTCCATCTTCTGCGCCATATAATAATTCTTCTACTTGATCATAAGCCGCTTCGTTTCCTGGCGCATTAAACAACACCATCAGAATAATCCACTTCAAATCATCAAGCATAAATTCTTGAGTATCGAGTTCCATTACGCGATCAATGACCATTTCGCGTGTATCAATATTTAATACATCAATTTGCTCAAGATAAAGTAGAAAACCACGACAAGCCGTATCCATTCGCAACATTTCATTGTCGGTATAGATGCGCATCGATGTTATCGCACTATGGTTAACATACGGTGTGTGTTCTGTTTCTTGTAAAGCAGCCAGTTTTTCAAGCCACTCTAATGACTTGTAAATATCATCCTGATGAAAACCTGCACGTAAAAGCTCTTCAGAGAGTTCATCTTGATCGACTAACAACTCTGCTTCGCTTTGAATATAGGTTTCAAATAGATACATAAGAATATCCATCATAACTAGCCCCTCCTCGTTCTGATATAACCACCGGGCACTGCAGTCACCCAACCAGACAGTTCTAATTCTAATAATTGCGGTAAAATTTGGTGGATGGGTTGTTTACAGCGTTCAGCAACGACATCTACGGGTGTTGCTTCGGTGCCTACGTTAGCCAACAGTGCGGGAAATGGCAATTCTTCATTTTCCTTCGTTGCTAAAGGCACACCTATTTGATTACTTATTGCACATTCTGTCAGACTTCCTACCTCTTCGTAAATATCAGCCGGACTTTCTACCAGTTTAGCACCTGATTTAATCAGCGCATTACAGCCACGGCTGGCAGGGTTATGAATCGAACCGGGCAACGCAAAAACCTCTCGTCCTTGTTCTAACGCATAACGTGCTGTTATCAATGATCCACTTTTTTGCGCGGCTTCAATCACCAACACTCCCGTAGATAAGCCGCTAATGATGCGATTACGTCGTGGAAAATTTTGCGGGCGAGGTTGCTCATCAGGCCAAAACTCGGACACCAACGCCCCTTGCTCTGCAATACTAGCAGCTAAAGAACGGTGTCGCGCAGGATAAATTTGATCAAGCCCAGAACCTAATACGGCAATGGTTAACCCTCCCGCCTGCAACGCACCTTGATGTGCTTGACCATCAATCCCTAACGCTAAACCACTGGTCACGACATAATTATTAGTCGCTAATGCTTTTGAAAAATGGAACGCCGATTCACGACCATCGATCGATGCCGACCGACTACCAATCACCGCAATTTGTGGCGCACCGAGACAACAAAGATCGCCACGAACAAATAATAATGGGGGGGGAGAGGAAATTTGTTTTAATAAATGAGGATAATGGGGGGAGTCGAGGGTCAAAATGTGCTGGTGCGGAACTTGTTGCCATTGTAATGCTAACTGTAACCGCGATGGATTGGGGTGCAAAAACGCCTGTATTTGTTTTGCCGTTAAACCACGTTGCTGTAATTGTTCAACCGTCATTGCCGCTAATTGTTGTGGGGTCGAATCAGCTAACAAGCGTTGAATACGGCTGCCACCTAATGAAGGGACAGCCGCAAGTTGTAACCATGCAATAAGCTCAGTTTCTGTCATAACCATTACAAACGTGGGGCTTGAGCAACCACGCCAGGTTTAAACGGTTGCTGATTATTAAGCACCACCGCCAAACTAAAATACTCATAAGGACGTAATACCATCGCTTGTGCAACAGCGATGGTGCCAAGTTGGGTACTCTCCGTTAATAAGGTGCTATTTTTATAATGATATTGACCTTTTTTACCTTGTACCTGAGCCCCTTGCTTAAACAACTCAAACACTTGTCCTGCAACCATGCCATCAAGATGACCACGATCCAATACCACCACATCATAATTTGAAATATAACTGTAGCCACTTATTTGGCCTAACACGGTCGCAGATAACGACGCGGGCGGCGTAGTTGGCGAAAATGACAGATCCGCTTGACCATCAATGCCTAATAAAGGTAATAAAATATCATTGGGAATAATTTCTTGCTGAAAGTCATCCACTTTCAACTGACTCATCTCACCATCACTTGCAATAACAGTGACATCTGCAATCTCTTTCAAGGTTGATATAGTCGCTTTAATGGCAGAGTTAGCCGTTTCATTAGCACTGTCGTCACGATCAAAATCTTGTTCTAAGCGATATACTCGCCACTGACTGGTCGGAACCAATGACTGATCAGCCCACAGCACATCACCAACAGAAAGATAGCCGCGCTCTTCACTGGTTCCCAGAATTTGCGGTTGGGTTGTCACCGCATCAGCACTGATCAATTTATCTTGAGCCACATACGCCAACATTAAATAACCAGGCAACGAAGTAATAGGCTGGCGTACTACGCGCATCTCTGGTGACAATTTAAGTTGTTTTTTAAGGCTTAACTGCGGTTTACCGTCAACCCAAATAAGGTGTAAGCGATCGCCAGGATAAATTAAATGCGGGTTTTTTATATAGCTGTTTTTTTGCCATAACTGCGGCCATGACCAAGGGTTATTCAAGAATACAGCCGAAATATCCCATAACGTATCCCCTTTTTTAACCACATAAATTTCAGGATGACTATTTTTTAGCTGTGGTTGTGGCGCGGCAACCAACGACGGCATAAAAAGAATAAAACTCGCGATAATAACCCATTGCCTCATGTGATCCGTTCCTTCGATTGCACAAGTTGCGACCTAGCGATAATAAAATAATCACTCATATTGGCAAAGATTGGCATTAGCTATTTGATATGTCGACTGTTTAACTATCACTGCCAAGCGCTTTTCGGCTTATATCACGATTTGATAACCACTGTTACATCGACAAAGCCTGAACTTTGCTAAGAGCTAACATTAATTTTTTAGCGAAAAGTGGTCTTTATTTCATGACTCTAATTTCGGTTAACCCTCGCCACGCGCATTCGGTACTGTTATTTGAGTGCTAAAATGACTAGAATTAGACCAACAACGCTGTATCTTTCTAGTAACCGTTAACGAATTCGAGCCCTTATGTCGCTATTGCCAGTTTTAATCTTTCCAGATGACCGTCTACGTACTGTAGCCAAGCCCGTTGCGGCGATCACGCCACAAATTCAGCAGATCATTGATGACATGCTTGAAACCATGTATGAAGAAGAAGGTATCGGCCTTGCTGCAACTCAAGTCGATATTCATCAACAAATCGTGGTTATCGATGTTTCTGAGCAACGTGATCAGCCAATGGTGCTAATTAACCCTGAAATTACGGCAGCTCATGGCGATGAAGGCATTGAAGAAGGGTGTCTTTCAGTACCAAGTGCTCGAGGTTTTGTTCCTCGCGCAGCAACCATCACTGTTTCCGCATTGGATCGTGACGGCAACCCGCTGACCTTTGAAGCAGAAGACCTACTTGCTATTTGCATTCAACACGAATTAGATCACCTTGCTGGTAAGCTATTTGTTGATTACCTATCGCCACTCAAGCGTCAACGCATTAAAAGCAAATTAGAAAAACTAAAACGTTCTATCTAACAACATCACCATTCGAGGTTATCTTGAGTAAACCATTACGCATTATTTTTGCAGGTACGCCTGACTTCGCCGCCCGTCATTTGGCGGCGTTATTGTCTTCACAGCATCAAGTTGTTGCGGTTTACACCCAACCCGATCGCCCTGCGGGTCGCGGTAAAAAACTCACTGCAAGCCCGGTGAAAAATATCGCCGTAGAACACGATATTCCAGTGTTCCAACCAGCCTCGCTGCGTAACCTTGAAGCTCAACAACAACTGGCAGCTATTGAAGCCGATATTATGGTTGTTGTTGCTTACGGTTTATTATTGCCTCAAGAAGTACTTGATACACCACCACTCGGTTGTATTAATGTTCATGGTTCAATTTTGCCACGCTGGCGTGGCGCTGCACCTATTCAACGTTCAATTTGGGCAGGTGATAGCGAGACTGGCGTCACTATCATGCAAATGGATATCGGCCTTGATACGGGTGACATGCTACAAGTCGCAACGTTACCCATCACGGCAACCGATACCAGTGCCACTATGTATGAAAAATTAGCAAACCTTGGCCCAAGTGCATTGATTGAGTGTTTAACAACGATTGCCAATGGCACTGCGGTTGCGACCAAACAAGATGACGGTCAAGCAAACTACGCCAAGAAATTAAGCAAAGAAGAAGCACAAATTGATTGGACTATGGACGCAGCAGCTATTGAGCGTTGTGTGCGAGCTTTCAACCCATGGCCAATGAGCCATTTCACTGTTGCTGAGCAAACTATCAAAGTATGGCAAACCAGTGTAGAAGAAGACAATCAAGGTCAACTACCGGGTACGATTTTAGCGGCAGATAAACACGGTATCGTAGTCGCAACAACAACTGGTGCATTGCGTTTATTGTCACTGCAGCCTCCTGGTAAAAAAGCCATGTCAGTCGCGGATTTATTAAATTCACGTCGAGAATGGTTCCAAGTCGGTAACCAACTTTAAACACCAAGGCCAGGGTTAAGTCACTGGCTTTTCTTTTTCAGATTAACCACGTATCGCCAGCATCAACGGCGTTCAGGAAACAGCTATGAATGTAAGAGCCGCTGCGGCCAAAGTAATATATCAGGTCGTCGATCAAGGGCAGTCATTGTCTGCCGCGCTACCGTTAGCGCAGCAGAATATTAGAGAACGTGATCATGCTTTATTGCAGGAAATCTGCTACGGCGTATTACGCTGGCTACCTCGATTAGAGTCAATCACTCAAGCATTAATGGAGAAGCCGCTGACAGGTAAACAACGTGTTTTCCATCACCTAATCTTAGTTGGTTTATATCAATTAGGTTATATGCGTATTCCTGCTCATGCCGCAGTCGCTGAAACAGTCGATGCCACAAAAACCCTTAAAAAACCGCAATTACGTGGGTTAATTAACGCCATTTTACGTAGTTACCAACGTCAAAAAGAAGCGTTAGATGAACAAGCGGTTAGTCATGACGCAGGTAAATATGGCCATCCAAGTTGGTTATTGAAATTACTTAAAGCCAGCTACCCTGATGACTACGCCGCCATCTGTGAAGCTAATAACACTAAAGCGCCAATGTGGTTACGAGTAAACAGTCACCATCATGATCGTGACACTTACCGTGCATTATTGGATGCAGAAGGTATTGCAACCGAATTGCACCCACAAGCAGCAGACGCATTGCGTTTAATTTCACCGTGTGATGTCACTAAATTACCCGGTTTTAGTGATGGTTGGGTTTCAGTACAAGATGCTGCTGCACAACTTGCTGTGGATTACCTTAAACCACAACCCGGCGAATTGATTCTTGATTGTTGTGCCGCGCCTGGTGGTAAAACAGTTCATATCATGGAACGCGTACCATCGACACAAGTGGTGGCGATTGACTGTGATGAGAATCGTCTTAAACGAGTGCATGAAAACCTTGAACGTTTACATCTGACCGCACAAGTATTATGTGCTGATGCACGTTATCCTGAGCAATGGTGGCATGGCGAAAAATTTGATCGCATTTTGCTGGATGCACCTTGTTCTGCAACGGGCGTTATTCGTCGTCATCCTGATATTAAATGGTTACGTCGAGGCGAAGATATCGCAGCATTAGCATTGCTACAGGCTGAGATTTTTGATGCTATGTGGTTACAGTTAAAACCAGGCGGTACTTTGGTTTATGCAACGTGTTCAATCACACCGCAAGAAAACTGCGATCAAGTAAAAGCATTCTTAAGCCGTACTGCTGACGCAGCCTTAATCGATAGCGATCCTGCCTCTCCTGGCCGCCAAATTTTACCCGGCGAAGAGGCGATGGATGGTTTTTACTATGCAGTATTAACCAAAGCAAACTAAGATAAATTACTAATAATAGCGGAACTTGGCTTCAAGATTCCGCTTTTTAGTCTCTTTTATACGCCACTTACTGTCGATTTTATGGCACAGTGACTGTTAGTTGGCATTACTTCATCAGGCATAGGCTATGAAAATCATCATTCTCGGTGCTGGACAAGTTGGCGGCACTCTTGCTGAAAACCTTGTTGGCGAGAATAACGATATAACTATCGTTGATAAGAACCCAGAACGTCTTCGTGAACTGCAAGATAAATACGACCTGCGTGTTGTTCAAGGCTTTGCGAGCCACCCGCAAACACTTCGTGATGCCGGCGCGCAAGATGCTGATATGTTAGTTGCAGTAACCAACTCTGACGAAACTAACATGATCGCATGCCAAATTGCGTTTTCATTATTTAACACCCCTAACCGTGTTGCTCGTATTCGTTCACCAGAATACTTACGTGAAAAAGAACAATTATTTCAATCTGACGCGGTTCCTGTTGATCACCTTATTGCGCCAGAAGAATTGGTTACCGATTACATTGAACGTTTAATCGAATATCCAGGGGCATTACAAGTGGTGAGCTTTGCTGAAGAAAAAGTCGGCTTAGTGGCAGTGAAAGCCTATTACGGTGGCCCACTGGTGGGTAACGCATTATCAGCACTGCGCGAGCACATGCCGCACATTGATACTCGCGTAGCAGCCATATTCCGTCAGGGTCAGCCAATTCGCCCCCAAGGTACCACCATTATAGAAGCTGACGATGAAGTGTTCTTTGTCGCAGCAAGTAACCATATCCGTTCAGTAATGAGTGAACTACAGCGATTAGAGAAACCCTATAAAAGGTTAATGATTGTTGGTGGTGGTAATGTTGGTGCAGGTTTAGCTCGCCGCTTAGAACAAAACTACAGTGTTAAATTAATCGAGCATAATCAACAACGTGCCGAAAACCTATCGGAAATGTTGCAAGACATCATCGTCTTCTGTGGTGACGCGTCAGATCAAGAATTACTTAGTGAAGAACATATCGAACAGATTGATGTGTTTATTGCCGTTACCAATGATGATGAAGCCAATATCATGTCAGCCATGTTGGCTAAGCGCTTAGGCGCGAAAAAAGTAATGGTGTTGATTCAACGTGGTGCGTATGTTGATTTAGTCCAAGGTGGCACCATTGATATTGCGATTTCCCCCCAACAAGCAACCATTTCTGCATTACTAACCCATGTTCGTAAAGCTGATATCGTTAACGTATCATCGCTACGTCGTGGTGCAGCTGAAGCCATTGAGGCGATTGCCCATGGTGACGCCAGTACATCAAAAGTAGTTGGCCGGACCATCAGTGAAATCAAACTGCCACCCGGTACAACCATTGGCGCAGTTGTTCGTGGAGAAGAGGTTCTTATTGCCCACGATCGCACCATGATTGAGCAAAATGACCACGTAGTTATGTTCTTAGTTGATAAGAAATATATTCCTGACGTTGAACGTCTTTTCCAACCGAGCCCTTTCTTTCTGTAACAGCTTATGGTTAATTTACGTCCAATATTATTTGTACTCGGACTGGTGCTATCTAAAATAGCCCTGTTTATGTATGTACCCACTTTGGTGGCCTTTTTTACTGGCACCGAAGGTTTCATGGATTTCGCAGCGGCAGTGCTGATTACTCACTCCGTGGCGTTCTTGTTGCTATCTTACGGGAAAACTGACGAATTTAAGCTTAGTGTGCGGGATATGTTCCTGATCACCACGCTGGTGTGGACGGTTGCCAGTGCGTTTGCTGCGCTGCCGTTTGTGTTTATTAATCACATCAGTTTTACTGATGCATATTTTGAAACCATGTCAGGCATCACCACCACAGGTTCAACAGTATTAAGCGGCCTCGATCAAATGGCACCCAGTATTTTACTGTGGCGTTCGACGTTGCAATGGCTTGGTGGGGTCGGATTTATTGTGATGGGGGTGGCTATTTTACCGATGCTTAACGTCGGTGGTATGCGACTCTTTCAAACCGAATCATCAGACTGGTCAGATAAAAGTTCCCCCCGTACCAAAAGTGTCGCTAAAAATATTATCAATGTATATTTGATATTAACCGTGCTGTGTATCATTGCGTTTATGCTCGCTGGCATGAACACCTTTGATGCGATTAACCACGCTTTTACGACACTTTCAACGGGCGGTTATTCAACCTCTGATGGTTCAATGAACCACTTTTCACACAGTGCACAATGGGTAGCAACCTTCTTTATGTTTGCTGGCGGACTGCCGTTCTTATTGTTTGTTCAAGCATTAAGAAAGCGTCATCCTCGCACCTTGTTGGGGGATGCTCAAGTTAAGGGATATACATTATTTGTGGTGGTGGCGAGTTTGATTGTTGCGGGTTGTCTGATCTTTAATAAAGGTTATTCCGTCCTTGATGCGATGAGATTATCCTTTTTTAATATTATCTCAGTGGTTACCACAACCGGCTTTGGTCTAGGTGACTTTACTGCTTGGGGGCCATTACCGACAATTATTTTTGCGTTCACATTACTGGTTGGTGCTTGCTCAGGTTCAACCAGTGGCGGTATTAAAATTTTCCGCTTCCAAATTGCATTTGCACTTTTACGTAAACATATCATGCAATCTATTCACCCATCGGCCCTGTTCATTCAACGCTATAACGGTCGTCCAGTCACCGATGATATCGTGCGTTCAGTAGTGGCATTAGTGTTTACTTTTATCATGACCATTATTGTGATTGCCGCAGTATTAGCATTACAAGGCTTAGATCCGGTCACCAGTATTACCGGTGCAGTAACCGCAGTGGCTAACGTCGGTCCTGGTATGGGTACCGTGATCGGCCCAACAGGTAACTTTGCCAGCTTACCAGATTTATCAAAATGGACCTTAAGTTTAGGCATGCTGATGGGACGCTTGGAAATATTAACCGTGTTAGTGGTTTTTGCTCCTGCCTTTTGGCGTGATTAATCACGCTTTAATAAGACTCAAAAACAATAAGAGAGCGCATAGCGCTCTCTTTTTTTAGGGATAAATCTACCGTGGTTAGTTACGGTTTAATATAAAAATAAATCGCACAAAAATGACAAATTGAGCCACCTAAAACAAATAAATGCCAAATAGCATGGTTATACGGAATGCGTTTATTAACGTAAAATACCACCCCTAAAGAGTAAATCACGCCACCAAGCGCCAATAATATTAATCCACCGGGCGCTAATGATATCGCTAACTGATAAATCACAATCACTGAAGCCCATCCCATCGCTAGATACATCCATAGCGACAGTTTTTTAAAACGATGGATAAAAATAATTTTAGCCACAATACCCAGCAGTGCCAATACCCATAATATAGCCATTAATCCCAGTGCTAGAGGTGTACGCAAGGCAATTAATAGAAACGGGGTATAGGTACCAGCGATTAATAAATAAATCGCACAATGGTCAAAGATCTTTAATGGTTTTTTAGCCGCGGTACTTGGAATGGCGTGGTATAAGGTTGAGGCGAGATACAATAAAATCATACTCACGCCATAAACAATATAACTAACAATACTTAATGTATCAGCTTGCAATGAAAAGGCTTTATCTAGCAACAAATACAGACCAAACACTGAAAACAACAGTCCAAGACCGTGACTGACACTATTCGCGACTTCTTCCGCTGTTGAATAACCTAGCTCACGTTTGATCACATTATTCATGGTTTATATATCCCAAAAGACACTTAATTCACTAACTACTGCTTTTCAGCTTACACTTGTAAGCTTAAATTAAGCAACCTTTTGTTGGTCAATTTGTGCCAGTTTTGAAATTGATAAAAAAAAGGAGCCATTTGGCTCCGTAGTATCATTTATTGATTATTGCAATAACTCTAACGTTGCCTGACGGGCAGCGTCTGGATCATGTTCTAATATACCATCAACAATCCGCTGATGAACATCAAGCTTCATCACTTGCTCGCGGGTTACGACTCTAAAATAATTTTCAAACACCGCTTTGAACAAGTTTCCAAATGGGCTAATAAAATGATTACCTGAAGAAAAATAAACCAATTGATGAAAGCGGGTATCAATCTCAATCCAACGCTCTTGATCAAAATTGTCTTTCATTTGGTGCATTTGGTGCATCAGTAGTTCGAACTCCAGCCGATCTTCTGCTGTTGCATGTTCAGCGGCCAATGCCGCCGCTTCAGGCTCTAATGTTAACCGGACTTTTTGATACTCCATGATCAACTGTGAGTCCGAATCAAAATCTAACCAAGCCAATAAATCTTGATCAAGATAATTCCAATTTTTCTTTGGCATTACTCGCGTACCAATACGAGGACGAGGCAATACCATGCCTTTCGCGGCTAACATTTTTATAGCTTCACGAACGGCAGTACGGCTCACACCATACATTTCGCCTAACTCAACTTCGCCCGGTAAAATACCGCCAGGGGCAGGATCACCAATTAAGATACGACGACCAATAGACTCTGCTAATCGGTAAGATAAGTTACGATTGGCAACAATACGTTGCTGCTGCTGATCCATAGATCCTCTCCCAAGGCTTCTGTTGTACTACTCACTAGCGCTAAATTAGTGTAATCCTAAATGCTCGCTACTGCCGTAACCTTTATTTCGATAAAGATCGAACGACACGGTGCATCAAGGGGGCAATTATTGCAATAGTTACTATATAAACAACGTAATAATTAGATATTAGCATTTTATTGCTCATTTTATGCTCGACTTTTAATTATCTGGTTGCTATCCTCAGCGCGATTTGATTAATAACCAAGCAATATTCTGGTGGATGGGTTCTACCCAGCAGGGAGTTTTCCCTTCAGAAATATTTTTAATTTTTTGGCCATGGATGAGCCTGACAATAGGTGACATATGCGCCCAGCATCCCCCGTCAGGTATGCAAGTACCCCACGTAGCCCATCACGTTTACGTGCCACTTCCCACGCTCCACATTTTAAGGTTAATGCGAAAAAATCGCTCACGACTGACGTGCATTTAACCAGCGCCGATGCACAATTAGATCAGCAACAAATATTGCCTGAACTGATTAACAGTCAACAGCAACAACGTTAACCCTAATATTAAGCAGCTTTGGCTGCTTTTTTATTAACAATATTTTGGCATAAGACATTCATTGTAACCGAGCAGGGTTTGTTATAATTTATCCACACTAAAATAATGATAATACAATCGTATAACGATTGATTCAGCCCAAGCTACGGAGTTAACAATGAAAACCCATCGCGTTAATGAACTGATTGAATTACTGCACCCTGAGTGGAAAAAAGATCCTGATCTTAACTTAGTTGAGTTCTTACTAAAATTAGCAGCAGAAGCAAAATACCAAGGTCCACTAGAATCACTGACTGATGATGTCTTAATTTACCATTTAAAAATGCGCAATAGTGATAAAGACGCCATGATTCCTGGTCTTGCTAAAGATTGCGAAAACGATTTTAAAACCGCTATTTTACGTGCGCGCGGTATTATCAAATAGTCACTAATCCTATTAGATTATTTATGGAGCCAGTTATGACTAACTGGCTTTTTTTATAGCTGAAAATCCTTCTCTTCCGCCATCACCATCATGTTTAATTTGTTTTAATTCTATTCGCGGTTAAGCTAAACCACTCTTCCAAGCCAGATTCAGGATTCAGTCATGGAAAAACAAAGTTTTAGTTTTGCAGATCTCAGCCCAGATGTACTGCTCGATGCACTCGATAGTGTCGAAGTACATGCTGAGTCCGGTTTATTGGCACTTAATAGTTATGAGAATCGCGTCTATCAATTTAAAGCTGAAGATGGTCAACGTTATGTGACTAAGTTCTACCGCCCCGCACGATGGAGCGATGACCAAATTGATGAAGAACATCAGTTTACGCTTGAACTTGAACAACAAGATATTCCAGTCGCAGCGCCTATCGCTATCAATGGCAACACGCTACATCACTATAATGGCTATCGGTTTGCTGTTTTTCCAAGTGTCGGTGGGCGTCAATTTGAAGTCGATAACTTTGATCAATTAGAGTGGGTAGGACGCTTTTTAGGTCGTATTCATCAAGTCGGTAAACGCCAACCCTTTGTCCATCGTCCAACATTAGGCTTAGAGGAATACGTTTATCAACCACGCCAAATTTTGGCTAATAGCGATTTTATTCCTGATTACCTAAAACACAGTTTTTTTGCCGATCTTGATCGCTTAATTACAGAAATTGAAAGCCATTGGTCAACTGATTGGCCGGCTTTGCGCCTACATGGTGATTGTCATCCTGGCAATATTTTATGGCGTGATGGACCAATGTTTGTCGATTTAGATGATGCTCGTAACGGCCCTGCCATTCAAGATTTATGGATGATGCTTAATGGTGAACGTCACGATCAACTCGCACAGCTTGATACAATAGTTGAAGCTTATAATGAATTTGCCGATTTTGACCCACGCCAGCTAAAGTTAATCGAACCTTTACGTGCGTTAAGAATGGTGCACTATATGGCGTGGTTAGCAAAGCGCTGGCAAGATCCAGCATTTCCACGAGCTTTTCCATGGTTTGGCGATGCAAAATATTGGGAAGGCCAAGTTTTGGCCTTTAAAGAACAGATTTTCAGCCTTAATGAATCACCATTACAGCTTATGCCTCAATGGTAATTGACTATAAAATAACATTATTAATTATTATACTCAGCTAATATCTAATTAACGACACGGATAATCAGGAACCCCAAAATGATGAAGAACTTACTTGCGCTAGTCAGCGCTGCTTTATTGTCTTTTTCTGTTCACGCAGCCAAATTTACGGAAGGCGACTACTACAAGGTATTAGATCAACCACAATCAACAACCCCTGTTGTGACTGAATTTTTCTCATTGTATTGCCCACATTGTTTTCAATTTGAGCCAATGATGCGTGAATTAAAAACCAAGCTACCAGACAACGCTAAACTTCAGAAAATGCACGTGTCATTTATGGGCGGCCCAATGGGTAAAGTCATGAGTAAAGCATTTGCAACGGCGGTAGTATTAAACGTTAGTGATAAAATGGTGCCGGTATTATTTAACCGTATTCATACCCTTAATCAACCACCAAAAAACGAAGCAGAAGTTCGTCAGATTTTTATTGATGAAGGTATACCTGCCGCTGAGTTTGATGGTGCATTCAACAGCTTCGCGGTTAACTCAATGGTTAGCCGGTTTGATAAAGCCTTTGAAGATGCAGGCTTAACGGGTGTACCTGCGGTAGTGGTTAATAATAAATACTTAGTTCAAACGGGCAAAATTAAATCAGCTGACGAATATTTTGAATTAGTTAACTTTTTACTCAAGAAGTAATTCCACGAAGCTTACAACGGTTGCCTTTAACAAAGAGGCTTTTAATTAGCCTCTTTGTTATTCCTTTAAATGACCTGACTGCTAAGTTGTTTCAACAATCTATCCATCGCTCGATACCCTAATGCTTCAGCTAGATGTGAACGCTGAATCTGATCCTGCTCGGCCAAATCTGCAATCGTACGCGCAACCTTAATAATACGATGATAAGCACGAATCGATAATCCAAGTTGATGCAATGCATTTTCTAAAAACTCGGCGTCTTTAAACGATAATCCGCAATATTTATCTAATTCACGGGTCGAAAGTAAGGCATTTACCTTGCCACAACGGGCCAGCATGCGCTCACGAGCCTGATCAACTCGCGCCTTAATAACTGAACTCGGTTCTCCACGATCACCTCCAGTGGTTAGTGTGCCACGGGGCAATGCGGGAATTTCTAATGACATATCAAACCGATCTAGCAATGGTCCCGATAAACGGCTTAAATAACGTAAAATAGCTTGCGGGTTAGTTCGAGATTGGTTGCCTTCGTAATACCCTGTCGGGCTAGGGTTTAATGCACCTATTAATTGAAACCGAGCGGGAAAGGTCGTTTTTGCCGTTGCTCGTGAAATTACAATTTGTCCTGACTCTAACGGCTCACGCAATGAATCTAGCACTTTTCTCTCAAATTCAGGCATTTCATCTAAAAATAATAGCCCATTGTGCGCGAGTGAAATTTCACCCGGTTTAGGCACTGAGCCCCCACCTACAAGGGCTGCCATTGAACTTGAATGGTGCGGTGTACGAAAAGGGCGGTTAAGCCAATTACCTTGATGCAATGATTGCTGAGTCAAAGAAGCTACCGCGGCGGTTTCAATGGCTTCTTCGTGGGTCATTGGTGGTAATAAATCCCGTAAACGAGAAGCCAACATAGTTTTTCCTGTGCCTGGTGGACCAAGTAGCAATAAATTATGACTTCCCGCGGCAGCTATTTCTAAAGCGCGTTTTCCTTGTTGTTGACCAATAATATCTTGCATATCACGTTGTTCATTCGTAGTTGCAGGCGTTATCACATGCGGTTGAAGATATAACTGTAACTGTTGCTGACCACACAAAAAACCACATACAGCTAACAAACTAGGGGCTGATTTATGTTGTTTTTGCGCCACTAACGCCACTTGATCACCATTATGGTCAGGCACAATTAAACACCGCTTGGCTTTTAATGCAGCCAATGCCGCCGGTAATGCACCTTTAACAGCCCGTAAATCACCCGATAATGCTAATTCACCAATAAACTCATACTGCGCTAATTTATCAGAAGGAATTTGCCCTGATGCCGCTAAAATGCCAAGCGCAATCGGTAAGTCAAACCGTCCACCTTCTTTGGGTAAATCAGCAGGGGCTAAATTGACCGTAATTCGCCGTGATGGAAATTCAAATTGAGCATTGATAATCGCGCTTCGTACACGATCTTTAGCTTCTTTTACGGTAGTTTCTGGTAAACCAACCAGTGTGAAACTGGGCATTCCATTACTTAAATGGACCTCAACTGTTACTGGTGGGGCTTCCACGCCCACACAAGCGCGACTATGAACAATAGCAAGTGTCATTGATGACTCCACTGACTGGTAATTTACACCATGGGGTTAATGAAATTTATCGAAGGTGTTACATCAAAGCCCCATTAATGCTGCTAAATTACTTATAAAACCAAATTTTTTGCTTGTCATGTGACGAAGATCTGTGTTACCACTTATGTATAGCAACAACTAAACAATAAAAGTTGGACAATTATGCATACAATCGCAACATCCCTCGTACTCATTATTAACGTCGTCGTGGTGATTATTTCACCGCGCAGGGGATGTGTAGGCGTACGTTAATGCGACCAAAACACAGTAAAGCCCCCGCACTGAAAAGTTCGGGGGCTTTTTTAAATCAGCAAATTTAAATCGTAATCAGCATTGATTTGATTTTAGTTACATACGCAAGGAGCAGCGATGACAGGGGCAGAGTTAGTCGTACAAGCGCTGCAACAGCAGGGAATAACAACCATCTTTGGCTATCCGGGCGGCGCCATCATGCCCATCTATGATGCACTTTATGATGGTGGAGTGGAGCACATTTTATGTCGCCATGAACAAGGGGCTGCGATGGCAGCTATTGGCATGGCACGGGCGACCCAAAGTGTTGCGGTCTGCATGGCAACATCAGGGCCGGGTGCAACCAATCTAGTCACAGGATTAGCTGACGCTTTAATGGATTCAGTGCCATTAGTCGCCATTACCGGTCAAGTGGCAAGCTCGCACATAGGGACTGATGCTTTTCAAGAAATGGATGTGATTGGCATGTCACTGTCATGTACTAAGCACAGTTATTTAGTGACTGATATTAACGAGCTCGCCCCCACATTAGCGGAAGCTTTTGTGGTTGCCCAAAGTGGCCGTCCTGGGCCCGTTATTGTTGATATCGCCAAAGATGTGCAACTGGCAACAGCACCAACAATGGTACTTCCAACAGTAATTCCGCCCCCGTTACCAATAGCGACAACTGCCGCTATCGAGATGGCGCAACAATTATTGGCACAATGTCAGCGACCCGTGCTGTATGTCGGTGGTGGAGTACAAATAGCCCAAGCAACCGCGACACTGCGTCAATTTTTAACCCTTAATCCTATGCCGTCAGTCAGTACTCTTAAAGGCTTAGGCTCAGTCGCCCGTCATGATCCACATTACCTTGGTATGTTGGGAATGCATGGGACTAAAGCAGCAAATTTAATCGTACAAGAGTCTGATTTATTAATCGTTGTTGGCGCACGATTTGATGATCGTGTTACCGGAAAATTGGATACCTTTGCCCCTCACGCCAAGGTGATCCACCTTGATATTGATGCCGCAGAATTTAATAAACTGCGTCATGCTAATGCATCTTTACGCGGGGACATTAATGTTATTTTGCCGCAACTTGAACTTGGGCAAGATATCAGCCGCTGGTTAACTCATAGTGAACATCTACGCCAGATCGGTAAATGGCGTTATGACCACCCAGGAGAGTTAATTTATGCGCCTTTACTGCTCAAACAACTGTCAGACATGATGCCAAATAATAGCATCGTTTCGACCGATGTTGGCCAACATCAAATGTGGGCAGCACAGCACATTCAACCACGTGAACCTCAAAATTACATTACCTCGGCTGGACTTGGCACTATGGGTTTTGGCTTACCTGCAGCGATGGGAGCCAGTGTTGCACGCCCAGATTCTCAGTCGATATTAATCTCGGGGGATGGTTCATTTATGATGAACGTACAAGAACTTGGCACCCTTAAACGCCGCCAAATTCCAGTCAAAATGGTGCTGATTAATAACCAACGTTTAGGCATGGTACGTCAATGGCAATCACTGTTTTTTGATGGTCGCCACAGTGAAACAATTTTGGATGATAATCCTGATTTTGTAATGCTCGCGCGTGCATTTGATATTCCAGGTAAAACCATTACTCGTAAAGAAGAAGTTGCTCCCGCATTAGCTGAAATGCTAGCAAGCAGTAGTGCCTATTTGTTACATGTGGTTATTGATGAAGAACAAAATGTATGGCCACTGGTGCCACCAGGTGCGGCAAATCAGGATATGCTGGAGAACACATAAATCATGGATAGATATTTAATTACCATTAAAGCGAACGATAAACCGGTATTACTTGAACGTATTTTACGGGTCATTCGCCATCGTGGATTTGTGATCAAGAAAGTGGATGCGACCCAAAATCATCATAGTAATATCGCCGCGATAGAAATTATTGTTGATAGTGATCGCCCGATTAGCATTCTGATCAATCAAATAGAAAAACTCTGGGATGTAACCACCGTTACGACCTCACAAATCGAAAATTTGGATTAAATTTAAAAAGGGAATTCACCATGGCAAACACCGCTGATTTTATTTGGTTTAACGGTAACATCGTACCTTGGGCAGAAGCCAATGTTCACGTTCTTACCCATGCAATGCATTATGGCACCTCTGTTTTTGAAGGTATTCGTTGTTATGACACACCACAAGGACCGGCAGTTTTTCGCCACTCTGAACACATGCAACGCCTGCTTAATTCCGCCAAAATCTATCGCTTTCCGATTCCTTATAGCTGTGATCAACTGATGGAAATTTGCCGTGAAACCATTCGCGTCAACAAACTTAATTCAGCCTATATTCGCCCATTAGGTTATGTGGGTAATGTTGGTTTAGGCGTCTGTCCTCCGGTTGATACCATCATGGATCTGATTGTTGCCGCTTTCCCATGGGGTTCATATTTAGGTGAACAAGCATTAGAAAATGGCGTCGATGCGATGATTTCGAGCTGGAACCGCGCCGCGCCTAATACCATTCCAACCGCAGCTAAAGCTGGCGGTAACTACTTATCATCACTGCTTGTTGGCAGTGAAGCCCGTCGCCACGGGTATGCCGAAGGCATAGCTTTAAGTGTTGATGGTTATCTTTCAGAAGGCGCAGGCGAAAATATTTTTGTAGTGCGTAATGGCGTACTTTCAACCCCACCAACCACCAGTGCAATCTTACCGGGTATTACTCGCGATACCATCATGGTACTCGCCAAAGAACGAGGCTATGAAGTACGAGAAGAAAACATCGCTCGAGAAGCCCTTTACCTAGCCGATGAAGTGTTCATGACTGGCACGGCGGCTGAAATCGTTCCTGTTCGTAGCGTGGATAAAATTACGGTTGGAGCAGGTAAACGCGGGCCGATTACCCACCAACTACAAACTGATTATTTTGGGCTCTTTAACGGTGAAACCGACGATAAATGGGGTTGGTTAGACTACGTATACCCTGCCAAATAATACGCCACAGTTTGCGTTAATTAATGACGTCAGCCATCGTGACGATGGCTGAGCTAAAAAGGATTTTATTGTTATGCCTAAGTACCGCTCAGCAACCACAACTCATGGCCGAAATATGGCAGGTGCACGCGCATTATGGCGCGCAACAGGAGTTAAAGATCAAGATTTTGGCAAACCGATTATTGCGGTAGTGAACTCGTTTACTCAATTTGTACCCGGTCATGTTCACTTAAAAGATTTGGGACAGTTAGTTGCCGAACAGATTGAGCAAGCAGGAGGCATCGCCAAAGAATTCAATACCATCGCGGTTGATGACGGTATCGCAATGGGTCATGGCGGGATGCTGTATTCATTGCCATCTCGCGAACTCATTGCCGATTCAGTTGAATACATGGTCAATGCTCATTGCGCCGATGCCATGGTGTGTATCTCTAACTGTGACAAAATCACCCCTGGAATGTTAATGGCCTCATTGCGGTTAAATATTCCGGTAATTTTTGTTTCTGGCGGTCCAATGGAAGCAGGCAAAACGAAGCTTTCAGAGCAAGTGATCAAACTTGACTTGGTTGATGCGATGATCCAAGGTGCGGATCCTTCTGTTTCTGACGAACAAAGTGAGCAGATCGAACGATCCGCCTGCCCAACCTGTGGCTCATGTTCTGGAATGTTTACCGCTAACTCGATGAACTGTTTAACTGAGGCATTAGGCTTAAGCCAACCGGGTAATGGTTCAATGTTGGCAACACATGCGGATCGTGAACAGTTATTTATCAATGCAGGCAAACGCATTGTGGCGCTGACTAAACGTTATTATGAACAAGATGACGCCAGTGCATTACCGCGTAATATTGCCAATAAACAAGCTTTTGAAAATGCGATGGCACTCGATATTGCAATGGGTGGTTCTAGTAATACCGTCTTACATTTATTGGCCGCCGCTCAAGAAGGTGAAGTGGATTTCACTATGGCGGATATTGATCAAATGTCACGTCGCGTGCCTCAACTGTGTAAAGTTGCCCCTTCAACCCCTAAATACCATATGGAAGATGTTCACCGTGCGGGTGGCGTTTATGCCATTTTAGGAGAACTTGATCGCGCCGGATTATTCCATAACCAATGCCATAATATTTTGAGTGAAACCTTTGCCGAAAGTCTGCGCCATTACGATATTGTCCAAACTCAATCTCAAGCAGTAAAAGATTTCTTCCGCGCCGGTCCTGCAGGCATTCGTACCACTAAAGCGTTTTCACAAAACTGTCGCTGGGACACCCTTGATGATGATCGTCAACATGGCTGTATTCGTAGTCGAGAATTTGCGTTTAGTGATGAAGGTGGATTGGCGGTGTTATCTGGCAATATGGCGCTTGATGGCTGTATCGTTAAAACCGCAGGTGTTGATGAAAGTTGCCTAACCTTTACCGGACCGGCGGTGGTATTTGAGAGCCAAGATACTGCAGTTGAAGGTATTTTAGGTGGCAAAGTCAAAGCAGGGGATGTGGTTGTGATCCGCTATGAAGGCCCGAAAGGTGGCCCAGGAATGCAAGAAATGTTGTATCCAACCACCTACTTAAAATCAATGGGGCTGGGTAAAGAGTGCGCCCTAATCACTGATGGTCGATTCTCTGGCGGCACCTCGGGATTATCGATTGGTCATGTGTCACCTGAGGCTGCTAGTGGCGGCACTATTGGCTTAATTAATAGTGGCGATATGATCGCGATTGATATTCCTAATCGCAGTATCAACTTATTGGTTGATGATGCCACTCTCGCCACTCGCCGTGCAGAAACTGAATTACGCGGCTGGAAACCTGTCGATCGCGAACGTCAGGTGTCATTAGCACTTAAAGCCTATGCGCTACTCGCAACCAGTGCTGACAAAGGCGCCGTACGTGATAAATCAAAGCTAGAAGGATAACCTGATGATCGATGTCAAACTTGCTAGCGACCAATATTTACTGAGCGGAGCTGATTATCTGCGTAATATCTTACGCGCCCCCGTGTATGAGGTGGCACAAGTCACACCATTACAAAACATGACCCGTCTCAGTGAGCGTATCGGTAATCATGTTCAGCTCAAACGTGAAGATCGCCAACCGGTGCATTCTTTTAAACTGCGCGGCGCTTATAACATGATGACTCAACTGACGGAGCCTCAGCGTCAAGCAGGCGTCATTGCAGCATCTGCGGGCAACCATGCACAGGGGTTGGCCCTATCAAGCCAAAAGTTAGGGGTTAGTGCCACCATTGTTATGCCACGTACCACACCGGATATTAAAGTTGATGCCGTACGTGGTTTTGGCGGCAACGTGATCCTGCATGGTAATAATTTTGATGAAGCAAAAACTCATGCAGAAATGCTCGCTCAACAACATGGTTATACATTTATTCCACCGTTTGATCACCCCGCTATCATTGCTGGACAAGGCACGATAGGGATTGAACTGATCCAACAAAATGGTCACCTTGACTATGTGTTTGTGCCTGTTGGCGGTGGTGGTTTAGCCGCGGGAGTGTCGGTATTACTTAAACAATTATTACCCGAAATTAAAGTGATCGGTGTCGAAGCGGAAGACTCTGCCTGTTTAAAAGCAGCTTTAGATGCAGGACAACCCGTCACACTGGATCAAGTGGGTATGTTTGCCGATGGCGTTGCAGTAAAACGTATTGGCGATGAAACTTTCCGTTTATGTGAACAATATCTTGATGATGTGATCACAGTTAGCAGTGATGAAATTTGTGCCGCAGTAAAAGATATTTTTGAAGACACACGTGCCATTGCTGAACCTTCGGGAGCATTGTCACTTGCCGGTTTAAAAAAATATGCCGAACAACAGCAACTGCAGCAGCGTCATTTAGGTGCCATTTTATCTGGAGCTAACCTTAACTTTCATGGCTTACGCTATGTTTCAGAGCGGTGTGAGTTAAGTGAAAAACGTGAAGGGTTATTGGCGGTTACTATTCCTGAACGTCCAGGGGCATTTCTTGAATTTTGCCACCTCATTGGCGGGCGAGCAGTCACCGAGTTTAACTACCGTTACAACGACAGCAAATTAGCCAATGTCTTTGTTGGAGTACGCTTACTTCAAGGACAACCTGAATTAGATCAAATTATTGCCGATCTACATCAGGGAGGATATCCCGTTATGGATTTATCCGATGATGAAATGGCCAAGGTTCATGTGCGGTATATGATCGGTGGCCGACCATCAAAACCATTGCAAGAACGCTTGTATAGTTTTGAGTTTCCTGAATATCCCGGCGCTTTAGCTAAATTCTTATCGACCTTAGGTGGGCAATGGAATATTAGCTTATTTAATTACCGTAACCATGGTGCAGATTATGGCCGAGTCTTATGTGGCTTTGAATTAGCCGATCATGACTTGCTATCATTTACCTGCCATTTACGTAAGCTGGGTTACCACTGGCATGATGAAACTGACAACCCCGCATATAAGTTTTTTCTCGCCCAATAGCGACACCATTAAGCAGCCTTAGTGCTGCTTTTTTTCTCTGCAATATTATCATCGACGCGGGATCGTACGCGTATACTCCATCATAAACTGCGCTAACTGAATACTCTGCTGCAAAATCATTTTCCTTGCTGAATGAGGTAGACAACCAAAACACTGCACCAATTGATCAATTTCTTCTTTGTATTCGTTCTCAATAATATCAAGCCCTAAATCACCATAAATAAACCACGTTAATGGTCTTTCTGTAAGCTCTGATATTTCCACCAATAAGCGAACTTTAGGCTCAGTTTTACCCGTTTCTAAATCTAAATAGGTTTGGCGAGCCACTTTTAACTGCTGCGCCATATAGACTTGGGTTAAACCTTTCCATTCTCGCGCTTCTTTGATACGTAGCGCCATTTCTTGTTTACGTTCAGCCATTATTTACTCCACCCATCAATTATCAGCATTAGTAGTAGTGACTCTCCTTGCAGATGGCACGCCAAGTTTTTTGGGGTAAGAGTGAGCAAAAATCAGACAATTAGTCATTAATGGCATCGTTTTTTTGTATTTTGAATTGCAGTTCGAAATTTGGAAGGGTGTTATTTCTATTTCGCAAAAAAAGCGTTATTAGTGCCAATATAATTAGGCTTTACAAGCTATCACTATCAAACATAAAAAAAGGCACCTTCACGGTGCCTTTTTTAACGTGTTAATCTTACGCCTTAAAGACCAATAACCGTTTTATTCAACCGTTACCGCTTTAGCAAGGTTACGTGGCTGATCGACATCCGTCCCTTTAATTAAAGCAACGTGATAGGATAATAATTGCATCGGAATGGTATAGAAAATAGGGGCGATAATCTCATCTACTTTTGGCATGGTGATAATTTTCATACCCTCACATTCCTCAAATCCAGCTTCATCATCTGCAAATACATACAACAGTCCACCACGAGCGCGAACTTCTTCAATATTTGACTTAAGCTTTTCAAGCAAATCATTGGTCGGAGCCACCACAATAACCGGCATTTCAGCGTCAACTAATGCTAATGGACCATGCTTAAGTTCACCCGCCGCGTAAGCTTCAGCATGAATATAAGAAATTTCTTTCAATTTCAATGATGCTTCAACAGCAATCGGATAAAACTCGCCACGACCTAAAAATAATGCGTGTTGTTTATCAGCAAAATCTTCAGCTAATACTTCGATGGGTTTATCAAACGCCAACGCTTTTTCAATTTGAGTCGGTAACTGATGTAATGCTGTCACGATTTGTTGCTCTTGAACTCGATCAATATTACCTTGCTGCTTACCGAGCGCCGTGACTAACATTAATAATGCCACCAGCTGAGTAGTAAATGCTTTCGTCGAGGCAACACCAATTTCAGCCCCTGCACGCGTCATAAAGGCTAAGTCAGATTCACGAACTAACGATGATCCCGCCACATTACAAATGGTCATTGCCGCCATATAGCCTTTTTGCTTTGCTAAACGCAATGCTGCCAATGTATCAGCCGTTTCACCTGATTGAGACAGAGTGATCAGTAAACTATTGGGCTGAGTAACAAATTTTCGGTAACGAAACTCTGAAGCAATTTCAACATCGCAGCTAACGCCCGCAATTGATTCAAACCAGTAGCGTGCAACCATGCCGGCATTATAAGAAGTACCACAAGCGATGATCTGAATGTGTTCTACTTTATCAAAGATCGCCGTCGCATCACTGCCAATACTTTCCACGATCACATGATCATTACTAATACGGCCTTCCATGGTGTTGATCAATGCACTTGGCTGCTCAAAGATCTCTTTTTGCATGTAATGACGATATTGACCCTTATCCGCCGCATCATGCTCAATATTTGATTCACTCACCACGCGTTCAACCGCTTGGCCATTGCTATCAAATACTGAGATTTTACGTCGTGTTACTTCAGCAACATCACCTTCTTCTAAGAACATGAAGCGGCGAGTAACATTTAATAACGCCAATTGATCCGAGGCAATAAAGTTTTCACCAACACCAAGACCGATCACGAGCGGACTGCCAGAACGAGCAACGACCACTCGTTCAGGATCACGACTGTCCATCACTACCGTACCGTATGCACCTTGAAGCTGTAATACCGTTTTTTGAACGGCTTCAAGCAAATTCGCCGCTGAACGCAATTCCCAATCGACTAAATGTGCGATCACTTCAGTATCAGTTTGCGAACTAAATACATAGCCACGCTCAAGCAATAATTCACGTAATGACTGATGGTTTTCAATAATACCGTTATGAACTAAAGCAATATGTTGGCCAGAAATATGGGGGTGGGCATTAGCTTCAGAAGGTTCACCATGGGTTGCCCAACGCGTATGCGCAATACCCGTGCCGCCACTTAAAGGCATATTATCAACCGCATCAGCCAATTCTTGTACTTTACCTAATCGGCGCACACGCTGAAGCTCATTGTCTGTATTCACAATTGCAACACCTGCGGAGTCATAACCGCGATATTCCAAACGACGTAAACCTTCAATTAAAATTTCAGCTACATCACGTTGTGCAACTGCACCCACTATCCCACACATAATAATTCCTTTACCACTGCTTTGGTTATTTTGATGTTATACGTTTACGGGCGCGCGAATAACGCGCACGCCATGTTGTTCAATACTTTGTTTATCTGCGTCACTTAAACCATCATCGGTGATCAAGGTACTAATTCCTTGCCACGCAAGTTCAAGATTGGGGATCTTACGGCCAACCTTATTGGATTCGACCATCACCACTACATCACGTGATACTTCAGCCATCACTCGACTTAACCCCATTAATTCATTAAATGTGGTCGTACCGCGCGCGACATCAATACCATCAGCGCCAATAAAGAGCTGATCAAAATCATATGAACGTAATACAGATTCTGCGACTTGCCCTTGAAATGATTCAGAATGGGGATCCCATGTACCACCAGTCATTAATAACGTCGGCTCGTTTTCAAGCGCGTTAAGGGCATTAGCAACATGTAATGCATTCGTCATTACGATTAAGCCTTGTTTGCTACCAAGTAATGAAATCAATGCTGCTGTGGTACTGCCGCTATCAATGATAATTCTATGGTGATCGCGAATTTGCTCTGCTGCTGCTTGAGCAATAGCTAACTTACAAACTGAAACTTGTTCAGCTTGTTCGGTAGAAACCATTTCAGTAGGCATAGCAATAGCACCACCATAACGACGTAGTAGTGAGCCAGTAACCTCTAATGCCGCGAGATCTTTACGAATAGTAACTTCTGAAGTAGAAAAATGATGCGCTAAAACATCAACGCTAACTTCGCCTTGCTCACTGACCATAACGGCAATAGCATGACGACGCTGCTGAGTATTACGTTTCGACATGAATGTTAAACAACACAATAAGTTTCGATTTGAAACCAGTATAACGTCAATAAAAAGGATTCTGCAATACCCTTTAAATAATTTTCGACACGAAAAAATGCACTAAAAGGATAATAATATGTCCATCAAAACACCAAACATGGTCAAAAAAAAGCCAAAAAAAGCCAAAAAAAAAGCAGAGCTTAGGCTCTGCTTGATTGTTTTTAAGACTTTAAACTGACATTTTTTCAGCTATGGAATAAGCCTATTTTTTAGTTGGGCGTTTCCAACCTTTGATCGTACGTGCAGGCGTACGCGTGATCACTAGCTCATCTTCACCGATATTACGGTTAATGGTTGAGCCAGCGCCAATGGTTGCGCCAGCAGCAACTTTAACAGGCGCGATCAACTGAGTATCTGAACCAACAAATACATCGTCACCAATTTCTGTTTTAAATTTATTAGCACCATCATAGTTACAGGTAATAGTACCCGCACCGATATTTACATTTGCGCCAATATCAGCATCACCTAAATAGCTAAGATGACCCGCTTTAGAACCAAGGCCTAAACGTGCTTGCTTCATTTCAACGAAATTACCCACATGCGCACCAGTCAGTAATTCAGTACCTGGACGTAGACGTGCAAATGGGCCTACAGTACACATTTCACCAACAGTCGCACCTTCAATTACGCTGTAAGGGCTAATGATACTGTTATCATCAATTTCACAATTCTTTAGCACGCAACCAGCACCGATAACCACGTTATCACCAATGCTTACGCTACCTTCAATAATAACGTTCACATCGATTTCAACATCAGTACCACATTGTAGTGCACCGCGTAAATCAAAGCGTGCTGGATCGCGCAGCATAACACCCTGTTCTAATAGGCGCTCAGCTTGCATACTCTGAAATGCACGCTCAAGACGCGCCAGTTGAACTCGGTTATTCACCCCTTCAACTTCAATCGCTAACGCAGGGTGTACCGCTTCAACAGCACGGCCTTCGTTATGTGCGATTTCGATAATATCAGTTAAGTAATATTCACCTTGAGCGTTCTCGTTCTTAAGTGAAGCTAACCAACGCTTAAGATCACCACCATTGGCAACCAACACACCAGTGTTAACTTCTTTAATTAGCTTTTGCTCTTCTGTTGCGTCTTTTTCTTCAACGATTGCCACAACCGGGCCATTACGACGCACAATACGGCCATAACCTGAAGGATCATCGAGTACAACAGTCAGTAATGCAATACCACCACTTGGTTGAGCATCAAGCAAGTTTTCTAATGTTTGTGCACTGATTAATGGTACATCACCGTACAAAATCAATGCTTTCTCATCATCAGCAAGATTTGGTACTGCCTGATTAACCGCGTGTCCGGTACCTAGTTGCTCTGCTTGTAATACCCAATTAACATTTTCTTTGGCTAGTACTTGCTGCATGGTATCGCCACCATGGCCATAAACTAGGTTGATGCTATTTGCACCAATATCATTACATGTATCGATAACATGCTTAACCATTGGCTTACCTGCAAGGGTATGAAGTACCTTGGGTAAGTTAGAGTACATACGGGTGCCTTTTCCCGCGGCAAGAATCACAGCACTAAAGCTCATGACGAGTATTCCTCTGAATGCATATAAAGTTTATATATCCCTATTGTACCTGTAGATGCACATAGGTTTAAGAATGATTTGCATATTTTAACTAAAAAATAACCAACAAAAAAACTCGTTATAAATAACTTTTATTTATACATGTTTAAAAATAAGCCATAACAATGACAACCATATATGCACGTTATTAATTAGTTAACCACATAGAGAACAACGATAAAAAAAGCGACCCTAAGGTCGCTTTCTATGGTGCAGTTATTCAATGATTAACGTGAACGTTTCGTCAATTCAATAACGCGTAGCTGAGCAATTGCTTTTGCTAGATCACTGGCTGCTTGGGCAAAATCGATATCACCATGCTGATTATGAATTCTCTCTTCAGCTTGGCGCTTTGCTTCTTCAGCTTTCGCAGTATCTAAATCAATACCACGAATAGCAGTGTCAGCAAGTACAGTTACGATACCAGGTTGCACTTCAAGCATGCCGCCAGAAAGATAAATAACCTCTTCTTTACCGCCTTGCTTAATAATACGTACCATACCTGGAGTAATCGCACTCAACAACGGCGTGTGGCCGGCATGAATACCGAGCTCACCTTCGCTACCTGTTACTTGAATATTTTCAGCACGACCAGAAAACAAACGTTTCTCAGCGCTGACGACATCCAGGTGAAAGGTTATCGCTGCCATATCGCCTCCTAATTAGCTTACAGTTTTTTGGCGTTTTCTAATACGTCTTCAATCGCACCACAGTACATAAATGCCTGCTCAGGGATATCGTCATATTCACCAGCTAAAATACCTTTAAAGCTACGTAACGTATCTTTTAGTGATACGTAAATACCAGGTGAACCGGTAAATACTTCTGCTACGTGGTAAGGCTGCGTTAGGAAACGTTCGATCTTACGCGCACGCGATACAGCTTGCTTATCTTCTTCAGATAGCTCATCCATACCTAGGATTGCGATGATATCTTTCAGCTCTTTATAACGCTGTAGTAAACTTTGAACACCACGCGCAACGTCGTAATGCTCTTGACCTACCACCAATGGATCAAGCATACGAGATGTTGAATCCAATGGGTCGATCGCAGGGTATAGACCTAGCGATGCGATTTGACGTGATAGAACAACTGTCGCATCAAGGTGAGCAAACGTTGTTGCTGGTGATGGGTCAGTCAAGTCATCGGCAGGAACGTATACCGCCTGCACTGATGTGATAGAGCCTGACTTAGTTGATGTGATACGTTCTTGTAACACACCCATCTCTTCAGCAAGTGTTGGCTGGTAACCTACCGCAGAAGGCATACGACCCAATAGTGCTGACACCTCTGTTCCCGCAAGGGTGTAACGGTAGATGTTATCGATAAATAACAGTACGTCACGACCTTCATCACGGAAACGCTCAGCCATGGTTAAACCAGTCAAAGCAACACGTAGACGGTTACCTGGAGGCTCGTTCATCTGACCGTAAACCATTGCTACTTTAGATTCTTCAGGCTTCTCAAGGTTAACAACCCCAGCTTCCTGCATTTCAAAGTAGAAATCGTTACCTTCACGAGTACGCTCACCCACACCAGCAAACACTGATAAACCTGAGTGTTGTAGGGCGATGTTATTGATAAGCTCCATCATGTTAACGGTCTTACCAACACCCGCACCACCAAACAGACCGATTTTACCACCTTTAGCAAACGGACAGATAAGGTCGATAACCTTAACGCCTGTTTCTAGTAGCTCGGTTGCATTTGATTGTTCTTCATAGCTTGGCGCTGGACGGTGAATAGCGTAACGCTCTTGTTCACCGATTTCACCACACTCATCAATGGGTTGACCTAGAACGTTCATGATACGTCCTAGTGTTGCCGTACCCACTGGTACTTCAATAGGGCGGCCTGTATTTTCTACAGACAAACCACGACGTAAGCCATCAGAAGTACCCATTGCGATACCACGCACAACACCGCCACCAAGTTGCTGCTGAACTTCCAGTACTAACGTACCTTTCTCTTTCGCATCAACATGTAGGGCATCATATACTTTGGGTACAGAGTCCTGTGGAAACTCTACGTCGACTACTGCACCAATGATCTGGACGATCTTACCTGTAGCCATCGTTAATCCTCTAAACTTATTAATTCTTTGCCTTAAACAGCAGATGCACCAGAAACGATTTCTGATAATTCTTGTGTGATCGCCGCCTGACGGGCTTTGTTGTACACAAGTTGCAAGTCATCGATAAGATCACCTGCGTTATCTGTTGCAGCTTTCATTGCTACCATTCGTGCCGCTTGCTCACTGGCAAGGTTTTCAACCACGCCTTGATACACTTGTGATTCAACATAGCGAACCAATAAAGCATCAAGTAAAGGTTTAGGCTCGGGCTCATAAATATAATCCCAAGAATGATTGCGCTGCATCTCTTCGTCTTCTGACTTAGGCAAAGGCAACAATTGATCAATCACCGGTTCTTGCACCATGGTATTTACAAACTTGTTGTATACCAGATACAAACGATCTAATTGACCTTCATCATATTTCTTTAGCATTACGCCAACTGTACCGATCAGCTCGTCAACCGTTGGTGAATCACCAAGGCCTGAAACCTGAGCCGTTACGTTACCGCCGTAGTTGTTAAAAAAGGCCGTTGCTTTCGCGCCAATTAGCGCAAGATCAACTTCCGCACCTTTTTCAGTCCAAGTCTGAACATTATTAATGGCTTGTTTGAACAAGTTAATATTCAAACCACCACACAGACCACGATCAGTAGAAACAATGATGTAACCGACGCGCTTGGCTTCACGCTCTTCGAGATAAGGATGTTTATACTCAAGGCTACCAAGGGCGAGGTGACCGATCACTTTGCGCATAGTTTGTGCATATGGACGTGATGACTCCATCGCTTCTTGCGTTTTACGCATTTTAGAAGCGGCCACCATTTCCATCGCTTTGGTGATCTTCTGTGTATTTTGAACACTGCCGATCTTGTTACGAATCTCTTTTGCGCTGGCCATCGTCACTCTCCGTTAGAAGGTGATCGCTAAGCGATCACCCACCAATTACCAAGTTTGGGTCGCTTTGAAATCTTGCAGCAGTTTCGAGAACTGCGCTTCAATCTCATCGTTGTAAGCACCCGTTTTATCAATTTGAGCTACTAACTCAGCAAATTGACCTTTGGCAAATGAAAGCAACGCAGCTTCGAAATCAGCTAACTTGGCAATTTCAATATCGCCTAGGAAACCTTTTTCAGCAGCAAAAATAACAATAGCTTGCTCAAATACAGACATTGGCGAGTATTGCTTTTGCTTCATCAACTCAGTCACTTTTTGGCCGTGATCAAGTTGCTTCTTGGTTGCATCATCAAGGTCTGACGAGAACTGAGCAAACGCTGCTAGTTCACGGTACTGTGCTAGGGCAGTACGAATACCACCAGAAAGCTTCTTGATAACTTTAGTTTGGGCAGCACCACCTACACGCGATACAGAAATACCTGGATCAACCGCAGGACGAATACCCGCATTGAACAGTTCTGTTTGTAGGAAGATTTGACCATCAGTGATAGAGATAACGTTGGTCGGTACGAACGCCGATACGTCACCAGCTTGCGTTTCAATGATAGGTAGCGCAGTTAAAGAACCGGTTTTACCTGTCACTTCACCATTCGTAAATTTCTCAACGTAGTGCGCACTAACTCGTGATGCACGCTCAAGAAGACGAGAGTGAAGGTAGAAAACATCACCAGGGAATGCTTCACGGCCTGGTGGACGCTTCAGCAATAGTGAGATTTGACGATAAGCAACGGCTTGTTTAGACAAGTCATCGTATACGATCAGTGCATCTTCGCCACGGTCACGGAAATATTCACCCATTGCACAACCTGAGTAAGGTGCAAGGTATTGTAGTGCTGCCGCTTCAGAAGCAGATGCAACCACAACAATAGTGTTTTCCAATGCGCCGTGCTCTTCAAGTTTACGAACCACGTTCGCAATCGTTGAAGCTTTCTGGCCAATAGCCACATACACAGAGTAGATACCAGAATTTTTCTGGTTAATGATGGCATCGATAGCCATCGCAGTTTTACCCGTTTGACGGTCACCGATAATCAGCTCACGCTGACCACGACCGATAGGAATCATCGCATCCACTGCTTTGTAACCAGTTTGTACTGGTTGATCAACAGATTTACGATCGATTACACCCGGTGCAATTACTTCAACAGGAGAGAATGTCTCTGTTTCAATTGAACCTTTACCATCAATAGGCTGACCTAGGGTGTTAACAACACGCCCAAGTAGTGCTGGGCCAACAGGTACTTCAAGAATACGACCAGTACCGGTTACCTTCATGCCTTCTTGTAGCGAAGCATAAGGGCCCATAACTACCGCACCAACAGAGTCACGCTCAAGGTTAAGTGCTAAAGCGAACAGGCCGCCAGGTAGTTCAATCATTTCACCTTGCATTACGTCAGCAAGGCCATGGATTCGAATAATACCATCGCTTACAGAAACGATAGTACCTTCGTTACGCGCTTCACTTACAACGTTGAAGTTTTCAATACGTTGTTTGATCAGTGCGCTAATTTCCGTGGAATTAAGTTGCATGCTCCAATTCCCCAAATCAAGACAGCAAAGTATCGCTCAGACGGTTCAATTTTCCCCGTACAGAGTTATCGATAACAAGGTCTCCAGCTCTAATTACGACCCCAGCAATCAGGGTCTCGTCTACACTGCAGGTCAACATCACTTTACGTGCTAAACGCTGCTCAAGTTTGGCGCTGATCGCATCTAACTGGCTTTCATCAAGAACGATGGCAGAGATCACCATAGCTTCGATAGTTTTTTCATGCTCATGTTTCATCAGCATAAATTCACCACAGACATCAGGTAGCGCATTGAGGCGTCCATTTACAGCCATCACTTTAATTAAGTTAAGGCCGAATTCATCGAGTTGCTCACCGCACACTGAAACAAAAATTTCAGCGAGCTTGTCAGCGGCATAGCCACTATCAAGAATATCTTGCATAGTGTCATTAGTTGCCACAGCGCCAGCAAAAGTTAGCATTTCTGCCCACTGTGCTAGTTCGCCTTTCTCGACCGCAAAGTCAAATGCTGCTTTAGCGTAGGGGCGTGCGATAGTAGTCATATCCGACATGTGCTTGCCCCTTTAATTACAGTTCTGCAGTGAGTTCGTTAAGAATATCAGTTTGCGCTTCCATATCGATGGAGCGACCAATGATCTTCTCAGCGCCAATCACAGCTAGAGTTGCAACTTGTTTTCTTAACTCATCACGAGCACGATTACGTTCAGCTTCAATTTCAGCCAGACCTTGAGCAAGAATCTTTTCACGCTCAGCTTGGGCTTCAATTTTCGCATCATCGACAATTTGAGCTTTACGCTTATTTGCCTGTTCAATCAGCTCACTCGCGGCGCGTTTCGCTTCTTTCAATTGATCAGAAGCATTAGCTTGTGCAAGGTTCAGGTCTTTGGCAGCGCGATCTGCTGCTGCCAAACCGTCAGCAATTTTTTTCTGACGTTCTTCAATCGCTTCCATAATTGGCGGCCATACATATTTCATGCAGAACACGACAAAGAAGAAGAAAGCGATAGCCTGACCCAGCAAAGTTGCATTCATATTCACAACGCATCTCCTTAAAAAGGGTTGCTAGGGTCCATTTACTCTGGAGTCAGCCTTCTTGAGAAAGGCTGATCACAGCGGTTTATTAGCCAGCTAGTTGGCCAACAAATGGGTTTGCGAATGTGAATAGCAACGCGATTACGATACCGATCATTGGAACGGCGTCCAATAGACCTGCGATGATGAACATCTTAACTTGTAGCATTGGCGCCATTTCAGGTTGACGTGCAGCGCCTTCAAGGAATTTACCACCAAGAATTGCGAAGCCGATCGCTGTACCAAGGGAAGCAAGACCTACAATAATGCCCACGGCAATTGCAGAAAAGCTTAGTAAAGTTTCCATCACTATCTCCAGTTTATAGTTGTCGGCTAAAGTGCCAATAAAAAATCTAAAATTTACAAATAATCGTTAATGATTGTCTTCATGCGCCTGAGACAGGTACACAATAGTTAACATCATGAATACGAATGCTTGAATTGTAATGACCAGGATGTGGAAAATAGCCCACGGTACCGAGCCTAGCCATTGAGCCCACCACGGCATCAACGCCGCGATAAGAATAAACACCACTTCACCAGCAAACATGTTACCGAATAAACGCATACCTAAAGAAATTGGCTTCGCAATCAGCGATACCACTTCAAGTAGTAAGTTAAATGGAATCATTACTGGGTGATTGAACGGGTGAAGAGCCAGTTCTTTTGCAAAGCCGAGTAGACCTTTCACTTTGATGCTGTAGTAAATCATCAATGCGAATACACCTAACGCCATTGCCATAGTGATGTTAACGTCAGCACTTGGAACCACCTTCAAATAAGGAATTCCAACACTTTGTGCGGCATACGGAAGAAAATCAATTGGCACAAGGTCCATGATGTTCATCAGTAAAATCCAACAGAAAATGGTTAGTGCTAACGGAGCAACAAGTGGATTGCGGCCATGGAAAGTATCTTTAACGTTGGTATCAACGAATTCAACAATCATTTCCACAAAACATTGTAACTTGCTTGGAACTCCTGATGACGCCTGTTTTGCTACCTTACGAAATACCCATAAAAAGAATAATCCGGTTAAGACAGAAAAAATAAGGCTGTCGATATTTACCGTCCAGAAACTACCTTCACTCGCTAAACCTAGCTTATCAGTCGATAAGTTAGTTAAGTGGTGGGTTATGTAGCTTGACGGCGTTAGCGCTTCACCTGGCGCAGCCATAACTCATCCTATTTGTTGTTGTTAATGAATAAAACCGGTCCAAAAATATTAATACCAAGGACCAGCAAATAGGTTAGTTGGAGGGGAACAAGTTCCACCCCTTTATACAGGTAAGCTGCGGCAAAAAGGATGACTGTAATGAGGATTTTGAGCACTTCTCCGCCATAAAATGACGCCATGACTAATCGTGCCTTCCTGGCACCACTGTACATAAACGCACACATAGCAAATACGGCATTGGCAATTACAAAAATACCACCACCGATAAGTGCAGAGATTCCCCAGTCAACATTGACAGCGAAGACTGCCGTTAATGCCGTAACTACTACGACGCCAGATTGTAGTAACAGCAACCGCTTTGCCAATTGGCGTCCCGGTTTCACTAGCGCCGATACCATGTATTCGTTCCTCGAGTCCATTCCACGACACATGAGTGCAGGGAAATACAGCGAAAATTATACGGCTGAATAGATTGAATGCAATCTTATTGCAGCAAAAAAACATTTATATTTTACAACAAAATAACCCATCAACTTTCACATAACGCTTGAATTAATAATTCTCGCGACTAGATCACAAATCGTGACCAAGCATTGTAAGAATTTGCGTTAGTTTATCTTGTTGATCAAAATTAATAACAATTTTGCCTTTACCATTTTTATTTTGGTTTACGGCAACTTTAGTACCAAAACGCTCGCTCAAACTTAATTGCAATGCCACCGTTTGAGGTTGAGGTGCTAACTTCGCCGGCGTTTCAGTTGGATTTAATAACGTTTTTACTAGCTTTTCAGCCTCACGCACAGTTAACAACTTATTGATGATAATTTGTGCAGCAGCTAACTGTTGTTGCTCGTCTAAGGCCAATAAAGCCCTTGCATGACCCATTTCTAACTGTTTTTGCTCAACCAATTGTTTGACGGCGTCAGATAATTGGTTCAATCGCAATAAATTAGAAACCGCGGCACGTGATTTACCTACCGCATCGGCAACTTGTTGATGCGTTAATGAAAACTCTTGTTGTAAACGTTCTAGCGCACGCGCTTCTTCGATTGCATTAAGATCTTCACGTTGAATATTTTCAATCAGCGCAATCGCCACCGTAGCACGATCATCAACATTTTTAATAATACAAGGTACAACCTGTAGACCCGCTTGACGGGCTGCTTGCCAGCGACGCTCACCGGCAATGATTTCATAACTTTGGCTATCAATACGGCGTACAACAATCGGTTGAATCACACCTTGAGCACGAATCGATTCCGCTAATTCAGTTAACGCATCAGCCGCCATTGCTTTACGAGGCTGATATTGACCTGATTTAAGTGCGGTAACTGCAATCTGGCGTAATTCACCATCAACGGCAGCCTGTTGTGATGCGTTGTCATCACTTTGCTGTTTTTTAGCTTGAGCAACATTGCTGGTGGCTAATAGGGCATCAAGGCCTTTGCCCAAGCCTCGTTTATTGAAATTCATGGAAAACCTTACGCTTCAACCTGGGGGGCTTGCAGTGCTAATTCATCACGGCGAATCATTTCACCGGCTAACGCTAAATACGCCTTAGCACCACTAGAATATTTGTCATAATACATTGCAGGGCGACCGTGACTTGGCGCTTCAGCAAGACGAACATTGCGAGGAATAACAGTGCGATATACTTTATCACCAAAGTGTTTTTTAAGCTGTTGTGACACTTCATTTGAAAGTCGGTTACGGGGATCAAACATGGTCCGCAATAACCCTTCAATTTTGAGATCACTATTAACAACCGCGGTTAATTTACTGATGGTGTCCATCAATGCGGTTAAACCTTCAAGGGCAAAATATTCACACTGCATCGGCACTAACACTGAGTCAGCTGCCGTCATCGCATTGATTGTTAATAAGTTTAGAGATGGCGGACAATCGATAAAAATATAATCGTAATTGTCACGAACAGGCGCCAGTGCATTACGTAATCGCGTCTCACGGGAAAACACTTCCATCAATTTAATTTCAGCTGCAGTTACATCGCCATTAGCGGCTATCAAATGATAGCCACCCGTGGTTTCGTTAATAACAACCTGATTAAATGGGGTTTCTTCAACAAGAAGATCATAAGCGGTAGATTCGACTTGATATTTGTCGACCCCACTAGCCATGGTAGCGTTACCTTGAGGATCGAGATCGATCACTAATACTTTACGCTGCGTAGCAGCCAATGAAGCAGCCAGATTGACACACGATGTTGTTTTACCAACACCACCTTTCTGATTTGCAACAGCTATGATTCTTCCCACAAAAAAAACCTCAACAATTAATCTTTTGCCGTTAAAACAACTAAATGACGTTCACCATCAAGTTCAGGTACTTGCAAAGATTTAACTTCAACAACAGTACACCATTCAGGTAAATCGGAGACTTCATCCTGATGGTACTGACCTTTAAGAGCGAAAAACTGGCCGCCTGACTTAGGCAAATGGTGACACCAATTAACCATGTCTGACATTGAAGCAAAGGCACGACTTAATACCGCATCAAAACCTTCACCGGGATCAAACTCTTCAACTCGACTTTGAACTGCAGTCACATTGGTAATTTTTAGCTCATGGATCACTTGGCGAATAAATCGAATTCGTTTACCTAAGCTATCAAGCAGCGTAAATGATTTATGCGGGCACATAATTGCTAATGGAATTCCAGGTAAACCCGGCCCCGTACCCACATCAATGTAACGCTCACCATCTAAATATTGGCTAACAACAATGCTATCCATAATGTGTTTAACTAACATTTCATTAGGATCACGCACAGAAGTCAAATTATACGCTTTATTCCACTTATGCAGCAGTTGCACATAACCAATCAATTGATCGAGTTGTTGTTCTGTGACCTGCAGGTCAGTTTGAGCGATAAGTTGTATTAAACGTTGTTTCATTATCGAGCCCTTATTCGCCTTTTTTAAGCAAGCCGTGTTTTTTCAAATAAACCAATAGTAATGAAATAGCGGCTGGTGTAATACCTGAAATACGTGATGCCATGCCTACAGATTCAGGCTTCGCATCATTAAGCTTAATTACGACTTCGTTTGATAAACCTTTCACTAAGCTGTAATCAAGATCAAAAGGTAGTTTAGTGGTCTCATGGCGTAATGATTTTTCAACTTCATCACGTTGGCGATCAATATAACCTTGGTATTTAATCTGAATTTCAACTTGCTCACGCGCTTCAATGTCTTCGTGTGCTGGCGCGAACGTTTCAATTGTCGTTAATTGTTCGTAAGTAACTTCAGGGCGACGAAGAAGATCCTCACCATTCGCTTCACGAACGATCGGTGACTTAAGGATCTTATTTAAACTCTCAATATGATTCGAGTTTGGATTAACCCAAATCTCTTTCAAACGTTGACGCTCTTGTTCCATATTTTCTAATTTTTGATTGAAACGCGCCCAGCGCTCATCATCAACTAGACCTAATTCACGTCCCATTGGTGTTAGACGTAAATCAGCATTATCTTCACGTAACAACAAGCGATATTCCGCACGTGACGTAAACATACGGTACGGTTCTTTAGTACCAATCGTTGATAAATCATCGATCAATACGCCCATGTACGCTTGATCACGACGTGGGCTCCAACCTTCTTTGTCTTGGGTTTGAAGGGCAGCGTTCATGCCTGCCATTAGGCCTTGAGCTGCCGCTTCTTCGTAACCGGTCGTACCGTTAATTTGTCCCGCAAAGAACAATCCATCAATGTATTTATTTTCAAAGGTTTGTTTAAGATCGCGCGGGTCAAAGAAATCATACTCAATCGCATAACCAGGACGCATAATGGTTGCGTTCTCAAATCCTTTCATTGAGCGCACAATTTGCATCTGAACATCAAACGGTAAGCTTGTAGAAATACCATTTGGATACAGTTCATTGGTGGTTAAGCCTTCAGGCTCAATGAAGATTTGGTGACTATTTTTATCCGCAAAACGCATCACTTTATCTTCAATTGAAGGGCAGTAGCGAGGGCCAATACCTTCAATCACACCAGCATACATTGGGCTACGATCAAGGTTATTACGAATAACCTCATGCGTACGCTCGTTGGTGTAAGTAATAAAACATGGAATTTGACGAGGATGATCCGATTGTTTCCCCATGAAAGAAAATGTTGGGGTTGGATTATCACCATGTTGGGTTTCAAGAATACTTAAATCAACAGTGCGTGCATCAATACGTGGTGGAGTACCTGTTTTTAAGCGATCAACCCGTAACGGTAATTCACGGAGACGATCCGCAAGTGCATTTGATGCAGGATCACCAGTACGACCGCCACTGTAGTTTTCTAGACCAATATGAATTTTACCGCCAAGGAATGTACCGACGGTTAATACCACAGCTTTTGCGTGGAATTTTAAACCCATTTCAGTCACTACACCGGTAGTGCGATGGTTTTCAACAATTAAATCTGTTACAGCTTGTTGGAAAATCATTAAATTAGGCTGATTTTCCAATACGTTACGTACTGCTGCTTTGTAAAGTGCACGGTCTGCTTGTGCACGTGTTGCCCGAACTGCAGGGCCTTTGGAAGAGTTGAGTGTACGGAATTGAATTCCGCCTTTATCGATAGCATGTGCCATCAAGCCACCAAGGGCGTCAACTTCTTTAACCAGGTGTCCTTTCCCGATCCCGCCGATAGCTGGGTTGCACGACATTTGGCCCAACGTATCGATATTATGGGTCAATAGTAAGGTTTTTTGTCCCATTCGGGCAGCTGCCAGTGCCGCTTCGGTACCGGCATGACCACCACCCACAACGATGACATCAAATTTTTCCTGGTAAAACATGAAACTTCCTCAGGTATTTAAATAGCCAGTGAGTTAACTAGAGCAAAGGGCGGACATTCTATCCTGTTTCTTGGCAAGAGAGAATCTTTCATCAAGATCATTTGATCGCCCATTTACGTCTCTTAAATATATATAAGATCTTTTTAAAGAGATCTTCTATTAGATCTACTATTAGGATCCACTGATCGTGTGGATAACCGCTAAATGATCCTTATGATCATGTGTTTATAGACGATCATTTGTTGTGGAGTAGCTTGGATCTTCCAGAGGATAGGCTGGGATCAAAATGGCTACTTATACACAGGGGCAGAGGGGTCTATAAGTTATTAAATGGATAACTATGGGTTGATCACCGTTTAGATCTATAGTTATCCACAGATAAAAGCATTAAATAGGATTTCAAATTGAGTAACTATTGACCACTTTTTAATCATTTAATACATTTTGCCATTCTTCAAGCCATATTTCTGCGGCATCTTCAGGTACTGGTGTCATTGAAACATCAATATCAAGTCGTTCACCAAGCTGTGTTGCACCTAATGAGAGTAAGCGTGCTTGAATATTTTTACCTGCAGCGCAGAAAGTATCGTAATTACTGTCTCCAAGCCCAATAACGGCAAATTTTAGCTGATCAAGAGTGGGATTCTGATCAGCAAGAGCATTTGTAAAGGCGATAAAGTTATCTGGATAATCACCGGCCCCATGGGTTGAACAAATAATAAGCCAAATGGTGTCTTGGTTTAATTGATCAAATTGAGGTTGGTTTGTGATATCGGTTTGATGACCTTGTGCGGTAAGTAAATCGGCTACATGATCGGCGACATATTCAGCACCACCAAGCGTGCTGCCAGTGATCAGCGTAATAGTTGACATAATTGTCCTCAAATTGGCGTTAGATGGGATCATCGATATGAAATGATGAATACCAGCTTGAGATTGTACTGAGATCAAACCCTATAAAGATAGCCTTTATGGCATAAGTGACCATTTTTATTCACTGACAGGGTATTTTTTTTATCCACCAGCATCAAGTGGGGATGAAACAGGGAAAAAATGTGGGTATTTATACAAAAAAATGAAGTTTTATAGCAATTAAGATGATCATTACGGCGATGGAAGATAAAAGGGATTTGGTCTTAATAAAAGATCTTACCCACATGATCCCCTTATTGTTTGCACAAGCTTATGATCTTTAATTATTGCGATCATCATACTGATCGCAATAATTAAATGATCTTGTTTTTTCGAGGTAAAATAACCAGTTTTTGGGTGGTTGGATGAGGGATAACGCTGACATGGTGGTGATAAAGTGCATTAATTTGGGCGGATGTTAATACGTTTTGAGGTGTATCAAAGGCAATTTGTTGGCCTTGTTCAAGCAATAATAAACGATCGCAAAATGTGATGGCCGTATTAAGGTTATGAATGGCAATTAGTGCGCTTTTGCCTTGTTGGCAATGGTGGCTCAAAATATTAAGTAAGAGCGACTCATGGCCAATATCAAGGCTGGCTGTGGGCTCATCAAGTAGCATAATGGCGGCATTTTGAATCAGTAACCGTGCAAAATGTACCCGTTGTTGTTCACCACCAGAGAGTTGGTTGATTGGGCGTTTTAATAATGGTTTTATCTCTAACTGATTAATAATGCTTGTTATTTTTTGTTCTGATATCGACGAGGATTGGTGATGGCCATAATGAATAATATCTTGAACCACAAAGCCAAATGCGGGTTCGGTGTGCTGAGGTAAATAACTTAAATATTGTGCCCGTTGTTGATGGTTGTAGCTGCTGAGAGGGCGTTCAAATAGAGAAATATTGCCACTTTTAGGTGCAACAAAACCGCTCAGGCATTTTAATAAGGTACTTTTCCCTGCGCCATTAGGGCCGATAATTCCGACTAACTCACCGGGATTAATCGCAAAATTGATATTCTGCAATAATGGTTGTGATCCTTGGTAATAATTTAATTGGGTTATTTTCAGTGATGGGATCATGATGGTAATCCTTTATATTGGCTGCGTATGAGTAGAGCAATAAAATAGATCCCGCCTATAACCGCGGTGATAATCCCCGTTTTTAATTCATTGGGAGCAATAACGGTACGGGCAATAAGATCACACGCTAATAAAAACATTGCGCCAAATAATGCTGAAAACGGTAATAAAATACGATTATTCGGTCCTATTAGTAACCGTGCTAAATGCGGCACTATTAAGCCAATAAAACCAATTGGGCCCGCTACAGCAATGGCCATTGCGGTGAGTAAGGTGGTCAGTAGTAATAATAATCGGCGGCTGTGGTTAACATTTATTCCCATGCCGTGGGCATTTTGCTCACCTAAAGCCAGTAAATTTAAGGTCTGACCGTGGCGTAATAGTAGCCATCCTGTAATGATAATAATGGGGGTTGGCCATAATAATTGTTGCCATGTACGCGCGTCTAATCCTCCCATGGTCCAAAAGACAAACTCACTCACTTCATATTGTTGAGCGGTTAACAATACGCCCATGGTTAATCCACCTAATAAACTCGACACGGCGAGCCCGGCTAAAATGATGAATAAACCATGTTGTTGAGTTTGACGAGCAATTAAATAAACGATTGTTGCCGTTATTAATGCGCCGATGGCTGTAACAAGGGGTAATAACGCAGGATTGACGACCGTTAAGCCACTGACAATCGCCACCACTGCTGCAAAGCTACTGCCTGCACTGATACCTAAGATATCGGGACTAGCGAGGGGATTTCTAAACAAACCTTGGCTGCATGCTCCAGCTAACGCTAACGCACTTCCTGCTAATATAGCGGTACAAGCGCGGGGCAAACGGATCTGTAATATGATGGCTGAGGCGAGGGGATGTTGTTGCTGAGCTAAGGTTTCCCCTCCCTGAATATAACTGGCAAGCATGGCAACAATATCATGCATGGGAATGGCAACTGATCCGAGGCTCAAATAAAGCATGAGTAGCACCAGTAATGCGGTAACGGCTAATAGACCTTGAACGGGTTTAATGTATGGATGGGTGAACATGAGACTGATAAACCTTATGATTAAGGTAGATGATAGCATCGGCAATATATTGGCTATCGGTTGAACGTAATGAATGTGGCAAGCTGATAACGCGGCGATCACGAATGGCCGTTAATGTTTGCAAGGCTGGATCGTGTAATAGCTGTTGTTTAAAGCCATTGTTATTTTCACCTGGAATAATAATTACATCAGGGTTTAGGGCTAACAGTTGTTCTTTCGCTATTGGAACTTGGCCAAATTTATCGCCATTGGTATTGGCAATCACGTTGTTAAGCTGGGCGTGACTAATAATGGTATTGATAGTGGAGTTATGATTGCTGGATGCGCCCCAGGGGGTGTATTCAATAGCAGTTAGCTTGTGCTGTGGAATAATAACCTGTTGTTTAAGTTTGGTGTTCATCTTGTCAACCACAGCCATCGCCGCTGCATTTTTATTGACGAGCTTGCCAATTAATAAAATGTTTTGTTCAATATTTTTGAGGCTATAAACGGTTTTAATAACAAAAACATTGATACCTGCTGCACGTAATTGAGCAATTTTAGGTCCATCACTCCAACTGGCCACCAGCACTAAATCTGGACGTTCGGCAATGATACGTTCCACGTTTAGATCACGTAGCGGTAATGTCTCTGGAATTTTATCGGCAATAATTGAATAAGTCGGGTCCTTACTTAAACGACTTAAACTGGTGATGTTTTTTAAGGGCAATAGTGCCATTAATACTTGATCACTAAACATGCTTTTAGAGTCAACTTGTGTCGGCATCGTGGTTAATGTCAGTGGGTGCTGACTGGCATCTGTGACGGTGATTGGGTATGAGGTTTGTGCACTTAAACAGGCTGTGCTAGTGCATAGGCAGCCTATAAAAAATAAATTTTTAAGTCGTGAATACATAATTTTCCATATGCTGCTAATAGTGAGCTTACCTCATCCTTGGTAAGCAAATTTTGCGGACATAGTTAGTGATTTTTTGAGCGCTGTCAATGGTCGTCTTCTGTTAGAATTACGTATATTTGGCAAGGAATAACACAGTTATGGTATTAAAATTTTCGGGTGATATTGATGAACTTGCTTATCCCTTTATTTTTGAAGATTCCCCGTTATGTGATTTTGAAATTCTCACCGATGAATTATGTACGTATGTGGGATTAGCCATTTCACAACTGCAAGATGATGAAGTGCGACAATCTTTATCATGGTTACAACCACGTATTTTTAACCTCAATGGATCTATTCGAGGTAAGTGCGGTATTTTTGAAGCGGATATTATTAAGTTGAAAGCGGATTATCATTATTTTCGCGCCCAAGTAACCGATAACAATAAGCGCTTTGTATTACCACGAGGGATAGGCGCGGTGGTGCAATTACATCAATGTCGGAGTTTATCGAAGAAGGTGGTGCGTCAATTAGTTAACGTTGATGCGGTGGGTAAAAAGGTGCCTGAAACATTACCTCGATTCAGTAATTTGTTGGTGAATTACTTTTTTGCATTAACGCGAGTGCTTAATCAGCAGGCTGGGATTGAAGAGCCTGAATATATCAGCATAAATTATCCTTCGCCCGAAGCTAAATAATAATAAAAAACGCCACATATCAATTATATATGGCGTTTTTTTGTTGCTGATATATTGGGTTAGTATTTACTTACCAATACAGAAAGAAGTAAAGATACGTCCAAGTAAATCATCCGATGTAAACTCACCTGTGATCTCACTTAAGTGCTGTTGAGCTAACCGTAATTCTTCAGCCAGAATCTCACCTGCCATAAAGCCTTCTAGTTGCTCTTTACCGATCACTAAATGTTCAGCTGCACGTTCAAGGGCATCTAAGTGACGACGACGTGCCATAAAGCCGCCTTCCGTCGTGCCTGCAAATCCCATACATTGCTTTAGATGTTCACGTAAGTCGTCGACACCATCGCCTGTGCGTGCTGAGAGGCGAATTAAGGTTGAGTCATTAACTTCTGTAATGCCCGTTACTTCACCGGTAAGTTCGGCTTTATTGCGAATTACCGTTAAGCCCATGTTGGCCGGTAAGCGTTCAATAAAATCAGGCCAGATATCTTTAGGATCGGTAGCATCGGTGGTAGTGCTATCAACCATGAATAACACCCGATCGGCATGTTCAATTTCCGCCCATGCGCGTTCAATACCAATCCGTTCTACTTCATCGGTTGCTTCACGTAAACCTGCTGTATCAATAATGTGTAATGGCATACCGTCAATGTGAATATGTTCACGTAATACATCACGGGTTGTACCTGCGATATCGGTCACAATCGCGCTGTCTTTACCTGATAAGGCATTTAATAGGCTTGATTTACCAGCATTAGGGCGACCTGCAATCACTACCTTCATGCCTTCACGCATGATTGCACCTTGGTTGGCTTGTTTACGCACATCAGCCAAGCGATCCATGATGTTATTGAGATCACCACTGACTTTGCCGTCAGACAGAAAATCTATTTCTTCTTCAGGAAAATCAATCGCAGCTTCGACGAAAATACGTAAATGAATTAAGGCTTCGACCAATTCATTTACCTTGTTTGAGAACACACCTTGCAGTGATTTAAAGGCACTTTTCGCCGCTTCTTCTGAGCTGGCATCAATTAAATCAGCAATGGCTTCAGCTTGGGCTAAATCAAGCTTGTCGTTCATAAAAGCACGTTCTGAGAACTCTCCAGGGCGTGCAGGACGAATGCCTTCAATGTTAAGAATGCGACGGATCATCATGTCCATCAATACTGGGCCACCGTGGCCTTGCAGTTCTAATACATCTTCACCCGTGAACGAGTTAGGGCCTTTAAAAAATAGCGCGATCCCTTGATCAAGCGCGGTCCCATCTTCGTTTTTAAATGGCAGGTATTCAGCGTAACGGGTTTTTAACTCACGGCCAGCAACGGCAAGGGCTACTTCTTTCGCTTTAGGACCTGAAACGCGAATGATGCCGACGCCGCCACGGCCCGGTGGTGTTGCTTGTGCAACGATAGTATCGATATGTTGATTCATAACCTTGGCTTTGCTTGAAAATGACTTGATGATTGTAAACCACTGTGAGGGCTTACGCCTAATCTGACCCATAAAAAAAGGCGACCCTAAGGTCGCCTTTCATTCACAGGGACAGCTTATTTAGCTTTGCTGTGTAAACCTTTTTTCTCCAACGCGCGGAAAATAATGGTTTGTTGAATCAGGGTCACAACGTTTGATACTAGCCAGTAAAGCACTAGACCAGAAGGGAACCATAGGAAGAAGAAAGTAAACATAACCGGCATAAAGGTCATGATCTTCTGCTGCATTGGATCCGTTACTGTTGATGGGCTGTTCTTTTGAATAAGGAACATTGATACACCCATAAGAACAGGTAGGATGTAGTACGGGTCTTGTGCTGATAGATCCGTAATCCAACCGAAGAATGGCGCATGACGCAATTCAACTGATCCCATTAGTGCCCAGTACAGTGCGATGAAAATTGGCATCTGTAGCATGATAGGTAAACAACCACCAAGTGGGTTTACTTTCTCTTTTTTGTACAGTTCCATCATTTCTTGGCTTTGACGTTGACGGTCATCACCTAAACGCTCACGCATTGCCTGAATTTTTGGCTGTAGCATGCGCATTTTCGCCATTGAGGTGTACTGCGCTTTTGTTAGTGGGTACATAGCACCACGAACAATTAGCGTTAGGATGATGATTGCAACACCCCAGTTACCTACAATACCGTGAATGAAAGAAAGCAATTTATGCAATGGACTAGCAATGAACCATAACCAACCGTAATCAACCGTTAGGTTTAGGTTAGCGGCTGTTGCTGCCATTTCTTTTTGCAACTTAGGACCAAGCCATAGTGTTGCTTTAATTTCTTTTGTTTGACCAGGAGCAACAGTCTCTAACGGCATACGTACGCCGATGTAACCTACACCGTTGTTATCGCTGCTGTAGACTTGAGACGTTTGGTCTTTGCCATCACGAGGGATCCATGCTGATACGAAGTAGTTCTCCATAATCGCAACCCAGCCGTCATTTGCTGACTGGTTAAGGTTCTTCTCTTTGATGTCATCAAAACTGTATTTTTTGTATTTAGTATCATTAGCTGAGTATGCCGCACCATTGTAGGTGTGCATTGCCATGCCTTGAATACCGCCGCCAGTTTTGCTTTCTAGGCGGTGACGAAGCTGTGCGTACATTTGTACTGTTGCAGGCTTGTCAGTTTTGTTGTCGACAGTGTAGTCAACATTAACCGCATAATCGTTACGCTTGAAAACGAACGTTTTGATGTAACTAATGCCATCACGAGTGAATGTCATTGGTACACGTAGTTCGTTTTGGTCTGGTGCCATGACGAAGCTTTTCGCCGTCACCGCGTATTGTGCGCGACCATGTGTTTGTGAGTCAGAACCATTAGTGCCGATTAAGCCTGATTGCGCAATGTAATCGCGGCCGTCAGTATCACTTAACAGAACAAATGGGTCTTTAGAATCTAGGGTGTTGTCGTATTTTAGTAGTTTTGCATTGATAACATCACCACCAAGCGTGTCGACTGTTAATTCCAGTACATCCGTTTTAATGGTAATTAAGTTAGTTGAAGTTTTCTGGTCAGCCAGTGGTTGATTATCACTTGAATGTGATGGAATACCACTATTGTTATTGACTTGTTGCTCTACACCCGGCTTCGTTGGTTGCGGGTTTTTGTCGCCATGCCATTGTTGAAATAGCAAGAATGAGACAAACAGTAGGGCAATTAACAGAATATTACGTTGGGAACCCATGGTTAATGTTCTCTGTCGTTATGCTTGGTTGGCGGAACGGGGTCGTAACCACCGTCATTTAAAGGGTGACATTTTAATAGACGTTTCGCCGCTAACCAACAACCTTTTCGCGCTCCATGCGTTTTTACAGCTTCGATCGCATATTGAGAACATGTAGGGGTGAACCGACAGCGTGGTCCAAGGAGAGGACTGATTGCCAGTTGGTAAAAGCGGACTAGTCTTACGACTAGCCACGCGACGGGCGAGACAGGCGATGCCATAACTTATCTAACAACGTAAATAGTTCTTCGTTACTCAACCCATTGGCTGATTTCTTGGCAATGACTACGAAGTCGCAAGCTGGAAGCTGATGTTGTTTTAAACGGAAACTTTCGCGAACAACGCGTTTGAAGCGGTTTCTGTCGACAGCAGTTTTAATCTGTTTTTTTGGAACAGCCAGACCGAGACGGGGGTGGTCGAGTTCGTTAGAACGGGCAAGAATAGTCAAGTGGGGAGAGCCAGCACGATGAGCTTGCTGGAAGACAGTTTTATAATGTTCGGGAGTTAACAAACGTAACTCCCGAGAAAAAGCGAACTTATTCAAAATAATCGTCGATGATTACTTAGAAAGACGCTTACGGCCTTTAGCGCGACGTGCATTGATTGTTGCACGACCGTTCTTAGTTGCCATACGAGCACGGAAGCCGTGACTACGCTTACGCTTAAGAACAGAAGGTTGGAATGTGCGTTTCATGGTTTTACCTTAAATTAACTGATCAGTTTTTAAGTTTGTTAGATGTAATTGGCCATAATTGGACAATTACCACGAACAAAGAGGCGGAATTGTAATCACTGACCAACAAAGAGTCAATAATTATACCCACATCTAATGACGGGCGCTGCATTATACGTTTTATAGCGCGAAGTTCAAGGATCCTTATTGGATCCCTATTTGAGTCAAAAAAGCCTTTAGTCGCGGATCGTTAGGGTGATTAAAGATCTGCTCTGGTGGCCCTTGCTCTACAAATTGACCGTCGGCCATAAAGATCACTCTATCGGCGACTTCACGCGCAAATTGTAATTCATGAGTGACGATCAACATTGTTTGTTGTTGTTTTGCCAATTGTTTGATCAAGTTAAGCACTTCATTGACCCACAGTGGATCGAGGGCTGACGTAGGTTCATCAAGTAATAATAATTCGGCTTCTAACGCCATAGCACGACCAATACCCACCCGTTGTTGTTGGCCACCAGAGAGGGCGGCAGGGTAGATATCGGCTTTATCGGCTAAACCAATGTCCGTTAAAATATCAAGTGCGCGTTGCTGTGCTTGTTGTTTACTAAGGCCTTTAACGACGCGTAAACCTTCACTGATATTTTGCTGTGCTGTCAGGTGATTAAACAAAGCATAGTTTTGAAATACAAATCCGGTTTGGCGTCGCAGGGCTAAAATGTCACTTTTTTTAGGCTGTTGGCCATCGACGGTCACATCGTTAATGGTGATAGTGCCACTATTGGCACTTTCAAGGTAATTAAGGCAACGTAAAAAGGTTGATTTTCCGGTGCCTGATGGACCAATGATAGCCACGATTTCACCTTTTTTGATAGTGAGATCAAGATCGCTAAAAATAGTTTGTTCGCCAAAACGTTTAGTGAGTTTGTTTATATTGATCATCGTACGTAAGCCCTATCTAAACGTGTTTCAGCCAATTGTTGTAAGCGAGTAAGCACTATCACCAACACCCAGTATATGATTGCAACAGCAAGAAAAGCCTCAAAGAACTTAAAGCTTGATGATGCTTCCATTTGTGCTTTTGCCATAATTTCAGGTACACCCAGTGTAAAGGCAAGGGAGGTCGATTTAATCATATCGATGAAATAGTTCATGAGCGAAGGTAAAGCGATACGAGTGGCTTGCGGTAAAATAATTCGCAACATGGTTTGCGATTCCGTCATGCCGATAGCAAGACTGGCTTCGCGTTGGCTGCGGTCAACACCGATAATCGCTGCTCGAATACTTTCTGCCATGTAAGCGGCAAAGTGAAGGCTAAGGCCAATAACCGCGGCATTGAATGCGTCTAATCCAACTAAACTTGGTAATACTTGTGGTAAACCGTAATACAGTAAAAATAGTTGTACCAGTAACGGTGTGCCACGGAAGAAACTGATATAAAGTTGAGCTAAAGGGTTAAGTAGCGGCAGTTTATAAATACGAATTAACGCAATAGCTAACCCAAGGAAAAGTGCAAAAATGGCACCAAGAGAGGCCATGGATAATGTCGTTGGTAGATATTTCAACAAAATAGGCATCAACGACAACATATAATTAAAATCAAAACCCATAATGGTGATCCGTTGTACTGGCTATGCAAGCGGGGTAAATAAAGTCACCACCACTTTTGTTTGTGATGGTGAAACGATGAGTTATCGAGTGATGTCAGTATGGAACCACTTGTTTGATATTGCAGTAAGGGTGCCGTCTTTACGCATTGCCACTAAAGCTTGATTCACTTGCTGTTGAAGTAATTTACCTTTGGCGTTATTTAAAAATGGCCATGCACTTTCAACGGTTGCAAATGGCTTTCCTGCTAATTGTAACGGTAAGTGTTTTGTATTAATCACAGCCACTGACGATAGACGATCCATCACAAAGGCATCGGTACGTCCCAAAGCCACATCTTGTTCAATACCACTGTCATAGGTTTTGATGTTGATATTATCGGCATTGGGTAAACCACGTAGCAGTTGCGCGTAGTTTGAGCCCAAGTTGACGCCCACCGTTTTTCCATCTAAATCCGCTGTTGAGTGAATGCTGTCATTGCCTTTTCTTACCACCAATTGCGCACCATCAATGACATAAGGTTGACTAAATAAAAATTTGGCTTGGCGGGCGGGAGTGATGGCGATTTGGTTTGAAATAGTATCAATACGCCCTGTTTCTAACTGGCCAAATAAACCAGAGAAGCTGGCGGTAACAAATTCAACATTATAGTCATTGCGTTTACCAATGGCATTCCAAAGGTCAACTTCAAACCCTTGTAGCTTATCTTGACTAACAAAAGTAAAAGGGAAATAACGACCTGACATGCCCACTTTTACTGTGGTTGCAGCCATAACACTGGTGGTTGTAGTAGCAAATAAAGTACTTGCGATCACTAATGTTTTTATCCAGTTTTTCATTCGGTATTTTCCTTACCTTGATAGGGCTTTATTTGGTGAAAGCATCCTACCTCGATATTTAATCATAAAGATAATAATTAACAGTTATTTGAAATAACCATTTGTTTGGCTAGCGACATATTACTGCTTGAGATTATGCTTTTTACGGCACCTAAAAGAGGGGCTGATTGTTATAAAAGGTTACCCACAGCAGTTGGTTTTCCCTGTGGATGATAATGGCTGATGATATAATGGTCATTATTGAGTAAAAACAGCATTAAACGGGCAATGAAAGACTTATCTTTGTGGCAGGTGTGTTAATATAGCTGTGGGTAAAGGTGGGTTAAATTGTGCTGATCTTGCATTTTATTGTGAGATCTATGTGCATAAGTTCGATCTTATTCACTGGATCTGGGATCTCTTTACTGGCGATCCTTGTTCAGCGAGTATAAAATTATCTTCCTTTTTGTGTTTTGTTTATTCAGTGTGGAGTCTACCTTGTCATCTTCGCTATGGTTGCAGTGCCTTCAACGCCTTCAGGAAGAACTCCCTGCGACAGAATTCAGTATGTGGCTGCGTCCGCTTCAGGCTGAATTAAATGATCATACATTGACATTATTTGCTCCCAATCGGTTTGTTTTAGATTGGGTGCGTGATAAATATCTTAATAATATCAATCGACTGCTTAATGAATTTTGTGGTGCTGATGTTCCGAGCCTGCGTTTTGAGGTTGGTAGCAAACCTGTTGTTGCGCCACCTCAACCTGTTGCGCCGCCGGTTTTTACCTTGCCGCAATCAAGACCTCGCACTGAACCTGAGCCAATGCATTACGAACCGGCACCGTCTCCTGTACAAACGGAATCACCTGGTGGCTATCGTTCAAATGTAAACCCTAAACATAATTTCAATAATTTTGTGGAAGGTAAATCAAACCAATTAGGCCTTGCTGCTTGTCGTCAAGTGTCTGATAACCCAGGTGCGGCTTACAATCCGTTATTTTTATACGGTGGTACGGGGTTAGGTAAAACTCACTTGTTGCATGCGGTGGGTAATGCGATTGCTAATCGTAAACCTAATGCCAAAGTGGTTTATATGCACTCTGAGCGTTTTGTGCAAGATATGGTGAAAGCGCTACAAAACAATGCCATTGAAGAATTTAAGCGTTATTACCGTAGTGTTGACGCTCTCTTGATTGATGACATTCAATTTTTTGCCAATAAAGAACGTTCTCAAGAAGAATTTTTTCATACCTTCAATGCGTTATTAGAAGGTAACCAACAAATTATTTTGACATCAGATCGTTATCCTCGTGAAATTAATGGGGTTGAAGACCGTTTAAAATCACGCTTTGGTTGGGGACTGACTGTTGCTATTGAACCGCCAGAGCTGGAAACCCGCGTTGCTATTTTAATGAAGAAAGCCGAAGATCATAATATTCGTCTGGCTGACGAAGTGGCGTTCTTTATTGCAAAGCGGTTACGCTCTAATGTGCGTGAATTAGAGGGTGCGTTGAATCGTGTGATTGCCAATGCTAACTTTACTGGTCGCGCGATCACGATTGATTTTGTTCGTGAAGCACTGCGTGATTTATTAGCGCTACAAGAAAAGTTAGTGACGATTGATAATATTCAGAAGACTGTTGCAGAATATTATAAAATAAAGATGGCTGATATGCTGTCTAAACGTCGTTCTCGTAGTGTTGCTCGTCCTCGCCAAATGGCGATGGCTTTAGCAAAAGAACTGACAAACCACAGTCTTCCTGAGATTGGCGATGCCTTTGGTGGCCGCGATCATACTACCGTGCTCCATGCTTGTCGTAAGATTGAGCAGTTACGTGAAGAAAGCCACGATATTAAAGAAGATTATTCAAACCTAATTAGAACGTTGTCGTCTTAATATGAAATTTACTGTTGAACGTGAACATTTATTAAAACCTTTGCAACAGGTGACTGGTGCATTAGGTGGTCGTCCATCATTACCTATTTTAGGCAATATTTTGCTGCAAGTTGAGAATGGATGCTTGTCAATGACGGGTACCGATCTTGAAGTGGAGCTCATTGCTAAAATTGCGTTAGAAGGCGATTTTGAAGCGGGTGCTGTGACAGTACCGTCACGTAAATTTTTAGATATTTGTCGTGGTTTACCTGATAGTGCCACCATCGCGGTTATCTATGAAGGTGATCGAGTGTTAATTCGCTCTGGTCGTAGTCGCTATACACTAACGACATTACCCGCTACAGATTTTCCAAATATTGAAGATTGGCAAAGCGAAGTTGAGTTTACGATTGAACAAGGTCGTATGCGTCAGTTAATTGATAGCACCCAATTTTCAATGGCTAACCAAGATGTGCGTTACTACTTAAACGGCATGTTGTTTGAAACTGATGGTCAACATTTACGTTCAGTCGCAACCGACGGTCACCGAATGGCTGTGTGTGCGATTGATACAGGTCATGATTTACCAACCAAGCAAATTATTGTACCGCGTAAAGGGGTACTTGAATTGGTGCGGTTGTTTGATAACCCTGAAGCCTTAGTCAATATTCAAATTGGTCATTCAAATTTACGCGCGACGGTGGGTAATTTTGTGTTTACCTCTAAGTTAGTTGATGGTCGCTTCCCTGATTACCGTCGTGTAATGCCACAAAATAGCACTAAATTTGTTGAAGCAAGTTGTGATGAAATGCGTAAAGCGTTTGCACGAGCGGCGATTTTATCCAACGAAAAGTTTCGTGGCGTAAGAGTCGGTTTATCTAACGGTGAAATGCGTATTACTGCTAATAACCCTGAACAAGAAGAAGCGGAAGAGTTTCTTGATGTTGATTATGAGGGCGATAGCTTAGAGATTGGTTTTAATGTTAGCTATGTGCTTGATGTATTAAACACCCTAAAGTGTGATCAAGTGCGGTTGTCATTATCGGATGCGAATGCGCCGTCATTAATTGAAGATGCAACCAATGATGAAGCCATGTATGTAGTAATGCCAATTAGACTGTAATTATGGCGCTTACTCGGTTATTAGTGCAGGATTTTCGTAATATTGCTCAGTGTGATATTACGTTAGCCAGCGGGTTTAATTTTTTGGTTGGCGCTAATGGCAGCGGTAAAACCAGTGTTCTTGAAGCGATTCATTATTTAGGACATGGGCGTTCATTCCGCAGTCATTTAACCAGTCGCGTTATTCGCCATGAACAACAACAATTGTTTATTCATGGTCGAGTCACTGATAACAATGATCTCACTTTACCTTTAGGGATTAGCAAGCAACGTGATGGTACTACCGAAGTTAAAATTGGTGGTGAAGGTAATCAAAAGTTGGCGCAGTTAGCCCAAATTTTACCATTACAGTTAATTACCCCAGAAGGATTTGATTTATTGATCGGCGGACCTAAGTTTCGACGGTCTTTTATTGACTGGGGTGTGTTTCATGTTGAACCAAAGTTCTATAATGCATGGAGCCGCTTAAAACGACTGACGAAACAACGTAATGCATTATTAAAGCAAGCACGAAGTTACCGTGAACTCAGTTATTGGGATCAAGAGCTAGCATTACTTGCTGAACAAATCAGTGTGTGGCGTCAAGAGTACATTACTGCCGTAAAAATCAAAGCGGCTGAAATATGTCAGGTGTTCTTACCTGAATTTGAAATCCAGCTCGGTTTCTATCGTGGCTGGGAAAAAGAGACACCGTATGCTGAGCTGCTGCAACGTAATTTTGAACGTGACTGTCAGCTTGGCTATACCGTAAGTGGGCCCCATAAGGCTGATTTACGGATTAAAGTTGCTGGAACACCGGTTGAGGACGTTTTGTCCCGCGGTCAGCTAAAGTTAATGGTGTGTGCATTGCGTTTAGCGCAAGGTTTACATCTGACAGAGGCCACCGGCAAACAGTGTATTTACCTAATTGATGATTTTGCTTCCGAATTGGATAGCCATAGGCGAGCGTTGTTAGCGCAACGATTAAAGGAAACTAACGCCCAAGTGTTCATTAGTGCTATTAGTCGCGAGCAAGTGGTTGATATGCTTGATGAAAACGGTAAGTTGTTCATGGTCGAACACGGCAAGATAACACAGGATAATTAAAGCGAGAGTAACTCAATGTCCAACAATTACGATTCATCAAGCATTAAGGTGCTTAAAGGCCTCGATGCGGTACGTAAGCGCCCAGGAATGTACATCGGTGATACTGATGATGGTACTGGCTTGCACCACATGGTTTTTGAGGTAGTCGATAACTCTATCGATGAAGCTCTTGCTGGTCACTGTGAAGATATCATTGTTACGATCCACGAAGATGGTTCGGTTTCTGTAAGCGATGACGGTCGTGGTATTCCGACTGAACTTCACGAAGAAGAAGGGGTGTCAGCCGCTGAAGTTATCATGACTGTACTCCACGCTGGTGGTAAGTTCGATGATAATTCTTACAAAGTGTCTGGCGGCCTCCATGGCGTAGGTGTTTCTGTTGTAAACGCCTTGTCTGAAAAAGTTGAGCTAACCATTAACCGTAAAGGCCATATCCATCAGCAAACTTACCATCATGGTGTGCCTGATGCACCATTGGCTGAAGTGGGTGATACTGACAAAACCGGTACTCGTTTACGTTTCTGGCCAAGCGAAGAAACCTTTACCAACAATATTGAATTTCATTACGAAATTTTAGCTAAACGTCTACGTGAATTATCATTCTTGAACTCTGGCGTGTCTATCAAGTTAATTGATGAGCGTGAAGACGGTAAGCAAGATCACTTTATGTATGAAGGTGGTATTCGCGCGTTTGTCGAGCACCTAAACCGTAATAAAACGCCAATCCATCAGAAAGTTTTTCACTTTGATAGTGAGCGTGAAGATGGCATTACCGTTGAAGTTGCAATGCAGTGGAACGATGGTTTCCAAGAAGGTGTTTACTGCTTTACTAACAACATTCCACAACGTGATGGTGGTACCCACTTAGCGGGTTTCCGTGGTGCTTTGACCCGTACTCTTAATTCATTTATGGATAAAGAAGGCTACTCAAAGAAAGCCAAAGCAGCAACGTCAGGTGATGATGCGCGTGAAGGTTTAGTGGCAGTTGTTTCGGTAAAAGTACCTGATCCTAAGTTCTCTAGCCAAACCAAAGATAAACTGGTTTCAAGCGAAGTGAAAACTGCGGTTGAATCAGCAATGAACGAGAAGTTTGCTGAGTTTTTATTAGAAAGCCCAGCTGACGCTAAAATCATTTGTACTAAAATTATTGATGCCTCTCGTGCGCGTGAAGCAGCGCGTAAAGCGCGTGAAATGACACGTCGTAAAGGTGCATTAGATTTAGCGGGCCTTCCAGGTAAACTTGCAGATTGTCAGGAAAAAGATCCTGCTCTTTCTGAACTATATATTGTGGAAGGGGACTCTGCTGGCGGTTCAGCCAAGCAGGGACGTAACCGTAAAAACCAAGCGATTCTACCGCTAAAAGGTAAAATCCTTAACGTTGAAAAAGCCCGTTTCGATAAGATGCTATCTTCACAAGAAGTGGCAACACTGATCACTGCAATGGGCTGTGGTATTGGTCGCGACGAATACAACCCAGATAAACTGCGTTACCACAACATCATCATCATGACCGATGCCGATGTCGATGGTTCGCACATTCGTACGTTGCTATTGACCTTCTTCTACCGTCAAATGCCAGAGCTTATTGAGCGTGGCCACATCTATATTGCTCAGCCACCACTTTACAAAGTGAAGAAAGGTAAGCAAGAGCAATACATTAAAGATGACGAAGAGATGAACCAATACCAAACAGCACTAGCATTAGATAATGCATCTCTGTTTGCAAATGATGGTGCTCCTGCAATGACAGGTACAGCACTTGAAGCATTGGTGACTCAATATAATGGCGCGATGAAACTGATCGAACGCATGAGCCGTCGTTACCCAGCGTTAATGCTGAATGAATTGGTTTACCAACCTCGTTTAAGCACTGAGATGCTAGCGGATAGCGCGCAAGTTGAAGCATGGTTAACTCACCTTGTTGCAGCACTAAATACTAAGCAATCAGGTGAAAGTCAGTTTACGTTTGAAATCTTACGTGATGAAGAGAACAACGTCTTCGTACCTAAGGTTGTGGTGCGTACTCACGGTGTTGATCATGAGTACCCATTAAGCTTCGATCTATTGAACTCAAAAGAATATGCTAAATTAGCGGATCTTTCTGAAGCATTAGACGGTCTATTGGATGATACTGCTTTTGTTCAACGTGGTGAGCGTAAACAACCAGTTTCAAGCTTTAAAGAAGTGCTTGAGTGGCTAAACAAAGAATCACGTCGTGGCTTATCTTTACAACGCTATAAAGGTCTGGGTGAAATGAACCCGAACCAGTTGTGGGAAACAACCATGGATCCTGAAGTACGCCGTATGCTACAAGTTACCATCAATGATGCTGTTGCGGCCGATGAGCTGTTTACTTGTTTGATGGGTGATCAAGTTGAACCGCGTCGTAACTTCATTGAAGAGAACGCATTAAAAGTAGCTAACCTTGACGTGTAGTTTGTCATTAGGTTAATAGTTATAAAAACGCCGCTAATCATAGCGGCGTTTTTTTATAGGGTAATTTTATTGTTGTTACTAAAGGGGAGGGCAGAATAGGGTTGGTTAACCCATGGTATAAGCTCGTGTAATTTCTTCTGCAATAATTTTAATTCCGCGCTCCATTTGTTCGTCACTTTGAACGTAGTTCATGCGTATACATTGCTGACTGTGTTGCCATGGTTGTTGTAAACCAATAAAGAAATATTCACCTGGAACAATTAATACTCCGCGAACTTTCAGACGTTGATAGAGTTCTTTGGTGGTGATTGGTAATTCATCACACCATAACCATAAAAATATCGCGCCTTCTGGCTTATGAATACGAAACCGTGGATCAGTAATATAGTGCTGTAATCGACTCACGGCATATTGTGCTTTGCGCTGATAAAAAGGGCGAATAACGTCATGGCTTAGCCGTAATAAATCATTACGGGCGATTAGCTTATCAGCAATTGCCGGGCCTAAACTGCCGGGTGCTAAATTGATAATACCGTTGATATTGGTGAGCGCAGTAATAATCTCTTCATTGGCAATCACTATTCCGCAGCGAATACCGGGTAAACCCAGTTTAGATAAGCTCATACATAAAATGGTATTGCTGTTCCAAAAAGGGGTGACATCAGCAAAGATAATATCAGGGAAAGGCATGCCATAAGCATTGTCGATAATCAGTGGAATATTATGTGCTTGAGCGAGCGCATCGAGTTGTTTGACTTCATCATCAGTCAGCACGTTACCTGTCGGGTTGGTTGGGCGAGAAGCACAAATTGCACCAATGCTGTCATCAATAACCAACTTACTAAAATCAATATGGTATTTAAATAAGCCATTATCCAATAAGCTAATCGTGGGTTGGTAAGAGACAAACATATTTTGTTCCAAACCCGCATCAGCATAGCCAATATATTCAGGAGATAGCGGTAATAGAATTTTCTTACTGGCACCATTACGGCATTTGCCTGCTAATAAGTTAAATAAATTAAAGAAGGCACTTTGACTACCGTTGGTGAGAGTGATGTTTTTACTGCTGATGTTCCAGCCATAATGGTGTTTAAGCAACGTCGCGAGGGCGTTAATAAAACGGTCTTTTCCTTGAGGACCATCGTAGTTGGTGATCGATGCGGTTAATTCGCCACTGGTGGCCATTTCCATTAATAGCTGATTAAAATAATCAACCATTGTTGGAATCTGAGCTGGATTACCACCACCGAGCATGATCGCATCAGGGTTGGTTAAGCCATCATTTAAATCGTGCATTAATTGAGTAATGCCTGAATCGCCAGCGAACTTATCGCCAAAGCCAGAAAATTCCATGGTGCTATCGACCTCTATATCAGTGCAGGGTTACGTGCTTGCGATGCCCGTTATTTGTGATGGGCGATAGATCAAAATACCTGATTGCAATCAGAAGCGAAACCCTTTGTTTGCTCTAAGGGTAGTGGTCGGCTGTGTCGATGTGTTTCACGTGGAACAATGTGAAATTATCAAATGCAGATATAAAAAAACCACGCCAAAGCGTGGTTTATATTATGAACCAGTGATGATTAAACTTACTTTTGTAGTAATGAAATATCAGCTACTTGTAAGAACTGGTTACGTAATAGATTAAGCAGTGCTAGACGGTTAACTTTAAGTTGTTCGTCATCAGCCATTACCATTACATTATCAAAGAACGCATCAACAGGTTCACGAAGTGATGCTAGCTCTGTTAGTGCTTGTTGGTAATCACCCGCAGCAAAGACAGGTGCAAGTGTTGCAACAACCGTCTCTACTTTTTGTGCTAGTTCTTTCTCTGCCGTTTCTACTAACAAGCTGTTGTTAATGGTCGCTGGTAGCTCGCCATCAAATTTCGCGAGAATGTTACCTACACGCTTGTTGGCTGCGGCAAGTGATTCTGCTGCATCTAAATCACGGAAATGACTTACTGCTTTAACACGCTTATCAAAATCAGACGGTTGAGTAGGGTGCATTGCAAGTACAGCTTGAATAACATCAATGCTAAAGCCTGCATCTTGGTACCATGCGCGGAAACGACCGAGCATGAATTCAATTACATCTGAATCAACATTAGCATTCGTTAGTTTGTCACCAAATAACGAGTGTGCTTTAGCGACTAAATCAACAAGATCTAAGTCGTAACCGTTTTCAACGATAATACGTAGTACACCTAAAGAAGCACGACGCAATGCAAATGGGTCGCTACCTTTTGGTGCTTGGCCAATACCAAAGATACCTACGATAGTATCTAGTTTGTCAGCCATCGCCACTGCAGAAGAAACACCAGTGCTTGGTAGTTGGTCGCCAGCAAAACGTGGCATGTATTGCTCGTTTAGTGCTAGTGCAACATCTTCTACTTCGCCATCATGACGTGCATAGTGCATACCCATAACACCCTGGGTTTCAGTGAACTCAAATACCATAGAGGTCATTAAGTCACACTTAGCCAGTAGGCCAGCACGCTTAGCGTTAGTGACATCAGCGCCGATTTTCTCTGCAATGTAGCCCGCAAGCTCAGTGATACGATCGGTTTTATCTTTAATGGTACCAAGCTGTTGTTGGAAGATGGCTGTCTCAAGTTGAGGTAGGCGATCAACTAACTTGCTCTTAAGGTCAGTATTAAAGAAGAACTCAGCATCCGCTAAACGTGGACGGACTACTTTCTCATTACCTGAGATAACTTGGCTTGGATCATTTGAGATGATGTTAGAGACGAAGATGAACTTAGGCACTAGTTTGCCTTCCGCATCATAAACAGGGAAGTACTTCTGGTCACCTTTCATGGTGTAAACTAACGCTTCAGAAGGTACCTTTAGAAACTCTTCTTCAAATGAAGCGGTCAGCACGACTGGCCATTCAACAAGAGAGGTAACTTCTTCAACTAGCTCATCATCAAGATCTGCAATACCACCAACCGCTTCAGCGGCTAGTTTCGCATCAGCTAGAATGATTGCTTTACGTGCATCGTAGTCTGCCATTACCTTGCCACGTTCTTCTAGAATCGCAGGGTATTGGTCAGCATTATCGATAGTAAATTCAGCTTCACCCATAAAGCGGTGACCACGAATAGTACGCGCAGAAGCAACACCTAAGATAGTGCCTTCAATGAGCTCTTCACCTAATAGCATCGTCAGTGTTTTTACTGGACGAATAAATTGGGTGTCTTTATCACCCCAACGCATTGGGCGAGGGATAGGCAGTTTAGCCAGTGCTGCTGCAACAAGCTCAGGCAATAATGTTTGGGCTGGTTGGCCTTTTACTTCTTGCTTGAACAGTAGCCATTCGCCTTTATCGGTAATCATGCGTTCAGCTTGATCAACCGTAATGCCGTTACCACGCGCCCAACCTTGAGCCGCTTTAGTCGCATTACCTTCTGCATCAAATGCTGCCGCAATCGCTGGGCCGCGCTTTTCTACAATTCTGTCAGGTTGATTTTCAGCAAGCGCTGTTACTTTAAGTGCTAGGCGACGCGGTGCTGCATACCACTTAATACCTTGGTGAGGTAAGTTAGCGGCTTTTAGCTCCGCTTCAAAGTTGGCTGCAAAGGCTTCAGCTAGAGTGCGAAGTGCCTTGGGTGGCAACTCTTCAGTACCTAGCTCAATTAAGAAATTCTTATCTGTCATGGCTATCCCTTACTTATCTTTTTTACACATTGGGAAGCCAAGTGCTTCACGTGATGCATAGTAAGCTTCAGCGACTTGTTTGGTTACATTACGAATACGTAGAATGTAACGTTGACGTTCAGTTACTGAAATTGCTTTACGAGCATCAAGAAGGTTGAAAGCATGTGCTGCTTTCAAAATACGCTCGTAAGCTGGCAATGGCAGTGGCTGCTCAAGTGCTAACAGCTTCAGTGATTCTTTCTCGCACTGGTCAAAGAAAGTAAATAGGAAATCAACATCAGCGTGTTCAAAGTTGTAAGTTGATTGCTCAACTTCGTTTTGATGGAAGATATCACCGTAGGTTACTTTACCTAATGGGCCATCTGTCCAAACTAAGTCATAGACTGAATCAACGTTTTGAATGTACATCGCTAGACGTTCAATACCGTAAGTGATTTCGCCAGTAACAGGCTTACACTCAAGGCCGCCAACTTGCTGGAAGTAAGTAAACTGTGTTACTTCCATGCCGTTCAGCCAAACTTCCCAGCCAAGACCCCAAGCACCCAAGGTTGGGTTTTCCCAGTTGTCTTCTACAAAACGGATGTCATGTACTTTAGTGTCAACACCTAGGACTTCTAGTGAGCCTAAGTACAGTTCCTGAATGTTATCTGGAGACGGCTTAAGCATTACCTGGAACTGATAGTAGTGCTGAAGACGGTTAGGGTTTTCACCGTAACGACCGTCGGTTGGACGGCGAGATGGTTGTACATACGCTGCTGCAATTGGTTCTGGACCTAGAGCTCGTAGACATGTCATCGGGTGAGAGGTACCTGCACCCACTTCCATGTCAAGAGGTTGCACAATTGTACAGCCTTGTTGGCCCCAGTAATCCTGCAGCGCGAGGATCATGCCCTGAAAGGTTTTAATATCGTATTTCTGCATTGTCAGCTTCGCGAGATTAGTGGATGAAATAATTAATTATCAAGTATACATTGCCAACCCAGAGGCGAGTAGGGGCCGTGAGTGTTTTTTATCCATCTGGCGCTTGTTTTGAGATAATTCCTCAGATTGTCCCTTGTGGACACTGGGTTTTCATGAATATTTGACATTATTTTGATGGCGTAAATGTATCGGTTGATTACAATAGCGCTAACAAATAGCTCGTTGGTCTGATTATTAACGTAGTTTTATTCGGTATGCGATGTGCGTATCAAGAACATGGGTCTTTAAATTAAATGGCAAAAAATCAAGTGATGGCATCAAAAACTTGGGTGCGTGCTGCGGTAATTTCTGTTGCTGCTGCTGTTACGCTTGCGGGTTGTTCAACAGTTAACCCTTATACTGGTGAGAGCCAAACTGCAAAAGGTACTGGCGGTTCTATCATTGGTGCATTAGCGGGTGCTGCAATCGGTATCGCGTCTTCAAGCAAACATGATCGCGGTAAAGGTGCATTGATTGGTGCAGCATCTGGCGCAGCTTTGGGTGGCGGTATTGGTTATTACATGGATGTACAAGAAGCTAAACTGCGTCAGCAATTAGCATCTTCAGGCATCAGTGTTACCCGTAATGGCAATAACATCATTTTAAATATGCCAAATGAAATTACCTTTGGTGTTGACCAATCTGCATTAAATAGCCGTGCGATGGAAGCGTTACATAATGTAGCGATAGTTGCTAAAGAATACCCTAAGACCCAGTTAAACGTTTTAGGCTTTACGGATAGCTCTGGCGCTGCGGCTTATAATCAGCGTTTATCACAAGTACGTGCCGGTGAGGTCGGTAACTACCTTATCCGTCAAGGCGTAAATGTTGATCGTGTTGTTTCTCAAGGCCGTGGCGAGAATAGCCCGATTGCGACCAATGGAACATCACAAGGTCGTGCTCAAAACCGTCGTGTTGAGATCATTCTATCTCCATTGGCTTAATTGATATTGATTGATTATAGTGGTGTGTAACTAACATCATATTGAAACCATGGGCTCAGGCTCATGGTTTTTTTTGTTTTATTTTATATTGAGTGTAGTTAGTTTCATGTGAAACTTGGATGTGAAGTTAAGCGGGTTAAATCGTCATTAAATGTGAATTAATTTAAGTGTGTAACTGTGATAGCTGCAAAAGATTATCGTGATTTACCATGCTAGAGTTAATGTTAATTAATCGTTAACTTAAATTCTGTTGGGTGATGTAGGGGGTTTCTATGGCGCGCTTCTCAGCGATCTCACCGCAAAGTCAATGTTGGTTATTTCATATTGCATTAGCACTGAATGTAGCGGGAATGATGTTAACTGATATGTGGTTTCCTATGGTCGTCGGAACGGTTGTTACAACCTATTTGTCTGTCGATGCGTGGGTTCGATTACGCTATATATTACCACTTAAAAAAGAGTTACGTCAGGTGCAACATGAACTCGAAAACTTACGTCAGCAACAACACAATCAGTAACAACTAAAAAGGCAGCGTTTATAACGCTGCCTTTTTAATTTGATTTAATTGCCAGCGCCTTTTTTGATCAGAAAACGATAGGGTAGCGTTTCTGTTTCTGCGGCGATAAGCGTGTGATCCATGAAGCGACAAAAGCTGGGAATGTCGCGCGTCGTTGATGGGTCATCGGCAATAACTAACAAGGTTTCATCAGTTGCCATTTTTCGGACTGTTTTGCGTACCATCATTACGGGTTCAGGACAACGTAAGCCGAGAGCATCAAGGCTATGGGTCGGATTTTCAAAATTAGCAGTCATAATTTACACGTATTATTGTAGACATTATGATCATACTGCGGGATAAGAATTAATCAATAAGGCTTGGTAAATCTAGATAAAATGTGTAACCTTATTAACATCACATTAACCTTTCTTCTAATGGATTAGGGGGATATTATGTTAACTTCAATCGATCGTGTCATGATTTATGCGGTACTGTGCATTATTTCATTTAGCACTATAATGCTTATTAGTCACCATGCTACCGGGCTCTTTGCTGTTGGTGGTTTGCTGGCCACAATCCTTGGATTATGGGTTGAGTTCGCCAGTAAAAATAAGCTAGAACAACAAAAAAAATAACACTAGCGGCGTTGAATGATGCTTGCTCGTGAATATTCCCGTCTTAAAAAGGCGGGATTTTTTTTATCTATCCCGCCATACTGTTGCCATATTTGATTAATTCATAGCGTTAGAGAAGTAAAACTATGGAGCTCGAAGAAGTTTATCGGCGTGACTTAAATTTACTGGTTGCGTTAAAGGTGTTATTGGATGAAGGCAGTGTTAGTCGTGCAGCTATTAGACTTAACTTGAGCCAATCAGCAATGAGCCGAGTGCTTGGCCGATTACGCGACTTAGTCGGTGATCCGTTGTTTACCCGTCAAGGGCAGTCATTACTACCGACACAACGGGCATTGGAATTAAATGAACAATTAAATGAACCGTTAGAATCATTACGATTATTACTGACGCCGAATGATTTTGATCCCGCTATTTGTGATCAAACTTTTAAAATTGCGACGACGGATTATGCAATGCAAACTATTCTGCCATTTGCATTGCCGCGTATTTATCAAGAAGCACCCCATCTGTCATTAGAATTTAGCCCGTTACAGCATAATAACGTGTTGTCACAGTTGACTACGGGGGGCTGTGATATGGCAATTTGTCGTCCTAGTGCTGATATGGAGCCACTGTGTCAGCAGTTATTAGGCTTAGTGAGTGTGTTTTGTCTTGTGAGCCAGAATCATCCATTAGCAAATAAGCCACTTACCTTGCAAGATTACTTAACCTATCCCCATGCAATGATAGCGGTAAGCGATGGCGTTAAAGCGTTAATTGATGAACAGTTGCGTGGTCATCCTCAACCTAAAATGGTATTACGGGCTTATCATTTAGAAGCGGCTTTAGCGATCATCGAACAAATGCCATTGATCATGACGGTGCCTGCAGATTTGGCGTATTTAGTCGCAGAACGTTATCAGTTAATCGTCAAGCCATTGCCATTTGAGTTTAAGCCATTTGATTATTCATTATTATGGCATGCGCGTTGTGAGCATTCGGCATCGCAAATATGGCTGCGTACTATTATTAAAGAAGAGTGTGGACGACTGATCAACTCTCGTATTCATGATATCGGGTTGTTGTAGTGAAATATTGAGATCAATAAAAAGGCCAGCACATGGCTGACCTCATTGATTAACGACCATCATTCAGTGGCATTAATACTGCATTATTTGATCATTACAGTTTAATGACTACGCGGCCGGTGATTTGACCGTTGGTGATCGCTTCTGCACATTCTGCTACTTGTTCAAGTGCGACTTCACGGCAGGCTTGTTCAAAGTAGCTAGCGGGTAGTAACTCAGTTAGACGTTGCCATGCTTGTTGACGTTTTTCAAATGGGCACATTACTGAATCGATACCTTGTAAACGTACATTACGTAGAATAAAAGGCATAACTGTTGTCGGTAAATCAAAGCCGCCAGCAAGGCCACAAATGGCAACTGCACCGTTGTAGTTAATTTGGCTTAATACTTTAGCCAGTACTTTGCTACCAACAGTATCAATTGCGCCAGCCCACAATTGCTTATCTAATGGGCGAGCAGGTTCTTCAAACACACTACGATCAATAATTGTCGTTGCGCCAAGTTGTTTTAGTAATGGGCCATTAGCTTCAGCACGCCCCGTTACTGCGGCAACTTTATAGCCGAGTTGTGCCAGTAAAGTAATCGCAACTGAGCCAACACCACCGCTGGCACCCGTGACTAAAATCTCGCCATCTTCAGGTTTTACATTTGCATCAACAATAGCTTGTACACACAGCATTGCCGTTAAGCCTGCAGTACCGACCATCATCGCTTGTTTGCCATCAAGGTTTGCGGGTAATGGTACTAACCAATCTGCATTTAGGCGGGCTTTTTCAGCCATGCCACCCCAGTGACCTTCACCCACACCCCAGCCCGTCAGTACTACTTTGTCACCGACGTGGTAGCGATCATCACTTGACTCAGCCACTGTGCCCGCTAAATCGACACCTGGTACCATTGGGAATTGACGTACGATACGACCTTTACCGGTAATTGCTAAGCCATCTTTATAGTTTAATGAAGAGTAATCAACATCAATTAACACATCACCAGCAGGTAATTCAGATGTTGCCATTTGACGAATAGTTGCGAGTGTTTTTTTATCTTCTTGTTCTAGTACTAGTGCTTTAAACATTGCAATACTCCGGAAAAATCATGGTTAGCAATCAATATAGGATTGAGTGTAGACGGCTTATCTTGATGAATAAAATGAAACTTACTCATTGTATCTATGTGTAAGTTGCATGTTATGTCTTTCATGATAGGACCAAAAGCGACACGCTATATATTGAGTGTAATTATTCTATTCGTTCAAAGATAGTGGCAATGCCTTGCCCTAAACCAATACACATTGTTGCTAAACCAAAGCGGGCTTGTTTTTGCTCCATAAGATTGATGAGAGTAGTGGAGATACGGGCACCAGAACACCCTAATGGATGACCAAGGGCAATCGCACCGCCGTTAAGGTTAATTTTTTCATCAAGATGATCCATTAACCCGAGTGCTTTAATGCAGGGTAATGTTTGTGCCGCAAAGGCTTCATTGAGCTCAATGATATCAATATCATCTAAACTTAACCCTGCGCGTTGTAATGCTTTTTGAGTGGCAGGAACAGGGCCAAATCCCATGAGTGATGGTTCGCATCCGGCAATCGCCATGGCTTTTATTCGCGCGCGAATGGGTAAGCCTAATGCGCGTGCTTGGCGTTCATCCATGAGTAACATTGCCGCCGCGCCATCTGATAACGCTGATGATGTTCCCGCTGTTACCGTGCCATGGGTGGGATCAAAAATCGGGCGTAATTGGCTTAGTGTCGCCACGGTTGTTTCGGGGCGAATCACTTCATCGGTAGTATATTTAATTAAAATCCCTTCGTTATCATGACCTTCGGTAGCAAAAATCTCACGGGTAAATCGACCTTCAATCGTAGCGGCATGAGCGCGCTGGTGTGAACGTGCGCCAAATTGATCTTGCAGCTCACGACTAATATCATATTTTCGCGCTAACATTTCTGCGGTTAATCCCATCATTCCCGCGGCTTTAGCGACAGTTTTCGATAGGCCTGGGTGGAAATCAACCCCGTGAGTCATCGGTATATGACCCATATGTTCTACGCCACCAATTAAACAGCTTTGTGCATCACCCACCATAATAGCGCGAGTGGCATCATGCAGCGCTTGCATGGATGAACCACATAAACGGTTAACGGTTGTTGCGCCGACAGTGGTTGGGATCCCTGCTAATAGTGCTGCATTACGACCAATATTAAATCCTTGTTCTAAGGTTTGTTGCACACATCCCCAATAAATATCTTCTATATTATTCGCATCTAATTGAGGGTTACGGGTTAATAATCCTGTCATTAAATGTGCCGATAAATCTTCAGCACGTACATGGCGGAATGCACCGCCTTTTGAGCGTCCCATCGGGGTACGAATACAGTCAACAATCACCACATTATTCATAATCAACTCCTTAATGATGCCGCAGCAACGGTGGGGTAATAACACTCATCAGCCGCCGCTTTGGCGCGCAGACCTTCAGGTACTTGATATAAAGGGCCGAGTGATTGATGGCTATCGGCTAATGCGACGTAATTGGCTAAACCTAGGTTATCTAAATAACGGAATACCCCGCCCTTAAAAGGAGGAAAACCTAAGCCATAGACCAATGCCATATCCGCTTCAGCTGGCGTCGCAATAATGTTTTCTTCTAAGCAGCGTACGACTTCATTAATCATTGGAATCATCATGCGATCGATAATGGTGGTGCTTGAAAATGAGGTCGACGTTGCTGCAATGGACGCAAGTAAACGGGCAGTGTGTGGATCAATTGTTTTTTTAGGTTTACCTTTTTTATCCAGATGATAATTAAAAAATCCCGCTCCTGTCTTCTGCCCAAAGCGTTGTTGCTCATATAACACATCAATAGCATCGGCATCGTGTTTAGCCATTCGTTGTGGGAATCCCTCTGCCATCACTTTTTGAGCATGATGGGCGGTATCAATACCCACTACATCGAGCAGATAAGCCGGTCCCATTGGCCACCCGAAATCTTGCTCCATAACATTATCAATCTGACGATAATCACCACCATCACGCAGCAGTAAACTAAATGCCGCTAGATAAGGAAATAAAACTCGATTAACAAAAAATCCCGGACAATCATTTACTACAATAGGGGTTTTGCGCATTTTAGCCGCATAAGCCACCACTTGATCGATGGTTTCATTTGAGGTGTGTTGGCCGCGAATGATCTCAACCAATGGCATTTTATGGACCGGATTAAAAAAGTGCATGCCGCAAAAGTTTTGAGGGCGTTGTAATGATGCTGCGAGTAAATTAATTGGGATTGTTGAGGTGTTTGAAGTGATTACCGTGGTATCGGCAACCTGTTGTTCAACGTCTGCGAGTACTGCGGTTTTTATTGTGGGGTTCTCAATTACCGCTTCTATAACAATATCAACGTGATTGGAATCAGAATAAGTCAGGGTTGGGGTGATGGTGGCTAATGTTGCCGCCATTTGTAAGCCGTCAATCCGCCCTCGAGTGAGCTTTTTATTGAGCAACTTAGCGGCTTGTTGCATGCCAAGAGTTAAGGCCTCGCTGGTGATATCTTTCATGACAACGGGGACATGGTTTGTTACTGATTGATAAGCAATGCCACCACCCATAATTCCTGCGCCCAGTACCATCGCTTGTTGTATCGGTTGGGCTGTTTTAATGGCTTGTTTAGCTTTGCTTTTTAAATATTGATCATTTAGGAAAATACCCACTAAAGCTTGAGCAACATCGGTTTTAGCAAGGGTGACAAAGTGAGTGTTTTCGATAGCCAAAGCTTGTGTGCGTTCGCAGGTTGCAGCGGTTTCGATTGCGGCCACTGCCGCCATTGGTGCAGGGTAATGTTTACCTGCGATATTAGCGACCATCGCTTTAGCCGTGGTAAAACTCATTAATGCTTCAGTAGCTGTTAGCTTTAATGGCATTTTTTTTTGAGATCGGCGTTGCTGCCAATCTAAATCACCCGCAATAGCTTGTTTAATAATACGTAATGCTGCTGTTGGTAAGAGATCTGTGGCAACCACCGCATCAATTAATCCTAGTTTTAAGGCTGAATCGGCTTTGTTATTTTTACCTGAGGTAATTATTTCCATTGCACTATCAGCGCCAATTAACCGTGGCAGGCGAACCGTCCCTCCAAATCCTGGCATGATCCCGAGTTTTGTTTCTGGTAATCCAATATGTGCTTGATGATCTGCAATTCTAAAATCAGTCGCGAGTACGCATTCGCAACCACCACCTAGGGCGTAACCATTAATGGCCGAGATGGTTGGAACGGGTAAATCTTCTAACTTATTAAAAATAGTATTGGCATGATGAAGCCACTTTGACAGTTGATCTGCTGGCAGGGCAAATAATCCTAGAAATTCAGTAATATCGGCACCAACGATAAATGCCGCTTTGGTTGAACGTAGGATTAAGCCTTTAAGGTTGGGTTGTTGGTAGAGTGCATCAAGCGCTCGATTAAAACTTTCAAGAGTGGCGAGATCAAATTTATTGATGGGAGCTGGTGCATCAAAAATGAGTTCAGCGATCCCTTCTTCAAGGTAGTGTACAGAGAGTGTTTCACCGTGGTAAATCATGTTCTATCTCCATATATTCCATGCTATGACGGATCTGGTGCGATTTAACTGGTTTGACCTGTAGTGGTTAATATTTAGTCTGAACTGCAATGACCACAAATTCAATAATTAATTTAAACATTTATTTAACATTGTCGGTTGATACATTATCTTAAAGGTGATTATTCATAGAATGAGTGTCATTGTAAGCAATAATGAGCATTGCTTGGGTCATGATAGGAATATGTTATCCTGCCGTTGTTTTTTGATGATGGGGTATGTTTTATGTCAACTTTTGAGCCTTACTTGATCCCACTGCAATCAGTGACTTTTGAAGAAGAAATCAAGAAAAGCCATTTTATAACGTATTTGGCCCATACGGCGTCGATTGAAGCGGCTAAGCAGTTTATTAACGAAGTAAAGTTAGCCCATCCAAGTGCCAATCATCATTGTTGGGGCTTTGTTGCGGGTAGACCGACAGATTCAATGTTGTGGGGCTTTAGTGATGACGGCGAACCATCAGGTACAGCAGGGAAACCGATATTAGCCCAATTAACCGGATTCGGTGTCGGTGAACTAACCGCCGTTGTTGTACGTTATTTTGGCGGGATCCATTTAGGCACTGGTGGGTTAGTTAAGGCTTATGGTGGTGGCGTACAACAAGCATTAACGTTACTGACCACACAACAAAAGATCATCATCAGTGAGTTGTTTTTATGTTGTGATTATAATCAGATTTCATTAGTTGAATCATTATTAAGCGAATATAGCGGCACGCAATTGAAGGCTGATTATGCACAACAAGTCAGTATGCATTTAGCGCTTGATAGTCGCATTGTGGCTGAGTTTAGTACCAAGTTGGTTAATCGTAGTGGTGGGCGGATCGTCGCGACATCAACATTAGAGGGTTAACCCTTATTTATTCTATTATGTACTTTCAGATGAGGGCCGATTAAGGCCATGCAGTTTCGTTCAATTATACGTATCGTCGGGCTGTTGCTCGCTTTATTTAGTGTCACGATGCTCATTCCCGCTTTAGTGGCTTTGATTTACCGTGATGGTGCTGGATTTCCTTTTGTTGTCACCTTCTTTTTATTACTAGCGGGTGGATCAGCGTTATGGTTTCCTAATCGCTATCATCGGCGTGAATTAAAAGCCCGTGATGGTTTTCTCATTGTGGTGTTGTTTTGGGCGGTTATTGGCAGCGCAGGTGCGGTGCCTTTTCTGTTGTCTAAAAATCCAGATTTGTCGGTTGCTGACTCCTTTTTTGAATCATTTTCTGCACTGACAACAACGGGTGCAACAGTCATTGTTGGTCTTGACCACTTACCTAAAGCGATTTTATTTTATCGTCAGTTATTACAGTGGTTTGGTGGTATGGGAATTATCGTGTTAGCCGTTGCTATATTACCCGTGCTAGGTATCGGTGGTATGCAGCTTTATCGCGCTGAAACGCCGGGGCCAGTAAAAGACAGCAAAATGACACCGCGTATTGCCGAAACAGCTAAGACGTTGTGGTATATATATTTAGCATTAACAATTGCTTGTGCATTAGCGTTTTGGCTTGCTGGAATGAGTGGTTTTGATGCGATATCACATAGTTTTTCAACGATCGCAATCGGTGGTTTTTCAACCCATGATGCCAGTATCGGTTATTTTAATAGTCCTACTATTAATATGATCACCGTGGTTTTCCTTTTAATTTCAGCCTGTAATTTTTCACTTCATTTTGCCGCATTTGGTAATGGTAATATAAACCTCAAAACATATTGGCGAGATCCTGAATTTAGAGCATTTTTTGTGGTGCAACTTATTCTATTTGTGATTTGTTTTGGATTGCTATTAAAGCATCATTCTTATGACCACTCTTTTGATGCTTTTGATCAAGCGCTATTTCAAACGGTCTCTATTTCTACCACAGCGGGTTTTACCACCACAGGATTTTCTGACTGGCCGTTATTTCTACCTGTGTTATTGCTGTTTTCCTCTTTTATAGGAGGTTGTGCTGGCTCGACAGGGGGCGGCATGAAAGTAATTCGAATGTTGTTATTGTCATTACAAGGCGTTCGAGAATTAAAACGTTTAGTACATCCGCGCGCGGTGTACACCATTAAACTTGGGCATAAAGCGTTACCACAACGAGTTGTTGATGCTGTGTGGGGGTTTTTCTCGGCTTATGCATTAGTGTTTGTGGTGTGTATGTTGGCTCTTATTGCGACAGGTATCGATGAATTAACTGCATTTTCAGCGGTGGCCGCGACACTTAATAATTTAGGTCCAGGTTTAGGCGAAGTTGCAGTTCATTTTGGTCAAATAAATGATTCTGCGAAATGGATCCTCATTATTGCTATGCTATTTGGCCGTTTAGAAGTGTTTACATTATTAGTTTTATTTACGCCGACATTTTGGCGTAATTAAAGGAGCTATCATGGAAAAGGTATTATTACTGCATTCTAGTTGTGAAGGACAAACGATTAAAATCCTTAACCATATAGAGCAGGACTTAGGCGAACAGTATCAATGTGACTATATTGATATCCATTCAGAGCCAAAAATTGATTTCAATGGTTATGATCGCATTCTTGTTGGTGCTTCCGTACGCTATGGTCATTTAAATAAAAAGCTATATCAATTTATAGAGCAAAATGTAGCTAGCCTTGAACAAGCAAAGATCGCTTTTTTCTGCGTTAACCTCACCGCTCGTAAAGAAGGTAAAGATACGCCAGCAACAAGTGCTTATGTTAAGAAGTTCTTATTGAAGTCACCATGGCATCCTAAAATGATGGCCGTATTTGCTGGAGCATTACGCTATCCACGTTATAACTTTTTTGATCGAACAATGATTAAGTTAATAATGAAGCTTACGGGGGGCGAAACTGATACAACAAAAGAAGTGGAATATACCGACTGGCAAAAGGTGGCACATTTTAGCCACCAATTTAAGACGTTATAATCGTATTATTGATCGCTTTGTTTGCTTTTTGATCTAACGGTTCGTTTTTATTGATAAAAAGCATAAAGTACTTGCGATGAACGTCGTTGTCTCTATACTGCTGCTCTATCGGAACGCGAGCAGCTTTATAAAAGAAGATGTTATGCAATAATCGATTGGATGATAGACTGGATAAAAGAAATAAAAAAGTGGTTGACACTTTATGTTATTTCGCTAGAATGGCCGTCCACTTCAACGAAACGATTAAACAGTCAAATGTTTGATAATTCGAAGAAGATTGTTCTTTAACAATTTGACCATGCAATCTGTGTGGGCACTCGTTGAATAGTTAAGTCGAAAGATTTATCAATGAACTGAGTGACCAATACAAATAACTACGGTTATTTGGCACAGTCAATTCATTACCATTCTGTTGGAATGGTAATAGCTTTAAAATTACTAAGGTAGTTTTGAAGTCAGTATTCATTGAGCCGTTTCGAAAGAAACAACAAAACTTTAATTGAAGAGTTTGATCATGGCTCAGATTGAACGCTGGCGGCAGGCCTAACACATGCAAGTCGAGCGGTAACAGAAAGAAAGCTTGCTTTCTTTGCTGACGAGCGGCGGACGGGTGAGTAATGCCTGGGAATATACCCTGATGTGGGGGATAACTATTGGAAACGATAGCTAATACCGCATAATCTCTTCGGAGCAAAGAGGGGGACCTTCGGGCCTCTCGCGTCAGGATTAGCCCAGGTGGGATTAGCTAGTTGGTGGGGTAATGGCTCACCAAGGCGACGATCCCTAGCTGGTCTGAGAGGATGATCAGCCACACTGGAACTGAGACACGGTCCAGACTCCTACGGGAGGCAGCAGTGGGGAATATTGCACAATGGGGGAAACCCTGATGCAGCCATGCCGCGTGTATGAAGAAGGCCTTCGGGTTGTAAAGTACTTTCAGTTGTGAGGAAGGCAGTTAAGTTAATAGCTTGGCTGTTTGACGTTAGCAACAGAAGAAGCACCGGCTAACTCCGTGCCAGCAGCCGCGGTAATACGGAGGGTGCGAGCGTTAATCGGAATTACTGGGCGTAAAGCGCATGCAGGCGGTCTGTTAAGCAAGATGTGAAAGCCCGGGGCTCAACCTCGGAACAGCATTTTGAACTGGCAGACTAGAGTCTTGTAGAGGGGGGTAGAATTTCAGGTGTAGCGGTGAAATGCGTAGAGATCTGAAGGAATACCGGTGGCGAAGGCGGCCCCCTGGACAAAGACTGACGCTCAGATGCGAAAGCGTGGGGAGCAAACAGGATTAGATACCCTGGTAGTCCACGCCGTAAACGATGTCTACTTGAAGGTTGTGGCCTTGAGCCGTGGCTTTCGGAGCTAACGCGTTAAGTAGACCGCCTGGGGAGTACGGTCGCAAGATTAAAACTCAAATGAATTGACGGGGGCCCGCACAAGCGGTGGAGCATGTGGTTTAATTCGATGCAACGCGAAGAACCTTACCTACTCTTGACATCCAGAGAATTCGCTAGAGATAGCTTAGTGCCTTCGGGAACTCTGAGACAGGTGCTGCATGGCTGTCGTCAGCTCGTGTTGTGAAATGTTGGGTTAAGTCCCGCAACGAGCGCAACCCTTATCCTTGTTTGCCAGCACGTAATGGTGGGAACTCCAGGGAGACTGCCGGTGATAAACCGGAGGAAGGTGGGGACGACGTCAAGTCATCATGGCCCTTACGAGTAGGGCTACACACGTGCTACAATGGCGTATACAGAGGGCTGCAAGCTAGCGATAGTGAGCGAATCCCACAAAGTACGTCGTAGTCCGGATTGGAGTCTGCAACTCGACTCCATGAAGTCGGAATCGCTAGTAATCGTGAATCAGAATGTCACGGTGAATACGTTCCCGGGCCTTGTACACACCGCCCGTCACACCATGGGAGTGGGCTGCACCAGAAGTAGATAGCTTAACCTTCGGGAGGGCGTTTACCACGGTGTGGTTCATGACTGGGGTGAAGTCGTAACAAGGTAGCCCTAGGGGAACCTGGGGCTGGATCACCTCCTTACCTAAAGACTTATACTGTTTTATGCAGTGTCCACACAGATTGCTTGGTAAAATTAGTTATTAGAAAATAGCGAAAGTGCTAATTAATGCAAACGCATTGATTAACGCTTTTGCGTTATGCTCTTTAACAATCTGGAAAGCTGACTAGTAAATTTAATCGAAAGATTAATTTTAAAAATGTTTTTATTCTCTGAATAAAAACGAGTTCTCAAAACAACACACATTCAAGTGTCTTGTATCGAGTCCGGCGAAAAACCAATGTTTAATATTTTCTTGATCGGAGTATTAAACGCAAACCTTGGTTGTTTGAACATACAAGACCTCTTGGGGTTGTATGGTTAAGTGACTAAGCGTACACGGTGGATGCCTTGGCAGTCAGAGGCGATGAAGGACGTATTAACTTGCGATAAGCCCAGATTAGGCAGTAAAAGCCTCTTGAGTCTGGGATTTCCGAATGGGGAAACCCACTTGCATAAGCAAGTATCATTAACTGAATACATAGGTTAATGAGGCAAACCGGGGGAACTGAAACATCTAAGTACCCCGAGGAAGAGAAATCAACCGAGATTCCGGTAGTAGCGGCGAGCGAAACCGGATTAGCCCTTAAGCTAGTTCTGCGTTAGGTGAATGTACTGGAAAGTACAGCGATACAGGGTGATAGCCCCGTAACCAAAAATGCATTATTAGTGAAATCGAGTAGGACGGGACACGTGATATCCTGTTTGAACATGGGGGGACCATCCTCCAAGGCTAAATACTCCTGACTGACCGATAGTGAACCAGTACCGTGAGGGAAAGGCGAAAAGAACCCCTGTGAGGGGAGTGAAATAGAACCTGAAACCGTGTACGTACAAGCAGTAGGAGCATACTTGTTATGTGACTGCGTACCTTTTGTATAATGGGTCAGCGACTTAATTTTAGTAGCAAGGTTAACCGTTTAGGGGAGCCGTAGGGAAACCGAGTCTTAACTGGGCGTCATAGTTGCTAGGATTAGACCCGAAACCGAGTGATCTAGCCATGGGCAGGTTGAAGGTGAGGTAACACTTACTGGAGGACCGAACCGACTAATGTTGAAAAATTAGCGGATGACTTGTGGCTAGGGGTGAAAGGCCAATCAAACTCGGAGATAGCTGGTTCTCCCCGAAAGCTATTTAGGTAGCGCCTCGGACGAATACTACTGGGGGTAGAGCACTGTTAAGGCTAGGGGGTCATCCCGACTTACCAACCCTTTGCAAACTCCGAATACCAGTAAGTACTATCCGGGAGACACACGGCGGGTGCTAACGTCCGTCGTGAAGAGGGAAACAACCCAGACCGCCAGCTAAGGTCCCAAAGTTATAGCTAAGTGGGAAACGATGTGGGAAGGCTCAGACAGCCAGGATGTTGGCTTAGAAGCAGCCATCATTTAAAGAAAGCGTAATAGCTCACTGGTCGAGTCGGCCTGCGCGGAAGATTTAACGGGGCTAAGCTATACACCGAAGCTGCGGCAATATGACTTGTCATATTGGGTAGGGGAGCGTTCTGTAAGCCGTTGAAGGTGCATTGTAAAGTGTGCTGGAGGTATCAGAAGTGCGAATGCTGACATGAGTAACGATAAAGGGAGTGAAAAACTCCCTCGCCGGAAGATCAAGGGTTCCTGTCCAACGTTAATCGGGGCAGGGTAAGTCGACCCCTAAGGCGAGGCCGAAAGGCGTAGTCGATGGGAAACGGGTTAATATTCCCGTACTTCTTATAATTGCGATGGAGGGACGGAGAAGGCTAGGTGAGCCTGGCGACGGTTGTCCAGGTCCAAGTATGTAGGCTGATGAATTAGGCAAATCCGGTTCATCTTAAGGCTGAGATACGATGTCGAGCTACTACGGTAGTGAAGTCATTGATGCCATGCTTCCGGGAAAAGCTTCTAAGCTTCAGATTATAAGAAATCGTACCCCAAACCGACACAGGTGATCAGGTAGAGAATACCAAGGCGCTTGAGAGAACTCGGGTGAAGGAACTAGGCAAAATGGTACCGTAACTTCGGGAGAAGGTACGCTCCTAGCGGTGATGAGACTTGCTCTCTAAGCTGCCGGGAGTCGCAGATACCAGGTGGCTGCAACTGTTTATTAAAAACACAGCACTGTGCAAAATCGAAAGATGACGTATACGGTGTGACGCCTGCCCGGTGCCGGAAGGTTAATTGATGGGGTTAGACTTCGGTCGAAGCTCTTGATCGAAGCCCCGGTAAACGGCGGCCGTAACTATAACGGTCCTAAGGTAGCGAAATTCCTTGTCGGGTAAGTTCCGACCTGCACGAATGGCGTAATGATGGCCACGCTGTCTCCACCCGAGACTCAGTGAAATTGAAATCGCAGTGAAGATGCTGTGTACCCGCGGCTAGACGGAAAGACCCCGTGAACCTTTACTATAGCTTGGCACTGAACATTGACCCTACATGTGTAGGATAGGTGGGAGACGTTGAAGCAACCGCGCCAGTGGTTGTGGAGTCAATCTTGAAATACCACCCTTGTATGCTTGATGTTCTAACGTCGACCCCTTATCGGGGTTACGGACAGTGCCTGGTGGGTAGTTTGACTGGGGCGGTCTCCTCCCAAAGAGTAACGGAGGAGCACGAAGGTGGGCTAATCACGGTCGGACATCGTGAGGTTAGTGCAATGGCATAAGCCCGCTTGACTGCGAGAATGACAATTCGAGCAGGTGCGAAAGCAGGTCATAGTGATCCGGTGGTTCTGAATGGAAGGGCCATCGCTCAACGGATAAAAGGTACTCCGGGGATAACAGGCTGATACCGCCCAAGAGTTCATATCGACGGCGGTGTTTGGCACCTCGATGTCGGCTCATCACATCCTGGGGCTGAAGTCGGTCCCAAGGGTATGGCTGTTCGCCATTTAAAGTGGTACGCGAGCTGGGTTTAGAACGTCGTGAGACAGTTCGGTCCCTATCTGCCGTGGGCGTTGGATGATTGAGAGGGGCTGCTCCTAGTACGAGAGGACCGGAGTGGACGAACCGCTGGTGTTCGGGTTGTATCGCCAGATGCATTGCCCGGTAGCTAAGTTCGGAATCGATAACCGCTGAAAGCATCTAAGCGGGAAGCGAGCCTCAAGATGAGTCATCCCTAGACCTTTAAGGTCTCTAAAGGGTTGTTGAAGACTACAACGTTGATAGGTCAGGTGTGTAAGTGCTGCGAGGCATTGAGCTAACTGATACTAATTGCCCGTGAGGCTTAACCATACAACACCCAAGGGGTTTTCCTTCTCATAAGAGAAGAGACGGACTCTACAAACGCTTGAATGCGTGTTGAGAACAACTAGTTAGATTTTCCCTGATTGCTATTTATTGTCATAAGACAATAAATAAACCAGAATTTGCTTGGCGACCATAGCGTTATGGACCCACCTGATCCCATGCCGAACTCAGTAGTGAAACGTAATAGCGCCGATGGTAGTGTGGGGTCTCCCCATGTGAGAGTAGGACATCGCCAGGCTTCAAATTTATGAAAGCCCGTTCAATGAACGGGCTTTTATTTCGCTCTTACTGATTGTAATGTGAGCGATGTCAACAGAAAGTTTTTACTTTTTAATCGATTGATAAAAAAGAATAAAATTTTGTCTTGACTGAATATCAGAAAAGCGTATTATACGCCACCTGACTTGCTGAAGCGTAACGCGCTAAGGCATTGAAAGTCAACGTTCTTTAACAATTTGACCATGCAATCTGTGTGGGCACTCGTTGAATAGTTAAGTCGAAAGATTTATCAATGAACTGAGTGACCAATACAAAATAACGTAAGTTGTTTTGGCACAGTCAATTCATTATCGTTCTGTTGGAACGATAATAGCTTTAAAATTACTAAGGTAGTTTTGAAGTCAGTATTCATTGAGCCGTCTCGAAAGAGACAACAAAACTTTAATTGAAGAGTTTGATCATGGCTCAGATTGAACGCTGGCGGCAGGCCTAACACATGCAAGTCGAGCGGTAACAGAAAGAAAGCTTGCTTTCTTTGCTGACGAGCGGCGGACGGGTGAGTAATGCCTGGGAATATACCCTGATGTGGGGGATAACTATTGGAAACGATAGCTAATACCGCATAATCTCTTCGGAGCAAAGAGGGGGACCTTCGGGCCTCTCGCGTCAGGATTAGCCCAGGTGGGATTAGCTAGTTGGTGGGGTAATGGCTCACCAAGGCGACGATCCCTAGCTGGTCTGAGAGGATGATCAGCCACACTGGAACTGAGACACGGTCCAGACTCCTACGGGAGGCAGCAGTGGGGAATATTGCACAATGGGGGAAACCCTGATGCAGCCATGCCGCGTGTATGAAGAAGGCCTTCGGGTTGTAAAGTACTTTCAGTTGTGAGGAAGGCAGTTAAGTTAATAGCTTGGCTGTTTGACGTTAGCAACAGAAGAAGCACCGGCTAACTCCGTGCCAGCAGCCGCGGTAATACGGAGGGTGCGAGCGTTAATCGGAATTACTGGGCGTAAAGCGCATGCAGGCGGTCTGTTAAGCAAGATGTGAAAGCCCGGGGCTCAACCTCGGAACAGCATTTTGAACTGGCAGACTAGAGTCTTGTAGAGGGGGGTAGAATTTCAGGTGTAGCGGTGAAATGCGTAGAGATCTGAAGGAATACCGGTGGCGAAGGCGGCCCCCTGGACAAAGACTGACGCTCAGATGCGAAAGCGTGGGGAGCAAACAGGATTAGATACCCTGGTAGTCCACGCCGTAAACGATGTCTACTTGAAGGTTGTGGCCTTGAGCCGTGGCTTTCGGAGCTAACGCGTTAAGTAGACCGCCTGGGGAGTACGGTCGCAAGATTAAAACTCAAATGAATTGACGGGGGCCCGCACAAGCGGTGGAGCATGTGGTTTAATTCGATGCAACGCGAAGAACCTTACCTACTCTTGACATCCAGAGAATTCGCTAGAGATAGCTTAGTGCCTTCGGGAACTCTGAGACAGGTGCTGCATGGCTGTCGTCAGCTCGTGTTGTGAAATGTTGGGTTAAGTCCCGCAACGAGCGCAACCCTTATCCTTGTTTGCCAGCACGTAATGGTGGGAACTCCAGGGAGACTGCCGGTGATAAACCGGAGGAAGGTGGGGACGACGTCAAGTCATCATGGCCCTTACGAGTAGGGCTACACACGTGCTACAATGGCGTATACAGAGGGCTGCAAGCTAGCGATAGTGAGCGAATCCCACAAAGTACGTCGTAGTCCGGATTGGAGTCTGCAACTCGACTCCATGAAGTCGGAATCGCTAGTAATCGTGAATCAGAATGTCACGGTGAATACGTTCCCGGGCCTTGTACACACCGCCCGTCACACCATGGGAGTGGGCTGCACCAGAAGTAGATAGCTTAACCTTCGGGAGGGCGTTTACCACGGTGTGGTTCATGACTGGGGTGAAGTCGTAACAAGGTAGCCCTAGGGGAACCTGGGGCTGGATCACCTCCTTACCTAAAGACTTATGCTGTTTTATGCAGTGTCCACACAGATTGCTTGGTAAAATTAGTTATTAGAAAATAGCGAAAGTGCTAATTAATGCTCACGCATTGATTAACGCTTTTGCGTTATGCTCTTTAACAATCTGGAAAGCTGACTAGTAAATTCAATCGAAAGATTGATTTTAAAAAATGTTTTTATTCTTTGAATAAAAACGAGTTCTCAAAACAACACACATTCAAGTGTCTTGTATCGAGTCCGGCGAAAAACCAATGTTTAATATTTTCTTGATCGGAGTATTAAACGCAAACCTTGGTTGTTTGAACATACGAAACCTCTTGGGGTTGTATGGTTAAGTGACTAAGCGTACACGGTGGATGCCTTGGCAGTCAGAGGCGATGAAGGACGTATTAACTTGCGATAAGCCCAGATTAGGCAGTAAAAGCCTCTTGAGTCTGGGATTTCCGAATGGGGAAACCCACTTGCATAAGCAAGTATCATTAACTGAATACATAGGTTAATGAGGCAAACCGGGGGAACTGAAACATCTAAGTACCCCGAGGAAGAGAAATCAACCGAGATTCCGGTAGTAGCGGCGAGCGAAACCGGATTAGCCCTTAAGCTAGTTCTGCGTTAGGTGAAGGTTCTGGAAAGTACCGCGATACAGGGTGATAGCCCCGTAACCAAAAATGCAGTCTTAGTGAAATCGAGTAGGACGGGACACGTGATATCCTGTTTGAACATGGGGGGACCATCCTCCAAGGCTAAATACTCCTGACTGACCGATAGTGAACCAGTACCGTGAGGGAAAGGCGAAAAGAACCCCTGTGAGGGGAGTGAAATAGAACCTGAAACCGTGTACGTACAAGCAGTAGGAGCCCACTTGTTGGGTGACTGCGTACCTTTTGTATAATGGGTCAGCGACTTAATTTTAGTAGCAAGGTTAACCGTTTAGGGGAGCCGTAGGGAAACCGAGTCTTAACTGGGCGTCATAGTTGCTAGGATTAGACCCGAAACCGAGTGATCTAGCCATGGGCAGGTTGAAGGTGAGGTAACACTTACTGGAGGACCGAACCGACTAATGTTGAAAAATTAGCGGATGACTTGTGGCTAGGGGTGAAAGGCCAATCAAACTCGGAGATAGCTGGTTCTCCCCGAAAGCTATTTAGGTAGCGCCTCGGACGAATACTACTGGGGGTAGAGCACTGTTAAGGCTAGGGGGTCATCCCGACTTACCAACCCTTTGCAAACTCCGAATACCAGTAAGTAATATCCGGGAGACACACGGCGGGTGCTAACGTCCGTCGTGAAGAGGGAAACAACCCAGACCGCCAGCTAAGGTCCCAAAGTTATAGCTAAGTGGGAAACGATGTGGGAAGGCTCAGACAGCCAGGATGTTGGCTTAGAAGCAGCCATCATTTAAAGAAAGCGTAATAGCTCACTGGTCGAGTCGGCCTGCGCGGAAGATTTAACGGGGCTAAGCTATACACCGAAGCTGCGGCAATATGAACTTGTTCATATTGGGTAGGGGAGCGTTCTGTAAGCCGTTGAAGGTGCATTGTAAAGTGTGCTGGAGGTATCAGAAGTGCGAATGCTGACATGAGTAACGATAAAGGGAGTGAAAAACTCCCTCGCCGGAAGATCAAGGGTTCCTGTCCAACGTTAATCGGGGCAGGGTAAGTCGACCCCTAAGGCGAGGCCGAAAGGCGTAGTCGATGGGAAACGGGTTAATATTCCCGTACTTCTTATAATTGCGATGGAGGGACGGAGAAGGCTAGGTGAGCCTGGCGACGGTTGTCCAGGTCCAAGTATGTAGGCTGATGAATTAGGCAAATCCGGTTCATCTTAAGGCTGAGATACGATGTCGAGCTACTACGGTAGTGAAGTCATTGATGCCATGCTTCCGGGAAAAGCTTCTAAGCTTCAGATTATAAGAAATCGTACCCCAAACCGACACAGGTGATCAGGTAGAGAATACCAAGGCGCTTGAGAGAACTCGGGTGAAGGAACTAGGCAAAATGGTACCGTAACTTCGGGAGAAGGTACGCTCCTAGCGGTGATGAGACTTGCTCTCTAAGCTGCCGGGAGTCGCAGATACCAGGTGGCTGCAACTGTTTATTAAAAACACAGCACTGTGCAAAATCGAAAGATGACGTATACGGTGTGACGCCTGCCCGGTGCCGGAAGGTTAATTGATGGGGTTAGACTTCGGTCGAAGCTCTTGATCGAAGCCCCGGTAAACGGCGGCCGTAACTATAACGGTCCTAAGGTAGCGAAATTCCTTGTCGGGTAAGTTCCGACCTGCACGAATGGCGTAATGATGGCCACGCTGTCTCCACCCGAGACTCAGTGAAATTGAAATCGCAGTGAAGATGCTGTGTACCCGCGGCTAGACGGAAAGACCCCGTGAACCTTTACTATAGCTTGGCACTGAACATTGACCCTACATGTGTAGGATAGGTGGGAGACGTTGAAGCAACCGCGCCAGTGGTTGTGGAGTCAATCTTGAAATACCACCCTTGTATGCTTGATGTTCTAACGTTGACCCCTTATCGGGGTTACGGACAGTGCCTGGTGGGTAGTTTGACTGGGGCGGTCTCCTCCCAAAGAGTAACGGAGGAGCACGAAGGTGGGCTAATCACGGTCGGACATCGTGAGGTTAGTGCAATGGCATAAGCCCGCTTGACTGCGAGAATGACAATTCGAGCAGGTGCGAAAGCAGGTCATAGTGATCCGGTGGTTCTGAATGGAAGGGCCATCGCTCAACGGATAAAAGGTACTCCGGGGATAACAGGCTGATACCGCCCAAGAGTTCATATCGACGGCGGTGTTTGGCACCTCGATGTCGGCTCATCACATCCTGGGGCTGAAGTCGGTCCCAAGGGTATGGCTGTTCGCCATTTAAAGTGGTACGCGAGCTGGGTTTAGAACGTCGTGAGACAGTTCGGTCCCTATCTGCCGTGGGCGTTGGATGATTGAGAGGGGCTGCTCCTAGTACGAGAGGACCGGAGTGGACGAACCGCTGGTGTTCGGGTTGTATCGCCAGATGCATTGCCCGGTAGCTAAGTTCGGAATCGATAACCGCTGAAAGCATCTAAGCGGGAAGCGAGCCTCAAGATGAGTCATCCCTAGACCTTTAAGGTCTCTAAAGGGTTGTTGAAGACTACAACGTTGATAGGTCAGGTGTGTAAGTGCTGCGAGGCATTGAGCTAACTGATACTAATTGCCCGTGAGGCTTAACCATACAACACCCAAGGGGTTTTCCTTCTCTAAAGAGAAGAGACGGACTCTACAAACGCTTGAATGCAGTGTTGAGAACAAACTAGTTAGATTTTCCCAGATTGCTATTTATTGTCATAAGACAATAAATAAACCAGAATTTGCTTGGCGACCATAGCGTTATGGACCCACCTGATCCCATGCCGAACTCAGTAGTGAAACGTAATAGCGCCGATGGTAGTGTGGGGTCTCCCCATGTGAGAGTAGGACATCGCCAGGCTTCAATTTCGTTTTTACCTTTTTATAAAGGTAGAGACAACAAGTTGCATTTATGCTGAATAGACACTGCGGAGTGGTAGTTCAGTTGGTTAGAATACCGGCCTGTCACGCCGGGGGTCGCGGGTTCGAGTCCCGTCCACTCCGCCATTTATTTAAGACACAGTTAAGTCTTTAAAATAACTACAGGGGTGTAGCTCCAACTGGCAGAGCAGCGGATTCCAAATCCGCGTGTTGGGAGTTCGAATCTCTCCACCCCTGCCATCTTCAAGAAAGCCTCGACAGCAATGTCGGGGCTTTTTTACGTCAATATAATTTAGGTGTAGCTCCAACTGGCAGAGCAGCGGATTCGCCATACCGAAAATCAGCGCGTGTTGGGCGTTTGAACCTCGTAATCCCTGCCATCTTCAAGAAAGCCTCGACAGTAATGTCGGGGCTTTTTTTCGTTTGTATTATTAGCTCAAGTGGGTGCAGTGTTAACTGGTAGAGTAACGGGTTCGCTATACCGAAAATCAGCGCGTGTTAGGTGTTTGAATCTCGTAACCCCTACCATATTAAAAAAGGCTCATATCAAAAGATATGAGCCTTTTTGCTATCTGTAATTTACGCTTGTAGCGTTAATTGGCAGAACTGCGGATTTACCATATTGAAAATCAGCGCGTGTAGGGAGTTTGAACCTCGTAACTCCTGTTATATTCAAGAGAGCCTCGACAGTAATATTGGGGCTTTGTGCGTTAAGCTTTACTATATGAAACGTTCTAATCTGTAGTGTGAGGTAGTGGGGGTTGTTTATTATCTTATTGGTAATTATAGAAATGGGTTAACCATTGTTGGGCGATCATTTTTTCATCATCATCTGGCAGTGCTTGAATTCCATCTGTAAACAGTTGTGGCTGATTTAATAACCGTAATCCTGCTAACATGTGTGCAGCCTCAAATAAATACAGTGTTGGGTCTCCCATCCCTGTTTTGAAAGGAGTATTAGCTGATTCACCACCAGCAAGCAGGTAAACACTAACGCCATGACGAGTTTGATATTCTTTTACAAGTTGATTGCTATTTACTTGAGTTAATACTCCTTGAGTAATGAGATCTGGAAGTCTGAGCTCATCATCGGCGGATGTTACTGTTGTAATGAAAATTGGTTGAGTTAGATGATCAAATATTTCGGCCGTTAATGCCCCATTTCCCGTACAACAGAAGATCATATTACATTGTTGTATTAGATGTTTAAGTGTACAAACTTGTACGCCATCGCGTGGAAATTGAGTGAGTCGGCGAGGATCTTGATCAAAGACGTGAATATTAGAAATATCTTTGTTTTGTAAATGTTTTATTATTCCTCTACCGAGATTACCAGCCCCGATGACCCCCATCCTTAAAAATCCGGCATTATTTATTTTAAGCCCAAATTCTTCACGTAAAATTTGATCTGAGTAATGAACGATACATTCCGAGGCTTCCGTATCTGCAGGGGTTTTAATACTTAAATGAGAAACGGTAACTAATGGTTTTTTTATATTTTTATTACAATATTTATATAATCCATTTGCGGTTAGCTCTGTAATACCTATTAATTGTTGTTGAAAGACATGACATAAATGTTCACTGGCATTGGCAAAGTAGCCACCGTGATCAAGTATTAAAAAAGGGCTATCTTGGGTGATATATTGGCGAATGAGAGTTTCACAATAGAGCGGATCACGTAACGATTCTTTATTATAACGTGGGTTTACCACTTTACAGTTAGCGATTTGGTTTATGGTTTGTAATAACGCAGGATTAGCATCTGCGGTTGCATTTTTGGGAATAAAAACCAGAGGGTGAGCTAATTGTGCTAATACATTAATGTACGGCAGAGAGCCTTCATAGCAATGCATGACAGAAAATATAACAAGGTTCGATGGAACGGCAGAATCTTGCGCAACGTTGTTTAAAAACTGATAACCACGTTTAGCATAAAAATCAGAACAATATGAATGCGTTAAAATTGCGTTAGTCATAAGGATATCCTTTCAATGCAATTGATTAGTGAAAGCAAGGCATAGACATAATAATGTTAAAATAATTGCAGTAGTGCTTTTAATACGTTTTCTTGATGGCGTGATTGTTTACAGCACAGTCCTAAACTTAATGGTGCAATAAATTCTGCTGGAAAACGCTGTACTTTATCATTCATAGGGCTGTTATTGATAACGACATCCGGTGCGATACCTATTCCACAGCCTAACGCAACCATACTAACGATGGCTTCATGGCCAGAAATTTGAGCATAAATAGGAGGGGTGATTTTCTTGTCTTTAAACCATGTATTCGCGCGAGATCTTGCGGGTCCCGACTCTGCGAGAATAAAAGGTAGTGCTTGCCAATTAGGCCCGTTATTGAGTTGTTGTTGAATAGCAGGAGGGGGAATTGCGGGTGAAATCACTGACATTGGAATATGATCTAATTCGATATAGCTTAATTTTGCTGAAAGTTGTTCTGGCTTGGCGGTAATAGCGACATCAACTTCATCGTTAAGCACTTTATCAATCGCAAGAGCTGAGTCTCCTGTTAATAATTGAATTTCTATTTGTGGGTAACGTTGGCGAAATGCGGTCAATATTGACGGTAGGTGGCTATAACTTGCGGTGACGGAACAAAATATTTTCAGCTTCCCTTGTAGTAATGAACTATCACTGTTTAATTCTGTTTTGAGTGATAACCAATTGGAAATAATAGCAGAGGCGACAGGAATGAGTTTTTTTCCTGCCATTGTTATTTCAACGCTACGATTATCACGACAAAATAAACTCTGCCCTAATTCTTGTTCAAGGCGCTGAATGACACGGCTCAAGGCTGAGGGACTAATGTGCATCGCCTGCGCGGTTTGATGAAAACTCAGCGAATCACTTAAGTGAAGAAAAAGTTGCAAGTTTTTAATGTTCATTGGCTTATGTTGCATGATTTGCAATTGATTGTTGTGAATATATCACTTTGCGCAACAATTTTCCTGATCTACTATCAATCTATTCGATAAATAAATATCGAACTAGGGATAAATATATTTCACGGAGTTTGTTGTTATGGCTAATTATTTCAATACCTTAAATTTGCGCCAGCAGTTAGATCAACTGGGTCGTTGTCGTTTTATGGATCGTGCAGAATTTGCTACTGAAGCTGATTACCTTAAAGGTAAAAAGGTGGTTATTGTCGGATGTGGTGCGCAAGGTTTAAACCAAGGTCTTAACATGCGAGATTCTGGGTTGAATGTGGCTTACGCTTTACGCCAAGTTGCGATTGATGAGCAACGTCCATCATTTAAAAATGCGCGTGATAATGGTTTTGAAGTAGGAAGTTATGAGCAACTGATTCCAGAGGCCGATTTAGTCGTTAATCTAACACCGGATAAGCAACATACAAACGTTGTTGAAACAGTGATGCCATTAATGAAGCATGGTGCAGCATTGGGGTATTCGCATGGTTTTAATATCGTTGAAGAAGGGATGCAAATTCGTAAAGACTTAACGGTTGTTATGGTTGCACCTAAATGTCCAGGCACGGAAGTGCGTGAAGAATATAAGCGTGGCTTTGGTGTACCAACCTTGATTGCTGTGCATCCTGAAAATGATCCCCAAGCTGATGGTCTTGAAATTGCTAAAGCATGGGCTGCTGCAACGGGAGGGCATCGTGCTGGAGTACTGGAGTCATCATTTGTTGCTGAAGTGAAATCAGATTTGATGGGTGAACAAACTATTCTTTGTGGCATGCTACAAGCGGGCTCGATTGTGTGTTATGAGAAAATGCTGTCTGATGGTATTGCACCTGATTATGCCGGTAAGTTGCTGCAATTTGGTTGGGAAACGATCACTGAAGCACTGAAGTTTGGTGGTGTGACACATATGATGGATCGCCTTTCAAATCCAGCAAAAGTAAAAGCTTTTGATCTATCAGAGCAATTAAAAGAATTGATGCGTCCGCTATATAACAAACATATGGATGATATTATCTCAGGTCACTTCTCTAGTACGATGATGGCTGACTGGGCTAACGATGACGCAGAGCTATTAGGTTGGCGTGGCGAGACCGCTGAAACACAATTTGAAAACTACCCAGTGTCAAACCTTCATATTTCAGAGCAAGAATACTTTGATAACGGTATTTTGATGGTTGCAATGGTGCGTGCAGGGGTTGAGCTTGCTTTTGAGGCGATGACAGCCTCAGGTATTATTGATGAGTCGGCCTATTATGAATCATTGCATGAGTTACCACTGATTGCCAATACGGTTGCACGTAAGCGTTTGTATGAGATGAATGTAGTGATCTCTGATACTGCTGAATATGGTAACTATTTGTTTGCTAATGTTGCGACACCGTTATTACGTGATCATTTTATGGCAACAGTAACCACGGATGTTATTGGTAAAGGTTTGGCGACAACAACAAATTTTGTTGATAATCAAAAGCTAATTGAAGTAAATGAAGCATTACGTAATCACCCTGTTGAAGTGATCGGTAAACAGCTACGAGGTTACATGAAAGATATGAAGCATATTGCTGTTGGTGGTTAATCTTCATTTAACATAGTAATTAAAAAAAAAAGCCCAGTTTGATAAGAACTGGGCTTTTTTATTGGGGTCAGCGCGAATTAAGCGTCAGTACTGCTATTTTCGGCATTAAGCTTTGCTTCAAATGTTGCCATCTTTTGCTCAAGCTCTGTCAATTTTTGGCGAGTGCGTAATAGCACTTGTGTTTGCACATCAAATTCTTCACGAGTGACAACATCAAGCTTTCCTAATTGTGATTGGATTACCTGACGTACTTTTTGTTCAACGTCGTTGCCTAGATCTTTAACTGGTTTAGGCATTGCGTCTTGAATTTGTTTAGCTACTTGCTCAAGTTTCTTTGAATCGAACATGATCCGCTTACTCCGTTGCGAAAATCGTTATTAACTATTGTAATTGCGGTTGCGGTGAAAAGAAAAGGGCGCTGATGATTCAGCGCCCTTTTTTATTTCGGTGAATTAAAAGTGGTTGTCTAAACCATCGTCTTCTTCAACAAACACCGGTAACGGTTTATGCTCACTTGCCAAGAACGTATAAATAACGGGTAATACGAACAAGGTAAATAAGGTACCGATAGATAAACCAGCAACGATAACAATACCAATACTGAAACGTGATGCTGCACCAGCACCCGATGCATATAGTAGTGGTACTAAACCTGCAATCATTGCACATGTTGTCATTAAGATAGGGCGAAGACGGATCTTTGCGGCTTCCATAACAGCATCCATGCGGTTTTTACCGTGGTAGAGTTGTTCTTCTTTGGCGACTTCACAAATTAATATACCGTGTTTGGTTATCAAGCCTATGAGGGTTATCAAACCTATTTGCGAGTAAATATTCAATGTTGTCGCACCCCACGCGAGGGCAATCAGTGCACCACAAATTGCTAATGGCACCGAAACTAGGATAACTAATGGATCGCGTAGTGATTCAAATTGAATCGCAAGAACCAAGAAAATAATCGCTAGTGCTAGACCAAAGGTCGCATATAGTGCATTACCTTCAGTAACATACTGACGGCTTTCGCCTAAGTAGTCATGGCCATAGCCTTTTGGTAATACTTTAGCTGACTCGGTATTTAACCAGTTTACCGCTTCACCAATTGAGGTACCAGGGGCTAATACCGCACCAATGGTTGCCGCATTTTGTTGGTTAAAGCTTGGTAAGGTTGGTGGCGCTGGTGTCACTGTAATGGTGACTAAGCTACCTAATGGAATCAAATCACCACTGCTGGTCTTAACGTAATAATTATTTAAATCTTTCGGATTAAAACGATTTTTACGCTCAACTTGTGGAATAACCTTATAAGAACGACCCAGAATATCAACACGGTTAATATCACCGCCAGCTAACATTGTGCTTAATGTATTACCAATGGCTTGCATGGTAACGCCATAAGCACCGGCTTTATCTTTGTCGATATTAATGTTCATCGTTGCAGAGTCATACTTTAAGTCTAAATCTGAGTAAACGAACATTGGGTTATTTTTCACCTTAGTCAACATTTCTGCAGCCACTTGGTAGAGGCTCTTAAAGTTGTTCGGTGTGGTAATTACAAATTGTACTGGCAAACCAGAACCTGCACCGGGAAGACTAGGCATTTGGAAAGCAGTAATTGCCATTTGGGGAATATTTTTGATTTTTTCAGTTACGTCATTTGCCACTTCAGTTTGGCTTTGATCGCGCTGACTCCATGGTTTTAATGTTGCCAGACCAAACGCTTGGTTAGCTGATGGAATACCTGAGAAGATCTGTGCATACTCAACACTTTTTTCTGCTGTTAATACTTTATTAACTTGATCCATGGTGTCTTGAATGAAATCAAGGTTGGCGTTTGCAGGTGCTGTACCCATAAATACCACTACACCGTTATCTTCAGCAGGTGCTAATTCACTTGGAATAAATTTAAATAAGAATGGCAAGCTTGCACAAGCACATAGAGCAAATACGATCACAACTGAACGCATGTGCATGATGCCACTTAGCATTTTTTCATAACGTAACGTTAGTCGGTCAAGAAAGCCATGTACCATTAACTCAAATTTATTTGGCGCTTCATTTTCTTTAAGGAAGGTTGCACACATTACTGGTGATAATGTTAAGGCAATAATACCTGATATAAATACCGCACCCGCCAGCGTTAATGCAAACTCTTTAAATAATGAACCTGTAAGGCCACCCATTAATGCTATTGGCGCGTATACCGCACCTAAAGCAATGGTCATTGAAATTACGGGAATTGCGATTTCACGAGTACCAATAATGGCGGCTCTAAATGGCGTTTGGCCCAGTTTGATATGGCGTTCAACGTTTTCCAAGACCACGATAGCATCATCGACCACCAAGCCGATTGCCAGTACCAGAGCCAGCAGTGTCATTAGGTTCCATGAGAAACCAAATAATTGCATGACTAGTGCAACACCAATCAGTGATAGTGGAATGGTGATGATCGGAATAATTACTGAGCGTAGAGAACCGATAAACAGGGCAATAACCACTAATACAATTAATGCTGCTTCAAGAATGGTTTTAATAACTTCATGAATCGAGTCATTAATCGCAATCGTTGAGTCATACATTACCGTCATTTTGATGGTACTTGGCATGTTACGTTCAATCGTTGGTAACAGCTCACGCACGTCTTTAGCGATATTGATTGGGTTAGCACTTGGTGCCGCTTCAATCGCACCTACAACGGCTTCTTGACCATTTGCGGTTGCACGGTAGCTATCACTGCTGCGTGATAATGTTACTTTTGCAATATCCCCTAAACGAATCACTTGACCGTTATTACTTGAAACAACAAGTTTTTCTAATGTTTCAGGGCTATTTGATTGTGTGTTAGCACTGCCGTTATACAACACGAAATCATTGTTGGCTTGACCAACTGCAGATTGGTAGTTGTTTGCTTGTAATACATGAGTCACATCGCTAGCAGATAAGTTAAACGCTGCCATTTTTTGTGGATCAAGCCATACACGTAATGCAAACGGTACACCGCCGTACATATCTACTTTTGCCACACCACCTACCGTAAATAATTGCGGTTTTACTACACGTTCAATGTAGTCGGTGATTTGGCTTGAGCTTAATGTTTTACTGGTAAAGCCAAGATAAAGTACCCCGGTACCACCACCCGTAGAGAGTGAAATGGTTGGATCTTGTGTATCTTGTGGTAATTGAGCTCGCACCGAGTTTACTTTGGCGAGAATATCCGCCAAGGCTGCGTTCGGATTGGTGTTCAATTTCATCTGTACGGTGATCGTCGACATTCCCATAATACTTTGAGCAGTGATGTAGTCGATGTTATCCGCTTGAGCAATTGCTTGTTCCAGAGGCTGGGTGATAAAACCTTGAATAAGGTCAGCACTGGCACCGTAATAAGCCGTACTAATGGTTACTACAGTATTCGTCATGTCCGGATACTGCCGAACCTGCATTTTGAAAATCGCCTGTAGGCCTAGCAATGCGATCATTAAACTGATCGAAATTGCTAGTACCGGGCGTCTGATGAATATATCAGTAAAGCGCATCCTGAGTGTTCTCCAGTTACAGCAATGGGATTTCAGCAGGAGCCTTCAGTGCGTCATTTTCAACGATATGCACTAATGACTTGTTGCTAAGACGAATTTGACCGCTAGTCACGATCTGCTCTCCAGCTTTTAAGCCTGAAAGAATTCGTACTTGGTTACCTTTGTTTAAACCTGTTGTTACAACAGTTTGCATGGCGCGTAATTTGCCATCAACGGTACGTAGTACATACACGGTGTCGCCGTAAAGGGTGTAAGTTATTGCTGTTTGAGGCACAACAATTTGATCGGCAATGATAGGTTGGATCACACGTGCACGTGCAAACATACCACTACGTAACATGCCGCCGCTGTTAGGAATATCAGCTTGTACCTGAATTAAGCCTGTCTGAGCATTAACAGCCGGTTCAATCGCAGTAATTTGGCCTTTAAAATCAGTGTTTTTGTAAGCATCAATGTTGATATCAACAGTTTGACCGATTTTAATTTTAGAAATATCCGTTTGTGGCACAGTGAAGCGGAAACGCATGGTGGTTGTGTCTTCTAAACGAATGATTTTTGTGCCGGGCTGAATGTATTGGCCTAAGTACACATTACGTAAACCAATTTCACCCGCAAAAGGTGCGCTGATATTACGACGTTGAATTGATTCTTGTAATGATTTGATTTGAGCGACTAACGCAAGGTAGTTAGCTTTTGCTTCATCAAGGCTAGATTTTGATACAGAGCCTTTACGATAAAGATCTTTATAGCGTTGGTACGATGCTTGTACCGCCGGTAGTTTTGCTTCTGTACTTTGTAAGCTAGATTGTTCAACGTTTGAATTAATTGAAACCAGTAGTTGGCCCGCTTTTACCTTTTGGCCTGATTCAAAATTAATCTTGCTGATCACACCCGCGGCTTCCGATGTTAAAGTAACACCTTGCATAGGTTCAATAAAACCAATGGCTTGCAGTGAAGGGTGCCAGTCTTCAGCTTTGGTTGTGGTAGCCGTAACCGGATAGTTGGCTTCAGGCATATTTGCCATATACTCAGCTATTTTGTGTTCTTTAAAAAGATTGAAACCAATTACGCTTCCAAATAACAGAAGGGCAATAAGTAACATCACGATCCATTTTTTCATTGTAAGGAGTGCTCCGGAATATACAATATTAATGCTGAATAATGGCGTCCCAAGAGGCCTCAATAGCAGCATTAAGCTCGCTATCGGTGATCTCTAATCCACCATTGATTTTTTGACGAGCTAAATAATAACTCGTTTCTAAGCTAAGTGTACTTAAAATTTCATTCTTAAGCGGTTTAAATAACAAACAGGCTTTACCTTCATCAAACATTTGATTGACACAGCTAAATAGTTGTTTTTTTAGCGCTTTTTTTTCGTAAGAATTGTCTCGAGGCAGGTGTTGAAATTGCCCTTGATTAATCAATGGTGCCTCACCATTAACAGACATATGCCACAGGTTTAGCCACATCGTACGGTAGCGCTGTTTGAGTGACATGCTATCGTTAATATTACGGCTAATTCTTTTCGCGATATAACCTAAAATATGCTCGTGGAGTTGATGCAGTAAGTCATTTTTATCATTGAAATAGCGATAAATAGTGCCGGTTGCAACTTGGGCTTCTTTGGCAACCATTTGCATGGATAGTCCATGAAAACCATGGGTTGCTAATAGCTTTTCAGTTGCGACTAATATTCGCTCTTTTTTGTCGGTCATCGTGGTTTATATTCAATACAGTTAGTATGAATGAATGTTCATTCAGCGCTATTGTAGAATTTGATTATTGATTCGCAAGCCTTATTTACGGTTTTATATTATTAATTTTAATGGCTAGGTATTTGAGGTGAGGTTTATTTGGTGGAGTATGATGAAGAGTAACAATGAAAAAACGAAAAAAAGCCCATATCAAAATAGACATGGGCTTTAATGTTAGTTGTTGCTTAGATTATTAGTGCTGCTTTGTCGGTGGCGTATCATCAGTAGTTGATTTGTCTTTGCCACGACTAAAGATACGTTCTACTACCACGAAGAAAATCGGAATAAAGAAAATACCTAAGAATGTCGAGCTTAACATACCACCAAGTACCGCGGTACCAATGGCATTCTTACCACCTGAACCTACACCAGTACTGATTGCTAGAGGTACAACACCAAGACCAAAGGCCAGTGATGTCATAATAATTGGACGCAGACGAACACGTACGGCGTGCAATGTTGCCTCCACCAATCCAGCCCCTTTTTCGTAGTATTCTTTGGCAAATTCTACGATCAGGATGGCGTTTTTAGTCGCCAGACCTACCGTTGTTAAGAGTCCCACTTGGAAGAAAACATCGTTCGGCATACCACGACCATTCATCGCTAATAGTGCACCGATAATGCCGAGCGGCACGACTAATACCACCGCAAAAGGTACTGACCAACTTTCATAAAGCGCTGCCAGAACTAAGAACACCACCAAGATAGATAACGTATATAGCATTGGTGCTTGGTTACCCGATAGGCGTTCTTCATAGGACAAGCCATTCCACTCAACACCAAAGCCTGGTGGTAATTTCTTCACCATCGCTTCAATGTCGAGCATTGCTTGACCAGTACTGTAGCCCTTAACAACACCACCTTGAATGTTAACTGCAGGAGTGGCATTAAAACGCTCTAAACGTGGTGAAGCATATTGCCAGTCACCTGTTGCAAAGGCTGAGAATGGTACCATTTCACCTTGGTTATTTCGGACATACCAAGTATCAAGATCACCAGGCTTCATACGGAAGTCTGCATCACCTTGAACGAAGACTTTTTTCACTCGTCCGCGGTCGATGAAGTCGTTAACGTATGAACTACCCCATGCGGTACTCAGTACTTGGTTCACTGATTGAATATCAATACCCAAAGCACGGATCTTAGCTTGGTCGATAGAGATTTGGTACATCGGTGCATCTTCTTGACCATTAGGACGAACCCCGACTAAATTCGGGTTTTCAGACGCTAATTTAAGTAATTGGTTACGGGCTGCAATCAGTTTGTCATGCCCTTGACCACTACGATCTTGAAGATAAAAATCAAAGCCGCTGGCAGTACCTAATTCAACTACTGCTGGTGGCGCGAATGAGAATACCATTGCATTTTTGATATGTTGGAAGTAGGCCATTGAGCGATTTGCTATCGACTTTACATCCATGCCGGGTAGTTGACGATCTGACCAATCTTTGAGACTGATAAATGCCATACCCATGTTTTGGCCACTACCCGCAAAACTAAATCCAGAGACACTAAACACACTGGCTACGGCGTCTTTTTCTTGATTTAGGTAGAAGTCAGAAACTTTATCCATCACTTCTTGGGTTTGTTCTTGAGTTGAGTTAACGGGCAATATTGCCTGACTGAACAAAATACCCTGATCTTCATCAGGTAAGAATGATGTTGGCATACGGGTGAACATCCAGCCAACCGCAACGGTTAGGCCAAGGAAAATCAGCATCACACGAATTGAGCGCTTGATCATTGCTGCAACGCTAGATTCATAGCGGCTAGTTAACTTATCAAAAGTGCGGTTGAACCAACCAAAGAAGCCTTTTTCATTACTGCCATGCTCAACAGGTTTAAGCATAGTGGCACATAGTGCAGGGGTAAGGATCATTGCCACCAATACTGATAGTGCCATTGCCGTTACAATGGTTATCGAGAATTGACGATAAATAACACCCGTAGAACCAGACATAAATGCCATTGGTACAAATACTGCTGAAAGGGTTAATGCAATACCAACCAAAGCGCCAGTAATTTGATCCATCGATTTTCGTGTAGCTTCAACGGCATTTAAGCCTTCTTCATGCATAACACGTTCGACGTTTTCCACCACCACTATCGCATCATCAACCAGCAAGCCAATGGCCAGTACCATAGCAAACATGGTGAGGGTGTTGATGGAAAAGCCTGCCAATGACAGCACCGCAAAAGTACCAAGTAATACTACTGGTACGGCGATGGTTGGAATCAAGGTTGCTCTGAAGTTCTGTAAGAAGAGGTACATGATGATAAACACCAATGCTACTGCTTCAAATAACGTATGTACTACACCTTCAATTGATTTCTCAACAAATGGTGTGGTGTCGTAAGGGTAAACGGCAGTTAACCCTTCAGGGAAGAAAGGTTTTAATTCTTCAACTTTGGCTTTTACGGCTTCAGCTGTTGCAAGTGCGTTTGCGCCTGTAGCTAGTTTAATACCTAGACCACTGGCTTGTTTGCCGTTATAAAATACCTGTACTGAATAATCTTCAGCGCCAAGCTCAACCCGTGCAACATCACTTAAATGTACTTTTGCACCGGAAGAATCCGATTTAACAATAATGTTCTTAAACTGTTCAGGGGTTTTTAAACGACTTTGTGCAGATACGGTTGCGTTAAGCTCTTGACCTGGTAGTGATGGCGATGCACCAAGTTGACCAGCAGAGATCTGCGCATTTTGCTCTTTGATTGCCGCAATGACATCAATACTTGTGAGGTTGTATTTTGTTAGTTTAAGCGGATCGAGCCAAATACGCATTGCATATTGCGCACCAAAAGCTTGGATTTCACCTACACCGGCAACACGACTCATTGGATCTGACACATTGGAACTGATGTAGTCCGAAATGTCATTTTTATCCATTGAACCATCTTCTGAATAGAATCCGACCACCATCAGAAAGCTTGAGCTTGATTTGTTAACCTTAACACCTTGTTGCTGTACTTCCATCGGTAGTAGTGGCAACGCTGATTGCAATTTATTTTGCACTTGTACCTGAGCGATATCAGGGTCAGCTTCAGCATTAAAGGTTAGGGTTATCTGAGTGTTACCAAAACTGTCACTGGTTGATGACAAGTAGCGCAGGTGATCGATACCTGTCATACGTTGTTCGATAACCTGCGTTACCGTATCTTCCATGGTTTTGGCGTTAGCACCTGGGTAGTTTGCACTGATTACAACCGTTGGTGGCGCAATGCTAGGATATTGAGATACTGGCAGTTTTAAAATGGATAACACACCAGCTAGCATTACAATTATAGCGATCACCCATGCAAAAATAGGGCGATCGATAAAGAAACGAGCCATAGTTTATTCCCTATTTATTGTGACTGATTGACTGTTATTGGTGTTGGTTCAACTACAGCCCCCGGGCGGATTTTCTGTAAGCCATCCACAATAACTTGGTCGCCATCTTTAAGCCCGCTAGTAATACGCCATTGATGATTAATTGCTTCTGCTGTGGTCACCATGCGTGATTCAACTTTATTTTCTGCACCAACAACCATAGTAGTGGCTTGGCCTTTACTGTTACGTGTAATGGCTTTTTGTGGGACCAAAATTGCTTTAGGGTCGGTTCCTGTGTTTAGGACTGCACGAACATACATTCCTGGCAATAACACGCCATCTGGATTGGGGAATTCAGCACGTAGCGTAACTGAGCCTGTGTTAGGGTCGACATTCACTTCAGCAAACTGTAGCTTGCCGTGATGAGAGTAAACGGTACCATCTTCAAGGATTAACTCGACGTCAGCATTATCACTGGCTTTTAGTTCGCCTTGCTTTAACGCAGACTTCAAGCGTAATAGCTGAGTACTTGATTGCGCGATATCAACATTGATGGGATCGAGTTGTTGAATAGTGGCTAATACTTGCGCTTGGCCAGCACTGACTAATGCACCTGGTGTTACTGATGATTGACCAATACGACCCGCAATTGGTGCTCTAACTTTGGTATAATTAAGATCTATCTTCGCTTTGTTAACACTGGCTTTCGCAACTTCAATGCCAGCAAGAGCGACTTTGTATTTTGCTTTATTATCATCATAGGTTTGTTTACTGATCGCGCCACGGTTAACCAATGTTTGGCTACGTTTAGCAAGTGCTTGAGCTGAATCTAGGTTTGCTTGTGCCTGAGCTAAACTTGCTTTAGCGCTGAGGTAAGCGGCGTTATAAGGGGCAGAGTCAATGCTATACAATGATTCTCCTTTACGTACATCGCCGCCTTCGGTAAAGCTACGCTCAGTAATAATACCTGATACTTGCGGACGAACCTCTGCTTCAAGATAAGCTTTACTACGACCAGGGAGTTCGATATGGATAGCTTGTGGATGAGAACTGACAATAATTGTATCTACAGGTACACTTTTTGCAGCTTGTTGCTGTTGGTCTTTGGATGTGTTTTGGTCACAAGCTGATATCCCTAGCGTTAAGCTGATAATAGTAGCAATAGCTGCGATTTTCCGCATGAAATCTCCTAAATTTAAGCAATATAAGTACTGTTAAATATATATTTAATTATTTAACAGTAATGTAACGGTTATTTGCTGTTTTGTAATCAACATTTAATCTGATTTAGAATTGAGTTCTATTTGCTCTGATTTATTTTAGACCTTATTTAATAAATTTATTCTAAATCTACTATTTAAGTTGTTTTAAATAATGAAATTGCAACAAATGTTGATGAATGGTGAAAGCACTATTCCATGTAAAGTGAATAGATTTGTAATTAAAGCGCGTCAACATGCGCCCAATTTTTAATGACGTCAGGATAACGAATGAAACTGAACCCAAGGCAAACAGAAGCAGTAAAATACGTTTCCGGGCCGTGCTTAGTCTTGGCTGGTGCCGGCTCTGGCAAAACACGTGTTATTACCAATAAAATCGCTTACTTAGTTCAGAAGTGTGACTATAAAGCACGGAATATCGCTGCGTTAACGTTTACCAATAAAGCCGCCCGTGAAATGAAAGAACGTGTTGGTCAAACATTAGGTCGTCAAGAGTCCAAAGGGTTGATGGTGTCAACTTTCCATACCTTGGGACTTAATATTGTGCGTCGTGAGTGTAAATATTTGGGTTTAAAGGCCAATTTTTCATTGTTTGACGATCAGGATCAGATGGCATTATTGAAAGAATTGACCGAAGAAGAGCTCGATGGCGATAAAGATTTATTAAAGCAACTGCAGTCAACGATTTCTAATTGGAAAAATGACATGTTATCGCCAGTTGATGCCGCTGGCCGCGCACAATCTGAACGTGATCAATTGTTTGCCCATTGCTATGAAATGTATCAACGTCAAATGAAAGCCTATAACGCCCTTGATTTTGATGACTTAATTCTAATGCCAGTGTTGTTGCTTCGTGATAATCAAGACGTACGTCAGCGGTGGCAAAATCGCATTCGTTATTTGCTGGTGGATGAGTATCAAGATACCAATACCAGCCAATATCTATTTGTGAAGTTATTGGTTGGCGAACGAGCGCGATTTACTGTGGTCGGTGATGATGATCAGTCTATCTATTCGTGGCGTGGCGCTCAGCCTGAAAATTTAGCCTTACTTAATAAAGATTTTCCCAATCTGAAAGTAGTTAAGCTTGAGCAAAATTACCGTTCGACCAGTCGTATTCTGCGAACTGCCAATATTCTTATTGCAAATAATCCGCACTTATTTGAAAAAGCACTTTTTTCTGCGATCCCGGATGGGGCAATGCTGAAAGTGCTCACGGCTAAAAATGAAGAGCATGAAGCTGAAAAAGTCGTTGGTGAATTGATCGCACATCGATTTATGAATAACACCGCTTATAAAGATTATGCGATTTTATATCGCGGTAATCATCAGTCACGGTTATTTGAAAAAGCACTGATGCAAAACCGTATACCATATAAAATTTCTGGTGGAACATCGTTTTTCTCGCGGGTTGAAATTAAAGATATGATGGCATATTTGCGAGTACTAACTAACCCCGATGACGATAATGCTTTTCTACGAATAGTGAATACACCTCGCCGTGAAATTGGTCCGGTTACGCTTGAGAAGCTGGGAACATACGCCAATATGCGTGGTAAAAGTTTATTTGAAGCCAGTTTTGAAATGGGATTAGAACAACATTTATCAGGACGAGGTTTAGAAGCTTTGCAACGTTTTACGCATTGGGTTAATCAGTTAGCCGATAATGCAGAACGTGGCGATACCATTGCTGCTGTACGTCAATTAGTGCGTGATATTCACTATGAAGATTGGTTATACGAAACATCAGCCAGTCCTAAAGCTGCAGAAATGCGCATGAAAAACGTCTCTGATTTATACAGTTGGATCACCGCTGATTTAGAAGGTGATAACTATGATAAAGAGATCAAAACCCTTAAAGAGGTGGTGCAGCGATTAACTTTGCGCGACATGATGGAGCGCGGTGAAGATAATGACGACGCAGATCAAGTGCAATTAATGACGCTACATGCTTCAAAAGGATTAGAATTTCCGTATGTGTTCTTAATAGGTACTGAAGAAGGTATTTTGCCACATCAAACCAGTATTGATGAAGACAACGTTGATGAAGAACGTCGATTGGCATATGTTGGGATCACGCGTGCGCAGCGGGAACTTACTTTCACGTTATGTAAAGAACGTCGTCAGTATGGTGAACTAATCAAACCAGAGCCAAGTCGTTTCTTATACGAGTTACCCCAAGATGACTTAGAGTGGGAAAGTGAACGTAAACCCGTTACGGCAGAAGAACGCATGCAAAAAGGCCAAGCCCACATTGCGAATATTCGAAATCTATTTAAGAAATAACCTCTAATACAGGCTTACTTTATACCGGATACCGGTTGTTTATATAAAAGAGAGAGGGAGCGATTCCCTTCTCTTTTATTTTCTAATACATTGACTAGATAAAACCGAATAAGGCGATGTCGTTTTAGTTAGGTTTAATCATATAGTTGATGGCTGCAATAATTTCATCATCACTACAATCCATACAGGTACCTTTTGCTGGCATGGCATTGAAACCTTCAATAGCATGCTTAGCGAGTACGGCATCACCTTGGCTTACACGAGTCGCCCAATCATCAGCATTGCCTTTTTTCGGTGCGCCCATCAACCCTGAATTATGACAAGAAGCACAGTATTGGTCGTAAACTGCTTGGCCTGTTCGTGCGGGGGTTGTCGTTACAACGACTGCGGGAGCCGTTCCTTCTAGGTGTACATTGCCAACAGGCTTGGTTCGATCATTGATTGCTGAAACTGACATGTCAGCAGCAATGGTGGTAGTTGAGAAAAAGAGCAGAGTACAAAGAGCGATTAGCCATAGTCGTAACGATAAATCCATTTTTTCACCTTTTGCTACGTCCTGTTATTTAAGGAAAGGTCATTCATGATGACGATGTGTTATTTTTTATGTGCAATTGTGGATACATATAGATGTTACTCATTTGTAAGTATAGCAACTATAAGCAGTAATAAAGTCTAATCTAGCGCTAACCATGATACGAATCAGCATCGATTTGCTGATAAAATCAGCGAGCGGAAGAAAAATAAAAAAAAACACTTGCCGAGTTGCGTTCTGATCCGTAATATTCACCTCCGTCGATAGGGCAAGGCGCCCGTAGCTCAGCTGGATAGAGCGTTGGCCTCCGGAGCCAAAGGCCGAAGGTTCGAATCCTTTCGGGCGCACCATCATCCGGTCGTATTGGCAATGGTAAAAAAACATTGGTGGCTATAGCTCAGTTGGTAGAGTCCCGGATTGTGATTCCGGTTGTCGCGAGTTCAAGCCTCGTTAGCCACCCCATATTATAATGTGTTGATCACCCAGTCAGCATGTTGGCTTTTTAAAGCCCGCTTGTTTTACAAGCACACAGAATTTAGTCAGTGATAACGTAGTTTTATAGCGTATCTCAGGCTTCTAGGATTAGCGGACCAGAGGGTTTGTTTTCTTAGTAACGATTTAGTCGGTGAATAGCGCAGTTTGGTAGCGCATCTGGTTTGGGACCAGAGGGTCGGGGGTTCGAATCCCTCTTCACCGACCACTTACAATGGTGGCTATAGCTCAGTTGGTAGAGTCCCGGATTGTGATTCCGGTTGTCGCGAGTTCAAGCCTCGTTAGCCACCCCATTTTTAGGTTATCTTTTATTAGAGACCTTGGCCTTGTAAGCCTAAACATTGTCGGTGAATAGCGCAGTTTGGTAGCGCATCTGGTTTGGGACCAGAGGGTCGGGGGTTCGAATCCCTCTTCACCGACCACCATTAAGAAACCTGAATCGAAAGATTCAGGTTTTTTTTCGTCGGTAGAAAAGTATCGTTAATTTTTGTGTCGAAACGCAGAGGGTCGGGGGTTCCCAATATTAGAATCTAGCTCTTCACCGACCACCATTAAGAAAACCGTATCGAAAGATACGGTTTTTTTTCGTCTGCAGAAAAGTATTGCTGATTTTCGTGTAGAAATGCAGAGGGTCGGGGGTTCACTGATATTAGAATCTAGCTCTTCACCGACCACCATTAAGAAACCTGAATCGAAAGATTCAGGTTTTTTTTCGTCTGCAGAAAAGTATTGCTGATTTTCGTGTAGAAATGCCGAGGGTCGGGGGTTCACTGATATTAGAACCTAGCTCTTCACCGACCACCATTAAGAAACCTAAATCGAAAGATTCAGGTTTTTTTTCATCTGTAGAAAAGTAAATCTGTATCATTGGTTTAAAGCTAGAGGGGCGGGAGTTCACTGATATTAGAATCTAGCTCTTCACCGACCACCATTAAGAAAACCTGAATCGAAAGATTCAGGTTTTTTTTCATCTGTAGAAAAGTATTGCTGATTTTCGTGTAGAAATGCAGAGGGTCGGGGGTTCACTGATATTAGAATCTAGCTCTTCACCGACCACCATTAAGAAACCTGAATCGAAAGATACAGTTTTTTTCGTCTGCAGAAAAGTATTGCTGATTTTCGTGTAGAAATGCCGAGGGTTGGGGGTTCACTGATATTAGAACCTAGCTCTTCACCGACCACCATTAAGAAACCTGAATCGAAAGATACAGTTTTTTTCGTCTGCAGAAAAGTATTGCTGATTTTCGTGTAGAAATGCAGAGGGTCGGGAGTTCACTGATATTAGAATCTAGCTCTTCACCGACCACCATTAAGAAAACCTGAATTGAAAGATTCAGGTTTTTTTTCATCTGTAGAAAATGGTAAAGAATGCAATTTGGTAGCGCATCTCTGAGTTTTGAGAAAATAGTTGGTCAGAGGGTGAGGGCTCCTGATATTGGATTTGAGTATCATTAAAAAATCGGAATGTTTGTGTTTTTATTAGCTCAAAATGACCAACAACTCAGTGAGGTTAGCAGGATTTGAATAGTAGCTATTTGAATTGTGTACTGCCCATTTTATCAAATGATGAGAAAACAGTGCGAATATGCTACGTAGGTGGGTAGCGTAAATTTTGCAACCGTTCGTTGTAATGGATATATCCACTGATATTTGTATTTTTAATGGTTATTGTCGCTAGTTATTCTAATGAAAGCGATACTTTGTTTAATTAATGTTAATTTAATTTTTTGTTGTTCTTGAAAATTTATTCATAAATGTATTTTTTAATGGTTATGATTGTTTGGATTATTATGTTGATGATAGAGCTATATTAGTTGCTATTCAGTGGGTTGTGGTTAATTTATTGTTTAGTGCTCTATTGTTTATATATGCGTTCATATAGGGTAAATATGCGAAATATATAAATGGTGATAGTTTTTTACTTTGTGTTGTTGCTTTTTTGTAATATTTTTGACAAATTGAAGTAAGGCATGCAATCAGACAATAGTATTGGCATGGAAAGGAATCAATTATTCAGATAGGCAGGATGCTGCCAGTAGTGGAGTCTGATAATGGCATTATTAGAAGTAAAAAATCTCCGTATAGAATACCCCTCACGATATGGCGTACATGCAGCGGTGAAATCACTGTCATTCACCATTGATCGTGGTGAAATTGTGGGTGTTGTTGGTGAGTCTGGTGCGGGTAAATCGACGGTGGGAAATGCTGTTATTGATTTATTAAGCCCTCCCGGGCAAATTGCTAGCGGTGAGGTGTTTTTAGATGGCACTAAAATATCAGGTTTAAGCGCGGATAAAATGCGCCAAGTTCGTGGATCAAAAATTGGTTTTATATTTCAAGATCCAATGACCTCATTAAATCCTTTATTCACGGTTGAGCAGCAATTAACTGAAACCATTGTGACTAATTTAAAAGTGTCACAATCTGATGCACTCAAGCGAGCTTTAGTGTTGATGGAACAGGTAGGTATTCCTGAGCCTCAGCTGCGAATTAAGCAATATCCTCATCAATTTTCTGGTGGTATGCGACAGCGCGTCGTGATTGCTATCGCGTTAGCCGGTGAACCCGACTTAATTATTGCTGATGAGCCGACCACTGCACTTGATGTATCAATTCAAGATCAAATATTAACCTTGATTCGTGACTTATGTGTGCAGAAAAATGTCGGCTGTATGTTGGTGACCCATGATATGGGAGTGGTTTCTAATGTTACCGATCGCGTTGCTGTTATGTATCGTGGTGACTTAGTTGAAATGGGGACCACTGAACAAGTATTGCAGCGGCCACAACATCCTTATACCCAAAGTTTAATTTCAGCTGTACCGCGTTCTGATATTAAGTTGAAGCGGTTTCCGCTAGTGACGTATATCGAAGATGTTAAGCAGACGCCGACGCTGGATGTTAAACAGCACTGGCTCGGGCAAAGCCAAGATCAACGCACCTATCAAGGCGCGTTGCTTGAGGTTGAAAATGTTAACTTACGCTTTATTACTAAAGATTCATTATTTGAAAGCCGACGTGAATATGTGCAAGCCAATAATGATGTCAGCTTTCATATTGCAGAAGGTGAGACCTTTGGTTTAGTGGGAGAGTCTGGTTCGGGTAAATCCACTATTGCGCGTGTTATTGCCGGTTTATACCCACCAAATAGTGGCACGGTACGGTTTGAAGGTATTGATCTTACGGCATTAAAAAGTGAATCTGAACGTCGTCCTCTGCGTCGTCAAATGCAAATGGTATTCCAAAACCCTTATACATCAATGAATCCTAGAATGCGTATTTTTGACATTATTGCAGAGCCAATTCGATTCCATAAGTTAACTAAAAATGAATTGCAAACACGACAAATTGTGAATGATCTTTTAGATTATGTTGGCCTTGGCCGAGCTGCTGGCATTAAATATCCCCATGAATTTTCCGGTGGTCAGCGGCAGCGGATCTCAATTGCACGCGCCCTAGCTACTCGACCTCGATTATTAATTTGTGATGAACCAACATCAGCACTGGATGTTTCAGTACAAGCACAAATTCTAAACCTCTTAAAAGATCTTCAAGATGAGCTTAATTTGACGATGTTATTTATCAGTCACGATTTACCCGTGATCCGTCAAATGTGTGATCGTATTGGCGTGATGCAACAAGGAACCTTATTAGAAGTTGCACCAACAGAACAATTATTTACTGCACCACAACATCAATATAGTCAGCATTTGATTTCATTAATGCCTGAGTTTAAAGGACTAGAAATCAAACCTCAGCAACGCGCTTAATTTGTTGTTATGAGAGATAAATAAAATAAATACTGAGCGACGGCGCTTGGGCATAAAGGAGTTATGCAATGAAAACCATCAAGAATAAATTAGCGCTAGCATTGATTGCAGCAGGGTTAAGTTTTAGTGTGACAGCCGCAGATCTAAAGCTCGGTTACGCATCAGATCCGGTCTCACTTGATCCTCATGAGCAACTGTCTGGCGGCACATTACAGTTGTCACACATGGTGTTTGATCCTTTGGTTCGTTTTACTCAGAAAATGGATTTTGAACCTCGTCTAGCACAAAGTTGGCAACGTATTGATGCTAATACGTTTCGATTCACCTTACGCCAAGGGGTAAAATTTCACTCAGGTAATTCACTTACCGCAGATGATGTGATTTGGACCTTTAATCGCCTGCAAGCCTCACCTGATTTTAAAGCTATTTTTGAACCTTACTCTGAGATGAAAAAAGTCGATGACTATACCGTCGATATTATCTCTAAAGGCGCTTATCCATTGGTACTTCAAACTGCAACCTACATTTTCCCAATGGACAGTAAGTTTTATAGCGGTAAGACCGCAGACGGTAAAGATAAAGCGGAAGTGGCTAAACACGGTAATTCATTTGCTTCAACCCATATGTCGGGCACGGGTCCATTTATTGTTAGTGATCGTGAGCAAGGGGTAAAAGTTGAATTTACTCGTTTTGCGGGCTATTGGGATACGGCCTCAAAAGGCAATGTTGACACTATTTCATTGTTACCTATTAAAGAAGATGCTACCCGTGTTGCCGCATTGCTTTCTGGTGGGGTCGATATGATTGATCATGTTGCACCTAATGATCATAAGCGTCTTAAAAGTGCTGAGGGGGTTGATTTAGTGACACTTCCTGGCACCCGTTTGATTTCATTTCAAATGAATCAGACCAGTAACGAAGCACTAAAAGATGTTCGTGTTCGTCAAGCGATTGTGCATGCGATTAATAATGAAGGCATTGTTAAAAAGATCATGAAAGGGTTTGCGACCGCAGCAGGGCAACAAAGTCCTGCGGGTTACCAAGGTCATGATAGCGAGTTAGTGCCTCGTTATGATGTTAAAAAAGCCAAGCAATTAATGAAACAAGCGGGATATGAAAACGGCTTTACACTCACTATGTTGGCACCGAATAACCGTTATGTTAATGATGCAAAAATTGCGCAAGCAGCGGCAGCAATGTTAGCCAAAATTGGTATTAAGGTAGATTTAAAAACGTTACCTAAAGCGCAATATTGGCCAGAGTTTGATAAATGTGCTGCCGATATGATGATGATTGGCTGGCATGCTGACACTGAAGACTCCGCTAACTTGACTGAATTTTTAACCATGACTCGTAATGAAAAAACGGGGCAAGGCCAATATAACTGTGGTTTTTATTCTAATCCTGAAGTGGATAAGTTAGTGACAGCAGCCAATGTAGAAACCGATCCTGCTAAGCGAATTGCGATGCTTAAACAAATTGAGGTTACGCTTTATAACGATGCGGCATTTGTACCACTGCATTGGCAGAGTACCGCTTGGGGAGCACGTAATAATGTTCATGCAGGTGCGATCGTTAACTCAATGGAAATGCCATATTTTGGTGACCTTGTCGTCGATGAAAAATAATAATTAATGAGCAGTAAATAAAGCTAAGCATGAGTGCCGAGGCGGGTTTGCTTCGGCATTTTTTTCAGGATGAAATTAAAAGGGGCAGGGAATGTTTTCGTTTCTGGTCAAACGCCTGTTTCAGGCACTGATAGTGATGTTTGTGATCAGTCTGGTGGCATTTGCCATTCAGGATAACCTTGGCGATCCGTTACGAGAGCTCGTCGGGCAGTCGGTATCAGAAGCTGAACGGCAACAATTACGTGATGATTTAGGGCTTAACGATCCGTTTGTTACTAAATATAGTCGCTTTCTGGGGAATGCCGTTCAAGGTGATTTAGGTACTTCATATACTTTTAAGCGCCCTGCGATTGAGGTGATTTTAGATAAATTAGTCGCAACTTTTGAACTCGTATTTGGCGCGACGGTGATCATTATTTTAGTTTCGATTCCACTTGGTGTGTATTCCGCAATTCATCCACGTAGTGTATTTACTAAAGCTGTTATGGCATTTAGTAGCATTGGTATTTCTATTCCGGTGTTTTTAACGGCAATTATGTTGATGTATGTATTCTCAATTGAATTAGGTTGGTTACCCTCATTTGGGCGTGGTGAAACGGCGAATTATTTGGGTTGGGAATCTGGTTTCTTTACTATTGATGGCTTAAAACATTTAGTGCTGCCATGTGTGGCGTTAGCCTCGATTATGTTGCCGTTGTTTATTCGCTTAGTGCGTTCTGAAATGTTGGAAGTATTAAGTTCAGAGTACATCAAGTTTGCTAAGGCAAAGGGATTGCCGATGAATAAGGTTTACTACCAACATGCGCTTAAAAATACTATGTTGCCGGTATTAACCGTGGGTGGTGTACAAATTGGCACCATGATCGCTTACACCATTTTGACTGAAAGTGTATTTCAGTGGCCAGGAACTGGGTTGTTATTTTTAGATGCTATTAATCGAGTCGATACTCCACTTATTACCGCGTATGTGATTTTTGTAGGACTCATTTTTGTGGTCACCAATACCATTGTTGACCTGCTTTATGGGTTGGTTAACCCAACAGTAGATTTGACGGGCAAGGGAGCGTAAGTCATGGAGAGTATTAGCACCGTTGCACCAACTCGTTGGCAGCGTTTTAAAAATTCCGATATTGTGTATTATTTTCTTAAAGACAAAGTGGCGATGGTGTGTTTTGCCATATTTATAAGCTTTGCTACCGCGGCTTTATTTGCGCCGTTTATTGCACCGACAAATCCTTATGATTTATCAACCATCGATATTATGGATTCTGAATTACCACCTGCATGGATGGCAGATGGTGATGCTAATTTTAGCCTTGGTACTGATAATCAAGGTCGTGATATTTATTCGACTATTTTATATGGTATGCGCTTATCACTGACGATCGGCTTATTAGCAGTAGCGTTACAGCTCGTGCTGGGGGTGATTATTGGTTTAACCGCAGGTTATTTTGGTGGACGAATTGATAGTTTATTAATGCGTGTTGCTGATGTGCAATTATCGTTTTCCACCATGATGGTGGCGATTATTGTATCTGCTATTTTTCGTACTGCATTAGGGGCTGAAACATACGCCCAATATGCGGTGATTATGTTAGTGGTGATTATCGGTTTTGCGGAATGGCCACAGTATGCACGAACGGTACGCGCCTCTGTTTTGGCAGAGAAAAGAAAAGAGTATGTTGAAGCTGCTAAGGTGATGGGCTTTCGAGCACCACGGATCATGTTCCGTCATATTTTGCCTAATTGTTTATCGCCGATTTTAGTAATTTCAACGGTACAGGTTGCTAACGCTATTATGTCGGAAGCGGCGCTATCATTTTTAGGCTTAGGTTTACCGGTGGATCAGCCATCGTTAGGCTCACTGATCAGCATCGGCTTTAACTATATTTTCTCGGGCTCATGGTGGATCACCGCCTTCCCTGGGGTCGTATTAATAACCTTAGTGTTAGTGATTAACTTGCTGGGTGATTGGCTACGGGATGTGTTTAACCCTAAGATTTATAAAGGTTAGATTAGATTTTCTATTTTGAGAGTAAATGAAGAAAGGCGACCGAGTGGTCGCCTTTTTGTTATTAATTAAGAGTGTTATTTAGAAAATCAAATGTGCCATTAGCGCAATTACTGGCAGAGTGACTAAAGTACGTAGAATAAAGATCACAAATAACTCCCATGCTTTAACCGGTACTTTACTGCCAATTAATAGCGCGCCAATTTCAGACATGTAAATTAGCTGAGTAACTGACATCGCAGCAATGATAAATCGAGTCATATCACTTTGAATGGTTGATGCCAAAATTGATGGCAAGAACATATCGGCAAACCCGACCACGATGGTTTTTGATGCCGCTTCTGCTTCTGGAATATGCAGCAATTCAAGGAATGGAATAAATGGCATGCCGAGGTAATCAAAAATAGGGGTATTTTCAGCGATCACTAACGCCATCGTACCTATTGCCATAACAACAGGCAGTACACCAAATACCATATCAACGGCGTTTTTAAGTCCATCAACAACAATTGCAGGTAAGCTTTTTACTTCCGCGGCTTTTTTTAGTGCTTGCTCAATCCCATAAGAGAAAATGTTATGACCTTCAGGTACGGTTTCATCATGTGATGATTCAGTGGTGCCATTAATATAGACATTTTTCTTACGTGATAATGGTGGTAAGCGCGGCACAATAATAGCAGCCACTAGTCCAGCCAAACATACGGTTAAGTAGAACGGGGCAAACATATGTTCTAAATTAACTTGAGCGATAACAACTAAGCTGAAAGTGATGGATACCGCTGAGAATGTAGTACCAATAACAGCAGCTTCACGCTGAGTGTACATACCTGATTCATATTGCTTGCTGGTCAGTAATACGCCAACAGAACCATCACCTAACCACGAAGCAATACAGTTAACTGATGAACGTCCCGGCAGGCCAAAAATAGGGCGCATGATACGGGTAAATAGAGTGCCAAAGAATTCTAATAAGCCAAAATTAAGCAGTAGCGGTAGCAGTAAACCAGCAAAAATAAACACTGAAAATAATACGGGCAGTAAATTATTGAGTACTAAGCCACCAGTGGCATCGTTACGAAACATCACCGGGCCAATATTAAAGTAAGTCATTACTGCAAAGATAGCGCCAAGCTGTTGCACGATAAACCACATTAAAGACGGGTTCAATAAGCCATTGATGAAGCTGTTGCGAATGACAAATCCAGGCTTAAAGAGCTTGGTAATAATAGACATGATGGCAGTAAAACTGATCACGCCTGTCACAATCGATGTCAGTGAATTTTCAAAATGGCTTTGAATAGTTTTGGCTAATACGGCGATTGGGATCGTAATGTCACCATCAAAGTTGATCGGTGCCATAAATAAAAACACGCCAATTAATGATGGAATGATAAACATTAACCAATTATTGATACTTTTAGGTGGTGCTACTGCTTGTTGATGCATATTTGTCTATAACCTACTGGTAGAAACGGCCGAATTAATGGGGGTATCCCCGAGGTCTTGTGAGAATAACTATTCATTGTTATCCCATAAATAAGAATTCGAAGATTACCGTTTTTATTTAATAGATGGAATAGTCAGCAACTAAAAAATTGGTTATTTATGCGATTATTTGGGTTTTTTATTCGAGGTGGCAATTTTAAGACGTTATGTATGTAATACAGGTTTACTATCTACAAAAGATTTATTTGTCACATTTGAATGTAATTTTAAGTTAATTGTTACCATGTAGTAATAGTCTTTATATTTTTAAGCTATTGTTGATTTTAAGTGTTCAGTTAGACTTCATTCCATCAGAAAGCATTACTAAAGATGATGCTCAGTTAAATAAATAGTCGGTTGAATTTAGCTAATAATTTCAGATTCGACGCCATTCATTTTTGTGACACTCAAATCCAATAATAAATCGACTACCTGTACTCAATAAGATCACTGCATTGACTTTGGTCTTACTATAAAAATAAGGCACTACCCATGACAACATTAACAACGAAGCCCGGTATTACACTGATTAAATCAGGCTCTTTTAAATTAAATGATCTCAGTAAGTTACTTGAAGTTGAAGGCTTAAAAAGTGATATGGCAGAGGTTGCTGTAACCACGAACAGCAACGCATTAACGATGGGTCATTTCACCATGTCTCCAGGGGTTGAATTTGAATACTTTTACGATTCTGTTGAGTACAAGGTGATCACCAAAGGTAAGATTGTGGTTCGTGATGAAGCCGGCACTAAATATGTTGCTGAAGTTGGCGATGTTATTTTATTTAGTCCTGATGTTACGGTTATCTTTGATGCTGAAAGTGACGGTGAAGCTATTTATACTGCACATCGTCCTGCAGCAGCTGATTTTGCTCCGGCACAATAAAAACAGTATAAATTTAACCCCTGATATGTTGTTAGGGGTTGTTTAGATGGACATCGATGTTTAACCATTACTATTTGGTAACAGTGTTTTTGATTTTCATAGTATTGTTAATCAGAAGGTAATGGTTAAAATAAGATCATATTATAACGGCTTGTTAATTTCGTATAGACTGAAATGATTGAGCTAAAATAACGATGAGGTACACCATGGCAGCACATTCAAATCAGCAATTTCATGTAGGTCAGATCATTGATGAACACCCGTTTGTTGCTGGTGATGGCGCAGTAATTGAGATGTTCCGTAATGATATGAGTAATATCGTTTTTATTGGTTTAACTGGCATTACAGCTGAAGAGCAACAAATGATGGCAGAAGCGACCGCAGAATTTGGTTTAATGAAAACTGAAAATGGTGGTTGCTTGGTGGTATTTAAGTTGGCTGAACTTGCGTTTGATATTCAATTTAATGCTGCAGCGATTCCAAATGAATATTTTCAACAGCCAACCACATCAACATTAGCCTTATCGATGATGGCGTTAGATACTAGTAATAATGAGCTTAAAGTGATCCGTGAATTATTATTACCTGAAGCGGTTACTCAACAAATAATTGAAGTGATGAGCATTCAACGTGAGATTGAAGATCCAATGGCTGTCAATGCTGAAAATATGCATTTATTGAATACGGTTAGCACAGAAGAATTACTACAACAAATCACCTTAACCCCTATTCAAACTGTTATCGCACCAAGCTATAGTTGTGGTCATAGCCATAATGATGGACATCATCATCATTAAGATGCAATTCTTAGTATAGATAAAAAACACCGCTTTTGAGCGGTGTTTTTATAAAAAGGTGTTTTTTGAAAAGGTTAATTTAATACAATCTCACTATTGGTATAAATGTGGCTCAGACTTTGTTCTTGATATAAATGTTTTTGAATCACATGGAGTAGAAAAATAAAATCCTTGGCATAAGTGAATATTGAATTTTTTTATTTTATTTAATTCTGATTCTGTTTCAATACCTTCAGCAACGATAGTAAGATTCAACGAATTACCTAATGTTGCTAGTGTCTCAAGCATATTACTTTTTGATACTGCAAATTTATCTGAAATGAAATATTTGTCTATTTTCATTATGTCAAAAGGTAATTCTTGAATGGTAAGTAAATTTGAATATCCAGTGCCAACGTCATCAATTGATAATAATATGGATTCTTTTTTTAATTTTTTCATTACAATATTAATTTCATCCAAATAAATAAAACTATTTTCGCTTTCTGTTAGTTCTATTATTATTTTATTTTTTATATTTGGGTTCTTTTTAATTAAAGTAATAACTTTTTGCATAAATTTGTCATCAAGAAGCATTGATACAGTAAAATTAAAGCTTAGCATGAAATCTTTATTTATATTGGCTTTATTTAGTGTGTTAAATGCTTCTCTTATTAAATTTAACGTAATGTTCTTTATATCATTGGTTTTTTCTAAATTAGTGATGAACTCAGCGGGCGGAACAATTATGCCATTATAATTCCAACGGCATAGGATTTCAGCTGAAACGAATTTTTGTTGCTTGGTTGAATAGATAGATTGAAAGTAAGGTATAAATTCACTGTTGTTAGCTGCTTTTTTTAGTCTTCGATATAACACTTTGTTACTATCAAAATATGATAATAATAGGGATGATATAATATTTACTAATAATAAAGATATAATGAAATTGAAAGATAAAACCATTAATAGTTTTTTAATGGTTAAGCCACTAATAATAATAGAGTGTAGATGTTTGGCATTATGTGTCAAACTATAATATAAAAGTCCGTTAGGTATTATTGAGTTTGAGTCAATAACTAAAAAATTAGTTAATATATTATGGCTTAAATTTTTTAATAATTTAGAATAGAAGTTTATTATATAATACCCAGAACCAAACTTAAAAATATAATTAGTTTTGGTTTTATTATAAGGGTCATCAAATAACTTAACCCCAACATTATTATGGATCATTTTTTTTATATATTCAGGAACTGGGTTATTAATGCCACTATTATTATAATGATATTTGTCATTATAAATGTAGGCAATATCCATTATCTCTGGATATTTTATTTCAATTTCTTCTAGAAAACGTTGGTTTTGTTCTTTGCTATTTAACTCTAAGTTACTTTCATGTTCAATGTGCAATTGAGGCTTATAGATAACGTTATCTAATAGTTGTATGATGTTATTTATTTGTTTCCGTTCTATATATCTAATTGTTATATGGCTAATTAATAATGATAATAAAGCGCTTAGTAATATAATTATAAAAAAGGAATATATTTTTTTCATTGTTATCTTTTTATGTAATGCATCGTGATGCTTATTAGTGCCATCTGTTGTTGGGTGTATGCATTATATGTATCAATAATTTTAAATAACAATAAATTAATTATATTTTAAACGGTGTGACCTTTTTAAGGACGAATAATAATTAAAAAAGAATATGGTGATGCTATAAAATTAATTGTTATGCTTATTTTAGTTAACATAAGCATAATTGTATTATGAGTAAAAAATAAAAAGGCCGATAATTCGACCTTTTTAATACTGTCAGAGATCTGACTATCTCATGGTAACAAATTCTTCCGAACCTGTTGGGTGGATAGCAACAACACTATCGAAATCAGCTTTAGTTGCGCCCATCTTAATTGCAACACCAAAGCCTTGAATCATTTCATCAACGGTATAACCAATACCATGTAGGCCAACAACTTTTTCATCATCACCCGCACACACTAATTTCATTTTACATGGCTGACGGTGGGTTGTGACCGCGGTGTACATTGCAGTAAAGCCTGATTGGTAGACTTTGACGTTGTCTTCACCGTATTGATCAATTGCTTCTTGAGTTGTTAGACCAATAGTACCAATTGGTGGGTGGCTAAATACCACTGTTGGTACCAGTTTGTAGTCCATCTTGGCTTCTGGCTTGTTATTAAACAAACGCTCAGATAATTGACGACCTGCTTTAACAGCAATTGGGGTTAGTTCGATACCGCCTTCCATGATGTCGCCAACACAGTAAATACCGTCAATATTGGTTTGTTGGTATTGATCAACTTTGATGTAACCACGAGCGTTGGTTTCAACACCGGCAGCTTGAAGGTTGATTTTGTCTGTGGTTGGGTGACGACCAATCGCCCAAATCAGTAAATCGGTGTTATGTGATTTACCGTCTTCAAAATGAAGTGTGATAGAACCATCGGCCTCTTTTACCACTTCTTTAGGAATTGAATGGGTGTGAAGGGTTGGACCTTCAGCTGCCATTACTTCCACTAAAGTATCAACAATCATTGGATCAAAGCTACGTAGTGGTGATTCTTTACGAACGAACAGATGGGTATCTGTGCCGAGTGCACTTAATACGCCCGCGATCTCAACTGCGATATAACCCGCACCTACAATTGCAGTACGTTTTGGTTGTGCTGTTAGTTCAAAGAAACCGTTTGAGTCAATACCGTGTTCTGCGCCAAGTACATTAGGAATTGTTGGTTCACCACCGACCGCAATTAAAATATGATCGGCAGTGTAATGTTCACCGTTAACAGCAATAGTTTTAGCATCAACAAAGGTCGCAAAGCCATTGATGACTTCAACGTTATTATTACCAAGTACATTGTCATATGAAGTATGAATGCGGCTGATGTAAGCTTCGCGGTTTTCAACCAGTTTAGCCCAGTTGAAATCTTTCACATCAACATTAAAGCCATAGTCTTTAGCGTAAAGGTGGATCGCTTCAGCGATTTGAGCGCCGTGCCACATTACTTTTTTGGGTACACAACCGACGTTAACGCAGGTGCCACCAAGGGCTTTTGCTTCAATTATTGCAACCTTAGCACCATACATTGCAGCGCGGTTTGCTGATGCAATACCGCCGCTACCACCACCGATACAGATGTAATCAAAATGCTTCGCCATGACTTTACTCCAATAGATGTTATGAATATTCACTGTCACCTAGTGTAATCAAGATTGGGCTGAGTGACGAGGATTTAAAATCGGAAAAATCGATTAATATAATGTTTTACCATCGAAAATGATGATTGTCACGTGGGGAATGTAACAGCTACACCGCAATGCAGCTGTTTTTTAGGCAAAGTATTATCAGTGTAATTTACTCAGGCACGATCCATTCGATTTTATGATGACCATGATTGGGTGCAATGGCTTGTTGTAACCATGGCAGTATTTGCTCCATTTGACTGGCTAATTTCCATGGCGGGTTAATCACAATCATGCCTGAAGCTGTCATTCCGCGTTCTTCTGTGTCAGGTTCTACACCCAGCTCAATTTGAAGAATATTACGAATATTTAAGTCTTTCAAACCATTAATCATGCGATCAATAGTTTCACGGTAAACCACAGGGTACCAAATAGCATAGGTGCCTGTTGCCCAACGTTGGTGGCTGTGTTTGATCGCTTTCACCACATCTTGGTATTCATGCTTGAGCTCATAAGGGGGATCAATCAACACCACCCCGCGACGTTCTTTAGGCGGTAAACTCGCTTTTAGACGAGCAAAAGCATCTTCTTGATACATTTTAACGCGACGATCACCGCGAAATTCTTGTAACAATAATGGGAAATCGCTTGGGTGTAACTCGGTTAATACCATGCGGTCTTGGTCGCGAATTTGAGCGCGAGCAACTTTGGGGGAACCAGGGTAATAACGTAATTCGTCAGTGTCATTAATGGCTTTAATGGCATCAATATAGGCGCCAATTTCAGTAGGAATATCATTGCGTGACCAAATTCGAGCGATACCTTGCTTAAACTCACCGGTTTTTTCGCTGCGCTCATCTTGAAGATCATAGCGACCAACACCTGAGTGAGTATCGTGATACACGAACGGTTTATCTTTCTGCTTGAGTGCATCCAGAATTAAGCTTTGAACAATGTGTTTAACCACATCTGCGTGGTTGCCAGCGTGAAAGCTGTGGCGATAACTCAGCATGAAATTAGTCTCTATCGGTATCTAAAGCAGGGATGCTAGTGACTATTATCGTCAATTATTCAGCAATATCCAACCATGGTGCCAACCTTTGCTACTATCTAAATTAAGGAAATGCGCTATTTCTGCATTTTTAGACCCTAAACCAAGCAAAGGATTGAAATTTATCTATTGCGGGCGCATGTTAAGAAGAAGATAAAAATAAAGGAAAAACGTATGTCTAACCCATTGTTGACGATGACTGATTTGCCTCCATTTGCTCATATTAAACCTGAGCACATTAAACCTGCGGTTGAACAAGCGATCACTGATTGTCGAAATAACGTTGAAGCCGTACTGTCTCAATTTCAAATGCCAACATGGGACACAATTTGTCGCCCATTAGCTGAGTTAGATGATCGCCTCGGGCGTATTTGGTCACCAGTAGGGCATCTTAATGGGGTTAAAAATAGCCCTGAATTGCGCCAAGCATATGAAAGTTGCCTGCCGTTATTATCTGATTATGCGACGTGGGTTGGACAGCATAAAGGCCTTTATGATGCATATAAGATGATTCGAGCCAGTGATGATTTCGCTGATTTAAGTCAAGCTCAACAAAAAGCAGTAACAGATGCCCTTAAAGCCTTTGAGCTGTCAGGTATTGGGTTACCTGCCGAGCAACAACAACGCTTTGGTGAGATCAGTAAGCGTTTGTCTGAATTAGCCTCAACCTTTAGTAATAATGTACTCGATGCCACTATGGCGTGGAGCAAAGTGATTACTGATGTTGACCAATTACAAGGTTTACCTGCATCAGCATTGCAAGCGGCACAAGCAAATGCACAAGCGAAAGATGAGCAAGGCTATCTATTTACGCTTGATATTCCGTCATATTTACCGGTGATGACGTACTGTAATAATCGTGAGTTACGTGCTGAAATGTATCAAGCATTTAGTACGCGCGCGTCTGATCAAGGTCCAAATGCTGGTGAGTTTGATAATACTGACATCATTGCTGAAAAACTAAAACTAAGTCATGAAATGGCACGTTTATTGGGCTTTAGTAGTTACGGTGAGAAATCATTGGCAACCAAGATGGCACAATCGACGGATCAAGTGCTGAGCTTTTTAAACGATTTAGCTGATCGCGCTAAGCCACAAGGTGAGCGTGAAGTGGCTGAGTTACGTGATTATGCGCGTGATGAATTTGGTATTGAGCAATTAGAACCGTGGGATTTTGCTTTTTATTCTGAAAAATTAAAACAACATCGTTACAGTATTTCTGATGAAGAATTACGCCCATATTTCCCTGAGCAAAAAGTGGTGGCGGGGTTATTTGAAGTGCTAAACCGTGTGTTTGGGCTTGAAATAAAACAACGTCATGGGGTAGAAGTGTGGCATGAATCGGTGACCTTCTATGACATCTTTGACGCTCAAGGCATGTTGCGTGGTAGCTTCTATTTAGATTTATATGCCCGTGAACATAAACGTGGTGGTGCATGGATGGATGAGTGCATGGTTCGTCGCACTCGCATCGATGGTAGTTTGCAAACACCGGTGGCTTATTTAACGTGTAACTTTAATCGTCCTGTGGGCGATCAACCGGCACTATTTACTCATAACGAAGTCACAACCTTGTTCCATGAAACGGGTCACGGTATTCACCATATGCTGACTCAAATTGATGTGGCTGCGGTGTCAGGTATTAATGGTGTGCCATGGGATGCAGTAGAATTACCAAGTCAATTCCTTGAAAATTGGTGCTGGCAGGAAGAAGCGTTAGCCTTTATTTCAGGTCATTATGAGACGGGTGATCCATTACCAAAAGTAATGCTTGATAAAATGTTAGCAGCGAAGAACTTCCAATCAGCGATGTTTATTTTACGTCAGCTTGAATTTGGTCTGTTCGATTTCAGTTTGTATACTAACTATGATCCTGAAACTGGCGCTCAAGTGTTAGCAACGTTATTTGAAGTTAAAGATAAAGTGTCTGTTGTGCCAAGCCCAGAATGGGGTCGATTCCCTCATAGCTTTAGTCATATTTTTGCAGGTGGCTATAGTGCGGGTTATTACAGTTACTTATGGGCAGAGTTATTGTCGGCTGATGCGTTTTCTCGTTTTGAAGAAGAAGGTATTTTTAATACTCAAACAGGCAGTGATTTCCTCACCTGTATCTTAGAAAAAGGTGGCAGTGAAGAGCCGATGGAGCTATTTAAGCGCTTCCGTGGCCGTGAACCACAATTAGATGCAATGTTACGCCACAGTGGTATTACTGGCTAAGATTTGCTTATCACGAAGCGATAGCTAATAAAAAAGGCTCCTTGGGGAGCCTTTTTTGATCATAGCGTTAAGAGGATGGTCCACTTAACTTAATTATTAGGTGTTATTAGTCTTGCGCCGTTACCACCATTGGCCAGCCCATATCAGTTTGGCGGGTGGCTTCTTGGGTTAGTTCACTACGGGTTAAGGGATTATTGATCAACCATTTCGCCGATAATAATAACGTCAATTTGTTATCTTCCATGCGTAAGCTAAAGGGAGGTAAACAAGTTTGATCGCGGCGATGGCATAAAATAATCGCTAGTCGTAGTAAGCGTAGCAAACGGGCTGCACTGGGTGCCGATAACGCATGTTGCTCTGGTAAGCTGGTTAATGGACCGTTATGGCGGCGCAATAGTTCAGCTATGAGATTTTTTTGGGCACGAGTAAAGCCAGGTAAATCCATGTGCTTAATTAAGTAAGCCGCATGTTCCCCACTTTTTTTAAATTCAATGCTTGCGCCAATCTCATGTAATTTAGCCGCTGCCTGAAGTAAATTTTCAGCAGGTGACTCTAATTGCCAGCCAGGACATTGAGCTAATAACGCCAATGCCATATTACTAACATTATCAGCATGGGTATGATCTAATTGAAACCGTTGCTGCATGCTACTAATTGTACGTGAGCACACATCATGGTGACGCATTTGATCCATCATTTCATAAACCAATCCTTCACGTAGCGCACCGCCAGCAAGGGTCATTGATTCAATTTGTAATGATTCAAATAGCGCAATTAGGATTGATAATCCACTTGGAAAAACCAGTGCGCGTTCTAATGTTAAACCTTCAATATCAAGGTCTTCTAAACGTTCATATTGCATTGCTTGGCGCTGAAGGCGTTTCAGCTTAGGCAGGGTAATAATTTCATCCATGCCTTGTGCTAGCATTATTTCTTGCAGTGCTTGCACTGTACCACTTGCGCCAACACAGGTTTCCCAACCTTGGTGAGTGTAACGCTCAATAATGGTTTCAATCGCTTCTTTTGCGCCGTTAATGGCAGCATCAAAGTTAACTGAGGTTAGGTAGCGATCTTTAAAGTAGCGCTCTAGCCAAGTAACACAACCAATTTTTAAGCTTGTGAGTGCACTGGCATCAAAACCTTCACCAATAATGACTTCGGTACTGGCTCCGCCAATATCGACCACCAGGCGTTTATCGCTGCCTCCAGAGGTATGTGCTACCCCTTGATAGATAATACGAGCTTCTTCTTCACCAGCAATCACACTGACAGGATACCCAAGTATACTGTGAGCTTGGGAAAGAAATTCGTTAGCATTGACCGCTGTACGCAAAGCGGCAGTGCCGACAATGCGAATATGATCAGGTTTGATATCCTGTAAACGTTCGGCAAAAATGGCCAAACAGTCAAGACCCCGTTGAATGGCTTCTTGGCTGAGTTCGTTTTGATTATTCAAACCTGCAGCTAAACGTACTTTTCGTTTAATTTTAGCCAGTGTTTGAACACTGCCATTGACTTCGCGAACAACCCACATATGAAAGCTGTTCGAGCCTAAATCAATTGCTGCATAAAGCGGTGATACTGAATTTCTTTCCATAGAGATACTTTAACTTATTTTATGCTGGTTTGTTTTGTGGCGGACGGCGGCGATTATTACGCTGACGAGGTTGCCCTTGACCTTGACGCTGGTTATTACGACGGCCACCTTGACGAGGTGTACGTTGTAGACGAATCGGCGCAGGTAAATCATCTAAAAGCGCGTCAGAGTCATACTTTGATTGTGGAATACCATGCTCAATGTAAGTCTCAATCGCAGGTAGGTTAATCGCGTATTCTTCACAGGCAAAGCTGATTGAATGACCACTTTCACCCGCTCGACCTGTACGACCAATACGGTGAACATAGTCTTCTGCGTCATCAGGAAGATCAAAGTTAAATACGTGGGTAACCATCGGAATATGTAGACCACGAGCAGCGACATCCGTTGCAACGAGGATATCAATATCACCTTTGGTGAATTCTTCTAGAATACGCTCACGTTTTTTCTGTGGTACATCACCATTAAGTAGACCTACTCGATGACCATCAGCCGCTAAATGTCCCCAAACATCTTCACAACGATGCTTAGTGTTGGCGAAAATAATCGCACGATCAGGCCATTCTTCTTCAATTAACGTTTGTAATAAACGCATTTTTTCTTGGTTTGATGGATAGAATAACTCTTCTTTAATGCGGTGACCTGTTTTTTGTTCAGGTTCAACCACAACACTTTCTGGGCTGTTCATGTGCTCAAATGCAAGTTCTTTAACACGGTATGATAACGTTGCTGAGAACAGCATGTTTAAACGCGCTTTCGGCTCTGGCATACGACGGAACAAGAAACGGATATCTTTAATAAAACCTAAATCGAACATACGATCGGCTTCATCCAATACCACCACTTGAATGCTGGCAAGGTCGATAACGCGTTGCTTATAGAAGTCGATAATACGGCCGCAAGTACCGATTAAAATATCAACGCCTTCGTCAAACACTTGTTTTTGTTTTTCATAAGGTTCACCACCGTAAGCAAGGCCAGCTTTAAGGCCAGTACTTGCTAGTAACGATGAAGCATCATTGAAAATTTGGATCGCCAACTCTCGCGTTGGCGCCATAATGATCGCTCGCGGTTGGTTGGTTTTACGCTCTGCTGGTGCAGGTGTCTCCAATAGATGGTTAAAAGTAGCGGTCAGAAAGGCAAGGGTCTTACCCGTACCTGTTTGAGCCTGTCCCGCGATATCATGGCCAGTGAGCACAACTGGCAATGCCAAGGCCTGGATCGGGGTACAATTATGAAACCCTTTCTCTTCCAATCCTTTTAGTACTAGGGGGTTTAACCCTAGTTCGGCAAATTTCTGCTCTGTGATATGTGTCGTCTTCATTGCTATAGAATATCAGCTTAGGGTTGCAATACGAAACGTATTCCATTCAAATAGGATAACGATTTGCTGGTTAATTCAATATCAGCTAACAAAATCACTGTTGGAGTGGAAGATGAGCGATAAGATTGTGCAGCTTACCGATGAAAGTTTTGATACTGATGTTGTCAATGCTGCGGGCCCGGTACTGGTTGATTTCTGGGCTGAATGGTGTGGACCTTGTAAAATGATTGCCCCTATTCTTGACGAAATCGCTGATGAATACGAAGGTAAATTAACGATTGGTAAATTAAATATCGACCAAAATGCGGCGACACCGCCAAAATTTGGTATTCGCGGTATTCCAACGTTATTACTGTTCAAAGATGGTGCAGTAGCTGCAACTAAAGTCGGCGCGTTGTCAAAAACGCAGCTGAAAGAGTTCCTAGACGCGAACTTATAAGTGACATAATTGCGAGCCATGCACAATTTCTAAGTTGTGCATGGTTTGTCTAGCGACTATGCTAGACTGATAGAACGTTTAGTGTTAACGTAACGCACAGAAATTACATTTCCGTTCATTTCTTGACCAGGCCCTATTGGTCATCCTTATCTCAACTAATATAGAACCCCGATTTTGACAGACAAGAAACCCACCACTATGAATCTTACAGAACTCAAGAGCCAACCTATCCCTAAGTTGGTATCACTTAGCGAAAGTTTAGGATTGGAAAACCTGGCCCGCCTACGTAAGCAGGACATCATCTTCTCCATTCTTAAGCAACATGCTAAAAGTGGTGAGGATATTTTTGGCGACGGTGTTCTAGAGATTTTGCAAGACGGCTTCGGCTTTCTGCGTAGCGCAGACAGTTCTTACCTTGCAGGCCCTGATGATATTTATGTATCACCAAGCCAAATTCGTCGTTTTAACCTTCGTACTGGCGACACCATTGCCGGAAAGATTCGTCCACCAAAAGACGGTGAACGTTACTTCGCACTACTAAAAGTAAACGAAGTAAACTACGACAAACCAGACAACGCCCGCAATAAAATCCTTTTTGAAAACCTAACTCCACTGCACGCAAACGATCGTATGCGTATGGAACGTGGTAATGGCTCAACAGAAGATATTACAGCGCGTGTTCTAGATTTAGCTTCTCCTATCGGTAAAGGCCAACGAGGCCTGATTGTTGCTCCGCCAAAAGCGGGTAAAACAATGTTGCTGCAAAATATCGCTCAAAGTATTTCTTACAACCACCCTGAGTGTGTGTTGATGGTATTACTAATTGATGAGCGTCCGGAAGAAGTAACTGAGATGCAACGTCTTGTTAAAGGCGAAGTTATTGCATCAACATTTGATGAACCAGCATCTCGTCACGTACAAGTGGCAGAAATGGTTATTGAAAAAGCAAAACGCTTAGTTGAGCATAAGAAAGATGTGGTTATCCTTCTTGACTCAATTACACGTCTAGCACGTGCTTACAACACCGTTATACCTTCTTCAGGTAAAGTATTAACTGGTGGTGTAGATGCCAACGCCCTTCACCGTCCTAAGCGTTTCTTTGGTGCGGCACGTAACGTAGAAGAAGGCGGTAGCTTAACTATCATCGCAACAGCGCTAGTGGATACTGGCTCTAAGATGGATGAAGTTATTTACGAAGAATTTAAAGGTACAGGTAACATGGAACTTCACCTTTCTCGCAAGATTGCTGAGAAACGTGTTTTCCCTGCGATTGATATCAATCGTTCAGGTACCCGTCGTGAAGAATTATTGGCGAAAGCTGATGAACTACAGAAAATGTGGATCCTGCGTAAAATTGTTCACCCAATGAGTGAAACAGATAGTATGGAATTCTTGATCGACAAACTATCAATGACCAAAACAAATGAAGAGTTCTTTGACGCAATGCGCCGTCAAAAATCATAAGTAATTTAAGCGGTTATTGAATTAAAAACGTCACTTTCATGTGGCGTTTTTTTTGGCTAAAATTCAAACTATAAGGTTAGCTTGTTTTGGTTAACCCACAGAATTTAAACGGGTATTTTCTTTTTTGGATCGGCGGGTGTTTTCCGCTGCACAACTGGTTATACTAGCAAAAATCATTCTCATTAGGTCAATGGCAGTAATGTTCATTTGACTTAGTTTAGCTACAGGTAGTCGCTATGAAATACAAGGATCTACGTGACTTTATTGCCTATTTAGAGCAACAAGGGCAATTACAACGCATTCAACATCCTGTCGATCCTAATCAGGAAATGACGGAGATTTGCGATCGTACTCTGCGTGCTGGTGGTCCGGCATTGTTGTTTGAAAATCCTGTAGGTTACGACATGCCGGTACTGGCAAACTTGTTTGGTACGCCTGAACGCGTTGCAATGGGAATGGGGCGTGACAATGTTAAGCAATTACGCGAAGTTGGAGAATGGCTGGCGTATTTAAAAGAACCTGAGCCACCGCATGGCTTGCGGGATGCAATCAATAAAATTCCGGTATTTAAGCAAGTGCTTAATATGCCGACCAAAGTACTTCGTAAAGCGCCTTGCCAACAAATTATTTGGCAAGGTGACGAGGTTGATCTCGATAAAATCCCCGTCATGAGTTGCTGGGCTGGTGATGTTGCACCGTTGCTGACATGGGGATTAACCATTACTCGTGGCCCGAATAAAAAACGCCAAAATTTAGGCATTTATCGCCAACAAAAAATTGCCAAAAATAAAGTGATTATGCGCTGGCTCGCTCACCGTGGTGGCGCGTTAGACATGCGTGAATGGTGTGAAGCCCATCCGGGTGAGAAATTTCCAGTAACGGTTGCTTTTGGGGCTGATCCCGCCACGGTATTAGGGGCTGTAACACCCGTGCCTGATACATTGTCTGAGTACGCATTTGCCGGTTTATTACGCGGTAGTCGCACTGAGGTGGTTAAAAGTATCAGTAATGATCTACAAGTACCTGCCAGTGCAGAAATCGTGATGGAAGGCTATATCGACCCTGAAGAATATGCCGATGAAGGACCTTACGGCGATCATACCGGTTATTACAATGAGGTTGAGCGCCACCATGTGTTCACTATTACTCATATTACGATGCGTAACGATCCGATTTATCACAGTACCTATACCGGTCGTCCACCGGATGAACCTGCGGTGCTTGGCGTAGCATTAAACGAAGTGTTTGTGCCTATTTTGCATAAACAATTTCCTGAGATTGTTGATTTCTATTTGCCGCCAGAAGGGTGTTCTTATCGCATGGCGGTGGTGACAATGAAGAAGCAATACCCTGGCCACGCTAAACGAGTGATGATGGGAGTGTGGTCGTTTTTACGTCAGTTTATGTACACTAAATTTGTAATTGTGTGTGATGATGATGTTAATGCGCGCGATTGGCCGAGTGTGATCAATGCGATGACCACGCGTATGGATCCGGTTCGAGATACATTACTGATTGATAATACGCCAATTGATTCATTGGATTTTGCGTCGCCAGTGGTGGGCTTAGGCTCAAAAATGGGGATTGATGCCACCATTAAATGGCCTGCAGAGTTAGCGAATACCGCAGCAACATCGGTCGGATTAAAGCCTGCTGAGTATGATGTTGATGCTGGATTACTCGCCTTACGTCAGCAATTTCCTGCGATCATCGATTGTTATTTACCGCCACAAGCGGCTGATCACAGCATGGCAATCGTGAGTATTAATAAAACCGTTGTGGGTGAAGGTCTACAGGTTATGAGCGCAGTCTCGGCCTTTTTGAATCAATTCACCGATGCCAAATTTGTGATTATCTGTGATGGTGATGTCAATGTGCGCGATTGGAATGATGTTATTTGGGCGGTTACAACCCGTATGGATCCAAGTCGTGATACGGTATTAACTGCTGCGACCACAGAGCGTTGTTCAAAGATCGGTTTTGATGCTACCAATAAAATTGGCGCTGAAACCCAACGAGAATGGGGTACTCCGATTATTAAGGATCCTCAAATTGTGGCACAAGTCGATGCAATGTGGGCGCAATTAGCGATCAATAACTAACCGCTAACAATGGGCTTGAGTAACAATCAGGCGCCTGATGTTTTTATGTTTCAATGATAATACCTGTCATTGAATTGAGAATTTTTTATGTACCAAGTACGCCTGTTGCCCAATAACATTACGTTTACTGCCGATGCGCAGCAAACCGTATTACAAGCAGCGCTCAACGCAGGCATCGCTTTTCCTAATCGCTGCCAAGTGGGTGCTTGTGCTATGTGTATGTGTCGTAAACAACAAGGTCAAATAAGCTATGAGCTTGAGCCGATGTTAACGCCACAAGAGCAGGCACAAGGCTGGATCTTTGCTTGTCTTGCGAGAGTGGAAAGCGACTTGGTGTTATCGTTAGACTAGAGGAAAACCATGTCTATCCAATGTGAAGTAAAGTCAGTTGAACCGTTGGCATGTAATACATACCGTATTTTATTAACGCCATTACAAGCCCTCGATTTCAAAGCAGGGCAATACTTATTAGCAGTAATGGGAGAACAAGATAAACGCCCGTTCTCGATTGCTAGTAGCCCTTGTCGTCAAGGTGAGCTTGAGCTTCATATTGGTGCTGCTGAACATAATGCTTATGCACTAGAAGTGGTTGAGACGATGAAGAATGCATTAACGGCTCACCAACCTGTGACGATTGAAGCAGCGCATGGCGAAGCTTGGTTACGTCATGAAAGTCAACGTCCATTGTTGATGATCGCAGGTGGCACTGGTTTTTCTTATATTCGCAGTATGGTGGATAACTGTATTAGCCGTGGTTTAACTCAGCCAATCTTTGTTTATTGGGGGGGGCGAGATGTGTGTCAGCTGTATGCTAATGATGAAATGCAAGCACTGGCAAAGCAATATGCCAATATTAGCTATGTACCTGTTGTAGAAACAGCGCCTGAAGGTTGGCAGGGTAAAATTGGTAATGTATTGGACGCAGTTGCCGACGATTTTGTAAGCTTATCTGCCTATGATATTTATGTGTGTGGTCGTTTTGAAATGGCAGGTGCCGCGCGTGAACGTTTCTGTACAGAAAAAGGTGCGTTACGGGAGCATATGTTTGCCGACGCTTTTGCATTTATCTAACGCATCAATCGTATGAGAAAGGCGCGATAATCGCGCCTTTTTTGTGACTATTTTTTGAGAGCTAATGCGCGTTGGGTGGCAACTTTTTGTTTAACCCATGTTTCATTAAACCACAGTGATAATAGAATAATCCCGCCACCAATAATGAGTCGTGGATAGTCGACATCATGGTTCCAAATCACCAAGTTAACGATTAAACCGGCAGGCACTAAAGCATTATTCATGATCGCTAATGCGCCAGCATTGACCATTGTTGCGCCTTTGTTCCAAATGAAATATCCCAGTCCAGAAGCAATCACACCGAGGTAGGTTAAAATTCCCCACTGTAATGATGTTGTGGGTAATTTGGCACTATTACCAAACAATAAATACATTGGCACAGCGACACATACCGCGCCTAAATAAAACCAGCCAAACACGGTATGTTGTGGTATATCCGTTTGTTCTTGTTCAATTATGCGTTTATAGCCAACTTGGCCAATCGCAAAGCACAGGTTTGCGCCTTGAACAATGAAAAAACCAATAATGAAGTGTTGGTTAATCCCTTCAAATTTAATCACCGCCGCCCCAATCACTGCGATCACCGCACTCAGTAAATACCATGGTGAAAATTGTTTATGTAATGCGTCATAAATCAGAGTGACATAAATGGGGGTAAAAATTGTAAATAGTAGCACTTCTGGGACGGTTAAATACAAGAACGATTGGTAATAAAAGCAATACATTAGCCCAAGTTGAAACGCGCCGACGACCATTAATTTGATGGCAAGCTTTGGGTATAGATGTTTAGTACGTAAAAACGGTATAAAAACGAGTGCAGCGAGACAAACGCGGGTTAAAACTGAGAACCAAGCATCAACTTGACCAGCAAGATAAACGCCAATTAAGCTAAACGAAAATGCCCATAATAGGGTTATTAATGATAAGTATTTCATTGTTGCAACTGGGTGTATTGATAGGGGATAACAGCAGTGTAACTAAATTGTGCGATGAAGAATATGATAATGACAGTATGCTATCGTGACGACGAGTAGCAGTCGTTATAACAACGACTGCTATATTTATGATGAGTTATTTTAGCGGTACGATCAATAAATCAACCGGAGTGCGGCTAATAAGTTGACGAGTCGATGATAAAATTTTACTCCAGAAATCTTGATGATGACCACAAATGACTAAATCAACGTTAAGATCTTTGATAGTGCTACAAATTTCTTCACTTAAATCACCGCTACCCACTAAGGTGTGAGCAACCGGGTAACCTGCATTATTAGCAAGCTCATGTAATCGAGTTTGAGCATCGCTTTCAGCACGTTCGTGCATTTCTGCTAAGTTAATATCAATCAAGCCAGTGTAGAGATCAGCATAATCAACATCGATGTGAACCAGTGATAGTTTAGCATTCAATGATTGCGCTAATTTAGCTGCTTTATTGACGAGATAGACGCTATCTTCAGAAAGATCGATAGCAGCGATAATATGTTTATAAACCATCACTTATCTTCCATAACCATATAATAATGGTCTATGTTAGCACTGGTCTACACTTAAAAATATCGATTAGATCGCATCTATAGATTACGAAATGGTTAATTATTTTTCGTAAACGTTGAGCCGTTTTTATTGTTATTTTAGTGGTTTATACTAATAGTCGTTCCTTTATTGAGGACGTTTTGTTCATTTGTTGCATTCTTAACAATGCACAGTGACAATGTCTTGATTACACTTAAACAAACAGGAGTAGTGCAATGTTAGCCAAGGCAATGGTTGAAAATCTTAACGAGCAAATTAATTTAGAGTTCTTTTCTTCAAATTTGTACTTACAAATGAGTGCATGGTGTGAAGATAAAGGGTTTGAAGGTGCCGCTGCGTTCTTACGCGTGCATGCTGCTGAAGAGATGGAGCATATGCAACGTTTGTTTACTTATGTGAGTGAAACGGGTGCGTTACCTATTTTAGGTACCATCGAAGCTCCTAAGCATGAGTTTGCTTCTCTTGGAAATGTGTTTCGTGAAACTTACGAACATGAACAACTTATCACTAAAAAAATTAACGAATTAGCACACGTTGCTTTTTCTACTCAAGATTACTCAACATTTAATTTCCTACAGTGGTATGTGTCAGAGCAGCACGAAGAAGAAAAACTATTTAAAGGCATTTTAGATAAAATTGAGTTAGTTGGTGAAGATGGCAAAGCATTATTCTTTATTGATAAAGATTTAGCTGCAATGGCTAAAGGCGAGTCAGCACCAACATCAGTCATGGACTCACAAGCTTAAAGTGGTTCTAGGGGGTGATACATCGCCCCTTTATCCCTATAAGCACGTGATATAAAGAGGGGATAACTATGATCAGTGGTGATGCACTTTTGGTTGCAATTTTTTTGGTGGCAACCGTTAATACTTGTCGATATATCAGTACATTACGTTCTTTGTTAGTGGTAATGCGAGACTGCGATCCATTGTTATATCAACAAGTTGACGGGCGTGGTTTCTTTTCGTCACAAGGTAATGTCAGTAAACAAATTCGCTTATTTCATTATATTCGTAGTCAACAGTATAAAAAACATCACGATCCGTTATTTATGGCGAAATGCATGAAAGTCAGAAAATTGTTCGTATTGGCCAGTACTTTTATGATCACTTTCTTTGTGGCTATTTTTGCAGTGGCTTTTCTCGGGCTTTAAAGATCACTCTCTGTTTAGGTGTCACTTCCTCAGTGACACTCTCTTTGCGATACCCTTCTTCAGTGTTATATCATGTACTTGGTATAGCTAAACTTTATTAATACCACTTCATTTATTACTTTTCAGTATTGGAAACAACGTCGCTATGGATCAATTTGTCATCTGGTGGTCATCACTTGAAAAGGGTGCCTCTGTTAATTGGATGTATAACATCGGCTTGTTGCTGCTGTTGAGTACACTACTGTGGGGCGGATGGTTATTACTTTCACGTCGACTAGCAACCATAGCGAACAAAACCCATTTTATTTGGGATGATGCGTTAATTGATGCCGTTCGAGCTCCTGTTTCGTTGTGTATTTGGGTGTGGCCTGGGTTGATGTCATTAGGAATAATGGTTGATAACATCACTTCTTATTCAAGTGGCTTCTTGGCTTTATTGCGTCACTTATTATTGGTCGGGGTCTTTATTTGGATTCTGATGCGGTTGATTACCAATATTGAACAAACCATTTTAGACAATCGCCCGCATCGAGATGCCACTACCGTTACTGCTATTTCAAAGATATTACGTTTAATTGTAATGGTATTGAGTAGCTTAATTGTGATGCAAAACTTCGGTTTAAGTTTGTCGGGTTTGCTGACCTTTGGTGGTGTTGGTGGTTTAGTTGTTGGTATGGCAGCCAAAGATTTATTAGCCAATTTCTTTGGTGGAATGATGATTTATTTTGATCGACCTTTTAAAGTGGGTGATTGGATTCGTAGCCCAGATCGTCAAATAGAAGGTACGATAGAACGAATAGGTTTTCGTATGACGGTGATTCGAACTTTTGATAAACGACCACTGTATGTTCCGAATTCAGTTTTCAGTTCAGTGGTAGTAGAAAATGCGTCACGAATGCAGAATCGCCGAATTAAACAAAGTGTTGGTTTACGTTATTGCGATGCTGCGGTTGTGGGGCTGGTGGTTGATGATATAAAAAAAATGCTTCAAAACCATGCCGATATTGAAACGCGCCAAACCTTGATTGTGAGTTTTGATACTTATGGGTCATCGTCACTGAATATTTTGGTGTACACCTTTACTAAAACCGTTGATTGGGTCAAATACAAAGCGGTTCAGCAAGATGTGATGCTGAAAATCGTTGAGATTGTTCATGCTCATGGGGCTGATTTTGCGTTCCCAACCACGACCTTAGATATGCCAGCGGCTGCGGTGACGGCATTAACGTCGATAGATCGCCATCAACAAGCTTGATTTTAATCGAATAAATCCTTGTGGTGGGATAGCTGTTGGTATTGAGTTAAGAGGCAGGTAAAATAGCCGTAACAATAGAAAAAGGATGCTAACAGTTAGCATCCTTTTTGCGTTTATTTAGTGACATTAAAGGCTGATTGAAATCCATGGCGAACAAATATGATGTAGTAATTATTGGTGCGGGTGCTGCCGGCTTAATGTGTGCAGCTACGGCAGGTAAGCGCGGACGCTCAGTGCTTGTACTGGATCACGGTAAAAAACCTGGCCGTAAAATTTTAATTTCAGGTGGTGGTCGCTGTAATTTTACCAATAATGATGTTGCTGCTAATAATTATGTTTGCCGTAATCCCCATTTTGTTAAATCAGCATTGTCACAATACAGCCAATGGGACTTTATTGGGTTAGTTTGTCAGCATGAAATTGATTATGAAGAGCGTGATCATGGGCAATTATTTTGCTTAGATTCCGCAAAAGACATTGTCAAAATGTTGGTGGCTGAATGTGATATGCCTAATATCAGTTTACGTTACCAAACTGATATCAGTGCTATTACCCAATTAGAGACTGGGTTTAGTTTGAATGTTAACGGTGAAACGATCAGCTGTGAATCGCTGGTGGTGGCGACAGGGGGCTTATCGATGCCTAAATTAGGTGCGACCCCATTTGGCTATCAAATTGCAGCCCAGTTTGGTTTAAAAATGGTGCCAACCACCGCAGGATTAGTGCCATTTACACTGCATAAGCAAGATAAAGATGCTTTTGAAGAGCTATCGGGTATCGCAGTGCCTGCAGTGATTACGACCGAAGACGGAACTAGCTTTAAAGAGAATTTACTGTTTACTCACCGTGGCTTATCTGGTCCTGTGGTCCTACAAATATCTTCGTATTGGTTGCCTGGACAAAAGGTAAGTATTGATTTATTACCAACGCTTAATCTGGCTGAAACGTTACTTCAATTACGAGATCAGCATCCAAATCAAAGTATAAAAAATACTTTATCTCGTCTGTTGCCTAAGCGTTTAATTGAAGTATTGATCACTCGTGGCGACATTACAGATAAACCGCTAAAGCAGCTTGATCATAAAGAGTTTGAGCAGTTAGCCACCTATTTTCATCACTGGAATATTGCACCTAATGGCACCGAAGGCTATCGCACTGCTGAAGTGACCCTTGGTGGCGTTGATACAGATGAATTATCATCAAAAACCATGGAATCGAAGCAGATTAAAGGGCTGTTTTTTGCTGGTGAAGTGATGGATGTTAGTGGTTGGTTGGGTGGTTATAACTTCCAATGGGCATGGAGTTCAGGTTATGTTGCTGGTCAAAATGCATAATTTTTAAGCGACAATGTTATCTGTTGAGTTCTGAAAAAGATTCAAATTTCATCCAAAGTGGTGTTTTTTTATTGATATTGCTTGGTAGTGATTAAATATTTACCAAGTAATATCATGTGGTTAATTGTTATTTCAATAATTATCAAAAAATAAATCTTTACAATAATTGCTAACCACATAATAATGTCGGTGCTCTGTTGTTCAGAGTTATTAATGAAAACATCAAGTAAAAGAAAAACCCTCAGAATATCTTCGTTATTGTTGCATTCCTTAGTGTTTCCCTTAGCTTCATCGTCACATTCAATAATTCAAGCTTTCAGCGCATCGTGATTTATTCGCGTTTAATTTTTTATGAATTTTAATCAAAATTAAGGGACACATTATGTCTACTGGTATCGTTAAGTGGTTCAACGAAGAGAAAGGTTTCGGCTTCATTACTCAAGATAATGGCGGCGCTGACGTATTCGTTCACTTCCGTGCAATCGCATCTGAAGGTTTCAAAACTCTTGCTGAAGGCCAAAAAGTGTCTTTTGAAGTAGAGCAAGGCCAAAAAGGTCTTCAAGCTGCAAACGTTGTAGCTTTATAATATTTTAAGTCGACGCAAATGGTCGCAGTACCGTTTGCGTCACTTTTAATAACACCCATTTTAACTTAAAAATTATTTATACAATATCATCGAAATATAAAACACTTCCAACATCTGCTTCTGTATTTGTCGTTACGTTCATATTTACTTCGTTACTTTATTATAAATAAAAACTCAAAAACTTAATTAGCATGAATAATGTTAGATGCCTTTTATCATCTGAATATTTTTCTGCTAGTAAAAAACTAAGGATACTTATGTCTCGTTCATTAGGCCGTAAGCGATTTTGGTTCCAACAGAATCGTCAAGAAAACCCTGTAAATACAAATGAAAATCAAGAGGTTAATAATGATAGTAAACTTTAATTTAGTAAAAAACCAACGCACTTGGAGTGCCAATATCCATCAGTTAAACAGTGATGTATTAAAGCGTCATGTTCTTATTAACGGTAATGTTGATAATCTTGATATCTCATTTAGTTACTGTGAAAAAACATCAGCAGGTAACATTACAAATAGCAGCAATAAAGTAATTGGTAATTTCTACATTTCTTATTAATACCTCAGGGGATTTAATTAAGAAATGATTTTAATTAAATGTCTTATCTCGCCAAATGACATTATTTAATAACAATATAAATATAGTACACCTTCATAACAATTCGGTATGGTTATGAGTATAAGGGTAGTGCAGTGATTTATATGAATATTATCATTTCAGATTATTGCAGTGTGCGATAATTTACTCAGATTCAAATTAAGGGACATTCAATGTCATTATCAAAAACAATCGGTACTGTTAAGTGGTTTAACGAAGAGAAAGGTTTTGGTTTCATTACTCAAGACAATGGCGGCGCTGACGTATTCGTTCACTTTCGTGCTATCGTTTCTGAAGGCTTTAAAACATTAGCTGAAGGTCAGAAAGTATCATTTGACGTTGAGCAAGGCCAGAAAGGTCTACAAGCAGCGAACGTTATCGCTTTATAATTCGATACGTTACTCGCTAATAAAATGCTGGCTAAGGCCGGCATTTTTTATATCTATGCATTGTTATTAGGCACCTTTCTTCTAAGAATATCCTGCACATCCTGCACATCCTGCACATCCTGCACATCCTGCACATCCTGCACATCCTGCACATCCTGCACATCCTGCACATCCTGCACATCCTGCACATCCTGCACATCCTGCACATCCTGCACATCCTGCACATCCTGCACATCCTGCACATTTGATAGTCGTAAAAAAATCCCCCGCTGTTGCCAGCGAGGGATTTGATAGGGTAGTCACATTATCGCATTAGGCGATTATAGTGCTTCTTTTTTGATACAAAGAACGTGGTATTTACCGTCTTCGATTTCTGCGCCTTCAGTTTCATGTTCGAAACCAGGGAACTCAGCGTCCCATGCTTCTAGTGCTTTCAAGTACTGGATTTGAGGACTTGTATCATCACCGAAGTTTTCGCCACCCATTAGCATTGGAATGCCTGGTGGGTAAGGAATAACAGAGTTCGCTGCAACACGACCAACAAGCTTGTCAGAAGGTACTAGCTCTACGTCATCTGATACTACGAACTGGTAAGCAGTACGTGGTTTCACTTCCATTTCTGGAAGGCTTGAGTACGCGTGGTTCAGTACTTGGCTTGGGTTGTGACGTACTAAGTATTCAAACATCTTGTTACCAAGATCTTTAAGACCTAGACCGCGGTAAACTTCTGGAGCAGACGCTACTAGCTCAGGCAGTAATGTTTCGATATCTGCGTTAGCATCGTAGTGACGCTTGAATGACAACAAGGTGTTGATCAATGTGTCACGCTTACCTTTAGTAATACCCATTGAGAATAGGAACATTACTTGGAAGTCAGTTGTACGTGTTGGTACGATACCGAAACGACCTAGGTATGCAGTAACAAGTGCTGCTGGAACACCTGTTTCTAGGAAGTTACCGTTGTCGTCAAGACCCGGAGTTAGCAAGCTAACTTTGATTGGATCAAGCATACACCAGTCATTGTCGATTTCGTCAAAGCCGTGCCACTTGTCACCAGGAGTCAATTTCCAGTTCTGTTGGATAGTCATTAGAGACTCAACAGAAGCGTCTTCGAAATTAACTTTGTCGCCGTTCATTTCTGTAACAGTTTCAGCGTTCCAAGGCTTGAAGAACCAATCGTTTTCAGCGGTGTAATCGTTGAATAGTTGACGCATGTTCTGACGGAAGATGATCGCTTCGCGGTTAACTTCGTTAGTTAGCGATAGACCACTTTCGCCTTTCATCATGTTAGCAGCAACATCGTTAGACGCACAGATTGCGTATAGTGGCGATGTTGATGTGTGCATCATGTAAGCTTGGTTGAAACGATCGAAGTTAATCGCGTTTTCACCGTTACGTACGTGAATGTATGATGCTTGAGACAATGCATTCAATAACTTGTGTGTTGAGTGAGTTGCAAATACTGTAGGACCAGTGTGGTCTTTAGCATCGCCACGCATTGCGTAGTGACCCTTGTAGATAGGGTTAAAACGTGCGTAACCAAACCAAGCTTCATCCATGTGAATACGGCTAGAGCTTTCGCCTAGTAGCGCTTCAGTCACTTCTGAGTGGTAACATAAACCGTCGTAAGTACAGTTAGTTACTACAGCGTAGCTTGCTTTTTTCTCATCAGCGTTGAAAGGAATGCCCGCATTTTTCGCTTTAAGCGCGATGCCTTCTTTGCTCATTTGAACTTTGCTGATCGGACCGATGATACCGTAACAGTTACGGCTAGGTACCATGTAGATTGGACGTGCGCCCGTTAGGATCAGACCTTGTTCAATTGATTTGTGACAGTTACGGTCACAAATAGCGATGTCATCATCTTTCATACATGCTTGCATGATAGTACGGTTTGAACCAGATGTACCTACGATACCAGAGTAAGACTGATGAGCACCGAAGATCTTAGCTGCTTCAACTTCAGAATCTTTAAATGCGCCACTGTGGTCAAGTAATGAACCTAGTGCAGCACGTTCGATACCCATATCGGTACGGAACAAGTTTTCGCCGAAGAATTCAAAGAATTGGTTACCAGCAGGGGTCTTAGTGAAACCAATACCACCTTGGTGACCTGGAGCAGACCATGAGTACTCATGGATATCGTTGTAGTGCATCATCGCTTTCATGAACGGTGGTAACACTTGTGCACGGTAACGACGCATTGAAGCAACGATACGGCCAGCAACGAAGTCAGCAGTGTCTTCTAGTACAGAATAACACTCATCAACACGTTCCATTAACTGGCGGTTGTTAAGAATAGAAGTACGAGCGCGTTCTGCTAGTAGAAATACTGGTACTTCAGATTGACGCGCTTGAAGTGCACTTAGTAGTTCAACTTCTTCGTTAGAGTTAACGATCTGCTCTTCAGTTTTTTCTAGTGCTAATACTAGGCTGTCAATTTGAGTAGACAGAATAACCGCACGTGCATCTTCGTAAGAAGTTGCTGTAATAATTTCGATAGTGCGGTTTTGTAGTTCAGCAACAAGCGACTTAGTTGCGCGGTCTGCAAAGCTGTTTGGAGTAATATTTTGGTGCTCGATAACAAGAGCACGCATTTTATTTGTACTACTATTATTGTTCATAATAACGCCTGAATAAAATGGTGGATAACAGGTGTGTTTTAACTCGACATATTAATTATGAAAAATTAAAAGGCCTGACCGAATATTTTAGAAAGGGAATAAATAATACTGTTTATTAATAGTGATAATTAATTGTCAGTGTATTTATTATTTATTCCCATTTCCGTTCTAGTTAGTTATTAATAAATTGCTTTAGTATCGAATTTATTAAATCTTTAAAATTAGTTTGCTTTCACTTCTGGCTTAGTATCACGAGCTGCGATGAAGCCGTAGAAGATGTAGCCAAGCAGTGTCAGAATAGTACCGCCGAATACGGCTGTCGCACCACAAGCGTACACACCGTAGATGCTGTATAGAACCGCTAATGTACCCACGGTTGCACCAAGACGGTATTGCTTTTGAGATACCATGTTCTTGCGAAGTAGTACTTCAAGGCCAGTCATCGATAGGATGTAAGGTACCATGTTAATGAATACGGCTAGGTTCAATAGTGCGTTGAACTGACTGATCAAGTTAGGAGAGATAGTCATTACTGCTAGTAGAATCTCAGCCGCAAGCATGATTAACATACCTGCAATTGGCACACCTGCTTTGTTTGTTTTAGCAAAGATTTTAGGGAATAGACCTTCATCAGCCGCTGCTTTAGAAACTTGGGCGTTAGTGAACTGCCAGCCAAGTAGTGAGCCGATACATGCGATAACTGCTGCCAGTGTAACAATGTTACCTACTGTTGGGTTGAACATGTGGCTGAATACAAGACCAAACGGTGCAGTTGATGCTGCTAGTTCTGAGTTAGGAATAATACCTTGAATAACACCCGTTGAAGCAATGTAAACAATCGCTGCGAAACCAGTACCAAACAGTACTGCAAGTGGTACGTTACGCTCTGGGTTTTCAACCGCATCAGAGTTAGCACCTGCAGACTCAATACCGAGGAAAGCCCATAAAGTCAATGCGATACCAGAAGATACAGAGTGCATTGTAGTGTCGTGGTGTGGGTTCCATGCGCTCATGAATGTTTGTGGATCGAACCACCACCAACCGATGATAGATAGACCTGCAACTGGAATAATAATACCCCAAACAGTGAATGCTGAGATTTGACCTGTGATTTTCGCACCGCCAAAGTTAGCTACCATGGTGAAGATAAGGATAGCAACTACACCGTAGAAAGTGTGCATAGGTGTATCAAGCCAAGGCATAAATGGTTTGATGTAACCTAAAGCAGAAACGGCAATAGCAACACAGCTAATAACCAAACACACGTAATAAGTATAAGATGAGATGAAGAAAGATGATTTTCCGTGTGCTTCTTCTGCGTAAGCTGACATACCGCCAGAGCGCTTACAAAATGCACCACATTTAGCGAATGTATAAGCAATACACATTGCGCCTAACGCAGTCACAATCCAAGATAACATTGAGATTGCACCAACTTGCGCCAAGCTTGCTGGTAGCATAATAATACCGGAACCCATCATGTTAACTGCAACAAGTACAGTTAAGCCGACAAGGCCCATTTTTTTAGTGCCAGTATCTGATGACATTATATTCACCTGTGATTTAAAGGGATGTAAATCATATTTAAAATAAGATTTATATTAATATAAATAAAACCAGATCCATGGGGAGTTATTTATTATATAAAGGAAGTTAATTATTTTATTTTACTTATTATAAAATAATTAAAATATAGTTCTCAGCATAAGAAATATATTTTAAATGGAATAAACAACTTCGCTTTCGAGACATATAATGCGCTGATTCTTTAAAATTAAAACCGTAAAAACGGAATGAATCATTGCATTTTTAGTGGGTATGATTAGTTTTAGTATCATTATTCGACCATTATTTTTAACAAATGGTGTAAAAATGTAATTTGTTGCATTTTTTTGTGATTAAAGGCCTTTATTTACAATGAGTTGAAATTCTCACTGGGTGGTAATTTAAAATCAATCAAAAATAGCACAAAATATAGTTATGCTTTATCAGTGAGAATAAATTCATCATTAAAAATTGATTTTTTTTTTGAATGATGGGTTAAGAAATATTTAATTTGTATAAATTATAATTAGCTATAGATAGGTTAATGCAACCTGAGCGCTAAGATTATGGCTAAATTTGTACCGATAAAAAAATCCCCCGCTGTTACCAACGAGGGATTGATAGGCTGTCACACTAATGCATTAAGCGATTATAGTGCTTCTTTTTTGATACAAAGAACGTGGTATTTACCGTCTTCGATTTCTGCGCCTTCAGTTTCGTGTTCGAAACCAGGGAACTCAGCGTCCCATGCTTCTAGTGCTTTCAAGTACTGGATTTGAGGACTTGTATCATCACCGAAGTTTTCGCCACCCATAAGCATTGGAATGCCTGGTGGGTAAGGGATAACAGAGTTCGCTGCAACGCGGCCAACAAGTTTATCTGAAGCCACTAGCTCTACGTCATCTGAAACTACGAACTGGTAAGCAGTACGTGGTTTCACTTCCATTACTGGAAGGCTTGAGTAAGCGTGGTTTAGCACTTGGCTTGGGTTGTGACGTACTAGGTACTTGTACATACGTTCGCCAAGATCTTTCAGACCAAGACCACGGTAAACTTCTGGAGCAGAAGCAACTAGCTCAGGCAATAATGTTTCGATATCTGCGTTGGCATCGTAGTGACGTTTGAACGACAACAATGTGTTGATCAAGGTGTCACGCTTACCTTTAGTAATACCCATTGAGAATAGGAACATTACTTGGAAGTCAGTAGTACGTGTTGGTACGATACCGAAATGGCTTAGGTAAGCTGTTACAAGTGCTGCTGGAACACCTGTTTCTAGGAAGTTACCGTTGTCGTCAAGACCTGGAGTTAGCAAGCTAACTTTGATTGGATCAAGCATACACCAGTCATTGTCGATTTCGTCAAAGCCGTGCCACTTGTCACCAGGAGTCAATTTCCAGTTCTGTTGGATAGTCATTAGAGACTCAACAGAAGCGTCTTCGAAATTAACCTTGTCACCATTCATTTCAGTAACAGTTTCAGCGTTCCAAGGCTTGAAGAACCAATCGTTTTCAGCGGTGTAATCGTTGAATAGTTGACGCATGTTTTGACGGAAGATGATCGCTTCGCGGTTAACTTCGTTAGTTAGCGATAGACCACTTTCGCCTTTCATCATGTTTGCAGCAACATCGTTAGACGCACAGATTGCGTATAGTGGCGATGTTGATGTGTGCATCATGTAAGCTTGGTTGAAACGATCGAAGTTAATCGCGTTTTCACCGTTACGTACGTGAATGTATGATGCTTGAGACAATGCATTCAATAACTTGTGTGTTGAGTGAGTTGCAAATACTGTAGGACCAGTGTGGTCTTTAGCATCGCCACGCATTGCGTAGTGACCCTTATAGATAGGGTTAAAACGTGCGTAACCAAACCAAGCTTCATCCATGTGAATACGGCTAGAGCTTTCGCCTAGTAGCGCTTCAGTCACTTCTGAGTGGTAACATAAACCGTCGTAAGTACAGTTAGTTACTACAGCGTAGCTTGCTTTTTTCTCATCAGCGTTGAAAGGAATGCCCGCATTTTTCGCTTTAAGCGCGATGCCTTCTTTGCTCATTTGAACTTTGCTGATCGGACCGATGATACCGTAACAGTTACGGCTAGGTACCATGTAGATTGGACGTGCGCCCGTTAGGATCAGACCTTGTTCAATTGATTTGTGACAGTTACGGTCACAAATAGCGATGTCATCATCTTTCATACATGCTTGCATGATAGTACGGTTTGAACCTGAAGTACCTACGATACCAGAGTAAGACTGATGAGCACCGAAGATCTTAGCTGCTTCAACTTCAGAATCTTTAAATGCGCCACTGTGGTCAAGTAATGAACCTAGTGCAGCACGTTCGATACCCATATCGGTACGGAACAAGTTTTCGCCGAAGAATTCAAAGAATTGGTTACCAGCAGGGGTCTTAGTAAAACCAATACCACCTTGGTGACCTGGAGCAGACCATGAGTATTCATGGATATCGTTGTAGTGCATCATCGCTTTCATGAACGGTGGTAACACTTGTGCACGGTAACGACGCATTGAAGCAACGATACGGCCAGCAACGAAGTCAGCAGTGTCTTCTAGTACAGAGTAACACTCATCAACACGTTCCATTAACTGGCGGTTGTTAAGAATAGAAGTACGTGCGCGTTCTGCTAGTAGAAATACTGGCACTTCAGATTGACGTGCTTGTAGTGCTGCTAACAAATCAACTTCTTCATGAGAGTTAACGATTTGTTCTTCAGTTTTTTCTAGTGCTAATACTAGGCTGTCAATTTGAGTAGACAGAATAACCGCACGTGCATCTTCGTAAGAAGTAGCAGTGATGATTTCGATAGTACGGTTTTGTAGTTCAGCAACAAGCGACTTAGTTGCACGGTCTGCAAAGCTGTTTGGAGTAATATTTTGGTGCTCGATAACAAGAGCACGCATTTTATTTGTACTACTATTATTGTTCATAATAACGCCTGAATAAAATGGTGGATAACAGGTGTGTTTTAACTCGACATATTAACTATGAAAAATTAAAAGGCCTGACCGAATATTTTAGAAAGGGAATAAATAATACTGTTTATTAATAGTGATAATTAATTGTCAGTGTATTTATTATTTATTCCCATTTCCGTTCTAGTTAGTTATTAATAAATTGCTTTAGTATCGAATTTATTAAATCTTTAAAATTAGTTTGCTTTCACTTCTGGCTTAGTATCACGAGCTGCGATGAAGCCGTAGAAGATGTAGCCAAGCAGTGTCAGGATAGTACCGCCGAATACGGCTGTCGCACCACAAGCGTACACACCGTAGATGCTGTATAGAACCGCTAATGTACCCACGGTTGCACCAAGACGGTATTGCTTTTGAGATACCACGTTTTTACGAAGTAGTACTTCAAGGCCAGTCATCGATAGGATGTAAGGTACCATGTTAATGAATACGGCTAGGTTCAATAGTGCGTTGAACTGACTGATCAAGTTAGGAGAGATAGTCATTACTGCAAGAATAATCTCAGCCGCAAGCATGATTAACATACCTGCAATCGGTGCACCTGCTTTGTTTGTTTTAGAGAAGATTTTAGGGAATAGACCTTCATCAGCCGCGGCTTTAGAAACCTGGGCGTTAGTGAACTGCCAGCCAAGTAGTGAGCCTAGACATGCAACAACTGCTGCCAGTGTAACAATGTTACCTACTGTTGGGTTAAACATGTGGCTGAATACAAGACCAAACGGTGCAGTTGATGCTGCTAGTTCTGAGTTAGGAATAATACCTTGAATAACACCCGTTGAAGCAATGTAAACAATCGCTGCGAAACCAGTACCAAACAGTACTGCAAGGGGTACGTTACGCTCTGGGTTTTCAACCGCATCAGAGTTAGCACCTGCAGATTCAATACCTAGGAAAGCCCATAAAGTCAATGCGATACCAGAAGATACTGAGTGCATAGCTGTGTCATGATGTGGGTTCCATGCGCTCATGAATGTTTGTGGATCGAACCACCACCAACCGATGATAGATAGACCTGCAACAGGAATAATAATACCCCAAACAGTAAAGGTTGAGATTTGACCTGTGATTTTTGCACCGCCAAAGTTAGCTACCATAGTGAAGATAAGGATAGCGACTACACCGTAGAAAGTGTGCATAGGTGTATCTAGCCAAGGCATAAATGGTTTGATGTAACCTAAACAAGAAACGGCAATAGCAACACAGCTAATCACCAAACACACGTAGTAAGTGTAAGAAGAGATGAAGAAAGATGATTTTCCGTGTGCTTCTTCTGCGTAAGCTGACATACCGCCAGAGCGTTTACAAAATGCACCACATTTAGCGAATGTGTAAGCAATACACATTGCACCTAGCGCAGTAACAACCCAAGATAACATTGAGATTGCACCAACTTGCGCCAAGCTTGCTGGTAGCATAATAATACCGGAACCCATCATGTTAACTGCAACAAGTACAGTTAAGCCGACAAGACCCATTTTTTTAGTGCCAGTATCTGATGACATTATATTCACCTATGATTGAGGAGGATATAAACGCTATAAAAATAGTTTATTTATCGTAATGAAAATAAAGTCATGCTAATTAAAAAATTCAACGCCGATAAATAATTAAATTATTTTTTTGATTGTCTTACCTAACCAAAAAAATAAATTAAATATACTTTTTCATTGCTGGAATTACTTAATCTCATCACCGTTTACTTATTTAACGAGTGCTATGATGCTGCTATTTTGATAAAAAAAAAACCGTAAAAGCGCAAAGAAACGTTGCATATTTAGAGAGTAAATTAATAAAGAGTATCGTTATTCGATTGCTTAATTTCGTGAAAATTAACATTCCATTATGAGGCTATAAGGATTAATAATTAAAAAGCATTAATAACAGTAGCTTGAACTGATAACTAGATAGTGATTATGCTACAAACTCCACGTTTGCAACTGTAAGCATAAAATAGTTATGCATTAATAGTGAGGTTGCATGCCTTGTTATGTGGGCATTTATTTTACTAATAATGCGCCATAATAACCGCGACTCTCTATCTTTGAGAGGATTACCTACCAATAAACGTACAGATTGGTATGAAGCTACCGAGGAAGAGCAAGGGATTTTAGTCAGTGATGACTTTCAAATATGGCTTTTTTTGAATAATAAAAAAGGAGTCGCAACTCCTTTTATCAAAATAATAGCACTATTTTTATGCAGGTGTTACTCGCGAAGTACCATCATCACTAAGGTTAACTTGTACTCGCTCTCCGGTATGAAACATAACTTGAGGATTAACTTGTTGCACAATAGATACCGTGCGACCACTATCCATTTTTATGGTTAAGTTAACCCCATTGTGTTTGGTTACTTGATTACCTGCTTCATTGCCCAAGAATCCACCCAGCAATGCGCCACCAATAGAGGCTATTTCAGCGCCTTTACCACCGCCAACGCCAGAACCAAGAATGCCGCCAATTGCGCCGCCAGCTAAGGTGCCGATGCCATTACCATTACCGTTTAGCGTCACAGCTTGGGTTCGCACCACTGTACCGTAGTAAACTTGTTGCATCTGGCGAGCATCATTTACATTGTAGGCATTGCCATAAGGATTGGCCGCACAGCCTGCAAGACCTAAGGTCGAAGCTATTATTACTACAGCAAGAATTTTGGTTTTCATGGTATCTGCTTCACTAAAAATACGGTGTATAAAATGGTTATTTCTAATTTGAGCCTTTTTATTTAGAAAATAAAGCAGTAAATCTGATATTACAAAAACAACTGTTAGATAGTTTAATCGCAACGGTGGTTATTTTGCGTGACCACTTTTATCGGCGTGGTAGGTATTAATAAAATGATTAAAATAGGTTTGTAGTTGTTGTGCCGCTTGAGGTTGTTGCAATAAATTTAATAATTCAATACCGACCTCACAGGTACATAGATGTCCTGGTTGTTGATTGCGACGCAAAGCGTAGTTAGATGTTTGCTGAGGGGTGATTGCAATACGAGGTAATTGGCTTAGCCATGGACTTTTACGCACCATTTTGCGGGCTTCTTGCCAAGTTGCATCTAGAATTATTAATAATATTTTTGCATCGGTTGCTGTTGGTAATGTTAAAGGTTGTGCCAAATGTTGTTCATCACTTGGAAAGACTAACCATGCTTGATAATGAGGATTTTGTAGTTGGTCTAGTAATCGTTGTGGTGGTTGTGTGCGGTGCCACATTTCAACGCGACAACTGGGTAGAGTTCGAGTCATTAATACGCCAGTATTAGTGTCTTTGTTGCATTCACGAGGATGAGTTAGCAGGATAAAATCGGCCGCTGATTGTAATTGTGGTTCGATGTCACAAATACAATTAAATTGAAAACCGCAACGCTGGCAAGCCATGATTTTTCTCATAGTAAACAATAAAGGTGGCAGTGTGGCATAACGCCACCTTTGAGTCACGATAGAGAATAATATTGATCGTTATTGGCGTTGCAGAATTAACCCTTCAACGCCAAGTTCATAAGTTTGACCATCGACAGTTTCTTGTTTTGTGCTTAATTGTTCACTATGAGGATCATAACTATAAATGCGTTCGCTATTTAATGGGCGTCCTTGATGGGTAGTCATTGTGACTTTGACTGTGGTGGTATTGATTGCTTGCCAATGACCTGTTTCTAATAAATCAGGATCACCATTAGTATAAGTGTAAGTCGTTGTTGCGTCATGATCGTCAGCTAAGTGAAGATGTGTCGTTAGACCCATTTCAGTATCACTTTTATAATTTCCCACCCATTGTGACTCTGCAGGATCGCTTTTAAAAGCAGCGGGTATCCAGCTAGCACAGCCCGATAAGGTGGTTGCCGCTAGCAGTAATGCAAGTGATAAACGTGGGTATGGCATTATGTACTCTCTATGGTAGGCTCAATTTCAACATTGAAATTAGCGTAATGAGGGAAAATCTATGGCGTATTGGTTATTTAAAACCGAACCAGATACCTTTTCAATAGACACCTTAAAACAACAAAAAGTTTCACCATGGGAAGGGGTGCGTAATTACCAAGCCAGAAATATGCTACGCGATGAGGTTAAATATGGTGATCTAGTGCTGATTTATCATTCTTCTTGCAAAGCTATCGGTGTGGTTGGTATCGCGAAAGTGGTGAAAGAAGCCTATGTTGATCATTTTCAATTTGAACCAACAAGTGCGTATTTTGATCCCAAGGCCAGCTGTGAAAAACCACCGTGGGTAATGGTGGATATTGAATACCAACAACATTTGCGATTAGTAAGCTTAGCACGAATGAAAAAGACGCCTGAGTTAGCTGAAATGCCATTAGTGAAAAGAGGCAATCGACTCAGTGTGATGCCAGTAACAGCGGCGCAATGGCAACACATATTAGCCATGACGGGACAGTTTTAAATAAAACAGTGACAACATAGAGCGCTATGACTGTCACTGATTTAGATTTTTCAAGCATAAAAACGGCCAAATTAGCGCGTTAATAAATGCTGTTCTAAATAATGTGCTACTGCTTCGTCAGCGTTTGAGCCAATAACTTCATTATTTGGTAATGCCTGTTTCACTTTTTCGTGTGAGGTTCCCATTACCAGACCTTTACCGGCCATTGCTAACATTTCAGCATCATTCATACCATCACCAAATGCAATACAGTCAGCCAGTTGGTAACCCAGAGCTTCAGCGACGGCTTTAAGTGCATGACCTTTTGACACTCCCGCATCCATTACTTCAAGACACCAGGGAGTTGAAAAGGCGACGTTGGCTTTATCACCAAAATGGGTATTGAAACACTGTTCCCATTTCACTAACGCTTCATGATCTTCGTCATCACGAGTAAAAAAGATTTTAGCCACGTTTTCTACTGGGGGATTATTGGCATCATACAAGTGATAACTAAAGCTATCATGGAACTCTTTTAGCTGTTCATTATCATGATTTAAAAGCCATTGATCGCCACAATACATATGAATATGTAATGCAGGATCGTCTTTAACAAGTTCAATTACACCACGAATAACGTCAGCACTTAGATCTTGTTGAAAGACCAGTTCGCCTTGGCTGTTATGTACGCGAGCACCATTAGAGGTGATCATATAAGCTGGAATAGCTAATTTTTCACGTATTTCTTCGACATCGATATGATGACGGCCAGTGGCGAAGACAAAATTTATTTGTTGTTGGTCAAGGCGCTGTAATACATCGCGAGTAAATGGCGCAATTTTATGGTCGGGATTTAGTAAGGTGCCATCTAAATCTGAAGCAACGATTTGATACATGAAAACTCTCAATAAATAGAAATATAGCGAAAATAAAGATAACGAGATCAAATGTGAGTCGCTAATCTTAAACTACTATGAGAGATAAAAAGGGGTTGATGTTAGTAATAAATATTTCCGCTTTTATTTTTGTGATGGCGTAGTCTTTTTGAATTTATTTACTATTATGATGCCGCAAAATGGTTGCAAATTTCCATTAAAGCAATATTACGATATTGGTCTTTTTCAAATAATAATTCGTGACGAGCATCAGCGATCGTGACTATTTGACTGTAATTAGGCGTGTGTTGGCAGAAATGATAATGGGCTTGGTTATCGACAATATGATCGGCACTACCTTGTAATATTAAGGTTGGAGTGATGATGTTCTTAGCTTCAGCAATACAGTGACGGGTCGCGGCCATACTTTGCCACACCCAACGATTACTGGCACCCCCTAAACGTAATTGGGGTTGTTGTTGGTATAAACTTTTGCTCCATTGAAAACGCGTTTCGCTGTGTGTCAGTGGATTATTTGCAAACGGTTTTGGGTAGTAAGCGCGTTGTCCTGGTGCATAAGTGGGTTGGCGATGAATGTAATCATTAAAGCGTGCTAATGGCTCAGCAAAAAAACGCAAACTGGGTTTAAGATGAATACCATGCATTGGTGCACTTAATACCGCTCGATCAATCAGTTTAGGATGACGAGCAAGCAGTAGACTACTGATAGCTCCCCCCATCGAATGACCTAATAGAAAGTGATGTTGATAACCTTGAGGTTTGACAATATCGGTGATGAAGGTATGCAGATCTGTAACGTAATCATCAAATTGATCAACATACCCCATTTCAGGATCTGCCGTTAATCGTTGTGACATGCCTTGGCCACGGTGATCAAGGGCGTAAATATGGTAGCCTTGATTGATTAAATCAAAAAATAGTTCTTGGTATTTGTAGTAACTTTCAATGCGCCCATTCACAATCACAATGACTTTATTGCTGGTACCCGGCGTTAAACTAACCCAACTTAATTGGCACTGATTGACACCTTGCAACGTGCCTTCATGCCGTTGTTGCCATAGCGCAGTAATTGGGCCTGCCATCATATTACTGAAGCTAGCTTCTTGTGAAAAATGCAAGGCGGAGTGGGTCATAACGTTTCCGAAAGTTGTGAACTACGAGGCAAAGAATTGAATGATAGTTTTGCGAACGAGCTATCTCGTTGCTTATTATCATATTTGCCAGTATACCTTATTTATTGCCCACCGCGTAATAAAGCAATAAGTTGCTTGTTTATCTAATGTCGAGGTATAACACAGCCTTATAATAGCTTGATATAATAATAAGGGAATATCAATGAGTGTGGAGATTTGGCTAACCTATGTTGTTGCAGCCATCGTATTTAGTTTTGCTCCAGGATCTGGAACGGTTAATTCCATCAGTAACGGCATGGTGTATGGCTGGCGTAAGTCGTTAGCATCTATTGTGGGGTTACAATTGGGAATGGCGGTTCATATCGTGCTTGTTGGAGTTGGATTAGGTGCATTAGTAGCGCAATCAGCAGTGGCTTTCTCGCTGATAAAATGGATTGGTGCCGCGTATTTAGTCTGGTTAGGTATTCAAAAGTGGCGTGAGCACAATGCGTTATCACTTGAAAATGTTGATAAGTCAGTCACTGCTGGATGTTTATTTCAGCGTGCAGTTTTGGTGAATTTAACTAACCCTAAAACGATTGTTTTTTTAGTGGCACTATTTCCGCAATTTATAAATGCTACGCAGCCACAATTACCACAATTATTAATTTTAGGTATAACGACATTGGTGATTGATGCCAGTGTAATGTTGTTTTATGTCTGCTTGGCGTCACGTTTTACCCACTATATTCGTTCAGCTACGATAATGACGCGTCTTAATCGTATTTTTGGTTCGATGTTTATTGGTTGTGGAGCATTGCTTGCATTGGCTCGTGCGTAATAAAAGTGGGGTTAGTCTTGAATTAATGTGTCATTAATTGCTGTGATCTAAAAGGTATTATTACAATGTTTTCTTACGTCGCTCGTCAGCCCATTTTTAACCGTCGTCAACAAACGATTGGTCATGAGCTGCTATTTCGTAATGGAGAGTGCAATGCTTTTCCTGTAATAGAGGCTAACGAAGCAACATGTCGGCTTGTACTTGAAAACTATATGGCAATTGGTAATGAACGTACTTTTAAAGGACAACGAAACTTCATTAATTTTCCTCAACATTGCTTAGTGAGTTTAATGCCGTTACTGTTACCAAAGAGCAAAGTGGTTATTGAAATATTAGAGACCTGCATTCCCGATGATGAATTATTTTCAGCCATCAAACATCTTTACCACAAAGGCTATATTATTGCGCTGGATGATTTTGAATACGATGTAAGATGGCAACGTTTCTTTCGTTATGTACATATTATTAAGCTTGATCTATTGATGCTTGGCTTGGATAAAGCGTGTGATTTTGTGCGTAATAATCATCATATGAAGGTGAAGTTTTTAGCTGAAAAAGTAGAATCATATGATGACTTTCAGGTTGCTCTTACTGCTGGGTTTGACCTGTTCCAAGGTTATTATTTTAGTCGCCCTGAGCTTCTTAAACGACGCAAAGTTGCCTCCTCTGAGTTAACAACTATTCAATTATTACAGGCTATTAGTACTGAGCCTGTGAATTTTTCCGATATTGAAATGATCATCAGTAGTGATGTGTCATTGTCTTATTTGTTATTACGTTATGTGAATAATGCAAACCGACGCTTGATTGAGCCGATCAGCTCTTTTCATCAGGCTTTAGTTTATTTAGGCGAAGAAAAATTACGGATGTTTGTTGGCGTTGTTGCCACTGCACATGCAGCATTAGATAAGCCTAAAGCTTTGTATGTACTGTCATTACAACGTGCCAAAATGTGTGAGAAATTGGTACATTACAGCTCATTAATGATACCGCCTGAACAAGCTTTTTTGGCAGGAATGTTCTCATTGTTGGATGCGTTATTAGATAGCTCGTTAGCTGAATTATTGGTGTTATTAAAACTGCAGCCACATATTAAACTGGCATTATTACATCGCCAAGGAGACTTAGGGATGGTGCTTAATGTTGTTGATGCTTTTGATAAAGCGGATTGGCAGCAAGTGACATTAGCCGCTGGTGAGTTAGGAGTATCAGAACAGCAAGTACAAGAGAGTTATTTACAAGCCGTTGCATGGGCAGAAAAATGTACTCAACTTGATTATTCAAATGAATAAAAAAACGGGGCCGTAAAGACCCCAAAAGAACCATATAATGTATTACGTTAGTCAGGCGGATCGCCTTGGATAGAAATACACGGGTATGACACTCGTATATTTTTAAATGTTAGCCAGTGACTAGTTTACTAACATTTTGTAGTGTTAATTTTAGTTATTGCAGATAAGCATTAAGCATCCACAATAATTTTTCTTGCTCGCGAATATAATCGCCCATCAATGCCGCTGTTCCTTCATCACTTGCATCGCCTGCCGCCGTAAGAATGCGACGTTGTTGACCAAGTAGAATGCTGAATCCATCGACTAAGCCTTGCACTCCTTGCTGACCATCACTGACATTTTGGTGTTCTTTGATGTCACTTGCCGTTAAATAACGACTGAAGCTGTGATCGGGTGTGTAACCAAGGGTTAAAATACGTTCTGCTAATTCATCAATTTTGATTTGCAAATCAGTATAAATTTCTTCAAATTTCAAATGCAATTCGAAAAATTGTTGGCCTTTGATATTCCAATGGTAACCCCGAGTATTCATATAAAATACTTGGTAGTTAGAAAGCAGTTGATTGAGGTCAGCAGCCAGCGCTTGGGCTTTATCACTGTCAAGACCGATTAAATTGGTTTGGTGAGCCATGGTACATTCCTCATAAAATGGTTAAAAACAAAAGCAGGTTTCGTTTTGATGAAGTTAGTATAGGTAAATAGTCTTGATAGATATAACTGTTGCTATCTATTGTAATGATAGATTTAATCTATGAATGCACGATGGCTTAGGCAACTAACGGTTCAGGATCGCAATGATCACCTTCACAAGGAATAATGCCACAGACATGATGGCCTGCTTGTTTTCCTTGTAAGTAACCTTGTTCTAATTTATTGAGGTTGCGAGTTAGGCGGCCAACATGAAAATTGTGATTAGGGGCAATAACGGTAATGGTGCAATCTGCTGGCGGATGATTAATGAAATCAAGCGCTGCATTATAACGGCTAGGACGCGTCATCACGGCTTCTGCAAAGGCTGGGTGATCATGAAACATTGATTTGATTAGCCATGGTAATTTGGTGTCGTGTTTATGAAACCCTAGTGGTTTTGATAAAATTACCGTGATCTTACGTGCTCCACGACGATACGCTTCAATAACTGGAATTGAATCGCCAATACCGCCATCACTCATTGCAACGCCATCAATGGTTGGATTATGACGATAAGCGACGGGTAGGGCGCAGGTTGCTTCCATTAGCGGCATAATATTATGGCGCGTTACCTTAATATATTCAGCGGCACCTGTTTCTAGATTGGTTGTGGTCGCATAAAGGGGAATTTGACGTTGTTCATATTTGAGTAGGTTTAACGGTAAATAACGTGAAGTTGTGCGCCATAACCAGTCAATATCGGTTAAATGACCGCCATGGGTAAAACGAGAAAAATTAATAAATTGGGGATCACGAGAATATTGAGTAATGATCTTATGGCTACGGCCGTAATTACCACTTAAATACCCAATTAAATTTGTCGCTCCGGCTGAGACGCCAATAGCAAAATCAAACGGTAAATAGTTATTTTCAAGGAATGCATCAAGTACACCGCTAGCAAAAATGCCACGCATTGCACCACCTTCGACAACCAAGGCATGGGAAGTGGGTTGGATTGTATTCATTGCATAACCTATTTATTTTAATCTATTTAACTGACTTTGCTCTAATTTCAGAATAAACAGATTTACAGCAATAAAAAATTCGATTTTTCTTATTGCTGTGATAGGTAAAACTTAACCATTGGATTGATGGTCAATTGCAACCTGTTGGCTTAATACTTTAATGCAAGCTGCTAACGCTGGATTTAACGTTTTAGTGGCGGGATAGCATAACCCTAAGCGACGGAACATACGTGGACCTTCTAGAGGAACAGTAACCAATTGGGTCGCACTTTCTAGGACACCCGTTGGTAGAAAAGAGATCCCTAATCCAGCTTGTACTAAATGCATTACTTGGGTTTTATGTTCAGCTTTTGCCACTAAATTAACCGATAGACCATCACATGCCAGTAAGCCTATGGTTTGTTGGTGAGCCTCACACGGCGGACATTCAATAAAATCATGTTGGTGTAATTGCTGTGGCGATACGCTAGTTAGGCTTGCTAGTGGGTGATCGGGCAACATACACAGCACATAATCTTCATCCCATAATGGCAGAAAAATCTCATCTTCAGCTTTGAACATGTCTAGTGTTAATCGCGCATCGACTTTTTTATCATGATCGACTAATTCAATTAAAAGATTAGGAATTTGCTGGTGCAGTTGTGCTAATACAATCGCTAACTGACTTTGGCTAAGATCGGCAAAATTAGCTAGTGTTAGCGGTAAACGTTCAGTACGTTGCTGAAAGAGTTGCGGCAGGGTATTAACGTCATTTAACAATCGAATCGCTAATGGATAAAGGTAGTGTGCTTCATCGGTAAGGTTAACCCCTTTTTTATGACGAATAAAAAGCTGAGTCGCTAACTCTTGCTCTAATTGCTTGATACCACTCGATATTGATGGTTGAGACACACAGCATCGTTCTGCGGCTAAGGTGATATTTTTTTCTTCATAAACAGCAATAAAAAATCGTAATAAGCGTAAATCCATCCGTTAATACTCGATTGAAAAAGACCTTGTTAGCCTATCACATTGCTGAAACTTATGACGGTTTGTTGTTATCCATAGTTTTTGTTGATGATAAACCAAGGAAATAGATATTTTTCAGCTGTGGTAATTCGTTCTATAGTTATTGCCATCAACAGCATCTTAGCTGGCTGCATCAATAGTGCGGTTTATTCTAGAGGAAAAAAAACATGTCGAAATCTTTAGTTGTGATCACGGGTGCAAGTTCAGGTATTGGTGAAGCTACTGCGCGTAAATTAGCTGCGGAAGGGTATCCGCTATTACTTTTAGCACGTCGTGTTGAAGCGATGGAAGCACTAAACCTACCTAATACATTGTGCCGCAAAGTAGATGTAACGGATGTTAAAGCAATTGCGGCGGCAGTTGCTGAAGCTGAGCAAAAATTTGGCCCAGTAGATTGCTTAATTAATAATGCTGGTATGATGCTACTTGGTCTTGCTGATGAGCAGGATCCTACCGAATGGCAAACCATGTTTAATGTCAATGTAATGGGGATGCTAAACGGTATTCATGTGGTTCTTGCGGGCATGAAAGCACGTAAAACAGGTACTGTTATTAATATCAGCTCAATCGCTGGTCGTAAAACATTCCCTAATCATGCAGCTTATTGCGGTACTAAATTTGCGGTACACGCTATCACTGAAAATATTCGTGAAGAAGTGGCAGATGATAATGTGCGCTTTATTACTATTGCCCCTGGCGCTGTTGAAACTGAGTTATTAAGCCATACTAGTAGTGATGCGATTAAAGCAGGCTACCAAGAATGGAAACAAGGCATGGGGGGTGTAATTGCACCGCAAGATATTGCCAACGCGATTAGCTATGCTTATAACCAGCCTCAAAATTTATGTGTGCGTGAAATTGTATTAGCTGCCACACGTCAACAGCCTTAACTATCAGGTAAAATTGCTGTCAACAATGAGTGAGTTATCGGTTAATTCATCACTGTGATAGATACTTGCTGCTAAGTGACTGCTATATTCAAAGCAGAGCCGTAAATGATTATGGCTCTGCTTTTTTGTATCTGCTTTTTATATAAGGGGCCATTGGTGAGAGAAAAAATAGGATTTTTTGATTTACTGCGAGTGGTTGCTGCCTTGGCAGTTGTCGTGATCCATGTCCTTGGCCCCTATCGAGATCAAATTGGTCAGATACCCGATTGGCAGTGGATGAGTGCAATTACGTTTAATAGCCTTAGTCGCTGGGCTGTACCGGTGTTTATTATGATCACTGGTGCTCTTATGCTTAGTGATCAACGTTCTTTTGATCCCGTCTACTATATTAAACGTCGGTTTGGCAAAGTACTGATTCCCTTTTTAGTATGGTCGGTGTTCTATGCCTTCTTCTCTGGTCTAACGGTTAATGGTTTTGATAGCGCATTAAGTTGGTCGGTACTGAAAAAACTACCGACCCATGAAACCTATTATCATCTTGGTTTTTTCTATTATTTCATTCCGCTTTATTTGGTTATTCCGGTTATTCAGTGGTGGGTACAAAAAGCAGAACCAGGACAAGTGAAGGGGGTCATTATGGTATGGCTGCTGATCACCGGTTTATATCTGTTTTATATTGACGGTTTATGGAGTGAAACCTATTTATTATATAGCGGCTATTTATTACTTGGTTATTGCCTGTATCAATACCGTTGGCCAAGTTTAAAGGTGTTATTGCCATTAGCACTGATTGCGGTTGTCGCAACTGACTATAATGTGATCAGTCATAGTTTTGCTGCTGATGAATATAAAGTCGCTCGCTGGATGTCATATAAAACCTTGAATACAGCGGTGGTTGCAGCAACGGTATTCTTACTTTGTCGAGCGGTGAGTAATAAGTTTAGTGCGTCGACTCAGACTAAATTAGGCTGGTTAAGTAAATATAGCCTTGGTGTGTATTTGATCCATCCGATCTTTTTGTGGCCATTACGTCAATATGATCTTTATTTTGCCAATCCATTAATTGCGATTCCAGTATGGACATTAATTGCTGCGAGTTTAGCTTTAGCGACCAGTTGGTTGTTGAGTCGTCATCGTTATACGGCGTGGTTGGTGCCATAACCGCATTTATCATCTGTTTGCTCATTAGACAATGAGCAAACAGTGCGATATTTATTGGCGTTGTAACGCGAAATGAATGAATTGTTGGCCACGGTAGGTCATGGTGCCGATGTCCCCAGGATTAAGCGCATGGTAATAATGAATGCCAATCATGAATTCACGTTTAGGCCCCCCTGTTAACGGTTGTACATAAAACCAATATTCTTCATCTTCCTCTCCTGGTTGGGCACCAATAATACGGTTACTTTGTTTATCTAAAATCTGAACTTCAATCTTTTTTTCTGGTGCATCAATACCTAAGATATGACGGCGATAGTTATAGATAAAATAGGTTAATGCCAGTAGTAATAGTAGGCATAGTACGACAATAATCCATGTCGGCATCTCCAAGCTCCTTGGTCGTTAATCAGCTATATTAAATAAATACAGCGATATTATTCACAGCAAATTTATACATACCTAACTATGGATAATAAAATCGTGATCTGAATACAATTATTTTACTAAAACACTATGTTGAATGGGTAGCTTAGGTAAGGTAATCATAATTGAATATTTAGGGAGGTGATGATGGATATTGAACAAGTCATTGAGAGATCACGTCGGTTAGAAGACTTATTACGCCAACATTATCACGCGAAAGGCTCTGACTTAACTCAATTAGTTGAGAGTTGTGATAATCGCTTTCCTGATGAAATCTCTAGTAAATTAAATGAAATCAATATAATACATCAGAAGTTAATGACGGAAGATGGCTTTGATACTGAGAATTATCAATTGTTTATGGATTTATGTGCTGAGTGTGAAATGGAATTAATGCCACGCAGTAGTCGCTTAGTGTGGGGAGCTGCTGTTTTGCTTTTGGGTGGGATTACGTTAGCGGCGTTGGGGTTCTATTTTTATCATTGGCAGCACATTACGTTATAACAATGCTGAATATTCAGGGTATAGATAAAAAAATGGCGCCATTAGGCGCTATTTTTTTGTTTCTTGAATGAGGCTTAGTAAATAATAGGTAGTGTCATTAGACCAACAACAACAGCAATCATTACAAGGCCTTGTTTTTGTGAATGTGTCAGCATGTTTTCAATCCTTGGAGGTGGTGTGTTTTTTATCTTGACAACAAAGATAACATGTTTTTAACCGTTTTGACAAGGTTGAGTGGTGATTATCTTGGATAAAAACATTTTAGAGTGACAATAAAAGCCTTTTATCACCATTAAAACAGTGTTTTCTTTGGTGTTATTTTTATGTTAATTAGTGTTATTTGCTTTTCTTATTTAGTTTACTCTTTGTTTTTAATGCGGTTTTTTGTTTTATTGTGAGGGTTGATTATCACTCTTAATGATTTTTGTTATAAATACGCAAAAAATGGAGATATTTAACTGTAATGCTGTTTTGGTGTTATTTTTTAAATTTATCATTTTTGGGGGTTATAGGTTTTGTATGAAAAACAGCTAAGTTGTTGGTTTTTCATTATTTTTAAATATTTAATACGTTGTTTTTATCTTTTTATTCAATGTTGGTTGGTTTTATATATTATTTTTGTTTTTTTTGTGATGTTTAAAAAATAACCTTTTGTATTTTATTGCTTTTTTTGAGTGGGTTTTTATTTTTATATTAGTTGTTTTTGGGGTTTTTATGTGTTTTTGTGAGGTTGTTTTATTTACTTTACGTAGTGATTTGGCTACTGACATCATAAAATGGGTTTAATATTAGAGACAGAGATTTGATTATCTATTGCTATCTTTAAATGATGATTAGTCCGTTTATTGGAGCAGGAGTATGACGGATCAACAATGGCAATGTGTATATAGCGCAGGTAATAGTTTAGAAGCACATAGTTTAAAAGGATTGTTAGAAAACACAGGGATATCAGTACGGTTGACTGGGGAAGCATTGGCCGCGGCAGCAGGAGAGTTACCGATGAGTGTGGTTGAGGTGCAGTTATGGGTGATCGGGTCTCAATGGCAACAAGCGTTAGTGGTGATTGGTAATTATTTACGTAACGATTATCTTGATTGGTATTGTGGTCATTGTGGTGAAGTGAATCAGGGGCAATTTGAATTATGTTGGCATTGTCAGCATGATCGTGAAGAATAATGCGTCAGTGTTTGGAATAAAAGAAATAAAAGCGAGCACCAGTGATGTTGCCCGCTCAATGGATATTACATCATGTGCTTGCGACGAATATCAAGCAGCGCGAAGATACCAAAAATTAAAATTGACCAATGCTCCCAACGCGACATATTGATTTTATCACCAAACGCACCAACGAAAATCAGCATTTGCAAACCGTGCATCATGAATAAAAATGCGGTCATGATATAAAGTGCTATTGCAGAAACCCCAGGGAAAGGGTGGACGATGTTAATAAATAATATCAGCCATACTAAGGCTATCGCTATTTTGGCAGTAATGATCAGTGCTTTCATAGTTCCTCTCTAGCAAATAAACGGTAGCACACTTGGCCTGCGTTTTTTTCGCGATGTAAATGCCAGTGGCTAGGGATTGCCAACTGACCTAATTCCTTTTCTGCTTCAATATAAATCATTGCATGTGGTGTTAACCAGCCATTATTTTCTAACGCTGTGATAACATCCTGAATAAGATCTTTTCTAAACGGTGGATCGATAAAAATAATATCGTGTGGCGTACCTGTTTGTGACAAAAAGCGTAAACTGTCGCCATTTACTACGGTGGCATTGGTCGCTTTTACTGTGTTGAGGTTGATTTCAAGTTGTGCGGCGGCTTTTTTATCAAGCTCAAGCATCGTAACGCTTTCTGCACCACGAGAAAGTGCTTCAAAACTTAAACCACCACTACCAGTAAAGAGGTCAAGGCATTTAGATTGATAAATGTCTTGCGCTAACCAGTTGAAAAGTGTTTCTTTGACACGGTCAGTGGTTGGACGGAGTCCTTCGACATCATGAACGGGTAATTTGCGTCCACGCCATTGTCCGCTGATGATTCTAACGAACCCACCAGGACGATTATTTTGTGTTTTGCGAGTTGTTTGCTGTCTTCGCTGCGTCATAGATTTTTTTGACCGTTAAGAAAATGATAGTATACACCTGTTTTTAGGCCGTAAATTGTACCAATCAAGCGCTAGGATTTGCCAATGGCAGAAAAAAAGAAACGCGGATTATTTTCATGGCTAGGATTTAGCTCTGAAGATAACGACGCACCAAAGGAACAAGCTACTGATCAATCAGTAGTTGATGGCTCGGTTGATAGCCAACAATCAACACATTCCTCTGACGATGAGCCGTTGAAAGCCAGTCATAATCATGAACTTGAGCTAGAAACACCCATCGAATCAGAATTAGTAGCTGAAACGAATGATCGCCAATTGGCTGCAACGTTGCAAGAAAATGATCATCAAAAAGACACCTTAGTAACAGACAGTGTCATTGATGATGAAAATGTAATCGCAGCCAATACCCAACAACCTTTAGCTGATGAACCTAATGATGATAGTGAGTTATTACTAACATCAGTTGAGGAAACCGCTGAAGAGGTAAGTGGTAGTGAGACCATTACCACGACAGATGATACTGATGTGGCTGTGGTTACCACTGCTGTTGAACAAGAAAAACCAAAATCAGAAGGCTTTTTTAGCCGTTTAATGCGTGGTTTAAAACGCACAAAAACCAACTTTGGTGCTGGTTTCTTTGGTTTGTTCCGTGGTAAACAAATTGATGATGAGTTATTTGAAGAACTAGAAGAGCAATTATTAATTGCTGATGTGGGGATGGATACCACATTAAAGATCATTAATAACCTGACAGATAAAGCGTCTCGTAGTGAATTGCATGATGGTGAAGCATTATACGGTTTATTAAAAGATGAGTTGGGTGAAATGCTGGCAAAGGTTGAGCAGCCATTAGTGGTTGATATGACTAAAAAGCCGTATGTTATTTTAATGGTTGGTGTAAATGGTGTCGGTAAAACGACCACCATTGGTAAATTAGCCAAGCAATTCCAAGCGGAAGGCAAATCGGTAATGTTGGCGGCAGGTGATACTTTCCGTGCAGCTGCCGTTGAGCAGTTACAAGTTTGGGGTGAGCGTAATCATGTTCCCGTGATTGCTCAACATACCGGTGCCGATAGTGCGTCAGTGATCTTTGATGCGATTGAATCCGCTAAAGCGAAAAACATTGATGTTGTTATTGCTGATACCGCAGGGCGTTTGCAAAACAAAGGCAACTTAATGGAAGAGTTGCGTAAAATTGTGCGAGTAATGCAGAAGGTTGATATCGAAGCACCGCATGAAATTATGCTGACATTAGATGCTGGTACAGGTCAAAATGCCATTAGTCAGGCCAAATTATTTAGTGAAGTGGCGCCAGTATCGGGGATCACTATTACTAAATTAGATGGTACTGCTAAAGGTGGTGTTATTTTTGCAATTGCTGATCAATTTAATATTCCGATTCGTTATATTGGTATTGGTGAAGGGATTGATGATTTACGACCGTTTGCGGCCGATGAGTTTATAGAAGCGTTATTTAGCAACGAGGAATGATAAAGTGATTCGATTTCAGCAGGTAAGTAAAGCTTATCGTGGTGGTAGGCAAGCCCTACAAAAAGTAGATTTTCACCTTAAACCAGCAGATATGGCTTTTCTAACGGGTCACTCTGGGGCCGGTAAAAGTACCCTGCTGAAGTTAATTTGTGCCCTTGAGCGTCCAAGTGACGGCAAGATCTGGTTCAATGGTCACGACATCACTCGATTGCCAAATAAGCAAATCCCATTTTTGCGCCGCAATATTGGTATTATTTTTCAAGATCATAAGCTTTTAATGGATCGCAGTGTTTTCGATAATATTGCGTTGCCATTACGGGTTGAGCAAATGAATGAACATGATATCAAACGTCGTGTGAGCGCAGCGTTGGATAAAGTTGGATTATTGGATAAGGCGAAATGTTTGCCTATCCAATTATCTGGTGGTGAGCAACAGCGCGTGGGTATTGCGCGTGCTGTTGTTAACAAACCAATGTTACTGTTGGCTGATGAACCAACGGGTAACTTGGATGCAGAATTATCACAACAAGTGTTGCGATTATTTGAAGAATTTAATCGCGTTGGTGTCACCGTATTGATGGCAACGCATGATACCTCATTGCTTGCTAGCCGTGATTATCGTCGTTTAGATCTACATAAAGGTAATTTAAGGGAGCTTGCACATGGCGCGTAAATCTATTGGTTTTTTTGCAATTCATCGCCAACAAGCAAGCTCTGCATTAAAAGACATGTTTCGCCGTCCATTGGGGAATTTTTTAACCCTTGCGGTGTTAGCTGTCGCATTAACCTTGCCATGTACTTTTTATTTAATGGCAAAAAATATTACAGCAGTTGCTGACGCATGGCAAAACCCAAGTCAAATAACTTTGTATTTACAGCATGATACGACTAATGACGATGGTCAGGCTCTGGCTGATAAAATTAAAAACTGGTCACAAGTTAATAGCGTTAAATATATTACTGCCGATCAAGGATTAGAACAGTTCCGCCAAAATGGTGGCTTTGATAAAGCCCTCAGTTTGTTTGACGAGCAAAATAATCCTTTACCCGCGGTAGTGATTGTTGAGCCGAAAAGTGATTGGCAGACAACGGCTAAAGCCAATGAATTAGCTTCAAAATTAGGCCAGCAAAATCACGTTGCAGAAGTGCGTTTAGATCGTGACTGGCTACAGCGCTTAGCCGCTATTCAACAATTAGCGATTGCATTAGCGTTATTAATGTCAGGCTTAATGTTATTTGCAGTGTTCTTAATTGTTGGTAACACGCTGCGTTTACAGGTGCTTAGCCATAAAGATGAAATCCAAGTCATGAAAATGGTGGGTGCAACCAATAGTTATATTCTACGCCCTTATCTGTATGTCGGGGTGTGGTATGGCTTGATTGCCGCATTAATTGCATGGGGGTTAACCCAAGGGGTGAGTTTATTATTAGGTGATGCTGTTGCACAGCTATCTAATTTATATGGCAGTAATTTTAGAATGTTGGGACTTAGTTGGGATGAAAGCGTGATCATGATAATGGTCGCAACCTTCCTTGGTCTGATGGCTGCTCGTTTAGCAGCTGGGCGTCATTTACGTGAAATTAACCCGGTATAAGCGCTGTTGTTAAGGATTTTAAAACAATACGATAAGAAAAAATGATGCTTATAAGCATATATATTTGCGCTACGGCTTGCATTTTAACTATGTTTACAGGCATCATTGTCGGTTCACACAACGTTAGCACATGCTCAATAACCGTTGTGATCGCACAAAAATTACACGAGGTTTTCGAATGTCAAATGAGATGTCGAAATTAGTTCTAGTTTCGGCGGATAGTCTTGAAAGTTATATTCAGACTGTAAACCGTTATCCAATGCTAACGCCTGAGCGTGAGAAGGAGCTTGCTGAAGCTCTACACTATGACGGTGATATTAATGCTGCTAAAGCGTTAGTGATGTCCCATTTACGATTCGTAGTACATATTGCGCGTGGATATTCTGGCTATGGCTTACCTATTGCTGATTTAATTCAAGAAGGCAACATTGGCTTGATGAAGGCGGTTAAACGCTTTAATCCTGAAGTCGGCGTTCGATTAGTGTCGTTTGCGGTACATTGGATCAAAGCTGAGATCCATGAATATGTACTACGTAATTGGCGTATCGTTAAAGTTGCTACCACCAAAGCGCAACGGAAATTATTTTTTAATTTACGTAAATCAAAGAAGCGTTTAGGTTGGTTTAATAATGATGAAGTGAATATGGTCGCTGAACAGCTCGGTGTAGAGCCGGCTGAAGTACGTGAGATGGAATCACGTTTAGCGGCACAAGATCCGACGTTTGAAATGCAAAATGATGACGATGAACGTGACTCAACGCCGATGGCTCCCGCTTATTTCCTTGAAGATAAAGGCTCAGATGTTGCCTTGAGTTATGAAGAAAGTAATTGGGAAAATCATGCCAATAATCGCTTATCACAAGCATTAGCCAGTCTTGATGAACGCAGTCAGCACATTGTTCGTTCGCGCTGGCTTGACGATCAAAAGTCGACGCTACAAGATTTAGCTGATAGTTATGGCGTTTCTGCTGAGCGTATTCGTCAGCTAGAAAAAAATGCCATGAAGAAGCTTAAAGATGCCGTTGGTGATTTTTACTAATAAGTGTCATTAATCGATGCAATAAAAACCGACCTTAGTGTCGGTTTAATTAGATGGTCCGCCTCACTCTAAAGCCGCTAGGCTTTAGTTGTGAGTATCTAGAGAGGCGAACCATCATGTTAATTAAAGTACTTGGTATTGATTTAGGCAAAACTTCATTTCATCTAATTGGGCACGATTATGCGGGCCGTGAGGTATATCGCAAAAAATGTAACCGTGCTCAACTATTAAAAATATTGCTTCAACTTGATAAAACTACTGTTGCGATGGAATCTTGTGCTGGATCTCACTGGCTAGCAAGAAAGTGCCAATCTTTTGGACATAACACCAAACTAATCCCTCCTCAATACGTTAAACCCTATGTAAAAACTAACAAAAATGACTACATTGATGCTGATGCTATCGCTGAAGCTTCTGCTAGACCTTCAATGCGTTTTGTTAGTGTCAAAACTGAAGAATCCCAAATTTTATCTGCAGTACAACGTATCCGTTCTGGGTTTATTAAAGAACAAACAGCAACGATGTGTCGCATTGGTGCACTACTACTTGAATTTGGTATCAATTTTCCTCGTGGACACGCTGCCATGGGAAAATTATTTCAATGGCTTGCCGATAAAAATCACACCTTACCACCACTTTTGCTTCAAGAATTAGCTGTTCTTTATGAGCATTATCAATATTTACATCAAAAGATTGCTGAGCAAGATAAAAAGATAAAAGCAGTTTTGAAAGAATCAGAAATGGGTGAATTATTACAAACTATCCCAGGTATTGGACCGATGATTGCGAGCGCATGTTTATCAGAAGTACCATCACCAAAAGATTTTAAAAATGGACGACATTTAGCAGCATGGGTAGGCTTAGTTCCTCGTCAATATTCAACAGGAGGGAAATCCACACTGCTGGGTATCAGTAAACGAGGGAATAAGTCATTAAGGACATTATTTATTCATGGAGCACGAGCTTTGATATCAAGGCCAAAAATAGCTGAAGCTATTTTTGGGGATTGGATAACAGAATTATTAAAACGAAAACCATTTAATGTTGTAGTTGTGGCGTTAGCTAATAAGTTGGCAAGGATCGCTTGGTCAGTAATGGTAACTGGATTGCCATTTAGAAAACTAAATTAATCAGATTTGCATGTGTAGAGAGATAACAGAACGGTTAAACCACCAGATAAAGGACCTGATACAAAAAACAGTGATTATACACTTTCGGCTTTTTAAGGATTATCTGGCGCGGAGCTTATCGTGGAGATGAAGTTTAAGTAAGTTAACTTCAATTAAACTCCGAATACATTAGCGCAAACCAACCTCGTTATCGAAATTTGCACTTGCAATAACGAGGCGGACCATACATTTTTGTAGCTGTTGATCGCCTTAATTGGCGGTGGATAATCGTGACTTGATCAGCTGCGGTTATCTACCTGATTTTATGTGTCATAGGTCACATTTGTGAATAGTTGTGTGTATGCTTAGCTGACTTATCCACAGCTTATAGTAGGATCCGATCTACATATAGTGGATCTTTTTATAGCAAACCACATTATCAACGCAATCCACAGATTTTTCCACAGGTGGTTACTTTGTGTGCGGTTGGTAATTATAATCAGCAATAACCCCTTGTTGGTATTGAACTGTTATTGTTGTTACGGATGGTTATTATGTGGATAAAACCTTATTTTTTGGTGGGAGATACCGCAGTTAAGCTGAGGTACAATAGTCATTAACTGCCGTTTTGAGCAGATCAATTGTCAGGATCGTGTGTTGTCGATCTCATTTCGATAGCATCGATCGTGATCATAAATAGCATTTCAGCCATTGCTATTCACGATATTGTCACTCTTAAAAGGAAGACCCATGGAACAGTTTCAACATATTTCAGTACAAGATGCCCTGCAATTATTACAACAACCACAAGCCGTATTGGTTGATATTCGCGATCCCCAGTCTTATGCACTAGCGCATGCTCAAGCAGCCTTTCACCTTACTAACGATACAATGGTAACATTGATGGATGAAGTTGATTTTGAACAACCATTGTTAGTGATGTGCTATCACGGTGTCAGCAGTCAAGGCGCCGCGCAATATTTAGCTAATCAGGGTTATGAGCAGGTGTATAGCATTGATGGTGGTTTTGAAGCTTGGCGTCGTGAAGCCTTACCTATGGTACAAGCTTAGTTAAGTTTGCCATTGATAAAATAAGAATAAATTGGCAGATGTTACGTGTATTTAAGTTACACGTTGCCGTTTTTACTACTTATTTATGTCCTACCCATTAGAGTGATAACTATGCATCGCTTAGCTGAATTTTATAACCCTCGTCATGCGCAAGCATTTATTGATTATATGGCTTCGCGAGGTATTGAACTGACTTTAGCGCCAGAGCCTGAAGGGAAGTTCGCACTATGGTTATCTGATAGCCAATATCTGATAGAAGCCGAAGCTGAATTAAAGGCATTTATTGCTAATCCCAATGATAGTAAATATCAAGAAGCATCATGGCAAGTTGCAGAAAGCCGTACTGCAAAATTTGATTATTCCAGCCCTAGTTTAGTGTCGATGGTCAAAGCGCAAGCGGGTCCATTTACCTTGTTGGTGATGGTGGCATCACTGGTTATTTACGGATTGTGGTTATTAGGGTTTGAATCACTGTTATTTAATTGGTTCCATTTCCCATTTATGAATGGCGATCAATGGCAGCTGTGGCGTTATTTTAGTCATGCCTTGCTCCATTTCTCAGCGCTGCATGTGATTTTTAACTGTTTGTGGTGGTGGCTTTTAGGTGGGCAGATTGAACGCCATAGTGGTTCTGCAAAACTCGTCCAGTTATTTTTGATCTCATCATTGATTTCAGGTTTTGGTCAATTCTGGTTGGATGGACCTAATTTTGGTGGCTTATCTGGAGTCGTTTATGCCTTATTAGGTTATATCTGGTGGATGGGTTGGCTTGCACCACAGCGTGGGTTAGTGATTGCTCGCTCTTACGTGGTGTTTATGTTGGTGTGGCTTGTTATTGGTTTTGCTGAACCGGCTGGGATTGCAATTGCCAATATGGCTCATCTAATGGGACTATTAACTGGCTGTGCGATTGCTTTCGTGGATGCTAAATTACTGCGTTCTAAACACTAGCTTTGTGCTTGTTTCCCCTGCAACTACCACGGTGATGTTAAGCCTACTAATATCACTGTGGTAGTGATTATTATATTGATATTAACTAAAGCTGTTGATTATTTGATAGTGAGTCCAATGTTGATATAAACCCGCGTTATTTTCATATCTATTCATATTTATCTGTCTGTCTTTGACTGTTTTCACATTTTTAATCAACCATTCGCGCAATAATTCGTGTTGTTTTGATCGATATCGAAAATAAAACGATTGTTTGTAGTGTTAAATCCAAAAACAATCCCCATAAGATGCCAGCAACGTATTGATATACGTCAACGGCACACGCTGCCCTACAGTAGTGAGATAACAGAAAGGAACATCTATGTTTGGTTTATTTACCCCCGTAGCGCATAAACAGCGCTTGCCTGATGGCAGTATTGATCCGGTCTATAAGCGGTTACGGTGGCAATTGTTTGTTGGTATTTTTTTTGGTTATGCCGGTTACTATTTAGTGCGTAAAAACTTTTCGCTAGCAATGCCCTATTTGATTGAAGAATATGGCTATAGTCGCGGTGAATTAGGGGTTGCGTTAGCGGCAGTATCAATTGCTTATGGCTTATCTAAATTTTTAATGGGGAATGTATCGGATCGATCCAATCCTCGCTTCTTTTTAGCCTCAGGATTGATATTGTCATCAATAGTGATGCTGTGCTTTGGTTTTATGCCATGGGCGACAGGCAGCATTACAGCGATGTTTGTGCTGTTATTTTTAAATGGCTGGTTTCAAGGGATGGGATGGCCAGCGTGTGGGCGAACCATGGTTCACTGGTGGTCACATAAAGAAAGAGGTGGATTGGTTTCGGTATGGAATGTGGCCCATAACGTTGGTGGCGGTTTAATTGGTCCATTATTTATATTTGGTTTATGGGCGTTTAATGATGATTGGCGTTCTGCTTTCTATGTTCCGGCTTTCTTTGCGCTGCTGGTGGCTGGGTTTACCATCTTAGTGATGCGTGACACTCCGCAATCTTGTGGTTTACCACCGATTGAAGAATACAAAGATGATTATCCTGAAAGTTATGATAAGTCGTTTGAACAAGAGATGACGGCGAAAGAAATTTTCTTTAAATATATCTTTAATAATAAATTATTGTGGTTCATTGCGATTGCGAACGCGTTTGTTTATTTGATTCGCTATGGTGTTTTAGATTGGGCTCCCGTGTATTTAGGCGAAGCTAAAGGTTTTACCGTAGATAAATCATCATGGGCCTATTTCCTTTATGAGTGGGCAGGGATCCCGGGCACATTATTATGTGGTTGGATATCTGATAAGCTGTTTAAAGGTCGTCGTGCGCCTGCCGGAATTTTATTTATGGCCCTAGTGACCGTTGCGGTATTGGTCTACTGGTTGAATCCTCCGGGTAATCCAAGTGTCGATATGATGGCATTGGTTGCGATTGGTTTCCTTATTTATGGCCCGGTAATGTTAATTGGTTTGTATGCGTTAGAACTGGCACCTAAAAAGGCCGCAGGAACCGCCGCTGGATTAACCGGGCTATTTGGTTATTTAGGGGGGGCGGTTGCTGCAAACGCATTGCTTGGTTATACCGTTGATCATTTTGGTTGGGATGGTGGCTTTATTGTTCTAACGGCCTCGTGTGTGCTTGCTATTTTCTTCTTTATTATCACTATGATTGGTGAAAAGAAGGCCTATAAACAGCAACAACTTGAGTTACAACAGCAAAATGGGTGATTAAATTTGGCTTCTTAGTTGAGCTGTAGGTAATATAAAAAGGCTTCGCATTGGCGAAGCCTTGTTTTTATTACCTTTCATTGCTGAATATGGCAGGTATAGATAGGAGCTTTCTCAGCCGTGAAGCAAAGTAAACGTCATCAAGAAATTATTGATTTAGTTATGAGTCAGGGATACGTCAGTACGGATGATCTTGTGGCACGTTTTAATGTAAGCCCACAAACTATTCGTCGTGATCTTAATGAATTGGCTGATGAAAATAAAATTCGCCGTCATCATGGTGGTGCAACGGTTCCTTCCAGTTCAGTGAATACTGCTTATACCACCCGTCAGGTATTACAATTAGAGCAAAAAGATCGTATTGCTCAAGCATTGGTGAGTCATATTCCAGATGGCGCAACCTTATTCATTGATATTGGTACCACTCCAGAAGCAGTGGCTCGCGCGTTAATGAATCATAAGGATTTACGGATTGTCACCAATAACTTGAATGTCGCCAGTTTATTGATGGCGAAGGAAGACTTTCGCGTTATTTTAGCCGGCGGTGAGGTACGTAATCGTGATGGTGGTATTGTCGGTGAAGCAACTCTCGATTTTGTGTCACAATTTCGGTTAGATTTTGGCATTCTAGGTATCAGTGGTATTGATCTTGATGGTTCATTATTAGATTTTGATTACCATGAAGTTCGCGTTAAGCAAGCGATCATTGAAAATAGTCGCTGTGTGATGTTAGGTGTTGATCATACTAAATTTGGTCGTAATGCGATGGTGAATTTAGGCGATATTAGCCAAGTTAATATGCTGTTTACTGACCAACTTCCTCCTGTCAGCCTTGTTGAACGGTTGCAGGAAAATGAGATCCATTTTGAAGTGGTGGTGTAAACGCTTACCGCGATAAATAAAGACTGCACTAACGGGCTTCTATTAAAGAAGCCCGTTTTTTTTGCCCAAATAGCGATAAACATCAAATTTGCGCTAATGATCAAACTTATGTCACAACAATATTAACTAAGGCTGGATTAGATCAATATATACGCTATTATCAAATTAATTACTTTCGAACGAACATTTATAGTTCGTTTTGTTATGTTTGATTGAATAGGTGTGAATATTATGACAGTAGCATTAAGCGGCCTCGAAAATAGTCAAACGTTAGATTTAATTGTGATTGGTGGCGGCATTAATGGTACTGGCATTGCTGCTGATGCCGCAGGTCGCGGGTTGAGTGTCGGTCTTTATGAAGCAGATGATTTTGCTTCTGCGACCTCATCAGCAAGCTCTAAGTTAATTCATGGTGGCTTACGTTACCTTGAGCATTATGAATTTCGATTAGTAGCAGAAGCCTTAGCTGAGCGGGAAGTGCTACTTAAAAAAGCGCCCCATATTGCCAAACCCATGCGTTTTCGACTGCCACATCAACCGCATTTACGTCCCGCATGGATGATTCGTGCTGGATTATTCTTATATGATCACCTAGGAAAACGCACCACTCTTCCTGCCAGTAAAGGGTTATCATTTGGTGCTGAATCAGTATTAGTACCCTCGATTAAACAAGGTTTTGAATACTCTGATTGCTGGGTTGATGATGCGCGACTGGTGATTTTAAATGCGATGGAAGCTGACCAAAAAGGCGCTGAAGTACGCAATCGCTGTCGAGTAGAACAAGCCGTTCGAGAAGGGGATTTGTGGCGTGTCACCATTAAAGATCAGTTGTCGGGTGAGGTTTTTCAACGTTATGCGCATGGGTTGGTGAATGCGACCGGACCTTGGGTGAAATCGTTTTATGATCACAGCACTGATTTGATTTCGCCACGTAATATTCGGTTAATTAAAGGCTCCCATATTGTGGTGCCACGAGTGCATGATCAACCACAAGCGTATATTCTTCAAAATGAAGATAACCGGATTGTGTTTGTGATTCCATACTTGGATCGCTTCTCGGTGATAGGTACCACCGATGTTGAATACCATGGTGATCCACGTGATGTCGCTATTGATGATCAAGAAATTGATTATTTACTTAAGGTGTATAACAACCATTTTGTGCACCAATGCCAGCGAGAAGATGTGGTATGGAGTTGGAGTGGCGTTCGACCATTGTGTGATGATGAATCCGATTCCCCACAAGCGGTGACACGTGATTATACCTTAGAGTTAGAGCAGCAAGCAGATGAAGCGCCTTTACTGTCGGTTTTTGGTGGTAAGCTCACTACTTATCGAAAATTGGCAGAATCAGCGTTAGCTAAGTTAGCGCCATTTTATTCTCAAATGGGCCCATCTTGGACTAAAGACAGTTATTTGCCAGGGGGCAGTGCTAATTTTGATGGTGATAAATTAGCCGCACAGTTGCAGCAACAGTACCCATGGTTAACGACGTTTACTTGTCAGCGCATCGCACATAATTATGGTATTCGAGCAGAGACGTTATTTGCTGGAATCACCACTGAAGCTGAAATGGGACAACATTTCGGTGAAGGGGTTTATCAGTGTGAGCTGGATTATTTAATGGCGTATGAGTTTGTACAAACCGCAACTGATGCGCTATGGCGTCGAAGTAAATTAGGTTTGTATTTAACGCCATTACAACAACAATTGATTGGTGATTATATTACTGAGCACCAACCACAAGCAGTGATCGCCGCCGCATAGCCATTATTATAGAAAACGGCTATAAAAAAAGCGCCTTTGGGCGCTTTTTTTATGGGTAATTATTGGTATAAGTACTTAGTAAACAACAGTTCATTGACCGCGGTCTGACCCGTTTCAACAACTAATAATTGGTTAATTTTTTGTTTACTTAACTGACGAATTTTTTCACGTCCAGCTAAGGATTTTATTTGTTGTTCCGGTTGTTGGTTAATAATGCTGATAATGCTATCGCGAATCAGTGGCGCATGGTGTTCAATGTTAGCCCGTTGATTATTGTCGGTGAGCATTAAGTCAACTTGGAGTCGAATATACCCGAGACGAGTACCATTAATAACATAATTAGTTATGATATCAGGTGTTAAGGTGTAATAAGTAATACCTGACTGAGTCAACTCAGTTGCGGGCTGTTTTGCATAAGTGATTGGCGAAAGGAATGTTATCGCCATCAAGAAACTTACTACAAAAACAGTTTTTTTCATCATGATACTCATGCAGTTAGGGACATTTAGACGCAACAAGGTGTAATCTACTAGCGTTAACGATATTCGAAGTCGTTACCTCTTGCTACAATAGCAGATCAATATGGTAATAAATTAACCGCTTTCTACCAAGTGTTTTGATCACGTGTTTGTTAATTTTGTAGTATAAAAAATGTCGGAATTCAAGCAGTTGTACAGTCCCCTGATTCAAAGTGCTAAATGGTACTCGGTGCAATCATGGGCATTAGAACAAACATCACATGGAGCCTGGTTGCTAGAATCGGCATCATTGTCACGTCGATTGGCACAATATTGTCAACATTTTACAGTGACGGTGTTAGCGCAGACAATGATCAGCAACAGCCATCTGTCAGTAATGGAACGGCAGCTTGTCGGTGACAGTGATTGTTTAGAACGAGAAGTGATGCTTTATGGTGATCAACAACCATGGGTATTTGCGCGAACGTTGATCCCAATGACAACCTTAAGTGGTGCAGAGCAAGACCTTGTCGATTTAGGCAATATACCGTTAGGTTATCGTGTTTTTAATGATAGAAATTCACGCCGTGACGCTTTGGAAGTCGCCAATCTTGGCACTCAACAGCAGCCTCGATGGGCACGACGTTCGCGATTATGGATCAATGAAAAGCCAATGCTGGTGGCGGAGCTATTCTTAACCGAATCGCCAGTATATGCTAAGGAAAAAGGATGTTAGAAATAACCAAGGCCAGAGCTTTTTGGCAGTTAGCCCGTTTTGATCGCCCAATTGGCAGTTTATTGTTGTTATGGCCAACCTTGTGGGCGTTATTTTTAGCTGGGGATGGTTTTCCTAAATTAGATGTATTAGTGGTGTTTGTACTGGGGGTGGTGTTTATGCGCGCCGCGGGTTGCGTGATCAATGATTTTGCAGATCGCAATGTTGATGGCCATGTAAAGCGTACCGCTAATCGTCCAATGCCATCAGGGAAAGTCTCTGAACGTGAAGCGTTAGGGTTATTTATTTTATTGGTGTTAGTGTCGTTTTTATTAGTACTCACCATGAATAACCTTACCATTATGTTGTCGGTAGTCGCTGTAATACTGGCTGCGGCTTATCCATTTATGAAGCGTTATACTCATTTACCACAATTGGTATTAGGGGCGGCATTTGGGTGGTCAATTCCGATGGCATACGCTGCTCAATCGGGTGCGTTACCTGCCGTGGCATGGTTATTATTTGCAGCCAATATTTTATGGACCATTGCTTACGATACGCTGTATGCGATGGTTGATCGTGATGATGACCTCAAGGTTGGAATTAAATCCACCGCGATTCTTTTTGGTCGGTTTGATAAATTAATTGTGGGCTTATTACAGTTAGCAACGATCATGTTATTGATTGCTATCGGTGGTATTTTACAATTAAATCAAGGTTATTATTGGGCATTGTTATTAGCTTCAGCTTTGTTTGTTTATCAACAAATGCTGATTCAAGGCCGCCAACGTGAACAATGTTTTAAAGCATTTTTAAATAATAATTACGTCGGAATGGTGATATTTATCGGTATTAGCCTGAGTGTATTATGGCAATAAGCGATCAATAGCCATGATCTTGGAGCATAAAAAAAGCGCCGTTAGGCGCTTTTTTTATGGCGAACCGTTAGTCGTTGGTTGGTTCTTCATCTGGCTGCATCACAGCTTGAATGGTTAATTTCACTTCAGGTGAAACTAATGACGTCAATAAATCTGCCAGTTTCTCTACCGGTTGTGTCACAGCATGACACTCATCATTAAGGTAGCCTTCATTACGTAACGTTTTGACTAATGTACTAAATACGCCTTTATCGAAAAACTCAGGAGCATTAATACCATGTAAGCGACTTAAACGCTGAGCAAGCACTTGGCTCTGTTGTTCTAAATCGGTTTTTGGTAATTGCGGATCAGCGTTGAGTAGCGTCAGTGCAATGGCGTAACGTTGTAAGGTTTCAGTAATGGTACGAGCTAGCAGTTGTAATGGCCCAATTCGAGCATTATTAATCGCAATGCTGTCACCATTAAGTAGTAATAATCGCTGGCGAACAAGCTCTGCGATTAGACGATCAATTTCTAGCGTTAATTGCTCTGCATCAAAACGTAAGAACAATTCAGCTTTTAAGAACGGATACAATAATTCAACTTTTTGATGGATTTCAGCTCGGGTTAAGCATTGTTGTTGTATCACCATATGAGCAATTAGTGACGGTAGCGCAAACAAGTGAATAATGTTGTTGCGATAGTAAGTCATTAAGATTGATTGCTCACGATCCAGTGAGATAATTTCACCGAGTACGTCACGCTCAACCAAGAATTTATCCATGGTAATCGCATGATCAACCAATTGAGTGGCATTATCTTTTGGCGTAGTGCAATGACTTGAGTACGGTGCATTACGTAGCAGTTCAAGATAACATTCAATTTGCTGCTCTAATGAACTACGGCTTAATGCTCGTTGGCGAGATGACAACAGTGCTAGCGCACATAATGTTAGGGCGTTAGTGGCGGCTGCATCATTAATATGGGTCATCATCTTAACCGCTAAGTCATTTACTACTGGAGAGAGCCAGGTTGGACGCTGTGGTTCTATTGGATTGATGTCTTGATGCCACTCTGGCACGTTATCGTTTAAATATTGATTGAGTGATAACGGCTCACCAAAGTTAACGTAGCCTTTACCAAAATTACGTAATTTACGTAGCGTTCGCAGCACTTGGCCGACATTTTCTTTTTCTTTGCGTTTACCTTGTAGTTCTTTGGCATACGTACCAACTTCCATTACGTGCTCGTAACCAATATAAACCGGTACCAAGGTCACAGGGCGATTTAAGCCGCGTAACATCGCTTGGATGGTCATTGATAACATGCCTGTTTTCGCGGGAAGTAAACGCCCTGTACGAGAACGGCCGCCTTCACTGAAATACTCAACTGAGTAACCTTTAGCAAATAATTGCGCTAAATATTCGCGGAAAACCGTCGAATAAAGGCGATCTCCTTTAAAACTACGGCGAATAAAGAATGCACCACCTCGACGGAAAATTGGGCCCGCAGGGAAGAAGTTAAGGTTTATACCTGCGGCAATATGCGGTGGCACTAAGCCCTCTTGGTACAGCACATAAGACAGTAACAAGTAATCCATATGGCTACGGTGGCAAGGAACATAAACAATTTCATGGCCATCTTGTGCTAAGCGACGAATACGCTGCGCATTGGTGATGTTAAGCCCTTGGTAAAGCTTATTCCACAGCCAACCTAAGAAACGTTCACCATTTTTAATTAATGGGTAAGAAAAATCAGCCGCAATTTCTTCCATCATCGCAATCGCTTCACGACGCACTTTTTCAACAGGTACTTGACGGCTTAATGCTTCTTCTTGTACTACTTTATCAATCGCTTTTGATGCTAATAAACGTTTGAAGAGTTGTTTTCGATCTGGCAATCGAGGGCCTGATGTTGCGAGTAATTGACGCGAAAAGTGAATTTTTGCCACGCGCGCTAATTTTTGTGCAATCGCATCATCAGTACCGTGGTTATCTGCCATATAGCGAAGAGATACCGGTGTACTTAGACGGACAACACAGTCACGACCATGACCGACAATTGCCCAGATTTTTTTAGGACCATTAAGGGGACGTAAAATAGGTTTATTTTTTGATTCTTTACCTGGAGCACGACCCCATAAAATAGACGCTGGAATTAATTGAATATTTAATTCACTGTCTTGTTTATGTAATTCCAATAGCTCACTAAAAAGTGTAATTGAATCTTGTGGTAAACCAGTTTTATTACCAAATACACTTGGGTTTTCAGCAACACAAACAAAGCGTGGAAATGATTGGTCATTAATTTCTAATAGCGATAATGGGTCCGGTAAGCCTGATGCAAGTGCACTGCTACGTAGAGTTAATAGATCAGTATTAGACCGATACGGCAATATATAGACGATTGGGCGTGCTAAATCGAGTTCTAGGTCAGCAACTGGATCGGATGGAATCGAATGAGGTTTTACCAACAAAGAAAGTGGCAATTTTAATAATTGTTGATAGATTTTCTGCCCGCTTGACATAGATATAATTAGCCTCTGAATCTTAATGCGCCGCACAATAGCAGAAAAATACAGCTTTCATGCAGGAGATATGCGGTAAATAAACGTTAAAATACCACTTTTTTAACTAAGTCATGGTTTATTTTTATGACTACTTTTGGATTAAAAATCGATCTGGCATGACCAGTTAAGTAAAGATGATTGATTCTGTTAGAATTATTGCCACAAATAATAGCATTATATTTTTTCAATCCAAGTGACTGAATGGCTTTGAATTCCTACTCAAATTGCTGTTTTCGTAAACAATTGGCTTTTATTGTCTTTGAACACTGGATATACTCACAGCAACTGTATAAAAAGACAGGTGACTCATGAAGCCGTTAACGCCGCGACAACAACAAGTCTTTGATTTAATCAAAGCAAAGATTGATGACTGTGGAATGCCACCAACACGTGCCGAAATTGCACGTGAACTTGGTTTCCGTTCTGCTAATGCAGCAGAAGAACATTTAAAAGCCTTAGCCCGTAAAGGTGTATTAGAAATTATTCCTGGCGCATCACGTGGAATCCGCTTATTAATTGCGGATGATGTTGCCGATGAAAAAGGATTACCTTTAATTGGCCGTGTGGCTGCAGGTGAACCTATTTTAGCGCAAGAGCATGTTGAAGCGCATTATGAGGTTGATCCAAGCTTGTTTAAACCTCGCGCCGATTTCTTATTGCGTGTGAATGGTATGAGCATGAAAAACATCGGCATTATGGACGGTGATTTACTGGCGGTACATAAAACGCAAGATGTACATAATGGCCAAGTTGTTGTTGCTCGTGTGGATGATGAAGTGACGGTTAAACGACTGGATAAGCAGGGCTCAAAAGTATTACTTCATGCTGAAAATGAAGAATTTTCGCCGATTAAGGTTGATTTAGAGCATCAAAACTTAACCATTGAAGGTATTGCTGTTGGCGTGATCCGTAACGCTGATTGGATGTAACTATCCACTAACGACAGATTGAGTCAACACCAAATAGCGTAGCGCATAAGCTGCGCTTTTTTTTGCTTCGTAAAATTATTTAAGATTATTTTTCTTAGAATATCATTAGCTTATCTACTAGTTTGTTAGTAATTATTTGTAGCGTTTTTTTGCGCTATTGCTGTTTAGTGCCTAAGTTAAACATAGAGGAATGTTATTTTAGCTTTGCTGCGGGTGAATAAAAGTGTCGCTGCATGTGCTGTGGAAGGTGGAATGTCGCCGACAAAGGAGGTCAGGACGATGGTGCGTAAACTGATCGGTAGTAGTGGATTAATTGTATTTTCATCTCCATCAATGAGTGAAACAATGCAATTTAATATGACGCGGGGTGTTACCGCAATAAGCCAAGATGTGTTTGGTTTACATATGACGATTCTTTATATCTGTATTGCTATCGGTGTGGTGGTATTTGGGGCCATGTTTTGGTCTATTTTTCACCATCGAAAATCAAAAGGTGCTGTTGCGGCCGCTTTTCATGAAAGTACCAAAGTTGAAATTATTTGGACGCTGATCCCCTTTATCATCTTAATTGCGATGGCTATTCCCGCTACGAAAACCTTACTTGCAATGGAAGACCCCTCTAAATCTGATCTCACTATTCAAGTGACAGGCTCACAATGGAAATGGCATTACCGCTATTTTGATCAAGACGTTGAGTTTTATTCTCACCTCGCGACCAGTGCTGCTCAAATTGATAACCAACGCCCGAAAAGAGCCAATTATCTGTTAGAAGTTGACTATCCATTAGTGGTACCGATTAACAAAAAAATCCGTTTTTTAGTGACGTCACAAGATGTTATCCATTCTTGGTGGGTACCTGCGTTTGCCGTTAAAAAAGATGCTAATCCGGGGTTTATTAATGAAGCATGGACACGCATTGACGAGCCGGGCATTTATCGAGGTCAGTGTGCGGAGTTGTGTGGTAAAGATCATGGTTTTATGCCAATTGTGGTGATTGCAAAAACACAACCAGAGTACGACCAATGGCTGCAACAAACCCAAGCGAGTCAACGTCAAGCACGTGAGCAAGAGCAGCGGTTATTAGATATGACCATGCCGATGGATGAATTAATGGTTTTGGGTGAAAAAACCTACAACAACCGTTGTGCGATGTGTCATCAAGCCAATGGTGAAGGGATTCCGGGGGCTTTTCCTGCATTAGCGGCTGAAGGGGTATCGATTGATCCGCAGCAGCGTATTGAACATATCAAAATTGTGGTGCATGGCAGTACGGGGACGGCGATGCAAGCTTTTGGCCCGCAATTAAGCCTTAAAGAATTAGCGGCCGTGATTACCTATGAACGTAATGCTTGGGGAAATAATACCGGAGAAACCGTGCAAGCCGCCGATGTTCAAGCAATTAAAAATGGACTGTAGTGATAAGGAATGACCAGCATGACGGATATATCGCCTCACCAACCTAGCGTTGATCACCATGAACATCATCCGCCAAAGGGAATTAAACGGTGGATCTTTACCACTAACCATAAAGACATTGGTTCGTTGTATTTGCTGTTTAGTTTGTCGATGTTTTTTATTGGCGGAGCGATGGCGATGGTTATTCGTGCTGAGTTATTTCAGCCCGGATTACAATTAGTTGAGCCTAACTTTTTTAATCAAATGACCACCGTTCATGGTTTGATTATGGTATTTGGTGCGGTGATGCCAGCCTTTACTGGTTTAGCTAATTGGATGATTCCATTAATGATTGGTGCGCCAGATATGGCATTGCCACGGATGAATAATTGGAGTTTTTGGATCCTACCGTTTGCCTTTAGTTTGTTGTTGGCATCATTATTTATGGAAGGCGGCGGCCCGAATTTTGGCTGGACATTTTATGCACCGTTATCAACCACCTATAGCCCTGCGAGTACTGGATTGTTTGTGTTTGCGATTCATATTATGGGTATCAGTTCGATCATGGGGGCGATTAATGTGGTGGTCACCATTATCAATATGCGCGCTCCGGGCATGACTTACATGAAAATGCCGTTGTTTGTGTGGACATGGTTAATCACCGCTTTTTTATTGATAGCGGTAATGCCGGTGTTAGCGGGTGCGGTAACCATGGTATTAACCGATAAATATTTTGGTACCAGTTTTTTTGATGCCGCGGGTGGTGGCGATCCGGTGATGTTTCAACACATCTTTTGGTTTTTTGGTCACCCTGAAGTTTATATTATGATTTTGCCGAGTTTCGGTATTATTTCGGCCATTATCCCTGCATTTTCGCGTAAAAAACTCTTTGGTTATAGCTCCATGGTGTATGCAACCGCTTCGATTGCTGGACTGAGTTTTCTGGTGTGGGCACACCATATGTTTACCACTGGTATGCCTGTTGCGGCAGAGCTGTTTTTTATGTACTGCACCATGCTGATCTCTGTGCCGACGGGGGTGAAAGTGTTTAACTGGGTAGCCACTATGTGGCGCGGCTCATTGACCTTTGAAGTGCCGATGCTATTTGCGATTGCGTTTATTGTGTTGTTTACCATTGGTGGCTTTTCGGGATTGATGTTAGCTATTACGCCGGCTGATTTTCAATACCATGATACCTATTTTGTGGTGGCTCACTTTCATTATGTATTGGTGTCTGGGGCTATTTTTTCGATTATGGCAGCAGCGTATTACTGGCTCCCTAAATGGACCGGGCATATGTTCAATGAACGCCTAGCTCAATGGCATTTTTGGTGCTCATTAATTTCAGTCAATATTTTATTTTTCCCAATGCATTTTCTGGGATTAGCGGGAATGCCTCGGCGAATCCCTGACTATGCATTGCAGTTTGCTGATATCAATGCGGTGGTCAGTATTGGTGGGTTTTTATTTGGCTTATCGCAGCTGTTATTTGTTGCAGTGGTGGTGAAGTGTATTCGCGGAGGAGAAAAAGCAGCATCAAAACCGTGGGAAGGTGCTGAAGGGTTGGAATGGACCGTTCCTTCTCCGGCGCCGTATCACACCTTTTCAACGCCACCTAAAATTGATTAACGGAGGCTGATATGGAATCGCAATCGAAACGCTCTGTTATTGCATTGGTGTTTGCAGCAATAGCCATGTTTGGATTTGCGTTTGCGTTAGTGCCGTTATATGACGTCTTTTGCGATATCACAGGAATTAATGGCAAAACAGCAACCACACCAACCAAGGTTAGCGACAATGTTGATCGTAGTCGAACCGTGACGGTTGAGTTTGTTGCTTATATTAATCCAAATGTGAAGTGGCAATTTACACCACAAGTGACGCAAGTTGATGTTCACCCAGGGGAAACAAAAATCATTAAATATGATGCTAAAAATCTCAATTCACAGCCGTCAATTGGACAAGCTGTACCCTCGGTAACTCCCGGCATTGCGGCGAAATATTTTAATAAAATTGAATGTTTCTGTTTTAACCATCAGCCACTAGCTGCGGGTGAACAAGCGCAATTACCGTTGGTGTTCTATGTCGATCCTGATTTACCGCGCGATATTACGGTGCTGACATTAGCCTATACGCTTTATGACGTGACCCCTGACGTGCAACCCCTTCCTCAATTGACTGAGCAAGAGAATGAGGTGAAAAATGTCGAATTCTTATAATGACTCCGAGCAGCCAGCGGTAGTAAATCCTGATGAATATTATGTTCCTGAAGCGAGTGGGTGGCCTATTTTAGGCGCTGTAGCATTATTTTTAATTGCTTTAGGTGCAGGCGCAACTGTGGGGGATTTATTAGCAGGACAAGGCCCCTGGATTTTATTAACTGGGGTTGGACTGCTTTTGCTGATGTTGATTGGCTGGTTTCGAGATGTTATTACGGAATCGATGGGAGGCTTATATAGTACTCAAATGGATCGCTCGTTTCGACAAGGCATGAGTTGGTTTATTTTTTCTGAAGTGATGTTTTTTGGTGCGTTTTTTGGGGCGTTATTTTATCTACGAATGATTGCTGTGCCATGGCTTGGCGGCGCCAGTAATAATGCAATGACCAATATGGTGTTGTGGCCTGATTTTATTGCCGATTGGCCGTTAGTGTTAACGCCAGATGGTACTGAAACGCAAGCTATGGGGCCGATTGGATTACCGTTGTATAATACGATTATTCTGCTTACCTCATCAATAACCCTCCATGTTGCTCATCTTGCATTAGAAAATAATCAACGGCGTCGATTAAGTCTGTTTTTATTAGTCACAGTACTACTTGGTGGCGTGTTTGTTTATCTACAAGCGGTGGAATATATCCATGCTTATCATGAGTTAAATCTACGTTTAGAAAGTGGTGTCTACGGCAATACTTTCTTTATGCTCACTGGCTTTCATGGTGTGCATGTCACTTTAGGTGCCATCTTATTATTTATAGTGTGGTGTCGAGTATTAAAAGGCCATTTTACCCCTAATCATCATTTCGCTTTTCAGGCTGGAGCTTGGTATTGGCATTTTGTTGATGTGGTGTGGTTATGCTTGTTTGTGTTTGTTTATATTTTATAACCGCGACTGATTAAATAAATGATTACAGGATAATAAGTTATAGCGTGTATGGGCTTGGGTTTGGTTGAATAACTCCGGTCATTAAAGCGATAACTACCAGTCCAAATAATATCACTGCAATCAGTAATCGACGCCCAAGGTAATGCGATAACGGACGTGATGATTGGCCTTTAATGATGGCTGGTAATGCACGAAATAAGCACATTACCATCAATAGTAATAATATGATAAATAACAATTTAATCAGCATTTAATGTGCTCCTTTGTGGTTGTTTTAAGCATAGCGGGTTTTAACGGTTAGCGATAATAAGGAGAGGTAATGTTGCGAACTGTCGCTTTTATTGTTTTTTCTATTGCAGTGGTAAGTTTGCTACTCAAACTTAGCTGGTGGCAATTGAGTCGTGCCGATGAAAAAAAACAGCTGCAATCACAAATTCGAGATCGCCAACACAGCATGATTGTTGATTTAGTTCAGCTACCTGCTGAGCCGTTATGGCACAGCGTGACACTGGAAGGTGAATTTGATAATCAACATCCTATTTTGTTGGATAACCAACTTTATCGTGGTCGTTCGGGGTATCACCTCTATTTACCATTTATCAGTCAACAACAACGAATATTAGTTAATGTTGGTTGGATTGCTGCACCACCATACCGTGAAATATTACCGATATTGCCTCAATTTAAAGGGCGTACAGTGATTCATGGCGTGATTGCTCCGGCTCAGAAACTGTTGCAATTTAAACCTGACTCTACTCAACAGCAATGGCCACTACGTGTGCAAAATATTGAATTAGAATGGCTTTCTCAACGATTGCAACAGCCGTTATTACCCTGGGTTATTCAAATATCAGCTTCAAGTCCAACCGCTCTTATTCAAACATGGCAACCTGTCGTGATGGGGCCTAAGAAACATTATGGTTATGCGATACAGTGGTTTCTACTCGCGATTGCTGTCGGTGTTATTTCTTTATTATGGTTACGCAGGGAGCGCGAAGAATGAAAAAATATCAATTATTATTAGTGATTGCCTTAGTGTTTGCACTACCGATTATTATTGCAAAAGTGATATTACAGCAGCAATGGTATCAAGGTGGGGTGATGAATCGAGGCCAGCTGCTACACCCAACAATGACGATAACTGCATTTTCAAAACCACAAACATGGCAACTGATTTATTGGTTACCATCTGCCTGTGACGAACGCTGCCAAGGGGCATTATTTAATTTACGTCAAGTGCCGCAAGCCGCTGGCGCTGATAATGGGCGGCTACAAAGTGTGGTTCTTGTTGCTGATCAACAACCGTCATCTCATGCCTTATTACAGGGATTAGAACAGCACCCAGTGAATGCCGCATTACGGCAGCAATTAGCCCAATTAGAATATGGTTTAACCTCGATTTATATTGCTGATCCGCACGGTAATCTGTTAATGGCATATCCCTTAGTTGCCGGCGAAGTGGCTATCTTAAAGCAGGGTAAAGATGTATTACGTGACTTAAAAAGGCTGCTAAAAGTCTCAAAAATTGGCTAAGTCATTGCGGTTATTATGGAGGATAACAAATGATTACCACCAACAATAATGATCGATACTTCTTTTATCTCGTTAGTTTTAGTTTTGTTTTATCACTAGCCGTGGTGGCATTAGGTGCGTTTACTCGCTTAACGGAAGCAGGTCTTGGTTGTCCTGATTGGCCTGGTTGCTACGGTTTTTTAACTGTACCTCAAACGGTTGCTGAACAGCAAACGGCCGCTGACTATTTCCCTCAAACACCACTTGAACCTCAAAAAGCTTGGAATGAAATGCTACATCGCTATATCGCAGGTAGTTTAGGTGTGTTTATTTTAGCTATCAATCTTATGGCATGGCGACAATCATCCCGACCTAAATTATTGCCAGTGTTGTTGCTATTAATGGTTATCTTTCAAGCCGTATTAGGTATGTGGACGGTGACTTTAGTGCTTATGCCTGTGGTGGTAATGGCACACTTATTAGGGGGCTTTACCATTGTTTGCTTACTGTGGTTATTACGGTTACAGCTATCTTCACCTCTCGTTAATATGGTTCATATTGAATTAAAAACAGTCTCTAGGCTGCGAATAGTAGCAATATTCAGTGTAGTGGTGGTCGTTTGCCAAATAGCGTTAGGGGGCTGGACCGCCGCTAACTATGCAGCCTTAGTGTGTAGTCAATTACCTATTTGTGAAGCTAATTGGCAGCAGTTATTTGATAGTAAAGCTTTTTTATTAATACAGCCACAGCATGATAGTTATCAATATGGGGTGCTTGATTACGGACAGCGAGTTTCCATTCATGTGGTACATCGCCTTGGTGCGATAGTAACAACTGTGGTGGTATTAGCGATGGCGTGGTTATGTTGGTTACAGCCCGCATTACGAAGTAATAGTTTGGTTTTGGTGTTGTTGCTGACACTACAAATTGCATTAGGCGTGACCAATGTTGTTGCCAGTTTGCCTATTGCTGTTGCGGTCGCACATAACATTACTGGGTTGGGGTTATTAGTGGCGATGGTAACGGTTAACTATCGAGTAAGGCGTTGTTCGCAATCATCACTCTGCATAGAACAACCGTTAAGGGAGGATCAATCTCATGGATAAATTACAATGGCTTGAGCGTGGTAATACATTATCAGCACCAACGGCAATCTGGCGTGATTATCTCTCCATGACTAAGCCTAAAGTAGTGGCAATGTTATTGTTAACAGCCTTAGTCGGTATGTGTCTTGCTGTACCTACGGTGCCAACGATAGAGGTGGTGATATTAGGGTTAGCAGGGATCGGTTTGCAATCAGCCGCCGCTGCTGTGTTTAATCATGTGCTTGATCGTCGCTTTGATGCTCAAATGGCACGTACTTATCATCGTCCATTAGCTAAAGGACGCATAGCAACCTCAAAAGCGGTGTTGTTTGCATGTGTATTAATGGTCTCGGGGTTTATTATATTGTGGCAGCTTAACCCCTTAACCGCATGGCTGACGATGGCAAGTTTAGTTGGTTATGCGGTGATTTATACTGTGTGGTTAAAGCATGCAACTCCGCAAAATATTGTGATTGGCGGTTTAGCCGGAGCGGCACCACCATTACTGGGTTGGACTGCCGTGACGGGAAGTTTGAATCCCCACGCGTTATTATTAGTAATGTTAGTGTTTGCGTGGACGCCGCCCCATTTTTGGGCATTGGCGATCCATCGGCGTGATGATTATGCTAAAGCTGGCATTCCAATGTTGCCGGTGACACATGGCATTGCATACACAAAAACCATGGTGTTGTTTTATACCTTGTTATTGTTTGCCGTTGGATTATTACCGTGGTTAACCGCCATGAGTGGCTATGTTTATCTTATCGGTAGTAGTGTCTTGAACCTTGGCTTTATTGGGTATGCGATTAAACTTAAATTCTTTGATAGTACTGGTCACGCTTGGGCGACATTTAAGTATTCAATCTGGCATTTATTAACATTGTTTGTAGTGTTATTGGTTGATCATTGGTGGTTAAACTGGGGAGTAAAATACTAGTAATGTGAGCAGTTGCTCTGTTGTTACTAGGATCAGACTGTTGTCACTGTCTTCAAATAGGTACACTAAGCCCTTATTTAACCTCAAGTAAGGGACGAGTGTGCTGGCTGCATTAAAAGATAAATCACTGCATTATCAAGTTTTCGCATTAGCACTGCCTATGGTGCTATCTAATATTACCGTCCCCTTACTTGGATTAGTCGATGCTGCGGTGATCGGCCATCTTGATCAATCGTGGTATTTAGGTGGTGTGGCTGTTGGCGGCACCATGATTAATGTGACTTTTTGGCTGCTTGGCTTTTTACGGATGGCCACCACTGGCATTACTGCACAAGCGCAAGGTAGTGCCGATAAAGATGCCCAAGCCGTAATTTTTGTTCAAGGCATGGCGTTGGCGTGGCTATTTGGTGTCGCATTAGTTGTATTACACCAACCAGTAAGCCAAGTTATTTTTCACTTTAGTAGTGCTGGCAGTGAAGTCAAACTGTATGCCGCACAATATTTCTCTATTCGTATTTGGGGCGCGCCTGCTGCTCTCGCTAATTTTGTAATCATGGGTTGGTTGCTTGGTATGCAAAATGCCAAATTACCGATGTGGCTATTAATTGTAACGAACGTTGTCAATATAGCGCTAGATTTGTTGTTTGTACTGGGTTTTGGTTGGAAAGTACAAGGTGCCGCGGCAGCGTCAGTGATTGCCGATTATAGTGGCATGATATTGGGATTGTGGTTTGTGGCTCAACAATGGCTACAGTTAGGATTACCCCCGTTAAAACAAAAGTTAGCCAGTGTTCGCCATGGTATGGGACGATTACTTAAACTTAATCGTGACATCTTTTTACGTAGTTTATGTTTACAAGCCACTTTTACTTTTATGACTTTTCAAGGGGCACACCTAGGCGATAATGTTGTAGCTGCCAATGCTGTGTTAATGAGTTTCCTAATGTTAGTTTCCTATGCAATGGATGGCTTTGCTTATGCGATGGAAGCTTTAGTAGGGAAAGCAGTAGGGGCTAGAAATAAAGGTCAGCTAGAGCGTTATTTGGTGGGAACTACATTTTGGAGTTTATTAATCTCATTAGTGCTAACCGCTATTTTTGTACTCTTTGGAACCCAAATTATTGGTGTAATTTCTGATATTCCAGCGGTACAACAACAAGCGGATCAATATTTACCTTGGTTAACGGCAGTGCCTTTGGTTGCAATGTGGTGTTTTTTATTGGATGGAGTCTTTATTGGAGCGACACGAGGTAGAGACATGCGTAACAGTATGTTTTTAGCTACGTGTGGTTTTTTTGCGATTTGGTGGGCAATGAGTAGCTATGGTAATCATGCTTTATGGGCGGCAATGATTGGTTTTATGGCGTTACGAGGGGGAATATTAGCTGTGAGATTTATCTCTTTATGGCGAAAAAATATATTTTTGCCACATGCTTAATAAACAATAAGTTATATTTACAAAGTATACTATTGATGATTTTTTGTACAAAAAAGTCTTTCAATCCTGATTGTGATTTGCTTAAATGCGTTCACTTCTTATCCAGGTGGTGCGAATGACAACTAAGATTATAGGTTATTTTTTACTGGTACTGAGTTTAACCTTCAGTATTCATAGCTATGCCAGTAGTTTCAAGAAATTAAATGTTACAGCAACAGCATATAATTCAGTACGAGCACAAACGGATTCAAATCCAAGCATTGCCGCTTGGGAGGATCGTTTAAAACCTGGCATGAAAGCCATCGCTGTTTCTCGTGATTTACTCAAAATGGGATTAAAGCGTGGTTCTAAAGTTAAAATCTCAGGTTTACCCGGTGAGTACGTGGTGCTAGATAAAATGCATCATCGTTGGAATCGCAAAATAGATATCTATATGGGTAAAGATGTTAGAGCGGCTAAGAAGTGGGGAAAACGGCGGGTAACTATTACCGTTATTAGGGCATAAAACGTTTTATTATGAGTATTTTTTATTGTTGGGATTGATCGGTAAATATATTCTTGATTAACTATTTTTGGTTTAATACCACGTTTTGATTCTCAAGGCGTGTAGACAATGAAAAAGTCGATCTATTTTATTCTGTTATTGTCACTGTTTTTTAGCTTTCAAAGCTCAGCTCATTCAGTCAAAACATTACGTGTTACCGCGAGTGCTTATAACTCAGTAGCAGTACAAACTAATCATCATCCCAATCTTACTGCTTGGGGAGTGCGTTTAAAGCCCGGAATGAAAGCTGTGGCTATATCGCGTGATTTACTCCGCAAGGGACTTAAAAAGGGTTCTCGAATTACCATTCAAGGACTCTCTGGGGAATATGTTGTGTTAGATAAAATGCATCGCCGTTGGCATAATAAGATTGATATTTATATGGGCAACGATATAAAGGCAGCCCGGAAATGGGGTAAACGAAATGTCACGATTACTGTACTTGATTGACGTTTAATGTCTTGTCTTAAAATAAGTTAATAAAAAAGCCGCATATCGATGCGGCTTTTTGCTATCTGTAATGAGTGGCTCAAAACGATTAATAATAAGAATGATCGCCACGAGCGTGATCGGTAATATCACGTGCACCCGTTAACTCGCCTTCAAATTGTGCTAATAGCTCTTTTTCGATGCCTTCTTTTAGCGTGACATCAACCATTGAACAACCATTACAACCGCCGCCAAATTGTAGAATGGCAACACCATCTTCAGTAATTTCAGACAATGATACATTACCACCATGGCCTGCAAGCTGAGGATTGATTTGCGTTTGTAATACGTAATCAACGCGTTCAATTAATGATGCATCATCAGCCACTTTACGCACTTTTGCGTTAGGTGCTTTTAATGTTAGCTGTGAACCCATTTTGTCAGTAACAAAATCAATTTCAGCGTCATCAAGGAAGGGAAGGCTTAATTCATCAATAAAAGCAGAGAATAGCTCAAGTTTCATTTCTGTATCACTTGCTTCAACCGCATCCTGTGGGCAGTAGGATACGCCACATTCAGCACTTTGAGTGCCTGGGTTTACAACAAAAACACGGATATTAGTACCCTCAGGCTGCTGAGCAAGAAGCTTGCTAAAGTGCTGCTGAGCGTTTTCAGTAATAGTGATCATGGACACGATGTAATACCTGACTTATTTAGTAAGTTTTATTCATTCTACTCTTTGTGAGTGATTGTCGCATCTCTAAAGCGACATTTTTTATTTGACCACGTTTTATTAATTAATGCGCGTCTTTTTTGCGCAATATTAATTAACTGATTGTTCAGTATGACATAACGTATAAATATCGACTTGTTTAACGCCACGTTGAATCAGTAATCGAGTGAGCTGATCGACGGTCGCACCCGTAGTGACAACATCGTCAACAATAGCGACATGGTCTGGTAATGTTATTGGTCGCAATTGAAACGCATGGTGTAAGTTATGTCGCCGTTGGTTTTGTGTCAGTTGTTGCTGGGGTTGAGTATGTCGTAAACGCTGAAATACACGGTGATTAACGCGACTATTTAAAATTGCGCCAAGGGCCAATGCCAGTTGATGGCTCTGATTAAAACCACGCTGGCTGTAACGTCGCCAATGCAAAGGAACGGGCAATAAGAGAGGGGCTGGCTGAGTAATTTGGTGGGCCAACTGTTGTGCCAATGGTCGTGCCAGCCAAAATTTTCCGCAAAATTTTAGGTGATGTACCAGTTGTTGTAGTGGGGGGCGATATTCACCTAAACGGTAAAGACGATGCCAACGTGGCGGTTGGGTGAGGCAATGACCACAATGGGCGACGCTGGTTAGGGTGGTTGAACCACAATGGTGACAATAGGGCGGTGATGGAAAATGTGAGATACAGTGCTGACACCAATAATGTTCAGCGTGGGCTAAAGGGAGTTGGCACAAGCCGCAATGTCGAAATAACAAATGATATAAATTATCTCGCCATGATGGCATTCTGTTTGGCATCATTATTACTCATTCACAATTGATGCAAGGAAATATAAATGACATCACTGCTTAATTGGCACAGTGAAGGCCAAGGACCTGATCTGGTTCTCATTCATGGATGGGGAATGAATACGGGTGTATGGCAAGATGTGATCCCACAACTAAGTCAGCACTATTGTGTTCATTGGTGCGATCTTCCTGGTTATGGTGATAATGCCGCGATTGTTGCGCCATCATTAACTGACATCGTGAATGTGTTATTGGCACAAGCCCCGACTCACGCTGTTTGGCTCGGGTGGTCATTAGGTGGCATTATTGCCAGCCAAGTGGCCTTGACTGCACCACAACGGGTCACACAATTGATTACCGTTGCAAGCTCACCCTGTTTTATGTCTCGAACAGATTGGACTGGTATTCAACCTCGCGTTCTGGCTAACTTTCAAACCCAGCTCGTCACTGATTTCACACTCACTATTGAACGCTTTTTAGTATTACAGGCTTTGGGGAGTCAAACAGCAAAAGAGGATATTCGCCAATTAAAAGCAGCAGTGTTATCTCGGCCGCAACCGCAATTAGCCGCCTTAACGCTAGGGCTAGAATTATTAGAGAACATTGACTTACGCCAATCACTGACAGCATTATCACAACCATGGTTGCGTGTGTACGGTCGATTAGATGCTCTTGTGCCGATTAAAACTGAATCGCAATTAAGCGTGTTATATCCTCAATCACAACGTTATGTTTTTGCTAACGCATCTCATGCACCGTTTATTTCTCATTTGGATGAATTTATTACAGTAATAAAGACATTCATAGATTAATCAGTTTTAGTGCTTTACGTCAGACAATGAAATTTATAACGGTCGGTATAGGTAAATAATTAACGTGAGCGGTCGATATTATGACTAAGATGATATAACTGTATTTCGAGCATAGTGACAATGGATTATCTACTATGGTGATTGCGCCGTTACAATCAACAACACCAGTATTAGCGACGACTATTAATCCATTAACGGATCAAGTTGCGCGGGATAACCGTGTGCGTGAAAAGATTGTACCGATTGTTGAAAGTGGGGCGGCAGCCGCTGAAAATGCCCTTAGTGCAGAAGAGAAGCAACGTAATAAACCGAGTTGGGACCCAAGTGAACATCCTGATTATGCGCAACCACAAGCGATGACTTTTAAAGGTTATCAGCAGCAGTTAGCACAGCTAGTGGCGGTTCTTTCGTTGGGGAATTATGTGACACCAGATCAGCCATTAGGTTATTCGATGCACATTGAACTTCCCCGAGAATTATTACAACAATTAGCGCTCATCAGTGCCAGTGAACGCACCAAAGGTGTTGTGAGCCATCATTACGCGCAAGCGACATTGCCCAATCCTCCCACGCAATATCTTAGTGTTATCTAAAACAACAGCCAGCGTTAATGGCTGGCTGTTGAGAGGTACCATGACATCAGTGGTAATTATTTTTTCTTAGCGTTAGCAAATGCCGCAGCAAAAGCACCGCCCATTGGAGGTGAGTTCTTTTGTGGTGCAGATGTGTTGGTTTGACGTGGCTGCTGATGAGATGGTTGCTGGCGAGGTGCTGGCGTTGATTGACGAGTGGGCTTTTCCTGTCCAGGCTCATCACTTAAACGCATCGTCATTGCAATACGTTTACGCTGAATATCAACTTCCATCACTTTAACTTTAACCACATCACCTGCTTTAACCACTTCTCGTGGATCTGAAATAAATTTATCAGATAGAGCAGCGATATGGATCAAACCATCTTGGTGCACACCAACATCGACGAAAGCGCCAAAGTTGGTCACGTTGGTGATCACGCCTTCTAATACCATTCCTGGTATTAAATCTTTTACTTCATTTATACCATCAGCAAAGGTGGCCGTTGTGAACTCAGGACGTGGATCGCGACCGGGTTTATCGAGTTCGCTAATAATGTCTGTTACGGTCGGTAAACCAAAATGAGTATCAGTATAATCGATAGCATTAAGGTTACGTAAAAAGTCACTATTACCAATAATAGCGTCAACAGGTTTGTTATTGGCTGCTGATATTGCTTTAACGACCGCATAAGACTCAGGGTGAACCGCAGAGCCATCAAGAGGATTTTTACCGTTCATGATTCGTAAGAAACCCGCACATTGTTCAAATGCCTTTGGCCCTAAACGTGCGACTTTTTTAAGGGCTGTACGTGCATCAAAGCGGCCATTTTCATCTCGATAGTTGACAATGTTCTGGGCAATAGTGGCATTTAAACCAGCAACACGTGTTAGTAATGCTGCGGAGGCCGTGTTTACATCAACACCAACGGCGTTTACACAGTCTTCGACCACGACATCCAAACGTTTAGCAAGCATGCTTTGGCTAACATCATGCTGGTATTGGCCAACACCGATGGATTTCGGATCGATTTTAACTAGCTCTGCCAATGGGTCTTGTAGACGACGACCAATGGAGACCGCACCACGAATCGACACATCCATATTAGGAAATTCTTTGGCGGCTAATTCTGATGCTGAGTAAACTGATGCACCGGCTTCACTGACCATTACACTTTGTACTTTAAGCTGATTATCTTTAATAAGCTTTGCGACAAATGCATCTGTTTCACGTGAAGCAGTGCCATTACCAATCGCAATTAAATTAACGTTATGCTTATTGATCAGCGCGACAACGACTTTGGTTGATTCAGTAATTTTATTATGTGGTTGGTGAGGGTAGATGGTGGCGGTATCTAAAACTTTACCAGTTTCATCAACTACGGCAATCTTACTGCCTGTTCGTAAACCGGGATCAAGTGCTAGTGTGACTCGTGGACCCGCAGGTGCTGCCATTAATAAGTCATGCAGGTTATCAGCAAAAACTTGGATTGCGCCATCTTCAGCTTTTTCACGCAAAACGCTCATAAGCTCAGTTTCCATGTGCATTAAAATCTTAATGCGCCATGTCCAACTGATCACTTGTTTGCGCCATGCATCTGCTGCTTGAGTGCCCAGAGTAACGTTATAATGCTCAGCAATGATGATTTCACAATATGAACTACGAACGGCTTGGTCTTTATTGGGATCAGCATTCAGTGATAGTTGTAGAAAGCCTTCATTACGACCACGGAATAATGCTAACGCACGGTGGGACGGAATGTTTTTAATCAGCTCGTTATAGTCAAAGTAATCTTTAAATTTAGCGCCGTCATGTTCCTTACCTTCAATGATACGTGAAGTAAGTTCAGCATAAGTATTTAGTTGACGACGGATTTTTTCAAGTAGTGCTGCATCTTCAGCAAACTGTTCCATCAAAATGGCACGTGCACCATCTAGCACCGCTTTACTATCAGCAAAGCCTTGCTCTGGATTTAAATATTGTTCTGCTGTGGTTTCTGGTGAGTGTTGAGGTTGATTCCATAACAGTTCAGCCAGGGGAGCGATACCAGCTTCAATCGCAATCTGACCTTTGGTGCGGCGTTTTTGTTTGTAAGGCAGGTAGAGATCTTCAAGACGAGTTTTACTGTCAGCACTATTAATTTCAGCCGCTAGTGCAGGCGTGAGTTTACCTTGCTCGGTAATGGATTTTAGAATGACCTGACGGCGGCTATCGAGTTCACGTAAGTAGCCTAAACGTGATTCTAAATTACGAAGTTGAGTGTCATCCAATTCGCCAGTAACTTCTTTACGGTAACGGGCAATGAAAGGCACTGTGTTGCCGTCATCAAGTAAGGTGACGGCCGCATTGACTTGTTCCGTGCGTACATTCAGTTCGGTGGCGATCTGGTGGTTGATAGCGTTGCTCATCCGTTGATTTCTCTTGTTGATCGTTAAGCGTCCATTCTACGGCTGAATCTTGATCTGGCAAGTCAACCGCGGTGAAGAGTGTGTCAGACTGCATAAAGTGAGTCATTTTTTATTGTCTGTTACTAATAATAGCGGGTTGGCGGTTGGTTTCGATGTGATTTAATCATGGTAACGAATACGATTAATAAACCATGTTTTTTTGCCTAGTGGCGTTGGTACTACTGCATCATCGTCAACCTGCTTACTTAATAAAGCGCGTGCCATTGGGGAGTCGATCGAGATGTAATCATTACGGCCATAGATCTCATCTGGGCCCACGATGCGAAAGGTTTTTTGTTCACCCGCCTCATTTTCAATCTCGACCCAAGCACCAAAGAAGACTTTGCCGTCTTGTTGAGGGGAGTAATCAATAACTTTAACCGCTTCTAAACGTTTTCGTAAAAAGCGTACTCGACGATCAATTTCACGTAATCGTTTCTTATTATATTGATAATCCGCATTTTCGCTGCGATCACCTAAACTTGCCGCCCAAGTTACTTTTTTGGTGACTTCAGGGCGATCTTCACGCCATAAATAATTTAATTCTTGTTCTAATTTATCAAACCCTTCCCGGGTAATTAAATTGGTTCTCATCATTATTCTCAAACAATAGTTTGGCATTGTTCTATCATCGCTAAGGTAAAATAGAAAGCAATAGCACGATAAAATATGACCGTTAAATGGGGGGTAATTCGCTGAAGGAATTAATTGTTAACGGGGCGCGAATTAGTGAAATGTGATCTTGTTTACGTCGTAAATTAATCTCTCAAGTAAAGTAGTGTTCAGAGTTGAATCACCATGCTATAAAGGCATATCAAAAGGGATGTTGTTAGAGATGATGATAATACTAATAACACAATCATGATAATAATTAGCATGTTATAATCATTATTATGCCGTAATTAGTGTGTGTCGGTAATAATTACTCCCCTATAATCAATATAGGCTGTGATAATGTTCACTTCGATTGATTTGGTTGAATGTTCTTAGGCAACCGTGATTGAGGTGAAGATGCTCACCGCTAAATTAAACGTTAGTTATTACGACTGCGTACATTTAGTAACAATACGTTATCGTGATCGATGAAGGTGAAAAATGCAGGAAAATTATAAGATTTTAGTGGTCGATGACGACATGCGTTTACGTGCGTTACTTGAGCGTTATCTTTCTGAGCAAGGGTTTCAAGTACGCAGTGTCGCTAATGGCGAACAAATGGATCGTTTACTTGCACGTGAAACTTTTCACCTGATGGTATTGGATTTAATGTTACCAGGTGAAGATGGTTTATCTATTTGTCGTCGCTTACGTAATGCTAACAATATGCTGCCTATTCTAATGCTAACGGCGAAAGGCGATGAAGTTGATCGTATTGTCGGGCTTGAAGTCGGTGCAGATGATTATTTACCAAAACCGTTTAATCCACGTGAATTACTTGCCCGTATTCGCGCTGTTTTACGTCGTCAAACCATTGAAGCGCCGGGTGCGCCAAGTGTTTCCAGTAAAGTGATTGAGTTCGGTGAATTCCGTCTAAATCTTGGCACCCGTGAAATGTTCCGCGGTGATGCTCCTATGCCACTGACATCGGGTGAGTTTGCGGTATTAAAAGCCCTTGTAACTAATGCACGTGAGCCAATGTCACGGGATAAATTGATGAACATGGCGCGTGGTCGTGAATATTCAGCAATGGAACGTTCAATTGATGTGCAGATTTCACGTCTACGTCGAATGGTTGAAGAAGATCCTAGTCGTCCGCGTTATATTCAAACGGTATGGGGTTTAGGATACGTGTTTGTCCCTGATGGTCGTGAGGCGTAAGCCATGCGGTTATCGCCCAAAAGTACTTTTGCGCGAACACTGATATTATTAGCTGGCTTGTTAATCGCAAGCCAGATTTTTTCATATCTGACAATCGTCAATTACGCGCTACTTCCTAGTATTCAGCAGTTTAATCGTATTTTAGCGTACGAAGTAAAATTGATGCTGAAAGAAAATATTAAGATGGCTAATGGCCAAACCATCTATCTTGATCGTCCTATTCGACGAGAGTTACTTGAAGAATTAGGTGTGACGTTACATGCGCCTAATTCACCCGGTGCAGCAGAATTTCATGATGCCACTCATATCACTTATTTGAGTGAAGAAATGTCGCGTGAATTACATTCGCCGACTGATGTGCGGTTATTGCTTGGTGCCCATAGTTATGTGCTATGGATGAAAACCGATGCGATGCCAAATTTCTTAATGCGTATTCCGTTGTCTGAATTGCAAGAAGATGATTTTTCTCCTTTATTTCGTTATAGCTTAATTATTGCCTTTTTAGTGATTGCTGGCGGATGGTTATTTATTCGTATTCAAAATCGGCCTTTAGTCGAATTGGAGCAAGCCGCGTTGCAGGTCGGACGGGGGGAAACCCCACCACAATTACCTGAACAAGGTGCATCGGAAATTCGCTCAGTAACCAAAGCTTTTAATCAAATGTCACAAGGGATTAAACAGCTTGAAGATGATCGAGCGCTATTGATGGCTGGTGTCAGCCATGATTTACGAACGCCATTAACCCGGATTCGGTTAGCGACAGAGATGATGTCAGCAGAAGATAGTTATTTAGCTGATTCGATGATCACTGACACTGAAGAGTGTAATGCTATTATTAGTCAGTTTATGGATTATCTTAAATCGACTAAAAAACAAGCCGAAGAAGATGTTGATCTTAATTTGCTGTTAGAAGATGTTGCTCATACTGAAGGTAGCTATGGCAATGTTATCGAGCAGCAATTAACGCTGATTCCCGGCACTGTTTCAGTCAATGCTGTTGCCCTTAAACGTGCAGTTGCAAACTTGGTGATAAATGCCCAACGCTACGGTAATGGCTGGGTTAAACTTTCCAGTGGTGCTTCGGCTGATCGTAAGTCAGCATGGTTTTGTGTTGAAGATAACGGGCCCGGTATTGCCCCGGATCAAGTCACTAAGATGTTCCAACCATTAACTCGTGGTGATTCTGCCCGTGGCAGTGAAACTGAAGGTACGGGTTTAGGATTGGCGATTGTGAAGCGAATTGTTGATCAAAATGAAGGTTCAATTTCGGTGCGTAACCGCAGCGATGGTGGCTTAAGAGTTGAGATCAGTTTGCCGTTACATAAATTGAAGTAATCTTCTGTAACGCAGTCAACGTGGTTATTGGTGAAATAAAAACCCGCTTTCATTGTGAAAAGCGGGTTTTTTTATGAGGTAATAATTAGTGTTCAGTTGCGGTTGCTTCATCAATCAGTTCAATCGATTCAGCATGTTCGTTTGGTAAAATAATATTTAATAAAATCGCAGTAATACCGCCAGCAGCCATACCAGAAGAAAGAATACTTTTTACTATCTCCGGTAAGAATTGCAGTATTTCAGGTTTTTGGGCGATGCCTAATCCCATTGAAAACGATAATGCCATGATTAAAATCGCACGGCGATCAAGATGACAGCGTGAAATTATACGAATCCCTGATGCGGCAATGGTGCCAAACATGACAATGGTTGCGCCGCCCAATACTGGCTCTGGAATCAATTGAACCAAGCTTGCTACATCAGGAAATAACCCTAGTAGAACCAACATTCCTGCGACAAAGTAGCCGATATAACGGCTCGCCACGCCTGTTAATTGAATAATGCCATTGTTCTGGCTAAAGGTTGAATTAGGAAAGCTATTAAACACAGCAGCCATGGCTGAGTTAAGGCCATCAGCAAGAACGCCGCCTTTGATTCGTTTTAAGTACAACGGCCCTTTTACCGGCTGTTCAGATGTTTCTGAGGTTGCCGTAATATCGCCAATGGCTTCCAGTGACGTAACCGCAAACACTATCATTAACGGAATCAATAAACCCCAATCAAAACTAAGTCCATATTGCATTGGCATTGGAATTGCGATTAGGGTATCAGATGTGGTGATGTTGGTATTTATCATCCCTAGTGACCATGCAAGCAAAGTACCCGCCGCCATTGAAATGACAATAGATGACACCCGTAAATAAGGATTTTTAACACGGTTGAGTAATACGATAAAGCCTAATACCGTGCCTGCTAACATCAGATTATCAAGGCTGCCAAAGCTACCGTCGGCAATTGCACTGTAACCGCCACCAATCGAGGTTAGGCCAATCTGAATTAAGGTTAAACCGATTAATGTCACCACAATACCAGACACTAATGGCGTAATTATGCGTTGGGCGTGTTGTAAAATGCGAGAGATAAACACTTCAGTAAAAGCGGCAAAAATAATGGTCCCAAAAATAGCCGCCATCATGGTTTGAATATCAGCACCGCCAGCTTTAAGGGCTAGGCCTGCACCAATAATAGGCCCCAAGAAATTAAAGCTGGTACCTTGAATTGATAATAAACCAGAGCCAATTGGGCCAAAGGTTTTAATTTGAATAAAAGAAGCTATCCCTGATGCCAGTAATGACATACTGACAATAGTATTAGTATCACTCGCGGATAAGCCTAGTGATTGGCAGATGATCAACGATGGCGTAATGACCGCAACAAACATTGCCAGTAAATGTTGTGTGGCAGCAAACAACGTTTGTGGTAGTGGTGGCCTATCATCTAAGCGGTAAATAAGGTCAGAATTTTTTGGCGTTGCGCTAGTGTGATGCTGAGTCATACGTGATCCTAACTGGCACTCTGAAATCCATTATTCGCGCTGAATGGGCGATTATTGTGTTGTTGGCGGTGATCTGTGATTGCTGTTACTCAGAACCAAATCAACACTGGCAGAGCGTAAAGTGGCAAAATTTTGTCGCTATTGTAGTGATCTTTTGAAAAATAGCAATCGTTTGCTTTGTTTTTAATAATGGAGGCTGCTAGGTCTAAATATTAAGAGGAAGTGAATCACGGTTAATTACTTTTGGCTGTTATAACCGTGATAAAAGAGGAGTTAAGCGTTAGAGTAATTTTCACGTTGACCTATCCAACGATCGATAATAGCGCTGGCGTTATCAGGATATTGGTCATGAATATAGCGGGCTAATTTTTGGACTTGAGGAATCAAATATTGGTCGCGAATTAAATCAGCCACTTTAAAATCAGCAATGCCGGTTTGTTTAGTACCCAGTAATTCACCAGGGCCTCGAATTTCAAGATCGCGTTGCGCTATGACAAAGCCATCACTGCTTTCACGTAATACCGCTAAACGTTTCTGAGCTGTTTTGGTCAGTGGCGCATGATAAAGCAACACACAATGGCTGGCAATTTGACCTCGACCAACACGACCTCGAAGCTGGTGTAATTGAGCGAGTCCAAGTCGTTCGGGGTTTTCAATCACCATTAAACTGGCATTGGGTACATCAACCCCAACCTCGATAACGGTAGTCGCTACCAGTAAATCAATTTCCCCAGCTTTAAAGCTTGCCATAATGGCTTGTTTCTCTTTGGGCTTCATGCGACCGTGAACTAAACCTACTTTAAGTTCTGGCAGTAAGCGCGTTAATTCATCGGCAGTATCTGAAGCGGCTTGTGCTTCTAGTACTTCTGACTCATCGATTAAAGTACATACCCAATAAGTCTGTCGACCTTCTTGTTGGCATGCGGCACGAATACGTTCAATTATTTGCGGACGACGGCTATCAGGCAACGCTACTGTTTGAATTGGCGTTCGTCCTGGCGGTAATTCATCAATCACCGAGGTATCCATGTCGGCATAAGCTGTCATGGCAAGAGTGCGCGGAATCGGGGTTGCAGTCATGACTAATTGATGCGGGTAACGTCCATTTGTTGCGCCTTTTTCGCGAAGATCAAGCCGTTGATGGACGCCAAAGCGGTGTTGTTCATCAATAATAATCAGCGCGAGGTTATTAAACACTACTTGGTCTTGAAATAAGGCATGGGTACCAACCACCATTTTGGCCTCACCACTGGCAATTTGCAGCAGCTCTTTTTCACGGGCTTTGCCTTTGAGCTTACCTGCCATCCAGCCAACTTTAATCCCCATCGGGTTAAGCCACTGGGCAAAGTTAAGTGCATGCTGTTCTGCTAATAATTCTGTCGGCGCCATTAATGCAACTTGATAGCCATGTTCAATAGCGCGTAAAGCGGCAAGGGCTGCAACCAAGGTTTTACCTGAGCCTACATCCCCTTGTACTAAGCGCATCATTGGCTGTGATTGGTTTAGATCTGCCTCAATATCTGCTACCACTCGTTGTTGGGCGCCAGTGGGCGTAAACGGTAAGCTGGCAAGCAATTGCTGTTTAAGGCTATCTTGCGGTGTTAATGACCAACTTTGATGTTGCTGACTTTTACTACGTAGCGCCAGCATCGATAAATTTTGGGCCAATAATTCTTCTAAAATAAGTCGTTTCTGAGCGGGGTGCTTTCCTGCATCAAGTTGTTCTAATGAGATATCAGCTGTAGGACGATGCATCAATTGTAATGCTTGAGCAAGGGTCATTTGTTGATCGTATAACCCGGTTGGAAGTAATTCTGTTACGGCTGATTTTTCAAGTAGAGCTAAGGCTTGATCGGTTAAATTACGTAATGTTGTTTGGCGTAAACCATCAGTGGTTGGGTATACCGGAGTGAGGGTTTCTTCGACACTTAATTCGGTCGGCTCTGAAAAAAGGCGGTAATCAGGATGAATGATTTCTAATCCAAATTGGCTGCCTTTAATTTCACCATAGGCTTTAACTTGTTTGCCTTGGCTAAAGCTATTTTTCATCGCGGCATTAAAATTAAAAAACTTTAATGTCACTGAGCCTGTAGTGTCGCCAATTTTTACTGTCAACATCTTACGTTTGCCAAATTGAATACTGCAATGGCTAACTTCACCTTGAACCGTTAAAAATTGGCCAGGAGAGACGCGATTAATCGGCCAAATGCGGGTGCGATCCTCATAACGAAGTGGCAAATGAAACAGCACATCTTGAACATTATTAAGCCCAATTTTATGGAGTTTTTCTGCCATTTTTGCGCCAACACCTGCCAGTTCGGTGAGGGCGACAGTGTTGAGGAGTTGTCCGCTCATGGTTAGTCCTTTTTAATTTCGCTAGCTGCGACGGGATGTTTGATTTTCTTCGCTTGCATTGCAGCCCACCATTGTTCATCAGCAACAATTTGGCCTTGATCATCTAATTGTGGGTAAGGTAAGTTTTTCTGTTTAGCGACATTGGCTAATACTGGGTGACCACGCTCAAATAAAATGCGATTGACTACATTGTCATCAAGTAAGGTGGTGGTGCGATCATACATACCCGCATTTTGACGTTGGCGTTGTGCTTCATACAAAATTAATGCACTTGCAACGGAAACATTGAGTGACTGTACCATGCCTACCATTGGAATAATGATGTCTTGGTCTGCCAGTGCTAATGCTTCAGCGGTGATCCCATTTTTTTCGCCGCCGAGAATAATCGCGGTCGGTTTTGTGTAATCAATCTCACGAAAATCGACGGCAGTGGTCGATAAATTGGTAGCAAGCACCTGCATTCCCTGAGCTTTTAAGGCGCTAATGGCATTGACCATTGTTGTGTGAGTTTCAAGTTCAACCCAATTACGAGCTCCCGCTGAGGTATGACTCAATACTTTCATCGCTTCTTTGGGCCATACGGCATGCACTTTATGAACCCCAACTGCATCGGCGGTACGAATAATGGCAGAGACATTGTTGGGTTTATGGACTTCTTCCATACACACGGTGAGATCAGGTTGGCGAGTGGCTAAGACTTGATGAATTCGTTGAAAGCGATCTGGCGTCATCTGGTTATACTATTTATGAGAATAAGGATGACGTTATAATAATATGGATCGGAATCCAAATACACAAAACGCCCACAAGTGGGCGTTTTATTCATATCATTAACAAGCTATCACGCTGATAGTGTTAATTCTTTTGGCGAGCAACACGAACGACGTCGGGCATAATACGAATACGACGCATGATATTAGCTAAGTGCACACGGCTCTTAGTCGTCAGGCGAACAGTAATCGTATATAAACGGCCATCTTTTTCTTCGGTTGATAAACCTTGAATATTAGAGCCAGTTGCAGCGATAGTATTGGTTAAATCAGCCAATGCACCTTGGTGATTTTGCATATCGACTTTGAGGTTAGTGACAAACTCTTGTTCAAAATCTTCACTCCATTCAACCGCCATGTACTTATCCGGTTCTTTACGATAGCCCCGAATATTGGCACACTCTTCACGGTGAATAACAAGGCCTTTGCCTGGGCTTACATGGGCTACAATAGAATCACCATGAATCGGATGGCAACAGTTAGCAAAGGTTAGCAAAATACCATCGGCACCTTGAATCGGTAATCGACGATCGCTGTTTTTCGCCGTCAGTTCGTCGGCATTACCCAATAATCGGCGCGCAATAACCACACTCATCAGTTCACCCAAACCAATTTCTGTCAGTAAATCATCGACAGTTTCTAGTTTAAGATCGCTTAATACTTTGGCGATATTCTCTTCCGCAATTGTCTGCATGTTCACACCGCCTAAGGCATGATTCAGTAGACGACGGCCGAGGGTTATTGACTCATCACGACGCATAGTTTTTAAAATTTGACGAATTTTAGTACGCGCACGTGATGTCACCACATAGTTAAGCCATGCGGCATTAGGTCGAGCACCAGGGGCGCTGATAATGTCGATGGTTTGACCATTTTTCAGCGGCTTACTTAATGGATAAGGTTGGCGATCGACGCGAGATCCAACGCAGGTATTACCAATGTCAGTATGCACGGCGTAAGCAAAATCAACCGCCGTGGCACCAACTGGCAATTCAACAATGCGGCCTTTGGGGGTGAAAACGTAAATTTCATCTGGGAAAAGATCAGATTTGACGTTTTCGATAAACTCAAATGAGCTACCGGCGCTTTGCTGTAATTCAAGCAGGCTTTGCATCCAACGTTGGGCTTTAATTTGAGCAGTGGTGCCTGGGGCTTCACCGTCTTTATATGTCCAATGGGCTGCAACCCCTTTATCCGCCATTTGATCCATGTCTTCAGTACGAATCTGAACTTCAACCGGTACCCCATGCGGGCCAACCAGTGAGGTATGCAGCGACTGATAGCCATTGGCTTTTGGAATGGCGATATAATCTTTCATTCGACTTGGGCGTGGCTTGTACAGATTATGTACCTGACCTAATACTCGGTAGCAAGTATCAAGATCATCGACTAAAACGCGGAAGGCGTAGATATCCATGATCGAATGGAAGCGTTGTTCTTTATTCTTCATCTTGTTGTAGATGGAGTATAAATTCTTTTCACGACCAGAAACGACCGCGGTTATTCCCGCATCACTGAGGCGACCCTCAATTTCAGCGTGAATTTTAGTAATGATTTCTTTGCGATTGCCACGGGCTGCTGCGACGACTTGTTTTAGGACGCGGTAGCGGTTGGGATATAACGCTTCAAAGCCAAGCTCTTCAAGTTCAGATTTGATGTTATGGATACCAAGGCGGTGGGCAAGCGGAGAGAAGATTTCAAGGGTTTCACGAGCAATACGACGTCGTTTATCAGGGCGTAAAGCACCTAACGTGCGCATGTTGTGAGTACGATCGGCAAGTTTGATTAGAATAACGCGAATATCATGCGCCATTGCCATGATCATTTTGCGGAAGTTTTCAGCTTGCGCTTCTTTACGATCGCGAAATTTGAGCTTATCGAGTTTAGAGACGCCATCAACCAATTCGGCAACAGTATCGCCAAAGCGGCAGGCTAGATCCTCTTTAGTGACCTCGGTATCTTCAATCACGTCGTGCAGCAATGCTGCCATCAATGCTTCAATATCGAGACGCATTTCCGCCAGAATACGGGCGACCGCAACTGGATGGATAATATAAGGCTCGCCGGTTGAACGAGTTTGGCCTTCATGGGCGTCGCGAGCAACAAGATAAGCCTGTCGAAGCACCTCAATTTGAGGCTCCGACAGGTACTTGGTTGCGACTTCTTTCAGGCTATCAAAAAGATACAATTCGCCTGGTTCCCTGATTAACGGTGATGGTCGCCAGCAATAGCACTTACCGCAGCTAATTCAGCTGCTTCTTGCTCTTGCAGTTCCTGACGCTCGCGAGCATCAAGGATATCTTTAGTAATTAGGCCTTCTTCGATTTCACGAAGTGCAATTACTGTGTATTTGTCGTTTTCTTCAGGAACCAATGGATCCTTACCGCCGGTTTGCATTTGACGTGCGCGGCGAGCAGCAATTTGGATCAGATCGAAACGGTTGCCAATTTTATCAACAGCGTCTTGAACGGTTACGCGTGCCATGGAGGACTCCAGTGGTTATTAAATTAGGAATAGAAAATTGTACAAAATAACTTACTGATCTGCTAGTAGCGCAGTCAACATGCTTCTATATTTAGCAGTTTGCTTGTCTTGCTTCAATCGTTCTGCACGAATAATTGCTTTAAAGTCAATTAACGCGACATCGAAATCATCATTAACGATTACATAATCGTATTCGTTATAGTGTGAAATTTCTGAACGAGCTTCTTCCATACGACGGGCAATAACGGCTTCGCTGTCTTGACCACGGGTATTAAGTCGACGCTCCAATTCCTCTTTTGACGGAGGTAGGATAAATAAGCTCTTGGCGATAGGCATTAGTTTACGGATTTGACGCGCACCTTGCCAATCGATATCTAAAAAGACATCAATGCCTTTATTCAATTGCTGTTCAATCCATGGACGAGAAGTACCATAGTAATTGCTAAACACTTCGGCATGCTCAAGGAATGCACCTTGTTCTACCAAGTCGGTAAATTCTTCTACGCTAACGAAATTGTAATGAACGCCGTTTTCCTCGCCCGGGCGCATGCCACGAGTCGTATGGGACACGGATACTTTCATGTCATAGGTCGGGTTAGTTTCAAGAAGGGCATTAATCAAACTTGATTTTCCAGCACCACTTGGGGCCGACACGATGTATAGAGTACCTTTGCTCATTGCCTATTTTCACTCAGTGATAGAAGGGCGCGAAGATTATCACGATCTGCGCATAATTGAAATTAGCTGATTGCTTGAAAATTCATCTTTTTATTGAGTCAATACAACTTAAGCCTAGCTGGCTTTAATGATATTTCATAATCAGACTACATTTTCAAACAACTTTCCAAGCTAAATAGCATCAGCTTGGAAAGTTTGGGCAAGGGTTACTTACTCAATATTTTGAATCTGTTCACGCATTTGCTCGATCAATACTTTTAGTTCAACGGCAGATGCTGTGACGTCAGTATTAATTGATTTTGATGCCAATGTGTTTGATTCACGGTTAAATTCTTGCATCATAAAATCTAGACGACGGCCACATGCGCCACCTTTAGCAAGAATCTTTTGGGTTTCTTTTACGTGAGAGTCAAGGCGATCAAGCTCTTCGGCGACATCACTTTTCTGTGCCAGCATGATCAGCTCTTGTTCAATACGGTTACTATCAAGATCGACTTTTGCTTCATCAAGACGTGACATAATACGCTCGCGTTGCCATACCATTATCTGTGGCATTAGCGTACGAACTTTAATGGCTTCTGTTGAAATAGCGGTTAAACGATGATCGATTAATTGTTTCATGTTATCGCCTTCGCTTGCACGGGCGGCAATAAAATCATCCATTGCTAGCTCAAAGCCAGTTAATAGATCTTTATTAATCATATCTAAATCTTGTTCTGGTGCTTCCATCACTCCTGGCCAATTAAGCACTTGGAATGGACCAATATTACCTTCACCCGCAGTTTCTGTTACCCAACGAGCTGCATTAATAACTTGTTTGGCTAGTGCTTCATTGATTGTCAATTCAGTATTAGCGGCAGTGTTGGCTTCGTAGCGAAGGTTACATTCGACTTTGCCTCGTGCTAAACGTTTACGAAAACGTTCACGCAATACCGGCTCAAGGCTACGGAATTGCTCTGGCATACGAATGTAGGTTTCAAGATAACGTTGGTTTACTGAGCGGATTTCCCACACAGCAGTACCCCAGTCGCCTTTTATTTCGCGACGGGCGTAGGCAGTCATACTATGGATCATTGGCTTGTGGCCCTTAGGTTATGATGGTTGCGGCGGCTAAACTTAGCGCATTTAACGGTAAGTCAGGTCTTCTAATAACAATAGCGATGCGTCGTAACCGAGTTTTATCATTATATGCGAAATCGTCGCTTGCGGGCTACTGTTGTGAATGCAAAACAAGGTTGAATCTATCGTTTAAGCGGTGGTTTTCTCGTGCACTGGGATTGAGATGTCGCTATAATCGCCGGTTAATATCATCCAGCCAAAGGGAAATCCCGATGCGTCCAAGCGGAAGAAGTGCCACTCAGGTACGTCCAATCACTATTACTCGTAACTATACAGCCCATGCTGAGGGTTCAGTATTAGTTGAATTTGGCAACACCAAAGTAATTTGTACTGCCAGTGTTGAAGAAAATGTGCCGCGTTGGCTTAAAGGTAAAGGCCAAGGTTGGGTGACTGCAGAATACGGTATGTTGCCACGTGCAACCCATACCCGTAACCGTCGTGAAGCCGCGAGTGGTAAGCAAGGCGGTCGCACCATGGAAATTCAGCGTCTGATTGCACGTAGTTTACGTGCTGCGGTTGATTTAAAAGTCCTTGGTGAACAAATGATCACGGTTGACTGTGATGTGATTCAAGCTGATGGCGGTACACGTACTGCTTCTATTACAGGTGCGATGGTTGCTTTAGTGGATGCAATTAATTATATGCTTGAAAAAGGCATGATTAAGAAAAGCCCACTTAAAGGCATGGTTGCTGCTGTTTCGGTTGGTATCTATAAAGGTGAACCAATTTGCGATCTTGAGTACCTTGAAGATTCAGCTGCTGAAACTGACATGAATGTGGTCATGACCGAAGACGGTAAAATGATTGAAATTCAGGGTACGGCTGAAGGCGAGGCATTCAGTCATGAAGAGTTATTGGCAATGTTAGCGCTGGCGAAAGACGGTATATCCGATATTATTTCGATGCAGAAACAAGTATTAGAAAATTAGTTATTGAGCGGTTCCTATTAAGGAGCCGCTTTTTTTTATCTAAAATTTATAGGCTATAGGAATAGTCATAAGTTTTAGCTGCAACAGTTTTACATTCTTCGCAATGTAAAGGTTGTGTCCATTTCAACATTGTAAAACACGAAAGTCGTTTAAGGAGCCACAATGAAAGCATATCAGCGTCAGTTCATCGAATTCGCCCTAGAGAAAGGTGTCTTAAAGTTTGGTGAGTTCACTCTGAAGTCCGGCCGTAAGAGTCCGTATTTCTTTAATGCGGGTTTATTTAATACTGGTCGTGATCTTGCACGTCTAGGCCGTTTCTATGCTGAAGCATTGGTTGACGCTAACATTGAATTTGATGTGTTGTTTGGCCCTGCGTATAAAGGGATTCCCATTGCAACTACCACCGCTGTTGCATTAGCGGATCACCATGATGTAGATACGCCATATTGTTTTAACCGTAAAGAAGCGAAAAATCACGGTGAAGGTGGCAATCTTGTTGGGAGTGACCTTGTGGGGCGCATTATGTTAGTTGATGACGTTATTACCGCAGGCACAGCTATTCGTGAATCAATGGAAATTATTAAGGCGAACGGTGCTGATTTAGCGGGTGTGTTAGTCGCTATCGATCGTCAAGAAAAGGGCCAAAGTGAATTGTCTGCGATTCAAGAAGTTGAACGTGATTTTGGTTGTGCAGTCATTTCAATTGTGTCGCTAGGCGATGTGGTCACGTATTTAAGTGAGCAAACAGGTATGGAGCAGCATTTAGCTGCTGTAACGGCCTACCGTGTTCAATACGGCGTTGAATAACCGTTTAATTAACTAGTTATTATAAAAAAGCGAGGGTCAATGGACGCTCGCTTTTTTTATGGTGCTTTATAATGTGGTTTGTCAGTGTGATTAACCTAACTGACCACTAAGCAATTGCCAGTAGTCATCAAAATTTTCAGTTGGCTTATATTTAAAGCTTGAACGAACATAACGACTAAGACTGCCTTCAACTTGACCTAATAGCTGTGCTGCTAAAATCGATTCATCAACAGGAAAGCCTTTACCTTCTCGTAATTTACGTTCTTTTAGTATTTGGCGTAACTGTGATTCAATACGTTCAAATAATTGGTTGATGCGTGATTGTAAGCGATCTTGTTCAAACATCAGTGCGTGACCTGTCATGATACGACTGAGGCCAGGGTTACGTTCACCAAACATTAAGATTAGTTGTAGCACCATACGCAGACGAGTAAGGGTATCTTTTTCGTCATCAAGAATGCGGTTAATTCGAGTAGTAATTGAATCTTCGATAAATTCAATCAGGCCTTCAAACATCCGTGCTTTACTTGGGAAGTGGCGATAGAGTGCAGCTTCCGAGACCCCAACATTAGCCGCCAGCATTTTGGTCGTAATACGTTGGCTTCCTTGATTAGATTCCAACATATGAGCAAGACACTGAAGTATCTCTTCGCGGCGATTGCTTTTTTTGGTGCCAGCCATGAATTATCGTTCCTTTGCAAAATGAGACTGTCCATGGACAGCATGAAACCCGCCTATCTTAGCGATGCCATTGCGTCGTGAAAAGCGATCGATGGTAAATGTATGCAGTTTATCAGCAAAAAAAGCGCCACCGTCAAAAGTTGCGCTTTGTGCTTGATCGTTATCGGTTATTTTATCATCAAAATCGCTTTATGCGTTAAAAGCATAATTGGCATGTATTGATTGAGGTGGTTTTATTTTCGGCCTGAGTGACCGAAACCGCCTTCACCACGATGGCTTGCATCATCAAAATCCGTAACGATATTAAATTGCGCTTGTACCACAGGAAGGAAAACTAACTGTGCAATACGATCGCCCGGCTCGATAGTGAAGGTGGTATCACCCCGGTTCCAAACGGATACCATCAATTGACCTTGGTAATCAGAATCAATCAGACCGACAAGGTTACCTAAAACAATACCATGTTTATGACCAAGACCTGAACGCGGTAAAATTGTTGCCGCTAGATTAGGGTTGCCAATATGAATAGCTAAACCTGTTGGTACGAGGTGGGTTTCACCTGGGGCAACGATTAATGCTTGATCAAGACATGCACGTAAATCCAGTCCAGCTGAACCTGTCGTTGCATACGCAGGTAATGGAAACTCTGTTCCAACGCGTGGGTCAAGAATTTTAAGATCGATAGTATTCATAATTATGCTCTAGTGCGTGACATGTTGATAAAGGCTAACAATTTCGGTAAGCAATTGCTGACCAAGATCGGTTTTAGAGGCTAATGGTAATGTTTTATCGCCATTAGGCCAGTATAAATGTAAGGCGTTAGTGTCGCTATTGAAGCCTTGTCCTTGGACGGATACGTCGTTAGCACAAATTAAGTCGAGGTTTTTATTGGCTAATTTATCACGAGCATAATGTTCGACATTTTGTGTTTCAGCTGCAAAACCGACAGTAAATGGGCGATTTTCAGTGAGCGCTGCAACACTGGCAACAATATCTGGATTTTTTACTAGCTGAATGACCATGTCGTCATTGCCATCTTGTTTTTTCATTTTTTGTGTTGCGATATGTGCAGGGCGGAAATCAGCCACAGCGGCACAAGCTATAAAAATATTATTATTTATTGCACGCTCTAATACGGCTTGGTGCATCTCTTCAGCGCTATTGATATTAATACGAGTGACACCGACTGGGGTTGTAAGATTAACCGGCCCACTAATTAAGGTGACGTTAGCACCACGCTTCGCTGCTGCTTCTGCAATAGCAAATCCCATTTTTCCTGAGCTGTAATTACTTAAATAACGTACAGGATCAATAGCTTCACGAGTTGGGCCCGCGGTAATAATAATATTTAGTTCTCTAAGATCTGGCGCTTGAAAAAAATCTTCACAGTGATGGACCAATTGCATTGGCTCTAGCATTCGTCCCGGACCAACATCACCACATGCTTGCTCACCGCTCGCCGGGCCCCATAACATCAACCCTCGACGTTGCAGAGTCGCAAGGTTCTCTTGGGTGGCCACATTGCGGTACATCTGTTGATTCATCGCTGGTGCGACGGCAATTGGCGCATCTGTTGCTAAACACAGTGTAGAAAGTAAGTCATTACCCATACCCGCACTGATGCGCGCAATTAAATCAGCAGTTGCTGGTGCTAATAATACTAAATCAGCCCATTTAGCTAATTCAATATGCCCCATTGATGCCTCTGCAGAAGGATCTAATAAGCTACTTGAAACGGGGTTACCTGACACAGCTTGCATCGTTAATGGTGTAATGAATTCTTGGGCCGCTTTGGTCATGACGACTTGAACTTGTGCGCCGCGTTCAATTAAACGACGAGTGAGTTCGGCGCATTTATAGGCAGCGATACCGCCGCTAATGCCGAGAAGGATTTTTTTTCCTGCCAGAGTTTGCATGGTTTTGCCTGTGTTTAGATGCCAATAAATTTTGCAGACACGATAGCATCAAACGTATTAACGGTCATTGACTGCAATTCATCGTTTTATCTTTAGAGGTGATCGTTTCGAGGTTCTATTGCTGTAATGCGAGGTGTTAAGCATAAACTTTGGAGACGCTTTCATGGAACATTGGTTGTGAAGTTGTATAAAAGTAGCAGCCTGTTTTGCTAATAGTTGATCAATACAGGAGGGAATATGTCGCTTAAGCAATTGCCATTAGCATCTCGACCGCGAGAAAAATTATTATCTCACGGTAGTGATGCGCTTACTGATGCCGAATTATTAGCTATTTTTTTACGTACAGGCATAAAAGGAATGAATGCGTTGGAATTGGCGACGTATTTATTACAAGAATTTGGTTCATTACGCGCTTTGCTGGCGGCAGATAAAGAAACTTTTTGTCAGGTTAAAGGCTTAGGCCCAGCGAAATTTGCACTTTTAAAGGCCGTTTTAGCTATGGGGGATCGATATTTAGAAGAAATTTTAAAAAAAGATAGTGCGCTCACAAACCCACAAAATACTCGCCAATATTTAGTCAAAAAATTACGTCATAAACAGCGCGAAGCCTTTTATATCCTATTCCTAGACAATCAACACCGAGTGATTACGGGAGAGATATTATTTGAAGGAACACTCGATTGTGCGAGTGTTTACCCACGTGAAGTTGTAAAAAGATCGTTAGAACTTAATGCAGCCGCGTTAATTTTAGCGCATAATCACCCATCAGGCGTTGCTGAACCTAGTCAGGCTGACCATCGAATAACCCGCAAGATCAGCGATTCGCTGGCTTTAGTCGATATTCGTGTTCTGGATCATTTTGTTGTCGGTGAAGGGGATGTTATTTCCTTTTCCGAGCGCGGTTGGCTATAAAATAGACAATTATCGAAAAAAAAAGTGAGAAAGGATCTGCTCGGGACTTGAGCAACTGGTTTTGACTTAGTATAATGCGCGACCTTTGATAGCTGTGGTTATATGTGAAATTGCATTTCACATTAAATTTCCATGGTAGATATCGAGCGAAACGATTTGGAGAAGACAGTAATGTCCCGAGTATGCCAAGTAACTGGTAAGCGTCCTGTAACGGGTAACAACCGTTCACACGCACGTAATGCCACCAAGCGTCGTTTTCTGCCGAACCTGCAAACTCATCGTTTCTGGGTAGAAAGCGAAAAACGCTTCGTTAAACTACGTCTTACTGCTAAAGGTATGCGTATCATTGATAAGAAAGGTATTGATACCGTTCTTGCAGAGATGCGTGTCCGCGGCGAGAACGTTTAGAGGAATTTGAACAATGGCTAAAGGCATTCGTGAGAAGATCCGTCTAGTATCATCAGCTGGTACAGGCCACTTCTACACTACCGACAAGAACAAGCGCAACATGCCAGGCAAATTTGAGATCAAGAAATTTGATCCAGTAGTTCGCCAGCACGTGCTTTACAAAGAAGCTAAAATCAAGTAATTGATTTTTAAATCTTTGATAAAAACCCAGCCTAGCTGGGTTTTTTTATATTTAAAATTCGGTATTCTTTCCTGCTTTCCTGCTTTCCTGCTTTCCTGCTTTCCTGCTTTCCTGCTTTCCTGCTTTCCTGCTTTCCTGCTTTCCTGCTTTCCTGCTTTCCTGCTTTCCTGCTTTCCTGCTTTCCTGCTTTCCTGCTTTCCTGCTTTCCTGCTTTCCTGCTTTCCTGCTTTCCTGCTTTCCTGCTTTCCTGCTTTCCTGCTTTCCTGCTTTCCCTGCTTTCCCTGCTTTCTTGCGATAAATTTTATTCTCGTCATTAAACAATAATCTAATTGTCTGTTGTTATTGATGATGGCAATGTTATCTTAACCCGCATCAATAAAGACGCATAGGAGCGCCTGAGCATGCGGTTAACGCGACGTGGATGGAATAACGTCATCATTATTGGTGTTTTAGTTTTTATCGCTGTCATACAGCTGCCAGAGCTTATTCGTACTCGTCTAATAATACCTACCGCGTCTGTATCATCATCAACGGTGATCCCATTATTTGCGCAAAATCGTATTATTCAACGTTTATTGTTGCCTGCAATCACTTTTCAGCATGCTGATACGGGATGGCAAAGCCAACCTACGGTGACGTTTGATATTGCTACTTTGATTTCACGCTGGCAAACATTAGTGGGGACAAAGGTAAGTGAGCACCAGTTAGCTGCTTTAAAAAGTCAGCTGACAACGCCGCGCACGATTGAAGTGTGGCTGGTTGGTCATTCTCTGCCACAACGGATCACTGCCTATCAATTACCTTATTTTTGGTTGTTTAACAACGGTAGCGGACAGTGGTTAGCGGTGACGGTCGATGCTGATTTTCTCTTTCCACCATTATCGTCAAAATTATAATGATTATTGGAGCAAGATAACGATGCCTGAATTACCTGAAGTGGAAGTGACTCGTATGGGGATCACTCCCCACGTTGTTGGACAAACAGTGACAAAAATAATTATTCGTAATGCCCGTTTGCGCTGGCCGATTCCTGATGCAATTAAAAGTATTGAGGGCCAAGTGATTCGAAAAGTCACGCGCCGAGCAAAATATTTATTATTAGAAACCGATATTGGGTATGCAATTGTCCATCTTGGTATGTCAGGTAGTTTACGTATTTTACCTGCGGGTTCTGCCGTAGAGAAGCATGATCATGTCGATGTCGTTTTAGGCAGTGGTGAGATTCTACGTTATAACGATCCTCGCCGCTTTGGCGCATGGTTATGGCAACAGGCAGGGGAAAGTCATACTGTGCTAGAGAAAATGGGCCCAGAGCCATTGAGTGACGATTTTAATGTGGATTACTTAGTTACCAAAGCAAAAGGAAAGCGTAAAGCGATTAAATTACTGATCATGGATAATCATATCGTAGTGGGTGTAGGTAATATTTATGCCAATGAGTCATTGTTTGCCGCGGGGATAAATCCGCAATCGCCAGCAGGAAAAGTCTCAATCGCACAATTGCAGTTATTAGTTTCTGAAATCAAAACCGTTTTACAAAAAGCTATTGCTCAAGGTGGCACGACCTTAAAAGATTTTAAAAATGCAGATGGTAAGCCTGGATATTTTGCTCAAGAGTTGCAAGTCTATGGTAAAGGGGGTCAGCCTTGCCCTCGTTGTGGTGAGCTTTTAACTGAAATAAAGCTGGGGCAGCGAGCCACTGTTTTCTGTGCTGACTGTCAGGGTTAACTCAATTGTCTAGTTAGTTTTCGTTAACGATGGGTTCATTTTTATTGAGCAAAAATAATGGTGGGAATTGCTATCATTGCTAAATGATTTATAAAATAAATTGCATGTTGATATTACTTTAAGGGCTAGGAAATGAAATATTTAGTGACCGGTGTTGCTGGTTTTATTGGTAGTGCTGTTACCGAGCGTTTATGTCAACAAGGCCATCAAGTGGTTGGTATCGATAATCTTAATGATTATTACGAAGTGGCACTTAAACACGCACGTTTAGCCCGTATTGAACACCCAGATTTTACCTTTATTGAAATGGATCTTGCGGATCGAGAAGGGATCGCAGGCTTATTTGCTGAGCATCAATTTAATCGTGTTATTCATTTAGCGGGTCAAGCGGGCGTTCGTTATTCAATAGATAATCCAATGGCTTATGGTGATAGTAATTTAATTGGCTATTTGACTATCCTTGAAGGTTGTCGTCGTAATAAAGTAGAGCACTTGGTTTATGCTTCATCAAGTTCGGTGTATGGCTTAAATCAAAAAATGCCGTTTGATACTGCCGACAGTGTTGATCATCCGGTATCATTGTATGCCGCAGCTAAAAAAGCCAATGAATTGATGGCGCACAGTTATTCTCATCTTTATGGTCTTCCAACCACAGGCCTACGTTTCTTTACGGTATATGGTCCGTGGGGACGTCCAGATATGGCATTGTTTAAATTTACTAATGCGATCATGGAAGGCAAGGAAATTGATATCTATAACAATGGTGATATGAGCCGTGATTTTACTTATATCGATGATATTGTTGAAGGTGTGATGCGTATTCAGGATGTGATTCCACAGCCAAATCCTGAGTGGACAGTAGAGACGGGCTCACCAGCAACCAGCTCTGCACCATATCGTATTTATAACATTGGTCATGGTAGCCCGGTCAAATTAATGGACTATGTTGAAGCACTAGAAGCATCATTAGGTGTTGAAGCCAAGAAAAACTTTATGCCCATGCAGCCGGGCGATGTTTACATGACGTATGCTGATACTGATGATTTATTTGCAGCAACGGGGTATAAGCCTGCGGTTGAAGTAAAACAAGGCGTACAGGCTTTCGTTGAGTGGTATCGTGCGTATTATAATAAGTAAGCTGTGAAGATTGAGAAGAAAGGGGAGCCAATGTGCTAATGCTGATCAGTTAAGCCCAAAATGATCAGTTGAACGATCCTGTAGATGTGTAAAAATCCAAGTGCATTTAATGCACTTGGATTTTTTTATGTTTTTAAGACAAGCACTTGAACAGATACATGCCTTCTCAGCTGATAAATTAAACGGCTTATCAGACTTACTTTGTCCAACACTTATTGACCAATGCCTTCTAGATACAGGTGTTACAACTATTCGAAAACGAAGATTACCAATGGAGTTAATGGTTTGGAGTGTCGTTGGTATGTCACTTTATCGACATTTGTCGATGAGCAAAGTGGTGTCTCAATTAGACATCCTATTACCAGGAAAAAAGCCATTTGTTGCCCCAAGTGCTGTGATTCATGCTCGTAAGAAATTAGGGCATGAACCAGTAGAAGCTGTCTTTAATAAAACACAACAGTTGTGGCATGAGAAAACACCTCATCCGGATTGGCATGGTCTCACATTGCATGCTGTCGATGGTGTTGTCTGGCGTACGCCAGACACAAAAGAAAATGACCAAGCATTTTCAAGAACAGGCAATAAAACAACAACATCCGATTATCCTCAAGTGCGTATGGTTTGCCATATGGAACTAACTAGCCACCTTTTAAATAGCGCTGCATTTGATTCTGTTTCTGTCAGTGAGGTTGATTTAACAGCCCAACTCATTGAAAAAGCGCCAGATCATAGCCTAACGCTGTTTGATCGTGGTTTTTACGCCTTAGGCTTACTGCATAAATGGCAAAGTACGGGGCAAGAAAGGCATTGGCTTATCCCATTACGTAAAGGCGCCCAATACAAAACGTTAAGAAAGCTAGGTAAAGGCCAAGAACTCATAGAGTTAACCTTGTCGCCACAAGCTCGAAAAAAGTGGATTGATGCGCCCGTGACAATGGAAGCACGCTTAGTGACAACCACGATCAAAGGTCGCGAAGTGAAATTATTAACGTCAATGACCGATCCCAAACGTTATATAGGCGCTGATATTGCAGAGCTTTATAGCCACCGTTGGGAGATTGAGCTGGGTTACCGAGAAATGAAACAATATATGTTACAAGGAACGATAACGTTAAGAAGCAAAACGCCAGCGCTAGTGACTCAAGAATTATGGGGAATGTTATTAGCTTATAACTTGTTACGGTTCATGATGTGCCAAATGGCATACTCATTAAAAAGTGTCATGCCGTATCAAATAGGCTTTAAGCAAGCCTCGATATTCTTAACAAGCCAACTTCAACTATTACCAGCGGTTGCAGCTGGTCGGTATCCTGAAATATTGAGATATATACTTGATATGGCAGAAAGCTTTGTACTACCAGAAAGGCAGGAAAGAAGTTATCCAAGGGCAGTAAAGAAAAGGCCTAGTCGCTATGCGACTAGGCCTTCAAGGAAGCGTAAATTATCTTAATTCACATGCATTAAGCCAATGTGCTCCCTTTTTTTATTATTTTACGAATTTAGCAAATAGGGCTTGTGTGATCAGAGGATCAACAAACTGACTTACATCCCCTTTATGTAATGCGACCTCTTTTACAATGGTCGATGAAATAAATGAATTTTCTTCAGCTGGGGTTAAAAAAACTGTTTCAAGTTCAGGCATCAAACGACGATTCATATTAGCGAGTTGAAATTCATATTCAAAATCGGACACCGCTCGTAACCCACGAACTAAAATATTAGCATTGTGCTCTTTGGCAAAATTTACAAGTAGACCTGAAAAACCAACAATTTCAACATTGGTTAAATGGGCTGTAATTTGCTGAGCCAGCTCTACTCGCTCTTCTAAACTGAATAACGGCTTTTTGCTAGGGTTGAAAGCGACACCAACAATGACATGATCAAACATTGCAGCTGCGCGCTCGATAAGATCGAGATGACCGTTAGTGATTGGATCAAAAGTGCCAGGGTAGATAACGCGAGTTGTCATAATGGGTTACTTATTTTGTTTAAGGTAAAGGCCAAGATATTTATTTAGTACATATTGCGCATTAATACAGGCAATAATAAAACCATGTTTACCATCAAGGAAGCCTTGTTTGATAAAATAGGTACGTATAAAGCTAAAAAGCGCATGTCCAATAGCTGATGCTACAGAAGTTTTTTTTCCTTGTAAGTGCTTTTCTTTGGCCCATAGTTCGGCATATTTTGATTGTTTTTTTTGGAATTCGAAAAAATCATCAAAGGTATAATGTTCTAAGTTTCCGACGATTTTTATTACTTGGCAGCTAGAAGGAATTATTACGGATTCATGTACCTGAACATTATTATAGTGAGTTTCTTGAGGGCGATATAACCGTACAATCCAATCTGGGTGCCAGCCAGCGTGGCGAATAAATTTTCCAAACGCAGTACTTAAACGATTAACGCTATAAACCACATTATGTTGATTATCTTGCAATACATTTTGAATTGATTGTTTTAGCTCTGGTGTGACGCGTTCATCAGCATCGAGCCATAATACATAGTCACTGCTAACATATTGTTGAGCAAGTTGGCGTTGCCTACCAAACCCAGGCCATGGTGTATTGACATAAAACTTGTCTGTATAACGACGAGCAATAGTTTCTGTTTCATCTGTGCTGCCTGAGTCTAGAATAACTATTTCGTCGACCCAGTCTTTAACTGTGTCTAAACAAGCTGCAAGATGTTTAGCTTCATTTTTAACAATTAATGCAACACCAAGTGTCGGTTTGTGTGCTGATACGCTCATGTGTTTTCCTTTGAAGCTTATGACATCGGTGATGATAACGATAGAATGAGATCAAGTTTTTCTCTGACCATCGCAACACTAATTTGCGGCATGATATCGCTCCCTTTGACGCGTGCTCCCCATGGTAACTCACCTAATGGTTTGCCGTAATGTTGTTCAGCGACTTGCTGGTAAACACTGACCGTATATGGCAATGATAAATACGGTCCAGTGCGCGCTGGATTACTATGACCATAGAGTCCAATGACGGGTGTGTTTTGTGTGGTTGCTAAATGGGCTGGACCTGAATCTGGTGCTAACACCACGGTTGCTGCTCGCAATAATGCCGTAAGTTGTAATAGGGTTGTTTTGCCGATTAAATTGATAATTGGTGCATTACTGAGGCTAATAATGTGTTGGCCTAATTGTTGCTCACGGTCACTGGGTGAGCCACATAAAATCACAGCTAAGCCTTTGGTTGCTGCATAATCAGCGATGGCCGCATAACGATCAGGAAGCCAATTTCGTTCATCTTTACTGGCGGCGGGTGAGATCACTAATGTTGGCTGGTGGATATATTGTTCAGCAACACTGTTATCTTCAGTTGTCAGCGGAATATTCCATTCTGGGGTGGTAAAAGGAACCCCAATGTAACGCGCAAAATTCGCCATGTTATCGAGTACATGAACACTGTCAGTATTGGGTAAGTGCTTATTAGTAAACAACCATTGGCCTTCTTTGGTGCGATTTTTACTAAACCCAATACGATACTTAGCTTTAATACCTAAAGATAGTACACTTGCACGTAGGGCAACTTGCATATCTAACAGCGCATCGAAACGGTGTGATTTCAGTTGTTGCCAAACCTGTTTAATGCCATGCCAGCCAGCTTTTTTATCAAAACTGATCACCTTAATATTGGGTAATGCATTGATTAGCTGAGCCTCAACTTTACCAGCAACCCAAGTGATTTCAGTCGTTGGCCACTGGTGTTGGATAGCTTGAACAACCGCAATCGCATGGCATACGTCACCAATAGCTGATAAACGTAAAATACAAATTGAACGTGGTGGCGTTGAGAATAGAGCCATAAGATTACCTTATTAAAAGTGGTCGGTGAATTATGCCGCTAGCCATTGAAATTGTAAAATATTCAACAATAAATGCGAGAGAGGCTGTAGTGCAGGAAATTATCAGTAACAACCAGGTCATTTGGTTTGATAGCGATTATCTAAGTGCAGATCCGCATGGTTGCTTTGATATTGAGTATTGGCGTCAGCGTGATGCAGTTATTGGTTCCGCCGAGGGGCGTGGTACAACATGGTTTGTTGCCGATGAAAAACTGGAGATGGCATTACGTCATTATCATCGTGGTGGGTTGTTTGCTAAAGTGAATAATGACAGCTATTGGTTCTCTAATTGGCATACCACTCGCAGTGGGGCAGAGCTCGCATTATTAAAATTATTACGTGATGGTGGGGTTAATGTGCCACGTCCCGTAGCTGCGCGTGCAGTTAAAAAAGGTCTGACATATAAAGCGGATATTTTGGTGGAGAAGGTTGCCAATAGTCGTGATTTAGTGGCATTGCTACAAAGCCACACCGTCGCGGCAACAGTGTGGCATGATATTGGGGAAATGATTGGTAAAATGCATGATTTGCAAGTCTGCCATACCGATTTAAATGCTCATAATATTTTATTAGACGATAGTCAGCGTCCATGGCTGATTGATTTTGATAAATGTGATTGTCGCGACGGTGATGATTGGAAAGTGGATAATCTGACACGTTTAAAGCGCTCTTTTCTCAAAGAAGTCGATAAACGTGCGATTAAGTGGTGCGAAGATGATTGGACCGCTTTATGTAATGGTTATGCTAACAAAAGTCAGCTGCGTATTACTATTGGTTAGTACTAATGATTGGTTAAATACGGGCTAATATTAGTGACTGTTTTGTCCACGGCACCTTGATTTTCTAATACGATCCTTTGGCCCTGTGCACCCATTTTTTGTTGGCGTTCGGGGTCATTAAATAACGCGATTAGTTGCAATGCGAGCTGGTGGCTATCTTGACAAATTTCAATTGCCCCTGCGGCTAATAGTTGTTGAGTAATATCTTCAAAATTATAAAAACTTGGGCCGGTAATGGCTGGTTTCGCCACCGCTGCTGGCTCTAATAGATTATGTCCACCCACTTTTTCACCAACTAAACTTCCCCCCATAAACGTCACATCAGCTGTCGCTAGCATGACTAACATTTCCCCCATTGTATCAGCGAGATATAATTGAGTGTTCGCTTTAATTGGGGTGGTGTCTGTGCGACGATGAACATTTAAACCACGATCTATTGCAAGTTTTGCCACACTATCAAATCGTTGCGGATGGCGAGGCACAATAATTACTAATGCATTTGTAAATTGTTGCTGTACCAGTTGATAAGCATCAAGTACTTGTTCATCTTCACCTTGATGGGTACTTGCGGCAACAAAAATAGGCCGCTGCTTACCGAGTTGCTGGCGTAGACTCTGAGCTTGCTCAAAAACAGTGTTTGCAATGGTAATGTCGTATTTGATTGAGCCAGTAACCGCGATTTGATGTTGTTGCGCACCAATATCGATAAAGCGTTGAGCATCATCATCATGTAAACACAATATTTTATCTATTTTATTGAGTAATTGATGAGTGAAGAAACTAAATGAGTGATAGCGCTTAGCTGAGCGTTCGGATAAGCGTGCATTAACAATAATCGTTGGAATTTTTTGATTGTGAACACAGCTTAATGTATTGAGCCATAATTCTTTTTCAACGATAAGCAATAATCTTGGCTTGATTGTTTTTAAAAATCCACGCACACACCACGAAAAATCAATTGGCATATAACGATGTTCAACTAAGTCACCTAATTTAGCCACTTGCTCAGCGCCAGTGCTGGTGGTAGTTGTCACTACAATAGCTTGTTCAGGATAGCTTTGTTTAAGTGCTTTGATAACCGGTACGATCGCAATAGCTTCACCGACTGATGCTGCATGGATCCAAATAGGATCTGTAGTAGTCGTGAGTCGAGGGGTCAGGCCGAAATGTTCTTTCCAACGAGTACCAAAATTGGGTTTGCCAGGTTTGGTTCGGTACAGCCCCCATAATAAGATGGGAGCAATCAAGGCTAACAATAAGGTATATAAAGTTCGAATCATAATGTCTGTAAATGACTAATAGCGGTGATGACTTGTTGTGGTGAAATCTCAGTCATACATTTATTATGTTTAAGTGGACATTCACGTTTAAAGCACGGTCGGCAGCTGATATCAGTGTGTAGAATAACTTTTTTATCGGTTAGTGGTGGAGTGTAATTTGGTGTCGTTGGTCCATAAAGTGCGACAACATTACACTGAACCGCTGCGGCGACATGCATCAAACCTGAGTCATTACCAACGACAGTGCGACAAAAAGCAAGTAGATCAATCACATCTGTCAACGATGTTTTACCTGCTAAATTGTGACAATACTGTTGTGCTTCGAGGGGTAAAGATTGCTTAATTTGATTGGTAAGCTTGTCCTCATTTTTAGATCCAAATAGTAAAACATTACAGCCCGTTTCGATAAGACTTTTAGCAACTGAAGTGTAGTGATCTATTGGCCAGCATTTAGCTGAACCGTAAGCGGCTCCTGGGCAGAGTGCAATGGATGTACGAGTTTGGTCGACGTTAAATTTTTCAAGTACTTGTTGTTGATTGTTAGTATCAACAGTTAGCGCTGGGAATGGCATATCTGTTAAGCAGCCTGAACCAGTCATTGTCGATGCAGGGTGTGCTAATGCAATGTAACGCTCGATCATTAAATTGAATGATTTTTTGTTATTACGTAAATCATTAAGTAGTCCATAACGCATTTCACCTTTCCAGCCAGTACGGTTTGGAATGCTAGCGAAAAACGGGATCAAGGCTGATTTTGCTGAGTTTGGTAGAATATAAGCGTGATCATAATGGTCATCACGTAAGATCTTGCCTAATTGATAGCGAGCAAAGAAATTAAAGTCACCATGACCAATTGGCATTTCAATTGCCTTGTTGATCTCGGGCATACGTGCCAATACGGTTTTACACCAGCCTGGTGCCATTACATCAATGATACAGTTAGGATGTTGTTTTTTTAAATCAATATAGAGGCATTGTGACATTACCATATCGCCAATCCACGATGGTCCAATGATTAAAATTTTAGTCATAAATAAGTTACCGAGTTGTAATGATGGTGAATTAATTATTGATTTAAAAAATCGAGATATTCTTGAGGTACACCACAAAAAATAACTTGCTTGCGTGCTATCAAATTATAATGGATTTCTTTACCTTCACGGATGAGAATATTATAAAGTGGCGCTACATAAAGTTCGCCTTTCTCCCATTCTGTTACAGGTCGAGAAATGTAATCATTATAAGCATAATGATAGTCATTTATATCCGAAAAATAATAAAGACCTGTACAGCAAAGGTTTGAAATTGGTCTTTTTTCTGCTGTTTCTATTACTTGTGTTGATCCTGTTTTTGCAGGTTTAGCAAATGACCAATTATCACCACTGCCTTCAAATACTTCTAAATAGCCATCACCTAATGTGGTGAGATCGGGATAGATAAAATGAGGGCGGAAAGTATCAATATTAAAAATAGTGATCGGTCCTTGATAGTTAATGTCTGCAAGGCCAAGGGCTACAGTTTCTGCTTGACCACGAGTCTCTTGATTAAGAACCGTAATATGATATTGCTTGATACCAAGAGCAGCAATACGTGCCTCAATAAATTGACGAGTGTGGTAAATATCTCGAATAATAAAGACAAATAACTCAGTTTCAAATAACGCCTTAAAGCTTGTTACAGCATGATCAAATAAGCTTTGATTGTGGGCTTCTAACATGTATTTTGGTTGGGTATAGCCAGCTTTGAAAAAACGTGAGCTTAATCCAGCCATGGGAATAACTATCATAATGTTTGTGCTACCATGAGTTGATGAAGGCGGAATGCATTTGCCATTAGTGCATCTTGGCGATGGGGATCATCGGCATGAAGAGGCAACATAGATAGAAATAATTGAATTTGCATCGCATATAGATTAACGGCCGATAAGTTAAATGTATCATTCACTAATTCAATGAACATTTGTTGATTTTCTTGATGTTGTTCGAGACCTGCGATATCAAAACTTATCGTGTTATCAGTCATATTGACATGGTAATAGCCTGCAATAATCCAGTCATATAATCCGAGTATTGAATGGCTTAATTTGGCGATATCATAGCGAATATCTCCAAATAGAGTCATGGTACCATCAGGTGTTATGCCTCGAGGATCGATGGTTTTTATACGGTTAGTTCTAAAGTCATATAAAATATTACTAAAACAAAAGTCACCATGCATGACAGTCGCAATTGTTGTAGATTTGGGTAAGTATTGATGGCTGTCAGTGACTAATTGTTGTAATGAAATAGGGTGTTGCTTGTTATAACACCATGTTGTAGTTAAAGAATAATTACGATCTTGGCAAAATTCATTAAGGCGTTGTGATGTTTTTTCACCAAACAATTGTTCTAATGATGCTGAAACTTGATCGGTAGGTTGTGTATATTGCTGGCATGTTGTTAAAAAGGCTAAACTACTATGGATAATTTTACGCCATATCACGGTAGGCAAATTAGCAAAAACGAATAATTCATTTAGTGCAGTATGATGAAGGTATTCAAGACGATAACTAAACCGACCCTGCTCTTCACTGTGACCCATATATTGTGGAATATAGTTACGCATCATAGGGGGAAGATGTCGAAACCAATTCGCTTCTGCTTTAATTTTTAAGCCGTTAATACTGCTTTTCTCACACCATTCAGGTGATATTTTTAATTGATTAAAAGCACGTTGAGTAGTGAACTTTGCTTTTGAACGGTAATACGTATTTACATGACCAAAATCAAGCCAGTTAGCTGTACGTACCGTCGTTAGGCCAACCAGTTGATTATAGCGGTTCAAACCTTCAAGAAAATCCCAATGACTTTGAGTGATACAACGAATAAGTTGACGAGGCTGGCTGAAGTGAAAATAGCCACTCACTACATTATTTTTACTGTGGTCGAGATCATCATTAACATTCTGAATCCAATGTTGTCGGCTATTTGTTACTGCAGACCAATTGTAACTATCTTCTACTTGAGAGACAGTAATTGAATTTTCAATCGCATGCAAAGGTGTTATTAAGGTATCACCAAATAAGACTTCAAGATTGGTATTGAGTGGCTTCTCTATGAGATTTAAAGCAATAACCAGTGATGCTCCGAGTGAAATGTTATCCGGAATTGAAAGAACAGTAACATTTTGTTGTTGAAGCCATTTCGCATCAATATCCGGTAAGTTATAAGATTCAGGTAGGCTTAAATAAAGAGTTTTTCCTTTGGGAGCTGCAGCTATTTGATGTTGAAATAAGCGACGATTGCCAAGAGGTAATAAACTTGGTGGTATATTGCCAAATTCAGATTTTAAATCTTGGCCAACATATGCTGCCGACATAATCAAGAACACTTCATTTTTTCCTTATCAAGTAAGTTATTGATCTCATCAACGGACAGTGATGCAAATTCAGAGGGGCGAATTGCGCGATCGTCAATGTAGAACCCATCATGGCCACACCATGGTTTACCAACAATGATTTCATCATAAGGTACATTATGTTTGTCTAGCCATTCTACAATAATTGGTAGGGTATGAATGTTTATTTTTCCGATATTACCTTCATAAGTACGCATATTACGGGCTGTGAAAATAGTAATACTGAATCCTTGTTGTTGATATTTTATTAATTGGTTTATGACGTCTTGATTCGGTGAAACAAGACGGTAATCTGTTGTATTTGCTGCTGTGAGTGTTCCGTCTAGATCGATAACCAATTTTTTCATGAAATGTTTTTTCCTTTTTAATCTGAGTATTATGTTCATTTATCATGATGAAAAATAATGGAATTTATTTTTTATATAATTATACCAGAGTTTATATAGGGGGAGGGGTATGAGTTTTTAGTGTTATTTTTTTACATATAAACGCTAATTATAATCACTAAATATAGCAATGTTAACTAGGATACATAGTTGTTATCAGTTAAAATTCGAATCACTATTTATCGAGGTATTTGAATACGTAGTTAATATATGACTACTCATTAAAAAGAATCAAACAGTGGGCGGGTAATGAATAATAAACGTGAGATAAATCCTCAAGATATAACCGTTGTGGTTCAAGGACCTGTTCAAACTTTTAGTGATCGAGAGCAAGAGTCAGGGATTACGCGAAAGTGTTTGAACTCTGTGCGTCAATTTCTTCCAGGAGCAAAGATAATTTTATCGACTTGGCATAATCAAGATCTTACTGATTTAGATTATGATCAGTTAGTTTTATGTGATGATCCTGGAACTAATGTTCGCGCTTATAATGTAGATGGTACACCACAAACGTTTAATAATAATCGTCAAATTATCTCAACTCTGAGTGGGTTAGAGCAGGTGACTACACCTTATGCGATGAAATTACGTAGTGACAATTATTTAATCTCTGATGCGTTTCTTCATTTGCAACAAGCTTTTCCAAAGCGGTGTGAGCAAGCCCGTTTTTTCAATGAAAAAGTTGTAGTAATTAATACTTTTACTCGACGTTATGCAAAAGGGTTACCCGTTATCTTTCACATGAGTGATTTTTTCTATTTTGGTCGAACAGAAGATGTCATGGTTTGTTGGAATATGCCTTTGATCGAGAATTTTATCGCGACCAAAGATACTCCTTATAATATTGGTTTTCCTGATTATTCAATTGATTGTACTCAGGTGTTATTTATTCGAGCGATGCAGCACTTTGATCCGCGCTTTACTCTAAATGGATTACTAGATAATAATCCAGAAAAACAGCTTTTTTCAGATCGTTGTTTTGCTAATAACTTTGTTATTGCAGAACCACAGCAAGTGGGTGTAGGTTTATGCCGTAAATTTGCTGAAAAAGCGCGTGTATCAAGAACTAAAGGTAAAGTGGCGCATTGGCAATTTAAAGAATGGCAGCAACTCTATAAAAAATATTGTGATCCTAGTTTTGAGCTTCAATACTCTACATTTGATCAGTGTAAATTATTTTTACAGCGCTGTTTATATGTTTTTCCAGCACGTATTGAAAACAAACGTCGATTACAACAACGACAGAAAAAAATATCTATTAATAAATAATCCTACCAACTGTAACAGTAAGCAGGATTATTATTCTATTCTTGAGCTAATAGACGTTTAAAAAATGCCAAGTGTTGCTTTGCTGTATTGTCAACGGATAGCGTGGTAGCAATATAGTTCTGAGCTTTGAGCCCCATTGCTTTTGCTTCATTATGATGATGATAAAGGTAGTTAATTTTATCTGCAATTGCATGGGCGTTATGGGTTTCAACTACAAATCCAGAAATGCCATCCTCTACGATTTCAGCATTACCTCCAGTCGTCGTAACAATTGAGGGCACGGCCATTGCCATCGCCTCAATGACTGTTTTGGGTAGTCCTTCACCACTGACTGAGGGTTGAATTTGTACATTAGCTGCTGCCATTAATTCCGGTACATCCGTGCGGTAGCCAAGAAAGTGAATATTATTGGGATAAAGTGCTTGTTGAGCAAGTTGTTGATTCGTTGTGGTATCAATGCCACGCCCTGCCAGTAATAAATGAATATTGGGCTCTTTTACTAGATATTGCATTGCTTCTAATAATACGTGTACACCTTTACTTGGACGTGCATTAGCAACACAAATAATCACGAAGTCATCGGCGGCAATATTTAGGGCGCTTAAATCGGCTGCTTGAGTTTGGTACCAGGACAGATTATGGCCTTTGTGAATAGCAACAACATTATTTTTATTGAACCACACCTGTTTAACGACATCCTCTCGTACTTTATCTGCCACACATGAAATACCATTTACGCGTGGATGAAGGTGGGTTAAATACGCGCTAGGATCATGGCGATATAAACCGCCAACGGTTCCTCGGTAAGTCACGAGTTTTGTGGCAGGAAAACCGATACAAGCAAAGGCTGCATTTGGAATGGTTCGTGAATTGGTCGCATAAACGATATCGTATTGGTTTTGTTTAAGCTCATGGCGAAGAAGTTTAATGGTGTCACAGCATATTTTTTTGGTTGGGTATCCATCAATAACTTTAATGCCTTGTTCGTGAAAGCGGGCTACATAATCAGCATTACCTTGAGTTACAACCGTCACTTGATGGCCTTGTTGTGCCATTGCAATGATCATTTCAGCTTCAGGTCTAACGCTGTTCCATGCATCCATGTATGAACTGAATACCATTATTTTCATTGTAGATCTCAATATTTAGTAAGAAGAAGTTGATAAGCGCTTGTAGATATTTTTATAGGTTACAATACACGAAAACATTATGAAATATTGGTCTGAATTTTTATAGTGTAGATAATTACTTTTTTAAATAAAAGTTAGTTATTACAAATAATAAAGTCACCACTATTTTTTGCTATTGATAAGTACAATGAGTGATTTAAAAGGATATGATGAAAGTACTTCTTATTAGTCTCGCTTCTTCAACAACCAGAAGAAATAATGCAGAGGCGATACTCAAGAGACATGAGATTAGCTATGATATTATTGATGCTGTTGATGGTCGGTTAGGGCTTGATCCCTTGTTGCAGCGTTATGATGAAAGTAGCTTTATTCGTCATAGGGGCCGCAAAGCTTTGGCTGGAGAGTTAGGCTGTTACGCGAGTCATATTTTAGCTTGGCAACAAGTCATTAAACTTGATAAGCCTGTTGTTGTTCTTGAAGATGATTTTATTCTTCGAGATGATTTTTGTGCGTTAATTGAGACGGCTGAATTATGGACGAATAAGCACCATTTTATTCGACTTGAGCCATGGAAAACAAAATTGTTTTATTCGGTTGTCCAGCAGAATGAGGTTAAGTTAGTTAAATTCTTAAAGGTACCTCAATGTACAACGGGGTATTTTATCACACCATCTTGTGCACAGGCATTTTTGGATGCAAGTGAAAAAATGATATTACCTGTAGATGTGTTTATTCGTAATACATATTTACATCGACAAGCGATTTATGGACTTGATCCGGCACCTGTAAAACCTGGTGGTGATAAACATTCTACGATAGGTTGCCGTAAGCAAAAAATGATGCAGCCACAAGTAAGAATGAAAAAGTTAATAACACGATTATATTCTAGTTTCTTATGTGCGTTAGTTAATATAACGTCTCGATAGCTATTATGATTCAAACTGATTTTTAGTGTTGTTATTCATAATTTATATTTATATATTTGCGACGGCTGAACTGTTATATGAATGGTGTAAAAAAAATAAAGGCAGGATGGCGCTTAATCCGTAATAAAGTGAAAGCATTAAAACTTAATCTTTATCGAAAAGTATACGATAAGCGCGAGCAAGAGATAGATTTTGAATCATCGAAGATCAAATCCGTCTTGCTCTTGCGTTGGGATAATAAGTTAGGTGATGCCATTATGTGCGGTGGCTTCATTAAGGTGTTACGTCAATATCGTCCTGATATTCATATTACCGTTTTAACTGGCGCCACGACAAAGTTATGGTTAGAGAAAGCCGCTCCTGCTGATGACTATATTTTTTATAGTAAAGCACAGAGAAAGCAAATAATTGCCAATAATATTGGTAAGTTTGATCTATTTGTCGATCTCGGTACGAATTGTAGTCATAAAGATTTGTGCCTATCCTCTCAGTTTAAAGCAAAGCATTATCTTGGCTTTAATAAACAACAATATCATTTATTTGATGTTGAAGTTGCACCGCAATATCTTCATTTTAAAGATAGATACATTGCTGCCGCACAGCAACTTGTATCTCAACCAATTGATGATCAATGCCTGTTACCTATTGCTGAATTTAGTCTGCAGCGAGTTGCTTTACAGCAATTGATTAATCAATCACAACAAAAATTTAAACATGTAGTTGGTATTAATTTTTTTGGCTCAAGTAAATATCGTCGTTTTTCATTTGAGCATGCGAAGACATTGATCTGTAAATGGCGACAGCAGTTTCCTGATGATTTATTGATTATTATCCCGACGCCTGGAGAGGATAAATTTATTGCGCGTTTAGTCGCGTCAATAAAGGATGATATGGTTTTGTCACCTGATTTTTCTGCAAGTTTTGAGGTGTCATTGGCTATTATTGATATTGCTGATTTTACCTTTACTCCAGACACTGCTGTGGTACATATGGCATCGGCACTCAATAAGCCTGTGATTGGTGTTTATCGTCACAACATGCAAAATTATGAAGAATGGAAGCCTTTAGGAAAGTATTCGCAGCGTTTGCTTAATCGTAAACCTTTCAGCGATAATGATTGTGTTCATGTAAATGAGTTTGACTGGTTGGATTTAGTTTTGGCCCGGGCAACTATTTTAAAGGCTTTGGTATGAGAATTGGTTTCTTTTTACGGGATTTGAAAATCGAAGGCGTGCAAGTTGTAACTCTTCGATTAGCAGAAACATTAGTTAACATGGGGCATCAGTGCGAGCTAATCACATTAAATGGTGCTCAAGAGTTAGAGTTAGTTTCAGGAATCTTACATCATAGCCTTGATATTGAAAAAAGAGTGAGCTTTAAAAAATCAAAGCAGTATGTTGAAAAGTTTCTATCTTGTATTGAGAGACTAGAAGAGAATAACGATAAGTTTGATGCTGTTTTTTCTGTTCATGGTGAGACTAATGATATTATTTCATATATAGATAACCCTAAACTTATTCATTGTATTCATAATTCAGATGAGTATACCTATAATAATAAGAATTGGTTTGATAAATTAAAATTCAGAAGAAAGTTATCTAAAAAAATTAAAGCTAAACATGTTATTTGTGTCTCAAATGGTATTCGTGATTTTGTTAAAGCAAAAACTAATAGTAGTGCTTTATCTATTTCTACCATTTATAATCCTTTTGACATTGAAAAAATCAAACAATTGTCATTAGAAGAACCGATATATAAATTGCCTCAAGATTATATTTTATTTGTGGGGCGATTAGAGATGCAAAAAAACATTCCGCTGTTATTAGAAAGCGTGAGTAAAATGAAGACTAATATACCTTTAGTGATTATAGGTGAGGGTAGTTTAGAGGCTGAATTAAAGCAGCAAGCCATAAAGTTAGGTATTAATCATAAGGTGTTATTTTTCCCTTTCTGCTTAAATCCTTATTCAATAATGCGTAAAGCAAGAGTATTAGTTTTAACCTCTAATCATGAAGGTTTTGGTAATGTTTTGGTTGAAGCGTTGATTTGCCATACTTCAGTAATCAGTACTGATTGCCCTAGTGGGCCTAATGAAATATTAATAGATAGTTTAAAGGATAATTTAATTTTTAAATTTGATTCAGAAGTTATCGCAAAAAAAATGGATGTTATATTATTAAGCAATGAACAAAGAATACCATGTTATCTTTATGAACGATTCTCTGCAAAATTAATTGCAGAGAAGTATATTGAATTAGTTGAGGCTATAAATTAATTATTTATGGGTTTTTTATTTAACCCATATAACAATGTAAATAAAGAAAAAAACATAATAAACAACGGTGTATTAATTAATGGAGGATCTGTTAAGCCTGCAATCATTAATATCGAAGTTATAGAAATAAAACTAACACTTGTGTAAGTGTTTTTTTTATTGATTTTAAAAACTGGAATGAGCAGAATTAACAGTAAAGCAGTAAGAGTTTGTAGCCCCCATTTTGCAGCTACATCTATATATTGATTATGAAAATGACTAAATTTTGAGTAATCATTGTTGTATATTTTGTGCTGGTTAACTAATTGTTGAATATCTTCTTTCATATTATTATCAATACCATGGAACGGTGATTCTTTAATTAAGATCAATCCTGCTTTCCATAAATTAAAACGGATACCAATAGATGTGTTTTCATGTCCGGTATTAAAAGCAATAAGCTCATTTTTTGTAGCATCATATAAGCGATCTTTTAAAATAGGTAAGCTCATACCAATGACTAAAAGTGAAAATATTAACGTATAAATTAATGTCTTCTTTTTATAACCTTTAGAAAATACATAATATAAGGATATTCCTAAAAGTGTTGGTAGTAGAGCAATCATAGCTCCTCTTGTTTCTGATAACATGACAGCAGTAATACTGAAAATAACAGCGACTAAAGATAGAGCTTTTAATGCATTATGTTTAATATATAACATGTTAACTAATGCTAGTACGCCAATAACACAAATATAGGTAGAATAAGGAATTGCATTTATGGGCCAAAATTCGCGAGGTGTTTTTAATATGAAAGTTATATGAATTACGTATAATAACGAACATAAACTTCCGATAAATATAATTAATGATAGTGTTTTCTTTGATAGTAATCGATAAGGCATAAAAGCAGCTAATACACAAATTATACTCATTGAGCGAATATTTAATGGGTTTACTATATTTAAAATATCAAAGGATATAGATAAAATTAAAAGTAAAAACATAATCCATAAATACTTGTTTTTAATGTTTTCTTTTAAAATGGTATTACGGTATATAATGAAAGATATTAACGCTGATATCAATGTTAAAGAGACTAATGTTTTATTACCATTTTCAAAATAAAATAAACCAGTAAAAATCCAAAGTATCGGCAGAAGAATTACAAAATTAGCGCTTCTTTCTATTATGTTATCTTTTAGCATAAGGTTTCTCATTACTATTCGGACGCGTCTTCAACAAGCGTAAAATCCACATGTATTGTTCTGGGCGCTGATTAACATATTGTTCAATACATTGATTCATCATTCGTGCATCTTGTTCTTCTGTCTCTGCAGGGAAGGGCAGTGCAGGATAAAAGTCCAATTCATACATGCCAGTTTCACTGTTGTACATTGCAAATAACGGTACAATTTTAGCGCGGCTTAATTTTGATAAGCGACCAAGACCTGCCATTGTCGCTTTGGTGGTACCAAAGAAATCAACGAATACACTGTGCTCTGGACCTAAGTCTTCATCTGGTAAGTAGTAACCTAAATAACCTTCTCGAATGGACTTAATAAACGGCTTAATACCACCACTTCGCTCATAAACACGACCACCATATTGCACCCGTTGGCGATGCATAAGCCAATCAGAAACTGGGTTCTTTTGTTTTTTTGCCATTGCTGAAACGGGTAATCCGCGCGATGCTAACAGTACTGCTGGAATATCAATTGCCCAAGTATGCGGTACCAACAAAATGACACTTTGCTGCTGCTCTGTAAGGCTGGTGAGGTTTTCCATGCCACGAATAACGGTATGTTGTTCAAGCCATGCTTTATTACGCACTGATAGTGATGCGAATCCAGACAGAAAGCTGCCGGCAGTGATCAGGTTTTGCAATAAAATATGTTCGCGTTCAGCGTCTGATTTTTCAGGGAAACACATCTTTAGATTGACGCGCGCGCGATGGTTGGCGCCACTTTTTAGTTTGATAGCTTGTTTTGCAAAAACAGTCGCTAATGAACGTCGTGCACCATGAGGCAGTAAGCTCAATAGTGAAGCAATCATCACTGCGAGCCATGTTCCCCAATAACGCGGGTGCACAAAAGACCACTCAAACTGAGGGTTATATGCTTGCTTGTCGTAATGGTTTTTAGTCATATGAATTACATCTATCTCACGAAGTTATAGTGTTGGCGAATATCTGCCATCATGTATTTGAGTACTTATGTTTTCGTTATTATTACGGTCATCTTGTTTATATTCTACCTTTATTAAACAGGAGAGAAAATGACAACGTAGTTAACCATTATGTTGGTGTATCCGTAGTAATAAATCATTTACTTAATGAAGATGATCCCTCTTTATAGGATGAAATAAAGGCATGGTTTTTATAGCTTCACTAAGTGGATAAACACTAAATTATGATAACATTATATTCACTGCAAGGGCGAAGGATGATAATGAAATGAAAACCCGAGATCGAATTATTCATGCAGCATTAGCGTTGTTTAATGAGGATGGTGAACCTAGTGTGACCACTAATCATATTGCTGCTGATTTAGGGATCAGCCCCGGTAATTTGTATTATCATTTTCGTAATAAAGAGCAAATTATTCATTGTATATTTGACCAATATGCCATTGATTTAAAGGTGAGTTTTGAACCTGTTGCTGTGGTAGAGGCGATTGAGGCAAGCTTGTTACGTTATCTTGATGCGGTATTTTTATTGATGTGGCGTTACCGTTTCTTCTATGCCAATTTACCGGATATTTTACGTCGAGATGCTGTTCTTCAAGATAAATATTTGGCAGTGCAGACTCAGTTACAGGTTAATATTAGCCAGATAATGATTAATTTTCGTGATGCTGGTCTACTTGCACTTGCTGATATTGATCTAAAAGTATTAGCTGATACGCTAAAGTTGGTTGCTTCATCTTGGATCAGCTATCAAACCACTCAAGCACCAGGGGCTAAAATTACTCAAACAGTGATTTATCATGGTGTTCAACAAATGCTAAATATTGTACGACCACTAGCAACAGAGTTAGGTCAGCAGCGGGTTGCTTCCTTACAGCACTATTATTTAGAGCAAGAACAACAGTATTTAGAACAACAACAAAAGATCACTACCCGTGGTTTGTGATAAAAAAAGGTTGGCTCATTGCCAACCTTTTTAGTTTAAACGCTTAATCTAGCGCGTTAACCATGGTCGAGGATCGACGGGCGTGCCTTTACGGCGGATTTGGAAATATAATCCGGGTTGTTCTTGGCCACCACTGTCACCCACTAAGGCTATCGGCTCCCCAGCTTGCACTGAATCACCAATCTTTCTGAGTAGCGTTTGGTTATAACCATAGAAACTCATATCACCTTTACCGTGATCAATGGCAATTATTAAGCCATAACCACGCAGCCAATCGGCAAAGACGACTTTACCTGAGTATATCGCTTTGACTTGGCTACCAATCGGTTGACTGATGACCATCCCTTTCCAATGCAGTTCACGTTGTAATGGCGCGCCATAATTGTGAATGATGGGTCCGCGAAGGGGCCATTGCAGTTTACCTTTATAGCGTGCTAATCCATCCATTGGTACTTGCATTTTAGCGTAGCGTGCTTTGAGTTGTTTTGCTTGTGCTTCTGCAATCGCTCGTGCTTTTGCCTCTTTCGCTGCTGCAATACGGGCTTGAGCTTCGGCTTCAGCTTTTGCGCGTGCTGCGGCTTCAGCTTTTGCTCGAGCAATAGCTTCTGCTTTCGCTTTGGCAATTGCCTTGAGCATGTTTTGCTCATCCGCTCGTAAATCAGCGAGAGCCTCAGTACTGGTATGGATCTGTGATTTTATTTTATTTAGTGTTTGTTGACGCGATTGCTGTTGGCTATCAAGTTTTTGTTTTTGCTGGTTAAGTTCAGCTAGAGCTTGTTGGCGTTCAGCTTTTTGTTCTGCAAGGGTATGGATTTTAAGTTGTAATTCTGTTTTGGTCGCATCCAGTGCATCAATAGCGGATGCGCGTGCTTTGCTGACATACTCGGCATAGGTTGTCATACGGTCTAATTTTGCCGTATTTTCACCACTGAGCAGATTGGCTAGATCACTATTATTTCCTTGGCGGTATTGCGCATTGATTAGCGTTTTTAATACACCAATTTGTTGCAGTTGCTGTTGTTGTAGTCGCTGTTGTTGCTGTTCTAACTTGGCAATTGATTGGGTTATTGTTGTCAATTGGTCATTAGTTTGGTGGATTTTATTGGCAGTTTGAGCGATATCCAGTTCGTGTTGTTTAAGTTGTTTTTGTAATACAGCATAGTTTTGCTGTTTACTATCCAGCTGATTTTTTTGGCGTGATATTTCCTGTTTTACGCCATCAAGCTGTTTTTGACTGGATGCTGCACATGGGGCTGCAAATACCACGCATAGAAAAGCGCCAGTGCATAAAGCACTGGCGCGGATTTTTAGGTTGAGGTGTCTATTAATAATATCCCGCATGGGATAATTATTTCAGATTGTATAGCACCTGACCAGACATCTCTGCAGGGATTTCGATATCTGTTAGCGATAGCATAGTTGGTGCTAGATCAGATAGCTTACCGTTTGGCTTAAGATCAAGGTCTTTATTACCCACGTAAATTAATGGCACTGGTAAGTTAGTGTGTGCTGTATGGATACCACCGGTTTCAGGGTTAACCATCATTTCTGCGTTACCGTGATCGGCAGTAATTAATAACTGACCATCCATTTCTTTGATTGCAGCGACAACTTGACCAATACAGCTATCAAGTGCTTCGCACGCTTTAACAGCAGCATCGTAAACGCCAGTGTGACCAACCATATCACCGTTAGGGTAGTTACAGATAATAACGTCAAATTCGCCGCTCTTAATTGCAGCAACTAATTTTTCAGTTAGCTCTGGTGAGCTCATTTCAGGTTGAAGATCGTAAGTTGCCACTTTTGGTGATGCAACGAGTGAACGAGATTCACCGTCAAATTCATCTTCTTTACCGCCATTAAAGAAGAAGGTCACGTGTGCGTATTTTTCTGTTTCAGAAATACGTAGCTGTTTTTTACCTTTCTTCGATAGCCACTCACCTAATGTGTTTTCTAGGCTTGCTGGTGCGAAAGCTGTGGTTAGCTCAATGTCTGCAGCATATTGCGTTAGCATTACGAAATCAGCTAATTGAGGGAACTGAGCACGAGCAAAGCTAGTGAAGTTAGGCTCAAATGTACGAGTGATTTCACGTGCACGGTCAGCACGGTAGTTCATGAAGATAACGCTATCGCCATCAGCCATGATTGCTGCTTCTTGGCCTTCAGCACGTAGTTCAGTTGCTTTAACGAACTCATCATTCTCGCCACGCTCATAAGCGGCAGCTAGACCTTCAGTTGCGTTAGTAAAGGTAAATTCACCTTTAGCAGCAGTTAGTAAGTTGTAAGCAACTTCAACGCGATCCCAGTTGTTATCACGATCCATTGCGTAGTAACGACCTACAAGAGAAGCGGTACGGCCTTTACCTAGTTTTGCAAATAGGGCATCGAAACGCTCTAGTGAGTGCTGCGCGCTACGTGGTGGTGTATCACGACCATCAAGGAATGCATGTAGGTAAATTTTCTCTGCACCACGGTTAGCAGCCATTTCAATTGCTGCTGCAATGTGGTCTTCGTGGCTGTGTACGCCACCTGGAGAAACAAGGCCTAGAATATGAACCGCTTTACCTGTATTTACTGCTTTATCAATAGCATTAACAAGCGCTTCATTTTCAAAGAATTCACCATCGCCAATGGCTTTAGTAATGCGAGTAAGATCTTGATATACCACACGGCCAGCACCAATATTGGTATGACCCACTTCAGAGTTACCCATTTGGCCTTCAGGTAGACCTACTTCTAGGCCTGACGCTGCGATAAGTGTATTGGGATTGTTCGCCATTAACGCATCCATTACGGGTGTGTTAGCGTTTGCAATTGCGTTATCTGAGTTATCTTCGCGGTAGCCCCAGCCATCTAAAATAACAAGTGCAAGTGGTTTCTTCGCAGACATATCCTGTCCCTCTTCGAATTAAATAAAATACATCAATTACCTTAATAGGCTCAGTGTTCTAAATACCTTTTAAGGTAATTGATATAATAATTATCACGATTTTACTACAAAAGCACATCAAAGCAGTAGCAGTAGATGCAACTAAATCTTTGCTTGCTTGTTTGTACTCCCCGTCGAATATAGGCATTTATTCATTAAAGTGTAAGCTCTGGATCACAGTTTTTTTCTATTTCATTGATAGGTCATCAGTCAATAAGCTTTTATACTCAAGGTCGCTGTTACAAGATCAGCAACCTAGGTATACTCACAGTCATTTTTTTAAACCGTAATATCATGGCTTGCGATAGCGAACCATGACAACAGAGTAAAGTAAATGCATCAATATATTGAATTTTTAACAAGTAACCCTGTTTTATCATTGGCTTGGATTGGTATTGTTATCGCACTAATTAGCATGATGGTAAAAGAGAAAAATGCTAAATATAAAACAATTGGCATTAATGAAGCGACGGCATTAGTCAATAACGAAGAGGGCGTATTCCTTGATATTCGTAGCCGTGATGAGTTCCGTAAAGGTCATATTGTAGGTTCAGTTCACATTTTACCAAGTCAAATCCAACGTCAAAACACCCCAGAGCTTGAAAAACACAAAGCTGCCCCAATTATTGTTATATGTAAGACGGGTCAAGTAGCGCAAGAGACTGCAAACCAACTAAGTAAAGATGGTTTTACTAACGTTAACGTTTTAAAAGACGGTCTTATTGCTTGGAATGAAGCTAACTTACCGCTTGTTGCAAGCAAGAAAAAATAATTTTATTCGATGTGATTTTGCAGTGTTATGAATGTGAAATGACGATCTAAATTGATGCAGCCTGTGGAATGCACAGTTGCTAGTATAATTAATAACTCGTGGTAGCGAGTATTTATAAAGGACTCCAAAAATGGCTGAAGCAGCAAATACCGAAGCACAACAAAACTTCCAAATTCAACGCGTATTCCTAAAAGATGTGTCTTTTGAAGCGCCAAATTCACCAGACGTTTTCCAAAAAGAATGGAATCCTGATGTGAAATTGGATCTTGATACTCAAAGCCGTGAATTAGCTGAAGGTGTATATGAAGTGGTACTTCGTCTAACTGTAACGGTTAAGAACGAAGAAGAAAATGCATTCCTATGTGAAGTACAACAAGGTGGTATTTTCACTGTTGCTGGTATGGAAGCGCCACAACTAGCACATTGTCTAGGTGCGTTCTGCCCGAATATCCTATTCCCATATGCACGTGAAACAATCTCTAGCCTAGTGGTTAAAGGTACGTTCCCACAATTGAACCTAGCACCAGTAAACTTTGATGCTTTATTCATGAACTACTTAGAAAACCAAGCTGAAGCAAATACTGCTAATTCAGAAGCTTAATTTGTAAAAGTGACCAATATAATGAACGTTAATAATACGATTTCGATGGCAGTGTTAGGCGCTGGATCTTACGGGACAGCATTAGCAATTGCATTAGCCAGAAATGGTGCCAATGTCATTTTGTGGGGCCATGAGCCGCACCATATGGCGCAATTGGAAATCGATCGTGCCAATGAAGCGTTTCTTCCTGGGGTAAGCTTTCCTGAGTCGTTAATTTTAACGTCAGACTTGCAAGCAGCCATTCAAGGTAGTCGTGATGTGTTAGTTGTTGTACCAAGCCATGTTTTTGGTGGCGTATTAGCACAAATTAAACCTTTCTTGCGTCCAGATTCTCGTATCTGTTGGGCAACGAAGGGATTAGAACCTGATACAGGGCGTCTACTTAAAGATGTTGCAGTTGAGGTGTTGGGTGATCAAATACCACTTGCGGTATTGTCTGGACCAACTTTTGCGAAAGAGTTAGCTGCAGGTATGCCTACTGCGATTGCTGTTTCTTCACCTGATACTGATTTTGTGGCTGATTTACAACAAAAAATTCATTGTGATAAGACATTCCGTGTTTATAGCAACAGTGATTTTATTGGAATGCAGCTGGGCGGCGCAGTTAAAAATGTGATCGCGATTGGTGCAGGAATGTCTGATGGTATTGGCTTTGGTGCCAATGCCCGTACGGCGTTAATTACCCGTGGTTTAGCTGAAATGTGCCGTTTGGGAGCCGCGCTTGGTGCGCAACCAGAAACCTTTATGGGAATGGCAGGTTTGGGTGATTTAGTTTTGACATGTACTGATAATCAGTCCCGTAATCGCCGCTTTGGTTTAGCGCTCGGTCATGGCTGTAGTGTTGAACAAGCTCAGCAAGATATTGGTCAAGTAGTAGAAGGTTATCGTAATACCAAAGAAGTGTGGTTATTAGCACAACGCCATCAGGTTGAAATGCCAATTACCGAACAAATTTATCAAGTACTTTATCTTGGTAAAGACGCTCGAGAAGCAGCAAAAGATTTACTCGCACGTGAGAAAAAGTACGAATAAAGTTGCTTGTTCAGGGTGATAACTGATATCTATAAAATAACGCGAGCTTAGGCTCGCGTTATTTTTTATAACTGTACTAAAATACAATAACGTTCAGTATTTTTGATTGTGTAACGTATACCCTATTAAAGCGCCGATTAATTGATGATTAATGATGGCATTGGTTTGATTAATATAAAGAAGTGGAACCGAGGGACTCGTGAAGGAATGTCAGCAATATCAGTTATGGTTAGAGATCGAGCAAGAAGCACGACAACAAGCCGAACAAGAACCTATGCTTGCCAGTTTTTATCATGCCACAATTATTAAGCATGAAAATTTAGCGTCAGCATTGAGTTATATCTTAGCCAATAAACTGGCAACACCCTCGATGCCAGCAATGGCAGTACGTGAGGTAATAGAAGAAGCATTCGTTAGTGATAGTAATATTGTTGAAGCTGCCGCTTGTGATATTCGTGCGGTTGTAGAGCGTGATCCCGCCATTAATGCTTACTCTATTCCATTACTTTACCTTAAAGGTTGTCATGCTTTGCAGGGGTATCGCGTAGCCAATTGGCTATGGAAGCAAAACCGTAAAGCACTCGCGGTATATTTACAAAACCAAATATCCGTGGCTTGTCAGGTTGATGTTCACCCAGCAGCACAGATCGGTTGTGGCATCATGTTTGACCATGCGACTGGAATCGTGATCGGTGAAACCACGGTGATTGAAGATGAAGTATCGATTTTGCAAGATGTGACGTTAGGCGGTACTGGTAAAGAAAGTGGTGATCGTCACCCTAAAATTCGTCAAGGGGTAATGATCGGTGCCGGAGCTAAAGTACTGGGTAACATTGAAGTTGGTGCTGGGGCTAAAATTGGTGCATGCTCGGTGGTATTAGAACCAGTACCACCACATACGACGGTTGCTGGTGTGCCCGCAATTATTGTTGGTCGTCCTAAAACGGCAAAGCCTGCAACTGAGATGGATCAACAGTTTAATGGCAGTGATGACGTATTTAATCATATTGACTAAGTGATAATGATTAATTTATAAGTCATTAATATCATGAATAAAAAAGGCGATCGAATGATCGCCTTTTTGGTGCTCATTGATTAAAAATACTAAATAGAGCCATTAAAATCTAATTGACGCCATGCTTCAAACGCAATAATCGCGACAGCATTTGAAAGATTTAAGCTGCGGCTATCGGGTTGCATTGGAATACGAAGTCGTTGTTCCAATGGTAGGCTGGCAATAAATTCAGCGGGTAAGCCACGAGTTTCAGGACCAAAAAGTAACACATCACCTTCGCCAAATTTCGCATTAACATGGTAGTTAGTGGTTTTAGTCGTACAAGCAAAAATACGACGTCCCGCCATCGCTTCCATAAATGCATCAAAGTTTTTATGGCGGTAAACATGGGTTAGATCGTGATAGTCTAAACCTGCCCGACGTAATTTCTTTTCTTCTAAATCAAATCCAAGTGGCTCAATTAAATGTAAGTTGGCACCACAATTAGCACTAAGGCGAATAATATTGCCAGTGTTGGGGGCGATTTCAGGTTCATATAACGCAATATCAAACATAGTTATTCAGCTTCATTTGGTGCAAAAAGAGGTCATATTGTGACAAGCGTAACGGCAACAAGCAATCATCTTTATACGTAAGGTTAACCTTGTGTCTTAACGGGCTAACGGTAGTGTCATACTGATCCGTAAACCACCTAATGGACTTGATGTTGCTTTGATATTGCCACTATGCTGCCGTAATGCACTTTCTGTTATCGCTAATCCTAAGCCCGTTCCACCACTACTACGATCGCGGGCAGTTGAAACGCGATAAAAGGGCCTAAAAATATCATCAAGTTCATCATTAGGCACACCTTCACCATTATCATCAATGGTGATCAGTAATTGCTGTTGTTGAGGCGTAAAGGTAACTTCAATAACGTTATTGCCATATTTAATTGCATTACGAATAACGTTTTCTAAGGCACTGATTAATAAATTTGGGTTGCCTTTTAATGGCCAAGCTTGAAGTTGATTATAGGTTAATGTTTTATGGTGTTGTTCTGCTTCAAAGCGGGCATCTTCCAACATTTCATACCATAAGCTGTGACTGTCGATGATTTGTTGTTGTTGATGACTATTGACCTGCATACGAGATAGCTCTAATAGCTCACTGATCATTTTTTCTAATCGTTCTGCTTCAGTATCAATGCGGGATAGTTCGTTACTTTGACCTTGTTTGCGTTGTGCTAAAGCTGTCGCCATACGCAATCGCGTTAAGGGGGAGCGTAATTCATGTGAAATATCAGATAACAACCGTTGTTGACCGCTAATAATATTGTTAAGTGCATCAACCATTTGATTAAAACTGGCCCCCGCTTGTTTAAACTCTTGAGGCCCTTGTTCTAAGGTCGGATCCGCTTCAAATTCTCCGCGGGCTACCCGTTCAGCGGCTTGTTGTAAGCGTCGTGCTGGACGGGTGACAGCCCATGCCAGCCATAATAAAAAAGGCGTACTGACTAACATCGTAAATAATAATAATTTAAAGGGTTTATCCATTATTTGAACGAAGAAGGGCGGAGAGCCGCGCCATACTTGACCACGATACATATACAATGATTGTTGTTCAGTGGTGATCTCAAATGGACCCGCAATGAGCCAGCGTCCATAAAGTCGTTGTTGAGGTTTACTTGGATTATCGGCAATCGTAATAAAATTACGCAGCGCTTTAGTGTGTTTTTGTGGCGCAATAATATCGCCATCAATGGTTGTAAAATAAAGTTGACTACGATGGTTATCTCGGCGATGCGTCAGGGTTTTTATTCGTGTAATAAGGCTAGTATGACTTGATGGCGAGGGGGTATTTAAACGTTGATTGATTTGCTCTGCTTGAGATTGAAAACGCACTAATTGATGATCAGGTATCGTTTGTACTGAGCGTGGATCATATTGAAACATCAAGACGAGAGTGATGACGACCACTAATAATGTGGTCCAGAATATAGCGAAAATACGCCCATAAAGGTGAGTAAACCCGGGGATTTTCATTAGATAGCCTCAATTAATAAATAACCTTTACCACGCAAGGTTTTTATTAGCGGTTTGCCATCGCTACGCATGGGTAATTTTTTACGTAAATTTGAAACGTGCATATCTATTGCGCGATCAAATTGAGCAAAACGTTTTCCAAGTACTTCAAGGCTTAACTCTTCTTTTGCAATAATCTTACCTGGGTGTTGAACAAAATAGCTTAGAAGTGCGAATTCGGTACCCGTCATTTCAATCGGCTGTTGATTGTATAGTACTTCTTGTCGACCAGGATAAATGGTGAGATCTTGATAGGTAAGGCATTCACTGTGATTGGCTTTTGTTTCGGTATTTGGTTGAGTACGTCTTAGCACCGCTCGCATACGTGCCAGTAATTCACGATCACTAAAGGGTTTCGGTAAATAATCATCAGCACCAAGTTCAAGTCCGAGTACGCGATCAATTTCATCACCTTTAGCGGTTAACATCATCACCGGAGTGGTATGTTTTTCTCGTAAACGGCGTAACATTTCGGTGCCATTCATTTTTGGCATCATCACATCAAGTAAGATTAAATCAATACTGTTGTCGATTTTTGCTAGCCCTTCAAGACCATTATTCGCTTCTTCTACCTCAAACCCTTCTAGTTCAAGAATATCTTTAAGAAGTGCGGTTAGTTCTATATCGTCATCAACTAAGAGAATTTTTGCCATAATGGTGTCCTGAAATGCAAAGGTGGTTACTCAATCAAGTTGGCTTAGTATCGCTAATCTTTGCTGGTACGCCAAGTTAAGCTGCATTAGCTTTACGCTAGTTTACATTTGCTAGACAGCATTTTACTTTCCAGCCGTTATGATAACTACCAAGCCATATACGATGGCAATTTATTCAATGATAGTGCTGGAGAAACAACGATGAAAATATTTAATAAAACACTTGTTATCGCAATGGCATTGCCATTAGCACTGGGTTCTATGTCTGCATTTGCAGGTCAAGATCATCAAGATCACCAAGGCCGAATGATGAAAGGTCATCATGGTGGCAAAATTTTTAGTCAGTTAGATCTTACTGCTGCCCAACAACAAGAAATGAAAACGTTACGCCAAGCGAATCGTAGCGAGCATCAAGCACAGCGAGTAGAGAATCATAAAACGATGTTGGCTGAGCGTCAGCAATTAGATAAGTTGGTATTAGCGAGTAATTTTGATGAATCAGCAGTACGTGCCATTGCTGAAAAGATGTCACAGCAACAGGTTGAACGCCGTGTGGCAATGCTAGAACAACGTCATAAGATGCTTAATATTTTGACGCCAGAGCAGAAGCAGAAATATGCTGAACTACAGCAACAACGAGCTGAAAAGCATTTAATGCGATTAGAGGCTAAAAATAGTCACTAAACATCAATAGATAAGCGTTCGACGCCATCCATTAGCCATAGTCTTTACTGTGGCTTTTTTTGTTTTTGATATTAAGTTTATTATTCGGTGATTTTTTTAAGATCTTTACTCTGAAATGGCCTCAGAATAAAGCAGTGATTGTATTTTTATGGTAGGTTTCGTTATTAATTTTTATCATAAAACAGCTATACTGCGTGATATTAGCTATTGTCTACATTTCTACAACCATTAACGGTACCCGCGATTGTTAGTTATGATTGGTTTATTCAAAAAATTATTACAATAATCATGATGACGGATGATAAGTATCGATGACGGGGAAGTGATGTGCTAGCGTGATATGAATCAACAAAATATTCCATTTAAATTGTAATACTTCTACATAAGTAGGAAAATTTCAGTTTTCACGAACACAGTCTGATAAGTATTGATTGTGATATCGAGAAGGGGAACCTCGGTATGTCGTGTTGGATTTGATTTTTCAATTCCCAAAGTCAGAGGGTAACCATGATTAAGAAGATTGGTGTTTTGACCAGTGGTGGTGACGCACCTGGTATGAATGCAGCGGTTCGCGGCGTAGTTCGTGCAGCGTTGACAGAAGATCTAGAAGTTTACGGTATTTTTGATGGCTACCATGGCCTATACAATAACCGCATTGAAAAACTTGATCGTCAAAGTGTATCCGATGTAATTAACAAAGGCGGTACATTTTTAGGTTCAGCTCGTTTTCCTGAATTCCGTGAAGTGGAAATTCGTGAAAAAGCGATTGAGAATCTGAAATTGCACGGTATTGATGCATTGGTTGTTATCGGTGGCGACGGCTCATACATGGGTGCGAAGAAGCTAACTGAAATGGGTTACCCTTGTATTGGTATTCCAGGTACGATTGATAATGATGTTGCAGGTACTGATTATACTATCGGTTACATGACAGCAATGAACACTGTTATCGACGCTATTGACCGTCTACGTGATACGTCATCTTCTCATCAGCGTATTTCAATTGTTGAAGTAATGGGTCGCCATTGTGGTGATCTAACACTAATGTCTGCGATTGCTGGTGGTTGTGAGTACATCATTACCCCTGAAACTGGTCTTGATAAAGATCAACTGATTGCGCATATCAATCGAGGTATCGCGAAAGGCAAGAAACACGCAATTATCGCTATCACTGAATTAATGACAGATGTTAACGCACTGGCTAAATTCATTGAAGCTGAAACTGGCCGTGAGACTCGTGCAACAGTATTAGGCCATATTCAACGTGGTGGTCAGCCTGATGCATTTGACCGTGTATTAGCATCTCGTATGGGTGCATATGCGGTTGAGCTACTACAGCAAGGTGAAGGCGGTCGTTGCGTTGGTATTCAATGCGAAAAACTGGTTCACCATGACATTATCGATGCGATTGAAAATATGCGTCGTCCAGTACGTAACGATTTATATGAGTTGGCTGAAAAGCTGTTCTAAAATTACGTTATAAAGATACTGAAATCATTAAGGTCGATATTTATATCGGCCTTTTTTTATCGGGTGATTTTTTTGATGCTGTACTTTATTTGCGATAATAAAAAGGCCACCCGTAGGTGTAATGCTGATCAGTTAAGCCCAAAATGATCAGTTGAACGATCCTGTAGATGTGTAAAAATCCAAGTGTATTTAATGCACTTGGATTTTTTTATGTTTTTAAGACAAGCACTTGAACAGATACATGCCTTCTCAGCTGATAAATTAAACGGCTTATCAGACTTACTTTGTCCAACACTTATTGACCAATGCCTTCTAGATACAGGTGTTACAACTATTCGAAAACGAAGATTACCAATGGAGTTAATGGTTTGGAGTGTCGTTGGTATGTCACTTTATCGACATTTGTCGATGAGCAAAGTGGTGTCTCAATTAGACATCCTATTACCAGGAAAAAAGCCATTTGTTGCCCCAAGTGCTGTGATTCATGCTCGTAAGAAATTAGGGCATGAACCAGTAGAAGCTGTCTTTAATAAAACACAACAGTTGTGGCATGAGAAAACACCTCATCCGGATTGGCATGGTCTCACATTGCATGCTGTCGATGGTGTTGTCTGGCGTACGCCAGACACAAAAGAAAATGACCAAGCATTTTCAAGAACAGGCAATAAAACAACAACATCCGATTATCCTCAAGTGCGTATGGTTTGCCATATGGAACTAACTAGCCACCTTTTAAATAGCGCTGCATTTGATTCTGTTTCTGTCAGTGAGGTTGATTTAACAGCCCAACTCATTGAAAAAGCGCCAGATCATAGTCTAACGCTGTTTGATCGTGGTTTTTACGCCTTAGGCTTACTGCATAAATGGCAAAGTACGGGGCAAGAAAGGCATTGGCTTATCCCATTACGTAAAGGCGCCCAATACAAAACGTTAAGAAAGCTAGGTAAAGGCCAAGAACTCATAGAGTTAACCTTGTCGCCACAAGCTCGAAAAAAGTGGATTGATGCGCCCGTGACAATGGAAGCACGCTTAGTGACAACCACGATCAAAGGTCGCGAAGTGAAATTATTAACGTCAATGACCGATCCCAAACGTTATATAGGCGCTGATATTGCAGAGCTTTATAGCCACCGTTGGGAGATTGAGCTGGGTTACCGAGAAATGAAACAATATATGTTACAAGGAACGATAACGTTAAGAAGCAAAACGCCAGCGCTAGTGACTCAAGAATTATGGGGAATGTTATTAGCTTATAACTTGTTACGGTTCATGATGTGCCAAATGGCATACTCATTAAAAAGTGTCATGCCGTATCAAATAGGCTTTAAGCAAGCCTCGATATTCTTAACAAGCCAACTTCAACTATTACCAGCGGTTGCAGCTGGTCGGTATCCTGAAATATTGAGATATATACTTGATATGGCAGAAAGCTTTGTACTACCAGAAAGGCAGGAAAGAAGTTATCCAAGGGCAGTAAAGAAAAGGCCTAGTCGCTATGCGACTAGGCCTTCAAGGAAGCGTAAATTATCTTAATTCACATGCATTACACCCGTAGGTGGCCTTGATTTCATCAATCATTAAGAAAGATTATTTTTTTGCTTCAGCTGCTGCTTTAGCGATAGCTGCAAAGCTTTTCGCGTCAAGTGCTGCACCGCCAACTAGAGCACCATCGATGTCTGGTTGTGCGAAGTAAGCTGCAGCATTTTCAGGCTTAACAGAACCGCCGTATTGGATAACAACGTTCTTAGCAACTGCTTCAGATTTCTCTGCAATGTGAGCACGGATTGCTGCGTGAATGCGTTGTGCATCTTCAGCTGTAGCTGCTTTACCAGTACCGATAGCCCAGATTGGTTCGTAAGCGATGATAGCACCTTCAAGAGCTTCAACGCCTTGAGTGTTGATTACAGCGTCAATTTGACGTGCACAAACAGCCATTGTTTCGCCAGCTTCGTTTTGTGCGTCAGTTTCGCCGATACAAAGAACAGGTGTTAAACCATTTTCTTTTAGGAATGCGAATTTCTTAGCAACAAATTCGTCTGACTCGTGGTGGTATTCACGACGCTCAGAGTGACCGATGATGATATGAGTAGCACCAAATTCTTTCAGCATAGCTGGAGACATGTCGCCAGTGAATGCACCGCTGTTATGTAGGTCAGAGTTTTGAGCACCTAGGATGATTGCGCTGCCAGCGTCAGTCAGTGTACGCTCTGCAAGATCAATGAAAAGTGCTGGTGGAGCAACTGCAACGTCTACGCCTGTAACACCTTCAAGTTCAGCGTTAAGACCGTTTAGTAGAGCAACAACCATTTCTTTGCTGCCGTTTAGTTTCCAGTTACCCATAACTACAGGATGGCGCATAGTTTTTCTCCAAATTTAAATGACGTAATTAACTTAACTACGTAAAAATATACCAGTCGGAACTGAATTTTTACTGTTCAAAATCATTAATGTGCTTGGTTGTACCCTTTTCGAGACAAAAAGTGAACTACAAATAGAAAAATATTTCAATATATGCAGTTTTTTGTCGTTTTTTTGTAACGTATTGGCGGAATATGCTACCAAGGGTATCCAATGATTTTGTCATTTTAATGGCAGTATTTTTGCTTGTTGTGGTGGCGATTGTGATTGGAGTGCTTGATTGAAACGTTGTAATTGACGTTGTAATTCTTGCTGCAACAAAATGTTGCGATGGAGTGGGTTTTTAGCGTGGTTAATGAGGCGATCGATATGGCTTTGTTGTGCCTGTAATCGAGGTTGCATACTTGGGTTGGCTTGGGCAATGGTTTGGTCAATTAACCGTTGGCGTAATAATGCAAACTGGTGGGGATCGGTGGTAGCCAGTTGTACCAGTTGGTCGAAGTCAGGCAGTGAGTGCATCCGCTATTCCTTGATTTAGGATCTATCATAATGATAGTTGCTAGCCGCGATGGTGTTCTTATTATGGTTGAGATTGAGCCTGACGCTTCAGGCTCAATGAGGTGCAATATAGGGTAGAATAAGGATTACCAGTAGTGTTCCATGGTAATTTGTCCTGGTTTACGACGCAGGTTTTTAGTTAACCCTTTCGCTTCAAGTACCGCTTTAGTATCACGTACCATTTGTGGATTACCACAGAGCATAACTTGGCTATTTTCAGGGGTCAGGTATAAACCTACGTGACGTTCTAATAATCCATCAGCAATCGCTTGTGGTATGCGCCCTGTCAAACATAATGGGGCTGGTTCGCGGCTAACAAATGGTTGCACAATAAGCTGATCACCATATTGTTGTTTGAGGGCACTGATTTCAGCTTGATAACTAAGATCGGCAGCATAACGTACCGCATGGATCACAATAATCTTACGGTATTTATGCCAAACCTCTTTTTGCCCTAAAATTGACAAATAAGGCCCAATTGCTGTTCCGGTTGCAAACAGCCATAAGTGCTGACCCGTCGGCACTTCATCGAGGGTAAAAAAGCCACTGGCCCGTGCTGATATTTGAACGGTATCGCCAGTTTGTAATGCATGCAAGCGTGGCGACAGCAAACCATCAGCAACGCGAGTGGCATAAATTTCAATGTCAGAATCTTGAGGTGGGTTTACAAACGAGTAGGCGCGTTGGATCAAATTATCACCGATCATTATGCCAAGTTTAGTAAATTGTCCCGCTTTAAACGGTTCAATGTTCGCGCGTAGCGATAAACTGAATAAATCTTGGTTCCAGTGACGGTTAGCAATAACTTGTGCAGGGATCCAATCAGCCATAGTGGCCTCCTCGTTATTTGGATGTTATTCGATAAGCACAGCGCCTTTGGCCTGTAATAATGTGTTCTTGACGTTGAATATGTGTCTGCTCGCCTAATAGTTGTTGGAAAATAGCCAGCTCAGAGTGGCAAAGTGATGGGCAGCGAGTTGCAGCAAGACAAATAGGGCAATGATTTTCAATTAATAAAAAGCCGTTTTCGTCACTGGTAAGCTCAGCCATATAGCCATCATGTTGACGTAACTCTGTAAGTGCGACGAGTTTACTTTTTAAATCAGGGCAATCAGCAATGGCTGCTTGGTAATGAGTTAATGTTTGTTGTTCTCGTTTTTCAATGATGGCTTGTAGCCCTTGCTGACCAAATAAATCACTGACGGCTTCTAGGGTTTGTACGGCAAGTTCGCCATGATGATTACTAAATTGTTGGTGGCCTTGAGATGTAAGTTGCCAATGGCGCGTTGGGCGGCCGACTTTGACTTTTACATCATAAGCATCCACTAAGCCTTGTTCTTCCATCGATTGTAGATGTTGACGAATACCCATGGTGGTTAACTGAAATTTATCAGCTAATACTTTGGCTGTAACGGGACCATCATATTTGATGTGATAGAGGATTTTTTCAATAGTTTTCATAATCAGTCATCATTGTTGCTCTTGTTATATTATGGGATCAGCTTATTAAATAAAGCAATATCTTTACAATATAATAATGAGTTAAACGTAGGACTTCTTAGGTTTAAGAATGGCGTATTTATGATGTGAGTGATCTGAAAATAAGGTTAGGGTTAGGCAGGTAAGGTGCGCTAAGAGAGATAAAAAATGCACCGAAGTGCATTTTTCATTGATAACATTAAAGCGTATGTTGCTTAACTGCGTCATGTTGACGGTTTAAGTCATAGCGTGATTGTATACGGCGCATGGTGCCGCATTTGCCGCTAATCAATAGTGTTTCAGTGGTGGCGATATCACCTTGACGCTGAATACCTTCAACTAAATCACCTTTAGTAATCCCTGTACCAGCAAAGATCACATCATTACTGCGTGCCATGTCTTCAAGGCGTAGTAGTGTGTTTGGTTCAATGCCCATTTCTTCACAACGACGAATTTCTATTTCACCTAAACGGCGGTTTTCCTCAGTGTCGCCTTTTACTTGATGGCGAGGCAGTAAACGGCCTTGCATATCACCACCTAATGCGCGAATAGCGGCAGCTGAAACGACTCCTTCCGGTGCGCCACCAATGCAATACATCACATCAACATCACTTTCAGGCATACATGTAAGAATAGATGCTGCAACATCGCCATCAGGGAAAGCAAATACACGCACACCCATGGCATGCATTTCAGTGATAAGTTGATCGTGACGAGGCTTAGCAAGAATAGTAACAACCAGCTCACTCAGTGGTTTGTTCAGTGCTGTAGCAATAGCGGCAAAGTTGTCAGCTAAGGGTTTATCAAGATCGATAACACCTTTAGCTTGTGGGCCAACAACCAATTTTTCCATGTACATATCTGGTGCTTTTAACAGGCTACCTTTTTCACCTGCGGCAAGTACAGCGAGGGCATTATTTTGCCCCATTGCTGTCATACGCGTACCTTCGATAGGATCGACTGCAATATCAACAGCACAACCACCACAACCCACATGCTCTCCAATATAAAGCATTGGTGCTTCATCGATTTCACCTTCACCAATAACAATCTCGCCATTGATATTAGTGTGGTTAAGCAGGGTACGCATAACTTCAACTGCGGCATTGTCTGCTGCAATTTTATCGCCACGGCCTAACCATTTATGGCCGGCAAGGGCTGCGCCTTCGGTAACACGAGCAAATGCTATTGCTAAATCGCCTTTCATGATAACTCCAGATATAGAAATCGGTAGGTTCAAGGATATAAAAATTCTGCGCAAATTCTAGCATAATTGGCTTATCAACACGGTGGGAAATTAGATTGTCTAGGCAGTGGATTGATGATCTAACGCAACGGAATTAGGATTATGTAGTTGTAATAAAAATAAAAAAGGCCCGCTATAAATAAGCAGGCCTGATCTTAGAGGGTATTAAGGTGATATTTACGCGTCGTCATCCTCTTCTTCGTCAAACGCCCAACCTTTGGCACATTCAACCGCACGTTGCCAGCCACGGTAACGACGATTACGTTTTTTATCATCTTCACATGGGGTAAAACTTCGATCTAATTGTGATTTGTGTTGAAGCTCATCAATGCTATCCCAGAAGCCAATTGCCAGACCCGCCAAGTACGCCGCACCAAGTGCGGTGACTTCGGTAACTTTTGGACGATGTACTTCTGTTGCTAAAATATCTGCTTGGAATTGCATTAAGAAGTTATTGGCAACAGCGCCACCATCAACCCGTAAAATATCAAGTTTAATGCCTGAATCTGCCTGCATTGCATCAAGTACATCGCGAGTTTGGTAAGCAACACTTTCAAGGGTGGCACGAATAATATGATTAGAATTAACGCCACGAGTTAGTCCGACAATCGCACCTCGGGCATAGGGGTCCCAATATGGTGCACCTAAACCAGTAAATGCAGGTACAACATAGACGCCATTAGCACTGCCCACTTTTTCTGCAAAGTATTCTGAATCGTTAGCATCACTGAGTAGCTTAACTTCATCACGTAACCATTGAATGGAAGCGCCACCCATAAAGACTGCCCCTTCAAGGGCGTAAGCAACATCACCTTTAGGGCCACAAGCGAGAGTCGTTAATAGTCCATTATGTGAGGTGACTTTTTCTTTGCCGGTATTCATTAATAAGAAACAACCGGTGCCATAAGTATTTTTAGCTTGGCCTGCTGAAACACACATTTGACCAAATAATGCTGCTTGTTGATCGCCCGCAATACCTGCGATAGGAATACGGGTACCGCCTTTACCACCAATGTTGGTTTGGCCATAAACTTCAGATGAGGGTTTAACTTCAGGCATCATTGATAATGGAATATTTAGGGCTGAAAGTAACTTTTCATCCCATTGTAATGTGTTGATATTAAATAGCATGGTACGAGAGGCGTTGGTGTAATCAGTAACAAATACACGCCCTTGAGTCATTTTCCAGATCAACCAAGTGTCGACAGTACCAAATAATAATTCGCCCGCTTCAGCTTGTTCGCGTGCGCCTTCAACGTTATCTAGAATCCATTTAACCTTGGTGCCAGAGAAGTACGGATCAACCACTAAGCCTGTGGCTTCACGAATATAATCCGTTAAGCCTTGTTGTTTTAACTCTTCACACATATCGGCGGTACGGCGACATTGCCATACGATAGCGTTATAGACGGGTTTACCGGTTTTTTTATTCCATACAATGGTGGTTTCACGTTGGTTAGTAATACCGATTGCAGCGACTTGATCGCTACGAATACCCGCTTTAGCTAATGCCTCCACCATAGTTGAACTTTGGGTCGCATAAATTTCAAGAGGATCATGTTCAACCCAACCAGCTTTAGGATAAATTTGAGTGAATTCGCGTTGTGACGAACAAACGATATTGGCATTGTGATCGAGCACAACGGCTCGAGAACTGGTTGTTCCTTGATCTAACGCCACAATATATTTTCGTTCAGTAGTCATGATGAGTTCCTCGTTATCTTTATTATATAGAGTCAGTTTTAATTGAGAGGCGAGGTAATGCCTCTTTATGGTGTTGATGGATTAAATTTTATGCTTCAACTGCAGGTGTATCAGTATTGCCTTCACATTTATTCGGTAGGGTACATTTGTTGCCTGGTAGATAAATCCCAATCAGTTTAGGGTAGGCCCAGCCACCAAAAAGTGCACCACAAATTGGCGCCAGGATAGGGACGATAAAGTAAGGAATATCTTTAGCACCAGTGAGTGCCACCGTGTCCCAACCGGCAAAGAAGGTCAGTAGTTTCGGGCCGAAATCACGGGCGGGGTTCATTGCAAAACCGGTAAGTGGACCTAAAGAACCGCCAATAACAGCAATTAATAAGCCAATAAGCAGTGGCCCCATAGCACCACGTGGTGCTCCATTTTTATCATCACCAATAGCTAAAATGGCAAACATTAATACAGCGGTAATAGTAAATTCAACGGCAAATGCGCCACCAAAACTTAATGATGGGTGAGGGAATGTTGAAAAAATAGAGGCGGTATCAAGGCTAGCAACTGTTCCTCGAACAATATTATGGCTGGCTTCATAGTCAGTAAATAAGTTGCTGTATAGCCCATAAACTAAGGCGGCAGCGGCAAAAGCCCCTAATATCTGCGCCATAATATAAGGCAGGACTTTTCGTTTATTGAAGCCATGAAAACTGGCTAACGCAATAGTTACCGCTGGGTTTAAATGGGCGCCAGAAACCCCCGCCGTGACATAAATGGCAATGGCAACGCCAAGTCCCCACATAATACTGACTTCCCATTGACCAAAATCTGCACCGGTTAATTTCAGGGCAGCGACACAGCCAACGCCAAAAAATATCAGTAATCCAGTACCAATAAATTCCGCAAAACATTCTCCGACGAGCGCATTAGGTTTGGAACTTGTCATATTGTCAGTCCTTTTGATGGGTAATGTAGGGTATTGCGTTATCCTTCATGCGCTGTAATTTACAATAGTTACTTTTTTTTAAAATAATAACGGCTCAAAAATGTGCGTTCGAGCGTAAATTGTTTTCCAAAGTGAGCGTTTGGTGGCTTTTTATTGTCGGGTTGATGGCTTGAGATCATTGATAGTGATATTAGGCAGATGTAGTAATCATCGTTATTCACGATAACTGCGGCATATAAAATCGCAGGAGTAAATTATCATGGTAATGTGGAACAGAATTTGAGAAAGTTCATAGATACCACATTATTGATAGCGGAATGTGAAACGAGGCATTAAAGATATAAGGTAATGGAAATATGCTGAGGTCGTTGAATTTAGCTGTTTTTAGCGCCTAAATAAGGCTGATATTGGCTGACTTTGCAATAATTACATCAGACTTGTATGAATTTCATTCATTTGCACGAATGTGATGGAAATGTAGATGTCAGCAAGCCAATGCCTCGTTAGAATAGCGATATAAATATATATAACCCTGTCCGTAGAGATTACCTTGAATTGTTAAGGTAAATATATGGGCATAGATCAGGTGAACAATATGTCTCTAGAAATGTTGGAAAAATTGGAAGCCAAAGTTCAAATGGCTGTGGATTCAATTTCTTTACTACAAATGGAAATTGATGAACTAAAAGAAAAAAATGATAGCCTAGCTATGGAAGCACAAGAACTACGTTCTGGTCGTGAGAGTCTTGTTCAAGATAACGAAAAGCTACGTGGCGAGCATAACGTATGGCAAGATCGCGTACGTACGTTGCTAGGTAAAATGGATAGCGTAGAATAATCGCGTATTTATTTTAATACGATTATCGGCTCGGTATAGCTCCCTTAATGGGCAATATACCGAGCCGATTTTTTATGTCTGGTCACTGTCTTGTGAGGGACTGATTAGTCTATGTCTAACGCTTCGGGTGATAAAATAACCCCAGTATTGTCTGCATAAATATAATCTTCAGGTAAGAAAGTAACCCCACCAAAATTCACCGCAACATCAACTTCACCAATGGCTTGCTGATCAGCACCGACCGGAATTGCTGCTAGTGCCTGAATGCCTAGATCGAGTCTATCCAGTTCATCAACATGGCGCACGCTGCCATAAATAATTAATCCTTCCCATTGGTTTTCAACCGCCAATTGAGCGAGATCGATATCAATTAAAGCACGCCGTAATGAGCCACCACCATCGATTAACAATACCCGTCCAGAGCCTGGTAGAGATAAGGTGTCATGAATAACCCCATTATCTTCAAAGCATTTAATGGTCGTGACTTGACCACCAAATGAACTACGGCCACCGTAAGAGCTGAACATTGGTTCAACCACATCAACTTGATCGAGATAGATATCACAAAGCTCAGAGGTATTATATTCCATGGGCAGGCTTCTTATTGGTAGCTGAAAACAAAAATGGTTTGTTTAAATTATAACCAGTTGATATCGCATTGCAATTTGTATCAGTGATTAAGCTAATACCATACCAATTGCAAATAATAGGTTGGTGATTAACGCACACTTCACCATGGTTGCCATCATTGGTCGCAAAGCGGCACCATTGGTTGAGCGGTACACTTGTCGACCATGATTAATCAATAATGGTAGGCTTAAAATAAATAGCCATCCAAAAAGAGATTTTACTTCTAATAGGGCAAATAAGCTGAAAAATATCACACTAGTAGAGAGTAATACGAGGTGATATCTACGGCCCCATTGCGGCCCCATACGCACCACTAAAGTTTGTTTACCACACGCTTTATCATTATCAATATCACGTAGGTTATTGATATTTAGTACACCAACCGCCAATAAACCACATGCAGTTGCCGGTAACATGATCAATGAATCAATTTGTCCCGTTTGAAGGTAATATGTACCTGCAACACCTAGCCAACCAAAAAATATCAGTACAGATAGATCGCCAAGGCCTCGATAACCATAAGGCTTATTACCGACGGTATAGGCAATTGATGCTGCTATCGCCAGCAAACCAAGGATTAAAAAACCGACAATATCGTGCGGGTTCTTACAAGCAATTAAAATTAAGGTTAAGCCACTGATTGCGGTAAGAACGATATTAATAATCATCGCCTTACGCATTGTTGCTGCGGTGACTAAGCCTGATTGTATTGCCCGTTGTGGACCTAAACGGTCATCATTATCTGTGCCTTTAACGGCGTCGCCATAATCATTAGCAAGGTTAGATAGAATTTGTAATAACAAGGCAGTTAATAGCGCAAGAGCTGCAATACTTGCAGAAAAATTGTCGTGCCATTTTGCTACTGCGCTACCGCAGACAATAGAGGCGATGGCAAGGGGTAAGGTTTTTGGTCTTGCGGCATCTAACCAAATTGTCAGTGAAGAGGGTGAGTTCATAAATTAGATACTTAAAGTGAATACTGAAAAGGTATTATGGCGTAAATTTGGTCAGGCGCAAATTTATCCCATCAATGTTTGTTAAAGAACAAAAAAAACGGTGCGATAAAACGCACCGTTTATAAGGTTAATCGTCAGTCTAATTCGATTATAAAATGAAGCGACTTAAATCTTCATCTGCAACGAATTCGCCTAAACGTGCTTGTACATACGCGTTATCGATAAGGAATTTCTCGCCAGATTTTTCACTCGCATCATAAGAAATTTCTTCCATTAGACGTTCCATAACTGTATGTAAACGACGTGCACCAATATTTTCTGTGCGCTCATTTACCTGCCATGCAGCTTCCGCTAAGCTTTCAATACCATCAGCCGTAAATTCGATATCGACTGATTCCGTTGCCATTAACGCCACGTATTGTTGTGTTAACGATGCTTTTGGCTCAGTAAGAATACGTTTAAAGTCATGGCTGCTCAGTGCATCCAATTCAACACGGATCGGTAAACGACCCTGTAGTTCTGGAATTAAATCTGATGGCTTAGCAACTTGGAATGCACCTGATGCTACAAACAGAATATGGTCTGTTTTAACCATGCCATGCTTCGTTGATACCGTACTGCCTTCAACTAATGGTAACAAATCACGTTGTACACCTTCACGAGAAACGTCAGGGCCGGATGATTCGCCACGCTTACAAATCTTATCTATTTCATCAATAAAGACGATACCGTTGTTTTCAACAGCGAAAATCGCTTGTTCTTTTAATTCTTCTTGGTTTACCAGTTTAGCTGCTTCTTCTTCTGTTGCCGCTTTTAACGCATCTTTGATTTTCATTTTGCGTTTTTTACTGGTGTTACCAGCAAGATTTTGGAACATGCCTTGTAACTGGTTGGTCATTTCTTCCATGCCAGGAGGCGCCATGATTTCAACACCCATTTGTGGGGCTGCAATATCAATCTCGATTTCTTTATCATCAAGTTTACCTTCACGTAATTTTTTACGGAAAGATTGACGCGTTGTTGATTCTGTTGCGACTTCTTCGTTTTGTCCCCAAGCATCGCGTGCTGGTGGCAATAACACATCAAGAATACGTTCTTCTGCTAATTCTTCAGCATGTACACGGACTTTTTCAGTCGCTTGTTGATGTACCATTTTTACAGCGACATCAGTTAGATCACGAATAATCGTTTCAACTTCTTTGCCGACATAACCCACTTCAGTAAATTTAGTTGCTTCAACTTTAATGAATGGTGCATTTGCCAATTTCGCTAATCGACGAGCAATTTCTGTTTTACCAACGCCGGTTGGACCAATCATTAAAATATTTTTAGGGGTTACCTCTACACGCAGCTCTTCAGGAAGCTGCATACGACGCCAGCGGTTACGCAGTGCAATCGCAACCGCTCGCTTGGCTTTGTCTTGACCGATAATATGACGATCAAGCTCATGAACGATTTCGCGAGGAGTCATTTCAGACATTGCAACTTCCTTACTTAGTTTCTAGTTCTTCAATAGTGTGATTGTGGTTAGTAAACACACAAATATCACCCGCAATATTTAGCGCTTTTTCAGCAATTTCACGGGCGCTAAGATCTGTATTTTCCAATAATGCAATAGCGGCAGCTTGAGCGAAATTACCACCCGAACCAATCGCCACTAAATCATGCTCAGGCTGTACGACATCACCATTACCTGTAATGATTAATGAGCCGGTTTCATCAGCAACAACTAATAAAGCTTCAAGCTTACGTAGGGCACGATCGGTACGCCAATCTTTGGCTAACTCAACAGCTGATTTCAATAGATGGCCTTGGTGCATTTCTAATTTACGTTCGAAACGTTCAAATAAAGTAAAGGCATCCGCGGTGCCGCCAGCGAAACCGGCAAGTACTTTATTATTATAGAGACGACGAACTTTGCGAGCGTTGCCTTTCATTACCGTATTGCCAAGTGAGACTTGGCCGTCACCAGCAATTACGACTTTGTCGTTACGACGAACAGATACAATAGTTGTCACGTTAAACCCTCTTTGATTCAGCTCCGACGTTAGCCGGGATCATTAATGCTATTAGATCTGGGGATAGGGAGGCAGGTTTTCAAGGTGTATATAACAATTGCTGGGCGTGGTGATGTTAAGTTTTAGAGAATAAAAAAGGATGCCATGATGGCATCCTTTATTGTTATTCATACTAATGATGATTATTCCCAGAACCAAATTGCACAAGGGCTAATACCATGTTGTTGTAATTTATTCTGATCATTCATTGCTAAGCGTTTATTTTTGTAAGGACCAAGTACAACACGGTACCAAGTACCTTTATTGTTGGTTGATACTTTTATTTGACTGTTTAAGCCCTGAAACGCAATCATCGCCTTACGCTCATCTGCTTGAGATTGGCTGTGATAAGCACCGCATTGTAATAAGTAAGGTTTAGCTGGCTTCTCTTTTACAATGACTTTTTTCTGGGTTAATTCAGGAACAATGACTTTTTTATTTTCCAACTCTTGAATATAACGCCATTTTTCTTCTGGTTTTGGCGGTAAGGCATTGGTATTAACTTTTGCAGGTTGCTGCGGTTTGATAACAATAGCCGCAGGAATCGCTGGTTTCTGTTCAGGAACATCAGTACCAGAAAGGAAAAATAAACTCGTAATCAGCCCACACACTAAAATAACAGCGAAAGCTGCCCACTTGGTTGGAAAACCAGTTGTCGGCACTTTTTTGCCTTTAGGGTTAGCTTTTGCTTTTGGTGACGCTGGTTTCGCAGAGCGCCCACGTTTTACATAATCTTTAGTAGCCACGATATCGACAAATTAGTTTGGGTAGATAGATAGGACGCTATGTTACAAAGTTGGATTGATCCTGACCAGTTATTATCGCTGTTTCGTTGATAATTAACCCCATATTGTAACAAAGATGCCAGATTTTATGATCTCTGTGCAGTAACGTGTCAAATATGGGGGCGATCAATTAACGACTAGGTGGCGCTGCACTTTCACGAATAACCAGTTTGGCGTCTAATAATCGCGACCCTGCCTGAACATCTTTACCTTTGAGTAATTCTAGCAACATTAACATTGCTTGACGGCCAATTTCATACCGTGGTTGTGAGACCGTCGTTAATGGTGGATCACAATATTCTGCAAATTGAATATCATCAAAACCAACAATAGAAATATCATGTGGTACGCGTAAACCTAATCGTTTCGCCTGTTGCATGGCACCAATAGCCATGACATCAGAGTGGCAAAATAATGCTGTTGGTGGTTCGGGTAAAGCAAGTAATGCTGTGATTGCACGAGCACCTGCAGCAAAACTAAAATCACCTTTAATGGTGTAAGCCGGGTTTAGAGTGATGCCCCCACGACGAAGAGCTTGCTGATAACCTTGCTGACGAAATTGTGATAAAGCGGCTTTATCAGGTCCGGTGATTTGAGCAATGCGCTTATGGCCCATTTGAGTCAAGTAATTCACCGCATCAAAGGCAGCGGTTAAGTTATCAATGTGCACTGTTGGTAATTCAAGTTCCGGCGCATATTCACATGCCATGACTAATGGCGGCAGATTTTTTTGTTCAGGTTTACTGACGTCAAACGGTAAATTATTACCTAATAGCAACATACCATCAGCTTGTTTAGTAAAGACTAAATTAGCGAATGAATTTTCACGACGTTGTTGCTGACCACTGTCACCGAGCAACACTAAATAACCATTTTCCATTGCCGCTTCTTCAATACCACGAATGATTTCTGTGAAGTAGGGATCACAGATGTCGGGAACAATGGTAACGATAGTTTTCGATTCATTGCGGCGTAAATTGCGTGCTAGTGAGTTTGGTGAATATCCAGCTTCCATTACGGCTTGCTCGACCTTTTTCCTGGTTGAGGCCGATACTTTTTCCGGGTTCATGAGCGCGCGTGAAACTGTCGCGGTTGATACCCCGGCTAGCTGGGCAACGTCCTTCATTGTCGCCATAGTGCTTTCCTCTTGTGCTATATCTTACTAATTTACAGTTGGCTATCTGACGCAAAAATGTATTCAGATATGCTCGCCAACTAATTGTAACTGACTGAAAAACGTCAATTCATATACATATTGTAGAATGGATGCATAAGCTGAAACATGCTTTCAATAGCATAAATTACATTCGCTATGTGAGATGCATCGCATTGTGTAGTTTAAGTTAAATCTTGCGGTTCAACATCAATCGACCACCTAATTTTTTTCGCTAACGGTAAGAGCTGAATTGCAGGCTTAGCAATACTGAGTATTTGTTGAAGTTTATTTCTATTAGGTATTTGTAAAATTAATTGCCATCTAAATCGTCCAGCACGACGAGCAAGGGGAGCTGGATTTGGCCCTAAAACACAACAGTCTTGGTCATACACTGGGCTTGCTTCAAAAATCCCTCTTACTTGTTGTAAGAACTGGCACACAAGGTCGCTATCATTGGCTTCTGCACGCAATAACACTAAGTGAGTAAACGGTGGCAACAATGCTTGACGACGTTCCGTTAATGCAGCCTGAGAAAAAACGCCATAGCCTTTATGCAGTAATGATTGTAGCAGTTGATGTTCTGGATGGTGGGTTTGTAATAATACTGATCCTGGTTTACTGGCGCGACCTGCACGACCTGCAACTTGAATAAACAGCTGTGCTAATCGCTCTGAGGCACGAAAATCATTACTGAATAATGCACTATCAACATCAATTAATGCCACTAAGGTTACATTGGGAAAGTGGTGGCCTTTAGCAAGCATTTGGGTGCCAATTAAAATTTGATATTCATTATTTTTAATGGCTTCTAAATAGTTTTCTAATGCCCCTTTACGACGAGTACTATCACGGTCAATACGTACTGTTTTAAATTCAGGGAATAATTCGGCTAATTGGGCTTCAAGTTGTTCTGTACCCACACCAACAGGTAACAACTGAGTAGAACCACACTGCTGGCATTGGTGCATGATCGGCCGCTGAGTGGCACAGTGATGACACCGTAATTCCCCTGATTGCTGATGGAGGGTGTAATACGCATCACAACGATCACACTCTGCGATCCAGCCGCACTCATGGCACATCATCGCGGGTGAAAATCCACGCCGATTAAGAAACAGCATCACTTGATTGCCCGCATTGAGGTGCTTACGCATTTCTGCAATTAATGGTGCTGATAACCCCGCGTTTAAATACAGGCCTTTGACATCAATAACACCATGACGTGCAGCACTCGCATTACCTGCACGTTTAGAGAGTGTCAGATAGTGATATTTGCCTGTTTGGGCGTTATGCAGTGTTTCCAGTGCTGGCGTTGCTGAACCTAACACTATCGGAATATTTTCTTTATTGGCTCGCATTACGGCTAGATCACGAGCGTGGTAACGTAAGCTATCTTGTTGTTTATATGAAGCATCATGTTCTTCATCGACAATGATAATGCCAAGGTTAGCAAAAGGTGTAAACAGTGCCGAACGGGTGCCAATAATGATTCCAGCTTGATTATCTCGTCCAGCAAGCCATGCCGCCATGCGTTCGCTATCGTTTAAACCCGAATGTACGGTTTCTAATGGCACCTTAAAACGGCGCTTAAAACGATTGATTGTTTGTGGTGTTAGGCCAATTTCTGGCACTAAAATTAACGCCTGTTTACCCGCCGCTAAAATGGGCTCAAGTAAATTAAGATAAACTTCGGTTTTGCCTGAGCCTGTAACACCATCGAGTAGATAACAACCAAATCCTGGATTACTGTTTACCGTTGCAATCGCTAATGCTTGTTCTTCGTTTAAACGTGGTTTCTGTTCTGTAATTTCAAATTGTGGCAGCCACTGACGTTGTTGTGGTTGATGTTGTTGTTCGCTGATCCAACCTTTTTGCTCGACAGTTTTGAGGGTGGTGCTGCTGACGTCATGAGTGAGTAAGTTTTCATGACTGAGTGGACCATGACGTAATAGATTTAGGATTTGTGCTTGTTTAGGCGCGCGTTTTAAGCCATTTAGCGGCTGATCTCGACCTGTTTCAGTTAGGTGCCAATACTTTAGTGGCGTGGTTGATGCTTCTCGACCTTTACGCAGTAATGCAGGCATCGCATTGGCAAGGGCATCACCTAATGGATATTGATAATAGCTACTGGCCCATTTTAATAAGCTAAATAAAGCAGGTTGCCATAAAGGTTGATTATCTAATACTTGCTGAATAGGTTTTAACTGTTGAATAGGAAAATCAGAATCATGCCCGATAGCAACCACAATCCCGACTAATCGTTGTCGACCAAAAGACACCAGCACGCGACCACCAATAATTGGAGTGGTGTTGGGTTTGATGAGATAGTCAAAAGTTTTATCAAGTGGGACAGGTAAAGCAACGCGTGCTATTGGGTGGTTCATATTTTATCGCTTTAATTGAGCTTGTACTAAATAGTAACAGATCACGTGATAAGGGATAAGTACTGCTATGTTGCAACTATTATTGACTGTTTTAGTGATCAATAAAAGAGCGATAAAAAAACAGTGACTGAGTTGATCTCTGTGGAATGATTGATTACTATACGCCGCCTGATTTGTCGTAAATTAACGACAGACTATTTTATTAACCACGTGTGGTGCCCGGCTTTGGATCGGGAGAGCGACACGGCCTTAACTTGAGGTTTCCCCATGAAACAAGGTATCCACCCAGAATACAAAGCAGTAAACGCACGTTGTTCTTGCGGCAACACTTTCGTATTTAACTCTACTATGAGCAAAGACATCAACCTTGATGTATGCGATAAGTGTCACCCATTCTACACTGGTAAGCAACGTCAAGTTAGCTCTGGCGGTCGTGTGGACAAATTCAACAAGCGTTTTGGTGCGCTTTCTAGCAAGTAATTATTTGCCAGATGAATTTACAAAAAAGGGATGCGCAAGCATCCCTTTTTTTATGGCTGAGATTTGGCAATTATAAAAAAACCAGCAGAAGTGCTGGTTTTTTGCTATTTCATGTCCATATTATTCATTAATGTCTTCGTAGCTGATACCCATCGCTTCCATCAATGCTTTCGCTTCTGCGGGCAGATCGTCGGGGTGATCTTTACGAATATCATCATCAGTGGGTAGTGGTTGTCCTGTGTAGGCATGTAGGAAAGCTTCACAGAGTAGTTCACTGTTGGTAGCGTGGCGCAGGTTATTGACCTGACGGCGAGTACGTTCATCAGTAAGAATTTTGAGAACCTTTAATGGAATAGACACTGTAATTTTTTTTACTTGTTCATTTTTCTTACCGTGTTCTGCATAAGGGCTAATATATTCGCCATTCCACTTTGCCATGTTTTACCTTCTCAGCGATGTTTAATTAATGATGATAACAATGTCGCGATGACGGTTGTTAGTACATAGTCATGATAGGCGGCGATATTACGTGAACATCACTGATTTGTCCTCTACAGTGATAGACAACAGTTGCTAGATCACGACTATTTTTTTCAATGACTGAATTTTAGCGGGATTTACCGCTATAAGCAAAGACATATAGACGTCTAGAGGTGTTGACGTCTTGTTTTGATGTGGTTAAGGTTGTTAACAGCCATCATTATTTATTTACAGGGTTCACCCCCTTATAACAAGGAACGTTATTATGAGTGATAAGCAGCCTGCGACTATTGCCGTTCGTAGCGGTATTGACGTTGATTCACAATATAATGCAGTTGTGCCGCCAATTTACTTAACGTCCACCTACAGTTTTCCTGCGCTAGGTGAGTTACCGCAATATGATTATTCCCGTTCAGGCAATCCAACTCGAAATACATTAGCTGATGCTCTGAGTGATATGGAAGGCGGCGCGGGGGGCGTCGTCACCAGTTGTGGTACTGCTGCGATGAATTTATTGGTGTCTGCGCTTTTAGGGCCTGATGATTTATTGATAGCTCCCCATGATTGTTATGGTGGCAGTTATCGATTGTTTAATACCCGCGCTCAAAAAGGGGACTTTAAGGTCCTGTTTATAGATCAGTCGGATCCTGATGCCTTAGCGGCAGCATTGGCACAAAAGCCGACGTTGTTATGGCTTGAGACTCCCTCAAATCCTTTAGTGCGCGTGATTGATATTACGGTGGTTTGCCAACAAGCACAGGTGGTTGGTTGCCAAGTTGCCGTTGATAACACTTTCCTATCGCCATTATTACAGCAGCCGTTATCGCTTGGGGCTGATTTTGTGGTGCATTCAACCACTAAATACATTAATGGTCACTCTGATGTGATCGGGGGTGTTTTAATTGCTAAAGACCAAGCTGCGGCTGAAAATCTAAGTTGGTGGGCTAATTGTATTGGGGCGACAGGAGCCCCTTTTGATGCATATTTGACCTTGCGTGGATTGCGAACATTGGCGCCTCGAATGAGGATGCATGAAGAAAATGGGGCAGCAGTGCTGGCTTATTTGCAGCAACAACCCTTGGTTGGCACTATTTATCATCCAAGTTTGCCCACCCATCCTGGGCATGAGATAGCGAAGCGTCAGCAACGTGGTTTTGGCTCGATGATGAGTTTTGAATTTGCTGGAAGTTATCAACAACTGGCGTTGTTTGTTAAAACATTACAATTGTTTTCATTGGCAGAATCATTAGGGGGGACGGAGAGTTTAATTGCTCATCCGGCTTCAATGACTCACCGTGCCATGAGTGATGAAGCGCAACGAGCCGCTGGGATCTCTACTTCTTTGTTACGGTTATCGGTAGGTTTAGAAGACCCACAAGATTTGATTGCTGATCTTAAACAGGCGTTCGCTATTGCAAAGGAGGGCTGCTGATGAAAAAAGATCTGCGCCAATTACATAAATTTGGCGGAAGTAGCCTTGCCAATGCTGATTGTTATCGTCGTGTCGCTGATATTTTACGTGCGTATTCTAATTATAATGATTTAGTGGTGGTATCGGCGGCAGGGAAAACCACCAATCAATTATTATTATGGCTAGAACAATTAGTCACTGATGGCCGCTTAGCCCATGAAACCTTACTCTCTATTCGAGTATTTCAGCAGCAATTGATCAATGAGTTACTTGATCCTCAAGACGCAGAGCCACTACAACAGCAGTTATATGCGGAGTTGGCGTTAATTGCTCAGTGGGGACAATTAACCATGACGGCCGAGGTGAAAAATGCGGTTTTAGGTCATGGTGAATTATGGTCTGCACGGTTATTAAGTGCCTTATTAAACCAATGCCAATTAGCGGCGATAGATATTGATTCACGTTTATTTTTACGGGCCGATCATGCGGTGCAGCCTGAAGTGGATAAAGTCTTATCTGCACCCTTATTGGATCAATTGTTAGCGCAATATCAACAGCAACGATTAGTGATCACTGGTTTTATGGCGGCGAATCAGCACCAGCAAACGGTGTTACTTGGTCGTAATGGGTCTGATTATTCTGCGACGATTATTGGTGCTTTAGCCAAGGTTGACCGAGTAACAATTTGGAGTGATGTCGCGGGTGTTTATAGTGCCGATCCTCATAAGGTCACCAATGCTTGTCTATTGCCCTTATTACGATTAGATGAAGCCAATGAATTAGCACGTCTTGCTGCGCCAGTTTTACATAGCCGAACACTTCAACCCGTCGCCCAAAGTAGTCTTGATTTAACCTTACGTTGTAGTCATCAACCTGAATCTGGATCAACACGGGTTGAAAGGGTATTAGCATCTGGTCGTGGGGCTAAAATTATTTCATCACTCAATGATGTGTGTTTAATTGAGCTTGATGTACCGCAAGGAATGGCGTTGGCACATACTCAACAAGATGTGCAGTTATTATTAGATCGAGCGCAATTACAGCCGTTGGCTCAAACTATGGATAAAGGTAAGCGGCGAATTATTTTGGCCTATACCCAAGAAATGGTAAATAGCGTGCTAGGGCTATTGCAAGATAGTGGCGTTGCGGCTGAACTTCGATTACGAGAAGGCTTTTCAATGGTTGCGGCAGTTGGTGCTGGCGTGTTGAATAATCCTAATCATTGCCATGGTTTCTATCAGCAACTTAAAGGCTTACCCGTTGAATTTATGACTGAGGCTGAATCAGGTTTAAGTTTAGTGGCAGTGCTACGTGATATTGAAACGGATAAGTTAGTCAATGATATCCATCAAGCGTTATTTCAAGCGCAAAAAAGCGTGGGTATTGTGTTGTGTGGTAAAGGCAATATAGGAAAACATTGGTTGGGGTTATTTGGTCGTGAAAAAGCGGCATTAGAGCTACGACACGGCATGCAATTTAATTTGATTGGCATTGTTGGTCAGCATCAATGTTGGATTAATAGTGTTGGAATTACGCCGCAAACAGCATTAGAGCAGTTTCAAGATCAGGCAACAGATTATCAATTACCGCAGTTATTGTCTCAGCTAGCAGCGGTTGATTATGATGATGTGGTTGTGGTTGATGTAACCGCAAGTCATCAGTTAGCTGCGTTATACCCACATATTGCAGCGAGTGGATTACACCTTATTTCTGCTAATAAAATCGCAGGATCAGCGGCGACGATAGAGTATCAGGCGGTGGTTGATGCGTTTGCTAAAAGTAGCCGTTATTGGTTGTATAACGCGACGGTTGGTGCTGGTTTACCTATCAATCATACCGTACGCGATCTGCGCGAAAGTGGCGATCGTATTTTAGCTATCTCGGGTATTTTTTCTGGCACATTATCATGGTTGTTTCAACAATTTGATGGTCGACAGCCGTTTTCTGAATTGCTTGAACAGGCGTGGCAGCAGGGGTTAACTGAGCCCGATCCGCGTCATGATCTGGATGGCAGCGATGTGATGCGTAAGCTGGTTATTCTTGCTCGTGAATCGGGGTTTGAAATTGACCCACAGCAAGTGCACGTTGAATCATTGGTTCCGCCGTGTTTACGTAAATTAACGGTTGATGCGTTTTTTGAGCAAGCACCAGAACTTGATGGTGTATTAGCTGAAAAATTAGCACGAGCAGCTCGTGAAGATAAAGTTTTACGTTATGTGGCCCGTTTAGATCGCCATGGTAAAGCATATGTTGGCTTAGAAGCATTACCTCATGAGCATGCATTAGCAAACTTACTACCTTGTGATAATATTTTTGCAATTGAAAGCCTATGGTATCGCGAGAATCCATTAGTGATTCGAGGTCCTGGGGCTGGACGAGATGTAACAGCTGGGGCGTTAATATCTGATATCAATCGCTTAGCGACGATGTTGTAGGCGTATACCGTATTAGTAGTAATAAAAAGCCGCAGTTTAAACTGCGGCTTTATTTTTTGATATTGATTTAGTTAATAGCGATTGCGCTATTTTCACTGTCCATATCTTTCAGTTCAGCGAGAACTTCTTCAGCCCATAATATCCAAGCTTGGCGGTTATGAAGCCCGCGGCGCAAGGTTAAACGGTCGAGACGTTGTTGACGATCCATGTTTTTGTAATCGCTAAAATGAATTTGCTCTAGCTCTTGATAATGACCCATTAAAATATGTGATTCATCAATTAAAGCTTCAAGTTGCTGCTGCATTGGTACTGAATTGTGAACACCACAAATCAATAGTTTTGCAGAAAACTCATCACGCGTGGTTGGATTACGTGCTGGTTCTTGGAACCACTCAAATAGTGCCTGACGGCCAAGATCGGTAATCGAATATACCTTACGATCAGGTTTACCATCTTGAGGTTCAAGACGGCAGGTTACTTGATCATTCGTCGCCATTTTATTGAGTTCACGGTACACCTGCTGGTGGCTCGCTTTCCAAAAATAACCGATACTGTGTGAAAATTCTTTGGTTATATCGTAACCAGTCGCTTCGCGAGTGCTAAGCACTGTTAAAATTACATGTGGTAGTGACATCTCTTCTATCCGTTAAATATATAAAATAAAAAAACACAATAGGGCTTAGATTATGTAACGCTTCAGGTGACGTTTTTAATTTATAATCGTGCTATTGCACTGCCTAATTGCGGTCGCATAGAATATCATTAATTGACTCAATATCGATACTTCTAGTTCAATTATCTGTTACTGAGGCGTTTCAATTTATTATCTTGTGAACTATCACTAAGTTAATTTAGCGCTAAAAAAATAATAACTTGATTGAAATATATTCATCTTTTCTCATATTGATACTTTTCTATCTTAGTCTTTATAAGCAATATAATGCTGTATCATAGTTGAGAATTTACAATATATTTTAACAACATTGTAAATAACGATTAAAAAAAAAGGCTATCCGAAGATAGCCTTATGGTTATTTATCGAGGGTTAGCCAGTATTACGCATACCTGTTGCAATACCTGCAATGGTTACCATCAATGCTTCTTCAAGCTCTATTGGTAACTCTTTTTGCTGGCGAGTACGGTAAAGTAATTCAGCCTGCAACATGTTAAGTGGTTCAACATAAATATTACGTAGACGGATAGACTCAGCACCCCATGGGTCTTGCTGCATCAAATGATCATTATTTTCAACGGTTAATACAGCTTTAATATCTTGCACTAACTGTGAACGTAATTGTTTACCAAGCGGCCATAAAGCTTCATCAGTTAAACGTTGATCATAGTACTCTGTGATACCCAAGCTGGTTTTGCTGTACACCATTTCTAGCATACCTAAGCGAGTCGAGAAAAATGGCCATTCACGGCACATTTCTTCTAGTTGTGCAGTATCACCATTATCAATCGAGTGTTGAATCGCTTCACCCGCACCTAACCATGCTGGTAACAAGAGACGGTTTTGACTCCAAGCAAAAATCCATGGAATAGCTCGTAAACTTTCAACGCCACCATTAGGATTACGTTTTGCAGGGCGAGAGCCCAGCGGTAACTTACCTAGTTCAGACTCTGGCGTTGCGGCGCGGAAATAAGGAATAAACTCCGGCGTGTTTCGAACTACATTACGGTACGATTCACAGGAAACATGAGAAAGTTGGTCCATAATATGGCGCCATTCTTGTTTCGGTGCTGGTGGTGGTAGTAAGTTTGCTTCTAACGTTGCACTGGCATAAAGGCTGAGGCTATTAATTGCCACTTCAGGTAAACCGAGCTTAAAGCGAATCATCTCGCCTTGTTCGGTTACACGTAAACCACCTTTTAGGCTACGTGGTGGTTGAGATAACAATGCCGCATGAGCGGGTGCACCGCCACGACCAATACTACCGCCACGGCCATGGAATAAGGTAATTTCAACGTCTGCTTTTTCGCAGACATCGACCAGTTTTTCCATCGCACTGTATTGCGCCCATCCCGCTGACATTACACCTGCATCTTTGGCTGAATCAGAATAGCCAATCATCACCATCTGATGGTTTTGAATAAAACCACGGTACCAGTCAATATTAAGCAGTTGTTCAATAACATCAGCGCCGTTGTTTAAGTCTTCAAGTGTTTCAAATAATGGACACACATCCATGCGGAATGGACAACCTGCTTCTTGCAGTAATAAGTGAACGGCTAATACGTCAGATGCTGTACGTGCCATTGAAATAACATAGGCACCCAATGCTTCACGTGGTTGTTCTGCAATTGCTTTACAGGTTTCGAGTACTTCTTGAACGTCAGCTGATGGTTCCCACTTTCGTGGTAGTAATGGTCGCTTAGACGATAATTCACGAACTAAGAACGCGATCTTATCTTGTTCACACCACTGACTGTAATCACCTAAACCAAGGTGACGCGTTAGCTCTGAAATAACATTTTCGTGGCGAGTGCTTTCTTGACGAATATCCAGTTTAACCAGATGCACACCAAAACATTTGATACGACGTAGTGAATCAAGCAGTAAGCCGTCAGCAATGATCGCCATACCACATTGATGTAATGACTGGTAACACGCAAATAGTGGATCCCATAGCTCAGCAACATCATTAATAATATGTTTAGAAAGGGGAGCATTACCGTTGATTTGTGCTTCTAAGCTGTCTCGAGTAATAATCAGTTTAGTACGTAGTTGTTTTAAAATTGCACGGTAAGGTTCATGTGCTTCACCTGCGAGCTCTCGCACCTCAGCATTACATTGAATCATTGATAATTCATTGATCAATTCTTGCACGTCACCAAGATAAAGTTCGGCCGCTTTCCAACGAGAAAGGCGTAAAACTTCATGGGTAACATCAGACGTTACAAATGGGTTCCCATCGCGGTCGCCGCCCATCCATGAGGAGAAGGTTACTGGCGCTGCGTCTAATGGTAGTTTCTTATCTAAATGCTGTTGCAGTTTTTCATCAAACAGGCGTACAAACTCTGGTACCGCTTGCCACAATGAATTTTCAACCACGGCATAACCCCATTTTGCTTCATCAAGTGGGGTTGGGCGTTGCTGGCGAATAACATCGGAATACCATGCTTGAGCAATCAGTTGTTCTAAGCGTTGCTCAACACGTGCACGTTCAGCGGTTGATAATTCGCTTAATTCTAATTGTGATAAACATTTATTAATCTGTACCAATTTATGGATCATGGTACGGCGTGCAATTTCTGTTGGGTGCGCGGTAAGAACTAAATCAATATTTAATTCATTAATCGCCACTAAAGAATCAGCAGGGTTAACATCATGCTGGACTAATTTAGTAAACAATTCATCGAGTGCATCTGGGCTGCATAATGTCGTTTCACGTTGGCGTGAAATCGTATGGTATTGCTCTGCAATATTGGTGAGATTAAGGAATTGACTAAAAGCTCGAGCTACAGGAAGTAATTGATCATCGGGTAGGTTTTGTAATTCAGCAATCAGTTTCTCGCGGTCATCTTGATTACCTGTGCCTGCTGATTTAGAAAGTTTGCGAATCGTTTCAACTTTTTCTAAGAGTTCATCACCGCAGGCTGTTTTGATCGTATTACCCAGCAAATGGCCAAGCATACTGACATTACTTGTTAACGCACTGTATTTCTCGTTCATATCGTATCCATCTCGTAATTTTGTTACATCCAATTTAACCTTTACCCCACAATCTAGCCGTGAAGTTAGTAACAGGTCAACAGAGATTGTATTTATCGCTAATAAAAACTATCGATATTGATTTTGGTCATAATCTTGATTGAATTTTGTAATTTTGTTTCATTCCTGCCTGTGTCAGCCCACATTTTTGTTCATTATTAAAGAGATAGGGCAAAAAAACGCCATTAAAAATAATTAGTTCTGTTATGGTTTAATGTTGTAAAAGTTAATGAAAAGCTAATAAAATATATTTTTTTATCGTCGCACTATTGACAGTATGTAATTTAATCAGTAAACATATTAATTCAAATTTATGAATAAATGGTGTTAGCTGTTTATTTATCCTTGAGTAACGGAACGCTCAGGGTTTATTGTTCGATGCAGGAAGTTATTATCATGAACCAAATCTATACCTCTGCCTTTATCTCCTCCCTTCGACGACGCTAAGTCTTTTGCCTTAGGTGCTTTTACGTGCCTTTTCTATGCTGTTTACAGCACACCTCTGTTAGCCGTTATGACAATCATCACTACTTAGCCATAGCTCCAATTATTTGATGACGGCTCGATAACACTACAATGATATGGAATGAGCGATGTTAAACACGGTTATTGTTGGCGCCAGTGGGTATACCGGCGCAGAACTGGCAAAAATAGTAAGTCGTCATCCGCAATTAACACTTTGCGGTTTGTATGTTTCAGCCACTAGTGTTGATGCAGGTAAACCATTAAGTGCGCTGCATGGTCAATTGCATGGTGTGGTTGATTTACCGTTGCAGCCGCTAACAGATATTAGAATGGCAGTGGCAAACATCGATATTGTGTTGTTAGCTACTGCCCACGAAGTGAGTCATGATATTGCAGCTGAATGTCTAAATATGGGTTGTCAGGTGTTTGACTTGTCAGGTGCATTTAGAGTGAAAGCGGATGGTTTCTATGATCAATATTATGGTTTTAAGCACCAATATGAGGCATTGCTAGACAGTGCTGTTTATGGGTTAGCTGAATGGAATCATGATCAAATTCGCCAAGCCCAATTAATTGCGGTTCCTGGGTGCTATCCCACCGCATCTCAATTAGCGTTAAAACCATTGCTCGTTGCAGGTCTGCTTGATTGCGATCAATGGCCAGTGATAAATGCCGTCAGTGGTGTGTCGGGTGCGGGTCGTAAAGCCACCATGACCAATAGTTTTTGTGAGGTGAGCTTACAGGCTTATGGCTTGTTTACGCATCGACACCAGCCTGAAATTGCCCATCATCTTAATTGCGATATTATTTTCACGCCTCATCTCGGGAATTTTAAACGCGGTATTTTAGCTACTATTACCGCTAAATTAACCGATGGTGTAACCGCAGAAGAAGTGACTGCAGCAATGGCATCAGCCTATCTAAACCCGACCGATCAACATGCGGTACGGCTACTTAACCATAATACCGCTAAGTTGGATGATGTTGTTGGTAGCTGTTTTTGTGATATCGGCTGGCAGGTTCAAGGTGAGCATATTATTTTAACTGCCGCGATTGATAATTTATTGAAAGGGGCTTCATCACAAGCAGTTCAATGCATAAATATTCGCAATGGATTCCCTCAATTAACCGCGTTGGTGTAGGAGTAACACAATGAATCAAGTTCCTTTAGTGATTAAACTTGGTGGTGCTGCATTGGAATGTAATGTCACCTTAGAGCGATTGTTTTCAACCATCAATGCGTACCAATCGCGGTCACAACGCCCGATCTTATTTGTTCATGGTGGTGGCTATCTTGTTGATGACCTGATGAAAAAATTGCAATTGCCGACAGTTAAAAAACAAGGGTTACGGGTTACTCCTAGTGATCAAATTGGCTTGATTACCGGTGCGTTAGCTGGTACTGCCAATAAAATGCTGCAAGGGCAAGCGGTTAAAGCTGGCGTGGCAGCTGTAGGATTAAGTTTAGCTGATGGCGGTTTATGTACAGTTAGTCAATTAGATCCAGAGTTAGGCGCTGTGGGACATGCTGAACCAAATAACGGCGCTTTAGTGGGTCAAATTATGCAGTTAGGTTTTGTACCAATCATTAGCTCTATTGGGCTCGATGCTCAGGGTGAAATGATGAATGTTAATGCTGATCAAGCGGCGGTTGCCGTTGCTGCGGCTGTTGGTGGTGAGTTGGTGTTGCTGTCTGATGTGACGGGTGTACTTGATGGTAAAGGTAATTTAATTAAGCAGTTAACGGAAGCGGAAGCAGAAGCATTAATTGCACAAGCTGTGATCACCGATGGCATGATCGTAAAAGTACGAGCAGCATTTACAGCGGCTAAAGCGCTAGGCCGTTCGATTGAAGTCGCCAGTTGGCGTTATCCCGACAAGCTTAATGCTTTATTAGCGGGCGACAGTATCGGGACTCGATTTACGGTGCCATTAATGGGTGATTAGCCTGTATTGATGACAGTTCATTGATGTATTACGACGAATTAATATTTTTGAAAATAGTGCCTGAACGGGATGACCGCGACAAGGCTGAAAAGGAGAGCAGCAGATGAGCAAGATTAACAAAGTGGTATTGGCCTATTCAGGTGGTTTAGATACTTCAGCCATTATTCCATGGCTAAAAGAGAACTATGACTGTGAAGTGGTCGCGTTTGTGGCAGATGTCGGTCAAGGTGAAGAAGAGTTGGTTGGCATTGAAGCCAAAGCACTCGCCTCTGGTGCATCTGCATGTTACATCGCTGATTTAAAAGAAGAGATGGTCAAAGATTATATTTACCCATCCCTTAAAACGGGAGCAACTTACGAAGGTAAATATTTACTGGGCACTTCAATGGCGCGTCCCATTATTGCTAAAGCGCAAGTGGAGTGTGCATTAGAAGTTGGTGCTGATGCGTTATGTCATGGTTGTACAGGTAAAGGAAATGATCAGGTGCGCTTTGAAGGGGCATTTGCGGCTCTTGCGCCACAATTGACAGTGATTGCACCATGGCGTGAATGGAATTTACGTAGCCGTGAAGCACTGCTTGATTATTTGGCTGAGCGTAATATTCCTTGTACTGCATCGTTAGAAAAAATTTATTCACGTGATGCTAATGCATGGCACGTTTCAACTGAAGGTGGTGTACTTGAAAATACGTGGAATGCACCTAATGAGTTATGTTGGGTGTGGACTAAAGATCCACAACAGGCGCCTGATATCGCTGAAACGGTGTCTGTTTTAGTTGAAAAAGGTGAAGTGGTTGCGGTTGATGGTGAGCCGATGACGCCTTATAACGCGCTTAATTATCTCAATAGCAAAGGTGCCGAGCACGGAATTGGACGGATTGATATTGTTGAGAACCGTCTCGTAGGAATCAAATCTCGGGGTTGCTATGAAACCCCAGGCGGTACCATCATGATGGAAGCATTGCGTGCCGTTGAACAATTAGTGCTTGATAAAGAGTCGTTTGAGTTCCGTCAAACCATTGGTCTTAAAGCATCGCATCTTATTTATGATGGCCGCTGGTTTACGCCATTGTGCCAATCGTTGTTAGCCGCGGCTGATACGTTGGCACAAGATGTAACGGGTGAAGTCGTGATTCAACTATATAAAGGCCAAGCCACCGTTATTCAAAAGCGTTCAGGCAATAGTTTGTACTCGGAAGAGTTTGCTACGTTTGGTGAAGATGATGTTTATGATCATAGTCATGCTGGCGGTTTTATTCGTTTGTATTCTTTGGCTAGCCGTATTCGTGCGCTTAATAGTCAAAAATAAATAATCCAATCAATATTGTTGCTTGCGCTGTAATGATGACGCTATTCATTGCAACGTAAGCTTCTCAATATGACTTCGCTTAGACAGTAATAGGAGATTCAGCATGGCATTATGGGGTGGGCGGTTTAGTCAGGCAGCTGACATCAGATTTAAGCAATTTAATGATTCGTTGCGTTTTGACTATCGACTCGCAGAGCAAGATATTGTCGGTTCAATAGCTTGGTCAAAAGCCCTGCGCCAAGTGAATGTACTTACTGAAACAGAGCAACAACAGCTTGAATTGGCACTAAATGAACTTAAATTAGCGGTAATGGAAGATCCTGAACAAATTCTCGCTTCCGATGCTGAAGATATTCACAGTTGGGTGGAGCAACAGCTGATTGCTAAAGTGGGGGATTTGGGTAAAAAACTGCACACGGGTCGTTCACGTAATGATCAGGTGGCGACGGATCTTAAACTGTGGTGCCGTCAGCAAGGTCAGCAATTATTGTTGATGTTGGATAAATTACAGCAACAGTTAGTTACCGTCGCCCGCCAGCATCAAGCAACGGTATTACCTGGATATACCCATTTGCAACGAGCGCAGCCCGTCACTTTTGCCCATTGGTGTTTAGCGTATGTTGAAATGCTAGAGCGTGATCATTCCCGGTTGAATGATGCAATGACGCGACTTGATACCTGTCCGTTAGGCTCTGGCGCACTGGCGGGAACGGCGTATCCGATAGATCGTGAAGTGTTAGCCCATAACCTTGGTTTTCAGCGAGCAACCCGTAATAGTCTTGATTCGGTGTCTGATCGTGATCACGTGATGGAATTATTATCCACCGCATCAATTTCAATGTTGCATTTATCACGAATGGCAGAAGATTTAATTTTCTATAATTCTGGCGAATCTAATTTTATTGAACTTGATGATGCGGTGACCTCTGGTTCATCATTGATGCCGCAAAAGAAAAATCCTGATGCCCTAGAGCTTATTCGTGGCAAGTGTGGCCGAGTGTATGGCGCGATGGCGGCGATGATGATGACCGTTAAGGCATTACCGCTGGCTTACAATAAGGACATGCAAGAAGATAAAGAAGGGCTATTTGATGCGTTAGATAGCTGGCATGATTGTATGGAAATAGCTGCATTATGTTTTGAAGGGATCAAGATTAATCAAGATCGTACTTTAGAAGCGGCGATGCAAGGTTATTCAAATGCGACCGAACTAGCCGATTATTTAGTGGCGAAAGGGATCCCTTTTCGAGAAGCGCATCATATTGTTGGAGTGGCTGTGGTGGCCGCGATTGCCAAAGGCTGTGCGTTAGAAGAACTCTCTCTTGAGGAGATGAAACAATTTTCGACGGTGATTGAAAATGATGTCTATCCGATTTTGACCATTGAATCATGTTTAGATAAACGGTGTGCTTTAGGTGGTGTTGCACCAAACCAAGTTGACTATGCCATTGGTCAAGCAGAGAAGCGGCTTGATAAGCGTTATTCGCCTAATGTTAAAGTACGAGGCGCACGACTCACCGATCTTGATGCTATTGAAGGCATGGTGGTGTATTGGGCGGGACTAGGTGAGAATTTACCGCGTAATCGTAATGAGTTAGTGCGCGATATTGGCTCGTTTGCAGTGGCTGAAAATCATGGTGTAGTAACCGGGTGTGCATCATTGTATGTCTATGATTCTGGACTGGCTGAGATACGATCTTTAGGGGTTGAAGCGGGCTGGCAACAGCAAGGCCAGGGAAAAGCGATTGTTGAACATTTGCTTGATAAAGCCACTCAAATGGCGATTAAAAAAGTATTTGTGTTAACTCGAGTGCCTGAATTCTTTATGAAACGTGGTTTTACGCCAACCTCAAAAGCCTTATTACCAGAGAAAGTAATGAAAGACTGTGATCGTTGCCCACGTCAACATGCATGTGATGAGGTCGCTCTAGAGGTCTGGCTTGATCAAGCTCAGCATATTCCAACGGTGAATGTTGCTTAGCTCAATATTCGCGATGGATTGATATCAAAAAGCCCTCACTTTATTGTAAAGTAAGGGCTTAATTAGATGGTCCGCCTCACTCTAAAGCCGCTAGGCTTTAGTTGTGAGTATCTAGAGAGGCGAACCATCATGTTGATTAAAGTACTTGGTATTGATTTAGGCAAAACTTCATTTCATCTAATTGGGCACGATTATGCGGGCCGTGAGGTATATCGCAAAAAATGTAACCGTGCTCAACTATTAAAAATATTGCTTCAACTTGATAAAACTACTGTTGCGATGGAATCTTGTGCTGGATCTCACTGGCTAGCAAGAAAGTGCCAATCTTTTGGACATAACACCAAACTAATCCCTCCTCAATACGTTAAACCCTATGTGAAAACTAACAAAAATGACTACATTGATGCTGATGCTATCGCTGAAGCTTCTGCTAGACCTTCAATGCGTTTTGTTAGTGTCAAAACTGAAGAATCCCAAATTTTATCTGCAGTACAACGTATCCGTTCTGGGTTTATTAAAGAACAAACAGCAACGATGTGTCGCATTGGTGCACTACTACTTGAATTTGGTATCAATTTTCCTCGTGGACACGCTGCCATGGGAAAATTATTTCAATGGCTTGCCGATAAAAATCACACCTTACCACCACTTTTGCTTCAAGAATTAGCTGTTCTTTATGAGCATTATCAATATTTACATCAAAAGATTGCTGAGCAAGATAAAAAGATAAAAGCAGTTTTGAAAGAATCAGAAATGGGTGAATTATTACAAACTATCCCAGGTATTGGACCGATGATTGCGAGCGCATGTTTATCAGAAGTACCATCACCAAAAGATTTTAAAAATGGACGACATTTAGCAGCATGGGTAGGCTTAGTTCCTCGTCAATATTCAACAGGAGGGAAATCCACACTGCTGGGTATCAGTAAACGAGGGAATAAGTCATTAAGGACATTATTTATTCATGGAGCACGAGCTTTGATATCAAGGCCAAAAATAGCTGAAGCTATTTTTGGGGATTGGATAACAGAATTATTAAAACGAAAACCATTTAATGTTGTAGTTGTGGCGTTAGCTAATAAGTTGGCAAGGATCGCTTGGTCAGTAATGGTAACTGGATTGCCATTTAGAAAACTAAATTAATCAGATTTGCATGTGTAGAGAGATAACAGAACGGTTAAACCACCAGATAAAGGACCTGATACAAAAAACAGTGATTATACACTTTCGGCTTTTTAAGGATTATCTGGCGCGGAGCTTATCGTGGAGATGAAGTTTAAGTAAGTTAACTTCAATTAAACTCCGAATACATTAGCGCAAACCAACCTCGTTATCGAAATTTGCACTTGCAATAACGAGGCGGACCATACATTTTTGTAGCTAATGACTATTGCTTAGCCTAAGAAAATTTCCAGTTCTTCGCTACCACCAATGTGTTTACCACCGATGAAGACTTGAGGCACAGTGCTACGGCCTGTAATTGCACGTAGAGAAACTGTGGTTGCGTCTTTGCCCAGAATGATTTCTTCATACTGTAGGCCTTTGTCGATTAGATTCTGTTTTGCTTTAACACAGAAAGGGCAACCAGGCTTTGAGAATACAGTGATTGATTCTTGTAGTTTTTGCTCAGGTGCAATGTAGTTTAACATTGTATCAGCGTCAGAAACTTTGAATGGGTCGCCTGGTTCTTCGTTTTCAACGAACATTTTCTCAACCACGCCGTTTTTAACCAGCATGCTGTAACGCCATGAACGCGCACCAAAACCTAGGTCGTCTTTTTCAACTAACATGCCCATGCCGTTAGTGAACTCACCATTACCATCAGGAATAAAAGTGATATTTTCTGCTTCTTGATCTGCTTTCCATGCATTCATTACGAACGTATCGTTAACCGATACACATAGAATGTCGTCAACGCCATTGTCAGCAAATACTGATGCTAGCTCGTTATAACGAGGTAGGTGGCTAGAAGAACATGTTGGTGTAAATGCGCCTGGCAGGCTAAATACAACCACTGTTTTATTAGCAAATAACTCATTAGTTGTTACGTCTACCCATTGATCACCCTTACGAGTGTGGAAAGTAACTTGAGGTACTGGCTGACCTTCTTTAGATGCGAACATAATGTGATTCCTTAAAAAATATAAATAAATTTAATGCAATCGGAGCTTCGTAAATATGTTCTCCATATTGATGAAGTAATTATGCGATTTTACTCTTGATAGTTCTAATCGTTTACTGCTATGGTTTTGATAGTTGATTCCTATTGGTAACCTTAGCTAATGAATATTCGAGATCTTGAGTACCTTGTCGCCCTATCTGAACATAAGCATTTTCGTAAAGCCGCTGAAGCATGTTACGTCAGTCAGCCAACCCTAAGTGGTCAAATTCGTAAATTAGAAGATGAACTAGGGGTGTCGTTGTTAGAACGAACCAGTCGTCGCGTACTTTTTACCGATGCGGGATTGAGTTTAGTCGCCCAAGCTCAAAAAGTGTTGCTTGAGGTCAAAATATTGACCGAACTTGCTAGTTTACAAGGAGAAAGCATGGCCGGCCCGTTACATATTGGCTTTATTCCAACGGTTGGTCCATATTTATTGCCGCAAATTATTCCAACGCTTAAAGAAGCCTTTCCTGAGTTAGAGCTGTTTTTACATGAAGCGCAAACACATCAATTAGTGCAACAACTTGAAGAGGGTAAGCTCGACTGCATGATTTTAGCGTCAGTCAAAGAGAGCGAGCCGTTTATTGAGTTGCCTTTGTATGATGAACCTATGATGCTTGCAGTGCCTGAAACACATCAATGGGCACAAGAGAAAGAAATTGATATGTCACGCTTACATGGTGAAACCTTATTAATGTTGGAAGATGGCCACTGTTTACGTAATCAAGCATTAGGTTTTTGTTTTGCTGCTGGTGCCCGTGATGATGGTCGTTTTAAAGCGACCAGTCTCGAAACACTACGTAATATGGTCGCTGCGGGCAGTGGGATTACTTTATTGCCTCAGTTAGCAACCCCGAAAGAACATTGTCGTGATGGTGTGTGTTACATCGAAGCTGAGCATCCACAGCCAACCCGTTTAATAACCTTAGCTTATCGTCCTGGCTCACCATTAAAATCACGTTATGAGAAATTAGCAGCAGTGATAAAGGCTAAAATGCCTGATATTTTTGAAAAGCATGTGCAGCAATAAGAAACAACAATAGTTAATACTCATTATCAAACATGATATTTGAGCAAAAAAAGAGCGCCAATAGGCGTAATGCATGTGAATTAAGATAATTTACGCTTCCTTGAAGGCCTAGTCGCATAGCGACTAGGCCTTTTCTTTACTGCCCTTGGATAACTTCTTTCCTGCCTTTCTGGTAGTACAAAGCTTTCTGCCATATCAAGTATATATCTCAATATTTCAGGATACCGACCAGCTGCAACCGCTGGTAATAGTTGAAGTTGGCTTGTTAAGAATATCGAGGCTTGCTTAAAGCCTATTTGATACGGCATGACACTTTTTAATGAGTATGCCATTTGGCACATCATGAACCGTAACAAGTTATAAGCTAATAACATTCCCCATAATTCTTGAGTCACTAGCGCTGGCGTTTTGCTTCTTAACGTTATCGTTCCTTGTAACATATATTGTTTCATTTCTCGGTAACCCAGCTCAATCTCCCAACGGTGGCTATAAAGCTCTGCAATATCAGCGCCTATATAACGTTTGGGATCGGTCATTGACGTTAATAATTTCACTTCGCGACCTTTGATCGTGGTTGTCACTAAGCGTGCTTCCATTGTCACGGGCGCATCAATCCACTTTTTTCGAGCTTGTGGCGACAAGGTTAACTCTATGAGTTCTTGGCCTTTACCTAGCTTTCTTAACGTTTTGTATTGGGCGCCTTTACGTAATGGGATAAGCCAATGCCTTTCTTGCCCCGTACTTTGCCATTTATGCAGTAAGCCTAAGGCGTAAAAACCACGATCAAACAGCGTTAGGCTATGATCTGGCGCTTTTTCAATGAGTTGGGCTGTTAAATCAACCTCACTGACAGAAACAGAATCAAATGCAGCGCTATTTAAAAGGTGGCTAGTTAGTTCCATATGGCAAACCATACGCACTTGAGGATAATCGGATGTTGTTGTTTTATTGCCTGTTCTTGAAAATGCTTGGTCATTTTCTTTTGTGTCTGGCGTACGCCAGACAACACCATCGACAGCATGCAATGTGAGACCATGCCAATCCGGATGAGGTGTTTTCTCATGCCACAACTGTTGTGTTTTATTAAAGACAGCTTCTACTGGTTCATGCCCTAATTTCTTACGAGCATGAATCACAGCACTTGGGGCAACAAATGGCTTTTTTCCTGGTAATAGGATGTCTAATTGAGACACCACTTTGCTCATCGACAAATGTCGATAAAGTGACATACCAACGACACTCCAAACCATTAACTCCATTGGTAATCTTCGTTTTCGAATAGTTGTAACACCTGTATCTAGAAGGCATTGGTCAATAAGTGTTGGACAAAGTAAGTCTGATAAGCCGTTTAATTTATCAGCTGAGAAGGCATGTATCTGTTCAAGTGCTTGTCTTAAAAACATAAAAAAATCCAAGTGCATTAAATACACTTGGATTTTTACACATCTACAGGATCGTTCAACTGATCATTTTGGGCTTAACTGATCAGCATTACGCCAATAGGCGCTCTTTTTGATTGCGGTTAGAAACCGTAATTAGAATAGCTCTTCAGCCGTTTCAGTATCAAACTTTTGCTCAGAGGTTACTTGGCGAGCTGATTGTGTTGGCTCAGTACCCTTGATGAAATACTCATACATTGATCTTGAACCATCTCGATCAGACAGTTTACCCGTTGCACGGTCAATACGGACTTTAACGATATCAGCAGGAACCTGTAGTGGTTGCTCTGGCGTATTTTTCAATGCAGTACGCATAAAGTTAATCCATGCTGGTTGTGCGGCATTACCACCGTATTCACCCCCCATTACCTGATTTTTACCAAGGTTTTTATTATAGCTAGTACGACCTAATGCATGACGGTGATCGTCAAAACCTACCCAAGTAGTTGCAACAATATTAGGCCCAAAACCGGTATACCAAGCATCTTTCGAATCATTAGTTGTACCTGTTTTACCACCAATATCATGTCGATCTAATACGCGAGCTCTAAAGCCAGTTCCATACGGATGACCGGGCTCACCCCAAATGTTACTGGTCAACATTTGACGAACAAGAAATGCATTTTGCTCACTGATCACTTCAGGTGCATAACGTACTTCAGGTGGTGTGATCACTTGCTCTAGCTGTGCCAATGTTGGTTTTTCAGCTGTCGATGATGGCACTTTTTGGATTGGCGCATTTTGAGCGGCAGTTGCGAGTGCTACTTGCATTTTCGCTTGTGGATTTTCACTTTGGCAAACATCGTCACAAACAATTTTAGGATTAGCACTGTAGATCAATTCACCATTACTATTATCAACTTTATTGATAAGGAATGGTTTAACCGCATAACCACCGTTAGCAAATACAGAATAACCTTGGGCTAATTCTAGTGGCGTTAAACTACCAGCACCTAACGCTAATGGTTCTGCGCGAGGAAGATCAGCTCGTTTAAAACCAAACCGAGTGAGGTAGTTAATGGTGAAATCTAAACCTGCTAGACGTAATACACGAATTGCCATTACGTTGATAGAACGTGCTAGACCAATGCGAGCACGGGTCGGGCCACCATAACGACCATCAGCATTCTTTGGTCGCCATGCGGTACCTTGCCATTTATCCCATTTAGTTATCGGCGCATCATTAATTAGCGTGGCTAGCGTCATTCCTTTTTCAATGGCTGCTGAGTAAATAAAGGGCTTGATGCCAGAACCAACTTGACGAATTGACTGTGTAGCACGGTTAAACTTACTTTGGGTGTAATTAAAACCACCGACCATCGCCAATATGGCGCCGTTGTTTGGTGACATTGCAACAAACGAGGTGTTAGCTCCTGGTACTTGGCTCAATACCCAATGGTCAGTTGTTACCGCGGCGGTGTCAGCCGTTGCTGCAACTGTTGTGGCTTTATTTTGAACCCAGATTTGTTGACCTGCAGTTAAGATTTGAGCCGCTGTCGTTGGTGCTGGTCCTTGAGCGCTATTTGTCTGGAACTTACGCGCCCATTTCATACCATTCCAATTTAAGGTTATGGTTTGACCTTGTTTGGTCACTACTGTTGCAGTTTGTTGCTTAACCTGAGTAACGACCGCAGGAATTAACTCACCGTAAGTTGGCTGGCTACTTAGCTTTTCAACAATTTGATTGGCATTCAGTGGTGTTTGCCCTGGCTTCCATATCACCGCAGTTGCACCACGGTAACCATGACGTTCATCGTAACTTAGCAGGTTATCAACGGCAGATTGCTGAGCTGCATGTTGTAGCTTGGCGTTAATGGTGGTGTAAACATCCATCCCTTTGGTGTAAGCATCTTCACCATAACGGTTAACCATCCATGCACGTGCTCGTTCTGCAACGTAAGGTGCATACAATTGAATTTCAGCGCGATGGTAATGGGAAACAATCGGCTCTGAACGCGCTTGATCCATTTGTGCTTGAGTGATGTAACCTTCTTTAAACATACGATCAAGAACCACATTACGACGAGTTGTCGCGCGATCGATGGAGTAAATAGGGTTCATGGTTGATGGCGCTTTAGGTAAGCCGGCAATAACAGCCATTTCACTTAATGTTAGCTCATCAACACTTTTACCGAAGTAAACCTGTGCAGCAGCACCGACACCATAAGCACGATAACCGAGGTAAATTTTATTCAAATAAAGGTCAAGAATTTGATCTTTCGTTAAAATTTGCTCGATATGAATCGCAATAAATGCTTCTCGAATTTTACGAGAGAAGGTTTTTTTATTGGATAAGAAAAAGTTACGTGCAAGCTGTTGTGTGATCGTACTGGCACCTTGACGAGCGTGACCAGAGGTTAGCATCACAAAAGCGGCGCGAGCGATACCAATCGGATCGACACCGTGATGCTCATAAAAACGACTGTCTTCGGTCGCAATAAAACCATCGACCAGTAGTGGTGGCATTTGTTTTAGCGTTAATGGTATACGACGTTTCTCACCAAACTGTGAGATCAGTTCACCATCAGCACTGTACACCCTTAATGGTGTTTGCAGTTCTATATTTTTTAATTTAGCAACATCTGGTAGGTCTGGTTTTAGGTATAAATAAAAACCAAAAATTGTACCCACTCCAAGAGTGATGCAAATTATTGCAAGTATTAGTAATCGCTTTATGAACTTCACTTGAGATTTCCCGTTACGCCATCGTTCTGGCGGTCATTATCTATTATCTTTTACCTTCAAGTATAAAGATAACAAAAAATTAATTAATGCCGTTGATGGTGTTTATTCGAAATAGTTTGTTTTTTCGCCACATGGGAGCATAACACGGATGTTTCGGAACCCATTAAGTGTTGGGGTAGATATTGGTAATCACAGTATAAAAGCTGTGGTGCTACAACAAAAAAAAGAGCAGTTTGAGTTAGCTGCATTTGTTGAAGTTGAATTGACTAAAACTGTCATAAACGATCAGCATAGCGTGAATAATGCTGAGCTGTTGTCAGCAATGCGTCAAATTAAAAAGCAATTACCATGGCAAGCCAAAGCCGTTACCTTAGCCTTACCTGATAGTGCTGTGATCAGCAAAGTTGTTCAATTAGATACCAACCTCAGCGAAGAAGAGGCTGAATTCGCCATAGTGCAAGCATTGGGTGCGGCTTCGCCGTTCCCGGTGGAAGAGCTGTGTTTCGATTATTTTCCTCTTATCAGTGATCGCTTTAGTGACTCAGCGTCGACGACACCATTTCAAGTGTTTGCTTCTCGCCGAGAGACTATAGATAACCGTTTAAACTCATTATTAAAGTTAGGTTTTAAGCCTAAGGTAATGGAGCTGCAAACTCATGCTTTATTATGGTTAGCGGAATACCTTGCTGAAATGGGCAGCCATTATAACCAATGGGGCGTCGTTGATGTAGGTAAACGTCATACTGAGTTTTGTATGAAACCTCAAGGTAGTGCGGCTTATCATCGTGAAATTCGATTTGGTACGGGTTTGTTTGAGGATCAAGAAGCAGTAACCGATCTTGGAAGCAACCATTCAGAACAATTTACCAAACAATTAGCGGAACAATTAAAGCGCCAAATTCAATTGTATAACTCAACCCATCCGCGTAGTGGCATTAAAGGTTTATGGCTCTGTGGCGGCGGGCAAAGTTTGGTGTCTGAATCTTTGCTGCAACGTTTGATTGGACTGGATGTAACCTGGGTGAGCCCATTTCAGCATTTTAGCTGTGCTAAAAAAGTTGAATTACCGCATTCGATGTCGAGTCAATATGCCGTTGCTACAGGCTTAGCACTGCGAGGGCTAGCATGATCGATAAACTCAATCTATTGCCGTGGCGAGAGCAGCGGCGCAAACAACATAAACAGCGTTTTATCGGGTTATTGTTGGCCAGTGTGGTGGTGGCCTTTATAGGGAATGGCGCAATTGGTGAATACATTGAAAATCAACAATTGCAGCAGCAAAGCCGTAATGATCAGTTACAGCAAGAATTGGACAGCTTAGAGCAGCGATTGGCTTTCTTACCGTTATTAGATAAACAGCGTGATGCTATTGAGTTGCGATTAAAGGTGATTGTCGATATTCAATTATCGCGTAATCGCGTCACGCAGTTACTTAATCAGTTACCCGAAGTGGTACCCGCTGGCGTATATCTAGATGGCGTCAATTTAGCTTCGCAGCGGGTCAAAGTTGACGGCTTTGGTGATACCAATGGCCACCTTGCCGCGTTATTAGGTAAAGCGGAGCAATCACCGTGGTTTCAAAATATTGAGATGCACTCTTTAGTTACCACTAAAAGTGCAGATAAACAGCAAAAATCACAGTTCAATGCCTCTTTTGATTTAACTACGCCAGTAATTAATAACAAGCCGTTAAAGGCGACCTTTCCTACTGCAATAGTGGAGAAAAACAATGATTGATTGGCGTGAATTAGAGCTTGATGAAATCACGGAATGGCCATTATTGCCACAAGGTTTAATTGCTGCGGTGTTGGCAATATTGCTCTCAATGTTAGGCTATTGGTATTGGTTAACACCATTAACTGAGGCGTTAGAACAGCAAAAACAGCAGGAAATAACGTTGCGGTCTCAGTTGGTCAGTCGTGCTGCTCAAGTGGCTGCTTTACCTCGTGTAAAAGAACAAGTTGCGGAGCTTAATCGTCGCTATCAAGAGGTGATAGAGCAATTACCAGAAGAGCAAGAATTAGCGAGCTTACTGGCAAGTATTAACGATATTGGTGTTAAAAACGGATTGATCTTCCAGTCAATTAAGTGGGCATCACGCATCGAACATGACCTTTATTATGAATTGCCGCTAAATATGCAGCTAACGGGCTCTTATCAACAGATTGGTCAGTTTGCTGAAGCGATAGCCCAGCTGCCACGAATAGTTAACTTGCGTAATGTTGAGTTGGGACGGGTGGATAAGCAAGGTTTTGATGAATTGTTGTCGTTAACAGTCTCTGCTACGACATACCGTTTTAAAACCCCACAGTAATGAGGATCTTATGAGAACACTATTATGGCTGTTACCGTTAGGATTCGGATTAATGGGGTGTCAGGCTAACACTGATTCAATTGAGCAGTTTATTGCCAAAACACATACCAATGCTAAAGCAAAAGTAAAACCATTGGCTGATCCTTATATTTTTGTCGCTGAATCATTTGTAATGACCAGTAAACGAGTGCCATTTTTACGGCCAAGGCCAGAGCTATTATTGGCGAAACAAGCGAATAGTAGTTGTTGGCAACCATTAGCTGATCACAAGCCAACGCCGTTAGAAACGTTTCCATTAGAGCAACTTTCGATGAAAGGGGCGATTGGACATCAGCATCAATTGTGGGGGCTGGTTTATACCCCTAAAGGCGAGTTAGTAAAAATTAAGCCAGGACAGTTTGTTGGGCTTAATCGCGGCAAAGTAATAAAGGTGAGTGATAAGCTCATTGAAATAGAAGAAACATTACCCGATGGCAAAGGTTGTTGGCTAACACGGCCTGCAAAGCTGGCTTTAGTTCAGCATTAATCAAGGATGAGTTATGAAAGGGAATACATGGGGGCTTAGCCGCCAGATTTTCGTCAGTGTATGGTTAATGTGCTGCGGGTTGCTGACGGTAACCAGTGTTACAGCAGCGCCAGCGAGTGGCATTACTAATCAAGTTCAAGATATTGAATTTCATCGTGATGGTAAAGGTCGAGGCGTATTAACTGTTAAGTTAAAACAGCCGCAGTCATTGGTTGATATTCGCCGTCAAGGTAAGCAATTACAGCTGGATATTTTTGATACTCAGTTAACCAATGAGCAAATACACACTTTAGATGTAATTGATTTTGCTACGGTCGTTAATAGCATTGATACTAGCAATGTGCCTCGTGGGGCGCGGTTTATGTTTAATATGACTGGTGGTTATGATTACGATTATCGTATTCGAGGCAATAACCTTGAAGTGACGTTAATTAAACGTACTCAAGCTAAAACGGCAACAACGGCAAACAAAGGTAATGTGTCGTACAAAGGCAAACCTATCTCTATAAACTTTCAAGATATTCCGGTGCGTAATGTCTTACAGTTAATAGCTGATTATAATGATTTTAACTTGGTGGTTGCTGATACGGTGAGCGGTAACGTTACGTTGCGTTTAGATAATGTGCCATGGCCGCAAGTGCTCGATATTATCCTGCAAGCGAAAGGATTAGATAAACGTGTCCGTGGCTCTGTGTTATTAGTTGCCCCTAAAGCTGAATTAGCGGCTAATGAACATCAAGTGATGGAAACTGCACGCAAACAACAAGAATTAGCGAGTTTACGCTCTGAGCTTATTCAAGTGAACTATGCCAAGGCAACGGACATTTCGGCGTTATTAAGTGGATCGAGTGATGGTGTGGGGATGCTGTCAGAACGCGGTTCTTTGCATGTTGATGAACGTACTAATGCATTGATAATTAAAGATACTCCTGAAAATATAGCCAGTATTAAAGACATCGTAGTTGCACTTGATATTCCAGTCAAACAAGTACAGATTGAAGCGCGTATCGTTACCATTGATGAAGGTAATATTGATGAGCTTGGTGTTCGTTGGGGCGTGTCGAGTATTGATGGTGATACTACCATTGGTGGTTCAATTGAAGGTAACCTTGGTAGTTCTGGTTTGCTTGATGATACCACCGTTGATGATTTCCTTAATGTGAACTTAGGTGCGACTCAAGCGGGTGCTTCTAGTATTGCTTTTCAGGTGGCAAAACTGGGTAATGTATTGTTAGATTTAGAATTATCAGCATTACAATCAGAGCGTAAAGCTGAGATTATTTCCAGTCCGCGCTTAATGACCACCAATAAAAAAGCGGCTTATATCGAGCAAGGTACCGAAATTCCGTATCTTGAAGCATCATCAAGTGGTGCGGTGTCGGTTGATTTTAAAAAGGCGGTGCTGAGCTTGATGGTAACCCCTCAAATCACGCCCGATAATAAATTGGTATTGGATTTAGAAGTCACGCAAGACAGTAAAGGTGAAGAAGTGCCAACTGGCGTCGGTACGGCGGTTGCAATTAAAACGCAACGTATTGGAACACAGGTGTTAGTCAATAACGGTGAAACAGTTGTATTAGGTGGTATTTATCAAAATCAAGTCAACAATAGTGTTCGTAAAGTACCTATTCTTGGTGATATTCCAGTACTTGGTGCATTATTTAGGCATAAAATGGAAGAACTTGGAAAACGTGAATTATTGATTTTTGTGACGCCAAAGATTGTGATGCAATAATTTTTCACTTACCTAATCACCTTGCTGATAATGCTTCTAAACAATGCTTCAGCAGGGTGAGTCTCGCTAAAAGTTGTTTTATTTCTATTGGTTACCTTTGCCCGTTGAATGGGTGTTGAGCATGTTATTCGGCAATTATTAGGATATTTACGAGCTTAATACGATTGACCTCTGACCTCGGGTAAGCCATTATGGCAACCTCTGTGGGTAAGACAGGCTTAATAAAATATCGATTGATGTCGACTAGCTATTGCAAAATAGTAGTCAGTCCTGAGATAATTTTCTGTCTTATCACGAATTATATGTGAGGAACTTGGCGCCTCGGGCTTATATTACATAGAGCCTGCGGGTGGTGTCGTTTTATTAACCGCGCGTAAATTGCTAAAAATGGCTGAAAAACGAAATATTTTCTTGGTTGGCCCTATGGGTGCCGGCAAAAGCACTATTGGTAGACACCTTGCACAACAGCTGCATATGGAATTCTTTGATTCAGATACTGTGATCGAAGAACGTACTGGCGCTGATATTAGTTGGGTGTTTGATGTTGAAGGTGAAGACGGTTTCCGTGTTCGCGAAGAAGCTGTAATTGATGACCTAACACAAGAACAAGGTATTGTTCTCGCAACGGGTGGCGGCTCTGTTATTAACAAAGAGAACCGCAATCGCCTTTCTGCTCGTGGTATTGTTGTTTATCTAGAGACGACTATTGAAAAACAATTAGCTCGTACTCAACGTGATAAAAAACGCCCGTTACTTCAAACTGACACACCTCGTGAAGTACTTGAAGAACTAGCAGCAGAGCGTAACCCATTGTATGAAGAGGTTGCTGACTACGTTGTTCGTACTGATGATCAGAGTGCGAAGGTAGTTGCTAACCAAATCATCAAGATGTTGGAAGAGCGTTAATTCATTAAAAAGAGAAGCTGACCATGGAACGGATCAATGTCAATTTAGATGACAGAAGCTACCCTATTTCAATTGGCGCCGAGTTGTTCGACAACTCGGCGTTGTTTGCATCTGCGATATCTGCAGGCAAGCAAGTAGTTGTGGTCAGTAATGATACTGTTGCCCCGTTATATGCGGATAAGGTAATAGCAACCATCAGTTCATTATCGTGCCAAGTGGCACTACTTTCTCTGCCTGATGGTGAACAATACAAAACCCTTGATACGTTTAATCACATCATGACATTTTTACTGGAAGGTAATTATGGCCGCGATGTGATTTTAGTTGCTTTAGGCGGCGGCGTAATTGGTGATATCGTTGGCTTTGCGGCTGCGAGTTATCAGCGAGGGGTTGATTTTATTCAGGTGCCAACCACGTTGTTAGCACAAGTTGATTCATCTGTTGGTGGAAAAACTGCGGTTAATCACCGTCTGGGTAAAAACATGATTGGTGCCTTTTACCAACCTAAAGCAGTAATTATTGATAATTATTGTTTACATACCTTGCCGCAACGAGAGTTAGCAGCAGGATTGGCAGAAGTCATCAAGTACGGCATTATTGCCGATCATGATTTTTTTGTTTGGTTAGAGAATAACATTGAACGGTTACATGCACTGGATAACGAGGCGTTGTGTTACGCCATTAGCCGTTGCTGTCAAATTAAAGCCGATGTTGTTGCTGCCGACGAAAAAGAATCAGGCGTTAGGGCATTACTTAATCTTGGCCATACCTTTGGTCATGCGATTGAAGCAGAAATGGGCTACGGTAATTGGCTGCATGGCGAAGCGGTGTCAGTAGGTACAATTCTCGCAGCACATACTGCCGCAAAGCAGGGATTAATCAGTGATGCTGATGTAATGCGTATTATTGCATTACATCAACGAGCAAATTTGCCCGTTGTTGCTCCTGATACAATGTTTTTTGACGATTTTATTAAGCATATGATGCGTGATAAAAAAGTATTGTCAGGTCAGCTACGCTTAGTGTTGCCAACATCGATTGGCAGTGCTGAGGTTGTGGCTGATGTTCCTTTTGATGTGCTTCAGGATGTAATTGGTCGCTAAACTGTAACCAATTGATAACTCGCATGACAAAACGAAAAAGTCTGGATCTGGAAAGTCAGATCCAGTTGCTGACTCGAGTACAGTTCATTACTCGGTTTAGCTCTCACCTCATTCACCTTTCTGGTGCTCCTGGCTCAGGTAAAACTTGGCTTGCCCATGCTTTTCTTGAAGATTACGCCACCGATTGTCATCAAGTATTATTGATGTGTCAGCATGGACAAACAGACGTTCAACATCGTACCTTACTGCTACAACAATTTGTTAGCCACGCTATGTTTAATGAACATGACTCTTTATGTCAGAGTGTTGAGCATCTATTAGCGAACCAACATTATAAATTAATGGTGGTGATTGATGACGCCCAGTGTCTGAGCCCAACGTTAATTGCTGAATTGTGGGCATTGGCACAATATGCCAATCAACATCCAGAGCGACAACTGAATATTGTGCTATTTGCCAATAGTGGCGAGTTGAATCAAACTTTAGCCCATGTCGCTCATGGCTCAGGTATTACTCCTGTTGAACTTGATATTGATGATTTTAGTCAGCAAGAAGTGATGCTATTTAGTGATATGCTAATGACGTCCGATGGATTAGATGCCCCTTGTCGGCGTTCATTAAAACAGCGCTTACTAATGGCGCTTCCTCGTCCGGGCGTATTACATAATCTTCCGCAAGCAGAAGGGATAACCATGAATTCAAATATGAAAAAGAAGCCGTTATTACCGATTGTAATTGGTGGCGTGATCTTTGTTTTAATTGCGGGCGGTTATTTCTTTATGGCATCCCGCTCTGGTAGTGAGTCTGCATCGGCAACGATAACGGCACCTCAGCCTCCTGTGCCTGCGGCGGTAACAATTGATAAAGAGCCATTACCACCACAAGTTAATCCACAGGGGTTAACTGTGGGGCGTCAAGATGACATCAAGGGTCAAGAGCGGGTTGTTATCTCTGATCAACAAATTGATGCCATTATTGACGATCACACGTTGGACGATCATCCTGCTGCTACAGAAGCTACAGAAGCTACAGAAGCTACAGAAGCTACAGAAGCTACAGAAGCTACAGAAGCTACAGAAGCTACAGAAGCTACAGAAGCTACAGAAGCTACAGAAGCTACAGAAGCTACAGAAGCTACAGAAGCTACAGAAGCTACAGAAGCTACAGAAGCTACAGAAGCTACAGAAGCTACAGAAGCTACAGAAGCTACAGAAGCTACAGAAATGACTGAAAAATCGCCTGTCATTGCGACAGAAGCAATCAAAACGCCAGCGGCTGTTAGTGTTACATCATCGCCTGTCTCTAAGTTAGATTGGTCACTTAAATTAGCCGCAGATAAACAACGATTAATTGCCGTAAAGCCAACACATTATGCGTTACAACTGGCGGCAACTCAGAGCCTTGCCGCTGCTGCAGAATTTATTACAACCCATAATGTAATGGATGCGATAGTTTACCAAACGGTACGTAATCAGCAGTCATGGTTTATTGTTGTGACCGGAGATTACGCTACCGCGAGTCAGGCACGCACTGCAAAAAATCAATTATCACCTGCATTACAACAGCTAAAACCATGGTTAAAATCTTATCGTAAGATCACGCAAGAAATAGATCGCTTAAAATAAAGCCATAAATAGTAGTTATTTATGTGAATTGGTATCAGCGCAGGGTGTAAATGAGGTACAATCCGCGACCTTTCGTGACATTCTTGTAAGTGGTGGTGGGTCAGCTTAATGAAAAAGCATCGTGCATTCCTGAAGTGGGCTGGGGGTAAGTACTCTCTGGTCGAGGATATTAAACGACACCTACCGCCTGCGCGTAAATTGGTTGAGCCTTTTGTCGGTGCTGGTTCGGTGTTTTTAAATACTGATTACGAGCATTATTTGCTGGCGGATATCAACCCAGATCTAATTAATTTATATAATATTATTAAGCAAGAGCCTGAGCGATACATTGAAGATGTACGTCGATTATTTACGCCTGAATATAATACTAAAGCAGCATATTTAAGTATTAGAGAAGACTTTAATAACAGTACTGATCCTTATCAGCGTTCGATTTATTTTCTCTATCTAAATCGTCATGGTTTTAATGGCTTATGTCGTTATAACAAAAAGGGCGGGTTTAACGTTCCTTTTGGCTCTTACAAAAAACCGTATTTCCCTGAAGCTGAAATGTATTATTTTTCAGAAAAAGCTAAACGTGCGACGTTTATTTGTGAAGGGTACAGCCAGACATTTTCACGGGCGCGTAAAGGCAGTGTGATTTATTGTGATCCACCGTATGCGCCATTATCAACTACGGCTAATTTTACCTCTTATTCTGGTAATGGTTTTAGTTTGGATGATCAAGCGACCTTAGCTAATATCGCAGAGAAAGCCGCTACTGAACGCGATATAGCAGTATTGATTTCTAATCATGATACGCCGTTAACTCGTCGTTTATATACCGGTGCTGATTTATCCGTAGTAAGGGTTAAGCGCACGATTAGTCGTAATGGCAGCGGCCGCAATAAGGTTGATGAACTACTGGCGTTATTTAAAACCCCGCTTATTGCCGATAACGAATAATTCCTCCTGATTTTAGATTGCTATTGCTTGATGCGCGATAGCAATCAATATGATCACTAGCAGCACGATAACAATCCCTCCAATGATAATAAATAACCATGGACTTGAATGTTGAAAGTCTTGTTGGTGCTGTTGTTGTGATTGCACGCCAAACAATGCTGCTAAGACACTCTTTATTACTTGCCACACCGCTTTGCTGTGTTTATTCATCGGCTTTCCTGTGAGTGTTTTATTTAAATGCTAGCTAGATTGTAGTGCCTATGTTGGTAGTAACACTGATAATTATTGCTAACTACAGTAATAAATAAATCCATTAAGACAACACCTAGGGGATCGGGTAGACTGACAGCAATTTATGAGCTTGGTACGCCGAGCCTGTGTTTTTATCGCTAGTGTAAAGAGGCTAACCATGAAGGACTTTTTGATCGCTCCATCTATTTTGTCTGCTGATTTTGCCCGCTTAGGTGAAGATGTAGCAAACGTATTGGCCGCTGGTGCTGATGTGGTGCATTTTGATGTTATGGATAATCACTTTGTCCCTAACCTGACGTTTGGTGCGCCTATCTGTCAAGCATTACGCGATTATGGTATTACCGCGCCAATTGATGTTCATTTAATGGTAAAACCTGTCGATCGTATTATTCCTGATTTTGCCAAAGCTGGCGCAAGCATGATCACTGTTCATGTTGAAGCGACCGATCACCTTGACCGTAGTTTGCAACTGATTAAAGAACATGGTTGCCAAGCCGGGGTGGTATTTAATCCCGCAACACCGCTACACCACCTTGATTACATTATGGATAAAGTGGATATGATTTTGATCATGTCTGTAAATCCTGGTTTTGGTGGTCAATCATTTATTCCAAGTACGCTAGATAAATTACGTCAAGTACGTCAGCGTATTGATGCTTCAGGGCGAGATATTCGTTTAGAAGTGGATGGTGGTGTTAACGTTAATAATATTGCGGAAATCGCAGCAGCAGGTGCGGATATGTTTGTTGCGGGGTCTGCTATTTTTAATGAACCTGATTATAAAATTGCGATTGATAATATGCGTGCACAGTTAGCTGAGGCTAAGCGTTAATGGTTTCTGAAAACATGATTGAAAATATTAAATTTATAGCGTTTGATTTAGACGGTACGTTGTTAGATAGCGTACCTGATTTAGCCGATGCGGCTGATTTGACTATGCGTCATCTTGGCCGTGAAGGTGTGACGGTTGAACAGGTGACGACTTGGATTGGCAACGGGGCTGATATTTTAATTGGTCGCGCATTAAGCCGTAGTATCGATATTGATCCTGAGATTGATCCGCAATTACAGCGTCAAGCACGTGAACTATTTGATCATTATTATGCAGCAGGCGGTCACCAAAAAAGTGCGCTATATGCGGATGTGAAAACGACATTAGCTAATTTACATCAAGCGGGTGTTTTGATGGCGGTGGTGACGAATAAGCCATCACAATTTGTGCCTCACTTACTTGAAGAACATGGTTTGAGTGCTTACTTTGTTGATGTGATTGGCGGTGATACCTTTCCATTGAAAAAGCCAGATCCTTACGCATTACATTGGTTGATGGAAAAACACCATGTTGCAGCCACTGAATTACTGATGGTGGGTGATTCGCGTAACGATATTTTAGCGGCGCAAGCTGCTAGTTGTCGCTCGCTTGGGCTGACTTATGGTTATAACTATGGTCAACCTATCAGTGATAGTCAGCCAGATGTTGTCTGTGATCACTTCAAGCAATTACTTGATGTGGTTAAACTAGGCTGCTAGTACATTACGGTGTACACTAAAAACCAATAACATTAGGTACTGATAACCACGTTATTAGTACCTTTCGTCAATACAATTACAGATATTAACAGGACAGCCTGATCATGAGTAAACCCATTGTATTAAGTGGCGTACAGCCTTCTGGTGAATTGAGTATCGGCAACTACCTTGGTGCGCTGCGTCAGTGGGAACAGATGCAGGATGATTATGATTGTCAGTACTGCGTGGTTGATTTACATGCCATTACTGTACGCCAAGATCCCAAAGCCCTTCATGAAGCAACTCTCGATGCACTTGCGATTTGTTTAGCCGTTGGTGTTGATCCAAAGAAAAGCACCTTGTTTGTACAATCTCATGTACCTGAGCATGCACAGCTGGGCTGGTTATTAAACTGCTATACCCAAATGGGTGAGCTAAGCCGCATGACTCAGTTTAAAGATAAATCAGCCCGTCACGCAAATGACGTTAACGCGGGTTTATTTGGTTATCCAGTACTGATGGCTGCCGATATTTTATTGTATGGCGCTCATCAAGTGCCTGTAGGTAGCGATCAGAAGCAACATTTAGAATTAGCGCGTGATATCGCAACCCGTTTTAATAATCTTTATGGCACAGAGCAAAGCCCAATTTTCCAAGTACCTGAACCGTATATTCCAACGGTAGGTGCACGCGTAATGAGCTTACAAGATGCGACTAAGAAAATGTCGAAGTCAGATGATAACCGTAAGAACGTTATTACGTTACTTGAAGATCCTAAGTCAATTCTAAAGAAAATCAATAAAGCGCAAACAGACGCAGAAATGCCGCCTCGTATCGCGCATGATATTGAACAAAAAGCGGGTATTTCAAACCTAATGGGCTTGTATTCTGGCGCAACAGGCAAAACGTTTGCTGAAATTGAAGCGCAGTATGCTGGTGTTGAAATGTATGGTCCATTTAAGAAAGATGTCGGTGAAGCATTAGTCGCAATGCTTGAGCCTGTACAGGCTGAATACCAACGCATTCGTCATGATCGTGCTTACCTTGATAGCGTGATGAAAGCCGGTGCGGATAAAGCATCTGCGCGTGCTGCTGAAGTGTTGAAAAAAGCTTATCATGCAGTCGGTTTTGTTGCTCGCCCATAAGTGCAGGCAATAACAATGATAATAAAGCAGGGCTAAGGCTCTGCTTTTTTATCGCGGGTTAATTACTGCCGTTGGCAGTAAAAGAATAAGAGCTTAGTTGTAGTATGTTGTTACTTATTGATAACTACGATTCCTTTACTTACAACCTTTATCAATACTTTTGTGAATTAGGCGCTGAAGTCGTTGTTGTGCGTAATGATGAAATTGATATTGCGGCAATTGAGGCGTTAGCTCCCACGCATTTAGTCATTTCTCCTGGTCCCTGTACGCCTAATGAAGCGGGTATCTCTTTGCAAGCTATTGAATATTTCGCAGGTAAATTACCGATTCTCGGTGTGTGTCTTGGGCACCAATCACTTGCGCAAGTATTTGGCGGCGATGTAGTACGTGCTCGTCAGGTTATGCATGGTAAAACGTCACCTATCTATCATACTGATTGTGGTGTTTTTAAGGGGCTTAATAATCCTCTAACAGTGACGCGTTACCATTCCTTGGTCGTTAAAGCGGCAACATTACCTGATTGTTTTGAGATCACCGCTTGGACAGAATTAAACGGTGAATTTGATGAAATTATGGGTATTCGACATAAAACGCTGGCACTTGAAGGGGTACAGTTTCATCCAGAAAGCATTTTGACCGAACAAGGCCATCAATTGCTGGCTAATTTTCTGCAACGCTAATTCCTCTACTGTTCTTCTAACGTACTTATTACTGCGTGAGTAAGTACGCTTTTCTGTTGTTATCACTGCTTATCTTTGTTATTTGAGTCGTTTCGTTTTTGTTGAAATGCAATTTTATGCATTTGATAAGAATTATTTCCTTAGAGGAAAGAGTGTTGGTCAATGATAGTGGTTAATAATCTTCCGTAAATAATGCATAACTATTGCTAGTGTATTCATTTATTAACACTTTTGCTGAAATAAAAAGCATTAACTTGCTTGGCAAAAGGTTAATAAAATGTAAATACTATTAATAATACGGCATACAGCACAGAAGGATAGTGTGATGGCAACAGAAGAGAAGCTGCAACGTTCATTGTTTAATGAGGTCATGGTACCTTGCTATGCGCCGATGGATATTATTCCCGTTCGTGGACAAGGCTCGCGCTTATGGGATCAACAGCAACGGGAATATATTGATTTCGCGGGGGGGATTGCGGTCAGTTGTTTGGGCCATTGCCATCCGGTGCTGGTGGAAGCATTAACAGAGCAAGCACAAAAATTGTGGCATTTAAGTAATGTGATGACCAATGAGCCCGCGTTGCGCTTAGCTGACACACTGACCCAACTCACTTTTGCTGATAAAGTCTTTTTCGCTAACTCTGGCGCAGAAGCCAATGAAGCCGCATTAAAATTAGCGCGTCGTTATGCCGTTGATAACTTTGGTGCCGATAAAGATCAAATTATCGCCTTTCATCATGGTTTTCATGGACGTACCTTTTTTACCGTGACGGTCGGTGGCCAAAGTACTTATTCCGATGGTTTTGGTCCTAAACCCCAAGCAGTTACCCATATTCCTTATAATGATTTAGCGGCAATTGCTGAATTAATGTCAGATAAAACCTGTGCTGTGATGATGGAGCCTTTACAAGGTGAGGGTGGGGTCATTATCCCAACGATTGAGTTCGTGCAAGGGGTACGTGAGCTGTGTGATAAACACCATGCGCTGTTGATCTTTGATGAAGTGCAAACGGGTAATGGCCGTACGGGAGACTTGTTTGCTTACCAAGGTCTTGGTGTTACCCCAGATATTTTGACCACAGCAAAATCATTAGGTGGCGGCTTCCCTGTTGCTGCAATGCTGACAACAACGGCATTTGCAGCCCATCTTAAAGTGGGGACCCATGGTTCAACTTATGGCGGTAATCCTCTTGCGTGTGCGGTTGCTGAAGCGGTGATCAATACCATTAGTCAGCCCGCAGTATTAGCTGGCGTGAAACAGCGCGAACAATGGTTCCGTGATGGGCTCATGCAGATTAATCATCGTTATCCTATTTTTAGTGAAATTCGCGGTAAAGGGTTATTACTTGGGGCGGTGTTATGCCCACAATGGCAAGGCCGAGCACGAGATATCTTAGTTGCCGCAGGTAAAGAAGGGTTAATGGTATTAGTTGCGGGCACTGATGTGGTGCGCTTTACGCCTTCATTGGTAATTGATAAAAAAGATATCGATGAAGGAATGCAACGCTTAGAAGCGGCAATTGCAACGTTATATGAACTGCATTCTGCTGAGCTGTGATTGAATTGCTATTACGGGGTTAGTTAACACCAATAGCCCCATTCTAACGCTGATGTTGAGCGAGACAATGGCAGGAGTCATTGTCTATATTTAGGAGGGAATGCTATGCTCATTATTCGTCCTATTACTGCCGCTGATTATCCTGCACTGATGCAATGTGCAGAAGCCTCTGGTCATGGTTTTACATCATTACCCATCAATGAAGATTTACTTCGTCGCCGTATCCAACATTCTCAAGCCAGTTTTAATGCCAGTGTTACCTCTCCAGGCCAGGAAAGTTATCTATTGGTCGCCGTTGATAGTGATACCAATCAAGTAGTTGGTACAACAGCAATTGAAGCGACGGTTGGACTTGATGTGCCTTTTTATAATTACCATTTAAGTACTGTGACCCATGCTTCGCGTCAGTTAGGCGTACACAACATTGTTAAGGTACTGACATTGGGTAACCAATACACTGGGGAAACTGAGCTGTGTAGCTTATTTTTATTGCCCGAGTGGCGTCAAGGTACTAACGGACGCTTATTGTCAAAGTCACGTTTCTTATTGATGGCTGATCATCAACAGCGATTTGCTAAGGTGGCTTTTGCTGAAATGCGTGGTGTCTCTGATGAACAGGGGAATTCCCCTTTTTGGCAATGGCTGAAAGAACATTTTTTTTCGATTGATTTTACTTATGCAGATTATTTAACCGGTATTGGCCGCAAAGGCTTTATTGCTGATTTAATGCCTAAATTACCGATTTACGTCAATTTACTTAGCAAAGAAGCACAAGCGGTGATAGGGAAAGTACATACTAATACTCGTCCCGCGTTACAACTGTTAGAACAAGAAGGATTTTGTTGTCGCGGTTATGTTGATATTTTTGATGCCGGTCCTAGTGTTGAATGTGACGTGCGTAATATTGAAACTGTGCGTCATTCGCAGCGCTATTCGGTCAATATTGGTGAACATAGCAGCCAACAACATTATCTTATCTCAAATGGTCAGTTAGCAGGGTTTCGAGCGGTTGTGGCTTCTATTGCGATTACTGCACAAGGACAAGCCATGATGACCGCTGAGGTTGCCGCTGCACTTAATGTGGAAATGGGTGATGAAGTAAGGTTAATAGCCCAACCATAAAAGGAGAGACGAATGAGCTTATGGATTAATAATCAATGGCTAGTGGGCGATGGTGAGCGATTTCAATCACTCAATCCTTATAATGATGATGTGGTTTGGCAAGGTAATGCTGCGAGTGTAGAGCAAGTTGAGAATGCTGTTGCTGCTGCAAATTCAGCGTTTTTAAACTGGCGAAATACGACGTTTAATGAGCGCTTAGCCGTTATTGAACGCTTTGCTCAATTACTGCAACAACATCAATCACAATTGGCACATATTATTGCGGCAGAAACAGGTAAACCAGTATGGGAAAGTACCACGGAAATCGCGGCGATGATTGCCAAAGTTGGGTTATCAACGCAAGCTTATCATGAGCGAACGGGTATTCGTCAGCGTCAGCAGGCCGAAACTACCATGATTGTTCGCCATCGTCCTTTGGGGGGGATGGCGGTATTTGGACCATATAACTTCCCCGCACACTTACCTAATGGCCATATTATTCCAGCATTGTTAGCGGGTAACACCGTGGTATTTAAACCCTCAGAACTGACACCTAATACCGCTCAACGAATGTGTGAATTATGGCAACAAGCGGGTATTGCTGATGGGGTGATTAATTTAGTACAAGGTGGACGTACAACGGGAGCGGCGTTAGCCATGGCAACGGGAGTGGCTGGAGTATTGTTTACCGGGAGTGCGCAAACGGGGCATTTGTTACATCAACAATTTGCGGGGCAACCGCAAACTATGTTGGCTTTAGAGATGGGAGGTAATAATCCATTAGTGATCGGCCAAGAGTATGGTGACATTGATGCGGCGGTATATACCATCATTCAATCGGCTTTTTTAAGTGCTGGACAGCGTTGTACTTGTGCACGGCGATTATATATCGCCACAGGAAAAGCTGGCGATGCTCTGTTAGCCCGTTTAGTGACGGTCGCTTCACAATTGCTGGTGGGTGATCCCTTTGCAACCCCTGCACCGTTTATGGGGCCATTAATTTCTGCTGTGGCGGCGGATCACATCATATTGCATCAACAACAACTTTTGGATGCTGGTGGCGTTGCTTTATTAACGGCAACGCGGGGACAAGGCGCAATTGTGACGCCTGCGATTATCGATGTTAGTGCTATTACTGAACTTGCGGATGAAGAATATTTTGGACCACTATTACACGTTAGTCGTTATGTTGATTTTACTCAAGCGGTAGTCAGTGCCAATCAAACTCGCTATGGCTTAGCGGCAGGGCTCATTTCAACCGATGAGCAACAATGGCTCTATTTTATTGAACATATTCGTGCTGGTATTGTGAATCGAAACCGACCCTTAACGGGAGCGAGTGGTGATGCACCTTTTGGTGGCCCAGGCGCATCAGGAAATCTTCGCCCAAGTGCTTATTATGCTGCGGACTATTGTGCTTATCCTATGGCGTCTGTTGAAGGGGATGATGTGCAATTACCGTCTCAATTAGCGCCAGGAGTAAGCTTGAGCTAAGGTTTAATGAGTGATAATGCTTTCAATAGGCAGGCTGATTATGGAATCTATTACCCAACTTTTTGATGGTTTATGGCACGATTATAGTCACCGCTTATGCCCTTCAGCGGTGCAAATACAGCAGTTGTTAACCGAGGACACAGCATTACTTAATGATCATATTGCATTGCGCAGCTTTGGGTTACCGAAGTGTGGCTTAGCCGTACTGGCTGCGCCATTTATTGCTTTGGGTTACCAACCGCAAGCAAAATATCATTTTAGTGCCAAAAAGCTGTATGCCGAATCCTTTATTCATGCAAACCCGGTGTTGCCAAAAGTCTTTATTAGCGAATTACAATTAGCGGGGTGCTCGGCTGAATTACAACATACGATACGAGCCTTGCTTGATCAGGTTGATGATGATTATTTTCGCCAACCTGATTTTATTTATCGTGGCCGTCCATGGCAACTTGACTTTGCGACCTATCAATTTTTAGCGGCTGAAAGTGAATATGCAGCGTGGGTTGCGGCACACGGTTTTGGCGCTAACCATTTTACGGTGAGTATTAATCAATTAGAACAGTTCTCTAATCTTGAAGAGGTTAATCATTTATTGCGCCATAACCAGTTTGTTATTAATCAAGCGGGCGGGGAAATAAAAGGTAATGCTGAGGTGATGTTGGAACAATCAGCAACCATGGCTGACAAGGTGGGGGTCAGTTTTCGAGATGGTATTCATAACATCCCTGGTGGATTTTATGAATTTGCAAAACGCCATCCCCAAGCGAATGGTGAGTTATATTCAGGGTTTGTGGTTGCTTCGGCGAATAAAATTTTTGAAAGTACAGATCGTTAATTGTAAGCCAAATAAACAGTGCTTAGCGCATAAGCACTGTTGTTGAAGGGTTAGTTATCCAGTGGTGAAGCCCAAACACCTGATTCATCTGCAGGGCAGCGACGTAATCCGGTTTGTTGTTCGAGATAACAGCGACTATCACTAAACCCTGTCATTTCAATGGTTGTTGGCTGACTAGTTAATATCCCAGGTACCGTGGTGTAACTGTTAACTGAAAAGCGTTCAATATCCATATTGACCATCATCGATTTAAAATCCATTTGTGAGCAAAATGTAGCATAAATAGATGTTATTACAAGTTAAAATTTAACACTAATGCCTGAGTGTTCAATGATTGTTTTACGGTGATCATCTGGGGAGTGATAAAAAAAAACCGCAGGCATAAGCTGCGGTTTCATCGGTGATTTTGGTATGACTAAAATAATTAGCGTGTACCGTAAACCACAATAGTCTTGCCATGAGCAGAAATAAGATTTTGCTCTTCTAGCATTTTAAGAATACGGCCGACTGTTTCGCGAGAACAACCTACGATCTGACCAATTTCTTGACGAGTGATCTTAATTTGCATGCCATCAGGGTGTGTCATTGCATCAGGTTGTTTTGCAAGATTCAGTAATGTCTGTGCAATACGACCTGTAACATCAAGGAACGCAAGATCACCCACTTTTTGACTTGTCACTTGTAGACGACATGCCATTTGAGCAGATAGACGCATTAGAATATCTGGGTTAACTTGAATTAATTGACGGAATTTTTTAAATGAAATTTCTGCAACTTCACAAGGGCTTTTTGCGCGAACCCAAGCTGTACGTTCTTGGTCTTCTTCGAACAAGCCGAGTTCACCAATAAAGTCGCCCTGGTTTAGGTAAGAAAGGATCATCTCCTTACCTTCTTCATCCTTGATTAATACAGCAACAGAACCCTTCACGATGTAGTACAAAGTCTCTGCTTTTTCACCTGCGTGAATTAACGTGCTCTTTGATGGATATTTGTGAATGTGACAATGGGAAAGAAACCACTCTAAAGTTGGATCTGTTTGCGGTTTACCTGGAACCATATTACTAACTTCCTCTGCATATGTTGCCCAACAATATGTTCTGTAAAGATAACTCGACAAAACTGTGCGTTGGCAGAGTTATTCACTCAGCTGATGGGCTGCGAGCTAACTTAAACTGGTTTAGAGTGTATCCTTTTTTTGGGGCTTTTTCTTGATATTGATCTCGATGACCCGCTCATTTATGAGAGATAAGTGTGCACATGATCACATCGTTGTGACTTAGTTACCAAAAGCACCGTTTCAAAGTGATTTTGCTCTCCAATTCTAGCAATAGAAATATGCAACACAATTAGCATTAAACAAAATAAATAACGTTTACATCGATGGAATTATCAACAAAAATAAGATCAAATTTTAAATAATATAGCTCAAGGATATAAAAATGCAGTCACGTGTAAAATGGGTAGAAAACATGACGTTTGTTGGCCAATCAGCATCGGGCCATAGTGTCGTTTTAGATGGTAACGGTGGTGAAAAAGGGCCAAGTCCAATGGAGTTGGTATTAATGGCTGCCGGGGGATGTAGCTCTGTGGATGTTGTTAGTGGTTTACAAGATTTACAACAGCAGATCACGGCTTGTGAAGTGAATATCTTCGCCGAACGTCGTGAACAAGCGCCACGAATTTTCACTCATGCCAATTTACACTTTGTTGTTACTGGCCATGATTTAAATGATGCACTAGTGAGTAAGGTGGTGGCTGACTCGCTTGAAAAATATTGCTCAGTTTGTTTGATGCTAGGTAAAGGTGTTGAAATGAGTCACAGCTATGAGATTGTTGTGGCGTAACTCGATGACGATGACGGTTGCTGATATCAGTAACCGTTTATCAACGAGTAGTGAGAGCTACGTCTGATACTTACTTCTGAGTATCATACAAGAAATAATGCTTACGCTATTTTTCCATTTTCAATGAGTTGTTCAAGCAACGGTCGCATAATCAGTTCCATCGCAAAACTCATTTTCCCACCAGGAACCACAAGGGTATTGTGGCGTGACATAAATGAGCCTTGAATCATCGCCAATAAATGTGGAAAGTCGACATTTTTTAAGCCACGAAACCGGATCACGACAAAGCTTTCATCTAAACTTGGAATACCTTTCGCACTGACAGGGTTTGACGTATCAACGGTAGGGACTCGTTGAAAATTAATATGGGTGCGAGAAAATTGGGGTGTGATGTAATTAAGATAGTCATCCATTGAGCGCACAATTGATTCCATCACCGCTTCTCTTGAATGACCGCGGTCGCGAGTGTCGCGAATGATCTTTTGAATCCACTCTAAGTTTACAATGGGCACCATCCCAATCAGTAAATCAACATGCTGAGCGACATTGGTTTCACCATCAACCACACCGCCATGTAGCCCTTCATAAAATAACACATCAGTATTTTCAGCTAACTGTTGCCAAGGCGTGAAAGTACCCGGCATTTGATTATAAGGTACGGCTTCATCAAAGGTATGTAAGTAACGCCGAAACTTGCCACTGCCGTCTTGAGCATATTGCTCGAAAAAGTGGGCTAACTGTTCAAAGTCATTGGCTTCTGCACCGAAATAGCTGATATGACGACCTTGTTCTTTGGCTTTACGAATCTCACAATCCATCTCTGGGCGAGTAAAACGATGAAAACTATCGCCTTCTAACCATGCGGCGTTGATGTCCATCATATTAAACATTTTGCGGAAGGCTTCAGAGGTGGTGGTCGTACCCGCGCCTGATGAACCAGTGACAGCAATAATAGGGTGTTTTACCGACATAACTCACCTTGTTGTTGTGATTAGCACAGGTTTAATAACAAATAATGGTCAGCGATAAATGTTACTACATGTTTGCTAAAATGTCGGTATTAAGTGATAAAAATGCAACTGATACCAAGTTTTAATGGTTATCGCTACAATAATGTAGTGATTACATTTGATTGCGGAGCTTAATATCTACTGATTCATGCAATTCAGAGAAAACAATTACAGCATCACCAGATTGTAATTGGCGTCGTACATAAGCCACTTTATCACTGAGGCTGATTTCAACTTCGCCATAATCAGTGCCTTCTCGTAAAATAAATTGTTCGATAAGGTTAGTGAGTGTTTCTGGTGCGATGTCTTGCCAAGGGATAATCATTACAACTTCTTAAATGACTAATAAAATAATAGCCGCAGTATATTCTTAAAATTAGCATGAAAGAAAGTCAGTCATTATTTGGTTGGGTTGTTTGATGTTGATCTAATTGTTGTTGAAACCATGCAGGCACTGTGTGCTCTAACCAAAATTGTGGTTTGAGTAAGCTGCCATTGATAAAACCGACATGACCACCGGTGGCTGATAAATCATAACGAATGTTGGCGGGTAATGGCTGTGATGGAATAACATCGCTGTTCATAAACGGATCATCTTTAGCATGAATGATTCGTAAAGGACGACGAATATTTGTCAGTTGCAGTAAGCCACTGCAACGTTGATAGTAGTCATTAGCATTTTTGAAGCCATGTAATGGTGCTGTTACTGCTTGATCGAATTGCCACACATTGTTAATCGATGCTAACTGTTGCTGATTAATGGGCATAGTGTGAGGCTGACGTTCAATCTTTTTGGCAATGGTGCGTTTAAGCGATGTTAGTAAGTAGCGTTGATATACTCGTGAGAACCCTTGCTGAATACGATCAGAACAGGAGGCAAGGTTAAGTGGTGGTGAAATCGCTTGAGCGGCAATCAGTTCGCTATTGTCACGGTAGTTAGCTAAGTAATTAATCAATACATTACCACCCAGAGATACCCCAACAGCCATAAATGGGCGTTGTGGAAATTGCTGCCGTAGCCATTGAATGAAGAAGCGTACATCTTTGATGTCACCGGAATGATAGCTTTGTGGATGACGATTTAATTCACCGCTGCAGCCTCTAAAATGCATCATTACTCCAAGCCAGCCTTGCTGTTTGGCGGCCATCAATAAGCCATTAGCATAAGGGCTGTTAAAACTGCCTTCTAAACCATGTAATAAAATCATCAATGGCTGATGATGGTTAGTGTGGTCTGGCTGCTCTGTCCAAGCAAGATCGATAAAATCGCCATCAGGCATTTCAAGGCGTTGAGTGATAGGGGTAAAGAGGGGCTGGCGACGAATAAAGCGAGGTAATAAGGTTTGTAAGTGAGGATTACCTAATCCGGTAGCAGCGCTAAATGGTTGCATGTAATGTCCTTGATCTTAATAAAAACGCCGGAGTAATAAAACTATCACTACGGCGTTAAATGATCACTCAGCGTTAAGCTGGCTTTCCATTTCTTCTAGTTGTTCTTGTAGTTCCATCCAGGCGACTTCAATGTCTTCAAGATCGGATTTAGCATCGCCTTGAAGCTTCAACTGTTCATTCATTTGCGCTTTATTTTCAGGCTCATAAATGGTGCTATCACTTAATGCTGTTTCTGCAGCGGTGATGATCGCATTAAGCTTATCCATTTGCTTTTCAAGCTTAGTGATCTCTTTGCGAATCGGTGCGGTTTGTTTACGGAACTCAGCATCTAAACGTTTTTGTTCTTTACGTGATGCAGCACTATTGTCTTTATTGGTTTCAGGTTTTGCTGCTTGCTGCTCACGACGTTCATTGCGTTGCTGTTCGCCTAACCACTTGTGGTAATCACCTAAATCACCATCAAAAGGCACTACTTGGCGATCGTGAACCAAGTATAAATCATCGGTCGTTGCACGGAGTAAGTAACGGTCGTGACTAACAATAACCATTGCGCCTTCATAAGATTGCAACGCGAAGGTCAGTGCTTGACGCATATCTAAGTCAAGGTGGTTAGTCGGTTCATCGAGTAACAATAGGTTTGGACGTTGCCAAACAATTAACGCTAATACCAAGCGCGCTTTTTCACCCCCAGAAAAAGGACCGACTTTCTCTAGTGCTTTATCGCCAATAAAACCAAAACTGCCTAAGTAATCACGCAGTTGTTGTTCGGTTGAGTTTGGCGCGATACGTGCCATGTGTTGGACCGGGGTGTCATCAAGGTATAAAGTTTCTAATTGATGCTGAGCGAAGTAGCCAATTTTAACCCCTTGTGAGAACGCCATATCACCGGCTTTAGCGGGTAAATCACCTGCGAGCATTTTAATTAAGGTTGATTTACCGGCACCATTACGCCCCAGTAATCCAATTCGGCTTCCCGGTACTAAGTTTAAGCGGATCTTTTCTAGAATCAGTAAATCATCATAACCAGCAGCGACATGATCCATCATCAAAATTGGATTTGGCAGTGCGCTGGGTTCTCTAAACTCAAACGTAAATGGGTTATCAAGCTGCGCTGGTAGTACTTTCTCCATCCGTTCTAATGCTTTAATACGGCTTTGCGCTTGGCGTGCTTTGCTGGCTTTGTAACGAAAGCGTTCGATATATGACTGCATGTGCGTCATTTGCTTCTGCTGCTTTTGAAACATTGCTTGTTGCAATACCAGTTTTTCTGCACGTTGAACTTCAAACGAGGAATAGTTACCGGTGTAACTGTTCATGGTTTGGTTTTCAACGTGAATAATGCGGTTGATAACCGGATCTAAGAAATCGCGGTCATGAGAAATCAGTACTAGTGTGCCACGGTAGCTTTGAAGCCACTTCTCAAGCCACATTACCGCATCAAGATCTAAGTGGTTGGTTGGCTCATCGAGTAATAATAGGTCAGAACGACATAGCAGTGCTTGGGCAAGGTTTAAACGCATGCGCCAACCACCAGAGAACTGGGTTAAGTTCCACTGCATTTGATGTTGTGAAAAGCCTAAACCATTCAATAATTCTGCTGCACGAGCATTGATACTATAACCACCAATGGTATCAATTTTACCATGCAGTTCAGCGACTTTATTGCCGTTATCAGCCAGTTCTGCTGCGATTAATTGACGTTCAAGTTCGCGGTATTCGCGATCACCATCAATCACATATTCAATTGCCGCTCGCTCCAGTGCTGGAGTTTCTTGGGCTACCCACGCTAATTCCCAATTACTTGGAAACTGACAATTACCGCCATCTAAGCTGAGTTCATTTTTGAGTAATGCGAATAGGGTTGATTTACCACACCCATTTTTACCCACCAGACCGACTTTATCGCCAGGGTTAATGGTTGCTGTGGCATTTTCAAGCAGAACTTTACCACCACGTAGAAGTTGGATATCTGAGAAGATAATCATCGATAGCGCCGGGGACGTGCCCGCTCCACAAAATTAAACTGGAATTATGTTCAGGAGTCTAACCCAAACTTGAACCAGTGGCTAACCTGACACCGAGTTAACACGGTACTTACATGGGGGAGATGCTGGTTTGTATAAAATAGAAAAGCCAACTAAATGATCATATTAAGTAACAATTAGGTATGATAGTTAACAATTGGGCACCGTAATACTCTAGCAAAGTATTACTTGGATCATTTAACGACGTGCAAAGGACAATATGACCGATTTAAAAATATTAATTATCTTTGCTCACCCCGATCCTCAAGAATCCGTTGCGAATCAAACATTACTCAATGAAATAGAGCAACTACCTCATGTTACTGTGCATGATTTATATGCCACTTATCCTGATTTTTTTATTGATGAGGTCGCTGAACGAGCACGGGTAGTGGCGCATGATGTGATCATATTTCAACATCCATTGTATATGTACTCTTGTCCGTCACTATTGAAAGAGTGGCTTGATCGAGTGTTAACCAAAGGGTTTGCCCATGGTGATGGCAAAGCGACGGCAGGTAAATATTGGCGCTCAGTGATCACCACTGGCGGTGCTGCGGAAGCTTACAGTCCTGATGGCTATAACCGATGTAGTATTGACGATATTTTAAAGCCGTTTGAATTGTGTGCTGATCTTTGCCGAATGCAATGGTTGCCGCCATTAGTGGTGCATTGGGCTCGGCGAATTCCAGAATTGGAGCGACAACAGTACGCACGATGGTATCGGCAGTGGTTAATCAACCCTCATCAATACGATCCGCAATTACCATTAGCCACAGGAGCCAGCCATGGATAATGACTTTTTAGTGGTGATGGTGATTTTTTTAGGGGCAGCCATTATTGCGGTACCGTTAGCACAACGATTAGGTCTCGGTTCGGTATTGGGGTATCTCATTGCTGGCATTGGTATTGGACCATGGGGATTGGGATTAATCTCTGATGTGGATGCAATATTGCACTTTTCTGAGTTTGGGGTGGTGTTGTTACTGTTCCTTATCGGTTTGGAACTTAACCCGAAAAAATTATGGCAAATGCGTAAGCCAATTTTAGGATTAGGTGGCAGCCAAGTGGTGATCTCGACGCTGGTTATTGCTGCAATTGCTCTTGGCTGGCGATGGTTTTTTCCTGAGCTTGGTTGGCGTGATGCGATTGTTATCGGCATGGGGTTGGCATTATCGTCAACTGCGATTGCATTACGGGTGATAGACGAACAACAATTAAGTGGTAGCGAAACGGGTCAATCAGGATTTGCCGTACTGCTGTTTCAAGATATCGCGGTTATTCCAATGTTAGCGTTATTACCATTGCTGGCAGGTAATGCTGGTGGCACCTGGCTGGATGGCATTTGGATGTTAGGCTGCATTGTACTGTTTTTAGTTGCTGGCCACTTTTTGTTGCGGCCGTTATTTCGTTATGTGGTGATGAGTGGTGTGCGTGAGTTATTTAACGTGGCCGCGTTATTATTAGTCATTGGTATTGCATTGATAATGCAGATGATCGGTTTGTCGATGGCACTTGGTGCATTTTTAGCGGGTGTATTACTGGCTGAAAGTGAATATCGGCATGAACTTGAAATAGCTATCGAACCATTCAAAGGATTATTACTGGGATTGTTTTTTATCTCGGTTGGCATGGCGGTTAATCTGGGGTTGTTATTACAATACCCATTACAGATCCTTGCGGTAGTTATTGGCTTAGTGACCCTTAAGACTGGTATTCTTTATCTATTGGCGCGCCTGTTTGGCGTTGGTGAAAAATCGCGTAGTCAAATGGCGGTTATTTTAAGCCAAGGTGGAGAGTTTGCTTTTGTGTTGTTTACGGCAGCTAAAGCTGATGGATTATTAAGTGGTGAGTTAGCACCGTTGTTATTAGTGGTTGTTAGTTTATCGATGATGACGACGCCATTAATTTTACAGCTACAAAAACAGTGGTATCGCCGTAGCTTTCAAGCAGAAAATTCACAGCAACCAGTTTCGGATGTCATTGATCGCCAGCCGCGCGTCATTATTACCGGGTTTGGTCGATTTGGGCAGGTGGTGGGACGGCTACTGTTTGCCAATAAAATTCGCGTTACTGTATTAGAGCGCGATCCCAGTCAAATTCAATTTTTGCGTAAATTTGGTTATAAGGTCTATTACGGTGATGCGACGCAATTGGATTTATTACGTTCGGCGGGAGCAGAGAATGCTGAAGCCTTGATTATCTGTACGGATGACCCAAATGAAGTGATGGAAGTGGTCGCGTTATGCCAACAGCACTTTCCTCGATTGAAATTAATGGCGCGCGCACGTAGTCGAGTTGAAGCCCATCAGTTATTAAGTCATGGGGTTGAATGTTTTTCACGTGAAACATTTGAAGGTGCCCTTGATTTAGGTCGCCAAGCCCTCATATCTTTGGGTATACATCCTTATAAAGCGAATCGTGCTCAGGCGCATTTTCGTAAAATCGATAGCCAAGCATTACGTGATTTACTGCCTCAGCATAGTGAAGATGTCAATTTAGCATCACGTCAAAAAGAGGCTCGTAAAGAGTTGGAAGATATTTTTGATCGTGAAATGCGTGGTGAGCAACAACGCCACCAAGATTGGGATTAATCAAGGAATGATTCAATGATCAAGAAACGATTTATTGCAGGTGCAGTGTGTCCGAATTGCCAAGCACAAGATACATTACGCTGGTGGCAACAACATGACATTGAACATATTGAATGTGCACTGTGTCATCACCTTGATACACGTTTGCCACAGTCAGTAAAAGAAAGTGAACAACTTTCTTCAGCAACCAAACAACAAGTGATAGGGATTTTTAAACCAGACTAATGTGATAATGGCATCTCAATGGTATTATCCTGTATGATATGGGAACAAAAACTATCACCCCAAGCTTAAATTTTGGAGTTAACATGAAAGTCGCTAAAGACACAGTAGTAAGCCTAGCTTACCAAGTGAAAACTGAAGAAGGTATCGTTGTCGATCAATCAACAGTTGAAGTACCTCTTGATTACCTACACGGTCACAACAACCTTATTCCTGGTCTGGAAAAAGCGCTTGAAGGCCACGTGGCAGGCGACAAGTTTGAAATCACTGTTGCTCCTGAAGAAGCTTACGGCGAGCACATGGACGAAATGGTTCAACGTGTTCCTGCAAATGTATTCCAAGGTGTTGATGAAATCACTGTTGGTATGCGTTTCCTAGCTGATACTGATCAAGGTCCAATCCCTGTAGAAGTAACTGAAGTTGACGGCGACGAAGTTGTTGTTGATGGTAACCACATGCTTGCTGGTCAAACACTTGGTTTTGACGTTGAAGTTGTTGCTGTACGTGCTGCAACTGAAGAAGAAATTGAACACGGTCACCTACACCAAGGTGGCGGTTGTTGTGGTGGTGAAGGCGGTTGTGGCGATCACGGTGACGACGATTGCTGTGGCGGCGACCATGATCACGGTAACGACGAAGGTTGTTGCGGTGGCGAAGGTAAGGGCGGCTGCGGCTGTTCTCACTAATCACATTTATTGTGATCATAAAAAAAGGAAGCCTCGGCTTCCTTTTTTGTTTTTATCTTGTCGAACCTCGAACCTCGAACCTCGAACCTCGAATCTCTATTTAATAATGTGGTGGAGGTGTTTCTTCTGATTCATCTGCCATATTAGAGGTTTGCATACCTTTAACTTTACCGACCATAAACTTAAGTTGTACTTCCATTCGATCAATCATAAATTGCTGCTTCGTTAGTGCATCATTTAATTCATCAATGGTCTGTTCTTGGAAGGCGAGTTTCATCTCGAGTTCATCAAGACGGCTTTGTAGTTGTTGTATCTCATTCATGGGATATCTTTCAGTCGGTTGACCAGGCTTGAGCGTAACCAGCAGATGAGCCAGCGACAACATTACCTGTAGGGCTAATAGCGACATCATACACCACTGCTGTGGCGGGTCGAGCCCCTGGCTGTACTTCCGCACGCCAATTTTTGATATTTTCACCATTATCTGTGCGCCATAATTCGACTCGGCGTGACGGTGATCCCGTTACCAAAAATTGACCATCATCAGAAAAACGTGCACTTGAAAGGGTTTGATAACGTACTTTCATCGCTAATTGAGTGATTTTGTTACCCGTAGTTAAATCCCAAATAATATTGTCATTATTATCGGTAGCAGAAAAAGCGAATTTTCCATCGCGTTGCAGTGCGACTTGGTTGACACGGCTGCTATGCTTAAATGAATAAATAATCTGTCCGCTGCGGGTATCCCATAAATAGGCGTGGTGATCATTGCCTCCAGAAAGGGCATAGCGGCCATTGGCAGAAAGGGCAACACTATTAACATTGTTTCGATGCGCTAAAAATTCGAGCCGTCGACCATTTGTCAGATCAATAAACAAGGCTTTACCGTTATTTAATGCTAACAATACGTCAGTGCCATTATTGGCAATAGCGACATCTTGAATTTTTGCGTTATCAATTGACCATAACCCATGGGCTTGTGACCATCCCAAATCCCATACGGCAAAATTTTGAGTTGTTGCGGTTATGGCATAACGATTGTTATCAGATATATAACTTGTTATCACGCTATTGTGATATTGATCTTGAGAACCAAAATCAGCTAACTTTTTGTTTTGCTGTAAATCCCATAGCGCGATACCTTGTATGTTTGTACTAATAAGTGCAAAACGGCCATCACGACTAAGGCTTAAGCTCGTGCTACCTTGTTGAGCAAGATGCCAGCGTTGGAGTTCTGAATTAAATAGAAAACAACCGCTTAAGGCAAAGGTAGAGAAAAGTAGACTAACTGACAAAAATTTCTTGTACATTAAGCTCTGGTTCCGCTTTATTAGGGTAACTAGATAGAAGAAATGAATCTGATTAAATAACTGCAGCGCTAAGTATTTACAGTTACTTAATCAGACTGGTAGTAGTATATTGATATAATTTTGTTTTCATACTCATACTAATAAACACAGTGTAAAAGTGAGGCATGACCTCAATGACTGATGGAGAAATACATGAAGCCTATTTTAAAGATGTCTGTATTAGCAGCAACAATCTTCCTTGCTGTGGGTTGTCAGGACGATAATAAAGCAGACACCAACAAGCCTGCTGAGCCTGCAAAAGTTGAACAAACAACGGCTTCAGCTGCTGTTGCAACAACGGATGCTGCTAAAGTTGAATTTAAAACTGAAGATCAAAAAGCAGCGTATGCTATTGGTGCATCACTAGCACAATACCTATCAGCTAACCTTGATCAACAAAAAGAACTTGGCCTTAACCTGAACCGTCAAGATGTACTTGCGGGGGTTGAAGATGTGTTTGCAGGTAAGAGCCTGATGACACAAGAGCAAACTCAACAAGCACTACAATCTCTTGATCAACGTGTTGCAAAGATTGTTGAGCAGAAAGCAAAAGCTGACGCTGAAAAGAACATTAAAGCAGGTGAAGAGTTCCGCGCTAAATTTGCTAAAGAAGCCGGTGTAGTTACCACTAAATCTGGTTTGATGTACAAAGTTGAGAAAGAAGGTACAGGCGCAAAACCTGCTGCAACTGATACTGTTGAAGTGCAGTACAAAGGCATGCTAACTGACGGTACTGTATTTGATAGTTCATACCAACGTAACCAACCAGCAACCTTCCCACTAAATCAAGTGATTCCAGGTTGGACTGAAGGCGTACAATTAATGCCTGTTGGTTCTAAGTTTGAATTTGTTATTCCGCCACAACTTGCATATGGCGCACAAGCTAATCCAAGCATTCCTGCTAATTCTACTCTAGTTTTCCAAGTAGAATTATTAAGCATCAAAGATGCTAAGCAAGCTCAACAGCCAGTTGTTGAAGCAGTAAAAACAACAACTACAGCGACAAAAACGCAATAAGTTATCACTTTCTAGTGACAAAAAAGCGTAACTGTTGATCCAGACCCGGCATATGTCGGGTCTTTTTTGTTCAATTATCTGATAAACTTACTGAGAAGATTTTAAATTTTATCAATTATATTGAATGCTTGTGGTGATAGATCAGGGCGATCGCATTGTAGATAAGCAGCAAAATGGAAGGTGATATCGTGATTTCAGTAGATAATTTTGGAACAGAGATAATTGTTGATAGTGACATCGTTGACAGACGAATTTTTTCTGAACACGATGATAATATTCTGCGCGCGTATGAAGCGGTTGTTGACGGTTTAGCCGCATTAATTGGGCCATTTTGTGAAATTGTTCTGCACTCCTTAGCCGATTTAAATACCTCGGCCATCAAAATAGCCAATGGTCAGAATACAGGTCGTAAAGTAGGATCACCGATCACCGATCTTGCGTTACGCTCTTTACGTGATATTCAAAATTCAGAACGGAATTTTTCACGTGCTTATTTCACGCGCGCTAAAGGTGGTGATTTAATGAAATCAATCACTATTGCGATTCGTAATGGTGATAATAAAGTTATCGGGTTGTTGTGCATTAACGTTAATCTTGATGTGCCATTTACCCAAATACTGCAATCGTTTATGCCAACGGATGAAGCCAAACAAGCAGCATCAAAAGTAAACTTTGCCAGTGATGTTGATGAATTGGTGGATCAAACCGTTGAACGCACTATTGAAGAAATAAACGCAGATAAGAATGTATCTAATAATGCTAAAAATCGTCAGATAGTGATGGAGCTATTTGATAAGGGTATTTTTGACATCAAAGATGCAATTAACCGTGTTGCTGATCGATTGAATATCTCAAAGCACACTGTTTATCTTTATATTCGTCAGCGAAAAACAGAGGATGGTGACAAGTGAGTTTAACTTACGCCATTGTTGTTAATGGCCCAGCCTATGGTACTCAAGCCGCACGTTCAGCTTATCAATTTTCATGTGCACTTATTGAGCTAGGACATACCTTAACTCGCGTATTCTTTTATCAAGATGGTGTTTTAAATGGTAATGGGCTGACAGTACCCGCATCCGATGAATTTGATCTGGTTGCTGCATGGCAGCAGTTGGCGCAAACACATCAGGTTGAATTACATACTTGCGTGGCTGCAGCATTACGACGTGGCATTATTGGTGAACAAGAAGCACAACAACATCAATTGCCCAGTCATAATTTAGCCTATGGGTTTGAAGCGGCTGGATTGGGTGGTTTAGCTGAAGTATTACTTAGTGCAGATCGCGTGATTCAATTTTGAGGTTAATCGAGTGAATAACTTAGGGTTTGTTTTTCGTCAACCACCTCATGGTAGCAGTTGTGGTCGTGAAGGTTTAGATGCGCTATTGGCGGCTTCTGCTTACACTGAAGCATTAGATGTATTTTTTCTTGGTGATGGGGTATTACAACTGCTTAAACATCAGCAGCCGAATGCTATTTTAAGTCGTAATTATATCGCGACTTTTAAAATGCTACCTTTGTATGACATCGAAAATATTTATGTTTGTCAGCAGTCATTAATTGAACGCGGATTAAGCGTTGATGATTTATTAATTGACGTAAATATCTGTCCCCATTCTGAGCTGGTGACAAGATTGCATTGTTGCCACCAAATTCTCACATTTTGAGGTGCCGATGTTACATACTGTGACCCGATCACCATTTCAGAGCCACTCATTGGCACAATGTTTACAGTTTATTTGCGCTGGTGATGAGATCTTATTGCTCGAAGACGCTGTAATTGTCGCCTTGAGCGAAAATATTTACTTTGATTTAATAAAAAATATCGGCGTAAAAATTTATTTACTAGAAGCCGATATTATTGCGCGTGGTTTGCAAGATAAATGTGATAAAGATCTAGATGTTATTGATTATAAAGGTTTTGTTTTGCTTACTGAAAGACATGACAAGCACATGAAATGGGCGTAACAAGCCATTATTAGTAACAATATATGGACAAAAAAGTGATTGTTTAAGAAATGATCACTTAATTGATCGTTGGTTAGATCTTGACACCTTTAGGTGCGATGCCTAAAATTTCGCGTCCTCCTGTTGTTGGGAGGCAGATTTTTCACCTTACGAAAGTAACAATCAGGAGCTATTTAATGGCAACTATTAACCAGTTGGTACGTAAGCCACGTGCTAAGCAAGTTGTAAAAAGCAACGTGCCAGCACTAGAAGCGTGCCCACAGAAACGTGGTGTATGTACTCGTGTTTACACTACTACACCTAAAAAACCGAACTCAGCATTACGTAAAGTTTGTCGTGTTCGTCTAACAAACGGTTTTGAAGTAACATCATACATCGGCGGTGAAGGTCACAACCTTCAGGAGCACTCAGTTGTTCTTATCCGCGGTGGTCGTGTTAAAGACTTACCGGGTGTTCGTTACCACACTGTTCGTGGTGCACTTGACTGTGCAGGCGTTAATGACCGTAAACAAGGTCGTTCTAAGTACGGTGTGAAGCGTCCTAAGTCTTAATGGATTCCGTTAAGTAAGGCCAAACACTAAAATTATTTAATTTTGAAGAAACTGAAAAGTTTTGGATAACCTGAAGAAGACAACGGAGATAATCCATGCCACGTCGTCGCGTAATCGGTCAGCGTAAGATCCTTCCAGATCCTAAATTCAAATCAGAATTGCTGGCAAAATTCGTTAACATCCTAATGGTTGACGGAAAGAAATCTACTGCAGAAAAAATTGTTTACTCTGCACTAGAAACTATGGCTGAGCGTTCTGGTGAAGAACACTTATCTGTATTCGAAAAAGCTCTTGAAAATGTACGTCCAGCGGTAGAAGTTAAATCTCGCCGTGTGGGTGGTTCAACTTACCAGGTGCCTGTAGAAGTACGTCCAGTACGTCGTAATGCACTAGCTATGCGTTGGTTAGTTGAAGCTGCGCGTAAGCGTGGTGAAAAATCTATGGCTCAGCGTCTTGCAGGCGAAATGCTAGATGCAGCTGACAACAAAGGTTCTGCTGTTAAGAAACGTGAAGACGTTCACCGTATGGCAGATGCGAACAAAGCGTTCGCACATTACCGCTGGTAATATAGCTGGTAATACCGCTTGGGCACAGCAGGTTTTCCTGCTGTGCCTAAACCATTTTCTAAGGTTCACCTTAGTAAGAGGATACAACCGTGGCTCGCAAAACGCCTATCGAGCGCTACCGTAATATCGGTATCTGTGCTCACGTTGACGCCGGTAAAACAACCACTACCGAGCGCATCCTGTTTTATACAGGTCTATCTCACAAGATTGGTGAAGTACACGACGGCGCTGCTACTATGGATTGGATGGAGCAGGAGCAAGAACGTGGTATCACTATCACATCTGCTGCTACGACCACCTTTTGGCGTGGTATGGACAAGCAGTTCGACGAGCACCGAATCAACATTATTGATACTCCAGGACACGTAGACTTCACCATTGAAGTTGAACGTTCACTGCGCGTACTTGATGGTGCTGTTGTTGTGTTCTGTGGTGCTTCAGGTGTAGAGCCTCAGTCTGAGACTGTATGGCGTCAAGCCGATCGATATGAAGTTCCTCGTATTGTTTTTATCAACAAGATGGATCGCACGGGCGCAGATTTCTTCCGCGTTATCGAGCAGATCAAACACCGTCTTGGTGCAACACCAGTGCCTCTGCAATTAAATATTGGTACTGAAGATGAATTTAAAGGTGTAATTGACCTGATCAAAATGAAGGCCATTAACTGGTCTGATGCTGATCAAGGTACCAGTTTTACCTATGAAGATATTCCTGCTGACATGCAAGAGTTAGCAGAAGAGTGGCGCATGAACTTAGTTGAATCAGCAGCAGAAGCTAATGATGAACTAATGGATAAATACCTTGAAGAAGGTGAACTGACTGAAGCTGAAATTAAAGCTGGTCTGCGTCAACGTACCCTAAACAACGAAATCGTGCTGGCAACTTGTGGTTCTGCATTTAAGAACAAAGGTGTTCAAGCCGTACTCGATGCTGTTGTTGATTTCCTACCTTCACCAACTGAAGTAAAAGCAATTACTGGTGAAGACGAACACGGTAACCCTGTTGAGCGTCATTCAAGTGATGACGAACCATTCTCAGCACTAGCGTTCAAAATCGCAACCGACCCGTTCGTAGGTACGTTAACTTTCATGCGCGTATACTCAGGTGTTGTTAATTCAGGTGATACTGTTTTCAACACTGTAAAAGAAAAACGTGAGCGTTTAGGTCGTATTGTTCAGATGCATGCGAATAAACGTGAAGAGATCAAAGAAGTGCGCGCTGGTGACATTGCGGCAGCCATTGGTCTTAAATTTGCAACGACAGGCGATACCTTGTGCGATCAAAATCATAAAGTGATCCTTGAGCGCATGGAATTCCCTGAACCGGTTATTCAGATTGTGGTTGAACCACGTTCTGTTGCTGATCAAGATAAGATGACAATCGCGCTAGATAAACTAGCTGCAGAAGACCCATCTTTCCGCGTTGAGACCGATGTTGAATCAGGTCAGATTCTAATTTCTGGCATGGGTGAGCTTCACCTAGATATCATCGTCGATCGTATGAAGCGCGAATTTAACGTCAACTGTAACGTGGGTAAACCCCAGGTTGCTTACCGTGAAACTATTCGTGGTAATACTAAAGTTGAAGGTAAATTCATTCGTCAAGCTGGTGAAACTGGCGGCCGTGGCCAATATGGTCATGTGTGGCTAAAGCTTGAACCATCAGAACCGGGTGAAGGTTTCGTATTCGTAGATGAAATTGTTGGTGGCAGCGTACCTAAAGAATACATTAGTGCTGTTGCTACAGGTATCGAAGAACAAATGAAGAGTGGCGTGCTAGCAGGCTACCCAATGATTGATGTCAAAGCGACATTAGTTGATGGTTCTTACCACGACACTGATTCAAGCGAAATTGCATTTAAAATCGCAGGTTCAATGGCATTACGACAAGGTGCACTTGATGCAACTCCAGTATTGCTTGAACCGATGATGAAAGTTGAAATTACCACGCCAGAAGATTGGATGGGTGATGTTGTTGGTGACCTTAACCGTCGCCGCGGCATGATCGAAGGTATGGAAGAAGGCAACGCGGGTATTAAAATTATTCGTGCGCAAGTTCCACTATCAGCAATGTTCGGATATGCAACTGATTTAAGATCAGCAACACAAGGCCGCGCGTCTTATTCTATGGAGTTTAGCGAGTACGCTGAAATGCCAAAGAACGTTACTGATAAAATTATTGCTGAACGTATTTAATTTCATTATTGCGTCAATGGCTATTGGCGCATAAAATACAAACTTCAGAGCCGTCCCCGACCTAGTAGGGGGCGTATCTTAACTAGGAAGGAACACAATTGTGTCTAAAGAAAAATTTGAACGTCTAAAACCGCATGTTAACGTTGGTACAATCGGTCACGTTGACCACGGTAAAACAACTCTAACAGCTGCTATCTGTACTACACTTGCAAAAGTGTACGGTGGTGTTGCTAAAGACTTCGCATCTATCGATAACGCTCCTGAAGAGCGCGAGCGCGGTATCACAATCTCTACTTCTCACGTAGAATACGATACTCCTACTCGTCACTACGCACACGTAGACTGTCCTGGACACGCCGATTATGTTAAAAACATGATCACTGGTGCTGCTCAAATGGATGGTGGTATCCTAGTTGTTGCTGCAACTGACGGTCCTATGCCTCAAACTCGTGAGCACATCCTACTTGGTCGTCAAGTTGGTATTCCTTACATCATCGTATTCATGAATAAGTGTGACATGGTTGATGATGAAGAACTACTTGAACTAGTAGAGATGGAAGTTCGTGAACTTCTTTCTGAGTACGATTTCCCAGGTGATGATTGCCCAGTAATCATGGGTTCTGCACTAGGCGCGCTTAACGGCGAAGCTGAGTGGGAAGCTAAGATTGTTGAACTAGCTGAAGCTCTAGATTCTTACATCCCAGAGCCAGAGCGTGCTATCGATCTACCATTCATCCTTCCAATCGAAGATGTTTTCTCAATCCAAGGCCGTGGTACTGTTGTAACTGGTCGTATTGAGCAAGGTATCGTTAAAGTTGGTGACGAAGTAGCTATCATCGGTATTCACGACACTATCACTACTACATGTACTGGTGTTGAGATGTTCCGTAAGCTTCTTGACGAAGGCCGTGCTGGTGAGAACGTTGGTGTTCTTCTACGTGGTACTAAGCGTGATGACGTTGAACGTGGTCAAGTTCTTGCTAAGCCAGGTTCAATCACTCCACACACTACTTTCACTTCAGAAATCTATGTTCTTTCTAAAGATGAAGGCGGTCGTCACACTCCTTTCTTCAAAGGTTACCGTCCACAGTTCTACTTCCGCACAACTGACGTAACTGGTACTATCGAGTTACCAGAAGGCGTTGAAATGGTAATGCCTGGTGATAACATCTCTATGACTGTTACTCTAATCGCACCTATCGCGATGGATGAAGGTCTACGTTTTGCTATCCGTGAAGGTGGCCGTACAGTTGGTGCTGGTGTTGTTGCAACTATCATTGCTTAATAGCAATTAGTGCATAACTAAGTACTGAATAAAAAGGAAGCTTCGGCTTCCTTTTTTTATATCTAAAAAACAGAAGTGGTTAATTTTTGCTATTAAACAGCCACATGTAAAGGCACTAAGTTATTGATAATATAGATTAATAATTGAATGATTGTTTATTTATCGATCAAGGCTTGCTTTCAAAAATGTGATCTGTATAATGCTCACCACTGCCAGAGACAAAGTCTTGTAAGCGCTGTTGTGAACCAATAAGCATTGAGGAGAGACGTACTACAGGTTATGCCGAGTATGTTTCATAATGAATACTCTGACTTATGTTCGCAGTCATTAAATTGGCTGACAATGCATCCGATAGGGATGCTACGTTCACATAAATCAATCGACATTCCTTCGTCTTTACGAACGTGAGTGGCGATATTGTTTGTGTAATTTTTATTTGGAGCTCTGTCTAATGCAGAACCAACGTATTCGTATCCGCCTAAAGGCTTTCGATCATCGTTTGATCGACCAGTCTACTGCGGAAATCGTTGAAACAGCTAAGCGTACTGGCGCACAGGTTAAGGGTCCAATCCCTCTTCCTACTCGCAAAGAGCGCTTCACTGTTCTTATTTCTCCACACGTTAATAAGGACGCACGTGACCAGTACGAAATTCGTACACACAAGCGCCTTATCGACATCGTTGAGCCTACAGACAAAACTGTTGATGCTCTGATGCGTCTAGATCTAGCTGCTGGCGTTGACGTACAGATCAGCCTAGGTTAAGGGGAGATAAGAGAATGATTGGTCTAATCGGTCGTAAAGTGGGCATGACCCGCATCTTTACCGAAGATGGCATTTCTATTCCAGTTACTGTTGTTGAAGTTGAAAACAACCGCGTTACTCAGGTTAAATCTGTAGAAACTGACGGTTACAACGCTATTCAAGTAACAGCTGGAACTAAGAAAGCTAGCCGCGTATCTAAGCCAGAAGCTGGTCACTTTGCGAAAGCAGGTGTAGAAGCTGGTCGCGGTCTTTGGGAATTCCGTCTAGAAAATAATGAAGAATTCGCAGTTGGCGCTGAGCTAAGTGTTGAAATCTTTAACGAAATTAAAAAAGTAGACGTTACTGGTACATCTAAAGGTAAGGGTTTCCAAGGTGCTATTAAGCGCTGGAACTTCCGTACTCAAGATATGACCCATGGTAACTCCTTGTCTCACCGCGCTCCGGGTTCAATTGGCCAATGTCAAACTCCAGGTCGTGTATTTAAAGGCAAGAAAATGGCTGGTCACATGGGTGCTGAGCGTGTAACGACTCAAAACCTAGAGATCGTACGTGTTGACGCTGAGCGCAATCTGCTTCTTATTAAAGGTGCAGTCCCTGGTGCTACAGGCGGTAACGTGATCGTTAAACCAGCTGTTAAAGCGTAACGTCGAGGAGTTAGTAATGGAATTGGTAGTCAAAGGCGCTAACGCGCTAACTGTCTCCGAAACTACTTTTGGGCGTGATTTCAATGAAGCGCTTGTACACCAAGTAGTTGTTGCGTTTGCAGCAGGTGCTCGTCAGGGTACACGTGCTCAGAAGACTCGTTCAGACGTTTCTGGTGGTGGCGCTAAGCCATGGCGCCAGAAGGGTACTGGTCGCGCTCGTGCAGGTACAATCCGCAGTCCGCTATGGCGTTCTGGTGGTGTTACTTTCGCTGCTCGTCCTCAGGATCACAGCCAAAAAGTAAACAAGAAAATGTACCGCGGTGCTATGAAGAGCATTCTTTCTGAGTTAGTTCGTCAAGAGCGTTTAATCGTTGTTGAAAACTTCACTCTAGAAGCACCAAAGACAAAAGCACTAGTTGCTAAGCTTAAAGAGCTTGAGCTAACTGATGCACTAATCGTAACTGGCGAACTAGATGAGAATCTATTCCTTGCAGCACGTAACCTATACAAAGTAGACGTACGTGACGCAGCGGCAATCGATCCAGTTAGCTTGATCGCTTTCGATAAAATTGTAATGACTGCAGCAGCAGTTAAAGCAATCGAGGAGATGCTAGCATGATCACTGAAGAGCGTATTTTAAAAGTTCTACGTGCTCCGCACATCTCTGAAAAAGCATCAATGGCTGCTGAAAACGCGAATACTATCGTGTTTAAAGTTGCTATTACTGCGACAAAGAGAGAGATCAAAGCAGCAGTTGAAAAACTGTTTGAGGTTGAAGTTAAGTCTGTAAATACTCTTATCACTAAGGGTAAGACCAAACGTCAAGGTATGCGCCAAGGCCGTCGTTCAGACGTGAAGAAAGCGTATGTTATCTTGAAAGAAGGTCAAGACATCGACTTCGCTGGTAGTGCAGAGTAAGGCTAGGAGCAAAGAAGAATGGCTATTGTAAAATGTAAGCCGACTTCCCCAGGTCGTCGCCACGTAGTTAAAGTGGTTAACTCTGACCTGCATAAGGGTAAGCCGTACGCACCACTTCTAGAGAAAAACTCTAAGACTGGTGGTCGTAACAATAACGGTCGTATCACAGTACGTCATATTGGTGGTGGTAACAAACAACACTACCGTCTAATTGACTTTAAACGTACTAAAGATGGCATCCCAGCGAAAGTTGAGCGTCTAGAATACGATCCAAACCGTAGCGCAAACATTGCTCTAGTTCTGTACGCAGACGGTGAGCGCCGCTACATTATCGCACCTAAAGGTATCCAAGCTGGTGATATGATCCAGTCTGGCGAAGATGCTGCTATCAAAGTTGGTAACACTTTACCAATGCGCAACATCCCAGTAGGTTCAACAGTACACTGTGTTGAACTTAAGCCTGGTAAAGGTGCACAGCTGGCTCGTTCAGCTGGTGCATACGCTCAGATCATTGCACGTGCAGGCACTTATGTGACTCTACGTCTACGTTCTGGTGAAATGCGTAAAGTTCTTGCTGACGGTCGTGCGACTCTAGGTGAAGTTGGTAACGCAGAACACATGCTACGTGAGCTAGGTAAAGCTGGTGCTTCACGCTGGCGCGGTGTTCGTCCAACTGTACGTGGTGTTGTAATGAACCCAGTGGATCACCCACATGGTGGTGGTGAAGGTCGTACATCAGGCGGTCGTCATCCAGTAACACCTTGGGGCGTTCCAACTAAGGGTTATAAGACTCGTAGCAACAAGCGCACCGACAAGTACATCGTACGTCGTCGTAATAAGTAATTATAAAGAGGATACGCCATGCCACGTTCTCTCAAGAAAGGTCCATTCATTGACCTACACTTGCTGAAGAAGGTAGAGAAAGCGTTGGAAAGCGGAGACAAAAAGCCTGTTAAGACTTGGTCCCGTCGCTCAATGATCATCCCTCAGATGATCGGTTTGACCATCGCTGTCCATAATGGTCGTCAGCACGTTCCTGTTTTCGTTTCTGAAGAAATGATCGGTCACAAGCTAGGCGAATTTGCACCAACACGTACTTACCGCGGTCATGCTGCGGATAAGAAAGCTAAAAAGCGCTAAGGAGTAGGTAATGGAAGCTATCGCTAAACATCGCTTTGCTCGCATTTCGCCGCAAAAAGCTCGTTTGGTTGCAGATCAACTGCGCGGTAAGCCAGTTGCTCAAGCTCTAGAAATTCTTAATTTCAGCAACAAAAAAGCTGCTGATTTAATCAAGAAAGTTCTAGAGTCAGCTATCGCTAACGCAGAACACAACGAAGGCGCAGACATTGATGATCTTAATGTTGCTAAAATCTTCGTTGACGAAGGTCCTACCATGAAGCGTATTATGCCTCGTGCTAAAGGCCGTGCCGATCGCATCTTGAAGCGTTCTAGCCACATCACTGTTGTTGTAGCAGACCGCTAAGAGACTAGGAGAGAAAGCAATGGGTCAGAAAGTACATCCTAATGGTATTCGTTTAGGCATCTGTAAGCCTTGGAATACCACTTGGTTTGCTAACAGCCAAGAATTCGCTGACAACCTAGACGGCGATTTCAAGGTACGCCAGTTCCTTACTAAGGAACTAGCAAAAGCATCTCTATCACGCATCGTTATCGAGCGTCCTGCGAAGAGCATCCGTGTGACTATTCACACTGCTCGTCCAGGCGTAGTAATCGGTAAGAAAGGCGAAGACGTAGAGAAACTACGTGCAGCAGTTGCGAAGATCGCGGGCGTTCCAGCTCAGATCAACATCGCTGAAGTACGTAAACCAGAACTAGATGGTCAACTAGTAGCAGACAGTATTTCGTCTCAACTAGAGCGTCGTGTAATGTTCCGTCGCGCGATGAAGCGTGCAGTTCAAAACGCTATGCGTCTTGGCGCTAAAGGTATCAAAGTTGAAGTAAGCGGCCGTCTAGGCGGTGCTGAAATTGCACGTACTGAGTGGTACCGTGAAGGCCGTGTGCCTCTACACACTCTTCGTGCTGACATTGACTACGCAACTTCTTCGGCTCACACCCAATACGGTGTTATCGGCGTTAAAGTTTGGATCTTCAAAGGTGAAGTTCTAGGCGGCATGCCGGTTGAAGAGCCAAAGGCTGACAAGCCTAAGAAGCAGCGCAAAAGCCGTAAATAAGGAGTTTATTGATGCTGCAACCTAAACGCACTAAATTCCGCAAGGCCTTTAAAGGCCGTAACCGCGGTTTAGCGAACGGTACTGATGTAAGCTTTGGTACATTTGGTCTTAAAGCAGTCGGCCGTGGTCGTCTAACTGCTCGTCAGATCGAAGCTGCACGTCGTGCTATGACTCGTCATGTAAAACGTCAGGGCCAAATCTGGATTCGTGTATTCCCAGACAAACCAATCACATCTAAGCCTCTTGAAGTTCGTCAAGGTAAAGGTAAAGGTAGTGTGGAGTACTGGGTTGCACAGATTCAACCAGGTAAAGTTCTATACGAAATGGGTGGTGTTCCTGAAACATTAGCTCGTGAAGCATTTAATCTTGCTGCACGTAAGCTACCAATCAAGACAACATTCGTAATTAAGGCGGTGATGTGATGAATGCACTAGATCTACGCGCTAAAAGCGTTGAAGAGCTTAATGCAGAGCTTGTGAATTTGCTACGTGAACAGTTTAACTTGCGCATGCAAGCTGCGACTGGTCAACTACAGCAGACTCACAATCTTAAAACTGTACGTCGTGATATCGCACGTGTTAAAACTGTACTGACTGAGAAGGCTGGCGCATAATGAGCGATCAAATCCGTACTCAGCTTGGTCGTGTAGTTAGCGACAAAGGCGATAAGTCTATTGTTGTTGCTATCGAGCGTAAAGTGAAGCACCCGATTTACGGTAAGTACATCACACGCACGACTAAGCTTCATGCACACGATGAAAACAACGAATGTGGCCTAGGCGACATGGTTGAAGTTCGCGAGTGCCGTCCAATGTCAAAGACTAAGTCTTGGGCTTTGGTACGCGTAGTTGAGAAAGCACGTATTTAATACGTACTAACAACTACTTAAGTAAGCGGCCCTGAAAAACTTAGGGCCGTTCATTTTTTTATCTACCCATCGGTCGAAAATGGTGTTATTATTCGCCGCCTTTGAAGAAAAGGCATATCGACTCGATTTGGGTCTAGATGTTTTAAATTAGCGGAGCACTAACATGATCCAAATGCAAAGTATGCTTGATGCTGCGGATAACTCCGGCGCACGTAGCGTAATGTGTATTAAGGTTCTGGGTGGTTCTCACCGTCGCTATGCACATATCGGTGACATCATCAAGATTACTGTAAAGGAAGCAATTCCACGCGGTAAAGTTAAGAAAGGTGATGTACTGAAAGCGGTGGTTGTACGCACCCGTAAAGGCGTTCGTCGTCAAGATGGCTCTGTCATTCGCTTTGACCGTAATGCTTGCGTATTGTTGAACGACAACACTGAGCAACCTATCGGTACCCGTATCTTTGGCCCTGTGACTCGTGAACTTCGTAATACGAAATTCATGAAGATTGTATCACTAGCGCCAGAAGTACTTTAAGGAGCGACTATAATGGCAGCTAAAATCCGTCGTAACGACGAAGTTATCATTCTTGCTGGTAAAGATAAAGGCAAGACTGGTAAAGTAACTAAGGTTCTAGCAACCGGTAAAGTTATCGTTGAAGGTATCAACATGGTTAAGAAACACCAGAAGCCGGTTCCGGCAATGGGTGTTCAAGGCGGTATCGTTGAGCAGGAAGCTGCGATCGATGCGTCTAATGTTGCTATCGTTAACGGTCAAGGTAAAGCGGACCGTGTAGGCTTCCGATTTGAAGACGACAAAAAAGTTCGTTTCTTTAAATCGACTGGCGAAACTATCAAGTAAGTTTGGAGTAGTACTATGGCGAAACTGCATGATTACTACAAAGAGACTGTTGTAAAAGACCTTGCTGGCAAGTTCGAATACAAGAGTATCATGCAAGTCCCAAGGATCGAAAAGATCACACTTAATATGGGTGTGGGCGAAGCTATCAACGACAAGAAGCTGCTAGAAAACGCTGCTGCTGACATGACTGCAATTGCAGGTCAGAAGCCGCTAATCACAGTAGCACGCAAGTCAGTTGCAGGCTTTAAGATCCGTGAGGGCTACCCTATTGGCTGTAAAGTAACCTTACGTGGCGAGCGTATGTGGGACTTTTTCGAGCGTCTAATTTCAATTGCTGTACCTCGTATTCGAGATTTCCGTGGTTTAAACCCGAAATCATTCGATGGTCGTGGTAACTACAGCATGGGCGTTCGTGAGCAGATCATCTTCCCAGAAATCGATTTCGATAAAGTAGATCGTGTACGTGGTTTAGACATCACAATCACAACTTCTGCTAAATCTGATGAAGAAGCTCTAGCTCTACTGTCTGCTTTTAACTTCCCATTCCGTAAGTAAAAGTAAGGGTTACTAATGGCTAAAGAATCAATGAAGGCACGTGAAGCTAAACGTGCCAAGCTAGTAGCTAAGTTCGCTGAAAAGCGTGCTGCGCTAAAAGCTCTAATTAGCGACGTGAATGCGTCTGAAGAAGATCGCTGGAATGCAGTGCTTAAACTTCAGTCACTACCACGTGATTCTGCGAAGTCTCGTCAGCGTAATCGCTGTAACCAGACTGGACGTCCACACGGCTACCTACGTAAGTTCGGTCTTAGCCGTATCAAGGTTCGTGAAGCTTGCATGAAAGGCGAGATTCCGGGTCTACGTAAAGCAAGCTGGTAATCCAGTAAGCAATTCAGAATCACGGAGTATTAACTTATGAGCATGCAAGATCCGATTTCGGATATGCTGACCCGTCTTCGTAACGGTCAGGCAGCGAAAAAAGTTGCTGTAAAAATGCCATCTTCTAAGCTTAAAGTTGCAATTGCAGCATTATTACAAGAAGAAGGTTTCGTGGCTGACTACACTGTAACAGGTGACGTTAAGCCAGAGCTAGAAGTTACACTTAAGTACTTCGAAGCTAATCCAGTTATTGAGCAAATCCAACGTGTTTCACGTCCTGGTCTACGCATCTACAAGAAAAAAGGTGCGCTACCATCAGTGATGGGTGGCCTTGGTATTGCTGTTATTTCCACTTCCAAGGGTCTTATGACCGACCGCGCTGCACGCAAAGCGGGTCTTGGCGGTGAGATTATCTGCTACGTAGCATAATAGGAGTAGAACATGTCTCGTGTTGCAAAAGCACCAGTAGTTTTCCCTGCCGGCGTAGAAGTTAATCTTAACGGTCAGGAAATTACTGTTAAAGGTTCAAAAGGCGAATTAGTTCGTGTTATGAACCCAGCAGTAGTTCTAACTTTGGAAGAGAACAAAGTTACTTTCGGTCCTCGTGAAGGGTTCGATAAAGCTTGGGCACAAGCAGGTACTGCTCGTGCACTAGTTAACAACATGGTTGTTGGTGTTACCGAAGGCTTCACTAAGAAGCTGACTCTTAAGGGTGTAGGTTACCGTGCTGCTATCAAAGGCAACGCTGTAGGTCTAACTCTAGGTTTCTCTCATCCAGTTGAGCACGAACTTCCAGCAGGTATCAAAGCTGAATGTCCATCACAAACTGAAATCGTACTTACGGGTACTGATAAGCAGTTGGTTGGTCAGGTAGCTGCTGATATTCGCGCTTACCGTAGCCCTGAACCTTATAAAGGTAAAGGTGTTCGTTACGCCGACGAAGTTGTGCGTACTAAAGAAGCTAAGAAGAAGTAAGGTAACACTATGGATAAGAAAGCATCTCGTATCCGTCGTGCGACCCGAGCACGTCGTAAGATTGCTGAACTGGGCGCAACTCGCCTAGTTGTACACCGTACTCCACGTCACGTGTACGCTCAGGTAATCGCACCGAACGGCTCTGAGGTTATCGCAGCCGCTTCTACTTTAGAAAAAGCGATCCGTGAGCAAGTTAAGAGTACCGGAAACAAAGACGCTGCTGCAGTTGTAGGTAAAACTATTGCTGAGCGCGCGATTGAAAAAGGCATCTCTAACGTTGCATTTGATCGCTCTGGTTTCCAATACCACGGCCGTATCGCGACACTAGCAGAAGCTGCTCGTGAAGCTGGTCTGAAATTCTAAGGTAGGCGGAAGATGGCTAACGAAAAGACACAATCAGATTTGAATGAAAAACTGATCGCTGTTAACCGTGTTTCAAAAACGGTTAAAGGTGGTCGTATTTTCAGCTTTACTGCACTAACAGTAGTTGGTGACGGTAACGGTCGCATCGGTTTCGGTTACGGTAAAGCACGTGAAGTGCCTGCTGCAATCCAGAAAGCGATGGAAAAAGCACGTCGTAACATGGTTACGATCGCAATCAACGAAGGTACTCTTCACCACGCTGTTAAAGGCCGTCACACTGGTTCTCAAGTGTACATGCAGCCTGCATCAGAAGGTACTGGTATCATCGCCGGTGGCGCAATGCGTGCAGTGCTAGAAGTTGCGGGTATCCGTAACGTACTAGCAAAAACATACGGTTCTACTAATCCAATTAACGTTGTTCGCGCAACAATTTTGGGTCTAAGTGGAATGAACTCTCCAGAAATGATCGCGGCAAAACGTGGTCTTTCTGTTAAAGAAATTCTGGAGTAATCGACATGGCTAAAACTATTAAAGTAACCCAAACAAAGAGCTCTATCGGTCGTTTACCGAAGCATAAAGCTACTTTGCGCGGCCTAGGCCTTCGTCGCATCAACCACACTGTTGAACTTGAAGATACTGCTTGCGTACGCGGCATGATCAATAAAGTTCACTACATGGTTAAAGTTGAGGAGTAATCAGTATGCGTTTGAATACTCTATCACCGGCCGCTGGTTCTAAGCCTTCTGCGAAGCGCGTAGGCCGTGGTATCGGTTCAGGTCTAGGTAAAACTTGTGGCCGTGGTGTTAAAGGTCAGAAATCACGTTCAGGTGGTTCTGTTCGCCCAGGTTTTGAAGGCGGTCAAATGCCTTTGAAACAGCGTCTACCAAAGTTCGGTTTTACGTCTCGTAAGAGCCTAGTAACTGCTGAAGTTCGTCTAGCTGAGCTAGCGAAAGTTGAAGGTGATGTTGTAAGCCTTGAAACACTAAAAGCTGCGAATGTTATCACTAAGGACATTAAGTTCGTGAAAGTTGTACTTTCTGGTGATATCGCTCGTTCAGTAACAGTGAAAGGCCTACGCGTTACTAAAGGCGCTTTAGCTGCTATCGAAGCTGCTGGCGGTAAAATCGAGGAATAATTAACTCGAGGATGAGGTACAGATGGCTAAACAACCAGGACAAGATTTTCGTAGTGGACAAGGTGGCCTAGCAGAGCTTAAGTCACGCCTTCTCTTTGTATTAGGTGCGATATTAATATTCCGAGCTGGATCCTTTGTGCCTATTCCTGGTATTGACGCTGCTGTACTTGCCAGTCTGTTCGAGCAGCAAAAGGGTACCATCATTGAGATGTTTAACATGTTCTCTGGTGGTGCACTCTCGCGTGCTTCTATTTTAGCTCTGGGCATAATGCCGTATATTTCTGCGTCCATTATTGTCCAGTTGCTAACAGTAGTTCATCCAGCCTTGGCTGAGTTGAAGAAAGAAGGTGAAGCTGGCCGTCGTAAGATTAGTCAGTACACCCGATACGGTACGCTTGTATTGGCAACCTTCCAAGCAATTGGTATTGCAACGGGGTTACCAAGTATGATTCCAGGCCTGGTACATAATCCAGGTCCTAGTTTCTATTTTGTTGCCGTGGTTAGTTTGGTTACTGGTACCATGTTCTTAATGTGGTTAGGTGAGCAAGTTACCGAGCGTGGCATTGGTAACGGTATATCTGTGATTATTTTCACTGGTATCGTTGCTGGTTTGCCGCCAGCTATTGGACAGACCGTAGAGCAAGCGCGTCAAGGTGAATTGCACGTACTTCTTCTACTATTAATTGCGGTTATATCTTTTGCTGTGATTTACTTTGTAGTGTTCATGGAACGTGGTCAACGTCGTATCGTCGTTAACTACGCTAAGCGTCAACAAGGCCGTCGTGTCTTCGCAGCGCAGAGCACACACCTACCGTTGAAAATCAACATGGCAGGTGTAATCCCAGCAATTTTCGCATCGAGTATTATTCTGTTTCCAGGCACACTGGCTCAGTGGTTTGGACAAAGTGAAGGTCTTGGCTGGTTAAGTGATATTTCACTTGCACTTAGTCCAGGACAGCCACTTTATGTAATGCTCTACGCTGCTGCAATTATATTCTTCTGTTTCTTCTATACCGCGTTGGTGTTTAACCCTCGCGAGACAGCAGATAACTTGAAGAAGTCTGGAGCATTCATACCTGGTATTCGCCCGGGTGAACAGACCGCAATGTACATTGATAAAGTAATGACTCGACTAACCCTAGCGGGTGCGTTGTATATCACCTTTATCTGTCTGATCCCCGAGTTCATGATGATTGCATGGAATGTCCGCTTTTATTTTGGTGGTACTTCCCTACTAATCGTAGTTGTTGTTATCATGGATTTCATGGCTCAAGTTCAGACACATTTGATGTCTCAACAGTATGAGTCAGTATTGAAAAAAGCTAATCTGAAAGGCTACGGCCGCTAAGTTTAGTTTTCCATATTTACGGAGTTTAGCAATGAAAGTTCGTGCTTCCGTTAAGAAAATCTGCCGTAACTGTAAAGTTATCAAGCGCAACGGTGTTGTGCGTGTGATTTGCAGTGAGCCAAAGCATAAACAACGCCAAGGCTAATTAGCAGAAATATTTCTTGCAAATTGAAGATAGGTTGGCTAAATTAGTCAACCATCTTTTGTTATGTGCAAAAGAATTGTACCACCGCTGCGTATCCTGAACGGGCTCTGCAGCGGTTATTCTTGTAAAGTACTAGGAGTGAATAGTGGCCCGTATTGCAGGCATTAACATTCCTGATCAGAAACACGCTGTAATCGCATTAACTGCGATTTACGGCATCGGTAAGACTCGTTCTCAAGCTATTCTAGCTGAAACGGGTATTGCTGAAGATGTTAAGATCAGTGAACTAACTGAAGAACAGATCGATCTACTGCGTGATGGTGTAGCTAAATACACTGTAGAAGGTGATCTTCGTCGTGAAATTTCCATGAACATCAAGCGTCTTATGGACCTTGGTTGTTACCGTGGTCTTCGTCACCGTCGCAGTCTACCTCTACGTGGACAGCGTACTAAAACCAACGCACGTACCCGTAAGGGTCCGCGCAAGCCGATCAAAAAATAGTCGGATAAGGTAGAGTACAATGGCAAAACAACCAACTCGCGCTCGTAAGCGCGTACGCAAGCAAGTAGCCGATGGCGTTGCGCACATCCATGCTTCTTTCAACAACACAATCGTAACCATTACTGACCGTCAAGGTAATGCTCTTTCATGGGCAACTGCAGGTGGTTCAGGTTTCCGTGGTTCTCGTAAATCTACTCCGTTCGCTGCACAGGTTGCTGCTGAGCGTTGTGGTGAAATGGCCAAAGAATATGGCGTTAAGAACCTAGAAGTTATGGTTAAGGGCCCTGGTCCTGGTCGTGAGTCTACAATCCGCGCTCTAAACGCAGCGGGTTTCCGTATCACTAACATTGTTGATGCGACTCCGATCCCTCATAACGGTTGTCGTCCACCTAAGAAACGTCGCGTATAACGTTTAGTTTCTAGGAATATTGGAGAAAGAAAATGGCAAGATATTTGGGTCCTAAGCTAAAGCTTAGCCGTCGCGAAGGCACTGACTTATTCCTTAAGTCTGGTGTACGTGCGATTGATACCAAGTGTAAGATTGATAACGCTCCGGGCCAACATGGTGCTCGTCGCGGTCGTCTATCTGATTACGGCGTTCAGCTTCGTGAGAAGCAGAAAGTTCGTCGTACATATGGCGTACTAGAAAAACAATTCCGTAACTACTACAAGACAGCTGCCCGCATCAAGGGTAACACAGGTGAAAACTTGCTTCAGCTTCTTGAAGGTCGTTTAGATAACGTAGTTTACCGTATGGGCTTTGGTGCAACTCGCGCTGAATCTCGTCAATTGGTAAGCCACAAAGCGATTCTAGTTAACGGTCAAGTCGTAAACGTTCCTTCTTTCAAGGTAGCGGCAAACGACGTTGTTAGCATTCGTGAGAAAGCTAAGAACCAAGCACGCATTAAAGCAGCTCTTGAAGTTGCTACACAGCGTGAACTACCGACTTGGGTCGAAGTAGACAGCAGCAAGATGGAAGGTACGTTTAAGCGTCTTCCAGAACGTTCTGATTTGTCTGCCGACATCAACGAACACCTGATCGTCGAGCTTTACTCTAAGTAAGGCTACAGTTAAGAGAGGACACAATGCAGGGTTCTGTAACAGAATTTCTTAAGCCGCGTCTAGTTGACATCGAACAAGTCAGCTCTACGCACGCAAAAGTAACTCTAGAGCCGTTGGAGCGTGGTTTCGGCCACACTCTAGGAAACGCTCTTCGTCGTATTTTATTATCTTCTATGCCAGGTTGTGCTGTAACAGAAGTTGAAATCGACGGTGTGTTACATGAGTACAGCACCAAAGAAGGCGTTCAGGAGGATATCCTTGAAATTCTTCTTAACCTTAAAGGTCTAGCCGTTAAGGTTGAGGGTAAAGATGAAGTTATTCTTACTCTGAACAAATCTGGTGCAGGCCCTGTTGTTGCAGGTGACATCACCCATGATGGTGATGTTGAGATTGCGAACCCAGAACACGTAATCTGCCATTTAACTGATGACAATGCTGAATTAAGCATGCGCATCAAGGTAGAACGTGGTCGTGGCTACGTACCAGCATCAGCTCGTATTCACACTGAAGAAGATGAGCGTCCAATTGGTCGTTTGTTAGTAGATGCTACTTACAGCCCAGTGGACCGTATCGCTTACGCGGTAGAGGCAGCACGTGTAGAACAACGTACTGACCTAGACAAGCTTGTAATCGATATGGAGACTAACGGTACACTTGATCCTGAGGAAGCTATCCGCCGTGCAGCAACAATTCTTGCTGAACAATTGGATGCGTTTGTAGATCTTCGCGATGTACGAGTTCCTGAAGAGAAAGAAGAGAAGCCGGAGTTCGATCCGATCCTACTGCGTCCTGTAGACGATCTTGAACTAACTGTTCGCTCTGCTAACTGTCTGAAAGCAGAAGCGATCCATTACATCGGTGATCTTGTTCAGCGTACTGAGGTTGAGCTTCTTAAAACGCCAAACCTTGGTAAGAAGTCTTTGACAGAAATCAAAGATGTATTGGCATCTCGTGGTCTATCTCTAGGTATGCGCCTAGAAAATTGGCCACCTGCATCAATCGCTGAAGATTAATAGTTTACTGATATCTAGTTAGAAGGATTAGGTCATGCGCCATCGTAAGAGTGGTCGTCAACTCAACCGCAACAGCAGTCATCGTAAAGCGATGTTCAGCAACATGGCTAGCTCTCTGGTACGTCACGAATTAATTAAGACTACCTTGCCTAAAGCAAAAGAGCTACGTCGCGTAATTGAGCCTTTGATTACCCTAGCTAAGACCGACAGTGTTGCTAACCGTCGTCTTGCATTCGCTCGTACTCGTGATAACGAAGTTGTTGCGAAATTATTTAACGAACTAGGTCCACGCTTCGCAGCGCGTCCTGGTGGTTACACTCGTATCATGAAGTGCGGTTTCCGTACTGGTGATAAAGCTCCTATGGCTTACATCGAGTTACTTGACCGTCCTGCAAAGGAAGAAGCTACTGCTGAATAAGCACTAGCCGTTAAATAAGAAAAAAGCTGAGTCCTTTGGACTCGGCTTTTTTTTTTGAGTTTTTATTAGTATTGTTTTCATAATATCTGCTACTGCTACTGCTACTGCTACTGCTACTGCTACTGCTACTGCTACTTCGTTTATATTTATATTTCCTCTCTCCTTACTATTAAATTTTCTTTGTTGCTAGTTTTGAACATTCATTGTTAGTTATTATCATTTATAAATATCATTGGTGTGATTATTTTTATCAAATAGCGATAGATATACCTTTAATTGCCAACTGTTTATAACGAGTTAAAAATTGTCATCAATAACAAATAGATTATAAAAATACCAATTAATGCCATATCTGGTTTTAATCTAAGCAAACGAATTTATTTTTTAAAATTATGCTTGTCAGCTTTAAATATCTCCTTATAATGCGACCTCACTGACACGGACAACGGCGCAAGCGGTTACCGAAAGTCAGTATGTTCTTTAACAATTTGACCATGCAATCTGTGTGGGCACTCGTTAAATAGTTAAGTCGAAAGATTTATCAATGAACTGAGTGACCAATACAAATAACCCAATCTATTTATAGAGAAGTTTATTTGGCACAGTCAATTCATTATCGTTCTGTTGGAACGATAATAGCTTTAAAATTACTAAGGTAGTTTTGAAGTCAGTATTCATTGAGCCGTTTCGAAAGAAACAACAAAACTTTAATTGAAGAGTTTGATCATGGCTCAGATTGAACGCTGGCGGCAGGCCTAACACATGCAAGTCGAGCGGTAACAGAAAGAAAGCTTGCTTTCTTTGCTGACGAGCGGCGGACGGGTGAGTAATGCCTGGGAATATACCCTGATGTGGGGGATAACTATTGGAAACGATAGCTAATACCGCATAATCTCTTCGGAGCAAAGAGGGGGACCTTCGGGCCTCTCGCGTCAGGATTAGCCCAGGTGGGATTAGCTAGTTGGTGGGGTAATGGCTCACCAAGGCGACGATCCCTAGCTGGTCTGAGAGGATGATCAGCCACACTGGAACTGAGACACGGTCCAGACTCCTACGGGAGGCAGCAGTGGGGAATATTGCACAATGGGGGAAACCCTGATGCAGCCATGCCGCGTGTATGAAGAAGGCCTTCGGGTTGTAAAGTACTTTCAGTTGTGAGGAAGGCAGTTAAGTTAATAGCTTGGCTGTTTGACGTTAGCAACAGAAGAAGCACCGGCTAACTCCGTGCCAGCAGCCGCGGTAATACGGAGGGTGCGAGCGTTAATCGGAATTACTGGGCGTAAAGCGCATGCAGGCGGTCTGTTAAGCAAGATGTGAAAGCCCGGGGCTCAACCTCGGAACAGCATTTTGAACTGGCAGACTAGAGTCTTGTAGAGGGGGGTAGAATTTCAGGTGTAGCGGTGAAATGCGTAGAGATCTGAAGGAATACCGGTGGCGAAGGCGGCCCCCTGGACAAAGACTGACGCTCAGATGCGAAAGCGTGGGGAGCAAACAGGATTAGATACCCTGGTAGTCCACGCCGTAAACGATGTCTACTTGAAGGTTGTGGCCTTGAGCCGTGGCTTTCGGAGCTAACGCGTTAAGTAGACCGCCTGGGGAGTACGGTCGCAAGATTAAAACTCAAATGAATTGACGGGGGCCCGCACAAGCGGTGGAGCATGTGGTTTAATTCGATGCAACGCGAAGAACCTTACCTACTCTTGACATCCAGAGAATTCGCTAGAGATAGCTTAGTGCCTTCGGGAACTCTGAGACAGGTGCTGCATGGCTGTCGTCAGCTCGTGTTGTGAAATGTTGGGTTAAGTCCCGCAACGAGCGCAACCCTTATCCTTGTTTGCCAGCACATAATGGTGGGAACTCCAGGGAGACTGCCGGTGATAAACCGGAGGAAGGTGGGGACGACGTCAAGTCATCATGGCCCTTACGAGTAGGGCTACACACGTGCTACAATGGCGTATACAGAGGGCTGCAAGCTAGCGATAGTGAGCGAATCCCACAAAGTACGTCGTAGTCCGGATTGGAGTCTGCAACTCGACTCCATGAAGTCGGAATCGCTAGTAATCGTGAATCAGAATGTCACGGTGAATACGTTCCCGGGCCTTGTACACACCGCCCGTCACACCATGGGAGTGGGCTGCACCAGAAGTAGATAGCTTAACCTTCGGGAGGGCGTTTACCACGGTGTGGTTCATGACTGGGGTGAAGTCGTAACAAGGTAGCCCTAGGGGAACCTGGGGCTGGATCACCTCCTTACCTAAAGACTTATACTGTTTTATGCAGTGTCCACACAGATTGCCTGGTTAAAATGTAGAACGTAAAAAGACTTGGGTCTGTAGCTCAGGTGGTTAGAGCGCACCCCTGATAAGGGTGAGGTCGGTGGTTCGAGTCCACTCAGACCCACCACTTTTTCTCCCAGAAAAAGTGATGGTATAGTCTTTTAAATCGTTGGGGTTATAGCTCAGCTGGGAGAGCGCCTGCCTTGCACGCAGGAGGTCTGCGGTTCGATCCCGCATAGCTCCACCACTTTCTAAATACATTCAAAGTAATGAATGTGATTAGAAAGTGGTTATCTAACGATGATTACATGTTCTTTAACAATCTGGAAAGCTGACTAGTAAATTTAATCGAAAGATTAATTTTAAAATGTTTTTATTCTTTGAATAAAAACGAGTTCTCAAAACAACACACATTCAAGTGTCTTGATTTTGTTTTTACTTTTTAAAGTGAAGACAAATAAATGAGTCCGGCGAAAAACCAATGTTTAATATTTTCTTGATCGGAGTATTAAACGCAAACCTTGGTTGTTTGAACATACAAGACCTCTTGGGGTTGTATGGTTAAGTGACTAAGCGTACACGGTGGATGCCTTGGCAGTCAGAGGCGATGAAGGACGTATTAACTTGCGATAAGCCCAGATTAGGCAGTAAAAGCCTCTTGAGTCTGGGATTTCCGAATGGGGAAACCCACTTGCATAAGCAAGTATCATTAACTGAATACATAGGTTAATGAGGCAAACCGGGGGAACTGAAACATCTAAGTACCCCGAGGAAGAGAAATCAACCGAGATTCCGGTAGTAGCGGCGAGCGAAACCGGATTAGCCCTTAAGCTAGTTCTGCGTTAGGTGAAGGTTCTGGAAAGTACCGCGATACAGGGTGATAGCCCCGTAACCAAAAATGCATTATTAGTGAAATCGAGTAGGACGGGACACGTGATATCCTGTTTGAACATGGGGGGACCATCCTCCAAGGCTAAATACTCCTGACTGACCGATAGTGAACCAGTACCGTGAGGGAAAGGCGAAAAGAACCCCTGTGAGGGGAGTGAAATAGAACCTGAAACCGTGTACGTACAAGCAGTAGGAGCCCACTTGTTGGGTGACTGCGTACCTTTTGTATAATGGGTCAGCGACTTAATTTTAGTAGCAAGGTTAACCGTTTAGGGGAGCCGTAGGGAAACCGAGTCTTAACTGGGCGTCATAGTTGCTAGGATTAGACCCGAAACCGAGTGATCTAGCCATGGGCAGGTTGAAGGTGAGGTAACACTTACTGGAGGACCGAACCGACTAATGTTGAAAAATTAGCGGATGACTTGTGGCTAGGGGTGAAAGGCCAATCAAACTCGGAGATAGCTGGTTCTCCCCGAAAGCTATTTAGGTAGCGCCTCGGACGAATACTACTGGGGGTAGAGCACTGTTAAGGCTAGGGGGTCATCCCGACTTACCAACCCTTTGCAAACTCCGAATACCAGTAAGTACTATCCGGGAGACACACGGCGGGTGCTAACGTCCGTCGTGAAGAGGGAAACAACCCAGACCGCCAGCTAAGGTCCCAAAGTTATAGCTAAGTGGGAAACGATGTGGGAAGGCTCAGACAGCCAGGATGTTGGCTTAGAAGCAGCCATCATTTAAAGAAAGCGTAATAGCTCACTGGTCGAGTCGGCCTGCGCGGAAGATTTAACGGGGCTAAGCTATACACCGAAGCTGCGGCAATATGACTTGTCATATTGGGTAGGGGAGCGTTCTGTAAGCCGTTGAAGGTGCATTGTAAAGTGTGCTGGAGGTATCAGAAGTGCGAATGCTGACATGAGTAACGATAAAGGGAGTGAAAAACTCCCTCGCCGGAAGATCAAGGGTTCCTGTCCAACGTTAATCGGGGCAGGGTAAGTCGACCCCTAAGGCGAGGCCGAAAGGCGTAGTCGATGGGAAACGGGTTAATATTCCCGTACTTCTTATAATTGCGATGGAGGGACGGAGAAGGCTAGGTGAGCCTGGCGACGGTTGTCCAGGTCCAAGTATGTAGGCTGATGAATTAGGCAAATCCGGTTCATCTTAAGGCTGAGATACGATGTCGAGCTACTACGGTAGTGAAGTCATTGATGCCATGCTTCCGGGAAAAGCTTCTAAGCTTCAGATTATAAGAAATCGTACCCCAAACCGACACAGGTGATCAGGTAGAGAATACCAAGGCGCTTGAGAGAACTCGGGTGAAGGAACTAGGCAAAATGGTACCGTAACTTCGGGAGAAGGTACGCTCCTAGCGGTGATGAGACTTGCTCTCTAAGCTGCCGGGAGTCGCAGATACCAGGTGGCTGCAACTGTTTATTAAAAACACAGCACTGTGCCAAATCGAAAGATGACGTATACGGTGTGACGCCTGCCCGGTGCCGGAAGGTTAATTGATGGGGTTAGACTTCGGTCGAAGCTCTTGATCGAAGCCCCGGTAAACGGCGGCCGTAACTATAACGGTCCTAAGGTAGCGAAATTCCTTGTCGGGTAAGTTCCGACCTGCACGAATGGCGTAATGATGGCCACGCTGTCTCCACCCGAGACTCAGTGAAATTGAAATCGCAGTGAAGATGCTGTGTACCCGCGGCTAGACGGAAAGACCCCGTGAACCTTTACTATAGCTTGGCACTGAACATTGACCCTACATGTGTAGGATAGGTGGGAGACGTTGAAGCAACCGCGCCAGTGGTTGTGGAGTCAATCTTGAAATACCACCCTTGTATGCTTGATGTTCTAACGTCGACCCCTTATCGGGGTTACGGACAGTGCCTGGTGGGTAGTTTGACTGGGGCGGTCTCCTCCCAAAGAGTAACGGAGGAGCACGAAGGTGGGCTAATCACGGTCGGACATCGTGAGGTTAGTGCAATGGCATAAGCCCGCTTGACTGCGAGAATGACAATTCGAGCAGGTGCGAAAGCAGGTCATAGTGATCCGGTGGTTCTGAATGGAAGGGCCATCGCTCAACGGATAAAAGGTACTCCGGGGATAACAGGCTGATACCGCCCAAGAGTTCATATCGACGGCGGTGTTTGGCACCTCGATGTCGGCTCATCACATCCTGGGGCTGAAGTCGGTCCCAAGGGTATGGCTGTTCGCCATTTAAAGTGGTACGCGAGCTGGGTTTAGAACGTCGTGAGACAGTTCGGTCCCTATCTGCCGTGGGCGTTGGATGATTGAGAGGGGCTGCTCCTAGTACGAGAGGACCGGAGTGGACGAACCGCTGGTGTTCGGGTTGTATCGCCAGATGCATTGCCCGGTAGCTAAGTTCGGAATCGATAACCGCTGAAAGCATCTAAGCGGGAAGCGAGCCTCAAGATGAGTCATCCCTAGACCTTTAAGGTCTCTAAAGGGTTGTTGAAGACTACAACGTTGATAGGTCAGGTGTGTAAGTGCTGCGAGGCATTGAGCTAACTGATACTAATTGCCCGTGAGGCTTAACCATACAACACCCAAGGGGTTTTTCTTCTCTAAAGAGAAGAGACGGACTCTACAAACGCTTGAATGCGTGTTGAGAACAACTAGTCAGATTTTTCCCAGATTGCTATTTATTGCCATAAGACAATAAATAAACCAGAATTTGCTTGGCGACCATAGCGTTATGGACCCACCTGATCCCATGCCGAACTCAGTAGTGAAACGTAATAGCGCCGATGGTAGTGTGGGGTCTCCCCATGTGAGAGTAGGACATCGCCAGGCTCAAATTTATGAAAGCCCGTTCAATGAACGGGCTTTTATTTCGCTCTTGCTGATTGTAATGTGAGCGATGTCAACAGAAAGTTTTTACTTTTTAATCGATTGATAAAAAAGAATAAAATTTTGTCTTGACTGAATATCAGAAAAGCGTATTATACGCCACCTGACTTGCTGAAGCGTAACGCGCTAAGGCATTGAAAGTCAACGTTCTTTAACAATTTGACCATGCAATCTGTGTGGGCACTCGTTGAATAGTTAAGTCGAAAGATTTATCAATGAACTGAGTGACCAATACAAATAACTACGGTTATTTGGCACAGTCAATTCATTACCATTCTGTTGGAATGGTAATAGCTTTAAAATTACATTAGTAGTTTTGAAGTCAGTATTCATTGAGCCGTCTCGAAAGAGACAACAAAACTTTAATTGAAGAGTTTGATCATGGCTCAGATTGAACGCTGGCGGCAGGCCTAACACATGCAAGTCGAGCGGTAACAGAAAGAAAGCTTGCTTTCTTTGCTGACGAGCGGCGGACGGGTGAGTAATGCCTGGGAATATACCCTGATGTGGGGGATAACTATTGGAAACGATAGCTAATACCGCATAATCTCTTCGGAGCAAAGAGGGGGACCTTCGGGCCTCTCGCGTCAGGATTAGCCCAGGTGGGATTAGCTAGTTGGTGGGGTAATGGCTCACCAAGGCGACGATCCCTAGCTGGTCTGAGAGGATGATCAGCCACACTGGAACTGAGACACGGTCCAGACTCCTACGGGAGGCAGCAGTGGGGAATATTGCACAATGGGGGAAACCCTGATGCAGCCATGCCGCGTGTATGAAGAAGGCCTTCGGGTTGTAAAGTACTTTCAGTTGTGAGGAAGGCAGTTAAGTTAATAGCTTGGCTGTTTGACGTTAGCAACAGAAGAAGCACCGGCTAACTCCGTGCCAGCAGCCGCGGTAATACGGAGGGTGCGAGCGTTAATCGGAATTACTGGGCGTAAAGCGCATGCAGGCGGTCTGTTAAGCAAGATGTGAAAGCCCGGGGCTCAACCTCGGAACAGCATTTTGAACTGGCAGACTAGAGTCTTGTAGAGGGGGGTAGAATTTCAGGTGTAGCGGTGAAATGCGTAGAGATCTGAAGGAATACCGGTGGCGAAGGCGGCCCCCTGGACAAAGACTGACGCTCAGATGCGAAAGCGTGGGGAGCAAACAGGATTAGATACCCTGGTAGTCCACGCCGTAAACGATGTCTACTTGAAGGTTGTGGCCTTGAGCCGTGGCTTTCGGAGCTAACGCGTTAAGTAGACCGCCTGGGGAGTACGGTCGCAAGATTAAAACTCAAATGAATTGACGGGGGCCCGCACAAGCGGTGGAGCATGTGGTTTAATTCGATGCAACGCGAAGAACCTTACCTACTCTTGACATCCAGAGAATTCGCTAGAGATAGCTTAGTGCCTTCGGGAACTCTGAGACAGGTGCTGCATGGCTGTCGTCAGCTCGTGTTGTGAAATGTTGGGTTAAGTCCCGCAACGAGCGCAACCCTTATCCTTGTTTGCCAGCACGTAATGGTGGGAACTCCAGGGAGACTGCCGGTGATAAACCGGAGGAAGGTGGGGACGACGTCAAGTCATCATGGCCCTTACGAGTAGGGCTACACACGTGCTACAATGGCGTATACAGAGGGCTGCAAGCTAGCGATAGTGAGCGAATCCCACAAAGTACGTCGTAGTCCGGATTGGAGTCTGCAACTCGACTCCATGAAGTCGGAATCGCTAGTAATCGTGAATCAGAATGTCACGGTGAATACGTTCCCGGGCCTTGTACACACCGCCCGTCACACCATGGGAGTGGGCTGCACCAGAAGTAGATAGCTTAACCTTCGGGAGGGCGTTTACCACGGTGTGGTTCATGACTGGGGTGAAGTCGTAACAAGGTAGCCCTAGGGGAACCTGGGGCTGGATCACCTCCTTACCTAAAGACTTTTCTGTTTTATGCAGTGTCCACACAGATTGCTTGGTCGAAATGTAAAAGAGCCGACGTAAGTTGCCCAACAACTTACGTTATGAACATTGTCCCGTTCGTCTAGAGGCCTAGGACACCGCCCTTTCACGGCGGTAACAGGGGTTCGACTCCCCTACGGGACGCCACTTCTCTTTGAAGTGCAAATTGGGTCGTTAGCTCAGTTGGTAGAGCAGTTGACTTTTAATCAATTGGTCGCAGGTTCGAATCCTGCACGACCCACCATTTCCTTTCCACGAAGGAAATATTATTTGCTTTCACTTTAAAAAGTGAAAATAAATAAGATACTATCGTGGGCGATTAGCTCAGTTGGGAGAGCACCTCCCTTACAAGGAGGGGGTCACTGGTTCGAGCCCGGTATCGCCCACCACTCTCTAAGAATTTTCTGCACGGAATCGCAGATTTAATGAAGAATACCTTTGTTAAGTCCGTATTGTTGTCGCTGAAAATCATTAGAAAGTGGTTATCGTTAGATAATTGCATGCTCTTTAACAATCTGGAAAGCTGACTAGTAAATTCAATCGAAAGATTGATTTTAAAAAATGTTTTTATTCTCTGAATAAAAACGAGTTCTCAAAACATACACATTCAAGTGTCTGTGTTTGCTTTCACTTTTTAAAGTGAAGACAAATAAATGAGTCCGGCGAAAAACCAATGTTTAATATTTTCTTGATCGGAGTATTAAACGCAAACCTTGGTTGTTTGAACATACGAAACCTCTTGGGGTTGTATGGTTAAGTGACTAAGCGTACACGGTGGATGCCTTGGCAGTCAGAGGCGATGAAGGACGTATTAACTTGCGATAAGCCCAGATTAGGCAGTAAAAGCCACTTGAGTCTGGGATTTCCGAATGGGGAAACCCACTTGCATAAGCAAGTATCATTAACTGAATACATAGGTTAATGAGGCAAACCGGGGGAACTGAAACATCTAAGTACCCCGAGGAAGAGAAATCAACCGAGATTCCGGTAGTAGCGGCGAGCGAAACCGGATTAGCCCTTAAGCTAGTTCTGCGTTAGGTGAAGGTTCTGGAAAGTACCGCGATACAGGGTGATAGCCCCGTAACCAAAAATGCATTATTAGTGAAATCGAGTAGGACGGGACACGTGATATCCTGTTTGAACATGGGGGGACCATCCTCCAAGGCTAAATACTCCTGACTGACCGATAGTGAACCAGTACCGTGAGGGAAAGGCGAAAAGAACCCCTGTGAGGGGAGTGAAATAGAACCTGAAACCGTGTACGTACAAGCAGTAGGAGCCCACTTGTTGGGTGACTGCGTACCTTTTGTATAATGGGTCAGCGACTTAATTTTAGTAGCAAGGTTAACCGTTTAGGGGAGCCGTAGGGAAACCGAGTCTTAACTGGGCGTCATAGTTGCTAGGATTAGACCCGAAACCGAGTGATCTAGCCATGGGCAGGTTGAAGGTGAGGTAACACTTACTGGAGGACCGAACCGACTAATGTTGAAAAATTAGCGGATGACTTGTGGCTAGGGGTGAAAGGCCAATCAAACTCGGAGATAGCTGGTTCTCCCCGAAAGCTATTTAGGTAGCGCCTCGGACGAATACTACTGGGGGTAGAGCACTGTTAAGGCTAGGGGGTCATCCCGACTTACCAACCCTTTGCAAACTCCGAATACCAGTAAGTACTATCCGGGAGACACACGGCGGGTGCTAACGTCCGTCGTGAAGAGGGAAACAACCCAGACCGCCAGCTAAGGTCCCAAAGTTATAGCTAAGTGGGAAACGATGTGGGAAGGCTCAGACAGCCAGGATGTTGGCTTAGAAGCAGCCATCATTTAAAGAAAGCGTAATAGCTCACTGGTCGAGTCGGCCTGCGCGGAAGATTTAACGGGGCTAAGCTATACACCGAAGCTGCGGCAATGTGAATTTATTCACATTGGGTAGGGGAGCGTTCTGTAAGCCGTTGAAGGTGCATTGTAAAGTGTGCTGGAGGTATCAGAAGTGCGAATGCTGACATGAGTAACGATAAAGGGAGTGAAAAACTCCCTCGCCGGAAGATCAAGGGTTCCTGTCCAACGTTAATCGGGGCAGGGTAAGTCGACCCCTAAGGCGAGGCCGAAAGGCGTAGTCGATGGGAAACGGGTTAATATTCCCGTACTTCTTATAATTGCGATGGAGGGACGGAGAAGGCTAGGTGAGCCTGGCGACGGTTGTCCAGGTCCAAGTATGTAGGCTGATGGTTTAGGCAAATCCGGACCATCTTAAGGCTGAGATACGATGTCGAGCTACTACGGTAGTGAAGTCATTGATGCCATGCTTCCGGGAAAAGCTTCTAAGCTTCAGATTATAAGAAATCGTACCCCAAACCGACACAGGTGATCAGGTAGAGAATACCAAGGCGCTTGAGAGAACTCGGGTGAAGGAACTAGGCAAAATGGTACCGTAACTTCGGGAGAAGGTACGCTCCTAGCGGTGATGAGACTTGCTCTCTAAGCTGCCGGGAGTCGCAGATACCAGGTGGCTGCAACTGTTTATTAAAAACACAGCACTGTGCAAAATCGAAAGATGACGTATACGGTGTGACGCCTGCCCGGTGCCGGAAGGTTAATTGATGGGGTTAGACTTCGGTCGAAGCTCTTGATCGAAGCCCCGGTAAACGGCGGCCGTAACTATAACGGTCCTAAGGTAGCGAAATTCCTTGTCGGGTAAGTTCCGACCTGCACGAATGGCGTAATGATGGCCACGCTGTCTCCACCCGAGACTCAGTGAAATTGAAATCGCAGTGAAGATGCTGTGTACCCGCGGCTAGACGGAAAGACCCCGTGAACCTTTACTATAGCTTGGCACTGAACATTGACCCTACATGTGTAGGATAGGTGGGAGACGTTGAAGCAACCGCGCCAGTGGTTGTGGAGTCAATCTTGAAATACCACCCTTGTATGCTTGATGTTCTAACGTCGACCCCTTATCGGGGTTACGGACAGTGCCTGGTGGGTAGTTTGACTGGGGCGGTCTCCTCCCAAAGAGTAACGGAGGAGCACGAAGGTGGGCTAATCACGGTCGGACATCGTGAGGTTAGTGCAATGGCATAAGCCCGCTTGACTGCGAGAATGACAATTCGAGCAGGTGCGAAAGCAGGTCATAGTGATCCGGTGGTTCTGAATGGAAGGGCCATCGCTCAACGGATAAAAGGTACTCCGGGGATAACAGGCTGATACCGCCCAAGAGTTCATATCGACGGCGGTGTTTGGCACCTCGATGTCGGCTCATCACATCCTGGGGCTGAAGTCGGTCCCAAGGGTATGGCTGTTCGCCATTTAAAGTGGTACGCGAGCTGGGTTTAGAACGTCGTGAGACAGTTCGGTCCCTATCTGCCGTGGGCGTTGGATGATTGAGAGGGGCTGCTCCTAGTACGAGAGGACCGGAGTGGACGAACCGCTGGTGTTCGGGTTGTATCGCCAGATGCATTGCCCGGTAGCTAAGTTCGGAATCGATAACCGCTGAAAGCATCTAAGCGGGAAGCGAGCCTCAAGATGAGTCATCCCTAGACCTTTAAGGTCTCTAAAGGGTTGTTGAAGACTACAACGTTGATAGGTCAGGTGTGTAAGTGCTGCGAGGCATTGAGCTAACTGATACTAATTGCCCGTGAGGCTTAACCATACAACACCCAAGGGGTTTTCCTTCTCATAAGAGAAGAGACGGACTCTACAAACACTTGAATGCAGTGTTGAGAACAACTAGTTAGATTTTCCCAGATTGCTATTTATTGTCATAAGACAATAAATAAACCAGAATTTGCTTGGCGACCATAGCGTTATGGACCCACCTGATCCCATGCCGAACTCAGTAGTGAAACGTAATAGCGCCGATGGTAGTGTGGGGTCTCCCCATGTGAGAGTAGGACATCGCCAGGCTTCAAATTTTAGAATTTGCACTTGCAGATTCATAACAGCTTTGTGTGCTGGTATGGCTCAGTTGGTAGAGCGCACCCTTGGTAAGGGTGAGGTCCCCAGTTCGACTCTGGGTACTAGCACCATTTATTTTTTTAGCAACCATAGCACAGCGGTACCACCTGATCCCATGCCGAACTCAGAAGTGAAACGTTGTAGCGCCGATGGTAGTGTGGGGTCTCCCCATGTGAGAGTAGGACATTGCTAAATACCTCTTTAAAACCCAGCCTTCGGCTGGGTTTTTTCATTTCTAGCCTATCAATATTTTTATTCCTCCTAATATTTTTCATTTATTTATTAAAATCACACTTTAGTATCGGTTGGGGTTGTTGAATTTTACTTGCACCAATATTGTTTTTTCTATAGCTTTAACTAGATATCTAGACGGCTAAAGCTATTTTGGGGTAAGGAGAAAACCAAAGTGCCAATTAAAATACCGGATCGTTTACCTGCAACAGATATTTTGAGAAGTGAAAATATCTTTGTTATGACGGAAGCGCGTGCTGCCAGTCAGGGAATTCGACCACTGAAAGTGTTATTACTAAACTTGATGCCAAAGAAAATTGAGACTGAGACTCAGTTTTTACGCTTACTTTCTAATAGTCCATTACAAGTTGATGTTGAGTTATTACGGATTGATAACCGACCAACAAAAAATACTCCTCAAGAACATTTAGATACGTTCTATCGTCAATTTGAAATGGTGAAAGATCGTAATTTTGATGGTTTGATTGTGACGGGAGCACCACTAGGGTTAGTGCAGTTTGAAGATGTACTGTATTGGGAAGAAATTCAGCTGATTATGAATTGGGCTAAGGATCATGTGACCTCAACATTGTTTGTCTGCTGGGCTGCTCAAGCTGGATTGAAGTTGTTGTATGATTTACCTAAGCGTACACGTAAAGAAAAATTGTCTGGGGTTTATCATCATCGTATCCATGATTGCCACCATCCAGTGTTACGAGGCTTTGATGATACTTTTTTTGCCCCTCATTCTCGTTATGCTGATTTTTCAGCTGACTATTTAAATAAGCATACTGACTTAGATATTTTAGCGACATCTGATCAAGCAGGGGTTTATTTAGCTGCGACTAAAGATAAGCGTAATGTCTTTGTCACCGGTCACCCTGAATATGATGTTGACACATTACATCATGAGTATGTTCGTGACAGTGAACAGGGAATGGAACCATCGGTTCCTGTAAATTATTATCCTAATGATGATGTTAATTGCACGCCTGTTGCGAGTTGGCGTAGTCATGGTCATTTACTTTTTAGCAATTGGCTTAACTATTGTGTTTATCAACAGACACCTTATGATTTGGCGCACTTTTCAGAAGCCAGTTTTACTAAAGATTAATAAAAAGGCCAGCTTAATTAGCTGGCCTTTTTGTTATCTATGAGTGAGACAGAAATTAATGTTTATTTTGGCTTTCCCATAGCTTGGCTTTTTCTATTAATGAGGTGATAGTTGAACCTTGAATCAAAATAGAGAACACCACTACAGAGTAAGTCATGACTAGGATGATTTCTCTCACATCTATATCTTTTTCTGGAATAACAATAACACCCGCAGGTACAGCCATTGCCATCGCTAGTGCTAGACCACCTCGTAAACCACCCCATGTTAGAATTTTAACTGACATTGGATTGTATTGACGGTAATGGCTAAAGCCAATATAAGGCAGCTTTACACTTAAATAACGGCTTAGTAATACCAGTGGTACTGCAATTGTCATTAGAATCCAGTCTTCTTGGTGAAAGCTAAATTCAAGCATGGTCATACCAATAAGTAAGAATAATAGACCGTTTAGAAATTCATCAACTAATTCCCAAAAGTGATCAAGGTGTTCTTCACTTTCTTTTGAAAATCCAATATAGCGAGTCCAGTTACCGATCATTATGCCAGAGACAACCATGGCAAGTGGACCAGATACATGGATGATTTCGGCAAAAGCATAACCTGCCGTTGGTATACCGATGGTTAATAATAATTCCATTGAGTGGTCATTGGTCGAGCAGATAAGGTAATGGAAGATTAAACCTAGAATGAAACCATAAATAATGCCGCCAATTGCTTCTTGTATGAATAATTGGCTGACGCTTAAGACAGTTGGACTTTGATTGCCAAAGGCGATGGTAAATAGCGTCACAAAGATAACTAAACCAAACCCATCATTAAATAATGATTCACCTTCGATTTGGGTCGAAATTCGTCGAGGTGCATTCATTTTTTTAACGATAGCAAGTACAGCAATCGGATCGGTTGGTGAGATCAAAGAACCAAACAGTAAGCAGTAAATAAGATCGAGTTGGATCCCCAGTAACTGACAAATACCCCACAAACTAAAGCCAATAAAAAAGGTTGAAAATAGGGTAGAGCCTAATGCTAAAGTTGTGATTTCCCATTTTTGCTCTTTGAGGTGTGGCAATTTAATACCAAGCCCACCTGCAAAGAGCAAAAATCCTAAAATCCCTTTTAACAGAAAGTCTTCAAAGTTGATTTTTCCCATTTGGGTTGAAGCAATATCTTCAAGATGAAACCAGCCATTATGACCTGCAAAAATGATAAGTAGCGATAAGATAAGTGAACCAGCCGTAATGGCGATGGTGGTTTGCATCTTACCTATCTTACTGTTTATAAAAGCTATCAGCATGGCTGCTGCAGCTAGGAAGCAGAGGGTGTTGTAAACCGACATGCAAAACCTCTAGATTAAATTATTGAGTAGATTTAATTGTTTGTGATAGTAAAACCATCAGTTAGTAATGGCTACCGTTAATTAACTTATTTTGCCATTGTACATGTTTAGACGTCTAGATTCCTATTTGAATTGTGATAGGATGTTATCAAGCTGTAATGGATTATAAGGATATAATGTAGTGTTAAAAGACAAGGATGTACTGCATAAGCGACTTGAACAGCAGATTTTGATCATTGATGGCGGTATGGGCACCATGATTCAAAGTTATAAGCTTGACGAGCAAGATTACCGTGGCCAACGTTTTAATGATTGGCATGCAGATCTTAAAGGGAATAACGATCTATTAGTATTAACCCAACCACAGCTAATTAAAGATATTCATCTGGAATATTTAGAAGCTGGCGCTGATATTTTAGAAACCAACACCTTTAACGCGACCACCATTGCGATGGCTGATTATGATATGGAAAGCCTCAGTGCCGAAATTAATTTTGCGGCGGCAACCCTTGCTCGTGAGGCGGCGGATGAGTGGACAGCACAAACGCCGAATAAACCCCGTTTTGTGGCGGGTGTGCTAGGCCCTACTAACCGCACTTGTTCAATCTCTCCTGATGTGAATGATCCTGGGTTTCGTAATGTTACTTTTGATGAGTTGGTAATTGCTTATAGCGAGTCAACGCATGCGCTTATTAAAGGTGGGGTCGATATTATTTTGATCGAAACTATTTTTGATACTTTGAATGCTAAAGCGTGTGCCTTTGCTGTCACAGGGGTTTTTGACGAGCTTGGTTATGAGCTTCCGGTGATGATTTCAGGAACCATCACCGATGCCTCTGGACGTACGCTTTCAGGTCAAACTACTGAAGCTTTTTATAATTCTTTGCGCCATGTAAAGCCGATTTCCTTTGGCTTAAATTGCGCCCTCGGTCCTGATGAGTTACGTCAATATGTGGCTGAGTTATCCCGTATTTCAGAGTGTGCTGTTTCCGCTCATCCTAATGCAGGGTTGCCTAATGCGTTTGGTGAATATGATCTTGAAGCTGATGAAATGGCTGAGCATATTAAAGAGTGGGCTCAGCAAGGTTTTTTAAACTTGGTTGGCGGCTGCTGTGGTACGACACCGGAGCATATTCGGCAGATGTACCAAGTGACTAAAAATATTAAACCTCGCGTATTACCTGAGATTAAAATTGCCTGTCGGTTATCGGGATTAGAACCGCTGACCATTGAGGCTGAAAGTTTATTTGTTAACGTTGGTGAGCGAACCAATGTTACTGGCTCTGCACGTTTTAAACGCTTAATTAAAGATGAACTTTATGATGAAGCGCTAGAGGTTGCTCGGCAGCAAGTTGAAGCTGGTGCTCAAATCATTGATATCAACATGGATGAAGGCATGTTGGATGCGAAAGCGGCAATGGTGCGCTTTCTTAATTTGTGTGCGACTGAGCCTGAGATCGCTAAAGTGCCAATTATGGTTGATTCATCAAAGTGGGAGATCATTGAAGCTGGACTGAAATGTGTTCAGGGCAAACCAATAGTTAATTCTATCTCACTCAAAGAAGGTAAAGAGAATTTTATAGCTCAAGCTAAGTTGCTACGTCGTTATGGTGCCGCAGTGATTGTGATGGCTTTTGATGAAGAAGGCCAAGCTGATACACGTGAGCGTAAAATTGAAATTTGTACTAATGCTTATCATATTCTTGTCGATGAAGTGGGATTTCCACCGGAAGATATTATTTTCGATCCCAATATCTTTGCGGTTGCGACAGGTATAGAAGAACACAATAACTATGCGGTCGATTTTATTGAGGCTGTTGCTGATATTAAACGAACGTTACCTCACGCGATGGTTTCGGGTGGAGTGTCTAATGTCTCGTTCTCATTTAGAGGCAATAATCCGGTTCGAGAAGCTATCCATGCGGTGTTTTTATATTATTGTTTTAAAAATGGCATGGATATGGGGATCGTTAATGCAGGTCAGTTAGCTATTTATGATGATCTGTCTGATGAATTACGTAATGCCGTTGAAGACGTGGTACTTAATCGGCGTGATGATAGTACCGATCGCTTGCTTGATATTGCCGCTAACTATCGTGATAGCGGTGCGATTGAAGAAGATCGGACTCAGCAAGAATGGCGTAGCTGGCCAGTTGAAAAGCGCTTAGAACATGCGCTGGTTAAAGGCATTACTGAGTTTATTGTTGAAGACACTGAACTTGCGCGAGCCAATGCAAGCAAGCCATTAGAAGTGATTGAAGGTCCACTAATGGCGGGTATGAATGTCGTCGGAGACTTGTTTGGTGAAGGCAAGATGTTCTTGCCTCAAGTGGTTAAATCCGCTCGCGTTATGAAACAAGCTGTTGCCTATTTAGAACCTTATATCAACGCCGAAAAACAAGCGGGATATACCAACGGTAAAATTTTATTAGCCACAGTAAAAGGCGATGTTCACGATATAGGTAAGAACATTGTTGGAGTCGTACTTCAATGCAATAACTATGAAATTATTGATTTAGGTGTGATGGTATCATGCGATAAAATATTGCAGGTCGCCCAAGAACAAAACGTTGATATTATTGGACTGAGTGGTTTGATTACGCCATCACTTGATGAGATGGTACATGTTGCCAAAGAAATGCAGCGACGTGGGTTTGAGGTGCCATTATTGATAGGTGGTGCCACCACTTCAAAAGCGCATACTGCAGTGAAGATTGAACAAAATTATCAACAACCGGTGGTGTATGTCTCTAATGCCTCACGCGCTGTTGGTGTCTGTTCGGCATTATTATCAGAGCACCAGAAGCCAGCATTTGTTGAGCGCCTAGCTGCTGAATATGATGTTGTACGTGAACAGCATGCACGTAAAAAGCCACGAACGCCTCCAATCACCTTAGATCAAGCTCGTGCAAATGCGGTAATGCTTGATTGGGAAAATTATACGCCGCCGCAACCAAAACAAGCGGGTGTGCATACTTTTACCGATTTCCCGGTGGCTAAATTACGCCAATATATCGATTGGACACCCTTTTTTATGACTTGGTCATTGAGTGGTAAATATCCAACCATTTTACGCCATGAAGTTGTTGGGGTTGAAGCAACCAAGTTATTTAACGACGCTAATAAGATCCTTGATGACATTGAACGTACAGGCATGATCAAAGCTAATGGCGTGTGTGGGTTATTTCCTGCCAATAATATTGGTGATGATATTGAAGTATATACCGATGATACTCGTACTGAAGTACTAACGATATTGCATGGTTTACGCCAACAAACCAAGAAGCCCAAAGGGCCAAATTATTGTTTATCTGATTATATTGCCCCAAAAGAAAGCGGCAAAGCCGATTGGATTGGTGCTTTTGCAGTGACGGGTGGGATTGGTGAATACGATATTGCTGATCAGTTTAAAGCGCAAGGTGACGATTATAATGCGATCATGATTCAGGCGGTGGCGGATCGACTTGCAGAAGCGTTTGCTGAGTGTATGCATCAAATGGTACGTAAACAAATCTGGGGTTATGCCGCTGATGAAGATCTTAATAATGACGATTTGATTCGTGAAAAGTACCAAGGTATTCGTCCAGCTCCTGGGTATGCCGCTTGTCCTGAACATACCGAAAAAGGGGCGATTTGGCAGTTATTGGATGCAGAAGCCAATACTGGCATGGTGTTGACCGAAAGTTATGCCATGTGGCCGGGGGCTGCAGTATCTGGTTGGTATTTCTCACACCCAGATGCGCGCTACTTTGCTGTCGCACAGATCCAGCATGATCAGTTAGCAAGTTATGCTGATCGCAAAGGTTGGGATTTGATCGAAGCTGAAAAGTGGTTAGGGCCTAATTTGTAAAATAATCATTAGGTTAAAATAAAAAAGGCGCAAACATTGCGCCTTTTTTTTATCTTTTTTCTCGTTGATGCTGATAGTGATTATTCTAAAAGTTGTTGGTGCAGGGTTGTTATGACTGATTTAGCATCGGCTTCATGGACTAAAAAGCACAGATTATGCGGGCTAGCACCATAACAAATAAGGCGTAAATTATACGCATCAAGTGCGCCAAAGATATGCTTGGCTGAGCCTTTACTGTCACTCATATGATTACCAATCAACGCCACTAACGATAATCCCTGTTCAATATCAACACGGCACAATTGATTTAATTGTTCAACGGCAGCGGAAGGTAATGTTGGGGCACCACCGCCAGTATCGGTTTGATCGAGCGTTAACGAGACACTGACTTCTGAGGTGGTTATTAAATCGACCGAGATTTTATGTTCTGCCAAAATACGAAACACTTCGGCTAAAAAGCCATAAGCTTGAAACATATTAAGACTGGTGAGTGTCACCATAGTCTGATTTCCACGCAATGCTAGTGCTCTAAAGAGTGGCGCTTGATTCACGGTTTTTCTGATCCATGTTCCACCTTGTTGCGGCGCTGTTGATGAACCAATAAATACTGGAATTTGGTGGCGAATGGCTGGAACCAGTGTTGATGGATGGAGGATCTTAGCACCAAAATTGGCCATTTCAGAGGCTTCACTAAAGCTGATTTCTTTGATCGGTTTTGCTGCAGCTGTAATGCGAGGATCGGTAGTGTACATTCCCGGAACATCGGTCCAGATCTCTAGCGTGGTCGCATCAACGGCTTCTGCAATTAATGCTGCACTATAATCACTGCCACCTCGCCCTAGTGTGGTGGTATTGCCAAGCTCATCACGGCCAATAAAGCCTTGTGAAACCACAATCTGAGTATCGATAAGTGGCACTAAATGTTGTTGAGCTAATTGACGAATAAGTGCTGGCTGTGGAATCGCTTTGCCAAATTGATTATCTGTTCGCATTACATCTCGAATATCAAATCGTATCGCAGCAGCATTCATCTCAACTAAAATTTGGCTAAAAAGGTAAGTTGATAATAGCTCGCCATGACTGACTAATTTATCGGTAAGTTGTGGTGATGATGCTATCGCAGCCTGTGCTGAGGCGGAGGCAATATCATCAAACAAAGTATCAATAGCACCACTAACCGTATGTGGATGTTGAAGCTGATCCAGTATTTGTTGGTGAGTATCGGTTAATTGCTGTAAATGTTGTTGGCGTAAAGTGGTATCACTAATGCCTTTGGCTAAGGCGACCAGTACATTGGTCACGCCTGAGCAAGCACTTATTAACACTATTTTGGTGTGTGGATTGGCAATAACAATATTGGCACTGCGACACATCGCGGCATAGTTGGCGACACTGGTGCCACCAAATTTGGCCACAATCACTGGGTTGGTTGTGGTGGTCGAAAGCATGCTCATTACGGTGTTCTCCCTTATATCGTAAATACTGCAAAGTAGACTTTTTGCTTCGGAAGAATTCCCGACGTCCATTGTCGAGGAGGTAATAGGCAGTAACGCTGGTGCGGCTACCCAGAAGCTCCCCATCATAGTCAACCTGACTTAGATGACAGCCTGAGAGATTCAACTCTCATAGCCGATATCATCTGCCCCAAACAGGTGATATCTCGGCGCTACTCTCCCTCACAAAATTGATTTAGGGTTGGGCCCTTCAATTTTGCTACCTAGGTAACGCACCTCTTCTGTCGTGAATAATCACTGTTGTTATTGAATAGGAAATCGCCCTTAGTTGTCAATTGTTAAATGATAATTTCTCGATAGTTAACAAAAAGTAGGTATAACTAACAGGATCTCAGGTCGTTACTTGCAGCTTTGGCATTGCTCTAATACTCTGTAATAACGATTAATCTTTCCATCACCCTATTGATAATAATCATGATTTAATGGAGTTGAATCTATGCCTATCACCAGTTTTATACCGCCTCAAAGAACACTTATGGGACCGGGGCCCTCTGATATCTATCCACAAGTATTACAAGCACTAAGCCGACCGACAATTGGTCACCTTGATCCGCTATTTATTAAAATGATGGATGAGCTCAAGCAGCTACTACAATATGCATTTCAAACGAAAAATACGTTTACGATTGCGGTGTCAGCGCCAGGTAGTGCGGGTATGGAAGCCTGTTTTGTTAATTTGGTTGAGGCGGGAGATAAAGTATTAGTTTGCCGTAATGGTGTATTTGGCGATCGTATGCGAGAGAACGTTGAACGCTGTGGCGGTATAGCCATTATGGTTGATAATGCATGGGGCGAGCCTGTATCTCCTGCTTTGGTTGAACAAGCATTACAGACCGATCCTGATATTAAAATTGTTGCTTTTGTACATGCAGAAACGTCAACTGGCGCATTATCTGATGCAAAAACCTTGGCTGAAATTGCACGAAAGTATGGCTGTTTAACCATTGTTGATGCCGTAACATCTTTAGGTGGCGTACCGTTGCTGGTGGATGAGTGGCAACTTGATGCGGTTTATTCTGGTAGTCAGAAGTGTTTATCTTGTGTACCTGGATTATCGCCACTGACGTTTTCCGAGCAAGCTATAAATAAAATTCAGCAACGTAAAACAGCAGTGCAAAGTTGGTTTTTAGATCAAAGTTTAGTGCTGGGGTATTGGAGTGGTGAAGGTAAACGTAGTTATCACCATACTGCGCCTGTTAATAGTTTATACGCTCTACATGAAGCTTTAGTGTTGTTACATAACGAAGGGTTAGAGCAAGCTTGGCAACGACATCAACGGACGCATCTTGAATTAAAGGCTGGACTTGAAGCGCTAGGGATTGAATTTGTGGTTGCAGAGGAGTATAGGCTACCTCAGCTTAATGCGGTTTATATTCCAGAAGGCGTCGATGACGCCGCGGTAAGATCGACTTTATTAGAGCGTTATAATCTAGAAATTGGTGCAGGATTAGGCTCGCTTGCAGGTAAAGCATGGCGGATTGGATTGATGGGTTATGCTGCGCGCAGTGAAAATGTCGCTTTATGCCTTAAAGCCCTTGAAAGCACATTGAAATAAAGTAGTGATGAACCATCAATAGCGATAGCGTTCGCCATTGATGGTTGTTCGTCATGGTTACTTTGCTGGTGACGTTGTGGTTGTTGCGGCGCTAAGTTGTGTGAGGCTTGGAAATAGTTGTTGTGCTTCTGCCGCCACTTGCTCAGCTTGAGCAGTGTTACCTTGATCGTTATATGCTAATACTAAGTTCTGATATAACGCTGGTCGTGGCCAAGTGAGGGCTTTTTGATTAGCCCAAATAATATAATCTGTCACCAATTGGGGTTTATTGGTGGCGATCCCAACTTGTAATTGGGTGTGGTGTAAATCCCACTCAAAGCGATCTTGCCATGCCCATGGATTATTCACTTTGACTAAATAATTGATATCAACTGGACGTGTTGTTTCAAACTTAGTCAGTAACCATCCTGAATATAAGGTGGTGATCATAAAACTGGTTACCATTATCGGTATTGTGATGGCACTGACTTTAAGTGCAAGTACATATTGAGTTTGATAGCGATGGTATTTGGTGGTGAGATTATCGACCCAGAAGATCAAAATAATAAACATGATCCAATGGGCAAGTGAGTGATAAAACGGATATTCCAGTTGCGTATGTAATACGATTGGGAAAAATAAGCCAACTAACGCTAACTGAGTACTATTTGGGGCTTTCTTGATGCTAATCATGACCGCTAATGCTGCAATGATTAACCCCAGCAACGGTACAATTCCACCTTCTACAGCCCAAAAAAGTAATTCATTATGCGGGTGATCTAAGCTTGGTATCCCCGCAGCTTGATGCGATGGATCTCGCTGATGCCATAATGCGGTTTGGGTGATGTAGGTGACTTCAAATTTACCATAGCCATAACCTGTTAGGGGCTTAGTGGTAAACATTTCATAAGCTTGTGGTATATGTATTTCTCGTGGACTATCTAATGTGATACGAACATCCTGTGAAAAAGAGCTGTTGGTAGTTGAACTAAATTGCCATGCTAATGCCATGCCTAATAATAACATTAAGCCCCACATACGCTGTTGATATTTTGCCGCAAAGCGAAACAAATAAGGCAGCATTAATAATGAACCAATGCTTGCACCCAACCAACCTGTACGTGAGTTTAGTACCACCAGTAGTGGAATCGTTACGACAGGAACAGCGAGTAAGATAAGGTGTTGCCAGGCCCATTTACCTCGATAGCGGGGTAAGCGTGCTAATAGATAAGCGGCAATAACAAGCCCTGTCGCTAAGAAGCTTGCCATCACATTGGGTTGTTGGAAGATACCGTAAGGGCGGTTAGCAATAACGTCATAACCAAAACGGTTGTGCGCAGATAATCCTAAAAATTGATACCATCCAAAAGCCGCTTCGATCAATACTGCAATCGTGATAAACCACAAGAGTCGTTGGCGTTGATTATGAGTAAAAACAAACTGTTGTAAGCTAATGAAAAATAAAAAACCAGCCCAGAGGGTGAGTAAGCGGTTTGAAGTGCCAAAGCCATCGGCATTAGCATAAAAAACGGGAAGTGACAGAAGTAGACAGCTACCAAATAAAATTAACGTCATACGAGAGTAACGCCAAATTTTTTGACGACAAATTTCTAATAAACCGCAACTAATGGCAAAGCTAAATGGAATCCATGCACTGGCATTAAAAGATAGCTCAAGTCCTGAACCGCCAGGGTTGTGCTGAAAGTAGTGCATTGCAACGATAAAAAATATACCAACGCTGGCTAAGAATAATCGCACTAAAGATAAAGGCTTAGAAATCCGTTTCTGTTCTAATTTCGTACCTTGAAGTTGTAACACTGTCATGGTGAGTCCTGAGTAAAAAAACAAACAGGCTGACTATTGCCAACCTGTTTGATAGGGCTTAATTACACTTTATAATTAGATGTTAAGTAGAGGCTTAAGAAACCTCGCAGTATGGGATCCAGCAACAAGTGCAACTTGTTCGGGAGTACCTGTTGCAATAATTTCACCACCGCCATTACCGCCTTCTGGACCGAGATCTATGACCCAATCAGCGGTTTTTATTACATCGAGATTATGTTCGATAACAACGATGGTATTGCCACGATCACGTAGTTTATGGAGTACCGTTAGCAACTGCTGAATATCGTGGAAGTGTAAGCCTGTTGTGGGTTCATCTAAAATATAGAGGGTTTTACCTGTATCACGTTTAGATAACTCTTTAGCTAGTTTAACCCGCTGTGCTTCACCACCTGATAAGGTTGTTGCTGCTTGTCCGAGACGAATATACGATAAGCCGACATCGATTAATGTCTTCAATTTTCGTGCAATTGCTGGAACGGGTTCAAAGAACTGATGTGCATCTTCAACGGTGAGCTGTAAAACTTCATCAATACTTTTGCCTTTATAGCGTACTTCTAGCGTTTCACGATTATAGCGTTTACCTTTACACGCATCGCATGGGACATAAACGTCAGGTAAAAAGTGCATTTCAACTTTGATAACACCATCACCTTGACATGCTTCGCAGCGCCCACCGCGAACGTTAAAGCTAAATCTACCGGGTTTATAACCTCGAGAACGGGATTCTTGAGTACCAGCAAATAGCTCACGAATAGGGGTGAAAATACCCGTATAAGTAGCTGGATTTGAACGAGGTGTACGACCTATTGGGCTTTGATCAATATCGATCACTTTATCAAAATGTTCTAGATCTTGAATTTCTTTATAGGGAGCCGGTGTGCCTGTTGTGGCACCATTGAGTCGCTGGTGGGCGATCTTAAAGAAAGTATCATTGATCAAGGTTGATTTACCTGATCCCGAAACACCTGTAATGCAGGTTAGTAATCCAACTGGAATTTCGACGTTAACATCTTTAAGATTATTACCGCTGGCCCCTAAAAGCTTGACTGTTTTAGCGGGATCAAATGGTACTCGTTGTGCTGGAATTGCAATTGATTTTTTACCGCTAAGATATTGTCCTGTTAATGATTTTTTGGACTTTAATATATCTTTAACACTACCTTCGGCAATAATTTCGCCGCCATGAACACCAGCACCTGGACCGATATCAATCACATAATCAGCCGCTCGAATAGCGTCTTCATCGTGCTCAACCACAATCACGGTATTACCAAGATCACGTAGATGAATTAGGGTTTTTAATAACCGTTCATTATCACGCTGGTGGAGACCAATTGAGGGTTCATCCAAGACATACATCACGCCCATTAAACCCGCACCAATTTGGCTTGCGAGTCGAATACGCTGAGCTTCACCCCCTGAAAGGGTATCAGCACTGCGAGATAAACTGAGGTAGTTGAGACCTACATTGATTAAGAAACTTAAACGTTCATTGATTTCTTTGAGAATTTTAGCAGCAATCTGAGCCCGTTGGCCTGTTAATGTTAAGCTATCAAAGAAAGCGGATGCTTCACTAATGCTCATGTCACAAATATGAGGTAGGTTGGTTTCACCAATAAAAACGTGACGTGCTTCTTGGCGTAGGCGAGAACCATGGCAGCTAGCACAAGGCTTAGTCGATACAAATTTAGCCAGTTCTTCACGAACAGAATTAGATTCTGTTTCGTGGTAACGGCGTTCCATATTATTTAAAATACCTTCAAATGGATGTCGACGAACGGTAATATCACCACGATCATTAATATATTTAAATTCAATATCTGTGGTGCCGGAGCCATTTAAAATCAGTGTTTGAATTTTTTTAGGTAAAGTATCGAAAGGTGCTTCAACATCAAACTTAAAATGTTCAGCTAATGATTTGAGCATTTGGAAGTAGTAAAAATTACGTTTATCCCAGCCACGAATTGCACCACCCGCTAAACTGAGTTCACCATTTTGGACCACGCGTTCAGGATCAAAATATTGTTGAACTCCTAAACCATCACAAGTGCCACAAGCCCCCGCTGGGTTATTAAACGAAAATAATCGCGGCTCAAGCTCTTGCATACTGTAGCCACAATGTGGACAGGCAAAATTAGCTGAAAAGACCTGTTCTGAAGTATCGTCAGCTGTCATGGGGGCTATAATTACGGTGCCACCAGAAAGCTCCAATGCTGTTTCAAACGATTCAGCTAAACGTAATTGCAGATCATCACGCACTTTAAATCGATCAACAACCACTTCAATGGTGTGTTTTTTATGGAGTTCTAACGTTGGTGGATCGGAAAGATCACACACATCACCATCAATTCGCGCTCGAATGTAACCTTGAGCGGCAAGATTGGCGAGAGTTTTGACATGTTCGCCTTTGCGCTCTTTTACTATTGGCGCAAGCAGCATCAGTTTGCTGCCTTCGTCCATAGTAAGTACCTGATCAACCATTTGACTGACGGTTTGTGCAGCCAGAGTAACATTGTGGGTTGGGCAGCGAGGCTCTCCTACACGGGCATAGAGCAAGCGTAGATAATCATATATTTCAGTGATTGTACCGACGGTAGAACGAGGGTTATGTGAGGTTGATTTTTGTTCAATCGAGATGGCGGGTGATAAGCCTTCAATATGATCAACGTCAGGTTTTTCCATTAACGATAGAAATTGACGAGCATAAGCCGACAGTGATTCGACATAGCGCCGTTGACCTTCAGCATATAAAGTATCAAATGCTAAAGATGATTTTCCCGAACCAGATAAGCCCGTGATAACAACGAGCTTGTCGCGAGGAATGGAAATATTGATATTTTTGAGATTATGGGTGCGCGCACCCTGTACTTCTATGTAATCCATACCCATCACTATTGTTTTGCTTGATTGTAAGTGAGTAGTATTTCATAGCCGGATTTAATGAGCAAAAGATACTGAATAAAAACACAGTAGCGATAAAAAAAATCCCGCTACATAGCGGGATTTTTTAAAGGTATAGATAACTTACTTTTTGCTAGTTTGTTGCTTTGCTAGCTCAGAAGATTGGTCTTTTTTGTAAATGTTTTCGTAGCAGTAGTTTGTTGCTTCGATGTAACCATCTACGCTACCACAGTCAAAACGCTTACCTTTAAATTTAAATGCAAGTACACAACCAGATTGTGCTTGTTTTAGTAGGGCATCAGTGATTTGGATCTCACCGCCTTTACCTGGTTCTGTTTCTTCAATGATATCAAAAATATCAGGTGTTAGAATGTAACGACCGATAATAGCAAGGTTGCTTGGTGCTGTACCTGGTTCTGGTTTTTCTACCATGTTATCAACACGGAATAGATCATCACGAATCATTTGGCCTGCGATAACACCGTATTTATGAGTATCTTCTTCTGGCACTTCTTCAACAGCAACGATTGAACAACGGAATTGCTTATAAAGCGCCGCCATTTGAGCCAATACACCTTGCTCTTCGTTTACACAAAGGTCATCTGCAAGTACAACAGCGAAAGGTTCGTTACCTACTAACTCACGACCCATAAGGATAGCGTGACCTAGGCCTTTCATTTCACCTTGGCGAATATAAGTGAAGTTAGCTGAATCAATCACACGACGGATATCAAACAATAGATCTTCTTTGTTTGTACCACTGATTTGATGTTCTAGCTCGTAGTTCTTATCAAAGTGGTCCATCAAGGTATTCTTACCACGACCAGTAACGATACACATACCGTTCATGCCAGCTTGGATCGCTTCCTCAACACCGTATTCAATCAATGGTTTGTTTACGACTGGCATCATTTCTTTTGGCATTGATTTTGTTGCTGGAAGAAAACGTGTACCGTAGCCTGCTGCTGGAAATAGACATTTCTTGATCATAGTGTGTCCTAGATTTAATGTAATTGATAATGTGCCAAGTGCAGATTGAAATCTATCTGCTAATTTCGTTTTTGAGAATTAACAAAACAATAATCGTTATTGTTTTGTTAACGCTAAAATAAATTGTGCATAATGTTAGAGATTTTAAACAATAAAGCAACTTAATATCATAGCCAGACTCACAAAATATAATAATTATAAGATGTATAACCTTTAATTGTTAATGCCAGTAATAATACTTATATTGATGACGATTTATTATTTATAAAGTTGCAATATTATTTCTAATACTATTATATTTATGCCGTATTGATTTGTTTTTAATATAACAAACGTCAACTCTAATGTGTTTGTCAATAAATTTGCCATTTTATTAAAATAAAATTAGCGAATATTTATATAACAACAATTAGTAATACTCTTATTTACCAACCATCATATATTTAAAATGATTGGTAAGTGTCATAAAAATGACAGTTTTACTCGTTTAAATGATGATATAGATAACATCACATAGATATTGGTTATGTTTTTACTGTTATATATATCCTATGTGACATGGATAATTGCGCCCCTTGACATACTTTGGCGCTATGCCTTGACCTTGCTGACATGATAAACTGCGCGATTGAGTATAAACTTTCACTAAGCGGCTATGAATACCTAGAACCGTCGCTATCAGCTTTGGAGTGAACTATGGCCAGTCGTGGCGTAAATAAAGTTATTTTAATCGGTAACTTAGGAAATGATCCAGAAATTCGTTACATGCCTAGCGGTGGTGCAGTAGCTAACATTACTATTGCAACCTCTGAGTCTTGGCGTGATAAGTCTACCGGTGAGCAACGTGAAAAAACAGAATGGCACCGTGTAGCATTGTTTGGCAAATTAGCAGAAGTCGCAGGTGAATACCTACGTAAAGGTTCACAAGTGTACATCGAAGGCCAATTACAAACACGTAAATGGCAGAATCAACAAGGCCAAGATCAATACACTACTGAAGTGGTTGTGCAAGGTTTTAACGGTGTAATGCAAATGCTAGGCGGCCGTAATGGCGGCCAAGGTGCACCAATGGGTGGCCAACAACAACAGCAGAACCAAGGTAATTGGGGTCAACCTCAACAACCAGCTGCTGCGCCACAGCAAAATTATGCACCACAGCAGCCTCAGCAACATCAGTCTGCACCACAACAGTCAGCTCCACAGCAACCACAGCAACAATACAATGAGCCACCAATGGATTTTGATGACGATATTCCGTTCTAGAGGAATCGTATACAAATCCAAGGTTAAATAATAAGCGATGATATTTCGCTTACTTATATTTATTAACCCAGCATACTTGCTGGGTTTTTTTGTGTGTTAAAAGTATCACACCTACGTTAAAATATTCCCTCTGTCTTTATTTGTTTTCCTTATTATGTTTATGAAATATTTGAATGCCGTTATTACATTATTATTCGCTTTATTACTTACAATCGGTGTTGGATATGAGAATAAAATAATAATCGTCGGCGGATGCTTATTTCTAGCATTGATTTTTTTGTCATCGAAACGATGGCTGAAATGGTCACTTATTTTTCCAATAGGTTTGATTGCTACATTATATTTTCAAACGGGTTATATTTATGGTCGCCCTAATATTGGTATTATTGCATCACTACTTGAAACTAATAAACGTGAAAGTATTGAATTTTTATTCGCTATTCCAATAAAAGTATGGCTTCTAAATATAACGTTGTTAATGGCCTTTGGTTATTATTTAATACGGGTTGAATTTCAATTTAAGTGGCGTAAATCAGTATTTATAATTGGATGTGTTTGTTTTTATTTTTCATCACTTAGTTTATTTATAAGTCATTGTTATAAAAGTACAGAACACTATATTAAGCAAATAGATGCATTGAAAAATAGTATTCATCAAAGTGCTAATTGGACTATTTTAAAAATGAAACCGCGTTATAAAACTTATGTCTTAATCATAGGTGAAAGTATGCGCAAAGATTATATGTCGAGTTATGGTTATCCACTTAATACCACGCCTTTTTTAGCGACAACTCCGGGTGTATTTGTGAATGGTTATTTGTCGACAGCATCTCATACCGCGGTATCATTACCACGCACATTAGGTATTAGTCGTGGTTTAGATTTGCACCCTGTTAATAATATAATTACCTTAGCCAATGCTGCTAAAATGAAAACGATATGGTTATCAAATCAAGGGTTTATCGGTAAGTATGATACCGCTGTTTCAGCAATAGCTGTCCATGCATCAGAAAAACATTTTTTGAAAAAAGGTAACTTCCTAACCAATAACACTAGCGATTACGCTTTATTACCGTTATTCAAACGTGCATTAGATCAACCTTATGATGGATCTAAATTAATCGTGGTGCATATTATGGGGTCACATGAGAATTTTTGTGATCGGATTAAAAAAGACAGTTATAACTTAAAAGATAAAGATCTTTCTTGTTATTTATCTACTTATAATCAAACAGATACCATTATTAAAACAATAGTAAATGATTTAAAAGCAACTCAAGATAGTTATTCGTTAATGTATTTTTCTGATCATGGTTTAAATAATGTCAGCGCTATTAAAGGAAAGACACAATTAGTGCATGGTGATTTATATAAACAAAATTATGAAGTACCACTAATTGAAATTGCCAGTGATATTCACCAGCATATAATGTTGAATAAGCAAATTAGTGCTTTTAATTTTATGTCGATTTTCTCGAATTGGATTGGTGTTAAAACCGCACAATTACCCTCATTGAATGTTTATCAATTGCCTCAAAATAAAAAGATTCAAGTATTAAGCGGTAATCAAATGGTGTTATTTGAATCATTAAAAAATGATCCTGATGAAATAATTCATCGTTAAAGATAACAATAAAAGCGGGCTATTTGAAAAAGTGATCAATGAATAGGTTCCATTGTAGTTGCTTTTTGTTTGATAAAATCGATAAATAATTTCGTTTTAACATGATGATAATTTAGCTTTGGGTAATATGCGTAAATGGCATTGGTTGGTTGCTTTAACGTTGGTAGTACCGGAACCAACAAGCCATTATCTAACTCGCGTTTTATTGTTTGTCTACTCGTTAAAATTAACCCCATGCCAGCAACCGCCCCTGCAACTAATGCTTCTGGGTTGGTGGTAATGAAATTACCTTGTAATAAAAGTCGTTGATTATGTTCAAAAATATGATCTTGTTGGTGATCTTGTTCGCCAAACAGTAGGTAATTATGTTGGCATAGTTGTTCTGGCGAGGTGATTTTAGGATTATTTTCAAGGTACGTAGGCGCAGCATAAAACCCATTACTGTAGCTAAGTAATTTGGTGGCGATATAGCTGGAGGAGTTAAATTCAGTGATCTCTCGGCTAATGAAGACATCGAGGTTTAGATCAGGTAATTGCCCTGGCGTTACCGTGTGGAGCTCAATCTTTATATTAGGGTAACTGTGGCTAAACTCAGCCAGATAGCTCACCAATAAGCGGCTGCCCGTAGCAAGGGGGGCGCCTAAACGCAAAATACCGCCAACTTCGCCATAAGTTGCGGTGGTTTCTGCTAGCATTTGTTGCCAGTCATTGACTAACAAAGCGCTACGTTGGTAAAACAATTGACCTGCTTCTGTTACGGTTAAGTGGCGAGTAGTGCGTTTTAATAGTTGTACTCCTAATTGTTTTTCTAGCCAAGATAATCGTTTTGAGAGGGCAGAACTTGAGGTATTGAGTTTGTTTGCGGCTTGCGCTAATGAACCATGTTCTACCACGGTAATAAAGCTATTGGCACAGGTGATCCAGTCCATAAAAGTATTATTCCTTTATTACAATATTAATAATCGATTAACAGGTCTAATGTAGCGTATGCTTAGCAAGGAAAAAATGATTAAGATCGTTTGATTATTACCTAATGATATGAATGGCATATGTAAAGTAAGGATGCTATGAGAAAAGCCTCAAGGATGAAGTTAACAAATCGCTTAGTTGCCTTTGTTACCATGATCGTGATTTGCGCGATTTTAGTGATTTTTATTGGTGGTGCATTGAGTTTCCGTAAACTCGGTCAAGATTCATTAGTGCATTATCTTGATGGGGTAGTGACGGTTATTGATCAAGAATTAACTGACCCTCAAGGAGCTCAAGCATTACCTCGTTGGCTACCGACGCTATTACAAGCGAGTAATGTGGTCTCGTTATCAATTAGCGATGCTAATAAAACAGTATTTGATTTTAATGGCAATCAAATAGTGCCTGACCCGAATATTATTTACCATCATCAATATCAACTGCCATCACACCCCGGTTATCAAGTCACGATTGCGGCGATCCCTCTCTATAGTGAATTTACCTATTCTTTGGGGGCAATGTCTTCCATTTCTCTGGCGATGTTGATTGTTATTGTTGGCTTAATACGTGGGGTGCATTGGTTGCGAACCCAGCTTTATGGCTCTGAGTTATTAGAAGAGCGTGGGCGAATGATTTTGGCGGGCCGGGTTGAGCAATATGCTGAAGGCAATGATTATGAATGGCCAGCAACAGCAAGTTTAGCGCTTGACCAATTAATTGGAGAACTTAAAGATGCCCGTCAAGAACGAAGTCGATTTGATACTTTTATTCGTACCCATACTTTTTTAGATCAATTAACGGGGACGGCTAATCGGGTGTTATTTGATAGTCGATTGCAATCAATGGTACAAGACCAAGACAGCCATGGCGCCGTGATTTTATTGCGTTTAAGTGACTGGGAGGAAATGTGTACCGAGCAAGGAAAAACCATTGCTGATGAGTTGTTACAGGAAATCAGCGTTATTTTATCAAATTTTATTCAGCGTTTTCCTGACACCGTCCTTGCGCGTTATTTTGATGCTGAGTTTGCAATCCTTATTCCGCAGCAACCAGCCAAAGAAATTAAAATATTTACCAACCAATTATTAAATGCTGTGGAGCGTTTGTCTCCGCCATCGCCAATGGAAAAAGATAATTGGTGTCATATTGGCGTGACATACTTCCATGGTGGTGATCGCCGTGGACGGATCATGGATGAAGTTGATACCGCTTTGCGCAGTTCGCAGTTACAAGGCGCCAACAGTTGGAATAGCTTTAATAAAGATCATCAATGGGATAAATCACGCGGTAATGTGCGCTGGCGAACATTGATAGATAAAACGCTAACCCAAGGCGGGCCATTATTGTATCAGCAGCCGATTATTATGGCTGAGGATAATCAGCTAATGAGCTACGCTTTGTTAGCTCGAATTATCGATGACAATGGGGATATCATCAAAGCATCACATTTTATGTCGGCCGTTGAACAAGTGGGTTATTCGATTCGTTTTGATAGGGCGGTGATTGCTCAAACTCTATTGCTACTCAAACAACAATCGGCAGAGAACAGCTATGCGGTCAATGTCACCACTATCAGTTTACGGGACAAACAATTTGTCAAATGGCTACGAGATGAATTGTTGCAATTACCACGGCCAGTATTAAATCGATTATTGTTTGAAGTATCAGAAAGTATGTTGGTTAAACATCTTGATGCCATTCGACCTGTATTACGCGTGTTAACCGGGCTTGGTTGTAAACTTGTTGTTTCGCAAGCGGGCAGAACCATTGTTAGTACTTACTATATAAAAGACATTCAAGCTGATTACATTAAATTACACCGTGGTTTAGTGCGAGATATTCATCAACGCCAAGAAAATCAATTATTCGTTCGAAGTATGCTAGGAGCCTGTGCCAACAGTGATGCAAAAGTTATCGCGGTCGGTGTGGAAACGAATAAGGAATGGCGAGTATTACAACAACTTGGTGTCGTTGCTGCACAAGGACGACTTTTTGCTGCAGAGGAGTCAATAGTAACCACTAATTAAGCTTAATAATCATTATCGTGAATCAGTTAATATGAAAGTTATCATTTAAGGTGATACAGATCTGACATTTCATACATTATTATTGTGAAGCAGTAAGTCTTTACCTAAAGTGCGGGCTGTTATTCGGCTCTAATTTTTGGCTTACTTTTATCATGATTCTGCGCGCTCTTGCTCCGTTTTTTTTACGTAAACCCTCCGCATTAAATGTTGCTCTTGCTCTATTTTCTGATGCGGTTGTTTTGGTTGCAGGGGATGGTAGCGATGTCATTATTGATTCGGTATCAATTGAAGCAGTGACTGAGTGGTCGAGCGCAATTGAAATACTGATTACTCGCCACCAATTGGCAGGCAGTCAAATCGCCATTATTTTAGGCCGTGGTTTATACCAAAGTTTATTGATTGATAAACCTAATTTAAGTGATGATGAATTAATTTTAGCTTTACCTTATTTGGTTAAAGATTTAGTCAATGAATCACCTGATGATATTGTTGCGGATGGGTTTGATAGTTTAAACAACGATCGGATTCAGGTTGTTGTTACTACACGCCAACAAGTGAATAAAATTGTCTTTGCGTGTCAATCTGTTGGTTGTGATGTCGGTTGCATGACGGTTGAAAGTGTTGTTTGGGGTGAATTTACAGCCCAACACTTAAGCCAATTAGTGGTGCATCGCTATGGTAATGGTGATTTACAATTAACTGCATTTAGTCAACAGAAACTCATTTTTCAACGTCAATTACGTGGCTTTGCTGTGCCTCTAGTGGCCGCTGTTGATTCAGATATCCAAGCATTACAACTTGATAGCCTAGCATTAGAACTACAACGTTCATTGGATTTTTTGAGCGCTCAACTGCGTGATAACCCGATCAGTCAGTTATTAATTAGTTGTGATAATGATGATAGTCAGCAATTAGCACTGGCGTTAAATGCGCGTTTAAATGTTATTGTGCAAGCGATTGAACCTCGATTATCTTTATTATCATCGACGGGAACTCGGATTGCTTGGGCAGGATTACAACAAGGTTTTTCGTCTTCAATTAATTTCTATTCACAACATCTGCAACCCAAACGTCAATGGTTAACACTTAATAATATGTTGCTTAGTTGGTTAACGCTGATATTTATTATTGGCTTAACGAGTGCTGTTTATAGTTTTAAATTACATCAATTAGCACCCACCTTTATCGCTAATAAGGCGCAACTAACGACAGTTCAACAGCAATTAATGTTAACTCAAAAACAAATTTTATTACATGTTGTTAGCCCCATAAAGCAGCAACATCTCAGTGCGTTAGAACAGGAAATTACGGCAAAACAAGCGACGTTAAAAGCGGTTGCGAATCATGATGTCAGTTTGATGGTTGGTTATGGTCAGGTATTAGTGCAATTGGCTGAAGCGGCTTCTAAGGATGTCGCTATTGAACGTATTTCAATTTCGGGTACAGCTATGGATTTACACGGTGTGGCTCGCTCGCCTGAGGCCGTGCCACGTTGGTTAGGGACATTTAATCGTTATTCGACCTTGGCTCAACGGCGATTTCAGTTACTTAATATTGGCCGAGATAAGGACAACCAAGTTACCTTCACCTTGCAAGCCCAACGTATACAAGGGGCGCTTTAGATGAAGATTATCTGGTGTGAATGGCAACAACGATTCAGTGGTTTATCTGCACGTGAACAATGGCTGATTGCAATTTCTGGTTGGATTGCAATTTTCTTCATTGGGGTGTTTATGGTGCTTGAACCACAATGGCTGCAATTGCAAAATCAGACCAATACTATTCGTGTTACGGCCAATAATATTATAACGGTTAAACATGATATTCAGCGTTTACAGCAAAAATTAACACAAAGCCCCAATAAAAAAATTGATAATCAAATCAATTTATTGACTAGTAAAAATGCGCAATTAGAACTGCAGTTACAACAGACGATAGGTCGATTAGTTTCACCCACTAAAATGCCGTATTTACTGGAACAAGTATTACGTCACAGTCATGGTTTGCGTTTACAAACGATGGTGTCATTACCTGCGATGCAACTGATGAATGGTAATGATCAAGGCTATTTTATTCATCCATTACGAATGACATTTGAAGGGAAATACTTTGATGTAATTCGTTATTTAACCCAGATTGAAGCGTTACCCGTGAAGTATTATTGGCGCAATTTAAACTATCAAGTAACACGATATCCATGGGCTAGTATTGAGCTAGAACTCTATACATTAGGTGAAAGTAAGGATTTTATTGGTGGGTAAATATACAGTAACAGGATGTGTTATCTGCTGTTTATTTTATGGGATAAAGGTACACGCGCAGCAAGATCCTACGGCACCATTATCATGGCCACAACAACGATCATCATCACTCCACTCGCGTTCGGCATTACCTCAATTACAAAGTGTTATTTGTGAGCCGCAATGTCGTGCCATTTTAAGTGGTCAAATAGTTGCGGTTGGCAGTTATATAACAGGCTATAGAGTCAGTCGAATTAATGACAGTTCAGTGATATTAACCCGCAATAAAAAACAGTGGCAATTGTCGCTATTTAGCACCGATATTAAGCAATGAAGGGATATAAAAATATGCAACGAATCATACTTGGTGTGGTTATCACTTCATTAATGGGGTGCTCTACCCAAATGGGGCACCAAGCTCCAGTTGCTATACAACAAACACTTAACCAAGCAGCTAATGATGCCGCCAGTCGACCACTGCTTGCATTACCTGACGCGGTCAATGCTGATTTAATGCCCGCACTCGATACCGATCAAGTGCTGCCTACGCATGCATTAGAAAAACGATTTCGAGTGAATGCCCGTAATGTCGATGCCAACGTATTCTTTTCGAGTTTAGTGCAAGGCACACCATTTAATATAGTGATCCATCCAAATGTTAGTGGCTTGATTAGCTTGCAGTTAAAAGATGTCACGTTAGATGAAGTGCTCAATGTTGTTGATGATGTTTATGGGTATAGCATTACCCGTAAAGGTAATATTATTCAGGTTTTTCCTGCCACACTGCGCACCGATATTATTGCTGTTGATTATTTACAGTTGCAGCGTCAAGGGGTGTCCTTAACCTCAATTACGACCGGTTCAATAGCAAATGAAAACAATACCAGCGTAGATGTTGACAATAATGATGCCATTTTAAATCAAGATCTCAGTACTACTACAGGTGGAACAACCATAAAAACCACCTCTGAAAGTGACTTTTGGCAACAGCTAGAAAAAGTTGTACGGGGTATGATTGGTCATGGTGATGGTCGAAATGTGATGGTCTCGCCACAGGCAGGCTTGATTTCTGTGCGTGCTTTTCCCAATGAATTACGTGAAGTAAAACAATTTTTGGGTATTTCACAACAACGTTTAATTCGACAAGTGGTACTTGAAGCCAAGATCATGGAAGTAACGTTGAATGACAGCTATCAGCAAGGAATTAATTGGCAGAATATCAGTCGCAGTATTGGCGGAACCAATATTGTGGTTGGTTCAACACCTATCATTGATGCCTCTGCCATTGCTGCATTACCGGGCGGTAATGCGGTTTCAAATCTGCTTGGTGGCCAAACCAATATTACGATCAGTGATGGTAACTTTACTTCAGTATTAAGTTTTCTTGAAACTCAGGGGGATCTTAATGTGCTATCAAGCCCACGAGTGACGGCGGCAAATAATCAAAAAGCGGTGATCAAAGTGGGTGGTGATGAATATTTTGTCACCAATGTATCTAGCAGTAATGTTTCTGGTGATAACAGCACTGCGGCACCTGATATTGAATTAACGCCCTTTTTCTCAGGGATTTCATTAGATGTCACCCCTCAAATAGATGATCAAGGTGGGGTGTTATTGCATGTTCATCCGGCGGTGGTTGATATTAAAAACGAGATCAAAGCGGTCGATCTTGGCGCTAAATTTGGGGTTTACCAACTACCATTAGCGAAAAGTACTATTCGTGAATCTGATTCAATTATTCATGCACGTAGTGGTGATGTGGTTGTGATTGGTGGCTTGATGAAAACCGCAATGACAGATCAAGTTTCAAAAGTACCACTATTAGGTGATATTCCAGTGGTGGGTAATTTGTTTCGTAACATTAATAAAGTGAAGCAAAAAACAGAATTAGTTATTTTATTGAAACCAACAGTTGTCAGCGATCAAACGTGGCAACAAGAGATTGAACGTTCACGTTCATTGGTTAATGAATGGTTTCCAGAAGATAAGTAACCTATGTATTTATCGCACTTTGGTCTTCATTCAGCGCCATTTTTACTTACCCCTAATACTGCTTTATTTCATGCTTTGCCGTCCCATTTAACAGCTATTGATACCCTATTAGCTGGGTTGGCAATGGGGGATGGAATAATGCAGTTATCCGGTGAGGTTGGGACGGGGAAAACTCTTATTTGTCGCATGCTAATCAATCGTCTGCCTTCACAATTTGATTTAGTGTATTTGCCAACGCCTGCTCAATGTGGAATGACGCTACAAGTAGCATTAGCCTCTGAATTAGGGCTTAAATTTGATGGTGATCGCCATCGACTAACGGTTGATATTCATGATCAATTGTTGCAGCGTAAAGCTAATGGTCATGCGGTGGTTGTCGTTATTGATGAAGCTCAAGCATTGACTGATGACGCATTAGAAATGATTCGTTTATTAGGCAACCTTGAGACTGAATTTGAAAAACTACTTCATATTGTATTAATTGGTCAGCCTGAATTAGATCAACGTTTAGCCCATCATCAACTACGTCAGCTACAACAAAGAATTACGTTACGAGCGACGTTATTACCATTAAATGAAGCTGAAGCTGTCGCTTATATTGAGCATCGATTGCTATTGTCTGGGCGTTGTACTGGGTTATTTTCCATCGCTCAAGCACGAGCGATTTGGTTTGCCAGTGGTGGTATTCCAAGGTTGATTAATCAATTAGCACACAAATCATTATTAGCGGCTTATAGTCAACAGCGTCATTCTCTTTGTCGACAAGATATTAATATAGCGATTACTGATACTGTTGCTGCACGTCAATCAAGTTGTATGTGGTGGCGCTGGTTAGGATGGAAATATTTATGAGTGAGCTAAACCGCCGTTTGAGTGCTTTGGCACAACAATCTCATGCAGAACCTAAGCAGCTACAGGCTGCAACGATCACACCGTTACCCAATAAGCGTGGTCGCTATGGTCGCGCTATTCTTTTAATGGCGGTCATTTTGTTATTTGCTGGTGGCACTATCTATTGGCAGCGATCCATCGTTACGCCAGTACTCCTTCCCTCTGTTTTCCCTGTCGCTACTGTACCTGTGGTATCGACTTTACCTATGCGACCAGTTCCAATAAAAAAACAAGTCTCGAATAAACCAGAGTTATCAATACCAGAACAGATATCACAAGAGGTGCCAATATCATCGTCGCCAATATTAACGAATGCTGAGTCAGCACTTTTGGCGACAATGCCCGTCGCTGAACCCGCTCTTGATGCTCTTGATATTAAACAAGAGCTCGCAAGTTCCTACGAACAAGGCTATGACAGCGGTTATCACCAAGCATTAGCCGAGCAACAAGTAACGATAAAGACAACGGTTTCTCCATCCTCAAAAGATGTAGCGGTAACGCCTAAGCGTAAAGTAAGTCGATTATCGATTGAAACGGTAGCATTAACCCCCGCACAACTGGCAATGGTTGAATATAACAAAGCTGAAAAAGTATTACGCCAAGCCAATAGTCGCCAAGCGATTGTGCATCTTGAAGCCGCGTTAAAGTATCGTCCTGAATGGGTTGTTGCTCGTCAAAAATTAGCCGCGTTATATTATGGACGTGGTGATAACCGTCAAGCTGTAGCAATGTTACAACAAGGGTTACAACGCCAACCTCACAATACTGAATTACGCTTAACTTTAGCCAAGCTATTGGTTAACGAGCAACAACCACAAGCGGCATTAACGGTATTAGAACAACCGCAACATGTTGATACAGTAGCTTTTTTGGCGATGCGAGCCGCTTTGGCTCAGCAGTTACAAAATACCGCTTTAGCGCTTAGTAGTTACCAACAATTAGTATTACATGATGCGGCGGATGGCCGCTGGTGGTTAGGGCTTGCGATTGCACAAGAACGAAGTCAGCAATTTATGGCAGCGTTGACCTCTTATCGTCAAGGCGCGGTACATGGTGGTCTTTCTGCAGCATCACAACAATTTATTCAGCAACGAATTATGGCATTACAAATAAAAAGGCGCTAACAGATGCAAATACGCTTACGTAAACGACTAGGTGATCTGTTGGTTGATGATCATATTATTGCGCAGCAACAACTGGACCAAGCTCTTCAACAGCAGCAACTTACGGGCCGTAAATTAGGTGATACCTTAATTGGTATGGGGTTCCTTAGCGAACAACAAATGTTGCAGTTTTTAGCACGACAGCTTGATATTCCGTTGGTCGATTTAACTCGGCTTGTTATTGATAGCGACGCCGTGAATTTATTATCAGAAGTGCATGCGCGACGTTTACGTGCGTTGGTGATTGGTCGTCGTGGTGATGTGTTACGTATCGCAATGAGTGATCCTGCCGATCTTGCTATGCAGGAAGCCTTACTTAACCAATTACAACAGTATCAGGTTGAGTTTGTTATTGTGCCTGAACGACAGTTAATTACGGCTTTTGATCGTTATTATCGCCGAACTAAAGAAATTGCGTCGTTTGCTGAGCAACTAAATGCTGAGCATCAAACTCAGACTCATTATGGGTTTGGATTTGATGATAGTGATAATGATGAAATGACAGTGGTTAAGCTGATCAATTCCTTATTTGAAGATGCCCTGCAAGTCGGGGCGTCAGATATTCATATTGAGCCAGATGAAGACGTACTTCGTATTCGGCAGCGGATCGATGGCATTTTGCATGAAACATTACTTAATGAAAATAGTGTTGCTGCGGCATTAGTATTACGGCTTAAGTTAATGAGTGGGCTGGATATATCAGAAAAACGATTACCTCAAGATGGACGTTTTAATATAAAAATTCGCGATCATTCGATTGATATTCGTCTCTCAACAATGCCGGTGCAATACGGTGAATCGGTAGTGATGCGATTACTTGATCAATCCGCTGGAATTCTCGATTTAGATCATATTGGTATGCCTGATGATCTTCTGTTACGGCTTCGGCGCCAGTTAAAGCGTCCGCATGGCATGATTTTAGTTACCGGGCCAACAGGATCAGGAAAAACGACGACCTTATACGGTGCGCTTAATGAGCTCAATAAACCGGGTAAAAAATTAATTACCGCAGAAGATCCGGTTGAATATCGGTTGTCGCGCGTTAATCAAGTACAAGTTAATAATAAAATTGGGCTGACTTTTTCTTCGATTTTACGAACTTTTTTACGCCAAGATCCTGATGTGATTTTAGTGGGTGAAATGCGTGATCAGGAAACCGTTGAAATTGGTTTACGTGCGGCATTAACAGGCCACTTAGTGCTTTCGACTTTACACACCAATAATGCGATTGATAGTGCATTGCGAATGATTGATATGCAGGCGCCAGGATACCTAGTTGCGAGTGCAGTAAGAGCCGTATTAGCACAACGCTTAGTACGCCGTGTATGTCCAGATTGTACACAAGAGGCAGTCTTGGAAAACGAGCAGAAAAGTTGGTTACAAGCGCGTGATTTTAATGAGCGATTACACCATTTTAACTTAGGTTTAGGTTGTCAAAGTTGTAACTTTACCGGTTATAAAGGTCGTGTTGGGGTATTTGAATTATTAGAATTTGACCAATCTATGATGGATGCATTACGCAATAATAATGCGGTTCTATTTAGTCAAATCGCACGACAAAGTGCTGGTTATAAGCCATTGGTTGAGTCAGCCTTAGCCTTAGCTTACGCGGGTATCACTAGCTTAGATGAAGTGATGACATTAGCGGAAGGGGATTTTTATGATGGCTATATTGGGTGATATATAAATGAAACGATTTAATTATCGTGGTCGTGGTGCTCAAGGGACGATTTTACGCGGACAGGTCGAAGCTTTAACTCAATCGGCGGCAACCGATCAATTATTACGCCAAGGAATTATCCCATTAGAAATTAAACTGGCAACACATCATCGTCCATCATTAACGTTTGATGGGTTATGGCAACGGCAGTTACCCATTGAAGTTCTGGTGATTTTCTGTCGCCAGCTCTATAGCTTAACCAAAGCTGGAGTACCATTGTTACGTGCATTTAAAGGCTTAGAGCAAAGTGCCAGTCATTTATTATTACGCTCAACTTTAGCTGATGTGACAACTGAACTGACCAATGGTCATTCGCTGTCTGCGGCAATGCAGCAACATCCACGGGTATTTTCTGATTTATTTGTGTCGATGATCCATGTTGGTGAAAATACAGGACGGTTAGATCAAACCCTATTGCAGTTGGCGAATTACTATCAACAAGAAATGGATACTCGGCGCCAGATTAAATCTGCAATTCGCTATCCGATGTTTGTTATGATTGCGATTGGGCTGGCAATGGTGGTGTTAAATACTCAAGTTATTCCCCAATTTGCCGGTATGTTTGCTCGGTTTGGGGTTGATTTACCTTGGCCGACTCAAGTATTAATATTGACCTCAAATCTGTTTGTTTATTATTGGCCATTGATGGTTATTGGCATTGGCGCAATGTGGGTTGGAATAAGGTTGTGGCGTAATACACCCCAAGGACAACGGCAATGGGATCTGTGGCGATTAAAAACGCCTATTATCGGAACTATTATTAACCGTGCTTTGATGGCTCGATTTTCTCGTACTTTTGCGCTAATGATGCGTGCTGGTGTTCCATTAAATCAAGCCTTAAAAATGGCCGCAGAAGCATTAGATAATCGCTTTTTAGAGCAGCGGTTATTAGACATGAAATTAGGCATTGAAAGTGGCAGTAGCATTGCAATAACCGCGGCTAATACTGATATTTTTACGCCATTAGTACTACAGATGATTGCCGTTGGTGAAGAGACTGGGCAAATTGACGAATTATTATTAGAAGCTGCTGATTTTTATGACCGTGAAGTTGATTATGACTTAGCGACGTTAACTGCCCGTATCGAACCGCTGTTATTAGTGGTGGTATCAGCCATGGTGTTATTACTTGCCCTTGGTATCTTTTTACCGATGTGGGGAATGTTAGATGTTGCTAATGCTGGATAATAGCGAATAAATAACAGCTTTTTAATATTGTTGTAATAATTGCTTGAATTATTATTTTGATAATTAATAAATATATTAACAGTTAATTTAGTTGATAGGGAAATTAACGTTCATTGGTATTCTGTAAAAGAATAATGGTTATATAAATTGGTATTATCACTTAGTTAGTTATTAATTTCTTACAAATAATAAATTGTAATATTTTATCTGGATGCGAAACTAATCGCGTATTTTAGTAATTATTTATATTACTATAAATAATTATAATTAATGCAGTTAAACACCCATTACTGATTGTGTTAGTTATTGTTATTTAGTTATTAATGTCCATTGAGTTGTTGTTTGTAAATATGATTTTTTTAGTAAAAAACCGCTATTGTTACCATTGGTGGTTATTTTCGACGGTCATTATTTTGATTGAGCATAATTTAATATTGGTCATTAGCTTCAATAACGAATGAAAATAAAACTATTTATTATATCGAATATTTAGTGCTTGAATGCAATTAATGTGATTGCAGGGCATTCATTTACTTACATACCGACTCAAGGTCGAGTTGAAGTGAATACACAGGGAAAAGGATGACATTATGAAACGTCAAAACGGTTTTACATTAATTGAACTCGTGGTTGTGATTGTTATTTTAGGTATTTTAGCCGTTACTGCGGCTCCTAAATTTTTGAACCTTCAAGATGATGCGCGTGCGTCTTCATTGCAAGGCTTAAAAGGTGCGATTGAAGGTGCAGCAGGTATTACTTACGGTAAGGCTGCTATTCAAGGTAAAGAAGCTGCAGTCTCAGGTTCTGTGGATAATATTGATATTGTTTATGGCTATCCGGCGGCAACATCGGCTGCATTGACTTCGGCAGTTACTGGTCTTGCAGAAGACTGGAAAGTTATAAAAATAACTACTGGTAATGGTGCTAGCATTGCTTATTCATATGAAAGTACAGCAGCTAATGCCACTCAGTGTGTTGTAACTTATACCCAAGCAACAAGTCCATCATCAGCGGCTTCTACAAAGGTTACATTTGGCTCAGGGTGTGATTCTTCAGCTAATTAATAACTAGCGCTCTGCGGAGCGCTATTTAATGATGTTATTTTTATTTGAAATAGCATCATTAAATACTATTGAGCAAAGGTTAACGCTGTGGCGCGACAACAAGGGTTCACCTTGATTGAATTGGTGATGGTGATTATTGTATTGGCGATTATTTCCGTTACCGCTGTCAGTCGCTATGCTTCTAAATCAAACTTTAGTGCTGAGTTAATGCGTGATCAAGCGATTACCATTGCGCGTCAAATTCAAATTAGCGCCATGCAGCAACAGCAATTAACATGCGCTACCTTAACTATTACCGAATCGTTATTTGGTTGTGCGACGCGAAAAAATAGCACTAATTATCTGATCGCGACTACAGAACAAATCACTATTCTTCCCAATTATATTTTGCGTTTTAACTTATTAGGTCAGCCCGTGAATATACAAGGTCAGCGTCAGTGTTTGGTGGGGGCTGAGTGTGAGATCACTTTTACGGCAACTAATAATAACCAAGCACAATTGTGTATTAACTCAGAAGGTTATATTCACAGTGGAGCGTGTTGATGAAACGTCATTGTGGCCAAGTTCAACGTGGATTTACACTGATTGAAATGATCATCACATTGGTTATTTTTGCTGTTGCGATGGTTGTTTTAAGCCGATTTTTATTTCCGCAAATTACTCTATCAGCCCAATCTCATTACCAAGCACGTGCAGCGGCACTTGCTAATGCAATGATGACGGAAATTTTATCGCGTAAATTTGATATAAATAGTGATGATAATGGTGAGCAGATCCGTTGTGATGATACTCAGGATTTGCAAGGAAAGGCGATTACAAACCCGTGTGTTTTAGATTTAAAACCTAATTATGAACGGCAGCAGTTTATTACGGTTGATGATTATATCGGTTGTTGGCAGGGAAAATCAGCAGTATGTGAGGACGGTAATGGCGTGGCGTTAAGTAATGCCGTTGGTGATTCAATTGCCGCCGATTACAGTCATTTTACGGTGACAATAGCTGTTTTTTACGATAGCAGCTTAACGAATACTCCTGACTCTCTGTCGGCTATTGCGGCTACTCCGCATAATTATAAGCGTATTAATATGGTGGTTGATAGTGGTCGTTATGGGCGTTATCAGTTTGCTGCTTATCGAGGTAATTATTAATGTTATTAGGGCGATCGCAAGGATTTACCTTAATTGAATTAGTGATGGTGATAGTGGTGATGAGCATTATCACGCTGGGTATTGGCCGCTTTGTGAGTTTGGGTACTGAAGGTTATTTACACACTCGTGATCGTGAACAATTACAATCTCAAGCGCGATTTGCCGTTGAACGTTTAACGCGAGAATTACGTAATGCCGTCCCCAATAGTCTGCAACTTACTGCTAATGGACGATGCTTATCGTTTAGGCCCATTCAATACAGTGGTGATTATAGTAATCCAACCTTAACTGACATTACTACCATTACCGCTTTTATGACACAGACAACAGCTCCCCAATTTCAAGTGGGAATGATGGTGACTATTAACCCACATAAATGGCTCGATTTTGAATCAGGTAGTGAGCAGATTGCTACGGTAACCGCGATAAATAAAGGAACAGCGGCTAATCAATGGTTATTTGAACTTGATGGGCAATATCGTTTTGCGAGTGGTTCATTGGCATCACGTTTTTATACTTATATTCAAACTGTACGCTTTTGTATTGAAAATAATAGCCTAACACGCACTACGATTGACAACGTTGGTACTGAATCAGCAGCCATTGTGTTAGCTCAATATATTGATGGGAGCTTGTCTTTATTTGAATTGGATCATGCCGCCCTTGCACGCAGTGCCTTAGTTGCGTGGCAATTTACCTTTATTCGTAATGGTGAATCGAGCCGCTATAACCATACTGTACAGGTGATGAATGCGCCGTAAATCTTCTGTTTCATTAATCTCACAATCTGGTAGTGCTTTGGTTGTCGCAATTTTTATTATTACAGTCATGTCGATGATGGCTGCTGCGATGATCAAAATAAATGCATCTCAAGTCGTTACAACAACGCAAGAAGTATTGGGCACTCGCGCATGGTTCGTTGCGCATAGCGGTATTGAAATTAGCTTAAATGCCTTATTTCCGATTGGAAATCCTCAGCAAATGTTGGCTTGTGAGGATGTACCGACTCAAATTTCGTTGGTAGATTTTGATGGCTGTAAGGTTGCTATTGAGTGTGATGAGTATGGCGCAGAGACAACTCGTCGTATTCAATTACGCAGTATCGGTCGCTGTGGTAGTGGTCAATATCAAGTTGTTCGCCAGCAACAAGTATGGGTTAAAGGACTAGCGCGATGACACTTATTTCAAAACTTATAATTTGGCTATGGGCTGCTTTATTCGCAACTTTTGCAGTGAACGCTACAGCATCAAATCAGACGAACTATTGTGAATATTTTCCGCAAGTTGCACAGTCGCATTCAAAAACAAAATTAGATGGTCAATTAATAAGGATGGGGTTTCAATATCCCTATTTTAAATCTGAAAATAATAAAAAATATCAATTAGGTTTTAACCATTTTATTGATCAAGGAGGAGATAGAGATAAATCATGTCAAAATCTATCAAGTCAATGGGCCTGTGAAGTGGACTCGAGCTTGATAGTCAGATCTAAAAAAATGCCAATAATGCCTACTTATAATATTCCGTCGAGTGATATTGTATGTAGTGATCCAGAATTAGAGCAATATCGCGATCAATGTATTGAGAGTTATGGCGATAATAATATTTTAATGTTACCGCCAGGGAATTATTTAAAAGTTGAATTAGGTTCAAAAACTCGAACTCAATTACAAGGCGGTATCTATAAAATAAAACAATTATTGGTGATGCAAGGCGCCAATATTACGGTAGCAAAAGGCCAGCAAGCAATTGTTTATGTCGAACAAGCAGCGTTAAGTGGAAATGTTAATAAGGGCGGTTCGCCTGATGAACTGTATATATTTGGTACTAATAATGATGCGAATTATTTTGTTTCTGATGTTGAAATAAAAGCCTCAATTAACTTATCCAGTACAGTTGAGATGGTGGGTTATTTGTATTCTGCCGGCAATATTAACATCTCTGCAAATTATGCTAATAAGGTGGATATTGCCGATCGGCCTCAAACTTTACGTGGTGCAGTAACGGCGCGTAATTTACGAATTGATACCGACAGTAATATTTGGGCGGGGGGAACCTGTGTGCAAGAGAAAGAATATGATTTGGTTATTACCCCTGAAAAAGCAAATACATTGAGCTGTGATAGGTTACCAATCACATTGAATGTGCATCGAAAAAACAATTATCAAATAGACTCGACTTATAATGGCAATATTGTTGTATCAACGAGTTTAAATAAACCTAATCTTGCTTATTGGTTTTCGTCTGAAAATGATAATACTAACGCTAATGATGCCTCAGAGCCTATTAATGTGAGAGTAATTAATGGCGTTGCTAGGTTATGGTTAAAAAGTGAAAATTATATAGGCAACATTGCTGTTAATGGAATTTTACGCCAAAATGCAAACACATTAGCGACGGCAATGGGTCAATATACCATTGTGCCTTTTAAGTTTGAAATCAGTCGTACCCCTTTAAAAATAATCGCTAATAAGCCTTATAATATTACTGTAAAAGCAATGGCTTGTGCTGATAAAAAAAATAATAATGCTGTTGCGACGGGTTACAGTGGTACAAGAATATTATCATTGAATACTCAGTTCATCGCTCCTGCGACTCAAGCTAATAGCAAGGTTGAATTACGCGCGAATCCTCAACGCTCCTGGTCAACAGATGAGGCGCAGTTAGTGTTTAAAAAAGGGATAGCTCTGGGCCAATTAAGATATTCAGATGCAGGTAAAGTCGTGCTGAATATTATCGATCGTGAGTGTAATCGTGAGCAAGGCTGTGACATTGGAGCATCCGCAAAATTTCAAGCTGATGATTGGACTCAATTAGATGGCTCGGTGATGATTCACTCTCGACCATGGACCTTTGCGATGTGCCCTCAAGCAGGAGCTAGTTTTAAAGGTACTATCAATAGTGGCAATGGCTTGGGAGCGGCTGGTGATGGGTTTGTTGTTCGAGCGAAACCCTTACAATGGCAAGCTGGTGATATTCACGAAAAGGCGGCGATCATTGATGTTAATCAAGATCAATATTGCCAGCGACCGATTACGGCTAACTTTTTTGCTCAAGACGCGCCAGTTGCAACAGTGACCGCTAAAATAGCAGGGATTGCAACGCCCAAAAATGGGGTTCAAGGTGAGCTAAGTGGGCGCACTTATCAAAAAAATAATCAATATCATGATACTACTGCACTGCTGTTTACGGATTTACGGTGGAGTGAAGTGGGAAGCGTGAAGCTAGCCATGACATCCTCGAATTATCTCGGTATGACAATAAACCCCAGTCAGCGTGCCATTGGACGTTTTTATCCAAAACAATTGGTGATTAAAGACAGTAGTATCATCAATGCTCATACTGAATCATCCCCATTTACTTATATGGATCAAGCCTTCAACGTCAATGCGACCATTGAAGCACAAAATGCAGCGGGTAAACCGACACGTAATTACGGTGCATTTGATTCGACATTGAAAGAAAATTTGCAATTAACTGCGGTTGATCTTCATGTGAAAAACAGTCCCAATGATCTCAGCTTACGGCTTGATCAATCTAATTTAGTGGATGGTTGGCAGCATGACTGGCAACAAGCACAATTAACCATTACTGATGGTGAGCTGACGTTCAAGCGTTTACCTCAAAACGGTAATCATTCAGCAGCAGTGATAACGACTGCTGATGGTCCGTTTACGGTAGGGCTTGGATTATCAGTGCAATCTCGTTCAGAATGCTCGACATTGGGATGTACAGATTTTGCGGATAAGACGCAGTTATTACAACGCTATAATCAACCACAACAATTAACTACACCACTTAATGGTTCGGTTGATAGCCGCTATGGTCGCATGGTATTAGAAAATGTGAATGGCGTATTTGATCAGCCGTTAACGATGCCACTTAAAGTTGAGTATTGGAATGGCCATCAATTTGAAGTGAATAGTGATGATAGTCGTTCACGATTTAATAGTGAGTGGTCATGTAAACACATTATTTATACCTCAAAGCCACATCAGCAAGCTCATTTAGGGATTATTGTCAGCAAAGTCTTACGAGGTGAGAATTATTCTTTAAAGGTATTGCCCGCACTAGAAGAAAATGACACTTATTTAAAACAACAACTTCGATTTTGGTTAAGAATTGCTGCTCAGCCAGCAATGAATATTGGTTGTTCGACGACTAAAACGACCAATCAGCCATGGCTAACATTTAACTGGCGCGGGATTGGTGACGAGGATCCATCAGGGTTGGTGACCTTTGGCAGCTATCGAGGCAATGATAGAATCATTTATCGTGCTGAAAAAGGTCTCAATCAACCCATCGAGTAAATAAATTGCGTGTCTGGACGCGGTTTAGCGATCCATGTCTTGTTTCACTAAGGTGCACTTGATACATTGAGCGCAATTTACGATTTTTTAACGCTTGCAGGAATAGCTGAAGACTATGTTTAAGAAGCTTCGTGGCATGTTTTCCAATGACTTGTCTATTGACTTGGGCACTGCCAACACCCTTATTTATGTCAAAGGACAAGGAATTGTTCTTGATGAACCCTCTGTTGTGGCTATTCGTCAAGATCGCGCGGGGGCAACCAAAAGTGTTGCTGCAGTAGGCCATGATGCCAAATTAATGCTTGGCCGTACGCCAGGTAATATTGCCGCGATTCGTCCAATGAAAGATGGCGTTATTGCCGATTTTTACGTGACTGAAAAAATGTTGCAGCACTTTATTAAACAAGTGCATGACAATAGCTTTTTACGTCCAAGTCCACGTGTATTAGTGGCAGTACCTTGTGGTTCAACCCAAGTTGAACGCCGTGCTATTCGTGAATCAGCGCAAGGCGCCGGTGCGCGTGAAGTTTACCTTATTGATGAACCAATGGCGGCGGCAATTGGTGCTGGTATGCCGGTATCTGAAGCAACGGGCTCAATGGTGATCGATATCGGCGGTGGTACTACTGAAGTTGCGGTTATATCATTAAACGGTGTGGTGTATTCATCATCTGTTCGTATTGGTGGTGATCGCTTTGATGAAGCGATTATTAACTATGTACGTCGTAACTACGGCAGCTTGATTGGTGAAGCAACTGCTGAGCGTATTAAGCACGAAATTGGTTCGGCTTATCCTGGTGATGAAGTCTGTGAAATTGAAGTCCGTGGCCGTAACCTTGCTGAAGGTGTTCCACGTAGCTTTACGTTGAATTCCAACGAGATTTTAGAAGCATTGCAAGAGCCGTTAACGGGGATTGTATCTGCGGTTATGGTTGCGCTTGAGCAATGTCCTCCAGAGTTAGCGTCTGATATTTCAGAGCGCGGCATGGTATTAACTGGTGGTGGTGCATTATTACGCGATCTTGATCGTCTTCTTACTGAAGAAACAGGTATTCCTGTTGTTGTGGCAGAAGATCCATTAACGTGTGTAGCTCGTGGGGGCGGTAAAGCGCTTGAAATGATCGATATGCATGGTGGCGATCTCTTCAGCGAAGAATAAGACCATCATAGGATCCTAATTAAACAGGTTATAGTGTTATATGAAACCTATATTTGGCAGAGGTCCATCTCTGCAATTACGCCTGTTTCTTGCCATATTATTATCGGCTAGCTTAATGCTAGCCGATAGTCGTCTTGGTGCTTTTGCCAATATTCGTTATTTATTGAATTCGGCGGTCGCACCGCTGCAATATGCGGCAAACTTACCGCGTGAAATGTTAGATGTCCTGCGTGGGCAATTCAGTTCTCATCAACGACTATTGACTGAAAATAAAGCATTAAAACGTGATTTATTAGTCATGAAAAGTAATGTGTTATTACTCGATCAATTACAGCAAGAAAACCAGCGTTTAAGAGATTTACTCGGCTCTCCATTTGTGCGTGATGAACGTAAAATGGTTGCTGAAGTAATGGCGGTTGACTCTGATCCTTATAGTTATCAAGTGATGATAAATAAAGGCCGTGTCGATGGCGTTTATGAAGGCCAACCGGTGATCAATGATAAAGGTATTGTCGGCCAAGTGTCTTATGTTGGCGCGCATAATAGTCGCGTGTTATTGCTCATTGATCCTACTAATGCAATTCCTGTGCAGGTAGTGCGTAATGATATTCGTGTTATTGCGACTGGTGGTGGACGTAACCATCAGATTTTATTAGAACATGTACCAAGTAGTACCGATATTAAAAAGGGTGATCTACTGGTGAGCTCTGGCTTAGGTGGACGTTATCCTGAAGGTTATCCTGTGGCGCGAGTGACATCATTTACCTTTGATAATAAACGCCCATTTGCGCAAATTACAGCCAAGACCACAGTCCAGTTTGATCGCTTACGTTATTTGTTATTGGTATGGCCAACTGATCGCACAAAAATGAAAGATCAAACGGCGGTAACTGCTGAAGGTGCGCCAATAGCAACTGCAGTGACACCCGTTAATACAACGGATCCTGTGACACTGACCGCCCCAGCCGTAAATCTAACGGAGCCAGCGGTACCAGCGCCAAGGAAGGTGAACAATGCCAACGAATAAAGCACATGGTCGAATTTGGATTTGGCTGTCATTTCTATTTGCATTGGTGTTACAAGCCGTACCGTGGCCGGGAGAGTTAGAACCGTTTCGGCCGTCATGGGTTGTGCTTGTGACGTGTTATTGGGTGTTAGCATTACCGCATCGCGTTAATGTTGGTACTGCGTTAGTTGTCGGTCTACTGTGGGATTTAACCTTAGGTTCAACGTTGGGTGTACGCGGCTTAATGTTGTCTGTAATTGCTTATATTATTGCGCTTAATTTTAGAGTCTTACGTAATTTATCATTATGGCAGCAAGCAATTGTGATAGCGTTATTGTCATTGGCGGCTAAGTTAATTGAATTCTGGGCGGAATATTTAGTTTCAAATATTAGTTTTTATCCACAGCAATTCTTTGCGGTGCTATTAAACTTTATATTATGGCCGTGGTTATTCTTATTATTACGCCGAATTCGACGTAAATTCGCTATTCGTTAGTTATTATTAATATTATAGGGGGAGCCAATTGGTGTCCCCCTTTGCTCTTTTGGTGTAATGATTTAACAATTATTGCTGATCAACATATTATTTAAAAAGGATAATTATGATGTCTATTCAACTTTATCTCGCCTCTGGTTCGCCACGTCGAATGGAGCTTTTAACCCAACTTGGTTATAACTTTGAACGGGTGGTGGTAGATGTTGAAGAATGTCATCAAGCTCAAGAAACAGCTGCTCAATATGTTCAACGCTTATCGCGTGATAAAGCTTTTGCTGGTGTAAAAGCGGCGAATAATGACATCCCAGTACTGGGGGCTGATACAATTGTTGTAGTAGATCAACAAATTCTAGAAAAACCTGTCGATTTTGAGGATGCTGCGCGTATGCTGAGGTTATTATCAGGACGGCAACATCAAGTCATGACAGCTGTCACCTTAGCGACACCATCGCATAGCCAAACCTGTTTAGTTACCACCCAAGTGTGGTTTAAAACTCTGTCTGATAACGATATTAAAAAATACTGGCAAAGTGGTGAACCGCAAGACAAAGCCGGAAGCTATGGTATTCAGGGCATAGGTGGCAAATTTATTACCCGTATCGACGGCAGCTATTACGCTGTGATGGGGTTACCGTTAGTGGAAACCGACATCATGGTACAAGATTTTTTAAAATTATAAGTAGAGGCAACCATGGGCACTGAGCTGCTAATAAATGTGACGCCGAGTGAAACACGGGTCGCAATGATTGAAGGGGGTGTTTTGCAAGAGATTCACATTGAACGTGAATCAAAGCGAGGCATCGTTGGCAATATTTATAAAGGACGTGTTAGTCGCGTTTTACCGGGAATGCAGGCTGCATTTGTTGATATCGGTTTAGATAAAGCGGCTTTTTTACATGCATCAGACATTGTTCCTCACACTGAATGTGTGGCGGAAAATGAAAAAAAACAATTTAAAGTGCGCGATATCTCAGAGTTGGTCCGTCAAGGCCAAGATATCGTAGTCCAAGTGGTTAAAGATCCTCTAGGAACGAAAGGGGCGCGTTTAACCACCGATATTACGTTACCATCGCGTTATTTAGTGTTTATGCCTGGTGCAAGTCATGTTGGTGTATCACAACGGATTGCGTGTGAAAAAGAACGTGATCGATTGAAGAAAGCAGTGTCACAGCATTGTGATCATCTTGGTGGGTTTATTATTCGCACCGCCGCAGAAGGCGCAGATCCGGATGAAGTTGCACAAGATGCGGCATTCCTTAAGCATTTATGGCGTAAGGTCATCGAGCGTCGAGCGAAATACAAACCTCGTTCAATGCTATATGGTGAGCTTGGATTAGCGCAGCGTATTTTACGTGATTTTGTCGGCACTGAAATTAACCATATTCAGGTCGATTCGCGAGTGGCGTTTGATAAACTCAAAGAATTTACTGATGAGTTTGTGCCTGAGGTTACCGAAAATATTGAATATTATTTAGGTGATCAGCCTATTTTTGATCTTTATGACACCGAAGCTGAAATTCAGCGTTCACTTGATCGTAAAGTAGAAATGAAATCCGGTGGCTATTTGATCATTGATCAGACGGAGGCCATGACCACCATTGATATCAATACCGGAGCATTTGTTGGTCGTCGTAATCTGGATGAAACCATTTTTAATACCAATATCGAGGCGACGAAAGCTATTGCTCGCCAATTACGATTACGTAATTTAGGTGGTATTATTATTATCGATTTTATTGATATGGCACTAGAAGAGCACCAACGTCGCGTATTGCAAGCGTTAGAGCAGGCATTGTCATTTGATCGCGTTAAAACCAATATCAATGGTTTTACCCAGTTAGGGTTAGTCGAAATGACCCGTAAGCGTACCCGTGAGAGTATTGAGCATGTACTATGCAATACTTGTCCGTCTTGTGAAGGTCGCGGTACGGTGAAAACAGTTGAGAGTGTGTGCTACGAAATTTTACGTGAAATCACCCGTGTTAATCGTGCCTATGATGCAGATCGGTTCGTGGTTTATGTTTCATCGGCTGTCGGTGATGCTTTAGCGGGTGATGAATACCATGCGCTTGCTGAGTTGGAAGTGTTTATTGGTAAACAAGTGAAAATTAAACCAGAGCCTCTTTATACTCAAGAGCAGTTTGATGTAGTTATGATGTAACATATTAATGAGGAAGTAATAGTGCCGAAAATACTCGTACGTCTTGTACGCGGTGGGTTATGGTTGATAGTGATTGTAGCGTTATTATTAGCATCATTAGTCACTAGTCTAAGGTTACTGCTTCCTCATCTTAATGATTACCGCCAGCCGATAGCCCATTGGGTGTCACAGCAGGCGGATATTTCCCTACAATTAGTGCATATTGATGGACGTTGGCAAGCTGCTGGGCCTGCTATCACATTAACGGGCGTTACCGTTGCTGCTCAACCACATTCTCAACCGTTGGCTAATATTGGTCAGGTTTCATTTTATTTTGATATTTGGCATTCGGCACTGCATCTACGGCCCATTTTTAAACAAGTAGCGATAAGTCAGGTTGCTCTTGATCTTACCCATATAAAATCTGCGTCGTCATCCTCTCATGTTGCAGATATCAGCTTAGCTCAGCGTTTGGAACAATTGTTTTTCACGCGATTAGGCCAGTTTCAACTCCTTGATTCATCCGTGTCTTTTATTGCTCCATCTGGCGCTCAACAACAACTAAATATTAAACAACTTGATTGGGCAAATGTGGATGGTCGCCATCTAGCACAAGGGACAATTAATTTTACTAATACCGATCTGGGGCAACTAGCAGTTAAAGCAAATATCTCAGAGCAAGGGGGGCTTGATAGTTTATCTGGTTCTTTGTATGTCAAAGGCAAGCATGTATCCGTAACACCGTGGCTGAATAAACAACTGGCTGGCGTGGCAAATATTACAAATAGCGAAATTGGGGTTGAAGCGTGGCTGAGCCTCAATAACGGTCAGATTACAACCGGTAAAGCTAAAGTTGATAATAGTATTATTGATTGGCAAGTTGGTCATCAACAACATCAGGTTAGAATTAAACATGGGCTGGTGGCATTAAGGCCAATTCGATTGGCTGATGGCTCAAGAACATGGCGTGTTGATACTGAACAATTTGTTATTTATACCGATGATGTCGTATGGCCAACGTTTGATATTGCAGGTCAACTACGTTTTGGTGAGCATGACCAATTAAAACAATGGAAACTGGCATTAAGTAATATTGCGCTGCAACGATTATTACCATTAATTAATTTTTTACCACCAACCAATAAGCTAGTAAATGCAGTTCAACATCTTAAACCGAGTGGATTGTTAACGCATATTCGCGTTGCGGGTGAAGCAAATGAAGTTCCGCGTTTTTCGTTTAAGATGCAGCAATTAAGTGTTAAACCCTGGCAATGGATTCCCGGTATTAATCATTTAAATGCTGCTATTGCTGGTAATGGTCAGCAAGGGAAGATCACACTGGATGTTGCGGCAGATAGTTTTGCTTATGAAAAAGTATTCGCTAAGCCTTTAAAAATTAACCAAGCTCAAGTGCAGGCGTATTGGCATCGAGATGGACAGCAAACAACGTTATGGAGTGATCAACTTGCCGTGGCTACACCTGACTTAACCTTTGCTGGACAAGCTCGCGTTGATATTCCAGCTACAGGTTCGCCATGGTTATCTTTATTTGGTGAAGCCAATGTGGTTGATGCGGGTCAAACTTGGCGTTATTTACCTCGCCCAGCCTTAGGCGATAGCTTGACTGATTATTTATCAACCGCAATTAAAGGCGGAAAGGTAAAGTCTGCTCGTATTTTATGGTATGGCGCTCTTAATGCCTTTCCTTATCAGCATCATGATGGTGTTTTTCAAGCATTTGTACCGTTAACACAGGCTAAGTTTAGTTTTGATCCTGAATGGCCTCTGCTGCGCGATCTTCAACTTAAGTTGTTATTTGAAAATGACAAAATGTACCTTGACGCTAATCATGTGAAGACCCTAGGTGCGAGTAGCTCTAAAGTAATTGGAAAGGCAGATTTAGCGCCTAATGGGCATCTTAAACTGGCAATAGATCTTGCTGCGACAGGGCCTCAAGTTCATCAATATATGTTGAAGAGTCCTTTAGCCAATTCTGTTGGTAGTGCACTGACTGCTATTGATGTGACTGGCCCTGTTACTGCCAAGCTTAATTTGGATATTCCGTTTAATGGTAGCAATGTTGATGCTAGCGGTAAGGTGTATTTTAACCATAACCCGATTACATTAACGACGCCTCATTTAGCGATTGAAAATGTCACTGGTAGTTTGATTTTTAATAATAGTGCAATAAAAGCACAAGGGCTGAAAGGGATACTTTACCAACAACCGATCACCTTTGGATTTGATGGTGATAACGTTGAAAAATCGGCTGATTATAAAGTTAATGTTAATGTCGGTGGGCAATGGCAATTGGCTAAGTTACACGATTATTTACCCGCAACGTTATTAGATAACCTAAGCGGTAGTAGTGATTGGCAAGGTTTAGTTGGGGTTGATATTAAGCCTCAAGGTTTTCACTATACGGTAGGTGTTAAGGTGCCATTGACTGATGTTAGTAGCCAGCTTCCTTACCCATTACAGCAACGAAAACATACCGCATCAGCGCTTACGGTAAAGGTTGAGGGTGATAAAAATCAATTAAAGGTTAACGCTGATCTGCCAAATATTGCTTATCAAGGCCAGATTTCTTTACTGGCATCAGTGCCTAAAATTACCGCCAGCAATCTTACTGTCGGTGCTAAGAACTTATTAACGTCATCACTCCAAGGGCAGTTAGTACAGATTAACAGCCGTGAGTTTAATGCCGATCAGTGGTTAGCTATAGCAAAACGATTACGTGATAGTGAGATGAGAACATCGGCAACATCGACGACGAATAGCCCTACTTTTTCAGTACCATTGCCGACACGAGTGATGGCTAAAATTGGTCAATTAACTTTAGGTGGGCTTAACTGGCATCAGGTTGATACTGTTGCAACGCATGCTCGTGGGTGGTCAATTAAGTTAGCGTCACAAGAAGCGAATGGTTATATCTCATGGATAAAAAATCAGCCACTAAATGTTATTTTAAAATCGTTACACCTTAATCTTCCTCAATTAAATCAGCAACCGCCCGCGGAATTATTAAGCCCTATCTTAACGGCAAAACCACAATCAACGGTAGTTACCGCGAACGATAGCAGCATCATGGCTGCCATACCTGCGATAGATTTGTCGATTGCTGATGCTTGGTTACAAGGTTATCGCTTGGGATCGGTCACTGCGACCTTAAGTAAGCATAATAAGCAACTACAATTGCAGCAGCTTAAGATTCAATCGGGAAATGTGAAATTAATGGCTTCTGGTGACTGGAGTATACGTCAACATCAGAATCACACTAAACTTGATGCTGTTATTAGTGGCACTAACAGTACCGATTTACTTGATCGATTTGGTATTTCTGGTGGTGTGCAAAATGCGCCATTTAATACGCATGTCATAGTTAACTGGCAAGGTACGCCTTGGGGTATTGATCGTACAACATTAAATGGTACGGTGAAGACGGACATTGGAAAAGGTATCGTCAGTGGTGTCGGTGGTGCAGGACGACTATTAGGGTTATTTAGTCTAGATTCAATTATTCGAAAAATGAAACTCGATTTTTCGGGGGTATTTGATAATGGCTTAGCCTTTAATTATATTCGTGGTAACGGCACCATTAAAGACGGTATTTTTGATAGCGATAATATTAAGATGCAGGCGTTAGCGGGTGATATGTATATCAACGGTAAAGTGAATCTGATTGATGAAAAGGTAAATGCTAACGTTAAATTTATTCCTGATTTCACCTCGGGATTACCTGTGATGACCGCATTTGCAGTGGCACCACAAGTCGCATTGTATGTGTTTGCAATATCAACCGTGTTATCACCTGTATTAGATGTTATTACTCAAGTGAATTACCAAGTCACAGGGCCAATAGCATCGCCAAAGGTTGTCGAGCGTTCTCGTCTGGAAGGTGAATATAAAATACCAGAGACTAATAGTTTTAAAGAGTAAGTGCTTGTAAGCACAAGCGTGTTTAAGTTGTGCTTGTCACGAGCGTTATGACGTTTGATAAATCTGATGTATTTCAGAATAGTTCAGGGAGATTGCCATGACCAAAATTGGTGTAGTACAAATGAATTCAGGCACTGATCCTGAGCGTAACCTGAGCCAGCTAAAAAAGTTTATGCAAGGGTTGCAACTTCAAGGGGCTAAATTAGTTGTTACTCCTGAAAATAGTGTCGTTTTTGGTAGCAAAGCCGATTATCAACGTTGGGCTGAACCACTCGGTAATGGCCCGCTACAGCAGCAATTGTCTCAATATTCTCAACAATTAGGTATTTGGCTACTGATTGGCTCGATGCCTATTCTTCAAGCCGATGGTAGCATTACGACTACTGCTATCTTATTTGATGATCAAGGTAAGTTACATGCGCACTATAATAAAATGCACATGTTTGACGTAGATGTTGCCGATAAACACCATAGTTACCGTGAGTCTGATACCTTTAAAGCTGGCGATGAAATTAAAGTCATTGATACGCCTTTTGGTAAGCTAGGATTATCCATTTGTTATGATATTCGCTTTCCACAGTTATACAGTCAATTACGTCAGCAATGTGCTGATATTATAGTGATTCCAGCAGCGTTCACTAAGTTAACTGGACGTGCTCACTGGGAAGTATTAGTGCGAGCCCGTGCCATTGAAACTCAGTGTTGGGTTGTAGCAGCAGCGCAGTGGGGCGAGCATAATGAAACGCGAGAAACCTGGGGGCACTCAATGATTGTTGATCCTTGGGGTCAAGTGGTTGCGTGTCAACAACAAGGAACGGGTGTTCTGACGGCAAATGTTGATTTACAATTAGCACATAAGATCCGTACCAATATGCCAGTGGCTGATCATGCCCGATTGGTGTTCAGTCATATTCAATAACTAAGAGCAAATTAATGACCCTTAACACTGTAGAAAGTACCATGCTAGACCAATCTGGTCTTGGTCGTGATGAATTGCATAATATTCTTGGCTTAATTGCTACCCGTGATGTTGATTATGCTGATATATATTTTCAGTCATGCTGGCATGAGTCGTTAGTTTTAGAAGACAGTATCATCAAAGATGGCTCGTTTAATATTGATCGTGGTGTCGGTGTTCGTGCTGTTGCGGGTGAGAAAACAGGCTTTGCTTATTCAGATCAAATTAATCTATTAGCATTAACTCAAAGTGCAAAAGCTGCTCGTGGCATTGTGCGTCAAGGTGGTGATGGCAAAGTACAAACATTCACGCCAATGGCATCGTCTGGTATTTATTCTCCGATTAATCCATTGGGCAGTTTTGATAAATTTCAAAAGATAGCCTTACTTGAAGAAATTGATCGCTATATTCGTACCAAAGAGCCGTTAGTGACCGAAGTCTCTGCCAGTATTAATGGCGTTTATGAAGAAGTCTTAGTTGCAGCGCTTGATGGCACTTATGCGGCGGATATTCGTCCATTAGTACGATTATCCATTACGGTTTTGGTTGAGAAAGGCGATAAGCGTGAACGTGGTAGTGCCGGTGGCGGTGGTCGTTATGGTTATGAACAATTTTTAACAGAAGATGCCACGGGTAAAAGCCAAGCGATTTTCTTTGCTGATGAAGCTATTCGCCAAGCATTAGTGAATCTTGAAGCTGATGCCGCGCCAGCGGGAACGATGCCGATTGTCTTGGGTGCAGGCTGGCCTGGCGTGTTGTTGCATGAGGCTGTAGGCCACGGTTTAGAAGGTGACTTTAACCGTAAAGGTTCATCAATGTTTGCCGGGCAAATAGGCCAACAAGTGACGTCATCGTTATGTACTATTGTTGATGACGGCACATTAGTTGATCGTCGTGGCTCAATTAATATCGATGATGAAGGTACGCCTGCGCAACATAATGTACTCGTTGAAGGTGGTAAGCTAAAAGGCTATATGCAAGATAAGCTTAATGCGCGTTTAATGGGTGTTGCTCCGACAGGTAATGGCCGTCGTGAATCTTATGCTCATTTACCGATGCCGCGTATGACCAATACTTATATGCTGCCAGGTGAGCATACACCTGAAGAAATTATCGCCAGTGTGAAAAATGGTATCTACGCACCAAACTTTGGTGGTGGTCAGGTTGATATTACTTCAGGTAAATTTGTGTTCTCGGCTTCTGAAGCATATTTGATTGAGAACGGCAAAGTTACTCGCCCAATTAAAGGTGCAACCTTAATTGGCAGTGGTATTGAAGCGATGCAACAAGTGTCTATGGTCGGTAATGACCTTGATATTGATCGTGGGGTTGGTGTTTGTGGTAAGGCGGGTCAGAGCGTGCCTGTAGGCGTTGGTCAACCAACACTGAAGATTGATTCAATGACCGTAGGTGGTACTGAGTAAGTTTCTATTGCAACACAGCTTTTTATAATAAGCGTGTTTCAACAAAATAAAATGCCAGCAGAAATGCTGGCATTTTTTATTCATCAGTATCTTAATCGACGAGATTAATCAGCAAGGTAGAGAGATTTTAGATATTGGAAAATCTCACGGTATGCTTTGCCCGGTTTTTCTTGGGCCTTTTCTTTTGTTGCTTGGCGCATTAACTGGCGTAGGTGTTGGCGATCAGCATCGGGATGATCAACCAAAATAGCATTTAGCATGCTGTCACCATTCTCAATCAACTTGTCACGCTTAATTTCAAGCTTTTTAAGAGCAACGGTGTGCTGAGAGTGCTTATTATTTAATTTGTCGAGTGCTGCTTGAATTGGTTCAAGATCCATATGACGCATCTGCTTACCAATAAACTGCAACTGACGACGACGCGCTTCTTTACTAAAGCGTTGTGCGTCTTTTATTGCGGCCATCATTTCTTCATCTAATGGCACTTTCGCAAGAGCGTTAGGTGTTAATTCAACTAGCGCCTCGCCAATTTTTTGCAACTCTTCCATGTCGCGTTTCATCTCGGATTTACTTACCCAGATGATTTCTTCTTCTTCATCCCAAGGGGCTTTTTTGTTTTTACGGCTCATAAATGGGCTCACTCATTGTATCAATAGTTCTATTTTATCAGTTTAATAACGATTTTGGGCGTAAATTACATTATTCTATAACTAATAAGCTAAACCCTAACCTTAAGTGATTGTATGGACGTAAGAGAACAGGTCGCTCAACAGCGTGTTGAACTTGAAGCCGCAGTAGCAAAAGCGCTTGAAGTTGCTGGTAAACAGGCTGATGCAGCCGAAGTAGCCATTAACAAAACAACAGGTATCAGTGTTTCTACTCGTATGTGCGAAGTTGAAAACGTTGAATTTAATAGTGACGGTGCACTTGGCATTACTGTGTATCGCGGTCACCGTAAAGGTAGCGCATCAACTTCTGATTTAAGTGAAGCGGCTATTGCTCAAACGGTTGCTGCTGCTTTAGATATTGCAAATTACACTTCTGAAGATCCGTTTGCAGGCCCAGGCCCTGCGGAATTGATGGCGCGTAATATTCCTGATTTAGACTTATTTCACCCTGATGAGCCAGAGCCTGATCGTGCTGCTGCAATTGCAATTGCAGCAGAAGAAGCGGCGCTTGCCTTTGATCCTCGCGTAAAACAAAGCGATGGTGCCAGTTACGATAGCCATTACGGCGTACGTGTTTACGGTAATAGTCATGGCATGTTAGCCAGTTATGCTTCTAGTCGCCATAGCATTAGTTGCTGTGTGATCAGTGAAGGCAAAGACGGCAATATGGAGCGTGATTATAGTTATACCACTTCACGTTTAGCCTCTGATATGTGGACCCCAGAACGTGTGGGTCGTCATGCTGCAGAACGTACCGTAAGTCGTATTGATCCACAAAAACTCACTACTCGTGAAGCGCCAGTGATGTTTGCTGCAGATGTTGCTACCGGTCTTTTTGGTCATTTAGTGATGGGAATTAGCGGTGCGAATTTATACCGTAAATCATCATTTTTATTAGATAAACTGGGTGAGCAAATTTTCCCAGAGTGGCTAAATATTAGTGAACGTCCTCATATTTTACGTGGTATGGCAAGTACCCCGTTTGATAGCGAAGGTCTTGCGACCTATGATCGTGAAATTATCACTGGTGGCGCACTGCAAACATACTTATTGACCAGCTATGCTGCTCGTAAGATGAAAATGCAGCCAACAGGTCATGCTGGTGGCATTCATAACTGGTTGGTTTCATCAACAGGCGAAAGCTTTGAGCAAATGCTGAAAAAGATGGATCGCGGTTTGTTAGTGACTGAATTGATGGGCCAAGGAGTGAACATTATCACGGGTGATTATTCTCGTGGTGCTGCGGGCTTCTGGGTTGAGAATGGTCAAATTCAATATCCTGTCTCTGAAATTACCATCGCAGGTAATCTTAAAGACATGATGCAAAATATTGTTGCTATTGGCAGTGATACTGAAACACGAAGTCAGATTCTAACGGGTTCTATGCTGTTAGATTCGATGAAGATTGCGGGTGAGTAATCGTTGTTAATGACGTAATTTATGCGCAATAAAAAAGTCCAAATCAATCACTTGATTTGGACTTTTTTTATCAATCAATTATCACTAATTAAGGTGTAATAAAAATGGTCGCTAGACCTAAGAACACCATTAAACCAACAATATCAGTACAGGTTGTCAGTGCCATACCGCCAGCAAGTGCTGGGTCAATTTTTAGTTTTTTAAGACCAATTGGAATTAATACGCCAGCAACGCCGGCAACAAATAAGTTTGCTAGCATTGCGCCGGCCATGATCGCGCCGAGTATTAAGCTCCCTTTCCAAATAAAGACCACTAAGCCAATAATTAATGCCCATACTAAGCCATTAATTAATCCGACACGGGCTTCTTTACTCAGTAGCCAACGGGTGTTGGTATCACCAATGTGACCGACAGCAAGGCCTCGAATAACCAGTGCTACGGTTTGGTTACCCGCCACACCACCCATTGATGGAACAATTGTCATTAGTACCGCAACGGTCGCCATCTGTTGTAAAGTGTGTTCAAACATATTGGATACAGATGCGGCTGCTAACGCTGTCAGTACATTAACCCCAAGCCAAATACTGCGGCTCTTGGCTGACTTTAATACTGGTGCAAAGGTATCTTCATCGTCATCCATACCCGCCATGGTCATCATTGAGTGTTCCGCTTCTTCACGGATCAAGTCAACCACGTCATCGATAGTGATACGACCTAACAGATGATTATTGGTATCAACGACAGGTGCTGACAACCAATTTCGACGTTCAAATATATTGGCTATTTCACTGTCTGCCATATCGACGGCAATCGCTTCATCAGCGTCTTGCATAACATCTTTAATTTCAATGTCAGGCTGAGTGGTGATGAGCGTTGATAGTGACAAATGACCAATCAGAATTTGATTTTCATCAACCACATACAAAGCATCAGTGGCTTCTGGTAGTTCACCACGCATACGTAAATAACGTAGTACCACATCGGCGGTTACGTCACCTCGAATGGTGATAAAATCGGTACTCATCATCCCACCGGCAGTATCTTCCGGATAGGCGAGTGCTTTTTCGATACGATGACGATCGGTGGCATCCATTTGTGCCAATACTTCTTGATAACGCTCATCAGAGAGGCTACGAAGTACGTAGGCGACATCATCGCTTTCCATCCCCTCGGTAACGGCTGCCAGCTTTTCTGGTTCCATTTGCGAGACGATGCCATCTTTTACATCTTCAGAGAGTTCATCAAGGATCTCACCTTGCTCTTCCGGATCCGTCAATTGCCATAAGACTTGACGTTCTTTCGGTGGCGAGGCTTCTAACAGGTGTGCAATATCCTCCGGCTCCATGTCTTGGAGTAACCGGCGAACATGAACAAACATGCCATTTTCGAGCGCTTTATTGACTTCTTGGAGTGTGTGATGGGTTTGATCTTGTTCTAATACATCCGCCATAGGTATTAGGCCCACTTATATTTGATGGCGCAATAAGCTGAATTTTAACGTAATCAGTGAGTCTTTGTCTTGTGCTGATTACTATTTAATTAGCGCATAAACTGATGAAGTATTGGTATTACGCATGATTATAATTGTGATATCTCTACATTTCATGAGTGTTGGCTACTAATCGCGGCTAAAAAACGCAGTTAAGAGCAAAGTATCACGTGTTAAAAATGATTAACACCACTAAGAACAAAAGATTTAACAGTGGTAATTTATGGCTTTTAATTTAGCCAATTAACTTTCTTCATCAAACCCAGCTTCAATTAAGGTTGAAATGGCGATTAATGCTGATTCTGCATCTTGGCCTTCTGCGCTAACCATGATCTTTTGACCTTGAGCGGAGTCCAGCATGAGTAAGCCCATCACACTGTCTGCCGTTGCGCTGTTATCACCATTAGTGATTGTAACGATGGCTGTGAAACTTTGTGCTAACTCAACTAATTTGATTGCCGCTCGAGCATGAAGCCCGAGACGGTTACGAATAAATAATTCGCGGCTAATGGTCATTTATAATTTTCCAGCGTGCGATGACGTACCTGCACTTGTTGACCTTGTTGAGTAAAATAATCAGCCAATTGTTGCGCGATATACACCGAGCGATGTTGCCCGCCAGTACAACCAATGGCAACGGTGACATAACTGCGATTATTTTTCTCTAGCATTGGTAACCATGTTTCAAGGAAATTTCGTAGCTGGTAGTTTAGTTTATTGACTTCAGCGTGAGCGGCTAAAAAATCTTTAACGGGCTGATCAAGGCCAGTCTGAGGTTTAAGCTCTGGCACCCAGTGTGGGTTTGGCAAAAAACGCACATCAAACACATAGTCAGCATCAGAAGGCAGACCATGTTTAAAGCCGAACGATTCAAAAACTAACACTAATTCACGAGCTTCACGACCAAGTACTCGTGCCCGCACTGTTTCGCTTAAATCATGAATAGAGCTCTTAGTGGTATCAATCACTAAGTCAGCATGTTCTTTCAGCTCGCCAAGCAATACCGCTTCTGATTGAATGGCTTGTTCAAGGCTCATGTTATGGCGCGAGAGTGGGTGTAAACGACGTGTTTCACTGAAACGTTTAACCAGTTCTTTATCATCGGCATCGAGGAAAATAACGTTGATATCAACATCATTGGGTAAATTTTTGAAAATAGCGTCAAGTTCACCCTGATGTGGCGGCATATTACGAATATCGATGCTAACCGCAATATCTTGTTCGTTATTGGCAATATCATTTACAAATTGCGGCAGTAGGTGTACGGGAAGGTTATCAACGCAGTAATAACCTAAATCTTCTAACACGCGAAGCGCGACAGATTTACCTGAACCTGAACGGCCGCTAACAACCATTAACCTCATGGTTAAGCTACCTTTTGTGTGTGGAGAGATGCTGATTTATTCTTCATTAATCAGTATGTTATATAATTCTTGATCGGTTGTTGCATTGCGTAACTGTTTGCAAATTTTCTTATTGCCCAGTTTTTCAGCCATGCTAGCAAGGGTCGATAAATGCTCTTTACATTGTTCTTCTGGTACCAGAAGTGCAAATAACAGGTCAATAGGTTGACCATCTATAGCATCAAAATCTATCGGCTCTTGGCATTGAATAAGCACTGCAATCGCATGATCACTGTTACTGATTCGGCCGTGAGGAATTGCAATCCCGTTACCAATACCTGTGGTACCCAATTTTTCACGATTGAGCATACATTCAAATAATGGCTGCGGATTTTGATCAAGATGTGTTGCGGCGATCTCACTGATGAGCTCAAGCGCGCGTTTTTTACTGGAGCAAGGGACTGCACTTTTGGTGCAGTCCAGGCTCAATACGTTACTCAGTTGCATGATTAGTGACTATTGAGTTTATCTTTGTGTTTGTTTAATTGACGGACCAGTTTATCAGTCAATTCGTCAATCGCGGCATACATATTTTCAGAATCAGCTTTAGCGTGAATTTCTCCTGAATTAATATGCAGGGTTGCTTCGGCTATTTGTTGGAGCTTTTCGACATTTAAGATCACTTGAACGGTATTGATTTTATCGAAAAAACGCTCTAGTTTGTCAAACTTAGTACTGACATATTCTCGTAATGAATCGGTTACATCAACATGGTGTCCGGTAATATTGATTTGCATAGACATCTTCCTTTTGTTGGCGCTGATCCGATTTAGATCAGACATTTTCGCTGATTTGATGGCGGAATTCCCAACGATTCACGGTATTTGGCGATAGTTCGTCGTGCAACCATGATCCCTTGTTCAGCCAATAAAGTCGCAATTTTGCTGTCACTCAGGGGTTTAACCTGATTTTCAGCAGCAACAAGTTTCTTCACCAGTGCGCGAATAGCTGTCGATGAACATTCACCGCCATTATCCGTACTGACATGACTTGAGAAGAAGTATTTCAATTCAAAAATACCTCGAGGTGTATGCATATATTTTTGCGTCGTAACTCGAGATATGGTGGATTCGTGCATTTCAACCGCGAGTGCGATGTCATTGAGGACCATCGGCTTCATCGCTTCTTCACCAAATTCAAAAAAATCTTGTTGCTGCTCGACAATACAACGAGCGACTTTCAACAAGGTTTCATTGCGGCTTTCAAGGCTTTTAATCAGCCATTTGGCATCTTGAAGGTGAGTACGTATAAATTGACCATCAGCGCTATTGCGAGTGTTATTGCTTAATGCGGCGTATTGCTGATTGACTTTAATACGAGGAATACTGTCAGGATTGATACTAACAACCCATTTGCCATTATCTTTAAAGACAGAGACATCGGGAATAACGTATTCAGTTTCGGTTGAAACGACATGATTACCTGGACGAGGGTTTAAGCTGTGAATCAGCTCCATAACCGCTTTAAGTTCAGGTTCTTTGAGTTTGGTTTCGCGCATCAATTGTCGATAATCGCGATTACCTAATAAATTAATGTGCTCACTCAACAGTATTTTAGCTTCGGCAAGCCATTGAGTTTGTGCTGGATAAGTGGCGAGTTGAAGCAGTAAACATTCTTGTAAGTTGCGAGAAGCAACCCCTAAAGGGTCAAATTGCTGTACGCGTTTAAGTACCGCCTCTACCTCATCAAGCTCAACATCGAGATCTTCATCTTCAAAGTTTTCTAAAATTTCAGCAGTACTACAACTGAGATAACCTTTGTCATTAACTGCATCAATGATCGCTGTTGCTATCGCGAGATCCGTTTCGCTAAATGGGGTTAAATGTACTTGCCACATTAAATAGTCTTGTAATGATTCAGTAGTTTCACCTTGATAAATTGGAATGTCATCATCAATAGCAATGCCCGCGCTGCCTGTTCCTGCACTGTAAATATCATCCCAAGTACTATCAACCGGAAGTTCAGTGGGTAATTCACGGGATTCAAGTACTTCAGCGGTATCAAAACTCTCTATATCGTCGAGATTTTCACTCGCGTCATTGGTGCTGGCTTCTGCGGTTGAGGTTTCATTGTTAGTGTTTATTTCATCCGCTTCATTGGTTTCATCGAGCTCTAGGAGAGGGTTACCATCAAGCGCTTCTTGGATCTCTTGTTGGAGTTCCAATGTCGAGAGTTGCAACAAGCGAATAGCTTGCTGCAATTGAGGCGTCATTGCTAACTGTTGACCGAGCTTAAGTTGGAGCGAAGTTTTCATTAACGTTGATACACCTTATTGTTATTGTTGTTATTATCTGTAATCAATAGCCAATGGTGAATGCTATAGACGGAACTGATCACCGAGATAAACCCGCTTAACATGCTCATGATTGAGTACATGATCTGGAGTACCATTAGCGATCAGATGGCCTTGGCTTACAATATAAGCGTGTTCACAAACATCCAATGTTTCGCGAACGTTATGATCGGTAATTAATACCCCTAATCCACGATCTCGTAAATGTTTAATGATCTTTTTGATATCAATAACTGAAATTGGATCGACACCTGCAAACGGTTCATCAAGCAGAATAAACTTAGGGTTTGCTGCTAATGCACGTGCAATTTCAACTCGGCGTCGTTCACCACCTGATAATGCTTGTCCTAAACTATCGCGAATATGTTGAATATTAAACTCATCTAACAGTTCTTCGGCCTTATCTTGACGGCCTTCTTTGGTGAGCTCTTTACGCGTCTCTAAAACAGCCATTAAGTTGTCATAAACCGTCAGACGACGAAAAATCGATGCTTCTTGGGGTAAATAACCAATACCCATTCGTGAACGATTGTGCATCGGTTGAAGGCTGATGTCTTCACCATCAATGGTAATTGTGCCTTCATCGCGGCCAACTAAGCCAACGATCATATAAAATGAGGTGGTTTTACCTGCACCATTGGGACCAAGTAAACCAACAATTTTTCCTGATTCAACCTCAAGGCTCACATCGGAAACGACTTTGCGACCGTTGTAACTTTTTGCAAGGTGTTCAGCTTTTAGAATAGCCATAAATAATGTTTATTTCTTATTATTGTTTAATTGACTTGGTAAGATCACGGTGGTGACACGCTCTTGGTTACCGCTTTCTGCTACCAAACGTTGGTCGCGAATATTGTAAGTAATGATATTACCTTTAATATTACTCCCATCTTGATTAAGTTCTGCTTTGCCGGTCATTTTTAGGCGTTCAGTGGCGGTTTCATAACGCATTTTAAGCGCTTCGCCATCAAGAGGTTTACCATCGTCCATCACTTGATGGAATGTTGCTGGTTGTCCATATGCCATGATTGTTTGTTGTTGCGACTTAGTGTTTGGTCGCGTTACAACTACTTTGTTCGCACGAATATCAATTGTTCCTTGGCGTAACTTCACATTGCCGATAAACGTAACAATATTATTCGGCATATCAACTTGTTGACTGTCTGAATCAATATAAATGGGTTGCTTGGTATCACTTTTCATTGCCCATGTTGGTGCACTGATACACAACAAGCATAGTAGAGTATTAATTTTTAGTCGGTTCATATCTACCTTTTACATTTTTTAGAAGAGTTGCCACATTTCGATCCATGTTGCCTTTCATGCCATCGCCTTGATTTTGGAAAACAGGACCATTGATGGTGACATGATCATCGGTACTAAAGTCTTTATTGACTAAATTTAAGCGTAAACTATCTGTTTTAATGACTTGAACATCTGAATCAGGTAATAGATTGAAAATACGAACATTACCTTGTAAGTGTAAAATTTTATCTTGTTCTAGTTTGGCATTGTTAGCACTGACTCGCCATTCTGCATTTAGCCCTTGCTTAAAGACCCACAAAACAGGTTTAGTAAATGTGGTTTCACCACTAACATTAAAATGCTCAAGATGGTCAGCATCAATTTGATATTGACGAGTACCCTTCAAATCAAAGCTGGTATTACTGACTTTATTACCAATAAACATTGGTTTTTCGTCATTAGGTTTAACTTGAACATCTTGTTTCCAATGTTGTTCAAGTAGATAGTAGCCGAGCCATGCACATATAATCATTAACAGTACATAGAATAGCTTTTTAAAAGTCATAGACTTAAGCCTTTATTTTCTTTGGTGTTACCGATGATTTACAGAGATATAATAGTGCTACAGGACACCGGCTTTAAGTAAATCATGCATATTGAGTGCGCCAACTAATTGGTTATTTTCTGTCACCAATAAGCCATTAATTTTGTTATCTTCCATTAATTTTAGCCCTTCTGCGGCTAATAGCTGTGGTGAAATCGTTTGTGGATTGGTTGACATCACATGACCAATACTGGTGTTGTGAATATCAATATGATTATCCAACAAACGGCGTAAATCACCGTCAGTAAAAATACCACGTAATTGTTGGTTATGATCAACAATTGCCGTCATTCCTAAGCCTTTGTGTGATATTTCCAATAGCGCATCTTTAATACTGGCATGCTCTTCAATCATAGGTAGTAACTCACCACTGTGCATGACATCTGCAATACGAAGCAATAATTTACGTCCTAACGCACCACCGGGATGAGATAGTGCAAAATCGTCAGCAGTAAACCCGCGGGCTTCCATTACTGAAATTGCGACCGCATCTCCCATAACAAGGGTAGCCGTTGTACTTGAGGTCGGTGCGAGATTCAAGGGGCAGGCTTCTTTATCTACCGTGACTTGAAGATTCACTTGCGCCATTTTAGCCATACTTGATTCAGGTTTGCCTGTCATGCTGATCATGGCAATGCCTAGACGTTTGATAACGGGCAGTAATGCAAGAATTTCTGCGGCTTCACCTGAGTTTGAAATTGCAATCACGACATCATTTTTTTTGATCATTCCCAAATCACCATGGCTTGCTTCGCCCGGATGAACAAAGAATGCAGGGGTCCCTGTGCTGGCCAATGTTGCGGCTATTTTCCGTCCAATATGACCTGATTTACCCATTCCCATTACGATCACTTTACCTTGGCAGTGCAGAATTAACTCACAGGCAAGGGTAAAGCTGTTATCAATGTAACAACGGATTTTTTCAAGTGCTTGTAATTCAGTATCGAGTACTTTTTTACCATGGCTGCAAAAATCAAATTGACCAGACATCAGAGAAAGCTCCTGTTATGCGGCGATATTAAGAAATAAAAATGCTTGATAAGCAATAAAGCAAATCACTAATATTCCACCTTCAATGCGATTAATCAGGCGGCGTTTACCGAGAGCCATTAGTAGTAATAGAATGGAAATAGCCAACATAACATAAAAATCACGGCTCATAGCTAGTGGGCTTAATGCTGATGGGTTCAGTAACCCTGGAATGCCCATTACCGCAAGAATATTAAAGATATTTGAGCCAATAATATTACCCACCGCCATGTCATCTTCGCCTTTAAATACGCTCGCGACAGATGCGGCAAGCTCAGGCAAACTGGTGCCAACAGCAATGATGGTTAAACCAATAACTAAGTCACTCATACCGTAGTATTTAGCGATAGTAACTGCTGACCCCACTACCATATCTGAAGAGTATAGAAGTATGCCTAAGCCAATAAATACCCAGATAATGGCCTTGGTATTAGTGACGCCAGTTGGAATTTCTGACTGTTGCTCTTCTACTAATGGATCACTTTTACTGTCGCGGCTGATTTTAAGCATCACCACTAAGAAAATAGCAAATAGAACCGCAAGAATAATGCCTTCGTGACGGCTTAAATAATTATCCCATAAAATCGCGCCAGCAATAACCGTAACACCCAGCATTATGGGTAATTCGCGGCGAATAATAGTCGAACTAATGCAGAGGGGCTTTATGATTGCCGTAATACCGAGAATTAACGCAATATTGGCAATGTTTGATCCCAGTACATTACCTACCGCGGTATCTGTTTTATCGGCCAGTGCAGCGGTGGCTGAAACCATCATTTCTGGCGCAGAAGATCCCATTGCCAGAATAGTCATACCAATAACCAGTGGTGCAACACCGAAGTTTTTCGCTAATGCAGCTGCACCATATACCAATCTATCTGCACTCCAAACCAGTAAAGCTAATCCGATACAGAGCAACACAATGGCTTCTAGCATGTTAATTCCTTTTTAGTACGACCCGCTAAAAAAGCGATTTTTAGTCAATTGATGAAATATTTACAATTTGAGTTGCCAATTTTGACGTTAACTCATGCAAAAGGGAAGCATAAGCCAATACTAATTATCATCTGAGGTGGTTTTAGGGGGATGGCTTGATTAACTGCTGCTGAATCAGAACCGATTAAGGTTAGAAAAAGTGGCTTATCTATTTACACTATTAAAACGATGTTTTATTTTAGGTGAATGATAATGAGGTTGATTTGTTTTAGAATGGAATTATGCCGTTAGTGTCAGTTTTATCGTAAATATATTATTTTTGATAAAAATTCATCATTAACGCGTGATAATACAGCGCTTAGGTTGAGTTGACGTTTAATTCCTCCTATCATCAACGCTCTATTTTTATAATGTCTACTGATTGTTTTTAAGTTGTTTATTATCAAGTGGCATGAAACGCTATTATGTCAAATAACATCAATATTCATCGCTTACGCAAACGAGTTAGCGAGAGGTAACATAAACATAATGCTCAATGATGATGTACTGGTTTCGATTAAAAATCTGAGCTTTTCCCGTGGTGATCGACGTATTTTTGATAATATTAGTCTTGATATCCCGCGTGGAAAAGTCACCGCTATTATGGGGCCGTCAGGGATCGGCAAAACGACCTTATTACGTTTGATTGGTGGTCAGATTGCGCCAGATAATGGTGAGGTATGGTTTGATCAATGGAATATACCCACATTACGTCGCAGTGAACTTTATCAAGCGCGTAAACGAATGAGTATGCTGTTTCAATCGGGTGCTTTATTTACCGATATGACTGTGTTTGAAAATGTTGCCTTTCCATTGCGTGAGCATACTCAATTACCTGAAGATTTATTGCACACCTTAGTGCTATTGAAATTAGAAGCTGTGGGTTTGCGAGGGGCGGCTCAATTAATGCCAAATGAGTTATCAGGTGGCATGGCTCGACGAGCAGCATTGGCGCGCGCAATTGCACTTGATCCTGATTTGATGATGTACGATGAACCGTTTGTTGGCCAAGATCCAATTACCATGGGCGTGTTAGTTAAGTTAATCCGCGATCTTAACCAAGCGTTAAATATTACGTCGGTGATTGTCTCGCATGATGTGCCAGAGGTAATGAGTATTGCAGATCATGTCTATATTCTTTCAGGCGCGAAGATCATAGGTTGTGGTACACCGGATCAATTACGCGCAGATACTAACCCTCAAGTGCGCCAATTTTTAGATGGTGATGCGGATGGTCCAGTACCGTTTCAATTTCCTGCACAATCATTAAGTGATGATTTATTTGGTGAGTAAGCCGTATCAAGGCTGTTGCTAACATCAGTAAATGACAACCGATAATATGAGCAAAAAATGATAATTAATGCTATTTCCCGATTGGGACGAGCGACTATTGAAAAGTGCCAAGCATGTGGTCGTGCAAGCTTGATGTTATATGGGGCATTAGTGTGTAAGCCTCAGCCGATAAAAATGTTGCCGCTATTGATTCGACAATTGTATTCAGTTGGCGTGCTATCGATGGCGATTATTCTCGTGTCAGGATTATTTATCGGCATGGTATTAAGCCTGCAAGGATATTTAGTTCTTGCTGGTTACGGCGCTGAAACCAGCCTTGGTCAAATGGTCGCATTATCATTATTGCGAGAATTAGGCCCGGTGGTAACGGCGTTGTTATTTGCTGGTCGTGCGGGCTCTGCGTTAACGGCTGAAATTGGGTTGATGAAAACCACCGAACAACTATCAAGCATGGAAATGATGGCGGTTGATCCTCTACGCCGCGTGATTGCACCGCGATTTTGGGCGGGGGTTATCTCGATGCCATTGTTGGCGTTGATGTTCTCGCTTATTGGTTTATGGGGCGCACAACTTGTTGGTGTTGATTGGAAGGGCATTGACTACGGCAGTTTCTGGTCGGTGATGCAATCATCGGTTGATTTCAGTACTGATATTGGTAATAGCATTATCAAATCAATCGTATTTGCTATCGTGATTACATGGATTGCAGTCTTTAATGGTTATGATGCCGTACCGACGTCGGAAGGGATCAGCCGTGCAACAACCCGTACAGTGGTGAATTCATCACTGGCGGTACTTGGACTTGATTTTGTGTTAACAGCATTAATGTTTGGTAGCTAAACATTCACTTAGCCGCATGCATACGACGGCATAAATTACATGGATAAAAACAATGCAACAAAATAAACGATTAGAATTGTGGGTTGGTGTGTTTATGCTAGCCGGCATTAGTGCTTTATTAGTGTTGGCGTTTAAAGTGGCTAACGTACAAAGTTTTGGTAGTGCTGAAACTTATACTTTGAAAGCCCATTTTGACAATATTGGCGGTTTAAAAGTACGTTCTCCCGTTAAGGTGGGAGGGGTTACTGTAGGTGAAGTAACGTCGATTACCCTTGATGAACAGACGTATGTGCCAATTGTTACTTTAGACGTTAATAAAAAGTTTGGTTATTTCCCTGAAACCAGTTCTGCATCTATTCTGACTTCAGGTCTATTAGGTGAACAATACTTAGGTATTAGTCCTGGATTTGTTGATACTGACACTGAAATGCTACATAACGGTGACTTAATTGAAGACACTAAATCTGCGTTAGTATTAGAAGATATGATTGGTCAAGTGCTGTATAGCCTTGGCGGCGATAAGAAGTAATGAGGAGAACCACCATGAAATTTGTACGTGGCTTAATGTTGTGTTTACTGGCCGTGCCAATGCTAGCTCAAGCAGCAACGATTGATCAGAGCAATCCTTATAAAATGATGGACAAAGTATCCGCGCATTTATTTGGTACTTTAAAAGCGGAACAAGCAAAAATTCAAGCAAACCCAGAACAACTACGGGTGATCGTTAAGCAAGAATTATTGCCGTATATTAATACCCGTTATGCAGCTTACAAAGTGTTAGGTTCTAATCTACGTAATACAACCGCAGAGCAACGTGATGCGTTCACAGCGGCTTTCACTGATTATTTAGTGGCATCGTACGCACAGGTTTTGACTCAATATACCGACCAAAAAATCGAACTTGAATCACCTAAGCCCGTTCCAGCTGATCGCAGTATTATTTCGGTTCGCGTTGATATTATTGATCCTCAGCGCCCGCCTATTCGCCTTGATTTTAAATTACGATTGAATAAAAAAACCAAAGAATGGCAGGGATTTGACATGGTTGCTGAAGGTGTCAGTATGCTCTCTACTAAGCAAAGTGAATGGAGTGGACAGCTACGTACTAAAGGTATTGATGCGGTGACACAAAGTTTACGTGATTTGGCGGCGAAACCGATCCAAATTGAGAACAAATAACCATGACTGCTGATAAGATTTGTTGGCAGGTTGTCGCTGAAGGGCAATACCGCTTGTCAGGGTCGTTAGATCGTGACACAGTGCCAGCTTTTTGGCGTCAAAGAAGCGAATGGATGCCACATAATGAGCAGCTCGTGCTCGATCTTGCTGATTTATCTCGAGTAGACTCTGCTGGTATGGTGATGTTACTGCATTTGTGCCAGCACCTTAAGCAAGCAGGGAGTCGCGTTATGTTGCACAATGTACCTCAACAGCTTAAAACGCTGTTTCGCTTAAGCCATATCGAACCAATGTTAACAGCTTGCATGGAGTAAGCTGTAGAGAGGATAGCTTGTGGAAATCTCTGAGATTAAACAAATTCTAGAAAGCGCTTTAGACGTTGATGAAATCATCGTTAAAGGTGAAGGTAGCCACTACCAAGTGATCGCAGTGGGTACACTATTTGACGGCATGAGCCGTGTAAAGAAACAACAAACAATTTATGGTCCATTAATGGATCGTATTGCAGCAAACGACATTCACGCGTTAAGTATTAAAACATATACGCCTGAAGAGTGGGCGCGTGATAAAAAATTAATGTCGTTATAGAGAGCTAAATGATGCAAAAGTTTCGTATTCAGGGCAGCGGCCCATTAAGCGGTGAAGTGGCTATTTCTGGCGCAAAGAATGCAGCCTTACCGATTTTATTTGCCGCGTTACTTGCTGACGGTCCGGTAGAAATTGCCAATGTTCCTCAGCTACGTGATATTGATACTACGATGGAATTACTGTCACGTTTAGGCGTGAAAGTTTCGCGTAATGGCTCATCTGTTAATATCGATGCAAGTGATGTTAATGAGTATTGTGCGCCGTATGATCTTGTAAAAACAATGCGTGCTTCTATTTGGGCATTAGGTCCACTAGTGGCTCGTTTTGGTCAAGGTCAAGTATCATTACCTGGTGGTTGTGCTATTGGTGCGCGCCCAGTTGATTTGCATATTGTGGGTCTTGAGCAACTTGGTGCAACAATCACACTTGATGAAGGTTATGTAAAAGCATCTGTCGATGGTCGTCTTAAAGGTGCCCATATCGTGATGGATAAAGTCAGTGTGGGTGCAACGGTTACTATTATGTCTGCGGCAACGTTAGCAGAAGGTACAACCGTGATTGAAAACGCAGCTCGTGAACCTGAAATTGAAGATACTGCAGCATTCCTTAATGCTATCGGTGCGAAAATTACAGGCGCAGGCACGGCAACCATCACCATCGAAGGTGTTGATCGTCTTGCTGGCGGTTATCATGAAGTGGTTGCAGACCGTATCGAAACCGGTACTTTCTTAGTCGCTGCTGCTGTTTCTGGTGGTAAGATTGTTTGTCGCAACACTAAGCCTGAACTTCTTGAAGCGGTATTAGCAAAACTAGAAGAAGCGGGTGCATTAGTTGAAACTGGCGATGATTGGATCAGTCTAGATATGACAGATCGTGAGCTTAAAGCGGTGAATATTCGCACTGCACCGCATCCGGGGTTCCCAACCGACATGCAAGCGCAATTTTCGCTATTAAACTTAATGGCCAAAGGCACAGGCATCATTACTGAAACGATTTTTGAAAACCGTTTCATGCATATTCCTGAATTAATTCGTATGGGTGCTCACGCTGAAATCGAAGGTAATACCGTGATTTGTGGTGACACTAATGGATTGAGTGGCGCACAAGTGATGGCAACTGACCTACGTGCATCTGCAAGTCTTGTGATTGCGGGCAGTATTGCTAAAGGCGAAACCATTGTTGATCGTATTTACCATATCGATCGTGGTTACGAGTTTATCGAGCAAAAATTCAGTGCGCTAGGAATGAATATCGAACGTATCTCTGAATAAGTGATATTGGTTTCAAGCAATAAAAAAGCCTCGCACCGTGCGAGGCTTTTTTGTGACTGTTATTTGTTATTATTTGGGAGGGTTCGCTAGTGGAGGTCGATTGGCAACCGTAACCGGGATCATCATTGGCTTACCGTTACGTAGAATCTTCACTTCAATATGGGTGCCAGGGCGAATATCCGTGACGATATCACGCACACTTTGCACATTAGTGACTTCTTTACCTGCTATCTCAATCACAATATCATTTTTCTTAAACCCTGCTTTTGATGCTGGGCCAGTTGGATCCATGCCATCAACAATAATGCCATTCACTTTCGCTACATCATAAAGTCGCGCCATTAGTGGGTTGATTTCACGTCCTTGAATGCCAATCCAACCTCGAATAACTCGACCATCAGCAATCAGTTTTTGCATGATCTTAATTGTTAACTGGTAGGGAATCGCAAATGAAATACCATAGGTTTCAATGTCGGTAGCTTGCTGAAAAGAAGCGGTGTTAATGCCCACTAACTCGCCGTCAGTGTTAACCAGTGCTCCGCCTGAATTACCTTTATTTATCGCCGCGTCTGTTTGTAAAAAATCTTGTGGTCCATAAAAACTCATGCCAGAACGGCCCGTGGCGGAGATAATACCAAAGGTGGTTGTTTGACCAAGATTATAGGGATTACCAATTGCCAATACCACATCACCAACAGCAGCTTTATAGTGTGAATTAACCGGAATAACGGGTAGGTTATCGGCATTGATTTTTAATACAGCCAGATCCGTTAGTTGGTCTAAGCCAATTAATTGTGCATTCAGTACTCGACCGTCTTGTAGCGCAACAATGATTTGATCTGCATGTGCCACAACATGATAGTTAGTAACGATATAGCCTTTATCACTCATGATGACACCGGAGCCAAGGCCTTGGGTGCGCAATTCTCGTTCTTGGCTATTACTGTTGTCATAGCGACGATTATAAATATTAACTACGGCAGGTGACGCTCGTCGCACAGCATAATTAAAAGAAAGCGGGGTTGAGTTGTTATCGGGTAATGATAAGGACACTGGCGTCGTCGGACGTAAATCAGGGACTGCAATCAGAACAATAATAGCAGTGATAAGGCCGAGAAAAATTGAACGACCAAGAAATGCTAGCATTAACAGTCCTTATAAAATGAGAAATAAAAAGGTGCTAACAGAATAGCACCCCTCTTAGGTGAGACCAACTATTGGCATTGATGCCGTTGTTAAATTCGTCCCACAATCAGACCTTCACGCGTATTGATACGTTAAAATTAACGAATAATAAGATACAGCACATTATTGCCGCGTTGAATTTCAAGTGCGATAACCTTGGGTGGATGCGCCAATGCTTTACGTAATTGACCCAGATTATTAATAACAAGGCGGTTAAGACCAATAATAATATCACCTTTTAATAACCCTGAACGCGCAGCCAATGAGCCCTTTGTTAATTGTGTAACTTCAACGCCGTGCGCTTTACCATTAACGGTGGTGTTACTAAATTGCGCACCACTTAAGCTTGAGTGAAGATCATCAGCATTAACAAGGTTGTCAGCACTGGCACTTAACGTGACCGTGAATTGTTGTAATTTACCGTTACGCATAGCTTTTAAAGTGAGGGTTTTACCCGCGCCCAATGTCGCTACTTTTGCTCGTAATTCACTGAATGAACGAATAGGATCGCCATTTACTGCAATAATAATGTCGCCTGCTTTTAAGCCTGCTTTTTGGGCGGCAGAATTTGGCATTACTTGGTTTACAAAGGCACCTTGATTGGTGTCATAGCCAAATGTTTGTGCTAATTCTGCGGTTAGTTCACGTCCTTGTACACCCAAGGTACCACGGCGAACTTGACCAAATTTAATGATTTGCGCTGTAAGGTTATTTACCATATTGGATGGAATGGCAAAACCAATACCGACGTTGCCTTTATCAGGCGCAAGGATCGCTGTATTAATACCGATTAATTCACCATTGAGATTAATCAGTGCGCCGCCAGAGTTACCACTATTAATTGCAGCATCGGTTTGAATAAAGTTTTCTATATTTTCAAGGTTTAAGCCACTACGACCTAAAGCGGACACAATCCCAGAAGTCACTGTTTGTCCAAGACCAAAAGGGTTACCAATCGCAATCGCAAAATCACCCACACGTAATTTGTCGGAATTCGCTAATTTAATTGCGGTTAATTTTTTTTGCGTGTCGATTTGCAGTAAAGCAATATCAGATGATTTATCACTGCCAATCAGTTTTGCGGTAACTTCATGGCCATCATATAGTTGAACCATGATTTTATCAGCGTTATTGATGACATGTTGATTAGTAACAATATAGCCTTTATTAGCATCAATAATAACGCCAGATCCTAGCCCTCGAAAAGGACGTTCTTGAACTTGCTCAGTTGGGAAATCAGGGCCGAAGAAAAAACGATAAGCGTCTGGTACATGTTGCTTTGAAACTTGTTTACCTTCTATGGCGATACTGACAACGGCTGGTGTGACTTGCTCAAGCATGGGCGCAAGACTAGGCACAGATTGATTACTTACCGTGATAGGAAGAGCAGCATTCGCTGTCAGTGGTGCCATAAGCGTACTAACAGTTAACGCTAATGCACTAATAACGAAAAGGTTTTTTTTACGCATGATTTAACTCCGAGTTAACAAGTTAAATTATGACTTGTTAACTGGAATTAAGTTCCCCAAATTATGCTTTTGAAGCGAAGTATTGATCGTATAAGTGACGACTAGCTTGCTTTTGCTGACTGTGCTGATGCCGCCATATCGTTATCTTTAATGGTGGTTGGCTTATCACTAAACAAGCCGGTTGCACCATTGGCGTAGTCACGCGGTTGGTGATCCATTACTTCATCTTCAATGGGGGTGTCGTTTTCCACTGGCTCTAAGGTGGTGATTCGTTGTGCAAATGGATTGTCTTGGGTCGGTAAATTAGGCATCAACTCCGCTGATGTCTTGGCCATGTGCTCATAGAGCTTACCGTAATCTTTAGATACATTGTCGAGTAACTCAGCGCTACGAGCAAAATGGTCGACAAGTTCTTGGCGATATTGCTCTAATTCATATTTTGATTTATCGAGATCTTTTTTTAATGACGAGTGCTGATTTTGGTTTTTGTTTGTTAACCGACTTATAATGGAACCAACAAAGATTCCCGCAATAAAAATAGCAATTGCAATAATCCAACTCATAACCATGATAACTCCTTGTGATTTTAGTGTTAATACGTGTTTTTCAGTCAAGTCGCTGTTTGTTCGAGCGTAATAACGCTACTACTATACCTTGAGCTAGTTACGCATGATACTGATTCAATCATATATTGTGATGACGTATGCTGTGATTATTCCAGTAATAGATGAAAAGGGATCTCATCAAATGACGACGCTGACACCGCTCACGCAATACCATGCCGATCTGCAACGTATTGATTTTTTTGCAGACCCAGCCCAAGCCAATGCCGTTACGCATCTGGATGATTTATATCATCGGTTGCTGGAACCTGTTGCACCATTACCCATTACGACGCGATGGCAACGATTATCTTCTGCAACCAAAGCATTATTGCTATCGTCAACATTGTTAACACCAAAGACTAAAGCAGATATCGTGCCAGTTAGAGGGCTGTATTTTTGGGGTGGAGTCGGACGTGGAAAAACCTATTTAGTTGATACCTTTTTTGAGTGTTTGCCAACCCAACGAAAAATGCGAATTCATTTTCACCGTTTTATGTATCGGGTTCATCAACAGCTGCAACAACTTGATGGCATTGAGAATCCATTGGATCATGTGGCGGATAATTTTAAACAACAAACCGATATTATTTGTTTTGATGAATTTTTTGTCAGTGATATTACCGATGCGATGATTTTGGCAACGTTACTTGAAGCCTTATTTCAACGCGGCATTACTTTAGTCGCAACGTCGAACATCGCTCCCCATGAGTTATATCGAAATGGTTTGCAACGTGCACGATTTTTACCTGCGATTGCACTTATTGAGCAACATTGTGAGGTGGTTAATGTTGATGCGGGGATTGATTATCGCTTACGGTCATTGGCGCAAGCGGCAATATATTATTCACCGTTAGGGCCGCAAGCTAATCAAAATTTAGCGGATTATTTTGAACAGCTAAGTTTTGAGCCTCGTTATAGTGAGAAAACAATTGTTATTAATCAGCGCTCAATCACGGCTCAACGTGAGGCGAATGGCATCGTGCAATTTAGTTTTTATCAATTATGCCAAACGGCGCGCAGTCAAAATGATTATATTGAAATCGCTCAGCTGTACCACACAGTGTTAGTTGCTGATGTTCGCGTGATGACTGAGCACCAAGATGCCGCTCGGCGCTTTATTGCGATGGTGGATGAGTTTTATGAACGCCATGTCACCTTAATTATCTCCGCGGAAGTGCCTTTAACTGAGCTTTATACTAACGGACGATTACTGTTTGAATTTAAACGCTGTTGTTCGCGGCTAATTGAAATGCAAAGTGAACAATATTTAGCTCGACCTCATTTGGTCGATGAATAAAGGGAAATTCGTTTTTTTAAGATTCGTCATATCTAAAGGGTAATTAACACACTTTAAATTGTGATTTATTGGCCTAATTAGCAATTAATGAGCGTCGATATGAAAAAAAAACAATTTTTTTGGGAAAAAAGGTGATTTTTTCCGCACCCTTCTCTATAATCTTGCGACCCACCGTACCTGTATGGCGAAAGCCAGGAGTGCCACCCACTCGAAGGGGTGATGACTGGGCTCTTAACAGAGGAATCATCATTCGATGGTTCTAGTAAGTGAAACTATTTAAATAATGGGTATTAATTAGCATGAAAACTTTCGTTGCTAAACCAGAAACTGTAAAACGTGACTGGTATGTTGTTGACGCTGAAGGTAAAACTCTAGGTCGTCTATCAACTGAAATCGCTTCTCGTCTACGTGGCAAGCACAAGCCGGAGTACACTCCACACGTTGACACTGGTGACTACATTGTAGTTATCAATGCTGAGAAAGTAGCAGTAACTGGTGCAAAGCGTACAGATAAAATGTACCACCACCACACTGGCTTCATCGGCGGCCTTAAGTCAATCAGCTTTGATAAGCTAATTGCTAAGAAACCAGAAATGGTTATTGAAACTGCTGTTAAAGGCATGCTTCCAAAAGGTCCTCTAGGCCGTGCTATGTTCCGTAAGCTTAAAGTTTACGCAGGTACTGAGCACAACCATGCTGCACAACAGCCTAAAGTACTAGACATCTAATTGGGAATTATGACAATGGCAGAGAATCAATACTACGGCACTGGTCGCCGTAAAAGCTCAGCAGCTCGCGTTTTCATCAAACCGGGTACTGGCAACATCGTAATCAACAAGCGTAGCATCGAAGAGTACTTCAGCCGCCCAACAGCGCGCATGGTAGTTCTTCAGCCTCTTGAGCTTGTAGGTATGACTGAGAATTTTGACCTATACATCACTGTTAAAGGTGGTGGTATCACTGGTCAATCTGGTGCTATCCGTCACGGTATCACTCGTGCTCTTATGGAATACGATGAAACTCTACGTCCTGCTCTACGTGCAGCTGGCTACGTTACTCGCGACGCTCGTTGCGTTGAGCGTAAGAAAGTTGGTCTACGTAAAGCACGTCGTCGTCCACAGTTCTCTAAGCGTTAATATTACGCTTCCAGATTTTATATCTGGTTTACTGTGTACAGAAAAGCTCAGCCCTCGGGTTGGGCTTTTTTTTTGATTATTTTCTATGAAAGTATTGTTTCTTATCTTCAATAGAATATTCTCGCACCTCGCACCTCGCACCTCGCACCTCGCACCTCGCACCTCGCACCTCGCACCTCGCACCTCGCACCTCGCACCTCGCACCTCGCACCTCGCACCTGCTGTTTTCCTATAAACACCCATGCATAATAACGAAAAACACCCTATATCCAACATTTGTTGCTAAACAAGGGCTTGAACTTGTGAATATGTTGACCTTTACTTATTCTTTAGATGTTGGCGATAATTTAAAACTGTAGCAAAATTGTTACTGTATTCTTTTTAGTTAGGCCTCAAGTTAAATATCAGGGATATAAAAAAAGAACCAATAAAAAATCCAAGCAGGAGCTATTGGAGAAAATGGATGAGCAATGTGCGAATAAATAATGGAAGACGTCGCTTTTTAACGGCGACAACATCGGTTGTTGGCGGTATTGGTGCGGTTGCAATTGCAATCCCATTTATTAAATCATGGAACCCCAGTGAAAAAGCGAAAGCGGCTGGTGCTCCAGTTAAAGTCAACATTAGTAAATTAGTTGATGGACAAATGATTCGTGTTGAATGGCGAGGAAAGCCTGTGTGGATTGTGCGCCGCAGTAAGGCCGCCTTACAACAGTTAACCACCCATGATAATCAACTTCGAGATCCCGATTCAGATGAACCACAGCAGCCGAATTATGCCCAAAATGCTTATCGTTCATTAAAGCCTGAAATATTTTTAGCTGTCGGTATCTGTACTCATCTTGGGTGTTCGCCAACGTATTTACCCAATAGCTTTAGTGATCAAGTCAGTGGTATTGCCGCTGGCTTTTTTTGTCCATGTCATGGTTCAACCTTTGATATGGCAGGGCGAGTATTTGCAGGCGTTCCAGCTCCACTTAATTTGGTGGTGCCGCCACATCAATTTTTGAACGATGACACCATTTTGATTGGGCTTGATAAGGAGACGGCATAATGGCGGGCTTAGTTGATTGGATCGATAAACGATTACCTGTAACCAATGCATACCGTAAGCATTTGTCTCAATATCCAATGCCAAAGAACTTTAACTTTTGGTATGTGTTTGGTTCTTTAGCGATGCTAGTACTGGTGAATCAGATTATTACGGGAATTTGGCTAACCATGAATTACGTACCGTCAGCCGATGGTGCATTTGCCTCCATTGAGTACATCATGCGTGACGTTGAGTATGGGTGGCTATTACGCTATATGCATTCGACCGGCGCATCCGCATTTTTTGTGGTGATCTATTTACATATGTTCCGTGGCCTAATTTATGGATCTTATCAAAAACCACGCGAGCTATTATGGTTGTTTGGAATGTTGATCTTTTTAGTGCTAATGGCTGAAGCTTTTATGGGGTATTTGCTACCGTGGGGGCAGATGTCTTATTGGGGGGCACAGGTTATCATTTCCTTGTTTGGTGCGATCCCTGTGATCGGCGATGATCTCACCTTATGGATTCGTGGTGATTATGTTATTTCTGGCGCAACCCTTAACCGTTTCTTTGCATTGCATGTTATTGCATTACCGTTAGTGTTGTTATTGCTGGTGGTATTACATGTGCTGGCGTTGCATGAGGTAGGCTCAAATAATCCTGATGGCATTGATACTAAGTTACCGAAAGGTAGCCAAGGCGATGATTATCAGACCCAGTTTACGTTTCATGAAGACTATACTAAAAAATACGATATTATTGATTCGATCCCCTTTCATCCGTATGGGACGGTAAAAGATTTGATTGGCGTCGCTATATTTGCACTGTTCTTTAGTTATGTGATCTTTTTTGCACCTGAAATGGGCGGCTATTTTTTAGAAGCGCCAAATTTTGAAGCGGCTAACCCGATGAAAACGCCTGAGCATATTGCTCCTGTTTGGTACTTCACTCCGTTTTATGCCATTTTACGCGCTGTGCCTGATAAGCTACTTGGGGTTGCAGCGATGGGGGCTGCGATCATCTTTCTGTTCTTGTTACCATGGTTTGATCGTTGTCGAGTGCGCTCGTTCCGTTATCGCAGTAAATGGCATTTGATTAATTTGGCTCAGTTTACGGTGAGTTTTATTGCGTTGGGCATTTTAGGGGCGTTGCCTGTTACTCCATTATTTACAGTATTAGCGCAGATGTTTAGTTTTACCTATTTTATGTTTTTTATTGTGTTGTTTTTCTACAGTAAAAATGAAGCGACTCAACCGCTACCGAAGAGGGTGAACTTCAAATGAAACAATGGATTGTAGCATTACTGCTGTGGCTGTCGACCAGTGCTATTGCTGGTGGTGGAAGCGCCAATTTACAAGCTGCAAATAATGATTTAACCGATCAAGCGTCTTTACAACGTGGTGCGCAATTGTTTATCAATTATTGTGCAGGTTGTCATTCGACTCAATATCAACGTTATGAAAGGGTTGCTACAGATTTAGGGATCCCTTTGGATCTTATGCAGCAAAATTTAATGTTTAACCCGAATGCAAAAATTGGCGATTTAATGACAAATGCAATGTCAAAACAATACGCTGCAGCTTCTTTTGGTGCGCCTACACCTGATTTGACTATGGTGGCAAGGGTGCGAGGAACTGATTGGTTATATACTTATTTACATTCATTTTATGCTGATCCTGAGCGTCCGTTTGGAGTGAATAATAGCCTTTTTCCTAGTGTTGGAATGCCCCATGTATTAGAAGAATTACAAGGGGTACCGCGTAGAATCTATGAAACTCAAATGATCGATGGCAGTCCAACTCAAGTTTTGATGGGCATTGAAACCGATGGCAGTGGCCGCTTAAATTCACAACAATACGATACTGCGGTACGTGATTTGGTGAATTTTTTAGATTATTCCGCTGAGCCAATGAAGTTGGAACGACAGCGATTAGGGCTGTGGGTGATGGGATTTATTGTTATATTCTTAGTATTAACTGTGTTGTTGAAGAAAGAATATTGGCGTGATGTCCACTGATAAGGTAATCTAGTGGGTTAAGAATCTCGCAATGGGGGCTCAAGCCTCCATTGCTTTTTGTGTATTAAATATACTGGAGGGGTTGATGGCTGTTGCTGCCAATAAACGCTCTGTGATGACTCTGTATTCTGATGCTTCAGACATCTACAGCCATCAGGTGCGTATCGTACTAGCTGAAAAAGGCGTTAGTGTTGAAATTGAGCTGGTTGATCCAATGAGCCTGCCGGAAGATCTGTTAGAACTGAACCCATACAGTTCAGTTCCAACATTGGTTGATCGCGAATTAGCGCTATACCAAGCTAACATTATCATGGAGTACTTGGATGAGCGTTTCCCTCACCCACCTCTAATGCCTGTTTATCCTGTTGCCCGTGGTAATAGTCGTTTAATGATGTACCGTGTTGAACGTAACTGGTACTCACTAGCGAATAAGATTAACTCAGGTACTGCTGATGAAGCCGATAAAGCACGTAAGCAATTACGTGAAGAGTTATTAGCGTTAGCACCTGTATTTGCTGAATACCCATTCTTTATGAGTGATGAATTTAGCTTAGTTGATTGCTACCTTGCTCCACTACTATGGCGTTTACCTGAAATGGGTATTGAGCTAAGTGGTACTGGTGCTAAAGAAGTGAAAGCATACATGACGCGCGTATTTGAACGTGATTCATTCCTTGCTTCTTTAACTGAAGCTGAACGTGAAATGCGTTTAGCTGGCCAGTAATTATGGATATCGAAAATATGACGCCGCGCCGCCCTTATTTGTTGCGCGCGTTTTATGATTGGTTGGTTGATAATGACCTAACGCCACATTTAGTCGTTGATGCGACTTTACCTGGGGTTAAGGTGCCAATGGAGTTTGTGAGTGATGGTCAAATCATCCTTAACATCGCTCCAATGGCGGTGGGCAACTTAGAACTGAGCAATGAAGCGGTAAGCTTTAGTGCGCGTTTCAGTGGTCGTCCACACTCAGTTATCGTACCTATGTATGCTGTGTTGGCTATTTATGCGCGTGAAAACGGTGCAGGAACTATGTTCGAGCCAGAAGCAGCATATGATACTGATACTGCTATCTATGATGATGAGCAAGCGTTAGAAGACGAGAGCAGTGATGATGTTGTTGCTCCTTCAGTGTCACCATTTGCAGTCGTTACTGAAGCGGCTGAAGGTGATGAACCTGATGATGAGCCACCACGTCCACGTGGTCGTCCAAGCTTACGTGTTGTCAAATAATATTGGCAATCAGCTACAACAAAAAACGCAGCCAGTGGCTGCGTTTTTTTTCGCTTGATAATCAACAAGGGGATTAGTGCGTTAACGGTTTTTCAAACAGGGTAATAACATGTTCAACCCCTGAGACATTACGCGCAACATTGGTTGCTATTGTGGCTTGTTCTGGAGCGACATAACCTAATAAAAATACCCGTTTATTTTCCGTGATCACCTTGATAACTACATTGGTTAGTTGCTTACTAGCAATCAGTTGCGACTTTACTTTAGTGGTTAGCCAAGCATCTTCACTGATGTTTGCCATTGTTAACAAGGGACGTACTTGGATTTGATCATAAACACGATCAACATCAGGAATATGGCGTACTTGATTGATAAAGGCTTGTTTAAGCGGCTGTGATGTCGCTTGACCAACCACCAATACCGTGCCATTTAAGGCTACGCTATCTATGCTCAATTGCTTGGTGTATTCACGAGTATGAGCAATACCAGCAATATCCATGTCTATTTTTTGATCTTGCCAATGTTGAGTGTTATTTCGCGGATCATTGGTTGAAAAAACCGAACATCCTGATAGCGATAGACTAGATATAACGAGTAACGTCAATAACCACTTCATTGATTAGCCTTCGTTATGTGGAAATAAAACTTGATCAATCAAATCGCATAAACAATGAATCGTTAATAAGTGACCTTCTTGAATCCGCACCGTGCGTTGGGATGGAATACGAATTTCAACATCTTGCACGCCTAATAATCCCGCCATTTCACCGCCATCTTTACCTGTTAAGGCGATGATGTTCATATCTCGTGCGAGTGCCGCTTCCATGGCTTTGATGATATTTTTACTGTTACCACTGGTTGATAGCACTAATAAAATATCTCCCGCTTGGCCTAACGCACGAACTTGTTTTGAAAAAACTTCATCGTGGTGATAATCGTTAGCAATGGCCGTTAAAACGGTAGTATCTGCGGTTAATGCAAGGGCAGGCAGGCTTGGACGTTCAATTTCAAAACGGTTGATTAAGCATGATGCGAGTTGTTGAGCATTGGCTGCAGAGCCACCATTACCACAACTTAAAATCTTATTGCCATTTAATAAGCTTTGAACCATCACTTGAGCGGCTTTTGAAATCGCATCAGGTAAAGCTTCCGCTGCTGCAATTTGGGTTTGAATACTTTCGGTAAAACTTTCTCGAATGCTATCTAGCATGACTAACCTTCAACTAATATATTAGTAAACCACTCAATATGGTGGTGGTGACCTTGGATGGCAATGACATCAAAACGAAATTGACAATGCTCAATTGAGAAGCCATTTTTGTGCATCCAAAAAAAAGCCGCTCGTTTGAGCTTTTGTTGTTTATGCCAATTAACCGCTTCAACTGCAGAACCATAATGAGATTGCGTTCGGTATTTTACTTCAATAAACACCAAACACTTACCTTGTTGCATGATTAAATCAATCTCACCGCTACGACAGCTAAAATTTCGAGCGATAGGGGTCAGATGATGGCGGCACAAATATTGTTCCGCCATTAGTTCATAGGCTTGGCCAATCTGACGCTTACTGGGCAGGCGTATCACCACTGATCAGGTCTATGCTATCTGGCATATCAGAGATAGTGGCTGCTGGCATTTGAGTGGTTGATAGTGGAGTAATGCCTTCACTACTGAATTTACCCCAATCAATTTGTCGTTGCACAACACATTGGTTATTTACCGCCAGTTGTCCTGTTTCACCTTGAATACTGTGATGGTGATTAGCACGCATCTCAGGTAATTGCTTGGCGATTGCGTAAGCATCCATACCAAAGGCATGTAAACGGATACTGGTGTTGCCTTGATTTGGCCACAATTGATTAAAGCGTTCCATATAAGCTGAATGTGGATTGATCAGTAATGGAATGTCGCTAATTTCAATACCGCGTAATTCACGGTTAGTGTTATGGCTGTCTGGGTTACTGCGTGAGCTCGCATAGATCTGTGCTGGATCACCCGTTGGCGGCATAGCAGCTTCAATGAACGGTTTTAGCATCATCAATTCATTGCGGCTTGCGACCATATAGATTGCATCAGCATGACTGCCTGCACCACGACCAAAAGCACTTCTTATTTGTTGTGGTATTTGCGCCTGATTACCAAAGCTAACCGTTAACGCTGGTTGACCATCAAGCTGAGCCCATTGTTGGCTAAATGCTTGTGCAACGCGTTGACCATAGCTATTGGAAGGTACTAATACAGTAGGGTTACGGTGACCTTGAGCATAAATACGTTCAGCCGCTTGTTGGGCTTCTTGTTCTGGCGATAGCGCAAAATAACAAGCATTAGGCTTATTATTACTGATTTGTGGTGGCATGTTTAATGCTAGCATGTTGATATGGCTAGTATTATCTTGCTGGAATGCAGTAATAACATTTTTGCGTAATGGCCCTACAACAAACTGAGTACCGTTTTGTTGTAGTTGTGCCATGATAGTAGGTATTGATTGAGCTTCAGTATCATAAATATTGAGCTCATTATTTGTATCACGACTTTTATCATCCATCATAGCATTGATAAAACCATCGCGAACCGCTTTACCTTGTGCGGCAAAACGGCCTGAAAGTGGCAATAACAAAGCAATATTATCCAGCTTAACGGCTTTCATTTCGATTAACGCTTTTAAATCGGCCGGTAAATATTGGTTTGCTGGATGGCTAGGATGACGATATAACCATTGTTCGATGGCTTGTTTCAGTTGCATTGGTGGCAATGTCGCACTGTTTTTCAACATCGCGAGTTCAACCCAACCTTTGAGCACACTGTCGTTATCCGTTAGCTTAACACTGCCTAATTGAGCATTGGTATAACCTGATAGGTCATGCCAAACTTGCTGCCAGTTAGCGGCTTTTTGTGAGTGATCTAAATAGAAATCAAGTTTTGTACGCTCGCGTGCGGCTTGGAACGGATGATTCAATTGTTCCAATAAGTTAGCGCGTAGCATGTAATAACGTTGATACTGGCTCTTGGTTAGTGACCACGATGGCTGAAAGTTTAAACTGTTCAGTGCCGCTTGTGGTTGCCCTTGGTGCTCACGTACCATTGCACGCGCGAGTTGCCATTCCGCAATTTGAGTTGGGCTCATAGATTGCTGTGATAATTTAGCAATCCATTGATCGGCTTGTTGCCATTTATTTTCGAGGATCATTGCTTTAACGGCCATGATCTCCCAGTTAGTACGCTCTGCGCCATCACTGGTATTGGCTTTACTTAAATAGGCGGCTGAGCTTTGAGCGGCTACCGCAGTGATATCCGTTAATGGCACCTGATTATTGTACAGGTTTGGCGTGCTACACCCTGCTAAAGCAACAGCAAGGGCTACAGGCGCCATCAGTCGTGATACACTTTTACGCTTATGGGTAAAATTGGGCATTGAATTTATTCAACTGTGACAAATTACTCTTGATATTAATTGCAGATGAGATCTTAGACAAATGAGTGAGAGCAATTCAGGCATGGTAGATGTCGCAACTTTGTACATCGTACCAACACCTATCGGTAATCTTGCTGATATAACGCAGCGCGCATTAGACGTATTAGCAAACGTAGATTTAATTGCTGCTGAAGATACACGTCATACATCGCGATTGTTGTCCCATTTCTCTATCTCGACCCGCACCTTTGCGCTTCACGATCATAATGAACAGCAAAAAGCTGACTTTTTGATTGAGAAACTTCAGGCAGGTACTAGCATTGCGCTTGTGTCCGATGCTGGTACGCCGCTGATCAGTGATCCAGGGTATCATCTTGTTAATCGCTGTCGTCATGCGGGTGTTAAAGTTGTGCCATTACCTGGTCCATGTGCTGTAATTACAGCCTTGAGTGGTTCTGGTTTACCTTCTGACCGTTTTAGCTTTGAAGGTTTTCTTCCTCCGAAAAGTAAAGGTCGCCGCGATTGTTTTCAAGCATTAGCTGATGATGCGCGAACATTGATCTTTTATGAATCGCCACATCGTATTAATGATTCCCTAAGTGATATGTTAGCCGTGCTTGGCCCTGATCGCCAAGTAGTATTAGCGCGTGAGTTAACAAAAACTTATGAAACTATCCATGGCGCGCCTCTTGGCGAGTTGATCGATTGGATTGCAGAAGACAGTAATCGTGTTCGTGGTGAGATGGTGGTCTTAGTTGCAGGGCATCGCGCTCAGAAAGACGAATTATCAGTTGAGGTTTTACGTACACTGACCTTGCTTGCAAAAGAGTTGCCTCTTAAAAAAGCAGCAGCTTTGGCGGCTGAAATTCATGGCGGGAAGAAAAATGCATTGTATAAGTGGGGCCTTGAAAATCTAGAATAAGCGGATATTTGCAGGCGGCAGTTTACTTACTGTGTGATATAGCGTGGTTTTTATCTACGAATTAAAAATCAGCCGTTGGTTTTTTGTTCAAGCTGTAATTTTGGTGATTTTTTCACTGGTAACTGTGAGCGTTGTCTTATACAATTCGCCGCGGAGTTGGTCAGGTAATCGCTGCTTCGTTGGTAACCTTCGGGAAATCAATGGAGGGGAGGAAAGTCCGGGCTCCACAGGGCAGGGTGCCAGATAACGTCTGGGGGGCGCAAGCCCACGACAAGTGCAGCAGAGAGCAAACCGCCGATGGCCCATTGCTTGCAATGGTGCACAGGTAAGGGTGAAAGGGTGCGGTAAGAGCGCACCGCGCGGCTAGTAATAGTTTGTGGCAGGGTAAACTCCACCCGGAGCAAGACCAAATAGGTCCCTAATGGCGCGGCCCGCGTTGGGGACGGGTAGGTTGCTTGAGTCTGTGAGCGATTGCAGACCTAGACGAATGATTGCCGCCGCGAAAGCGGAACAAAACCCGGCTTATCGACCGACTCCCTACATTTAGAGAAGGTGGTGTTTGATTACAAGCACCACCTTTTTTTCGTTTTTTTTCCGCCAAAATTACATTTCGCAATCAGGTTTACTCGACCACTGTTAGAAGTGTGTCTGAATTACTGCCAATTGCTTGACATCGTTTTTGTCTCATACGTACACTTTGTGTGGGAATTTGTGGGGAAAAGTGGTGTTGTCTTATTATCTTTGTTGTTATTCTGCTAAAGTGAGTGATTAACGTACTCTTTTTATCGTGTAATTTAACCGAGATCCCCAAATGTTAAGAGGTGCCACTAACATTGTTATTGATGACAAAGGTCGCTGGGCAATGCCGAAGCGTTACCGGGCTGCATTAATTGAACAATGTCAGGGACACTTTGTTTGTACTATCGATCACCAGTTTTGTTGCTTGTTGCTATATCCCATCGATGAATGGGAACGAATTGAAGCTAAATTAGTACGTCTATCTAGCCTTCACCCCGCAGAGCGCCGCTTACAACGATTGTTGCTTGGCCATGCTAGCGAATGTGAACTGGATGCGCAGGGAAGGATATTAATTCCACCGACGTTAAGACAATATGCTCAGTTAGCGAATAAAATAGTGGTCGTTGGCCAGTTAAATAAATTTGAAATCTGGTCTGCGCCTTTATGGCAACAGCAAATTGAACATGATATCGACCTTCAGGCTGAGGATGCGCCGGAATGTTCCCCGCGCCTTAGTGAGCTTTCACTTTAGCTGAAATTATATTTATGTCTGAGCAATTTGAGCACGTTTCCGTTTTACTTAATGAATCAGTAGACGGGTTAGCGATTAAACCCGACGGTATCTATATCGATGGTACTTTCGGTCGCGGCGGTCATAGCCGTTTAATTCTTTCAAAACTAGGTGAGAACGGTCGCCTGTACGGTATTGATCGCGATCCTCAAGCGATTGCAGAAGCGCAAAAAATTGATGATCCACGTTTTGAAATTATCCATGGTCCATTTTCGGGTATGGAAAAATACATGCAAGAACGTGATCTGATTGGTCGTGTTGACGGTGTATTACTTGATTTAGGTGTTTCGTCACCGCAACTTGATGATGCTGAACGTGGTTTTAGCTTCATGCGTGACGGCCCACTGGATATGCGTATGGATCCAACATCAGGTATGTCTGCGGCTGAATGGCTAGCAGAAGCGGATGCTGATGATATTGCATGGGTATTAAAAGAGTTTGGTGAAGAACGTTTCGCTAAACGTATTGCCCGCGGTATTGTTGATTATCGTGAAAACCCAGATAAAGAGCCGTTAACACGTACGCGTGAATTAGCGAGTCTGATTGCTGAAGTATCACCATTTAGAGACAAACATAAGCATCCTGCAACCCGCAGTTTCCAAGCGATTCGAATTTACATTAACAGTGAATTAGAAGAAATTGACACCGCTTTACATGGTGCAATGCATACTCTTGCATCGGGTGGTCGTTTATCCGTGATCAGTTTCCATTCATTGGAAGATCGCATGGTAAAACGCTTTATTCGTAAGCAAAGCAAAGGTCCAGATGTTCCTGCTGGCTTACCATTAACCGAAGATCAAATTAAAGCACTGGGTTGTGCGGATATGAAACCTATCGGTAAAGCGATTAAACCATCACAAAATGAACTTGGTTATAACACGCGCGCTCGTAGTTCAGTGCTACGTTTGGCCGAGCGTCTATGAAAACAACAGAATCTTCAATGAATCTGGCTAGCCTGATCGGACGAGACCTCGTCACGGTCGGGTTGGTACCGCTGATTCTAGCCTTCACTATCCTCATTTCTGCCTTGTCTGTTGTCTACATTACTCATGAGTCACGTCAATTAATTGCGCAGCAAGAAAAGCTATTAATGCAACGTGAAACCTATGATGTTGAATGGCGAAATCAAATACTTGAAGAAAACTCACTTGCAGAACACAGTCGCATTGAACGATTAGCTGAAACTGAGCTCAAAATGCAACGTCCATCTGTCGATAATGAAATTGTTATACATTAAAAGATGAAATTATTTAACCGTTCAAATAAAAAGACGCAGGTTAGTCCTAAGAGTACGCCATTTCTAAAATGGCGCTTTATCGTCGTCTGTGGCTTTATTCTATTAGGTTTCTTTGGCTTAATTGCACGTGCTGCTTACATTCAGGTATTAGAACCTGGCCGTCTGATTCAAGAGGGTGATGCACGTTCATTACGAGTACAATTAATGCCTTCTGCACGCGGTATTATTTCAGATCGTAACGGTGAGCAACTTGCCGTTAGTGTGCCCGTACAAGCCGTCTTTGCCAATCCCGTCGAAATATTTAAACATGGTGGTTTAAGTGAAACCAACCGTTGGAACGCGCTGGCCGATGTACTCGACCTTGACCGCGCAAAATTATTACGCCGCTTAGAAAAAAATAAGACCCGTCGTTTTATCTATCTTGCTCGTCAAGTTAGCCCGCCGATGGCAAATTACGTTAAAAAACTGAAATTGCCGGGTATTGGTCTAAAAGCAGAATCACGTCGTTTTTACCCATCAGGTGAAGTGAGTGCACAATTAATTGGTTTTACAGGTATTGATGGTCATGGACTTGATGGTATCGAAAAAACCTATGATGGTTGGCTAACGGGTGAACCGGGTCGCCGTACTGTGCGTAAAGATCGCTATGGCCGTGTTGTCGAAAATATCTCCCAACAAAGTCGTCAACCGGGTAAACCGCTTGAGCTAAGTATTGATCAGCGTATTCAAGCGATCGCTTACCGTGCTGCAAAAGAAGGGGTAATGGATATTCCAGCCACTTCAGTCAGTATTGCGATTTCAGATGTGCGTACTGGTGAGATTCTAGCGATGGTCAATGCGCCGTCATTTAACCCTAATGATCGCAATGATCGTCAGCCGTATAAAATGCGTAACCGCGTGATCACTGATACTTTTGAGCCCGGCTCAACGGTGAAGCCATTTGTGGTATATACCGCCCTTAAAAATGGGGTTGTGAACGAACATACGCTAATTAAGATTCCGCAAAGTAAGCATTTCCGTGTTGGCAGCAAAGTGATCACTGACGTATCACGCATTGAACCACTAGCGACCGTCCAGCGTATTTTACAAAAATCGAGTAATATCGGTGTGAGTAAACTCTCGCTAGCGATGCCTGTCGAAGATATTCTTGATACGTACCGTAAAGTTGGTTTTGATGAGCCGTCAGGGATTAACTTGATTGGTGAAACAACGGGCCACTTCCCGAATCGTTATCGTTGGTCTGACATTGGTCGTGCCACTTTAGCGTATGGTTACGGTATTTCATTAACACCAATTCAATTACTGCATGCTTACACCACGCTCGGTGCTTATGGTATTAAACGCCCGTTATCGATTCTAAAAACAGAAAAAGTGGTGCCGGGAGAGCAAGTGCTTGATCCTAAAATCGCTAAGAAAATTCTGTTAATGATTGAATCTGTGACTGATAAAGCGGGTGGTGGTGGTGGTTGGCGAGCGGCCATTCCTGGTTACCGTGTTGGTGTTAAAACCGGTACTGCGAAAAAAGCGATTGCTGGTGGCTATGGTAATGATTACTTCTCTTATACCGTTGGCGTGGCACCTATTAGTCATCCACGGTTAGCGATTGTAGTGATGGTTAATGAACCTAAAGGCGATAAATTCTATGGCGGTGCGGTTGCTGCGCCAATTTTATCAAAAGTACTTGGTGGTGCATTACAAATTCTAAACGTGCCGCCAGATGCGGATACGCTAAAAATAGATAAATGAGTGTGAGTCATGGCATTGGTTAAACAGGAAGTACAATTAGGCGCGGTATTAGCGCCTTGGCTAACAGCCAATAAGGTGCCAGCTGAATATTTACAGTTGGCATTAACCGCAATGACATTAGATAGCCGCCAAGTTACCACTGGGTGCTTATTTGCTGCGGTTAATGGTCATACCGTTGATGGCCGTCGCTTTATAGATAACGCGATTGCCGCTGGTGCGAGCGCGATTATTGCAGAAGCGGATGATGTTGCCACTGACGGTGAGATCCTATTTAACAATGGGATCATTATTATCTATTTGCATAATCTTGGTCATAAGTTATCAGCCATTGCTGGGCGCTTTTATGCTGAACCGAATAACAAGCTTAAGTTGTATGCAGTAACCGGCACTAACGGTAAAACCACCATTAGCCAATTATTAGCACAATGGGCTGACTTAGTTGGTTATCGCGCTGGTGTGATGGGTACGACAGGCAATGGTTTGTTAACGGATCTACGCCCAGCAGCCAATACTACGGGTAGTGCGATTGAAATTCAGCAGACATTAGCTGAATTGGTCGCACAAGGCGCTAATTTTGCAGCGATGGAAGTGTCGTCACATGGCTTAGTGCAAGGTCGAGTTAGTGCATTACATTTTGTGGCGAGTATCTTTACCAATCTTAGTCGAGATCATCTTGATTATCATGGTGATATGGCACATTACGCGGCGGCGAAAAAAAGTTTATTTACCGAACATGACAGTGGTGTTGCGGTTATCAATGCTGACGATGTAGTCGGTCAACAATGGCTTGCAGATTTACCTCAAGCGGTTGCAGTTGCGATGAATGCTGAAGCTGTGGCATTCCATGGTGGATCAAAGTTATGGGCAACCGCAGTCGATTTTAGCACTAAAGGTGTCACCATTAGCTTTGAGTCTAGCTGGGGTAACGGCACATTTACTGCGCCATTAGTCGGCTCATTTAATGCGACCAATTTATTATTAGCATTGGCGACATTGTTAGTTAGTGGCCATTCATTGCCTGAATTATTAGCCGTAGCTCCGCGTTTACAAGCGGTTATTGGGCGAATGGAAGTGTTTCAATCACCGCTTGGCGATAAAGCGATGATGGTGGTTGATTATGCCCATACGCCAGACGCACTAGAAAAAGCCCTGCAAGCTTTACGGGTGCATTGTGAAGGCAAACTGTGGTGTTTATTTGGTTGTGGTGGTGATCGTGATACCGGTAAGCGCCCAATGATGGCCGCGATTGCAGAACAATATGCCGATCATATTATTCTTGTTGATGATAATCCTCGTAGTGAAGATCCACAGCAAATCATGTTGGATATGCAAGCCGGATTAACTGCTGCGGCGACGGCAACAGTGATTCATGATCGGGCTCAAGCATGTGCTTATGCAATTCAACAGGCAGCAGCAAATGATATTATTTTAGTGGCTGGAAAAGGCCATGAAGATTACCAAATTTTAGCTGATCGCACGATCCACTATTCAGACCGCGAAACTGTGGCCGCATTATTTAGAGAACAGGCATGATAAAGGTTCAACTAAGTCATTTACAGTCAGTACTCAATGCTGAACTTATTGGCGCGGATGCTGAGATTGCAGCAGTATCAACAGATACTCGTACCATTGATAATAATACCCTTTTTATTGCCTTAATTGGCGAGCGTTTTGATGCTCATGATTTTTGTCAAAATGCCGTTGATAATGGGGCGAAAGCATTATTGGTCAGTAAACCGTTAGCTGTCGATATTCCACAATTGGTTGTTGCTGATACCCATCAAGCACTTGGCCAATTAGGGGCATGGCTTAAAGCTAAAATGACCGCTGAACACGGTTTAAAAACACTGGCGCTAACAGGCAGTTGTGGTAAAACCACCGTTAAAGAAATGGCGGCGGCAATTTTAGCCACTAAAGGACAAGTGCTGGCTACTGCCGGTAATTTTAACAATGATATTGGCGTGCCGTTAACATTATTACGTTTAACAGCTGCGGATAATTATGCCGTGATTGAGCTTGGTGCTAATCATTTAGGTGAAATTGCTTATACCACCGCTTTAGTTAAACCTGACGTGGCATTGATCAATAACCTTGCGGCAGCGCATCTTGAAGGGTTTGGCTCATTAGAAGGTGTTGCTAAAGCGAAAGGTGAGATTTTTGAAGGATTGACGGCACAAGGGCAGGCGGTTATTAACCTTGATTCTAATCAGCTCACAATGTGGCAACCATCACTGGCAAACCACAGTGTAAGTAACTTCTCGGCGACACAAGCCAATGCTGATTATTTTGCCGCGAATATAAACATTAACTCTCAGGGGTTGGCTTGTTTTACAATGCAAACCCCAATGGGCGCGATTGATATTAGTTTAACGTTAGCGGGCACTCACAATGTTAGCAATGCACTGGCAGCCGCCGCATTGACTATGGCATTAGGTGCGACGCTTGCTGATGTAAAGCAAGGATTAGAGCGCGTTGTTAATGTTAAAGGTCGCTTAGCTATCACCACGCTGCCGTCTGGGTTACGGTTAATTGATGATACTTATAATGCCAGTGTTGCTTCTGTGAAAGCGGCGATTGATGTGCTGCACAGTTTCAGCGGTAAGCGTTACTTTATTTTGGGTGATATGGCCGAACTTGGTGAAGAAAGCGAAAGCTTACACCGTGAAGTGGGTGAATATGCACGTGATAAACAGTTTGATGGCGTGATGACTTTTGGTCGTGCCAGTGCTGTGGTCAGTGAACTGAATAACGGTCAGCACTTTAGTGATAAAGCCGCATTGATCGACGAACTTAAACAACAATTACACCAACAAATTAGCCAATCCCATACTCCTCAAGTGACTGTGCTTGCCAAAGGCGCGCGTAGCTCTCGAATGGAAGATGTTATTATTGCATTGCAGGAAGATAAATAATGATTTACTGGTTAGCTGACCACTTTCAGTCCTCAATCCCCTTTTTCCGTCTGTTTGAATACCTGACGTTCCGCGCCATCATGAGTATTTTAACGGCGTTATTATTTTCGTTATGGTTAGGTCCACGCATGATCGCACGTTTGCAGATGCTGCAAATCGGTCAGATTGTACGTAATGATGGCCCTGAATCGCATTTTAGTAAACGCGGTACGCCAACCATGGGCGGACTGATGATTTTAGCTGCAATTACGTTAACCGTATTATTGTGGTGTGATCTTAGTAACCCTTACGTATGGGCTGTATTGGCTGTGATGTTGGGTTATGGCGCAATTGGTTTTGTTGATGATTACCGCAAAGTTGTGCGTAAAAATACCGATGGCTTAATTGCGCGTTGGAAATATTTTTGGCAATCAGCCATCGCACTTGTGGTGGCTTTTGTGCTTTATGCTTACGGTAAAGATACCGCTGCAACCCAATTAGTGGTGCCTTTCTTTAAAGATGTGATGCCACAATTGGGTCTGTCTTACATTGTTCTGACGTATTTTGTCATTGTTGGTACCAGTAACGCGGTTAACTTAACCGATGGTCTTGATGGCTTAGCTATTATGCCAACCGTGATGGTTGCGGCGGGCTTTGCCTTTATTGCATGGGCAACCGGTAACTACAACTACGCAGAATACTTACATATTCCTTATTTAAGTAATGCGGGTGAGTTAGTTATTCTTTGTACTGCTATTGTTGGTGCTGGTTTAGGTTTCTTATGGTTTAACACTTACCCAGCTCAAGTGTTTATGGGCGATGTAGGCTCATTAGCATTAGGCGGCGCATTAGGTACTATTGCGGTGTTAGTTCGCCAAGAGTTTCTATTGGTGATCATGGGCGGTGTGTTCGTGATGGAAACAGTATCGGTTATTTTACAAGTTGGTTCGTTTAAGCTACGCGGACAACGTATTTTCCGTATGGCACCGATTCACCACCACTACGAATTAAAAGGTTGGCCAGAACCACGGGTTATTGTCCGTTTCTGGATCATTACACTGATGCTGGTATTGATTGCGTTAGCTACATTGAAGGTGCGTTAACATGAATGGCTTGGTAGGTATTAACAAGGTTGTTGTGATTGGACTTGGTATGACAGGTCTATCGGTGGTGAATCATTTAGTACGATTACCACAATTGCTGGATATTAAAGTAATTGATACCCGTGATAATCCGCCAGGCCAAGAACAATTACCTGCGGGTGTCGATGTGTGCGCGGGTCAATGGAACCTACAATGGCTACTTGATGCTGATTTAATCGTTGCCAGCCCAGGGATTGCATTAGCAACGCCAGAGTTATTGTTAGCCGCGCAATCAAATATTGAGATTGTGGGTGATATTGAGTTATTTGCGCGTGCGGTGAATAAACCCGTGGTTGCGATCACAGGCTCTAACGGTAAAAGTACCGTCACCAGTTTAGTCGGTGAAATGGCTAAAGAAGCCGGTGTTAATGTCGGTGTTGGTGGCAATATTGGTTTTGCGGCTTTAGATATGTTGGCTCAAAATCACGATCTGTACGTGCTTGAGTTATCCAGTTTTCAGTTAGAAACTACGTCATCCTTGGTTGTTGATGCTGCGGTATATCTCAACTTGTCGGAAGATCATATGGATCGTTATCCGGGTGGTTTAGCTGATTATAGCAATGCCAAAATGCGTATTTTTGATCATGCTAAATTGGCGGTGTATAACCGTGACGATCTTGCTACCAAGCCTGATTTTAACGGCAATATGACCAGCTTTGGTTTTGATAATGCTGATTATGGATTGGTTACTGTTGATGGCGCGGAATGGTTAGCGATTGCGGGTGAGCCATTAATGGCTGTCAGCGAAATTGCGTTAGTTGGCCGTCATAATGTGGCGAACTGTTTAGCAGCATTAGCATTAGCCGATGCGGTCGGTATTGATCGCACTGCCGCTTGCCAAACAATGCGCCGTTATACTGGATTAGCTCATCGATGTCAGTTGGCAGTGAATTGCCACGGTGTTAAATGGGTTAATGATTCAAAGGCAACCAACCTTGCTAGTACCGTTGCAGCATTAACGGGCTTGCAATTGGCAGGTAAACTGCATTTATTAATGGGTGGTGACGGTAAAGGCGCTGATTTCAGTGAACTTAAACCGATTCTGGCTGACTTAAATGTACAACTTTATTGTTTTGGTCGTGATGGACATTTATTCAGTGATTTAGTTGAAAACGCGATAAATGTCGACACCATGAGTGAGGCAATGGATCGCGCAGCAGCTACCGTACAAGCTGGCGATATGGTTTTATTATCACCGGCGTGTGCCAGTTGGGATCAATTTGCCAACTTTATGGCACGCGGTGATGCTTTCGTTGAACAAGCCATTCGGCTACAAGATTCAATCTCAGGAAAAATGTAATGTTTAAAATGGCCCGTAACGGATTATCGGTAGTTTGCGGTTGGTTTTTAAAACCCGCTAAACCGATTCTGTATGACCGCCAATTGGTGTGGATAGCAATAGCCCTGATGATGACAGGGTTAGTAATGGTAACGTCAGCATCCATACCTGTCGCTACTCGTCTTACGGGTGTTCCTTTCTTTTTCGCACTTCGTCATGGCTTCTTTTTAGTCTGTTCGATAGTGATCGCTGCGTTTGTTATGCGGATCCCATTAGCTAAATGGGAAAAGTACAGTGTGCCAATGCTATTGATTTCAATCTTTTTATTGATTGTAGTATTGGCTATCGGCCACTCGGTTAATGGTGCTGCTCGTTGGATACCATTAGGGGTGTTTAATTTGCAACCGGCGGAAGTTGCCAAACTGTCATTATTTGTGTTTCTTGCGGGCTATTTAGTTCGTCAATATAACCAAGTCCGTGGCAGTTTTATCGGTTTTGCTAAGCCATTAATCGTACTGGGTATTATGGGCTTTCTGTTGCTACAACAGCCTGACTTAGGTTCGTTCGTGGTCATGTTTGTCGGTACCATCGGGATGCTATTTATTGCGGGTGCGCGGTTATGGCAATTCTTAGTCATGCTCGCAACTGCCTTAGTTGGCATTGGGATGTTGATAGCCTTTGAACCTTACCGTATGCGACGGGTAACCTCGTTTTTAAATCCATGGCAAGATCCTTATGGTAGTGGTTATCAGCTAACCCAATCATTAATGGCATTTGGTCGTGGAGAATGGTTTGGGCAAGGACTGGGTAACTCGATTCAAAAACTGGCTTACTTACCAGAAGCACATACTGACTTTGTATTTGCTGTTTTAGCCGAAGAATTAGGCTTAGCTGGAGTAATCGTTGTTTTAACATTATTGTTTGCATTAGTGTTTAAAGCGATTGCTATTGGACGTAAATGTCTAGAAAGCGGGCTTTTATTTGGTGGTTATTTGGCGTTTGGCTTTGGTATTTGGTTTGCGTTTCAAACCTTGGTTAACGTTGGTGCCGCTGCGGGTATCGTACCGACCAAAGGCTTAACCTTGCCCCTGATCAGTTATGGTGGTTCAAGTCTCTTTATCATGGCTGCTGCGGTGGCGATTTTGATTCGAATTGATTTTGAACAGCGGGTCGCTGCTAAATTTGCATCAGAGCAACCTGCAGAGGTTGATGATGAAGCACTCGATAATATGGAAGTAGCAGTTGAACAAGTCTCTTTAGATTCTCAAGTGCTTGCAACTGCTGATAATTCACAACTAGAACAAGATAAAAAGCATTCTAATGACAAAGAATAAACGTTTATTGGTGATGGCGGGTGGTACTGGCGGTCACGTCTTTCCTGGGCTAGCAGTTGCACGTCGATTGCAGCAACAAGGATGGGAAATTCGCTGGTTGGGTACCGCCGATCGTATGGAAGCGGATTTAGTGCCTAAACACGGTATTGATATCGATTTTATTAAAGTAAAAGGATTACGTGGTAGCGGTATTGTATCGTTATTAGGTGCGCCATTTAAAATTATTAAAGCGATTATTCAAGCGCGTAAATATATCAAAGCATGGCAACCGGATGTAGTGCTTGGTATGGGGGGGTATGTCAGTGGACCTGGTGGTGTTGCTGCATGGTCACTGGGTATTCCAGTGGTATTGCATGAGCAAAATGCCGTAGCTGGGCTAACCAATCAGTGGTTGGCTAAAATTGCCAGCAAAGTGCTGCAAGCTTTTCCCGGTGCTTTCAAAGATAAGCAAGTGGTCGGTAATCCGGTTCGTGAAGATGTAACATTATTGCCTGCACCTAAACAACGCTTTGCTGAACGCACTGGGACAATTCGCGTATTGGTGATGGGTGGTAGTCAAGGGGCACGTATTTTAAACCAGACCATGCCAGAAGTAGCAGGGATTCTAGGGGATAACGTCACCATTTGGCATCAAGCGGGTAAAGGCAGTCAGCAATCGACACAAGAAGCTTATGTGAAGCATTGTCAAACACCCCATAAAGTGACTGAATTTATTGACGATGTTGCCGCTGCTTATGGCTGGGCTGATTTGGTTGTTTGCCGCTCTGGTGCGCTAACGGTATCAGAATTATCGGCAGCGGGTGTTGGCGCTATTTTTATTCCGTTTATGCACAAAGATCGCCAACAAGCTTTAAATGCCGAACATTTAGTCGCATGTGGTGCCGCTAAAATGATTGAACAACCGCAATTGACGGTTGATGGCTTAGCCCAACAAATTAATTTATTAAATCGTATTGCGCTTGAGCACATGGCTTGTGCGGCGCGTAATGCTGCTATCATTGACGCAGACCAACGTGTTGCCGATGTGATTAAATCACTAGCAAAGAATTAAACAGGAACAAAGTGATGAGTAAACTGGATAACCAGCAATTAGCAAAGATTCGAACTATGGTGCCTGAGATGCGCCGAGTCGAACGAATTCACTTTGTTGGTATTGGTGGTGCTGGCATGAGCGGCATCGCAGAAGTATTGGTTAACGAAGGTTACCGTATTAGTGGTTCTGATATCGCACCCAATGCCGTGACCAATCGTCTAACCGCAAAAGGCGCGGAAATCTTTTTTGGTCATGCGCCTGAAAATGTCACTGGCGCCAGTGTGGTTGTGGCATCAACGGCTATCAACAAACAAAATCCAGAATTATTAGCCGCAACAGAGTTACGTATTCCTGTTGTGCGCCGTGCTGAAATGCTGGCTGAGTTAATGCGTTACCGTCATGGTATTGCGATTGCGGGAACGCATGGCAAAACCACTACCACCGCACTGACGACACAGATTTATTCTGAAGCGGGTCTTGATCCAACGTTTGTTAACGGCGGTTTAGTTAAAAGTGCTGGAACTAATGCGCGTTTAGGTTGTAGTCGGTATTTAATCGCTGAAGCTGATGAAAGCGATGCGTCATTTTTACACTTACAACCAATGGTGTGTGTAGTCACTAACATTGAAGCTGATCATATGGATACTTATGGTGGCGACTTTGAAGTGTTAAAACAAACCTTTATTGATTTCCTCCATAACCTGCCATTTTATGGTTTAGCGGTAATGTGTATTGATGATCCAGTGGTACGTGAATTATTACCACGTGTTGGTCGTCCAATGTTGACTTATGGTTTTGCTGAAGATGCCGATGTGCGCTTAGTTAACTATACTCAAACGGGCCAACAAGGTCATTTTACGGTATTGCGTAATGATAAGCCGGCATTGAATATTACGCTTAATATTCCAGGTAAACACAACGCATTGAATGCAACGGCTGCAATTGCAGTGGCAACTGAAGAAGGTGTCAGTGATGATGCTATCATGCGCGCTTTAGTTGAATTTGAAGGCACAGGGCGTCGTTTTGATCACTTAGGTGAGTTTGAAACGGGTAATGGTAACGTGATGCTGGTGGATGATTATGGTCATCATCCAAGCGAAGTGGATGTTACTATTCAAGCTGCACGTGCAGGTTGGCCTGATAAGCGTTTAGTGATGATATTTCAGCCCCACCGCTACAGTCGTACCCGTGATTTATACGATGATTTTGCTAATGTATTAGAGCAAGTCGATGTGCTAGTGATGCTGGATGTGTATGCTGCGGGTGAAACCCCGATTGCTGGTGCTGATAGTCGTTCGTTGTGTCGTACAATCCGTTCACGCGCGAAAATTGATCCTATCTTTGTGCCACAAGCAGAGCATTTGCCTGCAGTATTAGCCAATATTATCCAAAATGATGATTTGGTTCTGACACAAGGCGCGGGTGATGTTGGCAAAATAGCCCGCCAATTGGCTGAATTACAGCTGAATATTCCAGCTATGCGTCAAGATGCTTAATTGGTATTTTTTGCTTTGATCGAGAGCATAAACACCGATCACTGGCTGTAAAAGGGTAATTCCAGTGCCAGTGATCGCTATTTTTTGCGATTTCTCGACAAATAGATAAATTTATTGTCAGGTTATGCTCGGAAAACGCCTTATGAGTGTTGGAGTGGGTCGAGTTGCTCGGTATAATCGTTTAACTTTGCTCGTTATACCTGACTGAGCGCACCATCATAAAATACCTTTATGGAATGGTTTGGCTTAAATGGTAAGGTAAATAGACACGCGATGACTGAACAAGTCGTAAATAAAGAGCATATATCATCCTCTCCTCGTGGTTTGAAGCGTTGGGGCGGATTAGCGTTTTTTCTCTTTGTCATTGGTTTTACGGTTTGGCTTGTCAGTGCTACCAAAGACTGGATGACAGATGCAAACCGATTACCCTTGTCAAATTTAGTCATTCAAGGGCAGCTACATTATCTGACTAAAGATGATGTCAGACAGTCAATTTTACATCTTCATCATCTGGGTAGTTTTATGACCCAAGATGTAAATAGTATTCAAGCATCCGTCGAGGCATTGCCTTGGGTTGCTCAAGCTGCTGTACGTAAACAATGGCCGAATACCATTAAAGTGTTTTTGGTTGAAAATCAACCTGTCGCTGAATGGAACGGAACCTATTTAGTTAATCGTGCAGGGGCTGTTTTTAAAGCACCAGCATTGCAAGTGGCAGGATTAGGGTTAACCAACCTGATTGGCCCAAAAGGCAGTAGCGAAGAAGTTTTAGCTGGATTGCGTGAAATGCGTCCGGTACTGAAAAAAGCGGGTTTTGGGATTGCGTCATTATCATTTAATGAACGTCGTGCTTGGCGCGTGGTATTAACAAACGGCATTAGACTTGAATTGGGGCATGACGCTCGAATGCAACGTATAAAACGTTTTATCGAGATTTATCCTGAGTTATTAAAGCAGGGTAAGCCGATTGATTATGTAGATTTGCGTTATGATACTGGCGCAGCTGTGGGTTGGAAAACAATGCCGGAGTATGATAAACATGCGCCGGATAAAAAATAAGAGCGTGCACTGATGACTAAGGCTGCAGATAAAAAACTCATAGTTGGTCTTGATATCGGCACTTCCAAAGTTTGCGCTTTGGTTGGGGAGGTCCTACCTGATGGCAATGTTAATGTCATTGGTGTGGGTAGCAGCCCATCACGCGGAATGGATAAAGGTGGGGTTAATGACCTCGAGTCAGTAGTAAAGTCAGTTCAGCGTGCTGTTGATCAGGCTGAACTCATGGCTGATTGCCAAATTGGTTCCGTGTGTTTATCGCTATCAGGTAAACATATTAGTTGCCAAACAGAAAAAGGCATGGTGCCTATTTCTGATAAAGAAGTGACTCAAGATGACGTCGATAATGTTATTCATACGGCGAAATCAGTAAAAATAAGCGATGAGCAACGTACGTTGCATGTAATTCCTCAGGAATTTGCGATTGATTACCAAGAGGGCATTAAAAACCCAGTTGGTTTATCAGGTGTTCGTATGGAAGCAAGTGTTCATTTGATCACTTGTCATAACGACATGGCACGCAACATCGTTAAAGCAGTAGAGCGTTGTGGTTTAACTGTTGATCATCTGATTTTCTCAGGATTAGCAGCAAGCCATGCTGTACTGACCCCAGATGAGCGTGAGCTCGGCGTATGCGTGGTCGATATCGGCGGCGGTACAATGGATCTTGCCATTTGGTCTGGTGGCGCATTACGTCATGCGGAAGTAATTCCCTATGCTGGTAATGTTGTGACTAGTGATATTGCTTATGCGTTTGGTACACCGCCGGGTGACGCTGAAGATATTAAAGTGAAATACGGTTGTGCACTGAGTGAATTGGTGAGCAAAGATGCTAAGGTTGATGTACCGAGTGTTGGTGGTCGTCCATCTAGAAGCTTGCAAAGTCAAACACTAGCAGAAGTAATAGAGCCTCGATATAGTGAATTGCTAGGGTTAGTAAATCAAAAATTACTAACCGTACAAGATCAATTGCGAGAGGCTGGTGTTAAACACCACCTAGCAGCGGGCATCGTCCTTACCGGGGGCGCTGCGCAAATGGAAGGTTTAACTGAATGTGCTGAGCGGGTTTTCCGCAATCAAGTACGTATTGGTCAGCCTCTTGATCTGAGTGGATTGACTGACTATGTTCAGGCTCCACCCTATGCTACTGCAGTAGGATTACTGCACTACGGAAAGGATAGTCAATCATTTGATGAAAATGCACAAGAACCGAAACGCTCGGTAACTGGGCTATTTTCACGAATCAGTGGTTGGTTCGAAAAGAATTTTTAAACCTGATGCGAACAGGATAACGGAGAGAACAAATGTTTGAACCGATGATGGAAATGTCTGATGAAGCTGTAATTAAGGTCATTGGCGTTGGCGGCGGCGGCGGTAATGCAGTCGATCACATGGTACGTGAGTCTATTGAAGGCGTGCAGTTCATTAGTGTTAACACTGATGCACAAGCTCTTCGTAAAACAAGCGTAAGTACTGTTATTCAAATCGGTGGTGATATCACTAAAGGTTTGGGTGCGGGTGCAAACCCACAAGTGGGCCGTGATTCAGCGCTAGAAGATCGTGAAGCAATCAAGAAAGAGCTTGAAGGCTCTGACATGATCTTCATTGCAGCGGGCATGGGTGGTGGTACCGGTACTGGTGCTGCACCAATCATTGCTGAAGTAGCGAAAGAGCTTGGTATTCTTACTGTTGCTGTTGTGACTAAACCATTTAGCTTCGAAGGTAAGAAGCGTATGGCATTTGCAGAGCAAGGTATTGATGAGCTTTCTAAGCATGTTGATTCATTAATTACTATTCCTAACGAAAAGCTACTTAAAGTACTTGGTCGTGGTATCACATTACTTGATGCCTTTGCGAAAGCAAACGACGTACTTAAGAATGCGGTTCAAGGTATTGCTGAGCTAATCACTCGCCCAGGCATGATCAACGTCGACTTTGCGGACGTACGTACCGTAATGTCGGAAATGGGTCATGCAATGATGGGTAGTGGTGTTGCTGCTGGTGATGACCGTGCTGAAGAAGCTGCTGAAATGGCAATTTCTAGCCCATTACTAGAAGATATCGATCTTGCTGGCGCACGTGGTGTTTTAGTTAACATTACTGCTGGTATGGACATGCGTCTAGACGAATTCGAAACTGTGGGTAACACAGTGAAAGCATTCGCTTCTGATAACGCAACTGTGGTTATCGGTACATCACTTGACCCAGATATGACTGATGAGCTACGTGTAACCGTAGTGGCAACAGGCATTGGTAAAGAGTGTAAGCCTGATATCACATTAGTAACGTCATCAAAACCAGCCCCTGCTGTTGCACAGGAAAAACCTGCTGCAATCGCTGAAGAGAAGCCTGTTGAAACTCAACAAGCTAAAGCTCAGGGTGCGGATCATGACTACTTAGATATCCCTGCATTCTTGCGTAAGCAAGCGGACTAAAATAGCCAACATATTGATTGTGGCGGCTAATTTAGCTGAGTAAGAGTTGCATCTTTTGTTTCACCACAAAAGATGCTCTTTTGTATCCGCAGTGAATTATTTTGGATATTTTTTAGGTTATGGTATGATAAGTGTTCAATTCACCAATTCGGTGTTGAGAATAGTTTCTATTCACCTAATAAGTTTGCAAGCAAAAGTTTGTTTAACCGTTGAGATATAAAGCAGATGATCAGACAACGTACACTTAAAAGCATTGTGCAGACGACTGGTGTGGGCCTCCACTCTGGACGTAAAGTGACGCTTATCCTGCGTCCTGCAGCCGCAAATACTGGCGTGATTTATCGCCGTACTGACCTTAATCCACCTGTGGATTTCCCTGCAAATGCAGACTCAGTGCGCGATACCATGTTATGTACCGCTCTTGTGAATGAACAAGGCGTGCGCATTTCAACTGTTGAGCACTTGAATGCTGCACTAGCCGGTATGGGTATCGATAATGTGATTATCGAAGTTGATGCACCTGAAATTCCTATTATGGATGGTAGCGCAAGCCCATTTATTTACCTGCTTCAATCAGCAGGTATTGATACGCTAAATTCGCCAAAGCGTTTTTTACGTATTAAAAAGCCTGTTCGCATTGAAGATGGCGACAAGTGGGCGGAACTCGTACCTTATAACGGTTTCCGTCTCGATTTTGCTATCGACTTTAACCACCCTGCGATTGATTCAGATCAGCAGCGTCTAGTGTTAGATTTTTCAAGCCAGTCTTTTGTTAAAAAGATTAGCCGTGCACGTACTTTCGGTTTTATGCGCGATATCGAATACCTTCAGTCACAAAACTTGTGTCTTGGTGGTAGCTTTGATAACGCAATTGTACTGGATGACTACCGTATCCTGAACGATGACGGTTTGCGTTTTGACAATGAACTTGTCACTCACAAAGTATTGGATGCCATTGGTGACCTTTACATGTGTGGTCATAATATCATTGGTGAAATGCGCGCTTATAAATCAGGTCATGCGCTGAACAACCAACTACTGCGTGCAGTATTGGCTGATCAAGAAGCCTATGAGTGGTCAACCTTTGAAGATGAGCGTGAAGTGCCAGTCACTTTTGCTCAACCGGGTATGGTATTGGCGTAAATCACGCAATTACCTTGTATTAAAAAACGCCGAGCATATTTGTTCGGCGTTTTTGTATCTGCTATTTGTGATTTAGCTGGTTTTCTTTTTCGCCAACTTTGCTAACCGTTCAAGGCAAGCTTTGACTTTATTCGGTGCATTTTCAGCGGTGGCTAATAAATGTTGTGCAGCCACATCACTGATTGGCTTTTGAATAATATCAGGAATTTTGTCTTGCTTACGAATAGCGACTGCTGCAAGGGTTGGATTTACTTTTACTTCAATATCTTGCAATTTAGGTAATAGTTTTTCACGTAATTTGGTTATTAATTGGTAACGTTCATAATTGAGTCGCATTGACCACGCCGCAGATGCCGTTTCAATGATCAGTACCCCTTGGCGGTAATTACTGACGCGGCAATGTTCGGCACAATTGAGATGGGCTTTTACTGCGCTATCAAGTTTACTTAACGCCGCCGCCCGTTGTTGAATCGATGTTAGACCATCACTATCAAGTAGATGTGCTGCGGTTTGTGGACGATGATCTCTCATGATTTTAGTTCCTGAATATGCAACAGAATAAAAATGTCACTTTTGCGGATATGATCTTAATTTTTCAAAGATAAAAACATTTGCTGTGGCTTTTATCATAGGCGATGACACTAATATGACTTATCATATCAGGCATATAGGTTAGTATATGTTGAATGATATGTCTGCCTGGCAACAGCAAGCATTGGATTTTTTGTACTGAAGCGGCAATAAATTGTATTAGTTTAGCATTGAGCGTGATGCTTTTTGCTAGGATAGTAATGTTAGCCCTTGAAAAGCGACTATCGCGACACAATATCAATATTACACGTTTTAGGATTAACCTCTTAGTCACCGTTGTGACGATTCCTGTGGGATAGGGATGGCTTAGGTCCCCCAAGGAATGAAACCCGAATTAAGCGATTCAGCAATAGAAACGCTGATATAACAAAGAGAAAACGGCATCACCATGTTATCAAAACTACTGACTAAAGTTATCGGTAGCCGTAACGACCGCACTCTGCGTCGTATGCGCAAAATTGTTGATCAAATCAATAAGCTAGAACCTCAGTTTGAAAGCCTACAAGATCATGAGCTGCAAGCAAAAACAGCTGAATTTCGTGAGCGTTTAGATCAAGGCGAAACGCTAGATCAACTACTACCAGAAGCCTTTGCGACTGTTCGCGAAGCATCAAGCCGTGTCTATGGCATGCGTCACTTTGACGTCCAGCTACTGGGTGGCATGGTTCTAAATGACTGCAAAATTGCTGAAATGCGTACTGGTGAGGGTAAAACTCTTACTGCAACATTGCCGTCATACCTTAACGCTCTTACCGGTAAAGGTGTTCACATCGTAACAGTGAACGACTACCTAGCCGCGCGTGATGCCGAAACTAACCGTGAATTATTTGAATTCCTCGGCATGACTGTTGGCGTTAACGTACCAAATATGTCACCGCAAGCGAAAAAAGAAGCTTACGCCGCCGATGTACTTTACGGTACTAACAACGAATTTGGTTTTGATTACCTACGTGACAACATGGCATTCCGCCCTGAAGATCGTGTTCAACGTGAACGCTTCTTCGCGGTTGTCGATGAAGTTGACTCCATCCTAATCGATGAAGCGCGTACACCGCTGATTATCTCAGGTCCTGCTGAAGATAGCTCAGAAATGTACATCAAAGTGAACAAGCTAATCCCGTTATTGGTACGTCAAGATAAAGAAGACAGCGCCGATTACCGTGGTGAAGGTCACTACACCGTTGACGAAAAATCAAAGCAAGCGCACTTTACCGAAACGGGTCAAGAATTCATTGAAGAATTGTTGATTACCAACGATATTATGGCAGAGAACGATACCCTTTATTCTCCAGCTAATATTAGTTTACTACATCATGTTAATGCCGGTTTACGTGCACACGTGTTGTTTGAAAAAGACGTCGATTATATTGTGCAAGACGATGAAGTTGTCATTGTCGATGAGCATACTGGCCGTACTATGCCAGGTCGTCGTTGGTCTGAAGGTCTTCACCAAGCTGTTGAAGCGAAAGAAGGCGTTAAGATTCAAAACGAAAACCAAACCTTGGCATCGATTACCTTCCAGAACTATTTCCGTTTATACGAAAAATTATCTGGTATGACAGGTACAGCGGATACTGAAGCGTTTGAATTCCAGTCTATTTATAATCTAGATACAGTAGTGCTACCGACTAACCGTCCAATGGCACGTATTGATAACGGCGATTTAGTCTACATGACTGAAGCTGAAAAATTTGCCGCGATCAGTGAAGATATTACCGAGCGTGTTAAAAACGGTCAGCCATGTCTTGTCGGTACTGTGTCGATTGAAAAATCAGAGCTATTATCAAACGCACTGAAAAAAGCCGGTATCAAGCACAACGTATTGAATGCGAAATTCCACGAAAAAGAAGCAGACATCATCGCTGAAGCGGGTGCGCCAAGTGCGGTAACTATCGCAACTAACATGGCCGGTCGTGGTACCGATATCATGTTGGGTGGTTCATGGAAATCAGATGTTGAGAAGCTAACTGATCCAACGGCTGAGCAAATTGCTAAAATTCGTGCTGATTGGCAAATCAAACACGATGCCGTATTAGCATCGGGTGGTTTACACATTCTTGGTACTGAGCGTCATGAATCACGCCGTATCGATAATCAGTTACGTGGTCGTGCTGGTCGTCAGGGTGATGCAGGTTCTTCTCGTTTCTATCTTTCAATGGAAGATGGCCTAATGCGTATCTTCGCCTCTGATCGTGTTTCAGGCATGATGAAGAAGCTGGGTATGGAAGAAGGCGAAGCGATTGAGCACCCATGGGTATCAAAAGCTATCGAAAACGCGCAACGTAAAGTTGAAGGACGTAACTTCGATATTCGTAAGCAATTACTTGAATTTGATGATGTGGCTAACGATCAGCGTCAGGTAGTGTATGAACTACGTGATGAGTTGATGAATGCGAACGATATCAGTGAAATGATTGAGCACAACCGTGAAGACGTGTTGAATGCCATCATTGATAACTACATTCCGCAGCAATCGCTAGAAGAAATGTGGGATATCGACGGACTAGAAGCGCGTCTAAAAGAAGACTTTGATTTAGAGCTACCAATCAAACATTGGTTAGACACTGAAGATAAGCTTTATGAAGAAGCGTTGCGTGAACGTATCATCGAAAAAGCATTTGAGCTATACCGTGAAAAAGAACAAGTTGTTGGCGCTGAAGTGCTACGTAACTTTGAGAAAACGGTTATGCTGCAAAACCTCGATACGTTATGGAAAGAACACCTAGCGGCGATGGATCATCTTCGTCAAGGTATTCACCTACGTGGTTATGCACAAAAGAACCCTAAGCAAGAGTACAAGCGTGAGTCGTTTGAACTGTTTGAAGAGATGCTTGATAACTTAAAGAGTGATGTTGTTTCTATCCTAAGTAAGGTACGAGTACAGCAGCAGGAAGAAGTTGATCGCATGGAAGAAGAACGTCGTCAAATGGCAGAAATGCTAGCGCGTCGTCAACAATTCCAACATCAAAATGCTGACAATCAGATTGTTGATGAATCATCTCAAGCAGAAGACGATGGCCATCAAGGTACGTTTGAACGCGAAGAGCGTAAAGTCGGCCGTAATGAGCCTTGTCCATGTGGTTCTGGTAAGAAATACAAGCAGTGTCACGGTAAGATCGACTAAGATCGCCGTTAAGCTGTAATAAAAAAGGTCGCTTTTGAGCGACCTTTTTTTATGGCTGTAATTTTTAGTGTAAGAAACCTACCGTCATTCCCTACAGTGAGGTTACGAACGAGATAGGGAATCTACTATTCATACGCCGTAGAGTTAATATTATTTTTGGTATCTGTTAGGCTCAAGCTCATTGTGAGTAGATCCCGGATAATTTCGTACCTCAATTTCCGGGATGACGGAATAAATTATCCCCCATAAACCTCAACTATCTTCGCCAATACCGCCGCATTAGCCTCAGGGAATGGGTATTGCTCAAGATCGTCAATGGCGACCCACAATCCGGCTTGGCCTTCATTACCACATGCTTCACCTGTGAATGCTGTGATGGCGAAAAAATCAAACTGTAAGGCTTTATCAGGGTAATCATGAGCAAGGCTAATCAATGGCGTTAGCGTAGTGACTTGAATCCCTACTTCCTCGTTAAGTTCACGAATAACCGCTTGTTCAGCAGTCTCATTGGCTTCTACTTTGCCGCCTGCAAATTCCCATAATCCACCTTGATGAGCATTGGCGTGGCGACGAGTAATAAAGATGTGATCTTGGGTTGAATTTAAAATGATCCCTGCTGCGATCCAAACACGTTTTTTAGGCATAACTTCTTTTGACATAAGATCGTACCTACATAAAATCAGACAAGAAAAATATTGTTATTAAAAAGGGCGAGCTAATGTCGACATTGGCTCGCCCTTAATCAGTTATCCGTTACTTTGTCGCTGAATGAAGAGTTAGTAGGTATCTTCTGACCAACCATCGGCATCTGACATATCAGGTGCACCTGCAATGGATTTCTCTTCATCTGCCCACTCACCAAGATCGATCAATTGGCAGCGTTTACAGCAAAATGGACGGTATGGACTTTGTTCGCCCCACACTACATCCGTTTTACAGGTTGGGCATTTCACCACTGTCGGTTGAGATTGTGACATAGTTACCTCAGCAAATAGCTAGTTTAAAGTCGATATTACTTGCCACTGTCGAGCCTTCTTCATAAGGAGAAAAGCGAATAGAGAAGTGGCTGCGATGACCTGATACTACAGGATAAACACCATAGCTTGCATCGATTTCAATACGAAGTAAACACGATAGGCTTGCATCATTTTGGAAAAAACCATTATGTGCTGATTGTGGTTGGTATTGTGCTGATTGACGGACTAAGTGTAGCCATAGCTTGAGTGCTTCATCGACTTCAGCTAATTGGTCAAGCCATGCTTGAGTCGTTTGTTGACGTTCTTCTAATGGCATTTGACGCCAAAAGTGCAGCGCTGGCAGATCAAAACTACAAGTGCCACCAGGAATTGAGAAACGTTGACGAATCGAGCTTAGAAAACGATCTTCACGTAGGCTTTGGCCCAAACGTGGTGCAGCTAATAAGTTTTTCTGAGCATGACTCATGTTATCGAGTAATGATTGAATCGCGGTTGGATCAACACCGTCATAGTCTAACCATGCTTTTAATTTAGTGCTTTGCTTATCGAGCGCTTTCGCAAGATCAGTTTTAACCGGAATTTGTTCTATTAACTCTAACAGATCAAATAAGGCATTAAAGAAAATCGTATATTGCCATGGGTCGCTAAGGTCGCTGCTGTCATGTAATTGTTTGAGTAAGTGTTCTAGGCGTAGGTAAATACGCACTTTTTCATTGAGAGGGTGTTCATAGCGATGTATTTGCATAACGGAAACCAGTGGAAGCCAAAAAATAATGAATGCGCGCTAAGCGTTATTTTGCTGCTTGCGCTAGAGCAAGATAATGCAGATGTAGCTGAGCAACTTGCGTCAACAGTGCCTGATTATCACCGTTATTACAAATGATATCATCGGCAGCATCGAGCCGTTGTTGGCGCGAAGCTTGCGCTGCAAGAATATTTTTTATTTGCTCAAGCGATACATTGTCTCGCTGCTGGGTACGCATTATCTGTGTTTGTTGGTCAACGTCAACCACCAGTAATCGATCGGTTAGGGTTTGCAGGTTATTCTCGATCATTAACGGCACAATCAGCAGACAATACGGCGATGTAGCACGCTCTATATCAGCTAACATCTTTTCACGTATCAACGGGTGAAGCAGTTGATTGAGCCAGTTTTTGAGTTGTGGATCACTAAAAATAGCGGTTCTTAATTGGCTACGATCAAGGTTGCCATCGCTAAGCAGTATGTGATTACCGAATTTTTCCGTGATGCGGGCTAAACCGACACTGCCGACTGCCACTACTTCACGGGCGATAATATCGGCATCAATTAAATCGATGCCATAGTCAGCAAACATATTGGCAACGGTTGTTTTACCACTGCCAATACCACCAGTTAAACCAATTACAATTGTCATCAATCAGAATCCTAAATAAGAGCCAACATACCAATTTAAAATTGGTTGGCCCCATAGCATAGCAATCCAGCCAGCGACAGCAAGGTATGGTCCAAAAGAGAACGGGGTTTGTTGATCTTCCTGCTTGATACGTAGCATGATAATGCCGCATATTGCGCCCACTAGAGAAGACAGTAGCACCACAAATGGCAATAATGACCAGCCTACCCATGCGCCAATCGCCGCCAGTAGTTTAAAATCACCATAGCCCATGCCATCTTTTTTGGTCAGTAATTTAAACGCCCAAAATACCGACCACAGCGATAAATACCCCGCCATTGCGCCAATAATAGAATCAGTTAATGAAACCGGACTGATACCACTTAAAGCCAATAAAATTCCCGTCCACATCAATGGTAGCGTGATTTGATCCGGCAGTAGCATTTTGTCGATATCAATAAAGGTCAGCGCGATCAGAGCAAAGCTTGCGCCTAAAACAGCAACAGCCCACCATGTTGGCGGCAACATGAGCGCAACGGTTAAGCTAATAATCGCGGTCAGAAGTTCAATTGCGGGATAGCGCTTACTGATTGGCGCATGGCACTCGCGGCATTTGCCTTTTAATACTAACCAGCTAATAAGCGGAATATTTTCTAGTGCACTAATGGCATGGTTGCAGTGAGGGCAACGAGAACGGGGAACGCTGAGATTAAATGGCGTTGGATCATTTTGAAGTGGCACATCAAGTTCAGGAAAGCAATCATGGCATTCTTGACGCCACTGACGTTCCATCATGATCGGTAGCCGATAAATAACCACATTTAAAAAACTACCAATCAATAAACCCAAAATCGTAGCAAACAGTGGATACAGCCACGGGTAATAACTCAGTACAGCCATGCAATACTCTCTTAAAAAATACATTTGATAACGTTAATGTCACGGCTATTGATTAGAGTGTAATTACCCTATAACGCTCATTAGCGTAAAGATAGGCATGTACATCGCGACTAATAAACCACCGATAATGATACCAAGAATAATGATAATAAACGGTTCCATAATTTGGCCCAGATTATCGACAGTATTATCAACATCATCTTCGTATAACTGTGCCATTTTATTGAGCATATCATCAAGTGCCCCCGATTCTTCACCAATCATCACCATTTGCAGCATTAATTCTGGAAAAACATCGGCTTGACGCAGGGCTAAGTATAATGGCATACCGGCGGCGGTACTGTTATAAACTTCATCAATCGCTTGTTCGATATAAAGATTATTACTGGTTTTTCCCGCCGATTGAATGCCAGTTAACAGTGGGATACCAGCATTAAAGGTGGTGGCGAGAGTGCGAGCAAAACGAGAAATGGTCGCTTTAAGTAATACTCCACCAACAATAGGTAGCTTTAGGCTCAGTTTATCGACACGATAATGAAAACCATAATACTGGCGATAGCAATAACGGTAGATGATGATGGTCAGCACAATGCCACCGCCAAGATAATAACCATAATCAATGAGAAAGTCTGAAGCCTTCATGACTTGGCGCGTAAACCATGGCAGTTCTGCGCCAAAGCCACTGAAAATAGCCGCAAACTGTGGAATAACAAACACCAGCATTAACACTGTAACTAAGATGGCGGTGATAGAGACCATCGAAGGGTAGATCATCGCTTTGATGATTTTTTTACGCATTGCTTCGGCTTTTTCGCGATACACCGCAATGCGGCCAAATACTTGCCCAAGGTGACCGGTTTGCTCACCCGTATCGACCAAGTCACAATAAAATTTATCAAACAATGGCGAGCTAGAGCGCATTGCTTTGGCTAATGATGATCCGGCTTCAACTTGGTTGGTCACCTGAATTAGGGTAGCGCGCATTTCTGCTTTGTGGTGACTGTTAGCCATTAAGGTTAATGCTTGTACTACAGGAACGCCTGATTCAACCATGGTCGATAATTGACGTGTCACCATGGTGACATCTTCGGGCTTCATTTGGTTACGAAGTCGATCTAAGGTGCCGGGAGAGGTGCGTTTGATCTTTTTAATATTGATCATTTGCTCGGTGAGCTGATGACGGACTTCTTGTTCTTGAAATCCCATTGTGACGCCTGAGACTTTACGTCCGGCTTGATTGATGCCCCGCCATTGGTAGTAACGAATTTTAGTGGCAGCAACCATAAGAGATCCTTTTTAAAAATACAGTGATGGGAAGTAAAGTCGAGTGATGTTATTAGAGTTGTAGTACCCGTTGTAATTCGACAAGGCTAGTAATGCCTTCAACTAATTTATCTACTCCTGATTCGCGTAGTCGTTGCATGCCTTGGCTGGCAGCAATATCTTCTAATTGTAAGCTGGTGGCGTTTTGCATTAATGCTTCAGCAATTTCACGGCTAAATTGCATCACTTCATAAATACCCACTCGGCCAACATAGCCTTTGTTGCAATCATCACAGCCTTCTTTATGGGCTTGATAAACACTAGTGTTAAGTGGCAGTTTTAAGCGTTCACAAGTTAAGTCATCAAGTAGATGCGGTTGCTTACAGTGACTGCATAATCGACGTGCTAACCGCTGCGCAATAATTAAACTCAGTGATGAGGCAAGGTTAAAATCTTCGACGCCCATGTTGGTTAAACGGGTAATGGTTTCCGCAGCTGAGTTGGTGTGCAGGGTTGATAACACCAAGTGCCCAGTTTGCGCCGCTTTAACCGCAATTTCGGCGGTTTCAAGATCACGAATTTCACCGACCATTACTACATCTGGGTCTTGACGTAGAAACGATCGCAATGCTTCAGCAAATCCAAGTCCAGCCTGATTATTGATTTGAACTTGGTTGATACCTTGGAGGTTGATCTCAACCGGATCTTCGGCGGTAGAAATATTGCGCTCGTCAGTGTTTAAAATACTTAAACCGGTATAGAGCGACACGGTTTTGCCACTACCAGTGGGGCCAGTCATTAAAATCATCCCTTGCGGGCGTTGCAGCGCGGTTAAATAAGCCTGCTTTTGAGCGTCGCTATACCCTAAAATATCAATGTTTAAGCTGGCACTGGAACTGTCTAAAATACGCAGTACTACTTTTTCGCCCCACAAGGTTGGTAGGGTAGAAACTCGCAGATCAATTGCCAGTGAATCGGATAATTTAAGTTTGATGCGGCCATCTTGTGGTTGACGACGTTCGGCAATATTGAGCTTGGACATTACCTTTAAACGGGTTGATAACCGCCGCGATAAACTGGCTGGTGGTGTTAAATGCTGATGCAAAATACCATCACAACGAAACCGAATTCGATAGCTGGTTTCATAGGGTTCAAAGTGAATGTCGGATGCTTTACGGCGCAGAGCATCCATTAATACTTGGTTGATATAACGAGTAACCGGAGCGCTGTCTTGGCTTAAATCGGTGGCTTCATCAAGTTCAATATCGTTGATATCAATTAAGTTACCTAAATCTTCATCACTGATTTGGCGGCTGTTACCAACATCACCGATATCACTACCGTAAACTCGGCGAATCGCCGATTCAAGTTGTTTGTTGTCTAATAATAGTGCTTCAACGTTCTTACCAATAGCGAAGCGAAATTCATCTTGCGCCTCGACATTGGTAGGATCGCTAAGGCCGACGAAAAGGGTGCTATTGTCTTGCGCAAGCGGCAGCACGCGATGGCGTAACACCAGTTCACGTTGGTAGACACTTTGACAGCAACCTTGAAAGTCATAGTGGTGGACATCAACCCGATCAAGATTGAACAGGTGTGATAATGAACGTGCTAGTTCATCATCCGCCATGATTCCTAGACGAGTAATGGCGGTCGGGACATTAATCCCTTCCGCCGTCACCGACTCGACAATTTGTTGCTCTTGTTCGGCGCTGATTAACTCAGCTTGGAACAGGATCGAGGCGAGGTTTGTTTGCATTAGCTACTAGTTTCGTTAGTTGTACAGCCATTTAATTTTATAGTTGCACTTGATGCACTAACGGCACATGTCCAAGCATTATCCGCTCTAGTTAGAGTAACTCCTGCTCCTTTACCGCCACCTTCAGTAACAGCTACTGCTATTGCACCAGAGGTTACTGTTACAGTTCCAAGGCTAAATTTTGTTGCTCCAATTGCAGCTGATGTTGTTGGTGCAGCTCCGCTGACTGCAAGATAATCTTCATAATTAGTTTTTAAAGCTGTTGCTGATGATAGAGCCGCTGCAATAGCTCCTTTTTCTACATATTGTTGATATTTAGGAATTGCAATTGCCGATAACACACCGATCACCGCTACCACGATCATCAGTTCAATAAGGGTAAAGCCTTGTTGCTTTTTCATATTCCATTCCTTGAAGGTTTTAAGTCGTCCAATGTGGACAAAGGGGTAGTGCTGTGGAACTAGAATAAAAGGCTTAAGTGCTTGATTGAATAACAGGGGTGGTATTGCTCGGTGCAGTTTGAATTATTTATGTGATTGTTGCAGCGGTTGCAAAATAGGGCTGGAGTTGGGGCGCAGAAACGAGGCAGGTTGTGAGGTGAATAAGGGGCGAGGGAGAGCAGGAAAAGTAGGGCAAAGGGAAAGCAGGGACGAGGGGAAGCAGGGGCGAGGGGAAGCAGGGGCGAGACGAGTGGCGAGATAAAAACAGCTCTTCCTCGCACCTCGAGGGCTAGAAACCTCGCCCCTCTATTACCTGCTCTTCCTCGCAGACTACCTAAACCGCATCGACAAATCCATTGCTCGCACATGCTTGGTTAGCGCACCGACTGAAATATAATCTACACCCGTTAACGCACATTCGCGAATATTATTCAGAGTAATATCACCAGAGTTTTCCAAAGCCGCGCGGCCGGCGTTAATTTTTACCGCTTCACGCATCATCTCTAATGAAAAATTATCCAGCATAATAATATCCGCGCCAGCGGCAATTGCTTGTTCTAATTCGGCGAGCGATTCGGTTTCTATTTCTACCGGTTTGCCGGGGTTTAATTGTTTGGCCGTGGCGATTGCTTTTTCAATGCCACCGCAAGCCATGATGTGATTTTCTTTGATCAAATAGGCATCAAACACGCCAATGCGGTGGTTAAAACCGCCACCACAACTGACCGCATATTTGAGGGCGCTGCGCAAGCCGGGAACAGTTTTTCGGGTATCTAATAAACGGGTATTGGTGCCGACCAGTTGGTTGACATATTCGGCGGTAAGAGTGGCGCAACCTGATAAGGTTTGAATAAAGTTCATCGCATTACGCTCACCAGTGAGCAATACTCGTGATGGCCCACTTAGAGTACATAACACTTGATTGGGTTTGACTACCTCACCATCGGCAACCTGCCACTCAATCACCACTTCACCGCCCAATTGGGCAAACACTTCATCGGCCCACAGTTGACCACAAAAAACGCCATATTCACGGGTAATAATGGTGGCGCTGCTGTGACTATCCGCCGCAATTAAATTGGCGGTAATATCACGGCTAGCATCAATCTCACCACCTAAATCTTCACGCAGAGTATCAGCAACGGCGCGAGTGATTTCTAGCGGTAGTTGCTGTTTAAGGTAAGTAAGGCGAGCACTGCTGTCGTGTTTCTGTTCCATAGTCGTCATGTCGTATCCATTGCAAGAGTTTGCCGGTAAGTGAATTACCGCGAGTGATAGCAAAAGCATACAGGGAATAGATTCAGTTTTCGAGGGGAGAAAGGGGCGAGGAGGTTAGTCGGGGGTTAGGGGCGAGGGAAGCAGGGACGAGTAGCGAGTGATGAGGTTGATAGTTTTCGAGGGGCGAGGGAAGCAAGGGCGAGTAGCGAGGGATGAGGTTAAGAGTTACGAGGGAAACAGAGGTGAGGTTGATAGTTTTCGAGGAGCGAGGGAATGCAGGAAGAGCTGGGGGCGTGTGGAATCTTTTTTTCCGTGACTATTTACAGAGAGATAGTTTTAGTTTTTCCTACGATACTCGATACCTATTTCTTTACTTTGAGGTTGATATGACTTTAACCATTAATCGCGATCACTGGCTTGATGACGTTAAACACGTGCCATCGCCATTTTGTGATACTCGCCCTGATGATGATATTTCACTGCTGGTGGTGCATAACATTAGTTTGCCGCCGGGGGAGTTTGGTGGACCTTACATTGAGCAGTTATTTACGGGGCGGCTTGATCCTAACGAACATGCTTATTTCGCATTAATTCATCAGTTCCGCGTTTCGGCTCACTGTTTGATTCGCCGTGATGGGAGTATTATTCAGTTCGTACCATTTAATGCGCGAGCATGGCATGCGGGAATTTCTTGCTTTGAAGGACGTGATAAATGTAACGATTATTCGATTGGCATTGAACTTGAAGGTTGTGACTATTTACCTTTTACATCGTGTCAGTATGAAACATTAGCCACTCTTACCCAAAAAATAATGCAGCAATATCCTGCTATTACACGCCAGCGAATTACCGGGCATGAATTTATTGCGCCGGGACGTAAAACTGACCCCGGATTAGTGTTTGATTGGCATGGCTATAAAGCCCAATTGTAAAATATGAATTATTAATAGATTGGTTAATTAGTACTGATAAATCATAGGCTTTTTATCTAAATCTTGTTTTACTTAGCATCAGAATGGAATTTAGTTGGTCGCTTAGTGTCTGATTGATTGTTATTTGATGTGGTTATATGTGTTTAAGTTGTGTTAACGAATACGCGTTCTATGATTTCAATCAAGTTGAGTGTGGACTTTCACGATTATTTCTGTAAACTTTCCACGTCAGCAAATTGGTAATACCAATTACCCGTATTGTTAGTTTTGTTATGAAGCAGATTGATTATAAGAAGCATTCATCATAATGACCTATAAACGTATTCGCCAACCCAAACTTTGTGAGGCTATCGAAAAAGAGCTTGAGTGTTTGATTGTTGAAGGGACGTTATCTCCGGGACAACAACTGCCTCCTGAGCGTGAACTAGCAAAGCAATTTGATGTTTCTCGCCCTTCTGTTCGTGAGGCGATTCAGCGCTTAGAAGCCAAACATTTACTGACGCGTCGTCAAGGTGGCGGCACATTTGTGACAGAAAATTTATGGGAAAGTTTTTCTGAGCCACTGCTCGATTTATTAGCAGCACATCCAGAAACACAATTAGATTTAGTTGAGGCGCGCCATGCGCTAGAGGGATTAGCGGCATATTATGCGGCCCTGCGTGGTAATGATGATGACTTTGATCGTATTAAAGATTGTCATGTGCGGATTCAACAAGCACAACAACAAGGCGATTTAGCCGCCGAAGCAACTGCGGTAATGCAATACCTTATTGCGGTTACAGAGTCGGCACATAATGTGGTGTTATTGCACATTATTCGTAGTTTAGCGCCATTGTTGGAACAGAACGTATTACAGAATTTTGAATACCTTAATCGTCATCAAGCGGTGGTGGATAAGGTGAGCAAACATAGGGCCAATATTGTTGCGGCGATTGTTTCAAAACAGCCTAAAAAGGCGCGTGAAGCATCCCATGCACATTTGGCTTACATTGAGGAAACTTTGTTGGATTTATCGCGAGAAGATAGCAGGCGTCAACGCTCTCTTCGCCGAATCCAGCAACGCAAGGACGGGCTTGACTAGGGTTCTTTATCAGCCAAAGGCCATTTGCAAGTCGCGACATTGTTAGTTTAGTTGATTGATTATAACGAAAGGATAGATCGCATGTCTGAAGTCATGAAGAGTGACGTGGATGCACTGGAAACTCAAGATTGGTTAGAAGCCCTTGAATCAGTAGTCCGTGAAGAAGGTGTTGAACGCGCACAGTACTTACTAGAGCAAGTATTGGATAAAGCACGTTTAGATGGTGTTGATATGGCAACAGGCATCAACACTAATTACATTAATACGATTCCTGCGGCGCAAGAACCTGCGTACCCAGGTGATACTACGCTAGAGCGTCGTATCCGTTCTATCATTCGCTGGAACGCGATCATGATCGTATTGCGTGCTTCAAAGAAAGATTTAGACCTAGGCGGCCACATGGCGTCTTACCAGTCTGCTTCGGCTTTCTATGAAGTATGTTTTAACCACTTCTTCCGCGCACCTAATGACGTGGATGGCGGCGATTTGGTTTATTACCAAGGTCACATCTCTCCAGGAATCTACTCTCGTGCTTTCGTTGAAGGCCGTTTAACAGCAGATCAGCTTGATAACTTCCGTCAAGAAGTTGATGGCAAAGGTATTCCTTCATACCCACACCCTAAGTTAATGCCTGAATTCTGGCAGTTCCCAACGGTATCTATGGGTCTAGGTCCTATCTCTGCGATCTACCAAGCGCGTTTCCTTAAATATTTAGAAGGCCGTGGTCTTAAAGACACTTCAGCGCAACGTGTTTACGCGTTCCTAGGTGACGGCGAGATGGATGAGCCAGAATCACGTGGTGCGATTTCTTTCGCTGCGCGTGAGAAGCTAGATAACCTATGTTTCCTTATCAACTGTAACCTACAGCGCCTAGATGGTCCGGTTATGGGTAACGGTAAGATCATTCAAGAGCTAGAAGGCCTATTTAAAGGTGCTGGCTGGAATGTGGTTAAAGTGATCTGGGGTAACAACTGGGATTCACTGCTAGCTAAAGACACTACTGGTAAGTTACTTCAGTTAATGAACGAAACTATCGATGGTGACTACCAGACATTTAAATCTAAAGATGGCGCTTATGTACGTGAGCACTTCTTTGGTAAATACCCTGAGACTGCAGCACTGGTTGCTGACATGACAGATGAGCAAATCTTTGAGCTGAAACGTGGTGGTCACGATTCATCTAAGCTATTTGCTGCATTTACTAATGCAAAAGATACTCAAGGTAAGCCGACTGTTATTCTTGCTAAAACTGTTAAAGGTTACGGCATGGGTGAAGCAGCAGAAGGTAAGAACATCGCTCACGGCGTGAAGAAAATGGACATGACTCATGTTCAATACCTACGTGATCGTTTAGGTCTACAAGATCTTATCTCTGATGAAGCAATTAAATCATTGCCTTACCTAGAGCTTGAACAAGGCTCTGCAGAGTACAACTACCTACACGCTCGTCGTGAAGCACTATTAGGTTACACACCTAAGCGTAGCCCTAAGTTCACTCAAGAATTTAAAGTACCTGAGCTAGAAGAGTTTGCACCATTGCTGGTTGAGCAAAAGCGTGAAATCTCTACCACAATGGCTTACGTTCGTACGCTTAATATTCTATTGAAAGATAAGAATATCGGTAAGAACATCGTGCCAATCATCTGTGATGAAGCGCGTACATTTGGTATGGAAGGTCTGTTCCGTCAAGTGGGTATCTACAACCCTGCGGGTCAAACTTACACTCCAGAAGACCGTGGCGTTGTTTCTTACTACAAAGAAGCAAACTCAGGTCAGGTACTGCAAGAAGGTATCAACGAATTAGGTTCAATGGCATCTTGGGTTGCTGCTGCAACATCATACAGCACTAACAACCTACCAATGATTCCGTTCTACATTTACTACTCAATGTTTGGCTTCCAACGCGTTGGCGACATGGCGTGGATGGCAGGTGACCAACAAGCTCGTGGCTTCCTATTAGGTGCTACTGCAGGTCGTACTACCCTGAACGGCGAAGGTCTACAGCACGAAGATGGCCACTCACACATTATGGCTAACACAGTGCCAAACTGTATCTCTTACGATCCAACGTTTGCTTACGAGCTAGCGGTTATCATGCAAGACGGTATTCGTCGCATGTACGGTGAGAGCCAAGAGAACATTTATTACTACTTAACAGTAATGAATGAGAACTACGCAATGCCTGGCATGCCTGAAGGCGCTGAAGAAGGCATTCGTAAGGGTATCTACAAGTTAGAATCTTATGCTGGTAGCAATAAAGTTCAGCTAATGAGCTCTGGCACTATCATGAATGAAGTGCGCGCTGCGGCTCAAATTCTAAGTGATGATTACGGTGTTGCATCTGATGTTTACTCAGTAACATCATTCAACGAATTAACCCGTGACGGTCAAGATGTAGAGCGTTATAACATGCTGCACCCACAAGCGGAGCAGAAAGTACCTTACATCACAACGGTTATGGGTTCTGAGCCTGCAATCGCTGCAACTGACTACATGAAGAACTACGCAGAACAAGTTCGCGCGTTCATGCCTTCTGAGTCATTTAAAGTACTAGGTACTGATGGCTTCGGTCGTTCAGACAGCCGCGCTAACCTACGTCGTCACTTTGAAGTTAATGCAGGCTACGTTGTTGTTGCTGCACTTTCTGAATTGGCAAAACGTGGTGACATTGAGAATTCTGTTGTTGCAGATGCAATTGCTAAATTCAACATTGATGCAGACAAGATCAACCCGCTATACGCGTAAGAGGCAAATATAATGGCAATCGAAATTAATGTACCTGATATCGGTGCGGATGAGGTTGAAGTAACTGAGATTCTTGTTAGCGTTGGCGACAAGGTTGAAGAAGAACAATCACTGATCACTGTTGAAGGCGATAAAGCATCAATGGAAGTGCCTGCTTCTCAAGCGGGTATCGTAAAAGAAATTAAAATCGCGGTGGGTGATTCAGTCTCTACTGGTTCATTGATCATGATCTTTGAAGCTGAAGGCGCAGCGGTAGCAGCGCCTGTAGCAGAAGCAGCACCAGTTGCCGCACCTGTGGCAGCGGCAGCAGCTGAGCTTAAAGAAGTACATGTGCCTGATATCGGCGGTGATGAAGTTGAAGTCACTGAAATCATGGTTGCTATCGGCGACAGCATCGAAGAAGAGCAATCACTACTTACCGTTGAAGGCGATAAAGCATCAATGGAAGTACCTGCACCGTTCGCTGGTGTACTAAAAGAAATTAAAATCGCAACAGGTGATAAAGTTTCAACTGGCTCACTAGTGATGATTTTTGAAGTTGCTGGTTCAGCGCCAGTAGCGGCTCCTGCTCAAGCAGTAGCACCTGTAGCAGCGGCACCTGCTGTTGCAGCAGCAAAAGAAGTTCACGTGCCTGATATCGGCGGTGATGAAGTTGAAGTCACTGAAATCATGGTTGCGGTTGGCGATACAGTAGAAGAAGAGCAATCTCTAATTACTGTTGAAGGCGACAAAGCATCAATGGAAGTACCAGCACCGTTTGCAGGTACTATCAAAGAAATCAAAATCGCTGCTGGCGACAAGGTTTCTACTGGCTCGCTAATCATGATCTTTGAAGTTGCTGGCGCAGCACCGGTTGCAGTTGCGGCGGCTCCTGTTCAAGCGGCAGCACCTGCACCTACAGCGGCACCTGTTGCATCAGCTCCAGCTGCTGCAACAACGGGCGATTTTGAAGAAAACAACGATTATGCACATGCATCACCTGTTGTTCGTCGTCTAGCACGTGAGTTTGGCGTTAACCTTGCGAAAGTTAAAGGTACAGGCCGTAAGAACCGCGTTCTGAAAGAAGACGTTCAAAGCTTCGTTAAAGATGCACTTAAGCGTCTTGAATCTGGTGCTGCAGCATCGGCTTCAGGTAAAGGCGATGGCGCAGCTCTAGGTCTACTACCTTGGCCGAAGATTGACTTCAGCAAGTTTGGTGACACTGAAGTTAAGCCGCTGTCTCGTATTAAGAAGATTTCTGGCGCGAACCTGCACCGTAACTGGGTAATGATTCCACACGTTACACAGTGGGATAATGCAGATATCACTGAGCTTGAAGCATTCCGTAAAGACCAAAACGCTATCGAAGCGAAGAAAGACTCTGGCATGAAGATCACGCCACTAGTGTTCATTCTTAAAGCGGCAGCGAAAGCACTGGAAGCGTTCCCTTCATTCAACTCTTCACTATCAGATGATGGCGAGAGCTTGATTTTGAAGAAATACATCAACATCGGCATCGCGGTAGATACACCGAATGGCTTGGTTGTTCCTGTATTTAAAGACGTGAACAAGAAAGGTATTTACGAGCTATCTGAAGAGCTAATGACTATCTCTAAGAAAGCACGTGCTGGTAAGCTAACTGCATCAGATATGCAAGGTGGCTGTTTCACTATCTCAAGCCTAGGTGGCTTAGGTGGTACTGCGTTCACACCAATCGTGAATGCGCCAGAAGTAGGTATCCTTGGTGTATCTAAGTCTGAAATGAAGCCAGTATGGAACGGTAAAGAGTTTGAACCGCGTCTACAACTGCCATTATCACTATCATACGATCACCGTGTGATTGATGGTGCTGAAGGTGCACGTTTCATTACTTACTTAAATGGTTGTCTATCTGACATCCGTCGTTTGGTACTATAAGGTTTCACATCCACAACGCCATGCCTACCTTAAGTAGGCATGGAATTGTTGTTTAGCTCACAGGCTGCAGTAATTTATTTTTCATGTTGTTAACAGGTCTGTAAACTTGTTACTCAATTTGACGGTGAATTTAGCATTAAAAAGTACAGCGTAGCTGATAGCCTGTTAGGGATAAAAGACTTACAACGAGGTCATGATGAGCAAAGAAATTAAAGCCCAGGTAGTGGTGTTGGGTTCAGGCCCTGCTGGTTATTCTGCGGCATTCCGTTGTGCAGACTTAGGTCTAGATACGGTTCTAATCGAAAAATTTAATACTCTTGGCGGCGTATGTCTTAACGTCGGTTGTATTCCATCAAAAGCTCTGCTTCACGTAGCGAAAGTGATCGAAGAAGCAAAAGCGATGGCTGAACATGGCGTGATTTTCGGTGAGCCACAAACCGATATTAATAAAATCCGTCTATGGAAAGATAAAGTAATTACCCAACTTACTGGCGGTCTTGGCGGTATGGCTAAGATGCGTAAAGTTAACGTGGTTAACGGTTACGGTAAATTTACTGGCCCTAATTCAATCGTTGTTGAAGGTGTTGATGGTCAAACGACTGTTACTTTTGACAATGCAATTATCGCTGCGGGTTCACGCCCAATTAAACTGCCTTTCATTCCACATGAAGACCCACGTATTTGGGATTCAACAGATGCGCTAGAGCTTAAAGAAGTACCTCAAAAGTTACTGATTATGGGCGGCGGTATCATTGGTCTTGAAATGGGTACGGTTTACCACGCGCTAGGTTCTGATGTCGACGTTGTTGAGATGTTCGATCAAGTTATTCCAGCAGCTGATAAAGATATCATTAAAGTCTTCACTAAGCGTATTGCGAAGAAATTCAACCTAATGCTTGAAACGAAAGTGACAGCAGTTGAAGCTAAAGAAGACGGTATCTACGTTTCAATGGAAGGCAAGAAAGCACCTGCGGAACCAACACGTTATGATGCAGTGCTTGTTGCTATCGGTCGTGTACCAAATGGTCAGCTAATCGATGCTGAGAAAGCAGGTATCAATGTTGATGAACGTGGCTTTATTCACGTTGATAAGCAAATGCGTACTAACGTTGCTCACATTCATGCGATTGGTGACGTTGTTGGTCAACCTATGCTTGCTCACAAAGGTGTGCATGAAGGTCACGTAGCGGCTGAAGTTATTTCAGGTAAGAAGCACTACTTCGATCCTAAAGTTATTCCTTCAATTGCCTACACTGAGCCAGAAGTGGCGTGGGTAGGTAAGACTGAGAAAGAAGCGAAAGCTGAAGGCATTAACTACGAAGTTGCTACATTCCCATGGGCTGCATCTGGCCGTGCTATCGCATCTGATTGTGCTGATGGTATGACTAAGATGATCTTCGATAAAGACACTCACCGCGTTATCGGTGGTGCTATCGTAGGTACTAACGGTGGTGAATTATTAGGTGAAATCGGTCTAGCGATCGAGATGGGTTGTGATGCGGAAGATATCGCATTAACAATTCACGCTCACCCAACATTGCATGAATCAATTGGTCTTGCAGCAGAAGTATTTGAAGGTTCAATCACTGACCTGCCAAATGCAAAAGCAGTAAAGCGTAACAAGTAATTCTTGCTTAATGCTTTGTAAATAAAAAAGCGCCTGATGGCGCTTTTTTGTTAGCTATAGTTTTGTTAGTTATAGCTGCATAAACCGATAGCGATGTAAGGTTGATAATTACAATTTAAAAGTGCCGACCATATCATCCAAACGCTGTGAAAGTTGGCGTAATGATTGGCTAGAATCTGCCAGTTGCGCTGCTGTTTCTGCGGTTAACTGAGTGGTTTCATTGATCTCTTCAATATTGCAATTAATGTCGCGCACCACAATTGATTGCTCTTCGGTTGCGGTTGCGACCTGAGTATTCATATCGGCAATTAAGCTAATACGATCCGCAATGGAAATTAAAGCGGTAGAGGCTTGATCAGATGCTGAGACGCCATTGTCTGATAGCTGACGACTTTGCTCTATTGCACTAACGGCATTTGATGCTTCTTGTTGTAAGCGGTTAATCATCGTTTGAATTTCATCTGTCGAAGTTGCCGTTCGACTAGCAAGATTGCGAACTTCATCTGCAACCACGGCAAACCCGCGTCCTTGTTCTCCCGCTCGTGCCGCTTCAATGGCAGCATTTAATGCCAACAGATTTGTTTGTTCTGAAATTCCTCGAATCACATCTAAAATACTGCCAATAGATTGAGTGTTATTAGCCAATGAATCAATCACATCACTAACCTGACCGATATCGGATGACAGTTGATTAATGGTATTGCGGGCTTCGCTCACCACTTGCTGACCATCATGGGTTTGTTGTTCGGCTTGTTGAGTCGATTCGGCGGCGAGGGCGGCATTACTGGCAATTTCATTAACCGTTGCTCCCATTTCATTGATTGCAGTTACAACCAATAAGGTTCTATCGCGTTGGCTATGGCTATTATCAAGGGTTAATTGAGCTTGAGATGCCACTGATTCTGCCGCTTGACGAAGGGCGTTCCCCGTTTCTGCAACGTCAATCACTGAATGGTGGATCTTACCAATAAAGCCATTAAATCCTGATGATAATTGTCCAATTTCATCATTAGCTTCAACGTTTAAACGGTGGCGTAAATCACCATCGCCTTCACCAAGATTCTTAAACATTAATGCTAGGTTTTTAATTGGGCGAGTAATACTGCTGGCGAGAAAAATAGCGATAACAATAAAGATTGCAGCAATAATGGCGGTAAATAAAATAACTTGATTACGAATAGTCGTGAGGGCAGCAAAGGCTTCTTTTTTTGGAAGTTCGCCAATCACATACCAATCCATGGCGGGAATGTAGCTCGCTGCTAAAAAGACATCTTCATTATTACTCTTTGTTTCTATCACACTAAAACTTTGTTTATTTAATAAGGTGGTGGCCACGGTTGAATCAAATAAGGTCGTAATTGAATTGTGACCTAACATTTTGTCGTTATCACGATGGATTTTAATGGTGCCTTTACTATCGACTAAATAGACAAATCCGGTTTGTTCAATTTTAAATTGACTAATAAAACTTGCCATATCATCAAGAGATTTAGAGAGCCCCGCTAAAGTATCACCCTGTGGTTGCTGATAGTTAACAAACAGTTTTACCTCACCAGTTTTTTCTCTAAAGATACTGAGGCTGCGAGTGTGGTTCGCTTGAATAGCGTCAAAAAACCATTGATCTTGTTGAGGGGTCAGTTGGCGTAAAAAACCATTTTGGTTCCAGTAATCGCCGTTGTGACGGTTAGCAATAGAGACATCTAATAACTGGTATTGATGCTGAATATTACGTAATTCTTTGACTAAACGGGTTTTATCTTGCGGGGCTTTGGTGGCTAACACACTGTCGATAACGTAGCTGTTATTGGCAAGTTGCTCTGCGGCTGATTGTAACTGAGTGACTTCTTTTTCGACATTATTACGAATTTGCAACAAGATCGAGGGCAATTCTAAGTCTAAGATTCGAGTGGTAATGGCTGCGCGAACTTGGCTTTGACTAAGGACACTGACTAAGGTCGTTGAAGCGAGTACCGCCATGGTGATGGCGATGATCAGTTTTGATTTGATGCTTAAATGTTTGTAATTCATAAGACGGCTTATATTTATGAGCAAATGAACAGACCATACGTGGTTACGTCATGATGGTCGGTGAAATGAAAATACAGGCTTATGTATCGGCGTATTTATGAAAAAACTTTAGTGATTTATGGCGCGCAATATGAGCTAGCGCTAACTTTAGTGAGCAATATTGATACTTGTCACATGAGATTTAGTGGCAGGGTTATCAATATTTAGCGGTGACTGAGGCGATATTTATTAAAACTGTGAATGTTGTAAAACATCGACTTATTTTAATTTTAGGTTAAAAATGCTATGGTATTTAACAGTTTTGATCTCTAATTAGCCGTTAAGATGTCAGGTATAGATTAAATCGCAATGACTGATCAGTGAGAGATCATTTAACTTCCAAGGATGTTCGGCGTTATCGTCGAGCCAATATAAGAGGAATATGTCGTGCTTGAAGCCTACCGTAAACACGTCGAAGAGCGTGCGGCAGAGGGGGTTGTTGCTCAACCTCTTAATGCTGAACAGGTTGCCGCTCTGATTGAGCTATTAAAAACCCCGCCGCAAGGTGAGGAAGCGGCACTACTGGATTTATTAGAAAACCGTATTCCACCGGGTGTGGACGAAGCTGCTTATGTAAAAGCGGGTTTTCTGGCTGCAATCACTACTGGTGAAGCACAATCGCCATTAGTTGACAAAACCAAGGCCGCGCAGTTATTAGGGACCATGCAAGGTGGTTACAATATCGAACCACTAGTGTCATTACTTGATGATGCTGAGCTTGCCCCTATCGCTGTTAGTGCGCTATCTCATACTTTACTGATGTTTGACTCATTCTATGATGTTGAGCAAAAAGCCAAAGCGGGCAATACTTTTGCCAAGCAAGTGATGCAATCATGGGCTGATGCCGAGTGGTTCTTATCTAAGCCTGCTCTTGCTGAAAAAATCACTCTTACCGTATTTAAAGTCAGTGGTGAAACCAATACTGATGACTTATCTCCTGCGCCTGATGCGTGGTCACGACCGGATATTCCGTTACATGCATTAGCGATGCTAAAAATTGAGCGTGAAGGGATCACACCCGATCAAGCGGGAGTGATTGGTCCGATTACGCAAATTGAGGCCCTTAAACAACAAGGTCATCAATTAGTGTATGTTGGTGATGTCGTGGGAACCGGATCATCACGAAAATCAGCAACTAACTCAGTGCTATGGTTTATGGGGGATGATATTCCTTACGTACCTAATAAGCGTGCTGGTGGCTACGTGCTTGGTGGTAAGATCGCGCCGATCTTCTTTAATACTATGGAAGATGCTGGTGCATTACCGATTGAAGTTGATGTAACAAAACTTGCTATGGGCGATGTGATTGACGTTTATCCGTTTAAAGGTGAAGTGCGTCGTCATGATAACGATGAATTGGTCTCAACCTTTAAACTAAAAACCGAGGTCTTGATTGATGAAGTGCGTGCGGGTGGGCGAATTCCATTGATCATTGGTCGTGGCCTAACCGATCGTGCCCGTCAAGCGTTAGGCTTGCCTGCATCTGATGTGTTCCGTCGTCCTGTGGCCGTTAAAGATAACGGTAAAGGTTATACTCTAGCGCAGAAGATGGTCGGTAAAGCGTGTGGTGTTGAAGGGGTTCGTCCTGGCACCTATTGTGAGCCTAAGATGACCACCGTTGGTTCGCAAGATACCACCGGCCCCATGACACGTGATGAACTGAAAGACTTAGCCTGTTTAGGTTTTTCTGCCGATCTAACCATGCAGTCTTTCTGTCATACTTCTGCTTATCCAAAACCGATTGATGTTAATACGCACCATACATTGCCTGATTTTATTATGAATCGTGGTGGAGTGGCATTACGTCCTAAAGATGGTGTTATTCACTCATGGCTTAACCGCATGTTATTGCCAGATACTGTTGGTACGGGGGGCGATTCACATACTCGTTTCCCATTAGGTATTTCATTCCCTGCGGGTTCTGGTTTAGTGGCATTTGCTGCGGCAACGGGCGTGATGCCGCTTGATATGCCGGAATCTATTTTGGTGCGTTTTAAAGGTGAGATGCAAGCGGGGATTACCCTGCGAGATCTGGTTCATGCGATTCCTTATTTTGCTATTCAGCAAGGGCTATTAACGGTTGAAAAATCGGGTAAGATCAATGAATTCTCAGGTCGTGTACTTGAGATTGAAGGGGTTGAGCATTTATCGGTTGAGCAAGCGTTTGAACTTTCTGATGCATCGGCAGAGCGAAGTGCTGCAGGCTGTACCGTTAAATTATCGCCAGAATCGATCACTGAATATTTAAACTCAAATATTGTAATGCTGAAGTGGATGATCGCTAAAGGCTATGGTGATCGTCGTACCATTGAGCGCCGAATTACTGCGATGCAAGCATGGTTAGCCAATCCTGAGTTAATGACCGCAGATAAAGATGCTGAATATGCGCATGTGATCGAGATTGATCTGGCAGACATTAAAGAGCCAATTCTGTGTGCGCCGAATGATCCTGATGATGCGCGTTTATTGTCTGAGGTGGCGGGAACCGCGATTGATGAAGTATTTATCGGCTCATGTATGACTAACATTGGTCATTTCCGTGCGGCAGGTAAGTTACTTGAGAAATTTGGTGGCCAACTAGATACGCGTTTATGGGTGGCACCACCAACTAAGATGGATAAAGACCAGCTTACCGAAGAAGGTTATTACGGTATTTTTGGTCGTGCTGGAGTACGTATTGAAACACCGGGATGTTCATTGTGTATGGGTAACCAAGCACGAGTAAAAGATAAAGCTACGGTAATGTCGACCTCGACCCGTAACTTCCCTAACCGTTTAGGTAATGGTGCCAATGTGTATTTATCTTCGGCTGAGTTAGCCGCGGTCGGGGCTATTTTAGGTCGTATTCCAACTATGGATGAATACCTAACTTATGCTAAACAGATTGATGCAACAGCGGCTGATACTTACCGTTATCTCAATTTTGATCGCATGGCGGATTACACTAACAAAGCTGATGAAGTCATTATTCAGCAACCGGTTTAATTGACATTATTGTTGATGTAACGGTTATTGAATAAAAATAAAGAGCGAAAAACGCCGCGAATAATCGCGGCGTTTTTATTAGTATTGCTTAATTATTTATGAGCCAATGCATTAGCGGTTCAAGCAATACATTGCTGCTACATTACGGGCGGTTAATTCAACATTGATTGCCGCATTGCTAAAGGCTTGTTCAAGGCTCATCGCTGCGGGAACAACACTAAATACCGCGTCAATTCCATGATCATAAACCACGCCACAATCTTGGCTTAAACAACCTGCAATACCAATTACGGGTTTATGGTATTGCTTGGCTGTACGTGCGACGCCAATCGGCGTTTTACCATGAATAGTTTGGCTATCAATACGTCCTTCACCTGTGATCACTAGATCTGCATCCTGAACAATATCGCCCAAGTTAACCGCGTCGATCACGATCTCGATGCCTGAGCGTAATTGAGCATTAAATAAACCTAATAACGCCGCGCCCATACCGCCAGCAGCACCTGCTCCTGCTGTATTTTTAATATCTACACCTAAGTCTTGTTTTATGATTGCGGCATAGTGAGCAAGATGCTGATCAAGTGCGGCAACCATTGCTGGGGTAGCTCCTTTTTGAGGGCCAAACACCTGTGATGCCCCTTTTTCACCACAAAGGGGATTATCAACATCACACGCCACTTCCAGTTTTATATTGGCAAGACGCGGATCGACCGTTGTGATATCAATGGTTGCCAGTTGTGCTAATGCTTGACCACCAAATTTAAGCGCTTGACCGTTGCTATCTAATAGCTGTACGCCAAGTGCTTGCGCCATACCGATACCGCCGTCATTGGTCGCACTGCCACCGATACCAACAATAATATGGTTAACCCCGTGATCCAGTGCCGCTAGAATCAATTCGCCAGTACCATAACTCGTCGTGAGCATTGGGTTACGCAGGTCAGGGCTAACAAGGTGCAAGCCAGATGCCGCTGCCATTTCAATAACCGCAGTTTTACCGTCACCCATGAGGCCAAAAAAAGCGTTAACTTGGGTTCCCAAAGGACCTGTAACTGCGTGCTCTATGATGGTGCCGTTACTGGCATCAACCAATGATTGCACCGTGCCTTCGCCGCCATCAGCCATTGGTAATTTAATGTATTCAGCCGTTGGCATCACTTGGCGAAATCCTGCTTCAATTGCAGTTGCCACTTCCATTGCGGTCAGGCTTTCTTTGTATGAGTCAGGAGCAATAATAATTTTCATAATCAATCAGCCTTGTTAAATAGTGAAGCCAAATACGCCAAAGATAAGTGTAGAAACGGTAGCAATCATTAAGCCAACAGCGGTTTCATAAGGGATTAGTTTTAAACGTTCATGCATATCCATATGAACTGAGCCGCCTGTCGCATGGAAGAAGCTACCGTGAGGCATATGGTCAAATACGGTGGCGCCAGCATGGATCATTGCCGCACCTGCAATGGCTGGGACACCTAATTCTAAAATAGTATGACTAAACACGCTTGAGGCTACCGCAGTACCCGCTGTGGTTGATGCTGTGGCTAGTGACATCATGGCACCAGAGATAGGCGCGAGTAAGTAAGAGGGTAATCCCGATGCTGTTAACACATCAATTAAGCCACTTTTTAAGCCTGAATTGGCAATGATGCCCGCGAGAGTACCAGTACCTAGTAACATCACCGCCACTGGCGCCATGCGGTTTAATCCAGAAACCGCAAAGTGGTTGGTATCACGGAAACGCTTCATGGCAATTGCACCCATTAAACCGCCTAATGGAAGGGCGATAAGTGGATCGACATTAATACCAGCGATAGGACGTAGGGCTAATAATGCAATGGCAACTAATGGAGCAACAATGGCGGTAGCAAAAGAGGGTAAACGGCTCAAATCAACATCAATAACTTCGTGGGCTTGGACTTTACTGCCTTTATTGACTAATTTTTTAGCAATAAAGTAAGCAAATAACATTCCACACAGTCCTGGAATAACACCTGCTGCCATGACGGATGTTAGAGGGACATTAAACGCATCTGCCGCAGCAATAGAGTTAGGATTGGGTGACATAACGTTACCCGCTTTACCGCCACCGACCATCGCTAATAGGATCGCCATTTTAGAAAGATCGGCACGACGGGCAATGGCTAATGCAATTGGGGCAACAGTAATAACCGCAACGTCCACAAAGACGCCAACCGCAGTAAGGATCATGGTTGCCATCGCAAGGGCTAATAACGCGCGCGTTTCACCCACTTTTTTGACAATTGTTTCTGCAATGGAGGTTGCGGCACCGGATTCAATTAAGACGCCAGCCAAGACACCAGCGGCGAGAATACGTAATACAGCAGTGACAATACCTTGAGCGCCACCAATCATCATGGTGACGGTATCGGTTAAAGAGATACCACCAACAATGCCGCCCACCAGAGCACCAATGATCATGCCATAAGCGGGCGGTACGCGTTTTAAGATCAGTCCGATAGCGACGACCAGTGCTGCGAGGGCACCAAGGGTGGAGACTTCAACCATTGTTCCATTCCAGTGAAAAGTTAAGATGGCTGCACTGTAGTGAATTTTGAAATGAGAAGCTTTAGGCAAACTAACAAATAAAGTGTGGTTAGCTTGCTAGTAATTTATGCATTTGCACAAATTACGTTAATTATGATTGACTAATGATAGCTAAATACAAGCGAGTGATGTCGCTTATCTTATTGATTTGTAAGTTGGTTTGTTGCTCGATTTTATCAAGTCGATAACGAAGTGTATTTCGGTGAATATGTAGCACTTGGCAGGTTTGAGCTAAATCACAATTTTGATCAAAAAATGCCGTTAGGGTTTTGACTAAGATTCCACGCGGATCATGGTGCTTTAATTTTTCAAGTGGCGCTTGCAGTTGTTGGTAACGCCACGCCTCTGCGGTTATTTTATTGAGGAGCACAGGTAGAATATGATCTTGGTAAAAAAATACCTGTTGTGATGTTTGTTGATGGTGATTAAGTGCTGCTTCCATGGTTGCAGTGGCGGTTAAATAAGATTGTGCCAGCCCTTGAATTGTCGGGAAATAATCGCCTAGCGCAATTTTAATGGTGTAATTGGCTTCTTTATTAATACGTTTTAGCAGCTTATAAACCCGTTTTTGTTCAAGATCCCGTGACCAACCTTTGTTAGTAAGTGTGATTGGTTTCAGTACCACCACTTCGTTGCGAGAAACTGAACTAATTGCCACTAAGTTATCCCGTTCAGGGTATTCCAGCAGATGAACTAAATGCTGCAAGTTTTCTAAAGAAAAAGCTTCACCATCATGAGGTAGCACTTTAATGACAGTCGCAATCCGTGGTTGTTCGAGTTCGATTTCTAATCGCTCAGCAATCGTATTTAGCTGCATGTCATCAAGGTTATCGTTATTGATGAGCTGCATCACCAACTCTTCTCGGTGGCGTTTATGCCATTCCACTTGGGTCATTAAAGCGGCTTGCTCAACAATTAGCTCGGCTGTCATTTTGACCAATTCACCATAATTACGCACGTCATCAGGATCCCCTGAAATACCTACGACACCAATAGCTTGTTGCTGAAACATAATTGGCAGATTGATGCCTGGTTTTACCCCTTGCAGTTGTTGAGAGGTTGCTTGATCTATCTCGATAATATGGTGGTTATTCAGCGCCAAAATAGCACCGTCATGGTATTGGTTTAGACGTTGTGGGTCGCCCGAGCCAATAATGCGCCCATGACAATCCATTACATTGACTGAATGCTTAATGATTTTCATAGTACGGGCAACGATTTGTCGAGCAATGGTGGTATTGAGTTGCATTTTAGTGAGAGATCCTGACAATGGGCGCCAAGCGCATTCTGCGAGCAGTGTAGCAGTTAACAACGAAGATGATCAGAGATGGGGTACTAAAGGTATGGATTACGAATTTAAAAAAAATACCTTGGACGGTAGTTATCATGCCATTTTTTCAATGGGCCATGAGGTATTAGGTCATTGGATCATTGACGAGCTTGGCAAGGATGTCGAAAAAATAGATATGGTAATAGATCAACTTAGTGCATTGAAAAATAGCACTAAAGAATGGCGATTAACGGGTGATGAACTGACGTTATGCTTACAAGATAACGAAGCTTTGGTTCAAGCTAACTGTCTGTTTTCTGAAGAAGATGAAGATTTTGAAGAAGATTTTCATTTTTATGATGAAGAAAGTATGTCGGTGTGTGGTTTTGAAGATTTAGCACAAGCATTAGAAGCTTGGCGAGCATTTGTGATCCGTTTTTAATCAGGTTATTTATCAGTAGCCGTTAGATGCTATATTACAGTGAAAAGGCTGCACCTATATGGTGCGGCCTTTTTTTGTTTATGGTGATTTGTTTTTTAATTTCTTTATTAAACAGTGAGTTAAATAATTGGCACGATGATTGTTTGTTGTTTAATCATAATGGGGAATACATTGAAAGTAAGGAGCAAATCATGAAAATAATTAATGCGATTATTAAGCCATTTAAATTAGATGATGTACGCGAAGCATTGGCCGTTGTCGGTGTTGAAGGAATGACTGTATCAGAAGTAAAAGGATTTGGGCGTCAAAAAGGGCATACCGAATTATACCGTGGCGCTGAATACCAAATTGATTTTTTGCCTAAAGTAAAATTAGAAATCGCGACTCAGGCAGAAAATTTGGATGATATTGTTGATGCTATCAGCAAGGCTGCGCAAACAGGAAAAATCGGTGATGGCAAAATATTTGTTTATGATCTTGAACATGCCGTACGTATTCGAACAGGAGAAGTAGACAGAGAGGCGCTTTAGTCGCAGCATGGATATAGGATCATAAACATCAGGTATAAGGGAAGGTTACCATGGAATTATCAACGACAGTAATTGAATTACGCTACGCACTCGATACATTTTTCTTTTTGATTTCAGGTGCATTAGTGATGTGGATGGCAGCAGGTTTTGCCATGTTAGAAGCAGGTTTAGTCCGTTCAAAAAATACTACTGAAATACTCACCAAGAACTTTTGTTTATACGCCATTGCGTGTACGACATTTTTATTAGTCGGCTATAACATCATGTATGTCGATAACAGCGGCGGTGGTTGGTTACCCTCATTTGGCGCATTAATTGGTACTCAAGCTGAAGGCGCAGATCACTCTTTAGAATCTGATTTCTTTTTTCAGGTCGTCTTTGTTGCTACCGCAATGTCAGTAGTATCAGGTGCGGTTGCTGAGCGTATGAAGTTGTGGTCATTTTTATTATTTTCAGTGGTGTTAACTGGCTTTATTTATCCGGTTGAAGGTTACTGGACATGGGGCGGTGGTTTCCTTTCTGAAGCGGGTTTTAGTGACTTTGCTGGTTCTGGTATCGTTCATATGGCAGGTGCTGCCGCTGCATTAACGGGTGTATTGCTGCTTGGCGCTCGAAAAGGTAAATACGGTAAAAACGGTGAAGTGCACCCTATTCCTGGTTCAAACATGCCCTTAGCCACTGTCGGTACATTTATTCTATGGTTTGGTTGGTTTGGCTTTAACGGTGGTTCACAGTTAATGCTGTCTGATTTTGAGAATGCGACCGCTGTTGGACAAATATTTTTAAATACTAATGCCGCCGCTGCTGCTGGTGCCATTATTGCTCTTGCGGTGTGTAAAATCTTATGGGGTAAAGCTGACCTTACTATGATTCTTAACGGCGCATTGGCCGGCTTGGTTGCCATTACTGCTGACCCATTATCACCATCACCATTAGCTGCAGTTGCGATTGGTGGTGTTGCAGGAGCATTAGTGGTGTTTAGTATTATTGGCTTTGATAAGGTAAAAGTTGATGATCCCGTCGGTGCGATTTCTGTTCATGGCGTGTGTGGTTTATTTGGCTTAATGATGGTGCCGTTAAGTAATCCAGATGCCGATTTCATGACTCAGTTATTTGGTGCTGCAGTTATCTTTGGCTGGGTATTTGGTGCAAGTTTAGTGGTATGGGGAATATTGAAATTCACTATTGGTATTCGTGTCAGTGAAGATGAAGAGCTTGAAGGTATGGACTCACATGACTGTGGTGTTGATGCTTATCCTGAATTTGTCAGTGTAAAATAGTAATAATGGCTGCATTTAAGTGCTGTTAAAGTGTAAAAAAACGTCATCGCTTGCGGTGGCGTTTTTTTGTAATGAAGTGTTACAGCTCGATTGTGTTCGAATGTGAAAAACGTATAATCCTTTATTAATCTAATTGAGAAATATTATCATTACATTTTGCATTAAGGGATTTAGCAATGAAAAAACTTTTAGCTACCGCTGTTTTCTTCGGTTTGACCGCACCTCAAATCGCGACAGCGGCGGAAGAAGTCAATGTCTACTCATACCGCCAGCCATTCCTTGTTGAGCCAATGTTTAATGAGTTCACCAAAGAGACGGGTATTAAGGTTAACGTTAAGTTTGCTAAAGAAGGCATTGCTGAAAAACTTCAGCAAGAAGGTGAGTACAGTCCTGCGGATGTGGTACTGACAACCGATATTAGCCGTTTAGTGGAATTGTCGGATAAAAAGTTGGTTCAGCCTGTTGATAGCAAAGTTATTGATACGAATATTCCGGCACAATTTCGTGATAATGAAGATGAGTGGTTTGCATTAACACTGCGTTCTCGTAATGTTTATTCATCAAAAGATCGCATCGGTAAATTACCCGCATCTTTTGATTACAGTGATTTAGCTAAGCCTGAATGGAAAGGTAAACTTTGTACGCGTTCAGGAAAGCACCCATATAACGTTTCACTTGTTTCAGCGATGATTGCCCACAATGGTGAAGCGGCAACGAAAACTTGGCTTGAAGGTGTGAAAGCGAATTTAGCGCGTAAGCCTCAAGGTAATGACCGTGGTCAAGTACAAGCGGTGAAAGAAGGTTTATGTGATATCGCCATTGGTAACAGCTACTACCTAGGAAAAATGGTTAACGATCCAAACCAAAAAGCATGGGCAGAAGCGGTTGAAATTAACTTCCCAGGCCAACAAGGTAACGGTACTCATGTTAACGTCAGCGGTATGGCAATGGCGAAATACGCACCGAATAAAGATAATGCGCTAAAGTTAATGGAATTCTTAACGGCAACCACAGCCCAACAAATGTACGCTGAAGTGAACTATGAATACCCAGTAAAAGCGGGTGTTAAGCGTTCAGAGTTAGTCGCATCATGGGGCGAATTTAAAGCTGATGATGTATCACTTGATCAAGTTGCACAATACCATAAAGCTGCGATTAAATTGCTTGATGAAGTGAAGTTTGATCTGTAATTAGTTACAAAATAAATGGGGTGTAAAGCCCCATTTTTCAGTTTAACTTAGTCTCTTTTGCAATAAGTTGTGGTAGCTTCTCATGCTTACTTTCAGTGAGTAAATTTACTGATAAAGAGGCCTGATGTTGTGGGCTTAAATATATTGAAAAACGTACTAAGTAGTAGTAAATGAAAGAAAAGTTTTTATTTTGGCGGGTTAATAGTTGGTTGTTTGGCTCGTTGTTAGTGTTGCCTATTATCGCTATATTTATTACTGCCATGGGTAATTCAGATCAGGTGTTTTCACACTTGATGAATACAGTGATGTCTACCTATGCGTTAAATACCCTTGGGCTGGTGGTTGGTACGGTGTTACTTACCTTAGTTTTTGGGCTTCCAAGTGCATGGTTAATGGCGATGTGCCGTTTACCGGGCGAAAAAATACTTCAATGGGCACTTATTTTACCCCTCGCAATGCCTGGTTATATCGTCGGCTACCTTTACACCCATTGGTTTGATTATGCAGGTCCAATTCAAATTTGGTTGCGTGACTTTTTTGGTTGGCAGCATGTTAGTGATTACTGGTTCCCTGACTTACGCTCATTATGGGGCGCATGTTTTGTCTTAGCGCTGGTGTTATATCCGTATGTGTATTTATTAGTCCGTGCCACGTTCATGGAGCAAAGTAATAACCTGCTTCAATCAGCACGATTATTAGGTTGTTCACCTTGGCAAAGTTTTTGTCGAATTTCATTACCACTAGCGCGGCCTGCGATTGCTGTTGGTGTGTCATTAGTAGCAATGGAAGCCTTGGGTGATTTTGGTACCGTGAGTTATTTTGCTTTAAATACCCTCACGACAGCGGTATACGATACTTGGCTTGGCTATTCTAATCTCAATGCTGCCGCTAAAATTTCTGCAATTATGTTGATGGTTATTTTTTTACTGATCAGTAGCGAGCGTTTTAGTCGTCGTAAGCAAAAAATGTTTCAACAACAATGTGGCAATGACAGCCATACTAAATATCAATTAAGTGGCTGGAAAAAATGGCTGGCGGTAGGTTGGTGTTGGGGATTAGTTGGATGTGCATTTATTTTACCAATGCTGCAATTAGGTTATTACGCCATTGATTATTTCTCAGTAAGTTGGACCGCACAATTTAAGACCTACAGTTTTAATAGCTTAATGGTGTCATTGGCGGCGGCTATGGTGGCTGTTTGTCTTGCTTTAATGGTTAATTTTTATCAACGCTTAGATGGTCGTAGTGTCAGCACTATACCGATGCGATTAGCGTCATTAGGTTATGCTGTACCCGGTACCGTATTAGCGATTGGCGTGATGATCCCTCTAACCAGTGCTGATCATTTAGTGAATGATATTGCTCGAAGCTTAGATCTGGGGCGTCCTGGGCTGATTTTTTCTGGGTCAATGTTTGCGATTATCTTTGCCTTTGTGGTGCGCTTCGCTGCGGTAGCGATTGGTAGCATTGAAAGTAGTTTAGTGAAAATTCCACCCTCGTTAGATATGGCGGCAAAAACCATGGGTTATGCATCGACGCCAATGTTACGTAAAGTGCATTTACCTTTGATTCGTCGAGGATGCTTAATTGCCGGTTTGCTGGTATTTATTGAATCAATGAAAGAACTCAATGCGGCAATCTTATTGCGACCGTTTAATTTTGAAACCTTAGCTACTTACGTGTTTAATTTCGCTTCTGATGAACAGTTAGAAGTGGCGGCTTTTCCCGCTATTTTATTAGTTATTGTAGGCTTGATTCCGCTGGTTATGGTTAATCGTTCTTTGGAGCAAAAACATTAATGAAACATGCATTATCCGTCGCTGATCTTAGTTGTTGTTACCATGGACAGCCAATCTTACAAGATTTGTCGTTAGCGGTAGAACGGGGTGAAATTGTGTGTTTGCTTGGCGCGAGTGGCTGTGGCAAAACAACCTTATTAAAAGCCATCGCAGGGTTATTACCACTTGCTAATGGCAGCATGGCAATCAATGACCGTACCATTGTGGATCAGCAATTATGTTTACCTCCAGAGCAACGTAATATCGGTATGATCTTTCAAGATTATGCCTTATTTCCTCATTTAACGGTGGCTGAAAATATAGCGTTTGGTTTGCGCCATTGGGATAAACCGCGAGTGACAGCCAAGATTAAGCAGATGCTAGAATTGGTACATTTAACGGAGCTTGATGATCGTTATCCACACCAGTTATCGGGGGGGCAACAACAGCGGGTTGCGATTGCACGGGCATTAGCCAATGAACCGGATTTAATTTTATTGGATGAGCCGTTTTCTAATATTGATACTCAAGTGCGCCATAGCTTGATTCGTGATATTCGCCAAATATTTAAAGACCAAGGTGTTACCGCTATTTTTGTAACCCACAGTCGAGAAGAAGCGTTTGCCTTTGCTGATAAAATGGCGGTAATGAACCATGGCGTAATTGAACAATTTGGAACGGCGACTGAACTTTACTATCAACCAAGTAGTCGTTTTGTGGCTGAATTTTTAGGTGTCGGATCATATCTACCAGCAACTGTGACAGCAAATCAACAATTACTGACCCCATTTGGTGAGCAAACATGCGCGGCAGAACCACCATTGATGACTGGTACTGATGTGGATTGGTTATTACGACCACAACATTTGACTGTGATGCCGGAAACTGAAGGTAGTGCGGTGATAATTGAACAGCAGTTTATGGGAGACAGTTGTCGTTACATCGTTGAATTTGAAGGGCATAAATTAGTGATTAATTCTAATTTATTATTAAATGTCGGTCAGCGAGTAACGGTGAATGTGATTCCACATTCCGTGGTTATATTTGCTCAAGCATAAATAAATCAAGGCTTGTGAGAGCAAGCCTTGATTGTTTGCATTAGCTATTTAGTTAGTTTTTCTGCGTAAGCACTTGCAGATAAGTTTGCGCTTGTTCACGTAAAATATCTTGATCTGGGTGCTGATTTGCTTGCATGTAAATCACATAACACATGCCATGCAGCATTTTGGCTAAGTTCTCAGGGGTTTGATTAGACGTGATTTCACCGCTATCGATTGCTTGAGAAAAGGCGTGCTGCACTTGCTTGAGGTTCTTTTTGTTGCTTTCAATAAATTGTGGCCACACCTCTTCACGTACGGATGTGCTCCATTCAAACCATACTTTAATCCAATCTTGTTGCTCTAGTACGGTATCAATCAAATTATTTGTGATGCAAGTAAGACGCGCATGTAAGGTTTTATTAGAAGCGCCAATACATTCGGTAAGCAAGTCATTAAATTGGGTTGAAACTTCCATTAAGACTTGTTCAACCAATGCTTCTCGTGTTGGAAAATAGTTAAAAACAGTCGCCACTGATACATTTGCCATTTCTGCAATATCAGCATGGCCTGCACGACCAATACCGCGACGAGAGAAAACTTCAATTGAGTAATCAAGCAGTTGTTGCTTTCTTTTTTCTGGTGATAAGCGTGTACGTGGTTTCTTGGTAATCGTATCCATAATTATTTATTCCCTAACCCTGTTTGTATTTAGCGTATTTATGTTTATTTTTTATACATAAACACTACAGCAGCAACTGAGTTGATTCAAACTGAACTATCAATAAGTGTTTCGGATTTTGGACACTATTGATTAAATAACGCTTAAGATGAATGAATGCTACAATAACGACCTTTGGAATATATAGCCTCAGTAGGCTAACGCGGTCGCGTTGATGGAGAATAAAATGAAGCACACAATCGAAGTAATGATTTCTGAGCAGGATGTCCAGGAACGCATCAAAGAGCTAGGGAAGCAGATCACGGAACATTATAAAGACTCGACAGACCTAGTAATGGTTGGCTTACTACGTGGCTCATTTGTCTTTATGGCAGATTTAGCACGTGCGATTGATATTCCGCATGAAGTGGATTTCATGACAGCATCAAGTTACGGCAATACTATGCAAAGTAATCGTGATGTGCGTATTTTGAAAGACTTAGATGACGACATCAAAGGCAAAGATGTGCTATTGGTGGAAGATATTATCGATACTGGTAATACTTTAAGTAAAGTGTGCGAAATTCTATCGCTACGTGAACCAAAATCAATCAGCATCTGTACGCTATTAGATAAGCCAGAACGTCGTGAAGTTGATGTGAAAGTTGATTGGTACGGCTTTGTTATTCCAGATGAGTTCGTGGTTGGTGTTGGCATCGATTACGCACAAAAATACCGTCATTTACCGTTCATTGGTAAAGTTATTCCAGACGCAGAATAAAATAAAGAAAGCGACCATCATGGTCGCTTTTTTTATGGTTGTTATTCGTTATTTGTTATTTTCTAGCGTGGCTTGATGCTGCATTACTTGCTCTTCAAATGGCGGTAATAACGATGACATCGCTGCTTGATAAGTGATTTCAAGACTTTCACGGCTGGTCGCAGTTACGCCCAAATCTTTTAAAATGCCGTTACTGGTACCGTAAATCCACCCATGAATTTTGACATCTTGGCCTCGATCCCATGCTTGTTGCATGATAGTGGAATTGCCGAGATGATAAACCTGAGAGGCAACATTAATCTCACACAATTTGTCATCCCACTTTTCACGCGGTAGGCTACCCAGATCTGAACGGTGTTTAAGGTACAGATCGCGAATGTGTAATAACCAGTTATTGATAAGCCCTAAAGGTGGGTTTTCGATGGCGGCAGTAACACCGCCGCAGCCATAGTGACCACAGATGATAATATGCTTAACTTTAAGTACATCAACCGCGTACTGAACCACGGATAAGCAATTTAAATCAGTATGGATAACTTGGTTGGCAACATTACGGTGTACAAATAATTCACCGGAGGTTAAACCGGTTAGGCGTTCAGCTGGAACTCGACTGTCAGAACAGCCAATCCAAAGATATTGTGGGTGTTGTGCTTCTGCGAGGTGAGAAAAAAATTCCGGATCTTCATCCTTAATGTTTTCTGACCATGAAAGGTTGTTTGCGAAGAGCTGCTTTATATCTGCCATGATAATGCCTTATATTAATATGTTCCTTACTATACACAAGCTGCGCTGATAGCAAATCGGATTAGTTGTTAGTGTTTTGTCACTAGCCTATAAATATTTAACAGAAAGATTGCATATAATGAACGCTTTAGAAATAAAAAATGTAAGCAAAACTTACAAAGGCGGCGTAAAGGCGCTGAAAAATATGAGTCTTAATGTCGAGCAAGGAGACTTTTTTGCTTTGCTTGGGCCTAACGGTGCGGGTAAATCGACCACCATCGGGATTATTAGCTCGCTGGTTAATAAAACTTCGGGATCCGTGAGTATTTTTGGTTATGACTTAGATACTCAAAAAGTGGATGCTAAAAATCAGCTTGGCCTAGTGCCACAAGAATTTAATTTTAACCCTTTTGAAACCGTTGAACAGATTGTTGTTAATCAGGCGGGTTTTTATGGGGTTGAACGAACACTGGCGAAACAACGGGCACAAAAATATTTAACCCAATTAGATTTGTGGGGTAAACGTCATGATCGTGCTCGTAATCTTTCTGGTGGTATGAAGCGTCGATTAATGATTGCTCGAGCATTAATGCATGAGCCAAAGTTGTTGATTTTAGACGAGCCTACCGCTGGGGTTGATATTGAACTACGTCGCTCAATGTGGACCTTTCTCCAGCGTATTAATCGTGAAGGGGTAACGATCATTTTAACCACTCATTACCTTGAAGAAGCCGAAATGTTGTGTCGCAATATCGGTATTATTAATCATGGTGAGTTAGTTGAGCACACCTCAATGAAAGCCTTATTGAGCCAGCTTGAATTAGAAACCTTTATTTTAGATATTGATACCACAACAGTTACACCAACTCTTGCGGTGGGTGAGTGTCGATTGATAGACAGTAATACTCTTGAAGTCGATCTTAATAAAGGCGATGACTTAAACAGCGTCTTTAGCACCTTAACGACTCAAGGTATTGTGGTGCGTTCAATGCGAAATAAGAGTAACCGTTTAGAAGAGTTATTTGTAAACCTAGTTAATACAGATCGACCTTCTGCTATGGCAGGTGATAAAGAATGAAAAAACAATATTGGATTGCATTTAAAAGTTTAATTACCAAAGAAATTCATCGGTTTACTCGAATTTGGGTACAAACCTTGGTACCACCCGCGATTACGATGACGCTGTATTTTATTATCTTTGGTAATTTGATTGGGCAGCGCATTGGTGACATGGAAGGCTTTAGCTACATGGAATACATTGTGCCCGGACTGATTATGATGTCGGTGATCACTAACTCTTATTCTAATGTTGCCTCCTCTTTTTTTAGTGCCAAATTTCAACATAACATCGAAGAGTTACTCGTTGCACCAGTACCTAACTATATCATTATTGCCGGTTATGTTGGCGGTGGTGTGCTGCGTGGGTTAGGTGTTGGGTTGATTGTTTCTGTGGTGTCATTGTTGTTTGTTTCACTCAATATTGCTCATCTATGGGTGATCATTGCAACGGTAGTGATGACATCGATTGTGTTTTCATTGGGTGGATTAATTAACGCTATTTTTGCACGTACTTTTGATGATATCAGTATTATTCCAACCTTTGTGTTAACCCCATTAACGTATCTTGGTGGTGTGTTCTATTCAATTAATCTATTGCCTGAAGTGTGGCAAGTGGTGTCAAAGGTCAATCCGATTGTGTATATGGTTAATGCCTTTAGATATGGTTTTTTAGGGGTGTCTGATGTGGGTATTGGAACGTCATTTGCGGTATTAAGTGTGTTTGTTATTGCACTTTATGGTGTGGCTTATTACCTGATTTCTCGTGGGATTGGCTTACGTTCATAAGCGTATTGAGCACGAGCTTAAGCTACCTAACAAATAATAGTTAAAAAAATACCGCCCGTTAATGGTTAACGGGCGGTATTTTTTTAGTCAGCCTTTAGCTATTAATTAGCTTCAGCGACGTCTTCTTCAACCGCGACAGCAGGGGATAAGTCTACTACTTGGTTGTCGATTAAACGTGCTTTACCTAATTGTGCTGACATTAAAATAACCGCTTGTTGGGTTGTGTCAGTGATAGGCAATAAGGTTACTGCATCACGGATAAAGCTTTTATCTGGTTGCAGGCCTGCAGCACGGAGTTGATCGTTAGCATCAACAATTAATTCGTCATAGTCATTACGACCACCACGCATTTGGCTGCTGATCCAACGCATTGTACGGGCTAAAACAGGTGCACGTTGGCGTTCATCAACGGTAAGGTTACCGTTACGTGAACTCATGGCTAAGCCATCCATTTCACGTACTGTTGGTACGCCAACAATTTTAATATCCATAGCTAGATCAATCACCATTTGACGAATAAGCGCCAATTGTTGGTAATCTTTCTCGCCAAAACAAGCTACATCGGGTTGGACGATATTAAATAGTTTATTAACGATGGTTGCTACGCCACGGAAATGACCTGGACGTAATTCGCCTTCTAAAATAGTCGATAATCCAGGGACATCAATGTAAGTTTGATTATTAAGTCCGGCTGGGTACATGATTTCTGGGGTTGGAGTAAATACCACATCCACCATATTTTGCTGTTGTAACTTAGCAATATCTTGTTCAAGAGTACGTGGATAATTGGTTAAATCTTCAGTTTTTTCAAACTGCATTGGATTAACAAAAATACTCGCAACAACAACATCAGCATGCTTACGTGCTTTACGCATTAACGTAAGATGGCCTTCATGTAAGTTACCCATGGTTGGAACAAAGGCAATTCGACGGCCTGCGCGGCGCCACGTCGTAATTTGCTCTCTTAACTGGGCAATATCGGCGAATGTTTGCATCTCTTATTCCTTATTCAAAGGTATGCTGAGATCCTGGAAATGCACCAGACTCAACATCTTCAATGTATTTAGTAACCGCAGCACGCATATCTCCTGTTTCTGCAAGGAAGTTCTTAGAGAACTTCGGCATGTAGTTTGCAGAAATACCAAACATGTCGTGCATAACCAGTATTTGGCCATCGGTCGCATTACCCGCACCGATACCAATTACAGGCACATCCACCGCCTTGGTAATACGTTCAGCAAGGCTTGCTGGAACACATTCCAATACGATGATTTGGGCACCAGCTTTAGCGAGGGTAATGGCATCATTAACCATTGTCTCAGCTTGATCCAAATTGCGGCCTTGAACTTTATAACCGCCAAAAATATTGACAGACTGAGGTGTTAAACCAAGGTGAGCACATACAGGGACAGCTCGTTGTGTAAGGGTTGAAATTGTTTCAGCAACCCAAGCGCCACCTTCGATTTTGACCATATTTGCCCCTGCGCGCATTAGTTTTGCGGCATTTTCACAAGCTTGTGCTGGGGTTGCGAAGGTCATGAATGGCATGTCAGCCATTAGCAGCGAGTTAGGGCTGCCTGCACGAACGCTACGCGTATGGTAAGCGATGTCATCAATGGTTACTGGAAGGGTATCGTTACGGCCTTGGAGAACCATGCCTAACGAGTCACCGACTAACATAACCGGCATATTCTGCTGCTCAAATAATTGAGAAAAACTCGCGTCGTATGCTGTTACTGATGCAAATTTACGACCTTCTTGCTTCCATTTTAGGAGATCGTTGATGGTGATTTTTTTCATAGCTTCTTTCTCGCTCTGATGAATTTATGCTTGCCAAATAGCTAAGCCATTACGGTTAACCTGAGTCAATAACGTGCATAAAGAAGTGTGATCAGGCAAAACTAAAGCAGGGTTAATTTCGGCAAGTGGATACAGTACGAACTCCCGTACTTTCATTCCATAGTGCGGCACGGTTAAGCGCTCACACTGGTGCTGTAGATCACCATATAAAAGAATATCGAGATCTAGTGTCCGTGGACCCCAGCGTTCATCTTTGCGAACACGTCCTTGTTCGAGCTCAATTGCTTGAGTGTGATCAAGCAACTCAAGCGGAGCTAATGTGGTGTCGATAGCAACAACCGCATTTATGTAATCAGGTTGATTTTGCGGTCCCATAGGTGTACTGCTGTACAGTGAGGATACGCTAATAACTTGTGTATTTGGTAGGTGTTGCAGTGCTTTGATAGCAGTTTGAGCTTGGGCGACAGGATCGCCCAAGTTACTACCAATCGCAATATAAGCGCGAATCATGATTTTACTTGTGGTTTTTTACGACGTGGTTGCTGTGGGCGACGACGACGTGGACGACGAGCACCACCATCATTGATGTGAGTTACCATTTGACCGCGTTGGTTGTAATCTGCGTCTTGGAACTCATTCCACCATAGTGCTAATTCTTTGATATCGCTGCCTTCAAACAAGCTACGCATTTCTAAGAAATCATAAGCGGCACGGAATTTAGGGTGTTCCATGGTCTTAAAGGCACGTTTACCGCTACGACGACTAAAGCGCAATTGTTGCTGCCAGATATCGCGAACGGTCGTGGTATGGCGACGTGGAATCGCAATGGAGCGCACTTGTTCGTCAAGAATATCGTTACTGGCAACCATAAAGGCATCATAGAATGATAAGCCACTGGCAAAAGAGACTTCTTCTGCACGGGTCATCATTGGATACCACAGCATTGCAGCATAAATGAAGGCTGGATTAACACGTTTATCTTCAGCCATTCGTTTATCGGTCGAGGCAAGGATATGCTCGATCATTTTCTCTGTTTTGCTGCTGTTATTCTCCGTGAAATGGTCAGATAAAATGGGGAATAACTGCTGGAATAAGTTGTATTCACGCAGCATACGGTAAGTTTCTAGACCTTGACCCGATTGCAGTAGCTTAAGGCTTTCTTCAAACAGACGCGCAGATGGAATATCTTGCATCAGTGTTGCGAGTTCACGAATTGGCGCAGCGGTAACAGGATCTATATCCATGTCTAGCTTAACAGCAAAGCGTACCGCTCGTAGCATACGTACAGGATCTTCACGGTAACGGGTTTCTGGATCACCCATTAATCGAATTACACGATTATTGAGATCTTCAATACCTTTGGCATAGTCAGTAACGGTGAAGTCTTTAACGCTGTAATAAAGTGCGTTAATAGTAAAGTCACGGCGCTCTGCATCTTCTTCGATGGTGCCGTAAACATTATCACGTAATAACATGCCTTCTTCACTGCGAGAAGAGAGCTGTGGTTTTTGCTTATCTTTAGGCGGTGTCACTTGTATTGGCGCGTCTGAGTGGTGGCCTCGAAAGGTTGCTACTTCAATAATGTCACGTCCAAATAGGATGTGAGCAAGACGGAAACGACGGCCGATTAAACGACAGTTACGAAACAGTTTTTTGATTTCTTCAGGTGTTGCATTGGTTGCAATATCGAAGTCTTTCGGCTGTTTGTGGAGCAATAAATCGCGGACGCCGCCACCAACAAGGTAAGCGTCGTAACCAGCTTTGTTTAGACGATATAGTACTTTCAGCGCATTTTCGCTGATATCTTTTCGTGAAATGCCGTGCTCTGGGCGTTGGTAAACTTGCAAAGTTTGTTCCTCTGGAACGCGAGTACTACTGTCGCGATTCAATACTTTACGGCAAAAGTTGGCTACTCGATTAAAGATAATACACCCCATTTTGTGCACATGGTTCAACAAACAGCCGTGTATGATATATCACGGCAGACTATTTTAGAATGCTAGTGTGATAGCAGTCGTCTTTGGTAGCTGCTTGAGCTGCCAATGAGTGATGCCCCACTGTAAAATTTGTTCTACGCTTTCTGTGACAAGCTCTGTCGGAGGCGAAAAGCCTAAAAAGCGTAGCGCTGCCATTAATGCAGGCCGAGGATTGTGTTTATCAATCGCTGGCGCATGATTTTGTTTTGACAATTTATTGCCATTGTCAGTAATGGCGAGCGGTAAGTGCAAATAGCTCACTTCAGGATATCTTAGTTGTCGGTACAGACCAATTTGACGCCCAGTAGGCTCAATTAAATCTGCACCGCGTACAACTTCGGTGATCCCTTGTTCGATATCATCTAGCACTACAGCAAGATTATAAGCAAATAAGCCATCGCGGCGACGAATGATAAAATCTTCACTCGCCAATGCTAATGGCAATTCGATACGGCCATGTAATCGGTCATCGAAATGGGTTATTGGTGTGTCTACTTGTAATCGAACCGCACCATTGCTGTGCCGTTGATTGAGGGTACGACAGGTACCAGGGTAATAGCCGCCCGTTTGTTTAATGTCTTTTCGACTACACTGACAATAATATGCATTCCCTTGTGCTAACCAAGTTTCGATCTGAGCCTGATAGGCGTCAAGACGTAAACTTTGGTAGATGATATTGCCATCCCACATAAAACCAAAGGCTTCCAGTGTGCGCAGAATATCATCAGCTGCCCCTTGCATTTCGCGAGGTGGATCAAGATCTTCGATCCTAACTATCCATTTCCCTTGCTGAGATTTTGCTTGGAGGTAGCTACCAAGAGCTGCAATTAACGATCCGAAATGCAATGGCCCTGAGGGCGATGGTGCAAAACGACCGACATATTGATTTGTGTTAGTCATACATTAATGAACGGTTATAAAATCCAAATAGATTATTATCTAACTTGGTACGGCAATGTAAATGTCGCCCAGAGTCAGGGGTAAATATGACAAGATATATTCCCTCCAAACTGAATAAGACTCTCTGCAATGAGAGCACTATTCAGTTTGGTGCCTAGTTATCTATAACGCGTGGTTATGACTACAAGGCAGAGCTCGTGCGACATCGGTAAGTAAACAACCATTAGGTTAATTACAGCGTGTTATTTTGAGCGCTAGTGTAAACGAAAGAGGGAGCTTACGCTCCCTCTAAAATTAGCTTTGACCTGATTAAAGGCGTAATTAGCCAGCCATTTGCTTTTCTTTGATCTCTGCAAGTGTTTTACAGTCGATGCAAAGATCTGCAGTTGGACGAGCTTCAAGACGGCGAATGCCGATCTCTACACCACAAGAATCACAGAAGCCGAAATCATCTTCTTCGATACGCTTGATTGTCTTGTCAATTTTCTTGATCAGTTTACGCTCGCGGTCACGATTACGAAGTTCAAGGCTGAACTCTTCTTCTTGTGCGGCACGATCCACTGGATCGGGGAAGTTAGCGGCTTCATCTTGCATGTGGTTTACAGTGCGATCAACTTCAACGCGAAGTTGGTTACGCCATGCTGATAGAATTTTATGGAAATGCTCTAATTGAGCTTCGCCCATGTATTCTTCGCCAGCTTTTTCCTGATAAGGTTCAACCCCAGCAATAGCCAGGATGCCTAGTGATTTTTTAACGTTGGTCTCTGGCATATAGCATCTCCTAATGTACCTAATAACCGTCACTGGTTAATTTTGGGCGGTATCTATACCAGAAAGGTTACTGCGTGGCAATTAATGTATAACTTCAATTCTACGTCAATGTGAAGAAAACAGCATTTTTTATGTCAAATGCTGAAATTGTATACAGTCTTCGAGTTTTATTTCAGCAGCATTGATAGTTGCTCGATAGCAAAGAATTTCCACTCCCGCACTGATAGCTTGGTGTAATAATCGCGCGTATTCTGGATCAATATGCTGCGCAACATTGACCTGATTAATTCCCGTATGTAACACCGCAAAAAATAAAATCGCTCGTGATCCTTGTTGTGCCATTTCGGTCAGTTCGCGTAAATGTTTTTGACCACGAGTAGTAACCGCATCTGGAAAATAACCTTGGCCATTATCAGCCAGCAGAGTCACACTTTTTACTTCAATATAGCAGGGCTGACGAGTTTGTGATTCAAGTAATAAATCAATGCGACTATTTTCAGTACCGTATTTCACTTCAGTACGTAAATTATCGTAACCATTGAGTTCAATGATACGTTGTTGTTCTATCGCTTCTTTAACCAGATGATTGGCTTGAATGGTGTTAACACAAATCCAATCATTGTGCTTTGTTTGCGCTAATTCCCAGCTGTTAGGGTATTTGCGTTTTTTATTATCAGAGGTTGAATACCACACCGTGGTCCCAGGTTCTGCACACCCCGTCATCGCACCAGTATTGGCGCAGTGAATGGTTCTAATCTCACCATCATCTAATGTGATATCAGCTAAGAAGCGTTTGTAACGTTTAATTAAAGTGGCTGCGTGTAGTGGCGGAGCAAATTTCATTTTGGCCTCAAGTATGGATTATTATTTTTAGTTGTCGGTAGGCTTTCGTTACAATGTGATTCTGTTTTGATCATGACATAAGGTGACGCCCTTGTCACAACTCCCTATTGATGACGTTTTAGCTACTTTGTTTGCGGCACTCGCTAACCATACTCAAATAATTTTAAAAGCTCCACCAGGGGCGGGTAAATCAACCCGTTTGCCATTGGCGTTGTTGGAAATAAATACCATCGAGGGGCGAATTATTATGTTGGAGCCGCGACGGTTAGCGGCGAGAAACATTGCGAGTTATTTGGCGCAGCAATTGGGTGAAGGTGTTGGTCAAACTGTTGGCTTACGAGTGCGTGGTGAAACTAAAGTCAGTGCCCAAACACGGTTAGAGATTGTGACGGAAGGCGTTATGACGCGAATGTTGCAGCATGATCCCGAACTGGCTGGAATTGGGCTAATTATTTTTGATGAGTTTCATGAGCGCAGTATTCATGCCGATACTGCATTAGCGTTAGCGATTGAGGTTCAGCAAGCCCTGCGGGATGATTTACAATTATTGGTAATGTCAGCCACTCTAGATCAAACCGCATTGGCGCAGCTACTTCCTACAGCGGCTTATGTTGAGTCACAAGGACGTTGTTTTCCGGTGGAATATCGCTACCAACATGTTAATGACCCTCGGGATGTAATTGATCACATGGCGGCTGCGATTAGCCAGTTACTCGCGCAAGAATCCGGTTCGGTATTAGCGTTCTTACCCGGTGTTGGTGAAATAAAACGCCTCGCGCAAGCATTGGCTGCACGTTTATCGACAACCAATAACAATAGCCCTATCAATATTTGTCCGTTGTATGGTCAGTTACCCATCGAACAACAACAGCAAGCCATTAATCCTACTCCAATTGGTCAACGCAAAGTAGTACTGGCGACCAATATTGCCGAAACCAGTTTGACCATTGAGGGAATTCGATTAGTGGTTGATAGTGGTTTTGAACGGATCGCACAGTGGGAGCCAAAAACAGGGATTAGTCGCTTACAGCAAGTACGTATTGCTCAATCATCGGCAGAGCAGCGTGCGGGTCGTGCTGGACGCTTAGAAGCGGGTATTTGTTTACGGATGTACAGTGAGGAATTATTACAACGTCAACCAGCAACACCTCAACCTGAAATTTTGCGCAGTGATTTAACCGCGCTGGCGATGGAGTTGGTGCAATGGGGATGTCATGATCCACAAGACTTACAATGGCTAGATGTGCCACCAATGATTGCATTGCAACAGTCTCAGCAATTATTGCAGCAATTAGGCGCGATTGATGAACGTGGTCAGCAAACACCACGTGGGCAAGTGATGCAAACTATAGGCGCAGATCCACGTCATGGTGCAATGCTGGCTTTTGCTCAACAAAGCGCACATCAGCAACAAGATCTCACTATTGTAACGACAGCAGCAATGCTGGTGGCGTTATTAGAAGATCCACCACGTGGGATTGATAATCCAGATTTAGCGTTTCAGCTGCACTTACTTGAGACCAAGAAACTCGCTAGAAGTCATGCTTATTTGCAACGGGCGCAACAACACCTTACAACGCTAGCGGTATCTAAAAATACACCGCTCAAGGTTAATAATCATTGGGCGGCTATTTTACTTGCGGTTGGTTTTCCTGATCGTATTGCGCAGTCCCGCACTGATGATGGTCGTTATCAGTTAGCCAATGGTCAAGGGGTAGGACTTGATAGTAGCCAAGGCCTTGCTTCTCAACCATTGTTAGTGGTGGCTGATGTTGTTAAAACCCGTCAAGGTGATAGTCGTATTTTCTCAGCCATTGCAGCTGACGTCAGTGTATTACAACAAACCTTACCGTTATTGTTTACTGAATGTGATTGGCTCGATTGGGATGATAAAAAAGGCCGTTTAAGTGCTGAGCATCGAATTTATTGTGGCAAATTAATTGTCGCGCGTAGCCTTGCTGCCACGCCAGATCCCGCATTAGCCAGTGAAGCATTACTCAACGCAGTTAAACGTAAAGGATTGAGTGTTTTACATTGGACAGAAAAAGCCAATGCATTATTGATTCGTGGTCGTTGTGCCAATCAATGGTTACCTGAACTTGGTTTGCCAGCGTTAGACGAGGCGAGTTTACTCTTTAATGCGGAACAATGGTTATTGCCTTATCTAAACGGGATTACGACGTTAAAAGGCTTACAAAAAGTCAATATGGCGATGGCACTAGAAGCTTATCTTGGTTGGAATAATAAACAACAACTCGATCAATTATTGCCAACCCATTATCAAGTGCCAACGGGATCAAATATAACGATCCGTTATCAAGAACAGCAACAACCCGTGTTGGCGGTTAAGTTACAAGAAATGTTTGGTGAGCCAACAACGCCGACTATCGCTAACGGTAAAGTGGCTTTAGTGCTGGAGTTGTTATCACCAGCGCAACGACCATTGCAGATCACGCAAGATTTAGCGGGTTTTTGGTCGGGATCATACAAGGACGTTCAAAAAGAAATGAAAGGGCGTTATCCCAAGCATCCATGGCCTGATGATCCTGCAAATCATATTCCAACCCGCAAAATTAAAAAATACCTTTAATGACGATAAACAAGCTCGATACCTGTATATATAATCAGGTATAGTGTTACGGTAAATTTACATTAATGATGCTGGGCAGTGTTATTGCTGCCAGCTTAAATATAGGAATGATGGTAGTTGATTGATTATGATTAAGTTGTCGCAACCTAAAAAAACACCCGCGAAAACTCCCTCGCCTTCGAAAAAAAAAGCGGCGTTAAAACCTGCAGCAAAAAAAGCATCTCCTAAAAAACCAGCAGCAAAAAAAACGCCCGCAAAAAAAAAGCCTTCTAAAAAAGACGCCACGCCTCATCCATGGCTGCGAAAACTTGGGCGTTTAAGTTTTAAAATAATGCTAGTTGTGATCGCTATTTTATTGGTTATTGGTATCTATTTAGATACGGTGGTACGCAATAAAATGGATGGCCAAATTTGGGATCTACCTTCGGTTGTCTATGGTCGTGTGCTGACCTTACATGCGGGTCAAGCAATGACCTTAAGTGATGTTCGCCATGAATTGAATGTATTGCAATATCATAAAGTAGCAACGCCCCAGCGTATGGGCGAGTATTCTGCATCGTCAACCCGCATTGAATTAATGCGTCGTCCCTTTAAGTTTGTTGATGATCCGCAGCCGCAACAACATGTCATGCTGACTTTTTCAGGCGGCACTCTGGCTACCATTACCGATCTGACAACCAAGAAATCATTAAAAACCCTCAAGATAGAACCAAAGCTATTAGGGATGTTAGGGCTTACAGGTAATGAGCAACGGATCTTCATGGCGCGGGATCAATTTCCACCATTATTAATCGATGCACTGCTAACAACCGAAGATCGTGATTTTTATCAGCATGAAGGAGTGTCACCGCTGGCAATTTTACGGGCGGTGGTGGTTAACCTCAAAGCGGGACATACCGTGCAAGGGGGCAGTACGCTGACTCAGCAGTTAGCGAAAAATTTATTTTTAAGCCGTGAACGTAGTTTATGGCGCAAAGTACGTGAAGCGTATATCGCCGTTATTATTGATTATCGTTACAGTAAAGATCGGATTTTAGAAGCTTATTTAAATGAAATTTATCTTGGGCAGAATGGTGCCAAAGAAGTGCATGGTTTCCCTCTTGCAGCACGCTTTTATTTTGGGCGTCCGTTAGAAGAACTGCGACCAGATCAACTCGCGATGTTGGTTGGAATGGTGAAAGGGCCATCACAATTTAATCCGTGGCGTCATCCGGAACGCACCATGAAACGTCGTGATTTAGTGTTGATGTTACTGCTGAAAAATAATTACCTTACAGGTGCTGAATATGAAAAAGCCGTATCAGAGCCATTAGGTATTCAAAAGACCCCTAAGATAGCCAGTCGTCAGCCAGCGTATTTTCAACAATTGCAACGTGAACTAGAACAAGATGTTGGTGATATTTACAAATCAGGTAAAGGATTACGTATTTTCAGTACTCTTGATCCAGTGTCGCAACAAGCCGCAGAAAAAACCATTGCGGTGATGGTGCCACGGTTAAATAAAAAAGCTGGTGTCAACGTTGAAACGGCAATGGTAGTGGTTGATCGTCAATATGGTGCAGTAAGAGCACTGATTGGTGGTAGCCGTCCTGGCTACGCTGGATTTAACCGTGCGCTGGATGCCAGTCGTCAAATAGGCTCGCTTGCTAAGCCTGCTGTTTATTTAGCAGCGTTGAGTCAGCCACAGAAGTTTACTTTGGCGACAACACTAAATGATAGTGCCATTGTGCTAAAGGGCAGTAAGGGCACATCGTGGCGACCAAGAAACTATGATCGTAAATTTCGTGGTCAAGTGCCGTTATATTATGCTTTAGCGCATTCATTAAATGTGCCGACGGTAAATTTAGGTTTAAAAGTCGGGTTAGGAACGGTGATTAACACCATGGCTAAACTGGGGGTTAAGCGGGATGAGATTCCACACTTACCCTCAATATTATTAGGCGCATTTAGTTTATCACCGTTTGAAGTTGCACAAATGTTCCAGAGTATTACCAATAACGGCCGTAAAGCGCCGCTATACAGCTTGGATGCCGTTGTTGATAGTCGAGGACGAGTCCTGTACCAACATCAGTCTAAGATTGAGCAAGTGGTTCCTGAGCAAGCAGCTTGGTTGACAACTTATGATATGAAAAAAGTGGTTAGCCAAGGCACTGCCCGTTTTCTTCAGAGTAAATTTAGTTCGGCTAAGTTAGCGGGTAAAACGGGAACAACGGATAATAACCGTGATAGTTGGTTTGCTGGGGCTGATGGTCGCGAGGTTGGCGTAGTATGGGTTGGAAGGGATGATAACACCCCTGTGCGTTTGACGGGCTCTAGTGGTGCATTACGGGTTTATGCTGATTATCTTGCTCGCCGTCAACCGGTGCCGTTAAATATTGGCTGGCCACCTTACATTACGACGATTAAGTATCAGCGAACATCAAATGGCAGTCTGCGGTTTGATTGTAATGGTAATGTTGCGTTACCTGCATGGGATCGCAATGGGGATTTAAAAGCGAAGTGCCATGATAATCAGCCCGCAACATGGATTAAACATATGTTTGCGGGTGAGTAGAAGAGAGGTAACAGCAGGGACGAGTTTTTTAGAGACGAGGAAGAGCTGAAGATAGGGGTAACAGCAGGGACGAGTTTTTTAGAGACGAGAAAGGGCAAAAGATAGGTGTAACAGCAGGGACGAGTTTTTTAGAGACGAGGAATAGCTGAAGATAGGGGTAACAGCAGGGACGAGTTTTTTAGAGACGAGGAAGAGCTGAAGATAGGCGTAATAGCAGGGACGAGGTTTTTAGATACGAGGAAGAGCTGAAGATAGGTGTAACAGCAGGGACGAGTTTTTTAGAGACGAGGAAGAGCTGAAGATAGGCGTAATAGCAGGGACGAGGTTTTTAGAGACGAGGAAGAGCAGAAGATAGGCGTAACAGCAGGGACGAGTTTTTTAGAGACGAATAAGGGCAGTAGCAAGATTATTATTGACAATAATATTGCTGGTGTTAAAAATTTCGAACCCTCGAACCCTCGAACCCTCGAACCCTCGAACCCTCGAACCCTCGAACCCTCGAACCCTCGAACCCTCGAACCCGTTCCTCTTTTCTCCAGACGAAAAAAAACCTCATCAAAGATGAGGTTTTCAAAAGATGGTGCCGACTACCGGAGTCGAACTGGTGACCTACTGATTACAAGTCAGTTGCTCTACCTACTGAGCTAAGTCGGCACACTAAATTCTTTTTAAATAATGAGCTAAGTCATTATCTTTAATATGGTGCCTCGAGGCGGAATCGAACCACCGACACGAGGATTTTCAATCCTCTGCTCTACCGACTGAGCTATCAAGGCAAACACAGCAATATAATTGCTATTGTTGCATTTCTTACCGAGGTAAGAGAATAAATGGTGCCGACTACCGGAGTCGAACTGGTGACCTACTGATTACAAGTCAGTTGCTCTACCTACTGAGCTAAGTCGGCACATTAATTCTTTTATATTCCTTTACTCTATTGAGTGAAGAAATAAATTTGGCTCCCTCTACTGGACTTGAACCAGTGACATACGGATTAACAGTCCGGCGTTCTACCAACTGAACTAAGAGGGAATTAACTTTTACTATTCAACACGACGAGTCGTATCAAATTTTAATATGGTGCCTCGAGGCGGAATCGAACCACCGACACGAGGATTTTCAATCCTCTGCTCTACCGACTGAGCTATCAAGGCAAACACAGCAATGTAATTGCTATTGTTGCATTTCTTACCGAAGTAAGAGAATAAATGGTGCCGACTACCGGAGTCGAACTGGTGACCTACTGATTACAAGTCAGTTGCTCTACCTACTGAGCTAAGTCGGCACATTAATTCTGTAATCTCTCCGCTCTATTGAGCCAAGAAATAAATAGTGGCTCCCTCTACTGGACTTGAACCAGTGACATACGGATTAACAGTCCGGCGTTCTACCAACTGAACTAAGAGGGAACAGATTTTATTGTTGCTTAACACCAAACTTCAAAAGAGAAGAAATGGTGCCTCGAGGCGGAATCGAACCACCGACACGAGGATTTTCAATCCTCTGCTCTACCGACTGAGCTATCAAGGCAACGGAGCGCATTAAAAAGGTTTTTGACCTTTTCGTCAATGGTTTTTTTTTAAATAGTTACTAACATTATCTTTTTTGTTCTTATTGTTGGTATTTTGAACGTGAATGTTTGGTTTTATATGTTTTTGTAGTTATCGACACTATTAATACCAATTCGATAGTGAGCGTTAAAAAGTGAGTGTAAGCATAAAAAATAACAAATTTTAGTCTTTGAAAAAGAATAATTAATACTGAAAACCGTCAAAAGTGATCCTCATTGTTCTCTCACACGGCGATTAATTATTTTTGACTGGTATTTTTATGCTTACGCGGATAGCAATCATCGTCATTTTTTATAGTAAATACCCGCAAGGATGATAGGGAATCTACTCGCGTTGTGGATTGATTGTTTTGGCTGGTGTCTTTTTGGGTCAATCACGTTATGAATAGATCGCGGATAGCCTTGTTCCTCAACTTTCGGTATGTGAATCATGGGCTAAATGAATGCCAAACTAACCCCGTCATTCCCTACAGTGAGGTTACGAACGAGATAGGGAATCTACTGTTCACGCGTTGTAGAGTGATTGTTTTGGCTGGCATCTTTTAGGCTCAATCACGTTGTGAATAGATCGCGGATAATAAGCTGCGACATTTTTGAGGTGGCATACAAGTCTTACCTCGTCATTCCCTACAGTGAGGTTACGAACGAGATAGGGAATCTACTATTCGCGCGTTGTGGATTGATTGTTTTGGCTGGTGTCTTTTGGGCTCAATCATGCTGTGAGTAGATCACGGATAGCCTTGTTCCTCAACTTTCGGTATGTGAATAATGGGCTAAATGAATGCCAAACTAACCCCGTCATTCCCTACAGTGAGGTTACGAACGAGATAGGGAATCTACTATTCGCGCGTTGTAGATTAATTGTTTTGGCTGGTGTCTTTTAGGCTCAATCACGCAGTGAATAGATCGCGGATAGCCCTTGTACCTCAGCTTTCGAGATGTGAATGATGGGCTACCCCGTCATTCCCTACAGTGAGGTTACGAACGAGATAGGGAATCTACTATTCGCGCGTTGTAGAGTGATTGTTTTTGGCTGGCATCTTTTAGGCTCAATCACGCTGTGAATAGATCGCGGATAGCCCTTGTACCTCAGCTTTCGAGATGTGAATGATGGGCTATCCCGTCATTCCCTACAGTGAGGTTACGAACGAGATAGGGAATCTACTATTCGCGCGTTGTGGATTGATTATTTTGGCTGGTGTCTTTTAGGCTCAATCACGCTGTGAATAGATCGCGGATAGCCCTTGTACCTCAGCTTTCGAGATGTGAATGATGGGCTATCCCGTCATTCCCTACAGTGAGGTTACGAACGAGATAGGGAATCTACTATTCGCGCGTTGTGGATTGATTATTTTGGCTGGTGTCTTTTAGGCTCAATCACGCTGTGAATAGATCGCGGATAGTCCGTACCTCAGCTTTCGAGAAGGGAATTTTATTAAAGTACAGACGAAAAAAAACCTTGTCTTTCGACAAGGTTTTCTTGTTTGGCTTCACTCTACTGGACTTGAACCAGTGACATACGGATTAGCAGTCCGCCAAGCTTCTCATAAAGTGCCGCCAACTGAACTAAGAGGGAATTATCGAGTAGGGAGTCAAAGATTTGATCAATAAAGTTTGTTTCACTAAAGTACAGACGAAAAAAAACCTTGTCTTTCGACAAGGTTTTCTTGTTTGGCTCCCTCTACTGGACTTGAACCAGTGACATACGGATTAACAGTCCGGCGTTCTACCAACTGAACTAAGAGGGAATTAACTTTTACTATTCAACACGACGAATCGTATCAAATTTTAATATGGTGCCTCGAGGCGGAATCGAACCACCGACACGAGGATTTTCAATCCTCTGCTCTACCGACTGAGCTATCAAGGCAAACACAGCAATATAATTGCTATTGTTGCATTTCTTACCGAAGTAAGAGAATAAATGGTGCCGACTACCGGAGTCGAACTGGTGACCTACTGATTACAAGTCAGTTGCTCTACCTACTGAGCTAAGTCGGCACATTAATTCTTTTATATTCCTTTACTCTATTGAGTGAAGAAATAAATTTGGCTCCCTCTACTGGACTTGAACCAGTGACATACGGATTAACAGTCCGGCGTTCTACCAACTGAACTAAGAGGGAATTAACTTTTACTATTCAACACGACGAATCGTATCAAATTTTAATATGGTGCCTCGAGGCGGAATCGAACCACCGACACGAGGATTTTCAATCCTCTGCTCTACCGACTGAGCTATCAAGGCAAACACAGCAATATAATTGCCATTGTTGCATTTCTTACCAAAGTAAGAGAATAAATGGTGCCGACTACCGGAGTCGAACTGGTGACCTACTGATTACAAGTCAGTTGCTCTACCTACTGAGCTAAGTCGGCACATTAATTCTGTAATCTCTCCGCTCTATTGAGCCAAGAAATAAATAGTGGCTCCCTCTACTGGACTTGAACCAGTGACATACGGATTAACAGTCCGGCGTTCTACCAACTGAACTAAGAGGGAACAGATTTTATCGTTGCTTAACACCAAACTTCAAAAGAGAAGAAATGGTGCCTCGAGGCGGAATCGAACCACCGACACGAGGATTTTCAATCCTCTGCTCTACCGACTGAGCTATCAAGGCAACGGGGCGCTATTAAAAGGGTTTTGAGCCTTTTCGTCAACTCTTTTTTTAATAAAAAACGATTATTATGTTTGAGTGTTGGCTTTTTGTTCGTTGTGGCGTGATTTTTTACATTTTTAGTACTTTCCGCCGTTGAGATTACGGCGGAATATCTATTTGATTTAAATGTTATTTTTCTGGTGGTGTATAACCATCAATCACTACATCTTTACCTTCAAACAAAAAATTCACCATTTCTGTCTCAAGTAATTGACGATGTTCAGGATTCATCATATTGAGTTTTTTTTCATTGATTAGCATGGTTTGCTTGGCTTGCCATTGTGCCCATGCTTGCTTTGATACCGTATCAAAAATGCGTTGGCCAAGTTCACCTGGGTACAATTGAAAATCTAGACCTTCAGCTTCTTGCTGTAGACGGACACAAAAAACAGTACGGCTCATGGAATATTCCTTATGCATTCATTATTAAATTACAGCGAGATGGCTGTATCTATAATTGCTGTATTTATAGCAATAGTTATACCAGACTCGGCCAGTAGCGGCTAGGGTCGAGACAGGAATAACAACCGTGTAATCAGTGTGGATTACACGGTTTGCTGGGTTGGTATGGTTTAATGAGTGTCTAGCATAGCTAAGGTGATCGCTACGGAATTATCAGCGGTTATTTGTTTTAATTTAGGGTAGTCAAAGTGTGCTGATCCATCAGCTTTGTCTGAAATGGTACGAATAACAACAAATGGTTTGTTAAACATAAAGGCAACTTGTGCCACTGCCGCACCTTCCATTTCAATAGCCATTGCATTGAATTCATTATGAATAAACTTTACTTTTTGTTTATCAGCAATGAATTGATCACCTGTTGCAATAATTCCTTGAAATACTTTTTGATTATCAAGAACCCGTTGTGCTGCCGCAAATGCTTGAGCGGTTAATTGTGGATCTGCATAAAAGTAGCGATCATCAAATCCATCCATGTGACCGGGTTTATTACCAAAAACGGTTAAATCGACATCATGTTGTACCAATGCGGTTGAAACCACAACATCGGTTGGTGATAGTTGAGATGCTGCCGCGCCGGCAATACCTGTAAAGATCAATTTATCGACTTTAAATTCACGTATTAACGTTGTGGTTGTGACGGCAGCATTCACTTTACCGACACCTGAACGAGTGACAACAACCGAATGTTTACCGATTTGTCCTTGATAATACAGATGTTGACCGATAGTAACTGTGTGCTTGTTTTTAATATGTGGCAGTAAATTGGTAATTTCAGCATCCATAGCACCAACGATAGCAATCGTTTGCGCTGCGGATGCGAAAAAAGAACAACTTGTTAGAATAGTGGCGAAGAAGTAGCTTAATTTTTTCATAATAGAATGGATTAATAATAGGTTAGGGGGTAAAGATAGTAACTAGTTACATTTTAAAATGACATCATAAAAGCGGATCTTATGAGGTGAAAATGTAACTAGTGATAAATTTATTTATAGCTAAAGGTATAACAGCCCATCAAGGATCTTTTGCACTGGCGCTGCAAGGCCTATTTTAGCGGGATCATGGAGATCATACCATTGTCCTTGGCGCTCATGGATCACATCAGGGAGTGTGTTTAAGGTAAATAAAACGGGCACAATATCGAGGTGATAATGACTAAAGGTGTGTCTGAATGCTATTAGCTGTTGTTGGCTGGCGATCAGTGTTTGCGGCTGACCTAATTGCTGCAATAACAGATCATCGAGATCGTCACTATCATGTTGCGGGAAGCACCATAAGCCGCCCCAAATACCCACTTGTGGGCGTTGTTCCAGCCATACTTTGTCGCCATAACGTAAAATCGCGAACCAAGTTTGCTTTTCAGGCATTACTTTTTTAGGTTTCTTTCCCGGAAATTCTGTCTGACGCTGTTGAGCTTTTGCAATACATTGGGCCTCAATGGGGCACAAATCGCATTTAGGTTTGCTGCGAGTACAAATCATCGCGCCCATATCCATCATCGCTTGATTATAGCGTTCGACACCCATCGGTGGCGTATTTTCAATGGCTATGTCCCACAACGCATTTTCAACGGTTTTTTTCCCCGGCCAACCTTCAATCGCATAACAGCGCGCTAAAGTACGCTTAACGTTGCCATCTAAAATCGAATGGTGCTGTTTTAATGATAGCGATAACACTGCACCGGCGGTTGAGCGTCCAATACCCGGCAGGGCTTCAACTTCTGCAATCGTTGTCGGAAATTCGCCATTATGCTCAGCGACAATTAATTGGGCTGCTTTGTGAAGATTGCGTGCTCGAGCGTAATAGCCCAAGCCCGTCCATAAATGTAACACTTCATCTTGCTCGGCTGCGGCAAGATCTGCCACCGTTGGAAAGCGTGCCATAAAACGTTCAAAATAAGGGATCACTGTTGCAACTTGGGTTTGTTGCAGCATGATTTCAGATAGCCATACTTTGTAGGGGGTCTTTTGATGTTGCCATGGAAGGGTTTTTCGACCGAATTTATCATACCACGCTAGAATAGCGTCGGAAAAAGCTGTACTCACGGTGAACTCACTTTACTTAATGGGCTTAAAAAATGCCAGCTTGCGCTTTATTATGGAATGATCTTGCGGAAAATTGGAGTCCGTGGGAACGATCCCTTATACTGCAAGTCATCAATGTTATGGCGTCTATAATGACGTTATTGACTAAGATTGCATCATAAACTGGCGATTGTCACACTTGATAGACTTGAATTGAGCCTATAAGTTTGGATAATGCCGTTCCGTTTCTTTTTTTGTTTGGATAGTTAGCATGAGCGAAGTTTCAAAAAAGTCAGGTGACGTAACTCTGACTGAATTTACCGATGAAGGCAAAATGGTTCGTAAGATCCGTAGTTTTGTTCGTCGTGAAGGCCGTTTAACCAAGGGTCAAGAACATGCGATGGAAAAAAACTGGCCAGCCATGGGTATTGATTTCGCCACTGAAATGCTTGACTGGACACAAGTCTTTAACCGTGAAGCGCCAGTTGTGTTAGAAATTGGCTTTGGCATGGGTGCATCATTAGTTGAAATGGCACAAGCTGCGCCAGAGAAAAACTATGTGGGTATTGAAGTTCATAGTCCAGGTGTAGGTCACTGTTTGATGGGCGCTGAAGCGGCTAATTTAACTAACTTACGCGTAATGTGTCATGACGGTGTGGAAGTGTTTGAACACATGATTCCTGATGGCAGCCTTGATATGGTACAGTTGTTCTTCCCTGACCCATGGCATAAAGCACGTCACCATAAGCGCCGTATTGTTCAGCCTGAATTTGCTGAAATGCTACGTAAAAAGCTTAAAATTGGTGGTATTTTCCATATGGCAACTGATTGGGAAAACTACGCAGAGCATATGGTTGAAGTAATGGATGCGGCACCTGGCTACAAAAATACTGCCACTGATGGTGCTTACATTGCTCGCCCTGAAGATCGTCCTTTAACTAAGTTTGAAGCACGTGGTCATCGCCTAGGTCATGGCGTATGGGATATGAAGTACATGCGTACTGAATAATTGCAGAGATTGCTGTGACCGTCGAGTAGAGTGACAGCAGTGATTGCGTTATTTATTTAGAAAGCCAACTTTTGTTGGCTTTTTTGTTATTGGAGATGAAATAAATGAAGCCGACAGAGACCTTACTCAATGGCATTTTAGATGAAGTTAGACCATTGATTGGTCAAGGGAAAGTCGCTAACTATATTCCAGCTTTAGCTGAAGTTCCTGCGAATAAATTAGGCATTGCTGTGTGTTATAACGATGGTGAAATTATTCAAGCTGGCGATAGCCAAGAAAGCTTTTCTATTCAATCAATCTCCAAAGTTTTATCACTGACATTAGCGATGGCACTTTATGAACCCGATGAGTTATGGGCGCGAGTAGGGAAAGAGCCTTCAGGTCAGGCATTTAATTCAATGATTCAGTTGGAATTAGAAAATGGTATTCCTCGAAATCCATTTATTAATCCCGGCGCGATTGTGATTTCTGACATGTTGTATAGCCGCTTGTGTGCGCCGCAATATCGCATGCTTGAATTAGTACGTGAATTATCCTGTAACCCACAGATTGTTTACGACAAAATTGTAGCGAACTCAGAGATGCAACACAGTGATCGTAATGCTTCGATTGCTTATCTGATGCGGTCATTTGGTAACTTCAATAATGAAGTCATGCCAGTGTTAAATAACTACTTTAGCTACTGTGCATTAAAAATGAGTTGCGTCGATTTAGCGCGTACATTTTCTTATTTAGCAAATAAAGGTCAGCCTTTAGGTGCAAAAACGCCAATTATTAGCCAAACTCAAAGTAAGCATATAAATGCATTGCTTGCGACATGCGGGTTATATGATGGCGCGGGCGAGTTTGCTTACCGCGTTGGTATGCCGGGTAAATCAGGTGTTGGTGGCGGTATTGTAGCGATTGTACCGGGAGAAATGACAATAGCGGTGTGGTCGCCAGAATTGGATCAATCAGGGAATTCTCTGGTGGGTACCGCAGCATTAGAAAAGTTATCAGCACGGATTGGACGTTCTATTTTTTAGTGGGTATATATCGAAATGATATGTCGCAACCCACTTTTTCAGGGAAGCGAGTATTATTTATGAATATTAAACGATATATAAAAAATGGCTGTGGGTTGTTATTTGGATTGAGCATTAGTTCATCCGTTATGGCTGTCGAGTGTCAGCCATTGTGGCAAAATAATGTCAGTTTTACCGATGAAAAATTAATACTAGAGCAAGACACACAGACCTTTACGATTAAAGATAATGGTCAGCTTTATTTTGATATTCATAAAGTAAATTTAGGCCCGCAACAAACTGAATTATTGGCACAATACTATCAGACGATCACCACTGATTTGCCATATGTTTTATCTCATGGTCAACATATTGATACGACGCTATGTAATTTTGCGGCAGTGCGTATTGATAAAGAAAATCAAATTCGACAACAGATTCCAGCGTTGAAAAACTGGCGGAGTGTCAGTTTAGAATAAGCAGCTTAGTTATTTTGATCTTTGATGAGCGGTAACTAAAAAAAGCGATTCACAGGATGAGATCGCTTTTTTTGATTATTTTGATGAGAGATATTGAAGATTTACGAGTGGGTTAATTATTCATCGTCTTCAACAAAAGCGGCTAATAAATCATTTAAGAATAATTTACCATGCTCGGTGATCTGCCATTGATCGCCATTATCTTGTAAATAATTTTGCTCAATTGCCCAATCAATATTGGCTTCAATGGTCGTCAACGGTAAACCAGTACGATCAATGAAGTCTTGCTTTGGACACGCTTCTAATAATCGAAATCTGTTCATGAAAAACTCAAATGGACGTTCGCTATCAGCCACCGCAATTTGCTCGCTTAAATAAGGCTTATTCGCTTGTAAATATCCACGAGGATGTTTGACCTTTACGGTGCGAATAATACGCCCATCATCAAAACTGATTTTTCCATGCGCGCCACAGCCAATACCTAAGTAATCGCCAAAGCGCCAATAATTAAGATTATGTTGGCATTGCTTTCCGGGCTTACTGTAACCAGAAATTTCATATTGCTGGTAACCCGCAGCAGTTAGCAAGGAATGACCTTGCTCAAAAATATCCCATAAATCATCGTCATCAGGTAATGTCGGTGGTTTTGAGTAATACAGGGTATTGGGTTCAATCGTAAGTTGATACCAAGACAAATGTGGTGGATCGAGTGCGATCGCTTGCTTAAGATCGCTGATCGCATCAGTAATAGATTGATCAGGTAAGCCATGCATCAGATCAGTATTAAAACTGTTTAATTCGGCAGATTTTGCCAGTTCAATTGCTTTAATTGCTTCTTGGCTGCCATGAATACGGCCTAAACGTTGTAATTTATCGTCTTGGAAACTTTGAATGCCAATTGAAATTCGGTTTACCCCTGCTTGACGATAACCATCAAAGCGTCCGGCTTCAACCGTACCTGGATTGGCTTCCATGGTGATTTCAATAGTGTCACTAAATGGAATACGGCTTTCAATGGCGGCCAGTAAGCGACCAATTTCAGAGGGAGAAATTAAACTTGGCGTACCACCACCAATAAAAATTGAATGCAGTGGTCGTTGACCATTCACTAATTGATATGCCATCAGATCGGTTTCGAGATCATCAATGAGCGCATCAATATAATCAAGTTCTGGCAATTCAGTTTTTAGCGCATGCGAATTAAAGTCGCAATAGGGGCACTTTTGGACACACCAAGGAATGTGAACATATAAGCTGAGTGGTGGAGGAACAAGCATGAGTTAGCCTTTTAGTGCACTGAAAAGTTGTTGAAGTGCTTTACCACGGTGTGATAGTTGCTTTTTACGACTTGGGTCAAGTTGCGCTGAAGCACATTGATCTTCAGGTACCCAGAAAATCGGATCATAACCAAAGCCATTGTCGCCATGACGTTCAGTTAAAATACTACCTTCCCACGAGCCATGACACACTAGCGGTGTAGGATCATTTTCATGGCGCATCATCACTAAGACACAATGGAAACGCGCACTACGTTGTGCTTCTGGAACACCGTCCATTGCTGCAAGTAATTTATCAATGTTTTCGGCATCCGTTGCACCTTCACCGGCAAAACGAGCTGAATAAATACCCGGCGCACCTTGTAGGAAATCAACCTCAAGTCCTGAATCATCAGCAATCGCAGCACAACCAGTTTCTTTGGCAGCATGGCGCGCTTTGATGATCGCATTTTCAATAAACGTGGTGCCTGTTTCTGCTACTTCTGAAACATTAAAATCGCTTTGAGCGACCACATCAAATCCAAAGTCAGCAAGTAGGGAAGCCATTTCTTTTACTTTGCCTTGATTGCCTGTTGCCAGTACCAGTTTGCTCATATTGATGCCTTTTGAAAACGTTCATTCGTTAATGGCCGCTATGATAGCCGTTGTGGGAATAATAACAAAGTCGAGCACTCAGCAAGGTTATGTTATGAGGGATGATTGAATATAAAAAAAGCGAACATCAGAATGATATTCGCTTTTTTAACAATAGTAACTGGCAGCAAAGCTATTGCATTAAATTAGCGATAGTTTCAGGGATCTGCTTAGGATCTTCGATACGGATTTGCTTATGGCGACCTTGAAAGCCTTTTTCCACGTGCACTAATCCTTTTGCTACTTTAAATTGCTTGGCTAAGTATTTGGCTAAATGTGCATTCGCTTTACCATCAACCGGGGGGGCTGTAATGGCAATTTTAACTTCACCACCATGCAGACCAACTATTTGATCACGGCTGGCTTTAGGTTGAATGTAAAGTCGAATAACGACATCATCACCTTGGCGAAATACAGCATTATCACTCATAACTGGAACCAAATTGGACCAATTAAATCACCCATTAAATAGTTAGCAAACTGCAAGCCTAAGAAGATCACCAGAATACTTAAATCAAGACCACCCATCGCTGGCAGAACGCGACGAATCGGTGCCATTAGTGGTTCTGTTAGTTGGTGCATGACATATTCCATTGGGCTGCGACCTTGGCTTACCCAACTTAAAATGGCACGAATTAATAGTACCCAGAATAATAAACCGCCAGCGGCTTTTAAGAATGCTAATAGACCAAAGAATAAGAACATTGGACTAAATGCTGATGCTCCACCTGTTAGCGCCAATTGCAGTAAAACAAACTTAGCCACACACAATAGGTAACCAAACAAGATGGTTGCCATATCAAATGAACCCACTGATGGGATCACACGACGTAGCGGTGCCACAACTGGTTGAGTTGCTTTGACAATAAATTGTGAGAACGGGTTATAAAAATCTGCTCGTGACCATTGTAACCAAACACGTAGCAACACAATCATGATGTAGAGATCAAAGACTGTGGTAATTAAAAAAGCGAGTGAATTCATAATTAAACCTTAAAACAATTGTTCCATTTCTTGAGCACGAGCAACAGCAGCTTGCATTGCTTTAGCCACGATTTCTGTTAAATGATGCTGATTGAACGTATTAATCGCTTCTGCTGTAGTGCCACCTTTAGAAGTCACTTGCTGACGTAGTGTAGCCAGATCCGTGTCAGGATTTGCTTGCACCATTTCTGCTGCGCCTAATGCGGTTTGTTGAACGAGCAGTCGTGCTGTTTGTTCATCAAAACCTTGTGCCATCGCTTGCTGTTGAATCGCTTCCATAAACAAGAAGAAGTAAGCGGGCGCACTGCCTGCTGCGGCAATAATACCATTGATATCTGCTTCTTGTTTAACCCAGCAAATTTCCCCGACGGCTTGTAATAGCTGGCTGGCAAACTGATGATCTTGCGGCGCTAATGTTGCATCTGCATATAAACCGCTCATGCCTTTACCAATTAATGCTGGTGTGTTTGGCATTACGCGTACTAAGTGTAATTGGCTATCAAGCATGGTTGCTAGCCGCGCACTATTAATACCTGCAGCAATAGAGATCACTAATTTATTACTGAAATCTACCGCTTGCAATGGCAAACACACTTCAGCCATTAATTGTGGTTTCACTGCCAGTACGATGACATCAGCTTGTTGCGCTGCACGTAGGTTATCACTATCGGTATGAATACCAAAATCAGCGCTTAACGGTGCGAGACGGGTTTTGCTTGGCGCTGTCGCGGTAATTTTACTCGCGTCATAACCACTGGCAATTAATCCAGCGATGATTGAACGGGCCATGTTACCGGCACCGATAAAGGCGATAGAACGCTGTTCCATGTAATATCCTTTGCTGTTGGTACGACGCGCAAACAAGTAGGCTGAGTCGTTGACCGTAATTGAAGACTATCGTTAAGATCTAAAAATTATTGTTAAGCTTGGCTGCCGTAATCACGTGCACCAAACAGAGCAGTGCCAATTCGAACCATAGTGCTGCCAGCTGCAATTGCCGCTTCCATGTCACCACTCATGCCCATTGATAGTGTATCTAGCTGTGGATGGTGTGGCTTCAGTTGTTCTAATAAATCCGCCAGTTTTTTAAATGCAGCGAACTGACTATCATAATCGGTTTCAGGTTGTGGAATCGACATTAATCCGCGTAAAACTAATCGTGGCATGGTGGCAATTTCCGCCGCAAGTGCCATTGCTTCATCAGCATTGATACCAGATTTACTCGCTTCACCACTGGTATTAACTTGTAACAACACATTTAACGGTGCCATGGTTGCTGGTCGTTGTTCATTTAAGCGTGTCGCTGTTTTAAGGCGATCAATTGAATGCACCCAATCAAAATGCTCAGCGATGGGACGAGTCTTATTGGACTGAATTGGACCAATAAAATGCCACACTAATTTCTCCGCGGCGGGGTGACTCGCAAAGTAATTGACTTTATCAACCCCTTCTTGAACGTAATTTTCACCAAAAGCAACCAGACCTGCGTCAATTGCTTGTTCGATCGCTACAACGGGCTTGGTCTTACTTACCGCTAACAATTGCACCGAATCGATGTTTCTGCCGCATTTTTCAGTTGCGAGTGCCATCTCATTGATGACCTGTGTAATATTTTGCTTGATACTGTTCATAATTGATTCTTGAGGAAAGTTGTTTATGGATATCACCGAATTACTCGATTTTAGTGTAAAGCATAACGCATCAGATCTGCATCTTTCTGCGGGTGTTCCACCAATGATAAGAGTTGATGGCGATGTAAGAAAGCTCAGTTTGCCTGCTTTAACTCACAGTGAAGTGCATCGATTGATTTTTGATATTATGAACGATGCCCAACGTCGAGAGTATGAAGAAAAATTAGAAGTCGATTTTTCTTTTGAATTACCTGATATCGGCCGTTTTAGGATTAACGCTTTTCATCAATCGCGCGGTTGTTCTGCTGTGCTGCGTACCATCCCTATTCATATTCCTACTTTAGCATCATTGAATGTGCCTGAGGTTTTTTATGATATTGCCCAGCTTAACCGTGGTCTCGTGTTAGTGACGGGCGCAACGGGCTCGGGTAAATCAACCACTATTGCCGCCTTAATAGATTACATCAATAGCAACTATCAACGCCATATTTTGACGATTGAAGATCCGATTGAATTTGTCCATACCAGTAAAAGTTGTTTGATCAACCAACGTGAAGTGCATCGTGACACGCTGAGCTTTCAAAATGCCCTGCGGTCATCGTTACGTGAAGATCCCGATGTGATTGTGGTGGGTGAGTTGCGCGATCAAGAAACGATTAGTTTGGCATTAACGGCGGCTGAAACCGGACATTTAGTTTTAGGCACCTTGCATACTAGCTCAGCGGCTAAAACGGTCGATCGTATTATTGACGTCTTTCCCGGCCATGATAAATCGATGGTACGTTCAATGTTATCTGAATCATTACGCGCGGTTGTGGCTCAAAATTTATTGAAGTGTACTTCTGGTGGGCGAGTTGCTTGTCATGAAGTGATGATGGCTACCCCCGCTATTCGAAATTTAATCCGTGAAGATAAAATTGCTCAGATGTATTCAATGATTCAAACCGGTTCTTCACTTGGCATGCAGACTATGGAGCAAAGTGTAAAAATGCTGGTGGCACAAGGAATGGTCGAAGCTGAAGAAGGACGTCGTGTTCTGGATCGTAGCAAAAGCAATTTTTAAGAAAGTTAAAGGAATAACCACATGACGTTAGATGACATTCTTGAGCAAATGGTAGCTAAAAAAGCTTCTGATTTATACATCACTGTTGCTTCAGCTTGCTTATTAAAAATTGATGGTAATTTACATAGTGTCGGTGAAGTGTTAAATCGAAGTGGTGTTGATAGCCTATTTGATCAAGCTATGGATACGAACCTTAGACAAGAATTTTTTAGCACCAAAGAAGCTAATTTTGCTTTAGTTCGTAATGACCTTCGATTTCGTGTCAGTGCTTTTTGGCAACAAGAATTACCTGGAATGGTGATTCGTCGTATTGAAACCCAAATACCACAAATGAGTGATTTGAAATTACCCATAGATATGGAACGACTGGCACTTTCAAAGCGAGGTTTAGTTCTTATTGTTGGTGCTACGGGATCGGGAAAATCAACCTCGATGGCGGCAATGACAGGTTATCGAAATCAGCATCGAAGTGGTCATATTTTAACGGTTGAAGATCCGATTGAATTTGTTCACAAGCACAACAAATGCATTGTGACTCAGCGCGAAGTTGGACTGGATACTGCCAGTTATGAAGTGGCGCTAAAAAACTCCTTACGCCAAGCGCCAGACATGATTTTAATCGGTGAAATTCGTACTAGTGAAACCATGGAATACGCGATGAATTTTGCTGAGACGGGCCATTTATGTATGGCAACTTTGCATGCCAATAATGCTAACCAAGCATTAGAACGTATTTTACATTTAGTGCCTAAAGAGCGACGTGATCAATTTTTATTTGATTTATCACTTAATTTAAAATGTATTTTGGCGCAGCAATTAATCGCAGATGCTAATGGAGAGGGGCGTCATGGTGTGTATGAGTTATTACTTAATACACCACGAGTGGCAGATTTAATTCGACGCGGTGAGTTGTATGAAATTAAAGGTGTAATGGCCAAATCGACTGAAGCTGGAATGAGAACGTTTGATCAATCATTGTATGCATTATTTAATGAAGGAAAGATCAGCGAGCAAGATGCACTTCATCACGCCGACTCTGCTAACGATTTACGGTTGATGATCAAAGTGGGTGATCCTGATGCTAATTCATTGAATAGCTTATCGGGTGTGGCATTAGAAAATTAATAAAGCCTATGATGATCCTTTTGCAAAAGGATCATCATGGTGAAATTAATCGCCACAATGGATAGTAATGTATTTTTTGTTTAATTTATTGATTTTAATGTTATTTGTTTTTTATTCTAATAAATGACGTTTACTAAAATAGCTTTTGGGTTTAAATGATCCAAAAGCTGTACAAGCTGATCAAGCAAGTAATCATAGGGCTTTGAGTAAGACAGTAGTGGTGCTCAAAAATAGAGATCAGCTTTGTGATGATCTTATTTGCAAAAGCTGTACTGCATAAAAAAAAGACAAACGATAATTTTCGTTTGTCTTTTTTATTGGTTTATAGCTGATTTTTTAAAGGTTAAATCAGATGAAATTAAGCGCCATATTGACGCTCAAACCAGCTTTCCAAAATGACCACGGCTGATTGTGAATCGATGTTACCTTTACTTAATGAACGATAACCACCGCGTTCAAATAAATCTGCTTTTGCTTCTACAGTACTTAAACGTTCATCGTGCAATTCAACCGCGTAACCAAATCGACCATGAATACGATTAGCAAATTTCTTGGCCCGTGGTGCGATAGTTTCTAGTTCTTTACCTTCAAGATCTAATGGTAATCCCACCACGATTAAATCGGGTTGCCATTCTTTAAGGATCTTTTCAATGTCATCCCAATTAGGAATACCATCTTTGGCTTTTAAAGCGGCGAGGGGACTGGCAGTACCAGTAAGTTCTTGACCGATAGCAACACCAATACTTTTGGTGCCGTAATCAAAGCTTAATACGCTGCGAGATTGACTCATGCATGGCCTATATCTGATGACAGATTCGCTGGGCTAATACCCAATTTTGCAAGGGCTTGCTGCCAGCGCTGATCTATCGGAGTGGAAAAAATAATATCGCTATCTGCTTCAATGGTTAGCCAATTATTATTCGCTAATTCTTGCTCAAGTTGACCGACATCCCAACCCGCATAACCAAGGGCCACAATAAACTGTTGTGGTGCTTGCTGGGTGCCCAGTTGAGCCAAAATATCTAATGAGGTGGTAACGGCAAGTTGAGGCGTGATAGTAATACTGGAGTTATAATCAGCTGAAATCGAGTGTAATACAAAGCCGCGATCTTCTGCGACAGGCCCGCCATTAAGTACAGGCGCTTCAATACTTATCGGGTCAATTAATGGTTGTGTACGTTCAATATTAATTTGATCAAGCATGTCGACAATTGAAATTTCAATCGGCTGATTAATGATGATACCCATTGCACCTTCATCATTATGTTCACAAACATAAATGACACTATGCTTAAAATTTGGATCTTCCATAGTGGGCATTGCCACTAGAAAATAATTGGTCAGGTTCATTTACAACACCATTAAATACACGTCAGCACCGATGATGGTGTTGATAATAAAAAGCAGCGATAAAAAATAATCGCTGCGTTCTTGGTTTGATTATGGCTGATGTTTAGCGCTTAGGTGATCTTAGTTAGCGTTAATACGGCGTTCAATCGCATCCATTAATTTACCTGTGATAGAAATATCAAATGCAGCTTCAATTTCACAAATACAGGTTGGACTGGTTACGTTAATTTCAGTGAGTTTATCGCCAATCACATCAAGACCAACAAAGATCAAGCCTTTCTGTTTTAAAATTGGCGCAACAGTTTCTGCAATTTTACGATCAGTGTCGCTAATTGGACGCGCTTCACCACGACCGCCAGCGGCCAAGTTACCGCGAGTTTCACCTTTAGCTGGAATACGCGCAAGGCAGTATGGCATTGGTTCGCCATCAACCACTAAAATACGCTTATCACCGTTACTGATATCAGGCACGAATGTTTGTGCCATACAGTAGTTTTGACCCATTGCGGTTAGCGTTTCGATTATCACCGATACGTTAGGATCATTTTTCATTACGCGGAAGATAGACGAACCACCCATGCCATCAAGCGGTTTTAGGATCACATCACCGTGTTCTTTATGGAATGCTTTTAGTTTGTCGGCACGACGGGTCACAATCGTGGTTGGCGTTAGTTCTGGGAACCATGCGGTAAATAATTTTTCATTACAATCACGTAGGCTTTGCGGTTTGTTAACGATTAATGCACCGTTATCTTCTGCGCGCTCAAGAATGTAAGTCGCATAAATGTATTCAGTATCAAACGGAGGATCTTTTCGCATTAATACCGCATCAAGATCCGCGAGTGGAATCTCTTGCTCATTATGAAATTCAAACCAATCGTTTGGATCTTTTTTTACAGTTACAGTGCGAGTACGTGCAATTGCGACACCTTGCTCTAAAGAAAGATCACTCATTTCCATGTAGTGTAATTCCCAACCACGACGTTGAGCTTCCATCATCATGGCAAAGGTCGAATCTTTTTTGATATTGATAGACTCGATAGGGTCCATCACAATACCTAGCTTGATCATTGTTTTCTCCTGATTACTCAGCCAAGATCACCAAAGCGAACTTGCAGTGCGGTAATGGCTGTCATTGCGGTAGTCTCAGTGCGTAACACACGTGGGCCTAATAAAATTTCGTCGAATTTATATTGCTCTGTCATGCTGATCTCTTCAGCTGACAAGCCACCTTCAGGACCGATCAATAACCGTACTTTGGTTACTGGGGTAGGGAGGATGTTAATTGAATAATGCGCACGAGGGTGTAAATTTAGTTTTAAACCATTATATTCTTCAGCGCACCATTGCTCTAGCTTCATTACAGGGCGAATGGTGGGTACCACATTACGACCACATTGTTCACAAGCTGCAATTGCGATTTTCTGCCACTGTTCCAGTTTCTTTTCAAAGCGTTCAGCATTAAGTTTAACGCCACAACGCTCTGAAATAAGCGGTGTAATAGTATTCACACCCAGTTCAACTGATTTTTGAATGGTGAATTCCATTTTATCACCACGTGAAATCACTTGGCCTAAGTGAATATCTAATGGTGATTCAATGCTATGTTCCACACGCGCTTGAATCTCAACTTCAACACTTTTTTTGCTGGCGCTACTAATAACAGCGGGGAACTCTGCATTACTGCCATCAAACAGTAATACTTGTTGCCCAACTTGCATCCGCATTACACGGCCAACATGGTTAGCTGCATCGTCGCTAAGCATAACCGTACCTTGGCTAGGTAAAGGTTGTGGGTGGTAAATTCGTGGAATTCTCATGATGCGGTCATCTGTAGTAATTGTTGGGTAATAAAAGATATTACCATGGTTGACGACAGAAGAGAGGGCAAAAATCAGTGTGGCGAGGAACGAATAATAAAAATTATCGAGGTCGTTTAAATACGACTCAAATTACGATGCTTTGAGCTGTAGCGGTTGGCGACATTTACGGCAATGGTAGCTGGCTTGGCCTCGTAGCACCTTATTATGGCGGCGAATAGTTAGTGGGTATTCACTACATGGGCAGTGGTAAATAAAGGTTGTTCCAGCCACTGAACTGACATTAAAGTTGTGAGTGGTTTTGGGGGCGACATTGAAAACTTCAGTCATTATTATTTGCCATTCACGACCATGAGGACGAACGCGGCCAAATAATTTAAACACCACTAAATGCGCGACTTCATGAGCAACAACTTCATTAATAAAAGCGTCAGGGTTTTCAGCCAATAATATTGGGTTAAAGCGTAATTCCCATTTTTGTAGGTGGGCTGTGCCTGCTATTTTACCGCGTTGATTAAAATTAACCTTAGGCATAGTTAGGCGTTTATTCAAACGCTGGTTAGCATGAACAATGCAATACTCTACGTGAGTAAGTACTTGCTTTTGTAGCGGAGTCATCACCAAAAATATCCCCTGTTACTTTCTATATTGGCACTCAATAATCATGGGTGACTATACACCGCAATATAAACGGTAACGATTATTTTATTTTATGTATAAAAAAAGGGACGAATAATCGCCCCTTAATTATTGATAAACTTAAATTTATTATTATTTAAGTTTAGCGAAGTCGCGTAGCGCTTCTACTTTGTCGGTTTTTTCCCAAGGGAATTCTTCGCGACCAAAGTGACCATATGCAGCCGTCTTTTTGTAGATAGGCTGAAGTAGGTTTAGCATTTCTTGTAGGCCGTATGGGCGTAGGTCGAAGTGCTGGCGAACCGCTTCAATAATAATATCTTGGTGTACTTTTTCAGTACCGAACGTTTCAATCATGATAGATGTTGGATCAGCAACACCGATAGCGTATGAAAGTTGAATTTCACAACGCTCAGCCATACCTGCGGCAACGATATTTTTCGCTACATAACGTGCTGCGTATGCTGCTGAACGGTCAACTTTTGATGGATCTTTACCTGAGAATGCACCGCCGCCGTGACGTGCTGCACCGCCGTAGGTATCAACGATAATTTTACGACCCGTTAAACCACAGTCACCCATTGGGCCACCGATAACAAAACGACCGGTTGGGTTAATAAAGAATTTAGTATCTTTACGTAACCACTCTTGTGGTAATACTGGCTTGATGATCTCTTCCATTACCGCTTCACGAAGATCGGCTGTTGAAATTGAATCACTGTGTTGGGTTGATAATACAACGGCATCAATACCAACAATCTTACCTTGATCGTATTCAAATGTTACTTGAGATTTAGCATCAGGACGTAACCAAGGTAGGCTGCCATTCTTACGTACGTGCGCTTGACGTTGAACAAGACGGTGTGCATAAGTGATTGGTGCAGGCATGAACTCTTTGGTTTCGTTGGTTGCATAACCAAACATAATACCTTGGTCGCCAGCGCCCTGTTCTTTAGGGTCAGTTTTATCAACGCCTTGGTTGATATCTGGTGATTGCTTACCAATGGTATTTAAAACAGCGCAAGAATTAGCATCAAAGCCCATGTCTGAGTGAACATAACCGATTTCACGCACTGTTTCACGAGTGATTTCTTCGATATCAACCCAAGCTGATGTTGTTACTTCGCCACCGACCATTACCATGCCAGTTTTTACGTAAGTTTCACAAGCAACACGTGCTTTTGGATCTTGCTCTAAAATTGCATCCAAGACTGCGTCTGAAATTTGGTCTGCAATTTTATCTGGATGACCTTCTGATACCGACTCAGAAGTAAACAGATGTTTAGCCATTGATGGTCTCACTTATATTCATAAATTTGGTAGAACGGTAGCGGTAATACTGATACTGCACTGCATTCCATACGTTTATATGTATGGAGCTACCTCCGTCTAGACGTCTATAATACCCCGACCAGTTATAAAATCAACAATGTAATCTGTAAGGATTTAGCGAAAACCGGCATTGGTGAAAGAAGAAGCTTTTTATTGTTACCATTTTAAATACAAAAACTTAAATTTAGACTGATTGCATATTATTGAATAAATTGGTTTTTTTAAAAACGAAAACGTTTGCAGTCAATGGCATCTATTTGAGACAATATTGAAACGAAATTAAGTGATCATTAATAAAAATGGTAACTATTTGTTCGTAATTTATTATTTTATGACTATTTGGAGCAGATATGTCTTCTAGCAATGCGGTGTCTCGTAAAGAACTAGCCAATGCAATTCGTGCACTTAGTATGGATGGTGTGCAACAAGCGAACTCAGGTCATCCGGGCGCGCCGATGGGAATGGCAGATATTGCTGAAGTATTGTGGCGTGATCATTTGAATCATAATCCACAAAATCCAAACTGGGCTGATCGTGATCGCTTTGTATTATCAAACGGTCATGGTTCTATGCTGATTTATTCTCTGCTTCATTTAACAGGTTATGATTTATCGATTGATGATCTTAAAAATTTCCGTCAATTACATTCAAAAACACCTGGCCATCCAGAATATGGTTATGCGCCGGGTGTTGAGACCACGACAGGTCCTTTAGGTCAAGGTATTACCAATGCGGTTGGTATGGCATTGGCAGAAAAAGCCATGGCTGAGCAATTTAACCAGCAAGGGCATGAGATCGTTGATCACTACACCTACACCTTTATGGGCGATGGCTGCATGATGGAAGGTATCTCTCACGAAGCATGTTCATTAGCAGGCACTCTAGGTATTGGTAAGTTAATTGCTTTTTGGGATGACAATGGTATTTCAATCGATGGTGAAGTCGAAGGTTGGTTTACCGATGACACCGCCAAGCGCTTTGAAGCTTACGGCTGGCATGTTATTTCAACCGTTGATGGCCATGATGCTGATGCGATTAATGCCGCGATTGCTGCAGCACAAGCTGAAACCACTAAACCAACCCTTATTTGTTGCCAAACCATCATTGGTTTTGGCTCGCCAAATAAAGCCGGTTCTCATGATTGTCATGGTGCGCCATTAGGTGCTGAAGAAATTGCAGCAGCGCGTGAATTCCTAGGTTGGAACCACGGCCCATTTGAAATTCCTGCTGATATTGCTGCTAATTGGAATGCCATTGAAGCCGGTAACGCTAAAGAAATCGCATGGGATCAAAAGTTTGCCGCTTATAGCGCAGCTTACCCTGAGCTAGCCGCTGAATTTAGCCGTCGTATGAACGGTGACTTACCAACGAATTGGGAAGCGGAAACATCACGTATTATTGCAGATCTGCAAGCTAACCCAGCCAATATCGCATCACGTAAAGCATCACAAAATGCGCTAGAAGCGTACGGTCAGTTATTACCTGAATTTATGGGTGGTTCTGCCGATTTAGCGCCATCTAACTTAACTATGTGGTCTGGCTCTAAATCACTGACACCGACAGATGCATCGGGTAACTACATTCATTACGGTGTGCGTGAATTTGGTATGACAGCCATTATTAACGGTATTGCATTACACGGTGGTTTTGTTCCTTATGGGGCAACCTTCTTAATGTTTATGGAATACGCACGTAATGCATTGCGTATGGCGGCACTGATGAAGGTGCAAAATATTCAGGTATACACTCACGATTCGATTGGTTTGGGTGAAGATGGTCCAACGCACCAGCCAGTAGAGCAAGTCGCATCACTGCGTTTAACCCCGAACATGAGTACATGGCGTCCTTGTGATCAGGTTGAATCAGCGGTTGCTTGGAAATATGCGATTGAACGTAAAGATGGTCCAACAGCGTTGATTTTCTCTCGTCAAAACCTTGATCAGCAGGATCGTAACGTTGAGCAAGTCGCGAATATCACTAAAGGTGGTTATATTCTTAAAGATTGTGCTGCTACACCTGAGCTTATTTTAATTGCAACAGGTTCTGAAGTGGGTATTGCAGCGCAAGCATATGCAGAGCTAACCGCTGCGGGTCGCCAAGTACGGTTAGTTTCAATGCCTGCGACAGATTTGTTTGATAAACAGAGTGCGGCTTACCGTGAAACTGTATTACCTGCAAACGTCACCGCACGTATTGCGATTGAAGCGGGTATTGCGGATTACTGGTACAAATATGTTGGCTTGAACGGTCGCATCATTGGCATGACAACTTTTGGTGAGTCAGCACCAGCTGATGAGTTATTTAATATGTTCGGCTTTACTGTTGAAAACATTGTTAATAATGCCAATGCGTTACTAGGGTAAGTTTTCCCTATTAACTACCGCTTTTAAAGACCGCTAATTGCGGTCTTTTTTTATGCTGATAATTTTGATTAAACATTATAAATAGAGTGGAGATATAACAGTATTTCACATTATTAAAACTAATTTGAAATGGCTGTTTTTATCACTTTCAAAGTTTAATGAAATATCTATAATTAGCCTCATTGAAACACGACCGCAAGCCTTATAGAGTCAATGGTTAGGCTATGGTTGTTCTATTAAAAAAGCTTAGTTTATTGAGGAAAAAGAAATGACTGGTATCGTTAATAAAATTATTGCACTTTACACGCCTGTATTCGCTCCTATGTACAAAAGCGGCAACATGACTAAGTAAAGTTAGCGCTAAGGTTTTTCCTTAACCTTTTAACATATTTCTAAGAAGGCTTTGAACTTATTGTTCAAAGCCTTTTTTACGTTTGAGCCTAATATTGATGTTTTGATTTAATCACATTTTCCATAAAAAACCACACAGGCTCAAAACCATACCTTTTGGTTATATTTCAATATTTACTCATGCTGTTAACGTTGTATTTTGCTGACGTTTGTCAATTTTCACGTTTTTGGATTATTTCTCTTTTCTTTCTTTTGATTATGATTAAAATAAACTCATAAGTTTACTTTTTAGAGTGTTGTGATGAAAAAAGCTATTTTAGGATTACTACTTGGTTTAGCCGCGATGACTTCTCTACCTAGCCATGCTGATGATTGGGGTAACTGGGGCGCGACTAAAAAAGGCCGTGTTGAGAGTGCTCGAATTTGTGGTAAGAATGGCTATATCTTCAAAGTTCGTGATAGTTTTTATGTTGCAAAATATCAATCGGGTAAGCGTTTCGCCGTTGGTGTTCCGGTAAAAGCACGTTTTGGCAAAAATAAGTGGCTACGTGTTGAAGGGCTTAAAAACGACGGTAATTACCTTGTTAAGCGTAAGTATTACAGCCTTGCGAAAGCAAAAGCGAGCGCGTGTGGTTTAGCGTGGTAAGTCATCTTTGATGATATGAATTGTAGAAAGGTCGCTCAGGCGACCTTTTTTGCATCTGAATATTATTGAGTTGGTCGCTAGGAAGATATTCAAATGCGGCTCGTGGCGATGATGTTAGCTGAGTAGAAAAGCTGATTTTTGCATAAGTGGCTACCAAATAACGTTCAAATGGGAATTTTGGAATTAAGTAACACTAATAACAATATAATAACGTTAGTTTTAGCCTCATTTAGCTTAACAAAACCGTTTAAAATGCTGACTTTGGGAGTGTTTTTGTATGAACGGTGATCCCGTAGTGCATGTTAGATGCAATATGTTAAATACAGCCGTTTTTAGATAAAAGTCATACTAGGTGTCGAGTGATCGGTATTTGTGGTCTTAAAATCGTTTTTAGGGACGATTTAGGGGGTATTTGGGATCTATCAGATTGATAAGTGATTTATGGCGAGATGGATTGATAAAAATATCCAGATTTAAAATAAATCTAAGTCATAAGGTCGCTTAAGCGGCTTTTGTTGTTTCTGGGCATAATGCCTATCGAAAATTTGTAAGTATCTGGTAGCATAAAGAAGAAGATCTCCGATCGTTTAATACAATGTTATGTATCAAAGAGGTTATATGGAAAATTGGGAAAGAATTAAACATTTAGTTACAGCGAGCAAAGACTTCATTCTAACTAATGAAGAGCGTCAGCTTATTTCAGAGGATGAACAACAAGCTTTTGAGAGCAATATTCCTGAAATTAATGAAATATTAGGAAATGCAGAAGTTAAGTTAAAAGAACTCGGCTTTTGGGTCGAGAATAATATTTCTAAAGAAGGGATGAGATTCCGTTTTTCACTTCATGGTTATTATGGCCCTGGCGGATTTAGTACACAGTATCATATTTCAGGGCCGCTGGTTTTGGGTCTAATTGAGCCTACTGGCGATGCTTCTAGAAGCTTCTATCCGAATGATATTGATCAGTGTTTTCTTGTCGGCTTAGATTTCAACAAAGCGGCTTTTGAACAATTTGTTTTACAGCAAGTAGAAATATACTTACAACCTGAAAACCTAATAACAAGCAAAGAGCAATATGATAGATTTAGAGCTTTACTCTCAAATTAATCAAACAGTAAGTATTCTTGTATGGCCATCTGTCACTTTGATAGTTCTGGTCGTTTTTAAAAAGACTATTACTGCGTTACTTGAACGTGCAGCTGGATTAGAGGGGAAAGTAGGGGACGTTTCGTTTAAACTCTCGCTGCAAGAAATAATGCAAGATAAAGTATCAGAAGCAGCTCAACTAAAAGCTGATGGGAAAGATGAAGAGGCTGAATCTTTAATTAAAACTAGTAGTGAAATTATCTCTAGTCTTTACGGTTTGTCTCAAGCTGATATTGATGAACTTGTAGCTTTATCACAAGGCGAGGAACCTAAGCGTAAATGGGGAAAAGCTCATTTAGTTCGTGCTGGGCTGGTAGACCTTAAAGGAGGTAGGTTAACTAATAATGGAATTGTTTTAGTTAACAAATACTTGCGACAAGATATATAACAATACGGGTTAAGTTGATTCTCTGTGTTCTGATTGAACATAACATCCGTTACATGTACCAAACTTGAAAGGTCGCTTATGCGGCCTTTGTTGTATCTGGACTTTTTCGTGTATCGGATCAAATATATAGCTCACCTAATGAAAGGGATAAAGTGCAATTAACAGCTTAATATTAAAAATTAATTAGATTATTGTAGCGTGATTTTTCTGTTGTATTTTTGCTTATAAAACACTGTCATAAAGCAAGACATTACCCTATCACTTTGTTTGCAGTAAGGCTGATTTAAAATGACACAAGAATTACCTAAACAAATACCCAATGAAATATTTCAATATTTCCATGCGATTCATATAGAACTAAATAAGTTTAAGTACCGTTCAAGCAAACGAGCTAACTTAGCTGTGCCTCTTTTTAATATAGCGATTGAGCACTGTATTTCTATCTGTGTATTAGATAAAGAGTTCCTACCATCATCAATGGCAGCTTTAGCTAGGCCCGCAACCGAAGCTTATCTGAGGGCAATGTGGGTAGTTTACTGTGTTGATGATCAAGAGATAAAAAACGATAGTTCGATGCACTTCCCGAAGCGTATTGATAAACTAATTGAACTGGTTGAAGATGCAGTACCAACCTTCAAAGACTGTGCTTTTCTTTCAACCAAGCTTTCCCCTCTTATCGTTGAACAAAATGATTATACCCATAATGGTATTCAACTGGTTTCAATTCAATATAGTGGTGATGCCTTAACAAACCTCAGACCAGCTGAGTATAGTAAGCCCTTTCTAAATTTAGCTGTAACTCTATCAGGGTTAGCAATCGGAGAACTAACGCGATTTCATATGGGTTGTAAAAAGATGGATATTGATAAAATTATTGAACTACAAAGAGTTGTTTTCTCTTCTTAATGAGGTCATCCCAAAAAGTTAGGAGGCAAATTATTTAGATCTAGAGATTTAGCCTTTTTCGAGCTACCAAGTTATGTTCAATCGTTGTTAACCCGTTTTCAAGAGGGGCATGTTGTTTAATAATGAGTTAAGTCTACTAGTACGCATAAATAGACATACTGTTAAATACCGCCTCAAGGCGGTATTTTTATTCATTTGGTGCTGTCATCTCATATTTTTATGCGATAGCAAAAGTGACTAACAGTGATAACGAATCTCGACCCCAAGTCCGGGATGACAATCATAAAGTTTGATTTCGCCTTGGTGTAAATCTGTCACTGCTTTAACTAAGGTTAACCCGATACCTAAGCCGCCATCATTGCGGGATTTGTTAATTCGATAAAGACGCTCAAATACGCGCTGTTTTTCTTGGTCATCAATTCCGGGACCATTGTCTGCCATGGTGATCACTACATTATCTTGCTCAGTGTGGCACGAGAGTATTAATTGACTTGCTTGCGGGCAATAGCGCAGTGAATTTTCTACCAAATTAGCAAATTGTTGAATCAGTAACTCTTTATCGCCTTGAATGAAAATAGGCTCTTTTTGAGTATTAAGGGTCAAGGTCATGCTCGCATCTTCAGCAACATCGGTATAAATTTCAGCAATGGTGTGGACGAGGTCAACCACATTTATGGTTTCAAAACGTTGGCGTCTATTACCTGATTCAATTTGAGATATACGCAGTAAAGCATCAAAGATATTCGCTAACCGGTTTGATTCTTTGAGTGACAGTTGTAGTTGTTCTGAAAAATCATCATCAAGCTTATCACCGTGTGCGTCAGCCATCTCACTTAGGGTTTGTAAATTATATTGTAAGCGCGTAATCGGGGTTTTTAATTCATGAGCAATATTGGAGGATATATCGCTCATTGCAGCTACTACACTTTGTAAGCGTGACAACATTTCGTCAACGGTTGAGCCGATACGAGTGAGATCATTTGTTTGGCTCGACATCATGGTTCTGGCTGATAACTCACCATCAGCGGCGGCGCGTAATACCGTTTCAATGCGATCAATTTTTGCTTGGTTGCGTCGCGTCATATAAATCACGATAGCTGAGCTGCAAAGTACAACTAGAATACCGGATAGGATAAAACCCGTTGCCAAAACGTCGATAACATCATCTTCATCAATGGGCTCTTTGTTGATCTCGGTGGTGGTGCCAAGCATAAAGGCTTCAACGTTATGTTCAATGTTGTTATTTACTTCATCAAGATGATAATCAATATATGCAATAGTGAGGCTCGACATCAAAATTAAACTCACCACTGACACCATGATAAACATCAGTCCTTGCTGCATAGCAGAACTGCGTAACCATACAGGGGTCGGCAATCGTTGTTGAAGTTGCGTGATAAAAGGATGCATTAGGCGTTTTTCCCAAGTTTGTGTTCTAACTTGTAGCCAGCCCCTCGAACGGTATGAATAAGCTGATCACCAAACGGTTTTTCAAGCTTATTACGTAAACGGCTAATGTGAGTTTCCACCACACTGGTTTGGGGATCAAAATAGATATCCCAAACGTGCTCTAATAACATGGTTCGAATAATGACGCGTCCTGGATGACGCAGAAAGAGTTCAAGAATACGAAACTCTTTTGGTTGCAGAGTTAAGACTTGTCCTTGGCGGATCGCGGTATGATCAAATAAATTAAGACTGAGATCGCCATAAACTAATTCACTGGGTTTTGCTTCAGAGAGTGTTGATGAGCGACGAGATAAGGCTGATATGCGAGCTAGTAATTCTGAAAAGGCAAAGGGTTTAGTTAAGTAGTCATCTCCGCCTGCTTCTAAGCCATCAACGCGATCATCAATACCACCTAATGAGGTGAGAAAGATAACCGGCATTGAAATTTTGGATGCGCGAAGTGCTTTTACAAATGATAACCCATCTAATCCTGGCAACATCCGATCAACAATGGCGATATCAAATTGTTCTGACATGCATATTGAAAGGGCAAATTTCCCATTATCAATACACTGCACATGATGTCCCGCTTCTGTGAGTCCATTTTCAATATAACGACTTAAACTATCATCGTCTTCGACAAGCAGTATTTGCATAATGGCAACCTTACAATAAGATAAAAACAATTAATGAATATTTAAATAAGCCGTTGCAGCGCTAAAAAACTTAAATAATGGCATTTTCTAGTATTTAATAACGTGTGTCCGTTATTTGGTATATACATGGATTGTTAATGCTGAATGATACAACCAGCATTAGATTAGATGCTGGTAAACAGTATGATAGTAAAGTTTATCTTTATGTCGGCAAGATTTATATGAAATTAACACGCTATTAATAATGAGGCTGCAAGCGATAGATTTTACAAGCTCGCAGCCTAGTGACAGTAAAGGGAAGATTAACCCACAACGCGAACATGATTCACATCAATTGCAGTATGGTTAAACTCTTTATCAATTTCACCTTGAATGGTGACTTTTGTTTGTGGTGTGACGTGTGCGCCAAACCATTTGTCATGATCAATTTCTACTGTAATTGAACCGGTACTATCGGTGAATTGATAATGCTCATCACCTAATGAACTTGTAATGTGGCCAGTTAATGTTACTGGCGTATCATCACTGAACATACCCGCATCAAGTACAGCTTTTACTGTTTTTAAACCAACCGTTGGACCGCTAAAACCTTGTTGTTGAGTCGTTGCAGTGTTGATTGGTTGTGTTGTTGATGCTGGTGTTGTGGTTGCAAATACTGACGTTGATAACAGTACTGCAGGAATTAGTAGCATAGCAAAGCGTTTATTAGTCATTGTAAAATCCTCAGGTGTGTTTTGATACGAGAATAATACCGAACGATCTATACACTGAGTTTGCCTGTAGTTTACATTTTTGTAAGCTTTCTTTGGCTTATTGTATGAATATAAAAAGGCCGCTAATTTACTTAGCGGCCTTGTGATGTTTTATATAAAAACCACGTTGCAGTTTTGTATAGCAACCGAACTGAAATAATTATTGATTTTCAGGTGCTAATATTTCATTGAATAACTGCTGCTTATGTAATTGTTCAGCGATGTATTTTGTACCTGCACGTGTTGTATGGCGACTGTCAAAGTAAAAACTATTACCTTCTTTATCGACAACATCACAACGATCGCTATGACACATAATGGTGGTCATATTAATAAAATTATAGTTATATTCAGGTAACTTAGCTTTTGCTTCAAATTGTTCGTTTTGTACAGCGCGGTTTTCACGAACATTGCTAGCAATATTTGCTTTTGCATAACGACTAAGATCTAATTTTTTATTGTAAGCTTCATAGGCTAACGTTGATATTTGAGCATTAAATGATTTGCCGCCAATAACATAGATTTTTGCATGTTGGTTTTTAGCGCGAATATTTTGAATCGATTTGAATATCCAATTCATATTAACATCACGCCAATACATCGCTAAAATAATAACGTTAGCTTGTTCAACAACATCACCTTTATCGACATTTTTTATAAATGTTCGACATTTATTTTGCCACATTTGATTGCCTTTAATCGTTGGAGATTGACTAAAGGCAATATTTTGTTCTGCTGGTGGTAAGTAGAAAAAGCCACAATCTGCTTCAACAATTCGTGACACTATCTCAATATTTTTATTTAAATCAGCATCATAAAGACTGTTTGTGAAATCTCCAGCTTGAGAATCACCAATGACTAAAACTTTTTCTTTGTTTTGTTCTACAAAATCTTTTTTATCTAAAGTTCTAATATGAGCCCATGTATAAGCGCTATTATGATCTGTTTTTGTATTTGTAGTAATCGCCTTTAAATTTATTGTCGGAATATTGTAAAACAGACCAATATTTGATGAGACGGTATATGCTAACCCTAGAATTAAAATAAAGGGTAGGATAATTGCTTTTAGGCTTACTTTGTTTTTTTCTATAACAGTATAACTAATAAAGCCTAGTAATACTGATAATGGAATACCGATAACAGCCCAATATTTAATATTAAAGTAATGACCAATAACAACAACTGGCCAATGCCATAAATAAATAGAATAAGACCATAAACCAATATTCTTCATTATTTTATTACTGGTAATAGGGCTGTTGCTATTATTTGCAAGGATAACTAATGCAGCGCCAACGACAGGAATTAGAGCTAAGTATCCTGGCCACATATCTGACTTAGATATAAATACATAAGAGAGTAAAACTAAAAGTAATCCAATCCATTCGAGATGTTTTTTTCTAGGTTGGCTTAACTCTATAGGATATAAGAAGACTAGACCACCCGCTAACATTTCCCATGCGCGTGTAGGTAATAAGAAATAAGCAGGAGATGGCCAGTAATAGGATGCATAAATACTTATACTTAACCCGATAACCGTTGTTAAAATTAGGATTTTTTTAATGCTGTTAAGAGAGAATATTTTTTTGAGAATAATTAAAGCAATAGGGTAGAGAATATAAAACTGCCATTCGACAGATAATGACCATGTATGTAAGAGCCATTTAGTTTGTGATGAGGTGTCAAAGTAGCCTGATTCTTTCCAATAAAATATATTAGATAAGAAACTAATGCTACCAATGACATGCCGACCTAAAGCTTCAAGCTTTAATGGCATTAGAAAGAACCAACAGAATATAAGTACGGTAATACAAACTGCTAATAATGCAGGGATGATCCTTACTGCTCTCGCTTTATAAAAAGAAAGCACTGAAAAATTATTATTTTCTAGTCCTCTAAATATAATGCTAGTCATTAAGAAACCAGATATAACAAAAAACACATCAACACCAGCGAAACCACCTGGTATGAGCGAACTGTTAAAATGAAATAGCACAACAGCAATAACGGCTATTGCTCTTAAACCGTTTATATCTTCCCTGAATTTCATTGGAACCTCATAAAATATAATTTTAAAATATTATATGGTTGTTGAGGTGATATTAATATATTACAAATAACATTAACAAAAACATGACATTAATTTAAATTATATGATTAAACAAAAACATGATGAGGTGTTAGATTATATGTAATATTGTTGAATAGTAGATGATGAATGGTTTTTATATTTTACTTATAATGCTGGCTAATTAACATTGAACTTTATATATTAAATTAATTATGATTTTAATTGTTTATAGTTATTGAAAATAAGAGGGTGTGATAAAAATAAAATGCTACTAATGTATCAGCAGCATTTTTTAGTTACTACAGAATCACAACGTTGATCGCTTGTAGGCCTTTTTGACCTTGCTCTACATCAAAAGACACTTTTTTGCCTTCTGGTAGCTTGGTTAATGTTTTATCAGCAATGCCGCTGCTGTGAACAAACACGTCAGCATTGCCTGTGTCTTGAGTTAGAAAGCCAAAACCTTTTTCTTCACTAAACCACTTCACTAAACCTGTTGCTTTATGCGACATGTGTAACCCTTAATATTCAAAAGATAAAAAATGTGAGTGCTGATAAGCGTAACTATTAAATGCGACGATGAAGCTAAGGGAAACACAGAGGATGACAACATTGACGAAGATATTCTAAGGGTTTTACTTTTACTTGATGTTTCATTAATAACGCAGAGCAACAGCGCGTGACGATTATTTATTTAAAATGCAGGGTTGTAAAGGAGTATGTGTGATCCCATTGAGTGGCTAAGCGTATTTTTGCAATCTTAACTGTATTGATTGCTTTGTTAGTCGCAATTAATAGAACGAGGCTCTGCTTTTATCGTGTTGCGAAAATAGCCGCTACAAATAGATACGCTCAATGTTATTTTAAAATAAATAAGCTGTATAAATAGTTGCATGTTGATAGAGGGGATACAGCAAAGACATAACGATATTTATATATCGTTCTATCCCATAGTACTTGTCATTATTTATCTGATAAATCTGTCGCTATTTTTATTTTGTTTGGTGGCGGTTATTGGTAGAAAACACCCTAAATAAGCCAATTTTTATGATAAATCTTTTACATGAATAATAGATTTTGGTGGTTAATTATTCATATTTTATCTTTTTATTAAGGTTATTTATGTGATTATATGTTTGATTATGAACATATTTAATTAAACGCAGTGAGAGTTGTCACAATTATGGTGATTCTCAAACTTGGTTGGTATACACTAACGCCGCTTGGTTTTTTTGTAGCACGGATATGACACTAAAAGTCGCAATAAATGGATTCGGCCGCATCGGTCGCAGTGTGTTACGTGCACTGTACGAGAGTGGTAAACATCACCAGATTAACGTCGTGGCAATCAATGAATTAGCAGAGCCGGAAGCAATGGCTCACCTGCTTCAGTATGATTCAAGCCATGGACGATTCGGTAAGCCTGTCAGTCATGATCAGGAGCATCTTTTTATTGCCCATGAAAATGGTCACCGCGATCAAATTCGCCTGCTTCATCAACCGGAACTTAAATTGTTACCTTGGCACGATTTGGACGTCGATATTGTTCTTGATTGTACCGGTAAGTTTGGTTCTCGTGCTGATGGTTTAGCCCACATTGATGCTGGTGCTAACAAAGTGTTATTTTCCCATCCTGCTGCCAATGATATTGACTTTACTGTGATATATGGCGTTAACCATCAACAGTTAACCCAGCAACACACGATTGTTTCTAATGGCTCTTGTACGACGAATTGCATCGTGCCCATCATTCAAGTGTTGGATGATTGTTTCGGTATTGAAACGGGTGCTATAACCTCAATTCACTCTGCAATGAATGATCAGCAAGTTATTGATGCTTATCATCCTGATTTACGCCGAACGCGTGCTGCTAGCCAATCCATTATTCCAATAGATACCAAATTACATTTAGGTATCGGTCGTATTTTTCCGAAGTTTTCTGACAAATTTGAAGCTATTTCTGTGAGGGTGCCCACAATAAATGTCACCGCCATGGATTTAACGGTTACTGTTACAACAAACGTGAAAGTTAATGACGTAAATCAAGCATTATTGAATGCGTCTCGTTGTACATTAAAGGGTATAGTGACTTATACCGAAGCACCCTTGGTGTCGATTGACTTCAATCACGATCCCCATAGCGCGATTGTTGATGGCACTCAAACCCGCGTGAGTGGGCAGCATTTAATCAAAATGTTGGTGTGGTGTGATAATGAATGGGGGTTTGCAAATCGTATGTTAGATACTGCGTTAGCAATGGCTGCAACAGATCATTCTGTTGCTACGCCGACAAAATAAGTAGTAAGAATTATTGGGTTTGGCAGTGACGCCGGGCCATGAAATTTATGAACTTTTATTTTAAATAATGTTGAGAGGGCAAAACATGTCTGTAATCAAGATGACTGATCTGGATCTAGCTGGTAAGCGTGTATTTATTCGTGCTGACCTAAACGTGCCAGTAAAAGACGGTAAAGTAACTTCAGATGCACGTATCCTTGCATCTCTACCTACTATTCAGCGTTGCCTAGAAGCGGGCGCTAAAGTAATGGTTACTTCTCACCTAGGTCGTCCAACGGAAGGCGAATACGCAGAAGAATTCTCTCTACAGCCTGTAGTTAACTACTTAAACGATGCACTAGATTGTGACGTTAAATTAGCAAAAGATTACCTTGATGGTCTTGAGCTAAACGCAGGCGAGCTTGTTGTTCTTGAGAACGTACGTTTCAACAAGGGCGAGAAGAAGAACGAAGACGAACTATCTAAAAAATACGCTGCACTTTGTGACGTATTCGTAATGGATGCATTTGGTACGGCTCACCGTGCACAAGCATCTACTTACGGCGTAGGTATGTTTGCACCTGTAGCATGTGCAGGTCCATTACTTGCTGGCGAACTAGAAGCGCTAGGTAAAGCAATGGATAACCCAGCACGTCCAATGGTTGCTATCGTTGGTGGTTCTAAAGTATCTACTAAACTAACTGTTCTTGAGTCACTATCTAAGATTGCTGACCAAATCGTTGTTGGTGGTGGTATTGCTAACACATTCATCGCAGCTGAAGGCAACGATGTAGGTAAGTCACTTTACGAAGCAGACCTTATCCCTACTGCTAAAGAGCTAATGGCACACACTGACATTCCAGTAGCAACTGATGTTGTATGTGCGAAAGAGTTCTCTGACTCAGCTGTTGCAACTATCAAACCATCAACTGAAATCGCTGCTGACGATATGGTTCTTGACCTTGGTCCTGATTCAGCTCAAGCACTTGCTGACATCATCATGAACGCAAAAACTATTCTTTGGAATGGTCCAGTTGGCGTATTTGAAATTGAGCAATTCGGTAAAGGTACTGAAGTTGTTGCTAACGCAATCGCACAATCTGCAGGTTTCTCTGTAGCTGGCGGTGGTGATACTCTAGCGGCTATCGACAAGTACGGTATCAAAGACAAAGTATCTTACATCTCTACTGGTGGCGGTGCGTTCCTTGAGTTCGTTGAAGGCAAAAAATTGCCTGCTGTTGAAATGCTAGAAGCACGCGCTAAAGCATAATTTATTTGGCGTGGAAACTGGGTATATTTGTAATAATAGTGTCAGTTTCCGCGTTTAAATGTTTGTGATAGACGTTATGTTTCAGTAAAATAGAAGCTTATCGCAAACGTTTGCACAAGAATTTTTCCACAGACAACAAAGTAAAATATAGGACTATTGTTATGTCTAAGATCTTCGATTTTGTAAAACCTGGTGTTATTTCTGGCGACGACGTACAGAAAGTATTTGCTGTAGCAAAAGAAAACAATTTTGCTCTACCTGCTGTTAACTGTATCGGTACTGATTCAGTAAACGCTGTTCTTGAAGCTGCTGCTAAAGTTAAAGCGCCAGTTATCGTTCAGTTCTCTAACGGCGGTGCTGCATTCTTCGGCGGTAAAGGCCTTAAACTTGAAGGTCAAGGCCCTCAAATTCTTGGTGCTATCGCTGGTGCTAAATACGTTCACGCAGTTGCTGAGTCTTACGGCGTTCCTGTAATTCTTCACACTGACCACGCAGCTAAGAAACTTCTTCCTTGGATCGACGGTCTACTAGACGCGGGTGAAGAGTTCTTCGCACAAACTGGTAAGCCTCTATTCTCTTCTCACATGCTAGACCTTTCTGAAGAGTCTCTAGAAGAGAACATCGAAATCTCAGCTAAATACCTTGCGCGTATGGCTAAGATGAACATGACACTAGAAATCGAATTAGGTTGTACTGGTGGCGAAGAAGACGGCGTTGATAACTCTCACATGGACGCATCAGACCTATACACTTCTCCAGAAGACGTTGCATACGCATACGAGAAACTAAACGCAGTTAGCCCACGTTTCACTATCGCTGCATCTTTCGGTAACGTACACGGTGTTTACCAAGCAGGTAACGTTGTACTTACTCCAACTATCCTACGTGATTCTCAAACATACGTTTCAGAGAAGTTTGGTCTACCGACTAACACTCTAAACTTCGTATTCCACGGTGGTTCAGGTTCTTCTGAAGCTGAAATCCAAGAGTCAATCGGTTACGGTGTTGTTAAAATGAACATCGATACTGATACACAGTGGGCTGCATGGGATGGTATCCGTCGTTACGAAGCTGCTAACCACGATTACCTACAAGGTCAAATCGGCAACCCAACGGGTGAGTCAGCGCCAAACAAAAAATACTACGATCCACGCGTATGGTTACGTGCAGGTCAAGTATCAATGGTTGAGCGTCTAGAGAAAGCATTCTCTGACCTAAACGCAATCGACGTTCTATAATATCGATTTCGTTACAAGATAAAATGTGAAAAAGCCCACTTCGGTGGACTTTTTTTGTATCTAATAAGTGGTTAGCATTATTCGTTATACGTTGATAATTTATATTTTTTTATGATTGTTCGATTTTTTTTACTAGCCATTTGGCTAATAAAGGATTAATAATGCACCGTTTCTTTGATGTTAGAATACTCAATGCTGATAATTATACTAATCACAGCATTGTTGTTAGCGATTATTGTCTAATATCACATTTGTTGCAAAGGTGTTATTTTTTTACTAGTTACGGTATGATTTACGCATTAGCAACATTTTACTATTGTTATACTTTGAGAGAGATACCTTCATGACAGAGAGCGTTACTGACAAGGTTGTTGAAAATATATCCGATAATTCACTGACTAATGGTGTTATGCATGCAAGCAATTGGATTTCTAAAAACCAAGATCTATTAGTTCAATATGCGGTGAACATTGTTTCAGCATTACTGATTTTATTTATTGGTAATATCATTGTTAAACTCATTGCGGGTTCAATTGCGAAAATTTTACGCAAAAAAGACATGGACAATGCAGTTGTTGAGTTTATCCATGGCTTAGTACGTTATGTGCTATTCGTTATTGTTTTAATTGCAGCATTAAGTCGTATTGGTGTTCAAACTGCATCAGTGGTTGCGGTTATTGGTGCCGCAGGTCTTGCTATTGGTCTTGCACTTCAAGGGTCATTATCAAACTTTGCAGCAGGTGTGTTGATTGTTGGTTTCCGCCCATTCAAATCTGGCGACTACGTTGAAGTTGCAGGTGTTGCTGGTGCTGTTGAATCGATTCAGATCTTCTCTACTGAATTACGTACGCCTGATAACAAAACAGTTATCGTGCCAAACGCACACATTATTGGTAACCCAATTACTAACTTCTCTCGTAATGATACTCGTCGTATCGATTTAGTGATTGGTGTTTCTTACAATGCTGATTTACAAAAAACAAAAGAAGTATTACGTCGTGTTGTAACGTCTGATACCCGCGTGCTTAAAGATCCTGAACCAACTATTGGTGTGGTTGCACTTGCTGATTCTTCTGTTAACTTTGTGGTACGTCCATGGGTTAATACGCCTGATTACTGGGCTGTATATTTCTATCTAAACCAAGCGATTAAAGAAGAGCTTGATAAAGAAGGTATCGAAATTCCGTTCCCACAGATGGATGTGCATGTAAATAAAGTTGGCGCTTAATTCGCTCAAACTTTAATTATATGACACTAAAAAAAGAAGCCTACGGGCTTCTTTTTTTTATTCTAATTAACGCTAATCGTCGCATTAATGATGATGTTAAAACAGTACCATTACTGAATGGTTTCTGAATTGCAACTAAAAAACAGTGTTCATTATAAAAAGGCTTTGTTAGCATAGCCTTCTTATTTTACAGATAAACAACAATATATTTATTAATGTTGGTATCAATAAATACCCCTGCTGTGCGATCAATAAAAGGATGAATAATGAAAAAACAATTGTTAGCGATAGTACTTGGCGCTAGTGCGTTTGTTTCAACTGCTGCAATGGCGGCAGATATTCCATTTCCTCATTTAGAAACAACGGGCCGTGGCGAAGTGACGGTTAAACCGGATATGGCGGTTTTTTCTGTCAATGTGGTTGAAACTAAGAAAACAGCGGTTGATGCTAAGTTAGCCGTCGATCAAGCTGTCACTAAGTTTATTGAGCGTTTACAAGCAGCAGGTGTGAATAAAAAAGACATTAATAGCGCCAACATATCATTGTCAGCGCGATACGCTTATCCAAAAGATCAAAAACCGGAACTAGCCGGCTTTAAAGCGAGTCGTAATATTGAGGTGACGGTGCATCAACTAACGAAGCTAAATACGTATTTAGATGACGCGTTAGGTGATGGGATTAATCAAATAAACAATATTGATTTGAAAATATCAAATACTGAAAAATACCAACAACAAGCACGTCAAAAAGCAATTGAGAACGCTAAGCAAGTAGCGGCTTCATTAGCACAAGGTTTTGGTAATAAAATCGATGGCGTCTGGCAGATTGATTATAATACGAATAATCAATCAATGCCGTACCGCCGCAGTAATGATGCGGTGATGTATAGCAGTATGAGTAAAGGATCTGTTGATCAAAGCTATACTGATAACAGTATCGTAATTAAAGACAGTGTTAATGTGATCTTTAAGTTAGCTGAAAAATAAGCGGTTCATAAAAATAAACTAGCTATAAATAAAAAAGGAGAGCGCCATGCTCTCCTTTGTCATTTTTAAATGATTATGATTCTAGTGCAAAATACGGGCACGAATCGTACCTTCAATTGATTTTAGTTGCTGTAATGCTTCTTTTGAACGTTCCGTTTCAACATCAATCACGACATAGCCAACTTCTGCACCTGTTTGTAAGAACTGGGCGGCGATGTTTATGCCTTCTGACGCAAAAATAGTGGTGATTTGATTTAATACTCCTGGGCGGTTGTGGTGAATATGAAGAAGGCGAGAACAACCACTGTGATGTTCTGGCAATGATACTTCAGGAAAGCCAACCGCTGATAATGTTGAGCCATTATCGGAGTATTTCACCAGTTTCCCTGCAACTTCAATACCGATATTCTCTTGAGCTTCATGAGTAGAACCACCAATATGTGGAGTTAAAAGCACGTTATCAAATTGCATCAGAGGGGATTCAAATGGATTGTTATTGGTTTGCGGCTCAACAGGGAATACATCAATGGCTGCACCTGCAATGTGTTTGCTTTCTAAAGCGCTACAGAGAGCATCTATATCGACCACGGTGCCACGAGCGGCATTGATAAAAATAGAACCGGGTTTCATACGTGCGAATTCTTCAACACCCATGAGGTTTGCTGTTCCTTTTGTTTCTGGAACATGTAAGCTCACTACATCTGATTTATTGAGTAATTCAGATAATGAACTAACTTGAGTCGCATTGCCGAGTGAAAGTTTGGTTTCAATGTCGTAGAAGCAGACTCTCATGCCTAAGTTTTCCGCAAGAATACCTAATTGAGTTCCAATGTGACCATAGCCAATGATGCCAAGGGTTTTGCCTCGTGCTTCAAATGCATTATCAGCTGATTTAAACCATTCACCACGATGAGCTTTGGCATTTTTTTCAGGAATACCACGTAATAGTAATAAAATTTCACCAAGAACCAGTTCAGCAACACTGCGAGTATTTGAAAAAGGGGCATTAAAAACAGGGATACCGCGTATCATTGCTTCATTGAGATCAACTTGATTGGTACCAATACAGAAACAACCGACAGCGGTTAGCTTTTTCGCTGCAGCAAAGACTTCCGGTGTTAATTGGGTACGAGAGCGAATACCGATGAAGTGGACATCTTTGATTGCTTCTAATAGTTGTTCACCTTCAAGAGAGCCTTTGTGGTAATCAATATTGCTATAACCTGCTTGCTGCAATACTTCTACTGTTGAAGGATGGAGACCTTCAAGGAGTAGAATTTTTATCTTTTCTTTATTGAGTGATACGGTTGCCATAAGTTCTTATCCTTAAAAACGTGGCGACTGAGAATGACAATCTTGCCTTAGTTTGACTGTGGTAAATATTGCCTTTCAGTAGCTAAATAGTTAAATGTTTGATGGTGTCTGTTTAATAAAGTATCAAAAATTAACCACTATGGGTAAGAATATTACAAAAAAGCCAATAAAAAACGGCAGCTAATGATTCGCGAACGATCAATAGCTGCCGTTTTGTAATCAAATAACGAACTAATCATTATTTTTGGATGATTTTAGTACCTTCCGGTGAGCCAACAATTAATACATCAGCGCCACGATGAGCAAAAAGGCCTACAGTCACGACACCGGGTAGGGCGTTGATGCTGTCTTCCATTGCTTTAGGATCGGTAATTGCCATGTTGTAAACATCAAGAATGATATTGCCGTTATCAGTGATCACACCCTCACGGTAGACTGGGTCACCCCCAAGTTTTACCAGTTCACGACCAATGAAAGATCGCGCCATTGGAATGACTTCTACTGGTAATGGGAACTGACCTAAGACATCAACTTGCTTGGTGTTATCAACAATACAGATGAATTTTTCTGCGATAGCCGCGACAATTTTTTCACGAGTTAATGCGGCGCCGCCACCTTTGATCATGTCAAATTCAGCATTGATTTCATCTGCGCCATCAACATAAATATCAAGACTAGCAACATCGTTAGCATCAAAGACTTTAATGCCAATTTGCTCTAGGCGCTCAGTTGAAGCAACAGAGCTTGAAACCGCCCCTTTGATCTCTTCTTTACGAGTTGCCAAGGCATCGATGAAGTGATTAACGGTTGAACCAGTACCTACACCAACAATACTGTTTTTCGTTACGTACTCAAGTGCTGCCCAACCCGCTGCTTTTTTCATTTCATCTTGTGTCATGCCGTTCTCCTCGTAATGACCTCAATTATGCGAAAGGTGATTATAGCTAACCGAAGTGATTTCGTCAGTTGGATTCTATGGTTAATGGCTGCAAACTTAAAACTAAAAATATAACTTTATGAATAACATACAATTACATTCAGTTTTTTTATCCAAAAGCCAAACGTTTGCGTTGAGGATGTGATCACTCGCTGAATTGATGGTTAGGGGTAATAATTAAGGGCAATGGCACATCCCATTCTTCGTTAGGTAATTGCGGTATATATTGGCAATCATGACCAATCCCAATTGGATAAGGCCCTTGGCGATAGTGGTGCCACTGGCTTAGGGTTCTATCATAATATCCCCCCCCCATACCAAGTCGTTGGCCTGTGCTATCAAAGGCGACCAATGGGGTACAAATAATATCAAGCTCAGCAATAGGTTTAACTCGACGTAAATCTAATTTAGGCTCACGAATATGGTAACGATTGGTGGTCATTGGCGTGGTTGCGTCATAATGCAAAAACAGTAAATGCCCTTTGCTAAAAGGGTGCAATACTGGCAAGTAAACGGATTTTCCTTGTTGCCATAACCAATCAATAAACGGCTGTGGATCTATTTCACCATCTGTCGCGAGATAAAGTGCAATATGTTGGCTGTGTTGAATTAAAGGTAAGGTTTGTAAACGTTGGGATAATTGTTGAGCAGCATGTTGTTGTTGTAGAGAAGATAACTGACGCCTAGCGTGACGAATGTGTTGTCGTAGTTGTTGGCGTAATGGTTGTGAGTTGGAAATGGGGGGCGTTATCACTTGAGTATCCAATCCATGAACGGTGAGTGTCTAAAGATTGTAGAGTGAGAATACTAACAAATAAAGTGAAATACACGAAAGGGATGTCCCCAAGGTGCCGTTGCGAAATAAGGCCCTTGAACCAGATGTTCAAGGTGGATTAGCAACATTAACCGTAGGCTTCTCAGTCGGGCTGAGCATGCTCAATAGTTAATAAAAAAGCCAATCCTGGGTATTTGCTTATCGGCTCGGGGACGTTCATTCACTGACGTACACCCCAGGGTCAATTCATTATCAACGCTTTGGCTGATATTGCAATACTTTATCCAAATTTTCTTCTAGTGAATTGATTTTATTGGATATTAATTCAGCATTGCGATTATGTTCTTGTCGCTCTAAATGCAACTCGTTACTGATGTTGAGACCAGTAAAGATCAATAATTGTTCTACGGATACACTACTACGCGCAGACATATCTTTCAAGCGCTGGTCAAAATCTGCCGCCGCGGCACGTAATGCATCTTCTTGACCTATTGGGCAATTCACTTTTAACTTTCTGCCCAATACTTGAATTTCTACAGCCTGAGTACTCATAAACCTTCGATTTGCTCCGTGCCAGAATGGGTATTCATTCCGCTTGCGACTAGAGTCAATATAGAAAAACCCTACCTAAGATGCAAGCGGCTATGTCTCGGTTTCAGTTCAATAGCATCTGACTAAACAGATATTAATCACACTCATCATAGAGTTGATTAAGGATTGAACGTTCTCGCCAGTGTTATCATTTGCCGAACTAGGCTTAAGTGTTAGCATAACACAGTGCCAGCATTCGCTCATCGCTATTTATTATACTAACTAAGCCATGTGTGTGATTATTGTTTGGTACAATTTCAAAAATGTAACGTTAATTACTGACATCTCTATTCATTCAGTAATGGTCACAAAACTATTAATTTTAAATCGCGCCAATTAAAAAGGTGATAAACCATGAGTGAAATAACCCTACCAACATACCAAGCTGTTGAAGCTGAATTAAAACAACAAGGCTTGGCTGCTATGCCTGCTGAATTACATGGTTTACTCAGTGGAATGATTTGTGGTGGTTTAGCTGTTGATGATGAAAGTTGGGTCGGTCCTGTTTGTGATTACGCCAATGAAGGTCAGCCGATGACAGACGGCGCCAAAATGATGGTACGGACGCTATTTACAACGACGGCTGATGAGTTGATTGGTGGTGGATTTGAATTTTCATTATTGATGCCTGATGATGACGAGCCGTTAGCCACTCGCGCTGAAGCATTAACTGAGTGGGTAAACAGTTTTATTTCTGGTTTAGGACTAATGGATTTGCAAAAAAATCAATTATCTGAGGAAATAACTGAAGCACTGGCTGATTTACAAGAGATCTCACAACTTGGTATTGATGAAGACGAAGATCTTGAAGATCAAGCGGCTTTATTTGAACAAGTGCTTGAACATGTACGTATGTGTGTCTTGAGTTGTCATTCTGAATTAGGTCAACGCCTTGTCAATGATGATAATGCTGACGAAATGCCAACTCTTCACTAATTATTTCGATGGCGAAAGGGACAAAATGTGAAGCAATATGATGTGGTTATTGCGGGTGGCGCAATGGTGGGTGCATGTCTAGCAATTGCACTGGATGAATTAACGCAGCATCAATTACATATCGCGGTTGTTGAAGCGGTAGCGGCTGATCAGCATGGGCATCCTGGCTATGATGCACGCAGTATTGCGTTGTCTCATGGTTCAAGTCGATTATTAGATGCGATTCAGCTTTGGCCTGCCTTAGCAAAGGTTGCGACGGCAATTGAACATATTCATGTGTCGGATCGTGGTCATGCGGGAATGGTTGAGTTGTCAGCACAACAATTGGCGGTTGATGCGCTAGGTTATGTGATTGAGCTAGCTGATGCGGGTAAAATTTTTCACCACCAGTTAGCGACTCGTCCTCAGATTGATCTGTTTTGTCCTGCTAAAGTTGAACATATTGAGCGTACTCAGGCTGAGGCATTGGTGCGTTTAAATACTGGAAAACGGCTACGTACTAAATTAGTGGTTGCTGCTGATGGTGCGACGTCACATTGTTGTGATTTATTGCATATTGGTCGTGATGAACATGATTTTGAGCAAGTCGCGGTTATTGCTAACATTACCACTGCTAAGCCACATCAAGGCCAAGCTTTTGAACGCTTTACTAAATATGGTCCTGTGGCATTGTTGCCGATGGCTCAAGGACGGAGTTCATTGGTGTGGTGCATTGAACCGCAGCAACAAGCGCGCATTATGGCATTATCGGATGCGCAATTTTTAGCAGAATTACAAGCCGTGTTTGGCTGGCGTTTAGGGGCACTAACAGTGGTTGGTGAGCGTCATTGCTACCCTTTGATTTTACGTCAATCACAGCGGCTAGTCTCACACCGTACTGCGGTGATTGGTAATGCGGCTCAAACGCTTCATCCTATTGCTGGACAAGGGTTTAATCTTGGTTTACGTGATGTGATGACTCTGGCGGAAGAAATTGCAGCTGGCGTTCAGCGTGGTGCTGATATTGGTTTACCCACCGTATTAGGTCGTTACCGTGAACGCCGTTTACCTGATCGTCAAGCGACGGTATCCATGACCGCCGGGCTGGTAAGCTTATTTGCAAATGATAATCCCGCACTGGTTGCTGGACGTAATCTGGGCTTGATGACCATGAGCCTTTCTAACACACTTCAAGCACCGCTGTTACGCCGTGCCATGGGACAGGTAAAACGATAGCTATGATGCAAAATGTTGATGTCGCCATTATCGGTGGTGGAATGGTTGGTTTAACACTGGCCGCAGCGTTAGCCGATACTGAATTACGTATAGCGGTGATTGAAGGTCAATTGCCGAATCCTGAATTAGCCGCTTTGCCTGATATTCGTGTATCGGCATTGAGCCGTGCTAGTGAACGCATTTTACGTAGCGTGGGGGTGTGGGAAGGTATTTGCTGTCGCCGAATGAGCCCTTACAGCAAAATGGAAGTGTGGGAGCAAGACAGTTTTGCCCATATTGATTTTGACGCTGAGCGACTATCACAACCGGATTTAGGTCATATTGTTGAAAATCGAGTAGTGCAATTAGCATTGTTAGAACAGGTTAACAAACAACATAACGTGACCGTCATTGCCCCTGACCGCTGCCAAAATATTGCTTTTGGGGAAACGGAAGCATGGCTGACTTTAGCCTCTGGTAAAAACCTCACCGCTAAATTAGTGGTTGGTGCTGATGGTGCCAATTCATGGTTACGCCAACATGTAGATATTCCTCTGACACAGCGGGATTATGGTCATAGTGCATTAGTGGCCAATATCCGTTGTGATGAGCCTCATTTACAAACCGCCCGTCAAATTTTTCGTCCTGATGGTCCGTTGGCCTTTTTACCTTTAGCTGAAAAAGATTTATGTTCGATTGTGTGGTCATTACCACCTGAGCAAGCATTGCAGCTGTGTGATGTTAGTGATGAAGAGTTTAATCAGCATTTAACGACAGCTTTTGATCACCGTTTGGGTTTGTGTCGCGTGGAAGGTGAGCGCCAAACCTTTCCTCTAAAAATGCGTTATGCTCAAGATTTTGTACGTGAACGGGTCGCGTTAGTTGGCGATGCAGCCCACACGATTCATCCGTTAGCTGGGCAAGGGGTTAACTTAGGCTTATTAGATGCAGCGGCCTTAGCGCAAGAGATCATTGGTTTGTGGCAAGCGGAAAAAGACATTGGTAAGCAGGTTAATTTACGTCATTACGAACGCTGGCGTAAAGCGGAAGCAGCGAAAATGATCACCGCGATGCAAGGTTTTAAATCCTTGTTTGATGGCGCTCATCCAGCGAAAAAACTGGTACGTGATTTAGGAATGTTATTTGCTAATAATGCCCCAGGCGTTAAAGATGAATTCATGCGTCGAGCATTAGGATTAAGTGGCGAATTACCTGAATTAGCGCGCTATAAATAAGCTGTAATCAGCCACTGAACTGAGTGATTATTTATTAAACCGTAATAAATTTTTTGTTACGGTTTTTTTTGTTCTCAAATTGAGCAAAAGATATTTTTTCACCTACAGTAAATAGAGTGATAACGACCTATTAATTGTGAGCTTAAAAAGGATGTGAGAATGAGCTATGTGCCCTCAGAATTAAAATTTACTCATACGCATGAATGGTTACGTGATGAAGGTGATGGAATTTATACCGTTGGTATTAGTGATCATGCTCAAGCCTTACTTGGTGATATGGTATTTATTGACCTTCCTGACAGTGGGGCGGCTATTGATGGCGGAGAAGAATGTGCCATTATTGAATCCGTAAAAGCAGCATCCGATATTTATGCACCATGTACGGGCACGATTATCACTGTTAATGACGAGCTCGAGGCTGCACCTGAATTAGTCAATAATGATCCCTATGGTGATGGGTGGTTATTTCAAATTCGAATTGATACAGATGCGGATGTGGATGAGTTGTTGGATGCTGAGGACTATTTAGCGACGATTGTTGATGATGAATAGCGTAAAAACATTAAAGCCCACATACTGTAGTGGGCTTTATTCGAGAGGCTTTAATTCTAAAGGATTGGCTTAGTAAATTTCACGTAGACGCTTAATTTCTAAGTTAACCTCGTTCACTGTATCGTAATGATGCTGTTGTGCTTTTAATGGCACCAACAATATTCCTTTCTCAAAATGATAGCCGCCACGGCCATCAATATAAATTCTTCCTTTAAATATACGACTAACATGCTTGGCAATTAGTTTCGGCAAGTAGCGTTTGAACATCCGCATAATACAGTTTAACTCCGACCTTCCTGGCGATTAACGCGAATAAGTATACGCTAATTCTTATGACACTTCTGTGACATTATTAGCATAAATTTAACGATAAATTTCATTTGTTGGCGAATTGAATAAGTTTAAATAACATATCTAGAATAATGTTCTGATTATAATGATTTTTTGGTGTTTCTTATTACCACTGATTGTTACATAAGGCTGGTTAATGAATGATGATCGCTACCTATTTGACGATGTTAGCGGCAAATGAAGGTAAGTGGATTACCGTTTAAACATTGTGAGTGATTTGTAATCAGTAATGTTAATAATAAGTTAGTGTTGGTTTCGATATTTTATGCTGATTTTTAAAATTTTAAGTTGATAGCTGTTTAGTGTTTTTTATTAAAAAAATCACTTAGATCATCATTTATGATCCTAGATCAATACTAGGTTTTTGGCATATGCCAATAATAAACCTCATTAGCGAGGTTATCATCACCATGGCAAGACCTAAAATTGAAAGAAAGATCCGTTGCCGGCCAGCTTATAGTTGCTTTAAACCGAATGGGGTTCCGATGAAGCAATTACCTCGACTTATTTTAGCCAGTGATGAATTAGAGGCGCTAAGATTGGTCGATATGTTGGGTTTACAGCAACTTGAAGCAGCTCAACAGTTAGGTGTTTCTCGACAAACATTAGGCAATATTGTGGCACGAGGCCGACACAAAGTTGCACAGGCGTTAGTAATGGGAATGGCATTAGAATTGGTAACCGACACCCTTAAAAACACAGAGGAATAATGTATGTTAATAGCGATAGCGTTAACGCCAAGAGATCAGATTGCAGGCCATTTCGGTAAAGCGGCAATATTTGCTATTTATGATCAACAAGGTCTGCTGGTGGATCGCATTGAAAATAGTGGTAGTCGAGAGCTGGGATGCAAACATAAAAAAATACTCCAGCGTCAGCTTGCGGCACTGAACGTCAATGAAATTGTTCTGGGTAATATTGGTACTCGATCTTTAGCACGTTTGTTGCAAGCTGGATTTAGTGTTAGTCGGGTACCGCCGAGAACATCATTAGCGACTTTTTTAGCGGGTGGTATTAGCAAAGAAGCATTAGTGACTGCCGATCAAGGTCGTGCTTGTAAACGTGAAAAAGGTGCATGTGGTTGTGGCTGTGGCACTAAAAAATCGGCGCCTGCCGTGGCTAAAGTCGGTATGCTCGCGACCAGTTTTAATCAGTTAGGAAAAATTGGAGGATTAAAATGATGACTACATTTTTTCTGACGTTAGGTATTTTCTTGGTGGTGATATTAGCAATGGCGATTGGGTGGTTTGTTAAACGTCAAACTATCAGTGGCAGTTGTGGCGGTTTGGCTAATGTTGGCGTCAATAAAGAGTGTAACTGCGATGAACCTTGCGATGAACATAAACTTTATCAAATTCAAGAGCCAAATAGCCGCGCGCAGTAATTGTATTGGTATAGCAACAACAGCCATTGGCAGAGTAAATATGCTCTGCCGCGCTCTTTTCTTTATTGGTTTATTGACCTGCTCGAAGTTGTTCGACTTGGGTTATCACCGTTTGGGCAACAAGGTGGCGTAACCATTGATTGCGAGGGTGATTACTGTTGCGATGTAGCCATAGTAATCGAATATCAAAATCAGCTATCGCAACAGGGGGAAGGCATTGGGTTAATTGGTCATTGAAAATATCCAGCTGCGCCATCAAACGTGACACTACACAAATTAAATCGCGACCGCTTAGTAAGTGTCGAATGGTGAGAAAGTTATGTGATCCCACTGCGACTTGACGCACAAATCCTTGTTGTTGTAATTGGTCATCAACCTGAGTAGTTAATTTACCATCCGGACTTACAAGTGCATGGGGGTGGTGACTGTATTGATCGAGTGTAACGTTATCATTAAGCCCCGTTGCGCATTGATCATAAAGGCACACATGATCTTCGGTATATAAATATTGATGTTCAATATCCTTTCCCATATCTGTCATTGAACCGATAACCACATCTATTCGATGTTGATTAAAATCGGTGTGATAACTATGACGATCGACATTAAAAAAGCTCAGTTGACATTGTGGTGCTTGATGATGAATTGCATCATACAGTGCGGGGGCAAATAATAATTCGGCATAATCAGTTAGACCTATTTTAAAGGTGCCACAAAAATCAGCAGGAATAAATGTACTTGGTCGCAGTAGTTCATTGGTGACTAATGACAAAATCATATCGACAGTAGTGGCATGTTCTAAAGCGGTTTGAGTGGGCAGCATTTGATGACCATGACGCTCAAATAAAGGGTCATTTAATAAATTGCGTAAACGCGATAAATTATGGCTCATTGCTGATTGACCAATGGCTAATTTATTGGCGGCTTTGGTTACACTGCGGGTGTCCATTAATGCAGAAAAGGCAATCAATAAATTAAGGTCGACACCGCGCCAATTAATATCGTGGTGGTGATGGTTAGCCATAGCCTATTCCTTTACCGAGTAAGTAAACCAACGGTATTTTCATTCATACCGTTGGTCTAGGTGTCACTAATTAAGCCTGTTCTCGACAAATATCAGCGACCATAGGATCACATAATATCAATAAATCATCAGTCGCGATTTCAATGCCAGCCATTCGATCACCACTACTGATATTAACATGCTTAATAGCGGTTATAGTGGCATCAAAAACAATCACTAATGGACGCTTTAGCCCTATAGGTGCCACTGTGCCGATGACTAATCCCGTGACTTTTTCTACTTCAGTGGCATCGGTACAAGTCATTCGCTGACAACCTAATAGCGCCCGTACCTTTTTAGGATCAACCGATTGTGGCCCTGGAACACATGCTAGTACATGAAAACCTGACATATCTTTGAGTAATATCGATTTCACCATGTGCTGCGGATCAACCCCGCGTTCTGCTGCGGCTTCGGCAATGGTCTTTGCCGGCTTCGTGTGTGGCAGCAAGCGGTAATCAACCCCTTCGTTATCAAGTAACTGCGTTACTGCGGTATTAATCAAATTATTCGGCATTAAGATCATACGGTAAGTCGAGTTTATGCCAAAGTGCGTCAGGGGTAGTAGCAAAGCGGAACTGACTGTCATCGTCGAGATCGTTAGGTAACACCACTAATGCAATTGCTTGATCATCAGCATAGTGATAGCCGCAAATAACCGTACCTCCTTTACGCCAATTTTCACCAACACTGCGTTCTAATGCGTCACCCGCTTGTGGGCATTGGGTCGCTGCACCTGTCACTATATACATCGCGCGTTTATTGATACCACGGTACTTAGCACGCGCAACCGTTTCTTGGCCGGTATAGCAGCCTTTTTTAAAGCTAATACCATCAACCGCTTGTAAGTTTACCGCTTGAGGAATGAATTCAAGTTCGGTGGTGTTATCAATGCGAGGTTGTGCTGCCTTAATATCATAGAGATTCCACAATTCAGTGGTTGTTAAGGTTGCTGTTGGTGCCAAGTTGGTGATAACACTGTCAGCTTGTTCCGCGGTGGTGATAATTAACCAGCGCGCGTTATCGACTTTTATAGCCGTGGCAGTATCGTTATGACGTACATCGGCATCGCCATTGAAATGACTATCAATGGTGGTTTGAGCTTGGGTGCCTGTAAGCCCTAAAATAATCGCTGAACTTTGGGTTATTTCTGTTTTAGAAAACACCGCATATTTTTTTAATTCAGGTAGTTGGCTTGTCATTACACTTTGACGTTGTACTAAACCATAACCATTTTGGTAATGGAAAACGCGCATAATGGTGCGTAATTTTCCTTTGGCATCACAGTGACCGGCAACGGTTGATTTATCGGCGCTTAATGACACTACATCACAAGTTAACTGACCTTGTAAGTAGGACTTACTGTCAGGGCCAACGAGTGTCACCATTCCCCAATCACTGAGGTTGATCATTGCTAAATCAGGTAGCGAATCAGTTGTGCTTAATGCGAACGGGGTAAAGGTGTATTGAGTTGACCAAGTGTTCATAATGGTATCCACAAATGCTGTAATGATTACACTATGTTATACCAACTGAACAAAATAATTAACCATGGTTACACGATGGGTTAATTGGATGTTTTTGTGGGGGGCGATTATGGTGGGCTAGGTCTCATCTTGAAGGATTATTTGTGCTAGCGCATGGTCGTTATTGAGCATGGCTGTTACTCTATTTGTAACGGAAATACGCACAGTATTCGATTATCAGTGAGCCATTAGGCACGCAATAGAGGTTATGTATGTTAGGTGCAGAAGAGAAAGCTCGCGTAAAATGGGCATGTCGTCGTGGTATGCTTGAATTAGACGTGTTGGTGATGCCATTTTTTGAAGAGTGTTTTGATGATTTATCAGAACAAGAGCAACGTGATTTTATTTCTCTACTAACATGTGATGATCCTGATTTATTTAAATGGATGATGCAGCATGGGCGTAGTGATAACGCAGCTCATGCGATGATGGTTGATAAAATTGTTGCCCATAACAACAGCAAGCTACGTTGATCTAAAGCTTAACTTATCCCCGCGACTAAACACTGCGCTGAGTCTATCTTACTTCAGTGCAGTGCTATTCTTATTGATTGTCCCGCCCGTATTTTTACCACTTAGTTACTTGTTTGCTGAAGCATTGCTGTTTGAATGGCAACGAAGCTATCACTATTATTTAGCTCAACAAGGCCCTTTACGGCTTTATAGTGATGGTAATATTCGTTGGTATGATCAAGCTGGAAAGGTGATAGCGGTTAAACTGGTTACGCGCTGGCTGGTGGTGTTGTCGATTACACACCATAGAAATCAATGGTTAATTATTGGCTATGACGGTTGTGACGCAGCTCAGTATCGACAATTAAAAATGATGACCCATTTAGGGCTATTAAAACCTGACTCCGGCCACAATAAACCATGATGCTAATATTGAAATTAGCATCACAGGTATTAATAATAAAAACAGTTGATTGCTAACGATTAATGATTGTTAGGCACTAAAATTGTTGCTGTTGCTTGTTCATCAAGTTCAGGATAATCAAGCGTATAATGCAACCCGCGACTCTCTTTACGTGCCATCGCACACCGAACAATCAGTTCAGCAACTTGTAGTAAATTACGTAATTCCAACAGGTTATTTGAAACCCGGAAATGGCTGTAATACTCATCGATTTCATGTTTCAGTAATTCAATTCGGTGCATTGCGCGTTCTAAACGTTTGGTTGAGCGTACAATACCGACGTAATCCCACATAAATAATCGTAATTCATGCCAGTTATGTTGGATCACCACTTCTTCATCTGAATTGGTCACTTGGCTGTCATCCCAACAAGGTAACTGTTGCGGTTGTAAGATGGCATTAAATTGTTGTTCTATATTCTGTGATGCTGACCATGCATAAACGACACATTCAAGTAGGGAGTTTGATGCCATACGGTTAGCTCCATGCAGACCGGTATAGCTCACTTCTCCAATGGCATATAAACCGTCAATATCGGTTTTACCTGATTTATCAACCATGACCCCGCCACAGGTATAGTGCGCAGCGGGCACAATTGGAATCATATCAGTCGTAATATCAATACCATAGCCTTGTAATTTTTCAGCGATCATTGGAAAGTGGTTTCTGACAAAATCGGCAGGCTTATGGCTAATATCTAGGTACATACAATCGGCACCGAGACGCTTCATTTCATAGTCGATCGCACGGGCGACGACATCCCGTGGCGCCAGTTCCGCGCGTTCATCAAAATCAAGCATAAAACGACTGCCATCAGGGCGACGTAAATAAGCGCCTTCGCCACGTAAAGCTTCACTTAATAAGAAGGTTTGTGCTTTAGGGTGAAATAAACACGTGGGGTGGAATTGATTAAACTCAAGGTTAGCAACACGGCAGCCTGCGCGCCATGCCATAGCAATACCATCACCCGATGAAACATCTGGGTTTGAGGTATATTGATATACTTTAGATGCACCACCTGTGGCTAAGACGACAAATTTCGCTGCGAGGGTTTCAACACATTCTTTGTCACGATTCCATACATAGGCACCCAGTGCTCGGTTGGTTTTTGAGTGCGGATTTATTTTTTTCTCAGTGATAACATCAAGTGCATTATGACGTTCAAGGATAGTAATGTTAGGGTGGTTGCGGGCTTGTTCTTGAAGTGAGGTTTGCATTGCCATTCCGGTGGCGTCAGCAGCGTGAAGAATACGACGATGACTATGACCGCCTTCAAGCGTTAGGTGATAACGTGGGTGATCGTCTGAATCTGAGTCTTCACGATCAAAGGGTACTCCACCATCAATCAGCCATTGCACACACTGCTTGGCGTTTTCAGCAATAAATTGTACGACGTCTTGGTCACAAAGGTGAGCACCAGCAATTAAGGTATCTTCAACATGGGATGCAATACTGTCTGATTCATCAAAAACGGCAGCGATACCTCCTTGAGCATAATAGGTTGCTCCTTCACTGAGTGGCCCTTTGCATAAAATTGTGACTTTACCAAGATGCGCTAAGTGGAGTGCGAGCGATAACCCTGCTGCGCCACTACCAATGACTAAAATGTCGCTATCGTGTTGATGAGGTTGGTTCATAGTGATTACATGTCCATGTGATAATCTTATTTCATGCTACCAAAATTGTTATTAAAACGCATGTTTGTTTGGATTTTGGTAGCATAAATATCACTGAGATACGCTGCTTTAGCTGTATTATTGTTAACAAATAACACAGTGATTATTTCATGTCTTTGTGATTTTTTACTTTTTTCAGTCACAGATCCTCGTCAGTGTTATTATTTCAGGTAAAATGACTGCTGTGATTAGATCTGTTTTTTTGGTGTTTTTGTTACAATGAATAACCTAACGGTAACCAAAACATAAAATTATTTTTTTAACGGTGGAACTTTGCCATTATCCATCGGTCTTAAGTAGTGCTCATGCTCATAAATATTTCATAAGTCAGTGTTTTATTTACGGTGAGACTAACGCTTATAGTGGCAGGACAATCTAAATAAACCATTGTGCATCAATAACGAATTTGCGCCATTATTGGGTAAATTATCGTGAGATGAATGCAATATTACTAACCGTAGACATGGGAGTACACGCTCGAATGAGCGAGCAGCAAACTGATCAGGTATTAATTGAGCGAGTACAGCGGGGAGATAAGCAAGCATTCAACCTTCTGGTTATTAAGTACCAGAATAAAGTTTGTAACCTTGTTTCTCGTTACGTTAGCAATTCTGGTGATGTACCAGATGTTGCCCAAGAAGCGTTCATTAAAGCATATCGCGCCTTACCTACATTTCGTGGTGAAAGTGCATTTTATACGTGGCTTTATCGCATCGCGGTTAATACAGCAAAAAATTATTTAGTTGCTCAGGGGCGTCGTCCGCCTGCATCTGATGTCGATGCCGAAGACGCGGAATATTATGAAAGTGGAAATGCGCTTAAAGAAATTTCGAACCCTGAGAACCAAATGTTGTCTGAAGAATTAAGACGGGTTGTTTTTAGTACGATTGAAGCATTACCCGATGATCTTAAAACAGCGATCTCATTGCGTGAACTGGATGGTCTAAGCTATGAGGAAATCGCTGAAGTAATGGGATGTCCAGTAGGTACAGTTCGCTCACGTATATTCCGTGCTCGAGAGATGGTCGAAAAACGTATTCGTCCCCTTATGCAACAATAATTATGTTGCACCAAACGGTGGAAAAAATGGCTGATAAAGAAAAAATTTCGGCATTGCTTGATGGCGAAGATTTGGATCAGAGCATTATCAATGCGCTGACCGTTGACAAAAATAGCGAGCAAAGTTGGCATGACTTCAACTTAATTGGTGATGTTATGCGTGGCGATGCACCGCAATGCAAACAATGGAATATTGCAGGAAATGTCGCGTTAGCGTTAGAGGCTGAACCGGCACACACAGGTGCTGTGATCACGCATATTGAGACTGTTACTCAGCCGATGATTACTGAAGAACAACCGACCCCATTTAAAGCGAAGCGGACATTACCCGCTTGGCTATCCCAGTTTGGTCAGGTTGCAGTGGCTGCATGTGTTTCATTAGCGGTAATTGTTGGCGTTCAACAATATGACGGTAATGGTAGCAACCTTACAACGACAACCAGTAATGATGTACCAGTACTACAAACTATTCCATTTACAGGTAAAGCTGAACCTGTGAGCTTAAATACCAGTATGGTTGATAATAATCAGACACCATCTGAATCACAGTTAATGGAACAACGACGTCGAATTAATTCGATGTTACAAGATTATGAACTGCAGCTTCGCTTCAATGCTGAAGATGGCAGTATTGATCATTCACAGCTACATCCTAATAAATCAGTGGCGGATTAATGAAAAAAATACTGGTCGGTGCGCTTGCATTGGTCAGCCTATTATTGCCACTCCAAGCCTCTGCTGAAGCGGTTAAACCTTCAACAGAGGCTTTGTTGCATCAAATGGGCCAAGCCAGCCGAGATCTTAGTTATGAGATGTCATACATTTGGGTTAAGAAAAATAGCATTGATACCTTGCGTTATCGGCATGCGTTAGAGAATGGTCAAAGTTACGCGCACTTGTTGTTTCTTAGTGGTCCACCACAAGAGGTGATTCAACGGGGTGATGAAGTTAGTTACTTTGAGCCGGGGCTTGATCCTTTTACCATTAAAAGTAATAAAATGGTCGCGCCAATATTGCCGCTAATGAAAGCCAATATAGATCGACTGGCTAATTTCTACGATTTTATTGCCATGGGACGCGCTCGTGAAGCGGGTGTTGCTTGTGATGTTGTTCGTGTCGCCCCTAAAGATGGTAATCGCTATTCTTATTTATTGTGGATTGATCAAACTACGCACTTAGTGATGCGAGCTGATTTATTGGATCGTGAAGGTGACCTACTTGAGCAATTTAGAGTGGTCTCATTTGTTGTGAACCCTAAAGTTGCCGAAATGCTCAGTAAGCTTGATCAAGTTAAATTGCCAGCTGTGGTACAATTGCCACAACAGCCACAGAAAAAACTTGAATGGGCCGTGAAGTGGTTACCAAATGGTTTCACATTAATTGCTGGTAATCGTCATCGATTATTATTAACTGAACGTGCGGTTGAAAGCCGAATGTACAGTGATGGTTTATTTAGTTTCTCTGTGTATGTTTCTGATGTGGATAATTTTGTTGGGCGAGGACAATTAGTTCGTCAAGGACGTCGTACCTTAACCACCAGAGTTGATGGCAACAAAGAAATAACAGTTGTCGGTGATATACCACCAGAAACGGCGCGACGAATTGCAGAAAATGTAACCTTTGATAATACTAAAGCTGAGGTTACCCAAACGAGTAAATAATCATGATGAGAACATTAGCGACGGTTGTCGCTGTTGAAGCCGGCCATATAACCGTGAGTTGTCAGCAACAAACCAGTTGTGGTCATTGTGCTTCGAGTGATAGTTGCGGCACAGGTATTGTGACAAAAGCCATGCCTGGGCGTTCTCATCAGATAAATATTGCGACCAATGAAAAAATAACCCTCGGACAAGTGGTTGAAATCGGCTTGTCTGAGCGTAGTATGTTGAGTTCAGCATTATTAGTTTATATGTTGCCGCTGCTATTTTTAATTGGCGGCAGTTTAGTTGGGCAATACATTTTTATTGATTTAGCAGCCAGTAACCAACTCGGTGTTATTGTGTCGGCTGCTGTTGCTACCACAGTAGGATTAATGATTGCACGCTATTATGCCAAGAAATTCGATGGGGATGCAGCCTACAAACCAAGCCTTATTCGAGTGCTAGGGTTACCCATTTCAGCAGATAAGCTGATAAATGCCGCATCGAAAGATAGCGAGTAGCGTTTAAATTCGGTAGAATCCGTCAACTTGATCGTAAGATCCCATTCATTTTAATCACGAGCAGTCACGCCATTCATGAAGCACATTCGTAACTTTTCGATTATCGCACATATCGACCATGGTAAGTCGACCTTATCCGACCGTCTAATTCAAGTCTGTGGCGGCCTTTCTGATCGAGAAATGGCTGCACAGGTTTTAGATTCAATGGATCTTGAACGCGAACGCGGTATTACTATCAAAGCCCAGAGCGTTACGCTTGATTACACGGCTAAAGATGGTGAAACTTATCAATTAAACTTTATCGACACCCCTGGACACGTTGACTTCTCGTATGAAGTATCGCGTTCACTTGCAGCTTGTGAAGGTGCATTGTTGGTCGTTGATGCGGGTCAGGGTGTAGAAGCTCAGACTTTAGCTAACTGTTATACCGCTATGGAAATGGACTTGGAAGTAGTGCCGATTTTAAATAAAATCGACCTTCCTGCTGCCGATCCTGAGCGTGTAGCCGAAGAAATTGAAGACATTGTTGGTATTGATGCGCTTGATGCTGTGCGTTGTTCAGCAAAAACAGGTGTTGGTGTTGACGAAGTTTTAGAAAAAATCGTTGAAGCAATTCCTGCACCTGAGGGTGATCCTGACGCACCACTACAAGCACTAATTATTGACTCATGGTTTGATAATTACTTAGGTGTTGTATCTTTGGTGCGTGTTAAAAACGGTAAGCTAAAGAAAAACGACAAAATTAAAGTGATGACCACAGGTCAAATCTGGGGTGTTGATCGTCTTGGTATCTTTACACCAAAACAAATTGATACTACTGAACTAAATACTGGCGAAGTTGGCTGGGTTGTTTGTGGTATTAAAGACATTCTAGGTGCGCCAGTTGGTGATACATTAACGCTAGCTAAAGGCGGTTGTGAGACCGCATTACCTGGCTTTAAAAAAGTAAAACCTCAGGTATACGCAGGTTTGTTCCCTGTATCATCTGATGATTACGAAAACTTCCGTGATGCGTTAGGTAAATTAAGCCTAAACGATGCGTCATTGTTTTATGAACCAGAAAGCTCGACAGCACTTGGTTTTGGTTTCCGTTGTGGTTTCTTGGGTATGCTCCACATGGAGATTATTCAAGAGCGTCTAGAGCGTGAATATGATCTGAACTTGATTACTACTGCACCAACAGTAGTATATGAAGTGAAGAAAACTGACGGCACCATGTTGTATGTTGATAGTCCGTCAAAATTACCGGCTGTCAATGACATTGAAATTATGGGTGAGCCTATTGCTCGCTGTAATATTCTGGTACCAAGCGAATACTTAGGTAATGTTATTACCCTATGTATTGAAAAGCGTGGTACGCAAGTTGATATGGTTTATCACGGCAATCAAGTAGCCTTAACTTATGATATTCCGATGTCAGAAGTGGTACTGGATTTCTTTGACCGTTTGAAATCAACCTCGCGTGGTTATGCATCGCTAGATTACAATTTCCAGCGTTACCAAGAATCAGACATGGTTCGAGTCGATATTCTATTGAACGGCGAGCGTGTTGATGCGTTAGCTATCATTACTCATAAAGAAAACTCACAGACCCGTGGTCGTGATGTTGTTGAGAAAATGAAAGAATTTATCCCTCGTCAAATGTTTGATATTGCTATTCAAGCCGCTATTGGTGCTCATATCATTGCACGTTCAACCGTGAAGCAATTGCGTAAAAACGTAATCGCAAAATGTTATGGTGGCGATATTAGCCGTAAGAAGAAGCTACTACAGAAACAGAAAGACGGTAAGAAGCGCATGAAGCAAATCGGTAATGTTGAATTACCACAAGAAGCTTTCTTAGCAATTCTTCATGTGGGCAAAGATAAGTAGTAACCTTTCTTTGTTTATAACAGTCTAGATGTAATTAGAAAGTGCTTATTTAACCTGTTAAATAGCACTTTCTTTTACTTAGAAGTTTTAAATTAGTCACAATAAACAAATAGTTGTGGTTAATTGCGTTAAACCTAAGGGATAACATGGCAAATACATTTTCAATAATACTGGTCTTAGCGACGATCTTTACCGGTATTATTTGGGCGCTAGATAAATTTCTATGGGCACCAAAGCGACAATTAAAAATTGCAGCCGCAGCTGAAAAAGCCGGTAGTCAAGTTGATGCTGAAGTAATTGCACGTGTTGCACCTCAGCCTAGTTGGGTTGAGTCTGCAAGCTCAATGTTTCCTGTTATTGCATTGATCATGATCTTCCGTTCATTTATTTATGAACCGTTCCAGATTCCATCAAAGTCAATGTTACCAACCCTGTATGTGGGTGATTTCATTCTGGTTCAAAAATTTGCTTACGGGTTACGTGATCCTGTTTTTGATCATAAATTTTTAAATACTGGTGAGCCTAAACGTGGTGATGTGATTGTATTCCGTTATCCACCTAATCCAAAGATTGATTACATTAAACGTGTTGTTGGTTTACCAGGTGATTTAATTCGTTACAGCGCTGACAAAAAACTATGCATTCAGCCACAAGGCACTTCTGTTTGTAAGCCTGTGAAATTAACGAACATGAAAGACAGTGAATTTACCCAAGGTATGACACGTCTGATTGAATATAACGAACACCTTGGTGATGTAAATCATCATATTTTGATCAATCCATCGCGACGTGATAACCGTATGGCTTACGTACCTCGCCCAGGGATCGGTGAGTGGATTGTACCAAAAGGTGAATATTTTGTTATGGGTGACAACCGTGACAATAGTGCTGATAGTCGTTACTGGGGTTTTGTACCAGAAGCGAACTTAGTCGGCAAGGCGGTAGCTATTTGGATGAGCTTTGATTTTGATCGCAAGCCTGATAGTTTACTTCCATCTTGGATCCCTACCGGCGTACGTTTTAATCGTATCGGTAGCATTAAATAATCGAGAGAAAATGACAACTCCAGCGAATAGGCTCCAGCGCAAGCTGGGCTACCAGTTTAATAATTGTGAGTTGATGACATTAGCACTGACACATCGCAGTGCTAATGGCACCCACAACGAGCGCCTAGAGTTTCTAGGCGATTCTATTTTAAGTTTTGTTGTTGCTGATGACTTATATCACCGTTTTCCTAATGTGGATGAAGGTGATATGAGCCGAATGCGCGCAACACTAGTTCGTGGTAAGACCTTGGCAGAGTTAGGACGTGAGTTCGAACTAGGCGATTACTTACTATTGGGCCCAGGCGAACTGAAAAGTGGCGGTTTCCGTCGTGATTCTATTTTGGCTGACTGTGTTGAAGCAATCATTGGCGCGGTTTATCTAGATAGTGATGTTGAGACAGTGCGTCAAGTCGTATTGGCTTGGTATAAATCACGTCTTGATACAATTGAACCAGGCATCAACCAAAAAGATCCAAAAACACGCCTGCAAGAATGCTTACAAGGTCGCCGTTTACCATTACCTGCATATACTGTAACTAAGGTACAAGGTGAAGCTCATAACCAAGAGTTCACTGTACAGTGTGATGTCACAGGTTTGGATGAGCCTGTAATTGGTAAAGGCGGCAGTCGGCGCAAGGCAGAGCAGGCAGCAGCAGAAATTGCACTTAATCAGTTGGAATCATGACAGATAAACAACATTGTGGCTTTATTGCCATCGTTGGTCGACCGAACGTCGGAAAATCAACCTTGCTTAACCGTTTAGTGGGACAAAAACTGTCTATCACTTCACGTAAACCTCAAACGACACGTCACCGTATTATGGGTGTTGACACTCGTGATGGGTATCAAGCTGTTTATATTGATACTCCAGGTTTGCACATTGAAGAAAAACGTGTGATTAACCGTTTAATGAACCGTGCTGCTAGCAGTTCATTAACCGACGTTGAATTAGTGCTATTCCTTGTTGATGGCACGACGTGGACGGCTGATGATGAGATGGTACTGAATAAGCTTATGAAAAGTGAGCTGCCAACAGTATTGTTGATCAACAAAGTCGACAACATTAAAGAAAAGCATGAGTTATTCCCGCATTTGCAGGAATTAGCGAAAAAAATGCCGTTTGTTGATGTTATTCCTATGTCGGCAAAGAAAGGCACCAACATTGCGGCAATTGAAAAAATTGTTCATGATCATTTACCTGAATGTGAATACTACTTCCCTGAAGAGTATGTAACGGATCGTTCACAGCGCTTTATGGCGTCAGAAATTATTCGTGAAAAACTAATGCGCTTTACAGGTGAAGAATTACCATATTCAGTCACCGTTGAAATTGAGCGTTTTGATTTCAACCCTGAAACAAATGGTTTTGATATCAATGGTTTGATTTTGGTTGAGCGTAAAGGCCAGAAGAAAATGGTGATCGGTAAAGGCGGCGATAAGATCAAAGTTATTGGTCGTGAAGCCCGTTTAGATATGGAAGATCTATTTGAACGCAAAGTGTATTTAGAACTTTGGGTTAAAGTGAAATCAGGTTGGGCAGATGACGAACGTGCATTGCGCAGCTTAGGTTACATTGACGATCTATAAGGATAGTAATGGAGGGCTTACAGCGTTGTTTTGTCCTTCATTATCGTCATTATAGTGAGACGAGCCTGATCCTCGATGTATTTAGCGAGGATTATGGCCGTCTTACCCTACTTGCTAAAGGCGCGCGTCGTAAGCGTTCTAATCTTAAAGGTACATTACAACCTTTCACGCCATTGTTTATGAAATGGAGTGGTAAAGGAAGTATGCCTGTCCTTACCCATGCTGAGCCTATCAGTATCGGCTTGCCACTGCGCAGCTATATTTTATATTCCGCGATGTACGTTAATGAAGTTCTTGCGCGAGTATTAGAAAATCACACCCCTTATCCGGTGTTGTTTCTTGATTATTTGAATGTGTTACGTGAGCTTGCACAAGCGGATAATCCAGAACCAGCATTGCGGCGTTTTGAACTCGCTTTATTGCATCACCTTGGCTACGGTATCGATTTTCTACATTGTGCAGGAAGTGGATTAGCCGTTGATGATCTGATGACATACAACTACCGCGAACAACGTGGTTTTATTGCCTCAATGAAAATAACCCAATTGACTTTTCGAGGTAATGAATTAAAAGCACTTGCTGCGAGATGTTTTGAAACCCCTGAACAACTTCGTGCGGCGAAGCGCTTTACACGCATAGCACTAAAGCCGTATCTTGGTTCAAAGCCATTAAAAAGTCGGGAATTGTTTCTCCCTCGAACAAGGAGTATCGGAAAATGAACAACATTCTACTGGGTGTTAATATCGATCATATTGCAACGTTACGTAATGCTCGTGGTACACGTTACCCTGATCCTGTTCATGCTGCCGAAGTGGCAGAGCGCGCGGGTGCTGATGGTATTACGGTGCATCTGCGTGAAGATCGTCGCCATATTAATGATCGTGATGTTCGAATTTTACGAGAAACATTACAAACACGGATGAACTTAGAAATGGCGGTCACTGATGAAATGGTGGCGATTGCAATTGAAACTCAACCTGAATACGTGTGTTTAGTACCTGAAAAACGTGCGGAACTTACCACTGAAGGCGGTTTAGATGTTGCGGGGCAATGTGAGAAAATCACAGCAGCAACAGCCAAACTTGCGGCGGTTGGTATTAAAGTGTCGTTATTTATTGATGCTGATAAACGGCAGATTGATGCTGCGTTAGCGACAGGTGCGCCATTTATTGAATTACATACTGGTCATTATGCCGATGCGACCACTGAAGAAATTCAAGCCGCAGAGCTTGAAAAAATTGCAGTGGCAGCAACCTATGCTGCGAGTCTAGGAATTAAAGTCAATGCCGGGCACGGTTTAACTTATCATAACGTTAAAGCTATCGCCGCGTTACCTGAGCTGTATGAACTTAATATTGGTCATTCTATTATGGGACGTGCAATGTTTGATGGCCTTGAAAAAGCGGTCACAGATATGCGTTCATTAATGCAGGAAGCGCGTGGTTAATGGCTATTTTAGGTTTAGGGACTGATATCGTTGAAATTGAACGGATTGAAAAAGTGCTCACTCGCACTGGCGATGGGTTTGCTGAGCGGGTGTTATCAGCCTCTGAACTTGAACAATACTATCGATTAAAGCTACGCGCTCGGTTTGTAGCAAAGCGGTTTGCGGTTAAAGAAGCGGCCTCTAAAGCATTAGGAACTGGGATTGCGTGTGGCGTATCTTTTCAAGATTTTAGCGTGACTAACGATGAGCGTGGTAAGCCATTGGTTACTTTCTCAGGTCAGGCATTATTATTACTGACCGCAATGGGAGGACAACACGTGCATCTGACTATTGCCGATGAGCGTCGTTATGCAGTAGCAACCGTGATCATTGAAAGTTGATCTCATCGTAATGATGGCTGATAAAAAAGCGCTAGCCTTATCAACTAGCGCTTTTTTGTTATCATCTTCTTGATGATCATATGATGGTATCAGATAAGCGTAGTATTAATGCCGATATTGCTTAGAAGCTTTAACCACATTGTCCATTTCATCAATAAGCTCTAATAGTTCTGGCTCAATATCTACCATGGCTGCATTTGCTTTTAGCTCGGTCTCAATAGTATGGCAGAGGTATTTTAAGCGTGGTACGCCACTGTAAGCACAGCTACCGTGAAGTTTATGGATTGAAGGCCATAACTCGACTTGTTTACCATCCAGCGCTTCATTGACTAATAATTCCACCTCAGGCATATAATCCAATAGCATTTGCAGCATGTCACGGGCTAAATCTTCTTTGCCTGCCGCTTGTTTAAGTGCCAGTGACCAATCAAAACTAATACTATTATCAATGGTTAATGGTGTATCTTGCTGCGCTTGAATAATATCAATGGTGGTATTGGAGGAGGATATTGATGCCACACCTTGATGATCACTTGGTGAGATCCACTTCGCCAAAATTTGCTGCAAAATATGCTCTTCAATAGGCTTGGTAAGATAATCATCCATTCCCGCATTGATTAATCGCTCTCGTTCACCAGCCATTGCATGGGCTGTGACGGCAATAATCGGCGTATTGTGGTTGAGGTTAGTTTTATGTATTTCTTGGCAAGCGGTCACGCCGTCCATTTCTGGCATTTGAATGTCCATAAAGATCAGATCAAATGTTTTTTGGTGAGCATATTCAACCGCTTTTTTACCGCCAGTGGCAGTGATCACGGTTTCGACACGTTCACCTAACAGGGCTGAAATTAACTTTAAGTTGGCAGGGTTATCATCAACCGCCATGACCGTTAATGCTTGAATTGGCGCCAGTGGCGTAGTTAATGCAGGGAGCTCTGGTTCATTATGTTCGTCGTTGTTATCGCATAATGCTTCAAACAGCTTACGTGAAGCAATTGGCTTACCAAGGCAAATCTCAACCCCGGTATTAGTCAGTTTTTCTGATAGTGCGAGCTCAGTTGTCGGTAAGCAAACCAGAACTTTGTCGGCAATCTGCTCGGCTTTAAAGATATGATTAAACAAGACTGCTATCGGTGGTTGTTCACATGGCGATAAACACAATAATGCAAAATCATGGTGTTCAATATCTTCCGGCATGGTTGAGCGATAAGTCACATGAACCCCAGCATTAATTAGCCGCTGCTGAACCACCGAGGCGGCTTGCATATTGGGCTCGATAAGCAGTAATTTTTTACCCATTAATGATGTTGTATCAATAAGTTGTGATACAGGTAAATCTGTTTTGTGCATGCGAATGCTAAACCAGAATGTCGAACCTTGGTGAAGACGACTCGTCAAGCTGACTTGGCCCCCCATTTGGCTGACCAGTTTCTGGGTGATCACTAGCCCTAAACCGGTGCCGCCATAACGACGAGAGATACTCGCATCAGCTTGGCTAAAGGCTTGGAAGAGCTGGGCTTGTTGACGTTCTGAAATACCGATACCAGTATCACGCACCATAAATTGCAGTTCGATATTATTATCATGCTCAGATTTGAGCTCGACAGATACATCAATGTTGCCTGTTTCAGTAAACTTAACCGCGTTACCGATTAAGTTAGTGACCACTTGCTGGATACGCAATGGATCACCTATTAAGCTTGGTGGTATACGAGTGTCAATTTTAAGGGTTAATTCTAAGCCTTTCTCATGGGCACTTGGCGCAAGTAGACGCATCACATCATCAAGTGCATCAGTGAAATCAAACGGTATATTTTCTAATAATAATTTACCTGCTTCTAGTTTTGAGAAGTCTAAAATATCATTAATGATAGTGAGCAGGTTGTTGGCCGAGTTTTCAATCGTCAGTAGATAATCTTGTTGGTTGGTGTTGAGCTTGGTTTTTAACATTTGACGAGTAAAACCAATCACACCATTAAGTGGGGTACGTAATTCGTGTGACATGTTGGCTAAGAATTCAGACTTAACCCGTGCCGCTTCTTGAGCCCGTTTTTTGGCAATATCTAACTCAACGTTTTGAATTTCAAGTTGTTCAAGAGTTTCACGTAAATCGGAAGTGGCCTGATCAATACTTTGTTGCATTTCAATATGATATTCAGACAGTGAAATTGCCATCGCATTGATGCCGTTTTTAAGGGTATCAAGTTCACCAAGGAGTTGACCTTCGATTCGAACATCAAGGTGTCCACGCCGAATTCTATCAACGACACTGATCATATGAGAAATGGGACGAGTCACATCTTGCATTAACCGATAAGCAAACAAAGACGATAGGCTAAGTCCAAGCAGTAATACCATTAGAGCGGTAAACACTTCTTGATATTGTTGTAATCGTAATGAACTGAGATCAAGTTCAATGGCGATATAACCCAATGGTTTCCCTAATGAGCTAGCACTCGTATTTGAACCAAATTGGCCTTCAGTTAAAATAGGGGTACGTAAAATAAGGGTATTATCGTTGAGCTGAGTATCAAGCAAACGTGGAATTGGCTTATCGTCTGGATACATAAAAGAAGCAAAATTACGGTGAAAGTTAGAGGTCGCAAAAATTTTATTGTGATCCGTAAAAACAGCAATGCTTCGAATAATGTCGGAATGTTTACGATGGGTGTAACCGATCAGGCGTCGAATAGCCTCCCGATTCTTTTCGGTCATGCCATATTCAGCCGAAATTGCTAACGGCTCAATAATACTGGTACCTGTTGAAATCAATTGATGTTCAAGATCTTGATAGCGGCTCATGGTAAAAAAAGCGCTCAATAACAGGCCGATTATCAGTGTTGGTGCTAATGTCAGGGTAAAGACCCTGGCACGAAGTCCATATTTGGTCATGGTTCTCTTAATTACAAGCAAGCGATTCTGTGGGAGAATTAGCACCCATCTATATTCCTAGTTTAAATAAACTAGGGCTATGCAACAAATACTCAATGTCTGAACAGTGAGCAAAACACTATGGCACGCTTTTTTAAGCCTCAAAAACGTACAACTGACACCAAACATAAAGAAATCACGATTAGCCGCTTAGATCACCTCGGTGCTGGTATTGGTCATCTACAGGGCAAATCTGTCTTTGTTGATGGCTTACTTCCCACTGAAACGGCGGTAGTACAGTTAACGGAAGATAAAAAAAATTATGCTCGTGCTAAAGTGATTAAGCGCCTTTCAGACAGTAATGCCCGTATTAAACCCCATTGTGCGATCTATGACCAGTGTGGCGGTTGTAATTTGCAGCATTTATCGCATCAAGGCCAAGTGACAGCTAAACAACAAGCGCTGAGTGAACTAATGGAAAAGTTTGCTGTTATTGATCAAGCTGATTGTATTCAGCAGCCACCAATTATCAGTGAGCCGTTGCATTATCGTCGTTGTGCTCGTTTTGCCGTGCGTGTTGAAAATAACGGTCAGTTACAATTTGGTTTCCGCAAAAAGCAAAGTAATGACATTGTTAATGTTAATCTGTGTCCAGTATTAGCTCAGCCGTTGAATGATTTATTACCGTCATTACGCGAGTTATTACAAAATCTAAAAGGCCGCCGTTTTGTTGGTCATATTGAATTGACCCATGCTGATAATGGTTGTGTGGTGTTAATTCGCCATCTTGCGCCTTTTAATGCTGACGATAGTGCACTTATTGATGCATTTGCTATCCAACACAATGTGATGTTGTTTTTAGCGCCAGAAACCGATCAACTTATTCAATCTCATGGTGAACAACCTTACTATGAAATTGATGATCTTAAACTGACGTTTTCACCTAAAGATTTTATTCAAGTCAATCGTGATGTGAACATTAAAATGGTAGCACAAGCGATTAAATGGCTTGATGTTCAGCCACAAGATAGAGTGTTAGATTTATTCTGTGGTCTAGGTAACTTTAGCCTGCCATTAGCAAAATATGCTAAAGCGGTGGTTGGGGTTGAAGGCATTGATGATATGGTTTTACGCGCGACAGACAATGCTCAAGCTAATGCGCAATATAATGCCACTTTCTATCAAGCGAATTTAGAACAAGATGTGACTAAATTGGTGTGGGCACAAGAGCAATTTGATAAAATTTTACTCGATCCTGCGCGTGCAGGTGCTGCTGGAGTGATGGATCATGTGGTTAAGCTAGCACCGAATAAAGTGGTTTATGTATCATGTAATCCCGCAACATTGGCTCGTGATAGCCAAGTGTTATTGCAAAAAGGTTATCAATTAGAGCGCCTTGGTATGTTGGATATGTTCCCACACACTGGGCATTTAGAATCTATGGCATTGTTTGTAAAGGCTCAAAAAAAGCAGAAAAAATAGTTATAGCAATTACTGCTATTGCCATTAAATAGAAAACAGGACAGAGACATGGTCGCAGTACGTGGAGCACATCTAAAACAAAACACGATATTTGAGCTCGCCTCATGGGTCGAAAGTTTACGTTTAGATGCAAAAACGTTTGGACGTTTAGAAGGAACTTATCTACGTTGTCAGGAACTGGTTATCGATCACGATAATGGTCCGTTGCTGTTATGGCGCGGTCGTGAAATGGTTGAGATTCTGGTGACGTTAAGCATGGATGCCGATACGCTAATATCGGCAATGCTATATCCATTAGTTGAAGCGGGTTGTTATAGCCATGAGCAAGTAAAAGAAGATTACAACGGCACTATTCTGCATTTAGTAGAAGGTGTTGAACAAATGTGTGCTATTAGCCAACTTAAATCGACGGCAGAAGAAGCGGCCCAATCAGCACAAGTTGATAGTATTCGTCGAATGCTGTTATCGATGGTTGATGATTTCCGTTGTGTCGTTATTAAGCTAGCGGAGCGTATTTGTAATCTTCGTGAAGTGAAAAATGAACCTGATGCGGTGCGTCGTATCGCGGCACAAGAGTGTGCCAATATTTATGCACCGTTAGCAAATAGATTGGGTATCGGGCAATTAAAATGGGAAATTGAAGATTACGCTTTCCGTTATCAACATCCCGAAGTTTATAAGCAAATTGCCAAACAGCTTTCCGAACGTCGTATTGATCGTGAAGGCTACATCATGCATTTTGTTGATGATTTGTCGGACGCAATGCGTGCCTCAAATATTCGTGCAGAAGTGCAAGGTCGACCTAAACATATCTACAGCATTTGGCGCAAAATGCAGAAGAAAAGCTTAGAGTTTGATGAGCTGTTTGATGTGCGTGCCGTACGCATTGTCGCTGAAGAATTGCAAGATTGTTATGCCGCGTTAGGGGTTGTGCACACCAAATATCGGCATTTACCTAAAGAATTTGATGATTATGTCGCTAATCCTAAACCTAACGGCTACCAATCTATTCATACGGTTGTATTGGGCCCTGAAGGTAAAACAATTGAGATTCAGATTCGTACTAAGCAAATGCATGAAGAATCTGAGTTAGGGGTTGCTGCGCATTGGAAATACAAGGAAGGCCCTGCAGCTTCTGGTGGTGCTCAGTCTGCTTATGATGAAAAAATAAATTGGTTACGTAAGTTACTGGTATGGCAAGAAGAAATGTCAGATTCTGGCGAAATGCTGGATGAGCTTCGAAGCCAAGTGTTTGATGATCGTGTTTATGCCTTTACCCCAAAAGGGGACGTGGTTGATTTGCCATCAAATGCAACGCCGTTAGATTTTGCGTATCATATTCACTCTGAAGTGGGGCACCGTTGTATTGGTGCAAAAGTAGAAGGTCGAATTGTACCGTTTACTTACCATTTACAGATGGGGGATCAGGTTGAAATTATCACGCAAAAAGAACCTAACCCTTCTCGTGATTGGTTAAACCCTAATCAAGGCTTTGTGACCTCTAGTCGTGCGCGAGCCAAGGTTCATGCTTGGTTCCGTAAGCAAGATCGTGATAAAAATATTATTGCCGGTAAAGAAATTCTTGAAGCGGAGCTGAGTAAGATCCATGCAACGCTAAAAGATGCACACTCTTACGCCAGTAAACGCTTTAATGTTAATTCGCCAGAAGAGCTGTATGCTGGTATTGGTAGTGGTGATCTGCGGATCAATCAAATTATCAATCATATTAATGCGCTAATTAACAAACCTACAGCGGAAGAAGAAGATCAACAACTGCTTGATAAACTATCTGAAGCCAGTGAAAAAGCGTCGCATACAACCAAAAAGCCACGCCGTGATTCAGTCGTTGTTGAAGGGGTTGATAATTTAATGACTCACTTAGCGCGTTGTTGTCAGCCAATTCCTGGTGATGATATTCAAGGCTTTGTGACGCAAGGACGAGGTATTTCTGTTCACCGTCATGACTGTGAGCAGTTAGAAGAACTACGTCACCATGCACCAGAGCGTATTATTGATACGGTGTGGGGCGGTGGTTTTATTGGTAATTATACTATTACTGTTCGCGTGACTGCTTCTGAGCGTAATGGTCTGCTTAAAGAGCTGACCAATACCTTGATGAATGAAAAAGTTAAAGTGGCGGGCATGAAGAGCCGGGTTGATTATAAAAAGCAAATGTCGATCATGGACTTTGAACTTGAATTAACAGATTTAGACGTTTTAGGACGGGTGTTAAATCGAATTGAACAAGTAAAAGATGTTGCCCAAGCTAAACGTTTATATGGTTAACTGTATAATATAGATATTAAAAATGGGTAGCATTAGCTGCCCATTTTTATATTTAAATAAAGCAAAACAAGAGCATGATAGTTTGTTTGAAATAGATATTGTTTTTATATAACTGTGTGTTGGTATTTTATAATTCGATAAATATAGATATTATTATAAAAAATGAAAATTATTAAAAATATTGACTCATATAAGGTGACAGGATAATATTTAATCATCTTACTTATGATGATGTGTTATGTATTTTTTGAAATTACATAAATTGGTGTTTATTTTATTTACCACTCTGCTTTTTTTAAGCAGTAGTGTGAATGCTGCATTTATAAATCAAACCCCACATATCATAACTGAATTATCATCTAGTGCCTCAATACAGAATAAAGATACATCTTCAACTTCTGCGGTGAATAATAACTGCTGTTTGAATTGTAAAGACTGTTCTCATTGCCAGTGCTGCCAAATAGTCACGCATACTAATATTAGTAGTGTGTTACATATTATACCTGCTTTGCCTTTGAAAATAGCGAGTGTGAGTCAATTAGCACCGATTGAAGCTATTCAAGATGAAATGATAATTACAATAGCACCATCAATATATCGACCTCCTATTGCCTAATAGTTTGTTACTTACTGTATATTCGAATAAATATTATATTATTTTTCGATTCAGTAATGCTATTTACATTAATATCATCAATCTAACTTATAGATATAGGTGATATTGTTGAAGTGATATTTATAGTTCTATTTATATAGCGCTATTGGAGAGTTGTAATGAAAAAAACGATATTCAATGTAGTAACACAGAAAAGTATATTAAATATAATCTTACTCTGTGCATTATTTATTATCCCTGATAATGATTTTATGAATGTTCCGACAGAAGCCATTAAACAATTGATGTTTTTTATTTTATGTATTCAGTGCATTAAAGGATTTGAAAATAAAATAGTGCTAGGTTGTTCTTAATTGAACTGTCATCGGACATTACAAAATAATATACATTTATTAGGATAAATTATGAACTTATATACGTTTGATAATATTGTTAAAACTCATGCTGTAAAAATGGTATTCGTGGCTGTTAGTCTCTTATTTTCAACGTCGGTATTTGCTGAGTCAGTGGCTGATCACGATTGTAATGACGGCCGTTGTTCTCAATATGTTGTAAGCAATGATAATGCTCATCAGCATGATCGCAACTGTCAGCATCATGATAATAACGACTATAACCACCACCATAATGGCGACTGTAATCATCATAGCAACGATGACAACCACCACCATAATGGTGATTGCAATCATCATAATAACGATGACTATAATCATCACAATGGCGATTGTAATCATTATGACAATGAAGACAGTAATTACCGTCATAACAGTGAGTGTCGTCATCATGACAGTGATGGCGGAAACCATCATGGAAACTGTCACCATAATCAATAATCGTGACTATGAATCATTGAATTAGTTTTCTACTATTAACTATCAATGTTATGGCGCTGTTAGTGTGATCTAATGGCGCCATTTATAAAGAGTAGATAATATGGATGATAAAATTCGCCCTCAGATAGAACAGCTATTAAGCATTATGAGTCAATTACGCGATCCTCAAACGGGGTGTCCGTGGGATTTAAAACAAAACTTTGATTCAATCGTGCCTCATACCATTGAAGAAGCATATGAAGTAGCTGATGCGATAGAGCAAAAAAATTGGACTGATGTAAAAGAAGAGTTGGGCGATTTATTGTTTCAAGTGGTTTTTTATAGTCAGCTTGCCAAGGAACAGGGTTTGTTTGACTTTAATGATGTGGTTACGGGGATCAGTGACAAGTTAATCCGTCGCCATCCGCATGTCTTTAGTGATAAGCAATTTGATAATGAAGCGGCGGTTAAACAAAATTGGGAAGCTGAAAAAGCCAAAGAACGAGCACAAAAATTACAAGATGAAAGTTTGCTCGCTAATATCCCTTTAGCATTACCGGCATTGACTCGTGCAGATAAAATTCAGCAACGCTGTGCAAGCCAAGGTTTTGATTGGGATAGCCTAGGGCCTGTGGTAGATAAAGTGACGGAAGAGTTGGATGAAGTGATGGCAGAGGTCATTCAAACGCCACAAGATCAACATAAGATAGCTGAAGAGATGGGAGATTTACTTTTTTCAGTGGTTAATTTAAGCCGCCATCTCGAGGTAAAACCTGAACATGCACTCCAACAAGCAAATAAAAAATTTGAGCGACGTTTTCGCCAAGTTGAAAAAAATGTGCTAGAACAAGGTAAGTCACTAGAGCAATGCTCATTAACTGAGCTAGATCTTGAGTGGGATAAAGTAAAACAACACGAATGCAATAAATAACTATTCCCATTTGGGATGTATATGCTATAACGGTATAGTGATTTAGTGGCTAAAAGTATCGAAATGGGGTGAAAATAACGCGCATATCACTTCCTTGATTTGAGACAAAAAAAATCTTAGGGGTGTGTGATAGTTTTTCACGTTGTGGCGATAAATGGTGTCTGGTATACTAATTTCCCGTCCAGATACACTTTATCCTCTACACCAATCTTCCAGGTTTAACATGACAACGAATTATATTTTTGTTACGGGCGGAGTAGTATCCTCTCTAGGTAAAGGCATTGCTGCAGCATCTTTGGCAGCTATTCTAGAAGCACGTGGTCTTAATGTGACCATGATGAAATTAGACCCTTACATTAACGTTGATCCAGGCACAATGAGCCCTACTCAGCATGGTGAAGTATTCGTTACGGAAGACGGTGCAGAGACTGATCTTGATTTAGGTCACTACGAGCGTTTCATTCGTACCAAAATGACTAAGCGTAATAACTTTACTGCTGGTCGTGTGTACGCTGATGTACTACGTAAAGAACGTCGTGGTGATTACCTAGGTGCAACGATTCAGGTTATTCCACATATCACAAACGAAATTAAAGAGCGTGTGATTGCTGGTGCTGCGGGTCATGATATAGCGATTGTTGAAGTCGGTGGCACAGTTGGCGATATTGAATCACTACCATTTATGGAAGCTATTCGTCAGCTTGCAGTACAACACGGCCGTGAAAACACCATGTTTATGCACTTGACATTAGTGCCTTACCTTGCTGCTGCTGGTGAAGTGAAAACTAAGCCAACTCAACACTCAGTAAAAGAATTACTTTCTATCGGTATTCAACCAGATATTTTGGTTTGCCGTAGTGATCGTATTATTCCTGCAAACGAGCGTGCAAAAATTGCTCTGTTCTGTAATGTGCAGGAAAAAGCGGTTATCTCAATGAAAGACGTAGATTCAATCTACAAAATCCCACAACTTATTAAAGCTCAAGGTCTTGATGACTTGGTATGTAAGCGTTTTGGTATTACTGCGCCAGAAGCTGATCTATCTGAGTGGGAACAAGTTATTTATGAAGAAGCTAACCCGACAGCAGAAGTAACTATTGGTCTGGTTGGTAAATATACTGAACTACCTGATGCATACAAATCAGTTAACGAAGCGCTTAAGCACGCGGGTCTGAAAAACCGTATCTCAGTGAAGATCAAATATATTGATTCTCAAGATGTTGAGTCTAAAGGCACCGAAGTGCTTGCTAACCTAGATGCAATCTTAGTACCGGGTGGCTTTGGTCATCGTGGTATCGAAGGTAAAATTCTGACGGCTCAATATGCACGTGAAAACAAAATTCCATACCTAGGTATTTGTTTAGGTATGCAAGTAGCGTTGATCGAGTTTGCTCGTAATGTAGCGAACATGGCTGATGCGCACTCAACTGAATTTAACACTGAAACTAAACACCCAGTTGTTGGTCTTATCACTGAGTGGGTTGATAGTGAAGGTAATGTAGAAGAGCGTACTGAAAAATCTGATCTAGGCGGCACAATGCGTCTTGGTTCTCAGTTATGTCATCTTCAAGACGGTTCAAAAGCACGTGAATTGTACGCTCAAGCGTCAATCCATGAGCGTCACCGTCACCGTTACGAAGTTAATAACAACTTGCTACCAAAGCTAGAGAAGGCTGGTCTGAAAGTATCAGGTCTATCTGCTGATAAGAAGCTCGTTGAGATTATTGAAATTCCGAACCACCCATGGTTCGTTGCTGCACAGTTCCACCCAGAATTCACATCAACACCTCGTGATGGTCACCCATTATTTGAAGGTTTTGTTAAAGCTGCTGGTGTATACCACCGCGGTGATTCTGATAAGTAAGGATTACTGATGGCTGCAACAACTACCGTTGCAGCTATTTTATTTAGCTTTTAATTTGAAGATAAAGCAGAGGAAACACAATGTCTAAGATCGTTAAAGTTCTAGCTCGTGAAATCATTGACTCACGTGGCAACCCAACAATTGAAGCTGAAGTTCACCTAGAAGGTGGTTTCGTTGGTATGGCTGCTGCGCCGTCTGGTGCTTCTACGGGTTCTCGTGAGGCTCTTGAGCTTCGTGATGGCGATAAATCTCGTTTCCTTGGTAAAGGTGTTCTTAAGGCAGTTGCTGCTGCTAACGGTCCAATCGCTGAAGTACTAATGGGTAAAGACGCGACTGATCAAGCTGCAATCGACCAACTTATGATCGACCTTGATGGTACTGAAAACAAGTCTAACTTTGGTGCTAACGCAATCCTAGCTGTTTCTCTTGCTAACGCAAAAGCAGCTGCTGCATCTAAAGGCATGCCTTTATACGAGCACATTGCTGAGCTAAACGGTACTGCTGGTCAGTTCTCTATGCCTCTACCAATGATGAACATCATCAACGGTGGTGAGCACGCAGATAACACTGTTGATATTCAAGAGTTCATGATTCAGCCAGTAGGTGCTAAGTCACTTCGTGAAGCTGTACGTATGGGTTCTGAAGTATTCCACAGCCTAGCTAAAGTTCTTAAGTCTAAGGGCATGAGCACAGCTGTTGGTGACGAAGGTGGTTTCGCTCCAAACCTTGAGTCAAACGAAGCTGCTCTTAAAGCAATTCAAGAAGCTGTTGAAGCTGCAGGTTACGAGCTAGGTACAGATATTACTCTAGCTATGGACTGTGCTGCTTCTGAGTTCTACAACAAAGAACAAGGCATCTACGACCTTAAAGGTGAAGGTAAGCAATTCACTTCAGAAGAGTTTAACTACTTCCTGAAAGATCTTACTGAGAAGTTCCCAGCTATCGTTTCTATCGAAGATGGTCTAGACGAATCAGATTGGGCTGGCTTCAAGCACCAAACTGAACTACTAGGTGACAAGATTCAACTAGTAGGTGACGATCTATTCGTTACAAACACTAAGATCTTCGCTGAAGGTATTGAGAAAGGCATCACTAACTCAATCCTAATCAAGCTTAACCAAATCGGTTCTCTAACTGAAACTTTAGCTGCAATTAAGATGGCTAAAGATGCTGGTTACACTGCTGTTATCTCTCACCGTTCAGGCGAGACAGAAGACGCAACTATCGCTGATCTAGCGGTAGGTACAGCTGCAGGTCAAATCAAAACTGGTTCTATGAGCCGTTCTGACCGTGTTGCTAAGTACAACCAACTTATCCGTATCGAAGAAGCACTAGGCGAGCGCGCTGCTTTCAACGGTCTGAAAGAAGTTAAAGGCCAAGCTTAATTCTTTTAAGCCTATAATTGAGCTTGCTCAATTAGCCTAAATCGAACCGTCTCTTAGGAGGCGGTTTTTTTTTACTAAAAAGTGATGCTGCTATAAATATCGCTTAAAAAATGTTTTTTGTTTGATTTAACAGCAAATTTGACACTCAACTAGCACTACATCAACTCTATAACCATAATAGTGGTCACCATAAGCCGATTATGGGATTATTACGTTTTCGCAGTCTGCATTCCAATAACTCGTCACGAGCGGTTTATTGGAATGTATTTCGGTGGCATTGACATCTACGCTAATTTTGAAGGGGAACCATGCGTCTGTTTATCATTATCCTGCTAGTGCTTTTAGCTTGGCTGCAGTACGACTTTTGGGATGGTAAAAACGGTATGAATGAATATACCGCAGTAAAAGAAAGCGTTGCTTTACAGCAAGCAGCGAATACTGAATTACAACAACGAAATCAACAAATGTACGCAGAAATTAAAGATCTTCACGGTGGCAAAGAAGCAGTGGAAGAACGTGCGCGTAATGATTTAGGCTTAATTAAGCCCGGCGAAACCTTTATTCGCGTGCTTGGCGATAATAACTAAAGACTGCATTTTTTTGTTGTGAGTGAAGTTGATGATGACTGAAGAATTTATTGCCGTAGTACCTGCGGCTGGAGTCGGTAGTCGAATGGCGGCCGATCGCCCAAAGCAATATCTTCATATTGAAGGTAAAACGATTTTAGAACATACCGTTGATCGATTATTGGATTTACCTGAAATTACGCAGGTAGTGATTGCTATCAGCGCTGATGATCCTTATTTTCCACAGCTAGCATTAGCTACAGATCCTCGCATTACAGTGGTGAATGGTGGTGCTGAACGGGCTGATTCAGTGTTTGCTGGTTTAGCTGCCATTAACAATGATAATGCATGGGTATTAGTGCATGATGCTGCGCGACCATGTGTTCGTCGAGCAGATTTACGCGCTTTAATAACCTCCGCTGTGAATAGTGACAGTGGCGCAATTTTAGCAGTACCTGTACGTGATACCATGAAACGCGGTCATCAACAGTCAGCTCAGGCTCATATTTCTCATACTGTTGAACGTGATAATTTATGGCATGCACTCACACCACAGATGTTTCGTGCTGGGCAATTACGCCAATCGTTAACAACGGCTTTAGCACAAGGCGCAACCATTACTGACGAAGCGTCAGCGCTTGAATTTTGTGGTTATATGCCACTGCTTGTTGCGGGTCGCAGTGATAATTTTAAAGTGACTCAGCCAGAGGATTTGGCGTTGGCTGCGTTCTATCTTCAACTTTTATTAAAGGAACAACATTAATGCGTATTGGTCATGGGTTTGATGTGCATAAATTTGGTGGCGCAGGTCCAGTTATTATTGGTGGCGTTGCCGTTCCTTATGAACAAGGTTTAATTGCACATTCTGATGGTGATGTAGCTTTGCATGCTGTTTGTGATGCGTTATTAGGAGCCATTGGTGCGGGTGATATTGGCCGTCACTTTCCTGATACCGATGCAGAATGGGCGGGTGCAGATAGTCGATTTTTACTGCGTGATGTCTACAACAAGGTTAAGGCAATGGGCTATTGTCTTGGTAACCTGGACGTCACAATTATTGCCCAAGCACCTAAAATGGCACCACACATCATTGCGATGTGCCAAGCTATTGCCGATGATCTGGAAACAGATATCACCAATATTAATGTTAAGGCAACCACTTCTGAACGTTTAGGTTTTACTGGACGTAAAGAAGGCATTGCTTGTGAAGCAGTTGTTTTAATTAAAAAGGTATAATCACATCATGTCGACAAATAACACCTCTGCAAACGTAATGGATTGTTTTAAGTGGCTGCATGAACAGCCAACTTGCCAAGGAAATATTAAGGCAAACCCACAAGATTTTATCGTTAACGAGCAGTTAGGTTTTACCTTCAGTGGTACTGGCGAGCACTTAATGGTTAAAATTCGCAAAACGGGCGAAAATACCAAATATGTAGTAAACGAATTAGCCAAAGCCTGTGGTGTGAAATCGCGTGATGTGAGCTGGGCCGGTCTTAAAGATCGCCATGCAGTGACTGAGCAATGGATTAGTGTTCATTTGCCAGGTAAAGCCGATCCTGATTTAACCCAGTTTGAAGCTGAGCATCCCGGTATTGAAGTGCTTGAAACCACTCGTCATGATAAAAAATTACGTCCAGGAGACCTTCAAGGTAACTGGTTCCAATTACGTCTAACTGATTTAGATCAGCCACAAGCATTGGCTGAGCGTTTAGAACTGGTTAAACAACAAGGCGTTGCTAACTATTTTGGTCAACAACGTTTTGGCTATGGTGGCAATAATGTCATTAAAGCACGCGCTTGGGGTAATAATGAATTCCGCGTTCGTGATAAGAGTAAACGCAGTTTTTACTTATCTGCTGCTCGTTCTTGGATGTTTAACCAAGTATTATCAGCGCGTATTGAGCAAAATCTTACTCGTGAAATCATGCTGGGTGATTGCTTGCAAGCCGCGGGTGATGATCGTACTTTTATTGCAGAAACCATTACTCCTGAATTACAGCAACAAGTAATTAACGGTGAGCTGGCAATTACAGGGCCATTATTGGGTGATAATGCATTACCTACAACAGCAGATGCACAAGCATTTGAATTAGCGATTGTTGAACAAGAGCCAGCTCTGGTGGCATTGGTTCGTGATAATCGCATGCGTCATGATCGTCGTCCATTGTTATTATTGCCTCAGGATATGCAATGGCAGTTTGATGATAATGGTGTGATTCTTTCTTTTGCTTTACCTGCTGGTAGTTTTGCGACGTCGGTCGTGCGTGAGTTAATCATGCCACTAGAATCAGAAGGTATGAATGATGAGAATACTGATCAGCAATGATGACGGTATTTTTGCTGAAGGTATAAATACGTTAGCCAAGGTCCTTAGTGATCTTGGTGAAGTAACGGTGGTAGCTCCTGATCGTAATCGATCAGGAGCCTCTAATTCGTTAACCATTGATTACCCATTACGTATTCGTCAGCAAAGTGATAATAAGGTTGCAGTGCAGGGGACGCCAGTTGACTGTGTCCATTTTGCACTTACTGAATGGTTAGATGTACGCCCTGACATTGTGGTCACAGGCATTAATCACGGTGCAAATTTAGGTGATGATGTGCTGTATTCGGGCACCGTTGCCGCGGCAACTGAGGGCTATTTTTTAGGTGTGCCTGCGATTGCGGTATCATTAGTGGGTGAGACCCATTTTGAAACTGCCGCTCAAGTTGTTAAAATCCTGATTGAAAAGATGGTTATGCACCCCTTAGTTGGAGCGCATAAAATTATTAATGTTAATGTGCCTGATGTACCTTTTGAACAACTAAAAGGGTGGAAGACAACCCGTTTAGGTGCGCGTCATCGTGCCGTAAGCATGATAAAGAAAACTGATCCTCGGGGTAATCCCTTATATTGGTTAGGTCCTCCTGGTGATACCCAAGATGCAGCAGAAGGTACTGATTTTTTTGCGATTGAACACGGGGAAGTTTCAATTACTCCGTTACAAGTCGACCTGACTGCGCATGATGCAATAGCCGGGCTAGAAAGCTGGATGCATACGGTGGAGATCCGATAACTATGCGTTATCAGAGGCAAGTTGATAACTTAATTGCATTATTAATGGCTCGCGGTATTACTGATCAACGAGTGTTGCGCGCAATTGCGGCAATACCGAGAGAGTTTTTTGTTGATGAGGCATTTTCTTATCAAGCGTATGAGAATAATGCGTTACCAATAGGCAGTGGTCAGACGATTTCACAGCCTTATATTGTTGCTAAAATGACGTCGTTATTAGCATTGACAGCGCAATCTTCAGTGCTAGAAATTGGTACAGGATCAGGTTATCAAGCTTCAGTATTAGCACAATTAGCCGATCATGTTTACTCTGTTGAGCGAATTAAAGGTTTGCAATGGCAAGCAAAACGACGTTTTAAGCAATTAGAATTGTATAATATTTCAACCAAACATGGTGATGGATGGCAGGGCTGGGAAAGTAAAGGCCCATTTGATGCTATTATTGTGACCGCTGCGCCAAGTGAGGTTCCCCAGAGCCTCTTAACCCAACTTGCTGATGGCGGCCGATTAATATTACCCGTAGGTTATTCAGAACAAGTGTTAAGATTGATTGTTCGCAACGGCGATCAGTTTATTGAAACGGATATCGAACCTGTTAAATTTGTGCCGTTAGTGGCTGGAGATTTGGCGTAAACCATGAGTATTGAGCGTATGATGAAAAAAATAATTCAACCTTCTTTGCTAGCAGCCACGTGTGTGATGCTGCTATCTGCATGTAGTAGTCATACGCCTGCGCCTGTTTCAAACCTTAGTAAAGATTATTCACAACTACAACGTGGTAGCTTTCATGGCCGCTATTACACCGTTCAGAGAGGAGATACACTGTATTTTATCTCTTACATGGCGGGGCGCGATGTTAAAGACATCGTAAAGCTAAACCGTTTACCTTATCCCTATACTATTTATCCGGGACAACGATTGGCCATTCCAACATCGGATAGTCATATCACTGTACCAACGCGCACAATCCCAACCCCGTCAAAGAGTGTTGTGGTAATGCCTCTGGTTATACCTTCAACGACGAAAACGGTAACCCAGACCTTACCGAAAACAGTAACACCAAAACCTGTCGTGCAAAAAACAACCAATAAACCAGTTGCTAAGCCGAAAGCAAAAGAGTACTCTGAAAAAACAAAAGTTAACAAACCTGTAACAACCAAGCCGGTAGTAACTAAACCCGTAGTAACAAAACCTACCGTACATGTTTCAAGTTCTGGTTGGGCTTGGCCGGTGAAAGGAAAAGTTATTGCTGTGTTCTCAAATGCAGATAATGGCAATAAAGGTATCGATATTACCGCTGCTCGTGGTACTCCAATTCGAGCAACCTCAGCAGGTAAAGTCGTGTATGCAGGTGATGCACTACGAGGATACGGTAACTTAGTCATCATTAAGCACAGTGAAGATTACCTCAGTGCTTATGCGCACAACGATAAAATCTTAGTCAAAGAACAACAATCAGTTAAAGCTGGCCAGGAAATCGCAACAATGGGTAGTTCTGGTGCATCAAGCGTTAGATTACACTTTGAAATTCGCTATAAAGGCAAGTCTGTCGATCCAATGCGCTTTCTTCCTAAGTAGTACGCCATAATAAAAATAGAGAGAAACGTATAAATTAGAGATGACATCATGACGTTGTAATGTCTTTAACTCGCCATCTGGGAGGCGCTATGAGTAGAAGCAGCACAGCCAAAAAACTTGAATCATTGACATTAGATGACAGCATGGAACTTAATAGTTTAGTGGTGCCAACTGATAATAATTCTGATACGTCAGCATCGACAGAAGATGTTGATATCTCCAAATATGAGACAAGTGCGAAAGCACTTGATGCAACCCAACTTTATCTAGGTGAAATTGGATATTCTCCTTTGCTCACTGCTGAAGAAGAAGTGTTGTATGCTCGCCGTGCATTGCGAGGTGATGAAGTCGCACGTAAACGAATGATCGAAAGTAATCTTCGTTTAGTCGTAAAAATATCACGTCGATACAGTAATCGTGGGTTAGCATTACTTGATCTGGTTGAAGAGGGAAATTTAGGGCTGATTCGTGCGGTTGAAAAATTTGACCCTGAACGTGGCTTTCGCTTTTCAACTTATGCGACATGGTGGATCCGTCAAACTATTGAACGGGCGATCATGAATCAAACCCGCACTATTCGCTTACCGATTCATGTTGTGAAAGAGCTTAATGTTTATTTACGTACCGCACGTGAATTAGCGCAAAAGCTTGATCATGAGCCAACCGCTGAAGATATTGCACAGCAACTTGAAAAATCTGTCGATGATGTGAACCGTATGCTACGTCTTAATGAGCGTGTAAGTTCGGTCGATAACCCTATCGGTGGTGACTCTGAAAAAGCTTTGCTGGATATTATTCCTGATGAAAAAGGCGGTAGTCCTGAAACATCAACTCAAGATGACGATATTAAAAATTCAATCGTCCATTGGCTACAAGATCTTAACCCGAAACAGCGTGAAGTATTAGCGCGTCGATTTGGTTTATTAGGTTATGAAGCATCGACATTAGAAGATGTTGGTCGTGAAATTGGCTTAACGCGTGAGCGAGTACGTCAGATTCAGGTTGAAGGATTACGTCGTTTACGTGATATGTTAACCCATCAAGGGTTAAGTATTGAGTCACTTTTTAATCAAGAAATTTAATCAAGATGCTTTATTAAGACATCTTATGGTTAGTCGTAATCTGTAATCATGAAATAGTAGTACAACACCGTTGTGAGTATTAATATTAGCGGTCTTTTTATTTACATTTTTACGCGAATAAATGCTCATTGTAATCATAAAAAAGGACGCTTTTGCGTCCTTTTTTGATGTTATGTTTTCAATAGATTACGGTTTAATATTAGCGTAATAGTGCTTTTAAACGATACAGTTCATCTAATGCTTGGCGCGGCGTTAGCTCGTCAGGATTAACATTTGTTAATGCTTCTTCGACTTCGCTTGGCTCTGGAATCAAACTCAGTTGATGTTCTTCTCGTGGTGGTTGTCCTGCAATTGCTACTGATGGTTGGGCTTTTTGATGTCCCAGTGCCTCTAATTGCTTTAATTTTATTTTGGCTCGTTTGATTACCGCTTTGGGTACACCGGCAAGGCTTGCTACCGCTAAACCATAAGATTTACTGGCTGCACCGTCTTGAACACTATGCATAAAGGCAATATTGTCACCATGCTCTATCGCATCAAGATGAACATTGGCGAGGCCTGAAAGTAAAGACGGTAATTCAGTGAGCTCAAAATAGTGAGTGGCAAACAATGTCATTGCTGCAATTTTATCTGCTAGCCATTCTGCACTTGCCCACGCGAGAGATAAGCCATCATAGGTACTGGTGCCTCGGCCAATTTCATCCATTAATACTAAACTGTGTTTGGTTGCATTATGGAGAATATTCGCGGTTTCTGTCATTTCGACCATAAAGGTTGAACGACCAGACGCAAGATCATCTGATGCGCCAATACGGGTAAAGATACGATCCAGTGGACCGATAGTAACCGCTTCTGCTGGCACAAAAGATCCGACATGTGCCATTAATGCAATCAACGCAGTTTGGCGCATGTAAGTTGATTTACCGCCCATATTTGGACCGGTAATGATCAACATGCGACGATCTTGGTGTAACGCGATTGGATTAGCAATAAACGGTTCACTTAATACTTGCTCAACCACCGGGTGACGACCCGCAGTAATATTAATGCCTGTGGTGGTGGTCAATTGTGGGCGGCAGTAATTTAAACTATCAGCACGTTCAGCTAAGTTTGCTAGTACATCTAATTCAGATAAGGCACTTGCAGCTAACTGTAACCGTTCTAAATGCGGTAACAATTGATCAAATAATTCTTCCCACAGCTTTTTCTCAAGCGCTAATGCTTTTGATTTTGAATTTAGCACCTTATCTTCGTGCTCTTTTAATTCAGGAATAATATAGCGTTCAGCATTTTTTAAGGTTTGGCGACGAATATAGTGATCTGGAACTAAGTGGCTTTGACCACGGCTGACCTGAATAAAGAAACCGTGAACCTGATTAAAGCCCACTTTTAAACTATCAATATCGTGGCGATCACGTTCACGGGTTTCAAGATCGGTTAAATATTGTTTAGCACCATCAGCTAAGTCACGCCATTCATCTAATTCCGCATTATAGCCCGGAGCTAACACCCCGCCATCACGAATAATAACGGGTGGGTTTTCGATGATTGCATGCTCGAGTAGTTGGCATAGATCATCCATTGGCGCACTGTGTTGTGCTAATTCACCAATGCGAGGCTGTGGAATGTCAGCTAATAATTGTGCTAATTCAGGTAAATATTGCATTGCAGTGCGCATACGCGCTAAATCACGAGGACGCGCTGAGCGTAAAGCTAATCGAGCGACAATACGTTCTAAATCACCCATATGACGTAAGACACTTGCCGTATCGACAAACATGCCACTGTCTTTGAATGCTTCAATGGCATTTAAACGGCTATTTAATTGGTGTTGATCGCGAATCGGTTGGTGTAACCAGCGCTTGAGTAAGCGGCTACCCATTGGGGTTGCGGTATGATCTAACACTTCAGCCAGAGTATTATCAAAACCGCCCGCTAAGTTTTGAGTTAATTCTAAATTACGGCGGGTTGCGGCATCTAAAATAACGGCATGATCTTGAGTATCAAGGATGATTGCACGAATATGCGGCAGAGCGGTACGTTGGGTATCTTTGACATATTGCATCAAACAACCCGCAGCACATAAGCCTAAGTTGGCATTCTCAACCCCAAACCCCACTAAATCACGCGTTCCAAACTGTAATGTTAGTTGTTGGCGTGCGGTTTCTAATTCAAATTCCCAAATTGGACGACGACGTTTACCTTTGAACGGTTCGACCAAATGTAAATAGGTAAAATCTTCAGAATAAAGCAGTTCAGCGGGGCTCGTGCGTTGTAGCTCGGCTTGCATTTCTTCTTCAGTTGCAGGCTCGGTTAACATAAAGCGGCCAGAGGTAATATCAAGCGTTGCGTAGCCGAATTTATTATTGGCAGTATAAATAGCGGCAATAAGGTTATCACGACGTTCGTTCAGTAAAGCTTCATCACTGACGGTACCTGGCGTAACGATACGGACAACTTTACGCTCTACAGGACCTTTGCTGGTGGCGGGATCCCCAATCTGCTCACAGATCGCAACCGATACCCCTTGTTGAACCAATTTAGCCAAATAACCTTCCACTGCATGGTAAGGTACACCTGCCATTGGAATCGGCTCGCCATTGGTTGCGCCACGTTTGGTCAGCGAGATATCAAGTAATTGTGAAGCTCGTTTGGCATCATCAAAAAACATCTCATAGAAGTCGCCCATGCGGTAGAACAATAAAATATCAGGGTTTTCAGCTTTGATCCGAAGGAACTGCTGCATCATAGGAGTATGTTTTTCTAAGCCTTTTATCGTCACGATATTGCCTACTCTTGCTGGTTCAACGTCGACTACTTGGCGTAGCTCGACCAATAAAATAATGAAGCCTAAGGATACGTGAATCAGTGGATCGGGCAAAGTAGCCATTGGACTTTTTTTCTCATCTTTGCAATGGTGAGTAACAGGCGTAAAGTTAGCTGATATACATCAATGTATTAAAGACAATAAATAGAGACCAGCTTGGAGGCACTCATGGTAAATATTGAACAATTGGCTTATGAACTTGGTGAAGCACTAACCGCTAAACAGTGGGTGGCAACCACCGCCGAGTCTTGTACTGGTGGTGGAGTATCTTTTGCTATTACTGATATTCCGGGAAGCTCTGCATGGTTTAATCGCGCATTTATTACTTATAGCAATGAAGCCAAGAAGCAAATGTTAAGCGTTACTGAGCAAGCACTAATTGAGTTTGGGGCAGTCAGTGAAGCGGTTGTATTTGAGATGGCTTGCGGCGCTTTAGCTGCTTCACGTGCGGATATTAGTGTGGCGATCAGTGGAATTGCTGGCCCTGATGGTGGCAGTGAAGATAAGCCTGTGGGTACAGTATGGTTTGCTTGGGCTGATGCGACGGGTTGGCAACAAACGCGATGCTGCTTATTCAGTGGATCACGCCAGCAAGTTAGACAACAAGCGATAGCAGAAGCATTATCAGGTTTGATTTGTCGTATTAATAAGGTGATGGATTCGTGATCCTATTCTTAAAAAATCGTATTTAACAAAAAAAAACAAACCAGAACTAGACACTGTATGAATAGACAGTATACTAAGTCTCATACCCAGTTTAGTTACTTTATTTTAGCATCCGTTGGAGAGTCGAATGGACGATAACAAGCAAAAGGCTCTTGCCGCAGCGTTAGGCCAGATTGAGAAGCAGTTCGGTAAAGGTTCAATTATGAAATTGGGCGATAACCGTACTATGGATATCGAAACTGTTTCAACGGGTTCATTATCACTTGATATTGCACTCGGTGCTGGTGGTCTACCAATGGGACGTATCGTAGAAATCTACGGCCCAGAATCTTCAGGTAAAACAACCTTAACCTTAGAAACGATTGCCGCGGCTCAAAAAGCAGGTAAGACGTGTGCATTTATTGATGCTGAACACGCACTCGATCCAATTTATGCGGAAAAACTGGGTGTTGATATTAACCAACTTCTTGTTTCTCAACCCGATACAGGTGAGCAAGCATTAGAAATCGTTGATGCACTAGCTCGTTCAGGTGCGGTTGACTTAATCGTTGTTGACTCCGTAGCAGCCCTTACACCAAAAGCTGAAATTGAAGGTGAAATGGGTGATTCACATATGGGCTTACAAGCACGTATGTTGTCACAGGCAATGCGTAAATTAACCGGTAACCTTAAACAGTCTAACTGTATGTGTATCTTCATTAACCAAATTCGTATGAAAATTGGTGTAATGTTTGGTAACCCAGAAACGACAACGGGTGGCAACGCATTGAAGTTCTATGCTTCTGTTCGTCTTGATATTCGTCGTACTGGCGCAATTAAAGATGGTGATGAAGTTGTAGGTAACGAAACCCGCATAAAAGTTGTTAAGAACAAAATTGCGGCACCGTTTAAGCAAGCGGAAACACAGATTTTGTATGGCCAAGGTTTTAACCGTAATGGTGAATTAATTGACCTGGGTGTTAAGCATAAATTAGTTGAAAAAGCAGGTGCTTGGTATAGCTACCAAGGCAATAAAATCGGTCAAGGTAAAGCAAACTCTTGCAAATACCTTGTTGAAAACCCTGAAATTGCTGCTGAGATTGAGAAAAAATTACGTGATTTACTGCTAACGCCTGCCGTTGCTGAAACAGAAACACCAGATGTTGCAGCTCTTGATGCTGAAGACGGTGATGCTTTTTAATCAAATGACTATTTAGCGTATCTATATATAATACGTCGATAGAAACCCAGCCATTGTGCTGGGTTTTTTTATGGGCTCAATTTAGGTAATAATGATATTTATAGACGCTAATTTAATTGACAAATTTAGCGTGTTTTCTGCTTTAATATGCCAAGTTGATAGTTAGCGTTATTTTTATTGGTCATTGAATTGAGTCCTCAGGTTTAGTAGGTAGGCGTATTTGTAATGAAAGAACACGTGTCGTTAATACGTTGGATCGGGAATATTATTCGACGGTTTACTAAATGGCTTTACACGCTGCGCCATATTTTTGTGGCTTTATTTGTTCTCGGTAATAGTGGTCTTATTTTTCATACGATTTACGGATTACCGATTGATTTGTTAACGCTGTTTAACGTTCGAGATTATGAGCAGATAAATGCGAGCTTTTTGATTAATGCGCCTTACTTTATGTTAGGTGTTTTTATTGTTATGAGTTCGGTAGGTCTATTTTTTAGAGCACGAATATCGTGGATGATCAGTTTTATCTTAATGTTGATCAATATTTTTTATACTGATCATATTCATCCTCAGCAAACGCATAATATTCATTATGGAATTGCCTCGTTAATTCTCTTATTTATGGTGCGTAAATACTTTTCTAAAAGCAGTGTTGCCGCCGGTAGTATCTTTGCGTTAATCAGTGTGATCACTCTATTATTAACATCAACCTATGGTGCATTGTATTTTGGCGATGGATTTAATCCCAAGATCACCAGTTTATTGACCGCGTTTTATTATGCGATAGAAACTATGTCTACGGTGGGATATGGCGATATAGTTCCTGTTTCTGAGCCAGCACGATTATTTACTATTTCAGTGGTTGTGTCTGGTATTACCGTCTTTGCCACATCGGCAACGTCAGTGTTAGGCCCTGTTGTTCATAGTGGTTTTGAACGACTAGTTAAAGGTAATAGTAAAAAAATGGATCGTACTAATCACTTTATAATTTGTGGTTTATCCAGCCTCGCTGTGAATACCATTAAGCAATTAACCGAACGTAAGCAACCTATTACGGTGATCGTATCGCCTCGTATTCAGCAAGTCGCTAAAGATCAGTTGGAGGGGTTAGATGTGGTCGTTGGTGATTACAGTGATGGCGCTATTTTAACTCAAGCTGGGGTGATGAATGCCAAGGCCGTACTGGCACTGAGTGATGATGATGCTGACAATGCATTTATTGTGTTATCAGCGATTGAATTAGCCAGTTCAGCACGAACAGTTGCACTGGTAAACGAAAGTAAAAATATAAATAAAGTGAAAAGTGTTAATCCTGACATTGTGATTTCACCGCAGCAGTTTGCAAGTGATATTCTGGCACGGTTATTAAATGGTGAAAGTATCGATAGTGACTCTATCGTGGCATCGCTATTGCATTCAGTACAAGGGCTGTCAGAAAAAGAAATTAATAAATAATATTAATGCATTCACTTTTTAAAAACATCGATGCTACATGGAACGACAATGGCGATAATGCTTAATTTATCGCCATTATAGGTATTAGCTCATAGGGTAAATGAATAGTTTACATGCGGGAACAATATCGAGACGGTGTTCCAATGGGGATTATTTGATACATTTCGGCACATATCATTTCCCGTAATAGCTACCGTTGTTTTACAATAGCCCCCAAAAAATTTATCTTAGTTTTATTATTAGATGGTGATTGTTCATTGTTCCTGTGGTTTGAGGGCTGAACGGTTATCGAAGAAATTCGTCATGAGGCGTTTTTCTGTCTTTCTATTCCAAGCATTAATTCAGGATTTGCCAATGTACATGAGCACTGATGAGATTCGCCGCGCGTATCTTGCATTTTTCGAGAGCAAAGGCCACCAGATCGTGGAAAGCTCATCTCTTGTACCTGCGAATGACCCAACGTTGTTGTTCACTAACGCAGGTATGAACCAGTTTAAAGATACATTTCTAGGTCTTGAAAAGCGTAACTACACACGTGCGACAAGCGCTCAGCGTTGTGTGCGTGCGGGCGGTAAACACAACGACCTTGAAAATGTAGGCTTTACAGCCCGTCACCATACTTTCTTTGAAATGTTAGGTAACTTCAGCTTCGGTGATTACTTCAAGCATGATGCAATTGGTTATGCGTGGGAATTTTTAACCAAAGAGCTAAAGCTTCCTGAAGATCGTCTTGTTGTTACTATCTATGAAAGTGATGATGAAGCGTTTGAAATCTGGAATAAAGAAATTGGTATTCCAGCGGATCGCATCGTACGTATTGGTGACAACAAAGGTGCACCTTTTGCTTCAGATAACTTCTGGCAAATGGGCGACACTGGTCCTTGTGGCCCATGTACTGAAATCTTTTATGATCACGGTGATCACATCTGGGGTGGCCGTCCAGGTACACCAGAAGAAGATGGTGACCGTTTCATCGAGATCTGGAATAACGTATTTATGCAGTTCAACCGTCAAGCTGACGGTACAATGGAACCGCTACCTAAGCCTTCTGTTGATACAGGTATGGGTATTGAGCGTATTGCTGCAATCATGCAGGGTGTACACTCAAACTACGAAATCGATATCTTCCAAACACTAATTAAAGAAGCAGCTGCGGTTATTGGTTATGACGACTTGTCTAATCAATCACTACGCGTTGTTGCTGACCATATTCGTTCTTGTGCTTTCCTTATTGCTGACGGTGTAATGCCATCAAATGAAGGCCGTGGTTATGTATTACGCCGTATTATTCGTCGTGCAGTGCGTCACGGTAACAAGCTAGGAGCAGAGGGCGTATTCTTCTACAAACTTGTTGGCCCATTGGCTGAGATCATGGGTTCGGCTGGCGTTGAGCTAAAAGCACAACAAGAGCTAGTAGAAAAAGTATTAAAGATTGAAGAAGATAACTTTAGTCGTACCCTTGATCGTGGTCTAACTATTCTTAATGAAGCATTAGATAACATCGACGGTAATGTACTTGACGGTGAAACGGTATTTAAACTTTATGATACCTATGGTTTCCCTGCGGATTTAACTAACGATGTTGCTCGTGAGCGTGGCTTCTCAATCGACGAAGACGGTTTTGAAACAGCAATGGCAGCTCAACGTCAACGTGCTCGTGATGCGGGTAACTTTGGTGTTGACTACAATGACGCTATCAAAGTGGATGCTGAAACGACGTTCTGTGGTTACAGCGCGACGGATGGCGAAGGTGTGATTGTTGCGCTATATCGCGATGGTAATGCTGTTGACACCATTAATGCTGGCGAAGATGCATTGGTTGTATTATCAAACACACCATTTTATGCAGAATCAGGCGGCCAGTGTGGTGATAGCGGTTTATTAACGGCTGAAGGTGTGGTGTTCAACGTTGCTGATACGCAAAAATTTGGTGCTGCAACGGGTCATAAAGGTCAATTAGTTGAAGGTTCATTAACAGTGGGTCAATCATTGACTGCTGCTGTTGACTCTGAGCGTCGCCAAGCGATTAGCCTTAACCACTCAGCAACGCACTTAATGCATGCAGCATTGCGTACTATTTTAGGTGATCATGTTGCTCAAAAAGGTTCATTAGTAAAAGCGGATAGCCTTCGTTTTGACTTCTCAAACCTAGAAGCAGTTAAACCTGAACAATTACGTGCTGTTGAGAATATGGTTAACGAACAAATTCGTGCTAACCATAGCATTGATACCAACATCATGGACATTGATGCTGCGAAAGCAAAAGGCGCGATGGCATTGTTTGGTGAGAAATACGATGACGAAGTACGTGTACTGAGCATGGGTGATTTCTCAACGGAGCTTTGTGGTGGTGTTCACGCTAACCGTACTGGTGATATTGGTCTGTTTAAGATCTTATCTGAAAGTGGTATCGCTGCGGGTATTCGCCGTATTGAAGCGGTAACTGGCGTAGGCGCAATTGCGGCAATGCACACTGAAGACATGATGCTTGCGAAAACTGCACGTTTAGTGAAGTCTGACGTGGCGTCTGTTGTTAGCAAAGTGGATGCCTTAGTATCACACAGCAAACAACTAGAAAAAGAAATTCAGCAACTAAAAGACAAGTTAGCTGCGCAAGAAGGCGCAAGCTTAATCAATAAAGCGCAAGAAATTAATGGCGTTAAAGTGTTAATTGCGAAACTTGACGGCGCTGATAACAAAGCATTACGTGGCATGGTTGATGAGTTAAAAAATCAACTAGGCAGTGGTGTGGTGTTATTAGGTAATGTTAGCGAAGGTAAAGTCGGTTTAATCGCTGGTGTGACTAAAGATTTAATTGGCAAAGTCAAAGCGGGTGAGCTAGTTAATTTGGTTGCATTGCAAGTTGGTGGTAAGGGCGGCGGTCGTCCTGATATGGCACAAGCTGGTGGTACTGACGCAGCAGCATTGCCTGCGGCATTAGAAACTGTTGCACCATGGCTAGCTGACAAACTGTAATCACTGGAGAGGTAATGTGGCACTATTAGTGCAGAAATTTGGTGGTACATCAGTTGGTAGTATTGAACGAATAGAAGCCGTTGCTGAGCGAGTGATAAAAGCTCGCCAGTGTGGCCACCAAGTGGTTGTTGTATTGTCTGCAATGGCTGGTGAAACTAATCGGCTATTGGGCTTAGCTAAGCAAATTGATGCGATTCCTACACCGCGAGAGTTAGATGTTTTACTTGCTGCGGGTGAACAAGTATCAATTGCCTTATTAGCTATGGCGTTGAATAAACGAGGCTATAGTGCGACCTCATTGACGGCAGATCAAGTTGTTATCCATACTGATAGCAACTTTAATAATGCCACAATCCATGAGGTTGAAACCCAGAATATGACCACATTACTTGGCCAAGACAACATTGTTGTCGTGGCCGGTTTCCAAGGGCGTGATATCGATGGCAATATCACAACCTTGGGGCGTGGCGGGTCAGATACCACTGCGGTTGCTATTGCAAGTGCGCTTAATGCCGACGAATGTCAAATCTTCACAGATGTTGACGGAGTGTATTCTACCGATCCAAGAATTGTACCAAGTGCGGCTCGTTTGGATGTTATTCACTTTGATTACATGACTTGCATGGCGCGCCTAGGGGCAAAAGTGCTACAATTACAGTCTGTAGAGTATGCATGCCAACATCGCGTTCCATTACGAGTTCTTTCTTCATTTGAGGAAGGGCAGGGAACGTTAGTGAATTTTGATGTAATGAGTAATCAAAACATCATTGGCGTTGCGCTCCAAAGGCAGCAGGTTTTAGTTAACATTACACTACCAGCAACTGTTCTTAATGAGCAGTTGGACTTATATGGTTTGACAGCTTGGAATTTATCAACTAATTCTAGTGATGACATATCACAAATCGTCATTTCTAATGATGATTTAGCGCGTTTAAGGCTAGTGTTTGATAGCAAAATGCGCCATATTGGTATGGTCTCTATACTTTCCTTGATTGGAAAGGATATTCAGCAACATTTGGAGTCAATTCAAAAGGTGCTGCAAGAGGCTGGCATTACAGTGCATACATATCAGGGTGATAAGAAATGTTTATCTTTATTGATTAATGAAGATGATCATCTTACAGCTGTTGATTTAATCCATGAAAAATTTGTGGTCGATAACCCGTGTTTCGGTAATCTATCGCATCTTGCTGTTTCTTGAGCCACGGCTATTTACGAAATTGTGAATTTTATTGGATAAAACGTTAAATTCTTATAAGACTGAGATTACTCAAGGAGCACTCGAATGCTAATTTTAACACGTCGTGTAGGTGAAACTCTAATGATCGGTGACGAAGTAACTGTTACTGTTCTTGGTGTTAAAGGAAATCAGGTACGTATTGGTGTTAACGCACCTAAAGAAGTATCTGTTCACCGTGAAGAAATATACATGCGAATTCAAGCAGAAAAAGAAGCTGGTACTCCGAGTACTGGTAACTACTGATTCGAAGAGGGCTAGGATAATTATCCTGGCCTTTTTTGTGCCTGTAGAAAAGTAACATCCTGTAAGTCGTGATTAAATAGAGTCAAAGGCGATGTTTTTGGGGCCCATTTTTGAATACCTGATCAATCCCATAAAGTGAATATTTTTCTGGTTACGTTGCATTAATTATCGCATTGCTTACTAAGTGTTCATTCGTGCGGCGAGTATTGGTTTTTATCAATAAAGTGTTTGACTTATTTTGGGCTAACAGTAATATGTGCCTCCACAACGTGGTGAGGTGGCCGAGAGGCTGAAGGCGCTCCCCTGCTAAGGGAGTATACGGTTTATCCCGTATCGAGGGTTCGAATCCCTCCTTCACCGCCATTATTTTTTAATGGATATTGTGAACGCTTTCTTATTGATTTAATTATCTTAATTTGGGATAATGCAACGGTAACGAAGCACAGTGCGCGCGTAGCTCAGCTGGATAGAGTACTTGGCTACGAACCAGGCGGTCGGAGGTTCGAATCCTCCCGCGCGCACCATTATTTAAGCAATGAGTCATGTTAGTTTTAGCGACTAGTATCACTTGTTACTTGCACCGAATTGTGTGGTGAGGTGGCCGAGAGGCTGAAGGCGCTCCCCTGCTAAGGGAGTATACGGTTTATCCCGTATCGAGGGTTCGAATCCCTCCTTCACCGCCATTCTTTATTGATGGCAACGATGTTGATATCAATATGGTGTTTTCTTTAGCAAGAAACACCCAGTGCGCGCGTAGCTCAGCTGGATAGAGTACTTGGCTACGAACCAGGCGGTCGGAGGTTCGAATCCTCCCGCGCGCACCATTATTTAAGCAATAGGTTAATAATATAAATTAACGTGTTACTTATACCAATTTGTGTGGTGAGGTGGCCGAGAGGCTGAAGGCGCTCCCCTGCTAAGGGAGTATACGGTTTATCCCGTATCGAGGGTTCGAATCCCTCCTTCACCGCCATTCTTTGCTTTTGTTAAAAATTACCGCAAGGTAAGATTTGGCGATTGCATAATTCCTTTTATAGCTAAAAGGAATGGTTTCTGGGAATGAATTCCCAAAAAAGAAACCCAGTGCGCGCGTAGCTCAGCTGGATAGAGTACTTGGCTACGAACCAGGCGGTCGGAGGTTCGAATCCTCCCGCGCGCACCATCATTTAAAAGCAATAGACCTCAATGTCTGTTGTTGTAACAGAATTAGTGCGCGCGTAGCTCAGCTGGATAGAGTACTTGGCTACGAACCAGGCGGTCGGAGGTTCGAATCCTCCCGCGCGCACCATCATTTAAAAGCAATAGACCTCAATGTTTGTTGTTGTAACAGAATTAGTGCGCGCGTAGCTCAGCTGGATAGAGTACTTGGCTACGAACCAGGCGGTCGGAGGTTCGAATCCTCCCGCGCGCACCATCATTTAAAAGCAATAGACCTCAATGTTTGTTGTTGTAACAGAATTAGTGCGCGCGTAGCTCAGCTGGATAGAGTACTTGGCTACGAACCAGGCGGTCGGAGGTTCGAATCCTCCCGCGCGCACCATCATTTAAAAGCAATAAACCTCAATGTTTGTTGTTGTAACAGAATTAGTGCGCGCGTAGCTCAGCTGGATAGAGTACTTGGCTACGAACCAGGCGGTCGGAGGTTCGAATCCTCCCGCGCGCACCATCATTTAAAAGCAATAGACCTCAATGTTTGTTGTTGTAACAGAATTAGTGCGCGCGTAGCTCAGCTGGATAGAGTACTTGGCTACGAACCAGGCGGTCGGAGGTTCGAATCCTCCCGCGCGCACCATCATTTAAAAGCAATAGACCTCAATGTCTGTTGTTGTAACAGAATTAGTGCGCGCGTAGCTCAGCTGGATAGAGTACTTGGCTACGAACCAGGCGGTCGGAGGTTCGAATCCTCCCGCGCGCACCATCATTTAAAAACAATAGACCTCAATGTCTGTTGTTGTAACAGAATTAGTGCGCGCGTAGCTCAGCTGGATAGAGTACTTGGCTACGAACCAGGCGGTCGGAGGTTCGAATCCTCCCGCGCGCACCATCATTTAAAAACAATAGACCTCAATGTCTGTTGTTGTAACAGAATTAGTGCGCGCGTAGCTCAGCTGGATAGAGTACTTGGCTACGAACCAGGCGGTCGGAGGTTCGAATCCTCCCGCGCGCACCATCATTTAAAAGCAATAGACCTCAATGTTTGTTGTTGTAACAGAATTAGTGCGCGCGTAGCTCAGCTGGATAGAGTACTTGGCTACGAACCAGGCGGTCGGAGGTTCGAATCCTCCCGCGCGCACCATCATTTAAAAGCAATAGACCTCAATGTTTGTTGTTGTAACAGAATTAGTGCGCGCGTAGCTCAGCTGGATAGAGTACTTGGCTACGAACCAGGCGGTCGGAGGTTCGAATCCTCCCGCGCGCACCATCATTTAAAAGCAATAAACCTCAATGTTTGTTGTTGTAACAGAATTAGTGCGCGCGTAGCTCAGCTGGATAGAGTACTTGGCTACGAACCAGGCGGTCGGAGGTTCGAATCCTCCCGCGCGCACCATCATTTAAAAGCAATAAACCTCAATGTTTGTTGTTGTAACAGAATTAGTGCGCGCGTAGCTCAGCTGGATAGAGTACTTGGCTACGAACCAGGCGGTCGGAGGTTCGAATCCTCCCGCGCGCACCATCATTTAAAAGCTCAGCTTAGGCTGGGCTTTTTTTATGCCTCCATTTTGATCGTTTTATTACCTTTTCTTTTAAAAAATACCCTTCTGAGTGACTGGCTGGCTTATGGCTAAAATCCATTTTTCATCGCCATCGTTATTGCACTATGAAATAAAAGACTAAATAACAACCGATTAATCGACTTGGTATTATCAACGTTAAATAGTTTGTATGATTGAAACGTAATAGATTAAGTGATGGTGGAATGTGTATTGTTAATTAATGAGATAACAACTTAATGACAGAATTAATGAACGGTGATCTTGGATTATGGGTACTGTTTGCGACGGGGTTTTTAAGTGCGACGTTACTACCTGGCGGCTCTGAGGCTAATCTTATTGCGGCGTTAAAGGTAGGAGATAATCCTGTTTGGCAAATTGTGGCCGTGGTGACCATTGGTAATACCCTTGGTGGTTTAACTAATTATTGGTTAGGTTTATTACTGCCAGATAAGACAGCAGACAATAAACACAGCAATAATGCATTATTATGGTTAAAGAAATACGGTTATTGGAGCTTACTGTTAAGCTGGATGCCATTGATTGGTGATCCATTATGTTTAGCCGCCGGATGGTTGCGAATGCGTTTTTGGTGGTGTGCTGTCGCTATTTTTATTGGGAAAATGATCCGCTATGTTGCCTTGGCCGTGATTGTGCTAGGGTTATTTCCCGGATTATCTGTGTAAGGAAGATATTAACGTGCAAAAGTGGGTTTTAAGTGCAGCATTACTTTCATTAGCTGGCTGTAGTCAATGGAGCGAAGAGACTTCATTAAATAATAATTTACCGCAAGGCGTTAAATTTATTGAGCAAGTGAAGGCGGTATCAGGTAAAGCTGTCATTCCTTACAGTAAATATCAATTGGCAAATGGACTTATCGTTATTTTGTCGCCTGATGATTCAGATCCACTGGTGAATGTCGATGTTACTTATCATGTCGGCTCTGCACGTGAACAGCAAGGAAAGTCAGGTTTTGCCCATTTCTTTGAACATATGATGTTCCAAGGCTCAAAACATGTTGGCGATCAACAGCATTTTCGTTTAATAACTGAAGCCGGTGGTACTCTTAATGGTAGCACTAACCGTGATCGTACTAATTATTACGAAACGGTACCCGCCAATCAACTCCAAAAAATGCTGTGGTTAGAGTCTGATCGTATGGGCTTTTTATTAGATGCGGTGTCGCAGCGTAAATTTGAAATTCAACGCTCAACGGTTAAAAATGAGCGTGCTCAGAACTTTGAAAATCGTCCTTATGGGTTGATTTATGAGAAAATGGGCGAGGCACTATATCCACGTAGTCATCCATATTCATGGCAAACCATTGGTTATGTAGAAGATCTTGATCGGGTTGATGTTAATGATCTTAAAGCCTTTTTCTTGCGTTGGTATGGGCCTAATAATGCAACGCTCACCATTGGTGGTGATATTAATAAAGCCCAAACATTAGCATGGGTTAATCAATATTTTGGCTCGATTCCACGTGGACCTGAAGTTAAAAATGCGCCGAAACAACCGGCAAAATTAGCACATGATCGCTTTATTACCCTTGAAGATAATATTCAACAACCAATGCTTATGATGGGCTGGCCAACGGCGTATCTTGGCGCGAAAGATCAGTCGTCATTGGATATGCTTGGACAAATTATTGGTAGTGGTACTAATAGCTTACTGTATCAAAAATTAGTTAAGACTGGTGATGCTGTTGATGCCGGCGCTTTTCAAGATTGTGCTGAGCTAGCATGTACTATGTATGTTTATGCTATGGCTCCAAGTGGTAATCAGGGTAATTTAAAGCAACTGCGTACTAAGGTGATGGCTGTTGTTAATAGTATTGAAACTCAAGGTATTAACTCTCAACAACTGAATGAAATTAAAGGCTCCGTTGCTGCAAGTGCCATTTATGGTTTGCAAAGTGTGGCAGGAAAAGTATCACAATTAGCGGCTTATCAAACCTTTTTTGGTAACCCTAACTATTTACCGACAGAGCTCGCAAATGTTAATCGAGTCACGACTGATAGTGTGATGGCTGCTTACAATAAATACCTATACCAGCAGCCAAGCGTGAGTTTAAGCGTGGTACCTAAGGGGCAATTACAACTACAGGCTGCGCAGCCTAACTTTACGCCTGCTCCTCGCCATTTATCTCAACACCATAAGATCAAAGAACAAGATCTGGCTTATCGAACGGTAACAGATAACTTTGATCGTAGTGTGATGCCACAAGCATCGACCCCAGTTAAGGCAGTGATGCCAAGTTTATATGAATTTAAATTAGCCAATGGCATTAATGTTATTGGGACTGAATATAAAGAAACCCCAACTATTACTTTACAGTTAGAGGTGCCAGCAGGACGCCGAGTTGAGCCTGAAGGTAAAGCGGGATTAGCACAATTGACCGCCGCGATGATGAATGAAGGCACCGAGAAGTTAACTGCGGAAGCGATGGCATCACAACTGGATACCTTAGGCAGTAGTATTACTGTTAATGCTGGACTTTATGGCTCTACAATTTCATTAACTACGCTGACGAAGAATCTACCTCAAACACTGGCTTTGTTTGAACAACGACTATTGATGCCTAATTTTACAGCGTCTGATTTTAAACGCTTAAAGAAACAGATGCTTGAAAGCATTGTTTATGAACATCAAAGTGCTGACTGGTTAGCAAGCCAAGCTACGCGTGATGTGTTGTTTAAAGGCACGGTATTTAGCCGTTCGACAGAAGGGACTCAAGCATCGATTAATAATATTACATTACAAGATGTTAAGGACTTCTATCAGCGTTATTACACTCCTAATGGTGCTGATGTTGTTGTTGTTGGTGATATTAGCTCAACAACGTTAAATACCGATTTAGCACCTTTAGCTGCATGGAAAGGACAACCTAAACCTGTATTCTCGACGCCAATATTGCCTCAGCTATCACAACAAGCTGTATGGTTAGTGAATAAACCCCATGCGCCACAAACGGTGATTCGATTTGTGCGTCAAGGCTTAGCTTATGATGCTACGGGTGAGTTATTTAAGACCCAGTTGGCTAATTTCAATTTAGCGGGTAATTTTAATAGCCGTTTAAATATGAACTTGCGTGAAGATAAAGGCTATACCTATGGTGCTGGCGGGTATTTAACCGGTGGACGTGAAATTGGTATGGCAAGTTTTTATGCGCAAGTACGTGCGAATGCAACCTTGCCCGCGATCAAAGAGTTTATGGCGGAATTAAAACGCATGAGCATGACGGGTTTAACGGATAAAGAAGTGAAATTTATGCGGTTAGCTGTTGGTCAACAAGATGCATTAAGCTATGAAACGCCAGCTAAAAAAGCGGCGTTATTAGGTACTATACTTAATTATGATCTACCCAAAGATTTTGTGGCTCAACGAAACCAGATTGTGGCGACAATTACGAAAGCTGAAATGGATAAATTAGCGAAAAAGTGGTTTAACCCTAAAGATTATCAAATAGTTATTGTTGGGGATGCAAAAGCATTATTACCACAATTAAAGACCTTAGATTTACCTATTCATCAATTAGCACTTAATCAGTAATATAGACTCACAGTATCAGTCTTTATTAAGTTAAAGACTGTTACTGTGTAGTGCATATGTTTCACAATCATTAATACTATAAAGCATGGTAATCCTGCTAAATAATGATTACCCTGTTTTCTTCAATTAGATAACAACGAGAATAGCCTTCATGACTTTTTCCGAAAGGTTGCAACAGGTTGCCAAAAATCCTGAAGCATTAACACAGTTAGGGCGTGGTCTTGAGCGTGAGTCTTTGCGTATCACAGAAGATTTACAAGTCTCTTCATTGCCACATCCTACAGCTTTAGGTTCGGCATTAACAAATAAGTGGATCACCACTGATTTTGCTGAATCCTTATTAGAATTCATTACGCCAGTTTCTCGTGATGTTGACGATCTACTTGCACAATTAGACGATATTCATAAGTTTTCATTAAGCCATATGGCTGGCGAGCGCTTATGGCCGATGTCTATGCCATGTTTTGTTGGTGACCAAGATGAGATTGAATTAGCACAGTACGGCAGTTCAAATACTGGTCAAATGAAAACCCTTTACCGTGAAGGCTTAAAACGCCGTTACGGTAGTGTGATGCAAATTATCTCTGGGGTGCATTTTAATTTTTCTTTCCCTGATACTTTTTGGGATAGTCTATTTGGCGATCAAACAGAGCAGCAACGCCAAGACTCAGTTTCTGATGCGTACTTTGGTTTGATTCGTAACTACTATCGTTTTGGATGGTTAATTCCGTATTTATTTGGTTCATCACCTGCGCTATGTGGTTCATTTATTCAAAATGAAGCATTAAAAGCATCATTTGAAAAAGTAGGTAAAGGTACTTACTTTTTAGAGAATGCAACTGCATTACGGTTAAGTGATTTAGGCTATACCAACCACGCCCAAAGCTCGTTGAAAATTGGATTCAATAGTATTGACCAATATTTAACCGGACTTAACAGTGCTATTCACACCCCATCGGAAGAATTTTCTGAGTTAGGAGTGATGGTTGATGGTAAACGTCAGCAACTCAACAGTAATGTATTACAAATAGAAAATGAGTTGTATGCGCCTATTCGTCCTAAGCGTGTAGCTAAAAGTGGTGAAAAACCATCAGAAGCATTAAAGCGTGCCGGTGTAGAGTATATTGAAGTGCGTTCACTTGATGTGAACCCATTTAGTCCGATTGGTATTGATGAAGATCAGGTGCGTTTTCTTGATCTATTTTTAATCTGGGCAACACTAACACCCTCGCCTGATATGACTGATTGTGAATTAGCATGTTGGCGTGAGAATTGGAATAAAGTGGTTGTTGATGGCCGTAATCCAGAATTACTGCTTAAAATTGGTTGTGATGGTGAAGAACTACTGCTTAAAGCCTGGGGACGTCGTGTTTTTGCTGAATTAGAGCAAGTTGCGATTACACTTGATGGTTTATACGGTAACGATAAATACCAGCAAACTCACCAACGCTTATTAACTTGGATCGAAGATCCACAGTTAACGTTTTCAGCTAAGCTACTTGATCAGATTAAAACTTATCAAGGTATTGGTCCTCTTGGTGATTATTATGCAACGGCGCATGCGAAGCAATTAGCACAACAAGCATTCCGTTTTTATGATCAAGCGACGTTTGAGCAAGAGGTGGCGGCATCGGTGATTAAACAACATCAGATTGAACAAAGTGACACACTTTCATTTGATGAGTTCTTAGCAGATTATTTTGCAGATGTTGATGTAGAAATACCGATGTTAACCAAATAAGACATCATATCAAGCTGACATTTTCTAAGTGTCAGCTTTTTTTTGATCAAAATTCGTGATTAATAATATAAGGTAAAAAATGCGCTTACGTGTACGATTACTATTACTGACAGTGGTGGCTTTGATTGTGAGTGGTTGTGCGACACCACCGCCAAGTAACCAATCAAATTTATGCAGCATCTTTCGTCAATACCCTGATTGGTATGAAGATGCTGTCGATATGCAGCAAAAATGGGGTACGCCGATTAATGTTGTGATGGCAATCATGAAGCAAGAAAGTAGTTACCGTCATGATGCATTACCGCCTAAAGACTATGTGCTTGGATTTATTCCATGGGGACGGGTGAGTAGTGCGTATGGGTATGCGCAAGCGCAAGATCCTGCATGGGCTGATTTTCAAAAACACACTGGGCATGGTGGTTCACGCAGTAGTTTTGATGATGCAATACAATTTATTGGTTGGTATACCCATGAAACACAACGTCAATTAGGTGTTTCTAAATGGGATGCGTATGGACAATATTTAGCTTATCACGATGGCCGTGGTGGTTATAAACGCGGTACTTATCGAAGTAAACCGTGGTTAATGAAAGTCGCTCGTAAGGTTGAACAGCAATCAAAAAACTACGGCTGGCAACTAAAACAATGCCGCAAAGAGCTCGATAACAATAAAAGTTGGTGGTAGGTTAATTGGAATATGCACTGCAGTAATTAGGTGCTAGGATTTATTTTTAAGACAAGGAGAAGTAAGCAATGCCGTTACTTGATAGCTTTACTGTCGATCACACTAAAATGCATGCGCCAGCAGTTCGGATCGCCAAGACCATGCAAACCCCTAAAGGCGATACGATTACCGTGTTTGATTTGCGTTTTTGTCGTCCTAATGCCGATATTCTCAGTGAGCGTGGTATTCACACGTTAGAGCATTTGTATGCAGGCTTTATGCGTCAACACCTAAATTCAGCCACCGTGGAAATTATTGATATTTCACCGATGGGATGTCGTACCGGTTTTTACATGAGCTTGATTGGCACACCAACCGAACAAACTGTTGCTCAAGCTTGGTTGGCGGCAATGAACGATGTGCTAGCCGTCGCGACTCAAGAGCAGATACCTGAGCTCAATGAATACCAATGCGGTACTTATAGTATGCATTCGTTAACAGAAGCAAAAGCGATTGCAACTGCGATTATCAATGCGGGTATTGAGGTCAATAAAAATGATGCTCTTGCTTTACCTGAAGCAATGTTGCAGCAGTTACACGTAAAATAATCACAAATATTGAATACTAAAAAAAGCCGCATTGTGTATAAAATCATAATGCGGCTTTCTTCTTTAAGTACTATTTCTTTGATTATTAATTGAAACTAGTGCGATCAGTGGTTGTTAAGCTTTTGTTCTGTTTTAGATTGTTTCTCTGGATTATTGTTTGTCGGCAATACTTTAACTAATTTAATCATATTACCAGCAACCTCAATGATTTCCATTTTATGACCGTTAATATCAACTTTGATCTTTTCATCTGGAATATATTCTAAATGTTCAAGAATAAAGCCATTTAATGTACGAGGCCCATCTGTTGGTAATTGCCAGTTTAAGCTCTTATTAAGGTCGCGAATATTGGCACTGCCTTCAATTAATAAGCTACCATCTTTTTGTAAGGTAATCTCTTCGGCCAGCGTAGGTGCAATTGAGGTGGTAAACTCGCCGACGATCTCTTCTAGAATATCTTCAACAGTGATTAAACCTTGAATATCACCGTATTCATCAACAATCAAACCGATACGCTCTTTATTGCGTTGAAACTTTAATAGCTGAATATTGAGCGGTGTACCTTCTGGAATGAAATACACTTCATCAGCGGCACGCAGTAGGTTTTCTTTGCTGAAATCATTCTTATCCATCATTAAGCGGTAGGCTTCACGGACACGTAACATACCAACCACCTCATCAATACTGTCGCGATATAAGACAATACGGCCATGTGCCGAATGGCTTAACTGGCGCACAATGGATTTCCAATCATCATTGACATTGATCGCCGCGATTTCATTGCGGGGAATCATTAACTCTTCTACGGTGACATTTTCTAAATCAAGAATAGAAATCAACATATCTTGGTGACGACGAGGGATCAGTGAACCCGCTTCATTAACAATAGTACGCAGCTCTTCAGAGTTAATATTTGATGCGGTATCGTTATCTTTTTTGACACCTAGAATAAACAAGAAGCCATTCGTAATGCCATTAACAAACCATACTAATGGGTAGAGTAATTTCATTAATATGTTAAGTAAGATGCTGCTAGTATAAGAGACTTTTTCTGGATACAGTGCTGCTACTGTTTTTGGGGTTACTTCAGCAAAAACAAGGATCACAATAGTCAATACTGCCGTTGCAATAGCGACGCCAGCATCACCGTAAAGGCGCATGCCAATAATGGTCGCAATGGCTGATGCAATAATATTAACCAGGTTATTACCGATCAGAATTAAGCCTAATAAACGGTCGGTACGTGAAAGGAGTTTCTCTACTCGCTGAGCCCCTTTATGTCCTTGACTGGCAAGGTGGCGTAACTTATAACGGTTGAGGGTCATCATTCCCGTTTCAGAACTTGAAAAGTAAGCTGAAATGATGATCATAAGAGCAAGTAAAGCAAATAATAAGCCTGTGGAAATTTGGTCCAAAAGGGGCAGTCCTTAACAGATTAAGCAAATATTGTTAGTCATTGAATAACTGAACAATATATAGATAAAGCAGCAGCTATTATAAAAATAAGTGTAGCAATAATTTAGGTGTCTGTAGCGTAACTAGCTACCAATGATAATTTCTTTGACAAAACGGCTTCCGAAATAGGCTAATGTCAGTAAAAAAGCACCGGCGAGGCTAAACCAAACGACTTTACGCCCGCGCCAGCCTTGGCGGTAATGTCCCCATAACAGTACGCTGTAAATTATCCAAGCCAGTAAAGATAGAATGGCTTTATGGGTTTTACCTTGGGCAATAATGTCGCCAATAAAGAAGTAGCCGCTGATCAGTGTGACGGTTAATAAACTATAACCGACGATAATGATCTTGAAAAGTTGGCGCTCTACCATCATTAATGGTGGAATGTTAGGATTAATCTGTAAGCTTTTTTTATGCTTTAATTTATGATCAAGCCAAGCCAGTTGTAACGCATATAAAGTTGCGATCATTAGCGTTGAATATGAGAACAATGCGATAGAAATATGCACTAAAGCTTGCGGTTGGGCTTCTAAATGGGTAATAAAGGCACCAGGTAACATAGTGGCGGCAAACAAGTTAATCGCAGCAAAGCTGTATACAACAGGTAATAGGAACCAAATCCGCATTTTTAACATTGCAAGCGTGGTTAAACTGGCAACAATAACGCTAATCAGTGATGCAACGTTAAGGATACTGAGGTTTTGACCCGTTGTGGCAAAAATAAGATCTTTAAGTAATAGCAAATGTAAGGCAATAGCAATAATGGCGGTAATAAAAACCGGTTGAGTTTTAATACCATTATTGTTAGCAAGTCCTGGGACAACAAGCAGCAGTGCAATGATATAAAAGCATACTGCAGGGATGGCAATTAGCATGTCCATAGTCAACCAGAGAGCTCCTTAGTAACGAATAGCTATTTTTAATATTTAGAGGCAGCAATTATACCCTGCTCAAACCTTCGTCGCCAATGTAATCCCAAAAAGAGCTGTGGGTTTACATGAAAGACCGAGCTTTTTTGCGGTATACTTGCAGTAATTTTGATAATTTTGCAATTTTGATTGAGTTGCGTAACGAGCGAGTAGCACCACATGTTCGAAAATTTAACCGAGCGTTTATCGCGAACGCTTAAAAATGTCAGCGGCCGTGGTCGTCTTACGGATGACAATATAAAGGATACCTTGCGTGAAGTGCGGATGGCATTACTCGAAGCCGACGTTGCGCTACCTGTTGTTCGCGAATTCGTTAAGCGTGTAAAAGAGCGTGCAGTAGGTACTGAAGTATCAAAAAGCCTCACGCCTGGCCAAGAATTCATTAAGATTGTTCAATCTGAACTAGAATCTGTAATGGGCGAAGGCAATGAAGCACTTGATTTAAGCTGCCAACCGCCTGCTGTTATCTTAATGGCTGGTTTACAAGGTGCGGGTAAAACCACCAGTGTAGGTAAATTAGGTAAGCTTTTAAAAGAGCGTGACAAAAAGAAAGTTTTGGTTGTTTCTGCCGATGTTTACCGCCCAGCGGCAATCAAACAGCTTGAAACATTGGCAACCGATGTTGGTGTGGATTTCTTCCCATCAAGCGTTGAGCAAAAACCATTAACGATTGTAAAAGCAGCGCTAGAACACGGAAAAACCAAGTTCTATGATGTGGTGATTGTCGATACCGCAGGCCGTTTGCACGTTGATGAAGAAATGATGGGTGAGATCAAAGACATCCATCAAGCGCTAAATCCGGTTGAAACTCTGTTCGTGGTTGATGCCATGACGGGTCAAGATGCGGCCAATACAGCGAAAGCATTTAATGATGCATTGCCACTAACTGGTGTTATTTTAACCAAGGTTGATGGTGATGCACGTGGTGGTGCGGCATTATCTGTACGTCATATTACAGGTAAACCAATTAAGTTTTTAGGTGTCGGTGAAAAAACAGATGCTTTAGAACCGTTCCATCCTGACCGTGTTGCTTCCCGTATTTTAGGTATGGGTGACGTTTTATCGTTGATCGAAGATCTAGAACGTAACGTTGATAAAAAAGAAGCAGAAAAATTAGCTAAGAAATTTAAAGATAAAAAAGGGTTTGATCTTGAAGATTTCTGTAGCCAGCTTCAGCAAATGAAAAACATGGGCGGCATGATGGGCATGCTCGACAAACTTCCTGGTATGTCGCAATTACCCGGTGATATGAAAGATAAAGTTGACGATAAAATCTTCATGCAAATGGAAGCTATCATCAATTCAATGACGAAAGGCGAACGTGCTCGACCTGAGTTAATTAAAGGCTCACGTAAGAAGCGTATTGCTGCTGGTTCTGGTACTCAAGTACAAGATGTGAACCGTTTATTGAAGCAATTTACCCAGATGCAAAAGATGATGAAAAAGATGCAAAAGGGTGGAATGAAGAATATGATGCGTCAAATAAAAGGCATGATGCCTGGTGGCGGTATGTTCCCAGGCCGTTAATAGTCTGATTTTTAATGGTTTTAAAGCTTTTATTCTACTTAAACGGTGAAAAAGTAACTAAAGCAGTTGCATTCGTCGCCCCAAAGGGTAAAATTCCGAGGCTTTATTTTGGCACGGACCTCGTTATTATAGCGGGGTCATTTAATTTACAGTAATGCAAAGAGGACGATATGGTAACCATTCGTTTGGCACGTCACGGCGCTAAGAAGCGTCCATTCTATCAAATCGTTGTTGCTGACGCACGTGCTCCACGTGACGGCGCAAACATCGAGCAAATCGGTTTCTTCAACCCACTAGCTAAGGGTCAAGAAGAGCGTTTACGTTTAGATCTAGATCGCGTAAACCACTGGTTAGGTCAAGGCGCATCTGCGACTGATCGTGTAGCTAAACTAATCAAAGATGCAGCTAAAGCTGTAGCTTAATTAGTACTTAGGTACAAGAGAAAAACGATGAGTATTAAAAACCAAGACCACATTATTGTCGGTAAACTGGGTGCCACCTACGGTATCAAGGGTTGGCTCAAAGTTTTTTCCTACACCGAACAATCTGAAAGTATTTTTTCCTACACCCCTTGGATGATTAAAATCAAAGGCGAGTGGACGGAAATCCATGTTGAATCATGGAAACGCCACGGTCAAGGTCTTGTTGCTAAACTAGAAGGCATGGATATCCGCGAGGATGCACAAGTTTTCACTAATGTTGAAGTAGCAGTTTTGGCTGATCAACTACCCGCATTGTCAGATGAAGAATTCTACTGGCGTGAGTTGTTTGGTATGTCAGTTGTCACTACTGAAGGTTACGACCTAGGTAAAGTCACTGATATCCTGGAAACAGGTTCAAACGACGTGTTAGTTGTTAAGGCAAATCTTAAGGATGCTTTCGGACAGAAGGAACGTTTAATCCCGTTCCTCGATGAGCAGGTCATCAAGTTGATTGATCGCACTGCTCAGCGGATCGAAGTTGACTGGGATCCTGAGTTTTAACCTCCGGTAATTAAGCGAGTGAGCATATGTGGGTTGGAGTAATCAGTCTTTTTCCTGAAATGTTCTCTACCATTACCAATTATGGGGTAACAGGCCAGGCGGTAAAAAAAGGCCTTTTGAGTGTTGATACGTGGAATCCTCGTGATTTTACGCACGACAAACATCGTACGGTGGATGATCGACCGTATGGTGGTGGACCAGGTATGTTAATGATGGTACAGCCTTTGCGCGATGCCATTCACACTGCCAAAAAGTCTGCAAAAGGTCAGGCTAAAGTAATCTACCTTTCCCCTCAAGGCCGTAAGCTGGATCAAGCTGGTGTTGAGGAGTTAGCGCAGACAGAGAATTTAATTCTTATCTGTGGTCGCTATGAAGGGGTTGATGAGCGCATTATCCAGCAAGAGGTAGACGAAGAATGGTCTATCGGTGATTTTGTGTTAACGGGTGGCGAATTACCTGCCATGACGTTGATTGATGCAGTGGTTCGGTTTGTTCCGGGTGTACTGGGTGATTTTACGTCAGCAGAAGAAGATTCTTTTGCAAATGGTTGGTTAGATTGTCCTCATTATACAAGACCTGAATTGTTGGACGGGCATGAAGTACCTGCGGTATTAATGTCTGGCAATCATAAAGAAATTAGTCGCTGGCGATTAAAGCAATCGTTAGGCCGTACATGGCTGAGAAGACCAGAGCTCCTGGAAAACCTAGCTCTGACTGACGATCAGGAATTCTTGCTCGCGGAATTTATCCGCGAATATAAAGCAAGCATTTAATTAATTTAGTATCAGTTTATTCTAGGGTATATACCAAATGAGTAACATCATTAAAGCTCTTGAGCAAGAGCAACTAAAAACAGACCTACCGACTTTCGCACCAGGTGACACTGTTGTTGTACAAGTTAAGGTAAAAGAAGGTGACCGTGAGCGTCTACAGGCTTTTGAAGGCGTTGTAATCGCAATCCGTAACCGTGGTCTACATTCAGCATTTACTGTTCGTAAAATGTCGAACGGTGAAGGCGTTGAGCGTGCGTTCCAAACTCACTCTCCAGTAGTTGACAGCATTACTGTTAAACGTCGTGGTGCAGTACGTCGTGCCAAGTTGTACTACCTACGTGAGCGTTCTGGTAAATCAGCACGTATCCGCGAGAAGCTTACTAAGAAATAATAAGCGTCTGACGTTTATCGAAAAGCCCACCTATATGGTGGGCTTTTTTTTACTTTAAATTTGAGTAAAGAAAAACCAGCGCTAAGCACTGGTTTATTTGTATTGCTATCTGTTAGTTACCAGAGGTTAGCTTTTTGACGATAAAGGAGACGTTGTTGGCTGCTCTTCATCACAATCAATCACGCCTTTACCTTGTGATTTTTTAATGATCATCAATGTAATACCGATTGTCGCTATCATGGCGATAATGGTAGATACCGCCATTGGCAAGCCAAAGCCCAGTTGATCGTTATTGAGAATAAAACAGATACATACCGTGGTCATGAACATTGCAGGAATGGTTGCTACCCAATGTAATTTATCAAGTCGTAATAGATAAGCCGATGCTGTCCATAACATCATTACAGCTGTGGTTTGGTTTGCAAAGCCAAAGTAACGCCAAATAATCGCAAAATCGACTTGGGTTAAAATGGCGCCTAATACAAACAGTGGCATGGCCATTAATAAACGATTACGTAATGGCTTTTGATCCATATTGAAATATTCAGCCAAAATTAAACGGCTAGAACGGAATGCAGTATCACCCGAAGTGATCGGCAAAATTACCACTCCAAGAAAGGCAATGATGCCACCAAAAACGCCTAACAAGCCAAACGATGAGCTATAGACTACATTACCGGGACCACCGTTAGCGACGGCGTCAGAGAGTGCTTCAATTGAACCAAAGAATGATAGCGCTAGTGCACACCAAATTAGCGCAATAATACCTTCCCCAATCATGGCACCATAAAAAATAAATCGACCATTTTGTTCGTTTTCAATGCAGCGTGCCATTAGTGGAGATTGAGTGGCATGGAAGCCTGAAATAGCACCACATGCAATGGTAATAAACAGTGCTGGCCATAATGGTAAGTCATTAGGGTTCATGTTAGTGAACATGTGATTGATTTCAAAGCCACCTAATAATTGATGTTCATCTGAAATGCCGATTGCAGTAATTAATCCAACAGACATGAAAATGAGTAACGCACCAAAGAAAGGATAAAAACGACCAATGATTTTATCTACCGGTACAATTGTAGCCAAAATATAGTAACCAAAAATAATCACGACCATGGTGGTCATCGAGACATTTAAGTTAGTTTGATCGTTAATTAAATTAGTGATCATTCCTGCTGGCGCTGAAACAAATACAACCCCCACAAGCAGTAACAGTACGATAGCAAAGATATTCATAAAATGTTTTGCACCGTTACCCAAGTAGCGTCCTGTTAATGTGGGGACTGATGCGCCACCGTTACGAACTGAAAGCATGCCTGAGAAATAATCGTGGACGGCGCCCGCAAAAATACAGCCTAGAGCAATCCATAACATTGCCGCCGGGCCGTAAAGTGCGCCCATAATCGGACCAAATATAGGACCGACCCCCGCAATGTTTAATAGCTGCACCAAGTAGACTTTATTATTAGACATCGGGACATAATCGACTCCATCTTGCTTGGTATAAGCGGGAGTTTGGCGGTTAACATTTACACCAAAGACTTTTTCAATAAAGCTACCATAAATAAAATAGCCGCCAATTAGGGCAGCAACACAGAGTAAAAACCACGCCATATATATCCTCGTTATCTAATGTGTGACTCAACTAAAAGGGATTGCATTATTTCTGCTGCCAACCAGTGTAATGGTTTCAATTTTTAGCTTCTTAAGATAATGTTATGAATGTGATATGCATTAGTGTTCAATAATAACTTCTCTCGATATTTGCTAATATAAGCACGTTTTTAATGTGGTATAGCTGTTGATGTGTTTTTCTAAAAGGAATTGAAAATGATAGATAAAGTTTTATTACCGATTGTGATTACTGCTTTAATGACGGGATGTGTGACGCAAAAGAAATTAGTTTTGAATGGCGATTTTCATCAATTAGGCTTTTATAATGGTATTTCTGGTAGTGAAAAATTATCAAGTGATACGCTCGCAACGATCACTCAAAAATATGATTCAACAATGGTATTTGATTATGACAGCTATCAGAAAGGGTACTTACAAGGATTGGATCAATATTGCAGCTTAGAACATCTTTTTAAATTAGGTGAGCAAGGAAAAGTAAATTGGGGTGTATGTGAATATCGTCGTCATCAAGAAGGTTTATATGTCACTAAGTGGCAACAAGGCTTTGAACGCTATGGGACAATGGAGCCGCGTTTTTAATTCAATAGCGTTTGAGATAGCTGTCATAATAAAAAGTTGTGAAACCAATTAGAATGCCATTTGTAAATAAAAGTTTACAAATGGCATTTTATGTTTACAAGTTGTTGCAAAGGTGATGATGCAGTTGTTATGTTGGTGATAGAATATTTATAACTGGCAGAGATCACTGATGGAAAAAGATGGCTTAAACAACATTCATATTGCAGAAGAATCCGTATTAATTACGCCTGCGCAATTGAAACGTAAGATGGCAGTATCTAGTACGGCGTTGGCATTTATTGAGCAGTCACGTCAAACGATTGCCGATATTATTCATCATCGCGATCATCGCTTATTGGTGGTATGTGGGCCGTGCTCGATTCATGATATTGAACAAGCGAAAGCATATGCTCAAAAGTTAAAACGCTTGGCGGCTGAATTAGATGACCAGCTTTATATTGTGATGCGGGTGTATTTTGAAAAACCGCGTACAACAGTGGGTTGGAAAGGATTAATTAACGATCCTTATCTTGACGGTTCGTTTGAAATTGAAGAAGGGCTACATATTGGGCGTCAATTACTGATTGATTTAGTTGAAGAGGGAATACCTGTTGCGACTGAAGCTCTTGATCCGATCAGCCCCCAATATTTAGGTGACTTGTTTAGCTGGTCTGCTATTGGTGCTCGCACTACTGAGTCACAAACACACCGTGAGATGGCGAGCGGATTATCGATGCCAGTCGGATTCAAAAATGGCACTGATGGCAGCTTAGCGACGGCTATTAATGCAATGCAAGCGGCAGCATCTGGACATAAGTTCATGGGGATTAATCCTAATGGACAAGTTGCTCTACTTGCAACGCAAGGTAATCCTGATGGTCATGTTATTTTACGTGGTGGTAAACAAACCAATTATGATTCTGTATCAGTGGCTGAGTGCGAAACAGAAATGACAGCCTCAGGTCTGACGCCATCGCTGATGATAGACTGTAGCCACGCAAACTCTCTTAAAGATTATCAGCGTCAGCCTTTAGTCGCGACAGATGTGATTCATCAAATTCGAGAAGGCAATCGTTCAATTATTGGTTTAATGATTGAAAGTCACCTTAATGAAGGGAGTCAAAGCGCAGATTTACCATTACAAGATATGGCTTACGGGGTCTCAATTACCGATGCGTGTATTAGTTGGGAAACAACAGAACAAGTATTACGAAAAGCCCATCAAGAGTTAGTGCCGTTTCTACAAAATAGAATTAAATAACCCTTTGCATTATAGTTGCAGTTGGATAAATACGGATGTCAAAAGTCATGGTTGCTGAGTTAAGCATATTAAGAGATCAAATAGACGATGTTGATCGTCAAATGGTGGAGCTATTAGCGCGCCGTTTAGCGTTAGTCGAACAAGTTGGTGTTGTTAAGAGCCAACATGGATTGCCTATTTATGCCCCTGATCGTGAAGCGGCAATGTTGGCATCTCGCCGTCAAGAAGCAGAGTCAAAAGGTGTACCTGCTGATCTGATTGAAGATGTGTTACGGCGCACGATGCGGGAATCATATTCCAGTGAAAATGACTCTGGGTTTAAATGTTTAAATCCGCAATTACGTCCAATTGTGATTATTGGTGGTTATGGTCAACTTGGGCAATTGTTCCAACGTCTATTTACCTTGTCTGGTTACCAAGTACGTTTACTCGGTAGCCAAGACTGGGATCGAGCAGATGAGATATTGCATGATGCGGGAATGGTGGTTGTTTCTGTCCCAATTCATATGACAGAAGCAATCATTACCAAATTAGGTAATTTGCCTGATGATTGTATTCTCACTGATCTTACGTCGGTTAAAAGTGGCCCACTGCAAGCGATGTTAGAAGTGCACTCAGGGCCTGTGGTTGGTTTACATCCAATGTTTGGCCCTGATATTCCAAGTTTAGCCAAGCAAGTGGTTGTTTACTGTGATGGCCGTAACCCTGAAAGTTACCAATGGTTGTTGGAGCAGATTCAGATTTGGGGAGCATCATTAAACCGTATTAGTGCGATTGAACATGATCAGGGGATGACGTTGATTCAAGCTTTACGTCACTTTACCTCGTTCGTTTATGGGGTTCATTTAGCCGAAGAAGACCCAAAAATAGAACAATTGATGTCACTAAGCTCGCCGATTTACCGCTTAGAACTTGCCATGGTTGGACGGTTATTTGCTCAAGATGCGCAGTTATATGCTGATATTATTATGTCAGCACCTCAGAACTTAGCGATGATCAAACGTTTCCATCAGCGTTTTGGTGAAGCAATTGATATGTTAGAGCGCCAAGATAAAGTGGCCTTTAAACAAGCTTTTGGACAGGTTGAGCATTGGTTTGGTGACTATGCACAGCATTTTTTAGTCGAGAGCCAAGGACTACTTAGACAGGCGAATGATTCAACTCGACATAAATAAATAGCGTTCAATTTCAGAACTTACTTACTAAAAAGCCCACGTTTAATCATGAAGGTGGGCTTTTTTAATGACGCTAATATGCACTTTCCTCAGTATTATTATTCGCTGAATTCAACTTCAGTCGGGGTCACATTTTCACTCGGGTAGCAGCCTAAGACTTTAATAAAGCGGGTTAAGCGGGTGAGGTCTTCTAAGACTTGTTGCATTAGTGGATCTTTTAAATTGATCTCGACATCAACATAGAACATTTCTTCCCATGGATTACCAATGACTGGGCGAGATTCCAGTTTAGTCATATTTATTTTGGCATTACGAAGCACCACTAAACATTCAACTAATGAGCCCGCAGCTTGTGCGGTTGACATAATCAATGTTGTTTTGGCTGGAATTAATGAATTGACGCTAACGGGCTTACGGGCAACAACAATAAAACGGGTAAAATTTTCTTGTTGGTTAGCAATGTTGGTTTTAATTGGGGTCAAACCGTAAATTTCACCACTAGATGCATTACCAATAGCCGCAATATTAGGTTGTTTTAGCTCAGCAACCGTTAACATAGCATCGGCAGTACTTGGGCAATATTGTTGATTAATTTTTCCCATTCCATGAAGGAATTCGCTGCATTGCTGATGGGGTTGTGGATGGGAATATAGGGTGTCTATTTGTTCTATTTGTGTATCAACAGCAGTCAATAAGCAATGTTCTATTGGCTGGGTTATTTCCCCGACGATTGATAAACTGGTGTGTTGTAATAAGTCATACACTTCATTGATTGAGCCAGAGCTGGTGTTCTCTATTGGTAGTACACCATAATCGGCATGACCTGTTTCTACTTCATTGACGATATCTCGAAAACATGAACAGCTAATTTCCACTAATTGGGTTTGTTTGCGGCTAAAATAATTGCGGCTTGCAAGGTGTGAATATGATCCTTTGGCACCTAAAAAAGAGACTCGTGCTGTTGGGGAAGCATTTTCTGGATTAAGTAAGCGCTGTAAGTAAGCTTGTTGATAGAGAACCGAGTCTTCAATGATGGTGTGAAAAATTTGAGTAACGTATAGTGGATCAAGTTGATGTTCTTTTCCCGTGTCGATTAAGCGTAATAGCAATGCTTGCTCACGTGCTTGATCACGAACGGGTTTAGCGGTATTAATTTTACTTTTAGCGACTTCAAGACTTAGTATGCGTCGTTCAGCCAAAAGTGCTAATAATGCATTATCGATGCGAGTGACATTATTGCGAATCTCATCCAATGAAGAGCGTGTGTTATCGGTCATAGCGATCCCTATTATGATCGGCTTTCTTAAACCTGAAAGCGGTATATTATCGTTTTATCATTGCAGTCCACATTAGGCAGGGTGGCTTTTTTTGTCAAGCCCAAAGCAAACAGCCCTGCATTGGCAGGGCTGTTTTAAATCCTCTTAATCATTAACGATTATGCTTCATCAAATTCTACTTCGTCATCATATTCAGTTGTATCTTCAGCTTCTGCTGGTTTTTCGCTATGACTTGCACGACGTGCATTTGGTTTATGAGCTTGTTTCTTCAATTGGCGATCAAGTTTTTGGTAAAGATCTGTAATCGCACCAAACAAGTCTTCATGCTCTGCAGAAGCGACTAATTGTCCTCCAGCAATGCTAACAGAGGCCTCAATTTTAAATAGCTTGCTTGGCTCTTTGCTAATCATGATATGTTTTTTAATTAGCGGTACTTGAAGTTTTTCTAACTTATCGAATTTAAATTCAAAACGCTCACGGATAGCCGGGGTGATATCGATGTTTTTGCCAGTGATTTCTAATGTCATATTTATCTTCCTCGTTTGCTACCCTTCGTTGGGTTAACTTCAGATTACTAAAATTACTAACTAATAACGTGATCTGTGTCACACTGTTGTCGTTAGTGATTTTTTAGCGAAAAAAATGTGACCAAAGTAGGTTTGTTGCAAAAAAGTATCTAAAAAACACTTGAGCTTTATTGATAAACTAAGGCAATATGGAGAAAGATTTATTGCTGGTGGCTAGTGCTAACTAGGGAGTAAATACGTTTTATTTCAACCTGTTGAGTGTTTTTTGTGCGCTAGTTATGCGGTTGGAGTTTTAACGTTATTGAATGAAGTAAATATTTATTATTAACATATTCATAAAAATGGCAGCTCATTGAGCTGCCATTTTTTATTGCTGCATTGTGATGGTCTTTATTTTACTGGGTTAAGTTTGATCATCGCTTCTGTGCGAGAGACTTCTTTATCCAGTTTTAATTTCTCATACGCTGTTTTTTCAAGTAATAGTGACTTACGTGCAGCACTTGTGTCTGGGTATAAGCGTTGTACTTGTTGGCAACGGTTGATCGCTGCAATCCATGCTTCACGGCGCACATAAAAATCAGCAACAGCTAGATCATATTCAGCAAGTTGGTTTTTTAAAAAAACCATGCGAGCTTTCGCATCTGCGTCATACTGACTATCAGGGAAGCGTTCTAATAGGTATTTAAAATCGCGAAATGCTTGGCGTGAAGGGGTTGGATCACGATCAAAACGATCAATATTGAACATGTCATGCATAAAGCTACGATCTTGCGCCATGTGCGTTAGACCACGCATATAATAAACCCAATCCGCTTGTGGATGCGTTGGATTTAAGCGTAAAAAACGCGCAATTGTGGCTTGAGATAATGGCAAATCATCATTTTTGTAGTAGGCATAGATTAAATCTAATTGTACTTGATCTGAGTAAGCACCAAATGGATAACGAGAGTCCATTGCCTCTAGGCGCTCGATAGCGTTATTCCAATTACCGCTCTGCAAAGCTTGCTGGGCAGTAGAATATAAGTCTGATGGTGGAACATCAGGAATGACTTTCTCAGTACTGGAACAGCCTGAAAGCAAGGCTACAGCAAGAAAAGTTGATATTGTCAGGCGTTTCATTACGGCGTCAGTTTCCTTGATAAAAATTTTATTTTGCTCGATCCATTACGGACTGAGCCGTTAACAGATACAATGACATTATATTAGTTTACATCAAGCATCGTTTTATTAAGCTTGGTACATTTTACGCAGCGTATGGCAATTAGTCTCACGCTTTTTAAAAAAGTTCGTTATGGCACAGCAAATAGAATTAACAAATACAGTTAGCGAAAGCCAACTAGGCAAGCGCCTTGATCAGGTTATTGCTGAATTATATCCCGATTATTCCCGCTCTCGTATCAAAGAGTGGATTCTAAAGGACATGGTTTCAGTAAACGGTAAAATTGACAACAAACCACGTTCAAAAATGATGGGTGGTGAAGAATTATTTATTCAAGCCGAAATCGAAGATGAAATGCGCTGGATTGCGCAAGACCTTCCACTTGATGTTGTTTATGAAGATGACGACATTTTAGTGATCAATAAACCACGTGATTTTGTGGTTCACCCTGGTGCGGGTACACCCGATGGCACAGTGCTAAATGCGCTGTTATATCATTACCCAGCATTGGCTGAAGTACCACGTGTGGGTATTGTGCACCGTTTGGATAAAGACACGACTGGCTTAATGGTCGTAGCTAAAACTATTCAGGCACAAACACGTTTAGTGCGCGCACTACAAAAACGTAAAATTACCCGTGAATATGAAGCCATTGCTATTGGTCAAATGACGGGCGGCGGTACGATTGAAAAACCAATTGGGCGTCATGCTACTAAACGTATTTGTATGGCAGTACATGAGCTAGGTAAAGATGCAATTACTCATTACCGTGTTGCTGAGCGTTTTCGTGAGCATACACGTATTGTGTTACGTCTAGAAACCGGTCGTACTCACCAAATTCGTGTGCATATGTCATACATGAGTCATCCGCTGATTGGTGATGTGATCTACGGTGGTCGTCCTCGTCCGCCACGTCATGCATCTGATGAATTTATTCATGCGTTACGTTCATTTGATCGTCAAGCATTGCACGCACGTATGTTGCGTCTATCACACCCAATGACGGGTGAGTTAATGGAATGGCATGCACCATTACCAAACGACATGGTTGCGATGATTGATATTTTACGTAAAGACAACGCTGAAAATAACGAAGATATTTATTAATGCAAACCATTATTCCTAACTGGCCAGCTCCAGAGAATGTGTTAACGGTAAGTACAACCCGTTTTGGCGGTGTCAGTTCTGCACCCTACAATGCACTCAATTTGGGATTGCATGTTGGGGATGATGTCAGTTCTGTACTAACAAATCGTCAATTACTGAAACAGCATTGTTGGTTAACGGCAGAGCCAGCATGGTTAAATCAAATTCACAGTCCGATTGTGATTGATATTACTACGCCGTTAACAGAAGTTATCGATGCCGATGGTAGTTTTACCCGTGTGCCTGGCTTAGCCTGTGCCATCATGACGGCTGACTGTTTGCCTGTTCTATTGTGTAATAAGCAAGGAACTGAAGTGGCAGCTGTTCATGCTGGGTGGCGGGGACTTGCTGCCGGAGTGATTGATAATGCCATTGCTAAATTTTCCTGTCCTAGTGCTGATATTATGGCTTGGATGGGACCGGCAATCGGCCCGACAGCGTTTGAAGTTGGCAGTGAAGTACGTGAGCAGTTTATTGATGTTGACGCTAATGCTGCTGATGCTTTTATTGCTCATGGTGATAAGTGGCTAGCTAATTTATATTTATTAGCACGACAGCGCTTACAACAGCACGGAATTAGCGCTATTTATGGCGGTGAATACTGTACGTTTAATAACGATGAGTTGTTTTATTCTTATCGTCGTCAAGCTGTCACTGGACGTCAAGCTTCATTGATTTGGCTGCGTTAATTTTTCAGTATTAATGACAAATAAGAAGCGGGTATATTGGCTAACAATATACCCGCTTTTTTTGCAGCATTATTTTGCGCTTTAAGAGCCTTGAAAAACCCCTACGAACTACCATATAACTAGTAACAGGTTATTAAATTTATTATTGGGGGACCTATGCGTCTTGACCGATTTACCAGTAAGTTCCAAGCCGCTATTTCTGATGCACAGTCATTAGCTTTAGGGCGTGATCATCAGTACATTGAACCTGCTCATCTTATGGTTGCATTATTAAACCAAGAAGGCAGTACAGTACGTCCCTTACTTACCCTTTTGAATGTAGATTCTACTCAGCTTCGTTCGCGTTTGGGTGAGATACTAGAGCGTATTCCAAAAGTGACAGGTATTGGTGGTGAAGTACAACTATCCAATAGCATGGGCACGTTATTAAACATGTGTGACAAGCTTGCACAAAAACGTAATGATAAATTTATTTCGTCAGAACTCTTTATTTTAGCTGCGGTTGATAATGATAAAGGCCCTGTAGGGGATTTATTACGTGAACTTGGTTTAAAAGCAGATCAGATAAGTAAAGCGATTGATCAAATTCGTGGTGGACAAAAAGTGGATGATCAAAACGCAGAAGAAAACCGTCAAGCATTAGCTAAATATACGATTGATTTAACAGAACGTGCAGAGCAAGGTCGATTAGATCCTGTGATTGGTCGTGATGATGAAATTCGTCGTACTATTCAAGTTCTGCAACGTCGTACTAAAAATAACCCCGTGATCATTGGTGAACCGGGTGTGGGTAAAACGGCGATTGTTGAAGGTTTAGCGCAACGGATTGTTAATGGTGAAGTGCCAGAAGGCTTACGTGACAAACGCGTATTATCATTAGATATGGGGTCTTTGATTGCAGGTGCTAAATTTCGTGGTGAATTTGAAGAACGTTTAAAAGCAGTATTAAACGAACTGTCTCAAGAAGACGGTCGCGTAATTTTGTTTATTGATGAAATCCATACTATGGTTGGCGCTGGTAAAGGCGAAGGCTCAATGGATGCTGGTAATATGCTAAAACCTGCGCTTGCTCGTGGTGAACTTCACTGCGTTGGTGCGACAACCTTAAATGAATACCGCCAGTATTTAGAAAAAGATGCAGCGTTGGAACGTCGTTTCCAAAAAGTGCTGGTGGATGAGCCAAGTGTTGAAGATACCATTGCTATTTTACGTGGTCTAAAAGAACGTTATGAGCTTCACCACCATGTAGAGATCACCGATCCTGCTATTGTTGCGGCGGCGACATTATCTCACCGCTATATTTCAGATCGACAATTGCCCGATAAGGCGATTGATCTTATCGATGAAGCAGCGTCAAGTATTCGTATGCAAATTGACTCTAAACCTGAATCAATGGATCGTTTAGAGCGCCGTATTATTCAATTAAAGATTGAACAGCAAGCATTAGAAAAAGAAAGTGATGATGCTAGCCAAAAACGGTTAAGTGATTTGCTTGAAGAATTAGATATTAAAGAGCGTGAATATTCTGAACTTGAAGAAGTATGGAATGCTGAAAAAGCCTCTTTATCTGGTACTCAACATATTAAAGCTGAGCTTGAACAAGCCCGTACTGATGTTGAAATTGCTCGTCGTGCGGGTGATCTAAATCGCATGTCAGAGTTACAGTACGGTCGTATTCCTGAACTTGAAAAGCAACTAGATTTAGCGGCGCAAGCAGAAATGCAAGATATGACGTTACTTAAAAATAAAGTAACCGATGTTGAAATTGCCGATGTACTTTCTAAAGCGACAGGTATTCCGGTTGCTAAGATGCTAGAAGGTGAGCGTGATAAGTTATTGCGCATGGAAGATGAGCTACATAATCGTGTTATTGGCCAAGAAGAAGCCGTTGAAGCTGTAGCTAACGCAATTCGTCGTAGTCGTGCAGGTTTGTCTGATCCACAACGTCCAATTGGTTCATTCTTATTTTTAGGCCCAACGGGTGTAGGTAAAACTGAATTGTGTAAGTCACTAGCTAACTTTATGTTTGATAGTGAAGATGCGATGGTGCGTATAGACATGTCTGAGTTTATGGAAAAACACTCAGTGGCACGTTTAGTTGGTGCGCCTCCAGGTTATGTTGGTTATGAAGAAGGTGGTTATTTAACTGAAGCGGTTCGTCGTCGTCCATATTCCGTTATTTTGCTTGATGAAGTTGAAAAAGCCCATCCAGATGTATTTAATATTCTATTACAGGTATTAGATGATGGACGTTTAACTGATGGCCAAGGTCGTACGGTTGATTTCCGCAATACGGTGATCATTATGACGTCTAACTTGGGTTCTGATCGTATTCAAGAACATTTTGGTAGTTTGGACTACGAGGGTATCAAAGCATTAGTGATGGAAGTGGTGGGTCAACATTTCCGCCCTGAATTCATTAACCGAGTTGATGAAACAGTTGTGTTCCACCCATTGGGTAAAGAGAACATTAAGCATATTGCATCTATTCAAATTGCGCGCTTGGAAAAACGTTTAGCAGAGAAAGATTTCCAGTTAGAGGTTGAAGAGAGTGCGTTAGAGTTAATTTCTGATGCTGGTTTTGATCCTGTATTTGGCGCGCGTCCATTAAAACGTGCAATACAGCAATATATTGAAAATCCATTAGCACAAGATTTGTTATCAGGTAAATTTATGCCGGGTAAACCAATCGTACTGTCAGTAGCAGACGATAAGATTGTTGCTAAACAAGCGTAATTAAAAAATGATGGCTTAAAATAATCAATTATTGTTAATAAACGCCTTAGCATGCATGTGCTAAGGCGTTTTTTTAGTATTGGAATTTGTCAAAAATAAACACTATTTATAATGAAAGCTGTTTTATTTGTCGTAATTTATCGTTATGGGTTAATGATTGAGCGAACGAAAGAAAAAGATAAAAATAAGGTTGTCAGCAACAAGAATCTCCCTATAATACGACCTCACTGACACGGACGACGGCGCAAGCGGTTACCGAAAGTCAGTATGTTCTTTAACAATTTGACCATGCAATCTGTGTGGGCACTCGTTGAATAGTTAAGTCGAAAGATTTATCAATGAACTGAGTGACCTAGAGCTAGAAATAGTTCGATTGCTTTTTTGTTTTACTTTTTTATAAAAAGTAAAAATAAGAAAGCGGCACAGTCAATTCATTACCATTCTGTTCCTATTTGTAGAAACGGAAGCGGTAATAGCTTTAAAATTACTAAGGTAGTTTTGAAGTCAGTATTCATTGAGCCGTTTCGAAAGAAACAACAAAACTTTAATTGAAGAGTTTGATCATGGCTCAGATTGAACGCTGGCGGCAGGCCTAACACATGCAAGTCGAGCGGTAACAGAAAGAAAGCTTGCTTTCTTTGCTGACGAGCGGCGGACGGGTGAGTAATGCCTGGGAATATACCCTGATGTGGGGGATAACTATTGGAAACGATAGCTAATACCGCATAATCTCTTCGGAGCAAAGAGGGGGACCTTCGGGCCTCTCGCGTCAGGATTAGCCCAGGTGGGATTAGCTAGTTGGTGGGGTAATGGCTCACCAAGGCAACGATCCCTAGCTGGTCTGAGAGGATGATCAGCCACACTGGAACTGAGACACGGTCCAGACTCCTACGGGAGGCAGCAGTGGGGAATATTGCACAATGGGGGAAACCCTGATGCAGCCATGCCGCGTGTATGAAGAAGGCCTTCGGGTTGTAAAGTACTTTCAGTTGTGAGGAAGGCAGTTAAGTTAATAGCTTAGCTGTTTGACGTTAGCAACAGAAGAAGCACCGGCTAACTCCGTGCCAGCAGCCGCGGTAATACGGAGGGTGCGAGCGTTAATCGGAATTACTGGGCGTAAAGCGCATGCAGGCGGTCTGTTAAGCAAGATGTGAAAGCCCGGGGCTCAACCTCGGAACAGCATTTTGAACTGGCAGACTAGAGTCTTGTAGAGGGGGGTAGAATTTCAGGTGTAGCGGTGAAATGCGTAGAGATCTGAAGGAATACCGGTGGCGAAGGCGGCCCCCTGGACAAAGACTGACGCTCAGATGCGAAAGCGTGGGGAGCAAACAGGATTAGATACCCTGGTAGTCCACGCCGTAAACGATGTCTACTTGAAGGTTGTGGCCTTGAGCCGTGGCTTTCGGAGCTAACGCGTTAAGTAGACCGCCTGGGGAGTACGGTCGCAAGATTAAAACTCAAATGAATTGACGGGGGCCCGCACAAGCGGTGGAGCATGTGGTTTAATTCGATGCAACGCGAAGAACCTTACCTACTCTTGACATCCAGAGAATTCGCTAGAGATAGCTTAGTGCCTTCGGGAACTCTGAGACAGGTGCTGCATGGCTGTCGTCAGCTCGTGTTGTGAAATGTTGGGTTAAGTCCCGCAACGAGCGCAACCCTTATCCTTGTTTGCCAGCACGTAATGGTGGGAACTCCAGGGAGACTGCCGGTGATAAACCGGAGGAAGGTGGGGACGACGTCAAGTCATCATGGCCCTTACGAGTAGGGCTACACACGTGCTACAATGGCGTATACAGAGGGCTGCAAGCTAGCGATAGTGAGCGAATCCCACAAAGTACGTCGTAGTCCGGATTGGAGTCTGCAACTCGACTCCATGAAGTCGGAATCGCTAGTAATCGTGAATCAGAATGTCACGGTGAATACGTTCCCGGGCCTTGTACACACCGCCCGTCACACCATGGGAGTGGGCTGCACCAGAAGTAGATAGCTTAACCTTCGGGAGGGCGTTTACCACGGTGTGGTTCATGACTGGGGTGAAGTCGTAACAAGGTAGCCCTAGGGGAACCTGGGGCTGGATCACCTCCTTACCTAAAGACTTATGCTGTTTTATGCAGTGTCCACACAGATTGCTTGGTTAAAATGTAGAACGTAAAAAGACTTGGGTCTGTAGCTCAGGTGGTTAGAGCGCACCCCTGATAAGGGTGAGGTCGGTGGTTCGAGTCCACTCAGACCCACCACTTTTTCTCCCAGAAAAAGTGATGGTATAGTCTTTTAAATCGTTGGGGTTATAGCTCAGCTGGGAGAGCGCCTGCCTTGCACGCAGGAGGTCTGCGGTTCGATCCCGCATAGCTCCACCACTTTCTAAATACATTCAAAGTAATGAATGTGATTAGAAAGTGGTTATCTAACGATGATTACATGTTCTTTAACAATCTGGAAAGCTGACTAGTAAATTTAATCGAAAGATTAATTTTAAAAAATGTTTTTATTCTTTGAATAAAAACGAGTTCTCAAAACAACACACATTCAAGTGTCTTGATTTTGTTTTTACTTTTTAAAGTGAAGACAAATAAATGAGTCCGGCGAAAAACCAATGTTTAATATTTTCTTGATCGGAGTATTAAACGCAAACCTTGGTTGTTTGAACATACAAGACCTCTTGGGGTTGTATGGTTAAGTGACTAAGCGTACACGGTGGATGCCTTGGCAGTCAGAGGCGATGAAGGACGTATTAACTTGCGATAAGCCCAGATTAGGCAGTAAAAGCCTCTTGAGTCTGGGATTTCCGAATGGGGAAACCCACTTGCATAAGCAAGTATCATTAACTGAATACATAGGTTAATGAGGCAAACCGGGGAACTGAAACATCTAAGTACCCCGAGGAAGAGAAATCAACCGAGATTCCGGTAGTAGCGGCGAGCGAAACCGGATTAGCCCTTAAGCTAGTTCTGCGTTAGGTGAAGGTTCTGGAAAGTTCCGCGATACAGGGTGATAGCCCCGTAACCAAAAATGCATTATTAGTGAAATCGAGTAGGACGGGACACGTGATATCCTGTTTGAACATGGGGGGACCATCCTCCAAGGCTAAATACTCCTGACTGACCGATAGTGAACCAGTACCGTGAGGGAAAGGCGAAAAGAACCCCTGTGAGGGGAGTGAAATAGAACCTGAAACCGTGTACGTACAAGCAGTAGGAGCCCACTTGTTGGGTGACTGCGTACCTTTTGTATAATGGGTCAGCGACTTAATTTTAGTAGCAAGGTTAACCGTTTAGGGGAGCCGTAGGGAAACCGAGTCTTAACTGGGCGTCATAGTTGCTAGGATTAGACCCGAAACCGAGTGATCTAGCCATGGGCAGGTTGAAGGTGAGGTAACACTTACTGGAGGACCGAACCGACTAATGTTGAAAAATTAGCGGATGACTTGTGGCTAGGGGTGAAAGGCCAATCAAACTCGGAGATAGCTGGTTCTCCCCGAAAGCTATTTAGGTAGCGCCTCGGACGAATACTACTGGGGGTAGAGCACTGTTAAGGCTAGGGGGTCATCCCGACTTACCAACCCTTTGCAAACTCCGAATACCAGTAAGTAATATCCGGGAGACACACGGCGGGTGCTAACGTCCGTCGTGAAGAGGGAAACAACCCAGACCGCCAGCTAAGGTCCCAAAGTTATAGCTAAGTGGGAAACGATGTGGGAAGGCTCAGACAGCCAGGATGTTGGCTTAGAAGCAGCCATCATTTAAAGAAAGCGTAATAGCTCACTGGTCGAGTCGGCCTGCGCGGAAGATTTAACGGGGCTAAGCTATACACCGAAGCTGCGGCAATGTGAATTTATTCACATTGGGTAGGGGAGCGTTCTGTAAGCCGTTGAAGGTGCATTGTAAAGTGTGCTGGAGGTATCAGAAGTGCGAATGCTGACATGAGTAACGATAAAGGGAGTGAAAAACTCCCTCGCCGGAAGATCAAGGGTTCCTGTCCAACGTTAATCGGGGCAGGGTAAGTCGACCCCTAAGGCGAGGCCGAAAGGCGTAGTCGATGGGAAACGGGTTAATATTCCCGTACTTCTTATAATTGCGATGGAGGGACGGAGAAGGCTAGGTGAGCCTGGCGACGGTTGTCCAGGTCCAAGTATGTAGGCTGATGAATTAGGCAAATCCGGTTCATCTTAAGGCTGAGATACGATGTCGAGCTACTACGGTAGTGAAGTCATTGATGCCATGCTTCCGGGAAAAGCTTCTAAGCTTCAGGTTATAAGAAATCGTACCCCAAACCGACACAGGTGATCAGGTAGAGAATACCAAGGCGCTTGAGAGAACTCGGGTGAAGGAACTAGGCAAAATGGTACCGTAACTTCGGGAGAAGGTACGCTCCTAGCGGTGATGAGACTTGCTCTCTAAGCTGCCGGGAGTCGCAGATACCAGGTGGCTGCAACTGTTTATTAAAAACACAGCACTGTGCAAAATCGAAAGATGACGTATACGGTGTGACGCCTGCCCGGTGCCGGAAGGTTAATTGATGGGGTTAGACTTCGGTCGAAGCTCTTGATCGAAGCCCCGGTAAACGGCGGCCGTAACTATAACGGTCCTAAGGTAGCGAAATTCCTTGTCGGGTAAGTTCCGACCTGCACGAATGGCGTAATGATGGCCACGCTGTCTCCACCCGAGACTCAGTGAAATTGAAATCGCAGTGAAGATGCTGTGTACCCGCGGCTAGACGGAAAGACCCCGTGAACCTTTACTATAGCTTGGCACTGAACATTGACCCTACATGTGTAGGATAGGTGGGAGACGTTGAAGCAACCGCGCCAGTGGTTGTGGAGTCAATCTTGAAATACCACCCTTGTATGCTTGATGTTCTAACGTTGACCCCTTATCGGGGTTACGGACAGTGCCTGGTGGGTAGTTTGACTGGGGCGGTCTCCTCCCAAAGAGTAACGGAGGAGCACGAAGGTGGGCTAATCACGGTCGGACATCGTGAGGTTAGTGCAATGGCATAAGCCCGCTTGACTGCGAGAATGACAATTCGAGCAGGTGCGAAAGCAGGTCATAGTGATCCGGTGGTTCTGAATGGAAGGGCCATCGCTCAACGGATAAAAGGTACTCCGGGGATAACAGGCTGATACCGCCCAAGAGTTCATATCGACGGCGGTGTTTGGCACCTCGATGTCGGCTCATCACATCCTGGGGCTGAAGTCGGTCCCAAGGGTATGGCTGTTCGCCATTTAAAGTGGTACGCGAGCTGGGTTTAGAACGTCGTGAGACAGTTCGGTCCCTATCTGCCGTGGGCGTTGGATGATTGAGAGGGGCTGCTCCTAGTACGAGAGGACCGGAGTGGACGAACCGCTGGTGTTCGGGTTGTATCGCCAGATGCATTGCCCGGTAGCTAAGTTCGGAATCGATAACCGCTGAAAGCATCTAAGCGGGAAGCGAGCCTCAAGATGAGTCATCCCTAGACCTTTAAGGTCTCTAAAGGGTTGTTGAAGACTACAACGTTGATAGGTCAGGTGTGTAAGTGCTGCGAGGCATTGAGCTAACTGATACTAATTGCCCGTGAGGCTTAACCATACAACACCCAAGGGGTTTTCCTTCTCATAAGAGAAGAGACGGACTCTACAAACACTTGAATGCGTGTTGAGAACAACTAGTTAGATTTTCCCAGATTGCTATTTATTGTCATAAGACAATAAATAAACCAGAATTTGCTTGGCGACCATAGCGTTATGGACCCACCTGATCCCATGCCGAACTCAGTAGTGAAACGTAATAGCGCCGATGGTAGTGTGGGGTCTCCCCATGTGAGAGTAGGACATCGCCAGGCTTCAAATTCGTTTTTATCTTTTTATAAAGGTAGAGACAACAAGTTGCATTTATGCTGAATAGACACTGCGGAGTGGTAGTTCAGTTGGTTAGAATACCGGCCTGTCACGCCGGGGGTCGCGGGTTCGAGTCCCGTCCACTCCGCCATTATTGAAGAAACCTGAATCGAAAGATTCAGGTTTTTTTTCATCTGTCTAAAAGTAAAATGAAGCTGAATAGACACTGCGAAGTGGTAGTTCAGTTGGTTAACTTTTTATTGGGAAGCTTAGCGGCCAGTCACGCCGGGGGGCGCGCTGATGTTCGGTATAGCAAGTCCCGTCCACTTCACATTTATTGAAGAAACCTGAATCGAAAGATTCAGGTTTTTTTTCGTCTGTCTAAAAGTAATATGATGCTGAATAGACACTACGGAGTGGTAGTTCAGTTGATTAACTTTTTATTGGGAACCTTAGCTTAGTGGCCTGACACTCAGGGGGCGCGCTGATGTTCGGTATAGCAAGTCCCGTCCACGTCACATTATTGAAGAAACCTGAATCGAAAGATTAGGCATATTTTACATCTGTAGAAAATGGCAACGATAGTGTGGCTATCATCCGTCATCTCGAAAGGAAAGCGCAAATAATCCATCTATTTCAGCATAGTATAGATGGATTATTTTAAGAGTAACCAATTAGGGAAGGTGATTTTTTTGATCACAATGTACATTCTTACAATAATAATAAAGCTAATACTGGTTAGAGTGGCAATATTAGGACTGATTGAAAATTTAATTTGAAGAATATAAAGGTAGCAACCAATAATGACTGGGCTGGCATAAAATTCAGTATTATTGAACATTGTTGGCCGAGCCAGAATAACATCACGTAATACACCACCAAAGACTGCGGTGATCATTCCCATAGTAACTGCAACATAACCTGCATAATGCTCGGCAACCATATTCTTAGTGACGAGTACGGAAAACATTGCAATTCCAATGGCATCGAGTACAACGATCAAACGTTCGGCTTTTATTTTACGAAGGTGGGGCGCGAGGAAAAAGCCGACAAAAGAAGTAATCAGTGCCGTCCAAAAATAAGAGGGATCCCTAATCCAAAATACTTGTCCTGTTGAAAGAATAATATCTCGTACAGTACCGCCACCAAGTGCTGTTATCCAACCTAATACCATGACACTAACGATATCTTTACCTATGTTAGCTTCACTTATTACAGCACTTAATGCAAAGGCAACGATACAGATAATTTCAATGGTGTGAATTAGCATAAATAAGCCTATAACATATTAATATCACGGGAATAAATTTAAACTTGATACTAACATGCAGTGGTGTTCATACCAGAGAGTAAAAATGGTGATAGTGTTTTCAAAAATAAAAAAAGGCCGGAAATCCGACCTTTTTTATGATGTTTATATGTGAGATGAGAAAATATTATCGACCGCTATGATCAAATGTTTTTACATCTTCAGCAGTACATTGAGAGGCTGCATGTGAAGTAAGAAATTCAATAGAGCGGGTAAAGTCAGCGATTAATAGATTAGCAAGATCAACGGTTAGACCTTGTTTAACTAATATACGTTGCACCACAATTTCCTGAGCATTTGCAGGCAGGCTATAAGCAGGTACTAACCAGCCACGAGTACGTAAACGATCAGCAACATCATAAAGAGTAAACGGTACATTCACATCAGCTTTTAAGCGCCATGAAATTGCAGGGATCCCTTTTTCTCGATTACCATCAAATAAGAACTCAAATAGATTAAACTTATTAAGCTCTTTAACTAAATATTCACACACATCGTAGCTTGCATTATGAATACGTTGGTAACCTTCAAAGCCTAAGCGAAGGAAATTATAGTATTGAGATATAATTTGACCCGCAGGGCGAGAGAAGTTTAGTGCAAAAGTAGGCATGTCACCACCAAGGTAGTTAACATGGAAGATTAAGCCTTCAGGTAAATCTTCTTTATTGCGCCATACAACCCAGCCCACACCTAGTGGTGATAAACCAAATTTATGGCCAGAAGTACTGATTGATTTCACGCGTTCAAGGCGGAAGTCCCAAGGTTCAATATTTGGTGCACAGAAAGGTGCTAACATTGCGCCGCTTGCACCATCAACGTGAATATCAATTGAGTTACCAGTATCATGCTCATAAGTATCTAGTGCATCTGATAATGGTTTTACGGTTTCGTATAGCCCTGTAAAGGTTTGGCCAAAAGTAGGCACAACCATAATGGTGTTAGCATCAACAAGTTCTAACATGTCTTCAGGGGTCATGAAATAATGCCCTTCGTCCATTTTAGTTTCACGCATTTCTACGTCCCAGTAGCGGGCAAATTTTTCCCAACATACTTGAACAGGACCACAAACCATATTGGGTTTATCTGTTGGTTGACCTAGCGCACGACGCTTTTCACGCCAACGCCAAAGTGCTGCTAAACCACCAAGCATACAGGCTTCACTCGAACCTGTTGTTGAAGTACCAACGGTTGTTACTGATTCAGGTGAATTCCATAAATCCGCTAAAATATGGACACAACGTCCTTCTATTTCTGCTGATTGAGGGTATTCATCTTTATCTATCATGTTCTTATCAATAGATAGATCCATTAATTTATGAACTTCGTCTTCTTCCCATGTTTGGCAAAACGTGGCTAGGTTTTGACGTGAATTACCATCGAGATAAAGTTCATCGCGAATCATTTGATAGATCACATTGGGTGCTTGTTCTTGCTGAGGTAGCTTGGTAGTTGCCGCAACGTTATTAATCGCTTCTGAACCAAAGATTGGATCATTACCTGATTGACGGTTTACTTCATGAAGAGCCATAATTTTCTTCCTACCTTAATGTTGCTTACTGCTAAATAAGTTCCAAGCCATTGCTTGAGTAACATGTTTAATCATTTGCTGACCACGAATACTATTGCCAAATGGGTCTAGTCGTGGTGAAAATGCTGCGAGTGCGCCAATGTTGGGTATCACTGTTAATAAACCACCACCGACACCACTTTTACCGGGTAGACCAACATCATATGCCCAGTCGCCAGAGGTATCGTAAAGACCTTCCATCGCCATTTCTGCAAGAATATGGGGAATATTTTGAGGTTGAATTAACTGTTCACCTGAACATGGATTTTTACCGCCATTAGCCAGTGTGGCCCCTACTGTTGCTAGTTCTACCGCATTAAATAGGGTGGAACATTGGCGAGTATAAACATCACAAGCTTCAAGTGGCTCTGAGTACATACGACCAGATGACTCTAATAACAATGCAATAGCACGGTTATGAGTATTAGTGGTTTGCTCAGATTGATTGACTTCATCAGAGAGCGTAATCGCACTGTTTGCGAGCAGTGATTGGAAATGTAAAATCTGCTGCCAGCGTTGTTCTTTATCTGTCGCCTTAACTAAACTCACTGTCGCCATAGCGCCTGCATTGACGAGGGGGGTTAAGGGCTTACCTTGGTGTAGTTCAAGGGCAAGCACTGAATTAAATGGCATGCCAGTAGGTTCTGCACCGACTTTACTGTGTAATGCATCTGCTCCAGATTGCTCAAGCACTAACCCGAGCGTCATGATTTTTGAAATAGACTCAATCGCAAATTTATAATCAGCATCTTGTAATTGAATCACTTCACCAGTAACAGAAACGAAAGCCAGTCCTGTTAATTCTGATGGTACGGAAGCTAAAAAAGGAATATAGGAGGCATTGTCGCCTGCCATATTTGTTTTTGCTTCGTCTAGCGCTTGCTGCATAACGACAGCAAGCTTTTCATTTAGTTGTGACATTGACGCATCCTTAACGCTATTGATTCAAGGTATGAGTAATTTTGTCTGATGGGTTAATAACACCAGGGTGAACGTTTTCAATTTCCCAAGTAAAGGGTGCAAAGTCAGTCACTGCTGGATCTTTCCAGTGAGGTTGACGAGCTTTGTATATAAACAATGGAATTAATACGAAGATCACTGTTAAGACGACTAAGAAGCCAACGTATTCTTCAGGGCTGCCCACCGCAATTTGACTTGGTGGAATAAAAGAGAAGATGAACGCTAATAGTGAACCAGAGAAACCGACACCAGCGATGATCCACATACCCATATCACCACCAGGGATTTTGTATGGACGTGGACGGTTAGGTTGGCTGTAACGTAAGTGAATAGCGGCAGCGAACATTAACAAGTACATGATAAGGTAAAGTACGACTGTTAATTGGCTTAGAATTTGATAAGCAGCTTGAACAGAAGGTAATACTACAAATACAACGGAAATAATGGTCACCAAGAAAGCTTGCACCATCATGATGTGCGTTGCCATACCGTGTTTATTGGTATATTGGAAAAAGCGAGGTAAATAACCGCCTTTAGCAACAACAAGCAATGCAGATGAAGGACCCGCAACCCAACCGACAACCCCTGCAAGTACACCAAGTGCTAAACATGCAGCCATAATTGGCGCAGCCCAGCTGATACCCGCCCAAGCAAACATATCATCGTAAGCGACTAATAAACTTTGAGTTAAGTTGATATCTTTTTGAGGGATAACAAAAGCGATAGCCAGTGTACCTAGTACAAATACACACACAGTACCAATCGCAGCAATCGCAATCGCAATAGGGTAGTTACGTGGTGCGTCATCAACTTCTTTAACGTGAATAGCGTTCATTTCCATACCGGCATAGAACAAGAAAATACTGGCAGCTAAAACAACATTATTAAAGTTAGAAAAGTCAGGAATCACATCATGCCAAGATAATTGCACTTGTGGTGGACGACCTGAGAAGAATAGGTAAGAGAAACCTAAAATAATTAACACGATACCAGGAATAACCGTACCAATTAAACCGCCCCATTTAGCGACTTTAGAAAACGCTGCGGTACCACGTAAAGCGATAAAAGTAGCTAACCAGTAAATCGCTAACACTATTCCCAATACGAAGAATTTATTCTGGGATAATGCTTGGTCCCATGACTGATCTGGGCCCATGAACGCAAGTGATACTGAACCAAAAGTCAGTGCGGTTGGGAACCATACAGTAACTTCGATCCATAACATGAAAATAGCAACTAACGCTAAACGTGGACCAAATGCTTCGCCCACCCAGCGAAATACCCCGCCTTTTTCCGACCAACCTGTAGCAAGTTCAGCGGCGACGAGTGAAACGGGAATTAAAAAGACAACGGCGGCAAAAATATAATAAAAAATGGAGCTCAGTCCGTATTCAGCTTCTGCTGGAAGACCACGCAAACTCACAACAGCAACGATATTTAACATTGCCAACGCGAATATGCTGATCCCCCCTTTTTTTGCTTTATCTATACTAGTCATCATTAACCAACTTCATAATCAAAGATATTTAAATTTTTATTGTTAGGTTTTGTGGACTAAAAACAGAACGTTTTATACTGTTTTAATAAATTCACTCTATAAAAAATAGCACCAACATAGTCCTTTACTCCACTAGAAGTCATCCTAACTTCATCATGAAATTTGTCCCAATTCCATCCTAGAATATTGTCATCCTGACAAATAGATATCCTATCTATAGCCCTCTATCCCAGAGAAGCCTATGCATCCTCGCTAGATGATAGTCCGCATCATCTATATGCTCATCCTGAGCGGCCAATTCCGTGGCTATTCCTAAATCCTTGTCAGCTCCAGCTGATGACAATATCTTACCTCACCAGAAAAATGACGCAATATTAAATATTCCATTAATTATTTAATATTAATCTTAACAAATAAACATATCAATTTAAGATGATGATATCATTGGATTTTATAAATAATCAGTCATCATAAGTGAGACTTAATAACGAAGTTATCCCACAAGCTTGTAAGAGATCTCTTACAAAATAAGTAGAAAAACGCTCATTTATTATAATGCGAGGTGCGAGGTACGTATATGGGCTCCCCGTGTAATGCAAGAGTTTGAGAAAGCGTGTTGGCAAGTGCACGTATATTCGGTTTCTTTATGGGGAGCTACCCCGAACCTGTATGGCTTCATTCACGTTGCAAGGATTCTATACGAGTTAAAGGTGTATCAACACCGTCGTGCCTCTCAGATTTTTCCTTGCCTGCTTTGATTACACGTTATCCACGGTTTCTTGCAACTACATTGGTGAGATATTGTACTTCATGTTACATCGCAACCTTATCTAAGCACTACTAAGCAGGCAGCTTTTCTTGGTAAGGTTGGTTTGATTTCAGCATGGCACAAGCCATCCTGACGGTCTTATTGGCTAATGCTATAACAACTTTATTAAAATGATTTCTTTCAAGTAAGGCTCGAAGCCAGCAACTAAGTTGATCTGATTTATCTTTGATATTACTAACGACAGATCTTGCCCCATGCACAACCACTGCACGTAATGTTCGATCTCCCTTTTTACTTATACCTAATAGCTTATTATGACCACCACTACCTGAATGAGCGGGGACTAAACCTATACTGGCACTTGCATCGCGTCCGCATTTATATGCTGAAGCATCGCCCATTCGAGCATAAAGTGCGCTGGCAACTATCCAGCCAACACCTCTTAATGTCATTAATAACTGACAAGCTGGTATCTGTTTAGCATAAGCAATTAAATAATCAGTAACCTCCTGAATAGGCTTATCAAGTTCAATAAGCTGATTAAGAAGCTGATGTAAAACAAAACGGGCAGAAGACGTTAATCCATTATTAGGATCTTCCAATTCAAGAGGAAGTAAAGCACGTAATTTAGTGGTGCTTTGCGGGAATTTTATTCCATATTCCAAGGCAAAGCCTCTAATCCGATTTGATATCGCTGTTCTTTGTTTTATATAACTTTCTCTGAGATGCAACACACTTGCTATATCTTGTTGCTCAGTTGTTTTGACTGAAACAAAGTGTATGTCTGGACGTTGGGCTGCTTCATAAATAGCAAGAGCATCATTTGCATCATTTTTATTACCCGCTCGATACATCCTGACAATTTGAGGTGGGAGAAGATGAACATGATGCTTATTATTTTGAAAATATCTCCCCCAATAATGAGCAGAGCCACACGCCTCCATATAAATCATAGATGCGGGATATTGGGCTATAAATGTGACCATTTTAGCTTGAGACATTTTTTGATTAGACTTTAATTTTCCATGTTGATTAAACAATGCAACTTGAAAAACGTTTTTAGCGAGATCAATACAAATAGTGCTAGGCTTATTCATGGTATGGGCTCCTTTTTGGTTGACGCTATAACTGTAGCTGACAATGTCAGTAAGGTGGGGAGTCCATACCATTGAGGTGCGAGATGCGAGGTGCGAGGTGCGAGGTGCGAGGTGCGAGGTGCGAGGTGCGAGGTGCGAGGTGCGAGGTGCGAGGTGCGAGGTGCGAGGTGCGAATAAAAGCAAGTCATCCTCAAAGAATCAAATTTAACACGTTGTCATTTGATACATTACTTTGGGAATAGCACAAAAAAGAACGGGCGCGACTTTCGTCGCGCCCTGAGGTCTTACTTGCAGCAATCCAGCTACTATGTTGCTCCCTGCATCCATCCTTTGATTGCTGTATTCCGTCAGCATTGTCCTTTATACTTCTTCCTGAAGTTGTTCCTTTGGCCATCCTAACCCGTCATCACATCCTGTTCTGACTCTCATCTCCTTCCTGGAGGTGTCCTTTACTTCATCCTGAAGTGATCCCTTATGCCTCAATCCTAGAGGTGTTCCTTACTTCGTCCTGAAGTTATCCTAGCCTTCCTGACAGATAAACATCCTGTTTACCTTAATACCGTATCCTACAGTGTTCCTTTCACATTCCATGTTTGATAAACCATCCTAGCTTACCAATATCTCATCCTGAGACTGCCTGTGTCCGTGGCGCTTTCCTGTTCCGTTCCGTCGTATCCTTTCGACACCATTAATACTATGTGAATTACCGACTAAATCCTATATAGAACAAAATATCTTTTTTACCACCTTCTAATCAATCAAATAAAAATGAAAAATAAAATCCATTATAACAACAACTTAAATTAAACTAGTGATTATGTATGCATTAATAGCATGCTTATCTCCCACATATTTGTAAGAGATCTCGCACACAGCCAATAGATAAAAACCATTCATTATTTATCATACTTTTTTACATGAAGTAATATATTGTTATTATACAAATAGATAGAGGTGCGAGGTGCGAGGTGCGAGGTGCGAGGTGCGAGGTGCGAGGTGCGAGGTGCGAGGTGCGAGGTGCGAGGTGCGAGGTGCGAGGTGCGAATAAAAACAAGTCGGTCTTAAATAATCAAAACAAATCTATCACGATAACTGATTAGATTATTTTTCTTCCAAAAAAAAGAGAGGGCACGACTTTCGTCGCGCCCTTAGGTCTTACTTGCAGCAATCCAGTTACTGTGTTGCTCCTTGCATCCATCCCTTGACTGCTGTGTTCCATCAGCATTGTCCTTTATACTTCATCCTGAAGCTGTTCCTTGGCTATCCTAACCCGTCAGCACATCCTGTTCTGACTCTCATCTCCTTCCTGGAGGTGTCCTTTACTTCATCCTGAAGTGATCCTTTATGCCTCAATCCTAGAGGTGTTCCCTTCACATTCCATGTTTGATAAACCATCCTAGTTTACCAATATCTCATCCTGAGACAGCCTGTATCCGTGGCGCTTTCCTGTTCCGTGGTGTCAGTTCCTTTCGACACCATTAAGATTACGCTTTTCTTTATTATTCACAATCAGTGCTTAAAAACTTTTTGATCTTTATTTTCATCCAACACTAACTAAAAATAAAATAACAACTAAATATCAATAACATAATTATTAACACACAGTAATATATGCTAATAACACACTCAATATCTCACGGCTTTGTGAGAGATCTCTTACAACAGCATTAGCTCTTTGACTAAGGTGACTATTTACACAGATATCCACTATACTCACACAGAGAGAATACCTTGCTAAATAAGGAATAGAGATGGAAGCATTCAACCATAATTTGGCTAATTTATTCAGTCAATTAGGCTTAGATAACTCAACCGAATTTATTGAGCATTTTTTATGCACACATTCATTAGCGCCCTCACAAAAATTAGCTGATGCCGCCTTTTTTACTCTCGCTCAACAACAATTTATTAATGAAGCTCAACAACAAGATGCCGATTGGAGTGAAGTGATTGACCAACTAGATACGTTACTTCGAAAATAAGCGCAATATTTATCAAGGAACCATGATGTCAACCATCACTCAAGAAATAGAACAGGTGATAGCAAGCTTAGTCGCTGAAAATAAACAACCATCGACAGCATTAATTAAAGCTCGTCTCACCACACCATTACCAATTCCAATCATCATAAAGGCGTTACAAGCTTGGCAAAAAAATGCCAAAGTGCCGCATATAGAAAAGCAACAGCAGGTATTAACAACCGAGCAACGCCTTGAACAACTTGAACAGCAAGTACTGACACTTTCAACACGTTTAGCGCGCTTAGAAGCTGATCGCTAATAATAAAAAAGCACCTAATTAAAGGTGCTTTTTTAATTATTACTGAAAATTCCACGACATATTAGACACAATTCGGCACCGGTCACATTTAAAGTGGAACAAGCCATGCAATGCTTCTGGAACTCGCCATTCACCACCACAACTTGGACATCGACGTGTTAATTCAGCCGCTTTGCTTTCACCGCCAACACGGTATTGATAATAATACGTTGGCACCTCGGTGGTCGCTTCAATATGACGACATAAATCACGCCCACGCACAAACAATTCACTGTCTACATCACCAATTTCAGCCAATGCCATTGCCACCGCCGTTGGGCTTTTAATGGCCATTTGAATTTCATCAAAAGCTTGCCATTCAGTCTGCCATTTAATGATCGCTTTATAATCATCATCCGTCGTTGCCCCTGTTTGATATAACGGAATCGGCAATAACGTATCGCCACTACGTAGCGGCGAACAACTATGAACATAAGTGGTATAAAGCACTTGCCATGATGGAGAAAAGCTTTCAGCGACTGAATCTGAATTAAGATCAACCCCTAGTATTTTTATTTTAGGCGCGAGCAAACACGCATTTGTTAATTGCTCATAACATTGATTGACTTGCGGGCTATTAAATCGAGAATGAAGACTTTCTTTCTCCGGGCACACAACGCGAACGCGAAAGATGCCATCATCAATAACAACAGGAAATTCACGTCCAAGTACTTGACCGTTATAGCGTAATGCATCCATTAAGCCATTAATAGCGACATCTACTTGCGATAACGTTGTGTTATCAAAACATTCAAATTGTAACTCAACAACAAACACGTGTTACACCTCGACGACTAATGGCTGCAATTGCTGTAAGAACATCACTACATCATTTGCTAACACTTGACGGGTATCTTTACCCAATGTTTCTAACACCACTTGGCCGGTCATATTACAAATAGAAATGACTTGTGATTCATCATCGACTACTGCAATAAATACCGTGGGTTTCAGCTTCATTCGACGTTGAGTCACCAAATGTCCAAGAATATTTTGTTGTAAACGTTCAATATCATCGTCATTAAATGCTTGTAATAAATCTAACGATAAATCACCAAACATTGCGCCCATATCACCACTAAATTGCGATCCATAAAAAGCATTGATATCGCTATGGAGTAATAAATCCATGCCTTTTTCAACACCATCTAAACCAATAATAGGCTGACGTTGAATGGGTTTCCAAGTTACATTTTGGCCATCATCTGCAATAACACAGGGTGAGATAAGACCCACTAAATGTTCACTTTCGGGAAAACCGCGATCTGCATCACACCATGCTTGTAAATAACGAGCAGAAAAATCAGATAAAGCGCAGGTAACAGGATGATTCATTCGCAACCTCATAAAAGATTCAGTAAACTTTAGGTTTAAGCCGTTTCGACGGACATCTATTCTAATCCAAGAGTGTCATAGACAGTATGAGTAAATATAAAGACGCTAAAGAATTAGCAGGTTTAACCCTTGGCAAAAAGACTGAGTATAAAGATCAATATGATCCATCATTACTGCAACCTGTGCCAAGAAGCTTAAACCGTACCGATATTAATATCAGCGATGATGCACTGCCATTTACTGGCTATGATATTTGGACATTATACGAATTATCTTGGCTCAATAATAAAGGCTTACCACAAGTTGCGATTGGTGAAGTACGTTTACCTGCATCAAGCCCTAATCTTATCGAATCAAAATCCTTCAAACTATACCTTAACAGTTTTAATCAAACTCGTTTTGATAGCTGGCAAGATATTGCAGATACTCTGCAAATTGATTTATCGCGTTGTGCTGGCGAAGATGTTGATGTCACCATTCAGCCCCTCACTGATTTTAATGAGCAACCTATTGTTAATTTCTTTGGTGAGTGTATTGACGATCAAGACATTGAAATTAACGACTATGCTTTTAAGCCAGAATATCTTGAAGGTGCCGCTAATAACAACGATGTTGTAGAAGAAATTGTTCATAGTCACCTACTAAAATCAAACTGCTTAATCACTAATCAGCCTGATTGGGGTAGTGTACGTATTGCTTATAAAGGCAACCGTATCGACCGTGAAAAATTACTGCGTTACATTGTGTCATTCCGTAATCATAATGAATTCCACGAACAATGTGTTGAGCGTATTTTTAACGATATTATGCGTTTCTGTCAGCCTGAATTATTAACTGTTTATGCACGTTATACCCGTCGTGGTGGTTTAGATATTAATCCATACCGTACTAACATGGGCAAAACGCCAAGTGATAATTTCCGTCTCGCACGTCAGTAATTAGATCCTAACGACGAATTCAACATTAAGTCCGGCAAAAACCTTTACTTTGCTGGACTTGATATATTAACTCAGTAAAATCAATACCATCTTGTGTGTTATTCTGCTGCTTTGAGATTATATGAATTTTCGTGGCCTATTTCTTTCTGGGTTAGTATTACTAACATTGTCATTTGATCTTCAAGCAAAACTATACAGCTCACCAATCCTTACTGAAGCACACAATTTATTAGTTAATCAACCTGAGCGAACGCTCACTATCACCCAAAACTATCTTGAGACACGACGTCTTAGCCAACCTCAAGATCCATCACGGGTTCATCTTAACGGTGAAGCGGATCATTCAACACGCACCCCTCTTAACACCATTAATGCACTACAACTCCAGGCGCAGGCGTTATCTCTGCTACAACGACCAGAACAAGCCATTAGCGTTATTAAAAAAGCTGAAAAAAAAGCCCTTAACAATAAATTTATGTTCAGTGTCTTTGAAAGTCGTATTTTATTGGCTCAATTTTACTGGGTTAATTTAAGTAACAGTGCAACAGCACTAAAAATACTGAATACGCTCAGTGTTGAGATCAAGCACTCACCGCCAATAAAACTCACCAGCCAAGTGCACGAGTTAAAGTATCAATCACTGATGTTGCGTGCTCGAATTGAATCCAGCTTAGGCAATGATGAAGCGGCAGAAAAACTATTTATCAAAGCAAAAGGATATCTAGCCGCATTTGACGATAAAGACGAAACCATTAATTATCAACTTACATTAGGTCAGCATTACTTACGCCATCATCACTATGATATGGCACTTGATCGCTTATTAAGTGGTTATTGGCTCGCCGTAGAACATGAAGATCAACCCCAAATCGCACGCGCCAATTACGAATTAGCACAACTGTTTGAAGAACGCCACGTGTTTGATAAAGCATTAGAACATGCCACACAAGCGGGTGAGTTTTTTGAACGCTATAAACAAACTCAACAATTGGCTAAAACACTCACCTTAATTGCTTCTATCTATGAGCAACAAGGGCGCTATAACCTTGCTTTAGTACATTATTTTAATGCCCTCGACCAAGAGAATCAGCTTAAACACGATGTCCGTTCTGCCAGTTTACGCCTGAACATTGCGCGGGTTTATTTGCATTTATATAACTACTCTAAAACAGAGCAATATATTGTTCAGGCGCGTAACCTTGCTCTTCAAGGTGGTAATGAAAATATTGTGGCCGAAAGCCAAATTCTACAAGGGCAATTAGAACTCGAAAAAGGCGCCCTCGACGATGCCATTACTTCATTGCAAGCTGGATTAATTTCAGCCAGTCGTATTGGTGCAACAAATTTGCAATTAATGGGTGAATCAATATTGTCAAAAGCGTTTGAAAAACAAAATGACTATTACAACGCTTTACTCAGTCAACGCCGTTACGAACAACTGTATGTAGGCAAACAAAAAAACGCGACCAAAAGTAATACTGAAGTCTTTAAGCAACAACAAAAAATGATGGAGCGTTCACTAAAACTTGAAGAAATGGAACGTGAGCAATTCATTAATAAAAACGCACTCTATAAACAACAGCAGATATCTTTAGCCCTTATGGGAGGGTTAGTGATTATGTTATTGCTACTGTGGCGTCGCCAACATATTAATAAACAATTAAAACAGCAACTCACCAAATTAACCACCGATTACTATACTCACCCTCGTAGTGGTTTACGTAATCTACGCATGCTTAACGCACGACTCGCTAACTCGCTTCAACAAAGTAGTGCTAACTTTGAACAATGGCACCTTGGTGAAATTATTAATGAGCCGTTAAGCGATCGACTACGGTTTGCCTTATTTGAAGTTTCATTTTTAAAACATATTTCGTTAGAGAAAGGCTATCAGCAAGGACTTGCAGCAGAAAAAGAATTTGGTAATTATTTACAACTGCAAGTATTAGAGCCTGCGCGTATTTATCATTTTTCTGACGCGATGTTCTTATATATCGAGCCCAATGCACGCTTGAGCTGTGATCCGAGACAACTTGCCGACTCAATCCAACAGTTAATTGATAATTATACGCAGCCATTAAATATCGAAAATTCGTTACAAATTGGCATGGCAGAATACCCATTTTTACCACGCTCATATACCGCGATTAATGACCAAGAATTAATTGATATTTTACTGATGGCTGTTGATGCCGGCATTAGCCTCAATCATAAAAAACCAGGGAGTCACTGGGTTCACTTATCTGCCATTGATGCAGCGCCAGCGGCCAGTTTTGTGAGCGATAATATTCGTCGTTCTTGTGTTGAAGGAATAGAAAAAGGATTAGTAAAAGTCCGCAGTTCAACCAATAGTGACGTAATCTGGAACTACGATCACAATCCTAACAAAGATATCAATTAAATATATAAATGACTCATAACTTTGTAAAATATCACTAACTATTGTATTTTATTTTTGATAGCATATTTTTAAAATGATAGTAACATCATGAATTAAATAACTTTTAAGTGTATTAACACAGATGCATAACCAATGACAGATATCAGTGAAATTGTTGCTGAAGTTAACATTCTAAAACAACAATTAGACCACGCTCAACTTTCTTACCGTGATTCTAACCTAAAATCGCGGCGTGAAATTGTGATATTAAAACGTCTGATTACTCGTTTAACTATTGCTTGTCGAGGTCTTGATAATGAACTCGACCACACATTGCAATCCATAACCCATGATCTTGAACAGCCTTTAGAGATTAGTCGTCTTATCCCTCGATTAGCGATTGTTGAACGACTTGTTATTCAACAAGCCGATATGATCCAACATCAAAATAACCATTTACAACAACAGATTAATCAACGCGGTCATACCCTATTACAACACCCTAATTTACCCGCATCATTACAGCAAGATTTAGATCATCTGTTCAACCAACAACCATCAACATTATTAGATAATCATCAACGTATAGTTCGCTTACTTGAACTCTATGAACGCACTATCAAATTAATAACAGCGAATAATAAGTCTTCGTTATCTAAAGATAATCTGCACCATTTTAGTGTTGAGTTGGTAGCAGAATTACAACAACTTATCACCGAAATAGACTTTACTAATGAGCAAGGACAGCAGCTATTTGCTATTCGTAATCAATTGGTACAAGGCGTCGATCAATCTGCACTCTTGGCTTTATTAGTCCAAGTTTTACGTCTTATTGTTTCAGGTACCCATAACGAGCGTTACGCATCACAACGATTTCTAAACACCCTAAATAGTGATTTAGCCTCACTCCAAAAAAATACAGCCCAAACAGCTAGTTCTTTTTCTGTGCTACATCAACATCGACGTGATTTTAATAGCGGCATATCAACGATTGTCTCAAATATTAATCAAGAGCTTAAGATTAACAACTCACCAGCAATCAACTCTTCATCATGGGCAAATATTACCCATGAATTACAACAATTAGCACTACGTAATAGCCAACTAGAACAGCGAGAACAAGCGTTAATTGAACAGTTAAACCATAACGATAATAAAGTGCAGCAATTACAACAACAAACGTATAGTTATCACCAACGATTAAGCCAACAAGAACAAAATATTTTTCGAGATAAATTAACCTTAACTTACAATCGTAGTGCGTTTAATGATCGTATTGAACATGAATATCAACGTTGGTTGCGCTATCAAAATCCATTACTTTTAGTGCTGATTGATATCGATAACTTTACCCAGTTAAATAATGATTATGGCCATCATGCGGGTGATAAAGCGCTTAAAATTATCGCGCAAACTATTAGCCAACAATTAAATTCGACAGATTTTATTGCGCGCTTTAATGAAGATGCCTTCGTTTTACTAATGACCGATATTGATCAACAACAGTGTCAGCAATTAATGAATGATATTCGAACCGCTATTACTCAATTACCACTGCATTTTAAAAGTCAGAGTATTACGATGTCAGTGTCTATGTGCTCTTCGTTTTTCAACAATCATGACACGCCTAAAAATGTCATTCAGCGTATTGAAACCGCCCTTCGTCACAGCCAAGTTCAGCGCAGTAATAGCATTATTCATCAAGATTAACCCTCCCCAATTATCGTATCCATTTCATTACTGGGTACTTATATTATTACTATCATTTACTGGTCAAAGATAAAATCACTGTGTATGGTAATAATATAAAATAATTTATCTTACTGTTCTTTATTTGATTTTTGCACCAGTCCTGTAGTGAATACACCTTGCCTTCTGCCTTGTCTTAATAAATGAACATGCTGTTTCATCATTACCAGGGAGGTTATTATGATTACGCATATCAGCCCTATCGGCGCTATGAATCTATTATCACAAATAGAAGCCGACAGTCTAAAAGCAACAGCATCCAGTGATTTATATCGCTTATATCGTAACTGCTCACTCGCGGTTTTAAACTCGGGCAGTCATACTGATAATTCCAAAGAATTGCTTGAGAAACACCTCGATTTTGCGATTAATTTATTACGTCGTGAACGTGGGATTAAAATCGAACTTGTGAACCCACCAGAACATGCTTTTGTTGATGGTCGTATTATTCGTGGCATTCAAGAACACATGTTTTCAGTGTTACGCGATATCATTTATGTCGATATGCACATCGCACGTCGAAATGATATTGATCTTGCTAGCGCCCCCCATATTACCGATTTCGTATTTAGTCTGTTACGCAATGCTCGTACCCTACATGCTGGTGAAGATCCCAATATTATCGTGTGCTGGGGCGGCCACTCAATTAATCCAATTGAATACCAATACACTCGTGAAGTCGGCAATGAACTAGGCTTGCGTGAACTTAATGTTTGTACTGGTTGTGGACCGGGCGCAATGGAAGGACCAATGAAAGGTGCTGCTATTGGTCACGCTAAACAACGTTACTCTGGCAGCCGTTTTATTGGTTTAACTGAACCGTCAATTATTGCCGCAGAGCCACCAAACCCAATTGTCAACGAACTGGTTATTTTACCCGACATAGAAAAACGTTTAGAAGCCTTTGTTCGCGTGGGCCATGGCATCATTATTTTCCCAGGAGGAGCTGGTACTGCAGAAGAATTGCTCTATATTTTAGGGATTTTGATGCATCCCGATAATGCAGAACAACCGCTACCATTGATTCTTACAGGTCCCAAAGAAAGTGAAGCTTATTTCCGTACCCTAGATGATTTTATTCGTGACACGTTAGGCGAAGCTGCAACCCGACATTATCAAATTATTATTGGTGATCCTGCTGAAGTTGCACAAGTAATGAAAGCGTCAATGGCACGCGTAAAAGAACACCGTTTAGCCACTGGTGATGCTTATTGCTTTAACTGGTCACTGACAATCCCTGAAGATTTCCAAATGCCATTTGCACCAACACATAAAGCCATGGCTAGTTTAGATTTACACATGGATCAACCGAAAGAAAAACTGGCGGCTAATTTACGTCGAGCATTCTCAGGTATCGTGGCGGGAAATGTCAAAGAAGAAGGCATTCATGAAATCGAACGTTATGGTCGCTTTAAAATTGACGGCGATAAAGTCCTAATGCAACGCATGGATAAACTCCTCAAAAATTTTGTGGAACAACAACGCATGAAATTGCCCGGCAGTAAATATGAGCCGTGTTATGAAATCGTTAATAGCCACGAACAGTCAAAATAATATCGTTATTTGATTACAGTTTTGCGTACAATAAGGAGCCTTAGTGCTCCTTTTATTCATCTACATAGAATTTATTTATGGCTATTCACCTTGTTATTATTGATGCATTAAACCTTATTCGCCGTGTTCATGCCGCGCAACCGGGGCAACCCGATGTCGACAACACCGCAAGAGTATGTTGTCAGGCATTACAGAAAATAATTAATAGCACGGAACCGAGCCATATTGTGGCAGTGTTTGACCATAATAGTGATGACCGAGGTTGGCGAGCAGAATTACTGCCACACTACAAAGAAGGTCGTAAACCGATGCCACCAGAATTATTAGCGGGTATGGATAGCATTCAAGATGCATTTATGACAATGGGCATTGATTCACTATTATCTGATGGTGATGAAGCCGATGATTTAGTGGCAACCTTGGCATTAAAAGTCGCCTCTCGCAGTGAACAGGTCACTATTGTTTCAACTGACAAAGGCTATTGTCAGTTACTACAACCGACGTTACGTATTCGTGATTATTTTCAACAACGCTGGCTTGATAGCCCTTTTATTGAAAAAGAATATGGTGTTAAGCCACAGTTATTAACTGACTATTGGGGATTAGCAGGCATTAGTTCCAGTAAAATCCCAGGCATTGCCGGTATTGGTCCTAAAGCGGCAGTGGAGTTATTAAGCCTCTACCCTAATCTTGACGCGATTCTCACTGCTACTGATCTTGCCCCTAAATGGCAAAAAAAAATCACCGGTAATGAAGAGACAGCTCGTGCATCCAAAGCAGTGGCAAGCCTAAAGACTGATTTAGAACTTGGCTTTAATTTACAAGATATTCGTTATCACGATGCCACTCAGAATTAATAATGTATAAATACTAGTGCTAAAAAAAACGCCACCCTCAAAAGGATGGCGTTAATAATCATTCGCTACACTACCTGCAAATTAATATGCAGAGCGATTATCTAAGCGTTGAATATGCACCGTAATTTCTTCACGGTCATGATACAAATGTTTCGCTTGCAGCTTAAACTTCACGCCGTTTTTAATCAGCAGTACTTTTAGATTTTCAATATCTTGTAGCACTTCGTCATAACGACCTTTCATTGGCAGCTTAAGGTTAAAAATAGCTTCTTTGGCCCATGCTTTGATTAACCATTCGCCAATAAGGTGCGCTACACGAGCGGGTTTTTCAATCATGTCACATACAATCCACGTAATATTCTTACGTGCAGGCTCATATTTAAAACCATCAACTGCATGATATTTAACTTGACCGGTATCCATTAAGCTTTGCGCCATAGTACCGTTATCAATCGCATGAACAAACATTGAACGCTTCACTAATTGATACGTCCAACCACCAGGACAGGCTCCTAAGTCAACACTCCACATACCCGGCGCTAAACGCTCATCCCACTCCTCACGAGGAATAAACACGTGAAATGCTTCTTCTAATTTCAACGTTGAACGGCTTGGCGCATCTGCAGGGAATTTCAGACGAGGAATACCCATAAAGAACTGTGAGTTATTTTGTGGGTAAGAATAACCAACAAAACAACAACCAGGGGCAATAAAGCACACGTGTAATACTGGCTTTTTGTGGTTATCTTTAACGTATAAAATATTACGCTTACGCATTGCTTGACGTAGTGGCACCGTAAATTTACGGCAGAACTTCAACAGTTCTTTCGCTTCATTAGTATCAGGGGTTTCAATACGTAAATCACCACAAATAGGGAAGTCTTCACTAATGGCATCTAAAATAGGTGAAATACGATCTTCTGTTGGTAAACCTGTTAGCATTGCTGATGTTGCAAACATTTGACGAGCAAAAATCAATTGCGAAAATGGCTGCAATTGAATGAATTTATTTGCATCACCTGCTTGGTAAAACTCAAATAACACATAACCTGAATTGTTTTTCACCCGAGGGAAACCAAACAATTCCAGCGTATTTGCTTTGTCTTGAACCTCTCCGGCACATTCTTTTTCAAAGCCAGGACGACAGTACAATAAAACTTGATTCACGTTGGAACCCTCAAGCTGAACGCCAGGTGGCTATTGCAAGCATCACCCAGCCAATAATAAAACATATTCCGCCCATCGGGGTGATGGAACCAAACCATTTAATGCCAGTTAAAGCCAAGGCATATAAACTGCCGCTAAAGCAAATTATACCGATGACAAAAAACAGCGCCGCGTATGATAACGCTTTTGATGGCAAAAAGCGTGACAATATTCCACAACCTAATAATGCTAAGGTATGCCACGCTTGATATTGAACCCCAACTTTAAACACATCGAGTAAGTGCGGTGCTAAGCGGTAGCTTAATCCATGAGCAGCAAAGGCTCCTAAAGCCACCATTACTACACCACTGCAAGCAGCAAACATCAGCATTAATCGTGATTGTTGACGCTGTTTCGCGGTTAATTCAACCGTCATGAGTACACCTCTAACTATGCTACTTCACTATCAACACAATTTTTAATAAAGGCCGCTAAGGCTTCGATTGCAATAGTAATATTTTCAGCTTCAGTATGACCTGATGCTTTACGTGGTTTAAAGCCGTGATCACCATCAGCTAAAAATTGATAATGCACTTGAGCGGAAAAAGGCCACTGCTCGACTTCACTACGCCCCCCAAAGGTATCGCGTTCACCTTGTAAAATAAGAGTAGGGATCGTGGTGGTTGCAAGATGATCACCGCGATAATTTTCAGGCTTTGCAGGCGGATGGAAAGGAAATCCAAGACAAGCAACACCGCGAACTTTCGCCGCACAGTTATTAACTAGAGGTGTTTGGGCTGCAATATCCGTCACCATCAAACTCGCCATTCGTCCTCCCATTGATTTACCACCAATGACTAACTTGCCATTATCAAACTGTTCGATATGGGTTTGAAAATCGAGTAATAATTTAGGTTGGCGATCTGGCGGACGCTTTTTACCATCCTCTACACGTTTGATCATATAAGGAAAATTAAACCGCACTACTTGAATATTATGTGCCGCTAACCCCTGTGCAACCGTCGTCATGAAGGCATGATCCATTCCAGCACCTGCACCATGAGCAAATAAAAATGTCGCTATAGCATGTTCAGCATCAGGGCCATCAAGTAGATATTCACACTTCTTCAATGACATCAGGCATATCCTCTTGCTCTTTGCGGGCTTTATTTAAAATCCAATCGCGGAAAATTTGAATACGACCAGTGTCTGCTTGTTTTTCCTGACACACAAAATAAAATGCATTTTTACTCACCAGAATTTCATCAAACGGACACACTAATCGTCCTGCTTCTAATTCCGGTTGCGCCAATACATTATTGCCTAATGCAATACCTTGGCCGTGAGCTGCTGCTTGCAATACCATGGTCGAATGACTAAATATCGGCCCTTGGTTAACATTAACGTCTTTCACATCATAATGACGCACATAGTTCTTCCACTCTTTACGAGAAGTATCATGTAAAAGTGTGTGTAGTTTTAAATCATCGATAGTACGTAATGGTTTGCTACCAACTAATAACATCGGTGAGCATACTGGCATCATAAATTCTTGATACAGTTTATCCGCACGTAACCCCGACCAATTACCTCTACCGTAATAAATTGCTACATCAACATCATCAGTTAATGAACCTTCGTCAAGATCAACCGCTTTTATACGGACGTCTATTTCAGGGTGTTGCTCATTAAAATCGGTTAATCTTGGCACTAGCCATTGAATAGCAAAACTAGGAGGTAAACTAATGGTTAATGCACCTTTAGAGCCTCTTTCTAAGACCTTATCAGTCGCATCTGAAATGGATGAAAAGATATCTTTAATATCAAGAAAATAGCTTTGCCCTTCTTCAGTTAGCAGCAATGAACGATTGCGACGACGGAATAACTTTAACCCTAAAAATTCCTCTAAGGCTTTAATTTGATGGCTAACTGCGGCTTGAGTAACAAACAGTTCTTCAGCTGCACGTGTGAAACTTAAATGCCTTGCGGCAGCTTCAAATACCTTCAATGAATTAAGTGGCGGTAAACGTCTTGACATACTTTTCGAGGCTCTCTAATGCATTAGTTTTTTTCATCTCAAACATTATAAATTGTCCATTGTTTAAGTGCTATATAAACCCTATCATTCGTTCCGTAGTGTCAATGAACATTTTGTGTTTTGCCCTCTGGCTAACCGCTGAATTGACATTACGATGTTGTGTTTGCATATTGTCCGGATCCTGCCGGATCGGTAGTTATCTACCTCTTTACTTCCTGTATTTTGACTTATGCGTCAAAGTAATTGTTAGCACTGCGCCCCAACGCAGTGCTATTTTTTTATTGGTTTAAAATCACCGCAACACTTGCTCTTCCTCGCATTTATTAGCATCATCGATAATTCAAATTTCTGTAATGTGACTAGCTATGACCATACCATTCGATATCAAACAAATTCAAACCCAATTTCCAGCCTTGCAACATTCAGATGTCGCACCGCGAGCGGTTTATTTAGACAGCGCAGCCACGGCTCAAAAACCTGCGATTGTTATCGATACGCTAACTCATTATTACCGTGGTTATAATGCCAATGTCCATCGTGGTAGCCATAGCTTAACCGCCAATGCAACCTTCGCTTTTGAACAAGCACGTGCCACAGTGCAACACTTTATTGGTGCAGCCAGCCCAAAAGAAATCATCTGGACGCGTGGTGCAACTGAAGCTTTAAATCTTATTGCACAAACCTACGCTCGCACTCATTTACAAGCAGGAGATGAGATTTTAGTCAGTGAACTTGAACACCATGCCAATATCGTGCCTTGGCAAATGGTCGCAGAACAAACCGGCGCTAACGTCATTAAAATTCCAATGCGTCAGGATTGCACATTAGATATTGATGCTTATCTGCGTTTATTGTCGAATAAAACCAAAATTGTTGCTGTTGCTCATATCACGAATGTTACCGGTACTCGCAATCCAATTGAATCAATGATAGCAGCAGCTCACCAGTATGGTGCAGTAGTCGTTGTTGATGGAGCGCAAGGGATTGCACATGAACCTGTGGATGTGCAAGCACTTGATGCCGATTTCTATGTCTTCTCAGGGCACAAAATTTATGCGCCAGCAGGTATTGGAGCACTTTATGGTAAACAAGCACTACTTGAAGCGATGCCACCCTGGCATGGAGGTGGAAAAATGGTCGATAAAGTCTCATTTAATGGCACTAGCTATGCGGGTTTACCGGGGAAATTTGAAGCGGGTACCCCCAATGTTGCTGGTAGCTTAGCGCTTGCAGCAGCCATTGACTGGTTACAAAGTATTGACCGTCAAGGCGCAGAACAACACATTGCCGATTTACGTCAACAAGCCTTAGACGGTATTCAGGATATTGACGGGCTACGTATTATTGGCCTTCAGCCTCACGCAAGCTTATTTTCTTTTATTGTCGATGGGGTTCATCATCAAGATATAGCCACATTACTTGACCAACAGCATATTGCCCTGCGTGCTGGCCACCATTGTGCTCATCCAATGTTAGATGCGCTAGGCTTAACAGGAACATTACGAGTATCATTAGCCCTTTATAATGATCAACAAGATGTCGCGCGATTTATTGCAGCGCTACATAAAGCCTGTGATTTATTATAGTTACAGCCAAGGAAAACAACATGACCACCACTATGACGCTTCCTCAGCACCCTTTTGGCTCTGAGATCACCACCACTGATATTATTGCCCAAATGCAAATCGCAACGGGATGGGAAGATCGCTACCGTAACGTTATTCAACTTGGTAAGAAACTGCCACAACTGGATGACAGCTATAAGCAAGATCAACTTAAAATCAGCGGTTGTGAATCACAAGTGTGGTTACATCATCAAGTTGTTGATGAACACTATTACTTTATCGCTGATTCAGATGCACGTATTGTACGAGGCTTAATTACTTTAGTATTAGCCGCTTATGATGGTAAAACAGCGGCAGAAATTAACGCTTTTGATATCGATACCTACTTTGATAACTTAGGTCTAATTACCCACCTAAGCCCTTCACGCGGCAATGGTTTAAAAGCGATTGTCGAACAAATAAAACAACTTGCGCACTAATATTCCACCGACTTAACGCCTCTTCTTGCCAGTTAGATACAAAAAAGCGGATTCCAATGATGATCCGCTTTTTTGTCTTTATTATCGTAGAGACGACATATTATTGACGATGTTTTTCAATCAATTTCTTAATAATATGCGCCACAGCAACAAAACCAAAACTTGCCGTTACAACAGTTGCAGCACCAAAACCACTGGCACAATCCATACGTTTAGGCCCTTCAGCCGTCGCTTTTATCGCACACACAGAACCATCAGCTTGGGGATATTTCAAATGCTCAGTGGAATAAACACAATCAATCCCAAATTTACGCTTAGCATTTTTAGTGAAGTTATGGTGGTGACGCAATGTTTCACGTAATTTTCTAGCCAATGGATCTTGAATCGTTTTAGTTAAATCAGTGACTTGAATTTGAGTAGGATCTGTTTGTCCACCAGCGCCACCAATGGTAATAACTTTAATTTTATTACTTTTACAATATGCCAATAATGCGGCTTTTGCTTTAAGGCTATCAATCGCATCCAATACATAATCAAATTCTTTTGATAAATACTGCGCTTGGTTTTCAGGACTAATAAAATCATCAATTAAATTAACTTTACAGTCTGGGTTAATTAATTGAATACGCGCGGCCATTACTTCAATTTTGCTTTGACCAATAGTGCCAGTCAGCGCATGAATTTGACGATTGATATTAGTTACACAGACATCGTCCATATCAATTAAAGTTAGCTCACCAACACCAGATCGCGCTAACGCTTCTGCAGCCCATGAGCCAACACCACCAATACCAACCACACACACATGTGCAGCACGAAGGATTTCAACTTCACTGTTGCCATATAAACGACGAGTGCCGCCAAAACGTTGGTTATAACTATCGGATGCTGGGGTATCTAATTCACGCATACTGGTTCTACACTGCTTGAGGTGGATAAACAAAGAGTGCGTTTTTATACGCACTCTCAAAACAATTGTCCAGTCAGAGCAAAGAGATCACCGTGGCGATCTCTTTAACTATCGCTCTTATCTTGGCATTAACCACGGATCTTGAGTTGCTGTTCCTTTCAGACCTAAACGCCAAACACGACCAAAATGCTTATAGTGACCAGCATCAGTACCCGCTTTTGCCCCCATTCCATGATATAAATCCAAGTGATTTTTCTTCACAGCACCGCCAGTATCAAGTGCTAATAATAAGCGTAATACATGCTTACCTGTCCAGTTACCTTTTGCGTCTAGCTGTGGTACTTCTGCTAATAATACTGATCCCATAGGAATGTATTTACGATCAGCCGCAACAGCTGCATTGGCTAATAACGGAATACCTGCACTGCCTTTAACATCTAATGTTTTACGTGGGGAGAAAAAAACATAAGATGGATTTTGCTCTAATAGTTCACGTACTTCACTTTCACTATGGTTAGCGACCCAGTTTTGAATCGCTTGCAGTGACATCTTTGATTTAGGCACTTCACCACGGTCAATTAACACACGGCCAATACTGACGTAACGGTGGCCATTTTTACCTGTATAACCAAAATATTGCAGCTGGTTATTATCTTCAAAATGAACAAAACCGCTGCCTTGTACTTCCATCATAAATACATCAAGCATGGATTTACTGTAGCCCAGCACTAACCCTTTACCGGCTAGTGCACCATCATAGATTTGTTCACGTGAAGGACAGCGGCCTTTACACGTTGGCATTGCATAAATTGGGTAACGGAAAACACTGGTTGGTTTATGGCGTAATTCAATCACTGGCGAATAATAGCCCGTAAACATCACATTGCCTTCACCATTAGCACCACCCATTTGTGCGGCCTGAATGCCATATTTAGCTAATGTGCTTGGGTTACCACTATGCTTAGCCCAATTTTCTACTTGGTTATACAGTGGCTCAAATTTACGCGCCATTGACGATGAACGCGAAGTTACCATTTTAGCTTGTGGAGCAAACGTACTGTAATCATGTGCTTTAGTTGATTCAACCTGTGAAACTTTATTTAACACATGATCAAAATGCTGACCTAAATATTGATGTGCTAACGGATTACCAGCTGTCGCTAAGCTCGGTTTTTCCGTTGTTGTACTCTCTGGAGATGAACACCCCACCAAGCTAAAAAGAATCATTGCAACTGTTGCTTTACGTAACACGATAGATAAGCCTATAAAAGTTTTATAAAAATGTAAAAGTGATAACTCGCTTACTTTCATAAAAGCAGTAAACGGATGCCAATACTAACAAACACCATCTAAAAATAAGTAATTATTTAAAAGAATCTACAGACAAATGACATAACGCTATCAAAAGATCTAAGACTAAGAGTGGCGAACAAAAGTTCCATTGAAAGAATGAAATATACTGTAAGCGTTAAACTCCCGTCCAATAACATCGTAATTATCATCTAATAAATGCTTGTTCTTCATATAAATAAAATAGTGACTACGCTTTTAAAAATGCCCTTCACAACCAAACTACAACTCACATAATAAGCGATTACACATAAATCCCCGTAATAGCTGATATGAATATTTAAGCACAGATAATGATTATTACTAATTTCGGAAAAATCACATTTAAATGCTGCGCAAACCACATAATTGATTTAATTTATTGGTTATAAATTAAACATTGATATGGATATCGCTTGTGAATACACGTAAGACCCCTTTAGTGAAAGGATTTCGTCAGTCAGCCCCTTACTTAAATGCCCACGTAGGAAAAACCATGGTGATCATGGTTGGGGGTGAAGCCATTGCTGATCCCAACTTTGCCAACATAGTTAACGATATAGCATTACTACACAGTTTAGGTATTCATATTGTAATGGTGTATGGCGCTCGACCACAAATAACCACCCTCTTAGAGCAGCAACATTATGATAGTCCTTATCACAAAGGGATCAGAATCACTGATGCACACAGTCTAGAGATAGCGAAACAGGCCGCTGGGCAACTTCAACTGGATATCACCGCTCGCTTTTCAATGGGTCTCAATAATACCCCGATGGCGGGATCTCAAATCAATGTTATCAGTGGTAACTTCATTATTGCGCAACCACTGGGAATCGATGACGGCATTGATTTTTGTCATAGTGGTAAAATACGCCGAATCAATAACAACGCCATAACCAGCCAATTAGAACAAGGATCGATTGTATTACTTGGCCCTATCGCCAGTTCGGTGACAGGCGAATGTTTTAACCTCACCTCAGAAGAAATTGCCACTCAGGTAGCGATTCGATTACGGGCTGATAAATTAATTGGCTTTTGTTCAGAGCAAGGGGTTATTGATAACAACAATGACATTATTTCAGAGTTATTACCGCATGACGCAGAACAGGTATTACAACAACTGATCGATCATGATGAACAACAATCAGGTACAGGTCGCTTTCTTCGAGGTGCAATTACTGCTTGTCATGCTGGCGTACCTCGCAGCCACTTATTGAGCTATAAACAAGATGGGGCACTCATTCAGGAACTGTTTTCACTTGACGGAATTGGCACTCAGATTGTGATGTCAAACGCAGAGAAAATACGTCGCGCTAACATTAATGATATTGGTGGAATTCTAGATTTGATTCAACCATTAGAAGCTGAAGGCATTTTAGTTCGCCGTTCTCGTGAACAACTAGAACGTGAAATTACCCTTTTTACCGTCATTGAACTTGATAATCTTATTATTGGTTGTGCCGCTCTTTACCCTTATCCTGATGAAAAAATGGCCGAAATGGCTTGTGTTGCGATTCATCCTGATTTTAGAGACGGTGACCGAGGCGTGTTATTACTCAATAAATTATGTCAACAAGCTCGCGATACTGGCATTGATAAAATATTTGTCCTTACCACCCGCAGTGTACATTGGTTTCGTGAACAAGGATTTTATGAATGCGACATCGAACAATTACCTGTAATAAAAAAAGATCTCTATAATTATCAACGCCGATCTAAAATACTCATAACAAATATAAATTAATAAACCTCAAATTTGTAACAAAGTGTTAATTCACTATTCAGTAATGTGTGGTAGTTTTAAAGTTGGTCACCTAAATGTAACAACAATAATTACTATACATAACATACAAAAGAAAGGTTAAATAATTTCTTATGATGAGTTTATTATTTCTACTTGTACTCGTTGCAATGCTCTGCGCGTTTACAGGAAAAAAAAGTGCCAGTTATATTATTTTCGCTATCACTGTTGTTTTGGGACTGTATTGGTTCCATCACCATGCAACAGATCCCTTGTCTATTTTACTTTAAGGGGGATGCATGAATAATAAAAATGTTGCACTACTCAATACGTTAGGCCTATTAGGAATCACCTTCGTTTTATTAATGGGATCTGTACTTCAAGTTGTACTCAATGAATTACCGTGTCCCCTATGTTTATTACAACGCTTAGGCTTCATGATGGTGATGTTTGGTTTTATGCTTAACGTCATTTATGGGCCCCAACAACGCCACTATGGCGTATTAATCATCGGCGCACTCTTTGGTGCTGCGACAGCATTACGTCAAGTGTCATTACACGTCATTCCAGGTACGCCAGGATTTGGTAGTCCGATATTTGGTATTCATTATTATACTTGGGCATTTATTATCTTTTGTCTTACCATCGTAGGTGTTGCTGTATTACAGCTACTATGGAATAAAAGCTGGAATAACACTGATTATAAAATGAGTAGATTTGGTAAGTTTGTATGCTTACTGGCTATTTTTGCTGTTGTCGTTAACGTGGCATCGACATTTATTGAATGTGGTCCTTACCAATGTCCAGATAACCCTGTTAGCTATTGGTTATTTAATTAACTAATATAAAAACACACTTACCAACGCCAGCTTATGTCTCAATATGCTGGCGTTTTTTATTATTTTATTTTTACTTTAAATATAAGTCTGTCGCCAACAAATACGCATAAGGTATACTACAATAACTGTATTTTTATTCAAAAAAGGGCTATTAATATTCATGCTGTGTATTTTTGTGTTCTGTCTCATATTAATAACAATGTTAACTGCACTTAAAGGCAAAAGAAAACTGAGTTATGCCATGTTTGCACTAACATTCATTGCTGGCTCTATTTTGCTAAAGCATCACATTGTATACACTCTGCCGATCTCAATTTAAGTATTCTATGAACAATCAACTTATTAATCGACTCAATATTTTAGGTTTACTTGGGATCACCGCTATTCTTGCAATGGGCTCAATTATTCAATTAGTCTTTCATGAATTACCGTGCCCTTTATGTCTGTTACAACGCATAGGGTTTATGATGGTGATGTTTGGCTTTATGCTGAATATTCGTTTTGGTCCTCAACAGCCCCATTACGGTATTATTTTATTGGGTGCATTATTTGGTGCAATAGCAGCACTACGTCAAGTGTCACTCCACTTATTGCCAAATGATCCTGGCTATGGAAGCCCCTTACTCGGTATGCATTATTACACATGGGCTTTTGTTATTTTTGTTATGACAATTGTCGGGGTAGCCGTATTGTTATGTCTTTGGCGACAAGAAAAAAACACCGCCAATCACCGTATTAAGAATATCGGTAAATTAGCCTGTTATCTCGCCGTCATTGTCGTATTAATTAATATTGTCTCAACCTTCATTATGACCGGACCACATGTTACCCCAGCCGATCCTCATAGTTATTGGTTGTTGGATCAATTCAAAAAATAATGTCACGCTAAAAAATACAATGCCAGCATTAATACTGGCATTGTTCGCTCAAAGATAACCAATAACATTACACTAATAATTGTGCTAACCCACTGGCACGTTCAGTTCGAACTTGGACACTTTTAGTAATAATGTCCATTGGTGCGTACAGGTACAAACGCGACTTGGCACGGGTAATACCGGTATAAATTAATTCACGGGTTAAAATAGGTGTGTACTCCGCAGGTAACACCATTAACGTATCATCAAATTCCGATCCTTGTGATTTATGGATCGTCATCGCATACACCACTTCATGTTCAGGAATACGACTCGGTAAAATACCGCGAATAGTACCGTCAGGCATTTCAAAATAAACCCGTAATCGACGTCGTCCACTATCAGGATCTATTTCTGGCTCTAGCATCGTCATGCCAATGTCACCGTTGAATAATCCTAATGCGTGATCATTACGGGTGATCATAATCGGACGACCGACATACCATGTTTCATCATTGGGTGAAATTCGACCTCGATGGGTCAATTCTTTTTCAATCCGTTGATTTAAACCGACCACACCAAAGTCACCTTCACGTAAGGCACATAACAATCTGACATTCGCAAATGCTTTTAATACTTCAGCGGGTGTTTTATCGCTTTTTATTGCATCAAGATAATCAAGATAAAACGTCACTACTTGATTAATCATAGCAACGTACGTTTCACCACCTAATGGATAATGGTGAATATCTTTAAACCCTTGTTGCCAAACTTTATTTACCAGTGCTGGTTTACCTTGATTTATCGCTTTAGCTAACTGACCAATACCAGATAATGCATGGAAACGGTAACTCTTTTGTAGCATGCACAAACAGTCTGTCACCACACTTAAACCAATATTATTTGAGTGTAGATCAAATCCTGTTAGCTGACTTAATAGCAATCCTTGCTGGGCACTGTAGCCTTGGGTTGAAAAAGAACAGATATCGCCTAACACTGCTCCCGCTTCAACAGAGGCTAATTGATCTCGGTCACCCAATAAAATTAATTTAGCCCCTTGTGGCATCGCGTCTAATAATCGCGCCATCATCGGTAAATCGACCATAGAAGCTTCATCAACAACCAGCACATCAAGGTGCAACGGGTTATCTTTATGATGCCTAAACTCAACCCGATTTGGGATCGAACCCAGTAAACGGTGTAATGTACTTGATTGAGTTGGGATTAAATCTTTAATCACCTGTGGTACAGCCAATGATTTGATGGCCGAACCAATCGATTCCGTTAATCGAGCTGCGGCTTTACCTGTCGGTGCCACCAACATAATATTCGGTTTATGTTCACCATTAGCTTGCATCACTAACGCCGCCAATAATTTAGCTACAGTGGTAGTTTTACCTGTACCCGGCCCGCCAGAGATCACTGCAAACTGACGCGTTAATGCCATTGCTGCAGCCACTTTTTGCCAATTTAAGCAGCTCGTCGTTGGCACTAAACTGTCTAATGGCTGTAAATCTGTTATTTGCTGCGCTTGTTGTAATACGCTATCAATCGCCATCCAATCAAGCTGCAGTGGCTTGACAATATTCAAAAAATCACAGGTTAGTTGTTGGCGTTGCTGGCTATCAGTGACACCTTGCAAAGCGTGATATAAATGACCATAACTTGGCTGAAATAAATCATTTAACGCTTGATGCATCAGGCTCAGTTGTTGGCCTTGCCACTGCGTATCATCACTTACTTGACCTTGATTAGTCGCCATTTCCACTATCCGTGTTGCAACAGTTTGTTCAAATTGCCAATAACGATTAAGGTATAAACGACCATGATCAAACACCAAAGGACTCGCTTGTAAGCCTTGTGATTGAACATTCGCTACCACATCAAATTGCGCTAATAATGACGCCCATTGGGTTAATTCAGGTAAGCCATCAACTAACGCTACCGATAATCGGCTGGATAAACCAAATAAGTGCTGCTCGCGCAATTGATCTAATTGAATACACACATGGCCTTTACCTAATTCATAACTCACTAACGCAGCCATTAGTGCCGCCAAATCCTGTTGCGATTGTGGACTGTGTAACGCCACAAATTTAGCAAACTGATAATCAAGCTGCCGTAATCCACCCTGTTGAGTGAGCTTTTGTAAACGCTTAAGCATGCGGTAGCGCTCCTTTCATCAATAAATCCAAATCATCAAGTAATTGTTCACTTGGGCGCGCATAAAAAATACCACTGTCACTCCCCGCTTGAATGCCGCGTAAAAACAAGTAATACACCCCACCAAAATGGGTCTCATAGCTGTAATTAGGTATACGACTGCGCAGAAAACGCTGCAATGCCAACGCATAGATTTGATATTGCAAATCATAACGGTGTTCACGCATCGCGGTTTGTAGTTGCTCACCACGATACACTTGCGGATCATCACCAAGATAATTTGATTTCCAGTCTAAAACATAATATTTACCTTGATGCTCAAACACCAAATCAATAAAGCCTTTTAGCATTCCACTTACAGATGCAAAGCCTAACTCTCCGGCTTTAGCTGATAGCGGATCATGTTTTGCAATGATCTTATTAAGTGCCACTGCTTGTAGAATCTCAATCGGCAATAAAAATTCCATTTCCGTTAATCGTTGCGACGCTGTTTTATCCGCCAACCGCAACGTATCGCCATCAAGCGCACAAGTTAATACATCCTGAATTAACTGCTGCAGCACAGGTAACCACGCTAATTCATAATTGTCTAGTTGCAGTAATTCGGTTAGTTTCGCGACCGTTTCAGGACAATCAACCGCAGCAGTAAAGTCAATTTCTTCAAACACAGTATGTAAAAAAGTACCAGGGCGCGCACCACGTGGAAAAGTATAAATAGAATATTGTGGCTCTAATTCTAACTCGCCATCATCACTCTCTTCGGTGACATTTTGCACCGAATCAATATCAAATCCAGGCAAATCTAAACTACTATCATGGGCGGTTTGATGGCCTTGTTTGACTAAATTAGAATAACTGGTCATCCACCAATTACGTTCCAATGAGGTTGAAAATGGGCGTTTAATCAAGGCCTCAGTTACTTCATCTTGAGGCTGCCATTGAACATCAGCAAGCTGTGGCGGCTCAGCGACCGTAATTGCAATTTGGGCTTCACAGAGCTTAGCTAAGGCTAATTCAAGTGCTGCCACACCACCAGCTTGGCCATTCTGCACTAAATGCCCCATTGCCGAGCGATGCAACCCCGTTGGTTCTTTGGTGCTACGACCATTACGAATTGGTGCCATACCGACATAACACCCATAAACTGCACGGGTTAATGCCACATAAATTAGGCGTAGATCTTCAGCTAATCGTTCTTGATCAGCTTTTTCTATTGCTGGCGCTTGTTTCGCAATATCGAGTACCGTGATGTTATCCACTTCATCGTGATATTTAACTTCGCCTTTGCTATCAACTTCACGGTAACTGCACACAAACGGCATAAAGACTAAGTCGTATTCCAAACCTTTTGATTTGTGAATGGTAACAATCTGCACCAAATTACGTTCTGATTCTAACCGCATCACTTGATCATCAGCATTACCGTTTGGTTCTGCTACATGTTCAGCTAGCCAGCGCAATAGAGCATAATCACTGTCTAGCGTCTGACTTGCCTGTTGCAATAACTCACCAATATGCAGCAAATCAGTCAATTTACGTTCACCGCCATCTTCGGCTAATAAGCGCTCCGCAATTTGATTTTTCGCCATCACACTGCGCAACATTGGCATTACACCGCGTTTTTGCCACTGCTGACGATATTGCTTAAAACTATTAACCGCAATTTCCCATTCATTCTCATCATTATTGAGTTGATCGAGTTCAATCGCAGTACGTGCAAATAATCCTGAAGCCAATGCTGCACGTAATATACGATCATCTTCAGGGGTTAATACCGCTTGCAATAACCGTTGAATATCGGCTGCTTCTGAGGTTGAAAAAACACTATCACGGTTAGACAAATAAACACTGGCAATGCCTTGTTTGGATAATGCTTCACGCACTAAGTGCCCTTCAGTACCAGTACGTACTAATACCGCAATATTACCCGCAGCAATCGCATGTTGCTGTTCACCATCTAAAAAGTACGCTTGGTGCTGTTGTGATTGAGTCAGAATATGTTGAATTTGTGCCGCTGTAGCTGCGGCCATTGTCGCTTGATAATTACCTTTAGTTATTGGCTTACCGTCAGGGCTATCTTGTAACCAAAACGTCAATGCATGTTGTGCTTCACCATTTAACCACCAGCTACGTTGAGCTGCTTTAGGACTATGATCAACCGCTAAGAATTCAATATCTTGATCATAAATAAACGGACTATCTGGCTGTTGAAACACGCTATTAACCGCAGCAATCATATTAGCTGTCGAGCGCCAGTTAGTCGCTAATGTATAGTGATCAGTAACTTGGCGACGGGCTTGAATATACGTAAAAATATCGGCGCCACGAAAGGCATAAATAGCCTGCTTAGGATCACCGATCATAAACAAGCCACATTCAGGATGATGGCGGTAAATATCACTAAAAATACCGTATTGCAATGGATCGGTATCTTGGAATTCATCAATCATCGCCACCGGATATTGGGCTCGAATTTTACTCGCGAGTAGATCATCAACATCATTATCAATTGCAGCGCCTAACTGCGTCAGCAAGTCATCAAATGATAACCACCCTTTACGCGCTTTAGCGTCAGCCAATAATTGACGACAATGCTCAATTGCATGGGCTAATAGTGGCTCACGCAAGTTAGCCGGATTATCTAACAGTTCAGCAATAACATTAAAAACCGCATGCTCAGGCGCATCACCTTTGGCCGTTTTTTCAATTAATGTCTGCTGATGGAAGCGAATCAAATTATCAGGCAGTTCATAACCAACAGTAGGTTGCGCAGCCCATGCACTGACTTGCTCAATCCAATTGGGTAAACTTTTTTTGGTATAACTGCGTTTATTGATACCAGAATTAGCAATTAAAGCTTCAATATCTGCTTGATGCTGACGCCACAACGCTTTTACTTCATCAATCCGCACAATATTTTGCTGGTGTAATTGTTCTAACGATTCAGTCATCGCCACCACGGATAATCGCACTGGCGCACCAGTTAAACTATTGCCAATTTCTTTTAATAATTTAGTTGGTGCAGACCAAATTTCACGAACCTCATGCGCCAGAGCTGGCGGCAAGTGATAAAAATTACTACGCCAATAATCTGCAACCACCAACTTTTTTAATTGGCTTTCATCAGTCACAAATTCATTATTAAATCGACTGCCTGATTCAAACGCATTTTGAGTCAGCATTCGTTGACAAAAACCATGGATAGTATAAATCGCGGCTTCATCCATCTGCCGTTCGGCTTGTAAGAGTAGGGTTGCGGCTAATTTATGATCTGGATATTCATTTAATAACGGCGCAATAACAGGATCGTGGCTAACACCACGACTAAACGCTAACCGCGCATCATGAATACGGGCACGAATACGATCACGTAATTCTGCCGTCGCCGCTTCTGTGAAAGTTACCACCAAAATTTGATCTACGGTCAATTGCTGTTGATGACGCGTCGCCTCACTACCATGCGCTAACAATAGCCGTAAATACAAACTTGCGATGGTAAAGGTCTTACCCGTTCCTGCTGATGCTTCGATCAAACGCGTACCATGCAATGGAAACGTCATTGGTTGCAGAATATTCGTTAGTACGTCATCCGTTGTTAGTACTTCAGTCGCCATTATGTTACTCATCCCATGGTTGCTATATGTAACAACAGCACTAGCCTGATAGTTTTCAATGTCAGTAATTTGGCTCGTTATTATGTGACCCAACACTTATAAGTAAATATTGGCACCTAATATTCTGTTGTGTTCCTATATTGTGAGAACTTACTCACGGTTTATACGACGGTGGTTAGTTAGTATCAGCGCCAGAAACTTGGTCACCTCTGGACCTGTGGCCGCACAGCGAACACCCTACAACTAACAATGATTTGCTGGCGGCCACACTACTTCACTACCGCATTATTCTGGCTTAATTTCTTTACTGTTCACCACCACAGCTTGTAACACCAATGCCGCTAATTGATTCGCTTCTTGTGCCACATCATCATTCCACTGCGGCCATACTCGCTGAATATAATCATCACTACCTTCCCCTGCAAACAAGTAACCATCGTTAAAACATTCAGCCATTTTTGTCAGGGCTTTTTGTTCGGTTTCTTCATCACTCTTCCAACTACCATCACGGCCAATATGGGCTTGTATGGCTGCCATCGCAGTTTTAGGAAAATAGGCTAACGGTTGATTTAAACCTTGGTAATACAGTTCAATCAACTGCTGTAAATAAGCTAGCGCTTGCTGCGGTTCAATAATTTGTAATTCAAACTGCTTATCAGTACCAATGATATGGGTAACCTGTTGAGTTTCAGGCACCGATATAGCCAAACATAAATGATCAAGCCAAGCCGTTAGCAGATCTTGTGGACGAATTTTGCCAGTACGGTAACGTAAAAGACCTGACTGATAACGCTGCTTGAGCCAGCCTTGTAAAACAACATTATGCTGAGCTACCTGCACCGTGATCGCCACTTCTTGATCCGCTAATGGTGCATGAATTAATGGCTCAATCACATCAGTTAAATTCGCCACCGCTTGGCGACTAGCCGCTAAATCAAGATCACCAAATGCCGCCACTGGTAAAGTACCCGCAGCCCGTTGTTCAGCGGCAAACTGATGATAAATGACATCAAGATCATCATTTTTTAACTTGGCATCTAATAATAATTCCAATAACTGATCGCGAATTAAATAGCTTTCCAACCCGTTAAGAACAAACGGCTCATCATCTTCTAATAACCCCATTGGCGCTTCAAAATACACTTTAAGACGACGGTTAAAGAAATAACGTACTGGTAAACGCCAAAAACGTTGTAATTCTGCTAACTCTAGAACTAAAACCTGATCATCAGCCATCGGTTCAGCAACTAACGCATCAAGTTGAAATGGCGCACTTGCTTGCCCATCACGGTTAGCCGCAGGTAACCATTCAATCGCAAAACTGGCGTGATCGCCAATAAACGCACTGGGGCTAAACGGCACTAACGGGTGATGTTGAATTAACTGTTGTTTGATATTGTTTGCAGAAACATCTACCGCTAACGGTTGATCGCCCGCGCAGCAATAGCCTTGCTGACAATACTCCACCAGCTCACTGACTAACACTGATGGTACTTTTGGGGCATTGTCTTGAATCGAACGTCCAACATAGCTGATATATAATGTTTGTTGAGCGGATAACAAGGCTTCTAAAAATAAGTAACGGTCATCATCTCGACGAGAACGATCTCCAGCCTTAGTGCGGCCATTCATAAGATCAAACCCTTCAGGAGCTATATTACGCGGGTAAGCCCCATCGTTCATTCCTAATAAACACACCACATTAAAAGGAATTGAGCGCATTGGCATCAGGGTACAGAAATTAACTTGTCCAGCTAAGAAACGTTGACTAACGCGCTCACCAGAGAGCTTATCTTGCAAGTATTGTGTCAATACCGCTGGCGTGATTTGCCCTTGATAACCCGCATCTTGCAATTGCTGATGCAACCGCTGCAAGTTATCGCGAATCGATTTTAAAATTAACTCACCTTCCAGCTCAACTACAAAAAAATCATCCAGTAGCTGATGTAATAACTCCGCCCATTGATTAACGGTTTGTGCTTGTGCCAACGCGTAACGATATTCAATTAAGCTATCGATGAATCCTGCTAATTGTCCTGCTAATTCAGCATCTAACCCTTGTACTTGTTCATAAGCAGAGATCCCTGCAAACAGCCCAGTATCATGTGGCATTGCATAACCTAATAGCATTCGCTGAATACCAAATAGCCATGTATTTTGCAGCTGTTCAGGTAAATCAAATTGACTGGCTGTGTGTTGATCAAGCCCCCATCGAATACCTGCTTCTTCAATCCATTGTTTGATTTTTTCAAAGCTAATACTATCAAAACCAAACTTTTCCATCACCGCTGGTACTTCTAACAGTTCTAATAATTCAGAGGCATGACAGCGGCTATCAGGTAAGGTAAGTAAACGTAAAAATGCCAATAAAATAGGATTTTCTTGCTCTGCCGTACGGTCAGAAATAGAGAAAGGAATGTAACGATTACCCGGCGCATTACCAAATACCGATTGAATTGCGGCACTGTAAGCATTGATATCAGCCACCATCACAATCACATCACGCGGCTTTAGGGTTGGATTGGCTTCAAACATCGCTAGCAATTTATCATGCAGTACTTCCACTTCACGCATTGGGCTATGACAAGCGTGAATGGTAATAGACTGATCATCAGTAGCAATCGGGAATTTGTGCTCGCTGGAATCGAGTTGAGTATCGTCTTGACGATCTTGAAGGTTTAAAATATCTGCTTGAATAGCATGTAACAACGTATCTGCTTCAATATCAACAAAACCTGCGTCGACTTCATTGACTTCCATTGCCGATAACAAATAAATATTATCTCGCCCAAGTTTCCCCATCGATGCTAATAAGCTATTACCAACAACATCATTGTGCATGTCATCGTCATAATTATTTTGATCGTTGTCTTTAAGCACTGACAATAACGCCTCAACATCATCAGCAGTGGCGATATTTTGTAGCTGTACTCGTTGTCTCGCCGCTAAACGTGCCAGATGTTTACGATCGCGAATATCACCCCAATAATATTTACACGGGTTAGTAAACATTAAATGGACATCAATATGTTCACCAATAGCAGCTAACGCATCGAGATAACGTGGTGGTAAGGAAGAAATACCAAACACAAACAATCGTTGCGGTAATCCCGCCGCCAGTAACGCCGCCTTACCTTCATTACCAGAATAATTGTTCAGCGTTTCAATAAAGTGATCGTACAAATTAGCACGATGATACGGTGATTGTTCTAAGGCTAAGGTTTGATCGTAAAGCGCTTGCCATAAGATCGGTTGCCACGGGTGCTCATCATTAAGCTCTGTGACGGTTTCGCCCGCTTCCCATTGCTGGATCCATTCGGGGCGATACACTAAATATTGGTCAAAAATATCGGCTATTTTTTCAGACAGTTGGTAACACTTTAGCGAGTCATTATCGTTTTCTAAATAACGCTGTAATGGTTCAAATTCAGGTTGATCAAATTGTTGTGGCAATACCTGCATTAATTTCCATGTCATCGCTTCTTTATTAAATGCACTTCGCTCGGGCACATCAGCCAAAACTTGAGTAAACATTTTCCAAATAAAAGTCGCAGGTAATGGAAATTCTATATTTGCCGCCACCCCAAACGAGGTCGCTAATTCCATTTTTAACCATTGTGACATACCTGGACTTTGTACCAGAATTTGCTCTTTTTCAAACGGATTCGCTAACGGCTGTAAGCGGATCAATTCAACGAGTAATGATTTAAGCAGATCAAGCTGATTTGAATGATAGACAGTGAACACGCAGATATTCCACAGCAGAAAAATAGATAACCAAATTGTCTACCATCACTGAGATACTGTAAATAAATACAGCTTAAAAACGCCAAAAAGCACCACAATTAATATCAATACGTTGTATAAACACCAATAAAAAAGCCCAGCCAAATTGACTGGGCAACACACTCAACATTTATGGGTACAACAACACATTCGTGAAATTACTGCACCATTGCTATCAAATGTTGTGTGGACAGATTTCACTGCGTTGGAATAATCGACTCACTGGTCGATAAAAAGCTAAATAGCGAATGGCTACATAACCAATAATGATACTTGCAACATATAATTCAATTGTAGCTAAACCATGAACTTGAGCGACATAGTGAGCATCAAAGCCATAACTCTTCATCCAAGCAGCGGTTTTAAATAAGGCCGTCGCACCAATCGCCATAGGGAAAGTAAAGGCGGCATAACCTGGGCTAAACTCTAAGCGTAATAATCGGAAAAAGGCTAAGTAGATCACCGCAGTCATTAGCACCGCAATACCACCTAACATCGCCACGATCACTGGTGACGGTGTAGCGGTAATTGTTAGGTAACCCGCCAAAGATAGACTTGCAGGCGCTGCCATAATCGCAATGGTTGGTTTAGCGCCATCAGGCACTTCATCACGGAACATAAATCGGTAGATCATCATTGGTAACATCACAGCATAAGCAAGCATACCAAACATCAATAATACATAGGCAAGTGGGTGTAATGCTGCCACACCAGGAAATGACACATCAGCAACAATAATACCAATCGGCGGCACGAACCAACTCGGTACCATATGGTGTAAATGGAAATCACGCGCACGGTGAAAAAGGAATAATGCTAAGAAAATAACATGTAATCCAACCGCAAATAGCCAAATATATACACCAACAGTGATCGAGCCATAAACACTGACGGCTTTTGATACCACCATTAATGCCATCGCAAATGTGGGTACGACACTACCAACAACGTGATGAGATAAATCACCCCACAATAGTTTTGGATGCACTAAAAATTTAGCCATTAAAATGAGTAGCATCCCTGCGGCAATCACCGCGCCGGTAATCTGTCCATAACCATGAAGTTGGGCACCATTTTCCCAACACCATAAAATACTGCCAATACCTAATGCTAACCCAGCCATTGGTGTTGGCGCACCAGCGAGTTTTCGTTTTGTTGCTGCAATCATATTTTTACTCCGCTTAAATGATAGCAATAGCGAATTATTGTTTTGTTGCTTGCAGTATACCCGTTTACCAATGTTTATAATAATTGAATATATTTAAAACAGTGTTAAGATTGGTTTAACAATAAGACGGACATGATTCGCCTTACGTCTTTTAATGAGGTAATGATGAATATAGCGTTAAAACAACTCAAAGTTTTTGTGACTGTAGCGCAAGAAAAAACAATTACCGCCGCTGCAGAAAAATTATTTTTATCAAAGCCTGCTGTTAGTATGGCGCTCTCTGAATTGGAAAAACAGTTAGATCATAAACTGTTTGATCGCAACAACAATCGTTTAATAATCAATGAACAAGGAAAACGACTATTACCTCTTGCTGATGAACTTTTAGCTCGTTCAAATGCGATTGAAAATTTATTTGATCAAGCGGGTCCATTAACTGGTCAATTAAAAGTAGGATCAAGTGATACCGTAGGTAATCAAGTAACCCCCTTTTTATTACGCGATTTTAGACTTGAAACCCAACATCGAGATCAAACATTATTTATCTCAAACACCGCTCAAATCTGTCATAAGCTGACAGAATTTGAATTAGATGTGGGTTTAGTTGAAGGCAAAGTACAACACTCAGATCTTGTTGTTCAACCGTGGCTCAGTGATCAAATGGTGATTGCCTGTCACCCACAACATCCATTAACACAGATTGAAAATTTACAGCTATCAGATCTCGAAAATTCAGAATGGGTATTAAGAGAGATAGGATCAGGCACGCGTGAATTTTTTCTAAATCGTATTTCACCACGACTAGATAAATGGACCACGTCATTTGAATTAAATACTACTGAAGCTATCATCAATTGCGTCAGTGCCGATTTAGGTATTACCTGTATCTCTCAACGAGCAATCATACATGCGGTTGAAGAACAACGCGTCGCCATACTAACGATCCCCCTTGATATGAGCCGTCAATATTGGATGCTGTATCATCAAGAAAAATATCAAAGCCCATTATTAAAGCTATTTTTGACATTTTGCCAACAGTGGCAACTTGATTAAACGCGATTATCACCCACACTAAAAGCAATAATTTGGCTGATCTGCGTTAATGATCGGCCTGATTGTTGTTGCCAATGATTAAATGCATTCTGCGCTGCGCGTAATGATTTTAACGTATCACGGCCGCCATCAATAATATCGGTATGACGTAAATAAGCTTCCACATCTTGAGTAAATAAAAAACTATCTTTACCCAAACCACGCAAACTATACGCCCCAGTCTTACCGCCTAAACGACAACCATTTTTCTTTAAATATAGCCATAATCCAACAATGTCCTGCTCAGGCCAATCGGCAACCATGGTAGAAAATGAACCATATTCCAATGCCGCCCGATGGATCATATTGGCATTTTCAGGGATCGTCATGACCTTTTTTAAATCTCGAATAATAGAAGCATCTTGGGCTTTTCGCTCCCACATTTCAGTTGGCATCAAGCCCATTTTTTCAATATCAAACTCAAAAAATGCTTGCTCAAAGGCAGGCCACTTATTACGCACAACTTGCCAACGAATACCACACTGAAACACTTTTTGCGTAAATTCAGCTAACCAACGGTGATCAGGAATTAATTTTAATTGCTCATTATTCAATGGGGTTGTTAATAATTGTTCTAAATTTAATTCACCGCCCTTTCTTTCAGCAGCACGATGATAAATCTGGTTAAATTTTTCTCGAGTCATCACATTCACACGCTTAGCACTAGACTCACTCACCATACTACTGTATAAGCGACCAGTAAATAAATTTTAGGAGAGGATGACCATGGCAGTTATCGTCAAATATGTAGTAGAGCGCAACGGGGAAGAAAAGATGACTTTTACCTCTAAATCCGAAGCCGACGCATATGACAAAATGCTTGATATGGCAGATGATATGTTTGCTTTATTAAGTGAAAGTGACTTATTTGAAGATGAAGCAAAACAAGAAGAACTATCTATGTTCTTAGCGCAAAAGCGTGAACAAGTCTTGGTTGCTTTAGGCGCAAAAAAAGCCAAACCAGCACCAAAAGCAAAAGCTGTAAAACCTGAAGTTGTTGCCGATGAGCAGCAGCAAGACGCCGCATAATTTTTCGATTATTCAGTTTGTCGTCGAAAGCCTCCTAATGGAGGTTTTTTTTATTCTTTATATTCTCCCCCCCCCACTTTTCTCTGCGTCATTGTGAACAAATAAAAGTTTCAAAATGAATTGTATTATGTCCGTTTTTCGTCAATAAACTATCATTTTGCTCTGATTATCAGTTCAGCTCTTCTTTATTTTTGTAACTGTCTTTATGATAGATAAATTAGCGGTAAATCATCGATTAACTCAATAGGCAATCACTGACTTTAGTTATTGATGATCGCATTATTTTAATTACCGCATCGTATTATTTTATTTGAAATGGAGAACAGGTAATCATGTCTAGCTTTTCACTTGCCCTAGGTACTGCAACTAAAAACCGAGATGGAAAAATTATAGAAGCGTTTTTCCCTACCCCAACGCTACATCCATCTGAACAACTTGTAAAAGACATTGCAGCTATCGTAGATTATCACGGTGGTAACCAAGCGATTGAGGTTACACCTGAGCAATGTGCTGCAATTGCATCTGCCTTTGAAGATGCTAATGATGAAGTAAGCGCACAATTTGCAGCTAAAGCAACATTGTCTTCACAGTCACTGGTTATGGTTATGCTTAAAACAGACATCTCACCAGTATCTGTTGCTGAAGGTTTCTTAAAACTACAACTTATTTCTCACCGTTTAGTGAAACCACACGGTTTAGTTCTTGATGGCATCTTTGGTTTATTACACAACATTGCATGGACAAACCAAGGTCCTATCGACTTACCAGAACTTGCTGAGCGCCAAATGGATGCGCGTCTTAATGGCGAAACTATCACTGTTGATTGCGTAGATAAGTTTCCTAAAATGGTGGACTACATCGTACCAACAGGCGTACGTATTGCTGATACATCCCGTGTTCGCTTAGGTGCACATGTGGGTGAAGGCACCACTGTTATGCATGAAGGCTTCATTAACTTCAATGCTGGTACAACAGGCGTAAGCATGGTTGAAGGGCGTATTTCTGCAGGTGTTATGGTGGGTAATGGCTCTGACATCGGTGGTGGCGCTTCAATTATGGGTACACTATCAGGCGGCGGTAAAGTCGTGGTATCCATTGGTGAAAATAGCCTTTTAGGTGCCAACGCTGGCCTTGGTTTCCCTCTGGGTGATCGTTGCACTATTGAATCAGGCTTATATGTTACTGCTGGTTCAAAAGTACAAATGCTTGATGCTGACGGTAAAGCTGTTGAAACAGCCAAAGCACGCGATCTTGCAGGTAAAGCAGATCTCTTGTTCCGTCGTAACTCAATGACAGGCCAAATTGAATGTTTAACCAATAAAACAGCAATTGAACTAAACAGCGAACTGCACAGCAATAACTAATTAATGTCTGCTACTCAATGATCGCCAACGGCCGCAATGCTGCTATATATTGGTATAACAAATAGCATCGCGGCCGTTTTTAATTATGCTTCAGTCTCGAGTTGTGGCTTTTTCTTAATAATATAAATAAAGGGATTCGCAAATGAGAATTTACTTCCCTGAGTAGTTAAGCGCTTATCTCGCATCGCCACTAATACTTCTTTTTGTACTTTAACCAAAGCAAAGAAGCGCAACATCATAAAACCAATTAAAATCGGTAAAAATACTGAACCCGCCTCATTTGACTGCAAAATAAAACTGATCGCCATCCAACCCACAATCATCGCGACTAATAAATAAAACGACGCGGTTTTCAATTCAATTCTAACTTCTGAGTCCGTTTCATTACGCTGGAAAAAAAATTTCACTGGTTGTTCCCTAAAATCAATCTATTGAATTTCATTTTTACATAATTTCCTACGCAATAATATTAACAACATCAACCCATGCATACATTTCACGCCAACAACAAAAACATTTCATCACTATGATTCACAATTCTAATCAACCACACAAAGCAAAAAAATACTCAACCTACATATATGCAACCTAAACAATGCTTTTTATGCGTGTAAATACATATATGAAGTGGCATAGTTAATTTGGCCACCTAGTTAGAGGTGATATCATCACCTCATAATTTAATAGGTGACACTATGACTAAAAGAATACGCCCTAATTTTACACCTGAATTTCGATTAGAATCAGCACAACTCGTTTTAGACCAAGGCTACTCTGTAAAAGAAGCTGCGGAAGCAATGAATGTTGGTAAATCAACAATGGATAAGTGGGTTCGACAGCTGAAAGATGAACGTGGTGGAATGACACCGAAAGCAACACCAATGACGCCTGATCAGCTTAAAATTCGTGAATTAGAGAAGAAGATTAAACGGATTGAAATGGAGAAAGAAATACTAAAAAAAGCAACCGCTCTTTTGGCCTCGGACTCATTCAAAACTTCATATTAGTTGATGAATTAAAAGCTTATTATCCTGTATCTATCCTTTGTCATGTCTTTGATATTCATCGCAGTAGCTATAAATATTGGACTAAACGGCCTAAAACGCAGTCAAAAGAGCAAGTGCTATTATCTAGTGAAGTGAAGGCTGCACATCGTGCCAGTAGTGGCTCTGCTGGAGCCAGAACAATTGCAGGTATCGTTACGACTAAAGGCGTGCCGTTAAGTCGATATAAGGCAACTAACATCATGAAACAACTAGGATTAGTCAGTTGTCAGGTTAAAAAACATCGTTATAAAAAAGTAGAAAATGAACATTTAAATATTCCCAATACATTAGATCGCCAGTTTGCAGTTACTGAGCCTAATCAGGTTTGGTGTGGCGACGTGACATATATTTGGTCAGGACAACGTTGGTTGTACCTTGCTGTTGTGATTGATTTATTTGCCCGTAAAGTGATTGGTTGGGCAACGTCAGGCTCACCCAATACAGATCTAACAGGTAAAGCCCTTTCGATGGCTTATGAAGTTCGAGGGGCGCCTAAAAGTGTTATGTTTCATTCAGATCAAGGCTGTCATTACACAAGTAAACAATATCGCCGATTACTTTGGCGGTATCAAATTACACAAAGTATGAGTCGACGTGGAAATTGTTGGGATAACGCCCCAATGGAACGATTTTTTAGAAGTTTTAAAACAGAGTGGATGCCAACTGCGGGTTATCGCTCATCGAATGAAGCTAAAGTGGCGATCACTGAATATATTATCCGATATTACAACCAAGTCAGGCCCCATCAATATAACGGTGGCTTGACGCCTAATGAATCAGAACGCCGATTTAATAATGAATACAAATCAGTGGCCAATTTTACTTGACCACTTCAGACACCTCCTTCACGGAGAGAGAGTCAGTAGCGGATATACTGATGGGTCAGGGATTACCGAAGAATGACTTCTAGGATGAAGTTAAGATTTACCTGGGGATTTGTATATCAAGGATTGATAGCAGGGAGCACGACAGTAGCTGGATTGCTACAAAAGTAATATCTAAGGGCGTGACAATATTTATTGTCGCGCCCATTCTTTTTGGCGCGAGAAAAAGTTAATAATCGCAGCCTTCAGGAATACGGTGCGGCGGCACATAAAAATAACTCGCACGTAAACGTTTCATTTCAATATAACCTTGATAGATATCCATACCATCAGTTGAAAACTCAAACACAAATACTGTTCGCCAGCCCCATTCTCCATGATGATCTTTGAGCTTTTGCTCACCTCTCGCAAAGCTGATCATCTGCAAGCCCATATTTTTACAACGCTGCTCAATGTAATACTGCGCTAATTCAGTTTGGCGTCGTTGTTGCCAAAATAAGACGCCGATAATAGCAATAATTAAAATACCAAACAGGTTATTCATAGAGTAAAAAGCCTTTATAAACGGTGAATGCGATTAGTGATTTTTAGCATGCTGTTGTAATTTTTGAATAGCATTGATCAGTGCTGGATCCGCTTGACCATGAAGTATCTGCAACATGATTCCACGTAATAATGGTTGCATGACTAAATCAGTAAATAGTTGATTAAACAATGTCTGATCTTGGGTTTCAGCTAAACGTAATAAAAATAATGAGGCGATATTTATATCAGTAAAACCACTCCAACAACGACCAGCGATAGCAATAAGTACCTCGCGGTGACATAACGATGGTTGATGCAAAATAGTCGTTAGGGTTTGCTGTAATTGTTGTGGTGCACTACCTGCAAGGGCACGTACTAACGCTGATATCAAAAATAAATCGGGTTGCTGTTGTTGGCATTCTAGCGTTAAGCGTTCCGTTATACGTTGTGCTAACGGTGCAGGAATAGGGCAATGCTCAAGGCAACCTAGTAATGCATACAGTGGCGTCATTGGAAGATGGTTTAACGCTTTACGTAACGAGGTTGCGTTATTGTGTTGTGACATACGAGCACAGATATCAGCTAAGCCTTGTAGACCTACATGTTGCCATTGTAACCAATCTTGTTGGCCTGATAAGTAAGCTTGTGCATCGGCATAGTATTGGCTAGGCGGTAGGTTAAGTAATACTCGTAATTGCGCATTAAATATCGCCATCTTGTCATCATTGGGCTTAAACGTATAAGGGTTGTTGGCAAGCTTTTGTTGTTCATCTTCGGTAGGGGTACTGTTTAAACTTGCGCCCATAGCTTCAATGACATATTTAATAAAATCACCAACCGCCGCTTGTTTTAGTAGCCCACGTTCATCCAATGGTAAGCGTAAAAACCACACCCAAGGTGGTTGCTGATGTTGCCAAAATGAAATGGCAATATGGGCATGCTGCTGAAGTGGCCATGGATAAGGCTGACGATTCTCTTCAACTGCTTTAAATTGGTCGTTATCAATTTCATTCACTCGACGACCTAAATCAAAAATATTGTAACGACAACCTGCGTTATCAAGCAATTGGGTTAAAGTATGAAAGGTTTCCATGGACATAATAAATAAAGCTCCTTCAATTTAGCTTGTTAGTTTAAGTAATCGTATTAAGTCAGCATACCTGTGAATAGATCGCTAATCACCATAATATAGTTGGGGCTGTTGGGCCAAAATGCTATCCTGCGCCGTTTTTATTATCAATAAAAGAGGAGTTATGATGGATAAATATCATCAAAGTCAGCAATTACTCACTCAATTAGAAAATATTCTACAACAGCACCAATATTGGCAAGAGGTTGCTCCTGAGCCACAAGCATTAGCGAGTACAGAACCTTTTGCGATTGATACTTTAGATTGTCATCAGTGGCTTCAATGGATTTTTATTCCTAAATTACGTTATTTAATCGTGCAACGCTTACCATTGCCGACCCAATTTGCTATTTCACCTTATGTAGAAGAAGCAATGAAAAACCAAGTCGGTGTACTAGATATTGTGGCAACAACACGTGAAATTGATCAATTATTTAAACATTAAGTGAGCATAATGGAACTGGAAATTTTATATCAAGATGATGCGTTAATTGCAGTAAATAAACCTGCAGGTATGTTGGTGCATCGTTCTTGGTTAGATAGCCACGAAACTGTATTTGTGGTGCAAACATTGCGCGATCAAATTGGGCAGCATGTGTTTCCATTGCATCGTTTAGATAGGCCAACATCTGGGGTACTTTTATTTGGCTTATCCAGTGAGGTTGCAGCATTGATGATGCCAGTCTTTGCTGGTCGAGAAATGCATAAAACTTATCATGCGGTAGTGAGAGGCTGGGTAAAAGAAGCGGCAGTGCTGGATTATCCGCTTAAAGTGATGCTAGATAAAATTGCAGATAAAAAAGCGACCGAAGACAAAGAGCCTCAAGCGGCCGTTACCGCTTATGCGCCATTAGCGACAGTCGAAACTGATATTGCAGTAGGGCGTTATGCGACCAGTCGTTATAGCTTAATTGAACTGCAACCAGAAACCGGACGTAAACACCAATTACGCCGTCATATGCATCACTTAGACCATCATATGATTGGTGATGTTAACTATGGCGATGGTAAGCACAATCGTATGTTCCGTGAAAATCTTGATTGTCATCGTTTGATGCTGCACGCATCACGATTACAATTTATTCATCCATTAACAGGTGCTGCACTAGATATTCGCGCTGATGTTGATGATGTTTGGCAACGTGTTATGACGACATTTAATTGGTCACCGTCATTACTGTTAAATGCATAATATAAAATAGCGTTCAATGGTGGTGAATGGGCGATAGCGCAAACTTATCAGCTTAAATTTACGTCAGCACTTGCTTTTCTTTAGTGTAATTGCCAGATTGGTAATAGTCCCTTATTGAGGACGTCTGACAGCAAAGGAGAGCGGACAATGAATAAGTTAGGCATATTTGTAGGCTCTGTATATGGCGGAGCAGAAGAGTTAGCAGAAGCATTAGCCGCAAAATTAACCTCGGTGCCCGTTGAGATTTTCTTTGACTCAACACTCGATGATTTCATGGCCTATGATGCTGATACTGTGTTAGTGATAACGTCGACTACCGGTCAAGGTGAGATTCCAGAAAATCTATTACCGTTATATGTCGCGCTGAAGGATCAATTCCCTCTACTGCCCAAGCAACGTTATGGTGTCATTGCTTTAGGTGATTCTAGTTATGGGGAAGATCGTTTTTGTGGGGCAGGACGTCAATTTGATACGTTATTAACTGAGCTCAATTCGGCATCAGTTCAACCTCGATTAGATATTGATGCTGGGGTGCATTTTGAGCCGTTAGATGTTGCAGATGCATGGTTTACACAATTTGTAGCGAGTGCAGATCAAGCTGCGGCGTAACTATATTATTGAAATAAAACTGATTGTTGACATTGCAATCGAGAGTTACCCCGTTAGTCATTAACGGGGTATTAATCTTATATCTCAACATGGTCGTGTGATTTACGCATGTTTATTGATAGTCGTAATTAATGTTTCACGTAATAACTGCTGTTGTTGTTTGGTTAAGCGTCCACCCGTTTCATTAACAATAATAAAAAAGTCTTCTGCTCGCTCACCGATAGTGGTGATTTTAGCGGCTTGTAAACTCACATTAAGATCTGCAAATACAGCGCCGATCTTTGCTAATAATCCAGGCATATCTAATGCGACTAACTCCATCATAGTTTTGCGTCCAGTTTTGGTTGATAAAAATTCAACTTTGGTCGGTACATTAAAATGGAGTAATTTGCGTGGTGCTCGGCGAATTTTACGCTCAGATTTCATCGCGGTAAGGGCTTTGGTTAAATTACGAATAATACCCACATGGCGGTTTTCATTAATCGCTTTGCCGTTAGGATCAAGTACCATAAAAGTATCTAGCGTATAACCATCCTTACTATTCATTATCTGAGCATCATGAATACTTAAATTTTTCTTATCTAGCTCAGAGACCACAATTGCGAACAGTTTGGCTTTATCTTTGCTGTAGATAAATACTTCAGTGCCGCCACGGGTGGCTTTTTTACTCATCAAGATAATTGGTTTATCACCATTGTGTGTTAATAATGCTTGTGCATGCCATGCCAACTGTTTATGTGTATGACGTAGAAAGTAATCAGCTTTAAAGCGACGCCATAGCACTTCAATATCACGTGGCATAAAACCTTTTCCGCGTAATATTGCCGATGCGAGTTGTTGATTGTGACGAATACGATCACGCATGTCTGGGGTTTTTTCTAGCCCACGGCGTAATGTTTTTTGGGTCGAGTAGTACAATTCTGCCAATAGAGTACGTTTCCAACTATTCCATAGATCTTGGTTGGTGGCACAAATATCAGCAACGGTTAAGCATACCAAGTAATCTAAATGCTCTTCATCACCCACTTGTTTAGCGAACTCGGCCACGACTTCTGGATCATAAATATCACGTCGTTGAGCGGTGACTGACATTAATAAGTGTTTTTGCACCAGCCATGAAACCGTTTCAGCATCAGGGTGAGACAGCCCGTGTTCGATACAAAAATCATAAGCATCTACCGCACCTAATTCGGAGTGATCACCGCCACGTCCTTTAGCTATGTCGTGAAAGATCGCAGCCAAGATTAAGATTTCTTTTTTAATTAAACGCGGATAAACCTCACAACAAATCGGGTGCTGTGAATGTTGATTAGGATCGTTAAATTTATGCAGATTTTTAATAACACGAATGCTGTGTTCATCAACGGTATACACATGAAATAAATCAAATTGCATTTGGCCTACAATGTGACTCCATTGTGGCAAATAGGCCGCAATAACGCCGTGACGATGCATTAATTGAAATGCTTTTTGAAGCGCATTGGGCTGGCGTACTAACTCCATAAATTTTTCACGAGCCGCAGGAATGTCAATCAAAAAGCGGTTGAGTCGGCGTCTAGCGGTGCGTAATTGACGTAGGGTAGGCGCGGCAATACCTTCAATATCAGAATTTTGTGCAATATGAAGAAACATATCGAGAATGGTTTCTGGTCGCGCTTGAAATAAGGCCGGTTTGGTGGCTTCGATTAAATTGCCTCGTAATTGAAAATCATCATTGAGTACAATGGGCGCAAGGCGAGAGTCTGGTTTAATGATTGCTTCATCAAACAGCTGTAATAACATTTTATTGAGTTCAGCCACACGGCGTAAAATGCGATAAAATGCTTTCATCATCATTTCGACTGCTTGATTACCTTCACCATGATAATCGAGGTTTTCTGCTACTGAGGTTTGGTGATCAAAGGTGAGACGATTATCATAACGACGCAGCTCTATATGAAGGGCAAATCGAATTCGCCACAATGCATTTTGGCATTCAACTAGCTCTCGGTATTCAGCATCGGTTAAAAAACCATGATGACTCATTTCTAATAAGCTGGTGGCTCCAAAATGACGTCGTGCAACCCAGCTAAGGGTATGGATATCACGTAAGCCACCAGGACTTGATTTGATGTCAGGTTCAAGATTATAGGTGGTGTCGTGATAACGAGCATGGCGAATGCGTTGTTCTTCAACTTTGGCCTGATAAAATGTTTCACTTGGCCAAAAGGAAGGTGAATTAATTGCCACGGTTAATTGGTGGAATGTTTGTTGGTTACCACATAAAAACCGTGATTCAGTTAAATTAGTGGCGACAGTCAGATCGTCTTTACCAACGGCAATACATTCTTCAACGGTACGTACACTTTGGCCGACTTCTAAACGTAAATCCCATAGTAATGTTATTAGAGCACTGACATTGGTCGCAACGTCTTCCGCTAATGGCTGTTGACTTAATATTAATAGGTCAACATCAGATAATGGATGCAATTCTCCACGACCATAACCACCTACAGCGATTAATGCTAAGTCAGGTTGTTGTTCAAACCCATAAAAACGCCACAATCGAATTAATAATTGATCAATGAAATGACTGCGTTCTGTGACTAAATCAACAATGGATTTTTGTTGTTTAAATTGCGATTTTTGCTCTTCAGCAAAATGGGTGAGTGCACTACGTAAGCTGTCGAGAGTAATGGCATCGTCGAGGTAATCAGAAAGTTGCGTCGCTAAAAGATCTGTCATTGCTGTCCGTGCGGTAAGGATGTCTTGTATTTACTATAACCATTTCGAATCATGAACTGTATCGCTAGATATAAAAAAACCGACGCAGAAGGTCGGTTTTTTTTATTTTAGCAACGGTGCTAATGCAGATAACGAATTATGCGTTATGCATTAAACGTGGCAATGTTTCTTCTTTACGTAGTGTTAAGATTTCACAACCATCTTTAGTTACTAATAAGGTATGTTCCCACTGTGCTGATTTTTTACCATCAACTGTGTACACCGTCCAACCATCTTGCTCGTCTGATTCACAGCTGAATTTACCTGCGTTGATCATCGGTTCGATAGTAAAACACATGCCTTCTTTCATTACTGTGCGATCACTATTTTTGTAGTGAACCACTTGTGGCTCTTCATGGAATTCGTTACCAATACCATGACCACAGTAATCTTTAACGATAGAAAAACGGCTGCTACCCGCTTTGATGAATTTTTGAATGGCAGTACCTAGATCGCCAATTTTCGCACCCGGTTTTACTTTTTTGATAGCCAGATAAAGGCTTTCTTGAGCAACACGACAAAGGCGTTTGTCTTCAAGAGATACTTCACCTACTTCAAACATCTTTGAAGTATCACCATGGTAACCATCTTTAATCACTGTCACGTCAATATTAATGATGTCGCCATCTTTCAATATTGCGGGCTTGTTATATTTGCCGTTAGCTTCTACAACAATTTCATCTGCTGATGCAGGAATGCCGTGGCAAACAACGTGGTTAATAGAGGTACACACAGATTTAGGAAAGCCGTGGTAGTTCAACGGTGCCGGAATAGCTTGTTGAACTTGTGTGATGTAGTCATGACAGATTTGGTCTAGCTCTTCTGTCGTCACACCTGCCTTTACATGCGGTTCGATCATTTCTAATACGTCTGCAGCCAAGCGGCCAGCAACACGCATTTTTTCAATTTCTTCAGCCGTTTTGATCTTAATGCTCATAAAATCGTCTCAATCTGTATGTTTCTGTGTGGGACTATATTACCAGCCGCAAGGGGTTAAAGGAAAGATAAGATTAGTTCTCATGTCCAATTTTGACTGGATTTTATTAGTCGTTCTATGGTATAAAGCGCGCCGTAAACAGTGATTTTGTATCTGTTATAAGCAATTATTTAACCTTAGTGGTGAGGTCATTGCGAGTGATGGTGCAACTTGATTGGATTACACATACTTTATTTATTATTCACACATATCGACACATCTGCCGGGGTGCTCAGTTACTTATTGTAGGTAACAACAGCAATACGCTGTTATCGGGTCGGTTTTAAGATGGGATATGTGGACGCCTAACCCCATAGAGGATTATTCAATGGCAACTGTATCAATGCGCGACATGCTTCAGGCTGGTGTACACTTTGGTCACCAAACTCGTTACTGGAACCCAAAAATGAAGCCATTCATTTTCGGCGCTCGTAACCGTGTACACATCATCAACCTAGAAAAAACTGTACCAATGTTCAATGCAGCACTAGCTGAAATTGAAAAAATTGCTGCACGTAAAGGTAAAGTTCTTTTCGTTGGTACTAAGCGCGCAGCTAGCGAATCAATCAAAGAAGCAGCAATTAGCTGTGACCAGTACTACGTAAACAACCGTTGGTTGGGTGGTATGTTGACTAACTGGAAAACTGTTCGTCAATCAATCAAGCGTCTTAAAGATCTTGAAGCTCAATCTATTGATGGTACTTTCGAAAAGCTAACCAAGAAAGAAGCGCTTATGCGTACTCGTGAAATGGAAAAGCTTGAGAAATCACTAGGTGGTATTAAGAACATGGGCGGCCTACCAGACGCAATGTTCGTAATCGGCGCTGACTGTGAGCACATCGCAATCAAAGAAGCTAACAACCTAGGTATCCCAGTATTTGCTGTTGTTGATACTAACTCTGATCCAGACGGCGTTGATTTCGTTATCCCAGGTAACGATGACGCAATCCGCGCGATTCAGCTTTACACTGGTGCTGTAGCTCAAACTGTTAAAGAAGCTCGTAACCAAGATATCGCTGTTCAAGCAGAAGAAGACGGTTTCGTAGCTGAAGCTTAATAGCCTGCTGCTTTACATAAGCATCTTAAGTTACCTTGCGTAAACTAAGAATGGTTACCAGGGGCCGATAATGGCCCCTGATTTTTACTCAACGAATTCAAATCTGAGGATTATCACATGGCAACAGTTACAGCTGCCCTAGTTAAAGAACTGCGTGAACGTACTGGCGCAGGTATGATGGATTGTAAGAAAGCACTAGTAGAAGCTAACGCTGATATTGAGCTAGCAATCGAAAACATGCGTAAGAGCGGTGCTGCTAAAGCTGCTAAAAAAGCAGGTAACGTAGCAGCTGAAGGTACTATCATCATCAAAGATGCTGACGGTAAAGCAGCACTTGTTGAAGTAAACTGCCAGACTGACTTCGTTGCTAAAGATGGTAGCTTCCTTGCATTCGCTAACTCTGTTGCTGATGCAGCACTTGCTAGCCACGCAACAGTTGAAGAACTTCAAGCACAATTTGAAGAAGCACGTATCGAGCTAGTAGCTAAGATCGGCGAAAACATCTCTATCCGTCGCGTAGCATACATCGCTGGCGATAAGGTTTCTGCTTACACTCACGGTACTCGTATCGCAGTAGTTGTTGCTGGTAACGGCGACGAAGAAACACTTAAGCACATTGCAATGCACGTTGCTGCATCTAACCCTGAATACGTTAACCCAACTGACGTACCAGCTGAAGTTGTTGCAAAAGAGCGCGCAGTTCAAGTTGAAATCGCTATGAACGAAGGCAAGCCACAAGCTATCGCTGAGAAGATGGTTGAAGGCCGCATGAAGAAGTTCACTGGCGAAGTTTCTCTAACTGGCCAAGCTTTCATCATGGAACCTAAGAAAACTGTTGGCGACATCTTGAAAGAAACAGGCGCTACAGTAACTGACTTCGTACGTCTAGAAGTTGGTGAAGGTATCGAGAAAGCTCAAGAAATGAGCTTTGCTGAAGAAGTAGCAGCTGTTCAAAAAGGTTAATCCTTTTTAATCAGAATATCAAAGACCGCAACCGAGGTTGCGGTCTTTTTACAACTCTATATCTTAAAATCAGCCTGGAAGGTAAAAAAAACATGACCACAAACCCTAAACCAACTTATCAACGTATTCTTTTAAAACTAAGTGGTGAAGCACTGCAAGGTAAAGAAGGATTTGGTATTGACGCTCAAGTTCTTGACCGCATGGCACAAGAAGTAAAAGAACTCGTTGAATTAGGTGTTCAAGTCGGCCTTGTAATCGGTGGCGGTAACCTATTCCGTGGCGCTGGCCTGGCTGAAGCAGGTATGAACCGAGTTGTGGGCGACCACATGGGTATGCTAGCAACGGTAATGAACGGCTTAGCAATGCGTGATGCGCTGCACCGTGCCTATGTGAACGCGCGAGTAATGTCTGCTATTCCTCTAAACGGCGTATGTGATAATTATAACTGGGCTGATGCAATCAGTCAGTTACGTCAAGGCCGCGTTGTTATTTTCTCTGCAGGTACCGGTAATCCGTTCTTCACAACAGATTCTGCTGCATGTCTTCGTGGTATCGAAATCGAAGCTGATGTAGTATTGAAAGCAACAAAAGTTGAAGGCGTGTTTACGGATGATCCAGTTAAAAATCCAGATGCAACGCTTTGTGAACAGCTGAGCTACCAAGACGTACTTGAAAAAGAACTTAAGGTAATGGATTTAGCTGCATTTACCCTTGCTCGTGACCATAACATGCCAATTCGTGTATTTAACATGAATAAGCCAGGCGCATTACGCCGTGTCGTTATGGGTGAGCAAGAAGGTACGCTGATCACTAACGCTTAAGCCTTGTAAATTGATTAATATGGCGCTGACGCTCAGCGCTATGATGACAGCATAATTTAAGGTATTTATCGTGATTAACGAAATCAAACAAGACGCGCAAACGCGCATGGAAAAAAGTGTTGATGCACTGAAAGGTCAATTGGTTAAAATTCGTACTGGCCGTGCACATCCAAGCCTACTTGATACTATTTATGTTGAGTATTACGGCGCAAGTACACCGCTAAAGCAAGTTGCTAACGTGGTTGCTGAAGATTCACGTACATTAGCGATTACTGTATTTGATCGTGAGCTATCAGCAAAAGTTGAAAAAGCGATCATGATGTCTGATTTGGGTCTAAACCCAATGTCAGCCGGTACTGTTATTCGCGTTCCATTACCACCGCTAACAGAAGAACGTCGTCGCGATCTTGTTAAGATTGTACGCGCTGAAGCTGAACAAGGCCGTGTTGCGGTACGTAATATTCGTCGTGATGCAAACGCAACAGTTAAATCTTTACTAAAAGATAAAGATATCTCTGAAGATGATGATCGTCGTGCACAAGATGAAATTCAGAAACTAACAGATGAAGCTATCAAGAACATCGAAGCTGTTCTTGAAGTGAAAGAAAAAGAGCTAATGGAAGTTTAAGACATTGTCTTAATTTAGCTGACAAAGTTAAGGCGCTGTGCGGCAGCACGGCGCTTTTTTTTGAGGGATAAATATGGCACAACCTTCAATAGACGCTGTTCCTTCAGCTGATTATCTCCCCCAGCATATCGCTGTGATCATGGATGGTAATGGTCGTTGGGCTAAAGCCAAAGGTAAAGCGCGAGTATTTGGCCATAAGGCTGGTGTAGAGGCGGTACGTAGGACTGTTTCTACTGCAAATCGACTCGGAATTAAAGTTGTTACATTGTTTGCTTTCAGCAGTGAAAACTGGCGTCGTCCAGAGGATGAAGTCTCACTACTGATGGAATTATTCATGACTGTTTTAGGTCGTGAAGTAAAAAGGCTACATAAAAATAATATTCGATTATGTATCATCGGAGACAAAAGTCGCTTCAGTGCTCGATTGCAGAAAAAAATAGCTGCAGCAGAGTTGTTAACTGAAGGTAACACTGGGCTAGTGTTAAATGTCGCTGCTAACTATGGTGGTCAATGGGATATTCTCCAAGCGACTAAGCAAATGATGCAGCGAGTAGTAGAACAACAACTTGACATTGAATCTCTGACTGAACAAGATTTAGCGCAGGGGTTAGTGACTCAAGGCTTACCGGATGTTGATCTATTAATTCGTACTAGTGGTGAATGCCGCATTAGTAATTTTATGCTGTGGCAAACGGCTTATGCTGAATTGTATTTCACTGAACAGCATTGGCCAGATTTTGATGAACAAAGTTTGGTAAATGCTGTGGCATGGTTTGTAAATCGTGAGCGCCGCTTTGGTTGTACTGGCGAGCAGATACAAGCTTTGTTAAAATAAAAAACATTATTTTCGCCAATGCACAATGTCGTGTGTTGGCGTTATTGTTTAAGTAACGGGCATCGCCCAATACTGAATATTATATTTCCTATAAAAGAGGACGCAGCTTGCTTAAGCAACGAATTATTACCGCGTTAATCCTCGCGCCACTCGTCATTGCAGGGATTTTTTTTCTGCCGTTACCCGCTTTTATTATTGCGATGGCTGCAATAACCTTAGTCGGTTTTTGGGAGTGGACGCAGTTTGTTAACGCATCATCGCGTATTAAAGCAATGATTTTACCGAGTGTTACGTTGGTAGCAAGTATTGCACTATTACCCACAGATCCTGCGTCACTCTCTCATCCCGGTGGTATTTATCGTACTATATTGCTTATTGGTGGGTTGTGGTGGCTTGTCGCATCTGCATTGGCGATCAGTTATCCCAAAAGTGCGGATTTTTGGTCTAAAAAACCATTTCTAAAGCAAATTTTTGGTTTGCTCACATTATTGCCTTTTTTTTGGAGTATTTTAATGCTCCGAGCCGTGAATTATGACAATAATCCGTATCACGGTGCTTGCTTAGTTTTACTTGTGTGCTTATTAGTGTGGGCAGCCGATACTGGCGCTTATTTCTCTGGCAAGCGCTTTGGTAAGCATAAGATGGCGCCGGCAGTTAGCCCAAATAAAACCATTGAAGGTTTAATTGGTGGCGCTTGTTTAGCAATATTTATTACTTGGCTAGGATCGCATTTATTGTCGATTGAGTTCACATCATTAGGCCAACTGTTCTTTATTGCTATTGTTACTGTGATTATTTCGGTATTAGGCGACTTAGTTGAAAGTATGTTCAAGCGTGTTTCCGGCATAAAAGATAGCGGTAATATTTTACCGGGACATGGTGGAATACTGGATCGTATTGACAGCTTAACGGCGGCGATACCTGTATTTGCATTACTCTATCTGTGGCTAATATAATTAATAACAGCCATCTTTTCTAAAGGCAGCTATTTCGCTGCCTTTTTTGTAACTGTAAGTGATTTTATGCGTAAGTTAACGATTCTTGGTGCTACGGGCTCGATTGGCAGTAGTACCTTAGCGGTAGTCGCTCAAAACCTTGATTCTTTTGAAGTTACCGCATTAGCTGCGGGTTCTAATGTCGACAAAATGTTTGAACTGTGTCAACAATGGCGACCGAAATATGCGGCAATGGCATCTGTAACTGCCGCTGAACAACTTAACAACTTAGTGGTGCAAGCAGGGTTCAACATTCAAGTCTCTGGTGGTGATGACGCTATTTGTCACGTCGCAGCATTAGATGAAGTTGATACGGTTATGGCTGCCATCGTTGGTGCTGCAGGTTTATTACCTACTATGGCTGCGGTTAAAAAAGGTAAGCGCATTTTATTAGCCAATAAAGAAGCATTGGTTATGACCGGGCAGATGTTTATTGATGCCTGTGAAAAATACGGGGCAGAATTATTGCCCGTTGATAGCGAACATAATGCTATTTTTCAAGCATTACCTGCTGAAATTCAACGCCGTATGGGACGTTGTGATTTAGCGGCTCATGGCGTTAGTAAGGTATTATTAACCGGTTCCGGTGGTCCGTTCCGCTATACTGATATCAATACATTAGATGCTGTTACACCGGCAATGGCGATTGCACATCCGAATTGGTCTATGGGACCTAAAATTTCGGTTGATTCTGCAACCATGATGAATAAAGGCTTGGAATACATTGAAGCGCGATGGTTATTCAATGCCAGTCGCGAACAAATGCAGGTGATTATTCACCCACAATCAGTGATCCACTCAATGGTGCAATATAAAGACGGTTCAGTCATCGCACAGATGGGATTACCTGATATGTGCACGCCAATTGCATGTGCAATGGCATACCCACAACGGATTGAATCTAGCGTGGCACCACTTGATTTTAGTCAGATCGGTGAGTTTACTTTCATGGCCCCTGATTTTGATCGCTATCCATGTTTGAAACTGGCTATTGATGCTTGCTATAAAGGTCAAGCAGCAACCACCACCTTAAATGCGGCCAATGAAATTGCTGTTGCTGCCTTTTTAGCCAATGAAATTCTTTTTACTGATATTGCGAAAGTAAACAAGTTAGTGTTAGACACCGCAGTATTAACTGAACCTAATGATATTGATGCCGTAATGGTGCTCGATAAACAAGCGCGTGAGCTTGCTTTAGACATTATTGCGAAGGAATTTGCATGATTGAATTTATCCGTAATTTAAGCGCTTTTTTAGTTGCTCTTGGTATTCTGATCGCCGTTCACGAGTTTGGCCATTTTTGGGTCGCTCGTCGTTGTGGTGTCTATGTTGAACGCTTTTCTATTGGCTTTGGTAAAGCTTTATTTAATCGCGTCGGTAAAGATGGTACAGAATACACATTAGCACTGATACCACTGGGTGGTTACGTGAAAATGCTTGATGAGCGGGTAGCCGAGGTTCCGCCTGAGAAACGTCATATGGCGTTTAATAATAAGAAAATTTGGCAACGAAGTGCTATTGTTGCGGCAGGTCCAATGGCAAATTTTGTGTTTGCTATCTTTGCTTATTGGGTGGTGTACCTGATTGGCGTGCCTGCTTTAAAGCCTGTTATCGGTGAAGTTGCGCCACAATCTATTGCGGCGAAAGCGGGAATTATTCCAGGAATGGAACTAAAATCAGTTTCTGGACTCGAAACATCTGATTGGGAATCTGCCAATATGGCATTAATTTCTCAAATTGGAGATAAGCAAGTTGTGATAACTGCACAAGAGCCTGACAGTTCGGTTGTGGTTTCACGTACACTTGATTTAACTGACTGGTCTTTTGATCCTGAATCCCAGCGCGTGTTGACGACATTAGGTATTTCGCCATTTACACCGCCAATTACGCTAACTGTTTCACAACTTGTTGATAATAGTGCAGCAATTGATGCAGGATTTGAATTAAATGATAAGATTGTCGCTGTTGATGATAAATCAGTAACGCAGTGGCAGCAATTTGTTGATGCTGTTCGTAGTCATCCAGGCAAAACGCTACAAGTTGAAGTTTTACGTGATGGGGAACCAGTGATGTTATCATTGACACCTCGTGTAAAAGTTGAAGCTGATGGTAAAGAAGTTGGCTATGTAGGATTGGCACCAAGTATTGAACCTTGGCCAGCATCGTACAAAGTTAATTTACAGTTTGGTCCAATTGATGCGGCGATCAAAGCGACCGAAAAAACCGGTCAATTAGTGTCACTAACGTTTGATATGGTCACTAAGCTTGTGACTGGTGATGTTGCAATGAAAAACCTTAGTGGACCGATATCTATCGCTAAGGGAGCCGGAATGACAGCCGAATTTGGCTTAGTCTATTTCCTCGGTTTCTTAGCCTTGATCAGTGTTAACCTAGGCATTGTAAACCTATTACCTTTACCTGTGCTTGATGGCGGACATTTAATGTTCTTTGCTATCGAGGCGGTAACTCGTCGTCCTGTATCTGAACGAATTCAGGATATTGGCTATAGAGTGGGATCAGCCATTTTGGTTGCGTTAATGGCGGTTGCGCTATTCAATGATTTTACCCGACTTTAATAAATGCGTATTTAGCAAGGAATAATCAGTACAGTAATGGCGATTAAAAAACTGTTAGTCGCATCGCTGCTTTTGACAAGTAGCGTTGCGCATAGCGCGGAAAATAAATTTGTAGTTGATAACATTCGTTTTGAAGGTCTTCAGCGAGTCACTATGGGGGCAGCATTGTTAAAGATGCCTGTTCGCGTTGGTGATACTGTTGATCCACAGGATATTTCAGCATTAATCAAATCTCTTTATTCTTCCGGCAACTTTGAAGATATTAAGGTCTATCGAGACGGTAATACGTTATTGGTTGATGTAAAAGAGCGTCCAACGATTGCTGATATTACTTTTGCTGGCAATAAAGCTATCAAAGATGAGCAATTAAAAGAAAATCTTGAAGCATCAGGTTTACGTGTTGGTGAAGCGCTAGATAGAACAACATTATCTAAGATTGATAAAGGTCTAGAAGATTTCTACTACAGTGTGGGTAAATATAACGCTACTGTAGAAGCTGTTGTGACGCCTTTGCCTCGTAACCGTGTTGATATTAAATTCGTTTTCACTGAGGGTGTATCCGCTAAAATTAAGCAGATCAATATCCTTGGTAATCATGTTTTCAGTGATGCTGATTTGGTCGGTAAGTTCAAGCTTAAGGACAGTGTGCCTTGGTGGGACTTTATGGCGAATGAAAAGTATCAAAAACAAGTTCTGCAAGGCGACTTAGAAACATTACGCTCACAGTATCTCAATAATGGTTATTTAAAGTACCGCTTAGAATCAACGCATGTTGCAATCTCTCCTGATAAAAAAGGCGTGTACATTACTTTAAAAATTCATGAAGGTGAGCAATACAAGGTTAAAAACGTTAAGTTCCAAGGTGATGTTAGTGGCCGTGTTGCTGAGTTTGATAAGTTAGTAACCTTTAAAGCAGGCAGTGTCTATAATGGTGCTGAAGTAACAGCATTAGAAGAAGCTGTTAAGCGTGACTTAGGTAAAGCAGGTTATGCTTACCCTAAAGTGACCATCATGCCTGAGTTTGATGATGCTGCACATCAAGTATCCTTGATCGTTAATGTTGAACAAGGTAAGCGTGTATATGTGCGAAATATTGAATTTAGTGGTAATAACACCACTAAAGATGAAGTATTACGTCGTGAAATGCGCCAAATGGAAGGTTCATGGCTCAACGCTAAATCAATTGAAACGGGTAAGCAACGTTTAAACCGTACTGGTTTCTTTGAAAATGTTGATGTACAAACTGTCCGTGTTCCTGGTTCTGATGATCAGGTTGATGTGAAGTACAAAGTTAAAGAAGCGAACTCTGGTAGTGTCAATTTCGGTGTGGGTTACGGTACTGAATCAGGTATTAGTTTCCAGGCGGGTTTAACCCAGAAAAACTTCTTGGGTACAGGTAATTTATTTGGCATTAATGCAATGACTAATGATTACTCTAAGAACATTAGCCTTGAATACAAAGATCCGTACTTCACGATTAACAACGTTAGTCTTGGTGGTAAGATTTACTACAACGAGTTTGAAGCATCAGATGCTAATATCTCGGATTACACCAACCAAAGCTACGGTGCAAGTTTAACATGGGGCTTCCCATTTAATGAATTGAACTACTTTGATTTTAGCTTGGGTTATGATCATAACAAGATCTCTAATATTCAAGATTACTATCAGATCGAACAATTTAAGAAGATCCATGGCTTTGATGAAAACAGTGATAATGCGATTGAACTTGATGACTTCAGCTGGAGTATTTCTTGGACGCGTAACCATTTAAACCGTGGTTATTTCCCAACATCAGGTAATTACCAGAATGCATCATTTAAGATGACCATTCCGGGGTCGGATTCACAGTACTTCAAGACGCAATATGATGTTCGCCAGTACATTCCATTAACAGAAAAACAAGACTACACCTTATTACTTCGTGGTAAGTTGGGTTACGGCAATGGTTACGGTAAAACAGATAATGGCAGCGATCAGCTAATGCCATTCTACGAAAACTATTATGCGGGTGGTTTTACAACTATTCGTGGTTTCCGTTCTAATACTGTGGGCCCTAAAGCTGTGTATGGTGAAGGCCAAGGTAACAACCAACAAGGTGTTGTTAGTGATGAGTCTACAGGTGGTAATGCTATTGCTCTAGCAAGTATGGAATTAATTGTTCCAACACCATTTGCTTCACAAGAAGTTAAAAACCAAGTACGTACGAGCTTCTTCGTTGATGCTGGTTCGGTGTGGGATACTGAATTCCACCCTGATTATACTAACGCGAGTTCATTACCAGATTATTCAGATCCCGGTATGATTCGAGCGTCGTACGGTGCTGCATTACAGTGGATGTCCCCAATGGGTCCACTTGTATTCTCGGTTGCGAAACCAATCAAGAAATATGAAGGGGATGATGAAGAGTTCTTCACATTCACCATTGGTCAGTCATTCTAATTTTTAAGGAGAGTCTTTTGAAACAGTGGATTAAAGCAGCAAGTTTAGGTTTAGTAATTTTATCTTCATCTATGTACGCTAATGCGGCAGAAGCTGCACAAAAAATTGGTTACGTGTCTACAGGTCAGGCTATGTCTGAGTTAGCTACACGTTATAAAGTACAAGAGAAATTGCAAAAAGAATTCAGCGGCCGTGTGGCAGCTTTACGTTCGATTGAAGGTAAAATGAAAACCAAAATCGAAAAGATGAAGCGTGATGGTGAACTAATGACGCCAACACAACGTACTGACATTCAACGTCAACTTGCAGCCCTTGATTCTGATTATAAGCTAAAAGCAAAAGCGTTAGCTGAAGATCAACGTCGTCGTGGTATGGAAGAAGAGCAAAAGCTTGTTAAGAAAATCCGTACAGCGATCGACACTGTAGCGAAGAAAAATGGTTACAATGTTGTGCTAGATGCACAAGCAGTATTGTTTGCAAGTAAGAGCGATGACTTATCATCTAAAGTTATTGCAGCAGTAAAATAAAGCAGTAACCCTGTGGTAAACGTTGTAGCTGGCGAATTCAGCTGCAACTTTTGATCTAACAGCCACCTCTAGGTGGCTGTTGTTACAAGAGAGATAGGATAAAATGGCTGTAATTACTCTTGCTGAATTAGCGGATAAATTAGGTGCAGAGCTCCATGGCGATGACACAACTGAAATTCACTCAATAGCTGCGATGGGCAAGGCTACTACAGGGCAAATCACGTTCCTTTCTGATAGCAAGTACCGTCAACAGCTTACTGAGTGTCAAGCGGATGCAGTAATGCTACGAGAAGCGGATGTCGAATTTTTCAAAGGCAATAAGCTCGTCGTAAAAGATCCTTATCTTAGCTATGCGTTAGTGGCTCAACTTCTTGATACAACACCTGTTGCGGCGACTGATATTGCTGCTTCAGCTTATATTGATCCAACAGCTACGGTTGGTAGTAATGTTGCTATTGGCCACAATGCTGTGATCGAAGCTGGCGTACAATTGGGCGATAACGTTCAAATTGGTGCGGGTTGTTTTATCGGTAAAAATGCCATTATTGGTAACAACACTAAGTTGTGGGCAAATGTCACTATCTATCATGATGTAGTGCTAGGTTCACAATGTCTTGTGCAATCAAGTACCGTTATTGGTGCTGATGGTTTCGGTTATGCGAATGATAAAGGTGAGTGGGTTAAGATCCCTCAGTTAGGTTCGGTACGCATTGGCGATCGCGTTGAAATTGGTGCTTGTACTACTATTGACCGTGGTGCACTAGAAGATACTATTATTGCTGACAATGTGATTATTGATAACCAAATGCAAATCGCCCATAACGTGCAGATCGGCTATGGTACAGCAATGGCGGGTGGTACTATTGTGGCTGGCAGTACTACAATTGGTAAATATTGTATTATTGGTGGCGCTTCTGTACTCAATGGTCATATCAAGATTGCTGATGGCGTAACCATTACCGGTATGGGAATGGTCATGCGTAGTATTGAAGATAAAGGTATGTATTCTTCAGGTATTCCGCTGCAACCTAACAAAGAGTGGCGTCGAACAGCTACCCGGGTTCATCGCATTGATGATATGAATAAACGTCTAAAGGCAGTTGAAAAACAACTTAAAGCCAACGACGAATAATTTTTTATCAGCATTGACTGGCCTGCCTTGTGTAGGCCGTTTTGCATTTTCATCGCATATTTTTTATATCTTTTTAAGACAGGAATTTAGTTTTGACGACCGAAAATAAGACGTTAAACATCACCGAAATTCAGGCACTTCTTCCTCATCGTTACCCATTTCTTATGATTGATCGTGTAACCAATTATGATGAAGGTAAAACCTTAACCGCTATTAAAAATGTTTCTGTCAATGAGCCACAATTTACGGGTCACTTCCCTAATATGCCAGTATTTCCTGGTGTGTTGATTTTAGAAGCAATGGCACAAGCAACAGGTTTATTAGCGTTTAAAACCTTTGGTGCGCCAGCAGAAAATGAACTGTACTACTTTGCTAGCATTGATAAAGCAAAGTTTCGCAAGCCAGTAGTACCTGGTGATCAAATGATTCTTGAAGTTGAATTTATTAAAGAACGTCGTGGTATCGCGTTATTTAATGGTATCGCTAAAGTTGATGGCGAAACGGTATGTTCAGCAGAACTTAAGTGTGCGAGACGAGTATTCTCATGATTCATGACAGTGCGAAAATTCACCCATCGGCAGTGATTGAAGATGGGGTAATCATTGGCGCTAACGTTACAGTTGGTCCATTTACCTATATTGCAACTGGGGTTGAAATTGGTGAAGGCACTGAGGTGATGTCTCATGTCGTCATTAAAGGGCCAACAGTTATTGGTAAAGATAACCGTATTTTCCCGTTTGCAATTGTCGGTGAAGAGTGCCAAGACAAGAAGTTCAGTGGTGAAGCGACACGCTTAGAAATTGGTGATCGTAATGTGATCCGTGAAAGCGTTCAGATTCACCGTGGCACCACACAAGATAAAGGTGTGACAGTTGTTGGTAACGACAATTTATTATGTGTTAATGCTCACATTGCGCATGATGTGGTTGTTGGCGATCATACCCACATTGGTAACAACTCCATTTTAGGTGGTCATGTTACGGTGGGTGATTATGCAGGTGTAATGGCATTATCTGCGATTCATCCATTCTGTACTGTGGGTGCTTACAGCTACGTTGGTGGTTGTTCTGCCGTGGTACAAGATGTACCGCCGTATGTATTAGCTCAAGGTAACCACGCTAAACCGTTTGGTTTAAACATTGTTGGCTTGCAGCGTAATGGGTTTGAAAAGCCAGAATTACACGCTATTCGTCGCGCTTATAAAGAAATTTATCGTTCAGGAAAAACACTGGCTGAAGTGAAACCAGTGCTTGCTGAAATGGCAAAAGATTGGCCGTCAGTTGCACGTTTTTCTGAATTACTTGATAACTCAGAACGCGGTATTATTCGCTAATGACGAAGCCTCTTCGAATAGCTATTGTCGCCGGAGAAATCTCCGGCGATATTTTAGGTGCCGGTTTTATTCAAGCCGTAAAAGCCCAATATCCCGATGCTGAATTTGTGGGTATTGCGGGGCCTCGCATGCAAGCTCAAGGCTGTGAAGCACTGTTTGATATGGAAGAGTTAGCCGTGATGGGGATCGTTGAGGTTCTTGGACGACTACCGCGGTTATTCAAAGTTAAAGCTGAATTAGTCAAATATTTCAGTGCTAATCCGCCAGATGTGTTTGTCGGTATTGATGCGCCAGATTTTAATTTACGACTTGAGAAAGACTTAAAAGATCGTGGCATTAAAACGGTGCACTATGTTAGTCCATCTGTGTGGGCATGGCGTCAAAAGCGAATCTTTAAAATTGAAGCGGCAACGAATTTAGTGCTGGCTTTTCTGCCATTTGAAAAAGCATTTTACGATAAATTTAATGTGCCATGTCAGTTTGTTGGTCATACCATGGCCGATACGATTCCATTGCAAACCGATCAAGTTGCAGCGCGTGAATTACTTGGTTTAGATCCAACTAAACGTTGGTTAGCCGTGCTTCCTGGTAGTCGTGGCAGTGAAATGGCCATGCTTGCAGAGCCTTTTATTCAAACTTGCCAAAAGCTCAAAGCAAAACATCCTGAGCTAGGGTTTGTGGTTGCATTGGTGAATGAAAAACGTCGTGCTCAATTTGAACAAGCATGGCAAGCGACTGCGCCTGAATTAGATTTTGAATTAGTGGATGATACTGCTCGAAATGTCATGATAGCGGCGGATGCGGTGTTACTCGCATCAGGTACGGTGGCATTAGAGTGTATGCTCGTGAAGCGCCCAATGGTGGTTGGCTATAAAGTGAAGCCACTCACTGCGTGGATTGCCAAGCGAATGCTAAAAACGAAGTATGTTTCATTACCTAACATCATGGCCGATCGTGAATTAGTGACCGAACTACTTCAAGATGATTGCACGCCAGAGAAGTTATTCCATGAAGTTGATAATATCCTTTATGGTGACATGAGTGCATTAATGGCGCAGTTTGAAAGCATGCATAAAACCATTCGTTGTAATGCTGATGAGCAAGCAGCAAAAGCCGTGTTAGCATTAATCGATAAGGCATAGTTATTATGGCTGAAAAACAAGATTTCCCTCCTTTTGTCTATCCGCAAGCCAACTGTATTGCGGGAGTAGATGAAGTTGGTCGTGGTCCATTAGTGGGCGCGGTCGTGACAGCAGCAGTGATTTTAGATCCTAATAATCCGATTGTGGGATTAACTGATTCTAAAAAATTGAGCGAGAAAAAACGTAATTTACTGTTTGATGAAATCAAGCAAAAGGCATTGGCATGGTCACTTGGCCGTTGTGAAGCAGACGAAATTGATCAGTTGAATATTTTGCAAGCGACAATGGTTGCTATGCAACGCGCTGTAGCTGGGCTACATATTCAGCCTGATTTTGTACTGATTGATGGTAATAAAACACCAGCGTTACCTATGGCTGCACAAGCGGTGGTGAAGGGCGACTTACGGGTGGCTGAAATCAGTGCGGCGTCAATTATTGCCAAAGTAACACGTGATCGTGAAATGGAAATCCTCGATGCAGAGTTTCCACAATATGGCTTTGCTAAGCATAAAGGTTATCCAACCAAAGCCCATTTTGCAGCATTAGAACAATATGGCGCGATTGACCAGCATCGAAAAAGTTTTAAACCTGTTAAGCGCGTACTAGGGCTTGATTAAGTCTTTGTGATTGCGTGATAAAAAGGCGAACCATTTGGTATCGCCTTTTTTTATACGGCGAATGACTACTCGATCGGGTATAATTTTTGTTAATTAAGTAATGTAATGAATTAGGTTGTCATGGCAGAACCCCGTTTTATCCACCTTCGAGTTCATAGTGATTATTCAATGATCGATGGCTTGGCGAAAGTGAAACCTATCGTTAAGCGCGCGACTGAACTTGGCATGCCAGCACTGGCTTTAACTGATTTCACTAACCTCTGTGGTTTGGTGAAGTTTTATTTTGCTGCCCATGATGCAGGTATGAAGCCGATTATTGGTGCTGATTTTAAAGTCCAAAGCCAAGAAATGGGCGATGAGCTATTTGAACTCACTATTTTAGCGGCCAATAATGAAGGTTATAAAAATCTAACATTATTAATTTCAGAAGCGTATCAGCGTGGCCATGTTCAGCATCAACCTGTGATTGATAAAGAATGGCTAATTAAACACTGTGAAGGGTTAATCATTTTATCCGGTGGAAGAACGGGCGATGTTGGACGTGCATTACTAAAAGGCAATCAACAGCTGACGGATACTTGTGTTGCTTTTTATCAAACATATTTTCCTGATAATTATTATTTAGAATTGGTGCGAACAGGTCGTGTTGATGAAGATGCTTACCTGCATTTCGCCATTGAACTTGCTGAAAAATATGATTTGCCTGTGGTTGCTACCAATGATGTACGATTATTGACCGCTGACCAATTTGATGCTCATGAGATTCGCGTTGCTATCCATGATGGTTACACCATGGTCGATCCTAATCGACCTAAGCTTTACAGTGAACAGCAATATTTGCGCAGCGAAGATGAGATGTGCGAGTTGTTTGCTGATATCCCTGAAGCACTGCAAAACTCGGTAGAAATCGCCAAACGCTGTAATGTGACAGTACGTTTAGGGGAATATTTCCTGCCGAATTTCCCTACTGGTGACATGAGTATCGAAGACTTCTTGGTGACTAAATCCCAACAAGGTCTTGAAGAGCGACTTGAATTTCTATTTCCTGATCCCGCGGTTCGCGCCCAACGTCGCCCTGAATATGATGAACGCTTAGAAATCGAATTGAAAGTTGTCAACCAAATGGGTTTCCCTGGTTACTTCTTGATCGTAATGGAATTTATTCAGTGGTCAAAAGATAACGATGTTCCTGTAGGTCCTGGTCGAGGGTCAGGTGCTGGTTCATTAGTGGCTTACGCGTTAAAAATCACTGACTTGGATCCGCTAGAATTTGACTTACTGTTCGAACGTTTTCTTAACCCCGAACGTGTTTCCATGCCCGATTTCGATATCGACTTTTGTATGGATAAACGTGATTTAGTGATTGATCACGTTGCTGAAATGTATGGCCGTAATGCGGTATCACAGATCATTACTTTCGGTACTATGGCTGCTAAAGCGGTTATTCGTGATGTGGGTCGTGTGCTTGGTCATCCGTATGGTTTTGTCGATCGTCTTTCTAAATTAATTCCAGCAGAACCTGGAATGACGCTCGAAAAAGCGTTTGAAGTTGAGCCTCAATTAGGCCAATCGTATGAAGCAGATGAAGAAATTCGTGATCTGATTGATATGTGTCGCATTTTAGAAGGTGTAACACGTAACGCAGGTAAACACGCTGGTGGTGTGGTTATTTCACCGACAACCATCACTGATTTTGCACCATTATATTGTGATGCAGAGGGTAATAACCCCGTCACCCAATTTGATAAAAATGATGTAGAAACCGCGGGCTTAGTGAAGTTCGACTTCTTGGGTTTACGGACATTAACCATCATTGATTGGGCGTTAGGGATGATCAACCCACGTCGTGTCGAGCAAGGATTAGAGCCGGTTAATATTGCTGCAATTCCTATGGCGGATAAAAAGTCATTTGATATGTTGCAACGCTCTGAATCAACCGCTGTATTCCAGCTCGAATCTCGCGGTATGAAAGATCTGATCAAACGTCTACAGCCTGACTGTTTTGAAGATATGATCGCCTTGGTGGCACTTTTCCGTCCCGGTCCGTTACAATCAGGCATGGTAGATAACTTTATTGACCGTAAGCATGGTCGAGAAGCAGTATCGTACCCGGATGAAAAATGGCAACACGAATCGCTAAAAGAAATTCTTGATCCTACCTACGGCATTATTCTGTATCAAGAACAGGTAATGCAGATCGCACAGGTTCTAGCAGGTTACACTCTTGGTGGTGCCGACATGCTACGTCGTGCGATGGGTAAGAAAAAACCATCGGAAATGGCGAAACAGCGTGCCGTATTTGAGCAAGGTGCTATCGACAACGGGGTTGATGGCGAATTGTCGATGAAGATCTTTGACTTGGTAGAGAAATTTGCCGGTTATGGTTTTAACAAATCACACTCTGCTGCTTATGCGTTAGTGTCGTATCAAACATTGTGGTTAAAAGCCCATTACCCAGCCGAGTTTATGGCCGCGGTAATGACGGCTGATATGGATAATACTGATAAGATCATTAGCTTGGTTGATGAATGTCACCGCATGAATCTTAAATTATTGCCGCCAGATGTGAATAAAGGTCTGTACCGCTTCAATGTTGATGATGAAGGCGCAGTCGTTTATGGTATTGGCGCGGTTAAAGGTGTCGGTGAAGGCCCGATTGAAAATATTATTAGTGCCCGCGAAAAAGACGGCCACTTTAAAGATTTATTTGATTTCTGTGCCCGTATTGACACTAAAAAGGTCAATAAGCGTGTGCTTGAGAAGCTGATTAAATCGGGTGCATTGGATCGATTAGGGCCAAACCGTGCTGCAATGTTAGCAACACTTGATGATGCGATTAAAGCGGCGAGTCAATATCATAAAGCGCAAGAGTCGGGTCAAGAAGATCTGTTTGGTGTTTTAACTGAAGCCCCAGAAGAAGTTGAACATGCCTATGCTAATATTGCCGAAGCGCCTGAAAGCGTTTGGCTTGAAGGTGAGCGTGAAACATTAGGGTTATACTTAACAGGTCACCCAATTAATGCTTACATCTCTGAATTAAAACATTACACCACCTGGCGTTTAAAAGATGCGCAGCAAACAGGACGTGATAAAGTAGCGTCTGTTGCAGGACTTGTGATCGCTGCTCGGGTGATGACAACCAAGCGTGGTAGCCGTATTGGTTTAATGACATTAGATGATCGTTCGGGTCGTATGGAGGTGATGTTATTCACCGATGCCCTCGATCGTTACATAGATTTGCTCGAAAAAGACAAAATAGTGGTCGTATCTGGACAGGTCAGCTTTGATGATTTCAATGGTGGCCTTAGAATGTCAGCTCGTGAAGTGCTCGATATTTCAGAAGCACGAGAAAAACATCTTCGTGGTGTCGCTATTTCGGTAACCGAAGAGCAAATCGACGAACAATTTTTTTCCCGTTTCAGCCAAGTGTTGGAACCGCATAGAGCAGGTACTGTTCCTGTTCATATGTATTATCAGCGCTCGAATGCTCGGGCCAAGTTTACCTTAGGAACAGAGTGGCGCGTAACGCCTGCCGATAAATTATTGTCGGATTTAAAAATGCTCTTAGGTGATAAACAGGTCGAGCTTGAGTTTAATTAAGTTAGCTTGTTATTTGTGGTAGGGTATAACCAAACCCTATCATTAAAATAAGCAAAAGGATTTTAAGTGGTATGAGCCTGAACTTCCTCGAGTTTGAACAACCGATTGCAGAATTAGAAGCAAAGATTGAAGCACTACGTGATGTATCACGCCGTGATGAGTCTAACTCGGTTGATCTTGAAAAAGAAATTGAGCAACTAGAAAAGAAAAGCCTCGAATTAACTAAGAAAATCTTTGGTGATCTTGGTGCCTGGCAGGTTGCGCAACTCGCACGCCATCCTCAGCGCCCATATACTTTTGATTATGTCGAGCACATGTTCGAAGAGTTTGATGAATTAGCCGGTGATCGTGCTTTTGCTGACGATAAAGCGTTAGTGGGCGGTATTGCGCGTATTGATGGTCGTCCAATTATGGTTATTGGTCATCAAAAAGGACGTGGTACGACTGAAAAAGTTAAACGTAACTTTGGCATGCCAAAACCAGAAGGCTATCGTAAAGCGTTACGCCTAATGAAAATGGCAGAGCGTTTTAAAATGCCGATTGTTACTTTCATCGATACTGCGGGTGCATACCCAGGTGTTGGTGCCGAAGAACGTGGCCAATCAGAAGCAATCGCAATGAACCTCAAAGTAATGGCTGGCCTGACTGTGCCTGTTATTTGTAATGTGGTTGGTGAAGGCGGTTCTGGTGGTGCGTTAGCGATTGGTGTGGGTGATTGCGTTAACATGTTGCAATACTCAACCTATTCAGTGATTTCACCTGAAGGTTGTGCTTCAATTTTATGGCGTGATGCTGATAAAGCACCACAAGCTGCTGAAGCGATGGGTCTAACAGCACCTCGTTTAAAAGAGCTTGAGCTAATCGATAATATTATCGAAGAGCCATTAGGTGGCGCACACCGTAACATGCCATTAATGGCAAATACGTTAAAAGCACAAATTAAAGCGACATTAGAAGAGTTAGATCAGTTAGATACTGAAGAACTACTTGAACGTCGTTACCAGCGTCTAATGAGTTACGGTTACTGTTAATCGTTGTTATTTTTACGCTTTAAGAAGGTCAGCATAATGCTGGCCTTTTTTTATCTTTTTATGTTAGCCAATGCTGTTTGTGAGTGTCGGTTGGTGTACTGCTGGTATAGACTAGATAGTCTGTTTTTAAAAGATATAAGCCAATGTTGTATTCTCATTTTTGCCATCAAATATTTGTCAATCCACCTCAAACAAAACGGTTAGTATTAGCGTTAAGTGGTGGGTTAGATTCTCGTGTAATGTTGGATTTACTGGCTCGATTTATTAAGGAATATCCTGATTATCATGCTCATGCTGTCTATGTTCATCATGGACTGAGTTCCAATGCAGATCGTTGGGCGCAACAATGTGTTTCATGGGCGTTAGCAAGTGGTATTGATTGTGATATTGAGCGCGTAGTTTGTGAATTAGGCGGTGGTGCCAGTGTCGAACAAGCGGCGCGAGATGCACGTTATAAAGCATTATCTCGTCATATATCTGCAGGTGATAGTTTGCTAACAGCGCAACATGCTGATGATCAAATTGAAACGGTATTATTAGCCTTAAAGCGGGGGAGTGGACCTGCGGGTTTGGCAGCAATGCCAGTGTTAACCTCATTTGCAACCGGACAACATTTACGGCCGTTATTAACCATTCGTCGTGCAGATATTGAAGCTTATGGTAAACAACATCAATTACAATGGGTGGAAGATGAAAGTAATTTAGATCAACGTTACGATCGCAATTTTATTCGCCATCAAATAACACCATTGCTAAATGATCGCTGGCCGGGAATTCGTAAAGCGGTCAGTCGTAGTGCGCATTTATGTGGTGAACAAGAAGCTTTATTAGAAGAGTTATTAAGTTATCAGCTCCAACAAGCACTAAAAGCTGATGGTAGTTTATATATTGCGGAAAATATCAGTGCTCGTTTAGGAATGGCTTTGATTCGACAATGGTTAAAACAACAGGCTGTGATCATGCCATCATTGGCACAGCTTGAACAAATTTGGTTTAATTTAGTCCAAGCCAAAGTCGATGCTAATCCACAAGTGTGTTGGCAACAGTATCAAGTGCGTCGTTACCAACAGCAGTTATATCTGTTAGAACAATGGCCAGACATTAGTGATTGGCAGCATGAAGTGATAATTAACCAACCATGCCAATTACCACAAGCATTAGGGTGTGTGTGTTTGCAGCAACAAGCCCAAGCAGGATTACGTTTACCTTATGCAGATGAAGTGGTCTCTATTCGGTTTGATTATTTAGGCCCAGAGATAAAACCACAAGGCCGCAGCGGTAAGCGTAAGTTTAAAAAATTACTCCAAGAATATCAGGTGCCGAGTTGGTTACGTCGCCGTACACCAATGCTATTTTATGGTGAGCAATTAGTTGCGATGGCTGGGGTATTTGTTGTCGATGAGTTTATTGCTCCAGTAACAGCAATCACAACGGTGCAGTTTATATGGCAACGTTCATAATTCCTTGATGGACTCTTTTTATAACAAAACCGCATATGTTAATTTGTTTAACATATGCGGTTGTTAAATAAATATTTATTCAGAACGATATTCTTTTGTTGCTAAAATATTAGAGGCATATTATTGTACTAGTTCACTGATACAAAATAGATGCTAATAAAGGATAGAACATGAGTAAACCATCGACACTTGGAGGTGCATGCATTATTGCTAGTGTGTGCGTAGGTGCAGGCATGCTTGGATTGCCAAGTGCAGGTGCTGGCGCATGGACATTATGGACTGTACTTGCGATCTCAGTAACGATGGTGATGATGACATTATCTGGTTGGTTATTACTTGAAGCCTTAAAGCATTATGATTTTAAAGTGTCATTTAACACCATTACAAAAGATGTATTGAAAAGTAAAGTGAATGCGATCAATAACCTCTCGTTGTATTTTGTTGGTGGTATTTTGCTTTATGCTTATATTTCTTCATCAGGTATGATTTTTGGCGGTATATTCGATATCAATGCTAAATTAGCGTCAGTGTTATTTGTGATTGCATCGTCTGTTTTTGTGCTTCATTCAACTCGCGCCGTTGATCGTATTTCGGTGCTGTTGATCATTTTTATGGCGATCAGTTTTATTATTGGTATTTCAGGTTTGGCGACTAATATTCAGTTACCAACATTGCTTGATAGTATCGATTCTCAAACCAGCCTTTCTCCTTATGCTCTCGCTATTTTACCCGTAGCATTAACTTCTTTTGGTTATCATCATTCAGTAAGCACCATGCGTGATTATTACCGTGATGAAAATCGTGCTAAAAACGCTATTTTAGGCGGTACCTTGATTGCATTAACGTTTTATGTGATTTGGGTGGTGTGTATTTTTGGTAATTTACCGCGTACACAATTCGGCCCTATTGTCGCCGCTGGTGGTAGTGTTGATGCGTTAATGACTGCATTGGGTAGCGTTGTGAGCTCTAACAGTGTTAAGCAAGCTTTAAATATTTTCTCGATTGCCGCTGTTGTATCATCATTTATTGGTGTTGGTTTAGGGGTATTTGATTATCTGGCGGATTTCTTTGGTTTTGAAGACACTAAGCAAGGCCGCTTTAAAACATGGGCGGTGACTTTTATTCCACCACTGGTGTTCTCATTATTTGCTCCGTTTGGATTTGTAGCGGCGATTGGTTTAGCGGGTGCTGCTGCGACGATTTGGACTTGTATTATTCCAGCATTGTTAGCTAAAAAACTGCGTCAGCGTCAACCTGAGCAACAAGGGTTTGTTGTACCTGGTGGCAATATTACTGTTTATGCGGTAATAATCTTTGGCGTATTAACTGCGTGTTTCCATTTATTAGCGATGGCTGATGTACTGCCGATATTCCAAGGTTAATTGAGTCATTACACCAAAGAAATGTTATTTAATAAGTATAAAAAACGGCACTGATGAGTGCCGTTTTTTTATTTGATGTTTATAAGTCAACGTTAACGAAACTGCTGTACTTCAGGTAAGAAATCAAAGCCACCGGTGGCTAATTTTGCAATTAATTGTTCACGATCGATATCAAAAAATTTGACTAAATCATCGAGGGTATTAAATTCATCGCGGATCTTCATGTTGACGATACTCATCAACATCACAGTATCCATAGTTTCAAATTTTGATAAATCCATTGTTTAGTCCTCGTGATCACTGATCAATAAGTTGGCGGCGGCAAAAGCTGCACGTTCACGTACGTCTAATGGTAATTCAGTATTAGCGGCAATATCATCCAATGTTTTAATTGCACACTTAATTGCCGTGGGAATATAGCCTTGATCACCACTGCCAATTTGAGAGTAAGTCATTCGAATTAGCTCACAACATTGATAAACTTGCATGGTCTTTCCTTTGCCTAAAAATATTCACATAAGATCAGAGTGACGAATGTTATGTGAATATACTTAAGCGATTATTGAGTTGAATATTATCATAGCCGTGAAAGAGATAAAAAATATTTGTGATAATTTAGCTATAAAAAAAGCTGCCTAAATGGGCAGCTTTTTTAAATTTATATGGTTGTTAATTAAGCCATTTTTTGCTTAAGAAAGTCCATAACATCAGCAGCAATCACTGCTTCTTTAGTACCTGTACGGCGGTTCTTATATTCCATCTCACCATTTTCAAGGCTACGATCGCCAATTACGATAGTGTGAGGAATACCGATTAATTCCATGTCAGAGAACATCACACCTGGACGTTCTTTACGATCATCAAATAATACTTCGATACCCATTGCAGTAAGATCGGCGTATAGCTTCTCTGCGGCTTCCTGAACGCGCTCTGATTTATGCATGTTCATTGGTACGATAGCCACTTGGAAAGGTGCTAGAGCGTCAGGCCAGATGATGCCGTATTTATCATTGTTTTGTTCGATAGCTGATGCTACAACACGTGATACACCGATACCGTAACAACCCATTTCTAGAATTGAACTCTTACCGTTCGAATCAAGTACGCTACAGTTCATCTTATCAGAGTAAGTAGTACCTAACTGGAAGATATGACCGACTTCGATACCACGTTTTAGCATCAACGTACCTTGGCCACATGGGCTTGGATCGCCTTCAACGACGTTACGTAGATCATCAACACGGCCAAGTTCAACGTCACGACTCCAGTTGATACCGATGTTGTGTTTACCGTCAACGTTAGCACCAGCAGCAAAGTCACTCATTACCGCAACACTGTGATCAACGATAAACGGTAGTTCAAGGCCCACAGGACCTAGAGAACCAGCACCAGCACCGATAAGCTCACGCATTTCTTCTTCCGTCGCCATCTCTAATGGAGATGCAACTTCTGCAAGGTTTTCTGCTTTGATTTCGTTAAGTTCGTGGTCACCACGGATGATCAATGCCACGATAGGTGCGTCGATTTCATCAGAAGCTTTAACGAATAACGTCTTCACTGTTTTTTCGATAGCAATGCCGTGTTGTTCAACCAATTCTGCAATAGTTTTTGCATTTGGCGTATCAATAATGGTCATTGCTTGTGTTGGTTCAGCACGCTCAACAGCAGGTGCAATAGCTTCTGCTTTTTCGATGTTAGCAGCGTAATCAGATTCAGTAGAGAATGCGATTAAGTCTTCGCCGCTTTCGGCTAGTACGTGGAACTCTTGAGAACCATTACCACCGATTGCGCCTGAGTCAGCTAATACTGGACGGTATTCAAGACCCATACGGTCAAAAGCTTTACAGTAAGCAGCATGCATAGTATCGAAAGACTTTTGTAAGCCGTCTTTATCGATATCAAAGCTGTAAGCATCCATCATGCAGAATTCACGTGCACGCATTACGCCAAAACGTGGGCGACGTTCATCACGGAATTTCGTCTGAATTTGGTATAGGTTAAGTGGCAGTTGCTTGTATGAGCTTACTTCGTTACGTACAAGACTAGTGATCACTTCTTCTGCGGTTGGGCTTAGTACAAACGGACGGAAATGACGGTCAGTAAAGCGAAGTAGTTCAGGACCCATCTTTTCAGAGCGGCCTGTCTCTTCCCATAGTTCAAACGGCTGAACAACGGGCATCAAGGTTTCGATTGCGCCTGCATTGTCGATTTCTTGGCGAACGATGTTTTCGACTTTACGCAGCACACGCAGACCTGTAGGTAGCCAGGTATATAGACCTGAAGCTAACTTACGGATCATGCCTGCACGTAGCATTAGTTGGTGACTAATGACTTCTGCGTCGTTTGGAGTCTCCTTCAGGGTAGAAAGAAGATATTTACTGGTACGCATTGATGGTATCCGTTATTGATAAAAGGAAAGAGAAGGAACTGATGTTCCACCCGTCAGTATCATGACGATAGCCCGTTATATTACCAGTCTCGGCGCTATTCGCCAAAGATAACTACATAAGATCTATTATTGATTAATAGTATCGATACTAATTACCGTAACAATGGGCTCAGTCACCATAAAATGAATGTTAAAATTAAATAAATTTACCGCATAAACTTTATTGTCAGTTTTGCCTTTTTTATAGGCTGGGCGTGGATCTTGGGCTAAGACTTCAGTGATCACGGCGCGATGATAATCGGCTTGTTTGCCACGTAATTGTTGTTGAGCATGCTCGCTAAACTGAACATCGAATATTGGTGGTTGTTCAGAGGCAAAACCACCTAAGGCATTGGGTAAACTGTCTGAGTAGGGAATATAAGGCTTAATATCAACAATCGGCGTACCGTCAACTAAGTCGGTTCCTCCTACATCAATGATTACTTGGCCATTATGATGTCGTATTCCTTTTAATTTAACGGCTGACATTCCAATACCATTGGGACGAAAAGTGGCGCGACTTGCAAAAACACCAATTCGTTCATTACCGCCAAGACGTGGAGGACGTACTGTTGGCCGCCAACCTGCCTTCAAATTTTGGTCAAATAAAAATAATAACCATACATGGCTAAATTGTTCGATGCCACGCACCGCTTCTAGGGAATTAGCTTCACCTTGTAAAATAACTTCACAGCGAGCACTGGGGACGAGTCCTGGTTGACGAGGGACTGCAAACTTTTCTTTATAAGGAGAGTGGACGATACCGATAGGTTCAATGCTATAAGCCATCAAATTAAGCCAATGTTAAGCTGAAGATAATGAATCAATATAACATAAAAAGCAGGCACTAAGGCCTGCTCTTAAATGATGTGTTGCTAATTGGTGTGATTACCAGCCTTTAACAGCGCCACCTTTAAAGATAGTCTGAGCTGAATTATAAACTTCATCTGATTGATAAGCTTGAATGAACTTTTGTACATTTTCAGCATTAACGTTATCTTCACGAGCGACAATAATATTAACGTAAGGTGACTGTTTATCTTCTACGAAAATACCATCTTTTTCAGGTGTTAAGTTTAAGCTACTAGCGTAAGTATTATTAATTACGGCTAATGCAACATCATCTAAAGAACGTGGCAATTGAGCGGCTTCTAATTCTACGATTTTAAGATTTTTAGGATTATTCACAATATCTAATACTGTTGCGGTTAAGCCTGTATTTGGTTTTAGTGTAATTAGTCCTTGTTGTTGTAATAATAATAAAGAACGGCCAAGGTTAGTGGGATCATTGGGTACTGCAATTTGATCTCCATCTTTTAATTCATCCAGTGATTTTATTTTATTTGAATAGCCAGCAATAGGGTATACAAATGTATTGCCAGCAATCGCAAATTTATAACCACGATCTTTAATTTGTTGATCTAAATATGGCTTATGTTGAAAAGCATTAGCGTCAATAGAGCCCTCTGCTAATGCTGCATTAGGTGATACATAATCTGTAAAAGTAACTAATTCAACATCAAGCCCATATTTATCTTTTGCTTGTTTAGCAGCAACTTCTGCTACTTGTTCTTCAGCTCCCGCCATGACACCAATTTTTACTTTACTGTTATCAATGGGGGTTTCTTGCTCACTACAGCCTGTTAATGTGATAGCTGCAGCAACGCCGGCAATGGCAAAAAGGTGTTTAAGATTGAACGCCATAGTATTACTCCTTAAATGGGCTTTCCTTGATGATATAAATAATCTTTTGTTACTAACGGTGATCGACACGTTTCACTAAGTGATCACCAATTGATTGAATAAGTTGGACTAAAATAACAAGCATAATGACGGTGATAGCCATGACGGTGCCATCAAAACGCTGATAACCATAGCGAATACCAACATCACCCAACCCTCCGCCACCTACGGTCCCCGCCATGGCGGAATAACTAATTAAAGTCACTAAAGTAATGGTGATCGCATTAATAATGCCGGGTAAAGCTTCGGGTAATAATACTTTAGCTATAATCTGCATTGGTGTTGCACCCATAGCTTGTGCTGCTTCTATTAGTCCTGTTGGAATTTCTAATAACGCCCCTTCAACTAAACGCGCGATGAAGGGAATTGCACCGACTGTTAGTGGCACAATGGCGGCAGCGGTACCAATAGAACTGCCAACTACAAATCGTGTAAAAGGAATAATGGCAACTAACAGAATAATAAAAGGGATTGAACGGCCAATATTAACCACAATACCTAGAATTTTATTTAAAACGGGGTTTTGCCATAAACCATTTTTTTTGGTGAGGTGTAATGTGACACCAAGAGGAATACCAATAACAAAGCCAATGAAACCGGACACTAACACCATGGTTAAGGTTTGTCCCAATGCTTCGATAAGTAATTCAGTTAGGCGCTGATTGCTCTGCCACCATGTTGTTATTGCATCAAGCGACATATCCTAGTACCTCAACATTTAATTTGTGATCACGTAAAAACCTAATAGCGTTATCAATGGCAGTTTGAGTACCAAAGAACTCGGCAAGCATTAATCCAAACTTAACTCCGCCGGCATAATCCATATTTGAACTAAGAATACTGATATCAAGATTAAACTCGCGTGCAACTTGGCTAATTAACGGCGCATCAACAGAGTCTCCAGTAAATTCCAGCCTAATAAGGGGATAACTTCCTTTTACCGAGGTTGGTGTCATTCTTAATTGATAATCTTCAGGAATCGATAAATCTAACGTTGAGCGAATAAACGCTTTAGCTAATTCAGTTTTCGGGTGTGCAAAAATATCACCGACAAGGCCTTGTTCGACCAATTCACCACCACCAATAATCGCAACTTGATGACAGATACGTTTAACCACATCCATTTCATGAGTAATCAATAAAATAGTTAAGTTAAGTTGCTGATTAATTTTACGTAATAAAGCCAGTATTGATTGCGTTGTTGCGGGATCAAGTGCGCTGGTGGCTTCATCACACAATAAAACTTTGGGATCAGAGGCTAAAGCTCGTGCGATAGCTACCCGTTGTTTTTGACCACCACTTAAGTTTGATGGATAGCTATTACGTTTATCTTCTAGACCAACTAATGACAGTAACTGAGTAACCTTGGTATTTATTTCGAGTGTTGAAAGACCAGCAAGCTCAAGTGGTAATGCAATGTTGGTATAAACGGTGCGTGATGAAAGCAAATTAAAATGCTGAAAAATCATCCCAATTTTACGACGAGCTAAAGTTAATTCATTAGATGAGAGGGTGGTTAAATCAATACCATCAACAATAACATTACCTGTTGTTGGCTTTTCTAATAAATTCACACATCGAATGAGCGTACTCTTTCCTGCTCCTGATGAGCCAATCACACCGAAAATTGTTCCCTGTTCTATGCTGAGATTAATATCTTTTAGCGCATTGATTGCTTTCTCACCTTGATAGAACACTTTATTGACTTGTTTTATTTCTATCATTGAACTTCCTGATTAATTAGATGCAATCCATTATGTGCAAATAGTGCTATATTGCATTTATTGTTAATAATTGGTTGTATCAGTTAAAATATATCAACTGCTGTTAAGTTGATGCTATTTCCAATCGCTTTTTAAGTCAATAGCTATTTTTACGTCTAGACGTCTAAATGGTTGTGGGTTTATTACAGTACTCTGTTCATGGCTAATCAGTCTTGTGGATGTGATAACTAATACTTTTCAATACCAACTCGTGACATAATCAAACCAATATCTAATTGTTGAGGGCTTTCTTTTGGCCAAACCAGCTGTCTTTATTGATCGTGATGGCGTAATAAACGTTGATCACGGCTATGTACATACTGTTGATGATTTTGAATACATTGATGGTGTTTTTGATGCATGTAAAAAATTCAAAGAAATGGGTTACTTACTTGTTTTAGTTACTAATCAATCTGGTATTGCTCGTGGTATCTTCAGCGAAGATGAGTTTATTTCTTTGACTGAATGGATGGATTGGAATTTCGAAGATCAAGATATTGAATTTGACGGTATTTACTATTGCCCACACCACGCAACGGAAGGCAAAGGTGAATATTTACAAGATTGTGATTGTCGTAAACCAAATCCAGGCATGTTTATCTCGGCGCAAAGTCACTTGAATATTGATATGTCAAAATCAGTAATGATTGGTGATAAAGCCGATGATATGAAAGCAGCGATAGCGGCAGATGTTGCTTTTAAAGTATTAGTACGTACAGGTAAAGCGATCACTGAAGAAGGTGAAGCTCTAGCAGATGCTGTTTTAGACAGCGTTAAGAATGTACCAGCATGGCTCGCTGAAAACGCGTAATTGTTCATGTTATAAAGCAGTAGGTGATCTACTGCTTTTATTTTATGGATTATCAATAAAGTTTTGCACCTTATCTTTTTGTCATTATTCCCGTTTATTGTAAATCTCCACGTGTTGTTTCTTTGCTTCTAGTTTTTATAATCATTTTATCTGCTTTTTTAACGCTCATTTCGCCATCACTATACGATTTAAATACAAAATTAAATGAAGCCATTATTAATTTTTGATTAAAAAATGGATGAAATATAAATTTTTGTATAAAAAAAAAGCGGTTGATTATTTTGATGTAAAAAAACTATTGTCAGTTTTAAAAATTCTCCTATAATGCGACCTCACTGACACGGGCAACGGCGCAAGCGGTTACCGAAAGTCAGTATTGTTCTTTAACAATTTGACCATGCAATCTGTGTGGGCACTCGTTGAATAGTTAAGTCGAAAGATTTATCAATGAACTGAGTGACCAATACAAAATAACGTAAATTGTTTTGGCACAGTCAATTCATTATCGTTCTGTTGGAACGATAATAGCTTTAAAATTACTAAGGTAGTTTTGAAGTCAGTATTCATTGAGCCGTCTCGAAAGAGACAACAAAACTTTAATTGAAGAGTTTGATCATGGCTCAGATTGAACGCTGGCGGCAGGCCTAACACATGCAAGTCGAGCGGTAACAGAAAGAAAGCTTGCTTTCTTTGCTGACGAGCGGCGGACGGGTGAGTAATGCCTGGGAATATACCCTGATGTGGGGGATAACTATTGGAAACGATAGCTAATACCGCATAATCTCTTCGGAGCAAAGAGGGGGACCTTCGGGCCTCTCGCGTCAGGATTAGCCCAGGTGGGATTAGCTAGTTGGTGGGGTAATGGCTCACCAAGGCGACGATCCCTAGCTGGTCTGAGAGGATGATCAGCCACACTGGAACTGAGACACGGTCCAGACTCCTACGGGAGGCAGCAGTGGGGAATATTGCACAATGGGGGAAACCCTGATGCAGCCATGCCGCGTGTATGAAGAAGGCCTTCGGGTTGTAAAGTACTTTCAGTTGTGAGGAAGGCAGTTAAGTTAATAGCTTGGCTGTTTGACGTTAGCAACAGAAGAAGCACCGGCTAACTCCGTGCCAGCAGCCGCGGTAATACGGAGGGTGCGAGCGTTAATCGGAATTACTGGGCGTAAAGCGCATGCAGGCGGTCTGTTAAGCAAGATGTGAAAGCCCGGGGCTCAACCTCGGAACAGCATTTTGAACTGGCAGACTAGAGTCTTGTAGAGGGGGGTAGAATTTCAGGTGTAGCGGTGAAATGCGTAGAGATCTGAAGGAATACCGGTGGCGAAGGCGGCCCCCTGGACAAAGACTGACGCTCAGATGCGAAAGCGTGGGGAGCAAACAGGATTAGATACCCTGGTAGTCCACGCCGTAAACGATGTCTACTTGAAGGTTGTGGCCTTGAGCCGTGGCTTTCGGAGCTAACGCGTTAAGTAGACCGCCTGGGGAGTACGGTCGCAAGATTAAAACTCAAATGAATTGACGGGGGCCCGCACAAGCGGTGGAGCATGTGGTTTAATTCGATGCAACGCGAAGAACCTTACCTACTCTTGACATCCAGAGAATTCGCTAGAGATAGCTTAGTGCCTTCGGGAACTCTGAGACAGGTGCTGCATGGCTGTCGTCAGCTCGTGTTGTGAAATGTTGGGTTAAGTCCCGCAACGAGCGCAACCCTTATCCTTGTTTGCCAGCACGTAATGGCGGGAACTCCAGGGAGACTGCCGGTGATAAACCGGAGGAAGGTGGGGACGACGTCAAGTCATCATGGCCCTTACGAGTAGGGCTACACACGTGCTACAATGGCGTATACAGAGGGCTGCAAGCTAGCGATAGTGAGCGAATCCCACAAAGTACGTCGTAGTCCGGATTGGAGTCTGCAACTCGACTCCATGAAGTCGGAATCGCTAGTAATCGTGAATCAGAATGTCACGGTGAATACGTTCCCGGGCCTTGTACACACCGCCCGTCACACCATGGGAGTGGGCTGCACCAGAAGTAGATAGCTTAACCTTCGGGAGGGCGTTTACCACGGTGTGGTTCATGACTGGGGTGAAGTCGTAACAAGGTAGCCCTAGGGGAACCTGGGGCTGGATCACCTCCTTACCTAAAGACTTATACTGTTTTATGCAGTGTCCACACAGATTGCTTGGTCGAAATGTAAAAGAGCCGACGTAAGTTGCCCAACAACTTACGTTATGAACATTGTCCCGTTCGTCTAGAGGCCTAGGACACCGCCCTTTCACGGCGGTAACAGGGGTTCGACTCCCCTACGGGACGCCACTTCTCTTCTTTTTATAAAAAAGAGACAGTGAAAATTGGGTCGTTAGCTCAGTTGGTAGAGCAGTTGACTTTTAATCAATTGGTCGCAGGTTCGAATCCTGCACGACCCACCATTTCCTTTCCACGAAGGAAATATTATTTGCTTTCACTTTTTAAAGTGAAAATAAATAAGATACTATCGTGGGCGATTAGCTCAGTTGGGAGAGCACCTCCCTTACAAGGAGGGGGTCACTGGTTCGAGCCCGGTATCGCCCACCACTCTCTAAGAATTTTCTGCACGGAATCGCAGATTTAATGAAGAATACCTTTGTTAAGTCCGTATTGTTGTCGTTGAAAATCATTAGAAAGTGGTTATCGTTAGATAATTGCATGCTCTTTAACAATCTGGAAAGCTGACTAGTAAATTCAATCGAAAGATTGATTTTAAAAAATGTTTTTATTCTTTGAATAAAAACGAGTTCTCAAAACATACACATTCAAGTGTCTGTGTTTGCTTTCACTTTTTAAAGTGAAGACAAATAAATGAGTCCGGCGAAAAACCAATGTTTAATATTTTCTTGATCGGAGTATTAAACGCAAACCTTGGTTGTTTGAACATACAAGACCTCTTGGGGTTGTATGGTTAAGTGACTAAGCGTACACGGTGGATGCCTTGGCAGTCAGAGGCGATGAAGGACGTATTAACTTGCGATAAGCCCAGATTAGGCAGTAAAAGCCTCTTGAGTCTGGGATTTCCGAATGGGGAAACCCACTTGCATAAGCAAGTATCATTAACTGAATACATAGGTTAATGAGGCAAACCGGGGGAACTGAAACATCTAAGTACCCCGAGGAAGAGAAATCAACCGAGATTCCGGTAGTAGCGGCGAGCGAAACCGGATTAGCCCTTAAGCTAGTTCTGCGTTAGGTGAAGGTTCTGGAAAGTTCCGCGATACAGGGTGATAGCCCCGTAACCAAAAATGCATTATTAGTGAAATCGAGTAGGACGGGACACGTGATATCCTGTTTGAACATGGGGGGACCATCCTCCAAGGCTAAATACTCCTGACTGACCGATAGTGAACCAGTACCGTGAGGGAAAGGCGAAAAGAACCCCTGTGAGGGGAGTGAAATAGAACCTGAAACCGTGTACGTACAAGCAGTAGGAGCCCACTTGTTGGGTGACTGCGTACCTTTTGTATAATGGGTCAGCGACTTAATTTTAGTAGCAAGGTTAACCGTTTTGGGGAGCCGTAGGGAAACCGAGTCTTAACTGGGCGTCATAGTTGCTAGGATTAGACCCGAAACCGAGTGATCTAGCCATGGGCAGGTTGAAGGTGAGGTAACACTTACTGGAGGACCGAACCGACTAATGTTGAAAAATTAGCGGATGACTTGTGGCTAGGGGTGAAAGGCCAATCAAACTCGGAGATAGCTGGTTCTCCCCGAAAGCTATTTAGGTAGCGCCTCGGACGAATACTACTGGGGGTAGAGCACTGTTAAGGCTAGGGGGTCATCCCGACTTACCAACCCTTTGCAAACTCCGAATACCAGTAAGTAATATCCGGGAGACACACGGCGGGTGCTAACGTCCGTCGTGAAGAGGGAAACAACCCAGACCGCCAGCTAAGGTCCCAAAGTTATAGCTAAGTGGGAAACGATGTGGGAAGGCTCAGACAGCCAGGATGTTGGCTTAGAAGCAGCCATCATTTAAAGAAAGCGTAATAGCTCACTGGTCGAGTCGGCCTGCGCGGAAGATTTAACGGGGCTAAGCTATACACCGAAGCTGCGGCAATATGAACTTGTTCATATTGGGTAGGGGAGCGTTCTGTAAGCCGTTGAAGGTGCATTGTAAAGTGTGCTGGAGGTATCAGAAGTGCGAATGCTGACATGAGTAACGATAAAGGGAGTGAAAAACTCCCTCGCCGGAAGATCAAGGGTTCCTGTCCAACGTTAATCGGGGCAGGGTAAGTCGACCCCTAAGGCGAGGCCGAAAGGCGTAGTCGATGGGAAACGGGTTAATATTCCCGTACTTCTTATAATTGCGATGGAGGGACGGAGAAGGCTAGGTGAGCCTGGCGACGGTTGTCCAGGTCCAAGTATGTAGGCTGATGAATTAGGCAAATCCGGTTCATCTTAAGGCTGAGATACGATGTCGAGCTACTACGGTAGTGAAGTCATTGATGCCATGCTTCCGGGAAAAGCTTCTAAGCTTCAGATTATAAGAAATCGTACCCCAAACCGACACAGGTGATCAGGTAGAGAATACCAAGGCGCTTGAGAGAACTCGGGTGAAGGAACTAGGCAAAATGGTACCGTAACTTCGGGAGAAGGTACGCTCCTAGCGGTGATGAGACTTGCTCTCTAAGCTGCCGGGAGTCGCAGATACCAGGTGGCTGCAACTGTTTATTAAAAACACAGCACTGTGCAAAATCGAAAGATGACGTATACGGTGTGACGCCTGCCCGGTGCCGGAAGGTTAATTGATGGGGTTAGGTGCTCTTTTTATTAAGAGCGTCGAAGCTCTTGATCGAAGCCCCGGTAAACGGCGGCCGTAACTATAACGGTCCTAAGGTAGCGAAATTCCTTGTCGGGTAAGTTCCGACCTGCACGAATGGCGTAATGATGGCCACGCTGTCTCCACCCGAGACTCAGTGAAATTGAAATCGCAGTGAAGATGCTGTGTACCCGCGGCTAGACGGAAAGACCCCGTGAACCTTTACTATAGCTTGGCACTGAACATTGACCCTACATGTGTAGGATAGGTGGGAGACGTTGAAGCAACCGCGCCAGTGGTTGTGGAGTCAATCTTGAAATACCACCCTTGTATGCTTGATGTTCTAACGTTGACCCCTTATCGGGGTTACGGACAGTACCTGGTGGGTAGTTTGACTGGGGCGGTCTCCTCCCAAAGAGTAACGGAGGAGCACGAAGGTGGGCTAATCACGGTCGGACATCGTGAGGTTAGTGCAATGGCATAAGCCCGCTTGACTGCGAGAATGACAATTCGAGCAGGTGCGAAAGCAGGTCATAGTGATCCGGTGGTTCTGAATGGAAGGGCCATCGCTCAACGGATAAAAGGTACTCCGGGGATAACAGGCTGATACCGCCCAAGAGTTCATATCGACGGCGGTGTTTGGCACCTCGATGTCGGCTCATCACATCCTGGGGCTGAAGTCGGTCCCAAGGGTATGGCTGTTCGCCATTTAAAGTGGTACGCGAGCTGGGTTTAGAACGTCGTGAGACAGTTCGGTCCCTATCTGCCGTGGGCGTTGGATGATTGAGAGGGGCTGCTCCTAGTACGAGAGGACCGGAGTGGACGAACCGCTGGTGTTCGGGTTGTATCGCCAGATGCATTGCCCGGTAGCTAAGTTCGGAATCGATAACCGCTGAAAGCATCTAAGCGGGAAGCGAGCCTCAAGATGAGTCATCCCTAGACCTTTAAGGTCTCTAAAGGGTTGTTGAAGACTACAACGTTGATAGGTCAGGTGTGTAAGTGCTGCGAGGCATTGAGCTAACTGATACTAATTGCCCGTGAGGCTTAACCATACAACACCCAAGGGGTTTTCCTTCTCATAAGAGAAGAGACGGACTCTACAAACGCTTGAATGCGTGTTGAGAACAACTAGTTAGATTTTCCCAGATTGCTATTTATTGTCATAAGACAATAAATAAACCAGAATTTGCTTGGCGACCATAGCGTTATGGACCCACCTGATCCCATGCCGAACTCAGTAGTGAAACGTAATAGCGCCGATGGTAGTGTGGGGTCTCCCCATGTGAGAGTAGGACATCGCCAGGCTTCAATTTCGTTTTTATCTTTTATAAAGGTAGAGACAACAAGTTGCATTTATGCTGAATAGACACTGCGGAGTGGTAGTTCAGTTGGTTAGAATACCGGCCTGTCACGCCGGGGGTCGCGGGTTCGAGTCCCGTCCACTCCGCCATTTATTTAAGACAGAGTTAAGTCTTTAAAATAACTACAGGGGTGTAGCTCCAACTGGCAGAGCAGCGGATTCCAAATCCGCGTGTTGGGAGTTCGAATCTCTCCACCCCTGCCATCTTAAAAAAGGCTCATATCGAAAGGTATGAGCCTTTTTACCATCTATGATTTATGCTTGTAGCGTTAATTGGCAGAGCAGCGGATTCTCCATACCGAAAATCAGCGCGTGTTGGGAGTTCGAATCTCTCCACCCCTGCCATCTTAAAGAAAGCCTCGACAGCAATGTCGGGGCTTTTTTACGTCAATATAATTTAGGTGTAGCTCCAACTGGCAGATCAGCGGATTCCGCTATACCGAAAATCAGCGCGTGTTGGGAGTTCAAATCTCTCCACCCCTGCCATATTAAAGAAAGCCTCGACAGCAATGTGAGGATTTTTTACGTCAATATAATTTAGGTGTAGCTCCAACTGGTAGAGCAGCGGATTCCGCTATACCGAAAATCAGCGCGTGTTGTGAAGTTCAAATCTCTCAACCCCTGCCATATTAAAGAAAGCCTCGACAGTAATGTCGGGGCTTTTTTACGTCTGCATTATTGTAGTAGATTAGGTGTGGCCGTAACTGGCAGAGCAGCGGATTCGCTATTCCGAAAATCAGCGCGTGTTGGGAGTTCGAATCTCTCCACCCCTGCCATATTAAAGAAAGCCTCGACAGTAATGTCGGGGCTTTTTTACGTCTGCATTATTGTAGTAGATTAGGTGTGGCCGTAACTGGCAGAGCAGCGGATTCGCCATACCGAAAATTTCCAAGCGTTAACTGATTGAATACCCTAGTTTTGGTCATATTTAAGCAATTTATAACTGTAAACTCGAGGGTTGAGGTTGCTACAATGGACTGTTACCCCAAATAGTAAAGGTTTATAATTGATGTATTAAAAGGCACTTATTAAGTGTGATGACTGCGTATTATAACTATGGTCTTTCAATTTTTATTCACTAAAAAAATAGGGCTAAATCGACACTTTATTTACCATCATGATGTTAACGGAATACCTCGAAAAAGATTATTAACAATAAAAAACAGAGGTTGAACATTATTAAGTGGTAATGTAGTAGAGTAAATAGTCAATTTTTGGGAGTTTTTATGCCACATCTTCGTTTTCGTGCGATTGCATTTGATACCGTAAAGCTGCTATCAACAGCGTTAGTTGATGATTTACAGCCATTAATGGCATGCCCTCGTGAAGATTTTACATTAGAGCATATTCCTGCTTCATTTATCTTTGATGGTGAAGTGTCTGATGCTTATCCGTTTATTGAAGTGTTTTGGTTTGATCGTGGTCAAGAGGTTCAAGATAATGTTGCTGCAGTGATTACTGCAGCTATAAGGACTGCGGTTGACGATAAAAATCAAGATGTTGCTGTTATTTTTACCGCGCTGACACCTACAGCTTATTACGATAATGGTCAATATTATTAGGCTACCGCTATTCTTTTCTGATTTTATTCTTTTTAATTTTATAATGACATTAGCCCATTAATCTAATGGGCTAAGTTGTCTATGTAGGCGCTATTATGGCTCGCAGAACAAAAACAAAAGTGGTTGCTGGTTTAGGTGTCGTGGCTGGCGCGTTGGGGTTAGGGGCATTTAATTCATCGTTTGATGTAACAATGCAACCTGAAGTGACCAATGAAGTTTTTGCCCCACATTTCACTTATCGTTGTATTGAAAGTGAAATTGCGCCACCGCTCGATAATAATGGCGTACTGACCGTTGCAGTATGGAATATCTATAAGCAACAACGTCCTAATTGGCGTCAAGCATTAGAAGGGTTTACTCAGAAAAGTGATTTGGTGTTATTGCAAGAAGCGAGTTTAAACACTGATCTGAAAAATTATTTAGATGCGAACCATTGGCAGGTAAGAATGGCAAATGCGTTTCGCTTTCTTGATACGCCCGCAGGTGTAATGAATTTATCGCGTGTATCTTCACGTCAAACATGTGCTTATTTGGCAATGGAACCATGGTTACGCTTGCCTAAATCTGCGTTATTATCGCAATTTACACTATCTGACGGTCAAACGCTGGCGGTGGTTAATCTTCACGGGGTTAATTTTGCCATTGGCTTAAATGAATATCAGCAGCAATTAGACAGTTTAAAAACAGTATTAGAACAGCACCAAGGGCCAATTATATTAGCGGGAGATTTTAATACGTGGCGTAAAGCGCGGATTAAAGTGGTTAGATCTTTTGCACATTCGCTGGGGCTAAAAGAGGTGCAGTACCATAATGATCAGCGAGTTCGAGTGCTAGGTAAGCCGCTGGATCATCTTTATTATCGTGATTTGCAGTTGGTGAAATCAGAAGCACCAAAAACGGATGCTTCTGATCATAGTCCATTGTTAGTAACGTTTAAATTAACTCACTCAGTAATGCACTAAGCTGAAATAATTAGCAAAGGCCATACAATCAGTGTTAACACCCAAGGCAGCACTGCGACAATAATGGCTTTTGCACGATCCAGATCTGTCCATGCACTGACTGCGGCGTAAGTTAAAGCGATATACCATGGTGCTAATAACGGCATGGTAGTCGCTAGTGCAGCCCAGCGATTGTTTAATGGTAATTTTAAAAGACCATTAATACTATTTAAGTCAGCGGCATTCGGCAACATAGTATTGGTGTTAAACACAATATTAATATAGCTCGCAATGTCACCGATAAACGATGGCAACATAATAAAACATGCCGCTGCAAGCCATTTTCCATAGCTGTGCTGATGACGGCTACTTTTAGTGGCTAATTTTAACCATAACGCCAGTACAAAAATCACCGCTGTTCGGCCGGTGATATCACTAAATACTTCACCTGCAAGTAATACTTCTCGCGTTAACCAAGCTTGTTGTGCATTGTCACCAAGATTGCCTAGTTGCGCTTGTATTGTTTGTTGCAGCCACGGCATATCGACATGGTTAAAGTAGCTGCCCCACAAAATGAATGATCCAAGAATAATCATTAAATAGGGTAAAATTGCCCATTTCGGTCTTTCATAGATAGCAGCAAAGCATTCTATTGGTGAACGAAAAAGATCGATAACAGCGACAATTGGATTTTTAGATGGCGTCATGCTTTTACCTTACGACGATCAATCACTAACTTAAGTTTTTGACCTTGCTTAATATATTTATTGTTAGCCAGATTATTCCATTTTTTAATCTCAGCAACAGAAACATCATAACGTTGAGCGATGACACTTAAACTATCCCCTTTTCGTACTTTATAATGGATAGTTTTGTGATTAGCGACGGTTTTCTTTGATGTGCTAACTGTTGATACTTTTAAACGTTGTCCTTTATGTAGCACCGCATTTTTACTTAAGCTGTTCAGTTGTTTAAGTTTTGCTACGCTAGTTTTGTGCTTACGAGCAATGTTCCATAAGTTATCACCTGACTGCACGACATAATGCTGCGCCTCCACATGGACAGCGGCACGGTGCTGGCGGTTAACCAATGAAATTGGCGATGTTGGAATAGTCAGTGATTGGCCAATACGAATATTAGTAGTTTTAAGCTTATTCACTTTTTGAATTGCTTTAATGCTGCTGTGGTAGCGCTTTGCAATTAATCCTAGGCTTTCACCTGATTTTACACGGTGATGGTGTGTCATCATGCTAGCGTTACGATTCTGGGCTAATTCTCGCTTAAAACGACTAACCGTGTTGATTGGTAATAACAGATGATTAAGACCATTTGGTGCTGTAACACCACGACGGTAGGCTGGGTTAAGATCTTTTAATTCGCTGGTACTGATACCTGCAAATTCTGCCGCAATGGTAAGATCCATTTGTACGCCAGGTTTTACGATAGCGATAACGGGCTTATTACGGATGGGTTCGATGTGAAAACCGTATTTTTTAGGGTGCATGATAATATCAGCAACCGCATACAGTTTAGGCACATAACTGCTGGTTTCATTGGGTAAATCAAGCGCCCAATAGTCGGTTGGTTTACCTGCGGCTTTGTTTTTACGGATAGCACTAAAAACACGGCCTTCGCCAGTATTATAAGCCGCTAATGCTTGTTGCCAGTTACCATCAAATTTCTTATTTAAATACTCAAGTAAATTAAGTGCTGCGGTGGTGGATTTAACCACATCACGGCGGCCGTCATACCAACTATTTTGTTTTAAGCCAAAACGGCGACCGGTGTCGGGAATAATTTGCCATAGGCCTGCTGCTGCCATACTTGAGTATGCATGTGGATCAAATGAACTTTCTACAATAGGTAAAAGAGCCAGTTCTAGCGGCATACCTCGTTTTTCAACTTGTTCCGTGATGTAGTACAGGAAAGGTTGATCACGTTGAGCAATAATTTCAAGGTTACGCGGGTTCTTTAAATACCAGTTACGGTAATATTGAACACGTTTGTTATTAGGGATTTTAGTGGTGATCTGCATCGCAATGCGATTCCACACATCTTGCTGCTGTTGAGGCGTTAGGTGTGCCACAACAGGTTGTGTTTCTTTGATGACAGGAACAATCGGCACTACAGTTTCAACTGGAGTGTTAGTAGGTTGCTCAACGACAGTTTTTGGTTGGTTAGTATCGGCCTGCGTTGTCTCTTTTGTTGTCTGACAACCTGCGATAACAAGCACACTTGCTAAAAGAATTTTGAATTTCATGACAGTCGTTTGTAGCCAAAATGGTTGGTGATAATACTTGCCCAACCACCTTGGTTACAAGGGGAGAAACGTTAAAACTCGTCTTTCCAACGTCGAAGTGCCGCAAATGTCTCAATATCTGAGTTATCGTACGCTTTATCAGCAACTGAGCGTTTAATACTTGGCTGGTCACAACGTAAAAATGGGTTAATAAGTTTTTCATTACTTAGAGTGGTAGGTAAAGTGCTTTGGCCATTGGCGCGCAGACGATTCACTTGATCACGGTAGCGTTGTAAGTGCGCATTATCTTGTTCTGCAACTAAGGCAAAAGCAAGATTACCAGCGGTGTATTCGTGAGCACAATAGATGTTAGTTTCATCGGGTAATGAGGCTATTTTTTGCAAGGAATTAAACATTTGTGCGGGTGTACCTTCAAAGATACGACCACAGCCAGCTGAGAATAATGTATCGCCACAAAACAGTTTTTCATCACCAACATAAGCGACATGACCTAAAGTGTGCCCGGGTACACTCAGCACCATAAAACGTTCGCCAAAGATATCAACTTGATCGCCATCTTCTACTGGGCGAGTGATACCGGGAATAGGTTCATCATTGGGGCCAACGACTTTGGTAGCAGGGAATCGACGTTTTAATTCACTAATACCACCGACATGATCATGATGATGGTGAGTGATGAGGATTGCATCTAGAATTAAATTGTCTTTTTCGATTGCCTCAAGAACCGGCGTGGCATCCCCAGGATCAACAACGACACAATGATTGTCTGGGTTTTGAATCAGCCAGATGTAATTGTCTTTAAATGCGGGTATGCTTTTAACAGTTAACATGAATTTTGTCTCCAGCCCTATCAGGTGTTGAGCAGTATCTTATGAAGCCAGCGCGTACAGTAACACACATTGAAGTTCCTTATACATGGTCGAATGTGATCAATGGTGAATGGGTAGCAGAATTATTACAGACACGACTTGATGAGTGGTGCCCTAAATTATTCGGCTATCACATGTTAAAGCTTGGTGGCCTCAGTGCAGAGCTGACCAGTAGCCATTGTAATATTCAACATCAAATTTGTGTTGATAAATTCAGCCCTCAACGCACAATTGTGGCAGATGCTTTAGAATTACCCTTTATTGAAAAATCATTTGATGCATGTTTATTAATGCATCAATTAGATTATGCGGCAGATCCTCATGGCTTATTACGTGAGATCGATCGCGTGATGGTTGATGATGGCTACTTAGTATTAAGTGGTAATAACCCATTGAGCCTATTAGGGTTACGAGGGTTATTACCATGGAATCGCCGTCAAGCACCGTGGACGGGTAAGATGTATTTACCGTTTCGAATTAATGATTGGTTACGGTTACTCAACTATGAAGTGGTGTATCAAGAAACGTTTGCGATAGTCCCCGCTACTCGGCACCTTGCTTGTGCAGCATGGCTTGAACATGTTTTATCGGAACCGTTATCTGCGGTGGGTAGTTTATATTTTATTGTGGCACGTAAACGGACTTGTCCATTAAAGCTGATTAAACCAACCTGGAAATTACGTCGACAATTAGCACCGCTGCGAATTAATTGTCGAACTCAGGTTGAAAAAACATGTACTAAAACCTCTTCGCGTTCGTAAGCTTTAGTTTAATTTGGCTGATAACCGTTATCAGCTTGCGTTGGATTTTCTGCACCCGTACGCGCTAAAACATCACAACGTTCATTTTCTGGATGTCCGGCATGACCTTTAACCCAATGCCATTGAACTTGATGGCGCTGGGTTTCTTGATCAAGCTGTTGCCAAAGATCGGCATTTTTGACGGGCTTTTTATCTGCTGTTTGCCAACCTCTTTTTTTCCAATTATGTATCCATTGCGTAATTCCTTGACGCACATATTGACTGTCAGTGGTAAGATCAACAAGGCATGGTTGTTTTAAACTGGCGAGTCCCATAATAGCGGCAAGCAGTTCCATGCGGTTGTTGGTGGTCATTAAATAGCCACCACTAAGCTCTTTTTCGTGTTGTTTGTATCTTAATACTGTGCCATAACCGCCGGGACCAGGATTACCTAAACACGATCCATCGGTGAAAATTTCTACCTGCTTCATCATAGTGGGTAGTTTTGCCTTAGATAAAAACTTAAGTCTGACACATTAACTACTATGAAAGCCACAAACCAACGCATTATTGTATTTGATACAGAAACAACGGGTATGAACATGACGGGCCCTCATTATGAAGGCCACGGTATTGTCGAAATTGGTGCGGTAGAGATCATTAACCGTAAATTAACTGGTAATACGTTCCATGTTTATATCAAACCTGATCGAAAAATCGATCCAGAGGCGATAGCTGTCCACGGTATTACGGATGAATTTTTACGTGATAAACCTGTGTATGCAGATATTCACCAAGAGTTTATGGATTTCATTGATGGCGCTGAGCTTGTCGCACATAACGCATCGTTTGATACCGGTTTTATGGATTATGAATTCCATAAGATGGGCGCATCAATCGCAAAAATAGAAGATATTTGTCGAGTAACCGATACCCTCGAAATGGCGAAAAGGCTGTTTCCGGGTAAACGAAATAACCTTGATATTTTATGTTCGCGTTATGGTATTGATAACTCACATCGTACGATGCACGGCGCATTACTCGATGCCGAGATTCTAGCTGACGTTTATTTGATGATGACCGGTGGTCAAACATCATTACGTTTAAGCAGTGGTAACGATGACTCTACAACGGAAACCAGTATTCGACGTTTGGCTAGTGGTCGAAAAGAATTAAAGGTTATTCATGCAACGGCCGATGAACTAACAGCACATCAAGATAGGCTTGATCTGATTGGTAAGAAGGCTGACGTTATTTGGCGTCTTTAGAGGCAGTATGTTGCGGCGATTATGGCTACTTATTTTCTATGTTCCGCTCTGTACTTGGATATTAATAGCAAGTGCTTGGGCGCAAGCAGAAGCGAGATTAACGTGGCTTGATAATCGCTTTCGTGTTGATCCTGAGATAGAGCAAATAACGTTTGTTGTCACTCGTGAGCAACCGAGCCAGTCAGTGGTGTTAGTCGCCCCTGATGGACGTAAATATTATGCTGATCGCCACGCAAAAACGATGTCATGGTATACCGATAAAGGGATGGATATTATTTCTATAACTCATCCGATGGCGGGGCCATGGCAAGCCTTAGGGAAAGTGTCGATAAATAATGGCATTAGATTCATCTCAAATATTCAATTACAGGCTGAACCGTTACCCGCACAGTTGTATCAAACAGAAGTATTAAAATTTAGTGCACAGCTAACGCAAAATAAACAGCCATTACTGTTACGTGATTTTTTAGATCGCGTGCAGTTAAAGGTGGTTTTTTATCCGCTGACGTCCATATTATCGAATGAGTTGAATGAGTTGAATGAGTTGAATGAGTTGAATGAGTTGAATGAGTTGAATGAGTCAAATGAGCCGGCACCAATTGAGGTGGGGCAATTTGCCGATGATGGCCAAGAGTATGATGAAGTTGCGGGTGATGGTATTTTTACTGTGGCACTTAATGTGAATGTTGAACCGGGTAAATACCGTGTTGAAATAGCATCAACTAATGGGGTATTTAAACGTGCAGTTGAGCAAACTGTGCTTGTTTATCCTGCACCTATCACGACCTCATTTGTACAAAGCCATCAACCATTAACCTCGCATAGCGTTAATATTGAGGCTAAAGCCGATCAAACGCTTGCAGGATCATTGGCTGCTTATCTGGTGGTTAAACAACCCCAGCAAAAGCCGAGAATTATTCAACGAAGCTCCCACCATCAACAGTCACATTTAGTTCTTACATGGCCTAATGATGCTCAAATAGGTAAAGCATGGTGGCGAGGTTGGGCGTATGTGACTGACTCATTGACTCAGCGAGAGTTAGTGTTTCGTTTATCCCAACAAAACTATACCCAAGTTGCCGCTGTCGCGGTTGATTTTAGTGCTTCTTTAGCGCAGCAACAGGCAAAACAGCAACTAACTATTCAGAATGAACAGCAACAACGGTTATTGTGGGTTGTTATTACCAATATTGTCATCGTTATAAGTGTGCTGGTGGTGTTATTGATGTGGCGACGTAAACGTGCTGTTCAGAGTGATTTAATTGTGCCTAAATAAGTATGTGATGTTCAGTGGTTTTTGCCTTTGAACATCACAATGATGCGCTTATTTATGCTGCACTATTAATTGATGGGGTGGTTTGAAGCGGGTTAATTGCTAATTGTGCTGGATCAAAGTCATCAACATTGATGGTGTCTAAGCGTCCTGCTTCTGCTCGGTGAAGTAATTGCGCTTCCTCGGTGGTGATCACGCCGAGTTCTAATCCTATTGCTGCAACCTTGCCTAATTGCATGAACGGTAACGGTGTCTTCGCGGCTTGACAGATACGATCATAAATTGGCTCTGCGGCAAGAATATCAAGTAGAGCAACCTCCATCATTCCAACCGCATTATTTGTTGTTGCTTCTAAAAATTGGCCACGACCAATACGATCTCGTGTGGCTGATGGGGTTTGAATTACGCGTGCTAGCTGGTGATCTAATTCATCACTCGGTTGGCGGCGACGTAACCCTGTTGGTAACATAATAAACCGTAATCCTTGCGCAATGACTTTATTAGGAAAGTTAGCTAAGAAATGATCAATGGCGACTTCTGCTTGATAAAGTGCATCTTGTAAGCCCCAGTGTACTAGCACAATGTCTTCCGCTTGTCGGCCTTCATCGGTATAGCGTTTTAGTGTGGCGGAGGCTAAGTATAATTGACTTAATACATCTCCAAGACGGGCCGATAAACGCTCTTTACGTTTAAGTGATCCACCCAGTGTTGCCATTGAGATATCGGCTAATAATGCAAGGTTCGCACTATAGCGATTCATTTGTTGATAATAGCGAGAGGTTGCATCTTTGTGGGGAGCTGATGAGCCTCGACCATCGGTTAAGCCCAGCCAAAAACTACGGGCTATATTACTCAACACAAACCCAATATGATTAAATACCGCTTTATCAAATTGACTAAGTGCTTGCTGCTGATCGTCAATATAAGCAGCATTGATCTCATCAAGTACATAAGGGTGACAACGAATCGCCCCTTGGCCAAAAATGATCATTGAACGGGTTAATATATTGGCCCCTTCAACGGTAACTGCAATGGGAGCACCTTGATAATTTCGCGCAAGGAAGTTACTCGGTCCCATGCAAATCCCTTTTCCTCCGACAATATCCATGGCATCAATAATGCTCTTTTGGCTACGGTGGGTGCAATGGTATTTAACGATGGCTGAAATCACCGCGGGTTTTTCGCCTAAATCGATACCAGTAACGGTTAATGTTGTCGCAGCATCAAGCACATAAGCATTACCGACGATCCGTGCTAAGGGTTCTTCAATACCTTCCATTTTACCGATGGGTAATTTAAATTGACGACGAATACGGGCATAGGCTCCGGTTGCCATTGCCGCTGTTTTTAAACCGCCAGTGGTGTTTGACGGTAAGGTAATTCCTCGTCCAACAGATAAGCATTCAACAAGCATTTTCCATCCTTGGCCAGCCATAGTTTGACCACCAATAATAAAGTCAATTGGAACGAAGATTTTATCGCCTTGGGTTGGACCATTTTGGAAGGGAATATTTAATGGAAAATGTCGACGGCCAATTTTAATACCATCAATATTGGTTGGAATTAAGGCACAGGTGATACCAATATCTTTTTTATCGCCAAGTAGATGGTCGGGATCGAATAATTTAAAGGCTAAGCCTAATACAGTGGCGACTGGGGCTAAGGTGATATAGCGCTTATTCCATGTTAGTTCCATGCCCAGTATTTCTTCACCTTGCCATATCCCTTTTTTGACGATACCAAAATCAGGAATCGAACCAGCGTCTGATCCTGCTTCTGGGCTAGTGAGAGCAAAACAAGGGATTTCATCACCCGCAGCTAGGCGTGGTAAGTAATAATTTTTTTGTTCATCAGTACCATAGTGCTGTAATAACTCTCCGGGGCCTAAAGAGTTTGGCACACCAACCGTTGAAGATAAGACCGAGGATACGCCGGTTAATTTCTGTAAGACCAGTGATTGCGCATAAGCTGAAAATTCTAACCCGCCATAATTTTTTTTAATGATCATTGCAAAAAATTTATGCTGCTTAAGTTGCTGCCACACTTCAGGCGGTAGATCAGCAAGATCATGAGTGATATGGAAATCATTCACCATGCGGCAAATATCATTCACTGGCCCATCTAAAAAGGCTTGTTCTGCAGGTGTTAGGGTTGGAGATTGAATAGCATGAAGTTTATTCCAATCGGGGTTACCACTAAAAAGATCGGCTTCCCACCATACTGTACCAGCGTCAATTGCTTCTTTTTCAGTCTGTGACATTTGAGGCATAACATTTTTAAAATATTGAAGTGCTGATTGAGTGATAAATTTTTTACGTAATTGGGGGATATTTAATGGTAAGGCAATCACAGCAAACGTTAACCAGCTAATAATTCCTGTAACATTTATTAGGGTACCTAATACTAACAATGCGGCAATGATAGCGGTAAAAATAAGACGAGAGATACGGTGGTAGGCGAGGATGCCAAACACACAGATAAAGCTAATTAAGTATATAAATGTCAGCATAGCGATTCTCCGTAATCATATAGCAGCACAGTGTATTGCATTCAGAAAAGGCCCGTGATTGAGTCATCTTTTTAGCGCAATATTGCACGATAGTTTTTTAGAGTATGGCAGCCTTAATAATCAAGGTAAGAGGTCTAACCACTTATGACTGATTGTAAGTTATTTTTTAAAGAAATGTAAAATATTTAATTTGATAATTGATCGGTAATGAGATCATAAAAAACACCAATACTGCGGTTTTACTCGCCTTGATCGAGATCATTGGTGATTTTATTTTCACTTGCGAATTATTAGTGAAGCGTTAACATATAGCACTATTGTGATACCGTTCACGTTATTGCGACTGTGTGTTTTTTACACAAGTGATAAGTGAGCGGTATTTCCGTTTGTTGCCTTTCCCGATTTCCGACTGACAGTTGCCCGCCGGACCCTCTTTTCGGGTTGACATCAATGCCTATTTTATTATGTGCAATAAGCACAGGGGTTTTGTTGTGTTGATTTTTCAAGCTCTCTCTCAATCGTGGAAACAGGGATATTCCCTTTCCAAGCTTCGTGCCGATTTAGTATCAGGTGTTACTGTTGGTATTGTGGCTATTCCATTAGGTATGGCATTATCAATTGCGGTAGGTGTTCCTCCTCAACATGGTTTGTATACTGTTATCGTGGCTGGTTTCTTAGCGGCGTTATTGGGTGGTTCACGGTTTAACATTACCGGACCAACAGCTGCATTTGTGGTAATCCTATTACCAATAACACAGAAATACGGTTTATCAGGCTTAATGCTTGCGACCATGATGTCTGGGGTTATCTTATTGTTGATGGGCGTATTTCGACTTGGGCAGTTAGTGGCATATGTACCTTATCCGGTAACAACAGGTTTTACCGCAGGGATTGGCTTTGTTATTGCCTTTTTACAGTTAAAAGATCTTTTGGGTTTACATGTTTTAGGTAGCCCGATTCATTTTCCTGAAAAAGTAATGGCTTATTCACATGCCATATCAACCACGAATTATGCTGACGCATTGGTTGGCATTATTACGATCATGACCTTTATTGTTTGGGCTAAACTAAAAACCCGCGTTCCACCTCATTTAGTTTCTTTATTTGTGGGTACACTTTTAGCGCTAGCTTTAAATCACTTTAGCCTTGAACATGTTACGTTACTTGGTGAGAAATTCAGCTACACCATTGGCAATATTGTTGGTCACGGTATTCCTCAAGAAGCACCACAATTTTTACCGTTATGGAAATCAGATACCTTCAATTGGGCAACAATGATTGAGCTAATGCCTTCAGCGTTAACTATTGCAATTTTAGGTTGTATTGAATCGTTATTGTGTGCTGTTGTTGCTGACGGTATGACCAGTACTAAACATAATCCTAATGCGGAATTAGTGGGTCAAGGTATTGCGAACATGGTTGTGCCATTCTTTGGTGGTATTCCAGCGACGGCAGCTATTGCTCGTACAGCGACTAATATTCGTTCAGGCGCTTTTTCTCCGATCTCTGGTATTATTCATGCGATTTTTGTTTTAGCCGCAATGATAGCTTTAGCGCCTTTACTGTCTTATGTTCCAATGAGTGCTTTAGCCGGTCTACTTATTATGGTGGCATGGAACATGTCAGAGGCACCACACTTTGTGCATACATTGAAAGTAGCACCTCGCCGTGATGTCGCTGTTTTAATGACTTGTTTTATTCTGACTGTTGCATTTGATATGGTGGTGGCGGTAATTGTTGGTTTGTTATTAGCTGGCGTATTGTTTATTCAACGTATCGCAAGCTTAACTACCGTTACTATTACTGATGCGAAACATCCACACCTTAATTTCGGTGATGATGTGGTGGTGTACGATATTAATGGACCGTTATTCTTTGCTGCGAGTGAAAAAGCATTTTCTGTGATTGAGCATGCAACAATGGAAACCCGTGCAGTTGTGCTTGATTTTAGTGATGTATCAACTATTGATATCACGGCTATTCATGCTTTTGAATCTGCATTGGATCGGTTATCTACTTTACCTGTATATTTGCTAGGGGTACTACCGCATGTTGAACGTAAATTGGAGCATGCAGGTGTATTTGAACTAACAAATCTTCATTTAGTACATTCAATTACGCAATTACAGCAAACTTTAGTGATTAATTCTGACAAAGCATCAGATCAAGAGTCGACACTGTAAGTTATTTGTATGTAAACTGCGATTAATGATGTATTACACCATCAAGCGAGCATATTGCTCGCTTGATTTGTATTTAATAGAAAACATTGAGAGAGCAGCTTATGTATAAAGATCTGATCCGCAGCGAATTGACTGATGCCGCTGACGTCCTTAACCGTTTTTTAAATGACGACAAAAACTTGGCTGATATTGAAGCAGCAGCTAAATTGTTAGCTGATTCATTTAAGCAAGGTGGTAAAGTATTGTCATGCGGTAATGGTGGTTCTCATTGTGATGCGATGCATTTTGCAGAAGAATTAACCGGTCGCTATCGAGACGATCGTCCAGGTTATCCTGGGATTGCAATCTCCGATCCAAGCCACCTATCTTGTGTCAGTAATGATTTTGGTTATGAATATGTATTTTCTCGCTATTTAGAAGCGGTTGGCGCTAAAGGCGATGTGTTATTTGGGTTATCAACGTCAGGTAACTCTGCCAATATTCTAAAAGCAATTGCAGCAGCGCAAGCTAAGGGAATGAAAACTATCGCCTTAACCGGTAAAGATGGTGGCAAAATGGCAGGACTTGCTGATGTTGAAATTCGAGTGCCACATTTTGGCTATGCCGATCGCATTCAAGAAATTCATATTAAAATTATTCATATTTTAATTATGTTAGTTGAAAAAGAAATGGAAAAATAATCGTCGATTGGGGGATATATATCCCATCATACTAACGATTATTGATCTTTAAATGAGCATGATTCAGCGTAAAGAGCAGAAATAAAAATGTGTGAATTATTAGGCATGAGTGCCAATGTGCCAACAGATATTTGTTTTAGCTTTACTGGTTTAATGCAGCGTGGTGGTAATACAGGACCACACCGTGATGGGTGGGGGATCACTTTTTATGAAGGTAAAGGATTTCGAACCTTTAAAGATCCCAATCCAAGCTGTAAATCACGTATTGCTGAATTGGTACAACAATACCCAATAAAAAGTCGTGCCGTTGTAAGTCATATTCGTCAAGCTAATCGTGGTGGGGTAAATTTAGAAAACACTCATCCTTTTACACGTGAAGTTTGGGGTAATTATTGGACTTTTGCTCATAATGGTCAATTGACAGGTTATGAGCAATTAGTTACTGGCCGTAATCAAGCAGTGGGTGATACTGACAGTGAAATTGCTTTCTGTTGGCTAATGAACCAGTTAGAAATTCGTTTTCCGGTATTGCCGGAAGATATGACCCCTGTTTTTAGTTATTTTGCAGAGTGTTGTGACACATTACGCCAATTGGGTGTGTACAACATGCTACTGAGTAATGGTGACTATGTTCTGAGTTATTGTACCAATAACTTACATTGGATCACTCGTCGCGCCCCGTTTGGTAAAGCATCATTAATTGATGAAGATGTAACGATTGATTTTCAACGTGAAACAACGGCGAATGATGTAGTGACAGTGATTGCAACTCAGCCTCTAACGAATGATGAAAGCTGGCAGAAGATGGTACGTGGTGAATTTCGCGTATTCCATTTTGGCGAGACGGTTTATCATGCCGTCGCAGCAGACGTTAATGCGTGCTAAACCCAATTGATCTGATTTATCAGTAATAATAAAAAGGCGATCTTAATAAGATCGCCTTTTTTGTGAGCATCAAATAATGATTATTGTGCAGCGTAACCTTGTGGTGGTAGTTGATTACCATCTAACACCGCGGCCCCATTTTGCATTAATAATCGCTGAGTTAGCAGCCATTGAATAACTAATGGATAGATATTATGTTCTTGTTGTTGCACACGCTCAATAACATCGTCGACACTGTCTGTTGTAAAAATGGGGACTTTTGCCTGTAAAATAACGGGGCCACCATCAAGCTCTTCGGTAACGAAATGGACACTGGTGCCATGTTCGCGATCCCCCGCATCTATGGCGCGCTGGTGGGTGTTTAATCCCGTATATTTAGGTAACAAGGAAGGATGAATATTAAGCATTCTTCCTTGATAGTGGTTGACGAAACTCGCAGATAAAATCCGCATAAACCCGGCTAACACAATCACATCAGGCTGATAAGCATCAATTTTTTCAATTAAAGCTTGATCATAATCTTGGCGGTTGGCGTAATCCGTTGCCGCGATAGAAGCAGTTTCTATGTTGGCAAATTGGGCTCGCTTAAGGCCATAAGCATCGGCTTTATTTGAGATCACAGCAGCAATACGGCCATTTTTGATGATGCCATTAGTGCAACTATCAATAATCGCTTGTAAATTACTGCCATTTCCTGAGATTAAGACAACGATATTATGCATAGCTTTAGTTAATCTCTACTTGCTCTTCACCCGCGGTAGCCGTAGCAATGTTACCAAGCAACCATGCGTTTTCGCCTTCTGCCTGTAAAATTTCAATAGCAAGTGCAGCTTGTGCTTGTGGTAATGCAATCACTAAACCGACACCACAGTTGAAGGTACGATACATTTCATAGGTATCGACATTGCCTGCTTGTTGTAGCCAGTTAAAAATCGCCGGCCACTGCCAGCTATTACCATCAATAACGGCTTTGGTTCCCTGTGGTAATACACGAGGAATATTTTCCCAGAAACCACCACCAGTGATATGAGAAATAGCGTGGATATCGCAATTTTCAATCATCTTTAATGCTGATTTTACATAAATTTTAGTTGGAGTTAATAAGTGCTCAGACAGTGTTTTACCGTCAAGTTCTTGATTAAGATCTGCTTGAGATACTTCTAGAATCTTACGTACTAATGAATAACCGTTTGAGTGTGGACCGCTAGAGCCAACAGCAATTAGGGCATCACCTGCACTAACTTTAGAGCCGTCAATAATGTCTGCTTTTTCAACGACACCCACACAAAAGCCGGCAACGTCGTAATCTTCACCGTGATACATGCCAGGCATTTCAGCCGTTTCACCACCAATAAGTGCACAGCCTGATTGAATACAGCCTTCACCAATACCAGTAACAACACTTGCAGCTGTATCAATATCAAGTTTACCGGTAGCGTAATAATCTAGAAAAAATAGAGGCTCAGCGCCTTGTACAATCAGATCGTTAACACACATAGCGACTAAATCAATACCAATGGTATCGTGCTGTTTTAGATCCATAGCAAGGCGAAGTTTAGTACCGACGCCATCAGTACCAGACACTAAAACAGGCTCTTTGTACTTTGTAGGTAGGGAACATAAAGCACCAAAACCGCCAATACCACCCATAACTTCAGGGCGATGAGTACGTTTAACTACGCCTTTAATACGGTCAACTAACGCATTACCAGCATCAATATCAACACCAGCATCTTTGTAACTAAGAGAAGAGTTTTTGTTGCTCACAGATGATCCCTCAAACGTATTAAAGTAAAAAACCAGCGTATAATACCAGCAGTCCTCATAGTAGAGCAAACGTTTGCGTCAAATTGTTGTAGCAATTAAATTTTAATCAATTACGCATTTGAGACTATCGGCAATCGATTGGCTTGGTATATAATGCTGCGATTTTTTTATTTTTTTATAATTTAGTTCCCAGGAGTCGAGATGAAAGTCGTTGAGGTGAAACACCCACTGGTTAAACATAAGATTGGTCTTATGCGTGAAGGTGATATTAGCACTAAGCGTTTTCGTGAATTGGCCACCGAAGTTGGCAGCCTACTAACGTATGAAGCGACTTCAGACTTCGAAACAGAAAAAGTGATGATTGAAGGCTGGAATGGCCCAGTAGAAATCGATCAACTAAAAGGTAAAAAAGTGACTGTAGTGCCAATTCTTCGTGCGGGTTTAGGCATGATGGACGGTGTATTAGAGCATATGCCAAGTGCACGTATTAGTGTTGTTGGTATCTACCGTGATGAAGAAACACTAGAGCCTGTACCTTACTTTAATAAATTAGCCTCAAACATTGATGAGCGTATTGCACTTGTTGTTGATCCAATGCTAGCAACTGGCGGTTCAATGATTGCAACGCTTGATCTATTAAAAGAACATGGTTGTACTCAATTTAAGGTATTGGTACTTGTTGCGGCACCTGAAGGTATTGCAGCACTAGAAAAAGCACACCCAGATGTAGAGCTATACACTGCGGCTATTGATGAGAAGCTAAATGACAAGGGATATATTGTTCCTGGTCTTGGCGATGCTGGTGATAAAATCTTTGGTACTAAATAATTTTAGTATTGATTATCGCTGATATAAAAAAACCGGACTGATATGTCCGGTTTTTTATTTAGGGTAATAAATTATAAATAATAACGACAGTCATTACAGATGCTCAGTATCTTCCACTTGCATACTGGTTGCATCTTCACCTAAATCATGCGGTAAAATCAGGTTTAATAAAATAGCGACTATGCCACAAAGGCTAATGCCTTGAAGACTAAATTCACCAATACCAAATGCCATGCCACCAATACCAAATACAAGTGTTACTGCAACAATAACTAAGTTTCTTGGTTTATGAAGATTAACTTGATGAGTAATTAAAGTATTAAGACCAACCGTTGCGATTGAGCCAAATAATAAAATCATAATACCGCCCATCACAGGCACTGGAATTGTTTGCAATATAGCGCCCAGTTTTCCGACAAACGCTAATACAATGGCCGTAACCGCTGCCCATGTCATAATCACAGGATTAAAGGCTTTGGTTAACATAACGGCACCAGTCACTTCTGAATAGGTTGTGTTTGGTGGTGCGCCCATTAATGATGCTGCAATCGTTGCTATACCATCACCAGCCATTGTACGGTGAAGCCCGGGCTTTTTAAGATAATCTTTACCGGTTACGTTGGATATTGCGAGCATATCACCGACATGTTCTACCGCCGGTGCAATCGCTACGGGAATCATAAATAGTACGGCATTAAGATTAAATTCTGGAAAAGTGAAATTTGGCATTGCCAGCCAACTTGCTTGAATAACTGGTGTGAAATCAACAACGCCAAAGCCAAGACTGGTAATGTAACCGGCTGTGATACCTCCGACAATTGGTACTAATTTTAAAATCCCTTTAGCAAACACACTTAAACTGATTGTTACAATCAGAGAAATAGCAGAAATCCATAATGCAACATCATGAGCGACAAGCTGTACGTCACCGCCACCCGTTTTACCTACCGCCATATTGACAGCAGCAGGAGCTAAGCCTAGACCAATTACCATGATGACCGGGCCCACAACAACGGGAGGTAATAGACGGTGTATAAAGCCGACCCCTCTAATTTTAATAATGCATCCCATAATGACATACACGACACCTGCCATCATTAATCCGCCCATAGTGCTTGCAACGCCCCATGTTTGAATGCCATACATCATTGGAGCAATAAAGGCGAAAGATGAGGCTAAAAAAATGGGAACAGAACGTTTAGTGACGATCTGAAATAATAGTGTGCCAGCACCTGCGCCAAATAAGGCAACATTAGGATCAAGTCCAGTTAATAACGGAACCAGAACTAATGCTCCAAATGCTACAAATAACATTTGCGCACCTTGAAGAACCTGCATCATGATATTCATCTCTGAGTAAAAAAAAATCGCGTGATCCTAGCATGGAAGCAAACGATAACCTAGATGAATGAAAGATAAAAAATGCTTATGATTGTGTGAATTTAGAACGAATGGCGTTTTCTTTGCATGGGAAGAGTTATTAGGCAGTTTAAAATGTGAGTTATAGAATCATATTCTCGAATTTGTCGAGTGAATTATTCACACTCTGCGCTATGATACGGCACCAATGGTGAAACCTGTTGTCTGCTTTAATAGGTCTATTTTTTTGAGTTAACCATGAGTCTTACTATGTTGCGATTTGCATTATTATTTTTAGCCGTATTGGCTTTGCCAGTACAAGCTGTGACGGTGAATGATCTTTATCAAACCCAAGTTACTTTGATTGGGAATGATCAACAAGCAGATCAAGCTGCTCGCGAACAAGGATTAGCGAATGTGTTGGTGAAAATATCAGGTAATACTGATGTTCTTGATAACGCAGCAATTAAAACCGCGATTACTAACAGTGGTCACTATATTAGTCAGTTTGGTTACAGCCAAGTGAATGGTCAGCGGGCCATTGATTTAAGTTTTGATAAACACCAAATTAAGCAATTGCTGATTAAATCAAAAGCAAGTATTTGGAAAGATCAACGTCCAAATATTTTAGTATGGATGGTTGATAGCGATGGTCAACAACGTAATATTTTGTGGGATCAATCAACTAATGGGTTGGTGAACGACACCAAACAAGCGGCGGACAGTCGAGGTTTACCATTAACGTTCCCTGTTGGTGACATGACTGATGCAACAGCGGTCAATGCGTCAGATTTATGGGGTGATTTTATTGATCCTATTGCCTCTGCTAGCGCACATTATAATGCTGATGGATTATTGCTGGTTAAAGCACAACAACAGCCTGACGGAAATGTTAGCTTAAATTGGCAGTTTTACCCACAACAGCCAAGCAAAATAGCAACGACAGAGACACAACCGATTAGTGGCACAACATCGGGTACATTAGCGCAGACGTCAACTAAGATGATTAATCAAGTGACTGATTATCTAGCTAAGAAATATGCCGTTGTTTTAGGTGGCGCAGCGGGGGGGAATATTAATATTGAAGTTGATAATATTCACTCAACAGAAAACTTTTTTGCATTAGAAAAAATGCTCAATGGTTTAACGACAGTGCACAGCGCGAATGCCATGAGAATTAAAGGCAATAGTGTTATTTTTCAATTGAATCTTCAAGGTTCTGAGCAGGCGTTCCATCAAGAAATTAGCCACGATGATCAAATTCGTCAAACTCAATCTGGTGTAGCTTTTGCGGCTGACCCTGCGGTATCAACACCAGTAACAGCAACTTCGACAGCGGCAACTACACCGTCTTCTGTGCCTGCAGTGAGCGTATTAACAGTAACACCACAAAATATTTATTATTGGAATAGCTGATAGCGTCGCATTATAACAATAGCGTGATCGTTAAATCTAAGCCTCGGTAATGATACCGAGGCTTTTTTTGATATTTTTAGCGGTGACGGCAGTTAATTAATCGTTATAACGGGTTCGCTCTTCACGCTCAACTAGTGATAATCGTTTTAATTTTATGCCTAGCTCTTTAGCGCGTAAACGTGCAAACAGAATGTTACTAACAAAGCAAACACTAACAATAATCAACTCGATGATAGCTAATCCTTGTTCTCCATCATTGAGGGTGATAAGCGTAACGGCATGCAGAACATAAAACAGTAAAATAAAATTTGCCCACGCATGGGTATAAGGTTTTGCTGCCAGCATTCCGAGTAAGGGGAATAATAAGGGGATGACCCATAATGCGGTAATGATGAGGGCTGATAATTGAGGATGAGGCGATAACAATAATTGCCATAGGCCAATAAAAATAATCAAACTACAATGACTGAATAATGCAGTTTGACGACAGAAATAGGTCAATCGTTGCATTTTGGGCATGAAGATTCCTTTTCTTAGCCGTTTAATTTACATGCTGTGGTTGCTAAACGCCGTCCAATGGCTTGAGCAAGTGCTATTTCATCTGGGTGTAATTGTTTATTTGTGCCGTTATTAACATGCGATGCGCCATAAGGTGTACCTCCATGGTGCGTTGTATGTAATAACGGTTCAGAGTAGGGAATACCAACAATTAGCATTCCATGATGTAACAACGGTAACATCATAGATTGTAGCGTTGTTTCTTGTCCCCCGTGTAATGATGACGATGAGGTAAACACACAGGCAGGCTTACCAATTAATGTACCTGATAGCCATTCAGCACTGGTACTGTCTAAAAAGTGCTTGAGTGGCGCTGCCATATTGCCAAATCTAACCGGACTTCCCATCGCCATGGCTGCACACTGCTTGAGATCATCATGACTGACAATGGGGTCTGACGCTGTTGTTAGCTGTGATGTGGCTGCTGTTGAAATGTCAGCCACGGTTCTTAGTACTGCTTCACAATCTGTTATTTGCTCAATACCACGGCCAATATGACGTGCTAATTGACGCGTATTGCCATGAAGACTGTAATAGAGCACTAAGATTTTAGTCATTATAAAATACTCAATACATGCTCAGGTGGACGGCCCATTGCTGCTTTATCATTGTCACTGTTAACCACAATCGGACGTTCAAGTAATTTAGGGCATGACACTATTGCTTCAAATAAAGTGTGATCCGTGAGTGTTTCCACATCGAGTTGTTGTTCTTTATATTGTTGTTCTTTAGTACGCATCATTTTACGGACATTGTTATAGCCAAGTTGGCGGTAAAGCTGTTGAAGTTGTTCAATTGTCAGTGGTGTATCTAAGTAATGAATTACTGTGGGAGTGATACCTTGCTCTGTCAGTATGGCTAATGTTTCGCGGCTTTTTGAACAACGTGGATTGTGATAAATAGTGATGGTCATAATAAATTCCTTATAAATAAAAAGAGCCACTAAAAAGAAGAACGTAAAGCTTCAAATTTGGCTTGTTGAAGGCGAAGTTGATCCAATCGTGCATCATAACGTGCTTGATCAAGAGAGCCTAGTTTTGCTCGTTGCGCCGCTTGAGTGTAGTTGCTAATTGCTAGCCCCCATTGAGCTCGTAATGCTGCTAATTCTCCCATCGCTGCTAATTCACCATCTCGTTGATTCTGTTTAGCATAATTTTGCGCTAATAATGCCCAGCCATTAATATCATTGGGATGTTGATAGCTATAGCGGTTCAATATTTTAATGCTTTGTTGATAACGTTGAGCTTCAAATAAGGCATTAGCTAAATTTAACTGTAATACGCTACTTTCTGGTTGATATTGTAAGGCACTTTCTAAACGGTTTATCGCTTTGTCATAGTGTTTTTGGTAGAGATTTAAATCTGTAACGGCATCTATGTAAAAAGCATTATTTGGCTCAGCTGCAAGGAGTGGCAATAATAATTGCTGGGCTTTAGCGTATTGACCACTATCAAGATAAACCAATCCTTTACCATAGTTCAGTTCTTTACGTTGATTAACTGGCGTCTTTTTAAGTTCAGCGTTAAACCAGTTTAAGGCTGATGTTTGGCTAAAACCGACATAGCGAGCCACCATTCGTGATTTTGCTAATAGGTAGCGTTCTGAAGGCGGTAATCTTACCACTGAATAGTTATTAGCACGTAAGCGACTGTCAGTTATACGTGATTCAGGTAATGGGTGGCTGAGTAACATTGCTGGTAGTTTAGTGGTATAGCGGTATTGTTCAGCTAACCGTTCAAAAAAATGTGGCATGGCTTGTGGATTAAATCCAGCCTTAGCGAGGGTGGATATGCCAATGCGATCCGCTTCTTTTTCATTACTACGGGTGTGATTTAACATACCTTGCATTGAGATGGCAGTGGTTGCATGGAGTGCTGCTATTCCTGCTTCTGGTGCTGCAATTGTTAATAGTAGCGAGCCTAGCATTGCTGCCATTGTTGCTGGATTTTTTTTCGCTTGATCTTCTAATGAACGTGCAAGGTGACGTTGGGTGACGTGAGCAATTTCATGTGCGATAACTGAGGCGAGTTCACTTTCAGTTTTGGCATGTAAAAATAATCCTGAGTGAATACCAATATTGCCACCAAAGAGTGCGAAGGCATTGATCTCATAATTTTTAATTAAGAAAAAATTAAATGGGGTTTTAACACCGTCAGCATTAGCGGCTAATTTATGCCCAAGATCTTGAATATACTCTGTTAATACGGGGTCATTAATAATAGGACGACTGGCACGCATCATACGCATGTACATCTCACCATATTCAATTTCTTTATCAATAGTGAGGGTTGATGCTGCTGTGGTACCAATATCAGGCAAAGAGGCATTATTCGCTATAGCTGGCAAGCTTGTTGTTAGCAAGGCTGACAGTAAGAGATAAGTTGGTGCTTTAGCAAATTGGAACATATAAGTAATACAACCACCATGTCGATTAATATGGGATAACGGGGTAATTATCGATAACCTTCTGCGTTGTTATGACAGCGAATTTTAGCTTAGGTTCGCTATTGTTATATTTCGTCTTGTGGTTATCTCGCTTATTCCTTGCGGTTAAGGTTACAATACGATAATGGATAATCACTGTCACGCAATTGGAATGGAAATCCTAACACTTGATCTCATGGCTCACCGTTGTCCATTAGCATTATTGATGGTAAAGCGAGAATGTCGCGATTTATTGTCGACCCAGAAACTTGAAATTAAGGTTTTAGCCGACGGCACTCAAATGGATATTATTCGTTATTTAAAAAACAATGGATTTATTCTTGATATACAGGCTGAAAATACCTATCAGCTGGTTATTATTGTGAAAAAAGGACTGTAATTTTCATGCTGCATATGTTTAAAAATTGGTATCAGCGCCGATTCTCTGATCCTCATGCTGTGAGTTTAATGATCATTTTAGCCGGTGCTTTTTTAACCTTGTATTTCTTTGGTGGGTTAATCACGCCATTGTTGGTTGCGATTGTGTTAGCGTATCTGCTTGAATCACCTGTTGCTCGCCTTACTCAATGGGGCTTACCGCGAACAATTTCCGTTGCTATCGTGCTGATTATCTTTGCTGGATTAATGGTATTGGCTTTATTTGGTTTAGTACCCACTATCTGGCATCAAATTACCAATTTAAGTGCTGATGTACCAAAAATGTTTAATGATTTACAGGTTTATGTCTCAAGTTTACCTGAACGTTATCCTGATTTTGTACAGCCACACCAAGTGACAGTATTAACCGATACTTTACGTGAAAAAGTATTAGCCGTTGGCGGCAGTGTCGTTAAAGGATCTCTTTCTTCATTAGTGAGCTTAGCTACTCTTGGTGTCTATTTGATTTTAGTGCCATTATTAATATTCTTTTTATTGAAAGATAAAGACACGATTTTACGTTCATTTATTGACGTTTTACCGAGTAATCGTCGTTTAGCGAGTAAAGTGAGTGCTGAGATGAATCAGCAAATCTCTAATTATATTCGTGGCAAAGTGATTGAAATTTTTATTGTTGGTATCGCCAGTTATATCGTGTTTATGGTGATGGGGCTTCAATATGCAGCCTTACTTGGTGTGTTAGTCGGCTTATCCGTTTTAATTCCTTATATCGGTGCCGCTGCCGTTACAATACCTGTTGCGATGGTTGGTTTATTCCAATGGGGATGGACACCTGAGTTCTGGTGGTTACTTGCAGCATACGGTATTGTTCAAGCATTAGATGGTAATGTTTTAGTCCCCGTGCTGTTTTCTGAGGCGGTTAATTTACACCCTGTGGCAATTATAGTTGCAGTGTTGGTGTTTGGTGGTCTGTGGGGATTCTGGGGCGTCTTCTTTGCGATTCCATTAGCAACTTTAGTCAAAGCTGTGTGGGGCGCATTAGTAATGAAAGAAACTGTCCCACCAGTGAGTTATTAAAACGGCTTGATACAAATAACCATAAATAAAAAAGGCCTTGATTGGCCTTTTTTATTTAAGGAGCGTTATAACAATATTACTGATTAAGGTAATCCAACACTACTTGATGATGATCTTTGGTTTTAAATTTATTAAATACGTGCTCAATTTTGCCATGCTCATCAATTAAGAAGCTGATGCGGTGCAAACCATCGTACACTTTACCCATGAACTTTTTCTCACCCCAAACACCAAATTGATCAGCCACTGCATGATCTTCATCTGATAATAAGGTGAAGTTAAGATTGTCTCGTTCAATAAATTTAGGTAACCGCTTAACGGGATCAATACTGATGCCTAAAACAACCACGTTATGTGCATCGAGTTCGGCTTTGCTATCACGTAAGCCACAAGCTTGAACCGTACAGCCAGGTGTCATTGCTTTAGGATAGAAATAAGCCAATACTTTCTTACCCGCAAAGTCACGTAAACTGATGGGCTGGTTATCTTGGTTAAGTAAGGTAAAAGCGGGGGCGAGCATTCCCGGTGTTAATGTATTCATGCAGCGGTCCTTATTAATAAGTTATAAACACAAATTTAAATGTGTTGTTATGGTGGACTGTTGAAAGAGAATAATATCAGTGATGACCTATAAAGTTGACTGTGCCGTGAGCATTGAGCTGCTTACAGAGTGCTTCATATTCTTCTTGTAGACTCATTAAATTACAATCTTCAGGTAAATTAGTACTGATTTGAAGGACTAATTTATTGTCGATATCATCATGGCCATTTTCAATCGTATTGGCACTCAGGGTTGAAATATCAATCTTGCGACTCGCAATAAAATGCGTGAAATGCTTAATCAACCCTGGGCTATCTTTTGCTTCAATATGAAAATCAGCCGTGTATGGAAAGAAACGAGAAATATGTTTATTGGTGCGTTTCATTACCGTGATTAAGTCGTGTTCTTGGCCTTTAAGGGGCAATGTAGACTCGATTCTTGAGATCGCATTGCTATTGCCTGAAAGTAACATAATCAGGGTGAATTCTGAGCCAAAAAGAGCAATTCGACTATCAATGATATTACAGCCACTGTTTGCGACAAGATGGGTTATCTCATCGGTGATACCTGGGCGGTCAGTACCTACAGCTGTTATTACGAGGTAATGTTCCATATTTAGCGCCATATTTTCGTGATCATTACTAGCATGTTAGCACAGACTCATTATTCCAATGAGTGCAATTCACCATCAATAATCACAAAATTTTTTATTATAATTGTAGGGTTAACAATAATAATGACTCAAAAAAAACATTTTTAGGGATAAGATACGTAAAACATTGCTGATGGGCTTAACATGAATACGATAAAGCGCGTCAGTTAACGGTTTTCAGTCACCCTTTGCTTGAGTTTATAGCCATGCAAAAGTACCATGACTTATTAACTAGCTATATACCGTAACCATTTTTAATGATTGGTTGTTAATGTTGTTAGTTTAGAATTGTTACGATATATAAAACAGGGGAGACAGACATGTTTTCAGGAAGCATGGTAGCACTATTAACACCATTTGATCCTTCAGGCGAAGTTGATTATATCGGCCTTAAGAAATTGGTCGATTACCACATTGCAGCAGGTACAACTGCAATTATTGCCGTGGGAACAACAGGTGAATCAACAACACTAACCGTTGACGAACACATTAAAGTTGTTTTAAAAACATTAGAGTATGTTGATGGGCGTATTCCTGTTATTGCAGGTACGGGTGCAAATGCAACCCATGAAGCAATAACCATTACTAAACTGTTTTCTGGTACGGGAATTGCTGCCTGTTTAAGTGTGACACCATACTATAATAAACCAACCCAAGAAGGTTTATACCAACACTATAAAGCCATTGCTGAATCGACGGATATACCACAAATCTTATATAATGTACCGGGTCGTACTGCGGTTGATTTATTGCCTGAAACTGTTGCTCGTTTAGCAAAACTTGACAACATTATTGGTATTAAAGACGCAACCGGTGATATTACTCGCGTTAAAAAAACACGGGAACTTTGTGGCGCAGATTTTATCCAACTAAGCGGTGATGATGCAACTGCGGTTGATTTTGTTGCTGAAGGTGGTCATGGCGTTATTTCTGTTACTGCAAATATTGTTGCAGCAGAAATGGCGACAATGTTTAACCTTGCTTTAGAAGGTAACATTGATGCGGCTCAAGAGATCAATCAACGTTTAATGCCGTTACACACCAAACTGTTTGTTGAAGCTAACCCGATTCCCGTTAAGTGGGCTGCTCATCAAATGGGGTTAATTGAACACGATAACTTACGACTTCCGCTTACTGTTTTAAGCGAATCACAGCAGCCTGTTGTTAAACAAGCACTTATTGATGCTAACGTATTATAATACGTAGTTATTCATTCGTGGTTGTAACAATCTAGGAGCGCAGGAGCATAAATGAATTATAAATACCGGCTAGCATTAGCCGCCGTCGTAGTGACAACGATTACCGCATGTTCTAGTGGTACGGATAGTCGTCGACAGGCAGCGCAAGATTTTAATTATCTTAATACGCCATCGCTTGAGAGTTGGACGTTGCCGGCAGGGGCTCAACCCTTTAGTAATACTAACTATGCGATCCCGCAACAGGTTTATAAAGGCGAAGTGGGCACTAAGGTTGATATTCGTCCACCACTACAAGTGCTAGAATTGATTCCAGGAGTCACTTCTGCGATTGATCAACAAGGCGTAACCTTGTTTATGCCATCGTCAAATGATCTGATGAAGATCTGGCGTGTGACACAAAAGCTGATCACAGATAATAATGTCGGTATTATAAAACAAAGCGCTGATCGTATTGATACTGATTGGGTTTCTTGGACTAATGATGACGAAGATACCAAGATCAGTAGCCGTTACACGATAGAAAAAACGCCTAACATTAATAGCTACCGTATTACGCTAACTGATTGGCGTGAAAATGGTGATGTGAAACCAGTTAGTACAGATAATAAGCGTCGCTACAGCATTTTAATGACCAATTTAGTGATGTCTAAGTACGACAATATGGCTCGTGAGCAAGCGCGTTTAGCGGCAGCTGAGCAATTGAAAAACATTCCAGTAGTAATGGGAACCGATCGTAGTGGTTTACCGATTATTATTGCGCGTGCGTCGTATGAAGATATGTGGGAACGCTTACCTGCAATGCTACAACAGTTAGGCTTTACTATTGAAGATCGTAATCGTTCACAAGGTCTAATTGAAGTTAAATACCGTCAACCTGATGATGCGTTTTGGACTCAGTTAGGTACGAAGCCGATGAATTTAACCAATGACAAATATCGTATTTTAGTTGGTGATCTAGGTAATCGTACATCATTGAACATTACTGATAACGAAGGTAAGCCAGTAACAGTTTCTGTATTAGATTCTATTGCTCCTGTATTTGGCGCTGCTTTTGCTAAATAATTAACCTTGTGGTTTAGTTGTTAAAAAACCGCTTTAGTGCAGACTAAAGCGGTTTTTTTATGGAAATTAATGAACGAATTAATTCATTATTTAATTTCGACACCTTGAGCTTGTAAGTCGGCATGGTAAGACGAACGTACAAATGGACCACAAGCCGCATGTGTAAAACCAAGATCAAGTGCAATTTGTTTTAGCTCGTCAAACTCTTCAGGCGGCACGTAACGTTCAACCGGTAAGTGATGACGACTTGGTGCAAGGTATTGACCAAGGGTTAGCATAGTAACGCCATGAGCGCGCAAATCTTTTAGAACTTGAATTATTTCTTCTTTGGTTTCACCCAGTCCCATCATAACGCCTGATTTTGTTGGTACTGTTGGGTGGATTTCTTTAAATTTCTTTAATAAATCCAATGACCATTGATAGTTTGCTCCAGGACGTGCCTTACGGTATAAGCGTGGTGCAGTTTCTAGGTTATGGTTAAATACATCTGGCGCTGTATCTTGAAAAATATCCAGTGCGCGATCCATACGACCACGGAAATCAGGCACTAGGGTTTCAATATGAATTTGTGGGCTTTTAGCTCTAATGGCATTAATACAATCAACAAAATGTTGTGCGCCACCATCACGAAGATCATCACGGTCTACAGATGTTACAACCACATAGCGTAATTTCATATCCGCAATGGTTTGAGCTAAATGACTTGGCTCTTCAGCATTAGGTGCTAATGGACGACCATGGGCAACATCACAAAACGGGCAACGGCGTGTACAAATGGCACCTAAAATCATAAAGGTAGCGGTGCCATGGTTAAAACACTCAGCCAAATTTGGGCATGATGCTTCTTCACAAACAGAATGCAGGTTATTTTTGCGTAGGGCTGATTTTATTTCTTGAATGCGCTTACTGTCAGATGGCAGTTTTATTTTCATCCATGAAGGCTTACGTAACACGTCTTTGGGTGCTTCTTCTTGGGCTACATTACGTACCGGAATTAATGCCATTTTATCTGCATCACGGTATTTAACGCCTTGTTCAATTTTAATTGGTTTGCTCATAGTTGATTGCTTTCCGTCATCCACTCGACTTGTGAGTAGTCGAGTAATTTTGTTAATTCTTCAATGAGTACCGGCTGAACTTCCATCAGTTCACTCGGGCCGTTTAATGATGCTGTTTGCGTCATTTCCATTCCAGCGTAGCCACAAGGGTTGATACGTTGGAATGGGGCCAAATCCATATTTATATTAAGTGCCAGACCATGAAAAGAGCAGCCGCGTCTGATGCGTAATCCTAATGAACATATCTTGCGATTGTCGACATAGACACCTGGTGCATCAGGGCGAGCATTAGATGTAATCCCAAATTGAGATAGTGTATTTATAATTGTGTTTTCGATGTGGCTGACTAGGTCACGAACACTGAGTTTTTTTCTGCGTAAGTTAATCAATATATAAGCAACTTGCTGACCTGGACCATGATATGTCACCTGACCTCCACGATCACTTTGGACGACGGGAATTTCACCTGTGTTGAGTAGATGTTCTTCCTTGCCAGCTTGACCTTGAGTAAAGACGGGGTGATGTTCAACCAACCATACTTCATCGACTGAGTTATCAGTGCGGTCATTGGTGAATTGATGCATAGCATCAAAGGTGGTTTGGTAATCACAACGGCCCATATTTCTAATAATAAGAGATTTTTGCAAATTTGTGCCTATTTATTGATATAACGCAAAGCGCCATTTACTGGCTGTGAACCAGACCATTATACCTAAACTGTTCAAAGATGCATGATTAACCCGTTATTCAGGGCTTATTAATAGTTTTAAGAGTTATGTGGTGAAGTGAAAATAGAGGAAAAATAGCAAGAAATGCGTAAAAAGAAGGGGGGGGGGATAAAAAAGAATGGCGACTTATAAGAAGCCGCCATCTGACTTGCTATTATAGAACAACACGCACGATATCGATCGCGCCAAGTTCTTTATATAGTGTTTCAATCTGTTCAATATTAGTAGCATTAACCGTTACAGAGACTGCGGTATAAGTCCCTTTACTGCTTGGCTTTGTCGTTGGAACGTAATCACCAGGGATTGTTTTTTGAATAACTTCAACAACACGATCAGCCAATTCTGGCTTATTCTCACCCATAACTTTAAAGGCAAAGCTACAAGGGAATTCAAGTAGATCTTTAAGTTTTGGTTGCTCTTTATTTAAATCTTGCATAATAGAACTCCAAGGTTCAGGTTTCTCTGGCTTTACACCGTGGTATAGATCACAAATCACGGTAATATGCAGGCATCTTAATGCGTCAGTAGTTGGAAAACAAGGTTGTGATTATCTTGGTTATTGGAAAATGTGTATGCAAGCTTGAAAAGCAAAAGAAGCCGCCATTGGCCGCTTCTTTTATGAGTGTTTTTGCTTGCAATTAAGCTTTAGAACCAGCTTTGTACCAGCATTGTTACATAATCAACTAAGCGGCTAAAAAAGTTGCCTTGTTTTACTTCAGTAAGTGCCACTAAAGGGTATTGAGCAATATCAGTATCACCTAGACGGTAATAAAGCGTACCCATTACTTCGCCTTTTTGAATTGGCGCTTTTAATTCTTTAGTTAACACGAAGCTTGCTTTTAAATCTTTTGCTTGGCTACGTGGAATCGTAACGTAAGTATTTTCATTAACACCAAGATCGACTTTATCTGTATCACCCATCCAGACTTTTTCAGTCACAAATGTTTGATCTTTCTTATATGGCGTTAAGGTTGTGAAGAAACGGAAACCATAGGTTAATAGTTTCTTACTTTCAGCAAGACGCGCATGTTTACTTGCCGTTCCCATTACCACTGAAATAAGACGCATGTTGCCTTCAGTGGCAGTACTTACCAAACTGTAACCTGCATTATTAGTATGGCCTGTTTTTAGACCATCAACGTGCATGCTTTGATCCCACAATAAACCATTACGGTTGTATTGCGTGATACCGTTATAAGTAAATGATTTTTCATCGTAGATCTTAAATTCATTGGGTAAATCATGAATAAGCGCACGTGTAAGAATAGAAAGATCATAAGGGGTTGTGTACAAGTCTGGATTATCTAAACCATGAACATTAGTAAAGTGAGTCGATTTCATCTTCAGATTTTTTGCCCAGCTATTCATTAACTCAACGAATGCTTGCTGTGAACCTGCAACATGTTCAGCCATTGCAACACAGGCATCATTACCTGAATCAACAATAATACCGCGGTTAAGATCAGATACTTTTACGGTTTTACCCACTTCTAAGAACATCTTAGAAGAGCCAGGGAAGTTCTTCGCCCAAGCATTTTTACTGATAACGACATTATCGTTGGGAGAGATATTGCCATTTTTAATTTCTTGACCAATCACATAGCTGGTCATGATTTTTGTTAGGCTTGCAGGCGCTAATTTTTCATTTTGGTTATGACCAGCAATGATTTTGCCTGAGTTGTAGTCAATAAGAACATAACCTTTAGCCGCAATTTGTGGAGCTTCAGGTACTACTGCTGGTGATGCAGCAACAGTAGCTGAAGCCAGCAGAGTGGCGGAGATGGCTACAGAACGGAAAAGCACAGCTGTTTTCTTCATGATATATTTAACTTTAATTAATCTGTGGCTAAAAAGTGGGCTCACTATAACAGATAACACATTGGCAATCAGTGCCTGAACGGAAGTTTCCAAAGTTCTGACATTAGGGGATTAAGCTCAACATTGAGGCTATTGTTATAGGGTGAGGCCATAAAAAGCCTATAGTTTTATGATTTTAATAAAAAACTATAGGCAATAAGTATGATTATAAAATAACAATAAGGTTCAGTTATCGTTTTTCAGTGATCATGAATGCTTGCGGATAATGTTTATTCTTCACCTGAGCGAGCAATAAATCAGCATCTTTATGATCTAAAAATGGCCCTAATCGAATGCGGAAAACAGCTCGGTTCGCAATTTTTTCAATATCAACACTGGTGCTGTAGCGTTTTTTTACTTCACGTTGCATCTGATCCGCTTTTTGTTGGGTATTCACCGCGGCTAATTGAATAAAATATTGAATTGGAATTGGCGCTTTCTTAATTTCGGCAGTGGTTGATGGCTTCGGAATGGTAAGCACTTCAATTTTTACCGGAGCAGTACCATAGCTGATCACGCCTAATTTAGAAGCGGCTGCCATACTTAAATCAATAATACGGCCATCATGGAATGGACCGCGATCGTTCACGCGAACAATTACTGATTTATGATTTAAGGTATTTGTGACACGGACAAAGCTTGGTAATGGCAGAGTTTTGTGTGCGGCTGTCATCGCAAACATATTATACACTTCACCATTGGCTGTTTTATGGCCATGGAATTTTTCGCCATACCATGAAGCAAATCCAGTTTCGGTATACCCTTTAGGATTCTTAATAATATGGTAGCGTTTACCGCGTAAAGTGTAGTCTTTATTACCACCTCGACTATAAGCTTCGTAATGAGGGGTGACTAATTTTACTTTTGAAAAATCAGGTATGACTGTCGGTGCGCGATCATCCTTAAGAGAATAGCGTCCAGCGTTAGGATCATCAGTGTTTGGTTTGGTGACTTTGACGATTTTAATCACTTTAACAGGTTTAGCGGTTGTATCCGGTTTTGTTTGTGGCTGTTGAGTTTGTTCAGGCGAAGAACTACACCCAGCAAGGATTAGGAAAAAAACTACAAATAGTGAACGCATTTATTAGGTCGCCTTAGACAACATTTTTCTATGAGTGTGGATAGACATCAGAATACCAAAACCAGCCATGAGAGTAACCATTGAGGTACCACCATAACTGACTAAGGGAAGAGGAACACCTACAACAGGTAATAGTCCACTTACCATTCCGATATTAACAAAAATATAAACAAAAAAACTAAGTACAATACTGCCTGCCATCATACGCCCAAACGCGGTCTGAGCACGGCTTGCAAGTAATAATCCTCGCCCCAATACAAACAGATACATTGCGAGTAAACCGATAACACCGGCTAATCCCCATTCTTCGGCGATCACCGCAAAAATGAAGTCAGTATTACGTTCAGGAACAAATTCTAATTGTGATTGAGTACCATGAAGCCAGCCTTTACCAGTGATTCCTCCTGAACCAATAGCTATTTTTGATTGGATTATATGGTATCCCGCTCCTAAAGGATCAGATTCGGGATTAAATAAGGTCATTACGCGAGTACGTTGGTAGTCATGCATTAGGAAGAACCATAACACAGGAATAAAGGCACCGAGTAATACCAATGCACCAATTATCACTCGCCAGCTAATTCCTGACAGAAACAGAACAAATATCCCTGATGCGGCAATCAAAATTGAAGTGCCAAGGTCAGGTTGTTTGGCAATTAAAATCGTTGGTGTGAAAATTAATACCAGTGCAACAAAAATATGGGTAAACGTGGGCGGGAGCGGACGGTTACCAATAAACCGTGCCACCATTAATGGCACTGCAAGTTTGATTAATTCTGATGGTTGAAATCGAATAAAGCCTAAGTTAAGCCAGCGTTGTGCGCCTTTAGATACTTCACCAAAAGAAAGTACGCTAATGAGCAGTATCAGTCCAAGACCAAATAAATAAGGGGCCCATGCTTCATAACGGCGTGGTGCAATTTGGGCAAGAACAAACATGACTCCAAGTGACAGCAGCATTCGCATTGCTTGGCGTTCCATCATCGGCATGCTTTGACCACTGGCACTGTACATGATCACCAATGAGAAACTCATGATGGCTAATAATCCCAATAGCAAGGGGATATCAATATGTAAGCGGTCACTTATACTTGGCTTTGACCCTGTTGTTGCCATGATGCTCATTAACGTACTTCCGCAGTAGCTTGTGTTGGTGCCGCTAATTGTAAAGGAACCGTGGCTGGTGGCTCTATCAGCATATGGTCAAATATTTGTCGAGCTATTGGACCACCATTACTTGAGCCACCGCCGGCATTTTCTAATACCATTGAGACCACCACTTGCGGTTTATCAAACGGTGCAAATGCAGTAAATAGGGCGTGGTCACGTAAATGCTCTTCTAACTCATCAGCGTTATATTTTTGGTTTTCAGCTAAACCAAACACCTGTGCAGATCCTGATTTACCCCCTGCTTGATAAGGGGTGTTGTAAAAGGCTTTACGCGCAGTACCTCGGTGACCATAAAGGACACGGTGCATACCTTCTCGCGCAATTTCCCATGTTTTAGGATCTACACCTGTGATAGGTGGAAAGTTTTCAAATTTAGCCGGTGCTTCGACTTTATCATCAATAATATTTTTCAGCAGGTGCGGACGATGTACTACACCGCTATTTACTAACACCGATGTGGCTTTGGCTATCTGTAATGGTGTTGCCGTCCAATAACCTTGACCTATGCCCACAGGAATAGTGTCACCTTGATACCATGGACGTTTGTGGCGTGTTTGTTTCCATTCACGGGTTGGCATATTGGCTCTACTTTCTTCGTGAATATCAATGCCTGTGTATTCGCCATAACCAAATTTATTCATCCAGGTTGAAAGACGATCAATACCCAGATCGTAAGCAACTTGATAGAAGTAAGTATCTACTGACTCTTCAATTGCTTTGTAAATATTGACACGCCCATGTCCCCAACGTAACCAGTCACGGAATTTACGGCTGGTTGAATTAGGGATTTGCCACCAACCGGGATCGTTACGGGTGGTATTGGGTGTGATCACCCCTTCGGTTAATGCGGCAACGGCAATCAGTGGCTTGACCGTTGATGCGGGTGGATAAATACCCAGCGTAACGCGGTTCACCAATGGACGATCTGGATTATTGAGCAAGGCGTTGTATTTTTTACTTGAGATACCGCGAACAAACAAATTTGGATCGTAACTAGGGCTTGATACCATGGCTAAAATTGCATCATCTTTAGGGTCTAATACAACAATTGAGCCACGTTTATGTTTAATGATCTCTTTGCCTGTAACAGGATCAACTTTATGCTCAATAAGTAAGTTCTGAACATATTGCTGAAGTTTAATATCAATGTTGATCTTGATATCTTTACCTGGAATAGGCGGAATATATTTAAGGGTACGAATAACACGACCGCGGCTGTTGACTTCAACTTCTTGATAGCCAGAGGTACCATGTAATAGTTCTTCGTAGTAACGCTCGATACCGAGTTTACCCATGTCGCGGGTTGCTTTGTAATTACTTAACTTACCTTCTTTATCCAGTTTTTTAAGGTCACGATCGTTAATTTTAGCAACATAACCTAAAACGTGGGTGAGGGTATCACCGTAAGGATAATAGCGTTTTAAGTGTGCTTTTACTTCTACACCAGGCAAGCGATGCTGATTAACAGAAAACAGTGCAACTTGCTTTTCATTGAGGTGATCAAGAATAGGCACAGACTTAAAGCGGCGAGTACGACGGCGCTCTTTTTGGAAGTTGGCAATATCTTCGTCAGTGATGCCCATGATCTGTTTAAGATCGGCAAAAGTCTGATCGAGTTCAGAGACTTTTTCTAGGGTGATCTCAAGACTATAAATGGGTCTGTTTTCCGCTAAGATCACGCCATTACGGTCGTAAATTAGGCCGCGATTAGGGGTGACAGGGACAATTTTAATGCGATTATCATTTGAGCGGGTTTGATAGTCCTGATGTTGCTCAACCTGAATATGGAACAGATTAAACAGCAGCAGGCCTACAAGTATTGCGATACCAATAAATGAGACAAGAGCTCGACGAAAAAATAATGCCGACTCAGCGCGATGATCGCGGATCTGGGTTCGCTTTTGTCTCATTTATGATTATTCCCTGTGGTACGGATGGTTAGCCGTGACACTCCATGCACGGTATAAGCTTTCTGCCATTACCACGCGCACCAATGGGTGTGGTAAAGTCAATGGTGATAATGACCAGCTTTGTTCTGCCGCTGCTTTACATGCAGGAGAAAGTCCTTCAGGTCCGCCGATCAAAATTGATACATCGCGTCCGTCTAGTTTCCATGCATCCAATTGTTGTGCCAATTGTCCTGTATCCCAGCGTTTACCGGGAATATCCAGAGTAACAATTCGGTTGCCCTTAGCAACTGCAGCTAACATGGCTTCGCCTTCTTTTTGTAGAATGCGAGGAATATCAGCGTTTTTGCCACGCTTTCCCGCTGAAATTTCAATCAATTCCAGAGGCATATCTTTTGGGAAGCGGCGGCTATATTCTTTATAGCCTTCCTCAACCCATTTTGGCATTTTAGTACCAACAGCAATCAGTTGAAGCTTCATGGTCAATTAGCTCCAAAGCTTCTCCAGTTGGTAAAGCTCACGAGCATCTTCTTGCATGATATGAAGCATAACATCGCCCATATCAACAATAACCCATTGACCTTCTTTTTCGCCACTGATGCCGAAAGGAGGAAAATCAACAAGCTTAGATTCTTTATTTACGTGATCAGCAACAGATGCCACGTGACGGTTAGATGTACCAGTACAAATAACCATAAAATCGGTGATGCTTGATTTACCGCGAACATCAATAGTTACGATATCTTGTGCTTTAATGTCGTCAATTTTATCAACAATGAAATCGTGTAGTTCTTGAACCTGCAAAGGGATTCCCTCACTTGAGTGTTAGTATAGTAGTGGCCGAATGACGCTATAACTAGCATCTATAATGTCAAATAGACATACTGACCATGAATTGTGCCGCAGTATACCATGCTCTTATCAGACAGCGATAAGCGGACAAGGTTCAGACGGTATTTTTTCGCATGTTTGTTGAGTGATTTGCTTCAAACTGGCAAAAAGTCGCAATTTTGACCTGTATTGATATTAATCTCGTGGTTGTAAGTGGGTTGGAATACCGCACATCTCTGCACATAAGCAACTCAAGGCCGACCATGGTTGGGTGTCATAGTCGGTTTTGACTTGAATTTCTACTAACGTTAGTTGATGAATAATCGTTACTAAGGTTGTTAGAGACAGTCGATGTAACGCCCCAATATACATTTCACGGCGGTTTTGCCACACTCTAAATTGTTCAAAGATGAGATTGAGTGGCGTACCTTTTTTACCCATTTCTTGCATTTTATACAGTTGAGTTAATTCTCGCTGTAATGTTCGCAATAAAATAGTCGCTTCAACACCTTCCGCTTGTAATTGACGCAATATGCGTTGGCTTCGTTTCGCTTGCCCGGCTAATAAAGCATCAATTAATTGAAATGGCGTGTAGTGATTATGGCGACTTAATGCTTCTTGTAATCGTACGATGGTGAGAATGCCATCGGGATACAATAGTACTAATTTATGCAAACTTTGCGATAGCGCCAGTAAATTACCCTCATGCCATTGCGCGAGCATTTGTACCGATTCGTGATCGGGCTTTAAACCTAATAACTGACAACGACCTTGAATAAAACGCGGCATTTGACGTGGGTCTGGTGTATTGCAAGGCACATACAGGCCGATATTATCCAGCGCTTTAAACCATTTGGTGCTTTCTTGTTTTTTATTGATTCTAGGACCGGTAAGGATCAATAAAATATCAGGATTTAGCGCCGTTATCACTTCGAGTAATGCTTTAGATTGATTGGTATTTAATCCAGTTTCAGCAATTTCAAGCTCGATAATTTGTTGTGCTGAAAATAAGCTCATGGCATTGCAGCAATCTAATACTGCATTCCAATCGAGACTATTATCGATAGTAAAACTATGTCGTTCAAGAAAGCCTTGTTGATGGGCGATATGCTTTATGTTATCGCCCGCTTCTTGTTTTAATAATAGTTCATTACCAAACAACAAATAAGCCTGACGCAGGCCTTTTGTTAGCTGCTGCGTCAGTTGTTCAGGGTAGACTCTCATCGGGCGTTATTATCTTGTTTTTTATGTATTATCGCAGGTGTTGTGGTGATAGTGGTTGTACTACCATCTTTAATCGATACTTTTTGATTATGCAATATTTGGTCTAATTCAGCGTTGAGTTTGTCTTCTTCCATTTTATTAAACACTGTGGTCAGACGCGCCAGTTTACGCATGATTTGTTGTGCTGCTTGTTCACGCATCACATTGACTAATTCATCACGTTCTACTGATTTTGCAAGTGCTGAAAGTGGGTTATCTAGGAAAGTACGGGTGACTTTAGTACTAAACTGTTCAATGCCTTGATTAGGAATTGTCACAGTGTAGTTAACCGTTAACGTTAAATCGTATTCTGCTTTACCGTTATTTTGATATAGCGATAACGTACTGTCGCCAGTTGATTCACTGGTGATATTAAGATTTGGTACGGTTGCTGCTGGTTTTACTTCTTCAATACCATGCAGTTTAAATTGGTATTTTACCATACGGGTTAATTGGCCGTAGGGGTCAAAACTGGTTAACGATAGCTTGGCAATGCCTTCTGGTAGCATGTAGTTACCACGAAGATGAAAGCCGCAAGAAGCTGTTGTAAGCGCGAGAAGAGTGATGATAAGTAGTCGAGTTAGGCTGTTGGCCGAGAAAAAACTTTTCACGAAAGTCAGCTCCTTGAAAGAAAAGAAGGTGCGCTGGGCGCAAAATTAAATATGACCATAATTATAAAGATCCCCGCAGAAGCGGGGATCTTTAAGGCACTTGTCTTTATTAGGCTTGCTAACAAAACAAAGTAACCTTGATTAGTTTGCTACGATGTTTAGCAGTTTACCTGGTACATAAATAACTTTACGTACTGTGTTGCCATCAGTGAAGCGAGTTACGCCATCATCAGCCATTGCTAACGCTTCTACCTGCTCTTTGGTTGCGTCTGCCGCTACCGTTAACTTAGCACGTAGTTTACCGTTAACTTGTACAATGATCAGTTTTTCATCTTCAACTAATGCTGCTGCATCAGCTTGTGGCCATACTGCATGGTCAATGTCTGTTTGACCCAGTGCTTGCCACATTTCAAAACAGATATGCGGTGTCATTGGGTAAAGCATAGTAACAATAGCTTTTAGTGCTTCATCAAGAATAGCACGATCTTGTGCTGATTCTTGTGGCGCTTTCGCTAACTTGTTCATTAATTCCATGATTGCAGCAATGGCGGTATTGAATGTCTGACGACGACCAATATCATCACTTACTTTAGCAATGGTTTTATGAATGTCACGGCGAAGTGCTTTTTGATCGCTGTTTAGTGCTGCTGTATCTACTGATTCAGCTTCACCTTTTTCAGCATGCTCACGCACAAGTTTCCATACACGTTTAAGGAAGCGGTTTGCACCTTCAACGCCAGATTCTTGCCATTCCAGCGTCATATCAGCCGGTGATGCGAACATCATAAATAGACGTACGGTATCTGCACCGTATTTGTCTACCATTTCTTGTGGGTCAATACCGTTGTTTTTAGACTTAGACATTTTGATCATGCCTGAGTGTTCAACATTATGGCCTTTAGAATCAACCGCTGTTGTGATACGGCCTTTGCCATCACGTTCAACTGTTACATCTGTTGGCGCAACCCACTCTTTACCACCTTTATCTGTGGTGTAGAAGAACGCATCTGCTAATACCATGCCTTGACATAGTAGTTGCTTAAACGGTTCGTCAGAGGTTACGTAACCTGCATCACGTAGCAATTTGTGGAAGAAACGTGAGTACAATAGGTGCATACAAGCGTGTTCAATACCACCAACATATTGATCAACAGGTAGCCAGTAATTCGCCTTCGCAGGATCTAAAATATCATCTGCTTGTGGTGAACAGTAACGTGCGTAGTACCAAGATGACTCCATAAAGGTGTCAAAGGTATCTGTTTCACGTAGTGCTGGTTCGCCGTTAAAGGTAGTTTTAGCCCACTCTAGATCCGCTTTGATAGGGCTTGTTACGCCATCCATTACCACGTCTTCTGGAAGAATAACCGGTAGTTGATCGGCAGCAACAGGATGTACTTGACCATCTTCAGTCGTTACCATTGGGATTGGTGCACCCCAGTAACGCTGACGTGAAACACCCCAGTCACGAAGACGGAAGTTAACCGTCTTCTTACCTTTACCTTCCGTTTCAAGTTTTGCTGCAATGGCATCAAACGCTTGTTGGAAGTTTAGGCCGTCAAATTCACCAGAATTAAACAACATACCTTTGTCAGTGAATGCAGCTTCAGAGATATCAAATTCGCTACCGTCTTCTGGCTTAATAACTGCCATGATGTCGATGTTGTATTTGGTTGCAAATTCAAAGTCACGTTGATCGTGAGCTGGAACCGCCATTACAGCACCTGTGCCGTAATCCATTAATACGAAGTTAGCAACGTAGACAGGTACTTCACGACCATCTAATGGGTGGATAGCAGTAAAGCCGGTATCCATGCCTTTCTTTTCCATTGTTGCCAGTTCAGCTTCAGCAACTTTGGTGTTACGGCACTCATCGATAAATGTTGCTAGGGCTGGGTTGTTCTCAGCCGCTTTTGCAGCCAGAGGGTGACCTGCAGCAATGCTAACAAATGTCACACCCATTAGGGTATCTGGACGGGTGGTGTAAACTTCTAAATCGTTTTGACCTTTAACGTTAAACGTTAATTCAACACCTTCAGAACGGCCGATCCAGTTACGCTGCATGGTTTTCACCATTTCAGGCCAACCATCAAGGGTATCAAGATCGTCAAGTAGCTCTTGTGCGTACTCAGTAATTTTAATGAACCACTGTGGAATCTCTTTTTGTTCAACAGGGGTATCACAACGCCAGCAACAACCGTCTTCTACTTGCTCATTCGCAAGTACAGTTTGGTCGTTAGGACACCAGTTCACAGAAGATGTCTTCTTGTAAACTAGGCCTTTGTTATACAGTTTAGTGAAGAACTCTTGTTCCCAACGGTAGTACTCAGGAGTACAGGTTGCGAATTCACGGCTCCAATCGTAACCAAAACCTAATAGTTTAAGTTGGTTCTTCATGTACTCGATGTTTTCGTATGTCCAAGGCGCAGGTGCAGTGTTATTTTTTACTGCTGCGTTCTCTGCTGGCAGGCCAAATGCATCCCAACCAATTGGCTGCATAACATTTTTGCCTTGTAAGCGCTGGTAGCGAGAGATAACATCACCGATAGTGTAGTTACGCACGTGACCCATGTGCAAGCGACCACTTGGGTACGGGAACATGGAGAGACAGTAGAATTTTTCTTTATTAGGGTCTTCACTAACAACAAAGGTCTTATTGTTATCCCAATGTTCTTGAACTTTTTGTTCAATGTCCTGTGGACGATATTGTTCTTGCATCGATGACATCCAGAATTTTGTGAGTTTAATACAAACACATTCATTGTAATCGACATAGGATAACCAAAGGTAAAGGTGTCAACAATAGCTGATAGCGATTCGGCGACCTTAATCTTACATTTGGCCGTAATTACGTAATTATTTCGCACATTGGCGGAGGATTAATCCCATGACTCAGCAACAAAAGCATTATGAAGCGGTATTAGAAAAAGTAACTGAAGCGCTTAAGCATAGTCCAGAAGAGCTAAAGAAGTTTTTTAGAATAACTGAGCTTTACGGTAAAGCTGCCAGTGATATGACCAAAGATGAGCTTGCATTGATCGAAGCGTACATCAAAAGTGATCTTAAAACGACCGAGCTTTATGGTAAAGCGGCCAGCGATATGACTAAAGATGAATTGTCATTAGTTGAAGCTTATGTCAAAAGCGATCTAAAAACTTTTACGGAAGAAGTGAAAAATAGCTCAGAGCCTTTCAGTGAAAGTCCATTTTATAAGTTAGTCAGTGAAAGTATTTGGAAAAATTTAGCAGAGATCACAGATAAAACACAATTAGAGTGGATTGAAGTGATGGATGATATTCAGCATAAAGGTGTTTATCAGGCGGGTGAGCTTGTTGGTTTGGGTAATCTTGTGTGTGAACAATGTGGCCATACAGAAATGATCACTCATGTAACGCGCATTGCACCATGTGTGAAGTGTGGCTGCAAGCATTTCACGCGTTTGCCTTTAAATCCATAACTAACTCGAAACGTTATTTTAAAATGAACTAAAACGCAGCCATATAGGGCTGCGTTTTTTATTGCTCAAGACCTAGCTATTTAATTAATAGTCTGGTTTTTCAATGATATCAACGACAACAGCAGAGTTTGCCGGTTTAATCGTATCGGCTGGCTTTTGCATCGGTTGTGATCGTTGTGGTTGAGGCACAGTAGGTGACTGCTTATATTCCTTGTTAAATGTTGGCAGAACATCATTGTAGCCTTTGATTTGGCGAGTTGCGGCTGTCATTGGCTCGTAAGTGAACTTTTGACCTGCTAATGATGCTTCAATCATCGCGCCACCTTTAGCGCGGGTGAAGATAGCAACACCATTAATGTAGCTTTGGGTCATGTAGTCACTACCGGCATTCATTCCTGCACCTGCGGTACCTATTTTAGCTGAGGCACCTTCTGTTAAGGCAACCGCTGACGCTTGAGCATCTAATTCTAATCCACCATCAATAAAACGATCGTAAGCGCGTTTATCTTGGAAGAATAAAATTTCACTAAAGGCTTGGCCACCAAATTGGAGTCCGATAGACACTTGATAAAGCTTAGCAAATCCCATTGCTTGATTGGCTTTAAATACTACGCCAGAACCATAAGCACCACCAATCCAAAAGCCCCCTTTACCTACCGATGGAAACACGGCATACCCATAAGCAGAATGGAAAAAAGGTTGTGTTTGTGGGGATTTGTAAAAAAGAGCTAATGCGTCTTTGGTGTCATTTTGTTGTTCTTGAGCAAGTGCTTGTGTTGAGATTATCAACATTAATAATGAACACAAAGTTGTAAAAATTTTATGTGTCGTTTTCATCTATCGTTCCTTATCTCGCCGCGGGTGGTTAATGTCTGCGGAATTGCGGTTGTTATTAGCCAATGAAAGTACAATAAACTAACCGTAAAAAAAAAGGTGAAGTTATTAGCTTCACCTTATAGTTTATTCTGTTTCCGTTGGAGGTAAGTCACGGAAATGTCCGCGTTTACGTCGAACAAGTAGCCAAGATAACGCTAACGCCCATAAACAGTAACCGTATAATGGCCAGCTGCCTAAAGTGGTATACGGTGTCATTCCAATGGTTGGGATCACTTTATCTTTTAAAACACCTGTTACAAATTGTGGTAATTCTTTGGTGATGTGACCATTATGGTCAACCACGGCAGTAATACCAGTATTTGTGCCACGTAATAACGGCTTACCAAACTCAAGCGCCCGCATTTGGGCTATTTCCATATGTTGGAAGGGCCCGATTGAGCGCCCAAACCAAGCATCATTAGAAAGCGTGAGCAGTAACTCGGTTTTTTTGGTGATGTTTTCACGAATTTGCTCACCAAACGCAATCTCATAACACAAAGCCGGTGCAATTGAATAACCATGCGCTTGAATATTTGGTTGAATATAAGCGCCACGACTAAATGATGACATCGGTAGGTTAAAGAACGGTGCTAATGGACGTAGAATGCTCGCAAACGGTACAAATTCACCAAAAGGTAACAGATGATGCTTAGTATAACGCGTGGCTGTATTGTAGTTATACGGCCCATCTGCATCGACACCCAGTGTCAATATATTATTGAAAAACTCACCATCGGCTTTTTGATCTAAAATACCTGTAATCACCGTGCTGTTATTGGCACGTGCTGCAGCATCAAGATTCTGCAAGAAGGTCGGAATATCTTCTTCAAGCGCTGGAATAGCAGCTTCTGGCCATATAATTAAATCTGAACCCCAATTATCACGGGTGAGATCCATGTATTTCATCAAGGTTGGCCAGCGATGACTAGGTAACCACTTTTCTTCTTGTGAAATATTACCTTGAATTAAAGCAACGCTGACACTGTGCTTAGGATCGGGTTTTACCCACTGCGGAATACCCGCTAATACGGCTAATATTACCACTAACACCGCAACCATGAATGGACGCCAGTTACGGTAGTAGAGGGTCGCAGTAATCGATCCCGAGATGAGCACTAATGCGAGGGTGATCCCTTCGACACCAAAAATGGGTGCGAAGTGTGCCAATGGCGTATTAAGCTGGCTGTATCCCATCCATAGCCAAGGAAAGCCAGTAAAGAGCCAACCACGGATCCAGTCAAGTACCAACCAAATAACAGGGCCAGATAGCAGTAATTGGTGCAAAGGACGTTGGCGGTTAAAGCGATTAAATAAATAGCCAAATAACGCTGGATATAACGCTAAATAGCTAATTAATAAAAACATTAAGAGCATGCTGGCAATTTTAGGCATACCACCAAAGGTATCAATGCTGACATGTACCCAGCTGATACCGGTACCAAACATGCCTAGACCATAAAAAAAGCCAATCAGTGCTGAACGTTTAGGAGATTGTTTCTGTAATAAAAGGAAAAACAGAATCAGTGTTAATGGGGCGATAAATGCGTAGTCATAAGGAGCAAAAGACAAGGTTGCAATCGCACCCGCAGGGACAGCTGCAAGCAACTGTCCCAATGAGATGAGTGTTTTTTTTGTCATCATTTACGGAGTAATGGTAGGTTGAAATGCTTCGTCCGGTACAGTTACTTGTAACTGGATAACACGGCGGTTATCAGACGAGGTCACTTTAAAAGAATAACCATTAACTTCAACAACTTCACCGCGTGATGGCAGGTGACCAAAACTCATCATAACTAAGCCGCCGACAGTATCGACTTCTTCGTCACAAAATGAGGTATGGAACAGTTCATTGAAATCTTCAATGGTTGTTAGGGCTTTGACCGCGTAAGTATGCTTACTTAATTGACGAACTTCTTGCTCTTCTTCGTCGTCGAATTCATCTTCGATTTCGCCAACAATTTGCTCAAGAATGTCTTCAATAGTGATAACACCAGATACACCACCAAACTCATCAACCACAATTGCCATGTGGTAACGCTCTTCGCGGAATTCTTTTAATAGTCGATCAACGCGCTTACTTTCTGGCACTACAACGGCAGGACGTAATACTTTGTCGATATCAAAAGGTTCACTATCAGGCAATAAATAACGCAGTAAGTCTTTGGCTAATAGAATGCCTTCAACATGGTCTTTATCATCACTGATAACAGGGTAGCGAGAGTGCTGAGCTTCAACAATTAAATCAATAAGATCTTCTAGCTTCTGAGAACGCTCGATAGTTGTCATTTGTGAACGTGGGATCATAATGTCACGTACACGCATTTCAGCAATTTCCATTACACCTTCAAGCATGTCTCGAGTGTCATGGTCTATCAAATCGTTTTCTTCCGAATCACGGAATACTTCAACTAATTCTTCACGGTTTTGTGGTTCGCCTTGGAAAAATTGGCCAATACGTTCAAAGAAGGATTTTCTACTCGGACCTTCAGTTGTTGGAGAGTTATCTTCGTTCATTATTTACTTTATCAACTAAGTGGACATTGCCACGGAAATGCGGCTTGGTTTAGTAAGCCGCGGAATATTCGTTGGTATGTTACTACTTTTCAGAAATGTAAGGGTCGACAAAATCCATGTTTTGCATTATTTCAGTCTCTAATGCTTCCATTTCTTCTGCTTCATCATCTTCGATATGATCATAACCTAGCAGATGCAGACTGCCGTGTACAACCATATGTGCCCAATGTGCATTAAGCGGTTTTTGTTGCTCAATGGCTTCCGCTTCGACAACTTGACGACAAATAATTAAATCGCCAAGTAAATTCATTTCGATTTCAGGTGGCGCTTCAAATGGAAATGAAAGTACGTTTGTTGGTCGATCTTTGCCACGGTACTCAAGGTTGAGTGCATGACTTTCTTGCTCGTCAACTAATCGAATAGTAACTTCAGCATCGGCCTGAAATGGGGTGACTGCGGCATTTAGCCATTGTTGAAATTCAGCTTCAGTCGGTAATCCAGTTTCGTCTGCTGTTGCAAGTTGTAGATCAAGATAAATCGCCATTAGTTACTCTTTTGTGATTCAATTTTAGCGGCAGTCGCAACGGCGAATAAGGCGGCGTCTTTGGCGTCTTGTTCTGTACGACGACGTTGTTCTGCTTGTTTACGTTGTTTTTGATCTTCACTTTCCCAAACTTCATAAGCTTGAACAATGCGAGCTACAACAGGGTGGCGCACAACGTCATTGGCTAAGAAAAAGTTAAAGCTAATATCTTCAACATTCGATAATACTTCAACCGCATGACGTAAACCTGAACGTGCGCCACGCGGTAAATCGATTTGAGTGACATCGCCGGTGATCACGGCGCGAGAATTAAAGCCAATACGAGTTAAGAACATTTTCATTTGTTCAACAGTAGTATTTTGGCTTTCATCTAAAATAATAAAGGCATCGTTCAGTGTTCGACCACGCATATAAGCCAATGGTGCGACTTCAATCACATTACGCTCAATCAGTTTTTCTACCCGTTCAAAACCGAGCATTTCAAATAAAGCATCATAAAGTGGGCGTAGGTATGGGTCGACTTTCTGGCTTAAATCACCTGGTAGGAAGCCTAACTTTTCACCAGCCTCAACCGCGGGACGAGTTAGCAGAATACGGCGCACTTCTTGGCGCTCAAGCGCATCAACGGCGGCGGCAACAGCAAGGTAGGTCTTACCAGTACCCGCAGGGCCAACACCAAAGGTAATATCATGGGTTACGATATTGGCAATGTATTGGGCTTGGTTGGGTGTACGTGGTTTTATGATCCCTTTTTTGGTTTTTATATGGACTTCTTTACCAAAAGGAATACTTGTTTCTACGGTTTGTTCTAGGACGCCAGAAGCTTTGATCGCCAGATGAATATGGTCGGGTTCAATATCTGGAATGTTGTTATGTACGGGAGCCGTATCAACGTATAAATCTTTAATGATATTGGTGGCAATATCAGCAGTGTGTGGTTGACCCACGACGCTAAAGTGGTTGCTGCGATGATTGATTTCAACACCTAAACGACGTTCTAGTTGTTTGATGTTGTCGTCGAAAGGACCACAAAGGCTGGAAAGACGCTGATTATCAGCTGGTTCCAGATCAAATTCTACAGTAATTATCTTGCTCAAGGTTTGCCTCTCATTGAGGTCGCCTAAATGTAGGCGACCATATTTTCAGGGCATGCGACTTACTTTGAATAATAGTGATTACTGCGCGTGATTTGACGGCAGTGAACGACAGTTATTCTGGAGTATATACGCCTACACCTAAATCATCTTCACGGCGCGTTTTTGCCATCATTGCTGCTGGTGACATTGCAACGCGAAGATCCATTTCTGCTTCAGTACGAACAAGTTCGCCACGTAATGAGTTAGTAAATACATCGATGATTTTTACATCAACAAATTGACCAATTAACTCAGCAGAGCCTTCAAAGTTTACAATACGGTTGTTTTCAGTACGACCGCGTAGTTCCATCACATTTTTACGCGATGGACCTTCAACTAAAATACGTTGCTCTGTGCCAAGCATTTGACGAGCATGGCGCATAGCTTGACTATTTAGTTGTTGCTGTAGGGCGTACAGACGCTCTTTCTTCACTTCTTCAGTCAGATCACATGGGTAATCTGCTGCTGGCGTACCAGGGCGAGGTGAGAAGATAAAGCTGTAACTAATATCAAAATCGATATCACGAATCAGTTTCATGGTATCTTCGAAATCTTGATCAGATTCACCTGGGAACGCGACAATAAAGTCTGAGCTCATGGTGATATCTGGGCGTACTTTACGTAACTTACGAATTTTTGACTTATATTCAAGTACCGTATGAGGACGCTTCATCATTGTTAGAATACGATCTGAACCACTTTGTACTGGTAGGTGTAAGTAGTTAACCAGCTCAGGGGTATCTTTATAAACGTCAATAATGTCGTCAGTAAATTCAATCGGGTGACTGGTTGTGTAACGTACACGGTCAATACCGTCAATCGCCGCTACTAAACGTAGAAGTTCAGCAAAGCTGGCAAGTTCACCATCATGTGTTGGACCACGGAATGCATTCACGTTTTGGCCAAGTAGGTTAACTTCACGTACACCTTGATCTGCCAGTTGAGCAATTTCAAATAACACGTCATCAATTGGACGGCTAACTTCTTCGCCACGGGTGTAAGGCACTACACAATACGTACAGTATTTAGAACAGCCTTCCATGATAGACACAAATGCTGTTGCGCCGTCTGCACGAGGCTCAGGCAAACTATCGAACTTTTCAATCTCAGGGAATGAAATGTCCATCACGGTTTTTTCATTTGATTGAGAACGTTTAATCATCTCTGGCAAACGGTGTAGGGTTTGTGGACCAAAGATAACATCAACGTAAGGTGCGCGTTTGCGAATAGAATCGCCTTCTTGAGTCGCTACACAGCCACCAACGCCGATCACTAGATCAGGTTTTTTATCTTTTAGTTTTTTCCAACGGCCTAGCTGGTGGAAAACTTTTTCTTGTGCTTTTTCACGGATCGAACAGGTATTAAGTAGCAGAACATCTGCTTCTTCTGGGATTTCTGTTAACTCGAAGCCATTAGCAGCATTAAGAAGATCGGCCATTTTTGATGAATCGTATTCGTTCATCTGGCAGCCCCAGGTTTTAATCAGCAGTTTCTTCGCCATCTCTCTTCGCTCGTAGTGTTGATTCATTACATTCAGATTACGGGCTGACAGGCCGCATTACCGTATGTAAAAGGTAATGCCCTGTAGCAAGCCGCGTATTGTACTGCTTTAAACTCGGTCTGACTAGATCATCACCACCCTGAAAAAAGTGTGGTCTTTTGGAATTGACTAGCGATAGAGATTAAAAGATTTAAAAAGTGATTGTTCATCATAGACCTTATTTAGCGTAACCATACCTAGTTGACGCATTTGTTTACGGATCCATAATGTTCGTTGATAGACATAATTACTCATTGGACTGGCTTTTATTTTATACGGATTAGGTAATACTGCGGCTAGTTGTGCTGCTTGCTGAGCGCTAAGTCGACTCGCTGGAATATGGAAAAAATGCTCACTAGCCGCTTGAACACCATAGATCCCTGGACCAAATTCAATGACGTTTAAGTAGGTTTCTAAAATACGATCTTTGCCCCAAATAACCTCCATCCATAATGCAAAATACAATTCGATGCCTTTACGAATGAAAGAATGGCTGGGAAATAAAAACACATTCTTAGCGGTTTGTTGAGTAATGGTACTGGCTCCTCGGCTAGGGCCGTTTTTACCACTGTGTTCAAGTACAGATAAAGTGGCACTAAGATCGATACCATGATGTTCTGGAAAGGTTTGATCTTCTGAGGCTATCACTGCTAATTGCATATTTTTTGAAATCTTATCCAAATTAACCCATTGATGATGTGTTTGCTTTGGATAACCTTGTGGTGGGAATAGAGTACGGCTAATTTCCCAGCCCCAAAACGGTGGGTTGATAAATTTAAAAATAATGATTAGCACAATAGGCACAATTAACGCGCTTAAAATAAGTTTAATAGTAAAACGTTTAAAGCCTGCCAGCATGGTGGTTGGATTCCTGTCAGCGATGAGAGGGAGTCGCTAATGGGCGATTAGCGATGAATACATTATGGTAGTATCCCAATAACCGTATTTTCTTATACAATCATCTAACACAATGGTTTGAAAGATTATAACCAAATAATAAGCTTGGGCATAATAGGTAGGTAAAGATATGGAACAATATGATGTCATTGTTGCCGGCGGCGGTATGGTGGGGGCTGCTACCGCGATTGGTTTAGCGCAACAAGGGCTAGATGTGGCTGTAATTGAAGGCTATGCACCACAGCCCTTTATGTTAGCCCAAGCGATGGATTTACGTGTTTCGGCTATTTCTCCACGTTCAGTTGCCCTATTAGAACAATTAGGCGCATGGCAATCTGTAATGGCGATGCGTTTATGTCCCTTTAAGCGTCTTGAAACGTGGGAACATTCTGAGTGTCGCACGCGGTTTAATGCCGATGAGATGCATCTGCAGCAATTGGGTTATATTGTTGAAAACCGTGTACTTCAATTAGCGCTATGGCAACAGTTTGAACAATACGACAATATTACTTTATTGTGTCCAGCAACCATGGTGGCAGCAACTGCGATTGATGATGGTTATCAGATTGAATTAGACGATGGCTCACTGCTTAATTGTGGTTTACTGATTGGTGCTGATGGCGCTAACTCTCAAGTACGCCAGCAAGTAAATATTGGTATTACCGCATGGGATTATCGTCAACATTGTATGCTAATTAATATCACGACGGCTTTGCCACAACAGGATATTACTTGGCAGCAGTTCACCCCCGCGGGGCCGCGGTCATTTTTACCTTTGCCAGGCCATCAAGGATCACTTGTTTGGTATGACTCTCCTGCTCGAATTCGTCAATTATCAGCAATGCCTGCCGCGCAATTACAGGCAGAGATCATGGCAACGTTCCCGAGTGAATTAGGCGAGTTTACCGTGCTTAATCATGGTAGCTTTCCCTTAACTCGTCGTCATGCACAAACATACTATAAACCCAATGTGGTGTTATTAGGTGATGCAGCCCACACCATTAATCCATTAGCTGGGCAAGGGGTTAATTTGGGCTTTAAAGATGTTGCTTGTTTAATCGATAAAATCAGCCAAGCTGGTGGTGAGTGGCAACAACCTCACGTTCTGGCTAATTATGAACGTTGTCGTCGGCCTGATAATTTGATTATGCAAACTGGAATGGATTTTTTCTACAGCACGTTTAGTAATAATATTGGGCCATTAAAGTTACTGCGTAATGTTGGATTACGGGCTGCTGATCATACTGGTGTGATAAAAAAACACGTATTGAAGTATGCAATGGGGATATAACGATAGTATTGAATGTCTTTTGTAACGAAAATAAAAACAAAAAGCCGAGTAAAATTAATTACTCGGCTTTTTATTTATTCTTTTATTTGCCGTCGTCATCAATAGAGATGATCACTATATTGCAGATAAAAGAAAACCTACTCAAAGAGTAGGTCTCTAATATGGTGCGGAAGGAGAGACTTGAACTCTCACACCTTACGGCGCTAGAACCTAAATCTAGTGCGTCTACCAATTCCGCCACTTCCGCAAATTTTTATTCTTAACTGTCATCAGAAAATAAATGGTGGCTACGACGGGATTCGAACCTGTGACCCCATCATTATGAGTGATGTGCTCTAACCAACTGAGCTACGTAGCCAACATAGAATACTGAAATGAATCAATACTCTTAAAGAGTGGCAGGTCTACCTGGATTCGAACCAGGGTATGACGGCATCAAAAGCCGTTGCCTTACCGCTTGGCGATAGACCTACAGTGCTTATTTTCATAAGACTTTCACAAACTAGAGAGAATGGTGCGGAAGGAGAGACTTGAACTCTCACACCTTGCGGCGCTAGAACCTAAATCTAGTGCGTCTACCAATTCCGCCACTTCCGCATATTGTCAGTTATAAATAACCGTATTTCTCTAGTGTATTGTTTAAATCAGTAATTGGTAAAAAGTCGATTTAAAGAATAATGGTGCGGAAGGAGAGACTTGAACTCTCACACCTTACGGCGCTAGAACCTAAATCTAGTGCGTCTACCAATTCCGCCACTTCCGCAATGATTAACTGTCGCAACAATTAATCTAAATATGGCAGGTCTACCTGGATTCGAACCAGGGTATGACGGCATCAAAAGCCGTTGCCTTACCGCTTGGCGATAGACCTACAGTGCTTATTTTCATAAGACTTTCACAAACTAGAGAGAATGGTGCGGAAGGAGAGACTTGAACTCTCACACCTTGCGGCGCTAGAACCTAAATCTAGTGCGTCTACCAATTCCGCCACTTCCGCATATTGTCAGTTATAAATAACCGTATTTCTCTAGTGTATTGTTTAAATCAGTAATTGGTAAAAAGTCGATTTAAAGAATAATGGTGCGGAAGGAGAGACTTGAACTCTCACACCTTACGGCGCTAGAACCTAAATCTAGTGCGTCTACCAATTCCGCCACTTCCGCAATGATTAACTGTCGCAACAATTAATCTAAATATGGCAGGTCTACCTGGATTCGAACCAGGGTATGACGGCATCAAAAGCCGTTGCCTTACCGCTTGGCGATAGACCTACAGTGCTTATTTTCATAAGACTTTCACAAACTAGAGAGAATGGTGCGGAAGGAGAGACTTGAACTCTCACACCTTGCGGCGCTAGAACCTAAATCTAGTGCGTCTACCAATTCCGCCACTTCCGCATATTGTCAGTTACGAATAACTGTTGTATCTCTGATCGTATTTTTCACATTAACCGTAGTTAAGATGAAGAATAATGGTGCGGAAGGAGAGACTTGAACTCTCACACCTTACGGCGCTAGAACCTAAATCTAGTGCGTCTACCAATTCCGCCACTTCCGCAATGATTAACTGTCGCAACAATTAATCTAAATATGGCAGGTCTACCTGGATTCGAACCAGGGAATGACGGCATCAAAAGCCGTTGCCTTACCGCTTGGCGATAGACCTACAGTGCTTAAATACATAAGCGTTGCTTGTTGGGTAGTAACAAGACTTTTTAAATCAGAGAGAATGGTGCGGAAGGAGAGACTTGAACTCTCACACCTTGCGGCGCTAGAACCTAAATCTAGTGCGTCTACCAATTCCGCCACTTCCGCATATTGTCAGTTATAAATAACTGTTGTATCTCTGATCGTATTTTTCACATTAACCGTAGTTAAGATGAAGAATAATGGTGCGGAAGGAGAGACTTGAACTCTCACACCTTACGGCGCTAGAACCTAAATCTAGTGCGTCTACCAATTCCGCCACTTCCGCAATGATTAACTGTCGCAACAATTAATCTAAATATGGCAGGTCTACCTGGATTCGAACCAGGGTATGACGGCATCAAAAGCCGTTGCCTTACCGCTTGGCGATAGACCTACAGTGCTTAAATACATAAGCTTTGCTTGTTGGGTAGTAACAAGACTTTTAAATCAGAGAGAATGGTGCGGAAGGAGAGACTTGAACTCTCACACCTTGCGGCGCTAGAACCTAAATCTAGTGCGTCTACCAATTCCGCCACTTCCGCATATTGTCAGTTATAAATAACTGTTGTCTCTGATTGTATTTTTCAATTAAGTATAGGTAAATACTTAGTTGAAGAATAAATGGTGGCTACAACGGGATTCGAACCTGTGACCCCATCATTATGAGTGATGTGCTCTAACCAACTGAGCTACGTAGCCAGCATAGAATACTGAAATAAATCAATACTCTTAAAGAGTGGCAGGTCTACCTGGATTCGAACCAGGGTATGACGGCATCAAAAGCCGTTGCCTTACCGCTTGGCGATAGACCTACAGTGTGCTTTTTCAAGCTATCTCTCAACTCTATTGAGAGAATGGTGCGGAAGGAGAGACTTGAACTCTCACACCTTACGGCGCTAGAACCTAAATCTAGTGCGTCTACCAATTCCGCCACTTCCGCATTTTATCAATGAACAAGCATTGATTTTCAATCTTATAATAAAATTGAAATGGTGGCTACGACGGGATTCGAACCTGTGACCCCATCATTATGAGTGATGTGCTCTAACCAACTGAGCTACGTAGCCGATTTAAAATACTGAACAACTATAATTTATAACAAATATAGCCAATCAATACTTTTAAATAATGGCAGGTCTACCTGGATTCGAACCAGGGTATGACGGCATCAAAAGCCGTTGCCTTACCGCTTGGCGATAGACCTACAGTGCTTAAATACATAAGCGTTGCTTGTTGAGTAGTAACAAGACTTTTTAAATCAGAGAGAATGGTGCGGAAGGAGAGACTTGAACTCTCACACCTTGCGGCGCTAGAACCTAAATCTAGTGCGTCTACCAATTCCGCCACTTCCGCATATTGTCAGTTACGAATAACTGTTGTATCTCTGATCGTATTTTTCACATTAACCGTAGTTAAGATGAAGAATAATGGTGCGGAAGGAGAGACTTGAACTCTCACACCTTACGGCGCTAGAACCTAAATCTAGTGCGTCTACCAATTCCGCCACTTCCGCAATGATTAACTGTCGCAACAATTAATCTAAATATGGCAGGTCTACCTGGATTCGAACCAGGGTATGACGGCATCAAAAGCCGTTGCCTTACCGCTTGGCGATAGACCTACAGTGCTTAAATACATAAGCGTTGCTTGTTGGGTAGTAACAAGACTTTTAAATCAGAGAGAATGGTGCGGAAGGAGAGACTTGAACTCTCACACCTTGCGGCGCTAGAACCTAAATCTAGTGCGTCTACCAATTCCGCCACTTCCGCATATTGTCAGTTATAAATAACTGTTGTCTCTGATTGTATTTTTCAATTAAGTATAGGTAAATACTTAGTTGAAGAATAAATGGTGGCTACGACGGGATTCGAACCTGTGACCCCATCATTATGAGTGATGTGCTCTAACCAACTGAGCTACGTAGCCAACATAGAATACTGAAATAAATCAATACTCTTAAAGAGTGGCAGGTCTACCTGGATTCGAACCAGGGTATGACGGCATCAAAAGCCGTTGCCTTACCGCTTGGCGATAGACCTACAGTGTGCTTTTTCAAGCTATCTCTCAACTCTATTGAGAGAATGGTGCGGAAGGAGAGACTTGAACTCTCACACCTTACGGCGCTAGAACCTAAATCTAGTGCGTCTACCAATTCCGCCACTTCCGCATTTTATCAATGAACAAGCATTGACTTTCAATCTTATAATAAAATTGAAATGGTGGCTACGACGGGATTCGAACCTGTGACCCCATCATTATGAGTGATGTGCTCTAACCAACTGAGCTACGTAGCCATTTTGCTTCCAACAGCCACTGCTCTTAGTGAGCCGCTTCGTTGGGAACGGGGCGCATTATGCTCATACCAGCTAAAACCGTCAATAGTTTTTTTTGAAAAACAGCGAAAATTCGTTTGTTCGTCGGTTATTTGGGCGAACTGGGCGAATCACAAACTGATATATGAATTGTCAGCTAACAATAATTAAAATTGTGACCTAGCGCTGATTTATTTTTAGGCTTGAGGTGATAAAAAATAAGCCAGCATAATGCTGGCTTATTCATCAATTCATCGTTATATCAATAATAATTGAATAGAAACGATTATACATTGAAGCGGAAATGTACTACATCACCATCTTTAACGATGTAATCTTTACCTTCTAGACGCCATTTACCCGCATCTTTTGCTGCTGATTCGCCGCCGCATTCGATGTAATCATCGTAGCCGATAACTTCAGCACGAATAAAACCTTTTTCAAAGTCTGTGTGGATAACACCCGCAGCTTTTGGTGCAGTAGCGCCAACAGGGATAGTCCAAGCACGCACTTCTTTAACACCAGCCGTGAAGTAGGTTTGTAGTGATAGTAGTTCATAACCAGAACGAATAACACGGTTAAGACCAGGTTCTTCGATACCCATGTCAGCCAAGAACTCTTCACGATCTTCATCGTCAAGTTCTGCGATTTCAGATTCCATTGCCGCACAGATAGGCACAACAATCGCGTTTTCTGTTGCAGCACGCTCAATAACTTTGTCTAGGAATGGGTTATTTTCAAAACCGTCATCATTAACATTAGCAATGTACATGGTTGGCTTTAGCGTTAAGAAGTGCAGGTAATCTATTGCTGCTTTTTCTTCTTTGCTTAGTTCCATTGAACGTAGCATTTCGCCGTCAGTTAATATTGGCAGCATTTTTTCTAGTACTTTGATCTCAGTTTTAGCATCGTTATCACCGCCTTTAGCTCGCTTAGCGACACGGAAAATAGCGCGCTCACAGGTATCAAGGTCAGCCATTGCTAATTCAAGGTTGATGATATCGATATCTTCAAGAGGGTCAATACGGCCAGCAACGTGAACGATGTTCTCATTTTCAAAACAACGAACAACGTGACCAATAGCATCAGTTTCACGAATGTTAGCTAAGAACTTGTTACCAAGACCTTCACCTTTAGATGCGCCAGCAACAAGGCCTGCGATGTCTACAAATTCCATTGTGGTTGGCAGAATACGTTCTGGTTTAACGAATACTGCTAATGCATCCATGCGAGGATCTGGCACAGGTACAACACCTGTGTTTGGCTCGATAGTACAGAATGGGAAGTTAGCTGCCTCGATGCCTGCTTTTGTTAAGGCATTGAACAGTGTTGACTTACCAACGTTTGGTAGACCTACGATACCGCATTTAAAACCCATGGCTTGTAACCCTTTTGGTGATTATTCTGTAACAACTCAACTATAGTACTCAATGGTGAGTCTATAACGACAAAACAGTACTGTTACCAGTGTGCTATTCTGCCTTGAATGAATGAAGACGATTTTGTGCCTTACTGAGGCCGTCTTTTAGAAGCACATCAATACAGCGCACTGATTCGTCAACAGCTGCATTAATAAGTTCTTGATCTTTGGCCGGTGCCTTTCCTAGCACATAACCAGCGACTTTATTTTTATCGCCAGGGTGGCCAATGGCAATCCTTAGACGATAGAAATCTTTGTTATTGCCCATTTTGCTAATGATATCACGTAGGCCATTATGACCACCGTGACCACCGCCTTTTTTAAACTTGGCAACACCAGGAGGTAAGTCAAGTTCATCATGCGCCACTAAAATTTCTTCCGGTTTAATTTGGAAAAAATTAGCAAGCGCAGCAACAGACTTACCCGATAAATTCATGAATGTGGTTGGGATCAACAAGCGAAGATCTTGACCATTAGTTATGATCCTGCCTGTTAGACCAAAATATTTTGGATCTTGACGTAGGGTAACGTTATGGACTCGAGCTAGTTCTTCAACGACCCATGCACCAGCATTATGGCGGGTTTGTGCATACTCTTGGCCAGGGTTTGCCAGGCCGACAAGTAACCGAATATTATTACTCACGCTTGTCTCTCTTGTCATATAGCAGTAGTGATAGCGTTTTGTGATGACCACTGTAATGGCTAAACCGAGCAATAGTCGGGTTCAAAACGCGCGCTATATTATACTAAATCAAGTGAAATTGATACGACTCTGCGGTGATCGGGTTTTTCAGCAGTCAATAAAAAATAAAACGCCCCGCAAAAGCGAGGCGTTGGTTTTTATTTAGCTAAGAATTTAGCTGAGATAAATCTCATTCTAATCGAACGTGATTAGTGCTCAAACATCGCAGAAATTGATTCTTCGTTGCTGATACGACGAATCGCTTCAGCTAGCATGCCTGACAGCGTAAGTACTGATACTTTACCTGTTGCAGCAATTTCTTTTGTTAGTGGAATTGAGTCAGTCACAATGATTTCATCAATGACAGATTCAGTGATGTTTTGTAGCGCACTACCCGAGAATACAGGGTGGGTCGCGTATGCAAATACACGTTTAGCACCGCGTTCTTTTAGTGCTTCAGCCGCTTTACATAATGTACCGCCAGTATCGATCATGTCGTCAACGATAATACAATCGCGACCTTCAACATCACCGATTAGGTGCATAACTTGAGAAACGTTAGCACGTGGACGACGCTTATCGATGATAGCAATATCAGTATCATCTAATAGTTTTGCAATCGCGCGCGCACGTACAACACCACCGATATCAGGAGAAACAACCACTGGATCTTGTAGGTCTTTCGCTAACATATCTTCTAGCAGCACAGGGCTACCAAATACGTTATCGACAGGAACGTCGAAGAAACCTTGGATTTGTTCAGCGTGTAGATCAACCGTTAGTACGCGGTCAACACCTACATTAGAAAGGAAGTCAGCAACAACTTTGGCAGTGATTGGTACACGAGCAGAACGTACACGACGATCTTGACGCGCATAACCGAAGTATGGAATCACAGCAGTAATACGACCTGCAGAAGCACGACGTAATGCATCGATCATAACAACCAGTTCCATTAGGTTGTCGTTAGTTGGTGCACAAGTTGATTGAATAATGAATACGTCGCTACCACGCACGTTTTCATTAATTTGCACACATACTTCACCATCGGAGAAACGGTCAACCGTTGCGTCTCCTAATGAAATATAAAGACGATCAGCGATGCGTTGGGCTAGTTCTGGTGTAGCGTTACCAGCAAACAGCTTCATATCAGGCACGGTGTAAACCTCAGGTTGCGTCCAAGTTGTAATTACTGACAATCCATAGAATATGTGGCTAGCGTTGTCATCAAAGGAGATACGTTAACACCTTTTGCGACAAATCCCTGGAGCCAGTCAGGTAAATTATTCAAAATATCATTGGCATTTTGCTCGGAGTCACATTCAGCAAACACACAAGCGCCAGTACCAGTTAATCTTGACGGTGCATATTCTAACAGCCATGAAAGCGCCTGATCAACCTCGGGATTAAGACTTCTTACAATTTTTTCGCAATCGTTTTCGTAAACCCCACGTAACAGGGCATCTAAGCTGCGTTTTTTTGTATTACGTGGTAGTTGCGGATGGTTGAAAATTTCAGCAGTTGCGATGCTAATATCGGGTTTAGCGATGAGGTACCATTTTTCTTGTGGTAATGCAGGTTGTAATTTTTCACCAATTCCTTCTGCGAATGCACTATGACCTCGAACAAAAACAGGCACATCAGCCCCTAGTTTTAAGCCGATAGCGGCAAGTTCATCAACGGAGAGGTGTGTTTGCCATAAAAAATTCAATGCGACTAAGGTTGTTGCGGCATTGGATGAACCACCACCTAAACCGCCACCCATAGGCAAAATTTTATCAATGTGAATCTCTGCTCCAAAATTTACTTGCGCGGCTTGGCGCAAAGCAATGGCTGCGCGATAAATTAAATTATCTTCGGTGGCAACACCTGTAATGGTGGGTGTTAGGGTTATTTCACTATCTTGACGGGCTGTTATGGTTAATGTGTCGCCATAATCAACAAACTGAAATAATGTTTGCAAGTCATGATAACCGTTGTCTCGCTGACCTGTAATATAAAGAAAAAGGTTAAGTTTTGCAGGTGCTGGCCACTGAGTGGCAATATCAAATTTGGCGTTGTGGTTCATGAAAATAACTCATTATTACGTAAATTTAAAATATGAATAAACCAAGGTTATTACGCTGTTTTCCATTGGGAGACTTTTATTTTTATGGTTAAATTTCCTTGCTTTAAGGTCATTAGTGTTGGCAGTGAGGGTACTTGAGTATTGTCATAAGTACTGTAATGCATCTCCCAAGTTCGACCCGCTATTTTTTTGGTTAAAAAGGCGACTTGGTCATTTTTATTGAGTAGGTAATGATCGGCTCCTGTGGGTAAACCGATTAGCCAATCTTGCATTTGTTGGAGTGGTAAGCTAATGCCTGTGAGCTGTTGTACGAGTTGTGCTGCATTGGTTCCATGGTAGGTTTTACCATCAGGATCGGTCAGCGTCACCGCATTAGGACGAGCATCCAACTTAAGGATCGTTTTATACATTTTGGTTAAAATAAGTTGATAATCATCAGGTTGGTTTTGCCAATTAAAGGACAGCGTCACCCGTTGTTGTGGGCTAATATAACCAAAGACACCTTGAGCATGATAATTGGTGAGTTGTTTTAATTGGGCTTGATGGAGGGGCCAATCGGCTTTATGCGTTACTGTCGGTTGCTGGGCACAACCTGCAAGCAGTGATAGCGATAAAGCGAAAAATGCACTAAGCCATTTTTTTTGATGTGCTGTAACCACATTTTTGAGTGGCGGGGTTACCGACGTGAAAGTAATATTTTTAACAAGATTACGCAATATCATCGTAGGGGATCTCTATCAAAATGAGTCAAAACAATAGCGATAATTTAATCGAATACCAAATTATACCCCCTAACGAAGCTAATAAGGTGGCTAAAAAACGATAAAAATGGTGTCATTATGGATTGATTACGTCTGTTGCCTTTTATTACGACATGGCATCAAGTAAAATCTGCACCTTAGATTTTTTCACTGCCAAAGTGGGTATACTGTTTCCATGACCTTGCTTGCATTAGGAATCAACCACAAAACAGCTTCTGTTGATTTGCGTGAGAAGGTAGCTTTTTCTCCTGAAAAACTGTCTTTGGCACTGCAGGAGCTTAAAAACCATCCTGAGGTATCAAGTGCGGTTATTGTATCGACATGCAACCGTACCGAAGTTTACTGTGAATTATCACAGTCAGGACCGGGTGTGATTATTGACTGGTTGACCAAATTTCATCAGATCACAGCCGAAGAATTGATGCCAAGCCTGTATTTTCATGAACAACAAGCTGCGGCGCGACATTTAATGCGTGTGGCGTGTGGCTTAGATTCGTTAGTATTAGGCGAACCGCAAATCCTAGGACAGGTGAAGCAGTCTTATTCGGAATCAAAAGACAATGGAACTGTGGTTGGTACCTTAGAAAAATTGTTTCAAAAAACGTTTACTGTCGCAAAGCGAGTACGCACTGAAACCGATATCGGTGGTAATGCGGTGTCTGTCGCCTATGCTGCATGTTCGTTGGCTAGACAAATTTTTGAAGCTTTATCAGGTGTGACGATGTTGCTCATCGGAGCAGGAGAGACCATTGAGTTGGTTGCTCGTCATGCAGTTGAACAAGGCTGTAACCGTTTAATTGTTGCCAATAGAACCCGTGAGCGTGCTGCTAATCTAGCGCGAGAATTTGGTGCTGAAGTGATTGGTTTAGAAGATATTCCCAATCACCTTCATTGTGCTGATATTGTGATTAGCTCAACGGCAAGCCCATTACCCATTGTCGGTAAAGGCATGGTCGAAGTCGCGTTGAAGCAACGTCGCAATCAGCCAATGCTCTTTGTTGATATCGCCGTACCACGTGATATTGAATCACAGGTGGGCGATCTTAATGACGTCTATTTATATTCTGTTGATGATCTGCATTCGATTGTCGAGAAAAATCGTGAGCAACGTAAAGTGGCTGCGATTCAAGCTGAGGCGATAATAGCTGAAGAAAGTATTGCCTTTTTACAGTGGCTACGTTCACTGGAAGCGGTGGATAGTATTCGTGATTATCGCCAATACGCAGAAGCAATAAAAAATGAGCTGTTACAACGCAGCTTACAAGCAATCGCCAATGGCACCGATCCTGAAAGAGCCTTGGTAGAATTGAGTAATAAATTAACCAATAAGCTTATCCATGCCCCGACGAAAGCCATGCAACAGGTCGCCAAAGATGGTGAATCTGACAAATTGGTTGTGATCCGTGAAGCACTTGGGCTGGATTCCTATAACGATTAGTAGTTGATGGCCTAGGCCTTCACTCCGCACCCTAATTAGAAGATTATGAAGCAATCAATTTTAGTTAAATTAGAAACGCTGGTTGAACGTTACGAAGAAGTTCAACATTTACTGGGTGATCCCGGTGTTCTTAGTGATCAAAACCGATTCCGCGCACTATCAAAAGAGTATTCTCAGCTTGAAGAAGTGACCAAGTGTTTCCAAGCGTACCAACAAGCGAAAGATGATCTTGAAGCCGCTGAAGAAATGGCGCAAGAAGATGACGCTGAAATGCGCGAAATGGCACTAGAAGAAATCAAAGACGCGAAAGCTGAAATTGAACGTTTAGCGGATGAGTTACAACTATTATTGATTCCTAAAGATCCTAATGATGATCGTAACTGTTTCGTTGAAATTCGCGCAGGTGCTGGTGGCGATGAAGCAGGTATTTTCGCGGGTGACTTGTTCCGTATGTACAGTAAATATGCTGAGCGTCGCGGCTGGCGTATGGAGATCATCAATGAAAACCGTTCAGAGCAAGGCGGTTACAAAGAGATGATTGCTAAAGTAAACGGCGATGGCGCTTATGGCGTATTAAAATTTGAGTCAGGCGGCCACCGTGTACAACGTGTACCAGCAACTGAATCTCAAGGCCGTGTACATACCTCTGCTTGTACTATCGCAATTTTACCTGAAATTCCAGAAGCTGAAATTCCTGATATTAATGCAGGTGATTTAAGAATCGATACTTTCCGCTCATCTGGCGCAGGTGGTCAGCACGTTAACACCACCGATTCTGCAATTCGTATTACTCACTTACCAACAGGTATTGTGGTTGAGTGTCAAGATGAACGTTCACAACATAAGAACAAAGCGAAAGCAATGTCTGTTCTTGCTGCGCGTATTATTAAAGCGGAAGAGGAACGTCGTCATGAAGCAGAAGCAAGTACGCGTCGTAACTTGTTAGGCTCAGGTGATCGTTCTGACCGTATTCGTACTTATAACTACCCACAAGGTCGTGTTTCTGATCACCGTATTACGCTAACACTTTACCGTTTAAATGAAGTGATGGAAGGTGACTTAGACGCATTGATCCAACCTGTATTTACTGAATACCAAGCCGATCAGCTTGCTGCAATGGCTGAGCAAAACTAATGCCACGCAGCATTGAATGTTTATTACAACAGACCAGTGCACAACTTACGACTGCGGGCTCTAATAGCCCGCAGTTAGACAGTGCCGTTTTGTTATGTCATGTACTCGATAAACCACGTAGTTACTTGTTAACATGGCCTGAAAAGCAGCTTGATGATACGCAATTTGACATATTTTCAGCGTTATTAGCCCGTCGAATAGCGGGTGAGCCGATTGCTTATATTGTCGGCGAACGTGAGTTTTGGTCATTGTCATTAAAAGTGGCTCCGTCGACATTAATTCCCCGTCCTGATACTGAAAGATTGGTTGAACTCGCGTTAGAGAAAATTCCAACGCATCAATGTCAGGTACTAGATTTAGGGACCGGAACAGGCGCCATAGCCTTAGCTATCGCATCTGAACGAGCGGATATTGCCGTTACTGGAATTGATTTACGCCCCGAAGCCGTCGCATTAGCCACTGAAAATAGCCACAGATTAGATATTACCAATAGCCGTTTTTTATGCGGTAGTTGGTATTCCCCACTTGAACAACAGCCTCAATTTGCCGTCATTGTCAGTAATCCGCCTTATATAGATGAAGCGGATCCACATCTGATTGAAGGTGATGTACGCTTTGAACCTAAAAGTGCGTTAGTCGCTAGTGATAACGGACTCGCTGATATTCGTATTATTAGCCAATATGGACGCCAATATTTATTGCCTGACGGTTGGTTACTCATGGAACATGGTTTTGAACAAGGCGCAGCCGTTCGAACGATTCTTGAGCAATTAGGCTATGTGCAGGTATCAACATGTCAGGATTATGCTGGGCTCGATCGTGTTACGATGGGTTGCTGGCAAGGAGATCATTAACAATGATGTATATGGCAATGAAACACATCCACCTTACTGCAATTGCGTTAAGTGTCTTATTGTTTGTCGCACGCTATATAATGGTGATGGCAAACTCATCAATGATACAGAAAAAATTCTTTAAGATTACTCCCCATATCATTGATACGATCATGTTAGCGTCTGGTGTGGCATTAATTTTTATTACTGGCTTTATGCCTTTTACCGCTGGTAATGGCTGGCTAACAGAAAAATTAACCTGTGTTCTTGCTTATATAGCATTAGGTTATTTCACTCTTCATCATGGAAAGAATAAAGTCTTTAAGACGTTTGCCTTTTTAGGCGCAATTGGCTGGCTAGTGCTAGCGGCACAATTAGCGATCACTAAAACACCTATCTTAGGCTAATGCAGGTAAAATCATGATGCCATTTAATGAACAAGAGCTTAATCAGATGCCGTTGGTTGATGGCGCGATTGCTTTCATGGCTGAAGTCGAGGCTGATTTCCCAACAACATGGGTACAGCTGCGCTTGACACAGTTAGCACAAGAAGCTGAACAAATGCTAATGGGGGAGGTTAACCCTCGTTTACGTTTAGATGGGTTATTACGACTGTTTTATCGTGAGTGGGGATTTCAAGGCGATCTTCAGCAGTATTTCTCATCAGAAAATGCATTTTTAGATAAAGTATTAGAACGACGCAAAGGGATCCCAGTTAGTTTAGGGGCAATTTTGTTGTATCTGGCTAAGCAGCTAGAATTACCTGTTGAAAACGTTGGTTTTCCAACTCAATTTTTATTGAAAGTTGTGTGGTCGAAAGATGATATTCAATACATCAATCCTTTTGATGGTGAATTTGTTAGCACCCATATTTTACGGAGTTGGTTGATTGGTCATCGTGGTCCTTTTGCTGAATTTAAATCTGAGTATCTTGATGAACAACAAAATAACGTTATTTTATCGCGCTGGTTAACGGTAATGAAAAGTGCGTTATTACGAGAAGAACAATTTACTGATGCGTTACGTTGCAGTGATTTAGCACTCGTATTAAATCCAGGCGATCCACACGAAATTCGTGATCGGGGCTATATTTACCAGCAACTTGATTGTCTTCATGCGGCTGCGGTAGATTATTCTTATTTTATTGAGCAATGCCCTGAAGATCCTGCTGCTGATTTACTTAAACTTCAAGTTGATGCTCTATATGAAGAGCCTCTTACCTTGCACTAGATGAGAAGATAAATATGATGCAACAAAAAATTGTTCGTGTTGGTGATATTGATGTTGCTAACGATAAGCCATTCGTCCTTTTTGGTGGTATGAATGTGCTAGAGTCGCGTGATTTAGCGATGGAAATTTGTGAGCACTACGTAGAAGTAACCAACAAATTGGGTATTCCTTTCGTATTTAAAGCGTCTTTTGATAAAGCTAACCGCTCATCTGTACATTCGTACCGTGGTCCTGGCTTAGAAGAAGGTTTAAAAATCTTCCAAGAACTAAAAGACACTTTTGGTGTGAAAATCATTACTGATATTCATGAAAAAGAACAAGCACAAGTTGTTGCTGATGTAGTTGATGTGATTCAGCTACCTGCTTTTCTTGCTCGCCAGACTGATCTTGTTGAAGCAATGGCAAAAACCGGTGCCGTGATCAATGTGAAAAAACCACAGTTTATGAGTCCTGGCCAAGTAGGTAACATTGTCGAGAAGTTTGCTGAGTGCGATAACCACAATGTGATTCTATGTGAGCGTGGCGTATTGCATGGTTATGATAACCTTGTGGTTGATATGTTAGGCTTTGATGTAATGAAAAAAGCATCAAAAGGTAGTCCAATTATTTTTGATGTAACGCACGCACTTCAATGTCGCGATCCTCTAGGCGCTGCGTCAGGTGGTCGTCGTGAGCAAACCATTGATCTTGCGCGTTCAGGTATCGCGACAGGTATTGCTGGTTTATTTATGGAAGCACACCCAACGCCAGATTCTGCACGTTGTGATGGTCCATCTGCTTTCCCACTTGATAAGCTTGAGCCTTTCCTTGCGCAAATTAAACAATTAGATGATTTAATTAAAAGTTTTGCACCAATCGAAGTGAACTAATTATCTATTAGAGATAGCTTTTTGGCCCTATGAATTCTGTTCATAGGGTTTTTTTGTGTAAAAATCACGCGATGTTGAAAAAATTGTTTAATTGAAAATTTTGGTTGTTTATTCTAAAATTTAACCATAAAAGCAGTTTAATATATTGCTTATTGTTGCTTTATTAGTGACTGTAGGATATTGAACTCTGTTATTTTAGGGTGATCTGTGTCACTCTTTTTTTGAGTCTTGTCGATGCTCGTTTCATACTGATGGCCAGTTTTATTAAGTCGTAGTGAGTTACCGTGTCAATATCACAAGATCTTTCCGCATCTGAAGCCGCAACCGTTTCGTCTCGTTGGACTAAGCATGACACCAGTTGGATGTTAAGCTTATTTGGGACCTCCGTTGGTGCTGGCATTTTATTTTTGCCGATTAATATTGGTTCTGGTGGTTTTTGGTCATTAGTGATCATGGCATTATTGGCAGGGCCTATGACATTTTGGGCTCATCGCGGGTTGGCTCGGTTTGTTTTATCATCTACCCAAAAAGATGCAGATTTTACTGATGTGGTTGAAGAGCATTTCGGCCAGCGTTATGGACGCTTAATCTCACTGCTTTATTTTCTGTCTATCTTTCCTATATTACTTATATACGGTGTCGGCTTAACCAATACGGTTGATAGCTTTATGGTGCACCAACTTAATATGGCTCCACCGTCACGCGTTTTGCTATCCGGTGGGTTAGTGTTTGGTATGATCGCTATTATGCTTGCAGGTGAAAAAACCATGCTACGAGTATTTAGTATGATTGTTTACCCTTTGGCACTTATTTTAGCGGGCATTTCAATTTATTTGATCCCAAGTTGGCATATGCCTGATTTTAGCTTTCATCAAAGTATTGGTGATTTGAGTGCGTCGTTATGGTTAGCTGTTCCCGTGGTTGTTTTTGCTTTTAGCTATACGCCAGTGGTCTCCGGTTTTGTTAATGCTCAGCGCCGTCAATATGGTAAACAAGCACATACCAAATCAGAAACAATTCTAAAACGTACGTCAGTGATGTTAATTGCGTTTGTACTGTTTTTTGTTTTTTCATGTGTACTGAGCTTAACGCCAGCACAACTTCAGCAAGCGAAAGTGGATAATGTGTCAGTGTTATCGTATTTAGCCAATGTTGAAGACAGCCCTTTTATTATGATTTTAGGGCCATTAATTGCTTTTATTGCAATTACATCATCGTTCTTAGGGCATTTCATGGGGGCTCGTGAGAGTTTTAATGGCTTAGTTGCTAAGCAGACTTCTTTATCATTAAAGACCATTGATAAGATCGGCATTGTTGTGATGTTTATCAGCATTTGGTTTGCAGCGGTAATGAACCCAAGTATTTTAGGTATGATGGAAGCGCTGTCTGGGCCAGTGATTGCGATGATTCTATTTTTAATGCCTATGCTGGCGGTATATCACATTGAAAGCTTAAAAATATATCGCGGCAAAATAAGCACGTATTTCATCTTATTGATGGGGTGTTTAGCGGTTGGTGCGATTGTATTTAATATGGTTAAGTAAAATGGTAGCGACCTAAAGCATAAAAATAAAGGCTTGCTACTCTGTTTCTAGTTTCAACTAGCAGCAGGGTAGGCAAGCCTTTATTGTTGGTCATTAACTGGATAGCGAATAATTACAGTTTAAATCGATTAATTTCTTGTTGCAGTTCATGTGACAATGTTGATAACTCAGCAGCTTGTTTTGCTGCTTCATTAGCTTCTATTGCTAATTCATTTGATACATCACGAATTCCCTCAGTGTTACGAGTAATTTCAGATGTCACCGATGATTGCTCTTCTGCCGCAGAAGCAATTTGTGTTGCCATATCACTGATATTATTTACAGCTGTCGTGATTTGAGACAAGCTTGCAGAGGCCGAATTAGCATCATCAACACTGGTTTCTGCTAAATGACGGCTATCATCCATGATTCCCACCGCTTGGCTGGTGGTTTGCTGCAGCGTTTCGATCATCTGCTGAATTTCTTGAGTGGAAGCATGGGTACGTTGACTCAATACTCTAACTTCATCAGCAACAACAGCAAATCCTCGTCCTTGTTCACCCGCACGTGCCGCTTCGATAGCTGCATTCAGGGCTAATAAGTTGGTTTGCTCTGCAATACCTTGAATTGTAGAAAGAATGGTATTAATACTTTGTGCATGGCTGTTTAATGCGCTGATCACACCCGTTGCCGTTTCTACTTCTTGGGCAAGACTCGCGATTGATTGTTGGCTTTGGTTAACTTGGACGCTGCCATGGCCTGAAGCAATCACCGTTTCTTCTGAGGTGCGAGCAGTATTTTCTGCATTTGATGCAATTTCATGGGTAGCAGCTGCCATCTCATTAATTGCAGTCGCCACCATATTAATTTCATCTTGTTGAAATTGAATACGAGTACTGCGTTCTTCTGCTTGAGAAGCTGTAATATGTGACTGTTGGTTTAAGGTGCTAGATACGAGACTTAAACGCGTCAGCATGCTATGGAGGTTACTCACAAATAAGTTGAAGTTATGTGCTAGTTGACCCACTTCATCATTGCTATGAGGTTCAAGACGACGGGTTAAATCACCTTCACCACTCGCAATTTCTGCTAAGGCTGCTGATACTCGATTAAGATCGCGAAAGAGGAAATTAACTAATACTGTTAAGGCTGCGATCACTAATAGTGTAATAACGATTGCAGTAATAATTAACTGCTGTAACGCTGAATAGTAATTGGCTTCTTCTGTTGCTCGATCCATTTCTAACGCTAAAATCCAGTCGGTATTCGGTACATTAGAAAAATAGAATACTTTCTGGTGGCCATTTATAGTTAAGCTTTGGGATTTGTTCGTTGCAACCTGCTGTTCAATATTGGCTAATGTTAATTGGTTACTGTATTGCGCTAATGGTTTGAGTAATAGTTGCTTATTCGGGTGAGCGAGAAAAGTGCCATCTTGTTTATTGATTAACATGGCAAAAGCATTATCACCAACATCAAGGCTAATAACATCATTGATTAATTGATCGATGAGAACATCAGCACCCACAACGCCCACCATTTGGCCTTTAGCTTGTAATGGCTGAGCTATCGTGACTAATAAAGCATTAGTAATCGCATCTTTATAAGCGGTGGTAATGATTTGTTTGCCCGCTGTTTGTGCATCGCGATACCAAGGTCGAGTACGTGGATCGTAGTCAGCACGATTACGTTCAGGATGTGATCGCTCCATGGCGCCATCTATGGCACCAAAATAAATATCATCAAAGCCACCGCTTTTACGTGCTTGCTCTAAAAACATCACACTATTGGGTTGATCATAATATTTATCGAATGATTGTGTAATTGCACGGCGAATATTCATCCAGTCGGCAATACCTATTGTTGCTGTAGAGGCAATACTATGAGCACGCTCTGAGGTACTGGCGTGAGTCTCATTATCGAGTTGCTTGGCAGCCAACCATGTTAATGCTGTTGCCATTATTATCACCGCAGATACGCTAGCAATGATCAGTTTTTGTTTGAGTGAAAACTGCATTAGTTCATCTCATGAGTAAAAATATACCCTATGAGAGCAAATTCTAACTGGCATTACAATTGATTCAGTTATGATTAAATATTTTATTTTAAATGGGGTAAGATGTTGATATTTTATGACTTTTTATTGGCGCTAATGACGGGGAATACAGTCAAAATATTGGCGTAAATGTTTTTTTGACGGTTTTTTACGGAGAGTTATTATTGCGCATATGGATGTTTAGACGTCTAGATGTTGACAGTGATGACACATCCCATTAACCTAAGGGAAATTCTAAAATAGATATTCATTATCAGCATGTCAAACACAACTAAACCAGCAGCAATTACACCTTCAGCATTGGCATTGCTGCCATTGGGGATCTTTTTATCCTTATTTATCGGTGTCGGTAGTTACCTTACTTATCAAGGTGTCGACTTCGCATTTTATCAATTGCCTTCACCCGTTGCGGCATTACCTGCCGTAATAGTGGCTATTTTGCTGAGCAAAGAAAAATTAAATAAAGCAATAGAACAATTTATCCGTGGCGTTGGTCATAGCGATATTATTGCAATGTGCATGATTTATTTATTAGCGGGTGCTTTTGCGGCGGTTGCTAAGGCTTCTGGTGGTGTTGATGCAACGGTAAACTTAGGTATGGCAATATTGCCTGCGAGTATGATTTTACCGGGTATTTTTGTTATTTCAGCGTTTATTGCTACCTCAATGGGTACGTCTATGGGCACTATTGCTGCAGTGGCACCTGTGGCATTAGGTATCGCTCAAGCGGCTGGAATGGATGTAGCATTAACGGCTGGTGTTGTTCTTAGTGGTGCAATGTTTGGTGATAATTTATCGATTATTTCAGATACGACGATTGCTGCAACCCGTTCTCAAGGTTGTCAGATGAAAGATAAGTTTCGTGAAAATATTAAGATCGCCTTACCCGCAGCGATAGTGACGATGGTGTTGTTTGCTTTCAGTAGCTCAGTGACGACCCTACCTGCTGCTAACCCTATTGAATGGCTTAAGGTCTTACCTTATATCACCATTTTAATCCTTGCTATTTCTGGGGTGAATGTATTCGTTGTGCTGAGTTTGGGCATTGTGCTTGCTGGTGGTGTTGGCTTATTCTCGATTGATAGTTATAGCCTAACTACATTTGGTAAAGATATTTATAGTGGTTTTGGCAACATGCAGGAAATTTTCTTACTTTCAATGTTGATTGGTGGTGTGAGTGAATTAATGCGTCAGCAAGGTGGCTTAGCATTTTTAACCCAACTGATTAGTCGTGTGATTGGTAAGTTTAGTTCAAAGCATAGTCTTTCAGAAAATTCACGCGCAAGTGAGTTAGGCATTGCGAGCTTAGTCAGTTTAACTAACTGTTGTACTGCAAATAATACCGTAGCAATTATTGTATCTGGTGGTGTAGCTCGTGAGCTTGCCAAAGAAAATGGCGTTACTCCACGTCGTTCTGCGAGCCTGTTGGATATTTTCTCTTGTGTAATACAAGGGGTGTTACCTTATGGTGCGCAAGCCCTATTGTTAGGTTCGGTATTTAAGTTATCACCATTAGAAATAGTGTCTCATTCTTACTATTGTTTCTTTTTAGCCATTTCAGCGTTGGTTGCTATTTTTATTCGCCGTTCAGCGACTAAATTTGAAAAAGTATTTTAGGCTTAAATGACAAATTTTAGAGGCTAAATTTGCTCAATATTTTTTAAAAAAGCTCGGCAGTGTCCGAGCTTTTTTTATGGTTTGTGATCCACTATTGGTTTTGAATGTTGTAACAGTGATCTTGATTGCAAAATAGTGACGCTATAGACGTGGTTATTTTTGATTCACTTACACTGAGCGCAATTATTTTTAAGCTGTTATTTATTATTACTATTTAATCAAATAACACGATTATTTTTGCATCAATTTTAGTTGTTTTTTGCTATCCAAAATGATGGCATCGATGATTAAAATCGTTAAGGTGGATAACATGAAACAACGTCTATTTGCTAAAACTGCATTAACTGCTGCGCTACTTGCTGTACTGTCTGGGTGTGCGACATCGACAGCTGATACTGCGACAAAATGGAATGCAGATAAAACCTATCGCATTACTATTTTGCATACTAATGATAACCATGGCCGTTTTTGGCAAAACCAAAATGGTGAGTATGGAATGGCGGCACGTAAAACGTTGTTAGATAATATTCGTGCAGAGGTAAAAGCTGAAGGTGGCACTACATTATTGCTTTCAGGTGGTGATATTAATACTGGCGTGCCAGAATCAGATTTACAAGATGCAGAGCCTGATTTTAAAGGCATGAACATGTTAGGTTATGATGCGATGGCATTAGGTAACCATGAATTTGATAACCCACTTGATGTTTTACGTAAACAGCAACAATGGGCTAAATTCCCGATGTTATCGGCTAATATTTACGATAAAAAAACGGGTGAACGTTTATTTAAGCCATATCAGATTTTTGAACAACAAGGGATCAAAATTGCGGTTATTGGATTAACGACTGAAGATACTGCAAAAATTGGTAATCCAGAATATATCGGTGCTATTGAATTTCGAGATCCAAAAGCTGAAGCTAAGCGTGTGATCGCTGAGCTTGAACAAAATGAAAAGCCAGACGTTATCATTGCTGCGACTCATATGGGTCACTATGAAGATGGTCAACGCGGTATTAATGCGCCTGGTGATGTTGCACTGGCGCGTTATGTGGATGATGGCGATCTTGATATGATTGTTGGTGGCCACTCACAAGAACCTGTTTGTATGGAAGGGCCAAATAAAACCAATAACAACTTTAAGCCAGGTGATAAATGTACGCCTGATCAACAAAATGGTACATGGATAGTCCAAGCTCATGAATGGGGCAAATACGTTGGGCGTGCTGATTTTGAATTTCAAAATGGTGAATTAAATCTAATTAGTTATGATTTAATTCCTGTGAATTTAAAGAAAAAAATCAAATTAGAAGATGGCACTCAAAAACGGGTGTTTATTCAAAATGAAATTCAACAAAATCCAGAAGTACTATCGTTTTTAACGCCATTTCAAGAAAAAGGTCAAGAACAACTAACGGTTAAAATTGCAGAGTCTAACGGTAAGTTAGAAGGTGATCGTAATGTGGTGCGTTTTAAGCAGACTAATTTAGGTCGCTTAATTGCTGCTTCACACATGCAACGTGCGAAAGCTGATTTTGCGGTGATGAATTCCGGTGGTGTACGTGATTCAATTAATGCTGGTGACATTACCTATAAAGATGTGCTGACAGTACAACCTTTTGGCAATATTGTGTCTTATATTGATATGTCAGGAAAAGAAGTTTTAGACTATTTAAATGTTGTCGCAACTAAGCCTATTGATTCAGGTGCTTACGCGCAATTTTATGGCATTAGTATGACGATTGCTAAGGGGCAAGTGAGTGATGTGAAGATTGGTGGTCAGCCATTATTAATGAATAAGACTTACCGTTTTACTGTACCAAGTTTTAATGCTGCGGGTGGCGATGGTTATCCAAAAGTTAGTCATCACTCAGGTTATGTCAATACCGGATTTGTTGATGCAGAAGTTTTAAAAGAATTTTTACAACATAATAGCCCAATTGACGTTAATAAATATGCACCAAAAGGTGAGGTTATTTATAAATAAGTGATGACTATTATCTAAATCTATTTTTTACGGCGCTGAATTTTCAGCGCCTTTTTTTTATACTTTTTAAAAAATATATCTCGGTATATAGTTCTGTTTTGGTAAACAGATGTGGTTAGCTTCTTTGATGGATATGATGTGAATAAAAGGGGAGCTAATTACAACTGTTTGATTAATCAAGTTGTAAGAGAAAATGTTATGACACCTGCAATTAAATTAGCAAAAAAAAATAAAATTGAATTTCAAGTTCATCAATACGAACATGATCCTGCTAATAATAACTTTGGTCATGAAGCTGCGGAAATTTTAGGGTTAGATCCTCATCGAGTTTTTAAAACACTATTATTTGCATTAAATGGTGATCCTAAAAACTTGGCTGTGGCAGTGGTTCCTGTCGCAGGGATGTTAGATCTAAAGGCAGCCGCTAAAGCCGCTGGTGGTAAAAAAGCAGAAATGGCAGATCCTAAATTAGCCGAAAAAGTGACAGGCTATATTGTGGGTGGTATTAGTCCGCTAGGACAGAAAAAACGCTTGCCGACGTTTGTTGATAGTAGCGCAGAGCAGTTTGATACTATTTGTGTTAGTGCCGGGCGTCGTGGTTTGGAAATAGAATTAGCCGCGAAAGATTTAGTGGCATTAACCAGTGGTCATTTTGCACTTATCGCAAAACAAGATTAACCAATAACAACGCATTGGGGTAATAAAGAATCCCGATATATTCATTGATAAAAGGAGATTAGCAATGACTATTACTATTTGGCTTTCTTTATTACTCATTTGTCTATTAGGTGCGATGTCACCGGGACCCAGTTTAGCGGTAGTGGCCAAACATAGCCTATCCGGTGGACGTTGGCATGGCATTGTTTGTGCGTGGGCTCATGCTTGTGGTGTGGGATGTTACGCATTACTTACCTTACTTGGGTTAGCGGTCGTTCTGCATCAATCACCCCTATTATTTACCAGTGTCAGTTATGTTGGTGCTGGGTATTTAGCTTATTTAGGACTTAATGCATTACGTTCTAAAGGCGGTGTTGCTGCAAAATTAGCACAGGGACAATCAAGCTCATTGCTTGAAGCTGCGCGTGATGGGGTGATGATCTCGTTATTTAATCCTAAATTAGCGTTATTTTTTTTAGCGCTGTTTAGTCAATTTGTCGCGGTAGGTAATGAAGTTTCATCAAAAGTAATTATTGTTGCCACGCCACTATTGGTGGATGGAATATGGTATACATTAATTGCGAGTATTTTATCTTATCCACGCGTTCTCACAGTGTTAAGAACAAAAGCACAAATGATCGATCGTCTGTCAGGGATAGTTTTACTGGGATTAGCATTACGTGTGGTGTGGTTAGCTTAATTATACCAAAACATCAAAATAGCCGAACTGAGTTCGGCTATTTTATATTAACAATTAGGCTGGTATCTTTTGTTACGTAACCAAATGGGTACAAAAGTATTTAAGAGTGTCGCTAATATAATTAAGCTAACTCCCACAATTTTGTTCCATGACATTGGGTGATTAAAGAACATGAATTGCCAAATTGCTGAGAAAATTAAATTAGTAAAAATAATCGGTGCTAATTGCGAACCTGATTCTGCAAGTTGGTAAGCTTTGGCGCGGAACACTTGCGTATTAACCGTACATACCGCCATAAATAGCAAGAGTAATAATAAAGGATGCTGCCAACCCGTTAATGTGTGCCACTCTACCGCCGTTGTCATTGGTGAGAACATCAAGAATGGTACTAAAAATATTGAGGCAATAATAAAGCTCCAAGCACTTACCCCTAAAGGTGTTAGGTTACTTTTACTTGATCGGTACATCGCCACTTGTGAGCCGGCATTAAAAATACCGCCCGCTAAACCTAATAATAAACTGCCACCAAATTTCATTTGTTCCAGGTTACCCGCAATAAAAAGTAAGCCAGTAAACGTAATACCTAAATTGATAATAATCAGGCGCTTGATCGGTGTTTTAAAAAAGATACGTTCTAAAATTGGAACAAATAAAGGACTGGTACCAAATAAAACAACGGCTTCAACAAGGCTAAGGTGTTTAATTGAGGCCAGAAAACAAAGTTGGCTACCTGTAATACAAATACCGCGAACGATTAAACCACTCCACGCTTGTTTATTGGGTTGTGACCATTGGGTGATCACCATTAACCAAAAGGCCAGAATCGCAGGGAATAAGAGTCGAAAAAAACATAGCCATGCAGGGTCAAAGCTGTGGGTTAGCCATTTAGCTAACAATCCTGTTACTGATAAGCTAAATGTAGACACTAGCATTAGCAGCATTGGGCGTATTTCTGAATTCATGAATAATCTCCTAGGGCGGCGACTTTACTTAAATTGTATGATAATTAAATTCAAAACAATTTAACCCTAGGGTATATTTATCTTACTCTTTGGCTAATGGTGTCTTTTTTATCGAAGTAGTTGTATTTTCTTTTTTTATCAGTAACTTGTTAATCATTGTCCTTGGTTATATTTTATTAGGCGTCTCGATGGTTTAGATGTCGATCGCGGGTTTGTTGTTTCTTTTCTGCACTTTTCTTGATCATTACGTAAAGTGCCCCCGTTCCACCATGCTGGCGCAATGCGGAGTGAAAACAAAGCACATCAGAAATTTGTTCTAGCCAAGTGGTGACAAAACTTTTCATTAATGCAGGAGGATTACTTCGTTCTCCTTTGCCATGAACAATCATAACCGTGCGAATATCTAAACGTTGGGATTGTTTTAAAAAAGCCAGTATTTCATCTCGAGCTTGAGATAAGGTCTTTTTGTGAAGATCTAGACGGGCATGAATGTCATATTTACCTTGTCGCATTTTCTTAAATACAGCTAATTGAACCCCATCACGTTTAAACTCAATCATGTCATCAGGTTTGACCATATTAGCGTTATCAAGCGAGAGATAATCAATATTACCATTTGCCAGTGTTTGTGCCGCAAGACGTCGAGCAAGTTGAGCTTCAGACACTTGGTATTTTTGTTGGATTAAAATTGTATCTTGTTTTATCGGCGCTACATCGGCCATCATCTCTTTAAAGAGATCTAATTCATTATTAGACATAATAGGCTCACTATAATTAAGCAATAATTTTAGTATACCTGCGCTTAATTGAAACAAAAGTGAATATATTAAGAAAGATAAAGGTAGTTATTTAAGGGTTTAAGCACTTAAATTCATTTAATATCAACTATGTCATGTAATGATATTTATCATTAAGACTTTGGAATTACTGCAAAAGTGGATAGTTGATTGTATTTTATACAGAATAAGTCATTGTTACCTCTTAAAATAGCTGGATTAGTAAGCATATTTTTTAGTTACAAAAAAAATACCGTATAGGGGTTGCTAAAATAAAAATGGCGAGTATTATAAGCGACCTCAACAACGCATAGCGCGTTGAAAAGTCGGTGAATAGCACTGTTTGATAGTGCATCTCTGATGTTAGGAATAGCGGACCAGAGGGTTAATCTTCTAGCTGCATTCTTAATAAAAATTAGTCGGTGAATAGCGCAGTTTGGTAGCGCATCTGGTTTGGGACCAGAGGGTCGGGGGTTCGAATCCCTCTTCACCGACCACTACAATGGTGGCTATAGCTCAGTTGGTAGAGTCCCGGATTGTGATTCCGGTTGTCGCGAGTTCAAGCCTCGTTAGCCACCCCATATTATAAGATGTTGATCTCCTGTCAGCATTTGGCTTTTAAAGCCCGCTTGTTTACAAGCATACAGAATTAAGTCGGTGAATAGCGCAGTTTGGTAGCGCATCTGGTTTGGGACCAGAGGGTCGGGGGTTCGAATCCCTCTTCACCGACCACTATTTAAAAGTAGTGGTTTGTTAAACCATTATTATTGTCGGTGAATAGCGCAGTTTGGTAGCGCATCTGGTTTGGGACCAGAGGGTCGGGGGTTCGAATCCCTCTTCACCGACCACTATTTAAAAGTAGTGGTTTGTTAAAACCATTATTATTGTCGGTGAATAGCGCAGTTTGGTAGCGCATCTGGTTTGGGACCAGAGGGTCGGGGGTTCGAATCCCTCTTCACCGACCACTATTTAAATAATAGTGGTTTGTTAAACCATTATTATTGTCGGTGAATAGCGCAGTTTGGTAGCGCATCTGGTTTGGGACCAGAGGGTCGGGGGTTCGAATCCCTCTTCACCGACCACTATTTAAATAATAGTGGTTTGTTAAACCATTATTATTGTCGGTGAATAGCGCAGTTTGGTAGCGCATCTGGTTTGGGACCAGAGGGTCGGGGGTTCGAATCCCTCTTCACCGACCACTTACAATGGTGGCTATAGCTCAGTTGGTAGAGTCCCGGATTGTGATTCCGGTTGTCGCGAGTTCAAGCCTCGTTAGCCACCCCATTTTCAGGTTATCTTTTATTAGAGACCTTGGCCTTATAAGCCTAAACAAAGTCGGTGAATAGCGCAGTTTTATAGCGCATCTCTGATGTTAGGAATAGCGGACCAGAGGGTTGACCCTTCTAGCAGCGTTCCTAGAAAAGAATTAGTCGGTGAATAGCGCAGTTTGGTAGCGCATCTGGTTTGGGACCAGAGGGTCGGGGGTTCGAATCCCTCTTCACCGACCACCATTAAGAAACCTGAATCGAAAGATTCAGGTTTTTTTTCGTCTATAGTGTGTGGTAATAGTGAATAGTGCAGTTTGGTAGCGCATCTCTGATGTTAGGTGTGGTGGACCTGAGGGGCGGGGGTTCCCTGATATTAGAATCTAGCTCTTCACCGACCACTATTAAGAAACCTGAATCGAAAGATTCAGGTTTTTTTTCGCCTGTAGAAAGTGGTGAATAGTGCAGTTTGGTAGCGCATCTCTGATGTTAGGTGTAGCGGATCAGAGGGGCGGGGGTTCACTGATATTAGAATCTAGCTCTTCACCGACCACCATTAAGAAACCTGAATCGAAAGATTCAGGTTTTTTTTCGTCTATAGTGTGTGGTAATAGTGAATAGTGCAGTTTGGTAGCGCATCTCTGATGTTAGGTGTAGCGGACCAGAGGGTCGGGGGTTCACTGATATTAGAACCTAGCACTTCACCGACCACTATTAAGAAACCTGAATCGAAAGATTCAGGTTTTTTTTCGTCTGTAGTGTGTGGTAATAGTGAATAGCACAGTTTGATAGCGCATCTCTGATGTTAGGTGTGGCGGACCAGAGGGGCGGGGGTTCACTGATATTAGAATCTAGCTCTTCACCGACCACTATTAAGAAACCTGAGTCGAAAGATTCAGATTTTTTTTCGTCTATATAAAATGGATAGTAGTTTGGATAACCAGAGGGTCGGGGGTTCACTGATATTAGAATCTAGCTCTTCACCGACCACTATTAATAAACCTGAATCGAAAGATTCAGGTTTTTTTTCGTCTATATAAAATGGATAGTAGTTTGGATAACCAGAGGGTCGGGGGTTCACCAATATTAGAATCTAGCTCTTCACCGACTACTATTAAGAAATCCCACTTTAGTTGCAATTGGCTTCTGTACTTGAGGTGATTTTCTCAACCTTAAAGCCTTGCTGTTTCATTAGATTAGGCAGTCCTTGATCGCCAATTAAATGAAAGGCACCAACCACAATCATAAATTTTCCTGATTGATAGGGGGCGGTGTGTGCAAGTGTTTCAGCCCAACGCTTGTTACGATCAAAAATTAAAGCATCATCAGTAGTTGGATCAATTTGGCTCTCTTGGAAAAGTTGCTCAAGTTTTTCACTGTCTCCATGTTGCCATACTTTAACCAAACAACGTAATGATGACTGGGTTCTATCCCATTCATTGATGGTTTCTATCAGCATTGGTGCACCATTCTCAGGCAGGTTTTCAAGCATATTGAATTGCTGGCTAACACTTTCTAATTCTAGAATAGGAAGATGTTGCTGTTGAGCACGCTGCAACAATACATAATCAATACCATAGTCTGATTTAAGGTCGAGCTTATTAGCTAGAGCTAACTGTAGCGTTACGGCCGTTAACCACGGTGGTTGTTGCAATAATGCTTCAAATGGAATGTTCAATGTAGTCGTGATTTTTTTTAATTTTTTGAGGACTGGTTCAGGTAATGCTTGGTGCGTAAAGGGCGGGGATAGTGTGGGCGTAACTGGTGATTGTTGTAGTATATTAGCTTCTACAATTAAGGCATCAGCTTGTTGCCATTGCTCAAGAAATATATCAGGCAGAGGGAACATTGCCTCTTTACCCGCATGAATTGAGCCTAGGACATAAAATTCACGTTGTTGGTCATAAATTTTCCATACAATAGGGTCGGCAAGTATAGGTTGAGCAATAAAAGGCAGCACTAATAATGCCTTTGATAAGAGAGATTTGAACATGCGTACCACCGATTAAGAAACATTGATTAAGTTATACCAAAGATTGATAGAAAACGAGATCAAAAAAGGCTACCGAAGTAGCCTTAATATGATTATCTAATTATTGGACTCGTATTATTTTGAATTACGAGAACGTGGATTAAGCCAGAACCACCAGACAATAAATCCAATTGCGGCAACGCCTAATAATAAACACATATTATTTCTCCTGATCTTGTCGGCTTGGCTTAAATAAACGTAACCGGTTAGCATTACTTACTACGGTAATGGATGACAACGCCATCGCTGCACCTGCAATAACAGGGCTAAGCAGTGTTCCTGTAAGAGGGAATAACACACCAGCAGCAATTGGAATGCCTAATGTATTGTAAACAAAGGCACCAAATAAATTTTCTTTGATATTTCGTAGTGTTGCTTTTGATAACTCTAATGCATCAGCAACACCGTGTAGTGAATGACGCATTAAGGTAAATTGCGCACTTTCAATCGCAACATCAGTACCACTACCCATTGCAATACCAACTTCAGCCAATGCTAGAGCTGGCGCATCATTAATACCATCACCCACCATAACTACGCGTCGACCTTGTTGTTGTAATAAGGTGATTTGTGCCGCTTTACCATCTGGTAATACTTCAGCAACGACGTCAGTGATACCGAGTTTATTGGCAATAACTTTGGCAGTTTTAACACTGTCACCTGTTAACATAACGACTTTAAGACCCATTTTTTGCATCCGTTTAACAGCGGACAATGAATCTTTACGTAATGGATCACTAATACCAATAATGCCAGCTAAAGCACCATTCTGTGCAAGATAGACAGGTGTTGCACCTTGATTAGCGATGAAATCAAAATCCATTTCAGCATGGGTAATCGTAATAGCATTTTGAACCATGAATTTAGCATTACCTAACAGTAGTTGGTGTTGATCTACTGTGCCGGAAACACCCAATCCTGAATACGTCATGAAGTCACTGTGTGGGTACAATTGTAACTGTTGTTGCTGTGCTGATTTAACAATAGCATTGGCAAGTGGGTGCTCAGATCCTTGCTCTAAGCTTGCAGCCAATTGAATTAGCTGCTCACGAGTTAGTGTATTATAAATTTTATAATCAACAACTTGTGGTTTACCCTCGGTTAATGTACCCGTTTTATCTAATACCACGGTATCAATACTTGCAGCTTGTTGCATCGCTTCGGCATCTTTAATAAGAATACCCAGCTCTGCTGCACGGCCAACACCAACGGTTACTGACATTGGTGTTGCTAAGCCTAATGCACATGGACAGGCAATAATAAGTACCGTTGTTGCGGCAACAAGCATATATACAGATGCGGGTTGTGGACCAAAATAATACCAAGCCATGGCGGTTATTATGGCAATGATCATAACACTTGGTACAAAGACACTTGAGATAGTATCTGCTAATCGTGCCAGTGCGGGTTTACTGCTTTGTGCTTGGCGGACTAATTGAATAATACGTGCCAGCATGGTGTCACTGCCAATATGTTCTGCTTTAAAAAGTAAACTGCCTTGCTGATTAATTGTCCCTGCGCGAACGTGATCCCCCGCTTTTTTATGCACCGCAAGAGGCTCTCCTGTCAGCATTGATTCGTCAAGATAGCTTGTTCCTTCAACAACAAGACCATCAACTGCAACTTTGGCCCCAGGTTTTAAACGTAATGTCATTCCTGCAATAACGGCACTTAGAGGACGTTCTATTTCTTGACCATTTTCAACCACAATTGCGGTTTGAGGTTGAAGATCGATTAAACGTTCTAACGCTTTTGATGTACGACTACGAGCACGCGCTTCTAATGCATGACCAATAGTGATTAGACCAATTATCATTGCTGATGCTTCAAAATACACGTGACGAGCAGCCAATGGGAATAAATTAGGAGCAAGAACAACTGTCATTGAAAATAGCCATGCAGCACCTGTACCTAGCGCAACAAGGGTATCCATGGTGGCACGGTGATGTAGGAAAGCTTTCCAACTATTGATATAGAAGTCTTTACCTGCTGTAACTAATAACGCCAAAGTGATCAAACCGATAATGCCCCAACTTATCTGGCTGGTCGTTGAGTTAATCACCATACTTCCGCCAAATATCCCCCATGCCATTAACGGCACACCTAATGCAAGAGAGGCTGTAGCATTACGGATATGGGTTTTAAATGTTTGTTGATTTTGCTGTTGTTGACGAATTCGGCGGGTTTGGTCATCTTCACTCTCTTCTGCGCCATAACCTGCACTTTCAATAGCCTGTATAATTGCTTGTAACGGTGCTTGGCCGTAAATTAAAGCCGTACGCTCAGCAAGGTTAACGTTAACATTACTAACCCCATCAACCGCTTTAATGGCTTTCTCTACTGATGCAACACAACTGGCACAAGTTAACCCTGATAGCAGTAATTGAGTTGCATTGTCTTGAGGTGCGATAATAGGCTCAGGCTCAGGGGCGATCACTGTATCGGTCTCAGTTATTGGTTCAATATCAGTATGTAATGTTGCTTGATAGCCGGTTGTGGTCACAATGGCGATAATATCGTCAGCAGTTAATGACGTTATTACACTGAGTGCATTTTTATCTAGTGTAATAATTTCAATATTGTCTTGAGTTAATGCTGTGGTTAATTTAGCCACACATTTACCACAAGAAAGGCCATTTAATGTGAAATCATAATGTTGTGCCGCTGAATGTGTTACGACTTGATAGCCTAATTCGACAATTATGTTTGTTAGTGCTTGCTCACTGATTGCACCATAAACATCTGCTAACTGTTTAGTAATATTAAAGTGTGCAATGTCATGACGTGCGGTTAAGGCTTGTTCTATTTTTGCCACACAGCGTCCACAAGATAACCCTGTAAGAGGCAATTGATAATGGAAGCCGACTTGGTAGCCTAATGCTGAAATAGCATCGAACAAATTAGGTAAAGAGCTGTCTACAGATACTGTTAGTTGTTCAGTATCTATATCAATGAGTTGGATGTTAGGTAATAGGCTGATAGCATCACGAATTTTATTGACGCAATGCATACAACTTACATTGGCAAGAGGAAGAGTTATTGTATTCATGTGCTCGCCTTTTTATGCTTAGATGAAATAATGCACCTAGCATAATCCTTCCAGTAACTATAATGTCAAGAGTTGTTTAACTATATAGAGGGAATAAGTGATGATGAGTATCAGTGATGTAGCTAAACAAACAGGATTGACGGCAAAAACGATTCGTTTTTATGAAAGTAAAGGGGTGATCAGTGCTGCGCCTCGTGGCTCCAATGGTTACCGTTATTATAATGAAAGTCACATTGCTGAATTGTTATTAATTAAACGTTCACGAATGATTGGTTTTTCATTAGAGGAATGCCAGCAGTTATTGGCTTTATCGACAAATCCAGATCGTCATAGTCGAGATGTTAAGCAAAAAGCACTGCAAAAATTGATAGAAATTGATCATAAAATTGAAGAGTTAAAGCAAATTAAATTAACATTGGCGGCATTAACGGATCAGTGTCCGGGAGACAAAAGTGCGCATTGCCCGATTTTGGAAAGCCTAACGAAAAACGGCTAAATAATGATTATTTAGCCGTTAGTTTGTTAGTGATCACTATCAGTCATAGATAAGGTACCATCATAAGGAATGACATGTAGTGCTTTTTTAGGTGATGAGCTATAGCTGACCATTGTATTTTTATCTAATCGTTTGAGATTAAATTGATGCCAAAAACGTTCATGAGTCCAATTGAGGCTTTCAATTGCAGCATCGGTGATTTTTTTCGTGTGATCTTCTGTATCAACGACTAATACTGCCGCATTACCAAAGGCATAAAAATAGAGTCCTTTTAATACCGTGTAGCCGTTATCTTGTTTAGGATTAGGATAGTCAATTAATGTGTATTGGCCGAATTTACAGCTGCCAAATTGTTCGTGATTGGAATTTACGTATTTATAGTTAAAGTCACACCCCATACCGTTAATAACGGGGTATAGCATTAGAAGTAATAATGCTATGACAATATATTTAAATTTTTTCATACATTTTTCCAGTGGTATCAATGTAAACCGTATTTTTACCACTCAAGTTTTGTGGCAACTTTTGTAGATTGAGCAATTCAATATTACCACAAATCTTTTGATTATTAACGGTAACGCAAGGCGGTGATTGCCAACTACTGGCCCAAAGCATAATCCAAGCAAACATAACCGTTAAACAAACGCTATAACCTATTTTTGCCATGGTAGGAAATGCGTTGTTCTTTGACGGTGTTTTAGTGTTATTTGTTTCAGTACCTGCCGCATTATTTTCAGTAAGGTTATCGGCTGGTTGTAATTGTTCTGTTTGATGTTGCTCATTATCGATAACAACTTCAGGTTGAAACTGTTGCTGAATAAAAGTGTTATTCGCGATAGTAAAACCCGCACCTTTAATCGTAATGATAATTTCATTTTTGCTCTTAAATGCTTTGCGTAAGTTAGCAATAGCAACATTCAATGAGTTTGGTACCACAACCTTATCTGGCCAACCAATTTCAAGTAGTTTTTCTCTACTGATAATTTCGCCACTGTTATCAATTAAAAATTGGAGGATTTTTGTTTCGCTAGCACTTAGTTTAGTGGTGGCTTCTTGGTTGGTATAAGCGCTTTTTTGCGGTTCAAAAACATCCTTACCGTATTTATATATGATCATGGCTCTAACTACCTATCTTAGTATCTGTTTTGCGCAGCGTATGTTTTATATGACTACTGCTTTTTATTGTTATTGCTTTCAGTATCGAAGCGCCTGGTTTTTATAGCGACATAAAATCATCATTTTTTGGTAGAGATAAAAGCGTAACAAGGGAGTTAGTTCTTCTATTTCGACCATGAAAAAGTCTATTACACATCTCGGATCTTTATTTTCAAAGCAAATGCTAACAAAAAAAAATATTTATGGAAGAGATGATAAAGGATAATTTGCACCTTAAATAGCGATATATGATTATTTATTACATTATCTATAGTATAAAAAAGTATATTTTTCATATTTTTTTTTAAGTGACGCTTATGTGGTGTTTTGTCTGTAAGTCATTGTTTGTAAATGGTTATATTGGTTGCTTGTGTTATTTTTATCTTTTTTTATATGAATTAAATCGTTTAAAAAAAACGTTATTTTCATTTATCTAAATTATTTCTGAAAGATTTATTTTTCAGAAGTCATTTTTTTGACACGTGTGAAAAAACAACAATTAATTGTGAACATCATTTTTTATTATTTGCCTTAATGCCAACTCAGTCACAAAATGGTGGGGTTCCTAACAAAGACTGTCCTGCGATACACGCTTAAAAAAATAGATAGTACGCACTTATATGGACAGACAATTAGAAAGTTTTAAAGCATTTAACCAATGGAGTTAAACATGAAATTGAAATCTCTATCTCTAGCTGTAGTAGCAGCTTTATCTCTAGGCGTTGCTACATCTGCAATGGCTGCTGATGCACCAGCAACGGCTACAAATAACACTGCTCTAACTCAATCAGCTGCAACTGGTCACTGGTACGCTGGTCAAGGCCACGGCTTCTGGGTTGGTGGTGCACTAGGTATGGGTTACGTAGGTAGCGCAGACTCTCAAGCATTTGGCGGCCAAACTAATGCTCCAAGTGCTAAATTAGATGCTGGTTACGACTTCAACCAATATGTTGGTGTATATGCTAGCTACGACTTCATGCATGACTTAGGTAACTCTGACCTAAACCTTGCAACTGTAGGTATTAAAGGTAATCTACCTCTTACACAAAAACTATCTGCATTTGCTAAAGTAGGTGGTACTTACATCTATGCAAATGACAAGAATTTTGCTGACAATGCATTCCACATGCACTCTGATAGCTTCTCAGCAACTGGTGGTTTAGGTCTGTCTTACCAGATCACTAACGCACTATCTACTCAAATCGGTGCTGATTACTACCAAAACCTACGTACTTCACAAGGTCACGCTGATCTAACTCAAGCGTACTGGGGTATGACATACAAGTTTGGTCAACCTGCAACACCTGTAATTGTTACTAACAATGTAGAAGTTGTTAAAGAAGTTGCTGTTGAAGCACAAATCCCAACTCGTTCTTCTTACGTTCTTCCATACCAAAATGGTCAAACTAAGTTAAACGACTACGGCCGTTACAACCTAGGCGAAGTTGTTGCAACTATGCAAGCTAACCCAGAAGTTAACGCTCAAATTATCGGTCGTACTGATAAAGTTGGTAGCCAAGCAATCAACGAAAAAATCTCTGCAGAACGTGCAGCGAACGTTGCTAGCTTCCTAGAAGCAAACGGTATTAGCGCATCTCGCCTAACTGTTTCTCACGTAGCTAACAGCAACCCAATCCAAACTAACTCAGCTGACAGCACTAACTACGTTCAGCGTTCAGTACAAATCATCCTTAAGTAATTAAGACGATAGTACAGGCTGTATAGTTTGAATATTAATGCCGATGAGAGATCATCGGCATTGTTTTATGCGATTGTTATCTCAATAGCTTGTTTCTAAATGAAAAAGCAGTCTATTGAGATTAAGATTGAGTTATAGAGCGATGATGAAAAAAAGTAAATTTTGTTTATTAATACTATTAGCCATTTCATTGACCGGTTGTTTTTCTAATCAACAAATGAATAAATCAACTCAACTTGTAGGGGAATGGACACTAAAGGGTGGCGTATGTATCCCTGGTGTAACAAAGCATAAACCTAAATTAGATATTAATGCTGATATGAAAGTGTCTGGTTTTACAGGTTGTAATCAATTTAAAGGACGCCTAATTGCGGCGGATGGTAGTTTTACTTTACCTAGTGTCACCCGTAGAATTTGCTTACCTGAACTTGTTACTCAGGAAGAAAATATGTTGAATGTATTACGTAGTGCGACCAGTATTGAAGTTATTAATAATACTTTGGTTATTGACTCAGGCAATAAATTTTTAGTGTTTGAAAAAACGAATGCACGTTAGCAGTTAGGTTTAATTTGCTGAATAAAAAAGGCCCGTAAGCATGACGCTGACGGGCCTTTTTATTGGTCTATCACTTAATATAGTAAAGAATACAGTTGACGACGATAAGTTCCTGCAATCGGGTTGCCTTGTCCGAGTGCCGCTAAAATATCCATCATGGTCTTTTTAGCATTACCGTCAGCAAAATTAAGATCGCTACGAAGAATATTTAATAAGAGTGCTAATGCTTCTTCATTACGGTTTACTTGGCTGTATTGAACCGCAAGCTCAAAAGCAATATTGGCATCACTTGGGTTTGCCGCTAATTTTTCTTCTAATAATTGTATTTCAGGCGAGTTACCCGCTTGTTTATGTAATTCAAGCTTGGCAAGTAGTCCTTTATATTGTGCATCTTGATCTTGCATCGGAATGGTTTCAAGAATTAACTCTGCTTCATCAAATAATCCCGCAGCCACTAAGCATTCAGCAATCGCCAGCTCAATCACACTATTTTTAGGAAATTTTTGTGCTAACTGACGTAGTAATGCGAGTGCTTGATTGTAATCTTCACTTTTTACTAACGCTAATGCGTGTTGCAGTTGTAATTCTTCGGGGGTTGGTAAATGACGGGTTAGCATTTCACGTAAACTTTGTTCTGTTTGTGGACCCGCTGAGCCATCAGTAGGTTGGCCCCCCTTAAATAGAGCGACAGTAGGTAATCCACGTACACCAAATTGAGAAGCAACCATCTGTTGAGTCTCACAGTTCACCGTTGCTAGCGTAAATTGTCCTTGGTATTCACGGGCAATTTTTTCAAGGATTGCATTTACTTCTAGCGTTTCTGGCATTGAAGGCGCCCAAAAACTGATCACCACCGGTGTTTGTATTGATTGATCGATGATTTGCTGAAGATTCTGTTCGTTTAATTCAAGAGCGACATTTTGATACATGTGCTGATATCCGTTGGCTATTTGAAAGGCTATATCAAATATATGGGGATGAATCGAGACGAATCAAGAAAAGAGCATTAAATGACATTAATTATTAAAGGTAAGCATAACCGCGAGTGTGATACAGAGACAGATAAGATTAATTTGGCGCAACGACATACTACACCTCAGATAAGACAATTTTGATGATATAAGTTTTTTGACTTGCGCTTACTGTAGCGTTTTATTGTGACACTAATATGACGTTATTATAGATTTTGTCATTGATAGAGAAGAATGTTGGTATAAAGGTTATTTGTTTAACTTTAAGCACGGAAATGTGATGTATTTTTCTTTGTTTATTTTTTGATTGTTGTTTTTGTCACCATTTTATCTGAATTCAATAAATTAAAATCAGCCATAATAAACCTTGTTATTATGGCTTATATTTAATTAATTACTCTTTATTAGCAGTTTATCTAACCATTTTGTCGGTAATATACGACGAAGAAAGCCAAAAATATATGTTGGTTGAGTAACATAGTAACGTGCTTTTGGGCGCTTACTGTTAATTATAGCCAACACTTGCTTAAATACGGCATCGGGGCTTAAAGTGAACTTATTATTTGGGGTTGTCGTGCCTAATCTATGTAATGTTTGTTGATAAGCATCATGATGACGAGAATGATTAATATCAATGTGTTGTTCAAATTGAGATTTAGCATTTTGACGAAAATGACTTTCAATAGGTCCCGGTTCTATTAAGGCAATTTTTATGGGGGTGTTCGCTAATTCTAATCGAAGCGTATCAGTATAACCTTCAATGGCAAATTTACTGGCGTTATAGGCGCCGCGGTATTTCATCGCAACTAAACCTAATACTGAACTGTTTTGAATAATTTTGCCGTGGCCTTGTTGTAGCATCAACGGGATTACTGCACGAGTTAGTTGATGCCAGCCAAAGAAGTTAGTTTCAAACTGAGCGCGCAATGCCTCTGTAGATAAATCTTCTAATGCTCCTGGTTGGCCATAAGCCGCATTGTTAAATAACACATCTAGTTGACCATTTGCTAAAACTAATGCTTGTTTTAATCCGCGATCAATCGATTCAGAACAACGAAGATCCAGTTGAATACAAGGAATACCTTGGCTATTTAATCGTTCTACATCGCGTTGTTGGCGACAACTGGCGATGACGTTATAGCCTAATTTATTGAGCTCGGCGGCGCAGTAGTAGCCAATACCAGAACTACAGCCAGTAATTAAGATAGAAGTCGTCATTGTGAACTTTCCTGATTAAGATACGGTTGAAGTTGCTTTGCCATAAATTGGGCGATAAGCGGTTGTGCTTCCGCTGTTGGATGAAGACCATCTTTCATCATCAGTTGAGGTTTAACAATGATGTCAATAAGGAAAAAAGGCAACAGTGGTACGTTCAATGATTGGCTTAACTCTGGGTAAGTATTACGAAATAACATGTTATAACGCTTACCATAATTAGGTGGAATTTCGATTTGCATTAATAACGGCTGTGATCCCATTTCTTTAATTAAAGTGATCATCTGATCGAGATTATTGCGTAGTATTTTAGGATCAAAACCGCGTAAACCATCGTTTGCACCTAATTCGATTAATACTATGTCAGGTTGGTATTGCTTAAGCAGTTGCGGCAGTCGTGCTAACCCATTACCACTGGTATCGCCTGAGATACTGGCATTGATAATTGTCGTTGGTTGGGATTGTTGGGCTAATATTTCAGGTAGTAGTACAGGCCAGCTTTTATTGGTTGGCATTTGATAACCCGCACTTAAGCTATCACCCAAGACTAATAGCGTTTGACTAAATGCTGTCGATGAAAATAACAGCATTAATAATGAAAGGATTCGTATCATGTCAATCTCCGTAATAAAAGTACACGCTGTTTCTAAACAGGTTACGACAGCCTTGTCGCCAATGACCATTTTGCAGGATGTTTCGCTTGAGGTCGAGCAAGGCGAGTCAATTGCGTTAGTGGGTGTATCAGGTGCAGGAAAATCGACCCTAATGACGTTGCTGGCAGGGTTAGATGTGCCAACTGCCGGTGAGATTGAACTATTAGGTCATAATCTAACGCGCTTAGATGATGAACAACGGGCACAGCTGCGCAGTGAATCGATTGGGTTTGTGTTTCAAAACTTCTTATTATTGCCGACCTTAAATGCGTTAGAAAACGTTACTCTGCCATGTTTGATTCAAAATAAAGCGCTCGATATTGAACGTGCTAAACAACTATTAGCTGTTGTTGGTTTACAAGGACGAGAGACTCATATACCGAGCCAATTATCAGGTGGCGAGCAACAACGGGTAGCATTAGCACGCGCGTTTATGATCAACCCTAAAATTTTGTTTGCCGATGAGCCAACAGGAAATTTAGATCAACAAACGGCTGCAATGGTGATTGAGTTATTGTTTGAGCTTAATCGAGACAACGGTACTACCCTGATATTAGTGACTCATGATGATGCCTTAGCCGCACGGTGCGATCGACTACTGCGATTAGATAATGGCATATTAAATCAAGTGCAAAATAGGACTGATAATGAGCCATTAAATAAGGACGATCGCGATGTTTAATACTGCTGTTGCTGCTAATAATCGAACATTTATTGTGCGTTGGGCATGGCGTGAAATTCGCCAAGGTCAATTATGGTTAGTCACTTTAGCGTTGAGTTTAATTATCGCGTGTGTGTTTGCGTTATCAGCATTAGTGAGCCGAGTGGAAGCGATCATTGTTGATCAAGGACGATCTGCATTAACGGCTGATAGTGTGCTTGTTTCTTCACAGCCGATTGATCTTTCGCAGCTTAAAGCATTATCAACCGATGCGGTAAAAGTCGCTCAGCAAATCCGTTTTGGTACTATGGCATTTAGTGATAACGGCATGCAGTTGGTGAGTGTTAAAGCTGTCGACTCAGGCTTTCCATTACGGGGTGAACTTAACTTACAAAGTGCAGATACCGCGTTATTAGAACACCATGTAAAACCGCAGCAATTATGGCTAACTGAGCGTTTATTTTCGCTGTTAAACGTGAAAATTGGTGATGTACTCATGCTGGGTGATGCTGAGTTAACCGTTAGTGGCCGTATTACCCAAGATCCTGAATTATCGTTTAATCCGTTTAGCCAAATGCCGACGGTGTTTATTCATCAACAAGATATTGAAGCTGTCGGTGGTGTGCAGCCCGGCAGTCGCATCAGCTATCGTTATTATTTCTCTGGTTCCAATCAAGTATTAGATGATATTCGTCAGCTATTAATCTTAACTCCAAGCCAACGGTGGCTAACTGAAAATGATGCTGGACGCAGTGGTGATTTTATTGAACGTGCGCGGCAATATTTATCGCTCACATTGGTGCTGGTGGTATTAATGGCTGCTGCCACATTAGTGCTAACTTGCCAACACTATGCGGCAACGCGTAAGACGGCGGTGGCGATGATGAAAAGTCTTGGTGCGACCCAAGGTTTTTTATGGCGCTGGCTATTAACTCAGATCGGCCTCGTGTTTGTGGTTGCGATCATTGTTGGTTTAATGCTCGGATTAGGACTTGAGTGGTTGCTGCGTTATCCCCTGCAAAACTTATTACCCGATCAGCTACCTGCGATGGGAATTGCGCCTTTTGCGATCAGTTTATTGTTGGCATTGTTAATTGCACTACCAGCGTTAGGGATCCCGCTGTCACGGTTAGTTCAAACCTCCGCGATCAATTCAGTACAAGTATCGACAATAGCCCCCACTTCTAGTCGTTTGGCATGGTTACTGTTATTGCCTCCTGTGTTAGCGGCTATCGTGTGGATTGGCACTAATTTTTTAGTGTGGTTAACCCTGTTAGGTATCGTGGGGTTGTTGTTGGTTTTAGCGGGTATTGGTGTGACTGCTATCGCGTTATTACAACGAGTGAAATTAGGTGCAACTTATAGTTTAGCGTTAAGCCGTGTGAATCGCAGTAAAACCAAAACTGCGACTCAACTGGTGGCGTTAACTTGCTCATTAATGTTATTGGCGGTGATTGGATTATTACGTAATGAATTACTCGCGGATTGGCAAAATACCCTACCTGCGAATGCGCCGAATGTGTTTGCACTCAATATCGCCCCTGAGCAACAGCAAAGCTATTTAGCCGATTTAGATAAAGCTAATCTAACCCGTTCGCAAGGCTATCCAGTAACGCGAGGTCGGTTAGTCGCAATTAACGATCAACGTTTTTACGCTACATCAAATGAAACGGCGACTGATCAAGCTGAAAATAATACTGAGATAAGTAATGAGCTAAATCGAAAGGCAGATGATGAAAGTGTTGATCCTGCTTTAAAGCGTGAACTTAATTTTACGTGGGCGAAAACACTACCAAGCCATAATGTGGTTACCAAAGGGCAATGGGGTAAAGCGGACGGTGTTTCAGTTGAATCTGGAATTGCCAAACGATTGAATATTCAGTTGGGTGATAAGTTGGTATTTACCGTTGGCGGGTTGGAATTTAACGCCACCGTTAACAGCATTCGACATGTTGAATGGCGCAATATGAAGCCCAATTTTTACTTTATTTTTACGCCGGATGTGTTGCAGTCATTTCCTGCAACGGGATTAGTCAGTTTTCGGGTTGGTAAGCAACAAAATGGATTATTAAATACGTTAGCCAGTCAATATCCTACTGTGAGTGTGCTTGATTTACGGATGATGGCAACCCGTATTCAAGGCTTGTTGGCGCAAGTGAGTTGGTCGTTGACTGTGTTAGCTGGGCTAGGTGTTGTCAGCGGCTTACTGTTGATCATGACGTTGTTGCGGTTGAGTATTTCAGAGCGCCAAACCGAAATTCAGTTATACCGAACTTTAGGTGCCAGCCGAAAGCGTATTGCCGCTACTCTGTGGTTTGAGTACGGCATTATTGCTGTGTTAGCCGGTATGATTGCTGCGATAGGCGCAGAGTTTGTGGTCGGTTTGCTGGTGGTTAAAGGGTTTGAACTGCCGTTTAGTTTACATCCGCTAATGTGGTTAGGGTTGCCACTGCTAGCGATAGCATTGGTGTATTTGGTGTCATGGTCGCAGATTAATAAATTGTTGTTACCGTTACGATGATTAAGGCAACGTTATCTATATTTTAACTATAGCCAGATCATTATTTGTTTGGATTAAAAAAAGATCGAATATTTTTAATGATCAGTGCTGATGTTAATAAAATAGGTAGTGAAACCATTAAAATTAAAGCGATAGATTCAATAGTTAAAAATATAAGAGATTTAATAACAGTAAGATTGGTGAGATCTAACATAACAAACTCCAATGTTGTATTTATTATACATGTTATTGGGTGGGGATAATTATAGCAAGATATTTAGGCCTAATATCTGATGAATTTATTACAGGGTTATTACTCTACAGGGCTGTTATTCTAGTCTGCTTTTATTGTGCAAATACACTTAATTAATCCCCCAACGTCTGCTTTAACGCTTGCTCAATATCAGGGAAGGTAAAGTTAAACCCTGCAGCCAGTAATTTGTTCGGTAATGCGCGTTGACCGTCTAATAGCAGTTGTGAAGACTCTCCAAGGGCACATTTTAATACCCAAGCAGGGGTAAACAATAAATGTGGGCGATGTAAGGTGTTGGCAAGGGTAGCACTGAAAACACGATTAGTGACCGGGTTGGGAGCGGTCATATTATACGGACCTTGAGCATCATTATTATTAAGTAAAAATAAAATTCCTCGCACCATATCTTGTAGTTGGATCCATGGGAAATATTGCTGACCATCGCCAATAGGACCACCAACACCAAATTGATAAGGTAATAACATTTTCGCCAATGCACCGCCTTGTTTAGCAAGTACGATCCCCGTTCTTAATAAGCATACACGCGTTTTATCAGATTGTGCTTCAAGGGCTATTTGTTCCCACTGAGAGCAAACTTGCTGGGAAAAATCAGTATTATTAGGTGTAATATTAAATGTTTCATCAATGATTTGATCGTGCTGATTACCGTAGATACCAACAGCCGAGCCACTAATAAATGTATGAGGAGGGTTATCACTGGCTTTTATTTTATCAACCAGTTGTTGGGTGATATTCCAGCGGCTGTCTTCAATAACATGTTTTTGTTGAGCACTCCAACGCTTGCCAATGATTGGTTCACCCGCAAGATTAATAACAGCATCGAATTGATCAAGGCTAGGTAATGACTCAAGTAAATCAAGCGCGTTAATATGATGACCTAATTGTTGATAAGCGCGAGCGGGATCACGGCTAATAACCGTAATTTCATCATGATTTAAATGGGGAAGCAGTGCTTTACCGATGAGCCCTGTCGCGCCCGTCACTAAGATTTTCATAGTGTTATTCCTCGCGGTTATCGATGTACTATATTAAATTAACTGATGCTGTAAGCAAGTTTGTGCTGCAATGAATATTATTATTGCCAATTACTTTCACAGTATAAGTGATACTGGCTGATCACATTATGGCTTGATTGTGATAATAGTATTTTTATTGCAGCTCACGTAGACTGAATCAATATATTTACGATTTTTTGGTCGAGCTTAATCATGAAATTATTTTTTGCATCAGATATTCACGGTAGTTTCGTTGCTGCTCAAAAAGCCATTGCTGCTTTTGAAAAAAGTGGGGCTAAGTATCTTATTTTATTAGGTGATATTCTTAATCATGGGCCTCGCAATGCGTTACCTGAAGGGTACGATCCGATCAAAGTGGCTGAATTATTAAATCAGTATGCAGATCGAATTACCGCGGTAAGAGGTAATTGCGACAGCGACGTTGATCAAATGCTGTTAGATTTTCCAATGATGGCAGATTATAACTTGGTGATGTTAGCTGATGGTCGACGGTTATTTTTAACTCATGGTCATATTTATAATGCCGATAAGCATCCACCGTTGATGAATGGTGATGTGATTGTATCTGGCCACACGCATATTCCTGTTGCTGAATTAAAATCGGATTACTACGCCTTTAATCCTGGCTCCGTTGCTATTCCTCGTAACGGTTTACCTGCAAGCTACGGTTTATTAGACGGTAATCAGCTATCTGTGATTAGTTTTGAGGGTGAGGTGTTGGCACAAACAGTGCTTAATTAGCATCTTAGCCATTAATAAAAAGCGCATGCTTGAGCTATCGAGCATGCGCTTTTTTGTTGAAAGCAAGATTATCTATCGATATGACCTAAATCACGTTCGGGATCTATCTCATCACGAATCCGTTGTTTAAGTTGTTTTGCATCAGGAAAGCCGCCATCGACTTTACGTTCCCAAATAAGCTGTTTATTACAAAAAATTTCAAAACGTCCACCGGTATCAGGATGAAGGCTAATGGAAGTGATTTCTTCACTGAAGGTATGCAGTAATTCTTGTGTCATCCATGTTGCTCGCAGCATCCAATTACACTGACGACAATAATAAATATCGATGGTGGCTTTATTCATGTTAATTCCTGTTTGAGGCGATGGTTATTATTAAAGGTCGAGTAATAATTTAAAACCAATCACAAAGGTTAAGCTTTCAAAGCAACGTTTAATTAACTGATTACTACGTTGATGGGCAAGGTGAGCACCAAGATAGCCACCGAGTAACGATCCAATCAATAATACTGGTAGCCACGGCCAGTAAATGGTTGCCCCCGCTTGGTAGATAGCAATGGCACCGATGGCATTCCAAAATAATCCAACGCTGACTAAAGTGATGGCGACAGCTTGTTTATAGTCAAATCCAAACCATCGCACTAAGAACATAGTGACAAATAAACCACTCCCCGCGGTCAGTGAGCCGTTAATCATGCCGATAATAAATAAAATAATAGCGCCAATAATAAATCCTAAACTATGCCGACGTTGTGGTGTGGATGTTTGGCCAAGATCTTTAGTAGTAACAGAATAAATACCTAGGCTAATGATCAATGCACCTAAGGCGGCTTCGGCAAATTTAACGGGGATGGCGAGAATGAGATTTGCCCCAATAATGACGCCAATAGCGCCAACGCTAATCACGTAGAGGGTAAGTTTCCACGGTAAGTTGCCATTACGGAGATGATTAACGGTAGCACCAATACCTAAAGCAACACTGGTAACTTTATGGGTAGCAAGGGCAATACCAAACGGTAAACCAAGAAAAAGAAGTAATGGGAATTGAATTAAACCAGCGCCACCACCAGAAAGTGAAGCGAGGGTATTTGAAACTAAAGAGCCGATAAAAAGCCCTAAGGTATTGAGCACATCCATGCTATTGGGTCATCCTTAACCTAAGTAGACAATTAGCATAAAGGCTTAAATCCGCTGTTGCCAGCAATAAAAAACGCCCCTGCACAAAATTATTGTGCAGGGGCGTTAGAACAGTTTTTTAAGTAAGAAAAAAGAACTTACTTAGCGTTAGCTTGTTCTGCCTGAATCGCAGTTAGTGCAACTGTGTAAACGATATCGTCTACTAGTGCGCCACGAGAAAGGTCGTTAACTGGCTTACGCATGCCCTGAAGCATTGGACCGATAGAGACTAGATCTGCAGAACGCTGTACCGCTTTGTAAGTTGTGTTACCCGTGTTTAGGTCTGGGAATACAAATACAGTTGCTTTACCTGCTACTGGAGAGTTAGGCGCTTTAGAAGCCGCTACGTTTTCCATGATTGCAGCATCGTACTGTAGAGGACCGTCGATCACTAGATCAGGACGCTTCTCTTGAGCAAGTTTAGTTGCTTCACGTACTTTATCTACGTCTGCGCCTTTACCAGAAGTACCAGTAGAGTATGAGATCATAGCAACGCGAGGGTCGATACCAAATGCTTTTGCAGAATCTGCAGATTGGATAGCGATTTCAGCAAGTTGCTCTGCTGTTGGATCTGGGTTGATCGCACAGTCACCGTAAACCAATACTTGGTCAGGTAGTAGCATGAAGAATACAGATGATACGATAGACGCATCAGGTGCAGTCTTGATGATTTGGAATGGAGGAACGATAGTGTTCGCAGTTGTGTGAACTGCACCAGACACTAGACCGTCAACTTCGCCATTCTCAAGCATCATTGTGCCTAGGAATACTGAATCTTGTAGTTTCTCACGCGCTACAACGTCAGTCATACCTTTCGCGCCACGTAGCTCAACTAAACGAGCAACGTAGTTTTCACGTACTTCATCAGAGTTGATGATAGTTACGCCAGCACCAAGAACCACGCCTTGTTGCTCAGCAACGCGACGAATTTCTTCAGGGTTACCTAGAAGTACACATTCAGCGATACCGCGCTCAGCACAGATAGCCGCAGCTTTAACTGTACGTGGCTCATCACCTTCAGGAAGAACGATACGCTTAGCTGCTTTACGAGCAAGTTCAGTTAACTGGTAACGGAATGCTGGTGGGCTTAGACGACGCTCACGGTTTGAACCTTCAGTTAGAGATTCAATCCAGTTACCGTCGATGTGGCTTGCCATGTACTCGTTAACAAACTCAACACGCTCTTTATCGTCTGCAGGAACTTCTAAAGTGAAGCTCTGTAGGTTAAGCGATGTCTGCCAAGTGTTACCTTGTGCCGTCATAACAGGAAGACCTGTTGCGAATGCGCGCTCACATAGATCCATAACAGGTTTAGGTAGGTCGTAACCACCTGTTAGTAGAAGTGCACCTAGCTCAACGCCGTTCATTGCAGCAAGACATGCAGCAACGATAACGTCAGGACGGTCAGCAGACGTCACAAGTAGTGAACCTGGACGGAAGTGCTCAACCATATTAGGGATAGAACGTGCACAGAAAGTGATGCTCTTAATACGACGTGTTTCTAGATCACCTGCATTGATGATGTCAGCATTTAGGTGCTGAGCAATATCTGTTGCACGAGTAGCGATTAGCTCTGCGCTCCAAGGTGCACAACCAAGTACACGGATAGGGCTAGAGTTGAACACTTGCATGATTTCAACGTTTGAAGGAACAGTGCCTTCAACATCGTCAAAAATCTCAGAAAGATCTGGGCGAGTACGGCCTTCAGCATCAACTGGTGCGTTAAGTTTATTAACGATAACACCAGAGATTTGCTTGTTCTTGATGCCGCCGAAGTTAGAACATGCTACTTCGATACGCTCTTTAAGTTGCGCTGGGTTATCAGTGCCAGGAGAGACAACGAATACGATTTCTGCATCTAGTGTTTTTGCAATTTCAAAGTTAATTTGGTTTGCAAAAGGGTGCTTACGAGTAGCAACTAGACCTTCGATTAGCGTTACGTCAGCATCTGCTGTTGCTGCTTTAAAGCGAGCAACGATGTCTTCTAGAAGAACGTCAGTTTGATCGTTACGAATAAGTTCTTCTGCGCTTGCCATTGAGAATGACTCAGCGATTTGCATATCGCTGTTAGCACGGATGATCGTTGTTGTTAGATCAGGCTGGTCGCCACCTTGACGTGGTTGCGCGATAGGCTTGAAGAATGAAACACGAACGCCTTTGCGTTCCATTGCACGAAGCACACCAAGACTAACGCTTGTTAGACCAACACCAGCGCCAACTGGGATAAGCATAATAGTACGAGACACTATAGATTCCTCTGACTATTGAATCGATACAGCACTGTTCAATAACAATTCGACTTAGTATTTAAGTAGAATAATCATAGAGCAGCACCACAGTAAAATATGACAAAATGCCATGAAAAAACGGCTGACAAAAAGTCAGCCGTTTTAATAATCGTAAGATTAGATTTCAGCTAGAAGCGCTGTATCTTCTGCGATTACTAATTCTTCGTTAGTAGAAACAACCATTGCAGGAATGCGGCTGTTTGCAGTAGTGATAACACCTTCGCCGCCGAAACGAGCTTTAAGGTTAGCTTCGCTGTCTACTTCGATACCGAAGATAGCTAGACGCTTAAGTACTTCTTCACGGATTGGTGCAGAGTTCTCACCGATGCCGCCTGTGAATACGATTGCGTCTAGACGACCGTCCATTGTTGCTGCGTAGCTAGCTACGTACTTAGCAAGACGGTGACAGAATACGTTCATTGCGCGAGTTGCTTCTTCTTTAACGCCGTAGTTTTCTTCAACGAAACGACAGTCAGAAGTCACACCAGTAAGACCTAGTAGGCCAGACTCTTTAGTGAACATAGTATTGATTTCAGCAACGCTCATACCTAGACGATCGTGTAGGTGGAACATAACTGCTGGGTCAAGGTCACCACAACGAGTACCCATTACTAGACCTTCAAGAGGCGTTAGACCCATAGAGATATCTACAGATTTACCGCCTTTGATTGCACATACAGATGCGCCGTTACCTAGGTGACAGTTGATGATGTTTAGTTCATCAAGAGGCTTGTCAAGAAGGATCGCTGTTTCACGAGCGATGAAACGGTGAGAAGTACCGTGTGCGCCGTAACGACGGATACCGTTTTCTTTGTATAGGTTGTAAGGGATAGCGTATAGGAATGCTTCTTCAGGCATAGTCTGGTGGAAAGCAGTGTCAAATACAGCAACGTTCTTCAGGCCAGCGAAGTTATGCTTAGCAGCTTCGATACCAACAACGTGTGCAGGGTTGTGTAGAGGTGCGAAATCAGACGCATCTACGATACCTTGAAGAACAACATCGTCGATCAGTGCTGATGCAGAGAACTGCTCGCCACCGTGTACGATACGGTGACCGATAGCGCCTAGAGATTCTTTAAGTTCTGGCTTAGAAGCAAGAATAGTATCAACCATGAATGCTAGAGCTTCTTCGTGAGCAGCGCCGTCACCTAGTTGTGCTTCGTGCTTACCATCAAGTTTCCACTTGATACGAGCTTCAGGAAGGCCTAGACATTCTGCTAGACCTGAAAGATGTTCTTCACCTGATACTGGATCAATGATTGCGAACTTAAGAGATGAACTACCGCAGTTTAGAACTAAAACCAGCTTAGACATGAGAGTGACTACCTATAATCTGTCTGAAAGTTGATATTCATTTTTGAATAAAAAAGTACCCCTAGAATAGACGAATATTTATGACACGTCTTACTAGAGGGAAAAATCACGCTCTTTCCTGAGAAATAGAATTGAGTTACCTCTAATTCTGGGTCATCCTTGACAGAGCCTAGCTTGCAGTTAAGGTCATTAACAGCAACAATTACATCTAGGCTGGTCTAGAATAACCGATTGTTACGCAATATAACAAAAAGATTTTTAGAATATTTTAATTTGAATCAAGTTTGTTGTGTATTTTTTTTAAATGTTATAATTTTTTTTGATGAGTGGTGCATTATGGCTCAACATACAATGTGGAAACACTTTCAGAATGGTCAGCATTACATGACGACATGGCCAATGCGCAAAGAGCTGGCGGCTGTTTTTCCTGAGCATCGGTATATTAAAGCCACCCAATTTGCGACAAAAGTGATGCCTGCGGTCGCTGCAATTAGTATTCTTACTCAAATGGCGTTTCATAATTATGATGCAATGCCACAAGCCATAGCGATTGCGTTATTAGCTATTTCAATGCCATTACAAGGCTTATGGTGGCTGGGGAAACGCAGTCAAACGACTTTGCCGCCATCACTCGCGAAGTGGTATAGCGAAATTTATCAGAAGATTGTTAGTGAAGGGCATGCAATGCAGCCTAAAAAATCGCAGCCACGCTACCAAGAATTAGCGGATGTATTAAATCGAGCATTCAAGCAATTAGATCGACATGCATTAGATCGTTGGTTCTAAGCAATAGCATTTGTTTTGTTATAATAAAAAAGAGTCGCATTAGCGACTCTTTTTTTGTTTGGATCTATAGCACATTACATAATGGCTAATGAGCAATTATTCTTCGTCGAAATCAAAATCTGGACGTGGTGCACGTGTTGCAGGCTTTGCCAGAATCTCTAAGTATAATGATGGAAGTTCTAGCTTTTCAGCTTCATCAATGTACTTGTTGATTTCTTTTACGTGAATAACTTTTGCTTCTTGCTCGGTATGACCAAACTTGCAATCAAAATCCCAAAAATCAGTACCAGCAGGTAATGTTTTATTACGCTCACGACGAATGTATTTTTTTACATCGTGTTTAATTGCTTCTACAACACGCGCAGACGCTTTCTTGGGATGAGTTAAAGCAAATGTTTTTTTCATTGTTTTCCTAATTAATTTGGCTCAAAGAAAAGAGCTCTGGTTTTATTTTACTGTAAATTGGCGTGGGTAGCGATGGGGTAAGGCTGAAATTCGTGCGATAAAAAAATATTCAGTAAACGCGTTCTTTTTTGCAACTAATCTTGTTCACTGTGGTCTTATTCGTATAGGAACACTTAAATGACATTATGCAGTAACTATAATGTCATGCTATAACCGTATTATAGCGCGAATATTATTCGATAATGAATGATTATTCAGGCAATAAACAGGTTACTAAGGTATAATTGCTCAGTAACTTGAGATATAGCTGTTATCTCTCTTAGAACCCCAACTGCTTGGCCGCCGATGGGGTTCTTCTTTATCTAGCGTTTGCTATTGTGTTTATTGACTTATATTAATAGCATTTTAAATCAGAATTTCTTTTCCCCATGGCAGTCATTGCCGCCATCATTTTATCTTTTTGTACATACCGTTGTGGTAAAGGCTGCATTTTTACAGTGAAATCAGGTGCGTTCGCATGCAATGTGACTTGATTTGAAATTGGGGTCACCATCATTATTTTAAGCTTTGGGTTTCGCGCTTGAATTCGTGATGCAGTACCTAATCCTTCTGCAGTATGAAACCGTCCAGCAACATGAATGATTTGTTGTTGTGGGTGTTGTTTTAAATAATCAACCATACTTTCTGCCATGGTGTCATCCCATGTCGTTTGGGCCGCAAATTGACGTTTAGTTTGTGCTTCATCGCCATGGTGCATCGAAGCAATAAAGGTTTGTTGATAAGCATCTGTGGCTAGTGTTAATGAACGCGCGGCCCATAATCGTTCATTAGGGGGAAGCTTATTAAGATATTCCGGCCCTTGACGTCCAACACAACGAACAATTGATTTTGGTGCATTTGCTGCAATAACATCTACGTTATTTTGTTTTGCAAACTCAACTAATGGGCGGTAATCGCTGTCATAGTTAGGCCATGCATTGGCCTCTTTGACTAATGTTTTTTCACCGATGTTACCAGCTAAATAATCATTAAGGATCAGTTGGTTGTCACGTGTAAATTGTTCCATTGATAAGGTGATTTTAGGATTTTGTTGGTACAGTGCTGCCAATAATTGAGCTTGTAAAAGATGGGCTGCGGGGTGGCTATGCCATTCACCAACTAAAATAATATCAGCGTCACGTAGCGCTTGTGCTAATTGAACGACGGAAAGAGGCTCACCTTGAGGACTTGCAATAGTGTAATCATACATGGTGGTTGCGGTGCTGGTGGAGGCGAGAGTGTTATTGGCTGACGGGGGAGAGGCGCAACCAATTAATAAGCTTGCAACACCTAAACAAATTAATGACTTCATTGTCGTTATACCGAGAGAATAAACGGCAAATAATAGACAACTTGAGATTGATTATCAATATCAAATGATAATCAATCTCACTATATGTAACTATTGGCGACGATAAACACGAATAGCGAAATCAGCTTCACATTCGAAATTTTGGGCTTGTGCCAGTTGTTGCCATACTTGTTCTGATGTTTTCCATGCAAAAGGCGTCATTTGCATTAGTGCTGTTGCTTCTTCACCACTTAATGTCATGTCGTAATGCAATTGTTGATCTACGACTAACTCAAATCCTTCAATATTCTCTACTGGCACATCATGCAAGTTAACGCCGTCATAAATTAATTCTTTTAGTTGATATAGATGGCGTGGTGCAGGGGTTACTGCAACAAGAATTCCACCAGATTTAATCGCGCGATGTAACTCTTCACCTTTACATGGGGCATAAATACGAACGACACCATCAAAAAAGTGATCGGCAAATGGTAAGCGGTGACTAGAAGCCACACAGAAATCACAATCATGGTAACGCTTGGCGGCATATTTAACCGCAACTTTAGAAATATCTAATCCATGAATGTTGATAGTCGGAAATTGTTGGCGTAATTGAACAAATTCAGAGGTGTAATAACCTTCACCACAGCCAATATCAAGCAGTTCTGTAGCTTGTTGCGGTAAGTACTGACGTAACTGTGCCATAACAGCATCGCGTAGTGGCTGATAATGTTCAGTGTTAAGAAATAAGCGTCGTGCTTGCATCATTTCTTTATTGTCACCAGGGTTTTTCGAACTTTTATGATGTACAGGCATTAAATTTACATAGCCTTCTTTTGCCTGATCAAACTGATGATTATTGCTACAACGGTAAGATGTTGATGATGTGTTGTTAGCATCGACATTAAGGGGCAAGTGACATAAAGGGCATTGATAAGACATGTAATAGACCAAAGCTGAAAAACAGCTGCATAGTGTAATCGGAATTTATAGCTTGAACTACTCCCACGTGCTTTATATTTATTTTATATAGAATAAGCATTATTTATTATTCATATTTCCCTCATATACCTTTAAATCATCTATTTGACCAGCAGACACGTCACAAAAAAAGTTGTTTAAAAAACGATCTATTTCACAGTTGTTGATTAATAATTTTTATCGTGAAATAAGAAAATACTGTTCAGTAATTGTTCAGGATTATTGCTTATTGTAGTCATAAAAGTGAATAAATAATCGAGAAAAACAGCGTTAGATTGTTTTCTTTAGAGATTATTTTTGTACCACAGACATAGTTTTAATTAGCGATATTGATTTTTTTATTACAGCAATGTAGTCGTATTGTTTGCATTACTTCAGTTAAGGCGGACATACGAAATAATAATAGGACGTTATAAAATGAAAAAAACAAGATTAGCAGTAGTATTACCCGCATTATTGGTTGCTGGTGTCACGCAGGCTGCCACTGTTTATGAAGCAGATGATGGTTCTCATGTTGATGTTTATGGCCGTTTAGGATTTAACTTAACCGATCGTGATAATAATCCTGATCAATCTGGTGTTGATGGTAATTTTGATGGCCGTTTTGGTTTGGGTGGATCTCAAACTGTTAACGATACGGTCTCTGTTATCGGTTGGGCTGAATACCAAGTTAATGCTGCTGAATATGCGAATAACCTTAATCCGGATAGTAAAGATCTGACCGCACGTTATGTTTGGGCCGGAATTGATGCATCACAATACGGTAAGGTAACAGGAGGACGGGTAGCCTCTGGTCTAATTATGCTTACGGATATTGCGGATGTATTCTCAGCCTCTGATGTTACGATTGCTCGACAAGTTTCCGCTGTTGATTCCACTGCAACACAAGTTTTCCGTCAAGATGGCACTCTTCAATATCAAAACACGTTTGGTAATCTTGATGTTTCTACCGCCTATATTTTTGGTAACAGCACTTCTAATTTAAAAACTGGCTACAACGCTGCCGCACGTTACACCTTTGATTTTGGTGATGCAGGTAAATTAGCACCTGTAATTGCGTATCAATATGATAAGTCAGATAACACCATTAGTAGTGATGCTAAAGACTATACTTTCTGGGGTGCTGGTACGCGTTATTACTACAATAACTTGATGCTAGGTGCGATGTATTCTGAAGGCCAATTAGCCTTTAATAATGGTCGTGGTGACAGCACAGATAAAGTATATGAATTAACAGCTGTTTATGATTTAACTGCCGATTGGGTATTGCGTGCAGGTTACCGTTCACTTGAAAATAAAGGCGGCGATGAAACGGAATATAAAGATACCACCTTTGAAGCGCAGTATAAGTTAACCAGTCGTTCATCAATATTCAGTAGTTATGTGTTCCGTGATGGTAAAAAAGGCGATGGCTCTATCGTCGGTACCGATTGGAATGGCTGGAATAATCCTGAAGAAGATTACTTCAACGTCGGTTTACGTTACGAGTTCTAATCTTATTGCGTAAATAAATAAGTATCAATTAAGCCAGCAGAGAAAATGCTGGCTTAGTTATGTTGAGGGATATAAATGAACATTAAAACATCTGCAATTATTGCTGGCGTTATATTTACGTCAATGAGTGCACCATCATGGGCAGAGACAAACTTACAAACACCAAGTAATGTTGAAATTTTAGCAACCAAAGCCGTTTATTTAAAAAATACTCAGCATCAGGTGACGTTACCCGCAGGGCAACAGCAATTATTGGTGCGATTTGATAGTCCAGAAAATCCTCACTCGACAGGGCAGACGATGGGATATGTGAATTCGTCACCTGTTTTATTGCGTTTTAAGCTTGATGATCAAGCGACAGTAACCGTGAAAATACCACGATTAGATACGCCGCAAGAAATTAACCGTTTCGCAAAGCAACCTTATTTTAAGTTATATAATGACGATGGCTCTCAATTAGCGCTGGAGCAAAAAGTTATTCCAATGACGGGATCGCCATTATTTACTGATTACAATAAATTATTAAATGAGTCGGTGGGAGAAGCGGTTGTGCCCGTAGCGATGGTGACAAATAAACAGATGTCACATTCGAAAAGCACTGCGGTTACATCGATTGATACTACGCATTTAACGGCTCAACAAACGGATCAACTCTTACAACAACTATATCAACAGGCAAATAAAGAACAGCGTAAGAAGTTTATACGGTGGGCATTAGAATTATAATAAAAAAATTCCCCAGAATAGTTCAAATTCTGGGGAATAGATTGTGATTTATAGCGGTTGGTTTGAGCGTACTTTATATTCAGCTTTATCTAAACCGTGTTTTTTCATTCTCAAATACAATTTTTTACGGGGTATTTGTAAGTATGATGACACTTCATTGATACGGCCTGAAAAGAGGTATAACGCATCTTCAATGACTTGCTTTTCATAACCATCAACCAGATCATCAAGTGGACTACTCATTTGATCTAACGGTTTTGAGCGTTCTTGCCCTGCAAGTTTTACGATCCCTATGGCGTATAATTCAGCCACATTTTTAAGTTCTAATACATTTCCCGGCCATTCATAACGATTTAAAATCGCCAGATAAGCTTTATCAATAGCGGGGATTGCTTTGTTCAATTTCTTACAACTTTGCTTAATATAGTGTTTAAATATCAACGTGATATCACTACTACGTTGACGCAAGGTTGGTAAGTTAAATCGTACCTGACTTAAAAAGTAGAATAATTCAGGTAAAAATTGTTCAGTTTCAACAGATTCCGTCGGATCACCATCAAATAAAGCGATAACGCGGACTTCTTTTTTACCTTGGCGTTCTTGCTCAAGTAAAAAACGACACAACCACTGTTGAGTTTCAATGGGCATGTGGTGGGGGTTAGATAAACATAAGCACCCACTACGAGCTGAAATCATGCTGCGTTGTAAATCCGGCGTACGAGTAATATTTGCGGCATTGACTTCAACAAAAGGGCCATTACTTAATTGGCTATTTTGATGAAGTAATTTTGCAACCGTATGGCGACCTGTACCACTTTCACCTTCAATTAACACATCTTTAGTCGTTAATGCGATAGTTTTTAACTGCTCGCGAATTTTAATGATGAGTGGGCTTTCTCCCAATAATACTTCTGCGGTTGTCGTGTGCAAGGTGTTACGTTGTTCAATAATTTGGCGACGTTGAGGTAAATACTTTTCAAGTAGCGTAATTAACTCTTTAGGCTGTAATGGTTTTTGTAAGAAATCAACCGCCCCTTTTTTCAAGGCACCAACAGCCATTGGAATATCACCATGACCTGTAATAATAATTACAGGTAATTCATGATCATACTGTTGAATTTTGGCTAATAATTCCATGCCATCTAAGCCGGGCATATACATATCCGACACGATAACACCGGGCCAATTACGCTTTAACATTCCTAAAACCAAGGTGGAATCTGTCACTGTTTGCGCTTTAAATCCAGCTATTTCAAGTAGTTCTTGATAGGCTTCGACAACATCATGATCGTCATCCACAATCAATACTTCAATATCATCACTTATCATATTTATTTAACTCCAGTACGACCATTGCTCCACCTGTTAAACTAGAAGCAAGGAAGATTTCACCTTTTAGTCGCGTCATAATTGAACCACAAATACTTAACCCAAGGCCTAACCCAACATCTTTGGTGGTGGTAAAGGGAATGAATAATTTGTCAATGATCGTGGCATCAAAACCATCGCCACTATCATAAACAGCCAACCGAATTTTATTAGATGGGCTATTTAGTAGAATAATTGTTATTTCTCGTTGCTCACAATGGGCAACCGCATCACAGCTATTAACTAATAAATTAACTAAAATTTGTTCAAACTGGACTTGATCTGCAAGTGCGTAAAGAGGGTGATCAATGGTATTCACCATTGTTGTTTTTTGTACTTTAGCGCGACTTTCTACCAAGATTAATGCTTGTTTAATTGAATCTTGAACATCCACTTTGCTTAATGGCCTGGTTGCTGATTGCTTTTTAGCAAAGTTTCTAAAGTTTACGATCAGTTTACTCATTCGAGTAACAAGATCGTCTATTTTTGTCAGATTTGTGGGTAGATTTTCGTATTTTTTATGATCAAGTGCAAGTTTTGCACTAAATATTCGAGTTGAAATTGCTGACAATGGTTGATTGAGTTCATGTGCAAGTGATGTCATCGTTTGACCTACGACGGCCATTTTTGCCGCTTGGATTAATTCATCTTGCGTTTCAATTAAATCACCTTCAATGCGTTTACGATCTTCAATCTCATCGCGCAGTTGTTGGTTTCGAATAGTTAATGATTGCGTTTTCTCTGCCACCGTATTTTCAAGCCAGCGAGCAGTATTTTCTTGTTCGGTGATATCCGTCATTGTAATAATAACTTTGTCATCATTGCCTTGAGTAAAAGTGCGGAAATCTAGTCGTAAATATAAGCTTTGACCATTTTTGGTAATTAATTTGACGGTCATGTTATAAGCGCCATTGGTCATTAATGGCCCATTGGTAGTAAATAAATGTTGTAGCTTGGTTAGGGTTGAGATATTAAATAGATCCCAAACCTGATGCTTTTTGGTGACATTACAAAAATTTAATTGTTTTAATGCTTGAGGGTTTACAGATTCAACTGCACCATTGAGATCACAAGTAATAATGCTGGCTTGCGTATTATTGATGAGATTAAGCGCATTAGAGTTTTGTATTTCTTGCATCTGCTGGCAGAAGTAGCGCAGGTTATCCCCTAAAATACCTATTTCATCAACGCCCGTTGTTTGAATATGGGCGTTGAGATTACCATTGGCAATAGCTTGTAAATCTTGACCTAGAAGGTTTAAGCGTTTTACTACGCCACGACCCACTAAATAAATTGATAAAATAACACTAAGAATAATGGTAATAAATACCACACCAAATAAAACTAAATTACTGATCCAGATCGAATGTCTTGTTTTGCCATTTAATTTTGCGAGTGCATTATCAGCGTGACCCACAAGTGTTTGAATTATATTTTCTTGTTGTGTTAATTGATTTCGAATATCACGCTGAGATTGAGTGATCTTTACACTATTTATATTATCTAAGATTAAGAGCTTTTGAAGGTGGCCATTAGGTGTCACTAATTGTGTAAATTCTTGCTGTAATTGACGGTATGTAATTGTCGAAGGGTAATTATTTAATTGCTTACTGATTTTATTGAGTTGTAATATTTTTTGAGCAATAGCATCAAAAGCGGTATTGATGTCATTATGTTGACGGTGAAGAATGCTGTCTTCTATCAGTTGATGTAATTCATTGACATTGACGGTAATGGTTTGAATAACAGAAAACTCAGCCATGATATTTTTGATATTAGTATCATGATCTTGCGGTAATTTCTGAGGGCTATTCAGTAATCGCATCATTTGCCACTCGATTTCTAGTCGCAGTGGTTGTAACTCATCAATTAAATCTTGATGTAGCCATTTAATGGTATTTTCTATTTGTTTTAATGCTAATCGCTGGGTATTTCGCTGCTGTAATAATGCGATATAGCTATCGATATTAGCAACTAATAGTTGCTGACCCGATTTTATTTTGGGGTAGTAATATAAACTTGAAATATTATCTATTGATTGTCTAATCGCCGTTAAAATAGAGACAATATTTTTTTTAATCGCTTTATGTTTTAACGGATTAGTATTCATGTCTAATGCTGTTAATGCGGCTTGTAATTCTGCCGTACTGCGCTCTAAACGATAACTTGATCGTAAAGTTGGCATATTATCATTAGCAATAGTGCCTATTTGTTGACTTAATTTTTGCCATGTTAATGCGGCAATAACACTGACACTGATCGTTAAGAATGCCATTAATATAATGGCAGAGGTCAGACGATTACCAATGGTATTATTTTTTACATAGCTAATCATTGTTATTATCTATTCAAATTTAAATGGCATATTACTAATAAATGTAACCTTGCTAGATTACGTATTAATAGCGTGAAGAAGTAGACGTAATTATACGTCAGCGACAGAAATGATCACTAATAGTTTTTATAACAAAACAACGGCTGTTATTAGTGTGAGAGAGTGGTGTTATCGTAAACAATGGATCACGTTTCAGTTTTGTGTTTTATTATCATTGTATGAGAATAAAAACAAAAACCGAGTTGATTAACTCGGTTTTATTGTGAATGCTTATCAAACTTATGCAGTAATGATTTGTTGGATTTCACTGCAAGATAAGTGGTAATGGCGTGGACATGCGCGCCAAATAGTCAGCATGCGTAGGTATTTGTCTAGCATTGGTACATGACTATTGAACTGGTGTTCATTTTTAGGAAACTGTGGGTATAGGCCTTCATCATTGGTAAGAAAGCGAACATAATTAACTAACTTAGCTTCAGTAATTACATCAAAGCCTAAAAATTGTAGTCGACGCTGGTCAATGTCTTTAGCACCATCACAACGGCAATCTTCTAAATTAAATGATTCTTGTAGAGCATGGTACATTTCCATAATTTCAAGAACTTGTTTACATTCATCTTCAGAAACTTCACCAAAGTCTTTGTTAAGCTCACGCATCTGTAAACAGTAACCACGTTCAATGATCATTTGTAAACGACGGTATTTGTCAGCATTTTCAGGTGCAAGTTTTGACATGATGTAATATTGATTCGATAGAATTAGACGTTGAGCGTTAGTCATTTCCATTGTAGTAAGCCTCAAATTTTTTATAGATTGCACTCACTCAGTTGTGATTTTATCGCGATAGTGAGCACAAGGAATATTTGTTATGAGCGTGAGATTAGCAGGTTGAGTGTAAAATAAAATGATCTGACACCACGAATAGGATTATTTTTTGTTAACGAATGTTATCCAATTGATATGTTGATAAAAAACATATCTAATTGATTTTAATTAAAAACCACTATTTTTGTAGGTTTATTTAATCGTTAAATAGGATTGCAATTGAATTGGTGGCCAATGTGAGGCTGGGTATCGGTAACCATGATGATCACCGATACCTGAGTATTTAATGGTATGGCTTTAGCTTAGGCCAATAATATTGCCATCAGCATCAAGATCAAGATTCATAAATGCAGGTTTTTCAGGTAAACCAGGCATGGTCATGACATTACCGCATAAAGCATAGATAAACCCAGCTCCTGCACATAATTTTAGCTCTCTTACTGGAACCGTAAAATCTGTTGGTGCACCTTTAATATGAGGATCTGTAGTAATAGATAAAGGTGTTTTTGCCATACAGATCGCTAAATCATTAAACCCTTGCGCTTTTAACTTAGCTAACTGTTGTGTGGCTAAAGGTGATAGCTCAAGATTTTTCGCGCCATACCCAATTTCAGCCACTGCCATTAATTTCTCTTCAATGGTTTGATTCAAGCGATACAGTGGTGTGAAGTTTGCTGGTGTTTTACAAGCGTTAACCACCGCATGGGCGAGTTCAACTGCACCGTTTCCACCTTTGGCAAAAGCTTCACTGAGTGCAACATCAACATGTACATTAAAGGTTGTGGTTAAAATCAGTTGTTTTAATTGTTCAAGTTCTTGATCAGTATCTTGTGGAAAACGATTAATCGCCACTACAACGGGCACACCGTATTTGGCGGCATTATTAATATGCCAACGTAAATTTTCAAAACCAGCTAATAAAGCTGTACTATCCGGTTCAAAAATACTATCAGGTAATGATTGCCCTGGCTGTAAATCATAGAGTCCTGAGTTTGCTTTTAGGCCACGCAAAGTTGCAACAACGACTGCGCAATCAGGACCACGCTGTGCTTGTTGTGCTTTAATATTACAGGCTTTTTCAAATCCCATATCAGAGCCAAAGCCGCCTTCAGTCACCGTAAATTCACTTAATTTTAATGCGATTTTATCGGCAATAATCGAAGAATTACCGTGAGCAATATTCGCAAAAGGTCCGGCATGAATAAGTGTTGGCACCCCTTCTAAGGTTTGCATTAACGTCGGTTCAATCGCTTCACACATAGTGACAGCCATTGCGCCTGCAACGTGTAGATCTTCTGTTGTAACAGGCTCACCGTCAAGGTTATAAGCAACCACGATTTTTCCGATACGTTGACGCATATCGGCTAAATCTGTGGCAAGGGCTAAAATTGCCATTAATTCAGAAGCGGCAGATATATCAAATCCATCGTGGCGTTCAAGGCCATTAATGGTTTTCCCTGGCTCATTTTGACCAACTGTAATCATACGTAATGCACGATCATTATGATCCATTACTCGCTTCCAGCTAATATTATTAATATCAATCCGTAGGGCGGGTAAATCCGTATGTGCAGTAAAACCGTCGTAGCCTAAGCGTGATTCATGGTATAGACGAGCATCTAATGCTGCTGCTGCAAGATTATGCGCTGCGGTTACGGCATGAATATCCCCCGTTAAGTGTAGGTTGAGCTTTTCCATTGGTGCTACTTGGCTATAACCGCCTCCTGCCGCTCCGCCTTTAATACCAAATACTGGCCCCATTGATGGTTGGCGAATACAGGCAAATACTGAGCGCTTAATTTTAGCTAACCCTTGTGCTAAACCAATGGTTGTTACTGTTTTACCCTCACCGAGTGGGGTTGGAGTAATAGCCGTTACTAAAATGAGCTTACCTTCAGGTTTGTTGCTTAACCGTTTTAAAATAGCGGGTTTTACTTTCGCTTTTAAGCTGCCTTGAGGCGTAAGATCTTGTGCTTCAATGCCGGCATTGAAGGCGATGCGATCAATGGGAGTGAGTCGCGTTTCTCGGCAAATTTCGATGTCACTTTTCATGAGAGCTTATTTCCTCATAGGCAGATAGAGTAATATTAATGCTGATATTGAACGCTTTTTTAACTGCAAATCTGTCTTTTTGCATTAACGCAAACGTTTGCTTTTGGTTTATACCATAATTTTATCATGGATAAATATCCTTTTATGGTTTTTTTATAGGGGCTATTGCTATTTAGTGGAAGATAAAGAGGTGATGTTTTTAGTTTTTATTGATAATGGAATGTATTATTTCATTATTAGTTATTGGTTGTTTTTTGCTCTGCATTTAAAGTATGTGCCATATAAAAATGACCCTGATCAAGTAGGGTGTAAATTTAGCAAAGGAAGTTATGATGCAAGAACCTGTAACTAAGTGGAAGTATACAGTACCAATCTCATTGTTAATTATGGTGTTGTTAATCTCTTTTCTTGTCACAATTTTACCGTTGTCACGATAAATACTATTTTATCTTTTCAGTTTAAATAGAAAAGAGCGACTTATCTAACTCCTTAGAGATAAAGATAAGCCGCTCTTTTTTGTATTAACAACTATGACACAGTTGTTTAATACATAACTTTCTTACCATAGCTTGCAAGAATGTTTTTAATATTTTCCATTGTCTCTTTTTTCGGTGGCTTAACCCCAGTTAATGGGTATTCAAAGCCAAGAGCTTCCCATTTGTGCTCACCAAGCTGGTGGTAGGGCAGCAGCTCAATTTTTTCGATATTATCCATGTCTTTAATGAACTCACCTAATTGGTGTGCAGATTGTTCATCATCAGTGTAGCCCGGTACAATTACGTAACGGATCCATGTTTTTTGACCACGCTGGTGTAGGTAACGTGCAAAATCAAGCACACGTTTATTGGAAACACCAACCAAGTTTTGGTGAACGCTATCATTCATCTGTTTAAGATCAAGCATCACAAGATCGGTAGCATCTAATACCTCATCAACCACATCGGTATGTTTACGAATGTAGCCATTGGTATCAAGACAAGTATGAATTCCATCTGCTTGCGCAGCACGGAAGAAATCGCGGACAAATTCTGGTTGTAGCATTGCTTCACCACCAGAGGCGGTAACACCACCACCAGAAGCATTCATGAAGTGACGGTATGATCTTGCTTCATGCATTAATTCTTCAATAGTCGCTTCACGACCGTCATGGGTATCCCATGTATCACGATTGTGGCAATATTGGCAACGCATTAAGCAACCTTGCAGAAATACAATAAACCGAATTCCTGGGCCATCGACGGTTCCGCAAGATTCGAAAGAGTGAATACGACCTGTTACTGACATTGTTCTATTTCTCCGCATACTGCGTTTTATTTATATGTTATTTTATTACAAAACGAGGTGTGAATATAGCGAAAACTCAGGATCCCTCATTAGCATGGATCAGATAAGAGTGGGTGATATTCATCTCTCTTGTGTTTTAGTTAATATCTCTTTGGAGGCTGAATTATTGAGTAATTGTTGGCTTCGTTGTTGCCATTGATCATGCCAAATTGGAATTTGGCTAAAAGGTAACGGTGGTGAAATAAAATAACCTTGCGCGAGTTCACAATCCATTTTTTGTAGCTTTAACCACAATGTAATATCTTCAACACCTTCAGCTATCACTGTTAAATTAAGTCGATGTGCTAATAATAAACAAGTCTCAATAATTACTTTAGCGGTGTAATTTGTTGGCATCGCCTGCACAAAGCTAATGTCTAACTTTAGCGACTTAAACGGCAAGATATCGAGTTGTTTTAGCGATGAATAACCCGTACCAAAATCATCAATCGAAAGATTAAACCCATGCATGCCTAATCGAGCAGCAGCTTCTAGAGCTTTGCCTGCCGACTCAAATAAATCTGACTCAGTTAATTCAAAATAAAGCCAGTGATGCAATTGTGGATATTGATTATGTAATGCCAGCACATGATTAATAAAACTACGTTCAACTAAGGTTTTGGCTGAGATATTGACAGCAACTCTTCGGCCTTCAAATATAGCTTGATGGCTGATTACATGATTGATAATGAGTAAGGCGAGATGGCTGTCTTTACCTATTTGGGTTAAGTGCTGGATGAAATTACTTGCAGGCACAATGCCATAATCTGGGTGAATAAATCGAATTAATGCTTCGCTAGCGACCCATTCGCCAGTTTTTAAATTAACAATGGGCTGATAATAAGGGGTTAAGTAGTTAGCATTAAAAGCATCAATAATATCCTGCTCTGTGAGTGCGAGTTGTAATGCTGATATTGGTGCATCGCCCAACGGTTGTTGATTGACCGCTAAAGCTAATAATTGTTTTAGTTGCTCAAGATGGGTTGGTTTCGCTAATGTACCTAATAAATTAAGGCCATAGTTTTTACACATTTTATTGACACTAAGAAGTACATCCGCATTTAATGCGCTAGTGATAATAATTGCACCAGTGAATTGCTGTTCAGCAAGATGACCGAGAAAACTGATGCCGTCCATTTGTGGCATGTTGAGATCACAAAACAGTAACTGCGGTTGATATAGTGCTACCGCCTTCAATCCGCACACACCATTAGTTGCACAGTGTATATGGTCTTGATTTGGATCGATAAGATGAGCTAATTGGGTTGCAAGAACTTGACGTTGAAAGTCATGATCTTCAATCAATAATATGTTCATTCTTCGATCCTATTTACTGTTAATTTGGTGTGATAATTGTTCGATTAGTTGCTCAATGTGCAAGTAGTCTTGTTGTAAATCGGTCGAGTCTATTTGCGCTTGTTGCGAGTGTAATTCAAGCTTCTGGGTTATTTGTGCTAATGGATGAAAAGCCATCATCCGTGCAGCACCTTTCATGCGATGGCTAACCATAAAGATACTATCATTATTTTGTTGTGATATTGCTGTTTTAAGCTGTGATAAATCGTCAAAACAAGATTCTAAGTATTGTTGTAGCAATAACTGACACAGCTCACTGTCACCAAATATGGGTAATAGTTCATTTATATCAATAACTTGTTTTGGTGTGGTTGATGTTATTGACGATATTGTTGGCTCGATAGTTAATTGTGACATTTTTTTGACGTTTTGGTCTATGCTTAATGGTTTTATCCATTTTGCTAATATATCTTTTAGCTGTTGTTGCTTTAATGGCTTAATTAAATAATCGCTAAAACCCATGGTTTGAAAACGACAGGTATTAGTGAGAGCGTTGGCTGTAATCGCGATAATAGGTAAAGCTATCGCGTCTGTTCGTTGTTCTTGCTCTCGAATTATTTTGGCTAACTCATAGCCATCGACTTCTGGCATATGGCAATCAGTGAGTAAAATATTGTAATTAGTCTGTGCTAATGCAACTAAAGCTTGTTTTCCATTATCAACAATATCTACCGCATAGTTAAGTTGCTCTAATTGTTGTTTGAGTATCTGCTGGTTAATTGGATGATCTTCTGCGACCAACACATAACGGTTATCTGCGATAGCTTGTTCACGAGTTAGCGTTATAGGCACATTATAGCGAGACTGATTGTCATTGTTATACGGTTGAAAGGGCTCTGTTAATGCACGATAAAGTTGTTGAGATAAAAGCGGGCTAAGGGAAATATTACGGGCATTAATGTTGGACGTAAGTATGACATCAGTAGAGGTTATAGTAATCCAATTAACCGAAGGTAAGTTAATTGCAATCCAATTAAGATCAATATTATGTTGATTTGCCCATGATTGAGGCACAAAAATAGTATCAATACATTGGGTTGATATTGCAACTGCGAGTTGTTCTTTGGTGGTGACATTTAACCGCGAGATAGAACAACCCCAAGCTGTTAAATAGTTGGTTAAAATAAGATCATTGACTATCGAGAGTAAGCCACAGTGCTTGTTTAATGATTTAACCTCAGCGGCTTGGCAGATATCAAACGTGAGAGTGATCGTAAAGCTAGTGCCTTTATTAAGTTGGCTTGATACTGAAATCGTTCCATTCATTAATTGGATCAGTTGGTGGCAAATTGATAGCCCTAATCCGGTGCCATCATAGCGACGATCGGTGTTTTGCTCTATTTGTTCAAATGGCTGAAAGAGTTTATTGATATTTTTAGCCGCAATACCTATGCCAGTATCTGTGATTGTAAAGCTAATAGTTTGCTGGTTATTTTGTTGGGATAATAAATTAATATCAAGGTGTATAGCGCCTTGAGACGTAAATTTAATCGCATTATTAAGTAAATTATTCAGCACTTGTTTAAGACGAAAACTATCAAAACGTAAACTTTTGGCGATATTAGGATCAAGCCATAATTTAAAATCTAGCCCTTTCTGTGCGGCATGAATAGCATGAGGTTGTACTAACACTGTGGCTATTTTATACATTATTTTTTGTTGCGGATTGATCTCTAGTTTTTTTGATTCAAGCTTAGAGAAATCTAAAACATCATTCACAATATTAAGTAGGTTTTCACCTGAAAAGGTGAGATTTTTATGGATTTGATAAAGTTCAGGCTGTTGAGCATAAGGTTTCATTAAATCTAATAAACAAATAATGCCGCTGATTGGCGTGCGAATTTCATGACTCATCATGGCTAAAAAGCGTGATTTTGCTATTGTGGCTGCTTGCGATTTTTGTTTGGCGATTGTCAGTGCTAATTGTTGCTGTTTTAATTGAGTAATATCAATCAGGATGCTATTCCACTGCCAACCGATTGCTGCTGGCGTAATTTGACAACGTAGTTCAATCCAACAAGGTGCACTTAATTCATTGATTTTAATTTGTAACTCGGTACGCCAATAGCCTTGCTGTACAGCATTACGCATTTCGGCAACTAAGCTTGAATAATCATCTCGCATAGAGATGCGATCTTTCAATAAGTGTGGAAAAAAATAGAATTTACTGGCTGAAATACCCGTAAAATCAATAATTTTTTCACTCATAAATTGGATATCAATATCCATTGGGTCATCACTTTTTTGGTGATGTTGAATCAGAACACCATCAAAATTATTGGTTAAATAAGTTAATTTATCTTCTGCCGCTTTACGGTACTTAATTTCTTTACTTAAACGGCGGTTCCAAATGGTAATGGCCCCAATAATACAGCTAATAACCGCGCCCATTATCATGATAAATAAGATTAATCGATTGTAAATACCATCATTTTTTATTGTGAAAGTATGCCATTGTTTTTGAATAGTCGTTGGTGGCAGAGAATCAATGGTTTTATTTAAAATATTACGCAGTAAAAGGTTATTTTTTGACAGAGCAAAGGCAACTTTTCGATCATAATCATCAATACGACTTGTAATGATTTTTAATTGCCCTAAGAAATTGTTTTGTAATAAAACATTCGCGGTAGATAACGAAATTACCGCATAATTAATCTCCCCATCGACCACGGCGTTGAGAATATCAAATTTATTTTTAAATAAGCGAATCTTCGCTGTTGGGTAATATTCTTTGACAAGTTTTCCTCCAAATCCAAAGGCGAGAACACCAATGGTATCCGTTGAATTAATGGAGGTTAATTTTTTATGGTTGATGTGATCAAGCATAACCCACCGATCGTTAGAATAAGGGGTCGTAAAGGTCAGTTCCTTATGACGTTGGTTTGTTATCGCTACCGCAGCCATAATATCAATGTCATTATTGAGCAGTTTTTGCTTACCATCTTGATAATTATCGATGGGAACAATGGTGGTGGTGATAGGAAGCTTATCTTTTATTTTGGTTAAAGTGTCGTTGAGTTGACTTAAAATAAAATCATTTTTGTTCAATATTGGCGACATAGGGTATTTATAGCCGATACGAATATTCTGCTGCTGCTGTAAGGCATTATTTTCAGCTGCGGTTAAATGAACCGTATGCGGATCACTTAACATCTTTTTTTGTATTGGCGTTAGCCAGCGATCATAAATTGCGGTTAAGACTGCGGGATGAAGTTGACTATAAGCTTGATTAATATTGTCGATGAGGACTCTATTATTTCGTGTAGCTGTGATGTATAAGCGTTCAAAAGGCAATGTAGTTATCGGTGAGAAATAAAGTGGTGGTTGTTGCTTATTAGTTGTGAGTGAGTGGTGTAGGATCAGGCTATTACCAATATAAACATCGGCTAGACCTGTATCAACAGCATTAAGTGCCACGGTGCTGGATGGCATTGCTAGAATTTGACCGTTAAGATGAAGATCTATTATTTTTTGTTTAATAGCAAAGCCATTTTCAACACTAATAGTAGCATCATTAAGATCTGATATTTTGGTGTACAGAGGCGATCGGCTAAGCATCGCAAATGATGAGCTTAGAATAGGATCACTAAATACCATGTATTTTTGACGATTAAATGTTGCCGCTATACCAATCAATAGATCAACATCGTTACTTTTAAATGCTGCGAGCATTTCATCAAAACTTTGGAAATAGACACTTTTTATTTGGTAGTTTGCTTTTGCTGCAATAGTATCCATCAAATCAGGTAACAAACCGACAATTTTATCGCCATGTTTAAAAGATAATGGTGCCCAATTAAGCGAGGTATAGCCAACAGTTAAAATGGGTTTAGCCGTCGTCTTATGCGTTAATTCATTAGCATAAATGGTCTGTATAAAAGGTGGTAATATCAGTACTAGCAGCAGTATAAAGTTTCGCATGTAGAGCTACCTAGAAGAACAAATCAAGACATTAATATAATGGTTGTTGAAGAAAGCGATATTGCGCTTTTAATCTTAAATACCAGTCAGGTTTAAACTCTTGTGATTCAAAGGTCCATCTCGCTTCTCTAATCCATTGTCGATGCTGTGGATCATTATCTATATAACCCCGTGAAGATAACTCAATTAAACACCGAGCTAAAACATCATCAAAACGATATTGAGGCCATAATAGCAACATCGATTGACCAGCCTCAATATAATATTTTTGTTTTAACAATCTAAGCGCATAACGGTATTGTTCATCTGTGTGATGGCTAGTTGTTGGCTGCATTGTTTCTAACCACATCTGTTTTATAATCGAATGCGGCTCATTTTGGTGCTGATGTAGATTGTGTTGTAATCGTTGATAACAGTCTATTTGATGACGAGTCATGGCTAAGCGTTTGCTAATACAAAGGGCAATCGCATCAAATTCAAAACTGTGCTGTTCTGGCGCTGTTTGTTGAATCGTTTCTATCGCAGCAATATAGCTTTTATAGGCATGAAGATTGCTGTCATTGTCTAAATATTGCCATGCTTGTAATAAGTAAATAAACGCACGTTCATGTTTAGTTATGGTTTTTTGTTGGCTAATTGTGCGCCAGAGCCGTTCTATTGGTAAATTCTTTTTATCGCTATGTTGTAGTTGCAGCCAAACAATAAACGCGTGATAGCAAGGTTTATCCCATACTGAATGGCGAAGATATGAGATGGCTTCACGTAAGTGTTGTTGCATGGCGCTGTGGTTATGGAAATGACATTCAATCCATAATAGGCCAAATAAGCGATGTAAGTTATTTTTACTGACATTATGTGCCTTTAACCAAAAATCATAACCTTGGGTGATTTTTTGTTGTAATAATGCAGAGCAGGCACTGTATTCAAGTAGCATTAAATGATCAGGATATAAGTCTCTTAATTGGTTTAATAATGGATTAAGAGCCTGAAAATTTTGTTGCTGTAACCACAGTTGAGACAGTAAAAGTTGTGCTGGTAGACTGTGGTAATGCTGCTGAATCAGGGTTAGTAGTGTTTCAATATCAGCATTAAGATGAGGCTGTTTTTGATTAAATAAGCGTTTAGCAACAGCAGTAATCGTAGTGCAATAGGTGCTGACGGTTACATTTGATTTCGCACACATCTCTTCAACACCATCAATGCCTGAATGTAAGTAACACTCAAAAGCACGATCATTGATGACGCGTTGTTCAAAAACATATTCTAAGCGTTGCTTTAAGGTATTTAATCGTAAAGGCTTAACCAAATAATCATCGGGTTGGTATTCAGAAAAACCCATTAGAACGGCGGGTGAGTCATCAGCAGTTAAAATAAAAATCAGCGGTGAATGCTGCAATAATTTATTGTGATATAGACGCTCAAGTAATTGTAGTCCGGTACTACCAAAGCCAAGATTAAAGTCAAGAAAGAGAATATCAAAGGTCTGCTGCTGGCAATACTTAATCGCTTCAGAGGCGTTTGAGGCACAATAAATATTGGCACTTTGGAATTGCCCATTAACCAAAATAAGCTTGGTTGTTTGTTGGATAATACTACTGTCGTCGACAATCAATACCGATTGAGATCTTCGCATCAGAAAGTCATGTCCTTAAATACAGAAGTAAATTAATGCTTGAAATAGGGCGGCGCAGAATATCTATAAAATGTGATAGGTACAATCGAAGAAATGTAACGAAGCGTGTTTTTATTCTTAAATTTTGGGCATAAAAAAACCGGCTATATAAGCCGGTTTTTATTAGGAAGCGAACTTCCTACACAGAATGCTCTATATTATAGAGACGCTGTGAAAGTACGAGCGATAACGTCAGCCTGCTGTTCAGCAGTTAGAGAGTTAAAACGCACAGCATAACCCGATACACGGATAGTTAACTGTGGGTAGTTCTCAGGGTGCTTAACTGCGTCTTCTAGAGTTTCGCGGTTAAGAACGTTAACGTTTAGGTGTTGACCACCTTCGATGCCTGACTCATGGTGGAAGTAACCATCCATTAGGCCAGCTAGGTTAGTTTCTTGAGTATCAAGATCTTTACCTAGTGCGTTTGGAACGATAGAGAATGTGTATGAAATACCATCTTTAGCGTGTGCAAACGGTAGTTTACCTACAGAAGTAAGTGAAGCTACAGCGCCTTTTTCGTCACGACCGTGCATTGGGTTAGCACCTGGTGCGAAAGGAGCACCTGCACGACGACCGTCTGGAGTGTTACCTGTCTTCTTACCGTACACAACGTTAGATGTGATAGTTAGGATAGACTGAGTAGGGATCGCATCACGGTACATCTTGTGAGTACGGATCTTGTTCATGAAGCGCTCAACAAGGTCACATGCGATGTCATCAACGCGTGCGTCATTGTTACCGAACTTAGGATAGTCACCTTCGATTTCGAAATCGATAGCGATGCCATCTTCGTCACGGATAGGCTTAACAGTTGCGTATTTGATAGCTGATAGTGAGTCAGCAGCAACAGAAAGACCAGCGATACCACAAGCCATTGTACGCTTGATGTCACGATCGTGTAGAGCCATTAGCGATGCTTCGTAGCTGTACTTGTCGTGGCTCCAGTGAATAGCGTTTAGCGCAGAAACGTAAGTCGTTGCTAACCAATCCATGAAGTGATCTAGACGATCCATAGTATCTGTGTAGTCAAGAACTTCAGCAGTTACTTTATCAGTCTTAGGACCTACTTGGATCTTAAGCTTCTCATCCACACCGCCGTTGATTGCGTAAAGCATAGTCTTAGCAAGGTTAGCACGAGCACCGAAGAACTGCATTTGCTTACCAACAACCATTGGAGATACACAACAAGCGATTGCGTAATCGTCAGAGTTCATGTCTGGACGCATTAGGTCATCGTTTTCGTACTGGATAGAAGAAGTATCGATAGATACCTTCGCACAGAACTTCTTGAAGCCTACAGGTAGTTGCTCAGACCAAAGAACAGTGATGTTTGGCTCTGGAGAAGGACCCATTGTGTATAGGCTGTTTAGGAAACGGAAGTTTGAACGTGTAACTAGTGTACGACCGTCAAGACCCATACCACCCATTGATTCTGTTGCCCAGATTGGGTCACCAGAGAACAACTCATCGTATTCAGGAGTACGTAGGAAACGAACCATACGTAGCTTCATTACGAAGTGGTCGATCATTTCTTGAGCTTGTGCTTCAGTGATCTTACCATCAGCGATATCACGCTCGATGAAGATGTCTAGGAAAGTCGAAGTACGACCTAGAGACATTGCAGCACCGTTTTGTGATTTAACAGCAGCTAGGTAGCCGAAGTAAGTCCACTGGATAGCTTCTTGTGCAGTAGCAGCAGGAAGAGAGATATCACAACCGTATTTAGCAGCCATAGTCTTGATTTGACCAAGAGCACGGTGCTGTTCACAGATCTCTTCACGACGTTGCATAGTCATTTGAAGATCTTCGCCATTCTCAAACATTTCTTCTAGAGATTTGAATTGAGCTAGCTTGTCAGCCATTAGCTTGTCGATACCGTAAAGTGCGATACGACGGTAGTCACCAATGATACGACCACGGCCGTATGCATCAGGAAGACCAGTTAGAACACCAGACTTACGACACTTGATGATAGAAGGAGTGTAGATATCGAAAACACCTTGGTTGTGTGTTTTACGAAGCTCTGAGTAAACCTTCTTGATAGTAGGATCTAGTTCACGACCGTATACTTTGCATGAGTTTTCGATCATGCGGATACCACCGTTAGGGATCAAACCACGCTTAAGAGGCGCGTCAGTTTGAAGACCTACGATAGTTTCAAGTTCTTGGTCGATGTAACCAGCGTCGTGTGCAGTGATAGTAGAAACAACGTCAGTATCGAAATCAACAGGTGCGTGAGTCGCGTTTTCCTGTTTGATGCCTACCATTACAGCTTCCCAAAGCTTAGCTGTAGCTGGAGTCGCTTCTGTTTCTAGGAAAGAGCCGTCACCCTCGAAAGGAGTGTAGTTCTTTTGGATAAAGTCACGAACGTTTACTTCGTTCTGCCAATCACCAGCTGTGAAGCCTTCCCATGCAGCAAATTGCTCTGCCATTGTATACCTACCTATACTATTCAGTAGAAAAAAATAAATGTTACCGCGTCAAAACTTAGTGATGGCTATTGCCGTTAAGTTCTGGACGACGATGAATAATCCAATATGTTAGACCAACTAATACACCACCACCAATGATATTACCAATGGTCACTGGGATTAGATTGTTAACAACAAAATTATGAATGTTCAAGTCTGCAAATTGTGCAGGATCGACACCTGTCATAGCCCAAAATTCAGGACCAGAGAAAGCATGAATTACAATACCCATAGGAATCATAAACATATTTGCAATACAGTGCTCAAAACCACATGCAACAAACATTGCAACGGGTAGCAACATTACCATAACTTTATCAGTAGCACTACGGCATGAGAAAGTCATCCATGTTGCAAGACAAACCATTAGGTTACATAACATACCTAAAACAACAGCTTGTCCAAAATCATGATGAAGTTTATGTTGGGCGATCTTCATTGCGTTAATACCCCATTGGCCATTCGCGCCAAGGTGTTGTTCTGCAATCCAAATACAGGCAACAAAGAAAATTGCACCAACAAAGTTACCGAGGTAAACAATGCCCCAGTTTTTCATTAACTGACCAGTAGTAATGCGACCGCTTGCACGAGCAACAGTGGTTAATACAGAAGAGGTAAATAACTCGCCACCGCATATAACTACTAGGATTAAACCTAAACTAAAAGCTAAACCACCGACAAATTTAGACATACCCCAAGGCATATCACCAGCGCCAGTAGTTACTGTTGTATAAAATACAAAAGCAATTGAGATAAAGACACCTGCAGTTATCGCTAAAAAGAATGACTGTAACGGGTGTTTTGTCGCTTTATAAACACCGACTTCTTCGGCTTTATGTGCCATAGCTGGTGGCATCAGTGAGTCAAAAGGATTCGTTTCCATTTTCACAGGAGTGCTCTTTAATGGTTTAAATTTGGCTGCCAGAATAATAGCAAAGGTTGTGAATCATAAATTTGATCTGGATCATTGCGGTGAAAATTTATAACAAAATTAGACATATTGTGACACTGCAAAATAATGTAATCATTTGAATTGTAACGGTATAATTTTTTTGATAAAACTAAAAAAAATTTTAATGTAATTTAATTTCATAATTTTCTAACCATGATCACAAAATAAAGCATCATTTAAAATCAATAAGTTATGATTTTGTCTGTTTTTTTTTAACGTATTTATGCCGTTTAAAAAATATTGATTCAACTTTTTTTATATTCATCTTGTCGATGGATAATATTCATCAATATAGTTTAAATCGATACTGTAAAGGTATGGTGCCAGTATTTTGGTGAATATATATGCAAAACAGACAAAAGCCGCTACCAATAAGATAGTCGGCTTCAGCTGTGATTATTTGTTTTGGTGATGGTGATTATTGAAGCTTAATGCGCATATCAATTGCTGAAAGTTGACCAAATTGGAGCGTGATCAGAAGGCTTTTCAATTCCACGTAATTCGTAATCAATACCGGCTTCGGTACAACGGTTCGCTAATGTTGGCGTTGCTAGAATCACATCAATACGCAGGCCTCGATTATCAACAAAGCCTTTTGAACGATAATCAAACCATGAGAATTGATCATCTACTGCTGGGTGAAGTTGACGGAAAGTATCAATAAAACCCCAATCTAATAGTGTTTGTAACCATTGGCGTTCAATTGGCTGGAATGAACATTTGCCTGTTTTTAGCCAACGTTTAGCGTTGACGGGGCCGATACCTATGTCTAAATCGATAGGGCTAATATTAATGTCACCCATCACGATGAGTTGTTCATCATTGGTGTGCGCGGTATTAAGGTAGTTCATTAGATCAGCGTAAAACTTCTCTTTTGCCGGAAATTTGGTTTCATGCTTAACGTTATCGCCTTGAGGGAAATAGCCGTTCATTACCGTTATATTGCTGCCATCTTCTTGTTTAAACGTCGCCATGATCATTCGACGTTGCGCTTCATCGTCGTCAGTTGGAAACCCTTTCTGAACACTAATCGGTTCTTGTTTACATAACATTGCAACGCCGTAATGGGCTTTTTGACCATGAAAGTAGACTTTGTAGCCCATTGCTTCAACATCCGCTAACGGAAAAGCTTCGTCATGAACTTTAATTTCTTGTAAACCGATAACATCAGGCTGGTGTTTATCGATAATAGCTTGTAGTTGATGTAATCGAGCACGTAGCCCATTGATATTAAAAGAAATAACTTTCATATTTAGTGTCCATAACTGCGAATGATTATTGGTTACTGATATTAGCACATTGCACTATCACTTCGATATATGATCCATTCAATCAGAAGCGATCATACCTGTAGTGTAAGTTTATTTGGGTATAACGAAGATGCGGGTCTATGCTAAAAGGAAATATATCATTTATGACAAGTTATTGTTTTTAAATAATCCGCTGACATGTCACTAAGTAGATGGTGTTATCGTTGTCACATTCGTTTGGGCTTATGCCGAGTAATGACTGTGCTAACTTGTTTATTAACCCCAGCGTTGTTTTGACGCTATAGTCATGGAGTAGAGTATGTTCGATTTTATAAAGCGTATGTTTGGTGCGGAACCTGAAGCGACAACAACAGAGCGTCAGGATCAAGAGAATAGCGATCAAGAACATCGGAATGATAAATACAGACAAGGTGCACCAAGTGATAATAGTGATGGTGAAAGTTAAGGGTAAACCACACTGTGTTTATCAAGATACAATTGCTGTAATTGAATGAACCATTCTTGTAATGGTGAAGCGAGTGGCATCTTTTTAATTTGTTGTAAGCTGATATCAATTTCTGGATGATGTATTTGTTGCAGCACAAGTAAGCTATTCATGCGCCCTAAATGTGCTTCTGTATTATAAGGATAATCACGCAAAATGGTGTGATAGATATGGTAAGCGCGTTGAGGGTCTGGTGATATTGTCGCTTTTGCGGTTGCCAGTTGATCAACTAACAGACGAATGTTTTCAATAATAAATTTATTACGTTGCAGTTGGCTAAGACGATGATGGCTATGTTCATCTAATACACTACGCGTCATTAATACTTGATATATTTCTTTAATTAATCGAGTCTCTCCGAAATACACCAATAAAGGCAATGCATCAACCATAATGGCCGCGGGTGCCTGTGACATTTGACCAAAATATATCTTTAGGCCATGCAATAAACGGCGTTTTGCTTTTAATGGTTGGTTATTGGTTACAGCAAATCTTGCCAGGGTTATATGACAAAATGCTGCAAGGTGTTTTTTTTGGCTTGAGGTTAATCGTTGCTGTGCTAAACGATGGATATTTTTTAATTGTTTAAGAAGTTTTCGTTGCGACAGTGGTGATAATTGCTGACTATGAAGTTGTTCAAATAAAGCTGTAAATTGGGCAAAGTAAATGATCCAATCTTGATTAATAATAGGTAAGTGAGTAACGAATGTTTTTCCTGTTTTAATAAATAAAGAGAGATCATTAGTACAAACGGCTAATTGAGCAGCCATTAATGAACGTTGGCTGATACTTGGCGTAAGCATTAGGGCTTGGTAGGCAATGGCTTTTGCTTCACATGGCTGTTGTTGCTGGTGCAATAACAGTGCGAGTTCGTCATAGGCTTCGACAAATAAGGGCACTTGTTTAATCAGTGTTTGTAGCCGTTGAATAGCCGCAATGGTATCGCCTTGCTTATGCATTAATTGGGCTTGAAGTAATCCCAGTTTGTGGTGTTGGCTACGCTCACTAAATAGGCTTAATAATTGCTGAGCGGGTAACCAGTCTTGTTGGCTGATTAATAAATCAAGCAATAGGATTTCAATTTCAAGATTATGACCATGCTGTTGTAATAACTGTCGACATAAGAATATGGCTGTTGATGTTTGATTGTTTGTTATTGCGATATAAATTGGTTTGCGAATTAAGCATGCTTGATAAACCGTTATGATACGTTGTTTTAATTGTCCAATATTTAATGGTTTACTGAGAAAACTATCAGCATCTAGGCTAATCGAGGTCACGATAACTTCAGGGGTGCGATCGCCTGAGATAAAGATAATGCCGCAATAGGCACTGATATAGTTATTTTTTCTCATTACGGTAAGAAGTTCACTACCACTGAGTTGTGGATCAAGATGAAAATCAAGCAGGATTAGATCATAAGCGGTGGTTTTACAAAGTCGAATCGCATTGACACTGTTAGTTGCAATATCAATCGCAGTAAGATCGATGCTGTGGAGAATATTTTGAATGAGTAATGCAGAAGATAGCTGATCATCAATAATCAGTACCTTAACTTGTGCCCAATCAATATTGGTGTAAGTAGAAGCTTCTGTCATAACAATCCATATATAAACCAGACAACCATATGCAGTATTGCACATATAAAATAAGTTAGTCTAATTTGTTGATGTTTATATGGTGTTATTTTTTTGATATGAAAAAGCCAGCTGCTAAGCAACTGGCTGAATGATGGTGGTGGGAGAAGGATTCGAACCTTCGAAGGCAGTGCCGGCAGATTTACAATCTGCTCCCTTTGGCCACTCGGGAATCCCACCACGGGGTATTACAATAATTTGTTGAAGCAGTGGTTATTAAAGGCCACTTCAATAACCGAAAAGTTATTATCAACAACTTTTCAAAATGATGGTGGTGGGAGAAGGATTCGAACCTTCGAAGGCAGTGCCGGCAGATTTACAATCTGCTCCCTTTGGCCACTCGGGAATCCCACCACGGGGTATTGCTATGGTGATTAAAGACCAACTTTAACCACTGAAATGCTGTTATAAAACAACCTTTCAAAATGATGGTGGTGGGAGAAGGATTCGAACCTTCGAAGGCAGTGCCGGCAGATTTACAATCTGCTCCCTTTGGCCACTCGGGAATCCCACCACGGGATGTTGCTATGGTGATTAAAGCTTAACTTTAATCACTGAAGTGCTGTTATTAAACAACCTTTCAAAATGATGGTGGTGGGGGAAGGATTCGAACCTTCGAAGGCAGTGCCGGCAGATTTACAATCTGCTCCCTTTGGCCACTCGGGAACCCCACCACGGGGTATTACAATAATTTGTTGAAGCTATGGTTATTAAAGGCCACTTCAATAACCGAAAAGTTATTATCAACAACTTTTCAAAATGATGGTGGTGGGAGAAGGATTCGAACCTTCGAAGGCAGTGCCGGCAGATTTACAATCTGCTCCCTTTGGCCACTCGGGAATCCCACCACGGGATGTTGCTTGCTACTCTATTTTGAGTCGCAATAGTTATTCGTTACTATGATGATTAAAGGCCACTTTAACCATCGAAAAACTGTTATAAAACAATTCTTCAAAATTAATGGTGGTGGGGGAAGGATTCGAACCTTCGAAGGCAGTGCCGGCAGATTTACAATCTGCTCCCTTTGGCCACTCGGGAACCCCACCACAAGTGCGGGGCGGATAATAACAAACATTTCAGCGCTGTAAACCTTTTTTATCAATATCATCGAGTGCTTGCTGGATTTTTCATCAGTAAGCTAATTTTTGCTTAACTTTACATTTCTTGACGTTACTCGACCTTTAGTTCAGATATTATTCGACTAGGATTTTTATGATGGTTTTTAATAAATGAAAAAGATAGCCGTAGCCGTATTAGTCACCGCCGCATTATCGGGGAGTTACTTTTACTTTCAAGGGACATCACATGCTGCGCAAGATAAATCTCAGTCGGCGCAATCATCACGTGTTGTGTCGGTAACAACCGGAGAAGTTAACTCTTTAGCGGTTGCTCAATCACTATCATTAGTGGGTAAGTTAAAGGCTGAACATGCGGTTAATGTTGCGGCGGAAGTCTCGGCTAAAATAAAAACGATTGTGGTTCCTGTAAATAGTACGGTAACCAAAGGGCAATTATTAATTCAACTTGATAATGATAAAGCCGTTGCTGCTTATGATGAAGCCTTGGCATATCGTAATGATGAAAAACGTAAATTAACTGAATTTCAACGGTTATTATCTCGTGGTGCTATCACTAAAACTGAAATCGATGCTCAATCTGCCAGCGCCAGTATTGCAAATGCTCGTTTAAAAGCCGCTTTAGCTAATCTTAATGATCATGCTATACGTGCCCCATTCAATGGCACTGTTGGGTTATATGATTTTAGCCCTGGCCACATGGTCGCCGCTGGCGGTGCATTATTTAATTTTGATGACCTTTCCTCTATGCGTTTGGATATTGAAGTTCCAGAGCAATATATCTCTTTTTTAAAGGTCGGAATTAAAGTTACCGCAAAAAGCCAAGCATGGGGTGATCGTGCCTTTAGTGGTGAAATTCAAGCCATTGATTCTCGTGTTCAAGCCGACTCTTTAAATATTAAAGTACGCGTTGTGTTTGAAAATAGCGATCACGCGCTAAAGCCTGGAATGCTACTTGCAGCAGAGCTTGATTTCATTCCGCAGCAACAAGCGATTATTCCGGTTCAAGCGTTAGAATATTCAGGCACTAAACGTTATGTTTACCTTGTTGATTCACAACAAAAAGTACACCGCACCTTGGTTGAGTTGGGTGAGCGTATTGATAATAATGTGGTCATTAAAAAAGGCTTAAAGACAGGCGAGCGTATTGTTGTACAAGGACTGGTGAATATGCGTGATGGAATAACAATTAAAGACATTACTCCAACGACTGGAGTAGCGAGCTAATGTGGTTATCGGATATTTCAGTAAAACGGCCTGTTGTCGCCATTGTATTAAGTTTGCTGTTGTGTGTGTTTGGTATTGTTTCATTCTCTAAACTGGCTGTTCGTGAAATGCCGGATGTTGAAAGTCCGGTTGTGACCATCATGACCACTTATGACGGTACATCAGCAACGGTAATGGAAAGCCAAGTCACCACCCCGATAGAAGATGAACTTTCAGGGATCAGTGGTATTGATAATATTACCTCTGTTACCCGTAATGGTATGTCGCGGATCACGGTTGAATTTAATATGGACTGGGATCTTACCGAAGGTGTCAGTGATATTCGAGATGCGGTTGCTCGCGCGCAACGTCGTCTTCCTGATGATGCCAATGATCCGATTGTGTCAAAAGATAATGGTTCGGGTGAACCCGCGATCTACATTAATTTGTCGTCATCTGAAATGGATCGTACTCAATTAACCGATTACGCTCAGCGCGTTTTAGAAGATCGTTTTAGCCTGTTAAATGGCGTCAGTTCAGTGAGCCTGAGTGGCGCATTGTACAAGGTAATGTATGTAAAATTACAACCGGTATTAATGGCAGGACGCGGTGTTACTACCAAAGATATTGTCAACGCATTAAATGATGAAAACGTAGAATTACCCGGTGGTGAAGTACGTAATGACCAAACGGTAATGTCGGTGCGTACTGCGCGACTTTACCAAACCGTTGATGATTTTAAATATCTCGTTATTCGTACCACAGAAGCTGGCACACCGATTTATTTAAAAGATGTGGCAGAGGTGACGATTGGTGCTGAAAATGAAAATTCGACCTTTAAAAGTAATGGTGCCGTTAATTTAAGTCTCGGCATTGTGACTATGTCCGATGCTAATCCGCTTGATGTCGCTAAAGAAGTGCGCGCTGAAGTTGCTAAGATGCAGCAGTTTTTACCGCAAGGCGCGTCGTTGACGGTGGATTATGATGCCACTGTGTTCATTGAACGTTCGATTAATGAAGTTTACAGCACGCTATTAGTCACTGGCGCACTGGTTATTCTGGTGCTATATATCTTTATTGGCCAAGTTCGAGCAACGTTAATTCCTGCGGTTACGGTACCTGTATCTTTAATTTCAGCCTTTATTACTGCTTATTTCTTTGGCTTTTCAATTAACTTATTAACCCTAATGGCGTTAATTTTAGCGATTGGATTGGTGGTTGATGATGCGATTGTGGTGGTGGAAAACGTTTTTCACCATTTACAACGCGGAGAATCACCCTTATTAGCCGCTTATAAAGGCACTCGAGAAGTTGGTTTTGCGGTGGTGGCAACGACCGCAGTATTAGTAATGGTATTCTTACCGATTTCTTTTATGGAAGGAATGGTTGGGCGACTATTTACTGAGTTCTCCGTATTACTGGCGATGTCAGTGATTTTCTCATCATTAATTGCATTAACGTTAACGCCAGTGATGTGCAGTAAGTTATTGCAAGTCAATGTGAAGCCCAATCGGTTCAACCTATGGATTGATCGTCAATTTGATAAATTAGAAAACGGTTATCGTCGAATTGTTACCGTGGCAGTGAAAAAACGGTTTATTGCACCATTAGTGGTTTTAGGTTGTATTGCTGCCAGTGGCGGATTAATGAAGGTAATTCCCGCTCAACTTGCACCACAAGAAGATCGCGGAGTGTTGTTTGCGTTTGTGAAAGGCGCTGAAGGTACCAGTTATAACCGTATGATTGGTAATATGGATCAAGTGGAAGCACGTTTATTACCATTGTTAGGTAAAGGAGTATTGAAATCTGTCAGTATTCAATCACCTGCATTTGGTGGGCGCGCGGGGGATCAAACGGGCTTTGTGATCATGCAATTAGAAGATTGGAATGATCGTTCAGTCGGAGCACAACAAGCACTGGGCATGATCAGTAAAACGCTGGCGGGTATTCCTGATGTGCGAGTGATGCCGATGATGCCAGGTTTTGGCGGTGGATCATCAGAACCAGTACAATTTGTATTAGGTGGCGCTGATTACCAAGAACTATTTAAGTGGGCGACAAAGCTACAACATCTTGCTGAAGATAGTCCATTAATGGAAGGGGTTGATTTAGACTATGCAGAAACAACACCTGAGCTATTGGTTAATGTTAATCGTGAGCGTGCGGCTGAATTAGGCATTCCCGTCACTGAAATCGCAGAAACATTAGAAGTAATGCTTGGCGGTCGCAGTGAAACAACCTTTGTTGAGCGTGGTGAAGAATATGATGTTTATCTTCGCGGTGACGAAAATAGCTTTAATAGCTCGACCGATCTTAGTCAGATTTACCTACGCGCAAAAAATGGCAAGCTCGTTACCTTAGATACTGTTGCGTCTATTGATGAAGTAGCATCAGCACAGAAGTTAAGTCATAACCAAAAACAGAAATCGATCACCTTAAAAGCGAGTCTTTCTGATGGTTATACTCTTGGTGAAGCGCTTGATTTCCTTGATCAACAAGTGATTGATAATTTACCGTCAGATATTTCGATTGATTATGCTGGCGAATCACAAGACTTTAGAGATAACCAAAGCAGTATTGCAATGGTGTTTGGATTAGCGTTATTGGTTGCTTATTTAGTGCTCGCGGCGCAGTTTGAAAGCTTTATTAACCCGCTGGTGGTGATGCTAACTGTACCAATGGGTATTTTTGGTGGTCTGGCTGGATTATGGATAATGGGGCAAGGGCTCAATATTTATAGTCAAATCGGGATGATCATGTTGATTGGTATGGTGACTAAAAACGGTATTTTGATCGTTGAATTTGCTAACCAGTTACGTGACAAAGGCATTGAGTTTGAACAAGCAATTGTTGATGCGTCTGTACGTCGTTTACGACCTATTTTAATGACCGCGTTTACAACCTTGTTTGGCGCCTTACCACTGATTTTATCAATGGGGGCGGGGGCTGAGAGTCGTATCGCTGTGGGTACGGTAGTGTTCTTTGGAATGGCATTTGCTACCTTGGTAACATTATTAGTGATTCCAGCGATGTACCGTCTGTTATCAGCTAAAACTAAATCACCAGGCTATATTGAAGCGCAATTAGAAAAAGAATTGCAGCATGATTATGTTGGTCGTATTAGTCACGGTGATTTACCGAAGTAAGCGTATTTAGGGACGAAGGACGAGGGCAAAGTGTCGAGGATGCTGAATATATTTATATTTGGTGCCAGAACATCAACGCCCTTTGTCCTTTACTTAAGAGCTTTACATCAAAACTACCTCTTTAATCGACAATCAGTTAAACTCCTCTCCATAACAACTATCGAGCAAGTAAACTACAATTAAGTGGTTTATTGCCCTGATCGACCTAAAGCCCTTTATAGAAGAAAAACATGTCACAACATTCTACTGACCAACAGAGCCCGAAAGGGGTTCGACTTAATAAATTTATCAGTGATACTGGCTATTGCTCACGCCGTGAGGCGGACAAGCTGATTGATCAGGGACGTGTAACCATCAATGGCACTGCGCCTGAAATGGGTATGCGTGTAATGGATAAAGACGAAGTATTGGTTGATGATAAACCACTACGTAGTAAAGAACGTCCAATTTACATTGCACTTAATAAGCCAACAGGTATCACCTGTACTACTGAACGCCATATTGAAGGTAACGTGATTGACTTCATTGGTCACCGTAAGCGTATTTTCCCTATTGGTCGTTTAGATAAGCCGTCTGATGGTCTTATTTTCTTAACCAATGACGGTGATATCGTTAATAAAATTCTGCGTGCAGGTAACTCGCATGAGAAAGAATACGTTGTTCGTGTAGACCAGCCGATCACGCCTGAATTTATTGAAAAAATGTCATCAGGGGTTGAGATTCTAGATACGGTTACTTTGCCATGTAAAGTGACGAAAGAAACGAATTTCTCATTCCGTATCGTTTTAACACAAGGCTTAAACCGTCAAATTCGTCGTATGTGTGAAGCGTTAGGTTATGAAGTGTATAAACTTCGTCGCGTACGCATCATGAACATCACTATTGATGGCTTACCAAACGGTAAATGGCGTTATTTAACTGAAGCTGAAATTACTGAAATTCAACAGTTAATTTCACAATCAAGCGGCACTGAAGAAGCATCAAAAACCGATGCTGAAGGTCGTACGATTGCTAAAGCAACAGATGCGAAGTTGTATGATCACCGTGCGCAAGAAGCACGTAATGAAAAACATGCCGCTGAGAAGCAGTTTAAAACTTACCGTGGTACTGGTGAGTTTAATCGTCGTCCCGATGGTGCTAACCGTAGCAGTCGCACCAACGAAGATCGTCATAGTCGTAATGAAAGCCGTGGCGGTCGTAGTGATGCAGCTCGTCGTAATAATGACGATCGTCCAGCGCGTACTTCTGCACCAAGCCGTGATACTAAGCCAAGTTTTGGCGGTAAGAGCAATGGTATTAAGAAGTGGAAATCAAAGCGCGAAGAGTAGAAGATAGGAAAGAGCAGGGACGAGTTTTCGAGTCTTGAGGAAGAGCAAAAGATAGGGAAGAGCAGGGACGAGGTTTCGAGTATCGAGGAAGAGCGTAGAGCTTGAGACAAAACAGAAACGAGGAAAAGTGAAGCCAATAATAACCGCTTAACTTTCCTCGTTTTTTTGAACATTATTTTTCGCCACTCGCCACTCGCCACTCGCCACTCGCCACTGCTCTTTCCTCGTCCCTTTTTCTTCTCGCCTCTTTTTCTCCTCGCCCCTCGAAACCTCCCCACTATTTACTTAAGGATTAAAAATGAAAATTGTCGCGGTAACAGCCTGTCCAACGGGTATCGCTCACACCTATATGGCTGCGGATGTACTTAACAAAACCGCGCATCAGATGGGAATCAAGATTCAAGTCGAAACCCAAGGTGCAATGGGGATTGAGAACTTTTTAACCGCCAAAGATATCGCAGCTGCAAATATTGTCTTAATTGCCTCGGATATTGAAGTTGAACAACGGGCGCGTTTTACCGGTAGCCGTATTCATTGTGTGACGATAGAAGAAGTCTTAGTTGATGCAACCGCAGTGATTGAACGTTGCCAGCAATTGTGTCAATAATTTTCATACTAATAATACAGGTCATAACACGGCAGGGATAACGGATGTTAGAGCGACGGATCACCTTCTATTGCGGCGCAGCAGGTTTGCCTTCTTACCAACTTAACCAACTGAAAAAACTGACGGGTTATTTTCAATCACAAGTTGAATTATTTAATGTGAGTCAATTGACGCGCGCGCCAGTATCACAGCCATTAAAAATGCTATCGTTGGCGAATAAACCCCATGCGTTATGCCAATTAATTATCAATGGTAGCGATGCTGAATTAGCGAATTTAGTGTTAACTGATTTTATTGCTCAATATGCACTATCGCTGACACAATACACTCCATCCGTACCATTTAAGATCAGTTTGCCATTAACCAGTATTGGTTGGACTGATGGCGGTGAGAATCATAAAATAGACACCATTACGCAATTAAGCCAGATGCTGGTGGCGCAACAGGCGATCACTTCTGAACAACAGCCCGCATTAAAACAAGCACTATTGGCTCGAGAAAATGTTTCTGCCACTGTTATGGGGCCGGGTATTGCCTTGCCACATGTGATGCATGAAATGATCGCAAAACCAGCAATGGCGATAGTGTGTCACCCTCAGGCTATTGATTGGGGATCGTCACGAGGTAATATTAGCCGTGCGGTTGCGATGATCTTGCCCAAGCCACCTCAGAAAGTCGTGATCATGGCCTTTGCGCAGTTTTCAAAATGTTTATTAAACGAAGATTATTGTACTGCACTAACATTAGCCCAACAGCCTCAAGAACTAAAAGCATTAATTATTGAAGCGTTAAGATAGCAACGTTAGGTAACACCTCGGTATTCTGATGGCGTACGACCCGTTTTGTTTTTAAATACACGACAAAAATAATTCACATCGACAAACCCGCAGCGGCTAGCAATTTCAGTTAATCGAAACGGGTATTGGCGTAACATAAATTTGGCACGTTCAATTCGTACCCAACAAATATAATCCGCGAGTCGCATATGACCTTGTTGACGAAATAAACGCGATAGGTGATTGGGTGTAATGTTAAATCGATTGGCAATTGTGTCACGGCTAATGGCGCGGTGAAAATTTTCTTGAATATAAATACAGATCCCTTGATACAGATCTTCAGTACGATTTTTTGATTGGTGCAATGGAACATGGAGCATATTTTGGGTGTAGCTGAGTAAAGCTTGTAATAAATGCTCATCCATTGGCTGCTGTTGGTGTTCTGTCGCTAACATATTCAGTGCTGTTAAAATGGGATCAACTGCGTGTCCTGTCCATGCTTGAATCGAGTGTTTTTGAACATCATAAAACTTGGGGCTATCCTTGGTTTTACTGACCAGACTAAAGCCCAATTGACGCTTACCAAACAGCAGGCTCAACACCGAACATTCAGTATTCCAACTTGGTTGGTTCCAACTGTTGGGCGGAATATAGATAGCATCACCCCCCATTAGACTAATTTGACAGATGCCATTATCACCATCATCGAGTTGGTTAATATATTCGCCTTTTAGTACCAATTCGAGGCGTGGAAAATTTACCTGATAGCTAAATTGTGGTGGTTGAGTTTTACCGCCAGCAAACCAAATTCGATTAAAACTTTCCCGTTCCGTCAACACAGAATCAATTAAATTAAAGAAAACATTATCCATGGTATTCACTTCATGTTTGGAATGGTGGTAGCAGGATTATTAGTTTGTGCTGAATAAACCGATTAAGTTTTGTTATAGTGCTGTCAGTTAGCGTATGACGTCAATAATAATGGTTGATGCCATACCATAAATATCGTGAGCAATAATAAGAATAGGACCTGACAATGACTGACTCTACCCGCACTGTCTTTTTTAAGATGGATAACGTGATCCAAGATTATGCTTGGGGCAGTGTAACATCAATTGAGCAACTGTTTGCTATTCCAAATCTAGATCAAAAGCCACAAGCTGAAATGTGGATGGGTGCCCATGCTAATGGTTGCTCAGTAATCACGGTTAATGGTGAAGCAGTACGCTTAGCTGATTTTATTGCCACCGATCCTGACGCAATTATTGGTGCAGAAACTCAAGCTAAATTTGCTGAGTTACCATACTTATTTAAAGTGTTAGCAGCTGAAAAAGCGTTATCAGTGCAAGTTCACCCAAGTAAGCATCAAGCTGAAATAGGCTATGCAAAAGAAGAAAAAATCGGTATTGCGCGTAATGCCGCTAACCGTAACTACAAAGATCCTAACCATAAACCTGAGCTAGTGTTTGCGTTAACACCTTATCAAGCAATGAATGGTTTCCGTGAGTTAGCTGAAATCGTTGAATTATTTACCACAATCAATCTCGATGTGATCAGTGATCTGGTTAATACTTTTGCAGCTAATCAAACGGATGCAGGTTTACGAGATTTCTTTGAAGCGATGCTATCGCTTGAAGGTGAGCGTAAAGAGTCTGCTGTTAATGGACTTTTAGCGTTCTGTCATGAACATAAAGATCAGCCATTATTTGCGTTATTGATTGATTTATCTGAACAATACCCTGGTGATATCGGTCTGTTTGTTCCATTAATGTTGAACGTATTAACATTACAACCAGGCGAGGCGATGTTCCTAAGTGCATGTACTCCACATGCCTACATTAAAGGAACTGGCCTTGAGATCATGGCTAACTCAGACAATGTGCTACGTGCAGGTTTGACGCCGAAATTTATGGATGTACCAGAGTTAGTCGCTAATACAGAATTTAAGAGCATGGCGGCGAATGAATTATTACTGGCGCCAACAATGGTTGCTGGTGGTTTAGATTATCAGATCCCAGTGCCTGATTTTAAATTTAGCGTTTATAAGCAAGTTAATGATATTGCATTACAAAATACCAGTGCTGAAATTTTATTTGCGATTGATGCACCGCTAACAGTGACGCATCAAAATGGTGAAACATTGACGCTTGAAAAAGGTCAGTCAGTGTTTATTCCTGCTTATGCAAAGGCATATTCAGCGCATTGTGATGGTATGTTTGCGCGTGCGTATAACTAAAGGGTTATAGGGAAGAGCAGGGATTTAAAGGGGCGAGGAAAAAGCAGGGACGAGGTGAGAGTGTCTTAAACTCAGTGTAACAGCTCTTGCTCTTGCTGTTCCTCGCCCCTCAAAACCTCGTTTTTACCTAGTTTCCACTGGTGTCTTTGAAGCTCAAGTACGTGTTAAAGAGATCCCAAATAGCTTCGTGCCTCAACTTCCGAGATGACGAATATTGGGCTAAGTCATTCTCGCCACTAATGATCTCGCGACTGCTCTTACTCATCACTAACATCTCGACATTCGCCATCTTTAGCTCTTCCTCGAAACCTCGTCCCTTGTTTCCCTCACTCTTTCTGTGATCTATCGCACTAAAAAATCCAATATCCACACTAAGTAAAGCCTCATTTAGATAGTTATAAAAATAATTTGATAATCATTTTTTGAAATATTCACATAGAATAATAAATTTAAGTGATTGAAATAATTAATTTTTAAATGCGGTTCAACTTGTTTTATATATGGTAAAAATTATGAGTGATAGCTCACACTGATAGTTTAATGTTACAAATTTCCAGTTAAAGCCTGTTTTGTACTCTACTTTATCCCCATTAAAAAACCGACAATATTGCCATGCTGATGACCAATACAATGTCATCGAGCCCATAATAAAATTATCGGGGATAGAATATGATTACCACCCTCATCAATGAGCAGTTGATTAACATCAACCTTAAAGCGACCACTAAAGATGAAGTGTTTGCTGAAATGGCAGATATTTTAGTTCAACAAGGTCGCGTTGCGGATAAAACCCAATTTTTAGCAGACATTCAAGCACGTGAAGAATTAGGTAACACAGGTTTTGAAGACGGTGTTGCGCTACCACACGCTAAGAGTGCGGCCGTTATTAAACCTGCGGTTGCGATTGGTGTTAGCCGTACAGGTATTGAATACGGTGCAGAAGACGGCTTGCCATCAAAACTATTTTTCATGATTGCTTCTCCTGATGGTGGTGATAATCACCATATTGAAGTATTGGCTGAGTTGTCATCAAAATTGATTGAAGATGGTTTTATTGACGCCTTCCTAGCGGCTAAAACACCAGCTGATGCATTGGCATTGTTGCTTGCTGAAAAACAAGCGGTAGCAACATTACCACAAGATAAAGGCTTATTGATTGGGGTGACTGGCTGTCCAGCTGGCGTTGCGCATACTTACCTTGCAGCAGAAGCATTAGAAAAAGCGGCGGCTGAATTAGGTTACGAAATCAAAGTTGAAACTAACGGCTCTATTGGTGTTAAAAATTCACCAACCGCTGAAGAAATTGCCCGTGCAGAAGCGATCATTGTTAGTTGTGATAAGCAAGTCGATATGGATCGTTTTGCGGGTAAGAAATTAATTAAGACTGGCGTAAAAGCACCAATTAAAGATGGTAAAGGCGTTATTCAACAAGCATTAGTTGCGAAACCATTTGATGCTAATGGCGATGGCTTAGATGACGGTGAAAGTAAAGTTTCTAAAGCCCGTTCTGATTTATACCGTTTCTTAATGAACGGCGTATCACACATGATCCCGTTTGTTGTTACTGGTGGTTTGTTAATTGCGTTGGCATTAGCGATTGGTGGACAGCCAACGGATGCGGGAATGCAGATCCCTGTCGGTAGTATGTGGCAAAAAGTACTCGATGTCGGTGTGGTCGCCTTTACATTAATGATTCCAGTGCTTGCAGGTTACATAGCGTATGCGATTGGTGATCGTCCTGCATTAGCTCCGGGTTTCATTGGTGGCTGGATTGCGAATAACGGCTCATTTTATGGTGCAGATGCCGGTACAGGTTTTATCGGTGCCATCATTGCAGGTCTATTAGTGGGTTACTTTGTACGTTGGGTTGCAACACGTAAATATCACAAGTTATTACAACCATTAGTGCCAATTCTTATTGCACCGATTACAGGTACATTATTCATTGCAAGTGCGTTTATCTTTGTTATTGGTGCGCCAATTGCAGGTCTAATGCATACCATGAACACCGTACTAACTGAAATGAGTACAGGTAACGTAATCTTACTGGGTATTGTATTAGGTGGTATGGCTGGCTTTGATATGGGCGGTCCATTTAACAAAGTGGCATTCTTGTTCTCTGTTGGCATGATAGCCAATGGCCAAACACAATTTATGGGTGCGATGGCATGTGCGATTCCTGTAGCACCGCTGGGTATGGGTCTAGCAACGATAATTGGTCGTAAACTCAATATCTTTGAGCAATCAGAAATTGAAGCAGGTAAAGCGGCGGGTGCAATGGGCTTAGTCGGTATCTCTGAAGGTGCGATTCCATTTGCAGCGCAAGATCCAATCTCTGTTATTCCAGCAAACGTATTAGGCAGCATGGTTGCAGCAGTAATGGCATTCTCGTTTGGTATCACTAACAGCGTAGCTCACGGTGGTCCAGTGGTTGCATTACTAGGTGCGATGAATAAGCCATTGCTTGCATTAGTATGTATGGCAACAGGTATGGTAGTTACAGCACTGGTAGCGGTATCACTGAAGAAATTCCGTAAAGCAAAAGCGGATAAAGTGTTAGTGGTAGCGTAGGGGTCTTTAGGGGCGAGGAAGAGCAGGGACGAGGAAGAGCTGAAGCTAGATTTCGAGTGCCGAGATTAATAAAATATAAAAAATAAAAAGCGATAGGTGAAAGCCTGTCGTTTTTTTTGTGGAAGGGGAGTAAGGGACGAGATTACGAGTATATTCGTCGCGAGTTTCGAGTTCGCGATAATGGATCTCGTTACTGCTCTTCCTCGAAACTCGAAACCTCACCCCTCAAAACCTCGCTTTTACCTAATTTCCACAGACTTCTTTAAGGCTCAATCACGCGGTGATTAGATCACGGATAGTTTGGTACCTCAACTTCCGAGATGACGAATAATAGGTAAAGTCATTCTGGCACTAATGATCTCGCTACTGCTCTTCCTCGTCCCTTATTTCCCTTGCTACTGCTCTTCCTCGAAACCTCGCCCCTACTTTATTCCTTGCTTTTCAAATCACATCTTTGCAGTATGTATTAATCACCATAATTAAAAATGCATGTAAGCATAGATATCTCACAGGGGAAGTCATGGCCGGAAATTCCATAGGACAATTGTTTCGCGTTACCACCTTTGGCGAAAGTCATGGGGTAGCATTAGGGTGTATTATTGATGGTTGCCCACCAGGATTAGCGCTCACCGAAGCAGACATGCAACACGATCTTGATCGTCGTCGTCCTGGCACCTCAAAATACACCACTCAACGTCGTGAAGCGGATGAAGTTAAAATTTTATCCGGCGTCTTTGAAGGTCAAACTACAGGTACTTCAATTGGCTTATTAATTGAAAATACCGATCAACGCTCAAAAGATTACTCTAATATTCAAGATTTATTTCGTCCCGGTCACGCTGATTACACTTATCATCAAAAATATGGTGTACGTGATTACCGTGGTGGTGGTCGTTCATCTGCACGTGAAACAGCAATGCGAGTTGCTGCGGGTGCTGTTGCTAAGAAATACCTTAAACAAGTGCATGGTATAGAAGTATGTGCTTACTTATCCCAGATGGGTGATGTAAAAATAGAGAAGGTTGATTGGCAACAAATAGAACAAAATGCCTTTTTCTGCCCTGATGTAGATAAAGTTGATGCCTTTGATGAACTGATCCGTCACCTTAAAAAAGACGGTGATTCGATTGGCGCTAAAATTACCGTGGTTGCTCGTAATGTGCCAGTAGGTTTAGGCGAACCAGTATTTGATCGCTTAGATGCGGATATTGCTCATTCACTGATGAGTATTAATGCCGTTAAAGGGGTGGAAATTGGTGATGGTTTTGATGTGGTTGAACAACGGGGCAGTGAGCACCGTGATGCTATGACATTACAAGGGTTTAAAACTAACCATGCTGGTGGCATTCTTGGTGGTATCTCATCAGGACAAGATGTTATTGCGCATATTGCTCTAAAACCGACTTCAAGTATCAGCGTTCCAGGTGAAACAATCACTAAGCAGGGTGAGTCAGCCGAAGTTATCACTAAAGGTCGTCATGATCCATGTGTTGGTATTCGTGCGGTGCCGATTGCTGAAGCGATGTTAGCGATCACTCTTATGGATCATTTGTTACGTCACCGTGGTCAAAATGCAGATGTTGTAACAACAACGCCAAAGATATAGATAGAGGTTTCGAGGGGAAGCAAGGGACGAGGTTTTTAGGAACGAGGTTCGAGGATCTAGGGAATCAGGAAAGAAGAGAATAATGAGAATTTATGGCTGATTTTTAGTTATTGTTGTTATTATTCAATAACTAAAATACACTTTCCCTGCTTTCCCTGCTTTCCCTGCTTTCCCTGCTTTCCCTGCTTTCCCTGCTTTCCCTGCTTTCCCTGCTTTCCCTGCTTTCCCTGCTTTCCCTGCTTTCCCTGCTTTCCCTGCTTTCCCTGCTTTCCCTGCTTTCCCTGCTTTCCCTGCTTTCCCTGCTTTCCCTGCTTTCCCTGCTTTACGCTTCTTCGAACTTAAATACAGGTAAGCTCCAGCTAAAGAACACTGCCGCCATACGTAAACCAAAACCGACGACTAGTGTTGTCAACGTTGTAATGTCTGCTGGTACGTTAAAGTGCAACATGGTGACATACATAATACCCGCAAGAAAAGAGACTGACGCATAAAGCTCTTTATGTAATACCATTGGTTTGCGACGAGTGATCATATCGCGAAGTAAGCCACCAAAAACCCCCGTTACTACCGCAGCGACAACACAGATAATTGGTGATAAGCCCATCGTGATCGCCACTTGGCAGCCGATAATACTAAATACAATTAAGCCAATGGCATCAAGAATGATGAAAATCTTGTGAAAACGTACTACCCATTTGCCTAAAACAGTTGTTAATAAGCCTGCAAGACAAGTAATGACTAAATACTGTGGGTGTGCGACCCAGCCTAAAGGGTAATGACCGAGTAAAATATCTCTTACAGTACCACCACCGATAGCGGTAGCACTTGCGACTAACATAACACCGAACCAATCCATGTGACGTTTACCCGCGGCGAGTGCGCCCGTCATTGCTTCTGCAGTAATACCGATAATGTATAAGATAGAAAGTAGCATAATAACTGTGATGGCCGTTGTTAATCATGAAGATAGGGCATTGTAATAGTGACGGTTCTCAACTTCTAATGAAAAGAATTAATTTAGAGATGAATTGAGCTCATGTAAAAATAATATTTATAGTATTTATAAAAATAATGACTATACCGCATAAAAGGTAGTGATAAGTCGCGCTTGGTTATGAAAACCTATATACTTTGAGCGTTAAACCATAATGACATATTAAATAGAATTAGATGAAAAAACATATAAATCATGACTATAACGATCTTATTCGTTTGTTTAACTCGGTATTTCTAGAACGTTTAAATACTGAGCTATTATTAGGTGGCGATGAGCCTATCTATCTTCCTGCCTCAGAGGAACGCATTCATCATCAAATTATCTTTGCGCGTGGTTATTATGCCTCTGCAATGCATGAATTAGGGCACTGGTGTATTGCTGGTGAAGCACGACGGTTATTGGAAGACTATGGTTATTGGTATCAACCCGACGGACGTAGCGCTGAAGTACAAGCTGCATTTGAGGTTGTTGAGATTAATCCACAAGCAATAGAGTGGATTTTATCTGCCAGCTGTGGGTTCAAATATCAGGTAAGTTGCGATAATTTAAGTGGTAACTGTGAGCCAGATAGAGTTGGTTTTACTTTAAAAGTACGCGATAAAGTTATCAGTTATTTAACAAACGGTATTCCTGAACGAGCTAAAATGCTTTCTGATGCCTTCCGTGATTTTTATGGTATTGCACCATTAACAGCTGCTGATTTTCCTAAGCCGATTCCATTAACTGATTATACCTAACAGCAAGGATAGAACATGATCCACGATTACGAACATAAACTATTACAGCTTATTGATGACAATATCGATACTGCAACGGATGATGAATTATTTGCAGGCGGCTATTTACGTGGGCATATATCACTTGCCGCTGCTGATTGTGAACAGCAAGGTATTGATGATATTGCACAAATACAGCAGAAAGTAAAACAAAGCTTATTGGATGCAAAAAGTGAATTAAGCCCAAGTGATTGGCTATTAGTGCAGCAATATAGCGATAAATTAATGGCATAACAACATGTTATAACGTGTTGTTATGAGTAAGTTTAAAAATTAGAACAACTGCTTTGTGGGTTTATAGCATATCCCAAGGGCGGTAGCGTTTTTGGATAAAGGATCTATATCTGCCTCATGAATACAATCGATAGTATAAATAATAGTCGTGCAGAGTTAATTAAAACCCTTTGGAGAGGGCGATTAACAATTTTTATAATGTCAATACTATTTATATCATTCGCTATTTTCTATTCTTATCGTAGTACGTTGCTATGGACGACAGCAACAGAAGTTAGCATTAATAAAAATTATTTCCTTCCAAAGAACACACAAATATTACTTGATAATATAGCGACAAATAAGAAAACATCGAATGAAATTAAATTACTCTTTAGCAATAAGAATATAGCTAAAGAGTATATTGAAACGATTGAGTCAACTGATAACCAAGTAGATTTTATTAATATGATAAATTCTACATCATCAAAAGATAAGATTAAGAAAATTGTAATTAAGGTTATTAATAATAATGAGCAATATAAAATAATTATTAATAGTGAAAACAAAAAACAAATATCTAATTTACTTAATAAGTATATTGAATATAGCAAAGAAGTAGCTAATAAAAGTATCATAACTACCTTAAATCATATATTAGATGAAAATAAAATAAGAGAAATTGTTAAACTTAATAGATTAGAAGAACGAGCAAAAGTAAAAATAAATATTGAAAAGAAAAATGTGGAATATAATCTTAAAATTGCAGAGAAAATAGGACTTATTAATCCTATTCCTTCAAGTAATGATTCTGATTTTTATTTTGGTAGTAGGGTGCTATCTGAAAAATTAGAGATATTAAAAAACATAAAAGATTTGAGCTTAATATCACCAGAAATATCTTATGTAACAGAAAATATTAAATCCTTAGATAAAGTTGTCATATCAAATAAGTTGGATTTTTATAAAATATCAATAATGTCAGAGCAATCTGTTAGTAAGGCTAATTATGGAAAAAATAAATTAATAATCATTATTAGTTCTGTAGTTGGGCTATTTTTTGGCTTTTCTTTGGTGTTAATAAAAAGCGAATTTAATAAATAAGTAGTAATATCATGAATGTTAGCAGTAGTCTGATGAAAGTGGATGTTTTTGTATTCATATTGTTCTTAGTTTTTTTTAGTTTAAGTCCACTTTTAGGTGTTGCTGCTATATGTGTTTTTAGTCCCTTTTTTTCCAAATTAGAGCTAAAAATTGCATCAATAGTTATAATTATATTTAGTGTTCTTTTCTATGCGACATTACAACCATTTGGTGATTTATCTGAATATCTTCATATATATAATAATATAAATACTATAGATATTTTTCATTATACACGTTTTGGTAAAGGTATTGAGTTTTTTATTCTTATCTTAATGAAAGTTGTGTATTTTATAACACAAGGTAATCAATTTGCTTTTTTAGTTTCAATATATGCATTAATTTTTACTCTTTTAATGATTGTTTGTAAAAAAATGACAAATGAATTTTATCTATTGTTGTTTTTTTGCATATTTTTCAGTTATGGTTTTGTTCAAGCTAATTCATATTTTATAAGGCAAATGATTTCAATGTTATTTGTTTTTATGATGATAGTTAAATTTAATAAGAAAAGTATCATATATGGTTTTCTTAGTATTATATCTCATACATCAGCTGTAATACCTATAAGTTTAATTGTTATTATAAATGCGAAAAGATTTAAAAAAGTATTATACTTAATTACACCAATATTATTTATCGGATTATTGACGGCATATGAGCTTGGTTTTTATCACTATATTATAAGTAAGTTGATTAACTCAAATGTCAGTTTTTCAAAATTAAATATATCTCAAATAATCATATATAATAGTCAAATAGTTATTATATTTATCTTGTTATATATGTTTAGACATAAGATAAATAAAGAGAAAAATAGTTTGTTCCTAATTTTCTTTGGCGTCATTAGCTTTCTTCTTTTTTGGGTTTTTATAAACATACCTGCAATGTCGAATCGATTTGCATTATTTATGTGTGCTTTCCCTGGATTGTTATTATATCCTATTTTGAGTAGCAATATAAATTTCAAATTAAAGTATGTAATACTTATTTCTATTGTTCTGATTAATTTAGTTCCAGCGTTATATTTGTTTTATAATGTAACTCTACTTGGTAGCGATCTTAACTTTATGTCTTTTAAGCCAATTCGTTCTAATATTTTTGATTTAATTATATTAATTGCAAATAGATTAACGGAAGAATTACCATATCTAACACAAGGTAACTAATAAAATAATGAAAAAGTATTTGTTAAATATTGGTGTTATTCTTTTTGATAGGGTGGCTATGCTTGTTTTTCAAATATGGATGGCATCATATTATGTACAAACATTAGGTATTAGTAATTATGGTCAATGGGCTTATACATTAAATATGGTAACGATTATAATATCAATATTCATTCTTGGAATTGATGTTATTGTAATAAAAGATATTGTTAATAATAAAAATAAAACGGGTGAGTATATATATTCTGGAATAATAATCCAGCTTATAGGATTTGTTTTTGTTATGATAACATCATTAATTGTGTTTGATAATAGTGATATTATTATTAAAAATGCAATAACATCAATTTTGATAGCTAATTTTTTTATTATATTATCAAAATCTTTTTATTGGAATTATTCAGCTTTAGTCGAATCCAAGTATAGAACTATTGCAGTCGTCATTAGTTTTTTGATTTTTATACCAGTTATTAGTGTTTATTTAGATTTAATTAAAAATAAAGAATATGTATTGTTTATTTATGCTATATATTATGTTATTCAATTTGTGGTTTCATGGTTTGTAAATAAATACCTTTTTAAGGCTTCATATGTTTTTTCCATTAATAAAAATAAATGTAAGGAATATTCTAAAGTTGGTGTAAGTTTAATTTTATCGACATTAAGTGTTATGTTATTTACTCAAACTGATGTATTGATGATTAAATACTTTATTGGTAATACAGCGACTGGCGAATTCTCTGCAGCGACAAGATTATCTACATCAATATTTATTTTAGCAGGCATTCTAGCTAATACATTCTATCCGAAAATAGTAAAGTTAACTAATAATGATAAACTTCAATTTATTAAAATAGCCATTACGACAGTAACTATATTTTGTATCATTGGTTCATTTATAACAATGTTAATTGCACCATATTTGACATCATCATTATATGGGGAAAATAATAATATTAGCTTAGTATTATCATTCCATATTTGGTGTTCATTGTTTATTTTCTCTGGTGCATTTACATCAAGATATCTGTATGCAAATGAATTCTATAAGGTTGAAATAGTAAAAACTATTCTAGCTGCGATAGTTAATATAGGGTTGAATTTATATACTATTCCTACATTTGGTATTATTGGTGCTGTTGGATCTTCATTTGTTGCATATTTAATTGCAAATTATTTATCACTAATTATATTTAAAGAATCTAGAATGTTATTTATAACGCAGTCTAAAGCTTATATGTTAATATTTAATCCTATTCAATATGTTAAAGAATTAAAAGGTATTAAATGTTTATTTCAATAATAACACCTGTATATAATAGAGAAAAAGAAATAAAAGTATTGTACGAAAGTATTGTGGATAATGATAAAGAATTATTATTAAAAACAGAATGGATTATTGTCGATGATGGTTCAGTTGATAATATTAAAGGCGTTATTAATGAATTTATTGCTGATGATAGATTAGTAATTAAATATATAAAAAAAGAAAATGGAGGAAAGCATACAGCCTTAAATGTTGGTTTTTCTCATGCTCGTGGTGAATATATAACAATTATTGATAGTGATGATTATTTATTACCTAATGGTTTAGATATAATTATAAAAAATAGTTATTCGTCAATATCAATTTTCAAACATGCTATCACTCAATCGTCTGATTTCAAAAAAAAGCTTTATACATTAGACGAATTTTTAGGTATTCGTGGAGATCGTTTATTTGTATTTAAAAGAGATATATTAATAAAATATCAGTTTCCTGAGCATCAGAATGAGAAGTTTGTTACTGAATCAGTTGTTTTTAATAAAATATTTTATATGGAAAAGGCTAATTGTTTTAATTATGAGGTAGTTTCCGGTGAATATTTGCCTAATGGCTTGAGTGATTCATATCAAAAGTTACTAAAAAATAGTCCATTGGGTGTTTTTGATTTAATTGATACAAATCTTAAATTTGATATGTTAACTACGGAGATTTTAAAACAAACAGCCTTCCATTTTGCTGCAATTTTTACCATAAAAAACATATATAAAGTTTTGGTGAAATATCCGCTAAGTAAATCAATAAGGCTAATTTTGGCTACTGCATATGTATTAATTAAGCGGAGTCTAAAGAACTAATGAAAGTGCTTTATATTGGTGATTTTATTAAAGGTAATGGGCCAAGTACTGTTGATATTAATGTTAGAAATAGTATTGAAAAGTCAAACCAAAGTAATCAAGTAGAGTTTCTTCAATCCACGACAAAAATAAGTTTTTCTATTGTAAAGAAAATTCATAATATAGATGTTGTTCATGTTTCTGGAGTATCATTTCTTGGAGTGATGCTTATGCTATTTTCACTATTATGTGGAAAAAAAGCATCAATGACTATGCATGGTAGCCTTAGCATGGAGTCACAATTTAGAAAAGTAGCATCACATCGAAGAATTTTTGAATTAATACAACAGAGATGTGCAAATAAGATTATGCCAGTATCAAACTTGTTGGCAGAAAAAGCAAAAATAAATAAAAAAGTAATTGTAATACCCAATGGTGTTAACTTTACAGCCAAATCAACTATATTAAAACAAGAAAATTTAATTACACTTATAGGTGGTGGTCGTAAAGAAAAAAGACATTTTGAAGTTTGTGAAGTAATTAAAGAAATAAATGACAAACATGATTTAAATATCAAAGTTAATCTTTTTGGAGAGCATGGAATTGACTCAAGTAAAATAAATAGTTTTTCTTTTGTTAAAGACTTTGGTTTTTGTAATAAAGACATAGTATTTGATTCATTGTCGAAATCGAAAATATTTATTCAATATAGTGAATTCGAATCTTTTTCTTTAGCTGTCGCAGATGCTATAAATTTTCAATGTTATGTTATTACCTCTAATCTAGTCGGTATCAATGAATTTATCACATTATCTAATGGTTATATAGTTGTCGATAATAAACAACAATTAGAAGAAGCAATTATATTGCAATATAATGCAAAAGAAAGAAAAGATATTGATAATAAATTATTAACTTGGGAACAAGTTTCAGATAAGTATGTTAAGTGCTGGGAGGCGTTATAATGTTAGACTCAACACTAAATATTGAAGTCGCTATATCAACGTTAAATGATGGCATTTACAATCCTAAGTTTCGAGATGATTTTAATTATCTTATAATACATCAGATTTCAAATGATGTAGATTATAGTGATTACATACAAACATTACCTAAAAATGTTCGTTATATAAAATCTAATACTGTTGGTTTATCAAAAAGCCGGAATTTAGCGATTGAAAATACAAATGCTGAATATTTATGGATTATGGATGATGATGTTGGAATTCATGATTCTGCTTTGATTTATGTTGAAGATTATTTGAAAAAACATCCTAAATTATCGATGTTGGTTGTGTCACATTCTCATGAAGAAATTGAATATCTTCCCGGTAATAAAGAACAAAATATAAATAAAATATCTGCAGCATCTATTTCTTCAATTGATATGATTATAAAAGTAGATCTACTTAATGGCATTAGATTTAATGAAAATTTTGGGTTAGGTGCTAAATACGTTTCTGGTGAGGAGTATATTTTTGCGTGTAATTTGTTGGATAAGGGCAAGGAAATTATAAAGACACGCAAGGTGTGTACTTATCATCCTCTTATTTCATCAGGACAAGATTTTTACTCTACGCCAATGAAGCTTAAAACAAAGTTAGAAATGTTCAAGGCTGCCAATGGTTTAATTAGAGGTAATTTATTATATGTTCTATTTTGTATAAAGAAGATAAAAATAATTTATAAAAAAAATGCAATAAAGAATGTAATAAAATCATTTGTCTAACTTATATTTAGATGACATTAGTTGAGAATTAATATGCCCATAAAACCTTTAGTATCGATTATTACACCATCTTATAATTCTGCATTGACGATTAGAAAAACAATAAAATCAGTTATTAATCAGACACTAATTGATTGGGAAATGATTATTGTTGATGATAATTCAACGGATAATTCTTGTCAGATTATTGAAGAGTATATGAGTATAGATTCACGTATACAACTTATTAAACAAAATTGGAATGCAGGACCCGCTATTGTAAGAAATATTGCTATAGAAAAAGCAAAAGGGCAATATATAGCATTTTTAGATAGTGATGATCTGTGGCACTCTGAAAAGTTAACAAAACAAATTTCATTTATGAAAGAAAAAAATATTGCACTATCATATACCGCATATAATCGAATTGATTCAATGGGTAATATACTCAGTGCATATCATCCAAAATTACAAGTATCATATATTGATATGCTGAAGAGTAATCGTATAGGTTGTTTAACTGCTATTTATGATGCTGATAAATTAGGTAAAGTTTATATGCCTAATATATCAAAGAGACAGGATCTAGGATTGTGGTTAAAGATATTGAAAAAAGTTGATTATGCTTGGGGACTGGATGATATTCTTGCTGATTATTTAGCGATACAGCCTAATAGTGTGTCTTCCAATAAAAAAAATGCAGCTAAATATCAATGGCGATTATATCGAGAAATTGAAAAATTAAGTGTTGCACAAAGCTTATATTATTTTTGTTTTTATGCATATTTGGGATTTAAAAAATCAAAATAACCCTATATGAGTTATTCAGTATAACTTAGAGTAGATAAAGTTTTATTATGAAAAAGTTATTATCAAATTCTTATCTTTGCCATAGCATAGGAATTATTTTTGTTCTGGTAGTATTGCAGTTGTTTGTCGCCCCTATTAATGGGCGAGAAAGTGTAATCAATTCAATGTGGATGGTTGGAATTTGTTATTTAGCGACAGCAATGACACTCCCACGTATTACTAGCTATCTATTAGTTGAACGGAAGTTTTATATTCTCCCCGTTTTACTTAGCGTATTTGGTATTGCTATAACTATTATGTTTATGGTTCGTATTGAATATTCTCGTAGTATTGTTTTTTACGGCTGGCTGTTAAGTTTTGCATGGCTATTTTTTACAGCGATTATTCGTCAAGAATCACAACGATTGGTGCTCTTTGCTATTTCTAATTTCGATGTTAATTCATTAAATAAAGAGGGAAGAGTACAGGTAATCGAATTAAAAAAACCTTATGATATTCGTAATATTAAAGGTAGCTTAGTTGTTGATCTACATCGTAACTTATCAGCCGAAGGTGAAAAATTTATTGCTGATTGTAGTTTAAATAATATCGCCGTTTTCCATGCTGAAAGTATTCGTGAAATGCTGGAAGGTAAGGTTCAAACTAAGCATTTAATGGAAAATGCGATTGGTTCATTACAACCAAATCCGCTTTATATGACTTTTAAACGTATTTGGGAGTCATTAATTATTATCGCAACGTTTCCGATTACGTTACCGATTATGGCTATAACGGCTATTTTGATTAAGCTTGAGAACCTGAAGTGGTCAAGTAAAATTGGCCACTGATTTGTATTCATTATTAAATCGGCGTTCTGATTCATTAGGCGTCAAGCCACCGTTATATTGATGGGGCCTGACTTGGTTGTAATATCGGATAATATATTCAGTGATCGCCACTTTAGCTTCATTCGATGAGCGATAACCCGCAGTTGGCATCCACTCTGTTTTAAAACTTCTAAAAAATCGTTCCATTGGGGCGTTATCCCAACAATTTCCACGTCGACTCATACTTTGTGTAATTTGATACCGCCAAAGTAATCGGCGATATTGTTTACTTGTGTAATGACAGCCTTGATCTGAATGAAACATAACACTTTTAGGCGCCCCTCGAACTTCATAAGCCATCGAAAGGGCTTTACCTGTTAGATCTGTATTGGGTGAGCCTGACGTTGCCCAACCAATCACTTTACGGGCAAATAAATCAATCACAACAGCAAGGTACAACCAACGTTGTCCTGACCAAATATATGTCACGTCGCCACACCAAACCTGATTAGGCTCAGTAACTGCAAACTGGCGATCTAATGTATTGGGAATATTTAAATGTTCATTTTCTACTTTTTTATAACGATGTTTTTTAACCTGACAACTGACTAATCCTAGTTGTTTCATGATGTTAGTTGCCTTATATCGACTTAACGGCACGCCTTTAGTCGTAACGATACCTGCAATTGTTCTGGCTCCAGCAGAGCCACTACTGGCACGATGTGCAGCCTTCACTTCACTAGATAATAGCACTTGCTCTTTTGACTGCGTTTTAGGCCGTTTAGTCCAATATTTATAGCTACTGCGATGAATATCAAAGACATGACAAAGGATAGATACAGGATAATAAGCTTTTAATTCATCAACTAATATGAAGTTTTGAATGAGTCCGAGGCCAAAAGAGCGGTTGCTTTTTTTAGTATTTCTTTCTCCATTTCAATCCGTTTAATCTTCTTCTCTAATTCACGAATTTTAAGCTGATCAGGCGTCATTGGTGTTGCTTTCGGTGTCATTCCACCACGTTCATCTTTCAGCTGTCGAACCCACTTATCCATTGTTGATTTACCAACATTCATTGCTTCCGCAGCTTCTTTTACAGAGTAGCCTTGGTCTAAAACGAGTTGTGCTGATTCTAATCGAAATTCAGGTGTAAAATTAGGGCGTATTCTTTTAGTCATAGTGTCACCTATTAAATTATGAGGTGATGATATCACCTCTAACTAGGTGGCCAAATTAACTATGCCACTTCAACCCAGGCCCTGCGATGTTTATACAAGAGCGTGTGGGTCAAGGTGGTCGCTTATTTAGAATCTATAAGTTCCGTAGCATGACCGTAAAAGAAGCGGGTGCTGAAGATAAGTTTGCTACGGCTGAACAGGCGCGTGTAACTCGAATTGGTAAGATTATTCGTAAAGTTCGTATTGATGAATTACCTCAATTTTTTAATGTACTAAAAGGGGATATGGCGTTAATTGGCCCTCGTCCTGAGCAAGACAGTTTTGTTAAACAGTTTGAGCAAGAGATACCGTTTTATGGTTACCGCCATATGGTGAAACCAGGTATCACTGGTTGGGCTCAAGTTGTTCAAGGTTATGCTGATGATACAGAATCGACATCAGAGAAGTTAGCACACGATTTATATTATATAAAAAACCTATCTTTTTGGTTAGATATTAATATTGTATTTAAAACTATTCGCACCATGCTAACTGGCTTTGGTGCTCAATAATTAAAGCGTATTTTAGATATAAATAAAAACCCAATTTAAATAATGAGTTGGGCTTTTTTTTGCTTTTGATTTTAGCTCTGCCACACACTGTATTTTCCTTATATCAGCTCTTATTATTTGCTTACCTGCTACCTGCTTACTTGCTTACCTGCTTACCTGCTTACTTGCTTACTTGCTTACCTGCTTACTTGCTTACTTGCTTACTTGCTTACCTGCTTACTTGCTTACCTGCTTACCTGCTTACCTTGCTTACCTTGCTTACCTGCTTACCTTGCTTACCTTGCTTACCTTGCTTACCTTGTTTACCTTATTTACCTTATTTACCTTATTTACCTTGTTTACCTTGTTTACCTTGTTTACCTTGTTTACCTTGTTTACCTTGTTTACCTTGTTTACCTTGTTTACCTTGTTTACCTTGTTTACCTTGTTTACCTTGTTTACCTTGTTTACCTTGTTTACCTTGTTTACCTTGTTTACCTTGTTTACCTTGTTTACCTTGTTTACCTTGTTTACCTTGTTTACCTTGTTTACCTTGTTTACCTTGTTTACCTTGTTTACCTTGTTTACCTTGTTTACCTTGTTTACCTTGTTTACCTTGTTTACCTTGCTTACCTTGCTTACCTTGCTTACCTTGCTTACCTTGCTTACCTTGCTTACCTTGCTTACCTTGCTTACCTTGCTTACCTTGCTTACCTTGCTTACCTTGCTTACCTTGCTTACCTTGCTTTCCCTCATCCCTAAAAACCTGCTTTTCCCTGCTCTATAAAAAAATCCGCCATAACCGTGAAGTTAGGGCGGATTATTCGTCAATACCTGTCTTCGTATTTAATACGCAGGATTAACCTTTATCAGCAGTAGAAATTACTCAGCAACAACTTGAGTAACTGTTTCTACGTTTAGCTCAGGAACGATGATGTCAACACGACGGTTTTCAGCACGACCTTCAGCAGTGTTGTTTGGAGCGATTGGATCTAGCTCACCACGGCCTTCGCTAATTACGCGATCTGCACCAACATTTAGGTGAGTACGTAGTGCGCTAGCAACAGCTTCTGCACGCTCTTGAGATAGTTTCTGGTTGTATGCTTCAGGACCAGTGCTATCAGTGTGACCAACAACAGTAATAGTTGCATCAGGGTATTGGTTTAGACGCTCTTCGAAAGGTACTAACTTGCTTGCATCGCCAGTTGTAATTTTAGTGCTATCGAATGCGAAAGGAACCGTTAGTTTTAGCTCGTCAATAGTTGCTACAGAAACTTGGTCAACGTAAACAACTTCAGGAGCAACTACTGGTGCTGGAGCGCCCCAGTGGTATGCAAGTGCAACGCCAGCGAATTGAATGTCAGCACCGCCTACATCTTTGTAGTATTGGTATTCAACACGTGTAGATACGTTGTTGTTGATGTAGTATTCAGCACCAACACCCGCAGTACCAGCCCAACCGTTGTCATCAGCAGTTGCGCCATTCTTAGCGTTCCAATCGTAGTAGAAAGCACCTAGCTTACCAAATAGATCGATTTTGTCGTTGATAGCGTAAGAGAACTTACCTACAAGGTCTGCACCTTGAGCTGTAAATTTACCTTGGCCATTAGTAACACTTGCGCTACCTAGGTTAGTGTAACCAATCTCACCTGCGAACCAAGGTGTGATTTGGTAACCAGCGAAAACACCACCAGAAAGGTTTGTGTTATCAAGCTCGATGTTATTTGTGCTGTCTTTGATGTCGTAGAAGCTATTACCTAAACGAGCACCAGCATAAAATGGGTTATCTGTTGCAGCATTTACCGCGCCAGATACAAGAAGAGCAAGTGGTAGTACTAGAAAAGTTTTTTTCATAATATTTGCCGTATTTTCCTAATTGTAATAGATCCGACTTAAGCCGGTAATTTTCGCACTATTATATGAAAGTGCTTGTCTATACCCTACAATAACAAATGCTATTAGGATATATTTTTCATATATAATAATGCATTTTTTTTGAATGACATAGTAATTAAACACTGTTTCATTTAAAATGTCGTTTTTAATGTAACAAACTGTTAGTAAAGAATATTGATATCCCTTTGCAGTATATGTTAAGTGTTAAATTGCTTTCAAAGCACGACTGTTAAATGACTATTTATAAAAATGAGTTAAATGGAGACGAAAATCGACAACTCATAAATGTGTTGCCGATTTACAATGCTCATTTAGTTATTAAACGCTTTGCGTCCGCTCCATGGTTGACGGCCATCGGTTAAGTCATATAAATGATATTGACGGCCTAACATCTGACCACCATCACGGTTCATCGGTAACCAAGAAATATGAGCGCGGCTAGTGCTTGGTTTCACGGTTAAAATATCGAATGGAATCGAGATGTAAAAACCTTTGTTAAAGCTGCCTTCACCATATTCTTCTGCTGACATACTGGTTTTGGTAACAAAAGCACCGGCAATAATGCCGCTATCAAATTGTTTCGAGAAATCGATAGTTACGCCAGTATCTTCAGCTAAGTAACGTCCAGCACTGACTTTTAATAAAGTATTGGGTAACCACTGCCATTGCGGTTGGTAATAAGCGGTCAAATTACCGGTCGCAGTCCCCGTTTGAACTTCATATGAACGGCCAAGGTGATCATCGTATTGGTTTTGATCTTTAAAGAAACCAAATGCAGAATGGGGATCACGCTGTTTGACGTAATTAACATCCAGCCCTAGTGCCCAATTACTGCCAACAGGGCGGTAAAGCACCTCGCCACCAACACCACCAAACATCACTTCTAAATAACCTGCATACGCTTGTGCATACCAATCACTAGAAACTTGATCTAGCCACGTTAGCTGTAAGTTATTCATACGTAATGTGTTATCTGTAATGTACTGACGCACAAGCGTACGAACGCGCTTATTATGGGTACCATCTGGCGGCACATCATATTTGAATTTATCGTAGGTATCGTAAAGGTTTAAATAAACTGAGCCGCCGACAGTGAAGTGGTTGTTAAACCAATAATCAGCACTGGCCGTGACCCCGACGTTAAACATGTAGAAGCCTTCAGACCCCCCTAACGACTGCTGTAGTGTTGGTGCAATACCGACGTTCCAGTTTTGGTTAAGATCTGCCATTTGCTGACCTTGAACACTCGTTGGTGCAGCTGTCGTGCGGCTATCATCAATATGACTGCCGATATAATCATTATTTGCTACTTGCAGCAGTTGCTTACGGTTCAATACCGTTTCAGTGATCGGTTGGTTAGCGACCGTTTCAATGATAGTGAATTGCTCAACAGCCGGGGCTTGGTTATTAAGTAATATTCCTGCACGTAATTGAGCTTGATCGCGATCACGATATTTAACTTGCTCGGCAACCACAGTAATGCTGTCATCGCCATTTTGGTAAATAGTTGGATTTTTGTAGCCAGCAATGTCTTCTACATCTTGAGCAAGCTGTTGCCATTGCTCTGTAGTAAGCGTCTTAGCTGTTGGCGCTGTTGTTACCGCTGGCATCGGTTCATCTAACCAGCTGGCTTTTAATTGGTTAAAGTTAGTATTAACACTTAAACCAAAGCTGACTGTGGTGCCGCGCTCATAACTGATGTTCGCTGTCGCCCAGTCAGTTAATTGATAAACAGCACCAAAGTTAAACGGTGTTTTTGGGGTCATATCATGACCACGATTAGCACGGAAATCATCGGTGTAATCGTTGCCGTCATATTCAAGTTTTAATTGTAAAGGTTGCCATGGGGTTTGGTATTCAATACCACCATAAAGGGCGGCATTACCTTTAAACCAACGACCAGTATCAAAACTACCACCGTTATCTTTAAAGCCATTGTTTCGATCACAAAACGCATCATCAATTTTACATAATGGGTTGGTGATATTACCGCGCTGACCAATGTAGCCCCAGCCTAAACCAAGGGTGAAATCTAACGGTCCCACACGTTTGTTGGCAGCAATAAACTCACCATCAAATAAACCCGTGCCACCAAGGTCACGAATACCAATCGCCACTTCAGGTAACCAATAAGATTCTTGCCATAAGCGTACTTTGGCATCAATACCTTTGTCGGTATATAACGTATCGCCACTAAAACTTTGATCGCCACTGTAATAAAGATCCGGCACTTGGGTATAACGAATGGTGGTTTCTAACCACGGCAACAATTGTAAAGATGTCCAGTAATGGTGGTAATCACTGCTAATGGTGGTACCAAAAGTAAATTCGCCTTCAGGTTGCATACGCGCTGTTGGCATTTGCATTAAACCCACACCACCAAAATCACTATTAGAATAGCGCATTTGAGGGTAGCTAAATTCATCTGCTTGTGCATGACACAAGGGCAGTAACGCGATAGCCAATGCTGATAAAGCAAATAAAGGACGTTGGCCTAATAAAGGAAGGCGATGAGAAGCCGATGTGACAGAGTTCATTACAACGTCCTGTTGATTAGCATTGAAGAAATAGCATGATTTAAGTCACTGTAATCATTGAATAGCGACTGATAGCCAAGGTAAATGATCGCACCTGGTGCAATATCTTTATAATTATTATTCCAGTACGCAATGGGGTGTTGTTGCACCACACCATCAGGCTGAATAACCGTTACTTCACTATTTGCAGCGATGGCAAGAGGGGTTACTTGCGCTAAATATTCTTTCGCTGCCATACGAGGCTGCCAGTTAAGTGTTTGTGGCTTTTCAATCGCACCAATCACGGTTACTGACGTTGGGCGATTGGCTAATTGCAGTTGGTAATCACCGTTTAATAACGGATTATCTGCTTTATTTAAGCGCACTTTATCGATATCAATATTAACGGGCAGACGTTGGTAAAGAATGTGGTGTTGTAACCATTGCGCAGTGTTAGCAAAACTTTCACTAACCGCAGCATCGTCACGGTGTTGTTGGCTTAATTGCGTTAGTTGAGTGATTAAGGCTTGTTTGGTTTTTGGTTCGGTGGTGGTGCTTAAGCTGCTACCAAGCCAATAAGGGACTGTAGCAACCGTGCGTTGTTTGAGACTATCACTAACAACTTGGGCTAATCGTACGGGTTCTGCGTAATGTAATGTGACTGCTGCTGAATTACCGTTGGCATGTAAGGTGATCACACTTTGGGCAAAGCTTGGCATAGAAAACAATAAACACAGGCTCGCTAGCACATAACGGCGGTAGTGAGAAAAGAGAGACATAAGTGAAAACATAAATACGCTACCGTTAGCTAAAAGGTTTCAGAATTGTCATTTCAACGCTCGGTAAAGACGGTGCAATATATTGCAGGCTCTTGATGACTTTACCCGTACGCTGTTCAACCCAAAAAGTGTTGCTGTAATGTTGATTAGATTGTTTAACCGATACATTTTCATTAAAGCGCAACACTGGAACTGATTTGTCATTAATGGTTAATACTTCTGCATGATCAAACACAAACACTGAATCTAATTGATAACCACTGTGGTAACCCGGTTGCCAGTCAACACTGCGCTGCCATTGCTTTGGAGTTGTTGCTAGATGCAATCCTAAAGCTAATGGATCTGCACTCTTACTGTGGGTTGCTAACAAATTCCCCTCACTTAAATTAACAGTTTTTATAATCCGTCCACTTTGAGTAACGAGCATACCGTTATCACTGGCAAGCCATTTTAGTTGCGGGGGCGAAACGTGTGGGGCAGAAGCTTTAGAAGCAGCATGAGTGATGGTTTCACCTGACGCTGATTCTGCTAGTGCGAGCACCATAAATAACTGCGATTGGTTATTTATACGAACATAGGTGCTGGCATAAGGAAGCTGAGCAATGTCATAAGCTGATTTATGAACATCAGCGGTACCTTGTACAGCAAGGCGTACCGTATCGTTAACACTGGTTATTTTTTGGCTGCAACCAGTAATTGATAATGCTGTCGCAGATAACAGCAACAACCTTGAAATGGGATGAGAAATAAGTTTTTTAAGCATGGGGTTGCTTCCGATATGCCATTCTAATTGAGCTATAGATTGCAATAATCGAATAGCTGATAAAAAAGAATAACCGTGGCGAGCACGGTTATTCCTTTATTAACCTAAATGTTTATCAGGTTAAACGTCATCAATTACTTTGCTGCGCTAACAGAAGTAGAAGTAGAAGTCGTTGTTGAGTTTGTGTTGTTTGAATCTGATGCTGCAAGTGCGATTGCAGCAACTGCTGCTGCGCCACCAACAACAACGGCTGCTGTTGTGCCAGCTGCTGTTGTACCAGCTGTTGTTACGCCAGCAGCTTCACCTGTTGGTGCTACTGATGTTTCTACTGGTGCAGCGTCGTCTGCAACAAAACCGCCAGCAAATGCTGGTGAAGACATAGCGATAGCGGCTAGAAGAACAAGTGCGTTCTTTTTCATGATGTAAATCCTTATTGATAAAAATAACATATAGGTCGCCAATAAAATGGCGTTTCTTTACTGCTTTTTATTATTGCATTAAGTGAGTAATTATACTGAATAACAGCATGAACCAGTGTGACATTTTTTTGCTTTATGCGCATTCATGTGTATAAAGTGTGACATTGATCTAGGTTATGGTGTTTTTGTTGTAATTGTACTTGTGAATGCATTGAAAAGTTAGTTATTTTATGTTCGCCTTTTGTTTACAGTTAGTTACATGTCTTTTTTGATGTGGTAAGGATATAAAATGGACATATTTTTATATTTCTTTTTATATGTAAATTAAGTAGAATCCCACTGCTACATAACCAGTGTAAATGCTATGTGTGATATTTATTTAGACTGTTTTGAGTAAGTATGCTGTTGGTTGTCGCCGAGTGCTCGGTATCTTTGTTATCTGTTATCAATAAAAAAAACTTATCGTTTTAAAGCAAATGAGGGGCTGTAACCTTAGGGCGGTAGCATGCCTTTTTGCTTTTCAATTATCTTCCATCAATGCTGAAATGAACTTAATCTAATGGAATTATCAAAAAAATTACTTGTCACAGCAGTCGCTTCTGTAATGTTAGCGGGCTGTAGTATGCCGGGATCGCATCTAAGTCTTGATGGTAAACACGTTACTGAAGTTAACCCTCAGCAACCAACACTTGATCAACAAGTGAATGTATTTCCGTTAACCGTTAATAATATTAGCCAATTTAAAGTTGCTAAAGTTGCTGCGCAGGTTAACGTTCAACTTGAACAAGAATTAGCGGATTATGAATACCATATTGGTGCTGGTGATATTTTAAATATTACGATTTGGGATCACCCTGAATTAACCATTCCTGCAGGTTCTTACCGTAGCGCAAGTGAAGCGGGTAACTGGGTTCATGCTGATGGCACTATCTTTTATCCTTACATTGGTAAAGTGCAAGTTGCAGGAAAAACTGTCTCGCAAGTGCGCAGTGACATTGCCCAACGCTTAGCTGAATATGTTGAAAAACCACAAGTTGATGTCAACGTAGCGGCATTCCGTGCACAAAAAGCGTATGTCACAGGTGAAGTGAAAAACCCAGCTCAACAACCGATTACCAATGTGCCATTAACCTTGCTTGATGCGATTAATAAATCAGGCGGTTTAGCAACAGATGCTGATTGGCGCCATGTAACGTTAACCCGTAATGGTAAAGATCAAACCTTATCGTTATATGCTTTAATGCAACGTGGTGATTTAACTCAAAACCGATTATTACGTAATGGCGACATTGTTCATGTGCCACGTAATGATGCACAAAAAGTGTTTGTGTTAGGTGAAGTTAAAGAGCCTAAATTACTTAAGATTGATCGCGCAGGCATGAGCTTAACCGAAGCGTTAAGTGGCGTTGGCGGCATTAATGAATTACAAGCAGATGCAACTGGGGTATTTGTTATTCGTACTAACCCTGCGGATTTAAATAAAACCCCGTATGTGCCTGCGATTAACCTTTATCAGTTAAACATTAAAGATGCGACCGCATTAGTGATTGGTACTGAATTTGAATTACAGCCATATGATGTGGTGTATGTGACTGCAGCGCCTATTGCACGTTGGAACCGCGTGATTCAACAGTTAGTACCAACCATCAGTAGCTTTAATCAGCTTTCTGAAGGTATGAATTACTACATGAATTTGAAGTAATGATTTGAGGAAGAGAAGGGAAGAAAGGTAAGGGCTGGTAAGAATAGGAATAACAGGAAAAGAAGGTGAAAATAGGAAGAGTAACAAGCAAACATTGTTCCCTCGTCCCTAAAAATCGCGTTCCTGATCTTTATATTCCTCAGTCCCTCGTCCCTTAAACCCTTATTTTTGCTTTTGCTTTTGCTTGCTCCTGCTTTTGCTTGCTCCTGCTCTTCCTCGTCCCTTAAACCCTATTTACTCGAACCCTATTCCTATGTTCAATAAAATTCTTGTTGTTTGTGTGGGTAATATCTGTCGTTCACCCTCTGGCGAACGTATTCTGCAAGCAAAACTACCGAATAAACATATCGCCTCAGCAGGTGTTGGCACCGCAAAAAGTGGTTTATCAGGTAAACCTGCCGATAAAATGGCAGCTGAAGTGGCACTTGCGCATGGTTATTCTCTTGAAGGTCACCAAGCACAGCAACTTAGCAGCGATTTATGCCGTGACTTTGATCTAATTCTAGTGATGGAAAAAGGCCATATCGACGCAGTAACCAGTATTGCGCCTGAAGCCCGCGGAAAAACGATGTTATTTGGACAATGGATTGGTCAGCAGGATATTCCCGATCCTTATCGACTAAGTAAAGAAGCCTTTGATCATGCTTATGATTTAATTGATCAAGCTGCAACAGCGTGGGCGAAGAAGTTGTAGTTAAGAGTAGGAAGAGCAGGGAAAGGAAGGTATAGAGGAAGAACAGGGGAAGGGAAATATAGGTAAGAGCAGGAAAAAAGGTAGAAGATATAAGGTAAACGTTTAAATCTTTAACCTCAAAACCTCAAAACCTCAAAACCTCAAAACCTCAAAACCTCAAAACCTCAAAACCTCAACCAAAGGATTGCTATGCGCTTTAGAGAATTAGAGGTATGGAAACGAAGTTATTTATTATCAAAAAAAGTTTATGCATTGATGACTGAATGTAAAGACTATGGGTTTAAAGATCAAATTTGTCGTTCTAGTGTGTCCGTTCCTTCTAACATAGCAGAAGGTTCTGAGCGTGGCAGTAATAAAGATTTTATTCGTTTTCTTTATTTTTCTAAAGGTTCTTGTGCTGAATTATATACCCAGTTAATGATGGCGAAAGATTTTGGTTATATGTCAGCAGAACAAGCAAATAAATTATTAGATGAAGCCGATCAAGTAAATAAGATGATTGGCGGTTATATCAAATACTTGGCGAAAAGTATTTAGATATCAGTAAGGCTCAAGTTTGAGCGAATTATTTACAGGGTCGAATTAAATTTTGCTTTTGCATTTTATTTTCCTCGTCCCTTAATTCTGTATTTATTATTGATGAAGTTTAAATTGAGTAAACCCTCATCCCTTAAACCTCGTCCCTTATTTTCCTATGGATTTTTATGAGTATCACCCAAAACCCTCAACCGAATATTTCTCCAGGAACGGATGAAGTCGATATTGGTAAACTGTTTGGTATTTTAATTGATAACCGTTGGCTAATTATTATTACCACCTTTATCTTTGCTATTGTCGGCATTAGCTATGCATTGTTAGCGACACCCATTTATAAAGCTGATGCGCTCATTCAGATTGAAGCGAAAAGTTCAGGCATGCCAGCCCTTGGTGGTGATATGGCGGATATGTTTGGTGGCGGTGAATCAAGCGCAACCACTGAAACAGAAATCATCAAATCTCGCATGGTATTAGGTGAAACGGTTGATAAATTAAACCTTACCACTGTCGTTAGCCCTGAATATTTCCCAGTAGTGGGTAAAGGTTGGGCGCGGTTAATGGGTGAGCAACACTTTATTCATGTTTCACGTTTTACTGTTGCAAATGGTCGTGAACAAGGTGGTTATCAGATTGTAGTAACGGATGCCGAGCAAGGTCAATATCAACTAAACGACAGTGATGGCCGCAAAGTATTAATCGGTAAAGTGGGCGAGTTAGCGCAAGCGAACGGTTACCAACTATTTATTACTGATTTACAAGCAGTGAACGGTGCTGAGTTCGCATTAGCAAAAATTAGTCGTTTAGATGCAATTCAAAATCTACAACGTAATTTAGCCGTTGCAGAGCAAGGTAAACAAACCGGTATTTTGCAATTATCAATGACTGGTGAAAATCGCGCTGATATTAAAGCGATTGTTGACGACATCAGCAAAAATTACTTTCTACAAAACGTAGAGCGCAATTCAGCAGAAGCTGAAAATAGCTTAGTGTTTTTAAAGCAACATCTACCTGAAATTAAAATTCAATTAATGGCGGCGGAGGATAAACTTAATAGTTATCGCCAACAGAATGAATCAGTTGATTTAAGTTTAGAAGCAAAATCAGCCCTTGAAACCATGGTGGCATTGGAATCACAGCTAAATCAGTTAACCTTTAAAGAAACCGATATTTCACAACGTTTTACTAAAGAGCACCCAGCATACCTTTCATTAATGGATAAACGTAAAACATTAATGAAAGAGCAAAAACGGTTAAATAAACGTATTGAGACCTTACCAAAAACCCAACGTGCTGTTTTACGTTTAACCCGTGATGTTGAAGTTAATCAACAGATTTATGTGCAACTGCTTAATAAAGTGCAAGAGCTGAACATTGTTAAAGCCAGTACGGTCGGTAATGTACGCATATTAGATACTGCCCAAGTTTATAGCCAAGCAGTGAAGCCTAAAAAAGCGTTAATTGTGGTATTAGCAACCTTACTTGGCGGTATGTTAAGCGTGGCGATTGCTTTCTTACGTGCAGCATTGCACCGTGGTGTTGAAAGCCCTGATGAAATTGAAGCATTAGGTTTACCTGTTTATGCCTCGATTCCATTATCAAATTGGCAAACCGATTTAGAAAAGAAATTTAAATCAAAACAGCAACTACAAGTAAATCAAGCATTACTAGCAGTATCTAACCCTGCGGATTTATCAATTGAAGCACTGCGCAGTTTACGTACTAGTTTGCACTTTGCGATGATGGAAGCACGTAATAATATTGTGATGATTTCAGGTCCGAGTCCGGGTATTGGTAAGTCATTTGTATCAGCGAACATGGCAGCAGTAATGGCCAAAGGCGGCCAGCGCGTATTAGTAATCGATGCCGATATGCGTAAAGGTCGCATGGAACGTCAAATGTGTGTTGATAGTAAGCCGGGATTAGCGGATTACTTAAGTGGTCAACAAACGATTGAACAAGTAATTAAATCCCCCGGTGTTGAAGGGTTAGATTTTATTGCTCGTGGCGCGGTGCCACCTAACCCATCAGAGTTATTAATGCACCCGCGTTTAAAAACACTATTAGATTGGGCATCTGAAAATTACGATTTAGTGTTAGTGGATACACCACCAATTCTAGCGGTAACTGATCCTGCCATTGTGGGTGCTCATGCAGGCACAACCATGATTGTGGCGCGTTTTGGCTTAAACCCTGTTAAAGAAATTGAAGTGACTAAAAATCGTTTTGAACAAAATGGTATTGAAGTTAAAGGCTGTATTCTTAACGCCGTGGTTCGCAAGGCAAGCTCAACTTATGGCGGTAACTACGGTTATTACAACTACAGTTACGCGAGTGATAATAAGTAGATAACAGGTTTAGAGGGACGAGGGTCTAGGTACGAGAAAAAGCGCCTAAACCTTCGTCACTCTTAATAGTGAATGTTCGAGCTAACCATCGTCATTCCCTACAGTGAGATTACGAACGAGATAGGGAATCTACTTATCACGTGTTGTAGAGTTAATATTTTCACTGATTGACGATTGAGAAGGAATAATCTCCCTAGACCCTAGACCCTAGACCCTAGACCCTAGACCCTAGACCCTAGACCCTAGACCCTAGACCCTAGATTGGACCTATTCCCTCCAATCGCTAAATAACATACAAACTTGTTTTATAACAAAGCATTAGCTGCGACAGCTAGTGCTTTTTTATGGCTCAAATTTCATGTTTTGTGTCTCAGGCTCCTAAAAACACTGAGTTGGCCTGATGAAATTATTCAATAAATGAGTCTCGACCCATCGTGAAACTCACACTAAGAGTGCCAATGGATGCTGAATATTGGTGCTGTAATTATAAACAAAAAGGATCGTTTTCTGTGAAAATTTTGGTTACTGGTGGCGCTGGTTTTATCGGCTCAGCTGTTATTCGTCACATTATTAATAATACTCAAGACAGTGTTGTTAACGTAGATAAATTAACTTACGCAGGAAACTTAGAATCATTACTTACCGTTGAAAATAATGATCGTTATGCCTTTGAGCAAGTGGACATTTGTGATCGCGCTGAGTTAGATCGCGTCTTTGCCGAGCATCAACCCGATGCAGTCATGCACTTGGCCGCTGAAAGCCATGTTGATCGTTCAATCGATGGTCCTGCAGCTTTTATTGAAACCAATATCGTTGGCACTTATACCATCCTAGAAGCAACTCGTGCTTACTGGAATCAATTAGAAGCAACCCGTAAATCAGCATTTCGTTTTCACCATATTTCAACCGATGAAGTGTATGGTGATTTGGAAGGTACTGATGACTTGTTCACTGAAACAACATCCTATGAGCCATCAAGCCCGTATTCAGCTTCTAAAGCATCAAGCGATCATTTAGTCCGTGCATGGCTTCGTACTTATGGTTTACCAACGATTGTAACTAACTGCTCAAATAATTACGGCCCGTATCATTTTCCTGAAAAATTAATTCCATTAATTATTCTCAATGCCTTAGACGGTAAAGCATTACCTGTTTACGGTGATGGAATGCAAATTCGTGATTGGCTATATGTAGAAGATCATGCATCAGCACTGTATACCGTAGTCACTAAAGGCGAAATTGGTGAAACCTATAATATTGGTGGCCACAATGAAAAAGCCAATATTGAAGTGGTGAAAACAATTTGTTCACTACTTGAAGAGTTAGTGCCAAATAAACCGCAAGGCGTAACGGAATACCAAAACTTAATCACTTACGTAACAGATCGCCCTGGGCATGATGTCCGTTATGCGATTGATGCATCTAAAATTGCCCGTGAACTTGGCTGGAAACCGGCTGAAACCTTTGAATCAGGTATTCGTAAAACGGTTGAATGGTATTTAGCTAATCAAAAATGGTGGAGCCGTGTATTAGATGGCTCATACAGTTTTGAACGTTTAGGTGCTGGCACAAATAAGAGTGAAGGGAAATAACATGAAAGGCATTATTTTAGCGGGCGGTTCAGGTACTCGTCTTTATCCAATTACTCGCGGTGTTTCAAAGCAGTTATTACCTATTTACGACAAGCCAATGATTTTTTACCCATTATCAACATTAATGCTAGCGGGTATTAAAGATATTCTGATCATTACTACTCCTGAAGATAATGAAAGTTTTCGTCGCTTATTAGGTGATGGCTCTGACTTTGGTATTAATCTTGAGTATGCGATTCAGCCATCCCCTGATGGTTTAGCACAAGCATTCATTATTGGTGAAGAGTTTATTGGTGAAGACAGTGTTTGTTTAGTGCTTGGCGATAACATTTTTTATGGTCAATCATTTGGACAACAGCTAAGTCATGCTAAAGAGTTAACATCACAAGGTGTTGCTACTGTCTTTGGTTATCAAGTACATGATCCAGAGAGATTTGGTGTGGTTGAATTTGATAGCAATATGAAAGCCATTTCTATTGAAGAAAAACCGCAACAACCTAAATCAAATTATGCAGTCACAGGATTATATTTCTATGATAATCGTGTTGTTGAGATGGCAAAACAAGTTCAACCGTCACACCGTGGTGAGCTTGAAATAACTACACTTAATGAAATGTACTTAAATGATGGCTCATTGAATGTAGAGCTATTAGGTCGTGGCTTTGCATGGCTTGATACAGGTACCCATGAAAGTTTGCAACAAGCAGCATCATTTGTTGAAACCGTACAAAATATTCAAGGACTGAAAGTTGCTTGCTTAGAAGAAATTTCATGGCGTAATGATTGGTTAACGACAGAACAAGTACAGCTCTTCGCTGAGCCAATGATGAAAAATGAATACGGTCAGTATTTAATGCGCATTGTTTCTGAAAATAAATAAAAAGTGAATAAACATTGTGAAAGTATTAATTACAGGTTGCAATGGCCAAGTAGGTAGTTGTTTAGTAAAACAGTTATCTACTTGCCCTGAGATTGAATTTTTAGCTGTTGATAGAGACCAACTTGATATTACTTCAGAGCAAGAGGTAATTAAAACTGTTAATGATTTTATGCCAAATATTATTATTAATGCAGCAGCTCATACCGCAGTTGATAAAGCGGAAAATGAAGTTGAATTATCTTATGCCATAAATCGAGATGGACCTAAATATTTAGCCCAAGCTGCTGAGCGAGTTGGTGCTGCAATATTACATATATCGACAGATTATGTTTTTGCGGGTGATAAAGACGGATTATATAGCGAATCAGATACTGTTAACCCACAAGGCGTGTATGGTGAGAGTAAATTAGCGGGTGAGGAAGCCGTTATTAATGCTTGCTCTCGCCACATTATTTTACGTACCGCATGGGTATTTGGTGAAGACGGTAATAATTTTGTAAAAACAATGCTTCGTTTAGCGCAGCAAAGAGATTCATTAGATATTGTTGCTGACCAGTTTGGAGGGCCAACTTATGCGGGGGATATTGCCAAGGCATTAATTAAAATAGCCAAAGCTATCACTAATTCAAAAAATGAATTTAATAGTGATAATTATGGTATTTATCATTTCTCTGGTATGCCACATGTAAGTTGGTACGAATTCGCTCAAGTTATCTTTGATAAAGCAATTGAGCAAAATGTTTTAATTAAATCTCCTGACGTAAAAGGGATTAAAACTGAACAGTATCCGACACCAGCAAAACGTCCTATGAATTCAAAGTTGAATACAAAAAAAATAATGACAATATTTAATATTTCAGCAAGTGATTGGAAATTGAAATTATTAAATGTTTTTTGATTGTTAGATATTAAGGATTTTTATGAAAAAACGCATTATGGTCGATATGTCAGCCACTCTTATTCATCATGGTCATGTTCGTTTATTAAAACAAGCTAATGAAATGGGGCATGTTGTTGTAGCGCTTACAACTGACGATGAAATTCAAACAAAAAAAGGCTACACCTCTGAACTATCTTATTATGAGCGTAAAGAAGTATTAGAAAGCATCCGTTATGTGGATGAAGTCGTTCCTTGTAATTGGCTTATCGATAATGATTTTTTAATTGAGCATAATATTGACTTATTAGTTCATGGCTGTGACAACGTTAACCATATCCCTGAAGAAAAATTAGTGATATTACCTCGTACTGAAGGCGTGAGTAGTTCTGAATTACGTGAACGTGTTTTAGATTCATTGGTATCAATGAACTTAAATGGCCAAAAAGGTCCTTCAGATAAGATAGCTCACATGCTGATTAATACTATCAAAAGTGAATTTAAGTTGGATTAAATGAAAAAAAAATTATTGGCTTTATGTTGTGCGGTGGTGAGTTTTTCTGCATTGGCTAAGACAGAATTAACTGTTTATACAATCATAGAACCTGAGCTATTAAATAGTTATAAAACAGAATTTGAAAAACAAAATCCTGATATTAAAATTAATTGGGTTCGTGATTCTACAGGTGTTATTACGGCTAAATTATTAGCTGAAAAAGAAAATCCAAAAGCAGATGTTGCTTTTGGTGTTGCTGCAAGTAGTCTACTTATCTTTGATAAAGAGGGTATGTTGTTACCTTATAAGCCTAAAGGTTACGATTTATTATCATCTCAAATGAAAGATAATAATACTCCACCTCATTGGGTTGGAACTAATGCATGGGCAACGTCTCTTTGCATTAATAAGTTTGTGATGAAAAAACACAACTTACCGTACCCAAAAACATGGCAAGATCTCACTAACCCTATTTATAAAGGCTTAATTGCAGCGCCAAACCCAGCGTCTTCAGGTTCAGGCTTTATGAATATATCTGCTTGGATTCAAATGTGGGGCGAAAAGAAAGCGTGGGCTTATCAGGATGCCTTAAATAAAAATATTAAGATGTATACTCATTCGGGGTCTAAACCATGCAGCATGGCAGCTCAAGGTGAAGTAGCTATTGGTTTATCTTCATCTTCATTTGCTCACACATTAATCAAGCGTCGAGCTCCTATCGATTTGGTTATTCCTGAAGGTGGAATTGGTTGGGATATGGAAGCGGCAGCGATCATCAAAGGGACAAAACATCTTGAAGCAGCTAAAAAATTAGTTGATTGGGTTAGTTCAGACGCTGTGGCAAAAATTGGGGCTGTTTTTTCAGGTATTCCTTCTAGAGAAGAATTTATAACACCTGAAGGTAAAATCAGTTACAACGCTATGATTAAAAATAATTTTAAATGGGCTGCTAATAATCGCTCAACATTAATTCAACAATGGCGTGATAAGTACGAGTTAAATTAATCACTATTCCATATTAAATCTTCTGATTGTTTATTTTGTGAGAGAATTACGTGAGCTTTATATCTATTGATCACGTCATTAAGGATTATGAAGAATATCGTGCATTGCATGGTATTTCTTTATCGATCAAACGTGGCGAATTTATTTGTTTTCTTGGTCCTTCTGGTTGTGGGAAAACAACTTTATTAAATATCATTGCGGGTCTGCACTTTCCTGAACAAGGTAAGGTGATGTGTCTTGATGAAGATATTACCTACCTCACACCATCAAAAAGAAAATTTGGCATTGTTTTCCAAAATTATGCTTTATTTCCCAATTTAACGGCGCGCGATAATATTACTTATGGTCTACGTGGAAAAGAGTGGAATAAAGCAAAACGTAATGAGCGAGCCGATGAATTATTAACCTTAATTGGTTTACCGCATATTACCCAGCGTTACCCTGTTGAATTATCTGGTGGTCAACAACAACGCGTAGCGTTAGCGCGTGCGATTGCGAATAATCCTCGCTTGTTATTACTCGATGAGCCGTTATCCGCTTTGGATGCAAAAGTTCGAGTCACGTTACGCAATGAATTAAAAACGTTACAACGTAAACTTGGTATTACTGTGATCATGGTGACACACGATCAAGAAGAAGCCATGGCACTGGCTGATCGTATCGTAGTAATGAATGAAGGCCGTATTGAACAAATTGGTACACCGGAATCATTATATTTAACGCCTGAAAATCGTTTTGTTGGTGAATTTATCGGTAGTATGAATATGCTGTCGATTCCGCAATGGGCACAAGGAAAAACGATTGGTGTGCGTTACGAGCAAGTCCAGGTTCGTCTTGCAACAGAAGAAAACCTACAACGCCCGCATACGTTAGTGGTTCGTGTTATGTGTTGGCATTTAATGGGCGCTTTTTATCGCTTAGAATTATTGATGAGCGATCAAAGCACTCAATTATATGCTGATGTGCCTTACCAGTATTTCCAAGACAATAGGCTTTTTGAGCATACGCTGGTTGCTATTACTATGCCACCTGAATCATGGTGTGTTTTATCATGAGTGTGACAACTTTATTTCAGAAAAAGCAGTCTCAACTCAGTGGATTATTATTGCTAACGTTGCCCTTGGTATTTCTATGGAGCGGGGTAGGTGAGCCACTAAAACAATTATTAATTCGTAGTGTTAGTAATAATGATGGTCAATATATTGGCTTTAAAAACTTTATTAATTACTTTTCTAACTCAGGATTAGTGGATGCATTACTGCATTCAGTTTTTGTTAGTCTTGTAGTGATGGTGGTTAGTGTCAGTATTGCATTTATGGTTGCATTTGGTTTAGTCCGTAGTCAATTATGGGGTAAACATGCACTACAAGCACTGATTCAAATTCCATTATTTGTGCCCTCTATTTTTCCATGTTTAGGTTTAATTTACTTATTAGGTGGGCAAGGTTTAATCTCACAATACTTAACCGACTTTGATTTATATGGTCCAATAGGGGTGATATTAGGCGGGATAATTTTTACCTTACCTCATGCGGTATTGTTATTGACCACCACATTACGCGGTATTGATTCACGTCTTTATCAAGCCGCGAGCTGTTTAGGGGCGAGTTCTTGGCGACAATTTACGTCAATTACGCTTGCTAATAGTGCTTACGGTATTATTAGTGCTTGTTTTGTTGTCTTTACCCTAACGATGACGGATTTCGGTATTGCCAAAGTGTTAGCCGGGCAATATTCCATGCTAGCGACTGAAATTTATAAACAAGTTATTGGACAACAGAATTTTTCGATGGGGGCAACCATTAGCCTCGTGTTAATTGTACCCACTTGTATGGCTTTCTTTGTAGATGGTTGGGCACGTAAGAAACAAGCACGTTTAGCGAATAATCAAACTGTTCAAGACGTTAATCCATCAACATTGCGAGATGTGTTATTAACTATCGTATGCTGGTTACCTTGTGCTGCTTTACTTATGGTGATTGGTGTTGTTGTTTGGGGCTCATTAATTTCCTATTGGCCTTATGACTTTAGCTTTACGTGGGCTAACTATGATTTTGATGCTTTTGGTTATGGCTGGCAACCTTATTGGAATTCACTGATATTAGCGGTAATGGTCGCTGTTTTTGGTGTCATCATTACGTTTTTTACCAGTTATGTTTCGCTACGAGCAACTGCACCTAAGTTTATTACAGGGCTGGTTCGTTTCTTTGCGTTATTACCCTTGAGTATCCCTGGTACGGTATTAGGTCTTGCATATATATTTGCATTTAACCGTCCTGATTCATGGCTTAATGCATGGCAAGGTACTTTTGCTATTTTAGCATTTAATACCATTGTCCATTTATTCTCGGTATCGTTCTTAACCTTTAATAGTACCGTTGGACGCTTAGAATCAAACTACGAGCATGTAGGACGTTCGCTTTCTGTTCCTCAATGGTTAACTTTCTTTAGAGTTATTGTTCCATTATCACAATTAACGTTATTAGATATTTTCTTTTATCTGTTTGTTAATACATTAACTACCGTATCTGCAGTGGTATTCCTTTATGGTTCTAATACCATATTAGCGTCTATCGTGATTTTAAATATGGATGATTCGGGTAACTTAGCAGCTGCATCTTCAATGGGTAGCTTATTACTGGTTACTGCTTTATTTATAAAATCAATACATGTTTTTATCATAAATAAAGGCAAAAAGAATGAGTATTGCAAGTAGATTCTTTAAAACCAATATGTTTGTTGGTTTTTCTTACTTATCTTTATTTCAAATGATTAACATTGGTTTTCCAATCTTAATTTATCCTTATTTGATAAAAACAATTGGATTGAATAACTATGGCTGGTTTGTTTTTATTAATGCAATTTCATTGTATTTTGTTATATTTATAAATCAAGGCTTTGATTTGACTGCTGTAAAGGTTATAGGTGAGAATAGAAGTAATATAAAAAGAACAAACATGATATTATCCTCTGTTTTATATGTTAAGTTTATTCTGTTTTTTATATCGTTTTGTGTTTTTAGTTTTGTTTTTGTTTTTATTAATTCCAAACATAGTTATTTAGTTGCTGTTGTTATATTTTTCCAATTGATTATTTATAATATGACACCATTTTGGTTCTATCAGGCGATAGAAAAAATAAAAATAATTAGTATAATAAATGCCTTAGTAAAGGTGGTGTCATTATTATTCGTTTTTGTTTTTGTTAATGAACAAAATGATTTGATTAACTATGTGTCTATTTTGCTAATTGTAAATATAGTGGGTTTTTTATCTTCTATTGTGTTGATTTACAAAGTTGGATATAAATTAATATTGGTTAGTATTGATGAAATTAAAGATGTAATTTTAAAATCAGTACCTTATTTCTTTTCAAGAATAGCAACTGCGATTACCGAATATACCTCTAGTATTATGATAGGGTTATTTGTTGGATTGGACTCATTAGCTATATATGATATTGCCAATAAAGTTATTACTGTTTTTAAAACGCCATTTCAGATATTTTCTCAGGTTTTTTACCCAGTATCATTAAGGTGTAAAAATATAAAATACAATAGAGTTGCATTATTTGTTTTGACGGGATTATCTGTTTTAATATGCCTTGGTATCTTGTTTTTTTCTAAAAACATATATGCATTTTTTAATTTGTCATCATATAATGAGTTTATGTTAGTAATTAATATATTGGTTTTATATATTCCATTTAATGTAATAACATTAGTTCTTGGTGCATCAACGTTAATTGTATTCAACAAGGAGCGTGAATATAATAAAAGTGTTTATTTTGGAGTTGCTTTTTATATTTTAGTGCTTTGTATGTATCTTCTAGGATTTGTTGATATTAATGCAATCACTTTCTTTTGTTTATTATATGTATTACCTGAGGTTATTACTGCTGTAGCTAGGTTTATATATTCTGTTGATTTATTACTAGGCCGGAAAAATGTATTTAGTAAAAGATAATATCGAGTATTATTCAATTAAAAATATCAAGTTAATACAAGATGATATGCTGGAAATATTAGATTATATTTCTAATATTTCCAAGTGTGAGAATATTGATTTTTCATTGGATGGCGGTACGTTAATTGGGGCATATAGGGATAGTTCAATTATACCATGGGATGATGATCTTGATATATCTTTAAAGAAAGATGATTACCTTAAATTGATTAGATGTATTAATAAAGATAAAAATAGTAATTATTATTTTTTTGATGAAAGTCTAAATAATGGCTGTTGTAATTTCTTAGCAAAAAAAAGCAACTATTTTTTAAAAATGAAAGGGCGTTTTTTTTCATATTTAATTCCTCCGAAAGTGGATATTCGGCCTTTAAATAAAATAAAAAAAGAAGATGTTAGACAGAATGAAAAACTTAGAGGGGTTGCAAATTATATTATTCATGGGAAATTGAATAACCTTAATATTTCTGAAGTTGAAGATATAATTAAATCATACGATACAAAGAGTGATTTTCTTTTTTGGTACAATAATTATTATGGATTAGAGTGCGAAGATGGATGTGTTTATTCTCACCCCTATTTTGAGTGCTCTATAGATGGAGAATTTGGAAATGAAGAAATATACCCTTTAGATAAGGTTTATATTGGAAAAAAAGAATTTAATGGCTTTAATGAGAGTATGTTATATAAAATATATGGGAATTATAAGGTGTTGCCACCAATTCAAGAAAGGAAACCAGTTTCTGATAGCGTGGTTAAATTGAATAATATAAGTTCTAAAATATTACATAAATCTATTTATTTACATAAAAATAATATTAATAGTAAATTTTATCTCTGTTTATATGTTTTATTGTCGACGGCTTTATCTAAGTTTAATAATATTGGTGATTAATATATGGCTATAAGTTGGGATAGCAATTTGGACTTTTTAAAGTCTCTTCATAATCAGATATCTGATGACTTAAAAAATAAAAAAATAGGGTACATTGATATACCTTGTCATTATAATACAGGTGATTTATTAATATATTTAGGTACAGAGCAGTTTTTTCAAGATTATGAGCTTAATGTCACATATAGAGCTTTACAAAATAATATAAATTATAAAAAACTATTAGAATGTGATGTTATTCTTGTTCATGGCGGTGGTAATTTTGGTGATATATATTTAGATCATCAAATTGCTAGAGAAAATCTATTATTAAAGCTTAAGAATAAGGGTGTGATATTTTTACCACAATCAATTTACTATAAGAATAATCTTAATTTAGAAAATAGTATTAATGTTTTTAAACAGCATAATAATGTAAAAATGTATGTTAGAGATAAAGATAGTTTTGAAATAGCTAAACTTTTAACTGAAAATGTTGTGCTAATGCCTGATATGGCTCATTCACTTCATCCTTTAATTGAAAAGTCAGAAGTTGTTTGTCTTGATAGTAAAAATAAGAGAATATTAAATCTAGTTAGAAATGATTGTGAAGGTGTTGTTTTTAATAGAGATATAAAAAAGAGAAGCTTTGATTGGTCTGATTTATGTAGTACAAGTGATGTAGTAATACAACGTATTATTAATGCTAGTAGAAGAACTCCATTTTTTAGTGAATTAATGCTTAAGAATTGGCTTGTTCAGGTAAATTATAATGTTAATAATGCTATTAGTTATGTGGAAAAATATGACGTAGTACATACAGATAGACTGCATGGTTTTATCTTAGCTTATTTATTAGGAAAAAATGTTTTTTTATATGATAACAATTATAAAAAAATAGAAAAATATAATGACTGTTGGTTGAAAGAGTGTGATTTGATTACTACATATAGTTGTATTAAATAGGATAAAGCCCTTATTCAGGGCTTTATTAATATTGTAATCTATAATGGTTATGTTTTATGAGTAAATCTCTTACAAAAATAACGCTTAATTTTTATTTATTCTTGTTTGTCTTCTCTTTATCTTTACCTGTTTTTTATCATTCTACATTTTTAGTTGGTTTTTTAGCGTCGTTTCATTTGTTAATTTATAAATATAGACGAAATCAGAAAATACAACTTAATCCCATTAATTATGTTTTTAGATTTATAATTATATCTATTGTTGGGTATGTGGTGATTTCTATATATCCAATTATATATGGCACTGGAGATTATACATATTTCAAAACGTATACAAATAGTTTTTTATCATCCTTATGTGGTATCCCATTAGCTTACTTATTTGTTTGTTATTTTAAAAACGACACTTATTCTGAAATGACGAAGTCGTTATTTACTGTTTTTTTTATTCAATCATTGATCATATTTTTAGTACTCTTTATACCACAATTAAAGCCAATCATAGAGATTTTCCACCGCAATCCTGATGTCGTGCGAGCAGCAGATATTTTTTCTAATGGGATTAGAAGTAATGCATTATCTGGTGGGTTGTTTTTTGGTTTATCGTTATCATTTTCTGTAGTATTAATAATTTATATTCATTATTTTATTAGAGTGTCAATAAATAATATTTCAATTGTTAATATTATAAAGATATTTTTAGTGAATATAGCGATGTTAATTTCTGGCCGATTTGGCGCAATATACTTAATTAGTATTGTATTCATATTGAATTCTCGTTTTAGTAAAGTACTAAAAATCATATCAAAATTGTTAGTACTTTGTTTTTTTATCTCTTTATTATTTGCTGTTTTTTTGTTTGTTGGAAAAGATATAAATATTGATAATAATATAACTAATTATATTTTTGAGTTTTTTAAAAATGGACATCAAATGAACTCAACAACTCGCTTAGCTGAGATGTATAATATTGACTTACCATTCAGTTCTTTTGTTATGGGAACTGGACATTATACGGGAGAGGATGGTAGTTATTATATGCATACAGATGTTGGATATTTAAGATTATTAATATATGGAGGTGTGAGCTTTTTATTATTTTCGTTTTTATATACTTTAAATTTACTGTCACCTTTATTTAATTATGAAAAAAAACAATTGTTAGGTTCTTTATGGCTTGGATTGTTAATACTTTATTTAGTTTCAAGTTTTAAAGGTGAGGTTATGATGACCTTGGTGTCCGTAAATTCAATGATATTTTTTGTGTGTTTAATTGTTTCAATATTGAAAAGTGACCAAAATAATGACGGAAGAAAAAATTCCTAAATTAAGTGTTATACTTCCGGTTTTTAACGCTGAAGAATTTGTTGTTGATGCTATAGATTCTGTTTTAAATCAATCTTTTCCTGATTTTGAGTTAATTATAATTGATGACTGCTCAACAGATAAAACATATGACCTGTTAATTAAGAAAGAAAATGAAGACTCTAGAATTAAAGTGTATAAGAATGAGAGAAATTTAAAATTAATTAAAACTTTAAATTTTGGTCTTTCTGTCGCTAGAGGTGAATATATTGTTAGAATGGATGCTGATGATATATGTAATCAATTTCGTTTTTCAGAGCAATATGAATGTATAAAGAAAACAGGAGCTGTTATTGTTGGAAGTAATTATAATATTTTTGGTACAAAAAAAAGGAAAATAAAACTACCAGAAGATAATTTATCCTGTAAATTAGCATTATTAACATGTTCTCCATTTTGTCATCCATCTGTTATGTTGGATTTAAATAAAATAAGAAAATTCAATATCAATTATAATGATAATTACCCTCATGCAGAGGATTTCGAGTTTTTCATTCGATTATCTCAAGTAGGAGAGGTATATAATATACAAAAGCCACTATTATATTATAGATATCATAATGCTCAGGTTTCTAATGTATATAGTAAAGAACAAATGGAGAGTAGAGTAAAAGCAATAATAAAACATTACAATTTCAGTGATGATTTATTAATAAGTCAAATAATAGAGTATGCAAATTTAAAAAAAGAGGGTGATAAAAAATTATTATGTAAAGGATTGTTAGAATTATTATTTACTAGAAATGAAAAGTTAAATATTAGATGCTGGGCGAATATCTTTTTATGGGGTTCAATCATCGATATAATAAAATATTTAATTAAAGTATGTGTGAAATAAATTATGAATATTGCATTTATATTACCCTCACTAAAAGCAACGGCCCCAGGTTTTGTTATAAAAGATATTATAAAAGGTTTATTAGAAATTGATTCTAACTTGAGTATTGTCGTATTTTACCTTAAGGAATCAGAATCACCTATTAACTTTCCAGTTAAGACGAAAAAAATAAGCTTTTTTAAGCCAATAGACTTTAATGATTTTGATATTATACATTCTAATTTATTTAAGCCTGATTTGTATGTTTTTCTGCATACTATATTTAATAAGAAAGTAAAAAAAATATCAACATTACATAGTATTTTCCTTGATGATTTACTTGATACTTTTGGGTTTTTAAAGTCTCGTATATATGGTTTTTTTTGGTCATTATCATGGGCAAGTTTTGATAAATTAATTGTTCTTAGTAGCACATCTAAAAAAAGTTATAATAAAATATTACCTTTTTATAACAATAAGTTTGAAATCATAAATAACGGGAGAGATATTGACTTTAATATTGTTAATTCAAGTATGAATAATAGTATATATGAGTCAATTATGATGGTAAAGAATGATAATAATATATTAATCGGTACCTGTTGTGTCGTTCGTGAATTAAAAGGTTTAGATCAGGTTATTTATGCACTTACATTAGATGAAAGACTTAATTTTATGCTAATTGGTGATGGGCCAGATTTATTGAGATTGAAAGAACTTGCCATATCTTTAAATGTAAACGATAGATTTTATACACTAGGGCGGCATGAAGATGCGTATAAATATATGTCTTTATTTGACGTGTATATAATGCCATCAATTTCTGAAGGATTTGGTTTAGCTTTATTAGAAGCTGCCGCACAAAAATGCTCAGTTGTTGCATCTAATATAGATATATTTAAAGAAATATTTCCTAATGAAGTGATTTTTTTTGATGTAAATAATATTAATAGTCTAGTTAAAGCTATTTTAGAAAGTTACAGCTCTGATATGGGAAATGATATTTACAATAAATATTGTAATAATTATACAGTAGAGATAATGAGTAAAAATTATTATAAACTATATAATGATTTATTGGGTGATTTTAGGGTTGTAAAATGAAAGTAATTGAAACAAAAATTATTGATGTAAAAATTATTGAGCCAGAAGTTTTTGGTGATGAACGTGGTTTCTTTATGGAAACTTGGAATCAAAATAAATTTGAAGAATTAGTTACTGGTAAGCCTACCCAATTTGTACAAGATAACCATTCTAAATCCAAAAAAGGTATTTTACGTGGATTACATTATCAGACAGAAAATACCCAAGGTAAGTTAGTCCGTGTTGTTTCTGGTGAAGTTTTTGATGTCGCTGTTGATATTCGTAAAGATTCACCAACATTTGGTAAGTGGATAGGTGTTTATTTATCAGCTGAAAATAAGCGTCAGTTATGGATACCTGAAGGTTTTGCTCATGGCTTTTATGTGACAAGTGATGAAGCTGAGTTTGTTTATAAATGTACGGATTATTATAATCCTAACGCAGAGCATTCTTTACTTTGGTCTGATTCTCATATTGGAGTTAATTGGCCATTAAATATTGAGCCAATTCTTTCAAATAAAGATAAAAATGGTACATTATTAATTGATATGGTGTTAATTTGAATAATATCTATTTATCTATAGTAAGTCATAATCATGATGATTTAATAATAAATAATGAAGATTTGTTAGAGCTATTAACTATACCTAATGTTCATATTTATATTAAAGATAATGTTGGTAGTTTAAAACTAAAAAACTATTGTGATTCGGTTGGATTTAATTATATTTCATTTCCTTTAAATATTGGATTTGGACATAATAACAATATTGTATTTGATTGTTGCATTAAAAATGGAATGAATGGAGATGATCTTTTTTGTGTTATCAATCCAGATGTTATAATTGATAAATATAATTTTGAACTTATGATGTCAAAGGTGAATAATAATAATAATAAATTATTCACAATAGATTTATATAAAGATCATGATTTTAATGTAAATGAACCATCTTTACGTTATTTTTCAACTTGGTCTGGTTTTTTTAGAATGTTTATTAATAAACCAGCAAACATCGAATATGATAAAAAGCAGTTAAAAGAATTTGATACTATTGATTGGGCTGCTGGGTCGTTTTTAGTATTTAAAGCTGATTTATATAAGAAGCTAAATGGTTTTTGCGATAAATACTTTATGTATTATGAAGATGTTGATATTTGTTACCGAGCAAAGAAACAACATAATCAATCAGTTTGTTTTTTAAAATCGGTAAAAGCAGTTCATGACGGTGCTTATGCTAATCGAAATATATTTTCTAAACATTTTCGTTGGTATATAAAAAGCTTTATAACCTTTCTAATTTCAAAATGATTATGAATATATTATTAACGGGTTCTTCTGGTTTTCTTGGTTCTAGATTATGTACTAGATTAAAAAATCATGATGTAAAAAAATTAATAAGGGAATTATCCTTATCTAAAGAGAGCGACAATTATATTTATTGTGACAATTTATCATGTTTTAATAACAAATTAGCATTTTCTAACGTAGATGTTTTAATTCATTGTGCTGCTCGTGTACATATCATGGATGACACATCTACTAACCCACTTGATGATTATCGTGAAGTTAATACTGAAGGAACATTAAACTTAGCCAGACAAGCCGTAGAGGCTGGTGTTAAGCGGTTTATTTTTATTAGTTCTATTAAAGTAAATGGTGAATCGACTCAATTAGGTAAGCCTTTCAAGTTTGATGATCAACGTTCCCCTGAAGATTTTTATGGTCAATCTAAATCAGAAGCAGAAGAACAACTATTACAACTAGCTAAAGATACTGGTTTGGAAGTTGTGATTATTCGTCCAACATTAGTTTATGGTCCAGGTGTTAAAGCTAACTTTGCTTCACTTCTAAATTTAGTATCAAAAGGATTACCATTACCTTTTGGGTGTATTAAGGATAATAAGCGTAGTTTAGTTTCGGTTGATAACTTAGTTGATTTAATTGTGACTTGTATTGACCATCCTAAAGCTGCAAACCAAGTTTTCCTTGTGTCTGACGATAACGATGTTTCAACCAATGAGATGGTTCAGCAGATGGCGAAGGCTTTAGGTAAGTCGCAATGGCAAGTACCAATTCCGACAGCTTGTTATCGCTTGGTCGGAAAGGTTACTGGTAAAGAAGATGTAATTAGTCGTTTATTAGGTTCTCTTCAAGTTGATATTACTCATACTAAAGACACGTTAGGATGGAAGCCGCCTCAAACGCTTGAAGATGGTTTTAAACAAACAGCGAATGCTTTTCTTCAAAGCAAATTAAAGGATTAATATTTATGTTTCGTTTAATTGATTTTCTAGCCGCTTTTTTCGGCTTGCTATTTTTATGGCCGATATTATTAATTGTGGTTGTTATTGGTTTATTTGATACAGGTTCACCAGTGTTTATTCAAACCCGTGTGGGTAAAAATAAACAACCATTTAAATTAATAAAATTTCGCACAATGTCGGTTGATACTCAATCTGTAGCTAGTCATTTAGCGAGTAATGCATCGATCACTAAACTTGGTGCTTTTCTTCGCAAAACAAAAATTGATGAACTGCCACAGTTAATTAATGTTTTAAAAGGTGAGATGAGTTTAGTCGGTCCTCGTCCTAATTTATTTAATCAAGAAGAATTGATAGCTGAGCGCGATAAGTTAGGTGTTTATGATGTTTTACCTGGTGTTACAGGGTTAGCTCAGGTTCAGAATATTGATATGTCGACACCACAATTATTAGCTGAAACAGATAAAAAGATGATTGATAGCTTAACAATCAAAGATTATTTTAAATATATTTTAATGACTGCTACAGGAAGTGGCAGTGGTGATGCAGTTAAACCTTAATTTATCCTTTTTAGTGCTGATTAAACACATCTTTAATATTATGTCTTTTGGGGATCATACCTAGCTCTCATTATGTGTTGATGATATGCAGTTGGTGTATTATCATGGGGTTATATCGGTATAGAATACCAGTATGATTTATTTTGTAATATTGAAATATTATTAAAGCTATTTATTTGAAAATAATTTATTTAAATTTAAACGATAGTGCAATGTTATCGTTTAAATTCGTTACACCATAAATACTACACTAATTCGTATTTCCTCTTTAGTTAACTTTTTTAATATATAGGCTCCTCTATGAAAGTGGAACAGTTTATTTTTTCACTGTCTCGCAGTAACAAGCGCTTTGTTAGCTTAGCTTGTGACGTGTTATTTATTTTCGTGGCTTTTTGGGGCGCATTTGGTGTCCGTTATGGTCACTATGATTATTTCCTTAATGTTGCATTATGGGAATGCTTAGTTATTCTCACTGTTGCAACGTTATTTATTTTTGTCCAATTAGGTTTATACCGCGCGATATTACGTTATTTAACTTTCCATGCATTAGTGGTTGTCAGTGCAGGGGCTATATTTTCTGCGATTGCTTTTTCAGGGTTAGGCTTTTATTTAGATATCGGTATTCCGCGTACTGTACCGATTATTTACGGCGCATTCTTAGCGTTATTAGCGGGTGGTGCGCGTTTAATTATGCGCACTTATATCGCCAATTTTAATCATCCTCAAAACCAACGTAAAGCTGTGGTTATTTATGGTGCGGGTACTACTGGACGTCAATTATGCTTGGCATTGCGTCAGAGTAATGATTATAAAGCGGTAGCGTTTGTTGATAACGATGATAGCTTGCGTAATACCACCATGATGGGACTACGTGTTTATCCTGCTAATAAAATAGCAGTAGTGCTGGATAAATATCATGCTGATCAAGTGTTATTAGCCTTGCCTAATGCTAGTCGTTCTGAGCGTAAAGCGGTTTTAAATCACTTACAGCATTTGTCAATTGAAGTACGTACCGTGCCAGATATCGAAGATATTGTTAGTGGTAAATCAAAAATTGATGAATTGCGTGAAGTGCCGATTGAAGATCTATTAGGTCGTGATCCAGTTGAACCTGTGGCTGAATTATTTACCGCCAATATTACCGATAAAGTGGTGATGGTAACAGGTGCGGGCGGTTCGATTGGTTCTGAGCTTTGTCGTCAGATTTTAAATCAAAAACCTGCTAAGTTAATATTGTTTGAAGTGTCTGAATATAGTCTTTATGCAATAGAAAAAGAGTTGGTTGAAAAGGTTAAAAAAGAAGGTTTAACGGTTGAGATATATCCTTTGTTGGGTAGTGTGCAACGTGAAAATCGTCTGCAAGCAGTAATGGAAGCATTTCAAGTTCAAACCTTATACCATGCTGCAGCTTATAAACATGTGCCAATGGTTGAGTTTAACGTGGTCGAAGGGGTACGTAATAACGTCTTCGGTACATTATATACTGCGCAAGCGGCGATGAATGCAGGGGTTGAAACCTTTGTATTAATTTCGACGGATAAAGCAGTACGCCCAACCAATGTAATGGGTACCACTAAACGTATGGCTGAGCTTTCTTTGCAAGCCTTGGCAGAAACATCAACCAAAACCCGTTTTTGTATGGTGCGCTTTGGTAATGTTCTTGGTTCATCAGGTTCGGTTATTCCACTGTTTAAGCGTCAAATTGCTGAAGGTGGCCCTGTTACGGTAACTGATCCTAATATCATTCGTTTCTTTATGACCATTCCAGAAGCAGCACAGTTGGTGATTCAAGCGGGCGCGATGGGTAAAGGTGGTGATGTATTCGTATTGGATATGGGCGAGCCCGTTAAGATTGCAGAATTAGCCGCGAAGTTAATTAAGCTATCAGGCTTGGAAGTTAAAGATGAACTAAACCCTAACGGTGATATTGAAATTCAGTATTCCGGTTTACGCCCTGGTGAGAAGCTGTATGAAGAGTTATTGATTGGCGATAACGTCGGTCAAACTCGACATGAACGTATTATGACCGCGGATGAGATTTACTTACCGTGGTCACAGTTAGAGCCATTATTACAACGCCTTGATGCTGCATGTCATGATTTTGAACATGAAACAGTACGTAATATTTTGCTTGAAGCACCAACGGGCTTTGTTCCTACTGATGGCATTTGTGACATCGTGTGGAATATTAAACCGCGTCCACAATTGGCTGAAGTGTTGCCGCATCAACCTATTAGTGCATAGTGTTGTATTAAGGGGCGAGGAAGAGCAGGGGCTAGGTTGCTAGTTTCGAGAAAAAGCGATAGATGAGAATCTATCGCTTTTTTTTTGTGAAATTTTGAGTGGCGAGCAATTGAAGCATAATTACGCCACAACGCGAGGACGGTAGATTCCCTATCTCGCTCGTAACCTCGCTGTAGGGAATGACGGGGGATTATTAGCCGTCATCCCGGAAGGTGAGGCACGTATATGGACTCCCCGTGTAATGCAAGAGTTTGAGAAAGCGTGTTGGCAAGTGCACGTATATTCGGTTTCTTTATGGGGAGCTACCCCGAACCTGTATGGCTTCATTCACGTTGCAAGGATTCTATACGAGTTAAAGGTGTATCAACACCGTCGTGCCTCTCAGATTTTTCCTTGCCTGCTTTGATTACACGTTATCCACGGTTTCTTGCAACTACATTGGTGAGATATTGTACTTCATGTTACATCGCAACCTTATCTAAGCACTACTAAGCAGGCAGCTTTTCTTGGTAAGGTTGGTTTGATTTCAGCATGGCACAAGCCATCCTGACGGTCTTATTGGCTAATGCTATAACAACTTTATTAAAATGATTTCTTTCAAGTAAGGCTCGAAGCCAGCAACTAAGTTGATCTGATTTATCTTTGATATTACTAACGACAGATCTTGCCCCATGCACAACCACTGCACGTAATGTTCGATCTCCCTTTTTACTTATACCTAATAGCTTATTATGACCACCACTACCTGAATGAGCGGGGACTAAACCTATACTGGCACTTGCATCGCGTCCGCATTTATATGCTGAAGCATCGCCCATTCGAGCATAAAGTGCGCTGGCAACTATCCAGCCAACACCTCTTAATGTCATTAATAACTGACAAGCTGGTATCTGTTTAGCATAAGCAATTAAATAATCAGTAACCTCCTGAATAGGCTTATCAAGTTCAATAAGCTGATTAAGAAGCTGATGTAAAACAAAACGGGCAGAAGACGTTAATCCATTATTAGGATCTTCCAATTCAAGAGGAAGTAAAGCACGTAATTTAGTGGTGCTTTGCGGGAATTTTATTCCATATTCCAAGGCAAAGCCTCTAATCCGATTTGATATCGCTGTTCTTTGTTTTATATAACTTTCTCTGAGATGCAACACACTTGCTATATCTTGTTGCTCAGTTGTTTTGACTGAAACAAAGTGTATGTCTGGACGTTGGGCTGCTTCATAAATAGCAAGAGCATCATTTGCATCATTTTTATTACCCGCTCGATACATCCTGACAATTTGAGGTGGGAGAAGATGAACATGATGCTTATTATTTTGAAAATATCTCCCCCAATAATGAGCAGAGCCACACGCCTCCATATAAATCATAGATGCGGGATATTGGGCTATAAATGTGACCATTTTAGCTTGAGACATTTTTTGATTAGACTTTAATTTTCCATGTTGATTAAACAATGCAACTTGAAAAACGTTTTTAGCGAGATCAATACAAATAGTGCTAGGCTTATTCATGGTATGGGCTCCTTTTTGGTTGACGCTATAACTGTAGCTGACAATGTCAGTAAGGTGGGGAGTCCATACCATTGAAGCTATCCAGGATCTATTCACCGCGTGCTTGAGCCTTAAAGATATCAGTGAATTCAATAACTCCACAATGCGAGGACGGTAGATTCCCTATCTCGTTCGTAACCTCTCTGTAGGGAATGACGGGGTTGGTATTGGTAGCGTTTATCGCTTTGCGTGTTGGTTCGGTGAGTTGTTATGATTTAAGCTCGTGATTGGCGCTTATCCTATTGTTTTATTTTGGTTTTTGTCACTATTTCGAAGTCGAGGGATTATTGTAAATATGCTCAAAAGTTCAATTTAAATAAGAATAATAAAATTGAGATATCAAACCGAAAAAGCGGACTTTAGTCCTGAAATATTGAGAGGGTGTTTGTTTACTATGAGCGCAGACAAACACTTGAAGGTTTATATCATGACTGCACATATTAATGCTCAACCGGGTGACTTTTCTGAAACTGTGATCATGCCAGGCGATCCATTGCGGGCGAAGTTTATTGCTGAAACTTATTTAACGGATGCAGTGTTAGTCACTGATGTTCGTAATATGTTGGGCTATACCGGTTATTACAAAGGTCAGCGAGTATCGGTGATGGGACACGGTATGGGTATTCCCTCAATGGTGCTTTATGGTCACGAACTGATTCATGATTTTGGGGTGAAGCGCATTATTCGTATTGGCAGCATTGGTGCCACTCAAAAAGATGTTCATATGCGCGATATTATTTTAGCGCAAGCGGCGGGTACGGATTCTCCAACCAATGCTAAACGTAGCAGTGGTTATCAAATGGCAACCTCAGCCAGCTTTGGTTTATTACACAATGCCTATATGACAGCGCAACAGAAAAACATTGATGTAAAAGTCGGCAATATTTTTACTGGCGATATGTATTACGATCCTGATCAAGATTTGATTCCAGCGTTAGAACGATTTGGGGTATTAGGGATTGATATGGAAGTGGCGGGGTTATATGGCCTTGGGCATCAGTTTAATATTGAAACCCTCGCTATTTTAACGGTGTCTGATCACTGTTTAACCGGTGAAGAAACCACCGCTGAAGAACGTCAATTGTCTTTTAATAATATGATTGAATTGGCATTAGAAACCGCATTACAGCCTTAATCATTCCGCAATGGGCTCTTTTTTGAATAACATTAAAGAGCCGTTGCTTCGCCGCTGACTCATGGAGTGGAATCAATGAAGAATAAAATCACCCTTACCGCCCTTAGTTTCCTTGCCAATTTTATTATGGCAGGTTTTGCCACTCAATTTGGTATGTTAATTGAACCTATCGCCACTAAGTTTGCTGCCAATGTGAACGAAGTTGCGTCGATATTTTCATTACTCAATGGTGGCGCACTAGCAGGTACGATTGCTGCGTTTTTCCTGATTGAAAAAATCGGTATTAAACGTATGACAATGGGCTGTTATTCATTGATTGCCATTGCGGCGGTTATTTTGCATCTGACCACCAGTTTGACTGTGGTGATGATGGCGATGACTGCGATTGGTTTTTGTGGCGGTGTCGGTTTATGTATCGCGGGTACCATTGTGGTATCGGTGTGGAAAGATAAAATTCAAAGCACAATGTTAGTGGTGCAAGATGCTACGTTTAACATTGCTGGGGTTATCTTCCCTTTGATCACCACTTATGCCTTAACGCAAGGTCTATCATGGAGCTACAGTTACTTAGCTGTTGGTATGGTCGCAATTGCAACTGCGATTATTGCAGTATTCACTAACTTTAAAGCTTGTGAAACTTCAGGGATCAATGGCGAGAAAGAACAGTCTGAATGGAATTTCGGTATTGTTAGTGGCGGTATTGGTTTATTCCTTGGCATGCTTGCGCTTTATACCTTCTTAACTTGGGCGCCTATCTTTGTTAAAGATAAATTTGCGATTCCATTTGAAGACGCAGGTAGCATTATCACTCAATACTGGTCTGCTGCGTTAGTGGGCGCATTGGTGTCGACGGTGATTGTATCGCGCATGAAAATTCAACATTTTTTATTGGTGGTGATTTCATTAGCGATGGTGATCACGGCAGTTATCGTGACCACAGATAAGATGTCATGGTTATCTTACTTAACCTATGGCTACGGTTTTGTGTGTGCCGCGCTTTATAACGCTTTTATTGCTTACGGCGTGTCGTTTGTACGCAATGCCAGCAGTAAGAATGTGTCATACATTTTAGTCAGTGGTAGTGCTGGTGCCATGTTTAGTCCTGCAATCAGTTCTGTATTTGAGCGAGTGGTCGGTCTTCAAACGGTAATGTATGCCATTCCGGTTATTTACGCGATTATTTTGGTGATGCTACTGCTATGCCAGCGTTACCAAGTACGCCAAGCGGTGCTATGCCGTTAATCTAATACAACCAAAAATATGATTATCAAATGAAGAGTAAGGACTGATGTGCTTACTCTTCTGCATCTAAATAGGCTTTGAGCTTATCCATATTCACAACCACTAATTTTTTCTTTTCTTTATTGATTAAGCCTAATGTGATCAATTGTTGTACTGAACGACGATAGACCCTATCTGAAGTACCAAACCGTTCTGCTTCTAAATATCCTTTGGTAAAGCCATCAACTGGAAGATCATGCAAATGCTGGTGATAAAGATCATAGGCAATATTATAAGCAATAGGGTAGAGCAAACGTCGTGTTAGAATTTCAACGGTATCTTGATAATCAATAGCGATAGCACTGGCAAAGAATAATGCTAGCTGTGGATTTTGATTCAGTGCCTGTTGCAGCTTATCGCGGTTAATGATCCACACTTCGAGTGCTTCAGATGCAATGATATCCATCTGACATCGGTAATTAGAAAAAAACTCCATTTCTCCAAAAATCTGATGATCGCAATAAATTGTTCCCAGCTGAAAGGTACGTCCACTACGGGTGCTATATTTCAATGCTATACGGCCTTGTTTAACTAAGATCAGTGCTCCGAGTGGCTGTCCTTGTTGCATGACTAACTGCCCTTCATCGATAAACCTCTTCTCGCTAATACAATCTAAGACTATTTTTTCTATCTTGGTATATTCATCAACCCAAGATTGCTGATAACGACCTTTTTGTAATGGTTTAAGTTGCATATCAAATACCTATTATCTATTCCTATGAATGATACTGCATTGATTTGGTTTGGGATAGAGCAAGGGGAGAGGAAGAGCTGAGGTTTCGATATGGAAAATGTTTTTAGATACTATTCTGTTCTTCTTCGTCCCTAAAAACCTCGACTCTCGACACCTTTCTCCTCGTTCCCTTTTTGACTCATTAAATAAGCACTAAAATGCTTACTATAAAAATAAATTATAACTACTGTTGTGTATTATCGTCATATTTTTGACGATTATGCTTTTTGTCACAAATATACCTTAAATGTATTCCTTTGTGTGGATCATGATTAATGCTGTGCATATACTGTGCAAATAGAACAGGACGTTGTTCAGAATATTTATATATTTAAGAGTGAAGTGATATGCAACTGTTAAAGCAATTTATGGCGTGGTTAAGCAAACTTGATGAGTACGATAAGCAAGCAAAGCAAATGCGTCGTGAAGATCGTCTTGGCGAATATGACTACAGTTCAGAACTTATAAAAACGAAAAAGTAGTCATTATTTTAATTTGTTGTTATATCAATTTATAAAACAACAATAACAGTTACAGCCTAATATATAATATTTAAGAAACCACAATTCATATTCTTATTGAATGATTGTGGTTTTTTTTGTGTTTGTTATTTAATACTTATTAAAATATCCATATGTTATTTGCATGTGTGTATCTGTCTTTATTTGTTGGATTAATTTCTTCTGTTTTTAAGTGCGTTTTATTGCTTTTGTTTTATTGGCGCTGAATAGCTGTTTAATTATAAAAATATTAATTTAACTAATTGTTTATAATATATTTTTCTTGGTTGTTTCTTTTTCTTTATTATTTATTATGTTTAATTTATCTTAAAGATTCTTGCTTTGACAGTTTTGCGTTTTTATTCCTTTAGCTATTAATTTCTCTGTAATATGGTGCCTGTAGTTTCTGTTATTAAGTTAATTTCAAAGTTATCATTTAAATGAATATCTTTGTTTAAATTGATAATAAATTTTACTTTAAATCACAGGTAAATATTTAATTATGGAATATTCATATATATTTGTTTTTGTGTTGTCGTTTGTTACTTTATTTATTATGCGTAAGGTCGCAAAGAGAATTGGTTTAGTTGATAAGCCGAATGCACGTAAGCATCATCAAGGTGTTATACCTTTAGTTGGTGGTATCTCCGTTTTTATTGCGTTTTCTATTGCCGCGTTATTGATTTTACCTGTTAATTTAACTCTTTTGTTATATCTCGGTTGTAGTTTGATTTTATTGGTTGTTGGTGTCGTTGATGATTATTTCGATATTAGCTTTAAAATACGATTAGTTGTACAAGCGGGTATCGCGTTAGCAATGATTATTTTCGGTGGACTTTCATTAGATAACCTCGGCTATTTAATGGGCAGTGAAACTCTACAATTGTCTCCTGTTATTGGTGGCATTATAACCGTGGTCGCATTTATTGGAGCGATTAATGCTTTCAATATGGTCGATGGTATTGATGGCTTGTTGGGGGGATTAGCCTCTGTCACATTCTCCGCCATGGGGTATGTGTTTTATATTAATGGTAATAATGAATTAGCTCTTTTCTGTGGCTTGTTAGTCACGGCAATGATGCCATATATAATGCTGAACCTTGGGTTACCTTTTGGACGACGCTTTAAAGTCTTTATGGGGGATGCAGGCAGTGTGTTTATCGGATTTACCGTGGTATGGTTATTGGTTCGTGGTACGCAAGAAGCAAATATCGTCGCGTTTAAACCGGTTACTGCATTGTGGTTAATTGCGATTCCATTGATGGACATGGCAACAATAATGATCCGTCGAGTACGTAAAGGCCAATCACCGTTTAAACCTGATCGTGAACATTTACACCATATCTGTCAGCGCATGGGATTATCGTCACGATTAACACTGTTTGTTATTTGTCTGCTTGCGATTAATTGTGCCGCGATTGGTATTTGGGCTGAAACGGCCAGAATTAATGAATCAACCATGTTTATTGCTTTCTTGGTGATGTTTGTTTGTTACTTTACGGTGATTAATTATATTTGGCGTATTACCGCTGTTGTTAAGCGCTTATTTGGTCTTCCGACAATACACGAAGCGTAAGTTATATCATTATAAAGGATCATATCGTGAATATTTTGGTGACGGGTGGGGCTGGTTTTATTGGTTCTGCTGTTATTCGACATATTATTGATAATACAGAAAATAATATTATTAATGTGGATAAACTAACGTATGCAGGTAATTTATCTACATTAGAATCTATTGTATCAAATCTACGCTATACGTTTGAACAGGTTGATATTTGTGATCGTGGTGAATTAGAACGTATTTTCTCTTTTTATCAACCTGATGTAATCATGCATTTAGCTGCAGAAAGCCATGTGGATCGTTCTATTGATGAACCCGCTGCATTTATAACAACCAATATTATTGGTACCTATACTTTACTTGAGGTAGCACGTAGTTATTGGCAGTCATTATCAGCATCACGCCAACAAGCCTTTAAGTTTCATCATATTTCAACAGATGAAGTGTTTGGTGATTTAGCTGATTCGACATTATTATTTAATGAAAACACGGCTTATAATCCCTCAAGCCCATATTCTGCATCTAAAGCATCGAGTGATCACTTAGTTCGTGCATGGTGCCGTACTTATGGATTACCCGTAATTATTACGAATTGCTCTAATAATTACGGACCATATCATCACCCTGAAAAATTGATACCTCGCATAATATTAAATGCACTTGCAGGTCAGCCATTGCCCATTTTTGGTGATGGTTTGCAAGTGCGTGATTGGTTATATGTTGATGATCATGCACAGGCTTTATATTGTGTGTTAACTGAAGGTTGTGTTGGTGAGACGTATAATATCGGTGGTTATAATGAAAAAACAAATATCGATGTTATTAAAACAATATGTCTGTTACTTGAAGAATTAGCCCCTAATAAACCCCAAGCCGTGAATGATTATCAAGACTTAATTTGTTATGTTGCAGATAGACCTGGGCACGATATTCGTTATGCGATTGATGCATCTAAAATTACACGCGAATTGGGCTGGTATCCACAAGAGACATTTGAATCAGGGCTGCGTAAAACCGTTGAATGGTATTTAAATAATCCCACGTGGTGGCAACCAGTGCTGGAAGAGTGTGACAATAATTAATATTAATAGCACCGTGAAGTAGAGCCACTTAAGTATCAAGAAAAAAGCGTCACAACAGATGATGCTTTTATCTTGATACCGCTCTTCCTCGCCCCTTATTTCCTTGCCTTTCCTCGCCATTCGCTACCGCTCCTCCTCGCCCCTTATTTCCTTGCCTTTCCTCGCCACTCGCTACTGCTCTTCCTCGCCCCTTATTTCCCTGCCTTCCCCCCACGCTAAAATCCCCTGCACATGATAATCAATAATTTTCTGCCGGCCTTTCGGTGACATTAAAATCAAACAACATTCGATTTCATTATCCATAAAGAAATTTTCAGTTAATACCGCTGCCATGTGTGTTTTTCTGAGCATATAAAAGCCGCGCTCTTTATCGCTGTCGCCATCGCTATAATCACTTCGAAGTGGTTTATTGGGAAACACTTGCGTAAAAGCGTGGGTGATATGATCGGCAACAATGTCGCTGCTGGTTTGACCGCGACTGGTGTAAATCTCAAATCCTTTGCCTCCGCCAGCATTGGCATGGACTGAAATTAATAAACATTGATGATGAGGGTATTGGGTTGCTAAATGGTTGGCACGATTAACGCGAGTGCGAAGGCTGATATCTTCTCGCTCTGGTACAATAATTTTATTTTCAATGCCGTGTAAAGTCAGTGCTTGGCTGATCCCTTGAGTGATAGCACGATTAAATTCCCCTTCAAATAATTGTTTACCGTTGGACCATAATGGTGAGCGTTTGCCTACGGTTTGATAAATACCATTAATAATGCCGCCATGACCGGGATCTAACAGAATAAAGGGCTTCATAATGTCACCTTTGGAATACCGTATTTCGCGATAACATCACTCCATAAATAACCATAAGATTTGTGTGAATTACCCGGATAGTGATTGGTAATGTAACAATCTTGAGGCTGTATTTGATGACGATTGGCAAGATAATCATCGCTTAAATCATGATCGATACACACGATGTCGGTTTTATCACTGACGTTGATCCATTGCTCAGTAACACAATCAGGCGTGGCTAACTTTTTGACACTGGGCTGGTGAGTGATTTTGGGTAAAAAGCCTTTAACGCTGGTGAGTCCAAGTGGAGAGCCAAAGGTAAACCAAGTGCTGATTTGTGGCGGGGTAGTTTGGCGACTAAGCTGGTGGAGAACGTTATAAGCGATTACGGTGCCCATTGAATGGCTAAGTAAAATGATTGGTCGATGTTGGTATTGATTAAGCAGCTTTATTAATGGTTGTTCGACAGCTCGCTGATAGCTTGGATCATGAAAATAGTAATGGATATCTGGCAGTAATGATTTTAAAAATGGCTTAGAGATAAAAGAGAAGAGATTGAATTTATCTTCCATCCACTCTGCCATTTTAGTTGCCCAATATGGCGGTGTAGGAAGGGGAATTGGCTGCTCTTTGTCATGACGGTTATAAGTAGGTAACGGTTTTATGGTGTGAATCTGCGCAATCGCGGTGGTAGTGGTTGCTGATAACACTAAAGGTTGTTGGTAAAAGTGATCAGCATAATAGGCCATTTTAAAATCAATTTGAGGGTGTAATTGGGATTGGTTATAGCGTTGTAAGCCATGTTTAAGTGCTTGTTGCCAATGCGCACTTAGCGTTGTTGTCGGCAGTTTATTTCCTCTGCCATGAATAGCAATAATGATCGGATACATAATCGACAAGCTCTCTTAATTGATGATTAGAGCGCTATTACAGTTGATATGTGTTTAGTTGTATATTTTGGGGCGTTTTTTTGTGATCCAATATGTACTCCTTAATGTTTGTTACATTATATTAACATTGTAACGGCGAATGCTTCCTAGTTCTATCTGTTAACATTTCTAACAATATCAGTACGCTGGCATTATAGGACTTTTATTTATTATAAGCAGAGGGGATAGCAGTGAATATTGTTCATCATGGCGCGAAAACGGGAGTAACAGGATCATGTCATGAGCTTATTATGGGGGATAATAGTTTATTAATTGATTGTGGTTTATTCCAAGGAAAAGAAGCCCGTGATACGTTAGATATTGAATTTGATATTAATAATATAGCTGCATTATTACTGACTCATAGCCATATTGATCATATAGGCCGCTTGCCGTGGTTACTTGCGGCTGGGTTTTCTGGGCCTATTTACGCGACCGAGGCAACAGCAGCTTTAGTCCCCTTGATGTTAGAAGATGGACTTAAAATTCAGTTAGGGCTCAATAATAAGCAATGTGAAAAAGCATTGGCATTAATACACCAACGCATTCGTCCGGTACCTTATGATTGCTGGGCACAAGTTGTATTACCCACGGGTGAGTTAGTTAAGATTCGTTTTCGTCCGGCAGGGCATATTTTAGGTTCGGCCTATATTGAAATTAAATTGCCGACCAATGAAATAGTGGTTTTTAGTGGCGATCTTGGACCTAAAAATACGCCATTACTCACTGATCCTGTTCCACCGACATCTGCGCATACATTAGTAATTGAAAGTACGTATGGCGATAAACCTCACCACCCACTTGAATATCGACAACGGGTATTAAAACAGATCATTGAGCGTTCATTGCAAGATGGTGGCGCAATTGTTATTCCTGCTTTTAGTGTCGGTCGCACCCAAGAATTGTTATTTGATCTCGAAAATATTATTGCAGAGGTGGATGTTGATCCTAATGAAGATCAAACCATTAAAAGGGTGTGGAAAACATTACCCGTAATATTGGATTCACCATTGGCACAAAAGGTAACGGAACAATATCGTCATTTTCATGAGCTATGGGCTAAAGAAGCCAAGCAACGACGTTATATGGGGCGACATCCATTAGCATTTGAACAATGTATTACCATTGATAGTCATGCAGATCATATTGAATTGGTTAATCGTCTTCAGCATTCAGGTGAGCCTGCGATCATTGTTGCCGCCAGCGGTATGTGCTCAGGTGGGCGAGTGGTAAATTATTTAAAAGCCTTGTTAGCAGATAAACGTGCCGATGTTATTTTTGCAGGTTATCAAGCACAAGGCACCACCGGACGCGCATTAGTCGATGGCGAAAAAGTGATTAAAATTGACGATAAGGTGATTGATGTTGCGGCGCAGATTCACCAATTGTCAGGCTATTCTGCCCATGCTGCACAAGAGGATCTGGTCAGTTTTGTGGCTGATATAGAGCAAGGCCCACAAGTGATTAAAGTGGTGCATGGCGATCTTGAAGCACAGACGGCATTAGCGGCAGAGTTGAGGAAGGTTAAGCCTGAGGCAACGGTGATCATTGCCGCGAGTGAGTAAGAGATAGGAAGGGCAGGGACGAGGAAAAGCAGGGATGAGGTTGCTCCTTCTCGTCTCTGCCTTTGAGTAGCGAGTTGCATCAACTGTAGCAACTTGCTACAGTTAATGTTGAGAATTTATTTAATAGGAATAGAACAATGGCGACAGCAAGCGTTCGAATTGACCAAGCACTTTTTGATAAAGCAACAATTATCGCGAAAGCACTTAATCGTACAACACCTAAGCAAATTGAGCATTGGGCAAAAATTGGTGAAATGATGGAAGATAATCCAGACTTGCCGTACGAGTTTGTAAAGCAAGCTATTATTGCAAAAGCAGAAAAAGAAGCAGGTAAATTAGAGAGTTATAGTTTTGATTAACATTACTCAAATTCTTCAAACTCCTACATTTAAAAAAGCGGTGAAGAAACTACATAAAAATCAAAAAATGGATCTTGATAATGCTATTCGTCAGCTTTTGACAGATCCTTACCTCGGAGAACAGAAAAAAGGTGATCTGTCATTTTTACGTGTTTACAAGTTTAAAATGGTAAAACAATTAACATTACTTGGATATAGCTATGAAGATGGAACGGTTACTTTAGAATTAATAGCGTTAGGAGCACATGAAAACTTTTATCGTGATGTAAAGGTAATCTATTAAGTTTGTAATTCTGATGGTGGATAATAGACTGAGTGGATACCAAATCTACCCTATAAGTCTTTGTAGCGAGATAACGAGTCTCGGTACTAAATCTATCGACACTCGCTATCTTTAATTTTGCTCTTCCTCGCCCCTAAAAATCTCGCCCCTCTAATCCTATGATCTCACCTCTTTCCCGCGCACTAATTTTCTCACCCACATGCGTCCAGGGTGGAGCGCATCTAGCACTGTGTGTGGTAATGGTAGTGGATCGCCACAAATTTGTGATGCTAATAATTCACCTAGTAAAGGTGCTGAACTTAACCCGCGCGAGCCTAAACCAACAATCGCAAATAAGTTTTGATAAACAGGGACATTTTGAGCGTAAAGCTGGTTATCTTTTAGATCCTGATATTGCTTAATCAAATCATCATAGCGACACACATTGCCAACAAACGGTAAATGATCGCGACTGGCACAACGGACGCCAATGCGCGCGCGTGAGGGTTGATCGAATGCGTCAACATCAATCTCACTCGCCCATGAGGTTGTTGCAGGAACACTGTCTAATAAACGTTGCTTGTTTTGTTGTTGGTCTACTTCATTGTAATCAAGATCGCAATTACGACGTGCATAACTAGCGCCTATGCAATGACTGTCTGTATTGGTGTTAGCTGGCGTTAAATAGCCGTCGTAACACAATACTGTTTCCAGTTTGGTTAATTGTGCATTTGTTGGTACATGGCTAACTTGGCCGCGTACTGATGAGGTTGGAATCGGTGCTGTTTGAGGATATTGATTAAAACGATGACCATTAGCCACAACAACGGTGGTGTGATCAGCTGTTGTACCATCAGCAAAGGTTAGTTGCCATTGTGAGTGATTAGATTCGGTTTTAATTTGCTCTAGTGCCGTAACATCACGGTTAAGGTGTAATGTCAGTTTGCCTGTTTTAACGGCAGATTCTATTAATGCTTGGGTTAACTGTTGTGGGCATAACCAGCCACCGAGCGGATAATTAACACTGCGACAATCAGTTTCAACACCTGTGATTGCAAGGGTTTGTTCAACAGTTAAACTTTGCACTAATGATGATGGAAAACCACCCGCTAACATACAATCTAATTTTTGGGTCTGGCGACCGAGTTTTTTATCATTAGTTGTGATTGCGTGTTGTTTTTCTGTTTCAGTGAGATTTTTACCGTTCTCATCCCACGCTAATTGGGTGACGCCACACCAATCATGATCAAATTGGCAGTATTGAGCCGCTTGTTCAACAAATTGACGTGCATAAATAAAGCCAGGCGCAAAAAAACGAGAGAGAGCGTCATGTTTACCGTTAAGAAGCGGGTAGACTGCGCCTTGACGATTGCCTGATGCGCCTTGGGCTAATTCGCTATCAGCACAATATAAGCTGACTGTTTGACCGCGGCGGATCAGTGAAATAGCGGTTGTAGCTGATGCGATACCACCACCAATAATGGCGATGTCAGTTGGCTCTGATTGCGCGGTTTGTTGTGAACTACGAGCAAACCACGGTTTAAAATTCGCTTGCTGGTGGTTTTTAATTATTGTACCCACGGTCATGTGACGCTTAACACCAAAACCTTTCGCTTTTTGAATATCAAAGCCCGCTTCACTGAGGCCTCGACGGACAAAACCTGCCGCAGTAAAGGTTGCAACGGTACACCCTGGGCGCGCCATGTTAGCCATATTATTGAACAGATTTTGACTCCACATTTCAGGGTTTTTCTTTGGTGCAAAACCATCTAAGAACCAAGCATCAACAAGGCCGTCATTACCAACCCAAACTTGAGGCATACAGTCTTTAATGTCGCCAAACCATAAATCAAGGGTGATCATGCCATTTTCAAGCACAATACGGTGACAATCTGCAACTGCGGGGGGATAATGTTGATCAAGCTTTTGAGTGAACTCGGCTAGTTCTGGCCATACTTGGTGTGCTTTGAGGAGATCTTGTTTAGTAATTGGGGCTTTTTCAAAGCTAATAAAGTGTAATTCTTTGACGGTTGCGTCTGGGTGTTGCTCACGAAAGGCTTTAAATGTTTGCCACAATGCAAAAAAATTAAGTCCAGTACCAAACCCTGTTTCTGCAACGACAAATCGACGTCGATCAAAATCATGCCAGCGCTCAGGTAAACCATTTTGTTTGATGAACACATAACGTGTTTCTTCTAGTCCATCGTCATTTGAGAAATAGATATCATCAAAGTCGGTGGATAATGGGCTACCAACGTCATTCCAATCAAGGATGGCATTTTCAATCCGGAGTGTAGACTGTGCAGGGGTAGGACGAGACAAAACGAACCTCTTGTTTAGCTGCTGAGCATTTTGCCACCATTTTATGCATAAAAATGCATCAATTAGGGGTTCTAAATGCGATTGTAGGGCAATTTTGATTAGATTGTACCTGAAATACAGGAAAGCTGACCACTTTTCAGGAGCAAAGCCGTTATAGTTCTCGTACTAAACAATCGTTAACTTTTTTGTTTATTTTTAAAGAAGAAGGTTAAATTAGACAATATCGGCCCAAACATCTTTAATATCGCGTGTTTTCGTTCGCTATAGCAAACGAAATAGGGAATGTGAGCGCAGATTTTAAAGCCGTTTGGGACGTATTCTAGTCATTGAGATAGGGCAGTCATTGTTCTATAAAATGAGTAGGTATTTCCATTAATATCACTAGGAATTCATCATGAAACGAGCCGTAATTACAGGCATGGGTATTGTATCTAGTATCGGTAACAACGTTGCTGAAGTATTAGAATCCCTAAAAACTGGTAAATCAGGTATTAACTACTCTGAGCAATTCGCTGAAATGAAATTGCGTTCAAATGTTTGGGGTGATCTAAAAATCACACCGTCTGAGCACATTGATCGTAAAAAAATGCGTTTCATGGGTGATGCGGCTGCGTTTGCTTACCTATCTATGGAACAAGCGGTTGCGGATTCTGGTCTAGCGGAAGATCAAGTATCTAACGAGCGTACTGGTTTAGTTGCAGGTTCTGGTGGTGCATCATCATACAACCAATACCATGCAGTCGACACACTACGTGAAAAAGGCGTTAAGCGTGTAGGTCCTTACATGGTACCACGTACTATGTCTTCAACTGTTTCTGCATGTCTAGCAACACCATTTAAAATTCGTGGTGTTAACTACACTATGAGTTCTGCATGTGCAACATCTGCACACTGTATCGGTCACGCGGTTGAGCTTATTCAACTAGGCAAACAAGATGTTGTTTTTGCTGGTGGCGGTGAAGAGCTTGATTGGTCACTAACCATGATGTTTGATGCAATGGGCGCGTTGTCTACTAAGTATAACGATGATCCATCAAAAGCATCACGCACTTACGATGCAGACCGTGACGGTTTCGTTATCTCTGGCGGCGGCGGCATGGTAGTTGTTGAAGAACTTGAGCACGCATTAGCGCGTGGCGCAAAAATCTACGGTGAGATCGTAGGTTATGGCGCAACATCTGACGGCTACGACATGGTAGCACCATCAGGTGAAGGCGCAGTGCGTTGTATGAAGATGGCAATGAAAGATCTTGATGCACCTGTTGACTACATCAACACTCACGGTACATCAACACCTGTTGGCGATCTAAAAGAGCTTGGTGCTATTCAAGAGCTATTTAGTGATCACAGCCCTGCTATCTCTGCAACTAAAGCAATGACTGGTCACGCACTAGGTGCGGCTGGTGTTCACGAAGCTATCTACTCAACGCTAATGCTTGAGTACGGTTTTGTTGCGCCAAGTATCAACATTGAAAACCTAGACGAAGCGGCTAAAGGCCTTGATATCGTGACTGAAAAGCGCGATGTTGAACTTAAGACTGTTATGTCTAACAGCTTTGGTTTTGGTGGCACAAACGCAACGCTAGTGATTAAGAAGTACGAAGCGTAATTAAGGAAGAGCAGGGGCGAGGTTTCGAGTAACGAGGCTTTGTGTCTGATAATCCACAGCATAAAAAAGCGATAGGTGAAAGCCTGTCGCTTTTTTGTATGTGTGGGTTTTGAGGCGCGAGGAAGAGCAGGGGCGAGGTTTCGAGGAGCGAGATTTCGTCGCTGATAGTCTCCAGCATAATAAAAAGCGATAGGTGAAAGCCTGTCGCTTTTTTGTATGTGTGGGTTTTGAGGCGCGAGGAAGAGCAGGGGCGAGGTTTCGAGGAGCGAGATTTCGTCGCTGATAGTCTCCAGCATAATAAAAAGCGATAGGTGAAAGCCTGTCGCTTTTTTGTATGTGTGGGTTTTGAGGCGCGAGGAAGAGCAGGGGCGAGGTTTCGAGGAGCGAGATTTCGTCGCTGATAGTCTCCAGCATAATAAAAAGCGATAGGTGAAAGCCTGTCGCTTTTTTGTATGTGCGGTTTTTGAGGAGCGAGGAAGAGTAGGGGCGAGGTTTCGAGGAGCGAGATTTCGTCGCTGATAGTCTCCAGCGTAATAAAAAGCGATAGGTGAAAGCCTGTCGCTTTTTTGTATGTGCGGTTTTTGAGGAGCGAGGAAGAGTAGGGGCGAGGTTTCGAGGAGCGAGATTTCGTCGCTGATAGTCTCCAGCGTAATAAAAAGCGATAGGTGAAAGCCTGTCGCTTTTTTGTATGTGCGGGTTTTGAGGCGCGAGGAAGAGCAGGGGCGAGGTTTCGAGAATAAAACAAAAACAGAGACGAGGTTTTAGGGCTGGTGGAGAGCCAAAGACGGTAATACGGTATATATAATAACGCCTATTTTATTCAGATATACGAAGTGCGGATAGTTCTACATTTTTTTATGAGGACATGATGTATAAATAGATAGTATATGTTTTGTTAGTATTATCTATGCGGGAAATGGATTATGGATAGATTAAAACCGTGTCGTAAGTGTGGGAAATTTTTATTTACAACCGCGACTTGTTGTCCTTGTTGTTATTTGTATTATCCGTTTAAAAAAAATATATACAGTAAAATATTTTACTTTTTTTTATTATTTAGTGCGATATATGCAGTGAGTTATATTATTTTTCTGCTTTATTTTGATCACTTTTGATAATCACTTTTGATAATCACTTTTGATAATCACTTTGTTATATGTTGTTCATTCATTATTTTGAGTATTATCAACATGCCAGATGACATTTAAAGATAAATTAGGAATAAGCGTTAGGCTTGTTCTTTTACTTCTATAATTTCGCCACTTCGAACTCTCACCACTCGTCACTTCGAACTCTCGCCACCTGTTCCTCTCTCCTATATAATCTCCTGCGCGAACCTTTATTTTGAATTTTTGCTACAGGACGTATATGAAAATCCTTATCGATGAAAACATGCCTTATGCTCAGGAATTATTTAGCCAGTTAGGCGACGTTATTGCAAAACCTGGACGTACATTAACCGCTGATGATTTAGTTGGCATTGATGCTTTAATGATCCGTTCTGTAACCAAAGTAAACGCTGATCTGATTGCTAAAGCCGACAAACTTAAATTTGTGGGTACTGCAACTGCGGGTCAAGATCATGTTGATCAGGATTTATTAGCTGCCAAGGGCATTACATTTACTGCAGCACCTGGTTGTAACAAAGTGGGTGTGGCTGAATATGTGTTAAGTAGCTTGATGGTACTAGGTCAGCAGCAGGATTTTTCAATTTTTGATCGCACTATTGGCATTATTGGTGCTGGTAATGTGGGAACGTATTTAGCGAAATGTTTGGATGCTTTGGGTATTCGTTATTTATTAAACGATCCCTTAAAGCAAGCTCAAGGTGATGAACGTCAGTTTGATTCACTTGAGCGTTTATTGGCTGAGTGTGATGTGATCACAGCCCATACCCCGATTACACGTAGTGGTGAATACCCAACTCATCATTTAATCGATGCTCACTTTTTAGCGGCAATGCAGCCCAATGCGATTTTAATTAATGCTGCTCGTGGTCCTGTGGTGGATAACCAAGCGTTAAAACAGGCATTACAAGCTTCAGTTGATGGCAGTGGTAAAGCATTAACGGCTGTATTAGATGTATTTGAACAAGAGCCGTTAGTTGATTTAGCATTATTACCGTTATTAGCATTTGCTACTCCCCATGTGGCGGGATACGGCCTTGAAGGCAAAGCACGTGGCACTACAATGGTGTTTAACCGTTTTTGTCAGTTTTTAAGTAATGATCACCATGCGTTAGCGAGTGATTTATTACCGATTGCACCTGTACCTCAGGTGCAATTAAGCCGAAAATGGGATGAAGCGACGTTATTTAGCTTGATCCAATTAGTTTATGATGTTCGTAAAGATGACGGTATTTTCCGTCGTGAAATGTTAGCGGCTGGTGACGATAACAGCAAAATGGCTACCGCATTTGATCTAATGCGTAAAAATTACTGGGATCGACGTGAATATAGTGCGATTACAGTAGCGGCGAAGGCCGAGTTTGCGGTAGAGTCGCTGGCTAAATTAGGTTTTACAGTAGTAGAGGTCACTCAATGAGTCAGGAATATGATATCGCAATACTCGGCGCAACAGGCGCAGTAGGCGAAGCTATGGTCGAAGTGCTAGAAGCACGCAATTTTCCTGTTCGCAATCTTTACTTGCTGGCAAGTGATCGTAGCGCAGGTAAAGCGTTACGTTTTAAAGGTAAATCAACCCGCGTTCGTAATGTAGAAGATTTCGACTGGAGCCAAGTGCAAATTGCTTTGTTCTCAGCGGGTGCTGAAGCATCACGCCATTGGGCACCGATTGCCGCAGAGCAAGGCGTAGTTGTTATCGATAATACTTCTGAATTCCGTTATGAATATGATGTACCGTTAGTGATTCCAGAAGTAAACCCTGAAGCGATTGCGGATTACCGTAACCGTAACATTATTGCTAACCCTAACTGTTCAACGATTCAAATGTTAGTTGCACTGAAGCCGATTCAAGATGCTTACGGTATTGATCGTATTAACGTTGCGACTTACCAATCAGTTTCTGGTTCTGGTCGTAAAGGTATCGATGAACTAGCAGGGCAAACAGCGAAATTGCTTAATGGTTTACCTATCGAAACTAAAGCTTACGATAAGCAAATTGCATTTAACTGTATTCCACAGATTGATGAGTTTATGGATAACGGCTACACCAAAGAAGAAATGAAAATGGTGTGGGAAACACAAAAGATTTTAGGCGATGCTAGTATTCGTGTGAATCCAACTTGTGTGCGTGTGTCTTCATTCTTTGGTCATGGCGAAGCGGTGCATGTTGAAACACATCAGCCAATCGTATTAGAAGAAGCCATTAACTTACTTGAAAATACTGATGGTATCGAAGTCTTCCCTGGCAACGAATACCCAACTCAAGTTACCGATGCAGTAGGCAAAGATCATGTAATGATTGGTCGTATTCGTGAAGATATTAGTCACCCATGTGGTCTAAACATGTGGATTGTGGCTGATAACGTCCGTAAAGGCGCGGCAACTAACAGTGTTCAGATTGCTGAAAAATTAATTGCAGACTATTTGTAATTAACAGTAATAAAAGTAAGGTCTAGATCGCGTTATTACTGTGTATCAACACGAATAGTGCGAACAAACTTGCTAACACAATAACAAAGCGATGGGTGCAAGCCTGTCGCTTTTTTATTTCGTTAGCTGCTTGCTTTTCTTTTGCTGATAACTTGACATAATATGGCGCTTATTATGATTAAATATAGCTATTCAAGCTTTATTGATATTGGTCGTTATTATTAGGTCGTTATCACCAGAAACTATTATTTCGAATTTGTTGCCATGCGACGATTTCGGGCAATTTTATCTCTGCCAAAGAGGAATGTAGGCAGTGTCTAACATCCCAAAAATACTTAAACGTATGGTACTACCGGTAGCTTTTGTTACTATTTCTTCTTACTTACCGGTAGTGAATGCCAATACTATACGTATCGTCGGTCCCGAGAGTGAAGATAGCTCGTACGCAACTCTTAATCGAGATGCGACTACGGGTCAGTTGACCATACCGACAAAACAGTTTTCAACATCGTCGTCAATGGCGCGTAATTATGGCCCAACCTATGAAAATGAAACGTTATGGGGCATTGCTTCACGCCATTTACCCAATAAAAACGTGTCTATTTTTAAAGTTATTGGCGCTATTTATAATTTAAATCGTGATGCGTTTGAAAATAATAATATTCACTCGTTGCTGCCGGGTAGTTACCTAAAATTACCGACAATGGATCAAATCCAACAACAACGTGTGAGTTCAGTCAGCCGTAAATTAGCGGCAGATCAATTACGTGCGCCTTATGCTACGGAATTAGAAAAAAGACGTCTAGCTGAAGAACAATTAGCCAAACAGCAAGCTGCTGCCGCTAAAGCCCCGCGAGTGATTAAGTTATCACCGAAGACATCGTCACCTTCGGCTCAGATCATTCCTAACTCAACGCCTGATGCCGATAATGATCCACAAGTAGCATCGACGAAGGCAGAAGATGTTGCTACGGCAACCACGGTTAAAGATGCTGTATTGACGGATGTTGTGACAAGTGAGGCTAATGGTGAGGTTAGTGAAGATAACACTGCTGTTATTCCACCAAAACCACAACAGCCACAAGTTGATGTCACTGATGTTAAAATGAATGCGCTAGTAGAAAGTAACCATGCATTACGGTTACGATTATCCGCTATGCAGCAAGATATGGATGCATTAAAAGATCAAATCACGGAGAGTGACAGCATTCGTCAAAAAATGGTGTCGTTTTTAGAGCAACAACAGCCTCAACAACTTGAAACGCCAGTCGCAACAACATGGCTTGAGCGCTTCACTAGTAATCCATGGGCATTAGCTGCTGCAGGTATTATTCCGGGTGGTTTGATTGCAGCATTATTAGCATTATTGTTCTTCCGTCGTAAAAAAGATGAGCCTCAACAGCCATCATTACCAGCACCAACGACGGATGATAACGACAATACGATCGCTGTTGTGCCACCGATAGATTTCGTTGGTAATGATCATGATGACGACCTTGATGATTTATTTGCCGATGATGATTTGTTTGCAGATATAGAGCCTAACCAACTTGATAAGAAACAAGATACCGTTGTCGCACCGGCAACAGAGGTTGTTAACACAGCAGAAACAGAAGCCTCTCAAGCTGTAAATGCGTCACCAAAGACAGATTTTGATGATGATGCATTTGATAACAGTTTTGGTTCTATTTCGGTCTCTAACGATAATGCTATCGGTCTAGAAGATATGGAACGGGCATTGGATGAGTTTGATGCCAAGCCTGAGCCAAGTGCCGATGAAGCGTTGGCTGCGTTATGGGAAAAATCCCTAAGCGAAGAAGATAATGCTAATTTTGATTTGTCTGAATATGATGAAGTAACGCCATCCTCAACAGCTTTAGTGGCAGCAGAGGATAGTGATACTGAGAAGCAACTTTCTGATCAAGCGTTATTAGATGAGATTCTGCAACAAGCGCAAGCATCAAGCTCTGATGCTGAGAAGTCAGAAGCTGAGTTAGAAGGAACGACGGTTGTTTCTCAAGATGAGTTGGATGCGTTATTTACCCAATTTAATCATGATTTACCGGATATTACTTCAACAACGACACCAACAGAAACTAACGACAGCGACTCATTATTTGCTGAAAATAGCACTGAATTATTAGATGATTTAGTTGCAGATGATGATGCTAAGTCATTGGATAGCGAGATTGAGCTAGCTGAAAACAGTACTGCATTGCTAGATGAATTACTTGCCGATGAAAGTGATGCTCAAGCTGTAACATCTGACATTAAGTTTGACGAAAATAGTACTGATTTATTAGATGAGCTGTTAGCGGCTGATCCCGCAACAACCGCATTTAATCTTGATGATTTGCCCGAGTTTGATGAGCAAGCCGCGTTTGATCACTATGATGATGAAATATCAGCGTTGCCAGCGGCCGATGCGGTGCATAACGCACCTTTAAGCCTTGATGACTTACCTGAGTTTGATGAAACTTCTGCCTTTGATGATCCACAAGCCTCACCATTAGAGCAAATGGATGATCGCTCTGAGATTGATGAGCAAGTGGCAATCGATAATGTTACGCGTCAATTACAACAAGCTGCACAAGCCGCGGAACAACGTCAACCCGCACCAGTAGAAGCAAGCACGACGACTACAGAGTCTGAATACTCTCCGTTTGATACTGCGCGCCATTTGGAATATGCGTTTGATAACATTGATGTTAGCACGCTACCGGAGTTTGACGAAAATGAGGCTTTATTTGCATCATTTGAAGAGCAACATGAGCTAGAGCAATATGCACTTGAGTGTGGTTTTAAATCACAAGCAGGCGCCGATGATGCCGCTGAGGTTGATCAATCACCTGAAGCGAAACAAGATCGGGTTGATTCTGCTGGCTTAGATATGGATGCGTTGTTGTTTGATGATGCTGATGCAACAACGATAACACCGCAGCGTGGATTGAATAATGATGAACGTGATCAGTTATTAGCCACGACTGTTGATAGCGATATTGCTGATAATGAAGATGTATTAGCGGAAGATGAAGCGGCAGTTTGGAAGGGCGTAGCAGCAGAGCCTGAACTTGTGAGTGAAGATTGGTCTAAACAGCCTGATCTTGCACAAGCTGATATTAAAACAGCGCCATCGACATTATCAAACTACATCAGTATTGATGAGTTGCTAGCAGATGATCCGAATTATCATCAAGACGATCCTGATGAAAAACCGTTAAACCTTGATGTGGGCTTAAAAGACTTCCCTGATATGTTCGCCAATATCCGTCAATTTGATGTTGATAGTGCGGGGGAATATGCAGGGCAGTTGGATCTTGCGAAAGCGTATCTAGAAATGAACGATATTGGTGGCGCAGTTGATTTGCTACAAGATATCGTTTTAAAAGGTGACGGCGAGACAAAAGCAGAAGCAAATGCCTTGCTAGATAAGTTTAAAGCGAAGAAGTAGGCGTATTTAGGGGCGAGGAACAGCAGGGACGAGGTTTCGAGTTTCGAGATAAAAAGCGATGGGTGAAAGCCTGTCGCTTTTTTTGTGCCTAAACCCTCGTGATTTTTTACAGTGAATGTCCGTCCCAACCCCGTCATTCCTTACAGTGAATGTCCGTTCCATCCCCGTCATTCCTTACAGTGAATGCCTGTCCCATCCCCGTCATTCCCTACAGCGAATGCCCGCGAGGGTGATAGGGAATCTATTGTTCGCGCGTTATGGAGTCATTGAATTCACTGGTGTCTTTATGGCTCAATAACGCGGTGAGTAGATCTCTGATAGTTCCGTGCCTCACCTTCCGAGATGACGTATATTGGGCTGTCTCGACACTAATAATCTCTAAACTCGATATCTTTAGCTCTTCCTCGTCCCTACTTTCCTCACCCCTCGAAATCCCCTATACTTCACCCTCTGTTTTGAACAGGCGCTTAAATAACATCGCCTGTGTGTTTATGTTGAATTAAGTCGAAGTGAGATTATGCGAATAGCGTTAGGTATAGAATACGATGGTGCTAAATATTGTGGTTGGCAGCGTCAAGTCGATGTGGATAGTGTTCAAGAGCGTTTAGAAAAAGCGTTGTCACACATTGCTAATCAGCCGATTGCTGTTTTTTGTGCAGGGCGTACCGATACTGGTGTTCACGGTACTGGACAAGTGGTTCACTTCGATGTTGATATTGAACGTAAAATGGCCGCGTGGACCATGGGCGTGAATGCATACCTTCCTAAAGATATTGCTGTTCGTTGGGCACATGAAGTTAATGACGATTTCCATGCACGTTTCTCTGCTACCGCTCGTCGCTACCGTTATGTGATTTACAATCATTCAGTGCGTCCGGCTATTTTCCAACACGGTGTTAGCCATTACCATGGTCATCTTGATGAAGCAAAAATGCATGAAGCCGCGCAATATTTAATTGGTGAGCATGACTATACTTCATTTCGTGCCAGCCAATGTCAGTCACGCAGTCCGTGGCGTCGATTAGAGCATTTGACCGTAACCCGTAAAGGTGACTTTATCGTTATCGACATTAAAGCTAATGCGTTTGTGCACCATATGGTGCGTAACATCGCAGGTAGCTTAATTAAAGTGGGTAAAGGTGAGAAGCAACCTGATTGGATCAAGTGGGTACTTGAGCAAAAAGATCGTCGAATTGCGGGGCCAACAGCAAAATCAGCAGGTTTGTATTTAGTCGATGTTGATTATCCTGCAGAATACAATTTGCCGCGTTCGGCTTTAGGTCCATTATTTTTGTAAGTGATACCGTTAATACAGACTAAAAAGTTGGTGAATAATTCACCGTGTTATGACTGTTATTAATGATTTTTGATGTTTTTATTCCAAAATGTCATAGAGACTTATAAAGGTAATACCAGTTTTTTATCTACAGATTAATAAGATTATGTTTTAATCGTAGATAATATTTAATGAATTTGTCTCTTCGGTCATTATTGGCGGAAGAATAAAAAAGAAAGGTCATTCATGAGCTGGCTTGAAAAGATTCTAACGAAAAGTAATATCGTATCTTCGCGTAAGGTATCAATCCCTGAAGGTGTCTGGACGAAATGTACGTCTTGTGATCAGGTACTGTATCACGCAGATCTCGAGCGCAATCTTGAAGTTTGCCCTAAATGTGACCATCACATGCGTATGAAAGCACGTCGCCGTCTTGAAACATTTCTTGATGCTGATACGCAAGTGGAAATCGCAGCAGAATTAGAGCCACAAGATAAGCTTAAATTCCGTGATTCTAAGAAATACAAAGATCGTTTATATGTAGCCCAAAAAGCAACCGGTGAGAAAGATGCTTTAGTTGCGATGAACGGTGAGCTACTTGGTTTACCTGTTGTTGCCTGTGCCTTTGAATTCTCTTTTATGGGCGGCTCAATGGGATCGGTTGTTGGCGCTAAGTTTGTGCGTGCAGTTGATTCTGCTATTGAGAAGAACTGTCCATTGGTGTGTTTCTCAGCCAGTGGCGGTGCTCGTATGCAAGAAGCGCTAATGTCATTAATGCAAATGGCGAAAACCAGTGCGGCATTAGAACGTTTATCTGCAAAAGGTTTACCGTTCTTCTCTGTATTAACTGACCCAACAATGGGTGGTGTTTCAGCTTCTCTTGCTATGCTAGGTGATATCAATATTGGTGAACCAAAAGCACTGATTGGTTTTGCTGGCCAGCGTGTTATTGAGCAAACCGTACGTGAAAAGCTACCAGAAGGCTTCCAACGTAGTGAGTTTTTGCTTGAGCATGGTGCGATCGATATGATTGTTGACCGCCGTGAAATGCGTCAACGTATTGCAGGCTTAATGGCTAAAATGATGAACCAAGCATCACCGCTGGTTGTGTCTGTTGATAGTAAGCCTGAGGCTCAACCTGTTGCTAACGCTGCAGAAAAAGAAGACTAATATTGCCTTTAATCGAGTGTGGTTTACGCTTAGTAATCACAACGATTAATGTTAATAAATGCCACCCTAATGAATTATTATTAGTGTGGCATTTTTTTTCTAGGTCGAATCTGCAATTTATTACCCTTGATGATTAAGTTCTTTAGCATTCAGTGGTAAATTAATGATTCAGTTCGTTACTACAAGTGAATGATTTCAATGTCAGGATTGACTCCTCCTCAAGCGACAGCCGCGCTTTCAACATGGCTACAATATCTTGAACAACTTCATACTAGCGCCATTGATTTAGGACTTGACCGCGTTCGCTTAGTCGCGCAACGTGCCGAGCTTATCAAGCCTGCTCCGTGTGTGATCACCGTTGCGGGAACCAATGGTAAAGGCTCAACCTGCGCCATGCTTGAAGCTATTCTATTGGCTGCTGGTTATAAAGTCGGGGTTTATAGTTCGCCTCATTTAGTGCGTTATAACGAACGAGTACGAATTAACAACCAAGAACTTGATGATAGTGAACATTGCCAAGCATTTGCGAGTGTAGAGGCGGCACGTGGTGAAACCAGTTTAAGTTTATTTGAATTTGGTACGTTATCTGCGCTGACATTATTTAAGCAGCATCAAGTTGATGTGGTGGTATTAGAAGTTGGTTTAGGTGGCCGCTTGGATGCGACCAATATTGTTGATCATGATGTATGTGTGATCACTAGCTTAGCAATTGATCATGTTGATTGGCTTGGCGATAACATTGATGTTATTGGTTATGAAAAAGCGGGTATCTTTCGTGGTGGCAAGCCTGCGATTTGTGGACAGCCACATCCGCCAGCAACAGTGCCGGCACATGCTGATGATATTGGTGCTGAGCTTTACCAAGTGGGTTATCAGTTTGATTATCATGTTGAGGGTGATCGTTGGCAGTGGCAATCTGGTGCTTTTGCGCTGACGGACTTGCCTTTACCACAACTGCCTTTACCCAATGCTGCGACAGCATTAATGGCGTTGTCGGTCACTGATCTCGATATTAGCGATCAAAATATTGTTGATGGTTTGCGTAATGCACGTTTACCCGGGCGGATGCAGCGGGTAAGTGAACAACCATTAATTATTATGGATGTGGCACATAATCCACATTCTGCACAATATTTTGCGACCCAACTAGCCACTATTAAAGCACAACAAGGTAAAAACAAAGTCCATGCTGTGGTTGCAATGCTGCATGATAAAGACATTGCCGCTACCGTTGCCGCTATGCGTGACAGTGTTGATTATTGGTATCCGGCTTCATTAACTGGACCTCGTGCTGCGGTTGCTGATGAGATTTTGTTGCATTTACCAACAGGATGTCGTGGATTTGAGTGTCCTGAGTTAGCATTTGACCAAGCATTAACACAAGCAGGGGCTGACGATGTGGTAATCGTGTTTGGCTCGTTTTACACTGTCGGTCAAATAACCACTCATTTAAAGTTGTAGAACGTGAAGAGAGCACATTGTGATTGTGCAGTGTTCTCGTTTAGATACCAACAGGAGTCATTGTGGCGAGTCAATTTCAAAATCGACTAATTGGAACCATTATTTTAGTCGCGGTAGGTGTTATTTTTCTACCCGATTTTTTCGATGGCAAGAAAGAACATTATAAAGAAGAGTTTGCAAGTATCCCATTACAGCCAAAAATGGGAGGCGAAAGTGAAGCTAAAACGATTCCTGAGCCTGAAAATGCAAATGTTGTGTTGCCTCAAGAGCCCGTTGTTGCGACGACGGATACACAAACGTCAACCTCATCTGGTGATGAAACCTATACCATTGAATCTGATAATCAACCGTCAGCTGAGCCACAACCCGTGGTTGAAAAAACAGTTGCTGTTAAGCCGGTAGTAAAACCTACTGTAAAACCAGTTGAAAAACCAAAACCTGTAATAAAAACACCCGTTACAACAAGTTCAGCTTGGGTAATTAAAATGGGTACTTTTGGTAATTTTGACAACGCCAATGCTTTAATTGCAAAACTGCGTTTGAATGGTTATCAAGCACAATTAATTCCGCGTAATGCTAAACCAGGTCAATATGTAAAGGTTGTTGTTGGTCCTGATGTATCAAAAGCGAAGCTAGCTGGTCAAATTGCGGAATTGAAAAAAATTACGGGTCTAAACGGTAAATTGAACCGATTTGATGCAATAAATCCTTAGGTAAACGTTTGCGTAAGCGTTTTTTCTGTTAGAATACCCATCAACAAAACGAGCAATAACAAAAATGATCTGGATTGATTATGTAATACTGGGCGTGATCTGCTTTTCAGCAATGGTAAGTTTGGTCCGTGGTTTTGTTAAAGAAGCACTGTCATTAGTGATTTGGTTTACTGCGTTTTTTGTCGCAAGTAATTTTTATACTGAATTGGCGGTTTATTTTACTAACTTCAATGACAAGATGTTGCGTAATGGTAGTGCGATTGCCGTGCTGTTTATTGCGACACTGATTGTTGGTGCAGTGGTGAACTATGTTATCGGTCAATTAGTACAAAAAACTGGTTTATCAGGTACTGATCGTGTTCTAGGGGTTGTTTTTGGTGCGGTTCGTGGTGTGCTTATTGTCGCTGCGGTATTGTTCTTTACTGACACCTTTACCGGGTTATCTAGCTCAGAGTGGTGGAAGAAATCTGAGTTAATACCTCAATTTGGTGCAGTAATAGAATGGTTCTTCGAATATATCAAAGAAAGCTCTAGTTTTTTACATAGCATTAAATAGTGCAAGATTAACTGCGGTTGCTGACGTTATTGTAATAAGCAGTAATGTTAGCAGCTGTTATTTTATGCAGAACGAGGATTAAGGGAATGTGTGGTATTGTTGGAATCGTGGGATCTACCCCGGTAAACCAGTCTATCTATGATGCACTTACAGTGTTACAGCATCGCGGCCAAGATGCTGCGGGTATTTGTACCTTAGAAAGCAATCGTTTCCGTCTGCGTAAAGCGAATGGTTTAGTTCGTGATGTCTTTGAAGCTAAACATATGCAGCGCTTACAAGGTAATGTGGGTATTGGACATGTGCGTTATCCAACGGCTGGGAGCTCTAGTGTTTCAGAAGCGCAACCGTTTTATGTTAACTCTCCTTATGGTATTTCTTTAGCGCACAATGGTAATTTAACCAATGCGGCGGATATTCGAGAAACCTTGTTTGAACAAACTAAGCGTCATGTGAATACCACCTCTGATTCGGAAATTTTACTGAATGTGCTGGCGAACCAATTAGCACAGAGCCAAACTTATCCCATTAGTCCGAACGATATATTTAAAGCAGTAAGCGATGTCCATAATATTGTAAAAGGAGCTTATGCGGTTGTTGCTCTAGTTATTGGCCATGGTTTAATTGCTTTTCGTGATCCTAATGGTATTCGTCCATTGTGTTTAGGTAAACGTGAAGAAAACGGCCAAATTGAGTATATGGTTGCGTCAGAATCAGTGGCATTGGATGCGGTTGGTTTTGATTTTATGCGTGATGTGTCCCCTGGTGAGGCGATTTATATCACTTTTAATGGTGAGCTTTACACGCAGCAATGCGCACTTAACCCACAGCTTAATCCATGTGTGTTTGAGTTTGTCTATTTTGCCCGCCCAGATTCCTTTATCGATAAAGTGTCAGTGTATGGTGCGCGTTTAGCGATGGGCACTAAGCTAGGTGAAAAAATTAAGCGCGAGTGGGCTGACATTGATATTGATGTGGTGATCCCTATTCCTGAAACCTCATGTGATAGTGCGCTGGAAATCGCGCGTACGTTGGATAAGCCTTATCGCCAAGGGTTTGTTAAAAATAGATATGTTGGCCGTACCTTTATCATGCCCGGCCAGCAGATGCGTCGTAAATCTGTGCGTCGTAAGTTAAATGCGATTCGTTCTGAATTTAAAGATAAAAACGTATTGCTGGTGGATGATTCGATTGTGCGTGGTACTACATCAGAGCAGATCATTGAGATGGCTCGTGATGCAGGAGCGAATAAAGTCTATTTAGCATCAGCCGCACCTGAAGTTCGTTTCCCAAATGTCTACGGTATTGATATGCCAAGTGCTAATGAGTTAATTGCACATGGTCGTGAAGTGGATGAAATCGGTAAATTGATTGGTGCTGATGGCCTGATTTTTCAAGATTTAAGTGATTTAGTGGCAGCGGTAGCCGAAGGTAATCCTGACATTACGCTATTTGAAACATCGGTCTTTAATGGCAGTTATGTGACAGGCGATGTCGATCAACAATATCTTGATTATCTTGATGCGTTACGTAATGAAGATTCAAAATTACAGTCTGAATTACAACAAGATTTAGCTAGCCTTGAGTTGTATAACGAAGGTATGTGATTTTATTTGTTAAGTCACAGTAACGAACACGACAAAGCGATGGTTTGATCACCATCGCTTTTTTGTTGGTGTGTTTTCGTTTGTGCCAGTTTTGTTGATGCTAGGTGCACTTATTAAATCTGTTATGAGTGATGAAGGTGATCGCAAAACAAGATGATGAAACAACAGAGATAATGCTGGCGTGAGAATGCTTTAAATACTAATGCAGAATGATAAAATGCAATGCACAAAAATTATGGGTAAGGCTGTTATAAATAACAACAAATGAAAATGCCGCTCCTAATTATTTGGCGGCATTTTTCTCTGTTTTTTTGAGGAAACTAATTCTAATTAGTGTTTTTCAAGATCAAAGTAATGACTTGCAAAATCAATAAATAGACGTAGTTTTTCTGGTTGGTAATCACGGTGGTTATAAATCAAATATACGTCACGTGGGTTAGCTGACCAGTTTTTAAGTACCTGTACCACATCACCAGCGGCAATGTATTTTTCTAACATTACGTTTGGCATAAGAGTAATACCAAGGCCTGCACTACATGCTTTACGAATTACATTGAGTTCACTTGCTTCAAAGCGTGCGCGCTCGTTAATTGTAACCGTTTCGCCATTTTGGTTGGTTAAACGCCAACGTAACAGCGGATTACCTTTTAATAGCGTGTGTTCATGGAGATCCTGAGCATGCTTAGGTTCTGGGTTTTTCTTAAGATAATCAGGACTTGCGACTAGAAGATCTTTTACTTCGTTAATACGACGTGCAATAAGCGTTGAATCGCGTTGAGGACCAACACGGAACATAACATCCCAGTCGGTTGGATCAAGTTGATCGGGTTCATTGCTCATAAATAACTGAATACTGATCGCTGGATGTTCCTGCATAAATGCAGTTAACAACGGCTGTAACATCACCTTGGTGATATTGGTCGGTGCAGCAATTCGTAATTTACCAGCAGCGCCTTTGCACTCTTCACTGATATGCTCAGTGGTATCAAGTAGCTGTTGTAACAATGGCGCACAGTCATGATAAAACTTCTGACCGGCTTCAGTCAGCGACAGCTTACGAGCATGACGATTTAAAAGGCGAATGTTAAGGCCTTCTTCAAGTGCTTGGATGCGGCGGGTTAGCGTCGCAACGGGTACCTGTGTCTTGCGTGATGCAGCGGTATAACTACCATTTTCCACAACCATGCGGAATAGGTTTAGATCGTCAAGTTTCATATCAAAGTCATTTGTGAAAACTGATAATGGGTAATTGTATAACAAAACGAGTCAAAATCACCCCCTTTTGTTATGTATTTTTAATAAAAATATGTTAGGCACTATATTTATTGGTCTGAGGTGGATATTTTATAAATTTTTTGTTTGAGTTTGAGTTATTTATCATTTGCTTATTAAATGTTTTATGAGGTGACTATTTTGGTGGTAAATATAAACCGTTATAAGCTGCTAATTATTCTCTATGCTTAGTGATAGTGTGTTCTTGAAATAATAGCCCATTATAAAATTTGGTGATCGTAGTTGGTGTTGCTAACTTTAGCTTATACACTCATAGACGTAGTTATGAAAAAGGAGATACTTTTGCTTAAAGGGAAAAACATACTTATCGTAGAAGATGATCCTGTGTTTCGCACTATGCTGGTTGGCTTTTTAAATAGCCAAGGATGTCAGGTACGAGAAGCTGAAGATGGTCTGATTGGATTAAGAGCCCTAAAAGACGAGATTCCAGACTTATTATTATGTGATTTGTCGATGCCGGTTATGACAGGTATGGAGTTCGTAGAAGAAGTCGCACTACAATACCCAATGATACCTATTATTGTGATCTCAGGGACTGGTAATATGACCGATGTCGCTCAAGCATTACGCTTAGGGGTTAAGGACTTCTTAATTAAACCGATTGATAATATTATGGTGCTGAAGTCATCGATTATCTCTGTATTAAAAATGCAAGACAGTGCACGACAAAAGCAACAGGATTTTTCTCAACGCTGGGTTATCGATGGCGATGATTCAGGGTTAGTTGAAGAAGAACTACAATGGCATATTTCAGAGTTAAAAAATAATCCTCAGGCTGCCCGTGAATTATTAATGGGGTTAATGCCTGATCTTCAATCTCGTTACGGACGTTGGAAACTGAGTTATCGGGCGTTACAAGCTGCTGAGATCTCACCGATTATCTTTGATTATATCTGGTTGATTGATGGCCAGTTGGCGTTCTATATGGTTGATACTAGCTCTGGTGGTGAAAATAGCACTGCGACTGCATTATTGATCAGAGCTTGTTTTAACGACTTCTTACGTCAGCAAGGTAACTATCTAAGCAGTGTGCAGCATTTAGTGGCTCAAATCGAGTTAGGTTTGCAATATTCAGGTTACGCTACACCAGTAAAAGGCTTATTTGGTGTTTTCAATTTAGCTGAGAAACAATTACATCTTATTGCAGCAGGGCTTGGCGGAAAGCTACAAGTGGGTGAGCAATGTGCAATGATAGCTGCAGGACAATGGTTAGGGGATCGAGCTTGTGATAATCCACTCGTTATTTTACCCATGTCTGATATTGGTGGTCGATTGTCTCTTTGTGATATTAATCATGCTAATTTTAGTGTTAACTTTGAAACGGTTACCTAAACGAATATCTGTTAGTAAAAAGAAGACAAACAAAAAGGGGATGCATGGCATCCCCTTTTTTATTTCACATCACAACTTAAGCATTTGCTGGTTGTGGTTTAGTATCATTGTCATCGTTATAAGCTGCGCCTTCAGCGCCGTGCATCCACGAGATAAGCTTGTTAGAGAACAACAGCAGTAGTACACCTGCAACAACCGCTGTAATTGCAATACCAGAGAAGATAGCAAGTGGGCCTGCTTGACCGATACTTGCACCAACAACACCTGCAATGTAGTTTGCAATGGCGTTAGCACCAAACCATGCACCCATCATTAATGACGCAAGACGTAATGGTGCTAATTTCGTTACCATTGATAGACCAATTGGTGATAGACATAACTCACCAATTGTATGGAAGAAGTATGCACCGACTAGCCACATCATTGATGTTTTAACAGTTACGTCGCCATTTTGTTCTAGCGCAGCACCGATCATACAAGCAAAACCCAGTGCAAGAGAGAACATTGCTAACGCAAATTTAACCGGTGAATTTGGCTCACTTTTACCCATTTTAACCCATAATGCAGCAAGCAATGGTGCACATAGAATAATGAAGAATGGGTTCAGTGATTGGAACCATGCTGCTGGTACTTCAAAGTTACCAATCATACGGTTAGTGTATTCTTGAGAGTAAATATTCATTAGGCCGCCGGCTTGTTCAAAGCCTGCCCAGAATACGATAACAAAAGTACACATTACCAAAATTACTTTTAAACGATCACGTTCAATTTTCGTTAGTGGTTCTTTTTTGCCGCTAGCATTATTTGCCGCGTCACGTACAGCTGCCGGTACAGTACCGATATCACCTAGGTAACGTTGAGCAAAGAAAACTTGAATTAATAAACTCATTAACATACCTACGCCTGCGCATAGGAAGCCAGCTTTCCAGCCATAGACAGCAGATGCTGTACCTGCAATAACACCGGCTAGTAGTGAACCAATATTAATACCCATGTAGAAAATAGTGAAAGCACCATCACGACGGTTATCACCTTCAGGGTATAAGTCACCTACCATAGTTGAAATATTTGGTTTAAATAGACCATTACCCACAATAAGGAACGCTAAACCAACATAGAAAGCGGTAACAGCATGGGGATCAACAACGCTGTGAGGTAGGGCTAGCGTAAATTGACCAATAGCCATCAATACGCCACCAATAATAATGGAGCGACGTTGACCTAAAATGTTGTCGGCAACCCAACCACCAATAAGAGGAGTAAAGTAAACTAAGCCAGTGTAGATACCGTATAAGTTAAGCGCTTCTTCTGTGGTCCACCCAAGACCGCCATCAATGGTTTTATCTGTTAGATATAAAACCAGAATTGCTCGCATTGCGTAATAAGAAAAGCGTTCCCATAGCTCTGTTCCAAATAAAAGGAACAAGCCTTTTGGGTGGCCCAGAAGGGTACCACTACTATTATGACTCATAGGATTCTCTATTTTATTTTAATTAGTGTGTGTTTGCTCATTCATGTAGGTTTATAAAGCACAATATATTTAACTGCAAGTTTTTACATTTAACGAACAATAATAAAACATTATAAGAAGCTGATAAATAAGCGATTGTGTGTTTATTGCTCAGTTATGAAAAATCAAATTCCATCATGCAGAGCTGTATCTTACACTATTCTGTCTTTTAAAATTAGCTTTTTATATTGTTTTTGAGTCTTATATTGGTCGCTTATATCATCAGTTGGGAATATTCATGTATGTTACAATTTCAGTGGTGAATATTAGCCAATAATATCGTTTAAACCTATAGCCATAGAATATAAAGGCACTATGCCATCCTAAAATCGAGGTAAAAGGTGAGAGATGTAAATCAGTATTAATTTTGTATATACTAATAAAAGTTAAGATTTTATTGGGGTTGATAATGAAAGATTGGTATCTACTTTATTGTAAGCGTAGTGAACAAGAACGCGCAGTGATCAATCTTGATCGTCAAGGGGCTGAATGTTATTACCCTCAGGTTGTGGTAGAAAAAATTGTTCGTGGTAAACGTTGTGAATGCTATGAGCCGTTATTCCCAAGCTATGTTTTTGTTACTTTTGATCCTGAACAATTAAGTTTCACTACGGTACGTTCAACGCGTGGGGTCGCAGATTTTATTCGTCAGGGGGCAATGCCACAAATTGTTAGCGAAGAGCTTGTTTATAATTTGATGCTTAATGAAGATAATGATTCATATAAAGATATGTTTGAATCATTACCTCAGCAGGGGGATAAATTAGTCTTAGAGCAAGGTAAATTTAAAGGTCTTGACGCTATTTATCATGAGCCTGATGGTGAGAAACGCTCATTTATGCTGATTAATTTGCTGGGTAAACAAGTAAAAGTCAGTGTAGAGAATACTGATTTAGTAAAAAACAAAGAATAATAGCAATAAAAAAGCGAGTATGTTGCTACTCGCTTTTGTATATCCCATCATACGCTATTGTTGTTCGCTCATGTGTTTATGCTGAATGGTATTGTTCACAGGCGAGCAACGTATTCTCAATTAAGGTTGCTACCGTCATTGGTCCTACACCACCCGGAACTGGTGTAATATGCTTTGCACGTTGACAAGCAACATCAAATTCAACATCCCCACATAATTTGCCATTTTCAAGGCGATTAATACCTACATCAATCACTGTTGCGCCAGGTTTAATCCAATCTCCAGGAATGAAATTAGGTTTACCGACAGCGACGACCAATATATCAGCTTGGCGAATGTGACCTTCAAGATCTTGCGTAAAGCGATGGCAGGTTGTTGTCGTTGCTCCTGCTAGTAATAGCTCTAATGTCATTGGGCGTCCAACAATGTTTGATGCGCCAACAATCACGGCATGCTTACCGCGCACTTCAATATTATAACGTTCAAGAAGCGTGATAATACCCTTTGGAGTGCATGAGCGTAATTTAGGAATACGCTGGCTAAGACGGCCGACATTATAAGGGTGGAAGCCATCAACATCCTTTTCTGGATCGATGCGTTCAAGAATTCGTGTGCTATCCATACCCGCAGGTAGCGGTAATTGCACGAGAATACCGTCCATTGTGGGGTCTTGATTGAGTTCATCAATCAAATCGAGTAATTGCTGCTCAGATGCTGTGCTGGGTAAATCGTATGATTTTGAAATAAAGCCAACTTCTTCACACGCTTTGCGTTTACTACCAACGTAAATCTGCGAGGCAGGATCTTGACCTACGAGAACAACCGCTAACCCAGGTGCGCGTAATCCGGCATCGGTGCGAGCTTTGACTCTTGCAGCAACTTCTTGTCGTACAGTTTGGGATATGATTTTCCCATCAATAATTTGAGCGCTCATGGTGATCCTTTGTTGTGTTGGTTAACGTATCAACGCTGATATTGTGGCAGATTACAAATGTAATTACCATTAAGCAAACGTTTGCTATTTGATAATATATTGAAATTGAATCAAGAATTAAGGTAAGAGTAGATAATGACGAATAAAAAGAATGTTGCCGAAAGAAATTATCAGTAGGGAAGAGGAGGAATGTTTGACGTGGTTTGCTTGAAATATTTGCTTAAATAGGGTGTTTTTGTTGTATATTTAACCAGTTAGCCATTTGATATCGGAAAAATAGAGTAAAGGGATTGACCTTACCTTACAGCTACGTATAATCCTGCCTCGTAGCTCCTTGCTACACAATGATGCGCCCTTAGCTCAGCTGGATAGAGCACGTCCCTTCTAAGGATGTGGTCGCAGGTTCGAATCCTGCAGGGCGTACCATCTCTTCTCTTCATTATCATTTCTTTGAATCATCAATCTCTTATTTTCTAGTGTTAGATCTATTTCACGACTATTTTTCTATTCTACTATTGTTGAAATTTTTCCTAATTAGCTCGTTTTTCCGACATTTAAACCAAAAAAAAGGGTTTTAAAGCGATTATTTTCATTTTTCCCCTTGAAATGATATTTCTAGCCCCTATCTTGTAAGGCAGTTAAAGAGATCGCTCGCGTTTAAAGGTATCTACCTCGACGTCACGCTTACGTGTCGTTATAATAGCGCGCTCTGATAAGTAGGTGACCTACTATCAGAATCTTGATGAAAGAATTTAGGCGTTATGGTTTTCGAGCTGTAACATGAAAGGATGCCACCGTCAGTAAATGGCTGTTCGGCAACACCACTCAGAAAAGCTGAGTAAGTTTTGAGGTTAAATATAATGCAAGTTACCGTTGAAACCACTGAAGGTCTAGAACGCCACCTAACTATTACAGTTCCTGCTGCAAACATCGAAGATGCTGTTGCTGCTGAACTACGTAAAATTGCTAAAACTCGTCGTTTCGACGGTTTCCGCCCAGGTAAAGCACCAATGAAGATGGTTGCTAAAATGTTTGGCGCTTCTGTACGTCAAGACATCCTAGGTGAAGTAATGCACCGCCACTTTATCGAAGCTATCGTTAAAGAAAAGATCAATCCAGCAGGCGCGCCAACTTTTACTCCAGTAGAAATGGCTGAAGGCAAAGATCTAGTATTTAAAGCTTCTTTTGAAGTTTTCCCTGAAATCGAACTAGTTGGTCTAGACAAAGTTGTTGTTGAGAAGCCAGTTGTTACAGTAACTGATGCTGACGTTGACGGCATGCTAGATACACTACGTAAGCAACAAGCTACTTGGACTGACGTTGAAGCAGCAGCTGAAGCTGATAGCCGTGTAACTATCGATTTCGTTGGTACTATCGATGGCGAAGAATTCGACGGCGGTAAAGCTGAAGGTTTCGCACTTGCTATGGGCCAAGGTCGTATGATCCCTGGTTTCGAAGAAGGTGTTGTTGGTCATAAAGCAGGCGAAGAGTTTACTGTAGAAGTAACTTTCCCTGAAGAATACCATGCAGAAAACCTAAAAGGTAAGTCAGCAGTATTTGCTATCACTCTTCACAAAGTTGAAGCACAGCAGCTACCTGAACTAACTGAAGAGTTTGTTGCTAAGTTTGGTGTTGAAGACGGTTCTGTTGAAGGTCTTAAGACTGAAGTTCGTAAGAACATGGAACGTGAACTTAAGCAAGCTGTTAAAGGCCGCATTAAAGATCAAGTTCTTAACGGTCTTGTTGAGCAAAACGACATCACTGTTCCTGCAGCGCTTATCGATCAAGAAATCGAAGCACTACGTAAGCAAGCAGCACAACGTTTTGGCGGCGATGCTAAGAACATGCCTGAACTACCACGTGAATTGTTCGAAGAGCAAGCTAAGCGTCGTGTAGTTGTTGGTCTATTAGTTGGTGAAGTAATTAAAGCTGAAGAACTAACAGCAGACGAAGAGCGTGTTAACGCAATCATCGCTGAAATGGCTTCTGCATACGAAGATCCAACAGAAGTAGTTAAATACTACGCAAGCAACGAGCAGCTAATGAATAATATGCGCAACGTTGCTCTAGAAGAGCAAGCAATTGATGCACTTCTAGCTAAAGCTCAGGTTTCAGATAAAGAAGTTAGCTTCAACGATCTAATGAATCCTGCTGCTTAATTTACTGAAATTGCTGTAGAGATTTGACATTCTCTCAAGTCTTCTGCTAACAATGGTCCGTGTGAATATTTTCATTCGGGCCATTTATTTTAGGGAAATAAGATTATGAGCTACCAAGCACAAAACGGCATGTCACCGATTATGGATGCGCTGGTACCGATGGTGGTCGAGCAGACTTCTCGTGGTGAGCGTTCTTACGATATTTATTCCCGTCTCCTAAAAGAGCGTGTGATTTTCTTAACCGGTCAGGTTGAAGATCATATGGCTAACTTAGTTGTAGCCCAGTTGCTATTTTTGGAGTCAGAGAATCCAGACAAAGACATTTTCCTTTACATTAACTCTCCAGGCGGTTCAGTAACAGCGGGTATGTCTATCTATGACACCATGCAGTTTATTAAACCAAATGTTAGTACAGTATGTATGGGCCAAGCATGTTCAATGGGTGCATTCCTATTGGCTGGCGGTGCTCAAGGTAAGCGTTATTGTCTACCTAACTCTCGCGTCATGATCCACCAACCACTAGGTGGCTTCCAAGGTCAAGCATCGGATATTCAAATCCATGCACAAGAAATTCTAACGATTAAACAACGTTTGAATGGCTTATTGGCTGAACATACTGGTCAACCATTAGAAATTATTGAGCGTGATACAGATCGTGATAACTTTATGTCTGCAGATCAGGCAGTAGAGTACGGTCTTGTTGATGCTGTATTGAGTAAGCGTGACTAAACTGTTTTATTTTGCAATTCGCGATGCGGGTTTAGTAAAGCAAAATAAGTCGACTTGTTATACACTCAAGACAAGACAATGATGGGATACCCCAATAAAAGAGGTTAGCGAATGACAGATAAGCGCAAAGAGGGAAGTAGTAGCAAGCTACTTTACTGCTCTTTCTGTGGCAAAAGTCAGCATGAAGTTCGCAAGCTAATTGCCGGTCCTTCTGTTTATATTTGTGATGAGTGCGTTGATTTATGCAACGACATTATTCGCGAAGAAATAAAAGAAGTAATGACGAAAAGCGATAGCGACGAGCTGCCGACACCACAACAAATTCGTGACAACTTAGATGATTATGTCATCGGTCAATCACACGCTAAAAAAGTGTTGGCTGTTGCTGTATACAATCACTATAAGCGTCTACGTAATGGCGATAAGAATAGTGATGGCGTTGAATTAGGTAAGAGTAACATCCTACTTATTGGTCCAACTGGTAGTGGTAAAACATTATTAGCTGAGACACTAGCGCGTATGCTTGATGTTCCATTTACAATGGCTGATGCAACAACATTAACTGAAGCAGGTTATGTTGGTGAAGACGTTGAAAACATCATTCAGAAGTTGCTACAAAAATGTGATTACGACGTAGCTAAAGCCGAGCGCGGCATTGTCTACATCGATGAAATCGATAAGATTTCACGTAAGTCGGATAATCCATCAATTACACGTGATGTATCAGGCGAAGGCGTTCAGCAAGCATTGCTGAAGCTAATCGAAGGTACCGTTGCTTCTGTGCCACCACAAGGTGGTCGTAAGCATCCTCAACAAGAGTTCTTACAAGTTGATACTTCTAAGATCCTATTTATCTGTGGTGGTGCATTTGCCGGCCTAGATAAAGTGGTTGAGCAACGTGTAGCAACAGGTACAGGTATCGGTTTTGGTGCTGATGTTCGTTCAAAAGATCAAACAGACACATTAAGTGATTTGTTTAAGAAAGTTGAACCACAAGATTTGGTGAAGTACGGTTTAATTCCTGAATTCATCGGTCGTCTACCTGTTACTGCAACACTTGGCGAACTTGACCAAAATGCGTTAGTTCAAATTTTACGTGAGCCTAAAAATGCCCTTACTAAACAGTATGCAGCATTATTAGCGCTTGAAAACGTTGAATTAGAATTCCGTGATGATGCGTTGATCGCTATTGCTAAAAAAGCGATGGAGCGTAAAACAGGTGCTCGTGGCCTACGTTCTATTGTTGAAGCAGTATTACTTGATACCATGTATGAGCTTCCGTCTCTAGCTGGTGTGAGTAAAGTTGTGATTGATGAGTCTGTAATTAACGGTGAGTCAGAACCATTACTGATTTACGAAAATACAGAACCACAAGAAGCGGCTAGTGCTGAGTAAGTGCTCAATATCTGCACATAAAAGCTAAAAAAGGGAGGCTTTTGCCTCCTTTTTTATTTTCTGACATTTCATACATTGAAACTTGATGCTTCACCCCCATATACTCAATATAAGCTAACTCTAATCGTATTAAGTAACTATGCTGTATCCAGTCGAGTTATTTAATACGATTAGTATGGACAGGAAGAGAGAAGAATATGAACCTGGAGCGTTCTGAGCGCCTTGAGATCCCGGTTCTACCTCTACGTGATGTAGTGGTATACCCTCATATGGTTATTCCATTGTTTGTGGGCCGGGAAAAATCAATTCGTTGCCTTGAGTCGGCAATGGAAAACAATAAACAGATTCTGTTGGTCGCTCAAAAAGAAGCAGCCACAGACGAACCGTCGATCACTGATCTTTATGATGTTGGTACAGTTGCAACGATTCTGCAGTTATTGAAACTACCTGATGGTACGGTAAAAGTGTTGGTTGAAGGCCAACAACGTGCCAAAGTTGAAGATCTAACTGATGATGAGTTTTTTACTGCAAATGCTGAGTTTTTGGTTACGCCAGAAATGGATGAGCGTGAGCAAGAAGTTCTCGTTCGAACTGCGATAAGTCAGTTTGAAGGGTTCATCAAACTAAATAAAAAGATTCCACCTGAAGTCTTAACATCGCTAAATGGCATTGATGATGCTGCGCGTTTGGCTGATACCATCGCTGCGCACATGCCATTGAAGTTAGCGGATAAGCAGAAAGTGCTTGAAATTGTTGATATCACAGAGCGTTTAGAGTTCTTGATGGCAATGATGGAATCTGAAATCGATCTGCTGCAAGTTGAAAAACGTATCCGTGGACGCGTTAAAAAGCAGATGGAGAAAAGTCAGCGCGAGTACTATCTTAACGAGCAAATGAAAGCTATCCAGAAAGAGTTGGGTGAGCTTGACGATGCACCAGATGAATTTGAAGCGTTAAAGCTTAAGATTGAAGCATCAAAGATGCCAGCTGAAGCACGTGAAAAAACTGAGCAAGAGCTGCAAAAGCTAAAGATGATGTCACCGATGTCTGCTGAAGCGACTGTTGTACGTGGTTACATCGATTGGATGTTAAGCGTGCCTTGGCATAAGCGTTCTAAAGTGAAGAAGAATCTTGCTAAAGCTGAAGAAATTCTTAACGCCGATCACTACGGTTTAGAGCGGGTTAAAGAACGTATCCTTGAATATCTCGCAGTGCAAAGCCGTGTTAACAAGCTTAAAGGACCAATTCTTTGTCTTGTCGGTCCTCCTGGTGTAGGTAAAACCTCGTTAGGTCAATCTATTGCTGCTGCAACCGGACGTAAATACGTGCGCATGGCATTAGGTGGCGTACGTGATGAAGCGGAAATCCGTGGCCATCGCCGTACTTACATTGGTTCAATGCCGGGTAAGTTGATTCAGAAGATGGCAAAAGTGGAAGTGAAAAACCCACTGTTCCTATTGGATGAAATTGACAAGATGTCTTCTGATATGCGTGGCGATCCCGCTTCAGCATTACTTGAAGTTTTAGATCCTGAGCAGAATAGTTCATTTAACGATCATTACTTAGAAGTTGACTACGACTTATCTGATGTCATGTTTGTGGCAACCTCGAATTCAATGAATATTCCAGGGCCATTGCTTGATCGTATGGAAGTGATCCGTCTTTCTGGTTATACCGAAGATGAAAAACTGAACATTGCGAAAAATCATTTACTTGAGAAGCAAATTCAACGTAACGGATTAAAGCCGAGCGAGTTAACGATTGAAGACTCAGCATTAATGGGGATTATTCGTTACTATACTCGTGAAGCGGGTGTACGTAGTCTTGAGCGTGAAATTTCTAAACTATGCCGAAAAGCGGTGAAAGAAATTTTATTAAACAAAGACATTAAGCACGTATCGATTAGCCAAGATAATCTTAAAGATTACTTAGGTGTACAGCGTTGTGATTACGGCAAAGCTGACGAAAGTAACCGAGTTGGTCAAGTGACAGGTCTTGCATGGACAGAAGTTGGTGGTGATTTATTAACTATCGAAACTGAATCTATGCCGGGCAAAGGTAAGCTAACCTACACCGGTTCTTTAGGTGATGTAATGCAAGAGTCTATTCAGGCGGCAATGACAGTGGTACGTAGTCGCGCTGAACGTTTAGGCATTGCGAGTGATTTCTACGAAAAACGTGATATCCATGTTCACGTACCTGAAGGTGCAACACCTAAAGATGGCCCAAGTGCGGGTATCGCTATGTGTACAGCCTTGGTCTCAAGCTTAACAGGTAACCCTGTGCGTGCTGATGTTGCGATGACGGGTGAAATCACGTTACGTGGCGAAGTATTGCCGATTGGTGGCTTGAAAGAGAAGTTGCTAGCAGCACACCGTGGCGGCATTAAGACGGTATTAATTCCAAAAGAGAACGAACGTGATCTAGAAGAAATTCCAGAGAATGTTATTGCTGATTTGGAAGTGCGTCCAGTACGTTGGATTGATGAAGTGTTAATGTTGGCATTGCAGAATAATCCGACAGGCATTGAGTTAGTCAATGTACAAAATAGTGACCTAGAGCTAAATTAGTTAAAGAAAAAACGCTTTCAAGATTAAAAAACTTGTCAGCGTTTTTTTGTGTGGCTATAAGGTACATCTAATCCGCATTATGCGAACTAATTTTAAGCCTTGATAGTTATTTATCATGATCTATCAAAGTAATAATGTTTTTTACTTGATTACCCTTTATGCGAGTACAGACTTAACTACCGCGTGGTAATCAAGGTTCATTCAGAGGATCTAATTGTGAACAAAACTCAACTAGTTGATAAAATCGCAGAAAGTGCTGATATTTCTAAAGCATCTGCTGGCCGTGCTCTTGATGCCTTCATTGAAACTGTAACTGAAACCCTAAAAAGCGGTGATCAAGTTGCATTAGTTGGTTTTGGTACTTTTTCTGTTCGTGAGCGTGCTGCACGTACTGGCCGTAACCCACAAACAGGTGCAGAGATTCAAATTGCAGCTGCAAAAGTTCCTGGTTTTAAACCAGGTAAAGCGCTTAAAGATTCTGTAAACTAAAAAATATTGGCCGTTGTGCCAGTATTTTGTCATGTTTTCATGGCTTAAAAATTGCTACCGGAAAGGGTATACTCACTCGGTACAATCAAAGCGCATCGGTTGATGCGTTTTTTTTACTTAAAATAGCCTCATAGCAACAGACTACGACAAATATCTTGTGTGATATTCATCATAGCGTTGTTTAATTGCGTTTATGTAACAATTCTCAGTGCTGTATGTGGCTTATCGGCCATAGGTTATCTATATTGATAAAGCTAAGTTAATTAAAACCGAGTATCGATATAGCAGTAGCTATTCAGTTGTTGTTATATAACATGTAGTAAATAGTATGGTGCAGTCATCATGGTGATGTCAGTAGCAGTGTGCATTAATTTGATAGTAGTTCGAAACCGAGCCAGATCGAACAGTAGGAGAGACGGCAGATTATGATGGAGCGATTGCGCGAAGGCGCTAACAGCATCTGGGTTAAGATTATTCTAAGCCTAATTATTTTATCTTTTGTATTTGCTGGCGTCGGCAGTTATCTGGCGAGTGGAAATGAGCAAGTTGCAGCAAAGATTAATGGTAAAGATATTAGCCAGCGTCAGTTTGAGCAAGTTTATCAAAATGAGCGTAACCGTATGCAACAGCGTATGGGCGATTATTTTTCAACTTTGATGAGCGATCCTGCTTATGTGAAGCAATTCCGTCAAAGTGTATTAGATCGTATGGTGAATGATGAACTTATTCAACAACGTGCAAATAAACTTGGTCTTAGTGTTAGCGATGCACAAGTAAAACAAGAAATTCTTGCGATGCCTGCATTTGCCGTTAATGGTGTTTTCAATAACGAGCAATACAACATGGCTTTACGTCGTGCTGGTTTTACGCCTGATCAGTTTGCAGAAACGATCCGTAAAGATATGCTACGTCAGCAATTCCTTTCAGCATTACAAGGCAGTGACTTTGTGTTAGCTGATGAAGCTGATGAGTTGCGTAAGCTTGAATCACAACAACGTGTTGTTCGTACATTAACGCTGAACCTTGCTGACTTTACTCAAAAAGTAAAAGTTACCGATAAAGAAGCGCAAGATTTTTACGACCAAAATCCAAACTTGTTCACTCGACCTGCACAAATCAAAGTATCTTACATCGAGCTATCAGATAAAGGCTTAACTAAAGATATTAAAGTATCAGAGCAAGCTGCTGAAACATACTACAAAGATAACCAAGCTAAGTTTAGCTCTGCTGAAGAGCGTGAAGTTAGCCACATCTTAATTAAAGGCGATACAACAGCGGCTAAAGCGAAAGCTGAAGCATTACTGGCGAAGCTACAGAGCGGCGCTAACTTTGCTGAAGTTGCTAAGCAATCATCTGATGATACGTTCAGTGCTAAAGATGGCGGTAAATTAGAGTGGTTCACTAAAGGCATGATGGATCCAGCATTTGAGCAAGAAGCTTTTGCACTTGCTAAGCCTGGTGATATGTCTGGCCTTGTGAAGTCATCATTTGGCTACCACATCATTTTACTTGATGGTATTAAACCTGGAAAAGTAAAACCATTTGCTGATGTTAAAGCAAAAATTGTTGCTGAATTACAACAACAGCAATCGGCTGACGAGTTCTATAAGCTGAAAAGTAAGCTAGCTGAAGTGGCGTTTGAATCTCCAGATTCACTTGACGCTGCCGCTGAAGCTGTTGATGCGAAAATTATTAACACAGGTTACATCACACCAGCGGCTGAAAAAGGCGTGTTGGCTAATAAGCAAGTTCAAGAAACACTACAGAGCCCTGAAGTTCATGATGATGGTATGAACTCTGACGTGATTGAAGTGGGTCCTGAGCATGTGGTTGTGGTACGTGTTGATGATGCGCGAGCTGAAGCTGTATTACCGTTTAAAGAGGTTGCTGCTAAGGTGAATGCATTGGTTGCGAACCAAAAAGGTGAACAACAAGCACAAGCTAAAGCTGATGAGATCATCGCTGATCTTCGTAAAGGTAAGAATGATATTGTTGCTAAAGATGGCTTCAGCTTCTCTGGCGAACAAACAATCAATCGTTCAGGCCCAAATGCAAACATTTCAAATGTCGCATTTGGTTTACCTAAACCAACGGCAGGTAAAGCAACTTACGGTATGGCTCGTGATAACAACGGTAATGTTGAAATCATCGCACTTGATAAAGTTGTTAACATGAAATTGGCTGGCGAAAAAGTAAATGGTCAGTTTGCAGAGCAAATTGGGCAGATGTTTGCTCAAGAAGATCTAGCTGCGACGCTAAAAACATTGCGTGAATCAGCTGAGATTAGCTACCCAATGCAAGACGCATCGAAAGATTAATTGAAATTGTAATGTAAACAGACGGGTCGCCTTGTGCGACCCGTCTTTTTTTTAACTATAAAATAGCCATTATTATTACAGTGAGAACTTTATTGCATATTATTCGTATTCACTTTCAAAAGGAATAGAATGAACATGACAATAAAATATCAGCTGTTTAAAGCTATCGTTATAGCGGGAACATTAGTATTAGCCCCTGTAACTTATGCCAATCCTGATCAGCATAAAGGTATTGATATTATTGTGAATATTAATGATGCCAATGCAGAACAGCTTGATAAATTATTAGTAGGAATCGGGCCGGATAAAGCTGAAAATATCATTCAATATCGTATTAAGTATGGCAAGTTTGCTTCCGCTGATGATCTTGCAAAAGTCAAAGGTATTGGTGTGTCAACAGTCGATAAAAATCGTAAGCGCATTAAGTTGTAGTGAACAATTACATAGGCTTTATTTATTACGACAGGCCACCAGCGCCTGTCGTTTTTATTGAGCACTATTTAAGCTTTACGGGTTGTGACAAGCGCGATAATTGCACCAGATATAGCCCCTATTAAATGGGCTTGAGTGGCAACTTGTACCCCTATTAATTCAGCTGAACTTGCTGAGCCGCCAAAGCATTGTTCCCAACCTATCTTGGCTATGAGCCCGACAAATAACAACCAACCGCCTTTGGTTTTAGTTTGAATATCACGTACCGCTCCCCATGCAAATAAGCCATGTAATACGCCTGAAAACCCTGCATACCAAGTAATCTGTGTGGCAAAGAGCCCTAAACCTATGATGGTACTGATGCTTAAAATTAATAAGCTATAATAACGCGGTGTAAAATGGGCGCGGAAAATAAAGCTGATAATAATAAATGCACCCGCATTCATAGCGAGGTGAATCCAATTGGTGTGGGTAATATTTCCTGTTAGGATCCGCCATACCTCGCCATTAAGTATCGCTTGGCGATCCCATACTAACAGTGGCTGTAGTTGGGGGATTTGAGCAATAATCCCTATAATTAATGCGATAATAATGTAATTGCGAATAGACAAGGCAACCTCAATGAGTCGGTATTGTGAATACTGTGGTAAGGCAAAAAAAGCCTGTATTTGCCACTGGATTGAAAACATCACAGCAACAACGGAAATCTGGATCTTACAGCATCCATCTGAAATCAAACGTGCGATAGGTACAGCAAGAATATTATCACTTTCTCTACCAAATAGCCGACTTTGGGTTGGAGAAGATTTTTCTGATAATAATGAACTTAATAGCTTACTGGCTGATCCTGAACGTGATGTGTATGTCGTCTATCCTGGTGAAGGTTCGGTGCCGATATCAAGTGTTGCTGCGACAGCAAAGAAGCAACGTTTACAGACGGTTATTCTATTAGATGGCACATGGAAAAAAGCGTATAAAATGTGGCTATTGGCAACCAATTTACACCATTTGCCGTTAGTTAATTTAGACAATGCAGACAATGGTAATTATCGTATTCGCAAATCACCCAAAGAGCAGGGTGTTTCAACCGTAGAAGCCGGCTATTTAGCCTTATCTGCGTTTGAAGCTGATGCTGATAAGTTTATGCCTTTACTAACCACCTTTAATCACATGATAGATTTTCAGATAAAACATATGCCACACGGGGTATTTGAGAAGAATTATTTGTGAGAAGAAGGGACGAGTAGAAGCTAGGTAAGAGCAGGGACGAGGTTTCGAGTGGCGAGTAAGGGCTGAAGCTAGGCAAGAGCAGGGGTGAGGTTTCGAGTGACGAGTAAGGGCTGAAGCTAGGTAAGAGCAGGGGCGAGAAAAAGCAGAAGCAAGTAACGAGAATTTTGGATACTCTCTTTTTGGTACTTGACTATGAGTTAAGGGTCTTGAGAATACCGCCCCTTGACCCTTGACCCTTGACCCTTGACCCTTGAGCCTTGAGCCTTGAGCCTTGAGCCTTGAGCCTTGAGCCTTGAGCCTTGAGCCTTGAGCCTTGAGCCTTGAGCCTTGAGCCTTGAGCCTTGAGCCTTGAGCCTTGAGCCTTGAGCCTTGAGCCTTGACCCTTGACCCTTGACCCTTGACCCTTGACCCTTGACCCTTGACCCTTGACCCTCGCCCCTCTACACCCCATGCCCTTCGTTACCTATTTCCAAGGTAATTGATGGTTGAAAGAGAGTGTTGTACAGCCGCTGCGAAAAGCCATCTGTCATACCTGAAATATAATCAGCGATGATTCGCATTTCATTGTCGCCTTTATCTACCGCATGCTGCCAATGCTTACGCGTTGCTTCTGGCAATAAACGTTCAGGATCTGATGCAAACGCATCAAACAATTCCATGATTAATTGTTGGCCTTTATATTCTAGTAACTGAATTTCAGGCTTTTTAACCACATAATCACTGACAAATTGTTTCAACACATTCAATGCATTTTCCATTGGATGTGATAGAAAGGCATTCCACTTTAATAATGGCTCTTCAAAACTGTGCAAGCCATCTTGAATGGTTGGTGCAATACTAATTGAAGTGAGTAGAGCATTAACTAACGCGCCGATTGCATCTTTACGTTGATGATGACTAGCAAACATATGTTCACTTATTTCACCAATTCGTTGCTCTAGCCATGGATCACCACATTCAGCAATTTTTGATGCGACAGCTTCTTGCCATTGATCGCGATTAACGATTCCCATCACGATTGCATCTTCAAGATCATGAACCCCATAAGCGATATCATCCGCCAATTCCATGATTGAACAATCAAGTGATTTAAAGCGTGTTTTATTATGTTGATCGGGTCGTGGTGAGTGATTACGCATTTGTTTAAATAATTGACGGTCGTGCTCTGATAATGGTGCTAAGACCCAATCAAAGACCGTTTTATCATCATCATAAATCCCTTTTGCTGGGTGCCATTGTTTGGCTTTTAAATGACGAAAGTTCATCACATCCGCAGCGCGTTCTGCTGCTGTTGTTTGGCTCAGTAATGCTGGGTATTTAAGTAGCCCTAATAACGTACGCCGAGAAAGGTTCATGCCGTAATGTTCAGTGTAGGGTTCCAGTAAAGTAACGATACGGAAGGTTTGCGCATTACCTTCAAAACCCCCGTGATTGCGCATCATATAATTTAATGCAACTTCACCACCATGACCAAACGGGGGATGACCAATATCATGTGCCAGACAAAGGCTCTCCATCAAACTGGTTGATGAGAGTAATGAATGGAATTGGGGCTGTTTTAATTTTAGCTGTGCCACAATGCCAGTGCCTATCTGTGAGGCTTCAAGTGAGTGAGTTAAACGGGTGCGGTAGAAATCATGATTGCCAGCACCATGTACTTGGGTTTTGGCTTGCAGACGTCGAAATGCGGCTGAGTGTAAGATTCGTGCACGATCACGTTGATAGGCCGAGCGGTGATCATCGCGACGCATTTTTTGTTCGTCGCTGTGACGTTGCTGCCAACAAGGATCAATAATAAAAGCTGTCATTAGCTGATCTCATCTAACGTTAAATTAAAGCTATCGGCAAAGGTGGTAAGAAAGTAGTCCATTTCAGGTGTGCGGCGTTCAGCTAAGGTTTCTTCTAGGCGTTTTTTTGCCTTAGTAAATTCATGATTACCTGCACTTAATTCTTCTAGGCATTTGAGATAAGCACATAAAGTATCGGCTTGTTTCACGATAGCGGCATTTTCAGGATCTAATTTGTGGCTATCAAGCAGTGGTGCGTAATCATCATGAAATTCTTCAGGTAGCATCGACAGTAATTTTTGTTCAGCAGCGAGCTCGATCTTTTTGTATTCTTCAGCAATGGTAGGGTTAAAGTATTTTATCGGGGTTGGCATATCCCCGGTGATCACTTCACTGACATCATGAAACATGCCTAATAATGCAATACGTTCAGGATTAACATTGCCGCCAAACTTACGGTTTTTAATCAGTGCTAGCGCATGAGCGACAAAAGCGACTTGAAGACTGTGCTCTGAAATATTTTCAGTTTCAACACAACGCATGAGTGGCCAGCGTTGAATTAAACGCATTCGAGCGAGATGCGCAAAAAAATGGCTTTTTTCCATGGGAGAGTTCCCTTATAGCTAAAATACTGATGGCTTGAGTATACCAATACTGTTGGGTTGGTGGGGGAATTAGTTGTGAATGGTTTGACGGTGCGAATAAAGAAAAGCCTCGATAAAAATCGAGGCTAATGAGAGGCGTTATTTAACGGTATTATTATCGTGGTTGTTATTGACGATAGCTGTGCAGGAAGCGCTCTAAACGCACCATTGCTAGTTCAAGATCATCAACTCGAGGCAAGGTAACAATACGGAAGTGATCCGGTTGTTTCCAGTTAAAGCCAGTGCCATGAACCACTAAGACTTTTTCTTGGAGTAAGAAATCCATTGCAAAGCGTTGGTCATCAACGATATTGAACTTTTTCTGATCTAGTTTGGGAAATAAGTACAGTGCGCCCTTAGGTTTTACACATGAAACCCCAGGAATTTGAGTCAATAGATCATAAACTTTATCGCGTTGCTCTAGTAAGCGGCCACCGGGTAAAATTAATTCATTGATACTTTGGTAACCACCAAGTGCTGTTTGAATCGCATGTTGCATCGGTACGTTGGCACATAAGCGCATAGAAGACAGCATTTCTAAGCCTTCAATATAGCCTTTTGCTTTGTGTTTTGCGCCAGATAACACCATCCAACCCGCACGGAAACCACATACTCGGTATGATTTAGACAGGCCATTAAACGTGATGCAGAATACGTCTGGTGCTAATGGTGCAATCGAAGTGTGTTTTGCACCGTCATAGAGAATTTTATCGTAGATTTCATCGGCAAAAATAATCAGATTATGCTGACGTGCAATTTCAACAATTTCTAATAAAAACTCACGGCTATAAACAGCACCGGTTGGGTTATTAGGGTTGATCAGTACGATACCACGTGTATGAGGCCCAATTTTCTTTTTAATATCATCAAGATCTGGGTACCAATCAGATTGCTCATCACAGGTGTAATGTACCGCGGTGCCACCAGAAAGTGATACAGCGGCCGTCCATAATGGGTAATCAGGGGACGGTACTAAAATTTCATCTTTATGATTTAGTAATGCTTGCATTGCCATTACAATCAATTCAGAGACACCATTACCAATAAAAACATCTTCAACATCGATGTCTAATAAGCCACTTTTTTGATAATGCTGTACTACGGCTTTACGCGCCGAATAAATGCCTTTTGAATCACAGTAGCCTTGTGATGTTGGCAAGTTACGAATCACATCAACCAGAATTTCATCAGGGGCATCAAACCCAAATGGCGCCGGATTGCCAATATTAAGCTTAAGTATTTTTTGGCCTTCTTCTTCCATGCGTTTTGCATGCTTAAGAACGGGACCACGTATGTCATAACAAACATTATTGAGCTTGGATGACATCCCGAAATTTTGCATATAATACTTTCCTGATGATAATTTTTAGTATCTCCACAAATTACACTATAAAACCAGTTTAAAGGAACACCTTTCAGCATAAAATTTGGAAAAATAGTTTTTTGTGTTATTTCGAACCCATACTAGCTGTGGTATTAACTACAGTTATTGTTAAGGTTCAGCTATTTATGCTGAAATATAGCCAAAAGGAATGACGTTACTTCATTAGTCAGATGCTATTGAGTGAGGTAGAATACTCAGATCATTCGTCTTTGCTGATAATCAATGGTTTTCTAGCTAAGTAACCATTGAAATAAGAACGATTATTAGCAAAGAACCAAGTATGTCCATGATTGGCATATTTTTATCTTTCAGCCAGGGATGAGCCGTATTGGTGATATTTAGCTGAGCGAGGTTATCTTGACTGCGTTACAACAAGCCGTTGCATTATTGATTGCTAACATTAAACAAGCATCAGCAACAACTCAACGATTACTAGTAAAACTAGAACTGCCTGCAAATACTGATTTAATTGATTGGATGGATGCGCAATCTTTATTTCCTAAATTCTATTGGCAATCTCGAGATTGCCGTGAAGAAGTGGTTGCTTTAGGGCAGATAAAAACGTTTACCGATCCGTTAATCGCTGAACAAGTGATTAATGACGATCAGCGTGTTTGGGGTGGACGTTCTTTTGATGGGCATACCGATCGTAATCGACGTTGCCTGTCGTCTTTCTTCTTTTTGCCATTACTTGAAATCATTCGTTTTGATGGTGAGTGGCACCTTGCTGCAAATATGAGTGACGATAAGCCGCGTATGTTAGCGATGTTAGAAAAAATCGTTATCAGCCCTGATATCGTCACTGATATTGATAGCCGTATTTTAAGTCGTAGCTATAGCCCTGACTTTGCAGGTTGGTCAACCATGATTGATCAAGCTCTGACGGGAATCGCTAATGATGAATTTGAAAAAGTGGTGTTGGCTCGACGCACAACATTGCAACTTGATCATCCCGTATTGCCAGCACAATTGCTTAAAGCAAGTCGCGCCAGTAATAGTAATAGTTTCCATTTTTTAATGGCGCTAGATGCTGAGCATTGTTTTGTTGGGTCGACACCTGAGCGTTTATTTCAACGTCATGAGCGTGCATTACAAACAGAAGCTCTGGCGGGCACGATTGGACGCGGAGCCGATACTCAAGAAGATCAACAATTGGCACAGTGGTTATTGGCGGATACAAAAAATCGCTATGAAAACCGTTTAGTGGTTGATGATATTGTTGAACGTTTGGTTCCTCAGTGTGAATCAATGAATGTTGCGCCAGTGCCTGAATTGGTGCAGTTACGCAAAGTGCAGCATTTAAAACGCAGTATTGATGGTCAGCTTAATGATGCTGTTTTTAGTGCCAATCTACTTGATAGCCTACAGCCAACGGCGGCTATTGCTGGTTTACCCCGTGATGCGGCGTTAAATTTTATTGCAGATCACGAACCATTTGCCCGTGGTTGGTATAGCGGTGCTGTGGGGTACATTGGACAAAAACACAGTGAGTTTTGTGTCGCGATACGTAGTGCGATGATCAGTGGTGATGATTTACATTTGTTTGCAGGGGCGGGTATTGTGCCGGGTTCTGTTGCCGATAGTGAATGGAAAGAGCTCGATCGTAAAACATCCACCCTGTGCAGTTTGTTTGAACAACCCTGTTCTGATGATGTGAATATTATGGATAAGATGGGATATAAAAGCGCATGATACAGCCACCATTAACAACGAGCCAATCATACCGAGCTGCATTAAATGGTTGTTGGGCAAGCTTAATGCTTGAAGAGTTAATGAGACTGGGTGTGCAACATGTCTGTATTGCGCCAGGTTCTCGTTCGACACCATTGACGTTAGCGGCAGCAAAACTAACGCAACTTACGATTCATACCCATTTTGATGAGCGAGGTTTGGGTTTTTTAGCTTTAGGTTTAGCTAAAGCATCTCAATCTCCGGTAGCGGTTATTGTGACATCGGGTACTGCGGTCGCGAATTTATTACCTGCGGTGGCTGAAACAGGGCTTACTGGTGAAAAACTGGTACTGTTAACCTCTGATCGCCCCGCTGAATTACTTCAATGTGGTGCCAACCAAGCGATTCGGCAGCATGGGATCTTTTCTGATCATGTAAGTCACTTTTTAGATATACCAAGTCCAAGTTTGGATATTAGTCCTAATTGGTTGTTATGTGCTATTGATGATGCGATGCAGCAGCAACAATTGCGTGGTGGTTCGGTACATTTTAACTGTCATTATCCAGAACCGTTGTATGGCGATGATGTTGATTTTAGTGATTACCTTACCCCTGTTGCACAATGGCAGCAGGATGCTATCCCTTACTGTCAGCATCAAGCGCTATTGTCATCGGCAATGGCAACTATTGATGCAACACAATGGCAAGCATTATGTGCTCAGAAAGGGGTGATTGTTGCTGGACGATTAGCGGCGAGTGAGCTTAAAACTGTTCAACAATTAGCGTCAATATTAGGTTGGCCATTGCTGGTGGATCCGCAAGCGGGTGGCAGTAGTGATTATGCTGGCTTTGATGGCTGGTTACAAAACGGTGCCTGTCAGCATCATCTTCAACAAGCGCAGGTGCTACTGCAATTTGGCGGCCGTATCGTTTCAAAACGGTTATTACAGTTTATTGGTCAGCATCAATGGCAGGCGTTTTTACTGATTGATCCGCTGGCTGGACGATTAGACTCTCATCATCGCCGTAGTCAGCGTATTCAAGCCAACATTGATGCATGGGCGCAAGCAGCAATAGCGTTAACAACTGAGTCACTATATTCACAATGGGCACTGCCGTTAGCTGAAGCATCGCAACGTTATTTTGATATTGTTGCAGCTCACAGTAATCGTTTTTCTGAATTAGGCTTAGCCGCACAAGTTATGCCGTGGATAGCGCCTCAAACAGAATTGTTTTTGGGTAATAGCATGATTGTTCGATTGTTGGATATGTGCGCTAAATTACCTTTAACCGCGACATTTGCTAATCGTGGTGCGTCTGGCATTGATGGTCTTATTGCAACGACTGCTGGTGTGCAGCGTGCTCGTAAAGCGCCATTAGTGTGTCTGATTGGCGATACTTCGCTACTCTATGATCTCAATTCATTGGCATTATTGAATCAACATCAATACCCGATTGTGGTTATTGTCACCAATAATGACGGTGGTGGTATTTTTGATATGTTGCCTGTGCCTGATCAGCAAAAAGATGATTTTTATCGCATGCCTCATGGGTTTGAGTTTAGCCATGCGGCGGCGATGTTCGGTTTACAGTATTGCGCACCAACTTCATTGAATGCTGCTGAAACAGCTATCCGTAATGGTCAAGCACATATAGGTACAACTCTGGTTGAAATTAAAACGCCAGCGGGTGAAGCTGGAGCAATGCTAAAGGCATTATTTGCTGAGGTTGAGCATGCTACTTTATTCTGAAACTTTCGGTTCTAAAGCGAATGCTAATCAACCTACTCTCGTTTTTTTGCATGGCTTATTGGGTAATGGTCATGATTGGCGTTATGTGATTAGCCAACTGGCCATGACTCAACAATGCATGACTATCGATTTACCCGGTCATGGGCTGAGTGCGTTTGTTGATGTTGGCATGACAGCCGCAGCTTTAGACGGGGGATTTGATGCTATTCATCACGCACTGAATACAACCTTATCTCATCGTGGCGTTACTGATTACGTGCTTATTGGGTATTCGATGGGGGCGCGATTAGCTATGTATCATGCATGTGCATTAGCTGCTGATCCTTCTGTATCCTCTAATGGACCTCGATTAATTAAAGTGTTGCTTGAAGGCGGGCATTTTGGATTACCAAGTGCTGAACGAGAGCCTCGCTATCAACATGATCAGCGTTGGGCGGCACGGTTTGCTCAGCAACCATTAATCGATGTATTACAAGATTGGTATCAACAGTCCGTTTTTACATCATTGACGACAGCACAGCGACAAGCTTTGGTTACTAAACGAAGTGATAATTTAGGTGCTGGTATTGCTAAAATGATGTTGGCGACCTCGCTTGCTAAACAGCCACAATTATTACCTCAATTACAACAGCTTTCTGTTCCAGTACATTATCTTTGTGGTGAGCATGATACTAAGTTTCGAGACTTAGCTGCGGCTTGTGGTTTAGCCGTGACAGTCATTGATAATGCTGGTCACAATATTCATATTGAACAACCTGTTGCTTTTACGACGGCATTATTAGCCTTTCTTGGTTAATAATAAGGTTATAAAGTAAAGAAGATACTCTGTTTTCTGGCTAGAGTGTTTGTTAGATACAGCTTTAGCAAAATATAAGGAAATGTAATGCGCAGCGCTAAGTTATTTCAATACCAACTTCCAATGGATTCTGGGGTTATTTTACGAGATCAACGATTGGTTACACGTGAAGGTTGGGTGGTTGAGTTATGCCAAGATCAACAATTAGCTTATGGTGAAATTGCGCCATTACCAGAGTTTAGTGTTGAAACTGCTATAGAAGCAGGCGAGCAAGCACAACAATTACTCTCACAATGGGTTGCTGGTGAAGCACTTGATTTAGATGCTGCTTTTCCTTCTGTTGCGTTTGGTATTAGTTGTGCTATTGCGGAATTGGCCGCTGAACTTCCCGTTACTGGTAATTATTTAGTTGCGCCATTATGTTGTGGTGATCCTGATGATTTAGTGGAACGTTTTAATCAGATGCCGGGTGATAAAGTGGCTAAGATTAAAGTCGGTATGTATGAAGCTGTACGTGATGGCATTGTGGCAAATATGCTACTGGAAGCGATTCCTGATATGCAATTACGACTTGATGCAAACCGTCAATGGACACCATTAAAAGCCCAACAATTTGCGAAGTATGTTAAGCCTGAACACCGTAGCGGCATTGCCTTTTTAGAAGAACCTTGTCGTTTACCCAGTGACAGTTTAGCGTTTGCTCAACAAACTGGAATCAATATTGCTTGGGATGAAACAGTACGCGATGCTGGATTTGAAGTAAAAGCTGAACCTGGTGTGGCCGCGATTATTATAAAACCGACACTAATTGGTTCTCTTGCGCGATGCATTACATTGATCGAGCAAGCACATGCTGTTGGATTGACCGCGGTGATCAGTTCTAGTCTTGAATCAAGTTTAGGGTTAAATCAATTGGCACGTTTAGCACAATGGCAAACACCCAATGTGATTCCTGGATTAGACACTATGCAATTATTTCAAACCCAGTTAATGCAGTCATGGCCTGGTTGTGAATTACCAGTGATTTCTTTATCTGAATTAGACATGGTATGGCACAAATAACAGCAGAATTTCAAAAGTGGCCTTGGCAATATTGGGCCGAACAAAGACCTACTGAAATTGCGATTGCATTAGGTGATGTAAACGCCGGTGCAGTTACGTGGAATTGGATTGAAGTTACCGCTAATATTGAAACTTATGCACAGCGACTTGTGGCTCAAGGGGTCAAACGCGATCAATTAGTTGCAGTGGTTGCGCCAAACAGTATCGACGTGTTGTGGCTGTTATTAGCGATTATTCGTGTTGGTGCCCGTTATGTTGGCCTCAATCCTAAATTGCCAGCTAAGGTGCTAATTGAGCAATTAACGGCATTGGATAATGATCACATTTGGTGCCCAGAGATAGATACGGCAGAACAATTACATGGGCATACGCTTTCTTTGAATCCTGCAGTAACGTCTGAACGTATTATTCCGGTGATGTGGCAAGAACACCGTCCGGTTTCACTGACGTTAACATCAGGTTCGACAGGTTTACCTAAAGCAGTTGTGCACCATCCACAATCGCATTTAGCCAGTGCGAGTGGGTTATTAAAGCAAATGACCTTTACCGCTGACGATAGTTGGCTATTGTCACTGCCGTTATTTCATATTTCAGGATTAGCGATTGTTTGGCGATGGCTATACCGTGGTGCACGTATCATCTTGGTAGAACCAGCATTACAGCAACAAGCACTACAATGGGTCAGTCATGCTTCATTGGTGCCAACGCAATTGCAACGCTTTCTTGATTCTGACTATGCACACCAGCACAAGTTACAACAAGTGCTATTGGGTGGGGCTACCATTCCGGTGAGTTTAACCACGGCAGCAGAGCAAGCCGGGATTGAATGTTGGAGTGGTTATGGAATGACAGAAATGGCATCAACTATAACCGCTAAACGTGCCAATAGTAGTGCGGGTGTTGGGACGGTGTTACCTAATCGTGAGCTTATCTTACGTGAGGGTGAAATTTGGGTACGCGGTAAAGTATTATGTTTAGGATATTACCGCAATAATACGATTTTTTCGTTATTGGGCTATGATGACGATGATAATTGGTTTGCAACCAAAGACTTAGGTGAGTGGCATGATGATGAATTATTTATTCGAGGTCGTGCTGATAATATGTTCATTTCAGGGGGGGAAAATGTACAACCTGAAGATATCGAACAAGTGTTATTACAACACGCCGCGGTTAATCAAGTTATTGTACTGCCAATAGATGATCATGACTTTGGTGCTAGACCGGTGGCAATAGTAACCACAGCGCAACCGTTAGACAGTTATTTAGTCGATCAGCTTGTGACTTATATGTCGCAAAATGTAGCGCCACATAAGCGACCGATTCGCTATCTTTCATTACCTGAATGCTTTACTCAAAATGTAAAGGTTTCTCGTTCAGATTTGACTAAGTGGTTAGCATCACAAGATTAAAACTAAAAACAGATATGAGTATAAAGGCGAAGCATTATGGCTTCGCCTTTTTATTTTAGCGCTTATTACCACGTAATTCGATGACTTGTTGACGCAGTAATTGGCTATTGGTTGCTTCTGAATGTACACAATCTCCAGCAACAATGGTCACCTTTGACCAAAACCGTTTCGGCCATTTTAGTAAGGCATGTCCACCTTCGCGACTAAAATAACTGCCCCATAATCCTTGTAAAGCAACAGGGATCACCGCAACGCTTGAACGCTTAATGATTAAATCGATGCCTCGCATGAAAGGGGCTATTTCACCATCTTGCGTTAAGTGTCCTTCTGGAAATACACACACAATATCGCCATTCTCTAAATAAGACGCAACGAGTGCAAATGCAGTACGGACAGATTTTCTATCATTTGAATCAACAGGAATCGCTTTGCAAGCACGACAAAAGGTATTCACAAGTGGCAAGTTATAAATGTTTTCGTCCATTAGAAAGCGAATAGGGCGAGGACAAGCGCCTGCTAATAATAACGCATCCATATAGCTAACATGGTTACAAACGAGCAATGTACCTCCCTGTTGAGGAAGGTTGTTAAGATTTTGATGCTGAACGCGGTACATGGTGTGAGTGACAATCCATACCACGAAACGCCAGAAAAAATCAGGGGCTTGAAAATAGATATATACTAAGACTAAGCCGTTTAATCCTGATAATAATAAGAAAAATTGAGGAATAGACAGGTGTAGTAGTGATAAACAAATAATGGCAGTAATGGCACTGATCACCATAAATACCGCATTCCAAATATTATTAGCTGCAATAATTTGAGCGCGTTGATCTTCTTGGGCACGTTGTTGCATTAAAGTATACAGCGGCACAATAAAAATACCGCCAGCGACACCGAGCAACAATAGCGAGATAAAAACAGGCCATAGTGAGGGTTGTGCCACAAACGTTAAGATAGAGTCACTAACCGGAATAATACTTGGGGTCATGGCGTAGAGCCCGAAACCAAACAGACTGATGCCAAAACAGCCGATAGGAACGATGCCGGGATCAATACGGTGGTGTGATAATCGATCACATAACATTGAACCAATAGCGATACCGATTGAAAATAAGGTCAGTAAGAAAGAAACAGAAGAGGCTTGGCCACCTAAATTGGATTTGGCAAAATTCGGGAACTGGGTTAAGTAACACGCGCCAAGGAACCAAAACCAACTAATACCGATGATACATTGAAATATGATTTTATCTTGCTGGGCAATTTTCATGGTATGACGCGTTTGTTGCCATGGACGCCAATGAAATTTGATATGAGGTTGGCTGGGTGGTGCTGGTGGAATCGCCAGCGAAGTGACATAGCCTAAAATAGCAAACAGAATCACACTAATGGCAGCAATGTAACGGCTATTGTCACTGTTAGCAATAACACCAGCGATAATAGTGCCAAGTAAAATAGCCAGAAATGTGCCGGTTTCAACCAGTGCATTGCCAGAGACTAATTCACTTTTTTTAAGGTGTTGAGGTAATAATGCATATTTAGCTGGGCCAAAAAATGCAGACTGGGTGCCCATCAAAAACAACAAAAATAATAGCGATAGATAACTTTGGTAAATAAAGGCAATGGCAGCACAACACATAATAATAACTTCAGCCAGTTTGACTATTCGCATTATTTTCGCTTTATCATAAATATCAGCGAGAATACCGGCTGAGGCTGAAAATAAGAAAAAGGGCAGAATAAATAATCCCGCAGCTAAATTAATTAATAGATCAGCATTAAGTGGAAGTGTGTGTACTGAAGCATAAGCAATGAAAATCAATAGAATGTTTTTATAAACATTATCATTAAATGCCCCTAAAGCCTGTGTTAGAAAATAAGGTAAAAACCGTCGTTTAGTTAATAAGCTTGACTGAGGTTTAGGGGACATTCTGTTGTTCTCGTTAAATTATTTATGCCATGAATTAAGGTAGGTATCTAATAAATTATTGATCAATGCTTTACCATCAACAGGTGTTGAGGTGAATAATTTATCGTCTACAGTTAATAATGTAATACCGTGAACACCAGCCCAGATAACACGACTAGCTTCAAGTACTTCTTTATCGCTCATCTCACCATTAATTTGGCCAATTAACGCTTCAAGCATACCCGTCATATTATCAATACGATCTGTTTGCCATTCAGGTAGATCTTCGCCATTCATGGTATGTTGGAAAATTAACTGCCAGCGATAAGGGTGTGCGGTAGCAAAATCAAGATAACAGAAAGCAAGATTACGCAGTGCTTCTTGAGAAGAGGTTGAGTCGCGAACACACATTTCTGCTTGTTGGAATAATTCGTCAAGTGTTTGAGCTACGGCATGAAGGAGTAATAGATTATAGTTACCAAACACATTCACTAAAGTACTTGGAACATAGCCAATCATCGCCGCGACTTTACGTAAGCTCAGTTCATGGTGTGGGTGCTCATCGAGAAAGTTTTTTACTTGCTCAAGAGTCATACTTACCAATTCTTCGCGGGTGTGGTCATTTCTTCTTGCCATCATGGAATTATACTCTTTAAATATGTTTGCAGTTGTCGTAATTAGCCTAGTGATAGACTGCTTTTTTAATTATTCTAATAATTGTTATTTTGAACCATTATGGAAATTATAAATTTCACATAATGTAAGTATTGCGGCATTGATGCGGCTGTAATAAGCGGTGCATATAATGCCACAATATGAGTCATCAAATATAAATACTATGCTTTTTGTTTTTTGATATTTTCAAGCGACACTTGATCATTTAGCGTCCAAAAATCGATTAAAATACCGATGAGGAAAAAGCCAAAAGTACATAGATAGAGAATACCAGTTAACCATTTACCCATGTACATGCGATGAACACCAAATACACCAAGGAAGGTTAATAGTAGCCACGCAATATTATAATCAATTTCACCGCCGGCGAAGCGTAAATCAGATTCACGGTTCATTGACGGGATTAAAAATAAATCGATTAACCAGCCAATGCCAAACAAACCGAGTGTTAAAAACCAAATGGTACCTGTTACTGGTTTACCATAATAAAAACGGTGAGCACCTGTAAAACCAAAAATCCACAATAGATAACCCACAAATTTACTATGTGTATTGTTCTCTTGCATAGCTAGCTCCATTGAGAAAAGATCATAATAATTAATGAAAGTAACATTGTTGAACAGATATTGTTAACTTTCGTTGATGACATAAAAAACAGTATATAATAATAAACGTTTACTGCGGATAATATATGGAATGATATTGGAATTTTCACCTTTTAGGTTGTATTAGTTCAATTTATTACGCATAACTATGCGCATTAAATGGCTTTATGTTTAATTATATAAAAAAATACGTAAAATGATGCCTGTATTATTAGTGTTAGATGTCTGATTATTCTGCGTTTAATTTATTATTTGAAATATGCGTAATAGATGTTAAACGTTAGTAACAATTTTAATGAGTGATTAAATTGACATTTTGTAGCGAATAGCTACGATGCTTAGAGTTAATGACGAAGGTATATCGATTATTATGAAACGCTTTTTTACCGTATTTGCTCTTATTGTGGCTGTATCGTTTACAGCATCACATGCAGAAGCAAAAAGATTCGGTGGTGGTAAGTCATTTGGTAAAAGCTTTAAAACCGCTCCGGTTCGTAAGCAGCAACCACAACAGACTGACACTATTCGTAAACAAAATCCAACCGCAGCATCATCGGCGAAAAAAGGCCTAATGGGTGGTTTGTTAGGTGGTCTTCTTGCTGGTGGTTTGTTAGCCGCTTTCTTTGGTGGCGCATTTGATGGTATCCAGTTTATGGATATTCTTATTATCGGTGTGATTGCTTTTGTATTGTTTAAACTATTTAAAGCAATGCGTGCGAATAAAGGTACACCGATGGGGCACCGTGAGTCTTATGCTGGAAATTCTCCTCGTCAGCCTCAACAGCAACGTCAACAACAGCAACAATTCCGTCAAGGTGCAGCACAACAACAATCATCTGGTTTTGAATCAACAGATAGCGATGTGCCGTTTAACTTACCGCCAAACTTTAATATGAATGCATTCCTAAATGGTTCGCGTGATCATTATCGTATTATTCAAGGCGCATGGAATCATAACGAATTAGAAAAAATTCGTGAGTACGTGTCTCCCGCTTTATTAGTGGATTTAACTGCTGAGCGTGCAAAGCTGTCTGAAGAACAACATACAGAAGTGATGTACGTTGATGCAGAACTTGTACGTGCTGATCATGATGCAAATATGGCTCAGTTAAGTATTAAGTTCAGTGGCCGTTATAAAGATAGCGTTGAAGGTGTAGAAGAAGATATTAATGATGTATGGCATTTAGAGCGTGATTTACGCAAACCTAATGCACCATGGTTAATTGTTGGTATTCAAGCATAATCGCGACAAAGAACAGTCAAAAAGCCGCTAATAGCAAATTGTTTCATATATTATGATGATTTTGTGAAGCGGCTTTTTTATATCTCTCAATAACTTAGGTTGTTTTTCATACAACGCTGAAACTTAATGACTGATAGATGTTCAATTTTTTGACGTGGATCTCATCTTGGTAGAGAAAGATCTTCAGATATTGATCTCTGCACCTAGTTTTCTTACCAACAAACGCTAATATTAATAATAGATTATTTATCCCACTGGGATTTTCCATATTAAGAGGTGACTATGCTGTACACTCCCGATATCGTTGATGAAATGAATCTGCTGGTAAAATTCCCTATGCACAGCAATATGGAAGGTATTAAGGTTCATAGCGATGCAAGTCCTACTGTTATCTCTGCAGCGCAACGTTTGTATGCGAAAGGATTAGTGACTGAAGAGGATGGAGGATATTTGACATATTCTGGCCATCAAGTGGTAGAAAATGCTAAAAATGCATTACGTATTCTGACTGGCGCGGCCAAAGAATAGCATTATTCTTCAGTAAGCAAACAGCAATAATCACTCGGTTATTTGCTCAAGCTCGGTAATAATTGTTAAGGCTTGCTCGTTGGTATTACCACAAATATCAGAGCAAGCTTTAAAATTATGACACACCGCTGGGCGTTCTGGGTGACCAAAGAGTTTGCATAAATTGTTTTCATTTAACTGCACGCAACGTACCCCCGCAGGTTTACCATTCAGCATTCCTGGAATCGAAGATGATATACTCGGAGCAATACAGCATGCTCCACAACCCAAACGACATTCCATCATATTTATCTCTTTCTGCTTTACAAATTGGTTGCGCAAATTACCATTGTTAATCCTAAAAGCCAAATGACTTGGTGATTTTATCGATCTCGATTATTTACAGGTTGGTAATTTATTCCTACGCTAAATGATAATAGCTATTATTTCTGTCGGTATTGGTGATTAATAGGTATTTTTAATTTGCAGTTTACCGTATTGATCGCTATAAAAACCGCCTGCTTTATTTTTTGATAAGCTCATTCATTATTGTGGCGTATTGAACGACACAAATAACAATACTGGTGTAAGTATCATGACCCATTTTTGGCAACAGAAAGACTTAGCGACAATGACAGATCAAGAGTGGGAATCACTTTGTGATGGCTGCGGTAAATGTTGTCTACATAAGTTAATTGATGATGATACCGATGATATTTATTACACCAATGTCGCGTGTAGTCTGCTCGATAATCAAACATGTTCATGTAAAGATTACGCAAACCGATTTGAGTCAGGCGAAGAGTGTCTTAAATTAACTCGTGAGCGCATTGATGAGTTTGTATGGCTACCTGAAACATGTGCTTATCGTTTGCTTGCTGAGGGTAAACCTTTACCTGAGTGGCACCCATTGATCACGGGGTCTAAAGAAGCAATGCATGCTGCAGATGAATCTGTGCGCAATAAAATCGTGTATGAAATCGACGTGATTGATTGGGAAGACCACATCCTAAATCATCCTAATCGTATTAGTGAATAAGCCGCTAATTGTTTGTTGATTTAATAAAAAATGCCCTCGTCACTGACCGTTTCGAGGGCATTTTTAATTTGATTACACTCTTAGTGCAAATTATGGACGAGCAAAAGTATTACAGACTTTTGGATCGCCTGATTTAAAACCTTTTTTAAACCATGAAATACGCTGTTGTGAACTGCCATGGGTAAAGGCATCTGGCTGTACAGCTTGTCCTGCTGATTTTTGTAAACGATCATCGCCAACGGCACTAGCAGCATTGATCCCTTCTTCTATATCACCCGCATCAAGCATGCCTTGTTGATTGACATAGTGACCCCAAACACCAGCGTAGCAGTCGGCTTGAAGCTCTAACTTTACACTGAGTTTATTGGCGGTGATTTTATCGCTTCGCTGTTGTAGTTGATGCACTTTATCACTCGTACCAAGTAACTTTTGAACATGGTGACCAACTTCATGAGCGATAACATATGCAAAGGCAAAATCACCTGGTGCGCCTAATTTATTAAGCTCTTTAATAAAGCCAAGATCAAGATAGATTTTTTGATCTGCAGGGCAATAAAAGGGACCCGTTTGTGCTGAACCTGTGCCACAACCTGTGCGAGTAACATTGTTATACAGCACTAGTGTTGGTGGTTGATATTTCCCCGATAGTTGCTTGTCCCAAACACTTTCTGTGGTACCAAGAATAGCGGCGACAAATTGCTTATTCTCATCATTTGATTGTAGTGCGGCTTTCTTCGGTGTGTGAGATTGTTGTAGACCAAGGGAGGAACCGCCACCAGTGAAATATTGAAAAGCTAAAAATAAGCCGCCGATGACTAAAATGATTCGACCTATTTTACTGCGCATCAGTAAGGGAACTAAACGCAATAATCCTGCCGCTGGTAGACCAGCTTGAGCAGGGCTATCGCCACGTCGATCTTCAATGTTTGAGCTTTGGCGAGAATTCTTCCAACGCATTATCAATCCTTTACTTTTGTGGGGAGTCGCTGATTAAATAATGGCTCAAAAACATACGTTAGTGGTATTTTTCTTAACAAGAATATATTGATGAGCCAGCGAGTGATAGCCGTGAATATATCTAACGCTATGATTAGATATATTTTTTAAGCGGTTAACGACAATTGTTGTTGTGCAAGTTCTAATCGTTCAATAATTGGCGCTGCTTTATTGAGACAACGAATATCAGTAAATAATAATTTCGCTTGTGGATATTGATGACGTAAATAAGCAAACCATTGTTTAACACGGTTGGGGTAATATAAGCCTTTATCGCCTTTGATTTCAAATTGCGAGTAGGTTAATAATAAGGCTAACACTTGTTCCCATGTCATCGGGGCTTGGTTATATTTAACCACATTACCTAAATTGGGTAAGTTTAATGCACCACGGCAAACCATTAATGCATCAGTATGGGTTGCGGCTAAACATGCCTGGCCATCAGCATGGCTCCAGACTTCGCCATTGGCAATAATCGGTAATGTAACATGCTGGCGAAGTTGACGAATGTAATCCCATTTGATGGTGTCTGCTTTATAACCATCATTTTTTGTTCGAGCATGAATAACCATTTCATCAGCGCCAGCCTGCGCAATTGCGTCGGCAATCTCAAAGCATTGTTGCGGATCATCCCAACCTAAACGTACCTTAGCGGTTACAGGTTTGGTTGGATTAACCGCGGCACGAGTGGCTTTTACTATCTGATAGATTAACTCAGGTTCTTTTAGTAATACCGCACCACCACGGCTTTTATTTACTGCTTTGGCTGGGCAACCAAAGTTAATATCGATGCCAGCAGAACCAAGGTTACACGCACGGTGAGCATTTTCAGCCATCCATTGTGGATCTTGACCTAATAGTTGAACACGAACTGGTGTACCAGAGCGTGTTTTACCGCCTTGATGTAATTCAGGACATAAACGATAGAAAACACTATTGGGTTGTAGGCTATCAATGATACGTACAAATTCAGTTACGCAAAGATCATAGTCATTAATCTCGGTTAGCATCTCACGCATTAGATGATCTAATACGCCTTCCATCGGGCCTAAAATAACTCGCATAGGGGTGTTTGCTCTACTGGTAAATAGCTAAGGGGCAAGAGTCTAGTGCGAGTTGGCTAATTTGTCATCTTTGTTTTTACTTTGATTGTAGATGATAGCCTGAAATAATTGTGGTTGGTCGTAATTGGTGCTTATCACATGTGATGGCTAGTTTTAGCATACTGGTTGCGACATCTTCGGCAGGAATAGGCAGGTAGTGTTGCAGTGGGCCAACCATTAATGGATGAATAACATCAAAAATACGTTGAATAACTAATTCATCTTGGCGGGGTTGATTTCGTTCGCCTTTAAGTGGACCTGGACGAACAAAGACACAATGTTCAAATGCTAAAGTGGTTAATGCTTGTTCCATCTTCCCTTTACAGCGTAAATAATGAGAAGGGGAGTATTTAGAGGCGCCTAAGCTGGATACCACGAAAAGGTGCTTTACACCCAAATTTTTCATCGTAATAGCGACATTTTTAACTAAATCAACGTCAATCGCTTCAAGCTCTTGTTTTGTGCCCGCCTTTTTTTTGGTTGTTCCTAAACAGATAAAACCATATTCAGGTACGGGTTGATCATTCTCCCAAGCAATAATACGTAATTGACTGTCTATAATTTGGTGTAATTTCTTACTATGAAAAGGTAATGGTCGACGAGCTAAAGCGTAGATATGATCAAAACGTGGGTGGTCGAGTAATTGATGTAATAGCTCAGTACCGACTAAGCCGCTGGCTCCAGCAATAATCGCATTCAGTGAACGGGGTGACATAAGTGTATCCATCATATATAAGTCGAGGGCTATAAATAACGTATTTTTATTTAATTTGCTTTTAACTTTATCAAATTTTAGCGATTAACGGCGATTAATGGTGTCGTTATGGCTATTGCCATGCATATTCGACGTATAATAGCGGCAAAGTGAATCAAAAGAATTAACCTGTAGGACATCGAATGAATACATTAATGACGTTACCATCACATTGGCAAGGGATGTCAGCGGCTTTTATTGAAGGTGCTTTATTTGCTGCGAATGCTAACCCAAAGCCAATGGAGCCAGAAATATGGCTGCCAGTTTTAATCAATGGTGGTGGTGATGAAGCTGCGGTTGTCATGGTTGATGACGCCGATAAAATGCCAATTCTTAGTCATTTTGAAATGCAATATCGTAAGGTTAAAGCGGGTGAATACCAATTACCAACGAATTTGATTTGGCAGCAAGATGGCAGTAATCAAAATGCGTTACGTGAGTTTGCGCAAGGATTTTTGGCTGTGTGGGCATTCATTGAGCCTAATTGGCAACAGCAAACCGTTTCTGATGGCACCATGCGCATGTTGTCAGCACTATTAACGACATTAATGTTACTGGTGGATGAAGCGGCAACATTGGCGCAAATGGAACAAGCGGGTGTTACTGGTATGCCGGCAGCCAGTGAGTTATATACACAGTTACCTTTAATGCTAACCGAAGTGATGATGGCGGCGGATCAATTGCAAATAGGTTCTGGAGCTCAAGCAATTAATCCATTTAAAGGTATTGGACGTAACGATCCTTGTTCATGTGAAAGTGGCAAGAAATTTAAACAATGTTGTGGTAAAACGCTGTAATGACAATAGCAAAGCCACATGTCATTGTTGTTGCGGGGGTGATTGAAAAGCAGGGATATTATTTTATTGCCCAACGGTTTGATGATGCGAGTCAGGGGGGGCTGTGGGAATTTCCTGGTGGCAAAGTTGAGCAGGGTGAAACCCCAATACAAGCCCTTGAACGAGAACTGTCTGAAGAGCTGTCGATAACGACTACAACGGGAATGTGGCTTGCTGATAGTGTGTTTGATTATGGTGATAAAGTCGTTGAGCTTAAAGGTTATTTATCCCATTGGCGGCAAGGGGATATTATGCTCAATAGCCATCAAAAAATAGCGTGGGTTTCATTACGACAATTAGCGGATTATCAGTTTTGTGCTGCTGATTATCCTATTATTGCCGCGTTACAACAGTATATAGCTTCAAGAGATAGCGATATTAGCTAAGTACACGTTGCTACTATAGTGGCGCATAAAAAAAGCGAAGCATTGTGCTTCGCTTTTTTTATATTCGTTTTTTATGTAGCTGTAATAGCTTAGCGCTTGTTACCAAAAAATTGTGCAATAACCATGACGGCCCAAACAATAAGGTTGGCAGCAAAAATGATTACTAGCCATTGTGGCATTGAAAGATCAAGGAAGGTCCATACCACTTTGGCACAATCACCATAGGCTTCAAACATCCATGGAACCCAATGGTTAAGTGGTGCCCATGAAGGAAATTGGACAAATAAATCACAAGTAGCAAAGGGTGATGGGTTAAATTGAAATCCTACATGTTGATAGGCTAATTCAAGACCACGGTAAGCACTAAATCCCCAGCCAGCTAATCCTAACCAGCGTAATAGGCCATTTTTAGGCGCCAATAAACCAATTAGAGCGGCAATACCAATCCCCATCATTGCAACACGTTCATAAACACACATTACACAGGGTGCGAGTTTCATTACATGTTCAAAAAAGAGTGCAGAACTTTCAAAGAAAATAATGGACAGTAGCAATAGCAACCAAGCTAAACGTGTTTTTGAAAAAGAATTAAGCACTTTCATTCTGGATACTCTAATGGCTAACTGGATAAAACAAAGCCCTGAACATCAGGGCCTTGAAATGATAAATGGCACTTATTACTGAACGTTATTCAATCATAGCTCTGAAGATAAGTAAATCGTCATATAAGTCGATTGTGTTCTTTTAATGACCTACCGCAGGAATTAATGCCGCAGCATCTACTGTGCCTTGTGTTAACCAATTCATACTATAAAACCAATCAGTCATCGGAACTAATAACAGTTCAATACCGGCTAAACCCACAAAGGTTAATACGATTGTATAAGGTAAAGCCATATACACCATACGTCCGTAAGAAAGTCGAATGAGCGGTGCCAACGCAGAGGTTAGAACAAATAAGAAGGCCGCTTGACCATTAGGTGTCGCCACTGACGGTAAATTAGTACCAGTATTGATAGCAACAGCTAACATATCAAATTGATTGCGATCGATAACACCATGAAGTAATGCTGCTTTAACTTCATTAATGTATACCGTGCCAACAAACACATTATCTGAAACCATCGACAAGACACCATTGGCAATATAGAACATGGTCAATTGTGAACTACCTTCAAGGCTTAACACCCAGCCGATAATTGGCGTAAATAGTTGTTGATCAATGATAACGGCAACGACCGAGAAAAAGACTGCAAGTAGTGCGGTAAAAGGTAAAGCTTCTTCAAACGCCTTTCCTAATGCATGTTCTTCAGTTATGCCTGTAAATGCGGTTGCAAAAATAATGACCGTTAAACCGATTAATCCTACCGCCGCTAAGTGCATTGCTAGACCAACAATTAACCATACCGCAATAATACCTTGAACGATAAATTTAGCGTAATCAAGGTTAGTGCGACGTTTACGTTCTTCGTTGTCTAAATCAACCAAAATCGTGCGAACATTTTCAGGTAATTTTGCGCCATAACCACAAATTTTAAATTTCTCAATCAACACACAGGTAAAGAGACCACAAATTAGCACTGGAATAGAAACCGGTGACATACGAATAATGAACTCACCAAATTGCCAACCCGCTTGATCGGCAATAATTAAGTTTTGTGGTTCACCAACCATGGTCATTACACCACCGAGTGCCGTACCTACACCGGCATGCATTAATAAACTACGTAAAAAGGCACGGTAGTTTTCTAAATCGTCACGGCTCAGTTCTTGAACATGATCATCATCGGTATGATCATGATTGGCGCTTGGATCTTGCCCTGAAGCGACTTTATGATAAATGCTATAGAAGCCAACCGTTACACTAATAACGACGGCAATAACGGTTAATGCATCAAGGAAGGCAGATAAGAATGCCGCCATGATACAAAAAGCGAGAGAAAGCAGTATCTTAGATTTTATGCTAATGAGTATTTTGGTGAAAATAAACAGCAACAGCTGCTTCATGAAGTAGATGCCAGCCACCATAAAGACAAGCAGTAATAATACTTCGATATTTGCAACAAGCTCGTGCTTTACTTGTTCAGCACTGGTCATGCCGATGGCGACAGCTTCAATAGCAAGTAAGCCACCAGGTTGGAGCGGGTAACATTTAAGTGCCATTGCTAAAGTGAAAATAAATTCCACTACCAATAACCAACCAGCAACAAAAGGATCAACGAGAAAGAAAACCAGTGGGTTAATGATAAGAAAAGAAATAATTGCAATCTTGTACCAGTCAGGCGCCTTACCTAAAAAGTTCTTTATGAAGGCATTCCCTAGCGATATAGCCATGTTTGAATCTCTTATTATTAGTGCAAATTTAAAGGTACGAAATGGTCTAAAAGCCGCCCGCGAGCACTAATCAGCAGAGAATTGATGGCGTCATGCCAAGAATTTTTAGCAGTGATAAGTTCTTTAAGATAAACACCATAAATAACCGATGATGATATTTAACTTAAAGCAGGCAGCAGCGTCCATTTGCTCCCAGTTTGTTAATGATAACTTTACCGATTGAAAATGATTAGTCAATCGCAGACATAACTATGTAAAATTATTATGACATTTTCATCACAAACTGAGGGTGATACCTAAGACATTAAGGGTACAATATACAGAATGTTAAAGGCAAAATATCGCTAGCTGATAAAATAATGCAACCAATGCAACCTTTAAGGGGATAGATGGTTTATTTTTGTACATATCTATCTGCGCTATGTCAGAGTTATGTACTAGATTTCAGCTATTGAACAACTAGTGGTATGATGAGTGTTAATAAATAATATAAACAAGAAGCGAATTGGATTGAACTTAGATGGTTATTAAGGCAGATAGCCCAGCGACGTTTGCTGAGAAATACATTATTGAAAGTATCTGGAATAATCACTTTCCTCAGGGCTCTATTCTTCCTGCTGAACGTGAACTTTCAGAACTGATTGGCGTAACTCGAACAACGCTGCGTGAAGTATTACAACGTTTGGCTCGAGATGGTTGGCTAACTATTCAACATGGTAAACCTACCCGTGTAAATAATTACATGGAGACCTCTGGTTTAAGCATTTTAGATACGTTAATTACATTAGATGGACAGGATGTTCAACGCGTATTAGCTGATTTATTAGCGGCTCGTACTGATATCAGTAGTGTTTTTATGCGTTATGCTGTCAAAGGTAATCCAGAAAATTCCAGTGAATTAATTCAACATGTAATTGAATCATGTCAACGATTACTCGCAGCTGAGAGTTTTGCTGAGTTTATTGAAAATAGTGATGATCGATTAGATTTACTGCAAGAAGTAAAGAAGATCGTTGATAAATACGGTAAAAATGATCCTCAGTTATGTGAGGAAGTTTGTCGAGCCCGTGCTTTTAATTACTATGATTACCGTTTATTCCAAGGAATGGCAGGAAAATCAGGTAATACGCTATATGTGCTGACAATTAATGGATTACGTAAAATTTATACTCGCGTTGGCGGTTATTACTTTATGAATCCAGAAGCATGTCAATTAGCGCTTAATTTCTATAGTGATTTGCAATCATACTGTGATGGTCATCAACCAGAGTTAGTTGCTGATCGCATTAAAAAATATGGCCGAGAAAGTGGGGCGATTTGGTATACCCATCGCGTTAAAATCTCTAAATATTTATATGAAGAAGAACAGTAATAGTTACTGTTCTTAAAAAAATTAAAACGGGGGAATCAACGTTATGTTGGTTCCCCCTTTTTTATATTGTGGCTGAGGCTGTTGTTATATATCAGTGTTGTACTGCGTATTTGCCGGACAAGTTGCTATAATTTTTCCACGTCCATCTGGTAATTCCTCTTCGAGGGTCACTCTAAATCCCCATAGTCGGTGCAGGTGTTTTATCACTTCGGCATGACTGTCTGCTAATGGTATTCGATTGTGTGGAATATAACGTAATGTTAATGAACGATCTCCTCGAAGTGCCACGTTCCAAACTTGTAAGTTAGGCTCATTATTGCTGAGGTTGTATTGAGACGATAACTTTTCTCTAATGGCGCGATAACCTTCTTCATTATGGATAGCACTGACTTCAACATAGTTATGACGGTCATCATCATCGACAGCGAAAAGCTTAAAGTCACGCATTAATTTTGGTGATAAAAACTGGCTTATAAAGCTTTCATCTTTGAAGTTTTCCATTGCAAAATGGAGAGTATCGAGCCAATTTGATCCAGCAATATCAGGAAACCAATATTTATCTTCTTCGGTTGGATGCTCACAAATACGACGAATATCTTGGAACATTGCAAATCCTAACGCGTAAGGATTTATGCCATTGTAATAAGGGCTATTGTATTCAGGTTGTGCGACCACATTAGTATGGCTGTGTAAAAATTCCATGATGAATCGATCTGTTACCAATCCTTCATCATAGAGGTGGTTTAGAATTGAATAATGCCAAAATGTTGCCCAACCTTCGTTCATGACTTGGGTCTGTTTTTGTGGGTAAAAATATTGGCTAACTTTACGTACTATGCGCACTAATTCTCGTTGCCATGGTTCCAGTAGTGGGGCGTGTTTTTCAAAGAAATAGAGAATGTTTTCTTGTGGTTCTGATGGAAAACGTTCTTCTTCTAATATGGTTTCTTTGGCTTGGTGTTGGGGAATGGTGCGCCATAAAGAATTGACTTGAGATTGCAAATAATCTTCACGGGCCTTCTGGCGTGCAGTTTCTTCAACTAGTGATATTTTTTGAGGGCGCTTGTAGCGATCAACGCCATAATTCATCAAGGCATGACATGAATCGAGCAGTTTTTCTACATCATCAACCCCATATTTTTCTTCGCATTCTGTAATATATTTACGGGCAAACAATAGATAATCAATGATAGAACTGGCATCAGTCCAAGTTTTAAACAGGTAATTGCTTTTAAAGAAAGAGTTGTGCCCATAACATGCATGTGCCATTACGAGGGCTTGCATAGTAATGGTGTTTTCTTCCATCAGATAAGCGATACAAGGGTCGGAATTAATTACGATCTCATAGGCTAAGCCCATCTGGCCATGTTTGTAGCCTCGCTCAGTTTCAATAAAGCGCTTACCAAATGACCAGTGGTGATAGTTGATAGGCATTCCGATACTGGAATAGGCATCCATCATTTGTTCGGCAGTGATAACTTCAATTTGATTTGGGTAAGTATCAAGGCGATAGTGTGCAGCTACACGCTTAATTTCAACGTGATATTGTTCAAGCAAATCAAAAGTCCAATCTGGTCCATCACTGAGTGGTTTTGTTGTTGTCATTATTGCCATCACTCAATCTCCCCATGTTTGTCCACTCGATACTGATAAGTTGGTATAAATCGGCACAAGGCTTATGCTGTGCCGATTATGGTTAGTATCATGGAGTAGCGTTAATTTAACTGACTTGTTTTTTAAATAATTCCCTAAACACGGGGAAAATATCTTCAACAGTTTTAATATTTTGCATCGCAAAATTCTCATGGCTGCTGTGTAACGCTTCATACTCTCGCCATAATGTTTGATGTGCTCGACGAGTGATTTCTATGTATGAATAATAACGTGTTACTGGAAGTATGTGTTTATCAAGCAATTCACGACAACCTGGGGAATCATCTGCCCAATTATCGCCATCAGATGCTTGTGCCGCATAAATATTCCACTCTTCGGGACGATAGCGTTGTTTAACAATGTCATGCATCATTTTCAATGCACTTGATACTATTGTGCCACCGGTTTCTTGAGAGTAGAAAAACTCATGCTCATCCACTTCTTTTGCTTGAGTGTGGTGACGAATAAACACCACTTCAACATTTTTGTAAGTACGGTTTAAAAATAAATACAGTAATATATAGAACCGCTTAGCAATATCTTTTGTCGCCTGATCCATTGAGCCGGATACATCCATTAAGCAAAACATAACCGCCTGACTTGATGGTTGTGGACGACGTTCGTAGTTCTTATATCGTAAGTCAAATGTATCAATAAATGGAGTACGGTTAATCTTTTTCCGTAGCACGTCAATCTCTTGTTTAATCCGTTCTTCTTCAAACGGTTGAGCAGGCTCAGTTGTAAATAATAACGCCAGTGCTTGCTCTAGCTCTCGTACTTTACGCCGCTTACCTGCAGTCATTGCGGTTCGTCTTGCGAGTGAATTTTGCAATGATTTTACGATAGCGATATTTGATGGTACGCCTTGTGATTTATACCCAGCACGAAACGTTTTCCATTCTACAAGTTGATTAATCGCGTTTTTTTGTAAATTAGGTAATTCTAAGTCTTCAAACAATAGATCAAGGTATTCGTCTTTTGAAATTTGGAAAACAAAATCATCTTGTCCATCGCCATCAGGACTTGCTTGACCTTCGCCCGCGCCGCCTTGACCACCACCTCCTTGTGGTCGTTCGATGCGATCGCCGGGACTAAATTGGTCATTACCTGGGTGAACGACTTCTCGTTGCCCACCTTTACCTTGATGAAAGGTTGGTTCGCTAATGTCGCGAGAGGGGATGGTTATATCCTCACCACTATCGACATCAGTAATCGAACGTTTATTTACTGCATCAGCGATTGACTCTTTAATTCGCTGTTTATGACGGCGTAAAAAACGTTGGCGATTGACGGTGCTCTTATTTTTACCATTGAGCCTTCGATCAATAAAGTGTGCCATAGTTCCCCCCTTTGTTGTCAGTTGGTTACGACGACTTACGCACGCGTAAGTACCATTCAGACAATAAGCGAACTTGTTTGCGGGTATAGCCTTTCTCCATCATTCGAGCAACAAAATCATCATGTTTTTTCTGCTCGTCTGTTGAGGTTTTCGCATTAAAGGAAATAACCGGTAACAGCTCTTCTGTATTAGAGAACATTTTTTTCTCAATTACAGTACGTAGCTTTTCATAGCTAGTCCAATTTGGATTTTTACCTGCATTATTGGCACGAGCACGAAGAACAAAATTAACAATTTCATTTCGGAAATCTTTTGGATTACTGATACCTGCAGGTTTCTCAATTTTCTCGAGTTCATTATTGAGCGCAGAACGGTCAAACAATTGGCCTGTATCAGGATCACGATACTCTTGATCTTGAATCCAAAAGTCAGCATAACTTACATAACGATCAAAGATGTTTTGGCCGTATTCTGAATAAGATTCCAGATAAGCGGTTTGAATTTCTTTACCAATAAATTCAACATATTTAGGCGTTAAGAAGCCTTTGAGATGCTCTAGATATTTTTCAGCAATATCTTGTGGGAATTGTTCACGCTCTATTTGTTGTTCAAGCACATAGAATAGGTGAACAGGGTTAGCCGCAACTTCAGCATGATCAAAGTTAAATACACGTGAGAGGATCTTAAAGGCGAAACGGGTTGATAATCCATTCATGCCTTCATCAACGCCCGCATAGTCACGGTACTCTTGATATGATTTTGCTTTTGGATCGGTATCTTTAAGTGTTTCACCATCATAGACACGCATTTTTGAATATACACTTGAGTTTTCAGGCTCTTTTAGACGTGATAGCACAGTGAAACGCGCTAGAATTTCAAGGGTACTTGGTGAGCATGGTGCCGATGATAGCTCACTGTTTTGTAATAATTTTTCGTAAATACGCATTTCTTCAGAAACCCGTAAACAATAAGGAACTTTAACGATGTAAACACGATCGAGGAAGGCCTCATTAGTCTTATTATTACGGAATGTCTGCCACTCTGATTCGTTTGAGTGCGCTAAAATCATGCCATCAAAAGGCAATGCTGATAGTCCTTCAGTACCGTTATAGTTACCTTCTTGAGTCGCTGTTAATAATGGATGTAGCACTTTTAATGGTGCTTTAAACATCTCAACAAACTCCATTAAGCCTTGGTTTGCTTTACATAAGGCTCCTGAATAACTGTATGCATCGGGATCATCTTGCGAGAAATGCTCAAGTTGGCGAATATCAACTTTACCGACCAATGATGAAATATCCTGATTATTTTCATCACCCGGTTCCGTTTTAGCAATACCGACCTGATCAAGAATCGAAGGGCGTACTTTTATCACTTTAAATTGAGTGATATCACCACCAAATTCATGTAATCGTTTGGCAGCCCATGGCGACATAATACTATTAAGATAACGGCCAGGAATGCCATATTCATCTTTTAGTAATCCACCATCTTCTTGTTTATCAAACAAACAGAAAGGATGATCATTGACTGGGCTACGTTCGCCATTAGCCGTAAGAATATAAATCGGCACTTTTTGCATTAAACTTTTAAGTTTTTCAGCTAATGATGATTTACCACCACCAACAGGGCCTAATAAATAGAGAATTTGTTTACGTTCTTCAAGTCCTTGAGCCGCATGTTTAAGGTAAGACACAATTTGTTCAATGGCTTCTTCCATGCCATAAAAATCTTTAAAGGTGTCATAACGTGATATTACGCGGTTGGAAAATAAGCGGCTAAGATGTGGATCTTGTGCGGTATCAATCATTTCTGGCTCGCCAATAGCCATTAGAAGACGCTCTGCTGCGTTGACGTAAGAACTACGATCGTCTTTACAGATATCAAGGAATTCTTGTAATGAAAGCTCTTCGTCTTTAGCTTCTTCATAGCGCTGACGATAGTGGTCAAAAATACTCATAGTATGCCCCCTGAATCGTTCTTATATTTGAGAGTAATTAATGAAAAACATAGTGTTTTTGCATTGCTTACTTATTTAAGCCTAGTCTGAACTTGCTACTTTGTATTGCAGAATTACTGATTGGTGAATAAATTTTTTCACAGTTGATAGGATAAAATTGCCGATTAAATAACCGATACCAATCACTATCCTTTAATTTAAAGGGTTTCGCAAGCTAATTTGTTGCAAAGTTATTGTATCTATGTTGTTTTTGTGTTTGTAGATGATGAGTTTATCAGTTGGATGTAAATGCTATGACTTATATGCTTATTAGTTTTTATTACTGATTAAGTATTTAGTTATGAAGTAAATGTTTTGATTATGTATTAAAGGCAGTTTTATTGTGTTTTTTTGTCATAGCGTGATTTTTTTGCTCTGTCTTAACATTAAGAGCGAATGATAAATTGTAAGAATCTAAGGGGGCATACTCATTTTTTAACACAAAAGGCAAATGACTGATTTAATCTCAATATGGACGGTCATGTTAGTGTTTAAAAGTATGGAGCGAGATGTTATGTCTATTTGTCGAGTTGATACGGTATCAATTCCAGTCACAGATCAAAATCAAGCACTGCAATTTTATCGTGATGTATTAGGGTTTGAATTAATTAGAGATCATGCTGAGAATCAACAAACTCGGTGGGTACAACTGGTGCCAAAAGGGGCTGAAACAACGATCAGTTTAGTAAAACCTTTTGCGGGGATGGAAGCGGGAGGGGTACAAGGTTTAGTGGTTCAAACGCATGATATTCAATCTACATATCAGGAGCTTAGCAGTCGAGGTGTGGCACTATCTGAAATTATTACAATGATGGAAGGGCGATTTGCGACCTTTAATGATCCTGATGGCAATGGTTGGGTATTGATTGAATCAAATGGCACCATGCTAGCATAACATCACTAGCCAGATCGTAATCTTGCTAGTGATGGAGAAAGCATTATGAATTAGTGCTGGACGGCAATACGAGTTGCTAAGGTATGTGACTGTCCTGGTTGTAGCTCAATAGTTGGGGTATGAATTGTTGATTCAACACACACCATGGTTTCAAAGCTATTGTTTGCCATGTCAGCCATGCTTATTGATAATTGTTGCCAAGGGTTCCAAATAACGGCTGCATTATCACCGTCATTCGTTACTGCAATAGTACGTTGGTTATTTTTGTCTGCAATTAGAATCGTTGGTTGAGGCTGAGTATATACACGATCCGTTTCTGCGCTAAAGGTTAATACATCACTACCTTGGCATGCTTTTCCTGCTTGAGTGCTATCTAAATATGCGTGACCCATACCCGTTATTGAAACATTGTTGATATCTGCAATATTAAAATAAGTGTGTAGTGCACCGCCAAATGACCAAGGCTGAGTATCTGTATTGGTTGATGATAAACTCACTTTTAGCTCAGCATTCATTTCAAATGTGATTTGGTTATGGAATTTATGTGGCCAAATTTCACGAGTTTGTTGGTTATCTTCAAGGGTCAAAGAAACAATAATGCCATGCTCATTTTCACGGTGTTGCGATAATGTCCACTCACTTGTACGAGCAAAACCATGAGAAGGAGTTCCTGCTTTACCAAACCATGGCCAACAAACAGGAATACCACCACGAACTGCTTTTGTTAGATCAAATTCAGCATTTTCACTTAGCCAAATAACATCTTTTTCACCCGCAGGTTTGAACCAAAGTAGATGGCCACCATGGAGAGAAATTCCCGCTTCTACCATTGGGTGAATAATGCGAATAATTTTCACACCTTGATATTCGCATACAGTAACAGCATCAGATAATGCATTAATTGTCGAAAGTTGACGTAAATCCATCTTCTTTTCCTTAATGTTGAGTGGCGAAAGCGCCCATTGGTGATGATTTTGGTTATATTCAGCGCAAAATCATAAACAATGAAAACTTATTTTTCGTTTTAAAATATCAAAGAATATTAAGATTTATTTGTTATTTTTGTAACATATTTGATCTGAATATTTCATGTGCTATACATTAAACAGGGCTGCGGTGGTTATTTTATAATTTATTCGTTCTAAGTGAGAATGATGACGGCATGTTATTTTCGGTTGAATTGATAATTACCATATTTTAGATGTAAAAAAGGCGACACCCTTAAGCGTCGCCTTTTACTATCTGCTTTCAAAGAAAGTCAGCTAATTGCTTACATTACTTAGAGATGTGAGCGATTAGGTCTAGAACTTTGTTTGAGTAACCGATTTCGTTGTCGTACCAAGATACAACTTTAACGAAGTTATCGTTAAGTGCGATACCAGCTGCAGCATCAAAGATTGAAGTGCGAGTGTCGCCATTGAAGTCAGTTGAAACAACTGCATCTTCAGTGTAACCAAGAACGCCTTTTAGAGAACCTTCAGAAGCTTCTTTCATTGCAGCACAGATAGCTGCGTAAGATGCGCCTTTTTCTAGGTTAACTGTTAGGTCAACTACAGAAACGTTAGCAGTTGGTACGCGGAAAGCCATACCAGTTAGTTTGCCGTTGATTTCTGGAAGAACAACGCCTACTGCTTTAGCAGCACCAGTTGATGAAGGGATGATGTTCTGAGAAGCACCACGACCGCCACGCCAGTCTTTAGCTGAAGGACCATCTACAGTTTTTTGAGTTGCTGTAGTAGCGTGAACTGTTGTCATAAGACCAGAAACGATACCGAAGTTGTCGTTTAGAACTTTAGCGATAGGCGCTAGACAGTTAGTAGTACAAGAAGCGTTAGAAACGATGTCTTGACCAGCGTAAGTTGTATCGTTAACACCCATTACGAACATAGGTGTAGCATCTTTAGATGGGCCAGTTAGAACAACTTTCTTAGCGCCAGCTGTGATGTGCTTACGTGCAGTCTCGTCTGTTAGGAACAGGCCAGTTGCTTCAGCTACTACGTCAACGTTGATTGCATCCCACTTAAGATCTTCAGGGTTACGCTCAGCAGTTACACGTACAGTTTTACCGTTAACGATTAAGTTACCGCCTTCAACTTCAACAGTACCGTTGAAACGGCCGTGAGTTGAGTCGTACTTAAGCATGTATGCCATGTATTCAACGTCGATTAGGTCGTTGATACCAACAACTTCGATGTCTGTGCGCTCTTGAGATGCACGGAAAACAAAACGACCGATACGGCCAAAACCGTTAATACCTACTTTAATTGTCATTACAGTTGCTCCACAACTTAATTTCTAATGAAATATAACTGGCAGTAAAATTACAGAATCCTTTGCAAGCCTGCAAGCAAAAAAAACGTTTAAATTGCTTGAGGTCAAAAAAAAGTTCGGATTTCTTTACATTTCCACTACATCGCCGTTAATTTATACAAATGTTGTTTAAATTAACGGCGCAGTAATTATTTACTCTTAACTGTTTGTTGCAATAATCAAAAACTATTTTCGAGTCTATGTGACTTTTTGCACAAGAAGTATGTGGTACAGTGACCCCAAATTGCAAATATATTTATTCAATTTACTTAAAATACAAGAAAGGCAATAAAAGAATGAATCAAAAAGATAATGCATATTGGCAGGATAAGTTATCTACTGATGCTTATCGAGTGTGTCGTGAGCAAGCAACAGAAGCTCCCTTTAGTGGCACACTGTTACATAATCGTGAGACTGGTGTTTATAGTTGTACTTGCTGCGAGCAGCCTTTATTTGCTTCTGCTAATAAATATGATTCTGGCTGTGGTTGGCCGAGCTTTGACGCACCTATCACGAAAGAGTGTATTCGTTATTTAAATGATAATAGTCATGGCATGGTACGGACGGAGATTCGGTGTTCACAGTGTGATAGCCATTTAGGGCATATTTTTCCTGATGGACCGCCATCAACAGGTGAGCGATTTTGTGTTAATTCAATTTCACTGCTTTTCTCTACCGATAATTAATCTGCTGCTGTGTATTCGTGACGGTTTAAGATAATCGCGCTGAGATCTTTATACTATGGTGAGTTGTTATGGCTATTGCATCATAATATCAGTGCGATGGTATTGACCGTTATTCAAGGTTGCAATGATGTTGAGTGTCACACTATCTAATTTTTTTCGCTCGTTTTCAGTTAACTTAAATGGGTTATGAAGTGTTATTTTTTGAGGTGTATTATTGGGTTGATAATGGGTACTGATATTAGCCCAGACATAAGCTGCTGCCATGTTGTGTTGCTGATAATATAAGGTTGAAAGAGAGTGTAATATACTGATATTAATATTATCTTTTGCTTTATAAAGGCTGAGGCTATGATGCAGAAGATCGATTGTCTTAGGCTTATCTTTATTAACATAATAGCGAGCCAGTGCTAATTGTAATTCAGGGTGTTCAAGTTTTTTATCACCTTCAAGTGCAATAAATTGTTGTTTAGCTATTGGGTCACCCTGACTCCAACGATAATAAATAATATGTGGATCTTGAGAGGATTGTAATTCTTGATTGAGCCGTTCAATACTTTCATAACTATGATACAGCGCTTGTATGCGTTTGGTCTTACGTTGCTTTAATTCTGTTGGCTCAATGCGTGCGGCATACTCAAGACAGAACTGATATTCCTTGGTTGCTTTTAACTCTTTAAATTTGTGTTGTTCTGAGGGGGTTTGCAAGGTGTCATAACGTTGCCATATAAGGTTCGTTCGTTGAATGCGACATTGACCATCATTAAGATTTAATGGCTGGCATACGTCGGGGTTATCATCACATAGATTCTCTGTGGTACGGTAATGATCAAAGCAACCACTCAGTAAAAGTGGTAATAACATTATGGCTTTTACATTTCGTAGTGAGTGTGACGATACTGTACGTGCGAACAATAAAACAAAGTTCAAAAGATAAACTCATAAAAAAGCGATAATTAAATTTAGCAGTATTATTTTTTTTGTAAATGAAACTGTTACTGCAAAGTAATTTAATATGATAGGTCTACAATGAATAAATATGTTTTTTGATATTGACCTAAAATATGTCATGCAACCATGGTAAATAAGGATAAGAATATGGATGTTAATCAACTCTTAGCGGCAATGACGCCTGACGTTTATCAGCGTATTTTAACCGCAGTTGAGACAGGTAAATGGTTGGATGGCTCAACATTAACTCCTCCATTACGTGATAGTGCAATGCAAGCGGTGATGCTGTATCAGTCTCGGCATAATATCAAGGCCGATCACATGACGGTTGCTGCTGGTGGTGATATTAAATTTAAATCAAAAGCGGAATTTAAACGGGACTTTGCTGTTGATATCACTGCGATGCCTCGTGACACTGAAAATACGTCCCATGACAATGATATTGCTCGCTTTGATCATGATCAGTTGTAATTATCATGTTGATGAGTGCGGTAAAATCATGGGTTCACAATAGAAATCTTGCAATTGATGATCTTCTTCTGCGATAAGATTGGCTATCCATGGTTCCTGTTCTATTCGCTGTAGATAAGCATGTAACTGTGGATAATGCGGTTGTAAACGTAACCCACTCATCCATCCGCTTCGAAAAATACTCCATAAACTAATTTCAGCCATTGAAAAATGATCGCTGACATAACCTTGCTGTGGAATTTGTTGGTTAAGGTAGTGCAGTACATCTGGAAGATGATGAGTTAAACATTGCTCAACGGCTTCTTGATCGCAACTTTTGTTTTGCATTTTTTGACGTAATATTTTTTGATAAAACAGTACTCCTCCAATTAATGATGTAACACGAGTTGCTGCGTATGATTCAAGCCAGCGTATTTGAGCTCGTTGTTGTGCATTGCCTGGATATAGTGGTGGAATGGGATAAACATCATCTAAATAATGCGCAATAACTGCGGAATCAATGATGGTTAATGTTCCATGCTCAAGTACTGGAACTTTTCCCATGGGGTGGCGTTTGTGTGCAAGTTCCTTTTCAAGATAAGGATTAAGCGGTTGGAGTTCATAGCGAATACCTTTGTAATTGAGTGCTAGCATTATTTTTCGTACAAAGGGAGATATCGAGGTGCCATGTAAAATCATAGTGGTCACTTATTGCTTGGCTCAATGAGCGATAATATTGCAATAAGTGTAGTTGGCTTTGTTATTGTTGGTGGTAGAAATCATGATCAAAAAAAGAGCCATAGCGGCTCTTTTTTGCATCGGTAATCAACAGTGTGATTATCGATTAATGGGTTAATTCACCACGTAAATCTTGTTGCATCAGACTACGGACCGCTTCAGTGGTAAGGTCTTGGCTTAATAAATAATGTAATTTAGCCAATGCAGCTTCAGGGGTCATATCATAACCACTTAAGACACCTGCTTCAGCAAGCGCACAGCCTGTTGCATACCCACCCATATTCACTTTACCTGATAGGCATTGAGTTAAGTTCATTACAATAACGCCACGATCTGTTGCCGCTTTGAGTTGCTCAAGCAATTCTTTATTTTGTGGCGCATTACCGACACCAAATGTCAGTAGTATCATTGCATTGACGGGTTGACGTAATGTGTTACGGATCACTTCAGGAGAAATGCCCGGATACATTGTGATAACCCCAATTGGTTGCGGTGTAATAGTATGGACTTGAAATGCGCCGTCAGGCTTTTTATCTATTTGGGCAATGTTATTAACAGTAATATTGATTCCCGCTTCTAATAGCGGTGGTAAGTTTGGCGAAATAAACGCACCAAAACCATCAGCATGTGCTTTAGTACTGCGATTACCACGGATCAATTGGTTATTGAAAAATACGGTGACTTCATTGATTGGGTAATTAGCTGCAATATGAAGAGCATTTAACAAATTACTTTGACCATCAGAGCGTAATTCAACCAATGGAATTTGTGAACCAGTCACAATCACAGGTTTGTCTAAATTTTCAAACATAAATGATAATGCTGATGCGGTGTAAGCCATGGTATCAGTACCATGTAAAATCACAAAACCATCATATTTATCATAATTAGCTTTTATATCATCTGCAATTCGCTGCCAATCCATGGGGGTCATATCTGATGAATCAATCAGTGGTTCATACTCATTGATAGTGAACTCTGGCATTTCTGAACGATGGAATTCTGGCATGCTTGCCAATTGTTGCTGCATAAAACCAGCAACAGGAACATAACCATGATCCGACTTTTGCATACCAATAGTACCGCCAGTGTAAGCGATGTAAATGTGTTTTCTTTCCATTTTTAAGCTCAGAATGAACGAATGAGTGCGCGTATTATACGCAAACTGCATGAAGATGCGAGGTTAGTTAGATTTGTAGTGTGATTGTATGAGTTAAAATGTGATCGTAGCGGAGTATGCTGATTTATTACACAGTATCAGTGTAAATGACTGTTAACTAATGGTGGGTTGTGGTGTGTGAAGACATTAAAAAACCCGGCCAATATTGACCGGGCTACTGACAATTGTTGTCTTTAATTAACCGTGCTGCAATTTAAGCAAAAAGCATAACGGCCATTAGGATCGTTAAAATTAGTGAGTGAAGTAAGATCTTTAGCAACTTTTGTCACTGGCGCTAACGTGGATGGCATATCGCCCAGCACCATAGTTGCGATTTTAGCGGTTACTTCGCCAGACATTTCTTTAAAGAATTGTTGTACTGGTGAGAGTGGTTGTTGCATCCATACTAATTGATAATCTTTTACTTTCGCTAATTCAACAGCAGCAGTAATGGCGGTATCGAAGTCACCTAATTTATCAACTAGATCACGTTGCTGCGCATCTTTACCTGTCCATACGCGGCCTTGAGCAATTTTATCTGCTTGAGCTAACGTCATATGGCGGTATTTACTGACTAAGCCAATAAAACGTTGGTAACCATTATCAACCCCAAGTTGGAATACTTTTGCAACACCGTCAGGTAGCGCACGCGTAACACCCACACCAGAGAATGGTGTTGTACCAACCCCATCACTGTAAACGCCCAGTTTTTCTAAGCCTTTTTCAAAGGTGGTTAAGATTGCAAAGATACCAATAGAGCCGGTGATTGTTGTTGGTTGAGCAATGATCTCGTCGGCACTGGAGGAGATCCAATAACCGCCAGAGGCTGCAACACTCGACATTGAGACTACAACTGGTTTGCCCGCTCTTTTGAGAGCATCAACGGCATTACGAATAACCTCTGAGGCGAAAGCGCTACCCCCTGGGCTATCAACCCGTAAGATTACTGATTTCACTTGTTTATCAAAGCGTGCTTGGTTTAATAGTGAGGCAATAGTGTCACCGCCAGCAGAACCTTGGCTACTTTTACCATCAACAATGGCACCGTTTACGATAACAACGGCCACTTTATTTGGTGATGGTTGTTGATCATCAACCAGTAATGGTAGGTAATCGTAATAGCTAATCTGTTTAAAGCTATGTTTGTCGTTAGCACCAAAAGTATCTATTAAATATTGGGTCATTTGATCACGAGTGACGAGTGAATCAACTAAACCTAATTTTTTACTCAATTGAGCAAAGTCGCCATTAACAGATTTCAGTTGAGTAATAAACTCATCGATATTGGGTGTTAATGTTTGCGGTTTTATTTTGCGGTTCTTTGCGACATCGTCACTGAATGCGCCCCATAACTGGGTTAACCATACGGTATTAGCTTCTTTGGCTGCGGCTGACATGCCATCACGAATATAAGGTTCAACGAATGACTTATAAGTACCTACGCGGAACACATGGGTGGTTACATCTAGTTTAGCCAGTAAGCTCTTATAATATAGAGTGTAAGTGCCATAACCTGTTAGCATTACGCCACCGTCTGGCGATAAAAAGACTTTATCTGCATAACTGGCGAGGTAGTACTGGCTTTGGGTGTAATTGTCACCATAAGCATAAACAGGTTTGCCTGATGCTTTAAATTCTTCAATGGCTTTTGCGATATAACGCATTTTGGTTAAGCTGGTTTCAGACATGTCTTTAAGGTTAAGTACCAAACCTGTGATGTCTTTATCTGTTGCTGCTGCGCGAATCGCTTCAACAATATCAAATAATACATTTTGTTTTACATCAGGCTTACCTAACGCCTCACTCATTACACTATCAAGTGGATTGTCATAATTACTTTGTTCAACAATTGGACCTGAGAGGTTGAGCACTAACGCTGAGGGTTCAGTAGTATCGGTGGTCTTATCTTCATCGGTTAATGCAAAAATTATCGCGCCAATAATTAGAACGAATAAAAGGTTGAGGACAAATTTGCGAGTAAAGTTAATCAACTTCCCGATAGCGAGGAAGAATTTTCCAATCCTTGAGAATATGGCTTTCATGAAAATTCCTGATAATGGTGATAGCGATATCGTAGCGTAGTCACTGCTGAATTACAGTGTTTTTACGGTGTAATTGTTATTAATAGTAAAATAAACGTACGTGATTGATTATAAATAGTGAGGCGCATCATGTAAATGTTGCTTTTTTGTTAATTTGGGTTGATATTGCGGTCTAAGCTCAAATATACTGGTCTGACCATGATGATTAGGAGCTGCTTATGAATGATAAACCGTTTCCTCATTTATTGACGCCGCTGGATCTGGGTTTTACTCAATTACGTAATCGAGTCTTAATGGGCTCAATGCACACCGGATTAGAAGAAGAACGGGGAGGCTTTCATAAACTCGCGACGTTTTATGCCATTAGAGCAAAAGCTGGGGTTGGGCTTATTGTTACGGGCGGTTTTTCTCCTAATTTTCGTGGTCGATTACATCCGTTTAGTGCTGAATTTAGTAACAATCGCCATGTGCGTAAACACCGCAATATTACCACTGCAGTGCATCAGCAAGGGGGGAAGATTGCGTTACAGTTATTGCATGCTGGGCGTTATGCAATGTCACCGTTTGCGGTAAGTGCCTCTGCTATTCGTTCTCCTATCTCTAAATTCACCCCAAGCAAAATGAGTCATCGCCAAATTAATAATACCATTAATGATTTTGCACACAGTGCCGAGCTTGCGCGCGAAGCGGGTTATGATGGGGTTGAGTTAATGGGTTCTGAAGGCTATCTCATTAATCAGTTTATTTGCCAGCGTTCAAACCAACGTTACGATGACTGGGGGGGCAGTTATGACAATCGAATTCGTTTTGCCATTGAAATTGTTCGCGCTGTACGAACGCGTGTGGGCGATGATTTTATTATTATCTTTCGATTATCAATGTTGGACTTAGTTGAACAAGGGAGCACTTACGATGAGGTGGTGCAGTTAGCGCTTGAATTAGAAGCGGCAGGTGTCACTATTTTAAATACTGGTATTGGCTGGCATGAAGCACGGGTTCCTACCATTGCCACTCAAGTGCCACGAGCTGCATTTGCTTGGGTTACTGAGAAAATTAAACAACAAGTCTCTATTCCAATAGTGACTTGTAATCGCATTAATACGCCGCAAGTTGCTGAAAATATTTTGGCTCAAGGGCAAGCCGATATGGTGTCGATGGCGAGACCATTTTTAGCCGATCCTGAATTTGTCTTAAAAGCAGAGCAAAACCGAGCCAATGATATTAATACCTGTATTGGTTGTAATCAGGCATGTTTAGATCATGCTTTTGTTGGTAAACGCGCCAGTTGTTTAGTTAATCCTCACGCATGTTATGAGACAGAATTGGTGTTAACGGCGGTTGCTAAGTCGCGAAAAGTGGCGGTTATTGGTGGTGGTCCTGCGGGAATGGCGTGCGCTGTTGCTGCGGCAGAGCGCGGATTTAAAGTCGATTTATTTGAAAAAAACACCGATGTTGGTGGGCAGTTTAATCTAGCGATGCAGATCCCCGGTAAAGAAGAATTTAAAGAAACCATCCGCTATTTTACTCGGCGCTTAGAGCAAACGGGTGTTGTGGTACGGTTAGGCGTTGAAGCAAATGTCGAGCAGTTGCTTGATTATGATGAGGTTATTATTGCTACGGGAGTACAACCTCGAATACCGCCAATCACGGGTATTGATCATTTGAAGGTGATTGATTACCAAACTTTAATTCGGCAGCAAAAAGTTGTAGGGGAAAAAGTCGCTATCATTGGTGCGGGTGGCATAGGGGTTGATGTCGCTACCATGCTGACAGAACCAAGTGAGTATGATCTTGATAGCTGGTTGAGTGAATGGGATATTGATAAAAGTCTATGCCATAGTGGCGGTTTATTACCTTCAGACGATTATATTAGTCCACGACAAGTATGGTTATTACAACGTCGACCAGGAAAAGTAGGCAAAGGCCCTGGACGCACAACGGGGTGGATCCACCGCCGTACATTAGAAAAACGCGGCGTTAAACTATGGGCGGGAGTGCATTATCAAGCTATCGATGATGAAGGCTTGCACCTTATTATTGATGGGCAACCACAGACATTAGATGTCGATAATATTGTTATTTGTACCGGTCAAACATCGGTCGATAATTTATCGCAACAGTTAATCCAGCAAGGTGTGTCAGTGCATGTGATTGGTGGTGCAGAAGATGCTAGTGAAGTCGATGCAAAACGGGTGATCCGTCAAGGGGTTGAATTAGCTGCTAAGTTATAATTATGATGGCTTGTGTTCTGCGCTTTAACTGCCTTATTATATGAGAAACAATAATTATTTTCATTTTGAGGTTGTTATGGACGCGCTATCACTTCTGCTTAATCGTCGCTCATTACCAAAATTAGTTGAGCCAGCACCTGCAGGTGATGTTCTTGAGAATATCTTTCGTGCAGGATTACGTGCTCCTGATCATGGTGGCTTAACGCCGTGGCGCTTTATTGTTTCTCAAGGTGAAGGTTTAACCACGCTAGCAAATATTTTAGTTGCGGCAGCGAAAGCGGATCATCTCGATGATTTTGTAATTGAAAAAGCCTCAAAAGCACCTTTTCGTGCACCGATGGTGATCACTGTTGTTAGTAAAGTGACCTCTGGCCATAAAGTCCCAGTTATAGAACAACATTTATCTGCTGGTTGTGCTGCACAAGCAATGCAAATGGCAGCAGTAGCACAAGGATACTCTGGTTTTTGGCGTACAGGTTCTTGGGCATATCATCCCGTGGTTCGTGAAGCATTAGGTGTTACGGGCGAAGACATGATTGTTGGTTTTTTATACCTCGGTTCAATTGGTTGCCGTGAAGCGAAAGTCCATGAACGCGATCTTGCTCAATACGTTGAATATTTGTAATTACTGATATACAACAGATGTAACATTAACTCGCATTTAACTCTTCACTGATGTGACTGCAGGGTTAAAAATGGAAGGTGATAGCTATTTTTCGGTGTTAAACCGTGAATAGCATCACCTTTTTTATTCCTTATTGATGACTATTACTGCCAATGTGGATTTGTTTTAATAGAAAATGGTCGCTTTTTAGTTGGAAAGATGACAGTTGTCGAGGGCAGGAGTAGAATCGCTGGTTCTTTCTATATTTTGGAGCGTGTCATGGAAAATGTTCGCCTAACACAATACAGCCACGGTGCCGGATGTGGTTGTAAAATTTCTCCCCAAGTACTTGATACTATTCTTCGTACTCAATTAGCACCTTTTGCTGATCCTAATTTACTGGTTGGTAATGAAAGTAAAGATGACGCTGCCGTTTATGATATCGGTAATGGTCAAGCAGTGATCAGTACCACTGACTTCTTTATGCCAATCGTTGATGACCCGTTTGATTTTGGTCGTATTGCTGCGACTAACGCGATCAGTGATATTTACGCTATGGGTGGCAAACCTATTATGGCGATTGCTATTTTAGGTTGGCCTGTAAATGTATTGTCACCTGAAATTGCGCAAAAAGTGATTGATGGTGGCCGTTCAGTGTGTCGAGAGGCAGGTATTTCTCTTGCTGGTGGTCACTCTATTGATGCTCCTGAGCCAATTTTTGGCCTTGCTGTAACAGGATTAGTAAGTACTGATCGTGTTAAACGTAATGACAGTGCAGAAGCGGGTTGTCATTTATACCTAACTAAACCATTAGGTATCGGCGTATTAACAACGGCTGAAAAACAATCTAAGTTGGCTGATGAGCATAAAGGTTTGGCACGCGATTGGATGTGTAAGCTAAATAAACCTGGTGCAGACTTTGCTGATGTCGAAGGCGTAAAAGCGCTAACTGACGTAACAGGTTTTGGCCTAATGGGTCACTTAACTGAGATTTGTGAAGGCAGTAACCTAAAAGCAAAACTTTGGTTTGATAAGATTCCAACATTACCGGGTGTGTATGATTACATCGCTCAAGGTTGTGTTCCTGGTGGTACAGAGCGTAACTTTATGAGTTATGGCCACAAAGTGGGTCAAATGACGGATCAACAAAAAGCATTATTATGTGATCCTCAAACATCAGGCGGCCTATTATTAGCCGTTGATCCAAGTAGCGAAGCTGAAGTACAAGCCATTGCTAAAAAACATAACATCTTGCTGGAAGCGATTGGTGAACTTGTGCCGATGGATGGCGATACCTTTATTGAGGTTTGCTAATGTCGCGTCCCAATTGCGAAGATTTCCGTCATCTGTTTGTGAACGATACACCATTAATGGATATGCGTGCACCGGTTGAATTTACTCAAGGTGCATTCCCAACTTCTCATAGTCGTCCGTTAATGACGGATGATGAACGTGCAGCTGTTGGTACGTGTTATAAAAATAAAGGACAAGATGCAGCTATTGATCTTGGTCATAAGCTGGTTAATGGTGACGTTAAAGCAGAACGTGTAGCGCAATGGAAAGCATTTTGTGAAGCAAATCCTGACGGTTATCTTTATTGTTTCCGTGGTGGTTTACGCTCTCAAATTACTCAACAATGGCTTAAAGAAGCGGGTATAGATTATCCGTTTATCACTGGTGGCTATAAAGCATTACGTCGTTATTTAGTTGATACTATTGATGAAGTTGCTGCTAAACCAATGTCTATTGTTGCCGGTAATACGGGTAGCGGTAAGACAATTATGGTCAATGTTCTTGCTAATGGCCTTGATTTAGAAGGTGCAGCACACCACCGTGGTTCATCGTTTGGTCGTTATGTTACGCCGCAACGAACTCAAATTGCATTTGAGAGTGATCTTGCCGTACAGATGGTTAAAAAATTAGATCGTGGCATTGAACACTTCGTGTTTGAAGATGAAGGTAAAAACATTGGTTGTGTTACTGTGCCTTTATCAATCAATCGTGCAATGCAAGAAGCTGATATTGCTGTTATTGATGATCCAGTAGATGTACGTTTAGCACGTCTATTAGATGATTATGTCGTTAAAATGCAACGTGATTATGTGGCTCATTACGGTGAGGAACAAGGTTGGATTTTATTTGCTGAGTATTTAGAAAAAGGCATGTTCAATATTCGTAAACGTTTAGGTTTGGAACGTTATGAAGTAATGCTGAAATCACAGCAACATGCAGTGAAAATGATGCAATCTAACGGCTCATTAACTGAGCATGATGCTTGGTTAGCGCCTTTGCTAGAGCAGTATTATGATCCAATGTATACTTATCAATTAAGCAAAAAAGCAGATCGTATTGTATTTAGAGGTGATTATCACCAAGTACAAGATTGGTTAGCCGCTCGATAGTTTATTGATATCTACAGATTAAATGAAAGCCAAATATATCTATTAATATGATGTGTTTGGCTTTTTTATTAGCTAGTCATGTCAACCCTGATGATCTTGCAAGATCAATTGCAAAAAACAAACAGATAACTACTGGTTTAATATCCAGTGTTATGTTGCTGTTAGCATCCATTTTCGGTACAGTCTTACTATTAATCCTTTTAGATAAAGATCCCCATGAGTTGCTTATATATAGCTGAAAAACCAAGCTTAGGCCGAGCAATCGCTGCTGTATTACCTCGCCCTCATAAAAATAATACCGGCTATATTGAAGTAGGGAATGGCGATATTGTCACTTGGTGTATTGGGCATTTATTAGAACAAGTCGAGCCTGATGCTTATGATGAACGCTATAAAAAGTGGCACTTGGAAGACTTGCCGATTGTGCCTCAGCAATGGCAATTAATTCCTCGAAAAGCCGCTAAGCAACAATTAGCGGTGATCAAAAAATTGGCGAAAACAGCAACTGCAGTGGTACATGCTGGCGATCCCGATCGAGAAGGACAGTTGCTGGTGGATGAAGTGATTGATTACGTCAAAATATCCAAAACCAAAAAAGAAGCGGCACAACGACTGCTTATTTCAGATTTAAACCCAGCAGCAGTTAAAAAAGCTTTAGCCACAATGCGCAGTAACCGTGATTTTATTCCGTTATCAGTTTCAGCCCTTGCACGTTCGCGTGCTGATTGGTTATATGGCATGAATATGACCCGTGCTTATACTTTGTTGGGGCAAAAGGGCGGTTATCGCGGCGTATTATCGGTCGGTCGAGTGCAAACACCGATCTTAGGGCTAGTTGTTCGACGTGATGATGAGATTGCTAATTTTGTCGCCAAACCGTTTTATGAAGTATTGGCATTAATCACTTACGGTGAACAAACGATTTATGCCAAGTGGCAGCCAAGTAAATCATGTGAACCTCACCAAGATTCAGAAGGGCGAGTGCTTAATCGTAAGTTATGTGAAAACGTGGTGGCACGGATTAAAGGCCAAGCTGCAGAAGTAACCGAATCTGAGCGTAAACAAACTAAACAAGCGCCACCGTTACCATATTCATTATCCGCGTTACAGATTGATGCGGCGAAACGGTTTGGTATGAGTGCGACTGATGTATTATCGACTTGTCAGTCATTATATGAAAAACATAAAGTGATCACTTACCCTCGTTCTGACAGTCGCCATCTACCATTGGATCATTTGAAACAAGCGAATGATGTGTGTCGTGCGATTGCGACAACGGATAATCAGTTAGCTTCTGCAGTGGATAATGCGAATACAGCATTAAAATCAAAAGCATGGAATGACAAAAAAGTGGATGCTCACCATGCGATTATTCCTACCCCTAAATCTTCATCAGTATTAACGGGTTATGAAGCGAAAATATATCAATTAATTGCTCGCCAGTACTTAATGCAATTTTATCCAGCAGCTGAATATGCTGATGCTAAGTTAGTATTCACTATTGCTAATGGGCTCTTTATTGCTAAAGGTCGTCAGTTAATGTCACCAGGTTGGCGAGCGCTATTAGGGCGTGATGATAAAAAAGAAGACAGTGATTTAGCCGATAAGGTGCCACCCCTAGATAAAGGTACGGTATTGGTCTGCCATGATGGTGAAATCAAAGATAAGATGACCGAGCCACCAAAAGCATTTACCGAAGCGACATTATTACAAGCGATGACGGGTATTGCGCGGTTTGTATCTGATGCTTCATTAAAGAAAATCCTGCGTGATACTGATGGTTTAGGTACCGAAGCAACGCGAGCAGGTATTTTAGAAATGTTGTTTAAACGCCAGTTATTGCAGCGCCAAGGTAAAGCTATTCATGCTTCTGAGGCGGGGAAAGGCTTAATTTACGCTTTACCCGATACATCAACATATCCTGATATGACTGCGCATTGGGAGCATCAACTGCATGATATGGCAGATAGAAAATGTGCATATCAACCATTTATGGCTGCATTAGAACAACAAGTAACAGCCTTAATGGAGCAGGTAAAAGTCAGTGATGTACCACCAAGTTTACGTTCGTTGACTTCACCTGAATTTAAGCCTCGTGCTAAAAAACGCAGTTATGCCAAAAAATCGACGTCGGCCAAACCTAAGGCTGCACCAAAGCGTAAATCGTAGTGGATGATTTAATTACTGACTGATAGCTTACAAAAAAGCAGCATCAACATGCTGCTTTTTTGTTATTTATATTTTTTAAAAATAGTTATCGCCATAAACGAAACGCTAATTATCATCGTTTTTTTGAAATTCAAGAATATCTGCTGGCTGGCAATCAAGTTGTTCGCAAAGTTTATCAAGTGTCGAAAATCGAACAGCTTTTGCTTTACCATTTTTTAGTATTGATAAATTAGCTTCTGTCATATCCATTGCTTGCGCTAATGTTTTTAACCGTATTTTTCGTTTCGCCATTATTACATCTAAATTAATAACAATAGTCATAATAAACTCTTAAATTGTGTAATTTTGTTCATCGGCGAGGTGATAGCCTTCTTTCATGACCCATGAAATTATAACAATAATAGCGCCTATTAATAGGGTTAAAAAATCGATACCTACAAAGCTAATCATAATCATGCGGTGATTGGGAGGATTATTAAAGGTTAGTATTAACGTCATTAATGGTTGGTAAAAAAGTGAACCGCCGACCCAATAAAATACACTATAACCAAGCTTTTGATAGCAGTTGGCATTTTCTAAAGTAAAGATGTGTTTGTTTTCATAGTTACCAAATAACCGAATAAGAATTTTTAAGGCATACATAATAATCGAACAGTAAATTAAGCTTGTTACGAGCGCGAGTAAACGGGTGGTCAATGTTAATGGTGTTTCTGTTAGCTGATTAATATCAAAAGATGTTTGTACTATGCCGGTATTTCTTAAAAAGTCATAAGGTGTTGCTACTGTTAACCAAAAATAACAGACTAAAATTGGCGTTAGAATAAAAAATAGCTGGAATAGGATTTTTACTCTGCGACTTTGTTGTTGAATTTTTGACATATGATTGTTCCTCATTCAGTTGATGAAGCTAGAATATGGCACAATAAAATGCTTTGCAATAAAAAATTATTGTTATTCGATAATTTTTTATTGTTAATGTTTATTTATAAAGTGGGTGATAGCACTCTGAAGCAATCTTTCCCTTCGGCTTTTGCTTGATATAGTGCGGTATCAACATGTTTGAAAAATGCATCATAGGTTGTTGTTTGCGATGGAATAATAGTACTGACACCAATACTGATTGTGACAATAGCGGGAGCGTTATTATTTAATTCAAGACATGGAAATGGCAACGCTATTTTATGCATTGCATTAAGTAAGCGTTGCGCATTATTGACCGCGGCTTGTTGGTCTTGTCCTGGTAATAACAGTACAAACTCTTCGCCACCATAACGGGCAAATAACGTTCCAGCTCGACGTTCAACTTTAGACAGCACCGCGGCAATGGTTTTTAAGCATTGATCACCAGCGGCATGACCGAGTTTATCGTTATAAGTTTTGAAATTATCAATATCTAAGATGAGTAATGATAGTGGTAAACCGAGCCTATTTGCTCGACGCCATTCAGTCATTACCGTTTCATCATAGACTCGGCGATTAGCAATATTTGTAAGTGCATCAATTCTAGATAATTTCTGCAGCTGTTCATTGGCTTTATTGAGCGCTTTGGTTCGGCTTTGTACTCGTTGTTCGAGATCATGATTGAGCTTGATAAGTGTATCTGCTGCTTGTAGTCGTAAAATATGTTGTGAAACAATAAAACCATATTGTTTCAACAATTGATGGTGATAATTACGCAATGGTTGTCCTGTAAGTAAATTATCACAAGCAATCCATCCGATAGGCGTATCTTCATCCCATAGCGCAATATAAGCACTCCAACCAAAGCCAATTTGCTGTAAATCATGGTAGAGTGGGGTGTTTTCTTGAAATGCGATATATTCTTTATCTTTTAATGTCTTAGATGCAAACCATTGATTAGGAATATCGGAATGAAAATAAAACTCATCGACAGTATTCCCTTGAATATCAGTGCCGAAAGTACCGTGCATTTTTTGTTGTTCATCAAATAGAAAAATCGCCATTCTATCGATATTAAGTCGTTTTTTTCCTTCATCAACAGCAATAAACAGCATGTCTTTCATTATGTTACTACGCCATAATTGAAAAGAAATTTCATGCATACCCTGTAGGTAGTTTAATAATGATTGTTGTTGTTCTTTACTTGAAAGTAATTCTTTTTCAGCGTGTTTACGGCTGAGACTATGGCTTTTTGTCGTTTGCTTTATTAAGCCTGCGGTAATTTCTGTGGCTAATAATGCGGTTAATATCGTGAGGTGTTTCGGTTGTAGTGTTGAGGTTAATGGTGCTGCAATAGTTAAATGACCAATAATCTTTGCATGGTATTTTAATGGAACTAATATATAACGATAATTTTTAAATATATCAATTGATGCTTCAGTTTTATTAGCATAGTAATGAATGTTTTTATAATAATATTCATTTGCTGTCGGTATTATTGTTGGTGGAAAATAATATTGTATACCTTTACTGTTTAGCTCTAATAATAATTTCCACTCGTTATTTGATTTAATAATAAGTTGCAGATGATTAATTGAAAAACTTTGAATAAGATTACGGCAGACTAATTCACAAATAGTTCTAAGGCTATGAGCATTACTGCATTGTTTAGTAACTGTTTGATAGAAAGATGAAATCTGCGCGTTCATTAATACTCTATTCCATGAGTCAGTTAGTGAGTGACGGTGTTATTGTTAACTATTATCTGCAAAATTAGCAGGATATATGCCACAAGTTAGCGATATATTCTGTTTTACACTAAAAAGTGAGATCTAATTCATCCTTTTGTCACACTTATTCTTATTTATATTACAACTAAATCAGCCGTTATTATCTATTTTTAAGCCATGCTAGTAAAAAATATAATATTAAAAAATAATGAATGTTGTTATTAACGTTATTGGATACTTATATAAGTAAAAGGTTAACGAGATGAAGCGGCTATTATTGATAAATATGATAAGTATTATAAGCTTGAGTGTATTAAATGGTTGCAGTAGTAGCCGTCATCAGCAGTTAGCTGAGTTGGGGTTTGAACGAGCCTATCTTGATGGGTATCAGGATGGTTGTTATAGCCGTTCAGTTGCGGGTAATACGTATCTTGATGGTTTTCGACGTGATCCTGAACGAATGGCAACAATATTAAAATACCGTAATGGCTGGCAAGATGGATTTGAACATTGTTACGCGGATAATCGAACGGATTATCTCTAACTACTGCCGCTAATCGTATAAAAAAAGCAGCTCGAAAGCTGCTTTTTTAGTGTTATATAATGCTAATTATTAAGGTCATTAGGAATATAAAACCGTTTTAACTCATGCATAACTTGCATCAGTGTCGATAGTTTAGGTTTATCCTGATCCATTAGCTGATAATTATCATTATAAACACGATAGTTACCGTATTTATCGACAACAGTGGTGGTGCCTTTTTGAATCACCACAATATCATTATTATCACCCGCTAATATCCAACGACGATCACTGTTATTATCAAACAGGCTGATACCTGAGCTGTAATTTGATGGATTAGACGCCACATTAAACAGTGACTCCATCAAGGTTGGCACTAAATCAAGGTTACTGGTTGGACGGGTAACAACTTGAGGTGGGTGCAGTGGCCAATGAATGATCATTGGTACTTTGATCTGATATTGGCTGTAATTGCTATCAGAGCCCCAAGTATTATTACCTGTTTCATTAAACTCAGTACCATGGTTTGAGGTAACAACCACGATAGTATTATCTAACATTGATTGTGCTTTTAATTGCGCAAACACTTTACCTAAAATCGTATCAATATGATAAGCCGCGTTACGGTAGCTATTTTTAAGTAATACATTAGAATCTACTTTTTTATCATGAAGTAAATTACTGCCTAAAGATGGCGTAAATTTAGTTTGATAATCACTACTTTCTTCATATTGATCAACTGAAGTTAATTCAAGCAGACTAAACCACGGCTCATCAGCTTTTTGCTTCTCTAGCCAACGGTGCCAATCATTAAAGGCTAAACGATCACTTGGCGTGCGCTTTCCATTATCAAGGTTATCTATAGTTGCAAGCTGAGTTTTAGAGAAAATAGCATCGCGATAAATAGGTTGTTCAAACCCTTCACCACTGAATAGACCAAAGTGATAACCACGATTTTGTAGCGTATCAAGCAGCAGTGGTGATTTGCCTTCTGCACGAATACTGTTGGCATAACCACTTGGTAAACCATAAAGTAAGCCAAATACGCCGCTATTATTATTACTGGTACTGTAGTTATCAGTATAGTTAATATTGTTATCAGCAAAAGCCGTTAGATTAGGCATTGTTGTGGTATTAACCATGTCACTGCGTAAACTATCGACCATAATAATCAGTAAGTTTTGCTTGGTACCTTTATCGATGAAATTAATTTTATCGATTGGATAACGCATCATTTCACTGTTATTAATGCCTTGTTGTGCTTGGCGTTTAACATATTCTTGGCGATCTAAAAGGCCATGTTTTTCCATGAACGTTTTCGCTGTCATTGGGTATGACAGTGGGAAATTTGAACGTTGCATTGTGACTGGACGGTAAAGGTTAGCATCCGCCCAGATATAAATAATGTGGCTACTTAGAAAGCATAGACCGAACATGATGGCAATGGGACCACCGACGTTTTTACGGGTTAGCTTTCTAAGTTTACGCCAAATCCATTCTGAGAATATCATCTCGATCAGGAATATGACTGGAACGACAATAAATAGGTATTGCCAGCGCGTATTTAGCTCTGTTTTTTCACCGCTTAATAACAAATCCCATACCAGCGGACTTAAATGTAAGTCGACACTTTGATAAGCATAGGTATCAAGCAGTAATGCGGTCAATCCTACCGTTGAAACTAATACCGCAAACACACGCATTAAACGCTGTGAGGGAATAAGAAAACTTGCAGGAAAGAGGATCAGTATATAAATACCAAAGACAAGGAAACCAAAATGCCCGATCCAGCTTAATCCTAGATACAGTTGTCCGATCGTTGTTGTCGGCCATTCTGAATAAATAATATAACGCGTGCCCAATAGCATGGCAGCGATGATATTGAAAAAGCTAAACCAGTGTCCCCAACTAATTAGCTGGGAAACTTTGTCTTTGTATGTGCTGGCGACCATAAATGTCAATTCTTCTCAGTCTTCAATGCTATGTTTAACTCTCAAGCTAAACTTAATCTTTTTTAATTGAGGCCTGTAGTGCTTTTGCAAATTTTTGTGCAAGAACTTCACGTTGTGCAACAGGTACATTGGCATTGATAATGTTAGTAGCAATATCACCTACAACCATTAGGGCTAATTCTGGTGATGTTTTATGTTTGTCTAGAACATCGAACACGTCATCAATGATTTGTTCAACTTTTTTAGTGCTATATTTTGAAGTGATTGGCATAAGAAATCTTGTTTAATGTTTAGGATAACGACTTATGATAACCTAGAGTTCAGTTTTCCTGAAAACCTTTTCCATTATGAGTCTTACACTTTCGAACGTCATTCTACATCAATTAGTAAAAAACGACCAAGATGATTTAGAAATTCATCTTAGAAATCAAACCCTTGATAATGATTCTGCGACAGAAGATCTTGTTGCTGAATTACATCGAATTTATAGTAGCAAAGGAACAAAAGGCTTCGCGCATTTTGCTGCTGATAGTGAGTTTGCTCATTGGTTGAAACAATTTCGTCAAGGAGAGTTAGATTTCCTGACGTTTTCAAATCAATCAGTGCAACGTTTACAGGTTGAATTAGCGAAATATCCGTTTTCTGAAGCGGGTACTTTAGTGATGGCTGAATACCAGTCATTGGCAACAGACTATTTGTTTATTGGTATGTTACCGACGTGTCATAGCATGAAAGTCACTGATCAATTAGGTATCAGTGCGACTGACTATCTTGATATTAATAAGATGGATATCGTTGCACGTATTGATTTGTCATCATGGGAAACTAACCCAGAATCAACCCGCTATCTTACTTTTGCTAAAGGTCGCGTAGGGCGTAAGATCGCTGATTTCTTCCTTGATTTTATGCAAGCAGAAGTAGGTTTAGACGTTAAAGTTCAAAACCAAGTCTTGATGCAAGCGGTAGAGGATTTTTGTGCGGATTCTCGTCTAGATAAAGAAGAAAAGCAGCAATATCGTAAACAAGTTTATGATTACTGTAATGGTCAGCTGCAAGCGGGTGATGAAGTTACCGTAAAAGAGCTATCCGGTGAGTTACCTGCGGCAGATGATGGTACTAATTTTTACGATTTTACTTCAAAGCAAGGTTACGAGTTAGAAGAAAGTTTCCCTGCCGATCGTACTGCAATGCGTAAATTGACCAAATTTGTTGGCTCAGGCGGTGGTATGACGCTTAACTTTGACAGTATGTTATTAGGTGAACGTATTTTTTATGATGCAGAAACCGATACATTAACCATCAAAGGCACGCCGCCTAATTTGAAAGATCAGTTATTACGTCGTTTAAATAGCGATAATTAATAACGACTGTTATGCAGTACTATTAGTAATAAATAAAGCCACTGTGAAGTATGCACTCACTAATATTTGCATATATCACAGTGGTTTTTTGCTATTTAAAGCGTCAATCTTGAACATCGATGATGTTTTTTTATATTTGTACATTGTTCGCAATTTATTCGAACAATGTATTAAAGTTTAATAAATAACCATCGGTCTAATTTTGGTTATGATTTTTGCCCATTAGGTTCTGATTTTTGCATAAATTTGATTTTTATCATTGGCACTGCAGGGGATGGATGGATAATGGCACAACTATGATAGTTATTAACAATCATTCAGTTCGTTCGCAGCGTGAACTGAATACAGTGAAAGCGATGATTCGCCTATATTGTAAAACGTTGCACCGTGGAGCAGTAATGTGCTCTGAATGTGAAAGTCTTATCGAGTATGTTGAGGAGAGAGTAACAGGTTGTCGTCTTGGCGAAGAAAAGCCAAGTTGTATGCATTGTATTGGGCATTGCTATCAATCTGCCAAGCGTCTTCAGATGATCCACGTTTTACGTTGGAGTTATCCACATTATTTTTGGCGTCACCCATTTAGGGCTATACACTTTAAGTTAGACAATTTACGTAGTGTCCAAATGTCAGCCGCAAAAGCCGATATTATCGCAAAAACGAGTTAAATCCATATTGATTTTGTTGAACCGATATTGATTTAACCTAACAACTGAAAAGATTGTACCTCTTTGTAAATCATGCCAATGTGGATTATTTACAAAGAAAAAAGGCTGCAGAAATGCAGCCTTTTTTAATGTTTTTTTATAGGTTATTGTTGCGCGATTTTTACAAGTACTTGCTGCAATAAGCGAATACGTGGCTCAATTGAAGCCAAATCTAACCATTCATCTGCACTGTGGAAACCTGCACCAATTGGACCTAAACCATCTAAGGTTGGAATACCTAAGACTGCGGTTAGGTTAGCATCAGAACCACCACCAACTGCTTGCCACGTAATATCAATGCCTAGCTCTTTACCGACCGCTTCCACTTGCGCCATTAACACTTCAGTTTGTGGGCTTGGCACCATTGATGGTTTGTGTGCTTCTCGCTCAACTGTAATCGTAACCCCATCAACAAACGGTGTTTCTGTTAGTGTACGAATTTGAGCATCAACCGCCGCATACTCATCGTTATCCCAGAAACGCACATCAACCACCACTTCTGCGAAATCAGGTACGATATTAGCGCCAGCGCCACCACTGACAACGCCAGCGTTTAAGGTTGTGCCTGACTCAAAATTGGTCATGGTGTTAATGGCTAGAATCCAATGTGCCATTTCGGTGATTGCACTGCGACCATTTTGAGGCTCATTACCTGCGTGCGCTGCTTTACCGTGGAAACTTAAACGATAACGCGCCATGCCTTTACGCGCTTTAACCAATGAACCATCAGCACGTGCAGCTTCTGCAACTAAAACATGGTTAGCGTTAATAGCAACGCTCTTGAGCCATGCTTCTGAGTGTAGTGAACCAATTTCTTCATCTGGGTTCATACATACACAAATGGATAAAGCATCGAGCGCGGTAGGATCCAGATCACGCAAAGCATAAACCACACTTAATAAGCCTGATTTCATGTCAGAGACACCAGGACCATAAGCGCGTTCATTATCATGGGTCATTGGGCGAGCGGCAGCAGTGCCTGCTGGGAAGACGGTATCCATATGGCCAATTAACATCACATCAATATGATCAGCGTCAGGCTTATTACGTACTTCTAAGCCAGTTCCTGCAATACCACAATCAATGCGTTTAACATGCCAACCTAAATCAAGGTATTTTTGCGCCATGATGGTTGCAACCACATCGATACCATCAACGGTTAATGTACCGCAATCAATATTAATAAGAGGGCGTAGCTCTTCGAGATAATTATTCAGAGAAAAAGACATAGTAAAGGCTCCGAGCCATTGATGGCTTATCGGTAATAAAAGAGAGAAAACGCACTAAAGATTAAATGGCTTCAGTGCGCTCAGCAATTACACTAAAACGTTCATCACAAACATTGCAGCAAAGGCATTTAATACCGAAATGGCAATCATGATTGGAATATAGCGACCTTCGGTACGAATTGGTCCCATAATTCGGCCCATGTATTGCACCTGTGAGCCCATCAAATAAATAGCAGGAGCAAGAATCGCAATGTGCTCGCCATTTAAAATACCTTGGTCAAATAAGGTAATAACCACACCTACTGCGCCGCCCATTGACATCCATGCGCCTATCAATACCGCCGCCGCTTCACCAGGAAGACCAAAAATAGCCATGATAGGTGAGAATAATGTTCCCATTACTTCTAGTGCGCCGGTGATTTGCAGCGCTTTGATGATCACGAACGCCATTAATACGTTAGGCACTGTTGAAGTGGTTGCAATTACCCAGCCTTTTTTAGCGCCTTCAACAAAAATATCAGTAACCATAGGTTTTTTTGCAGTCGTCATTATGCGTTCTCCGTGCTTACTGTTGTTGGTTTAGTATCTTTGTTGTCTTTGCCTTCAGTGATGTTTAAGTAGATACGGAAAATATTCGCACCCACAAATTTGAAGATAAACATAATCGCAACCGCAAGGCCGATAGAAGAAGTAACAGCGGGTTCACCTGATGCTGTGGTTAAGGTAAATAGCACTGCCCCTGATGAGAAGAAGTTAACAATCGCGGCACCAGCAGAAAACTGGAACATGGTAAAAATATCTGTTTCTCGTTTGGTTAAGTGACCCTCATCCTGTAATTGACGAGTCATCGCTGCGCCAGCATCAGTACTTTGTAGTGAGGCAATTAAAGCCAAACCTGAGTTACCCGGAATACCCATTAATGGGCGTAGTAGAGGGGTTAATAATTTACGAGCAGCATCGAGCGCACCGTAATGCTCAAGTACATTGATCATACCTAAAGCAAACATCACTGTTGGAATTAACGTTAACGCAAAAATAAAGCCATCACGCGCACCGCTACCACCTTTACCTCTAAATGATGTTGAAGCTGCTTCCACGCCTTCTGCAGTATCGTTAACTGAATAAACCACATTACCGAATGAGCCATTTAAGGTTGTGAAGTCAAATACGCCATACCACTGATTAGATTGTAATGCTCCTGAAAAGAAAATGACGGCAAAGGCGAGGGCAAGGTAGCTGCCAATGGTAACTTTACGACCTTCTATTGCGTTGTTACTCATAGATATATCCTTATAAAACGTAAAATAAAAAATGGTTTACCAAATAAACACCGATAATTATTTTTATGGCTACGTTTTCAAATGTTGTATTTAGTGGTTAATTCGGTAATAACGGTATTTTCATTAAAAATGAATTTGAAATATTGACGAGGGTCAAGGTGTTGGATGGAAAAGTAAGTTTGATGAAATGTGGTTCTTATATTTGTGAACTGGCTCTATAAAGGTGCTGACTGTTGGGTCAATAACGGGGAGTGTTGCGACTGGGAGGAATACGGAATAGAAGGGGGTTTTAAATAAATACCTTTTAGGTATCAATTGGTTGTGCGATGATTTATTGGTTGGGAAGTGTGGTTTTCTATCTTTGTTTTAATAAAAAAAACGCACCTATAAAAGAGGTGCGTTAATGTTATTGTGATGATGCAATGCAGCTTATGACGTTAAACGCTTCACTGTCATTAATTCATCTTCGTCATCTTCAGCTAATTGCTCTGCACTTGCTGGTGGACAGCGATCCACAAACCAGCCCATGTAAGACGTCACAATCGTCACAATAATACACACAAAGCTTAACCACATGAATGGCGCGTAAGAGAAGGTAGCGACACCTAAAATACTCGCCATGTAGATACCATTATCACTCCAAGGCACCATGCCGGAGGTAAGTGTGCCACCAAATTCAGCATTACGTGATAAGTTCTTACGTTGGTAACCTAAACGGTCATAGTTCTTAGCACAAATCTTTGGCGTTAGAATTAATGATACGTACATTGCAGAACCAAAGACGTTACCGAGGAAAGCCGTTGCAATGGTTGATACTGCAAGACTGCCTGCTGAATTTACTTTACGTTCAAATAAACGGGCAATTGTTTGTAGTACGCCAACTTTATCAAGTAAGCCACCAAAACCTAAGCCAAAGATAATAACAGCCACAGAACCAAGCATGGATGACATGCCGCCACGGTTTAGGATTGCGTCAATAAATTCAACCCCAGAACTGATAGAGAATGGCGCCCAAGCTGCATTAATCGCTTTAAGCGGATCCATGCCCTGAACCATAACAGCCCATGCAATACCTAGCAGTGAACCAAATGAAATAACAGGGAAAGACGGTAAACGGAACGCTAACAGCACCAACACGATAATGACTGGAATAAAGGATAATGGTGAAATAACAAATTGTTTATCCATCGCTGCAATCACAGAATCAACTTGTGACATATCAACACTACCTGCGTAGTGAAAACCTACCGCGGTAAATAGAATGCCAGTGATGATATAGCTGATCAGTGCAATAGGTAACATGCCTTTGATGTGTTCCATAATCTCAACGTTAGACATTGAAGAGGCCAGGATCACTGAATCTGATAGTGGTGACATTTTATCACCAAAATAGCAGCCAGAAAGTACGGCACCCGCAGTCATTGGTGCGGGAATACCTAAGCCTTGGCCAATACCCATCATTGCAATACCCGCGGTACCTGCTGCGCCCCAAGATGTACCTGTTGCTAATGCCGTCAATGAACAAATGATCATTGTCGCTAGCAAGAAAATGGAAGGGTGAATCGCTTCAAGTCCGTAATAGATAATGGTTGGCACAATACCACCAGCAATCCAAGTACCTACTAATGAGCCAACGGCTAGTAATATTAATACTGCACCTAAACCGTTAGCGATGCCCTTAGTGGCTGCTTTTTCTAACGATTTGTAATCGTGTCCGAGTTTAATACCTAATGCAATAATCACAAACCAACCAATATATAATGCTAGTTGGATTGGCAAATTCAATTTTGAGGTAAAAGAGAATGCAAGGGCAAGGAAAATACCGAGGGCAATAATGACTTGCATTACTGACGGTAGTTTCACGATTGTCTGTTTTTCCATACTTCTAACCTTGTTTTATCGAGCTTGTTGAAATTGGGTCCAACCCAACCAATCAATACTATTTATCATTGGTTTTTAAATCGGATTGAAAAAGACGGCGCTTGAATCGGCGCTACTCTATCAAATTGATTTATCATCGTGATAAATAATGTTTCTTTCTGTGATCTAAGTCTTTTTGGTGCCGATCTTTCGTAAAACACTGACTTTAGTTGTTCTTTTAGTGTTAATTGATGGTTCTTATGTTGTGTTTTATGTTTATTATAAAGTCGTAGTGTATCTATAAAAATCGCACAAAAAGCGAGAGATAAAGTATAAAAAGCTATTAACTATAAGGGTTATGAACTATCTAGCTACTTAATCACAGCGCTGAAGATTATCAGGGAAAGGCATTTTTTTCAAAGATATGACAATAGTCACTTTTTATTAAGTTGATTGCATAAGTTAGGAATAAGCTCTTTAAATATACATAAAAGCTTGTTTTTAGGTTAATTACGGTTGGTTTTTATGCGTTTTTTTGATTTTTTATTGCTGATAATAAAACCTAATATGACTAATAAGAAACTCAAATGATAAGAAAACAGTAAAATATGCTTATCTTAAACACAGATATATTTTATTTATAATTGAAAATTATACTTGTTTTTAATCATGTAAATCTCTATAGATGGATAAAGAAATTTCAATACAACAGGGAGTGTAGTTGCAAATGATGACAGTAGGTTTAGTGGGTTGGCGTGGCATGGTTGGCTCTGTATTAATGCAGCGCATGGTCGAGGAAGGTGACTTTGCGGTTATTGATCCGGTCTTTTTTACTACATCACAAGTGGGTTTAGCGGCGCCTAATTTTGGAAAAGATGCTGGTGTATTACAAGATGCGTTTGATCTTGAAGCGTTAAAGCGACTTGATGTGGTGATTACCTGCCAAGGTGGTAGTTATACAGAGAAAGTGTATCCCGCATTACGTCAAGCCGGTTGGAAAGGCTATTGGATTGATGCGGCATCAACATTACGGATGCAGCTTGACTCAATCATTACATTAGATCCGGTTAACTTTGATCAGATTCAACAAGGTATTCATAGTGGTATTAATACTTATGTTGGCGGCAATTGTACGGTTAGTTTGATGCTAATGGCTGTGGGTGGCTTATATAAAGCGGGATTGGTTGAGTGGATGACATCACAGACTTATCAAGCTGCATCGGGTGCTGGTGCCAAGAATATGCGTGAGTTAATCAGCCAAATGGGTGTGGTTAATGATTCCGTTGCTAGTGAGTTAGCGAATCCAGCGTCGTCAATTTTAGATATTGATCGTAAAGTTGCGCAAACACTGCGTGCGGCAGATTTTCCAGCTCAACAATTTGGTGCGCCATTAGCGGGTTCATTGATTCCATGGATTGATGTTAAGCGTGATAATGGTCAAAGCAAAGAAGAGTGGAAAGCATCGGTTGAGACCAATAAAATTTTAGGTATTCAAGATAGTCCGATTCCGATTGATGGTACGTGTGTACGTATTGGCGCAATGCGTTGTCATAGCCAAGCATTAACATTAAAGCTTAAGAAAAATGTACCGCTTGATGAAGTGGAAGCTATCATTGCATCCCATAATGATTGGGTTAAAGTGATTCCAAATGAGCGTGATATTACGGTGCAAGAATTGAGCCCAGCAAAAGTAACAGGGACATTATCAGTGCCTGTGGGTCGTTTGCGTAAACTTGCAATGGGTGATGATTATTTAAATGCATTTACGGTGGGTGATCAGTTGCTTTGGGGCGCTGCTGAGCCATTACGACGTACATTACGAATTTTACTAGCAGCAAAAGCCTAATTTTAAATATTAGAGCAATAAAAAAACCCGCTTAAATAAGCGGGTTTTTAGTGTTTTTATTACTGTAAATTAAGCAGCTAGATTTTTAGCAGCGAAGTCCCAGTTAACCAATGCCCAGAATGCAGCCATGTAATCAGGACGAACATTGCGGTAATCGATGTAGTAAGCATGCTCCCAAACATCAACAGTTAGAAGTGGTGTCATTTTCAGACCTTCTTCTGCAATAGGGCAACCTGCGTTTGACGTGTTAACGATTTCTAATGCGCCATCTTCAGTTTTAACTAACCATGTCCAGCCTGAACCAAAGTTGTTGATTGCTGAATCTGTGAATTTAGCTTTGAATTCTGCGAAAGAACCAAATGCTTTAACAATAGCATCTGCTAATTCGCCAGTTGGCTCGCCGCCGCCATTTGGACTTAGGCAATGCCAGTAGAATGTATGGTTCCATACTTGAGCTGCGTTGTTGAAAACACCACCAGTAGAAGTCTGTACGATTTCTTCAAGAGATTTTTCAGCAAGGTCAGTACCTTCAACAAGACCGTTTAGCTTAACAACGTAAGTGTTGTGGTGTTTACCGTAGTGGTATTCTAGCGTTTCTTGAGAGATATGTGGCTCAAGAGCGTTGATAGCGTACGGTAGAGCTGGTAGTTCAAATGCCATTGCTCAATTCTCCATTTTAATTTTAGTTATTGGGCTTAATACCCACGACATTACTTCTAGTAGACGTTGGCGCCTACTTATTATTTGAATCTGACCGTTTTATTTTAGCAAGTTTTTAGTTTATTAAAAGCATTATGCTTAAAAAAATACCCTATACCTCGTTATTGGTAAGGTCAATAACCACTTAATAGATATCAATATAACTAAGATTACGCTTTATTATTGAAAAGAGAACCGAAACATAATTTGAAAGTATTTTTATTGGTGACGATAACCAAGTAGAATGGTAGGGTTTATAATAAATGATTATTAAATTTGTACGAGGAAGCTATGGAAACTATCGATAAAATTAAGCAACAAATCGCAGATAACGCTATTTTGTTGTACATGAAAGGCTCTCCAAAATTACCAAGCTGTGGCTTCTCATCACAAGCATCACAAGCGTTAATGAACTGTGGTGAAAAATTTGCGTTTGTAGATATTCTTCAAAACCCTGATATTCGTGCTGAACTACCTGTTTACGCACAGTGGCCAACATTCCCACAATTATGGATTGACGGTGAGCTAATTGGTGGTTGTGACATCATTTTGGAAATGTTCCAAAAAGGTGAATTACAAACACTAATTAAAGAGTCTGCTGCACGTCGTGATGCACAAGCGGCTGAATAAGTTAGTTTGTTAAGTGTGTTGTTTTGCACTGATAAAAAAACCGCCAACTATTATGGCGGTTTTTTTGTATTTAATACTTAGTATTGGATCACTACAGTATCATTGATGCTATCCAACCAAAGGCTATCAGTGGCAAGTTGTAGTGAATAAAGGTCGGTACGACAGAATCCCAAATATGGTCATGCTGTCCATCGGCATTCAAACCCGATGTTGGACCTAAGGTTGAATCAGAAGCTGGAGAGCCTGCATCACCAAGTGCTGCTGCAGTACCTACGATAGCAATCGTTGCCATTGGTGAGAAACCAAAAGACAAACATAAAGGAACATAGATTGTCGCTAGAATTGGAATGGTAGAGAACGATGAGCCAATACCCATAGTGACCAATAAACCCACCACAAGCATTAACAATGCTGCCAGTGGTTTGTTATTGCCAATAACACCTTCTAATGAGTTAACTAAGGTTTCAACGCCACCTGTCGCTTTCATTACTGCCGCAAAACCTGCCGCTGCAATCATAATAAAACCGATCATTGCCATCATATGGACACCTTTAGTGAATACATCGTGGGTTTCTTTCCACTTGATAACACCAGTAAAGGTAAACACCATAAAGCCAACTAAACCCCCGACAATCATTGAACCACTATAAAGTTGTGCACCTAATGCGGCAAAAATAGCACCAACAGCAATATAAACATGGCGCATATCAATGACTTTTTTCTCTGGCTCACTGGCAAGAATTTTTTCTACTGAGTATTCACGTGGTTTACGGTAGCTTACAAAAATAGCGGTTAATAAACCAAATAACATGCCACAAGCGGGCAATATCATGGCAATCGGCACTTGGCTTGCTACAACATCTAACCCGTTATCATGTAAATTTTTCAGCAGAATATTATTTAGAAAAATACCGCCAAAACCAATAGGAAGTACCATATAAGGCGTGACTAAACCAAACGTTAAAACACAGGCAATTAAGCGTCGATCAAGTTTAAGTTTGGCAAATACATGCAATAGCGGTGGAATAACAATCGGAATAAAGGCGATATGGACTGGAATAACGTTCTGAGAAGAAATGGCAAGTAACACTAAAATGATAAGAACGCTATATTTCACACCAGTAGCGGCGGCGATATTTTCATGGCCACTAATGTGCTTAATCACTTTTTGAGCAAGGACATCGGTAATGCCTGATCGTGAAATAGCGACGGCAAAAGCACCTAGCATGGCATAACTTAGGGCTGTTGTTGCTCCTCCGCCTAAACCACCTTCAAAGGCAGAAATAGCATCGGTAAGGGATAATCCTCCGATGAGGCCACCAATAATGGCACTAAATGTAAGCGCAACCACGACATTGACACGCATTAAAGCGAGTACCAGCATGATGCATACGGCGATAATTACAGGGTTCATAAAACGTGAGTTCCATCCGTTGTTTGCATTATTACTTCGTTTGTTTGTCAGTGATAATCACTGCAACACGCGATTTAATTGTTATATATGAGACTTTGATCTCATATCTCACAGTGTGCTTGATTTTCAGCATTTGTCGAGCACTAATTTTATGCTGATATTTATATCTAACAACGGTCATATGAAAATATCATATTGTTTTATATGATAAAAAAAAGCGAGTATTTAACCCGCTTTTATTATGGTTAGTTTTACCAAATAAAATTTTAAGGTACTGCCGTAATTACACTTTTATCGTTAATGGTGATGTTTTTACCCATTGTATTTACAAATGACGCTATCTCCTGTTGCATTTCTTGTGTGACTGCAGGGCTTAGGGTTGGATCGAGTAATGACGAATGACCACCTTGATTAAATAATACCGCAGCTTGAATTAACTGATCAGTAATGGATTGATTGGTTACTGTGAGGTTAAGTCCGGCAATTAAAGGGGTCGTGCCCGTAAAAGGAGAATAGGACTGTAAGATATCCGTCTCCTCAACGGTTGCCCCTAGTGGTGTCATATTAGGAATTGTCGCATCATCTTTTACTTGTGCTAAATATAATGCCGTATTTGAACTAACTTGTGGCGCATGATTGGTGGGATCTATGGTATCTAATACAGTTTGAGCAGCATAAGCAAAGCGGTTAAAGGTGGTATAAATAGCGGCTAATGTGGCGAGTGATGTGGGATCGCCTTGTGATATTAACTGTGTTTGATAAGCATTAAAACACGCCGCAGCCGTTAATGATTGTTGGTCACAAAACGCTTTAAATTCAGCATTGCTACTGAGCATTAAGTTACCTTTAACAAAATCACCAAAGCTACCTGAATTCAGCAGTAGATAAGGAATTTCGCCGCCAGGATTGGCGAATGCAAGTGCATTGATATTAAAGTAAGCGGCATCTATTGGTGGTGATCCTAGGCTACGATTAGCAATATTTGCGACACTAACCCCGGTAATGGCACCTAAAGAGTGGCCAATAAAAGTGATGCCTTGGGTTGGATTTAAGGTTTTTAAATGTCCTAATTTATTGATTGTAGAACTGTCACCTTCAATAATTGTTGTTAATATTTTGCCAATGGTTGCTCGTAAATTAATAATATCCGTAGTGCTTTGGCGTAAATTATCACGGGCGACGGTAAGTGCTGATAAATTTAAATAATATTCAGGATGACCATCACTGGCACTGCCGGGAACACCATCAATAGTGCGGCTTCCATGTAGAGGATGGTCAATCGCAAAAATAGCCTGACAATGATCATTAATAATATTGTCGGCAAGTGCGATTACTGTGCCTTTGTTGCTGGTAATACCATGTAAATAAATAGTGGTGCTATTTTTCCCTATATTGTCACACTTGGCGGCTGTGGGTAAAATTAAAGTGTAATCAATATATTGTACTGATTGTAATTTTGGTAATGGACTAAAACGGGTGATCAGGCGCTGTGGATCAAGTTGTTCACCATTCGATAAAGTCAGCGTAGCCCCCGCTAATGCGACCAAGAGTTTGCTTTGAACTTGAGGATCTGCCGCGGCTGCAATATCTGCTGGGGTGATATTAAGTGTTGCCAATTGCGCAATAATTGTGGCTTTATCAGCATCACTTCCGCTGGCGAGTACTGAGCTGATAATGGCGATGCTTGGCATACCGCTCTGCCAAGGTGTGGTTGCAAAGTTGTTGGCGCTATTATTTAAAAAATAGGGCAATGCAACGGTACCTGTGTAAATTTCTCCTTTTCCAGCTGGCGTCTGTGTTTTTGTGTCAGTGAGGTTAGAGAAGCTAAATAGGTTACGTAAATCAGAGGTTGTCACGTTATCGGCAACAGCACTACCTTTCCATACTGTGTTTGCTCCTTGTTGAATGGCAAGTGCTGTGGCTGCTTTAACACTAAACAATACATCGCCAACAGCGGCGGTGGTGAACCAACTGGAGAAAATAATGCTGTCTTTATTGATGCCTATTTTTTCAAACTCGGTTTCTGTTTTGTGCGTGATTGTTTGAGCGGGAATTAAGGCTGGAGTGGGAGCTGTTGCTTGCGCTTTTAATACTGCATAAGTGTTGCTCATACCAACCTTGTCACCATTATTGTCTTGCAGATCATTGGTGACAGCAAACATATAATTATGGGCTGGTTTTAATGGTTTTAATAGCACTACCGTTAAAGTGGTGCCTGATGCAGAGAGTGCAAAGTCGCCGTTAGCTTGAGTGAGTTTTATTGGCGTTGTTGTGTCGGCATCATTGGTCGGATTAATTGATTCAATTAAATAAAAACTATTATTTAAGGTTGTTGTATCAAGATCCACACCGACGAATTGCAATTGTAGCGGTTGACTCGTACTCCAACCATCCGTTTGTCCCATGGCGACTAATGGATCACTACTATTATTTGGATCGACGGCTGCGGCTTCGGTATTTAAGGTGCCATCACGGCTATCCATTAATAAATACGTCGGTTGAACGAGAATAGGGTTTTGTGGATCGCTGATTAAATCAAAATTAATTTTAGTGGCTGCATTTATACTCTCGGTAATAGTGGGATCAAGGGTGGGTGCTCCTTCAATCTTGCTATCACCACCACAACCGATTAACCCTAAACTTGTTGTCAGTATCGTTAAAATATACTTATTCATATATTCCCTTATTAAATGTTGTTATCCATGGGGGCTAAAAGGCGTAGTTAAGTTGTGCTGCACCAATATAAGCAACGCTGCTGGCCGTAAAACGGTCGTTATTTTCAATAAAATCACTCTCTTTGCCATAGACGTAGCTAAAACCAACATCAATGCTTAATTGAGAGTTATAGTGATAAGTTGCGCCGGCCGAGTACCAAAAACGATCGGTATCAGGAATACTGAGTGTGGCTTTGCCGCCTTGTTCGTCATAGGCAAACCCAGCCCGTAACGTTACGTTGGGATGTAGAGTATAAGTCGTGCCAATCGCCCATCGGAATGCATCTTTGTAATCTTCATCTTTTAATAAACACACCCCGGGCATTTGGCCGCCAAAGTTACATTGTGAATTAGTGGCACGTAACTCTTTAAAGCTGCTCCATTGGGTCCAAAACAGGCTGTAATGAATCGCTATTTGATGGTTGAGTTGATGAAAGCCTGATAACTCAGCGGTTGCGGGAAGTACGACGGGCAGTTTGCCTTTGATGGTGTTACCTCTATTGCTACTGCCAAGCACAAGTCCAGAGTAGTCAGTAAAATCGCCTTTAAAATCGAGATCGACTTTAGAACGATAAGCAATACCAAAACGATTATTGTCGTTTACCTCATAAAATGCACCGATATTCCAGCCCCAACTCCAAGTATCACCTTCCATGTTGATTGTTTTATCACTGGGCTTAATTGCAGGATAAAAAGGCAACGCATTCTGACCATAGTGACGGTAGAGTTCAGCTGAGGCATAAACGGCATTGATTCCCACGCCAAGGCTTAATTGCTCGGTGACTTTATAAGCGACACTGGGGTTTAAATTAATGGCAACTAATGAGGTTTTCCCCGCTGAAGTGCCATCATAAAAATCAGCAGGGTAATCGGTGGTTACGCCATAACCTGAAAATAAAGCGACCCCCCAAGAGAGACGATCATTGATGGGCATCACAAAGTAACTAGCAGGTACAAAAGCCATTGGTGCAACATTTTTAGCGGTTTGGACACCATTGGGAGCGTCATGGGCGGTAATATCAATATCTGGTGCAACAATACTGCCGACGACTGAAACCGCCATTGTTTCAAAGTGTGTCATTGCAGCAGGGTTTCGAGAAATAACCGCTGGATTATCAGCTATAGCGGCTTCTCCTGCAAAGGCTCGGCCTAAACCTGATGCTGATTGTTCTGATACTTGAAACCCCGCAGCAAAGGCGGAGGTGGCGGTAAGACTGCTACAAAGAGCAAGGGAAATATAACGTATATTTACGGACATTATTCTGCCTCTCAACGATCATTATTTCATTTTTTATTCATCCATGAGGAAAAACAAAACGCATTACAGATTTAGTATAAGAGTAATGTTGTATATTTGTTAAATTATGCGAGCTAATTATTAATTTTGATGATTATTTTCAATGAAAGGTGTGAAGGTAACTAGTGATGGAGTGTTGCGGGGCATAAAAAAACCCATACTAAGATGGGCTTAAACAAGAGCTGCTGAATGATTGAGATTTACTCTACTGATGGCTCTTCTGTGGGAGTGCATAACGGCCACCCACCTAATTGTTTCCATTTATTGACTATTTTACAAAACAGTTCAGCGGTGCGTTCGGTATCGTATAACGCTGAGTGTGCTTCACGGTTATCAAATGGAATTTCTGCAGTTTGACAAGCTTTAGCTAGCACTGTTTGTCCATATGCTAAACCACTTAGCGCCGCAGTATCAAAGGTCGCAAAAGGATGGAATGGATTACGTTTTAGTTTTGCGCGCTCTGATGCCGCCATTACAAAACTATGATCAAACGTTGCGTTATGCGCCACCATGATCGCTCGTGTGCAATCAGTGTGTTTTTGTTCTTTTCTGATTTGCTTATAAATTTCTTTCAGTGCCACTTCTTCTGATACTGCACCACGTAATGGGCTAAATGGGTCGCGAATACCATTAAATTCTAATGCTTCTTTGTGTAAAATCGCGCCTTCAAAAGGAGCTACATGGAAGTGAAGGGTTGTTGCAGGTTTTAACCAACCATCTTCATCCATTTGTAGAGTGACAGCACAAATTTCTAATAAGGCATCAGTTTTTGAATTAAAACCTGCAGTTTCAACGTCAATGACGACAGGAAAGTAGCCGCGAAAGCGACTTTTTAGGGTATTGAATTGGTTATCTTGGCTCATAGCACTGCTGTCAAAATAATAGAATCAGGTATTATGGCAGATTAATAGCTTAATTTCATTGCTGTTCGCGATCGTTCTCGAATTGAATGCATTGATATTTCTATACAGTAAGACAAGGCTAAAGCTCACGTCATGGGTGCCGATATAGAGGCATACTGTTGTCATTGTTGCTGTATTATTTTCTTCTAATTTGGTTATGAAATGAATTTAATTGAATTATTAACACCTTGGCTGCGAATTGGATTGATCATGAGTGTTTTTTTCTTTATGCCAGCAGCCATGGCTAAAAATTATTTAGCGCAACCTAGCCAATCACAATGGCAAGTGATTGTTGATACTCCCTTAGAATGTCGTCTAAATCATGATATTCCGGGTTATGGTAGTGCGCAATTTTCAGCACGTTCTAGCAAACAAATGAATCTTCATTTTGAGTTAAAAATGAATCGTCAATTGGGGGCGACGCGTAATGTTAAGCTTACATCGATGCCACCGTCATGGATGCCGGGTGATGCGGCTTATGCGATGACAAATTTGAAGTTTTTTAAACAATTTGATGGGTATATTGGCGGAAATACTGCGTGGCAAATGTTAGCGGAATTAGAAGATGGGCGTAATCCTACATTTAGTTATAAAACATGGCCCGTACAGCAGCAACGACAATTGGAAGTTGGTTTGTCGGCGGTGAATTTTAATAAGTCATATCAAGATTTTAGTCATTGTTTAAATAACTTAATGCCATTTAGCTTTGATGATATTGCCTTCACTATTCTGCATTATAATAATGACAGTGATAAGCTGGATAATATGTCGCAAAAACGATTGGCACAAATTGCTGATTATGTTCGTTATTCCGATGATATTGATTTAGTGCTGGTGGCTGCGTATAGCGATGCTGCTCTTGGTACCGTTGAAGGGCAACGTTTATCAGAACAGCGCGCTGCAAAAATTGAAAGTTATTTTAAAGGGCTAGGTTTACCTGAAAATAGAATTCAGGTGGAAGCATATGGAAAAAGACGACCGATTGCTGATAATTCGACTCCTGTTGGCCGTAATCAAAATCGCCGAGTGGTGATTTCATTAGGTAGAAGTGAAGCATAAGACGCTCTTGTGCAATGTTAATCTAGCGTTGACATTGCTTACTTGAATATACTTTATGATAGCGGTGTTAATTATCATATAATGACTTGGGTATGAAGAAGCGTCTACTCATTGGTATCGTGATTATTATTGCGGCCATTATTGGAATTAAAACATACACAACGAGTGTTGAAAAAACAGCTCCTGTGACGACTAAAGAAACCGTAAAAAAGTTGTTAAAGCCAATTTAAAACCGGTTGCTGAAGCAATAAAAAATCAACAATTATGTCAATCAGGTGCAGCCACGGAATTACAAGCGTTAGGTCATGAAGGGCAACCTTTAGCGCGAAGCATGGCTTATATTGCACTAGCACAAGACAGTTATCTTCAAGGCGACAAGCAAAAAGCGGAAGTAGAATTACAACAATCGTTAGATGCGGGCGGTAAAAAAATGTCACCTCAACAGCGTGAAAAGTTATTTGATACGCTTGATAAAGGGGCGGCAGAGTTAGCGGCTAAACGTCAACAAAATGGCTTTACTAAAGACTGTCAACCATTGTAATTAAGCAGTGATTAAAAACAAAAAAGGAGCATATTTATGCTCCTTTTTTTATAGCGTTATGATGTTCAAATGTCGACTTTTAAATGTCAATTTTATCTTTATATTCACAAAGGTCTTCAATAATACAGCTACCACAACGGGGCTTGCGTGCAACACAGGTATAACGGCCCTGTAAAATAAGCCAGTGGTGGACATCGACTTTAAATGCAGCAGGCACCACTTTTAGTAGCTTTTGTTCTACTTCTTCAACATTTTTTCCAATAGCGAACTTGGTGCGATTACAGACTCGAAAAATATGAGTATCAACTGCAATAGTCGGCCAACCAAATGCTGTGTTAAGGACGACATTTGCTGTTTTACGCCCCACTCCCGGTAAGGCTTCTAATGCTTCGCGATTTTCAGGAATTTCTCCATTATGTTTATCTAATAGAATACGGCATGTTTTGATGACGTTTTCAGCTTTAGAATTAAATAAACCAATGGTTTTTATATATTGTTTTACGCCATCAACACCAAGATCAAAAATAGCTTGGGGTGTATTAGCGATAGGGTAAAGCTTATCCATTGCTTTATTGACACTAACATCTGTTGCTTGTGCTGACAGTAAAACTGAAATTAACAACTCAAACGGTGTCGTCCAATGTAGCTCAGTTTGTGGGTGTGGGTTTTCGGCTTGTAATCGTTCTAATATTTGAACCCGTTTCTGATTATTCATAGTCTTTCCTGACGCAATATAATGCCAATATCACCATGATCAAGGGTGAGCACCTATAGGGATAGTTGGCATATTTGAGCATATTCATAGCAAGAGTAAAACTGGCTTAAAAGCCAGTTTTAGTTCTGAAAAGTCACAAATACGGTATTACTTAACATCAGTAATACGTGCACGTTCCACTTTCGGTTGTTGTTGTTCTTGGGTTGATTGTTTATTTTCTTTATATTTATCAATGATATTTTTTAGAGCGATCATGAAACCCACGCCAATAAATGCGCCTGGTGGTAGCATCGCGAGTAAAAAGCTACTGTCAAAATGAAATATTTGAACATGCAGCACCGACGCCCAATCACCTAATAAGCGGTTGGCACCATCAAATAATGAGCCTTTACTTAAAATTTCACGCATAGCACCCAGTAAAAATAGCGCTGATGTCATACCTAGACCCATCCATAAACCATCTAATACCGCAGGTAATGGCTTATTTTTTGAGGCAAAGGCTTCTGCTCGACCGATAATAATACAGTTAGTTACAATCAATGGAATAAAAATACCTAATGACTTATATAAGCCATAGACATAGGCATTCATTAATAACTGCACACAGGTTACCAATGATGCAATGATCATCACAAACACAGGAATTCGAATTTCTGATGGTACCCATTTTCGAATGATGGAAATAGTAAAGTTAGACATTACCAAAACCATGGTCGTCGCAAGACCTAATCCGAGCGCATTGGTTGCTGTTGATGATACCGCTAATAATGGACATAAACCTAACAACTGCACGACAGTTGGGTTGTTGTACCATAAGCCATTTTTCATCAACTCTTTATAAGATGTTGTCATAATTATTCACTCGGACAGTCTAGTGGCTGGTTCAGAATCTGCTGTTGATTATTTTGCCAGTACAACGAGATATTTTTTACTGCTTTAACCACTGCGCGTGGAGTAATGGTTGCGCCAGTAAACTGATCAAATTCACCGCCATCTTTACGGACATGAAATTTAGGATCGTTAGCGCCATTGACTCGCTTACCTGTGAAACTATAGATCCAATCACTGACAGTGGTTTCAATTTTATCACCCAGTCCTGGCGTTTCATGCTGTTCTAAAATACGAACGCCAGTGATAACCCCTTTAGTATCAAGGCCTACAATTAATTTGATTGCGCCACTGTATCCATCCGGTGCAATTCCTTCAATCGCAATCCCTGTTGGTTTACCTGCTTGAGTCGCAATATAAGCTGGCATCGGTGTTTTGGTGCCGATATAGCGTAGATCTTTAACTAGCGTACAACTCTTATAAAGTAAGTTGTCATGGCTTGCGACAGGAATAACTTGGTTAAGTGTATTCAGTAATTGCTGTTGCTGCTGTTCAAAAATACGATCAGCCGTTAAATAGTGAGTTAGAGAGACTAATGCTGTCGACAATAAGGCAAAAATAGCCAGAATTAGACCATTTTTTTTCATGGATTTAAACATGGGCATACTCATTATTAGTGTCCATAAGTGCGTGGACGAGTGTAGTAATCGATGATTGGCACACATAAATTGGCGAGTAGCACTGCAAAGGCGACCCCATCAGGGAAACCACCCCAAGTACGAATGAGATAGATCATTATGCCAATAAAAGCACCAAAGATCAGTCGACCTTTTACCGTTGTTGAGGCCGTTACTGGATCGGTGGCGATGAAGAATGCGCCAAGCATTGTTGCGCCAGAGAACATATGTAATAGCGGCGAAGCTGCGACACTTGGATCAAGCACATGCATAATGCTACTAATAACCAGTAATGACGTTAGCATTGCAACCGGAATATGCCATTGAATAATACGTAATTTAAGCAGTAGCAAACCACCTAATAAGAAACCAATGTTAACCCACTCCCAACCAATACCTGCTAGTGTGCCGTAAACTGGTTTTTTCATTGCTTCTGCAATCGTCATTCCGGTTTTTAATGATGTTTTTAGGGTGTCTAATGGCGTTGCCATTGTGTAGCCATCAACTGACATTTTGAGTTGTTGAATACTAAAACCATCAGGGGTGTAACCCGTAAAGATTGCAGACAGGCTATCCATAAATGTCACAGGGTTAGCACTTAAAGATGCTGGTGGTAACCATGTTGTCATTTGAACAGGGAATGAAATCAATAGCACTACATAAGCAACCATTGCTGGGTTAAATAGGTTTTGTCCCATACCGCCATAGAGGTGTTTTGCGACAACAATCGCAAAGAATACACCAATGACGGTGATCCACCACGGTGCCAGTGGTGGAATAGAAATACCAATTAATACCCCGGTTAATAGTGCAGTATTATCACGTAAATAAGGTGCTAATGGACGTTGGCGTAATTTAAGTACAATGGCTTCAAATGCAAGAGCACACAGAGATGCAAAAACAATTTGGATAAGTGTTCCCAAACCAAAAAAATAGCATTGAGCAATAACACCAAAAATCGCACATAAAATAACCGTTCGCATAATGGTACTTGTGCTGCGACGGTTATGTGCATGGGGTGAGCTGGCAATATTAAAAGCCACGATTATTCTTCCTCAATGTTGGGTTGTACTTTATTTGCTTGTTGTGCTGCTTTACGGGCTTTCGCTCGTGCAACGGCAGCAGCAACTGCCGCTTTTTTAGGATCGACTGCAACGTCAGTGTTTGTTTCGGCAACAGGCGCCGTATCTGTTGTTACGTCGTTAGCAGGTGCTTGTTGTGCTGCTTTACGGGCTTTCGCTCGTGCAACGGCAGCAGCAACCGCCGCTTTTTTAGGATCGACTGCAACGTCGGTGTTTGTTTCGGCAACAGGCGCCGTATCTGTTGTTGTATCGTTAACAGGTGCTTGTTGCGCCGCTTTACGGGCTTTCGCTCGTGCAACGGCAGCAGCAACCGCCGCTTTTTTAGGATCGACTGCAACGTCAGTGTTTGTTTCGGCAACAGGCGCCGTATCTGTTGTTACGTCGTTAGCAGGTGCTTGTTGTGCTGCTTTACGGGCTTTCGCTCGTGCAACGGCAGCAGCAACCGCCGCTTTTTTAGGATCGACTGCAACGTCAGTGTTTGTTTCGGCAACAGGCGCCGTATCTGTTGTTACGTCGTTAACAGGTGCTTGTTGCGCCGCTTTACGGGCTTTTGCACGTGCAACGGCAGCAGCAACTGCCGCTTTTTTAGGATCGACTGCAACGTCGGTGTTTGTTTCGGCAACAGGCGCCGTGTCTGTTGTTGTATCGTTAACAGGTGCTTGTTGCGCCGCTTTACGGGCTTTTGCACGCGCAACAGCGGCAGCAACTGCATCTTTCTTATCTGTATTTTGTGCTGGTGATTGATCTGAGTCGGCTTGCTGTTGTTGTATTAATTCAGCATGTTTGGCTGCTTTTTGCTCGCGAGCTTGAAGTTTACGCTGCTTACGTAAGGCGGCCATTTCACTGTTATCAGGCTCAGCATTCGTTTCTGGTACTGAAGCGGCTTGTCTGGCTTTTGCTTTAGCAATAGCGGCAGCAACTGCAGGTTTAATGGTTGGTGCTGTTGTTTCTGTTGCCGCAGCTGCTTGTTTCGCTTTTACTCGCGCAATAGCTGCTGCAACAGCATCATCGCCACCAGATGCTGCCATATTTTGACGACGATCCGTTGCTGCTTTAGCAAAGCGGTTTTCACGTTCAGCTTTATCGCGTTCCATACGCTGCTGTTTGGCTTCAAAACGTTGACGTGCACGTTCGGCACTCATTTCATCTTGTTGGCGTTCCCAAATTTCAGCTTTGGCTTGGCGATAATACTGTACCAATGGAATTTCACTTGGACAAACATAAGCACAAGCACCGCATTCAATACAGTCGCTTAAATTATATTCTTCACATTTGTCGTAGTTTTTGTCTTTTGCATACCATTGTAACTGTTGTGGTAATAATGACGATGGGCAAACATCAGCACAAGCAGAACAACGAATACAGGCCATTTCGTAAGTATGCAGCGGTAACTCTTTACGCTTAGGCGTTAAAATACAGTTGGTAATTTTGGTAATTGGTACATTGGCATGTGGCAATGTAAAGCCCATCAGCGAGCCACCAATAATGACGCGAGGGTGTTTTTTATCGGCTTGATAACCAAATTTTTCAAGTAGATAAGCGATTGGTGTTCCTAATAAGGCAAACACATTACCGCGTTGTTTAAAGGCTTCACCTGTTAAGGTCACTACGCGTTCAATTAATGGCTCACCGTTAACAATAGCGCGCTTAATTGCAAAAGCGGTACCTACGTTCTGCATAATAACCCCGATTGAGGTTGAGCGTGCTTGGCTAGGTACTTCTCGGCCTGTTAATAGCTTAACCAGTTGTTTAGAGCTGCCTGAAGGGTATTTGGTTGGAATAACACGAATAATAATATTATCGTCTTCACTAATACAGGCTTCTAATGCTTTGATTGCTTCAGGTTTGTTGTCTTCGATACCAATTAAAGTTAATTTTGGCGCAATAATATGACGTAAAATACGCACGCCCTCGATAACTTCATCCGCATAATCTTGCATGAGACGGTCATCGGCAGTGATATAGGGTTCACATTCAGCAGCATTGATGATCAGTATATCAACGTTACCTAAACCACCTTGAAGTTTACGTGCGGTTGGAAAACCGGCACCGCCAAGGCCTGCTATACCCGCAAGACGAATAGCTTCAATCAGTTCAGCTGGATCGCGATCTTGATAATCAGGGTATTGCGTTGCATGACACCAAGTATCTTGGTTATCGGTTGCAATTACGATACATAAATCGGTTAAGCCAGAAGGATGGGCGGTTGTTCGTTGCTCAATCGCCGTGATAGTGCCAGAGCTTGGAGCATGAATAGGCACACACATCGCAATATCACCTTGCGTGAGTGGTTGGCCTTTGAGAACGTGATCGCCAATATTGACGATAATATCACCGCGAGAACCAATGTGTTGTTTTAGTGGCAACACTAATTCGTTAGGAATGCCCGCAGTTTTAATTGGCTGCGTATTTGATAATGTTTTATTTTCCGCAGGGTGAATACCACCGTGGAAATCCCACAATTTACCTTGTTTAATTTGTTCAATAATCGATAGCATGACTATGGCTTAACCTTTTCTGCATTCGCTGTCGCAGCAATATTAACAACCGGTATTTGGTTGAGTTGCCATTTCCAGTTATCTGGTGTTTCTTTAACTGGGATCATTTCAATACAGTCTGTAGGACAAGGAGAAACACAAAGGTCACAGCCTGTACATTCGTCTTTTATTACGGTGTGCATTGATTTAGTGCCGCCAACAATGGCGTCTACAGGGCACGCTTGAATACATTTGGTACAACCAATACACATATCTTCATGAATAAAAGCGACTTTCTTAATACTATTAGTTACTTCATTCGAAGCCTGAGGCACTTCGACACCCATTAAATCGGCAAGTTTTTCAATGGTAGCTTGACCACCGGGTGGGCATTTATTAATGACTTCGCCATTTGCTATTGCTTCAGCATAGGGACGACAACCGGGAAAACCACATTGACCACATTGAGTTTGCGGCAAAATAGCATCAATTTGTTCAACAATAGGATCTGCTTCAACTTTAAAACGCACTGAAGCAAAACCTAAAATAAGGCCAAATATTGCAGCTAAAACAGCAATTACAATGGCAGCAATTAAGATCCCGCTCATTACAATTTCACCAATCCAGTAAAGCCCATAAAGGCAAGAGACATAAGGCCTGCGGTGATCATTGCAATCGAAGCGCCTTTAAAAGGAGCCGGTACATCGGCCGCTGCAATTCGTTCACGCATAGAAGCAAACAATACTAATACCAATGAGAAACCCACTGCCGCACCAAAGCCATAAATAACAGATTGAATGAAGTTATGGTGCTCATTGGTATTGAGTAAAGCGACACCTAATACCGCACAGTTGGTTGTGATTAACGGTAGGAAAATACCTAATAATCGATACAACGTTGGGCTAGTTTTATGCACGACCATTTCCGTAAATTGCACCACAACGGCAATCACGAGTATAAAACTAAGCGTGCGTAAGTATTGGATACCTAATGGTTCCAAGATGTAGGTTTCAACAAGATATGCGCACACAGAAGCAAGCGTTAGCACAAATGTAGTTGCTAAGCCCATACCGATAGCGGTTTCTAGTTTCTTAGATACACCCATAAAAGGACATAAACCTAAGAATTTAACGAGAACAAAGTTGTTTACCAACACTGTTCCGATCAGGAGTAAAAGGTATTCAGTCATACCGAGTTCATTATCATTGCAAGAGATCTCAACATTATCTGATTTTGTGAGCGCTATAACAACTCCTCAAGGGTAGGGTTTTATCTATTAATGGCCTTAAATTTGAGTAGTTGTTTGAAATATAAGTTTTTAGTGCAATAAATTTCTTCTTTTAAGCGAATAGCTTGTGTTTGGTTGTTAATAAAATACGTTGTTTTTGAATTTTAATTGTGCTGGTGGTGTTTTTAAATGGTGAACATGTTGCTAACTGTTATGAAAATTTAGCTGTTTTTTCTGAGTGTTTTTGTAAATTGTGATTGTAGCGGTTGTAAAATTAGCGAATTCTGCGTTTGATATAACTGAGTTTAATATAAATAATGTTCGTGATTACACGTATAACGAATAAACATAAGCGATAGGATGGAACAATGGATATTTTATTACTCAGTAATGGTAAAATTGCTGGTAACACGCATGTAATGGAATTTGCTGCTGATGCAATTGTTGAGCAGGTAAAGCGTACTGGAGCGAAGCATTTTGTCGTGATCCCATACGCTGTTATTCGTTCAAGTCATGATGATCGTGTAGCATTAGTTCAAGCGACATTTGATAAACTGGGTTTGGATTGTGTTGCAACAGGCTTACACCGTGCTGAAGATCCTGTTACGGCTATCGAACAAGCTGATGGTATTATTGTTAGTGGTGGTAATACTTGGGTACTTAATAAAACCTTACATGATTTAGGTTTAGTTGGTCCAATTCGTAAAGCAGTACTAAAAAAAGGAACGGCTTATATTGGTTGGAGTGCTGGGACTAACATCGGTTGCCCAACTATTCGTACAACGAACGATATGCCGATAGTAACTGGTGCAATTCTATCTTCATTAAATTTCGTGCCTTTCCAAATTAATCCGCATTACTTAGAAGCCTCTGTTGAAGGTCATATGGGTGAGACGCGTGATGAACGTATTCAAGAGTTCCTTGAAATCAATAAACATGAACCTGTTATTGGTATTCCTGAAGGTACCTGGTTAGCAGTTACAGATAATAAGATTAGTTATCATGCAGCTAACGGGAAGCCGCTAAAATTCTTTAGCTACGGTAATGAGCCTGTTTATTATCAACCCGGTGATGACGTACAGTTTTTGATGGATCTTAATTACTAATATTATTGTTGTTATAGTTAATACATTAATAAGGAGCTAGCCATTTAGGTTAGCTTTTTTTATGGGATAAAAAAAAGACTTGATTTTTAAGAAGTGCCTAACCACTTGGCTTTTTGGTGGTTGTCCACAATTTCTGTGGATAACTATGTTGATGTTAGGGGGTTATTTTGATTGATGTTGATAAGAAATGTAATGAGGGGCTCTATTGTCATAATAATGATGATAAGGAATAACGAGAAAGAAATAGAGATGTAAATATTATAAATAATGAAGAAATATAAAAAATAATGTGATGATATTGAAAGCAAGCATGTTTGGAAAAGCGGTGGAGAGTATTTAAGCTTGAATGGTTAGTGATCACTCCGTTTATAGTATGGTTATAGAATTGATGGAAAATAAAGCGTTTATTAACGGTAATTTCAACGATAGCCATAGGGTATAAATAAGATAATATAATTAAAGAGTCGTCTAGAGTAAAAAGACATAAAATTTGATGAATAATTTCTTCATATATTATAATTGCTGATTTTAATTATAATTATAATTTAGCTGATATTTATTTACTTTATTGATATTTAACGTTTTTTATTGTTTATTAACATTGTGCATATGCTCGCTTGATAAATTACATCACCATTCATTAATTGTGGTTATTTATATGAGGCGATATATTCATTAGTAGGTATTTATTGTTCTTGTTTTTTTACTTATTATTTTGAGGTATTAAGTATTTCCATATTCATTATTGTTTTCTATCTTTCTACGTAAAAACTAGAAAGAGGTGAGATACTTAATCCAAAAATGATTATATGTGTAAATATCTGTTTTATTTTTAATTCAACATTCGTTGATTTGCTTCAGTAATAAAACGTAAAGTCCAAAGGGGGCCTAGCGTTAACAACCATGTTAATAACTAGGTTGCGGCTTTTGCTGTTAAAATTGGGTTTGGTGTTCAAATTTTAATAAGTAATGTTTTATTACTGAAGCTATTTTTATCCTTTTCCTGCTACCACCACAATTATTGAACTTCACTACACCAGTATTGACATTATTGGGTAGGTGCTCACAATGATACTCAGTATTGTTATTACGGGTAGATGTAATGAGTAAGCTGTTCAGTCTTGTATCTGATTATTCACCAGCGGGCGATCAACCCACGGCCATTGCACAATTGATGGATGGGCTTGATTCTGGTCTTGCACAGCAAACGCTACTTGGGGTTACAGGCTCGGGTAAAACTTTTACGATAGCCAATGTGATTGCTCAAGCTAATCGTCCCACGCTTATTATGGCCCCCAATAAAACCTTAGCAGCTCAGTTATATGGTGAGATGAGAGATTTTTTTCCTGATAATGCCGTAGAGTATTTTGTTTCTTACTACGATTATTACCAGCCTGAGGCTTATGTACCTACCACGGATACATTTATTGAAAAAGACGCCTCCGTTAATGCCCATATTGAACAAATGCGGTTGTCAGCAACCAAAGCATTAATGGAACGGCGCGACGTTATTATTATCGCATCAGTATCGGCTATTTATGGTTTGGGTGATCCGGAATCTTATTTAAAAATGATGTTACATGTACGTCGTGGTGATGTACTCAATCAACGTGACATTCTTCGTCGCTTAGCTGAACTGCAATATAAACGTAATGATGCTGTCTTTGAGCGAGGTACGTTTCGAGTTCGAGGGGAAGTGATTGATATTTTCCCAGCCGAATCAGAAAAAGAAGCGATTCGATTAGAATTATTTGATGATGAAGTTGAAGTTATTTCATCATTTGATCCCTTAACTGGCGCCATTATTCAACGTAATTTAGCCCGTACGACGATTTATCCTAAAACACACTACGTGACACCCAGAGAGAAAATTCTTGAAGCCATCGAAGGGATTAAATTAGAGTTAACCCAGCGTAAGCAACAATTGTTAGATAATAATAAATTGGTTGAAGAACAGCGTATTTCACAGCGAACGCAATTTGATATCGAAATGATGAACGAGCTTGGTTTTTGTTCTGGTATCGAAAACTATTCACGTTATCTCAGTGGTCGTGCTGAGGGTGAGCCGCCACCAACATTATTTGATTATCTTCCTGCCGATGGTTTATTAATTATTGATGAATCACACGTTACTGTGTCTCAAATAGGGGCTATGTTCCGTGGCGATCGCTCTCGTAAAGAAAATCTGGTGGAATATGGTTTTCGATTACCGTCAGCGCTAGACAATCGTCCAATGAAGTTTGAAGAGTTTGAATCTCTAGCACCTCAGACAATTTACGTTTCAGCGACACCAGGTACTTATGAAATTGAAAAATCAGCAGGTGATATTGCTGAGCAAGTGGTACGTCCTACAGGTTTGCTTGATCCTGAAATAGAAGTTCGACCTGTAGCAACACAAGTTGATGATTTACTTTCTGAAATCCACATAAGATCTGCTAAACAAGAGCGAGTGTTAGTGACGACGTTAACTAAGCGAATGTCAGAAGATCTTACTGAATATCTAACTGAACATGGTGTTAAAGTACGTTATCTTCACTCTGATATCGATACGGTTGAACGGGTTGAAATTATTCGTGATTTACGGTTAGGTAAATTTGATGTGTTAGTTGGGATTAACTTACTTCGAGAAGGACTCGATATTCCTGAAGTCTCATTGGTGGCTATTTTAGATGCGGATAAAGAGGGTTTTTTACGTTCAGAACGATCCTTGATTCAAACCATGGGACGAGCTGCACGTAATATTGAAGGTAAGGCTATTTTATATGGTGATCGTATTACTGGTTCTATGGAACGGGCTATTAATGAAACCCAACGTCGCCGTGAAAAACAAATTATATATAACCTTGAGCACAATATTGTTCCTCAAAAATTGAATAAGAAAATTGGTGATTTATTAGAACTGGGTGCGCCGAGTGGAAGAACTAAATCTCGAAATAAAGCCGCTGAGCTACATAAAGTGGCGGAATCAAAAGGGACTTATTCGGTATTAACACCGCAACAATTAGAGCTTGAAATTCAGCGTTTAGAAAAACAAATGTATGATTTTGCACAAAACTTAGAGTTTGAGCAAGCTGCTGAAACGCGGGATAAAATTCATCAATTAAGGCAGCAATTTATTGCTAACAGTTAATTGCTTGTAGCTAATAGTGTATATTTATTGAAATATGCAGATAAAAAAAAAGCCAGCCGAGAAAAAGGTTCGGTTGGCTTCATTGTTAAGTGAAAGAATCCACAACAACGTCAGTTGGCTAGGTTGACCCCTAAGATAAGAGTCATTGTTATAGTTGCATACCCCATGCCAACTTTTTTTATAGCATCTATCGGCTTTTTTTGTCTGTTTCTAGTGATTGAGTGCCTTTATTTTTCATTATTGATGCGCATAAAACGAATGGTATTCGCAAAATGCAAACCATTCTGCAATTGAATCTGGCATAATATAAAAAAAGTAAATTAGGATCCCACTTTCAATTGTATTGATTACAATTAGATTAAGGAGTTCGTTTTTGGAGGAGCGATGGAAAGCATTACACGACAACGCCAAGTATTAATGGTTGAAGATACCGCGTCAGTGGCTGCCTTATATAAATCTTACTTAAATCCTCTCGGACTCAATGTAAGTATTGTGGGTACCGGTGAAGAAGCATTGCAGTTTATCAAAGGTGTTATTCCAGATTTAATCTTATTAGATCTTCGCTTACCTGATATGACTGGCATGGAAGTCTTACAGTTAGTTCGACAAGATCACGGTAATATTCCTGTTGTTATTATGACAGCTCATGGCTCTATCGATATTGCTGTTGATGCGATTCGACAGGGGGCTCAAGATTTTCTAATTAAGCCTTGTGAGGCAGATCGGTTACGAATAACGGTCAATAATGTATTTAAAGGTAATACTAAATCATTATCTAATACCCCCTCAAAACAATCTGATGGCGCACAATATCAAGGCTTCATTGGTAATAGCTTACCTATGCAAGCTGTTTATCGCGTTATTGAATCTGCGGCATCAAGTAAAGCAACAGTATTTATAACCGGTGAAAGTGGAACGGGAAAAGAAGTCTGTGCTGAAGCTATCCATGCAGCAAGCCCACGTCATGATAAACCGTTTATTGCTTTAAACTGTGCCGCAATTCCTAAAGAACTGATTGAAAGTGAATTATTTGGTCATGTAAAAGGTGCCTTTACGGGGGCATCAACTGAACGTCAAGGAGCTGTTGAGATAGCACATAATGGCACCTTAATGTTAGATGAGCTTTGTGAGATGGATTTGGATTTACAAAGCAAATTATTGCGTTTTATCCAAACCGGCACTTATCAAAAAGTCGGTTCATCTAAAACATGCCATGTTGATGTTCGTTTTGTGTGCGCGACCAATAGAAATCCATGGCAAGAGGTGCAAGAAGGTCGTTTTCGAGAAGACCTTTATTATCGACTTCATGTGATTCCGATCACCTTACCACCATTACGTGATCGTGGTGATGATGTTATTGAAATTGCTCATGCATTATTAGGATTAATGTCATTAGAAGAAGGTAAGAATTTTAGCCGTTTTTCTAAAGAAGTATTGCAGTTATTTGAATCTTATTCTTGGCCGGGAAATGTGCGTGAACTACAAAATATTATTCGTAATATTGTTGTGCTAAATACCGCTGAAGAAGTAACGAAAGAAATGGTACCGCCACCGATTAATGCTATTTTTGGTGCGGAATTTGCATCTCCCGTATCAGTCTATCCACAACTAAATACGACATTGACACCAACGATAAATACGTCAAATACATCATTTGTTGACGAAATACAAAAAGATAAAATTGAACCTCTATGGATAGTAGAAAAACGTGCTATTCAATGGGCTATTGATGCTTGTAATGGAAATATTCCTCGTGCTGCAGGGTTATTAGAAGTGAGTCCATCAACAATTTATCGTAAATTACAAACTTGGCAAGAGACGGCGGGTAGTCGGGAGATTGATTAATGGCAATTAATATAAATGCAGAAACATTAAAAAAATTAGCAGATGAAGTCGGGGCAGACACGGTCGCAATCTTGCTTAATGTTTTTAGTGATGAGCTTGAACAGTACTGTCAAAAGCTGTCAAGCCAACCTTCAATAAATCAAATTGGTGATATTAGCCATGCGATTAAAAGCAGTGCCGCAAGTTTTGGTGCTGATGATTTAGCATTAATGGCACAAGAATGTGAATACCGTGTTAGGCAAGGTCAAGATGATTGGATGATTGACCATTTACCTCAATTTAGGCAAATGGTCGCAGGAATGGCAATTGAATATAAACAACTAGCGGGAAGCAATGAGTCTATCAACCGCATGTTTTAATTTGTTACGATCATGACGCCATTCATGATTATTTGACGCTAAATCCAGTACCATCTGCTGATACTTAGGATTGAGTAGTGGTTGATGTACATCTGTGATGATGGTATCAATCTTTCTTCCTGCCATTGCGCGTTCACACCAATATAGCATCGTTTTAAGGCTCATCTCTCCAGCTGGGCCTTTTTCTTTATCTATATTAGTAATAAAAGCAATTTTAGCCGTGCTGATTTTTAGAGCCTGTTCGATATCCCGCAGTAGTAATACGGGCATAATACTTGTTAGAAAGCTGCCGGGTCCTAATAGAATAATATCTGCTTCCATAATGGCATTTACAGCTTCTTTTGTTGCAGGTACTGCGGGTTCTAAGTAGAGGCGTTTGGGAATTTCAGCTAATTCATCAACACTGGTTTCACCATTAATGATTTGACCGTCATGGGTAATAGCTGCTAAATCAGAAGGGTGTTCAGACATTGGAATGATGAAAGGCTTAACTTTGAGCATATCGCGAATTAAATTAATCGCATCAAGAGGACGAATACAAAGGTTATCTAATGCAGTTAGCATTAAGTTACCTAAATTATGCCCATTAAGTTCGCCATTACCACGGAAGCGGTATTCAAAAATCATAGAACCAATAGACGGCTCAGTAATTAATTGATTAATACAATTACGCATATCGCCCCATGCAATACCACCTTGGCAGGCACGGATACGACCTGTAGAGCCCCCGTTATCTGTTGTAGTGACGACGCCTGTAACCTGTGAGCCATAATCAGATAATGATGATAAGACTCGACCTAGTCCGTGACCGCCGCCAATGGCAACAATACGTGTTACTGCTGTACTCTCTGTAGACATAATGTTTGTTCTAATTATTATATTATGAGTATATTTTAACAAAGGATATGCGTTCGTGCATTTATTGGTTAATGCTGATTTCGATATGGATCATATTATTTAAAAATTAATGGTGGGTTTGGATCATGCTCATGAGATAGTCGCAAGCATAAAGACAATCAGGACGGTTGAGTAGGGTCTGCTTTTCTTGTGTCGGTACGGGTAGGATTTCAAGCCAACGTTGACACAACCAGCTTAGATTATGGAATTCTTGCTGATGATGTAATTTGTGTAAATCGGGATGTTTATTAAACATTAACTGTAATCGAGTCGATAACAATTGTTGTTCTAGAGTGAGTTCACGTTGGGGCCAGAGTGGTAATTGCTGACAATTCCCCCATATGACATTATTTTCACCTTGCTCTATTTTTGCTATTTTAAACAGATCTTCGCCATAGATGTTTAATTTAATCCGTTGTTTGTTAGGTTCATGGTTAAAGTCTTCAACCGTGACTCGTGTGCCTATATGGCATAAGCGTTGTTGGTTTTTTTTATCGCTAAACATGCAGATACCAATGCCTGTTTTTGATGATAATATAATTTTTAGTGTTGTTGCATCAGTAATGGTCGATAAATAAAGCTGCATCCGTCCTGTCGGCAGGATATGACGTTTTTGAAATAAGAGCGGTATATGTAGCGTTGCCATGATTACACCATTGATGAGATGTCTTTTTTTATAGGCAAGCAAGTCTGGTGCCGAAGTTATAAAAACACACGTCGACAACTAAAGTGGTTGATTGTTAAGCAAAAATAACCATCAGGTGTTTATGTTAAAATACCACTTATTAATATTGGGTTTTATTGGTAAGCAAAATAAAAACCATTGTGCCTGTGGCGGTTTATTTTGTTTGATCGATCCATGATTGAACACTGTCGGTCGGTAGCAACTCTAAATGGCCAAATTCATCAAAGTACCATCCTTTTATTAGACCTTTATTGCGCATTTCAATAAAATTACCTAATACTTGCTGGGCTGCTGCACGAGCAGAATCTGAATCAAGGCTTTCTTCTCGTTGCAGATAAAGTGCAATATCATCCAGTGTTGCTGATTCCATTATATTGAACATAAATCCTCCACAATTGACATGATTTTAGCGTTAAATACCTAACTAGTATTGTCGTGTTTCTGCTCGAAAGGTAGAATGTCAGCCTGTTTTTTTCAGTTATTTGTCAATTTTCGAAAAACTCTGATACTTTTAAATAAGAAATGCCGTTGTGTGACATTAATAGTTAATCAACGACTGATGGGCACAACTGCCATAACTCCGAGCTTTTTTCACTAAGTTGCTACGTGCTGTTTGATTGATCCATAAAGGAAATAATCAATAGTCAATAAGTGATTAACGCCAGTGACATAATGTCACCAGGGTTGGTTTAGAAATGAACTGGCCTCCCGCATTTGGAAAGGTGTTCCGTGGCTAAACAATTAGAAGATAGTTTTAATCGTAAATTTTATTACTTACGACTCTCAGTTACAGATGTATGTAACTTCAAATGTACCTATTGCTTGCCAGATGGCTACCAGCCTACGGATCAGAAGAAACCTTCTTTTTTAACGCTGGACGAAATTCATCGAGTGACTGCGGCTTTTGCTGACTGTGGTACCACTAAAGTGCGTATCACGGGTGGTGAACCGAGTTTGCGTCGTGATTTTACCGATATTATTCGTACTGTCGCGAGTCAGCCGGGTATCACAAAGGTGGCAACCACCACCAATGGCTACCGCATGGCAAAACATGTTCATGAATGGCGTAAAGCTGGATTAACTCATATTAATGTGAGTGTTGATAGCTTAGATCCTAAAATGTTCTACCAAATTACGGGTGAAAATATGTTTCATCAAGTAATGGAAGGCATTGATGCAGCTTTTGACGCTGGTTTTGAACAGGTAAAAATCAATACGGTATTACTCAAAGATCTTAACTCTCAAGAACTGCCAAAGTTTTTAGAATGGATCAAAACTCGCCCAATTCAATTACGTTTTATCGAGTTAATGCAAACCGGTGAAATGGACAGTCTTTTTAGTAAACATCATGTTTCTGGTGTGAGTATTCGTAATCATCTCATCGCTAATGGGTGGTTACTAAAAGTAAAAGATAATAATGATGGCCCTGCACAAGTTTTTTATCACCCTGATTATATCGGTGAAATTGGCCTTATCATGCCGTATGAAAAGAACTTTTGTGAAAGCTGTAATCGTCTTCGTATTTCAGCTAAAGGTAAATTACACCTGTGTCTCTTTGGTGAAGATGGTGTTGAATTACGCGATTTGTTGGCAGACGATAGCCAGCAGCCACAACTTATTGAGCGTATTCAAACCAGTTTAAACACAAAAGCGGTGAGCCACTTCCTTGATGAAGGTAAGACGGGTATGACACCTAATTTGGCGTCTATTGGTGGCTAGATAGTACGAAGAATGATTATAAATAATAAATAAGCAATCGAAATAAGAATTTTAATTGCATTTAAGTTATTGCTTTTATTGGGAATATAGAATGAATCAGTTTACCCATATTAATGCTTCAGGTGAAGCTAACATGGTTGATGTTTCGGCAAAAGCTGAAACAGTACGAGAAGCGCGTGCAGAAGCCTTTGTACACATGGCTCCTGCAACATTAGCATTGATTGTTTCAGGCCAACATCATAAGGGTGATGTGTTTGCGACAGCACGTATTGCCGGTATTCAAGCGGCAAAAAAAACCTGGGATTTAATTCCATTATGTCACCCGCTATTACTGACGAAAGTTGAAGTCCAGTTGCAAGCGATACCGGCTGAAAATAAAGTTCGCATTGAATCTTGCTGTAAGCTTGCAGGTAAAACGGGTGTCGAAATGGAAGCATTAACGGCAGCATCTGTTGCTGCATTAACCATTTATGATATGTGTAAAGCGGTTCAAAAAGACATGGTTATTAGTCAAGTACGATTACTTGAAAAAACGGGCGGTAAATCTGGTCACTTTAAGGCAGAAGCATGATTAATGTATTGTTTTTCGCTCAAATTAAAGAGTTAGTGGGTGTTGATAAGATTGAAGTTGCTGCGGAATTTGCAACAGCAGATGATTTACGTCAAGCCTTGTTAAGTCGTGGTGACAAATGGCAGTTAGCATTAGAATCAGGCAAATTATTGGTTGCAGTTAATCAAACAATTTGTCACTTAGATACTGCGATAAAAGATGGTGATGAAGTCGCTTTCTTTCCACCCGTTACTGGGGGTTAATATGATTTCAGTACAACACGATGATTTTTCTGTTGCTGATGAGTACGCCAAACTAGCTGAAGGTAATGAAGCTGGGGCAGTTGTTACGTTTATTGGTAAAGTACGTGACTTTAACCAAGGCGATGCTGTTACTGGGTTATCTTTAGAACATTATCCTGGTATGACAGAAAAAGCCCTCCAAGAAATTATTGTGCAAGCACGTAGCCGTTGGCCATTATTACAAACACGTGTGATTCACCGTGTGGGTGATCTTGATTTGGGTGATCAAATTGTCTTTGTTGGTGTAACAAGCGCTCACCGTGGTGCTGCATTTGAAGCTTGCGAATTTATTATGGATTACTTGAAAACCAAAGCACCGTTTTGGAAAAAAGAGCAAACACCATTAGAAAGTCGTTGGGTAGATGCGCGAGAAACTGACAATTCTGCCGCTGATAGATGGTCAGAATAAGATTTTGATTGATATAGAAAAGGAGCTAATTTTAGCTCCTTTTTTTATAGGTAGATATTAACGAAAAAGATTATTTTTTATTTTTATTCTTATCTCGATTTGCCGTGGTAGTTGGAACGTAACTCGTGCGAAAACGGGATGGACTTGGTCGTGAAATGCAGCCTGTAGGTCTCATAATTTTACTCTTATTCTCACCGTATGAAATGACAGAGGTATTACTAAGAAATTGACGTTGGTACAGGATATATTTCTTAGTGGCTAAATAGTAGCGGGCTTATTGGCTAAATTATAGGATCCTTACCAGCTTATGATGTTGTTTGCTAAAATAATCTATCTGTTATCTTTTTAAGATCCTTTTGTTATAAATAAGCAACAATAAGGTAAATTAGCCAGTGAAGTTGCTATTTATGTGCCATATTTAAAAGGTGAAGATTAAGCGTAAGAGTTTTTGGCTGGTATAAGACCAAGCAGTGAAGAGGCAGTAACGGTCTACTAGCATCATTTAACAGCGGAGAGGTTAATAATGCATAAACGTATACCTTGTAAAAGAATCAAGCAGATGATGGCTGATATTGGCATGGATGATAATAACCACGATAACGAAGAGCCGTTATTACTCGAACAAAAAGAACAAGCCGTGAGTCAAGACAAGCAGCTGATTGAACTAGACAGTCAAAATAAGTAAATATTATGCGGTATTATTATAGAAAGGCATTACTTAGGTAGTGCCTTTTTTTATGTTTCTTTTTGTCTTTAGTTTGTCATGCTAGTGTTTGTTTTATGCTCGGTAATGCTGGGTTTCAGTGGTTTTTTATTCTGATTCTGAATTGATGTACAAATTATAACCTTAAAAAAGGCCAAATGAGCCATTTTTACTAATATTAATAGCTTTAACCTTAATGATTATAGGTGTAATAAACTATAAATGTGAGATTGATCTAGTTAATGTTGGTGGTTGTTAACCAAATGTGTAGTATGAAATGTGTTTTATTTGTCTGTTTGTGGCAAATTAATATAACTCCTGTTAATGTTTTAGACAATTCTTCGGTTTGATAGTTGTTCTCTAGGATTGAGAATAACTATTTTGTCAGTAATCAATATGACCGGCTGAAAATGTCATGGACGTTATAAATTGATGTATTGGAGTTAATGCATGTATAAGAATAAAATTACCCAAGCTTTGTTACTTGGTGCTGGCCTCGCTGTTGCCCTTCCTTCTTTTTCAATTTTTGCAGCACAAGTTCCCACTGAAGTTAAATTGGCCGATACACAAGAGTTAGTTCGTGCGAATGGCACTGAACCTGAATCTCTTGATCCACAAAAAGTATCAGGTGTTCCTGAATCAAATGTTATTCGTGATTTACTTGAAGGGTTAGTTAATCAAGATGCCGATGGTAATCTGGTTGCTGGTGTCGCAAAATCATGGCAGACAACGGATAACAAAACTTGGATTTTTAATCTACGCGACGATGCTAAATGGTCAAATGGTGATCCCGTAACCGCTGACGATTTTGTCTATACATGGCGTCGTCTTGCAGATCCTAAAACGGCATCACCTTATGCGTCGTATCTTGATATGACGACCATGGCAAATGCGACAGATATTATTGCAGGTAAGAAATTACCCGCAACATTAGGTGTTGAAGCTGTTGATGCTCATACCTTAAAAGTAACGCTAGATAAGCCATTATCTTATTTTGCATCAATGCTTGTGCATACCTCAATGAAACCTGTTAATAAAAAGGCAGTTGAAAAATTTGGTGATCAGTGGACGAAAGTGGGCAACTACGTATCAAATGGTGCTTATCAGTTAGATCAGTGGGTTGTAAACGAGCGTATTGTCTTAACCCGCAATAATAATTATTGGAATAATAAAGAGACGGTAATTAACCAAGTTACATTTTTACCGATTGAAAACCAAGTTGCTGCAATGAACCGTTTCCTTGCTGGTGAAGTCGATATGACTTACGAAATGCCCAATGAGCATTTCAAGCGTTTAACCAAAGATTATCCGCAAGATGTCAAAGTAACCCCTTATTTATGCTCTTATTATTATGAGTTTAATACCGCACGTAAGCCGTTTGATAATGGCGATGTACGTAAAGCGTTATCGTACGCCATTGACCGTGATGTATTGGCGAAATTTATCGTGGGTAAAGGAGAAACACCTGCATATAACTTTACGCCATTAGCAACTAATGGCCTTGATGTTGAGATGCCGGATTACGCTAAATTAAATCAAAAGCAACGCCTAGAAAAAGCCAAAGCATTATTAGCAGCTGCGGGCTATAGCCAGAATAATCCACTGACATTTAAAGTGTTATATAACACTTCTGAGAACCATAAAAAGATTGCTGTTGCGATTGCATCAATGTGGAAAAAAGGATTGGGTGTTGAAGCACAACTTGAAAACCAAGAGTGGAAAAGTTATTTAGACAGTAAACGCCAAGGCAACTTTGATGTTTCTCGTGCGGGTTGGTGTGGCGATTATAATGAAGCCTCAACCTTCTTAGCGATTATGCGTACAGGCCACTCACAGAACTACCCTAAATATGCTAGCGTTGATTATGACAAAGCGATTGATGATGCCATTCTTGCCCCAACAGCGGCTGAGCGTGCAGCAGATTATAAACGTGCAGAAGCAAGTTTAGCGCAAGATATGCCAATTATGCCTATTTATCACTACGTTAATGCGCGATTAGTGAATCCACAATTAGGCGGTTATCCAATGAAGAATGCAGAAGATAATATCTACTCTAAAGATCTGTATTTCATCGCTAAATAATTTTTTCATCATAATAATTAGCTGCCTTTGATAATAAAGGCAGCCTTCGCTTGCACAACTAATACGGTAGCTTTATATGATTAAATTCATTGCTAAAAGGATTTTTGAAGCGATACCGACACTGTTGGTATTGATCACTATCTCATTTTTTTTAATGCGCTTCGCTCCCGGTAACCCCTTTACTTCAGATCGCCCTTTACCGCCGGAAGTTCTTGCTAATATCGAAGCAAAATATGGTCTAGATAAACCTGTATTTGAACAATATACGACATATTTAGGCAATATTGTTCAAGGTGACTTTGGTCCATCATTCAAATATAAAGATTTTACAGTTAACGAATTAGTGTCTAAAGCGTTACCTGTATCAGCAAAAATAGGCTTTTTTGCTTTTATTTTTGCATTAGTTATGGGGGTATCTGTTGGTACTCTGGCTGCGTTAAAACAGAATACATGGCTTGATTACACCATTATGTCCACCGCAATGGCGGGGGTAGTGATGCCTTCCTTTATTCTCGCTCCTGTTTTGATTTATATCTTTGCCATTAATTTACAATGGTTACCTGCTGGTGGCTGGCAAGATGGATCGCTCAAGTTTGTTATTCTGCCAATGTTAGGAATGGCATTATTATATGTTGCGACATTTGCTCGTATTACGCGTGGCAGTATGATTGAGACATTAAATAGTAACTTTATTCGTACAGCACGAGCGAAGGGATTAAGTTACCGCCATATTATTTTAAAACACGCATTGCGACCTGCATTGTTACCTGTGGTGTCATACATGGGACCTGCTTTTGTCGGCATTATTACAGGTTCTGTTGTGATTGAAACAATTTTTGGTCTGCCAGGTATTGGTAAGTTGTTTGTTAATGCAGCTTTTAATCGTGATTATTCATTAGTGCTTGGTGTTACGATTTTGATTGGTTCGTTAACGATTATCTTCAATGCCATTGTTGATATCGTGTTAGCGATGATCGATCCTAAAATTCGTTATTAAGAGGCTGATAATTATGATTTTAACAAAAAAAGATAATGTCGAGGCTCTTGAGAAATTTTCTGAAAACCTTGAAATAGAAGGCCGTAGCTTATGGCAAGATGCTCGCTCACGTTTCTTTCGTAACAAGGCAGCAATGGTCTCATTAGTGATTTTAGGTTTAATTACACTGGCGGTAATTTTTGGTCCGATGGTCAGTCAATATGCGTTTGATGATACCGATTGGTATGCGTTGCATGCTGCGCCATCATTAGGGGCTGAAGGACATTTTTTTGGAACGGATAGTCTGGGGCGTGATCTTTATACACGTACTTTAGTTGGTGGTCGTATTTCACTGATGGTAGGACTATTAGGTGCTTTAGTTGCGGTGATTATTGGTACGCTTTATGGTGCCGCATCAGGGTTTATTGGTGGTAAAACTGATCGGGTCATGATGCGTATTTTGGAAATATTGTATTCGATTCCGTTTATGTTTTTTGTGATTGTATTAGTGACCTTTTTTGGTCGTAACATCATGCTGATCTTTATCGCTATTGGTGCCATTTCTTGGCTGGATATGGCGCGTATTGTACGTGGTCAGACGTTGTCATTACGAGGTAAAGAGTTTATTGAGGCTGCACATGTTTGTGGTGTTAGCCGCTGGAGAATTATAACCCGTCATATTGTGCCAAACGTGCTCGGTATTGTCGCCGTTTATTCAACATTATTAGTACCCGCTATGATTTTGACCGAATCGTTCTTAAGTTTCCTCGGACTTGGAGTGCAAGAACCGATGACCAGCTGGGGGGCATTATTAAATGAAGGCTCACAAACAATGGAAGTCGCTATTTGGCAGCTCTTATTCCCCGCGGGATTTATGGTGATCACCTTGTTCTGTTTTAACTATGTTGGTGATGGTTTACGTGACGCGTTAGATCCTAAAGATAGATAAAAATAAGCAGCGACCTATTTTATTAATCATAGCAGCGGTGATTGAACAGTACTATGAAGCTAATAAAGTAGGTATCGCCAATATCATTCACTTGATAATAAATAATAACCGAAGCGAATGTACGGTGCTTATTGTTGATAACAAGGAAGTAGTATGAGTTTGTTAGAAATTAAAGATTTACGAGTAGAATTTACCACGCCAGATGGCAATGTTACTGCGGTAAATGATCTTAATTTTTCATTAGAGCAAGGTCAAACCTTAGGTATTGTAGGTGAATCAGGCTCAGGTAAAAGCCAAACTGTATTTGCAATCATGGGTTTATTAGCCAAGAACGGCATTATCAGTGGCAGCGCTAAATTTGAAGGTCGCGAGATTTTAAATTTACCCGAAAAAGAATTAAATCGTATTCGAGCAGAACAAATAGCAATGATTTTCCAAGATCCAATGACGTCATTAAATCCTTATATGAAGGTTAGTGAACAGTTAATGGAAGTACTAATGCTGCATAAAGGCATGAGCAGATCTCAAGCGTTTGAAGAATCCGTAAGAATGTTGGATGCAGTTAAAATTCCAGAAGCGCGTCAGCGTATTACTATGTATCCCCATGAGTTTTCTGGTGGTATGCGTCAACGGGTTATGATTGCAATGGCGTTATTATGTCGTCCTAAGTTGTTGATTGCTGATGAACCGACAACAGCACTTGATGTAACCGTTCAAGCTCAGATTATGACATTATTAAACGATCTCAAATCTGATTTTAATACCTCGATCATTATGATCACCCATGATCTTGGTGTGGTCGCTGGCAGCTGTGACAAAGTGTTAGTGATGTATGCCGGACGGACGATGGAATATGGTGATATCAATGATATTTTTTATCGTCCGAGCCATCCATATACCGAAGGGTTGTTACGCGCCATTCCTCGTTTGGATACCGAAGGTGACGATTTACCAACGATTCCGGGGAACCCACCTAACTTATTATCCTTGCCTATTGGATGTCCATATCAAGAACGTTGCCATCGTGTATTGCCGCGTTGTAAGCAAGAATCACCAATATTAATGCCATTTGCACACGATAGATTACGTGCTTGTTTTGCTGATATGGGAGCACAGTCATGAAGACGGAAAAGAAATTATTATTAGATATTACCAATCTTAAAGTCCATTTTAGTATTGCGTCTAAATCAGCATGGCCTTGGAGTCAACCAACCAAATTAAAAGCGGTTGATGGTATTAATGTTAGTGTTTATGAAGGTGAAACGTTAGGTGTTGTTGGCGAATCAGGTTGTGGTAAATCAACATTTGCTCGCGCGATTATTGGTTTGGTCGAAGCGACTGAAGGGCAAGTGGTATGGCTAGGACAAGATCTGACCAAGCTTAATCACAGCGCTCGACGTGAAACTCGCAAACAGATTCAGATGATTTTTCAAGATCCATTAGCATCATTAAATCCGCGTATGACCGTTGGCTAAATTATTGCCGAGCCATTAAAAGCATTTTACAGCCAATTATCAGCTGAAGAAATCAAACAACAAGTACAAGCAATGATGACCAAAGTCGGACTATTACCGAACGTAATCAATCGTTATCCTCATGAATTTTCTGGCGGACAATGCCAACGAATTGGTATAGCACGTGCATTAATCTTAAAACCCAAGATGATTATTTGTGATGAACCTGTCTCTGCGTTGGATGTATCAATTCAAGCGCAAGTGGTGAATTTGCTTAAATCGTTACAAAAAGAGATGGGATTAAGCTTAATCTTTATCGCACACGATTTATCGGTCGTAAAACATATTTCTGATAGAGTGCTGGTGATGTATTTAGGCCATGCGGTTGAAATGGGGGACAGTAAAGCTTTATTTGCTAATCCTCAGCACCCTTATACCAAAGCATTAATGTCAGCTGTACCTATTCCCGATCCTGAGTTAGAACGTAATAAGCAGATTGAGTTGTTAGAGGGGGATTTACCATCACCGATGAACCCACCATCAGGCTGTGTCTTCCGTACCCGTTGCCCTAAAGCTGTTGCCCATTGTGCGAAAGAAAAACCGGTATTAGTAGGTACTCACCAACATGCAGTTTCGTGCCTACAGATTTAATGGCTAAAAGATGAGTAACGTTTCAATTATTTATTGAGCGTTACTCTTTTTTTTGAAAAGACGGTGGAGATTTAAATACATAATTATTTAGCTGCTGTTGCAGTGCTTTTCTATTTTCAGCTTTATTTTCTTTATTTTTATACAAAGTTTTATCAGCTCGAATTAAAGCATCATGTAAATTTTCATTCGGCTTAATTACCGTACAACCAGTAGAAATCGCTACTTTTATATGATAATGACAAAAATAGCCGCTAAAAATAGCTAATTCTAAGCGATCTGCCATTAATAATGCTTGTTCTAAATCGGCATTGGGCAAAATAATACAAAATTCATCACCCCCGAGTCGAATACAAATATCACTGTCTCGTGTCATATCATCAATGGTTGATGAAATATGTTTCAGTGCTAAGTCACCAATATCATGTCCATAAGTATCATTAATTGTTTTAAAATCATTGGCATCAAAAACAATCATTGAAATTGGTTTATCGATTGCTCTATTTTCTTCTAGTGTTTTTTTGATAACAGTATCAAGAATTCGACGGTTAAATAATCCCGTTAATTGATCTGTATATGCCTCTAATTGATAATACTGTTTTTGAGATTTGTATTTTCTTAATGTGGCATTCATATAATTAAGTGCGATCAAAATAAGTAACCCGAAAGTCAGAATTTGAACAGCAAAAGTAATAAAAATTGTTGATGAGATATTCGCGTGTATCAGAATATTATTACTTAAACGGGTGTAGACCTGTATTGATGGTAATAGTGTATGGTTATATCCCTTAAAAATATCAATCCTCTTTTTCTTATTAACATCATAAAGATATAAATTTAATGAAGATTTTAATTTATTAGGTAAGGTGATTGACGATAGTAATGATTTAACTGGAATATCAACCCCAATATCACCGACGACCTGATCTTTATTATAAACGGGTGATTTAATCGTAATAACCATTCGGTTAGAGAAAAAATCAAGGTAAGGCGCCGTATAATAAAAGCCATTATATAGTGATGTTACAGGTTGAGATTCAGAACGCTGATCTTTATATTTTGGCGACGAGAAAAATTCTCTTGTGGCATTAAAATTAATAGCATTGGATTTTGATGATAGATAAAAATATTCCAATGTATGAGAAATATAATAGTAATTATAGGTGATCGAATGATGTTGTTGCTCAGCCCATAGATCATCAAGCAGAGCAAAAATATGGGTATCATTTTGAATGTGCTTATTTGGCTTCCCAGGACCAAGTAACGTGCCATTAAGCAGATTATCGGGATAAATACCCCGATTGAAGCCAAATTCTTTTAATTTTGGGTAATAATGTATTGTAACTAAAGCCTGTAATTGTTGGTTTTTTAGGTCGTTAATAGCTTTTGTTACCGTACTGGCATAACGTTGATTTCGAAATGCTAACGTGTTCATTGCATTTTTTATTTGATTCAAATTTTCTTGCACGTATAGCTGTGTTTCATGAATATCATTGCGGATACTGATAGTAACTAAACCTGCCAGTATCAACATATTACATAAAATAATAACTATTTTTTTGACGAATTTATTTTCGCAAATAAAGTGGTTGAACTTCCGTTCAGGATCGTTTTTTTTAAATATATGATGTTCTATTTTAGACATTGAAGTGTTTATCGTTAATTAACAAGTCAAATGGCATTGGTTTGCTATATAAAAAACCTTGATGATAACGAATGCCAATATCAAGTAAAATTTCAGCCTGCTGTTGTGTTTCAATCCCTTCTGCAATTATTTCTACTTCTGCTTGTTCTGCAAATGCAGCTAATGATTTAATAATAGTATTTGCGTTTGATGAACCAATATCAGCAATAAAGACTTTATCAATTTTAATGGTTGTCGCTTGTAATCTTTGTAGAGACAACAAGTCACAGTGGCCATTACCGACATCATCAAGCTTAATTTGAACTCCCATGGCATTGAGTTTCTGACAGTTTTTTTCTGCTTGCTCAATATTCTCAATTGGAGAACGTTCTGTGAGCTCAAAAGCAATGTTATGAGGTGCAATGTGGTAGTGAGCCAGAGCTGAACGCGTAATATCAATGAGCTCTGGATCTTGCAGTACACTGGCGCTGATATTAATACTGAAGTAGTAAGGCAGGGTTTTGCCATGTAAGGCTTCTAGCTTATGAATATCACGCGCAACAGTATTAATTAATTGAAAAGTCAGCGGTGTAATGACACCGTTCGTTTCACATTGAGGAATAAATTCATCAGGTAGAATAACTTTACCTTTTTTAGTCTCCCAACGAATTAAGACTTCATAGCCACATGTTAAATGCTTTTCTGCATCAATAATGGGCTGATAGTAAGGTACTAAATGATTTTGTTTAATCGCATTGAGTATCAAGTATTTAATAATACTTGTGCTGCGATAGCGACGATATAACATTATTAAGACAATAAAAATTAACCCGCTTAATACCAGCAATAAAAATGGTTTTATGCGTGCACGATAGTCTGTAATTACTTGAGGTGTAATATAATATGTTATTGATGCCTTTTTATAAAAAGGCCTCGATATAATAGGTTCCATTGCGTTTTTTAGTTGCTGATCATTGACTGCTGGTTGTTTGAACAGAGCTTTTGATGCATTTTCAGTATTACTGGTATACAACGTAATACCATCATGCTCTATCGTTTGGACCCAACAATTATCACAAGTATTAACTAATAAAGCATCGATAGGTTGTTTTTCAATATCAACAGTAATTACGCCACCAACAACCTTTTTACTATATTGAAGAATTGATTCACTATTATTTGCATTTGCTACCATGGCAAGATCATTATTCAATTGAATCTTTTTGATTGGAGAACCATACATCTGACTTAAATTGGTCCGATCGCCACAGATTTTACCTGAATTAGTGGTAAGGCTAATATTACGAATATTTGATGAATAATAGCTTGCTCGTTCAAGCTCTGATATATCTTCATTATCACAGGTATAAGACAGATGATATTGTAGATTATCAAGTAGAATAGCAGTGGATTGAATGCTTTGTAAGTAGTTATTACTTCGCTTATATTCAAATGATTCAAGATTATATTTAAATAATTGGCGACCAACTGATTGTGAAGTAAGTGCTAACGTCACGAAACCTATAGCGAGAAATAACATTATTAATACAATGCTATATAACGAGATTGAAGGACGTCTGATAGTCACGATGAAAGAACTCCACTATTTTTATATTTTAATTATCTTAAGCAAAATAGCAAAAACAGATCCAAGATGCTCCTGAAGAGTTATGAAAACAATAAAAATATAAACTATGCGTTATTTATTATTTTTTATATAACACTAAGGTATTGTTTTATCGTTCAATGAATATGAACTTAGGTAGGTATGCACATTGCGAATGCGTTAATATTATATTTTGTAGGAATTTTCATTGCTGTTATTATTATTTTATATTCCTTATTGTTATTTATAAATAATAGTCATAAAAATGTTCATCATAACTATTACTATTAATTAACGCAGAGAAGTATAAGCTAAGATAATAGTGATATCGTCAACAAACCGTCAATAAATTATCAGTGTAGCGTTAATAAAAAGGACGTTATCAAATAACGTCCTTATATTATTAACTCTATTTGTAATAGCGGTAATTTATAGCTTATCTGTTAATTTAACTGCATCACCAATATAGTTAGCAGGGGTTAACATTTTAAGACGTGCTTTTTCATGCTCAGGTAATTCTAAACCATCAATGAATGTGCGCATACCTTCGCCATCAACACGCTTACCACGAGTCAACTCTTTTAGCTTCTCGTAAGGTTTTTCAATGCCGTAACGACGCATAACTGTTTGAACTGGCTCTGCAAGCACTTCCCAATTACGGTCTAACTCTGCAGCAAGTGCATCTTGGTTAAGTTCAAGCTTACTAATACCTTTAAGTGTTGATGTGTATGCAATGATTGCATAGCCACAACCTACACCTAAGTTACGTAAAACAGTAGAGTCTGTTAGGTCACGCTGCCAACGAGAAACAGGTAGCTTCTGTGCTAAGTGACTAAAGATAGCATTAGCTAGGCCAAGGTTACCTTCTGAGTTTTCAAAATCGATTGGGTTAACTTTGTGTGGCATGGTAGAAGAACCAATTTCGCCAGCAATGGTTTTTTGCTTAAAGTGACCTAAAGCAATATAACCCCAAATGTCACGATCGAAGTCAAGCAAGATAGTATTGAAGCGAGCAAACGCATCAAATAATTCTGCAATGTAATCATGCGGTTCGATTTGTGTGGTGTAAGGGTTGAAAGTAATCCCTAATGCCGTCACAAACTCTTCGCTGTATTGATGCCAATCGATATCAGGGTAAGCAGATAGGTGAGCGTTGTAGTTACCTACTGCACCATTGATCTTACCTAGAATTTCAACGTTTTCGATTTGCTTATATTGACGCTCCATGCGGTACGCCACGTTTGCCATTTCTTTACCCATTGTTGATGGAGAAGCTGGCTGGCCGTGAGTACGGGTAAGCATTGGAACATCACGGAATTGATTAGCAAGCGCTTTAATCGCATCAATAACGTTACGTACTTCTGGTAGCATTACTTTTTCACGAGCTTCAGTCAGCATCAGCGCATGAGAAAGGTTATTGATATCTTCTGAAGTACATGCAAAGTGGATGAATTCATTAACCGCATGGAGCTCAGGTAATTCAGCTACTTTTTCTTTTAGAAAGTATTCAACCGCTTTTACATCGTGGTTTGTTGTACGCTCAATCGTTTTAATACGTAGTGCATCTTGTTCACTAAACTCAGCTGCAATACGATCTAAGAATGCATTTGCTTCAGCGCTGAATGCAGGAACTTCCACGATAGCATCAGTAGCGGCTAATTTTTGTAACCAACGGATCTCAACGATAGTACGGTATTTTAGTAAACCGAACTCACTAAAAATACTGCGTAATACGCTTGTTTTGCTTCCGTAGCGGCCGTCTACTGGGGAAACAGCTGTCAGTGCTGACAGTTCCATGTTGATCTCTCCTGGTTTATGAGGGTTAAAACAAAATTAATATTCAGCTTGATTTATCAGGCTGAATTGAAGTTAGCAATGCGTTAACTTAGTTTCGAGCGAGCAAAATTTTTGCTTGTTCTAGCATTTGCTTACGACCAAATAATAAATGACGGCGTTTACCACCGACTTGGCTCCAAAGAACAGCACTACGAACGGCTGCAAGTAATAATGCACGAACACGATGCTGAACATGAGGCAATTGTAATTGCGCTGGCGTACCAGATACTTGAATACGAGGTCCTAATGGGCTGATAATATCCAAATAAATACTGGCAATATTACTCAACATTTGTTCGTCAAGTAGTTCAAAATGGACCGTTTGGCGTTTCAATGTGTCAACACGATCACTCAGTTGTGCCATGCTATCGCGACGAGCCGATAGTTTACGTTCCAGTGCCATAACACCTACAAGGTATCGTGTTATTTCACTGCCAGATGATGAACCATCAATATCACGCACCATAGCTTCTAAGCCAATACGTAGATCAGCTTCGCTGCCGTAGACACCGACGGTGTTGGCTGGATCTGTTGCCATAATGCTATTGAGCATTGTGCTTAATGCTGCTGAATCGCAATTGCCATTACGGGCAACATCTTGAACTAATTTGACTGCTTGGCACATACCTGCAAACGCAATCGTTCGATCATAAATAGAGTAAGCCACGCGCAAAAACTCCTTTAAATTCGCTCTTCAATAATGCCGCCACCAAGACAGATTTCACCGTTATAGAACACGGCTGATTGTCCAGGTGTGACTGCAATTTGAGGCTCATCAAAAATTACTTTAATAGTTTCATCATCCATTGGGATGATAGTACAAGGAAGATCTTGCTGACGGTAACGGGTTTTTACCGTACATGCCATGGTCTCGCGAATAGGTTGACGATCAACCCAATGCAACTGAGAGGCAATCAAACCGTTTGATTTTAAACGAGGGTGATCTTTACCTTGACCAACAATTAGCACATTACGCTCTAGATCTTTATCAACGACATACCATGCATCTTCAAGGCCATTACCGCCTTTTTGACCACCAATATGTAAGCCTTTACGTTGACCTAATGTGTGGTACATCAAGCCTTGATGTTCACCGATAACAAGGCCTGTATCTGCAACTTCAATTTTACCCGGTTGAGCGGGGAGGTATTTACCTAAAAACTCAGTAAATTTACGCTCACCAATAAAACAAATGCCAGTTGAATCTTTTTTCTTTGCCGTGATCAAGCCTTGCTCTTCGGCAATACGACGTACTTCCGGTTTTTCAAGTTCACCAACAGGGAATAAACTGCGTGCAATTTGCTCATAACCTAACGTGTATAGGAAGTAGCTTTGATCTTTGTTGTTATCGACACCACGCAACATTTGAGGTTTTTCACCTTCAACTGTTGGGAAACTACGACGGGTATAGTGACCCATTGCAATATAGTCAGCTGCTAGCACTTCATCCGCAAATTCGAGGAAGGCTTTAAATTTGATTTCTTTGTTGCACAGAATATCTGGGTTTGGCGTACGACCCGCTTTATATTCAGCAAGGAAGTATTCAAACACGTTATCCCAGTATTCCGCTGCAAAGTTGATGGTATGCAGCGTAATACCAAGTTTGTCACATACCGCTTGTGCATCAGCGAGATCTTCTGCAGCAGAGCAATATTCGTCGTTATCGTCTTCTTCCCAGTTTTTCATAAACAAGCCTTCAACTTGATAACCTTGTTGAAGGAGCAGGTAAGCGGATACCGATGAATCTACGCCGCCGGACATGCCGACAATGACTTTCTTTTGGCTGTTATCAGACATATTTCTCTACTGTCGCTAATTTAGTGTTAAGAGCGTAATTCTAACAGAAACCCTGCGCCTGAAACAGATCGAGAGCAGAATCACACTTCAATAAATAGTGATTAACGATAGTAACGGTATAAATAAAACTCAAGGTAATAAAAAAAAACATTTAAAAACGGAGGTATAGATAAAAAAAGGCCATGATTCCTTATTATTACGATCTTGATATTATTAAATAGCAAACGTTTGCTATTTGTCGCAATCATAGTAGATGTAACTAAAAAAGTGTAGTTTTTTGTTGAGGGAAATAGTTTTCAGGTATTGATGGGAATAATGCGCTCCAATGTCAGACAGAGGGTGGTCAGACATAGAGCGCGAATAGTGCGAATAGAAAACTACGCTAGATTTGGACTTGGAAGCGTAATTTCTTTCCATTCACCCGGCGCTAAATCTGCCACCGTCCATTGCGCCATTTGATAGCGAATTAAACGTAATGTTGGAAAACCGATATGTGCCGTCATGCGACGAACTTGGCGATTACGACCTTCACGTAACGTAATAGCAAGCCAGGTTGTGGGAATATTTTTACGCTCACGAATAGGTGGCGTACGATCCCATATTTGTGGTGATTCGATCACTTCAACGCCAGCGGGTAGCGTTGGGCCATCTTTTAATGTCACGCCATCACGTAACTGCTGTAAATCTGCAGCTGTTGGTGCGCCTTCAACCTGCACCCAATAGACTTTGGCTTGCTTTGATTGTGGTTGGGTTAATCGCGCTTGCAAAATACCGTCATTAGTTAATACCAGTAATCCTTCACTGTCTTTATCCAACCGTCCAGCAGGATAAACATCTTTAACCGGAATAAAATCCGCTAAGGTGCTATCACCAGGTTCACCTGAAAATTGGGTCAAAGTGTTATAAGGTTTGTTAAATAAAATAACTTTTTGTGGGCCACGAGGACGCTTGGGTTTATTTATTTTTCTTGACGCTCTACGCTCATTATTGGCACGAAGAGGTTGACGATTTGTGGTGTTTGGCTTCATAAATACGCGTTGTTGTAAGAGTTGATGAGTTGGACAGGCTTATTATACGTGAAAAATTACACAATTGACGTATTGATAAAATTTAAAGTATGATTTGCTCGCTTCTTACAAAATGATAACAAATGGATGCCAGGAGATTTAAAATGGATAGTAAAGTAATTATACCGACAGCGGGTCAGAAAATCACAGTAGATGCTGAAGGTAAATTGATTGTTCCTAGTACCCCGATTATTCCGTACATCGAAGGTGACGGTATCGGGATCGATGTAAGTCCTGCAATGATTAAAGTTGTTGATGCCGCAGTTAAAAAAGCGTACGCCGGCGATCGAAAGATTGAGTGGATGGAAATCTACACGGGTGAAAAATCAACCCAAGTTTACGGCGATGACGCATGGCTTCCACAAGAAACTCTTGATTTTATTCGTGAATACAAAGTGGCTATTAAAGGCCCATTAACAACCCCCGTTGGTGGCGGTATTCGTTCCCTGAACGTCGCATTACGTCAAGAGCTTGATCTCTATATTTGTGTTCGACCTGTTCGTTATTTTGATGGTGTTCCAAGCCCAGTTAAACGTCCACAATTAACCGATATGGTTATCTACCGCGAAAACTCAGAAGATATTTATGCGGGGGTTGAATACCAAGCGGGTACACCTGAAGCTGATAAAGTTATTCAATTTTTACAGCAAGAAATGGGTGCAACAAAAATTCGATTCCCACAGCAATGTGGTATTGGTATTAAACCCGTATCAGAGGCGGGCACTAAACGTCTAGTACGTGCTGCAATTCAATACACCATTGATAATGATCGTGACTCGTTAACCTTAGTACACAAAGGTAACATCATGAAATTTACCGAAGGCGCGTTTAAAGATTGGGGCTATGATGTAGCTCTACAAGAATTTGGTGCAGAATTACTTGATGGCGGCCCTTGGATGACGTTAAAGAATCCAAAGACAGGCAAAGAGATTGTGATCAAAGATTGTATTGCTGATGCTTTCTTACAGCAGATTTTACTGCGCCCTGAAGAGTACGATGTTATTGCAACCATGAACCTTAATGGTGATTACATTTCGGATGCTTTAGCTGCTCAAGTGGGTGGCATTGGTATTGCACCGGGTGCCAATATTGGTGATGGTGTGGCGCTGTTTGAAGCGACTCACGGTACAGCACCTAAGTATGCAGGCCAAGATAAGGTTAACCCTGGTTCATTGATTCTGTCTGCTGAAATGATGTTACGTCATATGGGTTGGACAGAAGCTGCTGATTTGATTATTAGTTCAATGGAAGCGGCGATCAGTAATAAGACCGTAACCTATGATTTTGAACGTCTAATGGATGGCGCTAACCTGCGTAAATGTTCAGAATTTGCTGATGATATGATTGAGCAAATGTAACCATTACCGTATTTAAAATACATAAAGCTCAGCATTGGCTGGGCTTTTTTTATGGCTGTTGCGTGTTGTTATCGGTGAGATGTATTAAGTGTTATACCGATAGATGATCAGTAACGAGATTACATATATCATACTCTCGTGCGCTAACTCTCAAACAGAGAATAAGGAAAGTCGGTCAGTATAGGCAGCTCATTAAAATTGGCATAGGATAGAAATGCAATAGGCTATATGTGTATTATTTGTTAAGTATTGTGATGTTTAAATCTTAATTTTAATACTTAAAGCAACGCTACGTTTTTATGCGTATTTTATTCAATTTATGAGTGTTCAATAAACAGTGAGTTCACATGGTTGTTGAATTTTTCAGCATAAAAACATATACGAAGGATTAATAACACCAGATGACTGTCGAAGTCGAAGTGTAATTGGTATATTGTACTAGATAGTAGAAATTTGGTTTCGAGTTAACGAATAAAAGGTGAGATAACTCACCTCTTAATGTGCAAGTAATACGGGATCCATTTATTTGGCTTCATCGCCTTGGGCGGGAATAATAGCGCTGGCATGGTAACCTTTAGGACCTGTTTGAACTTCATAGTTCACTTGCTGACCGGCTTTAAGTGTGCGGTAACCATCCATCTGAATTGTTGAATAGTGGGCAAAAATATCATCCTCACCTTCTTCAGGGCAGATGAAACCAAATCCTTTAGCGTTATTGAACCATTTCACTGTACCTGTTGCCATGCTATACATCCTTTTTGCATTCAAGTTCCATTTGACATTAGTTGCTTATCGAGTAATGTTTGATTGCATACTAATGCGATTTTGATGCAGATTATATCTACTATATTTTACAATGTAGTAAAATTAACTAGTCAGTCAAGTATTGTTTGTAACATTTTGATAAAATCTTTTGTTAACTTGGCTATAGCCAGCTCACGAATTAATGAACTAAGATAAAACTATGAGTAAGTTATACGAATGGATGAATCCTGAATCTGATGTCTTAGATAAAGAAGAAATCCAAGTTAAGCCGCCATCGATGTATAAAGTAGTGCTAAATAATGATGACTATACGCCGATGGATTTTGTGATTGATGTGTTACAAACATTTTTTTCCATGGATCTGGAAAAAGCTTCTCAGTTGATGCTTGCGGTGCATTATGAAGGTAAAGCCATTTGTGGCACTTTCACTGCCGAAGTAGCAGAAACAAAAGTTGCGCAAGTAATGATGTACGCGCGGGAAAATGAACACCCGTTGTTGTGTACGATGGAAAAAGCATAATCTTTTTCCGGCACGCCATATTGAGTGGTTTTTAGGGGAGGTGCCTTATGCTAAATAAAGAACTTGAAGCAAGCCTGAACGGTGCATTTGCACGAGCAAGGGAAAAGCGTCATGAATTTATGACGGTAGAACATTTATTGATGGCACTGTTAGACAATGTAGCCACACAAGAGGCGTTATTAGCATGTCGTGCTGATCTTGACCTGTTGCGTAAAGAGTTAGATTCTTTCATTGAACAAACAACACCCTTAATTCCAATGGATGATGAGAGCCGAGAAACCCAACCAACATTGAGTTTTCAACGGGTGTTACAACGTGCCGTGTTCCATGTCCAATCCTCTGGTCGCAGTGAAGTTACTGGTGCGAATGTATTGGTTGCTATTTTTAGTGAGCAAGAATCACACGCAGCATATTTGCTTAAGAAAAGTGATATTAGTCGTCTTGATGTGGTGAACTTTATTTCTCATGGCACTGTGAAAGGCAGTGATAATGATGATGTGAATCCGTCAGAGATTGGCAATAACGAAGAACAACGTACCGAACAAGCAAGCTCAGAAGACAAACTTGAGAATTTTGCTACCAACCTCAATCAACTTGCCAAATCGGGTGGTATTGATCCTCTAATTGGTCGAGATAAAGAACTTGAGCGTACGATTCAAGTGCTGTGCCGCCGTCGAAAAAACAACCCGTTATTAGTGGGTGAAGCAGGTGTGGGTAAAACCGCAATTGCTGAAGGTCTGGCATGGCGTATTGTTGAAGGTCAAGTGCCCGAAATTATTCAAGACTGTATTATTTACTCGCTCGATATTGGTTCTCTTTTAGCGGGCACAAAATACCGTGGTGACTTTGAAAAACGTTTCAAAGGTATTTTGAAGCAGCTTGAAAAAGAAGAACATGCGATTTTATTTATTGATGAAATCCATACCATCATTGGCGCAGGTGCTGCCTCTGGCGGCCAAGTTGATGCTGCTAACTTACTAAAACCATTATTGAGTAGTGGTAAGCTTCGCTGCATGGGGTCAACAACCTATCAAGAATACAGCAATATTTTTGAGAAAGAGCGTGCCTTATCGCGTCGTTTCCAAAAAATTGATGTGGTTGAACCTTCATTGGATGACACCACTAAAATCTTGATGGGGTTGAAATCTAAATATGAAGCGCACCATGAAGTTCGTTTTACCAATAAAGCGATTCGTGCTGCGGTTGAGTTATCAGCCAAATACATTAACGAACGTCACTTACCTGATAAAGCGATTGATGTGATTGATGAAGCGGGTGCGCGTTGTCGTTTAGCCCCGGCAAGCCGTCGTAAAAAAACGGTGAATGTCGGTGATATTGAGTCGATGATCGCTCGTATGGCTCGTATTCCTGAAAAATCAATTTCAAGCAGTGATCGTGATGTACTTCAAAGCCTTGATCGCCGATTAAAAATGTTGGTCTTTGGTCAAGATAGTGCGATTGATGTATTAACGGAAGCTATCAAACTTAGCCGTGCAGGACTCAGTGCTGATAATAAGCCTGTTGGTTCATTCTTATTTGCCGGTCCTACTGGTGTCGGTAAAACGGAAGTAACAGTCCAGTTAGCACGTACAATGGGCATTGAGCTGCTACGTTTTGATATGTCTGAGTACATGGAACGTCATACAGTAAGCCGCTTAATTGGTGCACCTCCTGGTTATGTGGGTTATGACCAAGGTGGATTATTAACAGATGCCGTCATTAAAAATCCTCACTCCGTTGTTTTACTAGATGAAATTGAAAAAGCGCATCCTGATGTGTTCAATTTACTGTTACAAATAATGGATAACGGTACGCTTACCGACAATAACGGTCGTAAAGCGGATTTCCGTAATGTTATTTTTGTGATGACAACTAACGCCGGTGTGACGGAAACAGTACGTAAATCGATTGGTCTTATTCAGCAGGATCATAGCCATGATGCGATGGCTGAGATCAAACGCGTATTTACACCAGAATTCCGTAACCGTCTTGATAATATTATTTGGTTTAATCATCTTGAAAAAGACATTATTGGCCAAGTGGTTGATAAGTTTATTGTGGAATTACAAGCACAGCTAGATGCGCGTGGCGTATCAATGGAAGTCTCTGAACGTGCACGTGAGTGGATGTCAGATAAAGGCTATGACAAGGCGATGGGTGCTCGCCCAATGGCGCGTGTGATTCAAGAGAACCTTAAAAAGCCACTTGCGAATGAATTGTTGTTCGGTTCATTGGTTAATGGCGGTTCTGTTCGTGTTGACTACATTAATGGTGAACTTGATTTCCAATTCAGTAGTGAAATGGAAGCTGCCCACTAACAGAATCTTGTTAGGGTATGTTGCATAAACAAAAACGCCGTAGATAGTAACAACTATCTGCGGCGTTTTTATATTATGACTCTTGTTACCATCATTCGCTAAAATAAAACCCAGCAAATAGGCTGGGTTTTATTTGCAGCACTAATCTTTTAGAGAAAGATTAACGTGCGCGGAAGACGATGCGACCTTTAGTTAGATCGTAAGGAGTCAGTTCCACTGTTACTTTGTCACCAGTAAGGATACGGATGTAGTTTTTACGCATCTTACCAGAGATGTGAGCAGTAACAACGTGACCGTTTTCCAGCTCAACACGGAACATAGTATTTGGTAGTGTATCTAGTACAGTACCAGCCATTTCAATTACGTCTTCTTTTGCCATTGAATCCTCTTAGGCTACCAGCCATTCATCTTGATCGGGCTGGATAATGCCTTGAAACTGTTTGAGTGTAAAGTTTAGGACGTAATTTTACCCTCGCTAGCTGTTTTTGTCAGCTTTTGTTCGCGATTAATCCATTTTTTCTCAGCTAATTAACAAAAGCAGATGTAAAACAACGGTTGTTGCGGTTATTTTAACCGCTTTGTTTTTTTTATAATAACGAAGAAATCCATTCACCATTGATTAATTTCTGATGCGGCATGAAGCGAATTTTATAGTTCATCTCACGGCATTGGTCGATTTGATAACCGGGATAGAGCCATTGGCGTTGTGTTTGGTTGCAGACTTCAACTTGTAATAGGACACATAATGTTCCAAGTGAGAGTTTATGTTCAGGTTCAAAAAAACTGTAAACCGCACTGAGTGAATCAGGAAAAACATCCGTAACTGCGATAGCAATTAATTGATTATCTTGATAGAGATGTAAAAATGCCGTGTTCATCCACGAAGCGCTAACAAAATCAAAAAATTGCTGTTTATTGGCAGGAAACATTGAGCCACTGGCATGACGAACATTAATATAACGCTCATAAAGCTCAAACCAATTAGGATCGAGTTGTTGCTTAAATTCCCATTGTAGTTTTTTGAGTTGGTTTTGCTGCCGCTTCTGGCTTTTTGATGGTGTAAATTCAGTGCAATTAATCCGCAACGGAGTACAAGCATTACAGTTTTTACACATTGGCTTATAAATAACACTACCGCTGCGACGATAACCAGAACTAATTAATAGATCATAACCATTAGGGTTTAACCACGGTTGATCCATTACAATACCAAGCTGATCACGTTGTTGTGGTAGGTAATTACAATCACTTTCAGGTGTTAAACCTAGTTGTAAGGATAATTCTTTCATCATTAATTCATTTATAACACTAAAGTTTGAGGGTGATAACAGGCCGTAGGTAATGCACTATCTCGTTGTTGATGTAATTGCGTTAGAAAAGCAGGGCGGTTTAATTCACAGGCACCTAAAGAGGCTAGATGGGGATTCATCATTTGGCAATCAATGAGAGTACCACCGTGGCTTGAAAAATGGTGACAGAAATACCATAACGCAATTTTTGAGGCATTATCAGCAAGGGAAAACATCGATTCTCCACAAAAAACACTTCCCACGGAAACCCCGTAAAAGCCACCGACTAATTGCTGATCTTGCCATACTTCTACCGAGTGACAGTCACCCTCATCATGTAATTTCTGATAAGCCACGATCATTGCTTCAGTGATCCATGTGTGTTCAGGACCACGAGACTCTGCACAGTGGCGGATCACCGCATGGCAGGCATGATTTAAGGTGATGGTATAAGGGGCTTTTCGCATAAATTTGCGTACGCTTTTACTGGGTGTAAATTGTTGTGGAATAAAGATCCCACGTGGGGTTGGGCTCCACCATAAAATAGGTTCGCCTTGTGAATACCACGGAAAAATGCCGTGACGGTAAGCTTGACGTAAACGTTGTGGGCTAAGATCACCACCAAAAGCCAGTAGCCCATTAGGATCAGCAAGGGCTGTTGTTGGATCTGGAAATAGTAATGATGAAGGATCAATTTCAGGTATATAAATCGTCATTTATTATCAACAACATGCAAGTCAAAGGCTACTAATGGCAATATAACATTTAACGACGGATAAAAAAAACGCCAATAATCAGCGGGGATTATTGGCGTTAACTGCGTTTTAGAGGGTTAATGCTTGATTAAATTCGGTGACATAATTCAGCATAACGACCATTTTGAGCCAGCAATTGTTGATGCTGACCGCGTTCAATGATCTCACCTTCATCCATTAAGCAAATTTGATCCATGCTATCGAGCCCAACTAAACGGTGAGTAATAAATAACACTGTTTTGTCTTTGGCAAATTCAAGCAATAAACTTAATATTTGCTGCTCAGTTCGACGATCAAGCCCTTCGGTCGGTTCATCTAATAACAGAATTGGAGCATCATGAAGTAATGCGCGTGCAATACCGATTCGACGACGTTCACCACCGGAAATATGACGACCACCGTCACCAAGCCATGTATCTAAACCATTGTCATCAAGCAGACTGCTTAAACCGACTTTATTGAGTACATCCACAAATTGTTGCTCAGTCGCATTTGGTTTAGCTAAGACAAGGTTTTCACGTAGTGAGCCATTAAAGATATCGACGCGTTGGCTAACAACCGTAATGGCATTACGTAATGCAGGTTCACTCCATGTTGGCAGTGGTACACCATCAATGGCAATCGATCCTTGTTGTGGATCCCAGCTGCGGGTGAGTAATTGTAATAAAGTTGATTTACCACAACCTGTACGGCCAAGTAAGGCTAATTTTTCACCTTGCTTAATATTCAGTGATAAGTGTTTAACAACGGGTTTATCACTGCCGTAATAGGTGTAGCTGATGTCATTAAAACAAATATCACCATGGGCTACTGCGTTATAACCTTGAGGATCAAACACAGTATCAGGCGTTGCTTCAATAATTTCATTAAGACGCTTTGCCGATGATAATGTTTGGCCTAAATACTGAAATGCGCCCGCCACTGGCATCATCATTTCAAAACTTGCCATAGTAGTAAAAGCCACCATTGCGACAAAAGGATCGGGTGCATGACCTGCAATACCGTTGGCTGCAATCCACAGGATAATCACTAACGTCCAGCCTGTAGCTGCCATTAATAAGCCATTAGCAATGCCAGTTAACCCTGCCATTTTTCGCTGAGCATCAAGCAATTTATCTTGTTCTGCTTCTGCTTGTTGACGGTAACGTTCTTCTGCATTAAACAGCAATAATTCAGCGTGACCTTGAATCCAATCTAATAACGTAATGCGATAGTTTGCTTTAGCGTGAGTTAATGTTTCACCATTGCGCTTACCTAAACGATAAAAAACAATCGGTAAAATGATCATTAATGCTAATAAGATGCCACCAAGAGTAAAACCAATAGTGGGATCAAACCAAGCTAAAAAGCCAGTCACAATAACAATGCCTAGCACACCGATAATCAGTGGGCTAACTAAACGCAGATAGACGTGATCCATTGCATCAACATCTGCCACTAAGCGATTAAGTAAGTCGGCATCACGTAAATTTGCATGACGACCTGGAATCAATGGTGTCAGTTTTCGAAAAAAGAATAATCGTAAATCAGCGAGTAGTTTAAAGGTCGCGTTATGGCTAACAACCCGTTCTGCCCACCGTCCTGCTGTACGTGCCATAGAAAAGCCACGTACACCAGCACCAGGTACCATGTAATTAAACGTTTGACTACTAATTAAGGTTAGACCTGCCACGGCAGAAGCGGCAATGAACCAACCGGATAACGTTAATAGGCTAATGGCTGATAATAGTGTCAATAATCCTAAAATCATGCCTAAGGTTAAACCAAACCAGTGTTTACGGTAGAGTTTAAGGTAAGGGATTAAATCACGCATCGAGATCCCTCTTATCTGTAGATGTGAGCATGTCAGCTAATAAACCTTGATGACAAATGGTATCAAAAGCCCCGTTTTGAACTAATTTACCGTTATCCATAACCAGAATGCGGTCCATAGCATGCAGTTGATCTAGACGGTGACTCACCATCAGTGTGGTGCGATCAGTAACTGCCATAGCTAAACTTTCTAGCACTAAGCGCTCACTGTTAGCATCAAGGCTTGCCGTGGGTTCATCAAGTAGCCAAAAAGCGCCGTTTTGTAACATTGCACGCGCTACGGCAATACGTTGTGCTTGGCCGACAGACAAACCACCTGAGCGATCACCTACATGGTGTTCATAGCCTTTTTCAAGACGTTGAATAAATTCATCAGCATAGGCTTGGCGAGTGACTTGTTCGATATCGTTATTCGTGGCACTTGGATTACCGAGCGTAATGTTATCGCGTACAGAACCATGGACTAATAATGGATTCTGACCGACCCAACTGATCGCTTGACGCCATTGATCATGCCTAAGTTGATTCAGTTCAACATCGTTTATTTTGATACTGCCACGGTAAGGTAAAAAGCCGAGTAGGGCATTGAGTAAACTGGTTTTACCCGCGCCACTTGGACCAATTAATGCCACATGTTCTTTGGTATTAATGGTAAAGCTTAGAGGACCTGCCAGTATTTTACCTTCAGGGCTTAGCACTTCAAGATCGGTTACTGTTATATGAATAGCATCTGGGGTGGGTAATGGTGTGTCACCGTTACTCATTTCATCTGCTTCAATGTTTAAAAATTCAACAATTGATTCAGCAGCACCGATGGCTTGCGCTTTAGCATGGTAGAAGGTACCAAGATCTCGCAGTGGTTGATAAAACTCAGGTGCGAGCACTAATACAAATAAACCTGTAAATAGCGAAAGAGGTACACCATAGTTACCAAAGTTCAGTTCGCCGATGAAAGCAAAACCAAAATACACTGCAACAATAGCAACAGAAATTGCTGAGAAGAATTCTAATACAGCTGATGATAAAAAGGCTAATCGCAGCACTTCCATGGTGCGTTTACGTAGGACGTGTGAAGCGGCATCTAAATTTTCAGCTTCAGCATCAACGCGATTAAATAATCGTAGGGTTGATAAACCTTGTAAACGGTCATAGAAGTGACCAGATAAACGTTGTAACGCTTTAAAGTTACGACGGTTAGCATCTGCTGCACCTAAACCGACTAATGCCATAAAAAATGGAACTAACGGTGCAGTAATAAGGAAGATTAAGCCTGCAGCCCAGTTAAGCGGGAATACCACGACTAAAATCACCACCGGAATTAATACCGCCAGTGACATTTGTGGTAAGTAGCGCGCAAAGAAATCTTGCATTTCTTCGACTTGCTCAAGCACTAAACTTGCCCATACGCCAGCCGGTTTACCCTTGATATAAGCAGGACCGAGATTTTGTAAGCGGTTGAGAATTAATTGGCGAATATGGAGTCGAATTTGTTCACCGCAACGGTAACCACAAACCTCTCGTCCCCAGCTACATAATGCACGTAAACCAACGATAACAATAAGACCAACAAACTGATTAATAAGTTGGTATTTATCGGTATGCTCCATGATCAATTGATGCAAAATATTGGCTAATAAAGCTGCTTGCCCGACAAGCAATAATCCCGAAATAAACCCTAAGCCAATACTGAACATCATCCAACGTTTGGCGAGTTTACTTTGGGATTTTAACCATTTGGTCAAATCGCGTTGTAATTGTTTATCCATATAAATAAGGTTTCATTACGGTATTTATGGTAAGTCGCTCTTACAACAACACAAATTGAAATTTATGCTGCTGTAAGGAAAAAAGCTGCTGTATAAACAGAGGCTTGATGTTACTTATTTTGATCTGCGAGAGCGTCTAAATAACGCTCAGCATCCAATGCGGCCATACAGCCTGTTCCAGCAGACGTGATAGCTTGGCGGTAGCTATGATCCATTACGTCACCCGCAGCAAAAATACCTTCAACACTGGTTTGAGTAGCATTACCGTGAATACCTGATTGAACTTTAATATAGCCATTTTCCATATCTAATTGACCATTGAAAATAGCGGTATTTGGCTGGTGGCCAATAGCAATAAACACACCCATTACATCAAGTTCTTCAGTTGCATCTGATTGGGTATCTTTAAGACGTAAACCTGTTACACCCATGTCATCCCCTAAGACTTCATCAAGCGTACGATCAGTGTGCAAAATGATATTGCCGTTGGCGACTTTTTCCATCAGACGATTGATTAGAATTTTCTCAGAACGGAAGCTATCGCGACGGTGAACAAGGTGTACTTCTGCGGCAATATTTGACAGATATAACGCTTCTTCAACAGCGGTGTTACCACCACCGATAACGGCAACTTTTTGGTTACGGTAAAAGAAACCATCACAAGTCGCACAAGCAGATACGCCACGGCCTTTAAATGCTTCTTCTGAGTCTAAACCAATGTATTTTGCAGAAGCACCGGTTGAGATAATAAGCGCATCACAGGTGTATTCACTGTTTTCGCCTTTTAAGCGGAAAGGGCGCTGGCTGAAATCAGTTTCACTAATAAAGTCAGTGATAATTTCAGTTTCAAATTTTTCTGCATGGGCTTTCATGCGATCCATTAATGCAGGGCCTGTTAGCTCATCAGCATCGCCAGGCCAGTTTTCAATTTCAGTAGTAGTCGTAAGTTGACCACCTTGCTGCATACCTGTGATCATTACTGGTGAGAGGTTTGCACGTGCAGCATAGACAGCAGCAGTATAACCCGCTGGTCCAGAACCAAGGATGAGTAGTTCACAATGTTTTACGTTACTCATTTTTTCTCCAGGCTGAATAATATTATTATTATGGAAGACTGATTGTAGGTAAATTGCAGTCGTAAAGGAAGAGGATGTAAGACAATCAATTATTTGCTTGCCCTATTGAATTCGGGCGACAAACGTTTAATAGCGTCTCAACTTTAATAAAAAAAAGAAGCTAGATTGACGACAAAAATACCGTAGTAATAGGCTTTTTTGAAGAGTTAAATGTGAAAAGTCAGATCGTGTTTTTTTTGATCTAGCACAAATTTCATTAAAAAAAATACATGATATTCGTTATTTTAATTTTTTGAATAATGATTGTATAACTATTGCTGTAATAGACAGATAGATGATTAAAACCCACAGTTGTTAAATTATGTTAATGTATTTGTGTTGATATGATTAATTTACTTTGATAATCCGTTTTGTTTTGGTACAACATAGTTAAATATTTGTTTTTGATGAGCAGCTGCTAGTAAAATCCTTCAGTATTTGAGGATGGTTATAGTCATAGGTAGAAATAAAATCCAACAATATCGTAACTAAATAGCATGATCGTCTGATATTTATCACGGATTGTTTGACTATTAGAGTATTTGATTCTAAAAATAGATAAGATGTAGTATATTTTTTTGCAAGGAAGTGAGAAGGTGGAATAAAAAATGGTAGATACCAAAAAGAAACCATCCAAGGAATTGGATCGCATAGACCGTAATATTTTGAATGAACTTCAAAAAGACGGTCGAATTTCAAACGTCGAGCTTTCTAAGCGTGTTGGCTTATCACCGACACCTTGTTTAGAGCGTGTGCGTCGATTAGAGCGCCAAGGCTATATCAGCGGTTATACTGCACTATTAAACCCACAGTTTCTTGATGCATCACTACTTGTGTTTGTTGAGATCACTCTCAACCGTGGTGCGCCAGATGTTTTTGAGCAGTTTAATAAGTCGGTACAAGAGCTAGAAGATATTCAGGAATGTCATTTAGTTTCTGGTGATTTTGACTATTTGTTGAAAACACGTGTATCAGATATGTCGGCTTACCGTAAATTGCTTGGTGAAACTTTGCTACGTCTTCCTGGTGTTAACGATACTCGTACCTATGTTGTTATGGAAGAAGTTAAGCAAAGCAACAACTTGGTTATTAAAACACGCTAGATATTCGTGCTTTAAGCAATCGAAGATTGAGATATATATACACCCTGAATAACGTGATTGTTATTCAGGGTGTATTTGTTTATACGCTATAAAAATAATAATTGGTGATTAATCATCCAAACGGATCTACAAATTGACATAATGATGAATTTATTTGACGGCAGACCGTCTAAAATAAGTAACGACTAGCCGTTTGAGATAATTAGCTTTTATTGCTTACTATTTGAAAATAATTTTATTTTAAAGGGCGACGAACACAGACAATGTGGTCTTTTAGTATAGAATGATGGCATTAAAACATTTACTTTATATTTGTGAGTTTGCCAACAACGTGGCTGGGTATTGGATGTAATGTTGTTATTAGCAGCAAAGGCGCCACTTTAGTCGCTGAAAATATCAGCTTGTTGGCAAAACATTTGAATTTGATAGAAACACCGGAGTTATTCTTGAGGAAGTTTAAAGGTAAAAAACTGCCCAAAATGCGTTTATCGGGTGGGCAACGCATTATTGAAGGTTTTTTGATCATCAGTATTTTAGTCGCCATTTATATGATGGTAGCGCTAGTCACATTTAATCCGGCAGACCCATCTTGGTCGCAGACTGCTTGGGAAGGTGTTGTTCAGAATAAAGCAGGCTCATTTGGCGCGTTAGTCGCAGATACTCTGTTCTTTATTTTTGGATCACTGGCTTACGTTATTCCGATTATTTTAGTGTCATTAGGCTGGTTTGTTTTTCAGCGTCGAACCAAAATGCTGTCATTGGATTATATGGTTTACGGCACTCGTTGGTTGGGATTGATTTTATTAATCTTAAGCAGTTGTGGTTTAGCCGATCTTAACTTTGATGATATTTGGTATTTCTCATCAGGCGGTGTTATTGGTGATGTTGTTGCCAACGTATCGTTACCATTACTCAATGTACTAGGTGCAACCTTACTCCTCATGTTTGCATGGGCGATTGGCTTTACGCTCTTTACGGGCGTTTCGTGGACAACCATTGTTGATCAATTGGGTGAAAAAACACTATCAAGCTTAACATGGATATTGAATAAGTTACGTTCAGATAAACATGAAATGATGCGTCCGTTTGCCACTGAAATTGCAGCCGAAGCAGATATGCCTTATGCCAAGCATCTGCATGATGTTAATGACGAGCATGATGATCCACTATTGTCGTCTTATGCGAATTCAGCTCATGAAGAAGCGTCTGCTGGTCACTCTTTTGAGCGTAAAGTCCCGGTTTATAACGCAGCACAGCAAACACCGATTATTCATTCAACCGCTGCTGTTGCCGCTGATCCATTAATGGATATCGCAGCACCACAAGTTGAACCTCAAGCTTATGTTGCGCCAGTAGAACAGGCAGCACCGTATGTTGAACCTCAAGCTTATGTTGCGCCAGTAGAAGAGGCAGCACCGTATGTTGAACCTCAAGCTTATGTTGCGCCAGTAGAACAGGCAGCACCATATGTTGAACCTCAAGCTTATGTTGCGCCAGTAGAAGAGGCAGCACCGTATGTTGAACCTCATGCCTATGTTGCGCCAGTAGAACAGGCAGCACCATATGTTGAACCTCAAGCCTATGTTGCGCCAGTTGAAGAGGTAGCACCATATGTTGAACCTCAAGCCTATGTTGCCCCAGTAGAGCAAGTAGCACCGATACAAGGTTTATCTGTTTCAGCACTTGAGCGCGAGCTTGAAAAAGATGAAGATTTTACGGTTGCGGTTGATGAGCAAACGCAACATGTGATTAATACTGTTGTTAGTGAGCAACCTACTGCATCACAAGTCTATGCTGAACCTGTTGCGGCGTCTTTTGCACCGACAGCGGCTGTTGATACTTCAGAAGAAGGATTAACAGACGAGGAAATTTTCCTAAAACGTATTCGTGATAAACAAAAAGAACAAGCACACCTTGCAGGATTAGATAATCCATTCTTAATGCAAAGGGAGCCTGATCTTCCGGTTCCAACATCACCAATGCCAACATTAGATTTGCTACAGCCTGCACGTAAAACGGTTGAGAAAGCGTCTGATGAAGAATTACAAGCGATTGCAGCTCTGATTGAATCAAAACTTGCTGATTATAAAATCAAAGTGCAAGTTAAAGGTATTTATCCCGGCCCTGTTATTACACGTTACGAACTTGACCTTGCCCCTGGCGTAAAAGTGAGTCGTATTTCTGGGCTATCAAAAGACTTAGCGCGTGCATTATCAACCACATCAGTACGTGTGGTTGAAGTGATTCCGGGTAAACCTTACATTGGTTTAGAGCTACCGAATAAGAGCCGTGAAACGGTTTATATGTCGGAAGTGATTGCCAGTGAGCAATTCCAAAATGTTGGTGGCGCATTACCTATCGTACTTGGTAATGATATTGCGGGTGAAGCCGTTGTGGCTGATTTAAGCAAGATGCCCCACTTATTGGTTGCCGGTACCACAGGTTCTGGTAAATCAGTGGGTGTAAACGTGATGATTTTGAGTTTACTTTATAAATGTAAGCCAGAAGATTGTCGCTTTATTATGATTGACCCGAAAATGTTGGAATTATCGATTTATGAAGGTATTCCACATCTATTAACGGAAGTGGTTACGGACATGAAAGATGCCGGTAATGCACTACGTTGGTGTGTCGGTGAAATGGAACGCCGTTATAAAGTATTAGCCGCTTGTGGTGTACGTAGCCTTGCAGGTTATAACGCTAAACTAAAAGAAGCAGCAGAAGCGGGCCACCCAATCCACGATCCATTGTGGAAACCGGGTGATACCATGGATGAATACCCACCATTATTGGAGAAAATGCCAAGTATTGTGGTCATCGTCGATGAATTTGCTGACTTGATGATGGTTGTTGGTAAGAAAGTTGAAGAATTGATTGCACGTTTAGCACAAAAAGCACGTGCAGCTGGCATTCACTTAGTATTAGCTACCCAGCGTCCATCAGTTGATGTTATCACTGGTTTGATTAAAGCCAATATTCCAACGCGAATGGCATTTACGGTTTCAACCAAAACTGACTCACGCACTATTCTTGATCAAGGTGGTGCCGAAACATTGTTAGGTATGGGTGATATGCTGTACTTACCATCAGGCCAAAGTCATACCATTCGTGTTCATGGTGCGTTTGCTTCTGATGAAGATGTGCACAATGTGGTTAATGATTGGAAAGCGCGTAGTAAGCCCCAATATATAGATAGTATTCTAAATTCAGATCAAGGTGCCGATAGCTTACTACCAGGTGAAGCACCATCGGGTGATGATGATTTAGATCAGCTATTTGATGAAGTGGCTGCTTTTGTAGCAGAAACGCGTCGAGCATCTATTTCAGGTGTACAGCGTCGATTTAAAATCGGTTATAACCGTGCTGCACGTATTGTTGATCAATTACAAGCACATGGCATCGTGAGTGCTCCGGGGCATAATGCTAACCGTGAAGTATTAGCGCCGCCACCCGTACAGCATCACGATTAATATCTAGCGATAAATAGCCACGTATGCTGTAAGCACTAAAGTGTAAATAAAACCGCTGTGATAGAGATTATCACAGCGGTTTAATACTAAAGAGGTTAGCGAATATGATGAAGAAACTCGTAATGAGCATGTTAGTTGCCGCACCAATGTTGGTTGCGTCAAGTGCATGGGCTGCAACACCGCAACAAGCACTAAGTAGCCGTCTTGATAAAGTGAATGCATTTAGCGCTAACTTTACTCAAAAAGTCACCAGCCCTGATGGTGAAGTTTTAGTAAATGGTACTGGCGATTTATCGATTAAACGCCCTAATTTATTTCGTTGGAAAACCGTGACACCTGATGAAAGTTTATTGGTTTCTGATGGTAAAACTGTATGGTATTACAGCCCGTTTGTTGAGCAAGTAACAGCAATGTGGCTTAAAGATGCGACAGAGCAAACGCCGTTTGTATTATTAACCCGTAATAGTGCAAGTGATTGGTCGAAGTATAATGTCGCTCAGTTAGTGGATACCTTTACCTTAACTCCAAAAGATAAAACATCATCAATGGATAAATTCGTGGTCACGGTATCAAAAGCAGGTGATGTACGTAATTTCTCAGTCATTGAAACTGATGGGCAACGCAGTCAGTATGTCTTGAGCGATTTTAAACGCACAACACCAGCAGCCAGTTTATTTACCTTTACACCGCCAAAAGGTGTGGAGTTAGATGACCAACGTAACTAATTGTTATTCTAATTAATTATTATGAGAAGGTGGCGAATGAGCCACCTTTTTCTGTCTTAGGGGAGTCATTATATTGAATAATTTCAGCCTAGATTTTTCCTCGGATTTTAGACCTTTGGCAGCAAGAATGCGGCCACGAACGGTAGAGGAATACATTGGTCAACAACATATTCTTGGTGAAGGAAAACCACTGCGTCGAGCATTAAAAGCGGGTCAATTGCACTCGATGATTTTGTGGGGACCACCAGGAACAGGTAAAACAACCTTAGCCGAAGTGGCTGCCAATTATGCCAATGCTGAAGTTGAACGCGTTTCTGCAGTTACCTCAGGCATTAAAGATATTCGCGCAGCAATAGATAAAGCGCGTGATAATAAAATGGCAGGCAGACGTACTATTTTATTTGTTGATGAAGTACATCGGTTCAATAAAAGCCAGCAAGATGCATTTTTGCCACATATCGAAGATGGCACCGTGACCTTTATTGGCGCGACCACTGAAAATCCTTCGTTTGAGCTTAATAACGCTCTGTTATCCCGTGCGCGGGTGTATAAATTAAAATCCCTTGAAGATGATGAAATTCTTGAAGTGATTGAACAAGCGTTAACAGATAAAGAACGTGGTATTAGCGAAACCAATTTTGAGTTTGTAGGTGAAGTAAAACAGCAATTGGCTGAATTTGTACGTGGTGATGCACGAATGTCACTTAATTATCTTGAACAGTTAATAGATATGGCTGAAGAAGATAAGCAGGGCATCAAACAAATCACGGTAGAGTTATTAGCTGAAGTCACGGGTGAAAAAGTTGCTCGGTTTGATAACAAAGGCGATCTTTGGTATGACATGATTTCTGCTGTACATAAATCTATTCGTGGTTCTAATGCCGATGGTGCGCTGTATTGGTTTGCGAGAATGCTGCAAGCAGGGTGTGATCCACTGTATGTTGCGCGTCGATTATTAGCCATTGCATCAGAAGATATTGGTAATGCTGATCCTCGTGCGATGCAAGTCGCTGTGTCGGCATGGGATTGTTATACCCGCGTTGGCGCTTATGAAGGTGAACGAGCGATAGCCCAAGCCATTGTCTATTTAGCCTGTGCTGCTAAAAGTAATGCGGTGTATGTTGCGTTCAACCTTGCTAAAGCCGATGCGCGTGAATTTCCTGATTTTGAAGTGCCGCCACATTTACGTAATGCACCAACCAAACTGATGAAAGAATTGGGCTATGGTGAAGGTTATCGTTATGCTCATGATGAACCAGGTGCTTATGCTCCTGGTGAAGTGTATTTACCGCGCGAAATTCGTGATCGAGTTTATTATCAGCCTTCAAAACGGGGCTTAGAGATAAAAATATCAGAAAAGTTGGATTATCTTGCTTCTTTAGATGCAAAAAGCCCGCTAAAGCGCTACCAATAATAAGGCTTTTTGGGTATCGTTAAGTGATTGGCAACAATTTGTTATGGTTGCCTCCCAACTACAACTATTTTAATAAGAAATGCCTAAATAACGCGCATTTCAGACTATTAAGAGCACAGGATTAGCATGCTAGATTCTAAATTACTTCGAACTGAGCTGGATGAAACAGCTGCAAAACTCGCGCGTCGTGGTTTTAACCTTGATGTAGAAACTTTACGCAACTTAGAAGAGCAACGTAAGTCTCTTCAAGTAAAAACAGAAGAGCTTCAAGCACAGCGTAACTCGCGATCGAAGTCGATTGGTCAGGCAAAAGCAAAAGGTGATCACGCTGAAGCTGAGCGTATTATGGCGGAAGTCGGCAACCTAGGTTCTGAGCTTGATGAAGCAAAAACAGCATTAGCTGAGCTTCAAACTCAACTTGATACTATCACTCAAATGCTACCAAACATCGCTGATGAGTCAGTACCAACAGGTAAAGATGAGTCAGAAAACGTTGAAGTTTCACGTTGGGGTCAGCCAAAAGCGTATGACTTCGAAGTGAAAGATCATGTTGATCTTGGTGAAATGGCTGGTGGTCTAGATTTCGCAAGTGCTGTAAAAATTACTGGCGCACGTTTCATCGTAATGAAAGGTCAATTTGCTCGTCTACACCGCGCAATTGCACAGTTTATGCTCGATCTTCACACTGAAGAGCACGGTTACACAGAAATGTACGTACCGTACCTAGTGAACGCTGACAGCCTATTTGGTACAGGTCAATTACCTAAATTTGGTGAAGATCTATTCCACACTCAACCGCTAACTGAAAAAGTGAATGATGAAGAGCCTCGCGTGCTTTCATTAATTCCAACAGCAGAAGTGCCTGTAACAAACATGATGCGTGACACCATTACTGATGAAGCAGATTTGCCAATCAAGATGACTGCACACACGCCATGTTTCCGTTCAGAAGCCGGTTCTTACGGTCGTGATACTCGTGGTCTTATCCGTATGCACCAGTTCGACAAAGTTGAGCTAGTTCAGATCACTCGCCCTGAAGATTCAATGGCAGCACTTGAAGAACTAACAGGTCATGCTGAGAAAGTGCTACAACTTCTAGAACTACCTTACCGTAAAGTGGTACTTTGTACTGGCGATATGGGCTTTGGTTCTTGCAAAACTTACGACTTAGAAGTGTGGGTTCCTGCTCAAGAAACTTACCGTGAGATTTCTTCATGTTCAAACATGTGGGATTTCCAAGCACGTCGTATGCAAGCGCGTTTCCGTCGTAAAGGCGAGAAGAAGCCTGAGCTACTACACACACTAAACGGTTCTGGTCTTGCTGTTGGTCGTACTATGGTTGCTATTCTTGAAAATAACCAAGAAGCAGATGGCCGTATTATGATCCCTGAAGTACTACGTAAGTACATGCGTAACGCAACGCACATCGGTTAATCACTGATACTGCACTAAGCATGTAGCTTAAAAACCCAGTCGATAAGGCTGGGTTTTTTTATGAAAGAAAGGTAGAGAGGGTTTTAGGGACGAGGTTTCTAGGTCGTGAGTATCGAGATGAAGTGCTTTGCCTCGTGCCTTTATTTTAAACAGGATTCATTGTGAATGTATTGTTGGTATGTTTTTGTTCGTGCGGATAACGTTTGTTTTTAGCTTATTTAAAGCGACCTTTGTTATAGGTTTCGATATTTCGAGAAGGTGACTATCGAGATTAAAGACGATGCCGTTTATTGCTTTTCCCTCGGCCCTGATACATCGTGCCTTGTATTATTCCTTGCGGTTTGTTGTCTTTCCTCATTTCTAAATATAAATCACATAATTGTTATGCATCTCAGGAATATTAATATGTTGATTGTGTATAATTGTGCTCTTATGCCATAGGTGGTTTAAATCAACGGATGAGTCATTCAAGTAATGAATAAGAACATTTATAAAACAGTATTATTTTCCCTTTTAGTTAGTTCACAATCTGTTTATGCAGAGCAAGTCGATATTACAATTTTAGGCACATCAGATCTTCATGGGCGATTTATTCCTTGGGATTACACCACCGATAAACCTAACTTATCCGGCAGTTTAAGCCAAATCGCGACCAAAGTTGGCGAGCTAAGAAAGCAAGATCCTGAGATTATTTTAGTCGATGCGGGTGATGCGATTCAGGGTAATAATATCGAAACCTTTAAAAACGATCCTATCAGCCCGATGATGTTAGGCTTTAACCAATTAAAATATGACGCCTATGTATTGGGTAATCATGAATTTGATTTCGGTTTAAAGGTACTTAAAAATACCATTGCAACCTTTAATGGTACGCCACTAGCCGGTAATATTTTCCATAATGCAACCTCTCCTTTTTTACCGTCTTATAAAATTGTTGAACGTAAAGGCGTTAAAATTGGCATTATTGGTATGGATACACCAATGATCGCCGCTTTTGCTAATGGTAGTGATCGCTTGCAAGATCTGACCTTTAGTAACCCAAGTCTGGAAGTTAAAAAAGTTATTACCCAAATTAAAGATAAAACCGATGCCATCATTTTAGTGGCACATATGGGTATTGATAACGAAAATAACATTGCCGATACTGGCGTAGGTGATATTGCACGTGCCAACCCAGAGTTAGCCGCCATTGTTGCTGGTCATATGCACGTTAAAGTAGATAAGGCGATGATCAATGGGGTTATTATTACTGAACCGTATAAATATGGTCGCGCGTTATCTCGCATTGATTTGAATTTCAAAAAAGATGCACAGGGTAAATACACCCTAATCAATAAAGATAGCTTCACTTATAATATGAATAAATTACCATCAGACCCAACGATGGAAACTATCTTTAAGCCTTATCATCATAAGCTTCAGCAAGATGCGAATAAAGTTATCGGCCAATTAGAGGGTCAAGATCTGGTGCCACAAAATACCATTAAAGGTATTCCTGATAGCCAATTGCATGACTCTGGATTAACGTCACTTTTCCAAGAAGTTGGTTTTTATTTTGCTCCGCAAGCCAATGTGATTGCGGTTCACCTTGATAATATGAATCCATCGTTACCTGTCGGCGATATTAAAGTTAAAGATATTAACTTTAACTATGAATACGCAGGTGGTGAATACACGGTTTATGAAATGACAGGGAAAGATTTAAAAACCTATATGGAATGGTCAGCGGGGTATTTCAATAGTGTTAAGCCTACTGATCTTACTTACAGCTTTGATGCTAAACGTCGTTCATCAAAATACAGTACCCACGACATTTTCGGTGGCGTCACTTACCAAATTGATTTAACCAAAGCGGCAGGTCATCGTATTACCAACCTTAAAATGAACGGTAAACCGATTACGGATGCACAAACTATTAATTTAGGCATGAATAGCTACCGTATGGGACATTTAACGAAAAAAGGTGGGGTACTTGAAGGCCATAAATTTAAGGTGCTCTTTGATTCAAAAGCCCATTACGGCACTGAAGCTGGCACGGTTCGTCAATTAACCATGCGTTATATTCGTGATGTTAAAAAAGGCCATATTACAGGTAAAACTGAAAATGATTGGTCGGTTATTGGCTTATCAACCTCTAAAGCTGATCAACAACGTATCGCTAAACTGGTTAATAGTGGCAAGGTTGCATTACCAAGTATTGATAATGGTCGTTACACCAATACTGCGGCATTAACAGTAGCCGATTTAGCTCGTAATACACATTAATTTATCCATTGCGGTTGTTGGTTATATTATATTAAGTACGCTATAAAAGGGCACATCATGTGCCCTTTGTTAGTTTCGAGGTTCTAAGGTGACGAGTTTCGAGATAAAAGTATGTATTATTATTTATTCGCCCTTAATACTTAGTTCCTGATGCATCGTCCTTTTATTTTCTATTGATTTTCGTGAATAACTCTAATTAATTTTGCAGGTGTACCACCATAAAGAGAATCGGCGGGTACATCGCAATTAACCACAGAATTTGCGGCAATAACAGAGCGTGCGCCAATGGTCACACCTTGATTGATTACCACGTTGCCACCAACCCATACATCATCTTCAATCGTAATTGTATTCCAAATGGTTTTCCAATTACGGCGATTGCGATAATTTAAGTCATGACTAGCGCAGTAAAATTGTGTGTTTGGACCAATTAAGACATTATTACCAATAGTGATTTTAGCACCATCTAACATAGTGACATTCATGTTGATGTAGGTGTTTTCTCCAATCGAAATTGTTTTACCAAATTCACAATAAAACGGTGAGCGCACAATACTGGATGGCGAAATATTCCCCATTAGCTGTTGAAACAGTTCATCACGCTGAGAGCTATCTATATTTTGGTTAATAGCCTGCAATAGATTTAATGCATTTTGACGAATATTTTCAATACAATCTGAGCCCGCATCAAAATCTTCGCCTGCAAGCATCTTTTCAAATTCAGTCATGTTGCCTCTCAACTTATTTTGTATGGGTTTATTTAACGATAATTCTATCACTGGTGATGTTATTTATTTATCACTCGATATTATAGATGAGACAGTGAGTCATATTTTTGCTATCTATTCGAAAAAAGCAGCAGTGAATACCAAGCCCAACCCCGTCACTCTCTATAGTAAATGCCAAACCAACCCTTCCCTACAGCGAATGCCCGCGAGGGCGATAGGGAATCTACTAATCACGTATTGTAGGGATAATTTTATCTATTTTAGGGATTATGACTGTTAAGTATCGCCAATTAGGTGCTTTCATTGTTGTTAACATGAGTAACAAATTAAATACACCATGTTTAGGCTAATTATTTTGAAGAAAACTTATCAAAATAAGACCTAAGCGATACTTTTTATATGAATAGAGATCGTATAGTACGGATTAGATGCATACTGTTAAATACAGCCATTTCTAACTCAAAGTCATACTACGAGCTGAGTGATCGGTATTTGTGGTCTTAAAATCGTTTCTAGGGGCGATTTAACGGGTATTTTAGTCACATAAGATGGATAAGCGTGATCAAAGCGGAAAGATTTAAAATAAATCTAGTAGTATCGGAATTAATTTATGAATTAATGTTAAATGATAGATATCATACTCGTGGGGTAAATTTTTTATTAAATAGATAATAAATATAAATCGCAAAGATATATTGTTTATCTTATTTTGGAGTGATGTTTATAGTGATTTATTTTGATTGTGAAAGTTTTAAAGATAAATTTATTAATGCGATTGAAGATTTTATAAATGAATATAATGATAATGATACCATTATCGCTGGTGACGGTTATGAAATATTTGAAATTGAAGATTTATATGCTTTAAGAGATGCTTCTATAATAGATAAAGATGATCGTGGAATTATAAAAGATGCTGAAGGAAAGGTGATAATTTCTGAATCATGTTTTTGTCATATTTATATAGGTGGGTTCAAATCTAATTATGGGTATATGAATGATGATAATACGGGGGCATGGGTTAAAAACTCTGATTTTTTAAAATATAAAACAATAATTTCAGATGCTGAATTAATTAATAACATGGAGTTTTTCCATAAAAAAATATATATACAAAGAATTGATATTGAGTACCTATCAATAGATGCTGCAAGTAATGAAGATACGTTATATGTTACAGATTTCATTCTTCCTAATCCCTCTGAACATATTCGAATATCAGATAAGGCGAATTTTTTATTTAGCATGAAGCTATTGAATAATAAGTGTGAATCTCCCGTTTGTCATGATAACTTTATTATTATAACTGGTGAAAATCTTAATATTGATGACTGTCGGGTTGCCTGTAATAGTTTAATCTTTGAATCTGGAAGTTTATATGATGTTATTATTAAAGCATCTCCTAATAACTCTGATACTCATGAGGTTGATATTGTAATTAACAATGAATATTTAAATTTAAATTCCACAAGTCTTATTATTTGTAAAGATACAGATGAAGTTATAAAGTTATATAATAAAGCCATATCAACTGGTGATTCTGAATTTGCCATTCTTTATTTTTCAAAAATAATAGAGTTTATTTCTCAAACAGTTGTTAGAGCTAAAATTACTGAACTAGGTCGTAAGGCTTTAAGTAGTAAGAGAGCTATGAATCCAGACGCATCATTTATAAAAGAACTGCAATATCTATTCAAAGATAATTCCTATCAAAAAGATTCAGACTCCATAAAGATAACGGTTCAAACTTGTTCATATGTTAATGATATCATTCCGGTTATTCCAAAATATATGGAAAATAAATTTAAAACAGATTTAAAGAAAGGTGAAGATCATGCTTTAGCCTATGTTGCGAGTTGTATAACTGCAACTCGAAATAATATTGCTCATGCGAAATCAAATTATAAAGCTTCTAACCTTGAGGCAAGTGAAGAACATTATGATGAGTTTGCTAAATTATTGAAAATTATTAGTGAGCATTGTATACGATGGTTTTCTGTTCAAAATCCATTTTCGAGAGTGTTATAACATATTTAAGTAATGACTGAATAAAACCAGATTACTAAACCACGAGGATCGGTCTTATCTCGCGTATAGGAATTACTTAAAATGAACCAGTATTTTCGCTCATTGATCTGCGGCAACCTATCGAAAGGATAAGCCAACAAATATCTATTAAATAATTTTAAAAAGGCTGCCTGTTAGCAGCTTTGGTAGTATCTGAGCGTTACAACGTGCTAGTACGCATAAATAGTCATACTGTTAAATACCGTCCATCGTGGCGGTATTTTTATATTCGAAGCATAACCATCAATCAGAGAGTAGCTGTTCCTCGTTCCTGATACCTCGTCCCTATAACCCTATTGAAACCAAAAAAAGGGCACTTTACGTGCCCTTGAGTTATGTTGTGTTCGCAAGTTTTTACTCGCTGTTATGATTTCTGTGCTTGAGGGTTTGAATGGAAACGAACCGCTTCATCTTCTGTCGCTGCGAGTGGATCGTTGAAACGTTCAACATCCATTTCACCTTCTGATTTAGCAACAATACAGGTTACGACGCTATCACCTGTGATGTTAACGGCGGTGCGTACCATATCAAGCAGACGGTCAACACCCATAATCAATGCGATACCTTCAACTGGTAGACCGACTTGGTTAAGTACCATCGCCAGCATAATGAGACCAACGCCCGGAACACCTGCCGTACCTACTGAGGCTAGTGTTGCGGTTAGAATAACCATGATGTAATCAGTCATTGTAAGGTCGATATTAAACGCTTGGGCAATAAATACTGTTGCCACACCTTGCATGATGGCGGTGCCGTCCATATTAATGGTTGCGCCAAGTGGTACAGTAAATGAGGCAATTTTATTGTTAACGCCTAAACGCTTAGTCGCCGTTTCCATCGTTACAGGAATGGTGGCATTTGATGATGCGGTTGAGAACGCAAACATCACTGCATCTTCCATTTTCTTGAGGAAGGTAATTGGGCTTAAACCAGTAAATGCTTTTAGCATCACGCTGTAAGTGACCAATGCATGCAGTAATAGTGCAGCTACTAAAACAAGGAAGTAGTTAATTAAGCTATAGATAGCGTCAAGACCTAATCCTGTGAACAATTTCGCCATTAAAAAGAACACACCGTATGGGGCAATGTTCATCAATAATGCTACCAGCTTCATGATCACTTCATTTAAATCAGCAAAGACTGCTGCCAGACGCTCGCCCGGTTTACCTGCGGCACTGATTGCAATACCAAATAAAACCGCAAAGACAATAATTTGAAGCGTGTTACCACTTGCCATTGCGCTAATAGGGTTAGTTGGGAACATACCCACAATAACGCTACCTAGTGATGGCGCTTCTTTTGATGCAAATGTTGTTGCTGCACTTAAATCAGCACCGGCACCTGGCTGGAAGATATTTGCCATGGTCAGTGCAAGGGTAATGGCTAAGGCTGTCGTGGTTAGATAAAACGCTAAGGTTTTTCCGCCTAAACGACCCAGTGTTGCTAAATCTTTTAATGAGCTAGTACCACAAACTAGCGATACAAATACCAGAGGCACAACTAACATTTTTAAGCTGGCAATAAAGATTTTACCACCGACATCAAACAGGCCATTTACGATATAGTCATGAATAAAAGCGACATCAGCAAAAAGGGAACGGATCATAAATCCTGTCAGAATACCTAAAATCATACCGAGGATCACTCGGCCAGTCAGTGACATTTTTTTCTTTTCTGTCGTCATTAGAAGTTATCCTTAATGTTTATTTCTCTCTGTCCATCGATTATCAGAGTGCGTTCGGAGAGTAGCAGTTATTCATCTGTTAACGCGAAGTAATAATTGTTATTAACCGCTAAAATTTGCGTTAAGTCACAAATTTTATACCGATTTAATGTTTATAAAATCTATTTTTAACTAATATTTAACGAAAATTGCGATTTGAATGTATATTTTTTTAATAAAACGTTGTTTTTTCGAGGTGTATAGTCGGGATTTTCGAGGCGTAACGATTAGTGGTAAAAATGGCGAGTGACTCGTCAGTGAGTCTGGCGATCAAAAAAGGATGATAAAAAGAGGAAAGAGAAGACAGTCACGTAGTGTTTGTTGGAGGATTTATCAAAAATACGTGACTGTGGGGCTACATGTTAATGCAATTAAAACTGGTAATTATTTCGCCACATTACCCGCGACATTCATGATATCCCAAGTACGGGAAAATGGCGGCGCATAGGCAAAATCCATCATACCTAATTGTTCCGTTGTTGCGCCAAGGCTGATGGCTACGGCAAGAGCATCAACACGGTGAACAGCACCTTTATTACCAATCATTTGTCCACCAAGTAATTTTTTATTATCAGAGCGGTAAACCAATTTAATATAAAGTGGTGATTGACCTTCACAGTAGTTGGTGTGGCATTTGTCACTGATATATACGGTGCTGTAATCAATATTCGCTTGTTGAGCTTCACGCTCTGAGAGTCCGGTGCGAGCGGCTTCTAAGCCTAAAACTTTGACACAACTGGTGCCTAATGTGCCGTCATAACTGAGGTTTTTGCCAGCGATATTTTCACCGACTAAACGGCCCATTTTATTGGCGCCTGTTGCGAGTGGAATATAAACAGGTTGTTGTAACTGTGCATGCCAAATAGTGGCGCAATCGCCAGCCGCCCAAATATTATCTAGTGATGTTTTCCCTTGTTGATCAATGATTATTGCGCCATTGGCTAAACGTTCAATGCCTGTTGCTGCAATAAAATCTGTATTGGGCTTTACACCAGTACAGCAGATCACTAGATCAGTCTCATAAATGTCTTTATCGGTTTTAATACTAGTAACACGATCATCACCAATAATCTCACTCACTGATTCTCTAAGGTGAATCTGTACGCCAGCTTGTTCAAGTTCAGGTTGAATATGTTGGCTGATTTCAGTATCAAAGGCATCGGGAATTAAGCAGGCGGCACGTTCAATTAAGCGTACTGTTTTACCTTGATGGATCATGGCTTCAGCCACTTCTAAGCCAATAAAACCAGAGCCAATAATCGTGACATGTTGGCATAGTGGATCGGCAAGGGCGGTTTTAATATCAAGGCCATCTTGCATACGACGTAGTGAATAAACCCCATGTTTTTCAAGGCCAGCTATTGGGGGTAATATTTCTTTGGCCCCTGTTGCAATCATTAAACGATCATAATGGGTAACGAGTGTTTCCCCTTGATGTTCAACGGTGAGTTGCTGCTGTTGTGGGTCGAGACCAATAACACGATGTTGAGTTAAGACCTGAATCCCTTTTTCTGCAAATTGTGCTGGGGTAAATTCCGCCATGAAATTAGCGTCAGAAAATTCATCACCAATATAATAAGGTAGGCCACAAGCGCCAAAAGAGATCACATTAGACGCTTCATAAACAACAATCTCAGCGGTTGGGTTAATGCGTTTTGCTTTTGCTGCTGCGCTCATGCCAGCGGCTTCACCACCAATAATGATAATTTTCATACTATTGTCTCTTCCTTAAAAAATGGAGAAGGGAGGCAATCAACCTCCCTTAAAACGAGTGTTAAATGTTGATTAAGCCGCTGATTCTTCGCCGTCTAAGTTAACAACGTCATCGCTATTAAAGATAGCCATATCTGTTTCGCCCATCACTTTACTGGTGATTGTGCCTGCGGTGATTGAACCTGAAACGTTAAGCGCAGTACGACCCATATCAATTAAAGGTTCAATTGAGATCAAAAGACCGGCAAGAGCCACTGGCATATCCATTGCTGAAAGTACAATTAATGCCGCAAATGTTGCACCGCCACCAATACCTGCAACACCAAAAGAGCTCACAGTGATAATCGCAACTAAAGTACATAGAAAGCCGATATCCATTGGGTTTATACCCACGGTTGGTGCAATCATTACTGCCAGCATGGCTGGGTAGATTCCTGCGCAACCATTTTGACCGATAGTTGAACCAAACGAAGCGGCAAAGTTAGCAATACCAGATGGAATACCAAGGCATTTTTCTTGGGTTTGCACGTTCATTGGAATTGAACCAGCACTGGTGCGAGATGTGAAAGCAAAAGCCAGTACTGGAATGATTTTTTTCAAGTGGCGTAGTGGGTTAATACCAACAAGCGCAACAAGTGCTAAGTGAATCATAAACATCAGAATTAATGCGGCATAAGAAGCAAAAACGAAGTTGGCAAGATTCACAATATCAGTGTAGTTTGAGCCTGAAATTACCTTGGTCATTAGTGCTAATACGCCAAATGGTGTTAGACGTAATACTAACGTTACCATACGCATAACAATCGCTTGGGCAACTTTAATGAAGCCTTCAAATTGTGCGAAAATTTCAGGTTTTTTCTTAGCAATACCTGTTGCTGATAAGCCAATGAAAATAGAGAAGATAACCACTGCGATAGTTGAAGTACGACGTGCACCTGTCATATCTAAGAATGGGTTGGCAGGAATAAACTCAATTATTAATTTAGCAAACGACATTGCTTCTACATTAGAAAGGGTTGATTCAAGACTTTTAGCACGTGCCATTTCAGCCGCACCTGATGTTAGTCCTTCTGCGGTAAGACCAAAAAGGTTAGCCATTAGAATACCGACACAAGCGGCAATCATGGTAGTAACAATCAGAACCCCAAGAGTCAGGCTACTGATTTTACCAAGTGAGGTGCCACCGTTAAGCTTTAAAATGGCGGAAATAATAGACACCATTACTAATGGAATAATGATCATTTGTAATAGACGCACATAGCCTACGCCGACAATGTCAAAATACTCAATCGATGTTTTGATGACCTCAGAGCCAGCACCATAAAAAACTTGTAGCGCAGCACCAAAAGCAATACCTAATCCTAAACCGGCAAACACACGTTTAGTAAAACTGTAGTGTTTATTTTGCATATGATATAGAAATGCTATCAAGCCAACAAATATGGCGAGGTTTGTTACAATACCTAAAGTCATCATGAATCCTTCATATCAAATAAAAAAGTAGGGTATTTTTATTGTTCCTATCTATTTAGGGTTAAATTTTGCTGGTTTTATAATTAATTACAAGCAAATTAACGCAATTAATGTAAGTGATATTGTCAGAAGGGAAAACGATCAAGATCGCTAATTATGAACGAGAGATGAATATTTGTTTATAAAATTAGAGTTCGCAGCGGAGCTAGATCAATATTCAACAACCTATTAACAATGACAAATAAGTTGATGTATTTGATGCGATATAAGAAGGAAAATGTATAAAAAAAAGACAAAAAAATACCGACAACTGAGTTATCGGTATTCAGTATTAAAATGTAGTGTAAATTACATTACACGCATACCTGGTTGAGCACCTTCATGGGGTTCTAAAATCCAAAGATCTTTACCACCAGGGCCCGCTGCAAGGATCATACCTTCAGACATACCAAATTTCATTTTACGCGGTTTTAGGTTAGCAACCATTACTGTTAGTTTGCCAACAAGTTCTTCTGGTGTGTAAGCTGATTTAATACCAGAGAATACTTGACGCATTTCACCACCGATATCCAATTGGAATTTCAATAGTTTGTCTGCTTTTGGCACGGCTTCACAAGAAACAATCTTCGCAATACGCATATCAATTTTAGCGAAATCATCAAATTCGATTTCAGCTTCAATTGGCTCTTCTGTTAATGGGCTTTTTGGTTGAGCAGCTTCAAGTGCAGCTTTATCAGCCGCCGCTTCTTCTTTTGAGGCTTCAACCATTGCAGCAACATGTACAGGATCGATACGATTAAACAATGCCTTGAACTTAGTGACTTCATGGTTTGTTAGTGGTGTTTCGATGCCTTCCCACGTTAATGTTTCGTTTAGGAAGCCTTCAGTACGCTCTGCAAGTTTTGGCATTACAGGTTTTAGGTAAGCCATTAACACGCGGAATAGGTTGATACCAACAGTACAGATTTCCTGTAGCTCTTGATCTTTACCTTCTTGCTTAGCAACAACCCAAGGTGCTTTTTCGTCAACATACTGGTTAGCTTTGTCAGCTAGCGCGGTGATTTCACGAATTGCGCGGCTGTATTCACGGCTCTCATAAAGATCACCAATGCGTGCTGCTGCTGCAACGAACTCAGTATAAAGCTCTGGTTCTGCAAATTTCTCAGATAACATGCCGTCAAAACGCTTAGCAATAAAGCCTGCGTTACGTGATGCTAGGTTAACAATCTTGTTCACAACATCGCTGTTTACGCGTTGAGTGAAATCTTCAAGATTAAGGTCGAGATCATCAATACGGTTGTTTAGTTTTGCTGCGTAGTAGTAACGTAGGCATTCAGGATCAAGGTGGTTTAAGTAAGTACCTGCCTTAATGAATGTGCCTTTAGATTTTGACATCTTCGCGCCATTCACGGTTACGTAACCATGTACGAACACGTTATTTGGCTTACGGAAACCTGCGCCATCTAGCATTGCAGGCCAGAATAGGCTGTGGAAGTAAACAATGTCTTTACCGATGAAGTGGTAAAGCTCAGTTGAACTGTCTTTATTCCAGAATTCGTCAAAATCAAGATCATCACGCTTGTCACAAAGGTTTTTAAATGAACCCATGTAGCCGATTGGTGCATCTAGCCATACGTAGAAGTATTTGCCAGGTTCGCCAGGGATCTCAAAACCGAAGTAAGGTGCATCACGAGAGATATCCCACTGTTGTAGGCCTGACTCGAACCACTCTTGCATCTTGTTTGATGTTTCATCTTGAAGTGCGCCAGATTTAGTCCATGCTTTTAGCATGTCTTCAAACTGTGGCAGATCAAAGAAGAAGTGCTCTGAGTCTTTCATGATTGGTGTAGCACCAGACACAGCTGATTTTGGATTGATCAGATCTGTCGGGCTGTAAGTTTCACCACAGTTGTCACAGTTATCACCGTATTGATCTTCAGCTTTACACTTAGGGCAAGTGCCTTTTACAAAGCGATCAGGTAAGAACATTTCTTTCTCGGGGTCAAATAACTGAGAAATAGTGCGGCTAGTAATAAAGCCTTTATCTTTTAACTGGGTGTAAACAAAAGAAGCAAGCTCACGGTTTTCAGGTGAGTGCGTGCTGTGGTAGTTACTAAAGTCAATATCGAAACCGGCGAAGTCAGCTTGGTGCTCTTTGCTCACTTCTGCAATCATTTGCTCAGGTTCCATACCCATCTGCTGGGCCTTAAGCATGATTGGAGTACCGTGTGCGTCATCTGCACAGATAAAATGAACTTCGTTGCCGCGAAGGCGCTGGTAGCGCACCCAAATATCCGCTTGAACATGCTCTAGCATGTGACCTAAGTGGATAGAACCGTTAGCGTACGGCAGGGCGCAGGTCACCAGAATTTTTCTTGGATTAGCAGCCATAATTACTTCTTTCGCTCATGATGGGTAGAAAAACATAGCCATAAATACTACCTGATGGACAGCATATTGACTAGCATCGGATACTGATTTATCTGTTTTAGGACGGGGGAAATCGGGCAGAAAGGGTACTTTGGTGGTAGCATTAGGAAAAAGGGGAGAATATTACCCCGCAGCATCAACGTTACTGGTTGTTTTCTATACTAATACTGTGACGTAGATGTTGCTAATAAGCTATGACATTTATGTGGAGTGCTAATTTATGGCAATAGAAACAAACCATTTCGATAGCGTTGGTGATATCAGTCAATGGCTAAATCAATTTGAACATCCACTTTTGAGTGCGGAATGGGCTGATGTGCCACACTTTGTCTCGGTATCGGCCGAGGGTGTTATCGTTATCACGATTCCATTTGCAGCCAACGAATTAGCGCAACAATTGCGTCAATGGATTGCAGAGCAACAGCAACAAGGAATTGTAAATGCTGCGCTAAAATTTGACGTTCGTTGTCGAGTGGCGACGTTAGCTGTTGCAGAAAAGCAGCCTCTTAAAGGTGTTAAAAACATCATTGTTGTGAGTTCTGCAAAAGGCGGTGTGGGTAAATCAACAACGTCGGTTAATTTAGCGTTAGGTTTACAGCAGCAAGGCGCAAAAGTGGGGTTACTTGATGCTGACATTTATGGTCCTTCAGTACCTATGATGTTAGGCACAATGGATGCTAAGCCACAATCGCCTGATGGCAAAATGATGTTACCGATTGAGGCTCATGGTTTATACACCAACTCTGTCGGTTATTTAGTACCAGCAGAAAGTGCCACTATCTGGCGTGGTCCTATGGCATCAAAAGCACTGGCGCAAATTATCAGTGAAACATGGTGGCCAGATCTGGATTACCTTGTGATTGATATGCCACCAGGTACGGGTGATATTCAGTTAACGCTATCACAGCAAATTCCTGTAACAGGAGCGATTGTCGTAACTACGCCACAAGATCTTGCTTTAGCTGATGCGATTAAAGGTATCAGCATGTTTAATAAAGTTGATGTGCCTGTGCTGGGTATTGTTGAAAATATGAGTTATCACATTTGTAGCAATTGTGGTCATCAAGAGCATATTTTTGGTACGGGTGGTGCAGCTAAAATGGCACAAGACTATGCGGTGCCATTATTGGCGCAATTACCACTAGATATCAAAATTCGTGAAGATATTGATAACGGTAAGCCAACGGTTATTGCTGCTCCTGAGTCAGAACAAGCAGGCGCATACATTATGTTAGCTGCAAATATAGCCAGCCGATTATATTGGCAGGGTGAAACTGTGGCTGAGCAGATTACTATTCGTACAATGTAGTTGTTTGGTAATCAAAAAACGCCGAGATTATAATCAGATATGACAGAGGCCTCATTTTTGCTGGTATCTGTCATTGCAACTGCTTATAATCGGAGGGTTTAATTTATCCATATTCGCCTTGCTACGTGGTCTAATAGGTACTTTCTGATATGTCTGAAACTTCACACCAATGCGTTATTATCGGTATTGCAGGCGCTTCTGCTTCCGGTAAAAGTCTGATTGCCAGTACAGTTTACAAAGAGTTAAAAGAAAAAGTCGGCGATCATCAGATCGGTGTAATCACGGAAGATTGTTACTATAACGATCAAAGTCACCTGACTATGGATGAGCGAGTTAAAACTAACTACGATCATCCAAGCGCGCTAGATCACAATTTATTATGTGATCATTTAGAGCAGTTAATGAAAGGTGAAGCAGTAGAAGTACCACAATATAGCTACAGCGAGCATACTCGTTTACAAGAAAGTACCACGATGACACCGAAAAAAGTGATTATCTTAGAAGGTATTTTATTGTTAACTGATCCTCGTTTGCGTGACATTATGCACGCTAGTATCTTTATGGATACACCACTGGATATCTGTTTGCTACGCCGTCTGCAACGTGATGTTGCTGAACGTGGTCGTACAATGGAGTCAGTGCTGGTGCAATACCAAAAAACGGTACGTCCAATGTTCATGCAGTTTATCGAGCCTTCAAAACAATATGCGGATATTATTGTCCCTCGTGGTGGTAAGAACCGTATTGCAATCGATGTGTTAAAAGCACACATTGCTAAATTGCTGCGTTCGTAATGATTTAAAATGAATAAGGCTGACAATATGTCAGCCTTATTTTTATGGCTATGATTGTTGGGTATAACCCTATTACCCTTTGCTGACCCATCAACGACACTGAGTCTTATTGATGTGTTTTGGTATACCACTCGCATGTGTTGAGCATGACAGGATAGAGTGTGTATTATGCAGGAGAGAGTTTAAATGAGACTTTGTGATAGAGATATCAGGGCTTACCTTGATGAAGGTAAAATCAGCATTGAGCCTCGACCATCAGATGATTGTATTAGTGGTTTAACGATTGATGTAAGTCTTGGAAATAATTTCCGCGTCTTTAATGATCACGGTGCGCCATTTATCGATTTATCGGGTAAAAAAGAAGATGTAGCTACTCAGCTTGATAAAGTGATGAGTGATGAGATTGTGGTTGCGGAAGAAGATGCATTTTTTCTTCACCCTGGTCAATTGGCTTTAGCCGTGACCCATGAGTCTGTTACGCTTCCCGATAATATTGTTGGTTGGTTAGATGGTCGTTCATCATTAGCCCGTTTAGGCTTAATGGTGCATGTGACTGCACATCGTATTGATCCCGGTTGGTCAGGACGTATTGTGCTTGAATTTTATAATTCAGGTCGCCTACCATTAGCACTACGTCCCCATATGCCAATTGGTGCGCTAAGTTTTGAGACCTTATCTGGTCCTGCGGAAAAACCGTATAACAAGCGTATTGATGCGAAATATAAAAATCAGCAAGGTGCAGTGGCAAGTCGTATCAATGAAGATGACAAACAAAGTTAATCTGTTTAGATGCTAATTGTTATTGCCATCATTCAATAAATTATTAAAGGCAGCCCTCGGGTTGCCTTTTGTTTAGCTATTCTATTTATGATGAACTAATCTTGGGGTTGGTGGTCTTAATGACATTGATTTATAGGGTTAATTCTCAACCAATTATTTTTATATAGCACACGATTTATTGTGATGCTATATGCATATCCGAGGGCGTAATGAAAAAAATACTGTATATATTACTCGGGCTGATTTTATTAGTCGTGATTGGTATTGGCGCACTAGTTACCTTTGTTAACCCTAATCAGTTTAAGCCGTTGCTGACTGAGCAAGTTAAGAAAATGACAGGCCGTGACTTAGTTATTAATGGTGATATTAGCTGGCGATTCTTTCCAACATTAGGATTAAGTGTTGGTGATACTGAATTTCGAAATCCAGCAGGGTTTGCTGAACCTAATTTGATTCAATTTAAGCAAGCTGATTTATCCGTGTCGGTTTTACCGTTGCTATCTCAACATCTTGATATCGGTGAAATGCGGTTAGATGGCGCACATGTTTTTATTCAAACTTTAAATAATGGTGCGACCAACCTTGATGGTTTAACAGATAAGACCGCTGTTGCTGAAACAACAACGGGTAATACCGTGACACATGGTGAGAAAAATACGCATTGGAATGTTTCTGTCGCAGGCATTAAATTAGTAAATGCCAGTGCAGAAGTACGCAATGATAAAACCAAGATGGTCGCGCAACTTAATCACATTAATTTTACACTTGATAGCTTTCAGCCCCAAACATGGACCAAAGCCACTTTTGATGTGCAGGGTAATGTCAACGCATTAACCTTTAGTGCTCAAGGTAGTACTGAGATTAATCTTGCTGCTGATTATAAGAATGTGCGATTGAAAGCATTATCAGCAACAATGAACATGACCGACGGCAAAACTGAGATCAAAAATGCACAATTAGGACTGGATCAATTTAACCTTGGTCAATGGTCAAATATGACTTTTTCCGTTAATGGTAAAGTACCTAATCTAAATTTTGATACTCATGGCACAGCTAAAGTAAAATTATCAACAGATCATAATGTTATTACTGTTCAAGGATTAAAAGTAACTAATGATTTAGTGGGGAAAACATTACCACGACCAACGATAAACTTAGTGGTTGATGCGGATGCAACGTATGATATTAGCCAAAAATTAACCTTAGTAAGTCAGCTTTCCATTAATGCTGATGGTACTCAGGCTTCGGGTTCTGGTTCATATTTAGCCACTGCTATTCCTGATATTCGTTTTGCTTTATCAAGTGATAATATTAATCTTGATAGCTGGTTACCAGCAAAAACAGCCGTAGCTAATACTAACAATAGTACGACTGCCGCAGGCGCTGCCGCGATGAATGCACCAGTCGCTACTGAAAATAATGCGAAGGCTTCAACCGCAGAACCTGATCTGAGTGCCTTAAAAAATATCAACCTTGCGGGTATGATCGCGATTAAGCAATTAACCGTTGATCACGCTAATGTGACAAATGTTAAAGTGGTGACATCGATTAAGCAGGGGGTGGCGACCATTAATCGGTTTGAAGCTAATTTATATGGCGGTAAGGTCACAGGCAGTGCGGCTATTGATGTAAATAGTGCATTACCAAGTTATCGTTTGAAAAATACTATTTCTAACGTAGATCTTTTACCATTACTAAAAGCGGTTGCGAATAATAACTTGCTTGCAGGTAAAGCTAATATTACGACAGATCTAAGAGGTCAGGGGCTATCTGAAGCGAATATTCGTCATAACATTACTGGTTCAATTAAGGTCAATGTGTCTGATGGCGCAGTGTATGGCGTGAATATTCCAGATCTATTGCGTAATGCGAAAGCTAAATTCAAAGGTCAGGCCGATACGGGTACTGATACGGCGAAGAAAACTGACTTTTCAGCCTTAACAACAACGTTAAAGTTACATAATGGCACTGCATCAACAGATAATTTTAAGTTGGCATCGCCATTAGTTGCAATCACAGGTCAAGGTAATACCAGCCTTGTTAATGAAAGTATTGATCTGATGATTAATTCTGAAATTGTGGCGAGTGGTAAAGGGCTGGATGAAATTAAAGGTATTGCTGTGCCTATTCATGTAAGTGGTACTTGGCAACAACCTAAATATAATTTAAATATTAAAGACTTATTTAAAAATAATGCAGCACTAGAAAGTAAAGCCAAGAAAGAAATTAATCGTGGTTTAGAGAAATTGCTTGGCGATAAAGCGAAAGATGAAAACATTAAAAATGTCGCAGATAAGCTTTTGAAAGGGTTATTTAATTAATCCGCCATTAGTGAAGTGGTATAGTTAATGTAAATTATGGTCGAAAAGGTTTGCCGTTATTGGCAAGCCTTTATTTTTTAATTATATAATCAATTGCGTAACAGGTAGTGAATGACTTGTTATTATTAGATTGGGTTTGTTTTTATCCATTGCTAATATTGTTGAGTATTTTTTTATGACACACCCAATCAAATTATGACTAATAAAACAATATCTTCTGAAAAATCGACATTACTCTCTAAAATTATGGGAGTGTTTACTCTTATTGGCAATGCGATTAAAGCATTACCTCCGATTGATCATTTCATTCGCGCAGCGGATCGTTTTAATGATCGTCTAGGCAGTCAGTTCGGTGCAGCAATTACCTATTTTTCTTTTTTATCATTGATACCCATTTTAATGGTGCTGTTTGCTGCAGCTGGTTTTGTGTTAGCGTCCAACCAAGTGTTGCTGACTAATATTATTGATAAAATTGTTGCCGGTGTAACGGATCCCAATTTAGCTAATACGCTTAAGCAAATGGTACAAACGGCGATTAACCAACGTACAACTGTGGGTTTGAGTGGTTTGGCGATTGCGCTTTATTCGGGCATTAGTTGGATGGGCAACTTACGTGAAGCAGTTCGCGCACAGACTCGTGATGTGTGGGAACGTAAACCGGAAGACAAAGAACATATTCTTCTACAATACTGTAAAGATCTTATTGGTTTAACAGGGTTAGTTGCTGCGTTGATTTTTACTGTGGTGTTAACTTCTGTTGCCGGTTCAGCACAAGCGACAATTGTTGATGCGCTAGGGTTAGGTGGAATCAGTTGGTTACGCCCAGTACTTACCACTATCGCACTGACTATTTCTATCCTAGCGAACTATTTGATGTTCTTATGGATATTTTGGATGTTGCCTCGTCGCCGTTTTAACCGTAAAACATTAATGCAGGGAACATTACTCGCTGCCATTGGTTTTGAAGCGATTAAGTTTGCCATGACGTTCTTACTACCTAAATTGGCAAGTTCACCCTCAGGTGCTGCGTTTGGCTCTATCATTGGTTTAATGGCTTTCTTCTATTTCTTTGCGCGCTTAACGTTGTTCTGTGCTGCTTGGATAGCAACCGCAAAAGAAAACCGTCCAGGTTATGGTGTTACAGAAACTTCTGTTACTGCAGATGGTGATAGTGAAGAACAGTTGTAGCAATAATAATAAACTAAGTTTATAAATCAAAGGACAGCGTTGGTGCTGTCCTTTTTTTACACTTTTGTTACGAATAATACGTATTAATACTGTTTATATGCGGATGTTGAATGCAAGTTGATGAGTATTGCTGTCGCTGTATAAATAATCGTAGTGATCCATTTATCATCGCTAGCGGGGTGGTGGTTACTTTATGGTGATGTATTTGTAATTATATGTAACCACTTTAGTGATAAAGTTGTTTTTCTGTGGCGACAGTTATTTGTGATAGTTCTCATAAGTGAAATTTAGCGTCTATTGCTATTAAGTAGTTTGATATTTATCAATATGGCTGATGAGTAGAAGAGGCATTTTGCTCCTAATAATCGGTACTTTGGTTAACAGAGTATCAATGATATATAGGGAGATAAGTCATGTTGTATTTGGAATTTTTATTCCTGTTGTTAGTGTTATATGCAGGTAGTCGCTTTGGCGGTATTGGACTTGGGGTTGTTTCAGGATTAGGTTTGCTGGTGGAAGTGTTTATCTTCCGTATGCCACCGACGTCACCACCGATTACCGTGATGTTGATTATCCTTGCCGTTGTGACATGTGCGTCAATTCTGGAAGCGGCGGGCGGCTTAAAATACATGCTGCAAATAGCAGAACGTATTTTGCGGAGTAATCCTAAGCGCGTCACTATTGTCGGTCCGTTAGTGACTTACGTGATGACATTTATGTTGGGTACCGGCCATGCGGTGTATTCAATTATGCCAATCATTGGTGATGTTGCCCTTAAAAATGGTATTCGTCCAGAGCGCCCAATGGCGGCTTCCTCTGTTGCCTCTCAACTTGCGATTACCGCTAGTCCTATTTCTGCTGCTGTTGTTTATTACCTTGCTCAACTGTCTACGATCACTGACTCTATTCATTTATTATCCATTTTGATGGTGACAGTTCCTGCAACATTAGGCGGTACATTATTATTATCATTGTACAGTTTACGTCGTGGTAAAGAGTTGGCTGATGATCCTGAATATCAACGTCGACTACAAGATCCTGTCTGGCGAGATCAAATTCTTCATACCACTAAAACCTCACTTAATGAGCAATTACCACGCTCTGCTATGCATGCCGTATTGTTGTTTGTGTTGGCGTTGGTAACGATTGTGATTGTGGCGATGGTGCCAGAAATTCGTACCATTGGTGATGCTAAACCTATTTCGATGTCATTAATTATTCAAATGATGATGCTAGGTTTTGGTGGCTTAATTCTTTTAGTGACACGCACTAATGTGCAGAAAGTCCCTGAAGGGGTAGTGTTTAAATCGGGTATGGTTGCTGCGATTGCTATTTTTGGTATTGCTTGGATGAGTGACACCTATTTCCAATATGCAATGCCATCGTTTAAATCGGGCATCACAGCCATGGTACAAGATTACCCGTGGACCTTTGCATTGGCGCTATTTACTGTTTCTGTGGTAGTTAATTCACAAGCAGCAACCGCGCGAATGATGCTACCTGTTGGTTTGGCTATGGGATTAAACCCTGCGTTGTTAATTGGCTTAATGCCAGCGACATACGGTTATTTTTTCATTCCTAATTATCCGTCAGATATTGCAACGGTTAACTTTGATGTTACGGGGACCACTAAAATTGGTAAGTGGTACTTCAATCATAGTTTTATGATGCCAGGTTTAATCGGGGTTATCTCTGCCTGTTGTATTGGTTACGTGCTCGCTCAAATGATCATTTAAGCCGTAATTTGTATCACTTTGTTGTGAATAGTTTTTAAATAATAAAGGGCGAATCATTAGATTCGCCCTATTAAATTTAATGTGTGGTGTATTTTAAATCTGACAATTAATCGTCAGATTGTTTCTTACCTGGCTCTTCTGGTTCTTCGTAAGGCCAATAGTGATGACCAATTCGAATTAAAACAGTCGCCGCGGCAAGAATAAATGCTGCCAGTGATAACCAAATAATAAATGTACCATCGAGCTCTTTCATACCAAGAGTGATATAACGGGCAATGGCCATTATGGCGATATACAGTGGATATCGTACTGGAATCTTACCGTGAGCCACAAATTGTTGCACCATGGCGAGGATTTCAAGATAGATAAACATTAATAATATGTCGGTTAATTGAATATTACGGTTAACAAACACATGGATAAATTCATTCACCATTGCAACAACGGTTGCTAGGGTGATAGCGATTAATAATATAGCTTCTAAAATATGAAAGACTTTTAGAAACGGTTTACTAAATGAGCGAGGTAAATGAGACGGCATATTTTCTCCAGCTATTACGCTGTTTATAATTTTAATAGGCATTTTTGTATTATAAAATGTAACGCTTATTCTAATAGTAAAATATCATTCAATGTAAATGAGTGTTAGTTTATTGTGCACATTGCTTTTTTTTAGAACGCTTGAAGCTGTTATCTTTACCAATCAACACCTTTGCGGGCTTTTATTCCTTGTTCAAAAGCATGTTTGACATTACGCACTTCAGAAACTGTATCTGCAATATCAATCAAACGGCGGTGAGCTGCGCGTCCTGTAATAATCACGGTTTGGTGTGACGGTCTGGCGTTGATTGCGTTAATTATTTCATCTAAATCGACGTAGTCATAAGTCACCATGTAAGTGAGCTCATCTAGCAATACCACATCTAATGTATTATCCGCTAACATTGCTTTACAGTCAGACCATGTCGCTTGAGCGGCAAGGGTATCTGCTGCTTTATTTTGGGTTTCCCATGTAAAGCCTGTCGCCATGACTGAAAATATTACGCCATGTTGTTGTAGCAAGTTACGCTCGCCACAATCCCACGTGCCTTTGATAAATTGACCAACACCACATTGTTGACCATGACCAACGGCGCGCGCAATCATGCCAAAACCTGAGGTTGATTTTCCTTTACCGTTCCCCGTAATAACCAGCACTAAACCTCGTTCTTGTTGGGCAGCATTAATTTTATTATCAACCTGTTCTTTTAAACGTTGTTGACGGGCTTGGTGACGTTCATCCTTGGTGGTTGAATCAACCATAATTTCCTCTTTGGTAACATTGCTGTATTTATCATAAATACAATCATAACGCATTGGTGATTATAAACGAAAGCCCGCGTAGTCACAGGACTACACGGGCTTTATTTTGATATTAACAATGATTAACCTAGAACATCAGTCGCAACTTTGTAGGTTGGATCTTCAATCATATCGACCTCTACTAAGTTACCTGCTTTTTGTAGTAATCGACGACATTCAGGACTTAAATGTCGAATATGAAGGTTTTTGTTACGATTTGCATAACGTTCTGCAAGGGTATCAATCGCTTCAATCGCAGAGTGATCGGCTACACGTGAATGGGCAAAATCAATAATCACTGTTTGTGGATCGTTAGGCGCATCAAATAGCTCTAGGAAATGAGACGCTGAGCCAAAAAACAATGGACCATTCACTTGGTAAACTTTGGCTCCATTGTTATCAATGTGCGAACTCGCATAAATTTGCTTGGCATGATTCCATGCAAACACAAGTGCTGAGTAAATAACACCAACGAACACCGCAACAGCCAGATCCGCGGCTACCGTTACACAGGTAACCAGAATAATGGTGAAGAAGTCATGTTTTGGCACTTTACGCATCATACGTAAACTTGCCCATTCAAAGGTACCAATCACCACCATAAACATTACACCAACCAATGCAGCCAGTGGGATCATTTCAATAAAGGCTGATCCAAATAGAATAAACACCAGTAGACCAATAGCAGCAGTAATACCTGATAAACGGCCACGACCACCAGAGTTAATGTTGATCATTGATTGACCAATCATCGCACAACCACCCATAGCACCAAAAACTGAACAGGTGATGTTTGCCATACCTTGACCGACACATTCACGGTTACCGTGACCACGGGTATTGGTCATTTCATCAATAACAGTCAGTGTCAGTAATGATTCGATTAAACCTACCGCGGCTAAAATCAAAGAATAAGGCAGAATGATTTTAAGGGTTGCTAGATTAAAGCCAACATCGGGTAGGGCAAAAGTGGGTAGTGAGCCTGCCAATGTTGCATTAGCATCACCACTCATTGTACGCACAAAATCCACGACAGTACGTGAATCTAGACCTAATACATGCACCAGTGCTGTTACGGTTAAAATGGCAACTAACGAAGAAGGGACCGCTTTGGTGAGTTTAGGTAAGAAGTAAATGATAGCCATGGTTAACAGCACTAAGCCCAGCATAATGTAAAGCTGAGTACCTTGCATCCATTCTAAGCCACCTGTTGTAGAAGGAACTTTAAACTGACCAAGTTGTGCTAAGAAGATAACTATCGCAAGACCATTCACGAAACCAATCATGACGGGATGCGGGACCATACGAATAAATTTACCGAGGCGGAATACGCCAGCCAGTATTTGAAATACACCCGCTAACATTACTGCGGCAAACAGGTATTGAATACCGTGTTGAGCAACAAGGCTAACCATGACAACAGCCATTGCGCCTGTTGCACCAGAGATCATGCCAGGACGACCGCCAAAGATGGCTGTAATTAAACCAACAATAAATGCGGCGTACAGACCAACCATAGGATCGACACCAGCAACAAACGCAAAAGCAACCGCTTCTGGTACTAGAGCAAGTGCTACAGTTAATCCAGAAAGGATATCATTTTTGACTGATTGTTGTGAGACTTGAGGAAATTCAGGCATATATTAGGCGTTCTTCTCTTCGCTAAAATGAATGGATTATTTAAATGTATTGAGTAACAGAATGTTACCGAAAGATTTACAACGCTTCAACTTACGACGTTAAATGATGTAAAGATATGCATTTTTACCATGTTAATGAAGTCAAACCCACTAATTGTTAAAAAAGATGGTTATTTTTGACTCAAAAGTGGAGTAATAAAAAAGCCATGCAGATGCATGGCTTTTTATTGGCAGTTTACATTAACTTAGTCAAAAGATGGCTTAGTCATTGGTGCTGCTGCTGAGTTAGTTGCTGTTTGGCTACCCGCAGAGCGTGTTGTTGCAAGCTCACGTAGTGGTGCCGCTTCAACATGCACTTTTACTGTTGTTTCAACAGGTGCTGGCGCTTTAGTCATTGCTGCTACCGCATGGAAACCACGTGGAGATGTTGCCGTAACCGCGACAGCTTCAGTAACGATTTTCGTCATTGGTGCTGATGCTGTGTTAACAACTGGCGCTTCAACGACAGGTGCTTCAACAACAGGCGCTTCAACAACAGGTGCTTCAACAACAGGCGCTTCAACGACTGGCGCTTCAACGACTGGTGCTTCAACAACTGGTGCTTCAACGACTGGTGCTTCAACAACTGGTGCTTCAACAACTGACGCTGCACGTAATGGGAATGCTTTACCCATTGCAAGTTCAGGCATCGCAACACCGCCTAAAGCAGGTTTTGATTCAACTTCAGGTAATGCTTTCGCGATTGCTGAATGATTAGCAATGATAAGATCATCGTTAGTTTCAACAACAGTTTCAACCGCAGCTACAGGAGCTTCAATTGTTGGCTTAATGCGAGACCATACTTTGCCCATTGCCATTTCTGGTGTTGCTACACCTGATGTTTGACGGGGTGCTTTTGGTTTCTCAACAATAGAAACAACATTTACCATATCGCTAATAGTGTCTGTTGCTTCAACAACGGCGTGTTCAACGGCATCTGCAACGTTGTAACAGCTTGGATCTTCATGCTGCTCGTAATCTTGTTTTTCACTACGTGTATCACGAATACGACGACGGCGTTGACCGCTAGCGCGTAGATGACGTGGTGAACGACGGTTACGACGTTGATTGTTGTCTTGCTCATTTGTTTCTGATTGCTCATTAACAATAGCGTGATCTTGAGTCGACGTTGTTTGCGCTTCTTTAGCAATCGTTGTACCCATTTCCATTAATGGTGATGGGGCAGTGATCGCTGCAGTTTCAACAATAGCTTGTTCTTCAACAACCGGTGCTGCTTTGTCAGTAATACGAATTTTCTTCTGTAACTGACGACGTTGACGACGCTGTTTTACCTTAACAACATTTTTGTCTTCGGCTTCCACTTGCTCTTCAACGACAACGTTTTGAGTCGCTTTTGCTTTAACTTCGTTTGCTTGTTGGCGTTGTTGCTTCTGCGCTTGAATCTCTTCTTTACGAGACTGGCGTTGCTGCTCTTTCGCTTCTTCAGAACGAGGTTGACGCGGTTGCTTAACTGGACGTTCGGCTTGAGGCTGACGGTTTTTGTCCGTGCGCTCATTGCGACGACGAGATTGACGCTGCTCGTTGTTGCGATCTTGCTGTTCAGCTTTGTTGTCTTGATCACTCTCTTGATTGCCATTACGGCGAGTGTTGTCACGGTTACCTTGACGGTCATTACGACGGTTATCAGGACGACGATTATTGTTGTTACGACGATTATTATTTGTTTGTTCTTTTGCTGGTGCTTCTACTTCTTGCTTAATCTCGGTTTTCTGCTCAGTACCGTTATTGAAGAATGAAGAAATTGCAGCAAAAATGCGGCTAAAGATACTAGGCGCTTGAGCAATAATCGTTTGTGGTTTAGTTGCCGGTTGTGCTTCTGGTGTCGCTACCACTGGCGCTGGTTGTTTTGGTGCTGCAAAGCCGTGTAGAACAGGTTCTTCACGTTTTCTTGTACTGCGCTCTTGTTGAGGAGCTTCAGTCGCTTCTGCTTCTTTCAGTGCATCAATCGCATTAGGAAGATGGTATGAAAGTGTCTCTTGCTCTTCACCTTCACGAATACGTAACACTTCAAAGTGTGGCGTTTCCATGTTGGCGTTTGGCACGATAACAACATGCACATTGTGATATTTCTCAATGTGCTGTACCGCAGGACGCTTTTCGTTCAATAGGTAAGAAGCAACAGGCACTGGTACAATTGCAAGTACTTGTGAACTGTTATCTTTTAATGCTTCTTCTTCGATTAAACGCAAGATAGAAAGTGATAGTGATTCATTATCACGAACAACACCCGTACCAGTACAACGTGGACAAACGTGATGGCTTGCTTCAGCTAAAGATGGGCTTAAACGTTGGCGTGACATTTCTAGCAAACCAAAGCGAGATATACGACCAATTTGTACACGCGCTCGGTCAACACGAACAGCTTCACGTAAACGGTTTTCTACTTCACGTTGGTGACGAACTGGCGTCATATCAATGAAGTCGATAACCACAAGACCACCAAGATCGCGTAGACGTAATTGACGAGCAATTTCATCAGCGGCTTCTAGGTTAGTTTGTAATGCTGTTTCTTCGATATCGCCGCCTTTTGTTGCACGAGCGGAGTTGATATCAATAGATGTTAGTGCTTCTGTTGGGTCAATAACAACTGAGCCACCTGAAGGTAAACGAACTTCACGCTGGAACGCAGAGTCAATTTGACTTTCAATTTGGTAGTGACTAAATAGTGGAACTTCACCTTCATAACGCTTAATACGCGATAAGAAATCAGGGCGAATTAATTTAATATGATCGCGTGCACGTTCAAAAATTTGTGGGCTATCGATAAGAATTTCACCGATATCACGACGTAGATAATCTCGAATAGCACGAGCAATAACATTACTTTCTTGGTGGATCAAGAATGGAGCAGCTTGAGATTCAGCGGCTTCTTTCACTGCATTCCAGTGATTAAGAAGAACATTTAAATCCCACTCAAGCTCTTCACCTGATTTACCTACACCTGCAGTACGAACAATTAGACCCATACCGTGAGGCAGTTCTAATGTGCTTAATGCAGCTTTAAGTTGTGTACGCTCTTCACCTTCAATACGACGAGAAATACCGCCAGCACGAGGGTTATTAGGCATTAACACCAAGTAACTACCCGCTAATGAGATAAAGGTTGTAAGTGCGGCACCTTTGTTGCCACGCTCTTCTTTATCAACTTGAACGATAACTTCTTGGCCTTCTTTCAAGACTTCCTTAATGTTAGGACGACCTTGGTAAGAATAGTTTGATGGGAAGTAATCTTTAGCGACTTCTTTTAAAGGGAGGAAGCCATGGCGTTCTGCACCGTAATCAACGAACGCAGCTTCCAGGCTTGGTTCGATACGCGTGATGCGGCCTTTGTAGATATTTGCTTTTTTAGATTCGTGACCAGGGCTTTCGATATCAAGATCAAATAGCTTTTGGCCATCAACTAATGCGACGCGCAACTCTTCCTTCTGAGTTGCGTTAATCAACATTCTTTTCATTATATTGTACTCATTATTGTCGTTGTGTATTAGCGCCGCTAATTACATCAATTTTTTGATGGTGCCTGACTCCAAGTCTGATGTACGGGTGCAACCTCACGGTTGGAATGCAGGAGTGCTCTATGGCCACACGTATTAGCCAACTGTGTCGAGATGGTTAGATCTGAAACACACAGCTGGTATCACCACATCGAGGTGTGGTTGTATCTGTTACATCAAAAAAATCTGTAATCTGACGCGCTAAAAAAAACTCCGGTAACCATAACGTCTTACGCCACGTGCTGCGTTTATCACCTGAGTTGTATATAAAATAGCCGAAATGGTGAGAGCATGCTCACCTTGTCAGTAAAATAAGCAAAAAAACTTATTCTAGAATGCAATCATAGCAGGCTCACTTTTTTGCGGCAATCTGCTTTATTTGCATGGTACAATCAAACTTATGACAGAAGATAAACCTAAAGTGCAATTCATCGATATTACTGATGATTTTGCTGGCCAACGGATCGATAATTTTCTCCGTGCTAGGCTTAAAAATGTACCAAAAAGTATGATTTACCGTATTTTGCGTAAAGGCGAGGTGCGAGTAAACAAAAAACGTATTAAACCTGAATATAAATTGCAGGATGGTGATCTCGTACGCGTCCCACCGGTTTTTGTTCCTGAGAAAGACGAACAAGCACCGATTAGTACCAAATTGAATAAAGTGGCCGAACTTGAATCATGCATTATCTATGAAGATGATCATGTATTGATTTTGAATAAGCCATCAGGCACAGCTGTTCATGGCGGTAGTGGCCTGAAGTTTGGTGCGATTGAAGCGTTACGAGCATTACGACCTGATGCTCGATACCTTGAGTTAGTACACCGTATTGACCGAGATACTTCTGGCATTTTGTTGGTAGCGAAGAAACGTTCTGCGTTACGTAAACTACAAGAGCAATTTAGAGAAAAAACGGTTCAGAAATATTATTTTGCCTTAGTGATGGGGGAATGGAAGGCAAACTGTAAGAGAGTAAATGCACCGTTATTGAAAAATGAAGTTAACAGCATTGTACGTGTTAACCCGCAAGGTAAAGCTTCAGATACTCGCTTTAAAGTATTAGAACGTTTTTCTCAAGCGACACTGGTACAAGCAAGTCCAGTGACCGGGCGTACTCACCAAATTCGTGTACATTGTCAATACGAGGGCCATCCTATTGCTTGGGATGATCGTTATGGCGACCCACGTTTTGATGCTTACACTAAGAAAACCGGATTAGGCCGCTTGTTCTTGCATGCGGCGAACATTAAATTTACCCATCCACATACAGATGAGTTAATGGATATTAGTGCGCCAATGGAACCAGTGTTAGAACGCTGTTTAGCCAAACTTCGCACTTTTTAATGATGTTAAAAAATCGTAAGGCGAGCATTGTGCTCGCCTTTTTTATTTTTATGATTTTTTATTTTTGTAATACCAACCCCATAAATTAAGAAGTCATCTTTCAACAGCCTTCAATTTCTTATCTCCCTCGCGAACCTTCATGGTTGGAAATGGCAAAAGAGCCTAGGAAACGAGAATGACACTTATTGTAATGGGGGATAATACCGATTGCTGGTTTATAAAACCGCCAGATGCTCATTGGCAAGCATTTCTCGTAAGGCAATTAGCGGTAATCCAACCAATGTATTTGGATCTCGTCCTTCTAATCGATCAAATAATGCAATGCCCAATCCTTCACTTTTAAAACTGCCTGCGCAATAAAGTGGTTGTTCCTGAGCGACATAATGTGCAATTTCATTATCGGTTAAGGTTCTGAAGTGGACATGGAACGGTTCACAAATAACTTGTGTCGTTTGTGTGCGTGAATTATATAAGCATAAGCCAGTATAGAAGGTGATGACTTTGCCACTGGCTGCACGTAGCTGAGCACAAGCATTCGCTTCAGTATGCGGTTTTCCTAAAATTTCCCCGTTAATGACACACACTTGGTCAGAACCTATAATAAGATGACTAGGGTGAGATTCTGCACAAGCGAGTGCTTTAGCTTGTGCTAATCGCATCACTAAAGCTGTTGCTGACTCATTGTCTAGCATGGCTTCATTTACATTGGGGTTGGCTGTTGTAAAAGGAAGCTGTAGTTTTTCAAGCAAGCTTTTACGGAATGGTGAAGTAGACGCAAGAACAAGTGACTGGTTCATAGGCTATTTTAGTTATCTAGATGAAGTGATGCCTTGAGTGTACTTATCGCTGCGATTCAAAGCCAGCGAGCTTTATTTATTGATTGTTTTGATTTCAGTGCAGACAGACGATGTTATCGTTACAGCACAATGCTATTATAAGGCGCAATTATTGATTTAAATTCCACTAAAGCCAGTATTGGCTAGCATTTAAACAATGATTGAGTGATCTTTCGTCATTTTATCAGCAATCGTCAAGTGATTGAGTGATGAAGAAATAAAAACTTTTTAATGAGGAGGGGGAATGAATGTTGAACGAATTTTCATGGCAGCACGAGAATTGTTCAAAAGCTGTTAATTCCGGCACATTTCCTTTGACTCAACCAGACTATAAGGCTAATATTCGCGCCCTATGCAAAAGGTAAAATTGCCGATAAAGGTAGATCCAGTACGCACTGCACAGAAAAGACTCGACTATGATGGCATCATCAAAGCTGATCTTCTGTCTCGTTTAGCTGGCTCAACCCAGAGCGTAATAAGTGATGCAAACGTCAACTTGTCTTTTGACCTTGACCAACGTCGTATTCCTTTCATGCGCGGAAACGCAAGTGTAGATGTGATGTTGACCTGTCAGAGATGTCAGGAAGAATTTCCACACACAATTAGTGTTGAATTCTGTTATAGTCCGGTTCGTGATGAAGAGGCTATTGATAAGTTACCGGAAGCCTATGAGCCGACAATTGTCGATGAAAATGGCGAGATTAACCTAATTGAAATCATCGAAGATGAATTGATGTTAGAATTACCACAAGTTGCAAGACATGATGATGACGATTGTAAGATCGGCACTCATAACTTGTCTTTTGGTGAGATCCCCGTTGCTGATGAGCGTCCGAATCCGTTTGCAGTATTGAAGAATCTTAAAAGTTAAATTTAACAGGAGTAGGGTTAATGGCCGTACAAAAGAGCAAAAAATCACGTGCAGCACGTGGTATGCGTCGTTCACATGATGCGCTAACTACAGCAGCAGTATCTGTAGATTCAGCATCTGGTGAAACTCACCTACGTCACCACGTGACAGCTGACGGTTTCTACCGTGGCCGTAAGGTTATCAACAAGTAAGGTTGAACCTTGATGGGTCTTACCGTTGCACTTGATGCAATGGGCGGGGATTTCGGTCCTCAAGTAACAGTGCCTGCCGCCGTGCAGGCACTGTTGCATTCGCCTGAGCTCAAACTCATTCTATTTGGTGATATAAGTGCTATCACTACCCAGCTAACTCTTCTTAATAAGCTCAATCATCCTCGATTGTCTATCGTGCATTGCGATAACGTTATAGCTAATGAAACACGTCCATCACAAGCATTACGCCATAGTAAAGGCTCTTCAATGCGCATGGCTCTAGATGCTGTTGCCGCAGGTGATGCAGATGCCTGTGTGAGTGCTGGCAACACCGGTGCATTAATGGCTTTATCCCGTTATGTGCTTAAACAGCTTCCTGGTGTTGAACGTCCCGCTTTAATTTCAGAAATTCCTAATCGTCACGCTAACCATACTTGGTTATTAGATCTCGGTGCCAATGTTTCCTGCGATGCAGATACTTTGTTCCAATTTGCCGTTATGGGATCTGTGGTTGCGGAACAAACATTAGGTTCACCGCCTCGCGTGGCATTACTTAATATTGGCGAAGAAGCCATTAAAGGCAATGATCTGGTTAAACGCTGTGCTGAAATGTTGAGTCAATCTTCCGATATTAATTACATTGGCTATATTGAAGGTCATCAATTGTATTCCGATAAAGCGGATGTAATTGTGTGTGATGGCTTTGTCGGGAATGTGAGTTTAAAAACCAGTGAAGGGGTAGCAAACCTATTCATTGATTGTATTAAGCGTAATATTGGTCGTAATCCATTTAAGCGATTGATTGCTAAATGGCTATTTCGTGAACTGTTTGATAGCTTACAGCAATTGAACCCCGACCAGTATAATGGCGCAAGTCTGTTAGGATTACGCGGTATTGTCGTTAAAAGCCATGGAAGTGCCGACACCACAGCTTTGGAGAATGCCATAAGCCAAGCGGTTTATGAGATTAAACGTCAAATACCGATGAAAATCAGTGACCGTCTGGAAGAGGTCTTATTAGAGAGGCATTATTAGTCTTCATGTATAGCAAAATTTTAGGAACTGGCAGCTATTTGCCAACACAAGTTCGCACCAATGCGGATTTAGAAAAAACGATAGACACCAGCGATGAATGGATCGTTGCTCGTACTGGTATTCGTGAGCGTCGCATTGCATCGGCTGACGAAACAGTGGCAGTGATGGGTTATCATGCTTCTTTAAACGCGATTGAAATGGCTGGCATTGATAAAGAAGACATCGATCTTATTATTGTTGCGACATCTAGTGCAAGTCACTCATTTCCCTCTGCGGCTTGCCAAGTACAAGGCATGTTAGATATTAAAGGCTGTCCTGCTTTTGATTTATCTGCGGCATGTACAGGTTTTGTTTACGCATTAAGTGTTGCTGATCAGCATATTAAAACGGGCATGGCGAAAAATGTATTAGTGATTGGGTCTGATGCACTTTCTCATCACTGTGATCCAGAAGATCGCTCAACCATTATCTTATTTGGTGATGCAGCTGGTGCGGTCGTTCTTGGCGCCAGTGAAGAACAAGGTATCATTTCAACGCATTTATATGCTGATGGTCATTTTGGTGGTTTGCTAAGCCTTGCTGTACCAGAACATGATAAAGACTTTGATGCAAATACTTGGCTTTACATGGCAGGTAATGAAGTATTTAAAGTTGCTGTAACACAACTGTCTAATTTGGTTAAAAATACGCTTACTGCCAATAATATGGATAAATCTGAACTTGATTGGTTAGTACCACATCAAGCGAATATGCGTATTATTTCAGCAACAGCGAAAAAATTATCAATGTCGATGGATCAAGTGGTGGTTACACTGGATCGTCATGGTAATACGTCGGCGGCAACAGTACCGACAGCATTAGATGAAGCGGTACGTGATGGCCGTATTCAACGTGGTCAAACGTTATTATTAGAAGCGTTTGGTGGCGGTTTCACTTGGGGCTCTGCACTAGTGAAATTTTAAACTAAATCAAGAATCGGTTTAGTTTTACGCGTTAAAAGAATTTTGCGATAAGGCAGAAGGTTGAATATAGTTAACGCTGTCTTATTAGCCTATTAATTTACTGAACGATCAGTATATAAAAGAATAAGGATTCTCAAATGTCTAAGTTCGCGATTGTTTTCCCTGGACAGGGTTCTCAAACTGTTGGCATGCTTGCTGATTTAGCAGAGCAATTTGATGTGGTTAAGCAGACGTTTGCTGAAGCCTCTGATGCATTAGGTTACGACCTATGGGCGTTAGTTCAAAATGGTCCTGTTGAAGATCTTAACCAAACTCAGCGTACACAACCTGCGTTATTAACTGCGTCTGTGGCAATTTGGCGTGTATGGCAGCAACAAGGTGGTGAACAACCTGTTGTTTTAGCTGGTCATAGCCTAGGTGAATACTCTGCACTTGTTTGCGCGGGTGTGATTGATTTCCAAGCGGCAGTTAAGTTAGTTGAGCTACGCGGTAAACTAATGCAAGAAGCTGTACCTGCTGGTGTGGGTGCAATGTCTGCAATTATCGGCTTAGATAACGACGCAATTGCAGCCGCTTGTGCGCAAGCAGCAGAAGATCAAGTGTGTTCTCCAGTTAACTTTAACTCGCCAGGCCAAGTGGTTATTGCGGGTAACAAAGAAGCAGTAGAACGTGCCAATGTATTGTGTAAAGAAGCCGGTGCTAAGCGTGCATTACCATTGCCTGTTTCTGTTCCTTCACACTGTGCGTTAATGAAACCAGCCGCTGACAAATTAGCTATTGCATTGGAAGGTATCGCATTTAGTGCTCCTACAATTCCAGTGATTAACAATGCAGATGTGGCGACTGAGACAGATCCTGTTGCGATTAAACTGGCACTTGTTAAGCAACTATATAATCCAGTACGTTGGACAGAGTCTGTTGAGCGTATGGCGGCTGAAGGCGTTGAAGAATTGCTAGAAATGGGACCGGGTAAAGTATTAACCGGTCTGACTAAACGTATTGATCGTGCACTTGGCGGCGCAGCAGTAAATGATGTTGCATCATTAACCGCAGCACTTGCGAAGTAATTAAGCTTAAAAGAGGATTTACAATGAGTCTGGAAGGTAAAATTGCACTAGTTACAGGTGCGAGTCGTGGTATTGGTCGTGCTATCGCTGAAATCTTAGTTGAGCGTGGCGCGACAGTAATCGGTACAGCAACCTCTGAGAGCGGTGCTGATGCGATTAGTGCGTATCTTGGCGATCACGGTAAAGGTTTTGCGTTAAACGTAACCTCACCAGAGTCAATTGAAGTAACATTAAAGCAAATTAAAGAACAATATGGCGATATTGACATTTTAGTGAATAACGCTGGTATTACTCGTGATAATCTACTTATGCGTATGAAAGACGACGAATGGCAAGATATCATGGATACCAACCTAACGTCGGTTTTCCGTCTGTCTAAAGCCGTGCTACGTGCTATGATGAAAAAACGTAATGGTCGTATCATTAGCATTGGTTCTGTTGTTGGCACTATGGGCAACGCAGGTCAGACAAACTACGCAGCTGCTAAAGCAGGTTTGCTTGGTTTTACAAAATCGATGGCACGCGAAGTTGCTTCTCGTGGAATCACCGTTAACGCAGTTGCACCCGGTTTCATTGAAACGGATATGACAAAAGCGTTAAATGATGATCAACGCGCTGCAACGTTAGCAAATGTTCCTGCTGGTCGTTTAGGCGATCCGCGCGAAATAGCAGCGGCTGTTGCTTTTTTAGCCTCTGATGAAGCTGCTTATATAACAGGCGAAACATTGCACGTTAACGGCGGCATGTATATGATTTAAGCAAATTTGTTGTAATACTTCATGATTCAAGTCAAATTGAACTATTTTTCTGGTTAAATCGTGGTTTGACCAGCATTATGAGTGTTGCAACTTTTGCTGTAATGAATAAACTACAACAAATCGCATTAGCGAATTCTTGTTAAAGGAAATATATTAGTATGAGCAACATCGAAGAACGCGTAAGAAAAATCATCGTTGAGCAACTAGGCGTAGACGAAGCAGAAGTTAAAAACGAAGCATCTTTCGTTGATGATCTAGGTGCTGATTCTCTAGATACAGTTGAACTAGTAATGGCTCTTGAAGAAGAATTCGATACAGAAATCCCTGACGAAGAAGCTGAAAAAATTACTACTGTTCAAGCTGCAATCGACTACGTAAACAGCGCACAGTAATATAAAAATGAATATTCCCAGGCGGTCATTATGACCGCCTGTTTTTTTTCACTTCCTGTTTTATCCTCAATTCCCGGAGAAATTAATCGTGTCTAAGCGTCGTGTAGTTGTAACTGGCATGGGTATGCTTACCCCGGTTGGTAATTCTGTTGAATCTTCTTGGAAAGCTTTACAATCTGGCACTAGTGGTATCAGTACCATTCAACATTTTGATGCAAGCGCATTTGCTACTCAATTTGCCGGAATGATCAAAGACTTCAATTGTGAAGATTACATGTCTAAGAAAGATGCACGCAAAATGGATTTATTTATCCAGTACGGCGTTGCAGCTGGCGTACAAGCATTCAAAGATTCTGGTATTGAAGTTACTGAAGAAAACGCACCACGTATCGGTGTCGCTATTGGTTCTGGTATTGGTGGTCTTGGTTTAATTGAAGCTGGCCATCAAACATTGATTGACAAAGGACCGCGTAAAATCAGTCCGTTCTTTGTACCATCAACAATTGTTAATATGATCGCAGGCCACATGTCTATCATGTACGGTCTACGTGGTCCAAATATCGCGATTTCTACTGCGTGTACGACGGGCCTTCATAACATTGGCCATGCTGCACGTATGATTGCATACGGCGATGCTGATGCGATGCTAGCGGGTGGTGCAGAAAAAGCATCAACAGAGCTAGGCATGGCAGGCTTTGCTGCTGCAAAAGCATTATCAACACGTAATGATGATCCTCAAGCGGCTTCTCGTCCATGGGACAAAGATCGTGATGGTTTCGTATTAGGCGATGGTGCTGGTGTGATTGTGCTTGAAGAGTACGAACATGCCAAAGCACGTGGCGCAAAAATTTATGCAGAGCTTGTTGGCTTTGGCATGAGTGGTGATGCTTACCACATGACGTCACCAAGTGCAGACGGTTCTGGTGGTGCATTAGCTATGGAAGCTTGTATTCGTGATGCGGGTATCAATGCTGACAAGATTGGCTATATTAACGCACACGGCACATCAACGCCTGCGGGTGATAAGACTGAAACATTAGGCATTAAACGCGCGCTAGGTGCTGCTGCGGATAGTGTTATGGTTTCATCAACTAAATCAATGACTGGTCACTTGTTAGGTGCTGCTGGCTCTGTTGAATCAATCATCACTATTTTAAGTTTGATTGATCAAGTAGTACCACCAACAATTAACTTGGATAATCCAGGTGAAGGTTGTGATCTTGATTATGTTCCAGGTGAAGCACGTCAAGCTAACCTAGAATACGCATTATGTAACTCATTCGGTTTTGGCGGCACTAACGGTTCGTTATTGTTTAAGAAAATTTAATTCACTTATTTGCGTGTTGAGCAATAAGTGCCATAACCTGATATGATTAAGTAGCCTGATATTTCGATATCAGGCTATTTTTTTATCTGTACAAAGGAATACTTAATGGCCCTAGTGAACAGTTGTGAACAACAGCAACTTGCTATTACCGATCGCGCGACTCAATATGGTGATGGTTGCTTTACAACAATGCTGGTTGAACATCAGCAGGTTCAATTATGGTCATTGCATTTAGCGCGTTTTAAAGTAAGCCTTGAAAGATTAGCAATAGCTGCACCTGATTGGCTGCAGGTATATACTGACGTTGCTGCCCTTGCATTAAAATACCCACATCAAGGCGGTATCAAAATTTTAATTAGTCGTGGCAGTGGTGGCCGTGGCTATAATCCAGCTGGGTGTCATGATACTCAAGTGATCATCACCCATTTTGAATGGCCATTGCATTATCAACAGTGGCAACAACAAGGAATTACATTAGGTGTATGCCAGCTACGAATGGGTAATAGCCCAATGCTCGCAGGAATGAAGCACCTAAATCGGCTTGAACAAGTATTATTGAAACAAGAAATTGAAAAAACGGGTTGGGTTGATGCAGTTGCATTAGATAGCGATGGCCGCGTTATTGAAACAACTGTTGCGAATCTATTTTGGCGTAAAGGTAATACTGTATATACTCCAGCGCTGCAACGTACAGGTGTTGCAGGGGTTATGCGTCAACGGGTGCTTGATATGCTTAATGAATTAAATTATGACTATCAAGTGGGTGACTTTGCCCTTGAAGCTGTACTGACTGCGGATGAAGTTTTTATTACTAACGCATTGATGACGTTAGTACCTATAAATCAAATACAAACAACACAATATAGTGAACGTACAGTGTTCAAAATACTATGGAAGAGGTTACATTCGTGCTAAAGAAGTTGATTACTGTGATTTTTATATTGCTATTATTAATAGCAAGCGCGGCTGGTTGGGGATATTTTCAAGTTAAATCAACGCTTGATAAACCAGTACTGACGGAACAACAAACATTTATTACCGTTAAGACGGGGACATCTTTCCGCGGGCTATTAACGCAATTAAGTAATGATAAGCTAATAACAATATCACCATGGTTACGTTGGGTTGGGTATTTGGAACCAGCATTAACAGACATTAAAGCAGGTACGTATGCTATCAAACCGCAAGCGTCTTTGTATTCTGTCTTAACCATGATCACCGAAGGTAAAGAATATCAATATGCGATCACGCTGGTGGATGGTGAACGTTTTAGTGAATGGCGTGAGTTGTTACAAGCTGATCCTCATTTAGCTCATACCACCGATGATATGACCCAAGCGCAAATTAGCGCTGCGGTTGGTATCGATAATGATAAAATTGAAGGTTATTTTCTGCCGAATACATATCACTTTACTGCGGGCACGAGTGATATCAGTATTTTAAAGCGTGCACATAGTGCAATGATGAAAGAGTTAGATCTTGCATGGCAGCAACGCGCATCAGATTTACCTTTAAAAACGCCGTACCAAGCGTTGATCATGGCATCCATTATTGAAAAAGAAACAGCCGTGGCCAGTGAGCGTGGTTTAGTGGCATCTGTCTTTATGAATCGTTTACGCGCCAATATGCCATTACAAACTGATCCTACGGTTATTTATGGTATGGGTGATAAGTATAACGGCAACATTACGAAAAAAGACCTACGCACACCAACTGCTTACAACACCTACACCATGCGTGGTTTACCGCCAACGCCAATAGCAATGCCAAGTAAGGCATCTATCATGGCTGCCGTTGATCCCGATAACAGTGACTTTTATTATTTTGTTGCTGATGGTAAAGGGGGTCACAAGTTTTCAACTACATTAGTCGAGCACAACCGCGCGGTTCGTGCCTACCTTAAAATATTAAGAACACAGAAATGATCGGTAAATTTATTGTCATCGAAGGCCTTGAAGGGGCTGGTAAAAGTACAGCTATTGCACAAGTTATAGCAACATTAGCGCAGCATGGTATTACAAACCCACAATCAACACGTGAACCTGGTGGCACTCCGTTGGCAGAGCAAATGCGCGCCTTAGTTAAACAAGGTCATCCTGATGAGCCTTTAACGGATATGGCAGAGTTATTACTGCTGTATGCGGCGCGTATTCAATTGGTTGATAATGTAATTAAACCTGCTCTAGCTGAAGGGCGGTGGGTGGTGGGTGATCGCCATGATATGTCATCACAGGCTTATCAAGGCGGTGGTCGTGGTTTTGATCAAGTATTGATGGAAAACCTGCGTGATACCGTTCTAGGGGATTTTCGTCCTGATCTGACTATCTATATGGATATTGATCCTGTATTAGGCTTACAGCGCGCACGTGGCCGTGGTGAGCTTGATCGTATTGAACAAATGGATATCAGTTTCTTTGAACGTGCTCGTGAGCGTTTTTTAGCATTATGTCACAATCAGCCTAATGTGATTATTATTGATGCGAGCCAAACTTTAGAACAGGTTACTGCTGATTTAACCCAAGCATTACAGTCTTGGTTGGAGCAACAATAATAATGATCTATCCATGGCAACAAACTTTGTGGCACAACTGGCAGCAGTTGCTTGAGCAACGACGTTTACACCATGCTATTTTGTTATTAGCGGCAAAGGGCAGTGGACGTGGTGTATTAACTCGACAATTATCTAAAACCGTACTTTGTCAAAACTCACAAACCGAGCCTTGTGGTGTTTGTCATAGCTGCCAATTATTTGATGCTGAAAACCATCCTGACTTTCATGTAATTAAGCCTGAACAAGAAGGTAAGCAAATTGGTGTTGATGCGGTACGGCAATGTAATCGCTGGGCTGTTGAGACCTCTCATTTAAATGGACAGCGGGTTATTTTAATTGAAGACGCAGATGCATTGGGTGAAGCGGGTGCGAATGCGATATTAAAAACATTAGAAGAACCGCCAGCTGGATGCCAATTTATTTTGACGGCACAAAGTTTAGATCGGTTATTACCGACAGTGGTGAGTCGTTGCAATAAGTGGCGTTTAATTCCACCGGAAGAAGATAATGTTAAACGTTGGGTTGAAAGTCGCTTACAACAATCTATCTTCTTAGAAAGTGTACGGCTTAACAATGGTGCACCATTAGCAACGTTAGCCTTCATTGAAAGTGGATTAGATATTCGTTACGGCCATTTAGTTAAAGCGTTTACTGAATTTGTACAACCGCCGCATATTGGTATTTACGATGTAGCAGCAATGTGCACCGCTGATGGTATTGTGACATTACAATTGCTCAGTTACTTTCTGGTGGATTGTTTAAAATGGCAACAAGGGGCAACGCAATATCTTGTTCATCAAGAATCGCTACTCGCAGTTGAAGCCGTCGCGACCACGATACCAACGGCATTATTATTAGAACAAGTACGCAATCTTAACAACTTACATCGTCAATTAGCCAAACATACAGGGCTAAATATTGAGTTGTTAGTGGTTGAGTGGTTAAGCGGATTTATTGGTAAGTAATTTTCACAATTAATGCTTTACCAGCACCGTTATGAAATGAAGCATAAGAATAAACAAGAGGAAAGCCTGTGTTAGTCGATTCACATTGTCATCTTGATAAACTTGATTACAATAAATTACATACAGGGATTGATGATGTATTAAATAAGGCCAAGGAACGTGGCGTTGAATATTTTCTATCAGTAGGGGTGACATTAGCGGCTTTTCCTAAAATGATGGAAATGATCGCACCTTACGATAACGTGTTTGCATCCTGTGGTATTCACCCCTTAGATGTAGAATCAGGGTATGACTCTGAGCAATTTAAAGCCTATGCGCGCCATGAAAAAGTGGTTGCGATTGGTGAAACAGGGCTTGATTATCACTACCAGCCTGAGACTGCAGAACTGCAGCAAAAATTGTTCCGTGAGCAAGCACGTGTGGCGGTTGAATTGAATAAGCCGCTAATTATCCATACTCGTATGGCACGTGAAGATACTATGCGTATTTTACGTGAAGAAGGCGCAGAAAAGTGTGGCGGTGTATTACATTGCTTTACTGAAGATTTGGATATGGCATTAGCTGCGATTGAGCTAGGCTTTTATATCTCAATCTCTGGCATTGTGACGTTCAATACTGCGAGCGACTTAAAAAATGTGGTGAGTAAGTTACCGTTAGATCGGTTATTGGTTGAAACCGATTCTCCATTCTTAGCGCCAATTCCATACCGTGGTAAGCAAAACCAACCGGCTTACACACGCGAAGTAGCACAATATATTGCGCTATTAAAAGGCATATCTGTTGAGGAAGTGGAACAAGCCACCACTAAAAACTTCTTTACGTTGTTTTCATTAGCAAAACAGTAAAGCACAGTTTTGGTCTGATACTAAAGAGAAGCTTCGGCTTCTCTTTTTTTGTTGCTGGAAAGGGGCTGGTGGTTGATTTGACATTTCTAAATGGTTGTAACACATACAATTCTCTGTGGGACATATAACAGATGTTATGTGAAGTTGGTTATGAGACAAAACAAAGAGGAGTAGTTTATTGGTGTAGATAATCTTAGGTAAAACGATATAGCCTAGAAGGGATAAATCTCTATTCATGTGGCCTAAATTCACCGAGCTACTACATACTACTTCACCACATGCTTACAAATATTTATTAAAAGCCCACTATTATTAAAAAAAAGGCTAAACAATGCTGTTTAGCCTTATTAAATTAATCAGCATTAATCATAAGATCGTTATAAGAAAATACTCAATGTTGCTGCAATAGTGAAAGCTATTGTTCCTAATAAGGTCTCCATTACAGTCCACGTTTTTAACGTTGTTTTCTCATCCATATCAAGTAGTCGACCGACTAGCCAGAAACCTGAGTCATTAAAGTGAGATAACACGGTTGCGCCAGAAGCGATAGCTATTACGATAAAACATAAGTCAAAAGCACTCAGGCCCGTAGTTGCAGCTACCATTGGAGCAATTAATGCTGCTGTAGTTGTTAGTGCTACTGTTGCCGATCCTTGAGCAACACGTAATGCTGTTGCAATTAAGAATGCTGCAACAATAACAGGCATACCTGTATCAGTAAGAACACCAGCTAACGCGTCACCAATACCACTTGCGCGTAATACCCCACCAAACATACCACCTGCACCAGTTACCAGAATAACAGCACAAATTGGTGCTAATGAATCACCACATAATTGTTCTAATTTGGCCATGCCATAATCTTTAGCAAATACAGCTAAACAAAACAATAAGGTGATCATTAATGCAACCGGTGTTTTACCGAGCATGCGTAGAATATTTACCCATGCTGCCTGAGGATCAACAACGCCCATTACAGATAAAGTATTAAGCCCTGTATCCATAAATATAAGCACGAGTGGTAACAGTAGAATTGTAATGACGAGTGAAAACTTAGGGAGTTTACTATCATCAATAACACGCTGAGTTGCTAAAAATGCTTGAGGTAGAGGTAAATTAAAACGCTCACCTGCCCATAAGCCATATAAATAAGCACCTAAATACCAGGTTGGTAAGGCAATAACCAGACCTACAAAAGTTAATAGTCCAATATTAGCGCCTAATAATTCACTCGCAGCAACGGGACCTGGGTGTGGAGGGAGAAAAGCATGCATAACAGCAAAAGCACCTGCAACAGGCAATGCATATTTGATGGTCGAGCCTCCAAACTGTTTAGCAACACTAAATAGAATCGGCATCATTACGATCAATCCCGCATCAAAAAAGATAGGGAAACCAAAAAGTAAAGAAGCAACACCTAGTGCAAAAGGTGCTTTATCGGAACCAAATCTGCCTATGAGTGTATCAGCTAATACTTTTGCACCGCCTGTCACTTCTAGAATACGGCCAATCATAGTACCAAGACCAACAAGAAGTGCTACGGATGCTAGCGTACCACCAAAGCCAGACATCATCGTTGGTACAACTTGATCTGCTTGTACTCCAGTAACAACTGCGGTTAAAAAGCTTACTAATGTTAACGCTAAAAAGGCATGTATTTTAAAGCGCATAATCAGGATCAATAGCAGTGCGATTGAGCCAGTAGCAACTAATAATAAGAATGTAGGATCTTGCGTCATACAGGATTTCTCCAGCAAAAATTAAAATTGAGGTAATAACGTTCTGTTTTTTTTATTGTGAATAACTTCACACACCGCGAAGTTACGGGTAACATGTTACCCGTAACATGGTAACTTACAAGCAATTCGATAAGCCCGTATCCAAAAATGAGAGGAAGGTAGAATAAATGACAGGCAGAAGCATCATTGTTATGGGCGTGTGCGGTTGTGGTAAATCAACAATCGGTGAAAACATTGCTAACAAGCTCAATGCAAAATTTATTGATGGTGATGATTTACACCCTAAAGCTAATATTCAAAAAATGGCAAGTGGTACGCCTTTAGATGATATCGATAGAGAACCGTGGCTTGAACGTATCCGTGACGCAGCCTATAGCATTGAAACTAAGAATGAAACGGGTGTCATTGTTTGCTCTGCTTTGAAAAAGAAATATCGCGACCAAATTCGTGAAGGCAATAAAAATGTACAGTTTATTTTTCTTGATGGTAGCAGAACACTCATTTTAGAACGAATGCGTGCGCGCCAAGGGCATTTCATGCGTGAAACTATGCTGGGTAGCCAATTGGAAACCTTAGAAAGGCCAAATCAAGAAGCTGGCGTGTTTACGATTTCAATCGATGGGTCTATCGATAACATTGTGGATGCAGCTGTTGCTGCATTGGTAGGAAATATCAATGAATAAGATTATTGCTCGCGTTACACAACGCATTAAGCAGCGCAGTGAGACCAGTTACCGCCAATGGCTCGAGATGACATTAGCGATGGTCAACTCTGGTCGCGGTCGTCGCCAGCTATCTTGCGGTAACTTAGCCCATGTTGTTGCTGCTAATTGCTCTCAAGAGAAAAGCGCGATTTTAGATTTGTTACATTCAAACCTTGGTATTGTAACAGCTTATAACGACATGCTAAGTGCGCATCAGCCTTACAAATTCTACCCTGATATTATCGCAGAAGCATTGCGACCGTTAGGACACACCTGTCAAGTTGCAGGCAGTGTCCCTGCAATGTGTGATGGTATTACTCAAGGGCAACCGGGCATGGAGTTGTCGCTATTTTCACGTGATATTGTGGCTCAAGCAACGGCGATTTCCTTAAGTCATAATGCGTTTGATGGCACATTATTGCTCAGTATTTGTGACAAAATTGCACCGGGTCAATTAATGGGGGCGTTATCTTTTGCTCATTTACCGACGGCTTTTATTCCTGTTGGCCCAATGGGGACGGGGATCAGCAATGATGAAAAAGTAACGGTTCGTCAGCAATATGCCGCGGGAGCAGCAACCAAAGAAACTTTATTAAATATGGAATGTCAGGCGTATCACTCTCCAGGAACCTGTACATTTTATGGAACGGCTAATACCAATCAATTAGTGCTTGAAGCGATGGGACTAATGCTTCCAGGATCTGCCTTTGTAGCTCCAAACAGTGTATTACGCCATGCTTTAACCCAAGCTGCGTCATGCAAAATTGCGGCGATGAACAGCCAATCACAACAATACCGCCCTTTATATGAAGTCTTTACTGCTGAAAGTCTTGTTAATGGACTCATTGCTTGGCTTGCATCTGGTGGTAGCACCAATCACAGCTTACATATGGTGGCGATCGCTCGATGCGCTGGACTTATTTTAACGTGGGATGACATTAGTGAGTTATCTGATGTGGTTCCGTTATTAGTACGCATGTATCCCAATGGTCCTGAAGATATCAATGCCTTTCAACAAGCAGGCGGCGTGCCTGTATTAATGAAAAATCTGCATGCATTAGGATTATTAAACACCAATATTAAAACCGCATTTGGTGAGTTTGCAGACCTAATGACGACGCCAATGTTAAAAGATGGGCAGTTAGTTTGGGTCGATTGTGGTGATAGTACCAATACTGAGGTGTTGGCAATGCCGACCCAGGTATTTAGTGGCAGTGGTGGGCTAAAAGTATTGACCGGTAATATCGGTAAATCAGTCATTAAAGTTTCTGCGGTAGCGACTGAGTATCAACAAATAACCGCCCCGGCTAAAGTGTTTCAATGCCAAAATGAAGTCGAACAAGCATATAAAAAAGGCGAGTTAAACCAAGATGTTATAGTTGTTGTTACCCATAACGGCCCCGTAGCGAATGGCATGCCTGAATTACATAAGTTAATGCCTATTTTGGGAAACATTCAAAAGCAGGGATATTGTGTTGCGTTAGTTACCGATGGCCGATTATCTGGCGCGTCAGGAAAAATAGCAGCGGCGATACATGTTACTCCAGAAGCTTTTTGTGGCGGTGAAATAGGCCTGATCAGAGATGGCGATATGATTGAATTTGATGCCGTTCGTGGCGTACTTAATGTTGATGCTGATTTGTCATTACGTCATATGCCTGAGTTTACTTACCAATATCAACCACAAACCTGGGGTAGAAATTTATTTGCAGGTTTTCGTTCTCAAATCTCAAGTGCTGATACTGGCGCGACTATTTTTAATTGATTTAGTATAAGGATATAAAATGAATTGTTGGCAACTAGACCCTAAAGACGTATTTAAAGCATCACCAGTTGTTCCTGTTATGGTTATTGAAAAGCTAGAACACGCACTACCGATGACGCAAGCATTACTAGATGGTGGAATAGCAGTATTTGAAATTACATTACGTACACCTGTGGCATTAGACGCCATTCGTATCATTGCAGCAGCAATGCCTGAAGCAATGGTGGGTGCAGGAACGGTATTAAATTGTGAGCAGTATGATGCTGTTGTTGCTGCAGGTGCGAAATTTGTTATTTCACCAGGAATGACACCAGAGCTATTAGCATATGCTAAAAAAGGTCCAGCTCCGTTAATTCCTGGTGTAAGTTCTCCATCAGAAGTCATGCAAGCGCTTGAGTTAGGTTATCAGCAGCTCAAATTCTTTCCAGCAGAAGCTAATGGCGGCGCGAAAGTATTAGCTGCAATCTCAGCACCATTGCCACAAGTTAGCTTTTGTCCAACTGGTGGCATTAGTCCTGCAAACGTTGATCAATATAAATCACTACAATGTGTTGCGACAGTCGGTGGTTCTTGGATGCTACCTAAAGATCTGATTGATAGTGGTCAGTGGGATAAAATCACTCAGTTATCTAAACAAGCTGTTGCCTTACTGAGTTAATAGTATTTAAACGCATGATGTATTGGCATGATGCGTTTTATCCCAAGCTATCGCCTAGAAATATTGAATAACCAATATTATTAATAGGTTGAGTAATCTTTTTATTTGAGAGCTTTTTTAATAGTAATTCTGCCGCCATTTTACCCATTTGCTCTCGCGGGGTTTCAATACTGGCTAATGTGGGTGAAATAGCTTTACCTATATCTAATGCATTACAACCAGCAATAGCAATTTGCTCTGGTATGACGATATGATGTTCTTGGCATAACATCATGGCACCAATCGCTAAATCATCATTGGTACAAAAAACACCATCTAATAATGGGTAGTCCTGTAGTGATTTTTCCATTAATAATCGCCCTTGAGTAAAGCTAGAGTGCTCTTCTGTAGCAATCATGATTGGCGTTAAGCCATTTTCAGTGATGGCACGAGTATAACCATCACAACGTAATTGAGTTCGACGATCCATCCGCGCGGCAAAATACACAACCTGGCGACGTCCACGCGCAATCATGAGTGATACCATTTCATAAGCAGCTTGCTCATGATCAAGACCAACTGCAAGCTCAATGGGGTTTTCTGGCAAATCAATCGTTTCTACAACAGATACCCCTGCTGACTCGATCATTTTTAATGTACGTTGAGTATGAATACTTTCCGTTAAGATTAAGCCATCAACATGATAGGATAATAAAGAGCATATTTTCTTTTCTTCTTCTTCGGGGCTATAACCGTAGTGGGTAATTAAGGTTTGGTAGCCTTGTGCTTTAGTTACTGCTTCAATTCCTTGAATTAAAGAGGCAAAGACTTGGTTAGAAAGGGAAGGAATTAAAATGCCAATCGCTTTACTATTACGGTTAGATAAAATATCTGGCGCTCGACTTGGTACATAACCCATTTCTTCAATTACAACGGCTATTTTTTCTCTTGTTGCAATTGCCACAGAGTTCGGATCGCGTAAGTAGCGACTAACCGTCATTTTGGTAACACCAACATGTGAAGCGATATCATTCAGTGTTGGACGATGTTTAGGTATTGAAGACATAAAGTAGCCAAATCGAAATTTATTAAAATAGTCTAACATTTTATTAAGATAGACTCATAATGATTAAGTCCGTGCAAAATAATTACTCTTATATTTATTATGGAATATTTATAAAACGTACTTACTTTAGTGAAACTAACTTAAATTAAACTTAATAGTGATGGCTATGAGGCTATGAGGCTATGAGGCTATGAGGCTATGAGGCTATGAGGCTAGGTATAAACATCAAGTTCAAGGTATTGCGAAAGCAAAAGCTGAAGGTAAGTACCGTTGTCACCGTGTAAATGAATCATTACAAGCCTTAGGTATAGTTACTCACAGACAGTAGAAGTAGGGTGTAGTAGAGCAACAATAGCGAGGGTGGTTAAAGATAGTCTGTTTGATCGTTGTAATATATTAAAGATTATTGTTTTTTTAATTTATTCACAAGAATCACCGACAGGAAGAGACCAAGTTGTTCCATCTAGAGCTTTATTAAATTTAAGATAGGCTAATAGTCGTTTTTTAGTATTGGTTGTTATTGATTCCAGCTCTGAAGCGACACGAGCTGGGTATATTGCATTTTCCTTTGTACTATTGAATTTAGAGAATATGCAATTAATGGCTCTAGAGTTAAGCTTGTTTATTTGTTTGACTTTAAGTTTATTATCAATGTCAGCAATTAATGTTTTCTGGAGTCCTCTCGCTAATTGCTCTGCCGCTTTTTTTTGAGTCACATCTGGATAGTTAAGTTGAATGAAATTATCAATATCATCTCTAATTCCATTGTTATCAGAGTCAATACCGAGTAAGTCATCTCCTCGATCTTTTAAATTTGGTATTTCAGCTAACTCTGTAATTTGATCTATTTTAGCATTATTTGTAAATCTTGAAGAAAGACCTAATTTAAGCCAAACGTTATCTAAGTTAGATAATGTAGACGTTGTCCATATATTAAGTGAAAGCATAAAAATATAAAATAATAGTAGTTGTTTCATAGAATAGAATAATCATTAAACGTGGTGATAATTTTATTTTATAAAGCTGTTGCCATATATATATTGCTTTTCTTTTGCGAGTTATTTCTCAAAGTTATAATATAATCTCAATGTTTTTCATTATACTTTGGAATAACGTATAAGTTATTGAATTAAATGTCATTAACTGTGAGCCTATTAGTTGTGAATATCTATATAACGACATTTTAATTGAAGTAGTATAGTTAATTAGATTCACTTTCTATATTTTGGCTAATTTGTATTTAGTTAGAGTCCAAGACCCAATAATAAGTTAAGTCTGTTAGCACACATAAAATATGTAACCTTAAGGCCATATTTTAGTGGTCTCTTGTTGTTCGCTCATCAATACGCATTACCCTTGATAAGATTGGCAATTTTTGTAGCCTAGGAGGAGACTTTGGCTAAGTGGGGTTTTTGCCGACACCAGTCCCTGTTGGACACCGGTTTCTTTATAAATGGCTTGACGTAGTGTTTTTACGTGTTGATTGAGATCGATGTTAATACGTTGCAGGAGGCTAATATCAAAAAATACTTCGTCAACGCTATAGCGCATCGAGCGAGCACTATGAATGTGTTTTTTCAAGAGTAGTCATGAAGCGTCTGAATGGTGCGACAAAGTGTTGAAGTTAGCTTTGTACACATTATTTTTGGCTAATTATTTTTATGTTTGATTAACAAATAGCGAGAGTAGGATTAGTTTTTAGTGTGTCTAGATAGAAACTTATACTTGTTACCTTTCTAAGGCTTTTTTTATCTCTATGGCTATTTTATAAGCATTATTGGTTGCTTATATGCGTCATTCTCAATGATTTCTAATTAATAAGATAAAACAGTATTGCATTTAACTATGTTGAATATGATGTTGTTATTTGTTTTGTATTATTTGCGTTACATTGTGTTGCTTACGTTTCATTTCTGTAATAAAAGTTTTATTAGAATTGCGTTTTTTTGGTTTTATTATCAGTAATTTACAGCTCGTAATGCAATCCGTGTGATCTATGTTTTATATTTAGCATGTTATTTAAGTATATTCTGGAAATATCGGTCAAAAACGAGCAATATCTTCGCGGGGTTATGCTTGTTAAGAATGCTTTAATCAATTTATTCTTCTAAAGAGCTAAAACTAAATTTATTAAAGTAGATAAATATTGTATATAGCCCTTAATTATATCAATAAAATTAATTAGTTATTACGTACATGCCAGTGAGGGATGCTATCCTCATTGGTATTGGTCTGGATATCAAAGGTAAAAATCATGTCGAATGGCAATAAATCATCAGCAGAGAGAATCCTTGAAGGGATTGGTGGTGCTGCTAACATTAAGTTTTTAACGTGCTGTGCAACGCGTTTACGTTTTGAATTAAACGATAACTCAATTGTAGATAAAGCCGCATTAGATGCTATTCCTGATGTAATGGGTTGTGTTCCTCAAAGTGGCGAGCGCTACCAAATTGTTGTTGGTGGCGGTGTTGCGACGATGCATAGCGCACTGCAACAGTTAATTGAAGATAGTAAAGCAAGTGGTGGTGCTGATAACACTAACACTAACACTAACACTAAAACTGAAGCTGTGGCATCTAATGATGATGTGAAAGCATCACTGCGTTCAGGTGGTGTTCGTGGCAAAGTCGCTTGGGTTGATGGTTTCTTTGAATACCTTTCAGATTCGTTCCGTCCCATTTTAGGTATTTTACTAGGTGCATCGTTAATTATTGCATTATGTGCAGTATTAGATGCCTTACACATTGTTGATTTTAGAGGTGATAAGTCTGCGGGTTGGATCTTTGTCGATTCAATGTGGCATTCTGTATTCTACTTCTTGCCAATTATGGTTGCTTATAATGCGTCTAAAAAACTGAAGGTTGACCCTTGGTTAGGTGCGGCAATCATGGGCGCATTAATGACGCCTGATTTCCAAAAGCTAACGTCATTAGCGTCAACAACATCGATTAAAGATACAACATTAGGTACTGTCTCTCACGTTGCACACGTGTTTGGTTTACCAATGCAGCTTAATGATTACTCTGGTAACGTGTTCGTTCCATTGATCATGGTTGCTGTATTAGCGCTTGTATACCGCTTCTTAAAGAAAATTATTCCTGACAACCTACACATGGTATTTGTACCATTCCTTTCTTTGATCATTATGATTCCGCTAACTGCGTTCTTGATTGGTCCTCTAGGTGTGTGGATTGGTACTTACTTAGGTCTTGGTTTAGCTTGGCTAAATACGAATGCACCGTTTGTGTTCGCGATTCTAATCCCGCTATTATACCCATTCCTTGTTCCATTGGGTCTACACTGGCCTCTAAACGCACTAATGTTAATGAATATTCAAACATTAGGTTATGACTTCATTCAAGGCCCAATGGGTGTGTGGAACTTTGCATGTTTCGGCGCAACAGCGGGTGTATTGTTGATTTCGCTTCGTGAAAAAGATGCCACTATGCGTCAAACTGCTTCTGGTGCGTTAGCTGCTGGTCTATTTGGTGGTATTTCAGAACCATCACTATATGGTATCCACTTACGCTTTAAGAAAGTTTACTCACGTTTACTTCCTGGTTGTCTTGCTGGTGGTGTAACACTTGCGATTCTTGGTTCTATGTACGGTAGTGTTAAAACTCAAGCGTTTGCATTTACGTCACTATTAACCATTCCTGTGTTCCACCCAATGTGGGTTTACGCAGTATCAATCGCTGTTGCTTTTGTTGTGCCAATGGTACTGATTTTCATCTTTGATTATCGTACAGCAGAAGAAAAAGCAGAGCATAAAGAATAGGTCTAATTGCGATTAGCTACTCTTTGTATTATAGAATGAACAGAGAGGTATATTAGCTCGCCTCTCTATGAAAATCCCGCGATGAAAGTCGCGGGATTTTTTTATTTATAAAATAGATAGAATTTAACCATTGACGATATTTTTGAATATTATTTTCTGCGCATGTTAGCGATATGATGGCAAGGTAGCTTAATTAAAGGTGAGATTTATGGCTCTTATATGATTTATAAATGCGCTATCGAGTTTTGTGTGAATTATTATGCGACAGTTGAAAAATGAGTTATATGACAAACTTTTAACAAATATTACTTATTATTCATGTTACATAGGTTACAAAGGTTACTTATTGGAGAGGGTGAAATTTGTTGAAAAAGGCGTTTTTTGTGATTATTTAACCTTTATAATCATTATGTTGCGATTTGTTGGTGGCGTTTAATTGCATTTGTTTCATTGTGATCTGCATTATAGTTTGGAATTATACTTTATTGCTTATTAGTAATTTTGATAGTCATCAAGTTATATTATTCGACGCATTTTATACTAATGCCTGAAATAGTACTGAATAAGTATTAGCAAATGACTACGGGGGTATGTCGCTAGTGCTTAGTGTTATTTCAAAATAAATATACTCAGGAGCAAACAATGTTCACTAACGCAATTACCGATGGTAATTGGAGCTGGTCTCTAACTGCGAAAGTGTTCATCACCTGCTTATTTGTTTTTGAAAATGATTTAGAAAAAGAGACGTAATTAAAGTCTTATATTTATTTCATCGACAAGTGTAGAGTCCATCTCGAGGAGACAAGGTAATGAAAGCCTTTTTCAGTAAGTTATCCCAAGCAGTAATGCTACCGATAGCCTTGCTACCAGCCGCTGGTATTATGCTGGGGCTTGGTGGTAGTTTTACTAACCAAAGTATGATTGAAGCGTACCAAATCGGTATTTTGCAAGACGGAACACTTTTAAATAGTTTCCTACAGGTTATGACCGCAGCTGGCGGTATCGTCTTCGCAAACTTACCATTAATGTTCGCACTTGCTATTGCTATCGGTTTTGCGCGTGCAGAAAAGGGTGCAGCAGCACTTGCTGCTACTATTGCATACCTTGTAATGAACGTTGCGATTGCAAAAACACTGACTGTTGCAGGTATGGTTGATACTACCAACAACACAGTGATATTAATGGGTACCCATTATGCTGGCGTACTTGCTGATGTGCTTGGTATTCATAATACACTCAGTATGGGTGTATTTGGTGGTCTTATTGCTGGTGGTATTACTGTTGTGCTTCACAATAAATACCACGCTATTAAGTTACCTGAATTCTTAGGCTTCTTTGGTGGCGCACGTTTCGTACCAATTATTAGTGCATTCTCTGCATTATTTTACGGTATCGCATTAGTCTTTGTTTGGCCTTACATCGGTGCTGCATTTGGTTCTATCGGTGCAACGCTAGGTGAAATGACTGCGTCTGGTCATGGTTACATTGCTTCGTTTATTTTCGGTATTATTGAGCGTGCATTGATTCCTGTTGGTCTACACCATGTGTTCTATCTTCCATTATGGCAGACAGAAATTGGTGGTACGGCTGAAATCGCAGGTCAAGTATTTAAGGGTACGCAAAACATTTTCTTTGGTTCTTTAGCGAATGGTGATTACTCACAGTTCTCTTCAACTAACTTTATGACGGGTAAATTCCCATTCATGATGTTTGGTTTACCAGCAGCCGCTTACGCTATGTACACTGTTGCAGATAAAGAAAATAAAACCGCGGTTGGTGGTCTACTGTTTTCTGTTGCGCTAACAGCGTTCCTAACCGGTATTACTGAGCCAATCGAATTTACATTCCTATTCTTATCTGCGCCACTTTACTACTTTATCCACGTGCCACTAGCCGGCCTATCATTTATGATCATGGACTTGCTACAGGTTAAAGTGGGCATGACATTCAGTGGTGGTTTCATTGACTTCGCTTTATTTGGTATGTTGCCAGGTCTTACAGGTACTGAAAACCATTGGTACTACATTCCATTACTAGGTCTAATTTACGGCCCTGTATACTTCTTCTTGTTCCGTTGGTTTATTCTGAAGTTTGATGTGAAAACACCTGGTCGTAAGGGTAGTGCTGTTGCCGTTGTACGTAAGAAAGATTACCACGCATCAAAAGCAGCGGGTGGCGAAAATGACGTTCAAGCTGATGAGATGATTGATGCACTTGGCGGTAAAGATAATATCGTTGATGTAGATGCATGTATCACTCGTTTACGTATCACTGTTAAAGATGGTGATTTAGTAAAAGACAACCAATATTGGACCGAGCATTTAGGTGCGAAGGGTTTAGTGAAGATTGGTAATACAGGTATTCAAGCTATCTATGGTGCACAAGCTGCTGGCTTTAAAGCACAGATTAACGCGAAACTAGGTAAGTAAGAACGCTAATGAGCTTTAAATTGAAATACCGACGTATTGGTACCTTCATGATAGATATGGCAATTGTGCAGATGTTCGCGATGGTTGGTCGTAACATCTACCTTAGTATTATTGCATATATCTCCAATGGTACTGGCGCGACGCTTTCGTTAAACGATACCATGGCATTACCCGCATTATTGTTATTGTTTATGGGATTAATGCTGTTATTTATTGGTGTCTTTATGGGCTATCAATGGATCTGTTACCGTTTATTAGGAACGTCACTATCACGTTACTTATTAAGCGTTCAGGTTGTAACGACAGATGATCAACCGTTGACGAAGCAACGTTACTTAAAGCGTGAGTTTAATAAAATTTACCTTTGTGTCGCAACGTTGGGATTATATCCACTCTATTGTGGAGCTCAATATTTAGCTTTCTCACATTTACCTTGGCATGATCGTATCAACCATACGACAGTCGTATTGCACTAAGTTATCACCATAAATACGCAAGCCACAGCATTATGCTGTGGCTTTTTTTTATGTGTTTTTTATCGATGGTTGCAGGCAAGTACAAGATTGTTGGTTTTTTATGCAATTATTGGTGCTTTATTTAAACAGTGTTTTATATTATTGCACTTTGCTATGAATAGTTCGTTTCGAATAAATATCATACTTAGTCTAAGTGTTTGGGTTAAATTTATAGCGAAAAATTCTGGTTATTTATTAAATTTCATCTATTTTTCATTATTGGAAAGATAGGTTTCACTGTTGAGTGCTATCTTTTAATAGGTTGGGTCATTACTCTTTTAGCGTCTATACAAATAATCTGCATTAAAAATAAAACAGTTAATAAAGGAAGAAAAAAATGGGTTTATTAGATTTTGCTCGTGATATTGGCCATAAATTATTTTCTAATGAAGATGAAGCACCAACAAAAATTACTCAACATATTGAAGATAATAATCCGGGTATCAGTGATCTACAGGTAAGTGTGGAAGATGGCGTTGCTACCTTGTCGGGCGCTGCTGATTCAGCTGCTGCACGCGAAAAAGCTATTTTAATGGCAGGTAACACTCAAGGTATTGCAAGTGTTGTTGATAATATTTCAGCGCCAGAAGAGACAAGCAATGTAACTTATTATGTTGTTGAAGAGGGTGATAGCTTATGGAAAATCGCCGAGAAAACACTAGGCAATGGTGCTAAGTACGAGCAAATTTTTGAAGAAAACAAAGAAGTTATTCAAAACCCAGATTTGATTTTCGCTGGACAAAAGCTGCGTATTACTCAGGCATAATAAAGCATAAACATTTGTCACTTCACATTAATAAGTAAATGAGGATATACATGGATATTGCAAAAATATTAGAAATTGGTGCACAGTTATTTAGTCAGTCACAAGCAAATACCGGTGGATTAAGCCAAGGTTCTATTGTCTCAGCACTGTCTCGTTTACTTGGTGGTGATGAGAACGGTCAAGGTGCAAATTTAGGACAACTATTGTCATCTATTGATGGTGCCGGTCTTGCTAATGTATTGCAGAGCTGGCTTGGCAATGGTGAGAACAGTGCGATTTCAGCCGATGATATTGGTAATATTTTTTCAGGTTCTCAGCTGTCTGATTTTGCGAATGAATTGAATATTCCAGAACAAGAGGCTAAAACCGGCCTAAGTGAAGCGCTGCCTGCTATGGTTGATAACGCGAGCCCTGCAGGTGAAGTTGCCGGTGAACTATTAAATGCCGTTGGTGGTGTGTCTGGTTTGTTCAATATGGCTGCAAGTTTATTCGGTAAAAAATAAGCTAAATTAACTCAATCACTGTGATTGATAATGAGCACTTTGATATAAAACCTCAGCTTAATTGGCTGAGGTTTTTATTTTTATAGTGATAGGAAAAAGAGAATTAAAATAGGCACCAACATACTTAGAATAAACCCGCTAACAATGGCGATAGGCACACAACGAATGCCACCACAGTTCTGAATAACAGGTAAGGTAAAGTCCATAGCTGTTGCGCCAGCATAACCAATTGCGGTGTTTGGATAACGGTTAATAAGTAGTGGAATCATTATTAACGCTAACATTTCACGTAGAAGCTCATTTAAGAATGCCGCCCCACCATAAATACTGCCTAAACCGTCACCAATTAATATTCCAGCTAATGAATACCAACCAAAGCCTGATGCCATTGCTAAGCCGTTATTAATTGGAATGCCAAGTAACAGTGCGGCGATAATACCGCCTAATAAGGATGTTACGAGAATGACCGCAGCAATGATAACGCCTTTTTTATTGAGGATAATTTGTCGCAGTGTCATGCCGCTATTACGAAGTTGAATACCAACAAAAAATAACAGTAATAATAAAATGTGTTCGCTGGCTTGTTCTACCCATGACAGATCAAGGTTTAATAACAATCCAACAATTAAACCAAGCGCCACCACCACAACTAATTTTCCTGATTCAAGCATCATTTTTGTTAGCGGTAACTTTCGATGTATATGTGATGTGGGTGTTGGCCATAAACGGTCGAGCCATGGTAAAGCGAGTAGGTTACAGACTGAAATAGAGATAAAAAAAGTAAAGGTATACAGCAGAATCTGACCTAAATTCTGACTGAGGTTATCGAGTCCGGCTAAACTTAATCCCATTAACGCGAGAATCACCAATACCAAACGGCTTGTTTGTGTGTTGATAAACTCAAGAATATTGGCTTTTTTTATAGGAATTAAATATCCCAAGACCAAAGGTAAAAAAATGAGTAGGATCCCCGATAACATATTCATCCTTATATGTATAAAACTGCGCTGAAAGTGACTCGCTGAATATCTTAATACAAGATTGTTGTAACAACATCATAATAAGTGATTAAAGATTAAGCGTTTATTTTGTGACGAATATAACATAGAAGAATAGAAAGAGTATATATTTCAACAGGAAAGAACTAGTGAAATTATCTTAAAAGTGTATGTATATGTGTCAAAACGTATCGTCTAATAGGGAGATTAGACGAACGTAGAGAAGTGATAGGGGGTTCTGTTAAACGTGTTAAATACCGCTGCTATGGGTTATTTGTTGCAGCTGCTTTTCAAATTCAATTTCAGGCATATTGGTTAACTCATACATCACTTCAGCCCCAGTAAGATCTAATTCTATTTCATGCTCATTGATAGCGGCATCATTGGTTTTAAACAGTAATAAGTGATGTGCCATTCGAGCGATAGTTAAATAATTGATCTCACTATCATGATGAGGAGATATGGTATTGGTTGCGACCGCAATATAATCCTCATCAAATCCCCATTGTTTGAGGACGATTTTACTGGTTAATGCACAGTTATCTTGGAAGATATATTTAGCAATATTAAAATCAAGATAATTACCTTGTTTAATAAATTGTGAGTATTCATTAATCAAGCCAAATAAGCCAATGTCGGCTAGCAAACCTGTCAATAATGCTTTATCGGGTTCAAGTTTAAAGGGCTTACTACTGTATAGATGCATCTTTTGGCAAATAAGCGCCATCGTTGCAGCGAATTGACGTGAATGGAAAGCACTATTTTTAAGCAATAAATTACATTCAATATTTTCTATAGAGGTATTTTTTAAAGAATAAATTATTTGAGCTGTAATAATATCTCTAATTCGAATAATACCTAAGCGGGATACTGCCGTGAGAATATCGTGGCAAATAATATTACGACGATTAAATATTGCGGAGTTTGCGGTTCGAATAATGTTTGCAGTTAGTACAGGATCATCCAGTAATAAGGTGGCAACATCATGGACTGTTGTTTCGGGATCTTTACACAATATATTCAATTTTAATAGCGTATCAGGAATGGATGGTAAAGTTAACTTGTTATAACGTGCTGCTTTTTTTATTGAATGGCAAAGATCTGACTGAATAGCACGAATATAATGCTGGTTATTAGCTTCTAGCCAAAAAAAAGATAAATGTGACATTGAAATATTACAGTGGAAAGAGGTGTTATGAGTGTACGCATTGTTACTTCATGTACAAAGTATAAGCTGCTATTTTTTTGACACAGTTAACGCTTGGCTCATTTAATAAAGGTGTTATTTTAAATTATTAATTAAGTCATGGTTTTGTAGCAGCTGTAATAAGAAGTTAATTGTAATCTCTGCGGTTGGATGATGGATTAACGTTTGCTTTTGTTTTATTCCGATTGGTAATATTTCTAACCAACGTTGGCAAACCCAAGTTGCATCTTGATAGTTAGGTTGTGGATAACGTTGGCTTATTTCTGGCATTGATAGAAACAACAATTTTAGCTTGTCAGTGAGTATTTGGTTCTCGGCATTTATTTTAATACTTGGCCAATTATAATGAGGTTCATAGGTTGCTGTTAGTAAATTATCATGTGCCATTGTAAGATCTAAAATTGATATTTTATTCGTACCTTCAACGATTATTTCCAAGAATCCTCCAGCTACCGTATTAAAATCTCGAATTATTGCCGTTGTTGCAATAGCTGGAATATTAGTCACTGTTTCTAGTGCGGTATTTCGGTCTATCATCCCTAAGGCGAATGCCTCATTATTTGCGATTGCCTCGGTTACCATTCGAATATCACAGACTCTTGAAATAATAATTTTTAACCGTCCTCCGGGTAATAAATGTCCATTATGAGGTAATAATGCGATGGTATTCATAGTTTATCCTTGTCGTCTTTATGTCGCTTACAAGAAACCTTATTAAGGTTAGCACTGTATATTTAACTGAGAGTAAGTATAAAAAATGATTAATTGTTAATTTGTTTCATAAATTTTCGACTAAAAATATGGGAGCAATCTCATATTCGAATGCTAGTTGTATCATCTGTTGTTGCTATGAGCATAAAATAGCTCGTCAAATGATTGACATTGTTAATGGTAAATATTTGGTGTGTTTTTAGTTGTTATGGATAATATCTGGAGCATAAGTTATGACGTCAATAAAAGATGATTACTTGAATTATTTATCTAAATTTGGCCAACAAGAAAAAAGATCAATGTTTGGTGGTACGGGTATTTTTATTAATAGTGCCATGTTTGCCATTGTTACACCGACGTCAATGTATATTCGTGGAGGGAATGACCTTGACGAGAAATTAATTAAATCTGGTTGCGAAAAGTTTAGACATATAAAAAAAAGTAAAACAGCTACCGTTAATTATTATGAAATTAAAACCCTATTTTTAACGGATCAATCTCAATGTGATTCATTTGTCGAAGAATCAATTGCTTTTTCTTGTCGAGATAAAAATTTTAGATCTTCTGAATCAAATCGTCGTTTGCGTGATTTACCTAATATGCGCTTAACACTAGAGCGAATGGTAAAAAAAGCCGGTGTTTTGGATGTAGATACTTTTTTTAATGCGGGTGCCGTTAATGTGTTTAGGCGTGTGTGCGAACATAATGGCCAAGAATTAGATCATAAACTGTTATGGATATTTGCAGGTGCTATTCAAGGTGGTCACTGGCAGCTATTAAGCGAAGATCATAAGCGACGCTTACTTGATGAATATCGTCAACAAACACATTAATAGAGATAGCTAATTGATAATGTAAGTCTATTTAAGATGATGTAGCTGAGAATCAGTGATTTTTTTGCTATGCTTGCAACAATTATGTTGTCGTGGCTAAAGTATGCAATTATCTAAGTTGTCAGGTTCTGTTCTTTCTGGATTACATTGTTTTTTGATTGCAGCAGATCAAATGAGTTTTACTCGTGCTGCTGAAATTTTGTGTTTAACGCAAAGTGCGGTCAGTCATAAGATTAAGAATCTTGAAGACAGTTTAGATGTTCAGTTATTTATTCGACAGCATCGAAAATTAGTCTTGACCGATGAAGGTCAGCGATTAAAGCAAGTTTTAGCGTCTAATTTTGGCAATATTATTCATGAAATTCGTGATTTAAAAAGTACGGAGCTATGTGGCGATTTAACCGTTTCAGCTCCTCCGACTTTTGCCCAAACATGGTTAGTGCCTCGTTTAACGTCTTTTATTGAAAAATACCCAAACTTACGTATTCATTTACGTACGAGAAATGATTTAGTTGATTTTCAGATCGAAAGTTATGATTGTGCGATTTATTTTGGTAATGGTATTTATCCTAATCTCGCGGTAGATAAGTTACTTGAAGAGACCATGTTCCCTGTGTGTAGTCATGATTACGCCTTAAAAAATAAACTGTATGACCAGCCTGAGAATTTGATGCATTGCTTATTATTACACGATGCTGCGCCATGGGCGAGGGCGGGTAGAAATGATGAGTGGCAATTTTGGGCTCAATATTTCAATGTCGCATTACCTGATAATAATTGTACGTTTGATCGCGCAGATTTAGCGATTAAAGCAGCAACTACGGGGATGGGGGTGGCAATGGCAAGACAATCATTTGTTGCCGAACAACTTGCTACATCTCGTTTAGTGTCACCTTTTGATATGACGATGAACTCAGCCCATAGCTACTATGTTGTTTGCCGCAAAGAGATGCAAACTTCGCCCAAGATAAAAGCATTTAAAGATTGGTTATTTAGTGAGATTAATAGCTAATATTCTAATCACCATGATCAAAAAAGGCGCATGGTGCGCCTTTTGGGTGAAACATATTCTTTATTTTTTATTTAATGAGCTCGTTACCTGATAGCTCACCTTTTTCAAAGCTAGATAAGCTTTCTAATGTTGTTTGCGCAATACTGCCCAGTGCTTCTTCGGTTAAAAAGGCTTGGTGGCCAGTGAATAGCACATTGTGGCACGATGATAAACGACGGAAAACATCATCTTGAATAATGTCATTTGATTTGTCTTGGAAGAATAAATCTTTTTCATTTTCGTAAACATCAACACCTAATGAACTAATAATACCACTTTTTAATGCTTCAACTGCATCACTAGAATTGAGTAAACCACCACGACTGGTATTAATTATCATCATTCCTCGACGCATTTTTGCAAACGCTTTACGGTTTAGCATGTGATAGTTTTCTTTACTCATTGGGCAATGAAGGGTGATTACATTTGCTTGCGCGTAAATTTCATCAAGCGTGCAGTAGGTAACGCCTAGCTCTAGTGCAATGGGATTTGGGTAAGGGTCATAAGCAAGAATATTCATGCCTAAACCTTTTAAAATACGAATTGTCGCAATACCAATTCTCCCGGTACCAATAACACCAACAGTACGACCATGGAAATTGTAACCCGTTAAGCCTTCTAATGAGAAATTGGCGTCACGCGTTCGCTGATAAGCTCGGTGAATACGACGGTTAAGGCTTAACATCAGTCCGAGGGTATGCTCGGCAATGGATTCTGGAGAGTAAGCCGGAACAGTAACGACCTGTAAATTGAGTGCTTTTGCGGCTTCAAGATCAACGCGATCAAAGCCTGCACAACGCATCGCGATAATTTTCACCCCTTGCTCGGCTAATATTTTGAGAATTGGCTCGCTTAGGTCGTCATTAACAAAAGCACAAATAGCATCAAAACCTTCAGCCATTTTTGCCGTGTGATGGTTGAGTTGAAATTCAAAATAAGTGAGCTGTTGATGGAATTGTTTATTAGTATGAGCAAATGATTTTTGGTCATACCCTTTGGTGCTAAACACAGCTATTTTCATAATATCACTCCAAAAACACAGTCTGTTATTCAGTCATTATTAAGTATAAAGTCTTAATATCTGACTAACTTACACGGTTATTATGTGATCAAGATAACAACTCTGTTGTAAATAGCAAATCATTTGTATGACAAAATAACCATACTAAAATAACGGTTATGGTTATGCTGCTGTGACGAAGTGGTTCATGTTATGATTTAGATTGTTCGTTGCAACTTACTTTATTTTTGGGATTCAATATGTTGAAAAAAATTCTTGCCAGTGCAGGCGCTGTTGCGATCATTGCATGTGGCCCATTGGCAACAGGTCAAATCGGGCAGAGTATCTACATGGGGGCGGTTGAAAACTACCATAGCCCTTATCTGTCTATTACCAATAAAAGTTTTGAACGAGGCTACTTATCGTCAAATGCGGTATCGCGTATTGAGCTTAAAAATCAATTAAAAGCGGAGTTTGCAGAACAAGGTTTACCGACTGTATGGTTAGTTAGTCATCATATTGATAATGGCTTTTTAGGCGTTAAATCAACCAGTGAATTCGTGATCGATAAGCAGTTAGCACCGTTAGTTAACAAAATTTGGGGCAAGAATGTTGCACCAATGCAAATTGTCACAGACTCCGGTTTTACGGGGACAACCCATTTTGTGATGACAATCAATCCAATGGATTACACCCATGATGACGGTATGACAGCGATCAGTAAAACATTACTGATGAAAGGTGAATTTGATCCTGAAAATGGTAAGAGTCAATTTAGCTATAATTTACCACAATTAACCATAGCGACCCCTGATAAAGAAAGTATGGTCGTCAAAGGTATTAATGGTGAAGGCAAAGGCCAAATGCAAGGTAATTTTTGGATTGGACATCAAACCTTTAGTTTAGAACATGCCAAATTTACCGCTGCTGATCAAAACCAATTTATTGCTATTAATGGTGTTAATGTTGCAATGAATAACGCCTTAAGTCAGCCTAGCGGTGAAAAGACACCAACAGAAGATACCCAACAAGTTACCAATACTAATACCATCCAAGTGGCAACATTAACGACGCTTGATGGCCAACATTATCAAGACATTGCCTTTAAGTTAGCGTTAAAAGATTTAAATTATAAAGCCATTAGTCAGTTAGCTGCGATGGAGCAATCTCCACAAGCAGCTCAAGATCCAGCACAGATTAAGCAAGCAATGGTAGCGTTAGATTTATTGATCGCTCATGGTGCAACAGTTGATTTATCACAACTAAGTGTAAAAACGCCAGAAGGCACGGTTAATGCACAATTGCTGCTTAATATTAAATCAGGGTTAGAACATGCGTCGACCAATTTGACGGCAGTGACTGATCAAGTGAGCGGTAATATCAATATAGTAATTCCTGCAGCACTTGTGGCTAAAGAGCCGTTATTAGCGGCGAAATTGCCTGTATTAGTGAATCAAAAAATTGTCACTAAGCAAGATGGTAATTATCAGTTACAGGTAAAAATTATTGCTGATCAATTGGAGTTTTCTTCTGGTGCAAAATTACCATTAGCAATGATGGCATTATTCCTGCACTAATTTAATTTGGGTGGGTTAGAGATAATAAAACGCTTACCTTTTGAGTAAGCGTTTTTTTTGATGTGTAAAAGTGTTAATTATCATGTTGTTACCATTTTTTTTGATAAATATGTTTAAAATGGAACATTGATATTTAGTAAAACCAGATATTTAGACTTAACTTAATGTTATAGGTACAGGTTTATTTTAAACAGCATATCAAAGGATTAAATCTGATCCACAGCAGGATACAGTATGGTGGGGGGAAGCTATGGAATCACTAAAAGTAAAAGACTATATGAATATTCGTCCGGTTACATTTACTGAAGGTATGTCGTTATCCGCAGCACTAGATAAATTACTAACAGCGAAACAGATTGGTGGACCGGTTGTTAATGAGCATAAGCAAGTGGTCGGTTTTATATCGGAACAAGATATGATCCATAAACTCCTTAAAGTAGGTTATCACTGCCAAGATAGTCATACTGTTAGTGAGTGTATGCGCGTTGATGTGTTAACCGTGTCTGGGGATGACACAATCATTGTATTAGCTGAAACCATGACTGGGCAAAAGCCTAAAATATACCCTGTTGTTGATGATGGTCGGTTAGTGGGGGTCATCACACGTCGTGATGTGCTAACGGCAATTAGTAATCAGATTGGGGCTTGCTTTAAGCATCCATTGTGATCAATATATAAACATATTTGTAGATTAGTAACAAAAAAGGCGCTCAGAGCGCCTTTCTTTTTGATTGTTATGGCCTTATTTTCGAGTGTCATAATGCCGATTTGGAGATGTTGTGAACAAAGAAAATACAGCAGAGAATAGCCAAGCTAAATTTTTAACTGGTTCTATTATGCGCCACATTGTGGTGATGTCAGGAACGGGTGCGATTGGCTTAATGGCATTGTTTTTAGTTGATTTGCTCGATATGTTTTTTATTAGCATGTTGGGGCAAATTGAACTTGCTGCTGCCATTGGCTTTGCTGGAACCTTGGTGTTTTTTTCTACTTCTATTTCTATCGGTACATCGATTGCTGCGGGGGCATTAGTCTCACGCGCACTAGGTAAAAATGATCGTCAACAAGCACGTATGATGGCCAGCAATGTAATGATTTTTGCCGTTATTATCAGCATTACTGTCGTGAGCTTGATGCTATGGCAGTTGCCGCTCTTGCTTGATTTAATTGGCGCGAAAGGGGCTGTAGCTGAAGCCGCTACTCAATATTTAGTGATTCTATTGCCCAGCGCACCATTTATTGCGATTTCTATGTCTGCGGGAGCGGCATTACGCGGGGTTGGCGATGCTCGACGTTCAATGATCGCAACACTTATTGGCGGGGGCGTTAATGCGGTCTTAGATCCTCTGTTTATTTTCGGTTTATCAATGGGTATGCAAGGTGCTGCAATTGCATCTGTATTTGCACGATTAGCTGTTATGTGTTTTTCCTTGTATGCCGTGGTCTATAAGCATCAATTAATAGCCAAACCTGATCTTACGAGCTTTAAACTGGCATTACCAACAGTGGCTAAAATAGCCTTGCCAGCAATACTTACCAACACTGCAACCCCTATTGGTAACGCTGTTGTGACCAGTAATATTGCCCATTTTGGTGAAAGTTTTGTCGCAGGTTATGCGGTTATTGGGCGCATTATGCCAGTTTGTTTTGCGTTGGTTTTCTCTTTATCTGGTGCTGTTGGGCCGATTATTGGTCAAAATTTTGGTGCTGAACGGTGGGATAGAATTAATCAAATCTTACGTGATGCAATGTTATTTACGGCGGTTTATTGCGTTGGTGTTTCGCTGTTACTTTGGTTTGGACAAGATATATTAATTGCGATGTTTAGCCTGACGGGTGATGCGGCTGAAATTGTCGGTATATTCTGTAGCTTTATTGCCGTGACCTTCATTTTTAATGGTGCATTATTTGTGGCAAATGCCGCCTTTAATAATCTTAATCGTCCAACATGGTCAACAGCATTAAATATGGGAAAAGCAACCTTAGGAACCATACCTTTTGTGTTAATTGGCGGACATTTGGCGGGTGCGGGGGGGGTATTAATGGGGCAGGCTGTTGGTTCGGTAGTGTTTGGTATTATCGGTTTTGGTTTGGTTATTCATCAAGTTAAGAAGATGGGACTGACACACGAACAACAACTATTGGATGACAATGATATTCTGACCCCATCGGTTCCTGTTACGGCGTTTTGTTCTTCACGCACCTACATGGGAACGGAAGATGTGTTAGAAGAAGTATTAGCGGCTGATATTGATCATAGTCGTAATACCACTGAGCTAAAAAAGTAGGTAATTGAGGTGATATAGGTTGTGTGAAGTGGCTCACATGCAGCTATGTTTTTGATAGAGATAGGATATTTTTTTGTCGAAATGTGATCATTGTTTTATCTAATGAGTGATTATTTCATCACTTTATTGATCTAACTCGATGAAATAAGAGCTATAGCCAGCGACAATAATAATACTAACAATTATTAGCTTGTAGATGAATGTTTATAGCGACTGCCGCTATTTGCCATTGTCAGTAATGTTAGTTTAGCCATTACACTTCACCTTTAGGTTAAGGAAAATAAAGGTGATGGCGTATTTATTGTTTAAGGGAATAATGCTCTATGCGTCAAAATCTTCGCTATATCATACCTATTTTAATTCCATTACTGATTTTATTGTTGCCCGCATCTGCCTTTCCTCTTGAAGGGTTAACGGTTATTCAACAACGTGTTATTGCTATTTTTTTATTAGCTGCATTGTGTTGGGTAATGGAGCCGATTCCTATTTATGCAACGTCTGTTGTGATTATTGTGCTGGAATTATTATTACTGTCAGATAAAAGCTTGTATCTGTTTCGGCTTGATCAAGGACAGCCTCATTTTGGCAATTTAATGAGTTATAGCGAAATAATGGCGACCTTTGCGAGTCCTATTATTATGTTATTTTTAGGCGGTTTCTTTTTAGCCATGGCGGCAACGAAATACCGTTTAGATGTCAACTTAGCGCGAGTGTTATTAAAACCATTTGGACACCAACCTAAATATGTCATGTTTGGCTTAATGCTGATCACGGCTATTTTCTCTATGTTTATGTCAAATACAGCAACAACCGCAATGATGCTCTCTATTTTAGCGCCAGTTATTACTTTGTTTAGCGCCAAAGATCCGGGCAAAATAGCGTTTGCTTTATGTATTCCAGTTGCGGCTAATATTGGTGGTATTGGCACGCCTATTGGTACTCCTCCAAATGCGATTGCGTTGAAATACCTGACCGGAGAAAATCTGATTACTTTTGGTGAATGGATGTTCTTTGGTGTGCCATTTGTAGCGGTGTTATTGGTATTTGCATGGTGGTTGATTAATAAACTTTATCCTGCAACTCAACAATCGATTGAGCTGACAATTCAAGGGAAGTTTCTTAAAACGCCAAAAGCGATCACGGTTTATGTGACATTTGCTGTCACCATTATTCTATGGTTAATGGGTTCAATGCATGGCATGAACTCTTATACTGTTGCATTAATTCCAGTAGCTATTTTCTCGTTAACGGGGATCATCAATAAAGAAGATCTTAAGAAAATATCATGGGATGTTCTATGGCTGGTATCAGGGGGTATTGCGCTTGGTTTAGCCTTGGATAAAACCGGTTTAGCAAAATTAGTCGTGCATAGTATTCCATTTGATATTTTCTCTCCTTATGTGGTCTTGCTTGGGGCGGCGATATTGTGTTTATTGATGGCTAACTTTATGTCACATACCGCAACGGCAAACTTATTAATGCCAATTATGGCGGCATTAGGAACATCGATGGTGTCGTTAACGCCTTTAGGTGGTGAAGTGACATTGATTTTAGTGGTTACTTTTGCAGCATCGCTTGGTATGTCATTACCTATAAGTACACCGCCGAATGCGTTAGCGCATGCTACAGGGCATGTTGAAAGTAATCAGATGGCTCGCGTTGGCGTTATTATTGGTGTTGTGGGGGTGTTATTGAGTTTTGTGATGATTTGGGGACTACAGGTCATCGATCATATTTAAGGATAATGAACTTAATTCAAGGATGCTGGCATGAATCAACCAAAAGCATTGCGCCGAATCATCGATACCTATTTTCAAGATCCAACCATGACTATGGCTGTTGTCGCGGGCACAGAGGTGTTACGCCAAGATGGGTATAACGATCGCTTATATTGGGTAAAACAAGGTGAGCTATCGGGGTATTTAAAAAGTGAAGAAAATGATTTAAGTGCCCAAGTGTTTGTCGTGAAGGAAGGGATGTTTTTTGGTGTTCACAGTTTCTTTGCACAAACACGTGTCGCTTCAACGACAGTTGTTGCAGAAAAAGACAGTGAAATTGCTTGGATTGATTTATCAACTCAAGCGATTGAACCTGAACATTATGGCCCATTAGCGGAACAATTTATGCCAGTGATGGTGCATGAATTGGCAATGCGGCAAATGCTAACGGGAATTGCAGCACTAGAAAAAGAAAAAGCGTTGCAGAAACTGTATGCCACTGAACAAATGACGACTTTAGGTCAATTAGCCGCTGGTATTGCCCATGAACTCAATAATGCTATTGGTGTTATTAGCAGTAAAACGGAAAATATCCAAACCGCGATTAGTCAGTTTGTTGGTGATAACCAGCCACAAATGATGCCATTTTTACAACATGGTATCGATCATGGTCAAAGTATAAGCTCGGCAGAAGTTCGTGAGCGTACCAAGGTTTTACAGCAGCAATATCATTTGAGCCGAGAACAAGCACGTATCCTTGCTCGAGCATTACCGAGTGGGGATGTACCTGCTAATTGGCTTGTAGATATTAATGCCGCACTTGAATGTTGGGATACGGGACGTGATTTACGTGATATTCGATTGGCGGCTCGCCATGCCGCAAGTATTGTACGTTCGGTAAAACAACTTGGTGGCGGTGATCATGCCCGCATACCTAATGTTGATATCAATGATACGCTTCATAAATCATTAGCGTTATTACAAAGTAATTTGCGAGCGGTGGAGGTTGTGCTTAGACCTGCAATTTTACCACCAGTAACCGCAAGCGTTACTGAGTTGGTGCAGATCTGGGTTAATTTGATTAAGAATGCATGCGATGCAATGGAGCACACTGACAATCCACAAATTGAAATCGCGACTCGAAGTGTAAAGAATAAGTTGTTAGTTACAATTACTAATAATGGACCAATAATCGATGAAGCCACACGACGTAAAATATTTAATCCCAATTTTAGTACCAAAAAGGGTGGATTATCATTTGGATTAGGATTGGGATTGGCCATTGTTCAACGTATTGTGAATAGCTATGGCGGCACAATAGTTGTTAAAAGTGATCACCAACATACGACATTTAGAATTAAGCTACCGATAACGTAAGGGACGGTTATTATGGAAAAAATCACTATTATTTGCGTTGATGATCAACGTGAAGTGTTAAGTGCAGTATTAAAAGATTTAGCTGAATTTGAGCCATCTTTTTTATTGGAAGAGTGTGAATCAGCCGATGAAGCATTAGCGTTGATGGATGAACTGGATGCTGACGGTCAGTTTATTGGGGTAATTATTTCTGACCATGTTATGCCCGGTAAAAGTGGCGTTGAATTGTTAACCGCAGTGGCTAACGATAACCGCTTTATTCATACTAAAAAGGTGTTATTAACCGGTCAAGCAACCCATCAAGATACTATTGCCGCGATCAATAAAGCCCGTATTGAAAGCTATTTTGAAAAGCCATGGGACACTGAGGTATTGGTTAACTGTGTACGAACATTAGTGACAGAATATATTTTTGATATGGGGTTAGATTATACGCTTTGGGGTGATGTGCTTGATAATACAATAGTTTTACGTCGTTTACGTTAATTTATCTCTAAGGGTGCAACAGTATTTTTACTTATTTATGATAATTATTATCACTTAACTGTGATGAGTTGCTTGACCTTGGTCTTAACTCAAAGGTTTATAATCAAAAATAGTAAAATCGAATAGCACCCAAGGAGAACGATGATGTGTGCTCAATGTAATAATAAAAAAGATCATATTCATACTGCAAAATCAACCGTTGCAAATAAAGCAACGGTTACTATGGTTGCAGCAACAACGGATTGCTGTTCCAGTGTCAGTGCTGATTGTTGCTCGACCAATAAAGATTCTGAAGGGTATGGTGATAATGACACTGAAGGTCCTGCGGCAGGTGGTTGTTGTTCAGCGACAACACATGATGCGATCCATCCGGTAGCCAAGAAAAACAGCTTTACCATTACAGGTACGCATATTTCTGATTGTGATAAGCCTGCCCAAAATAATACACACCATGATCATGGTGTAGATGCCACGCGTACGCACCACCATGATACTCATGATCATAGCGAACATGTTCATACGAAACAGTGTTGTTCAACACCAGCGATGAGTAAAGAACAAGAATTAGCGTTAGAAGCCTCTCTAACCAATAGCGCTCATGGCAAGACCTTTAGCTGGAAAGTACTAGGCATGGATTGCCCTAGTTGCGCAGCTAAGCTTGAAAAGTCCATTATGTCATTAACTTCAGTCGACACGGCTAAAGTGATGTTTGCGACTGAAAAGTTGATTGTAAATATTCATGATAATCAACAAGCAGATATTGAAAGCTTAAAATCTGAGATCGAAAATAAATCACAACAGACAGGTTTTACCTTAGTTTCTACTGCTACAAAAACCGCAGATTTACCTACTCAATCTTTTTTACATCAACATCTCTCTGTGATCGTTATTGCAATGATGATGGTGATTGCCTTTATTTTAAATAAAACGGTTTCGGCAGAAGCAGGGTTGTTAGCGTTTACGTTGACGACCATTGTTGGTTTATTCCCTATTTTGAAAAAAGCGATTATTTTAACTAAATCAGGAACACCGTTTTCAATTGAAACATTAATGTCGGTTGCCGCTATTGGCGCTTTGTACCTTGGTGAAACTGCAGAAGCGGCAATGGTTATCTTTTTGTTCCTTATTGGCGAACAACTTGAAGGTTATGCGGCTTCTCGTGCGCGTAGTGGCGTCAAAGCATTAATGGATTTAGTACCAGAAGAAGCCACTGTTATTTTGGCTGATGGTACTAAAACCAAACGATCAGCAGCGGAGTTAAAACCCGGTGATGTGATTGAAGTGGTACCGGGTGAACGTTTACCCGCAGATGGTCAAGTGTTGGATGTTATCGCCAGTTTTGATGAAAGTGCGTTAACAGGGGAGTCCGTGCCTGTTGAACGTACACCGGGCGAAAAAGTCATGGCGGGTAGCATGGCATCCGATAAAGTGGTGCGATTAACCATTATTTCAGCGCAAGGCGATAATGCCATCGATCGTATTTTGCATATGATTGAAGATGCTGAATCACGTAAAGCACCATTAGAACGTTTCTTGGATAAATTCAGCCGTTGGTATACGCCAAGTATGATTTTATTGGCTGCACTGGTGGTTATTATTCCACCACTGGTATTTGGTCAATCGTGGGATGAGTGGATTTATAAAGGCTTAGCATTATTATTGATTGCTTGTCCGTGTGCATTAGTTATCTCTACTCCCGCAGCGATTACATCAGGTTTGGCTGCGGCGGCACGTCGTGGTGCATTAATTAAAGGGGGAGCGGCGTTAGAACAACTGGGTCATATTGAAGTGGTTGCGTTTGATAAAACAGGTACGCTGACTGAAGGTAAACCTGTTGTAACAGATATGATTTGTTGGGATAACGACGACGAGAAATTATTACGTCAAGCTGCAGCGATTGAAGCGGGTTCATTGCACCCATTAGCGAAAGCCGTGGTTAATCGCGCGCAACAACAGCAGGTCACTGTGGTTGAAGCAACGGAGCGAGAAACCTTGGTTGGTCGTGGTATTCAAGGCATCACCGAAGGCGATAATTTCTTATTATGTGCCGCTGATCGTTTGCCCGTGGCTATTGTTTTAACACCGGCTCAACAGCAACAAGCAACAGCGTTAGAAAATGAAGGCAAAACGTTGGTGGTTGCGGTGCGTAATACACAAGCTGTTGGTCTTGTTGCATGGCGAGATAATTTACGTGACGATGCATTAGTTGCGATTGAAAAACTTAAACAGCTTGGTATTAAATCCGTAATGCTAACGGGTGATAATACTCGGGCTGCCGCTGCAATTGCGAAAGAGATCAATATTGATTTTCGTGCCAGCTTATTACCTGCTGATAAAGTCACTGAAATTCGTAAATTGAATGACGAACATAGTGTTGCCATGATTGGTGATGGTATTAATGATGCGCCGGCAATGAAAACTGCAACTATCGGTATTGCGATGGGCGGCGGTACTGATGTTGCACTGGAAACTGCTGATGCAGCGATTACGCATAATCGTTTGGCTGAATTGCCTGTAATGATTGAGCTGTCACGTGCAACGTTAAATAATATTCGTCAGAACATTGGCCTTGCTCTTGGGCTTAAAGGTATTTTCCTTGTCACAACGATATTGGGTGTAACAGGACTGTGGGTCGCGGTATTAGCGGATAGTGGTGCAACAGCATTAGTGACTTTAAATGCGTTACGCTTATTACGTTTTAAACCTAAGCAATAATTGGGTGAATAAATAATATTATTCGCTGAATAACGAAGAGCAGAATGGTTTCAACACCATTCTGCTTTTTTATTTATAGTTATGATTGAATACCAATAAAAGCGGTAAACGTTATGCTGAAGTTACGATTTTTTTTGTGATGGGCTCGATAGGAAAACGTTTTGTTGTGATATCGGTTCAATTATTTTGTAACTAAAAATTATATTGCTTTTGTTTAATGTGATTTAACTCACTAAAAACAGTCTCAGCTTCCGTTATCTTTACATTAGATTTTGACAGACGTTGTTGTTATGTTGCGTATTACGTTTGCTGTCAAAAAACACAATAATTAACGATAATTATCCATCTCTGTTCCTACAATCAGAGCGATTAAATTTAAAGGGTATCATTATGTCTGACAATAAAGTGTTCCACCTAGGTGTTAATAAAGCGGATCTTAACGGTGCTGAGTTAGCAATTATTCCTGGTGATCCTGCTCGTGTAGAAAAAATTGCCAACCTAATGGAAAACCCTGAATTCCTAGCAAGTGCACGTGAATACACAGTATACCGCGCGCAGTTAGATGGTAAGTCAGTTGTTATTTGTTCTACTGGTATTGGTGGACCATCAACATCTATCGCTGTTGAAGAGTTAGCACAATTGGGTGTTAATACTTTCCTTCGTGTAGGTACAACAGGTGCTATTCAACCAAACATTAACCCGGGTGATATGATTGTAACTACGGGTTCTGTACGTCTTGACGGTGCAAGCCTTCACTTTGCACCAATGGAATTCCCTGCGGTTGCTGATTTCACTGTTGCAACAGCAATGAAGCAAGCATGTGATGATGCTGGTGCGACAGTGCATACTGGCGTTACCGCTTCTAGTGATACTTTCTACCCAGGTCAAGAGCGTTACGACACATTCTCAGGTCGTGTAGTACGTCGTTTCCAAGGCTCTATGAAAGAGTGGCAGGAAATGGGTGTGCTGAACTTTGAAATGGAATCTGCAACACTATTAACTATGTGTGCAAGTTCTGGTTTACGTGCAGGTTGTGTTGCGGGCGTTATTATTAACCGCACTCAAAAAGAAATTCCTGATCACGCAACATTAAAAGCAACTGAAGCGCGCTCAATTAAGATTGTTGTTGAAGCTGCACGTCAGATGCTAACTAAATAATACGTTTTCAATAACGCGATTTATTTAATATGTATGTTAGAAAGCCGATAGATTACTATCGGCTTTTTTGCATTAAAAGCGCACAGGTATAATGAAAACAACACGATAATGCTATGACTTAGTGGGGGGAGTTTAACCATTAGGTTGTTTTTGTTGTAGAATAGTATTTCGTTGAGCTTAGTGAAGTTATAAACATGATTGATTATAAAATTATATTTCCAAATGGACATCAAGCGACCATAGCATTACCTATCTCTCCTGTATTACAGATGAAGATTGCTTACTTAGATGATGTGTTTGTTGTAAGAGATATTATTGCAACTGTAGGGGAAAATATGACCACGGTAACACTTGTCTTAGATGAGGGTCAGCACCATACACAGAAGCCACAAGCTGCAGGAATTGTTTTTAATCGACTTGGATAATTCACGCCAAACAGCATTAAGCGATTCTCAAAATTTGATGAAATAAAAAGGCCTTTAAGAAGGCCTTTTTTGATCGTTACTCTTTTTTACTAATGCAAGATGGCTCGCGATTTAGGCTGGGTTATGAGCTTGACCACCCGCACCTTTAAGCCAATCATGTAGATGAGTGTATAACTCTCCTAGTTGATCTGGACCAATGATCGCTAATCCTAAATCTTGAGCTCGAACGAGGTCATGGTGACGTAAAGGACGGAAGCTCACTAGCATTGCACGTGCTTGTAGGCCACCTAGCAAGTCACGTAAAGATTCTAGTTTGTACAAGGTATCATCGCCATCATCGCGCATACCTTTGGTCTTACATTCAATGATGTGCAGTTTATTATTGACGATAGTTGCTACATCAAGTTCATTACGTACTTCACGTTCACCAATTTTACGGTAAACCTGCACACCTAAAGAGTGATCTTGAATAGTGGGTAACTCATTTTGAATCGCACGCACTGTACTGTGAACAAGGCTTTCTAACCACTCGCCATTAGCAAATCGACGTGCCTCTTCATGTTTAAATGTCAAAATACCATCGTGATATGTTGCAAGGCCTGTTTCTTCGAGATCGGTTAGAAGTGTACCTAGTTCTTTATAACCTTGCTGTTTTTCACTTAACTCAACAGTTAGCACTTGTTCTTTACGACATGTAGTTGCTAGGTAGTTAAGCGTTGCTAAGCCTGGGCCTAATTCTAATGCAGAACTCGTCCAACGTTGGCCCAGTTCCCATAACTGATCGTTAAGAGATTCTGGCATTGGATTATCAGATAACTCACAACGCGCACCAAAAATAGTTAAATAATCAGAAATTTGAATACGATCTTGTACTTGTTGTTGTTCGCGATCATTGGGGAATAACCAGCACATTTCATCACTGAATGGTTCAATGACATAGATTGGCCAATGAAAAGAGCGGAAAACTTCATAAGCGGATAATAAACGGTGACGTAAACCACAGCTTGCATTAAACCAAACATCACGGCTGTCTTGTTTTAATTGGTCGGCAAGTTGGTTCAAACGTTGTCTAATTTGAGTGACATTGATAATGTCGGGAATAATGAAAAATTCAACAATAATATTACGTGAAGTTAAAATAGAAGCGAGTCGATCATATTGTTCTTGTTGTTTTTCAGTACCAATAAATATCATTTTATCGGCAGGTACGGCTTCGTCTAATAATGGAGTGATCAGGCGGACTGGATCCTGATCAATAATGCCAACGTGAGTAATCATAATAATCCTTAATGCGCCCGACATACTGGGCGTAATGTTGTGATGCGCATTAAATAAAAGAAATGCAAAAGTAAGCGTGCGCACACATCTATAAGGTAAGTATATGAGGTTTTTTAGTGTGAAATTCAAGTCAAAATTTAAAGGCTAAGAATTCACATATAAGGCGAAAATATTACTTATTCAGTTATTTTGTCTAATAGTCTATTTTTAATCGTTTTTTTTACTTAAATATCGATAATTTCTAAAACGCCATCATTATTAATGGCGTTTTTTTTGTTGAAAACATAGTTACCAATATTAAATTACATGCTTGGTGGGGTTGGTAATTGCGAGGCTAATAGCCAAATAGCCAGTATGAAGAAGATTAAACCCATAAATTTATGTTGGTTATTTCGGAATTTTTCATTTTTAAGCAATGACTGGCCGAATACGCCAATGGTCGTCACGAGAAATAAATTAAATAATAACCCTAAGACATTAAGTAATAATCCAAGTACTAACATTTGTTCCCCCGATGATGTTGCAACATGGGTTGAAACAAATTGCGGTAAAAACAAAACAAAGAAAATGAGTGCTTTAGGATTAAGTAGATTAGTAAAAACAGCTCGACGATAAAGTGTCGATGCCATTTTATTTGAATGCTCTAATTCTTGAGGGGCGTCATCTGGATGAGTGCGCATGCAATCCCAACCCATTTTCAATAAATACGCGCCGCCAACTAAACGTAAAACATGTAAAGCGATTGGATTCATTGCTATAAGCGCAGAGACACCAAGAGCCGCTAAAATAGTTAATAAAATACCAGAGGTTGCATTACCTAAACTTGCATAAATACCGACTTTGCGACCGTAAGTTAAGCTTGAGCTGGCAATAAGTAGCATGTCAGGTCCTGGAATGAGTAGTAGAGCAATCACAGCGGTGAGGTAAAGAGGTAATACATTTAAATCAATCATGGTAAAAACAACGTTATAGTGTAGAAGTCTATATTTTACACAATAAATAGTTCCAATCCATGAGTTACAAGCAATAGAGGGTGTTTTTTACTGCTTTGACTTGATTATGTATGTTAATCGTCTGTTTTACGTTATTGAGTTGTTAATGGCGATGGTTTTTTTGGAAATGAAGCTAGGTATAGGACTGATCACTAACAATAAAAAATACCGTTGATGTGATCAGTGAATGATTGGCTTTGTTGGTCTATTTTTGACTAACGTTGATTATGCTTTCTTGCTGTGGAAATGAAAACGCTCATGAAAGTAAGCTTTTAGATGCTCTTCCATATTGTGAACTTTATTATCAATCGCATCACACAGTACAGCATCATTATTCATTGCATTTACGCGGTTGATAACCATTTCTTCGATGGCGGATTTTTGTGCTTCTGTTAGTTGCGTTTGTTGAGTTGTCATGGTGTGTTTCCTTGAAATATAACGATATGATTAATTTTTATTATATCGTTAATATTTTACGACTGAAATGATTGTAATTAGAGATTACTTTTATGGGGTAAGCATAATGCATTAGGGTTATAAGACTTACCCTAATGCATATTTTGAGGATGTATCTGGTGTGCTTTTTACTTTAGTACGGTACGTAGTCGATTAATTTTTTCTTCTAAAATAGATGTTGGACAACCAAGATTTAGACGAATAAATCCACTACCATCTCGGCCAAAGCCATATCCCATTGTTGGAATAACACCTGCTTGATGTAGTGTATTTTCTAGGGTTTGATCATCTAATCCCATTGCTCGACAATCTAGCCATGCTAAGTAAGTCGATTCTTGAACTCGATAGGTTACTTGCTTAAGCTCATTACGGACAAAGGCTTCAAGAATTTTGTTATTCTCTTCTAAATACTTAACTGTTTCATCTACCCATGCGTGACCATTACGGTATGCTGCTTGATTGGCAATAATGCTAAATGCGCTATACACATCGATACCATAGGCAAGTAATTTAGTTTTTAATGCTTGGGCTTCTTTCTCATTTGGGATCATGGTATTTGTTAAGCGCATTGACGGTAAGCCAAATGTCTTTGTGCCAGCGATACATACTGCTAATTTATCAAAATATTTAGAGTCTACGCGCAAACAGCTGTAAAACTTACTGCCAGTGAAGACGATATCTGCCCAAATCTCATCAGAGATAAGATACACACCATATTGATGACAAAGTTGGCAGACCTTATTGACTTCTTGTTCTGTCCAGACTCTGCCTCCTGGGTTATGTGGATTACAGAAAATCATAATCTTGACGCCACTTTGAAATTGCGTTTCAAGATCAGTAAAGTCAATGGTGTAGTAACCGTCATTATTAATTAAACTGGATTCAGCAACAGTGCGGCCTGTATTTTCAATAGTACGATAAAAAGCATGATACACAGGGCTTAAAACCAAGACTTTATCACCCACGTGACACCATTGTTCTACTAGCATTGCTATAGCGGGTAGGCTACCTGGTGTTGTATGGAACCATTCTTTTTGTAATGTCACTTGATGACGTTCAGCCCACCAATCAATGACAGAATTAAAGTATTCATCACCGCGCTCAGAATAACCAAAAATGCCATGATCTAAGCGCGCTTGTAGCGCATCAGTAATAAATGTAGGGGCTTTAAAATCCCAGTCTGAGACCCAACTTGGTAAAGCTTCTCCTTTCGGAACACCAAGCCATTTTTCCATATAATCCCATTTTAAGCTGTCTGTACCATAGCGATTAATAATTGTATCAAGTTCGTGTGCCATAATTTCCTCTCGTAGGCAGGAAAGCCCCAAATTGACGGACTTTCCAAAAATAGTTTATTTAGATTGTTACTTTATTTTGAGTGGTTGTTTTTGTTTGTTTTACATCTTTTACTGCTTTAGCAATACCAATGCCGGTTACTGCCCATAGCATGGCAAAGAAAATGGCAGAATAGTTTTGAATTGCCCAAGGCATATAGTCAAGTGTTGATACTCCTAATGTAGCAGCCATAAATACACCAGCATTAGTCCAAGGAACGAGAGGCTCAATAATGGTGCCAGCATCTTCGATTGTACGAGATAAGTTTTTAGGATCTAACTGCATTTTCTTATAAGTATCACGGAATAACTCAGATGGAATAAGCAGTGCTAATTTACCATCAGAGGTGGTACATACCACGGTAATCGTCGTGATAATTGTTGCACCTATAAGGCTTGCTGTTCCTTTAATGCCTTTGCTAAGTAAATCTACCAGAACATTAAGTGCGCCAGTGAGTGCTAATGCTCCTGCAAATGAGAAAGCACAGAAAACCAATAATACGACACCCATCATGGATGTCATGCCGCCACGATTGACTAATGTTAGAACATCACTAACAACAGTAATGTTGCCTAAACCTGCATCAGCAAACATGCTCGCATTGAAGCCATTAAGCATTGCATTTAACGCCGTCACTAAGCTAAAGCCTTGGAATACTACTGAGTTAAAAATGCCAATAATGATGGCTAAGAGCATTAAAGGAATCGTTGGTAGTTTACGGATAGCACCCCATAAAATTAGAGCTGGTGGGAGTAATAAGAAAACGTTAAGTGAAAATAATTGTTCAATATTTGCCAACATAGCAATAACTTTTTCTGGTGTAGCGGCTGTTACTTCATGGTTACCAACAAAGAAAAACACGACACAGGATAGGATAAATGCTGGAACAGTCGTCCATAGCATATGTTGAATATGTGAGTAGAGATCTGTTCCTGCAACCACGGGGGCAAAGTTAGTTGAGTCCGATAATGGTGAAATCTTATCACCAAAATAGGCTCCAGAAACAACAGCACCTGCAACCGCTGCAAGGTTTGCGTCCATACCCGTTGCTATACCCATTAGAGCAACACCAATGGTACCCGCCGCGCCCCATGAGGTACCAGTACAAAGTGAGATCATGCAGGTTACTAAAAATGAAGTCAGTACTAAGTATTCAGGGCTAATAATTTTCAGGCCATAGTAAACCAACATTGGGATAGTACCACCGACCATCCAACTGCCGATTAAACCGCCAACTAATACCAGAATAAATATAGCCGGTAGAGTTTTTGCTAAACGTTCGATAATGGCATTTTGAATATCATTCCAGCTATAGCCAATTTTCCATGCTACAACTGCGGCAATGATTGCTGATGTTAATAAAAGACTTTCAATTGGAAGGCCATACACTCCATATCCAATGACTAATAATCCGATCATTGCGATTAATGGCAGCAGGGCTAATCCTACTGGTGGTGTCGTTATAGATTTATTTTTCATGTAATTTACATCCACACGTCATTTAAAGGGCAAGGGTTATTAATTATTTTTATCTGTTTTGATTCACATTCTTAGGATAAATACTAAATATCTATCATTCTGTGATGGAATTCACTGATGTAACATATTAGTATCATATGTAAATTACATGGTTAAAAAATGGGATCTCTACCTCATATGGCAACAATTAAAGATGTAGCAAAAGCGGCAAATGTCTCAACTGCAACCGTTTCTCGTGTTATTAATAAATCGGATAGTGTGCTGCCAGAAACAGTGGCTAAAGTTGAAATGGTAATGGCTGAGATTGGCTATCAAATAAAAGATAATCAACGGCTTACGATAAACCAAGGGCAAGATACGATTGGGTTGATTGTTAGCCGCTTTCACTCCTCTTTTTATGGTTTATTAACGCAAGGCGTTGAAAAGGTGGCTAAAAAGCATGGCCGTAAACTGATTGTTGCGAGTGGTAATTATGATATGGAGTGTGAAGAGGAAGCGCTTAAATTTATTTTAAGTAAAGGCTGCCGTAATATTGTTTTACATAGTAAAGCGATGACTGATGACATGTTGATCCATTATGCAAAACAGCATTCAGGAATCATCATGATTAATCGCCATGTTAGTGAAATAGAATCTCAGTGTGTGTGGTTAGATAACAGCGCTGGAACCTATTTAGCAACTAAACATTTGATTGAACAAGGGCATCGTAAAATTGCTTATCTTTCGTGCGAGATGGAGGTAGATGATAAATTTGATCGTTTTAATGGTTATCAACAAGCATTAATAGAAGCGGGCATTGAGCTTAACCCTGATTGGATAGAAGAAGTTCCTTTTGGTGAACCAGGGGGGGCTGAAGCGGCAATTAACTTACTCAATAAAGGGTTGCCAGTGACAGCTTTAGTGGCATTTAATGATTTTTATGCGGCCGCTGCGATGCAAGTATTTAAAGAGCACGGTATTGAAATCCCACAACGGTTATCTATTGTCGGTTTTGATGACGTTTTACCACAATGTTATTTTAGTCCTAAGCTCACAACAATTCGTAATCCAATTGAGAGTATGGCTATTAATGCGGCAAGGTTATCTTTAGAAGGTGAAAATTTACCAGTATCAAACGCCTTTCATCCATTGCTAATTAAGCGTGATTCGGTACAAGCGCCATGTGAGTAATGGTATTCAACGAGTAATATAAGCTGTGATTTATCTTCCAAAATTGGACTTAATCGCCCTCATGAGTAGAATAGCCGCTCACAATATTGGTACGTTTTTTTAAGGCACGGTTATAAATGGGTAATAACGCGATGAGAAGTAATTTTGAGTTGTTAGCTCCAGGTGGCGATATAGAGTCGATTAAAGCGGCTATCGTTGCGGGTGCGGATGCTATTTATTGCGGCTTAGATAATTTTAATGCCCGTAATCGTGCAACCAATATTACTTTTGAAGATTTAAATGGCATTGTCCGTGTTGCCCATCAACGCGATTGTAAGATTTTTCTTACGCTTAATATCATGATCCTTGAAAGTGAAATTCCAGCGGTTATTCGATTATTAAATAAATTAGTTAACACTAAAATTGATGGTGTGATCCTGCAAGATTTAGGGCTGTTTCATCTTATTAAACAGCATTTTCCAACCCTTGATGTGCATGCATCAACTCAAGTTAATAGTCACAATGAAGGCCAAATTTTATTTATGGGGCAGCTTAATGCGAGCCGTGTGAATTTATCGCGTGAACTTAATATCAAAGAGATAAAACATTTAGCACAGTTTGGACATCAACATAATGTGTTAATGGAAGTGTTTGTCCATGGCTCATACTGCATTGGTTTTTCCGGTTTGTGTTATATCAGTTCGGCTAAAAATGGTAACTCAGGTAACCGTGGTCGTTGTAGTCAGCCTTGTCGAGAACAATACCAAACTACCGCCGTTGGTAAAGATTATCCGCTCAATATGAAAGACAATTCTGCGTTTTCAAATTTAGAAGCCTTAGCGGATGCTGGGGTGTATTCATTAAAAGTAGAAGGACGCATCAAAAAATCACATTACGTTTATACCGTGGTAGATAATTGGAGTCGTCAATTAGATAACTATTGTAATCAAAAGCCATTATTAGCGGATACACGTGAGTTATATACTGTCTTTAATCGCGATTTCTCTAACTCATATTTAATGGGTGATATTAATAAAGCGATGTTTATCGACAATCCACGTGATAACTCTGTCGATCACTTTGCACAAATTGCTGATGCTAAATCTGAGACAGAAATTCAAACGGTTAAACGAAAGTTATATGATGATAAAACCACTATTATCCAAACCGTTGAAGAACGAATTGCAGATTTAGACATTAGTTTATTAGCATTAGAGCTGACGATTATCGGTCAGGTTGGACAGCCGCTAATTATTCAAGTAACGACACCGTTACAACAGTTTGAAGTCACATCAACCTCGTTATTACGTCGATCAGATAATACAGTGCTTGATAGCGATTGTTTTGATAAACGCTTCCGTAGTTTAAATAATGGTGAGTATTTATTAGCACCAATAGATTTGAGTCAACTCGTGACAGACGTAGTGGTGCCGTTTAAAGAATTAACTATCATGCGAGATCAAATTGCCCGTGTGTTAAACGGTGATCAACCATTAGTTGAGCCGGTTGAGTTACCTAAAGCTGTCCGTAAGCCTCTCGCTGCGATGATGCCACGGTTATCAGTATTAATTGCTAATCCTGCAGATATTGAAGCTGTGAGCCAGCCAGATACCGCAGTGTATTATCAATTGCCAGAAGCGATGGCAATGGAAGGGCTAAAATTAGTGAGTTTGTTCCAAGAAAACCCACAGCTAATTCCTTGGTTCCCTGCAATTTTAATTGGCGATAATTATCAAGCAGCTGTGACGTTCCTTGAGCAAGTTAAACCATCACGTGTTGTGACTAACAATAGTGGTGTGGGGTATGCATCGCACCAATTAGGTTTAGCGTGGATAGCGGGTCCGCAAATGAACATCAGTAATAGTTTGAGCCTTGAGTGTTTACAGCAAGAATTTGGTTGTGTAGGGGCGTTTATTTCTAATGAGATCAAACGTTCACAAATTAAGCCCATTGTTGCACCTACTGGGTTTGAATTGTATTACAGTATTTATCATCCAATGATGCTATTAATGAGCCGTCAGTGTTTATTCCATCAAACCGTTGGCTGTAAGAAAAAGCGGTTTGATGATAAATGCTTACGTAAATGTGATAAGTCAGCGTCGATCATTAATCTGACTGAAGCGTCATTTGTGGTTGATAAACAGCGCGGTGATCATAATGCGTTATATAACCCAAATAATTTCTTAAACCTTGATATTGTTGATGAGATTAAGAATAAGTTCTCAGGGTTTATGGTTGATTTGCGCGACATTAAAACTGACACCCAAGTGACAGTAACTAAAGCGGAATTAACGGCGTTATTTAATCAGTATGTTACGGGTAATAATGAACTTACGCGTAGTGAAATTGAAGCGGTTATTATTGGTAATACCTGTAATCAATACACCAAAGGCTTGTAACAGCGAGCAGTAAATAAAAGCAACGCATTGCTATAACAAAGCCCCGCAGGAGATTAACCAGCGGGGCTTTTTGTTATTTAAATAATAGCGGACTATTAATTATTTTTTAGCATTTTCTTGTAGGAAATCAAGTACAAGTTTACGGTCTGTCGCATTTAGACCTGCACGTGGGAACATACTGTTAGTAATACCTTTCCACTGCTTGTAAGTGAAGTCACTTGGGTGTGGTGCTGCGTGACAAAGGGTGCAGCTACCGTAGAATAATTTCTCACCAGGAGATTGCTCTGGACCTTGCTCTGCTGCAACGGCTTTTAAGCGTTTACCTAATTGTAGCGACCAGATATCAACTTGATAATCAGTTTTAACAATTTTTGGTGGTGTGTAAGCCTGGTTTGGTGTTTCTACGTCAGTACATTTCTTAAAGTAAGCCAAACAAGTGTTCGCACTGGTTGCTTGGGCTAAACCACTGGTTGGTTGGCTACTTGTTAACATGTTGATTGAGCCTGAGTTACAACGGCCTTTGCTATCAAGTTGTAGCCATGCGCCTTCGTGGATGTAAATAACACCCGGCATTGCTTCATCAGTGATACGAGCACCAGCTAGTAGTACGCCACGATCATTGTAAACTTCAACTACATCGCCATCTTTTACGCCACGTTCTTCAGCGTCTTTCTTATTGATTAGTACGATTTGACGACCATCAACAGATTCGTAGCTGTTTACATCCGCATTCGCCATTTGTGAGTGCAAACGCATCCATGGGTGTGGGCTTAATACGTGTACTTGGCCTTTTTTCGCATTACCTAGCCATTCAAATGGTGGAATCCATTGTGGCATTGGTGGACAACTATTGGCTTTAAATCCAGCAATAGTTGAGCTATATAATTCGATTTTACCACTTGGTGTATGCAGTGGGTTCTTAATCGGATCAGCGTAGAAATCACCATGACGTACAAAGCTATTTGCTGCCGCAGGTGTTGATACGTGAGCGATACCATTTTGCCAGAATGTTTTGAAATCATCCGTTGCATCAGATGCTTCATAAGAGGCTTTAACATGTTGGTACATAGTTTTACCTTCGGTAAATTCTTTATGTACGTTAAACATGAAAGCAAGGCGTGAGAAGATTTCGTAGTCATCAAGACTTTCACCAACAGGCTCAATAACCTGACGCATTGCGTAGATTTTATTGTTGCTGTAAGTACCGCCAGATGAAATATCATCACGCTCAAGTGTGGTGGTTGTTGGCAGAACGATATCGGAATATTTCGCTGTTGCACACCACCACGGTTCGTGACAGATGATGGTATCGATATTATCGTTAAGCGCTTTGATTAATTCGTTAGTGTCTTGTTGGTGAGACAGTAAGTTATTACCTGCGTTATAGATAAGTTTTGCTTTTGGTAGCGTAAGGTTTGAACCATCACGAGTATAAGCTTTACCTGGGTTTTTCAGCATATCTGAAACCATAACCACAGGGCATGTCTTAGTGATAGGGTTACGACCTTGTGATAAACCGATAGGCATGCGCTTACCAGATGCAGGCATACCGCCATTACCATAGTGCCAACTAAAGCCTGCACCTTCACCTGGCTTACCAATTTTACCTGCGATTGCAGCAAAGTTGATGATAGCCCAGTGAATCATCTCACCGTGGTCAGCACGTTGTAGTGCCCAACCCGCTGCAATTTGGGTACGTTTAGTCACACACAGTTCAGCAAGTTCTTTAATTTTAGCTGCAGGTAAACCTGTGATTTCTTCAGCCCACTCAGGTGTTTTAACAACACCATCTTCGTCACCGATTAAGTAAGCTAGGTATTTATCAAAGCCAACTGTGTATTTATCGATGTAAGCTTTATCGTGTTGACCTGTTTTGTATAAATGATAAGACATTGCAGTAAATAGGGCAGTATCCGTATTAGGACGGATATTGATCATTTCACTACCAACTGCTTTATCTGTTTGGGTTTGTTGAGGGTTTATAGAGACAAACTTAATCCCTTTTTCCTTAAACGCTTCCCAGTGTTTTTGCATAGAGTGATCAGCAACACGGAATTCTACACGGTTGGTTTTCCATGGATCACAACCGATGAAAAGAACAACTTCAGTGTTTTTTTCAACAATTTCCCATGCAGTTTGTGGTGAATATACTTCCATATCACCGATAACATGCGGAAGAATAACTTCAGAAGCACCAGCAGAGTAGTCACCAGCACAAATACTTTGGCCACCAATAAGGTTAAAGAAGCGACCTTGTAATGTTTGAGGGCGGTTAACACCACAGTGTGACCAACCACCGTATGATGAACTGAATACAGCTTCGTTACCGTGTTTTTCAACAGTACGCGCGATGCAGAATGCGGTTAATGCGATTGCTGTGTCCCAATCAACGCGAACAAAAGGTTCTTTACCACGAAGATGTGGGTTGTGATCGCCCAATGGATCTTCTAACAATGACTTACGTACCATTGGATATTTGATACGTGTCTCACTATAAGTACGACTTAATACACCTTTGGTTAACATTTCTGTTGGGAAAGGGTCGACATCATTAATCGGTTGAACACCAATTAATGTACCGCCTTTAACGACTGCTTTAAACGGACCATAGTGAGTAGCTGATGGAATGGTAATTGTATCTGAAGCAAATACTTTTCCAGCAGGAAAAAGGGTGAGTCCGTTAGCAGCGATGGCCGTTGCTACTGAACCTTTTAAAAAGTTACGACGTGATAGGGTCATGTTTATATTCCGAAGACAAACCGAATAAGTAAGCATTTAAATGACATAATAAGCATTTTAATATTAATCGGTATAGTGATCTATTATTTGACTTATTTCTTGATAGGCTACACGGAAATATAAAATATATTAGGCTGCTAAATGGAAAATAAGTTACCACAAAAAGACACTATAATAAGTAATGTTTAATGCTCTATATAAATAAAAAACACTTAGCACTGCAACTAAAAAGTGATTGATAACTATTCTCGATAGGAATGATCACAAAGCTTGCTTACCGTATGAATGTCGGTATTATGAATCGTTAACTTATTGATTTTCATTGGTTTGCTTGGTTATGATTTTATAAAGTAGACATTATGGTATTTAAAGAAAAACATTATTTACAGATTAAATATAATTAGAGATCTAATGAAATAATGATTTTTACAAATTGTAACACAATTATATGTTCAGTTGTGTTTAGAATATTTATTTATATGAATCAATGACGTTGCCCTGTTAATATTCAAATGTTAGTTTGTGCGCAACTCTTTTTTTAACGTTGTTTTGACGTTTAATTCATTTTGGACCATCCATGAAGAAACTATGGCGTTTTTTAGTAAAGCCAAGTAGTCGTTATTCAGTATTAGCGATTGCAGTTGTCTGTGTGATCATAACATTGGCAGGCGTATTTACCTTTCACGAATCGATAAAGTTTAGTTCGACTACTGAGTTTTGTACTTCATGTCACACAATGAAAGAAAACTACAACGAATATAAAACTAGCATCCACTACAAAAACGCATACGGTGTACGTGCTGAATGTCGTGATTGTCATATTCCAGAAAATGATCCGATTGCTTTCATGAAAGCAAAACTAGGCGGTGTTGGCGATATCTACAGCGAATTTATTAGTAAAGATATTGATACTCCAGCTAAGTTTGAAGCAAACCGTTTACGTATGGCTCAAAACGTGTGGCGTATGATGGCTGAAACAAATTCAGCAACATGTAAGAGCTGTCACTCATACACTGCAATGGATCACGCGAAGCAATCTCCAGCAGCAGCAGCGGCAATGACGACAGCAGCTGCAAAAAATATGAACTGTATTGAATGTCATAAAGGTATTGCGCACCAGTTGCCACATATCAATAACGACTTCCAAGCAACGTTCAAGCAATTAACAGTTAATGCTGGTGAAGCACCTGCGGCTAAGACTCTTTATACATTAGCATCTAAAAAATTGTATACCACTGACTCAGCATCAGGTGATGCACAAGGTCAACTATACCCAGCATCAAAAGTTGAAGTGTTAGGTACTAGTGGCGACATGATCAAAGTACAAATTACAGGTTGGCAGCAACAAGGCTCAACAACAGGTATGTTAGTACAAGACATGGCGAAACAAATTCAAACTGTTTCTCTAAATGCAGATCTACAAAAGTCAGCAACTATTCTTAATACAGTAAAAGCTAAAGATGGTCAGACATGGCAGCAAGAGCAAGTATCAGCATGGATCACCCAGCGTAATATGTTAGCAAGCATGAAGCCTATTTGGGCTTACGGTAAAGAAATTCTAGATGCAAGCTGTAGTCAGTGTCACGCAATTCCAGATCCAAAACACTTAACTGTAAACGGTTGGGTTCAGGGTCTTAAGGCGATGCAACAATACTATATGCTTAATAAAGATGAAGAACGTACGCTACTTAAGTATCTTCAAAACAATGCGAAAGATGCACCAGTAGCTGCAACTCAAGCAGCTCAATAAGGTTGAGATAATTAAAAACTCTATTTTTGAGTAATAAAAAGCCTGCGTTTAGTGCAGGCTTTTTTGTGCGTGATTGTTTTTATTATATTTTTACTTTGCTATAACAATCGCATGTGTTTAAGGTGAAAGGTTATCACCCAGCGCATGGAGTTCAGGTAGCATGCAATGAATTAAATGAAGTTGTTGTAATACCATTCGCCCTGAAGTGCAGTCTTCATCTCGCCATTGTCCCAAACGCTGCTCGAGACTGAGGTTTAATGATGGTGATATTTCAATAAGAGAACCATTAAGCTGCGACGAAATACAGTCTAAGTGATTATGTATAATACGATGAGCTTCTGATACTAACTGATGGGTTTGATTATCTTCAAGTTGAGTTCGATGTGCGCCCAGTGCAGAAATATAGCTCAACATAGCATGGTTTAATGTCAAAAAACGGAAGCTCTTATCCGTATCTATTTGGTATTTATCAGGTTCTGCTAACATATTATTGATAGCCGTACTTAGCTGCGCATCTTTATTATGGGCTTCACGACGCGCAATACGATAATTCATATTATCGCGTTTACCGATACGGTATTGAGCAATGATTTGCGCTAAATAATCTTTATTTGCTAACGTGGCTTCAGCCATTACTTTATGCAATCGCTTAGATTCCCAATCAGGTAAGATGAAACTAACGGCTAATACTGCTAACAGACAGCCAAGTAATGTATCGCCTAAACGCGGTAAAATAACCGCAAATCCTTCACCTAATTGGTTAAAGCAAAACAGCACTAATAGTGTGATAAAAGCTGTTGCCCAGTCATATTTAACGGCTCGAAAGGCAAAGAACAGTACGCCCATTATAACCATTAATACCAATTGACCTTCTTGGCCGGGAAATAAATACAGCAGTGGTATACCTGCCAGCAAGCCCCCCAATGTCCCAATAACACGCTGCACGAGCTTTTGACGGGTTGCACTGTAGTTTGGCTGGCATACAAAGAGGGTTGTTAATAAGATCCAGTATCCACGTTGTAGATCCAGTGCTTGAATAAAGCCATAGCCCACAATTAATGCAATCCCTAAGCGGATGGCATGACGAAATAACATTGAATCAGTATTAAGTTGACTGCTAATACGCTTCCACATTTCTTTGATGCTGTGCGCTTCAGTATCCACTAACTCAATATCAATTTGTTGTTCAATGTGTTCTGCATCTGGATTATTAATATTTTGTAGTTGACGTTCTACTGTTGCTAAATTATTAAATAAATAATCCAATTGATTCAGCAGCAAACGCCATTGCGGGTTGTTTTGTTGTTTGAGGTAATTCAGTGATTGTTGCAGTTCATCTAAAGCATTGATGGAATCAGAACCATGATGATAGGCTTTGCCTTGTTTTAATGCATCAGCAATACAGTGACAAGCTTGGGCTTGTACATGTAATAAACGTTGGAAGCGAAATAAGACATCACTGCGCTGAAAGGCTTGCGCCAGTTCTCGATAACGATAATGTGATGAACTAGCGCGTTCATGGATATCTTGCGCCATAAAATAAATTTTAAGGAATTTATCACTTTGACCACGGCCAGCACGATGTAGCAATGTCATTTTAACCGCGTTTAATGCGTTAACGACTTTAGCGTTTTGTTTAGCTGCTTGAATTCGAAATGGATGTGAAGTGAGATCAACTACAGGCTCAAATAACTTACTTTTATTATCAAGGTAGTAACCAAATTCAGTGAATACATTGGCCAACCCTTGTTGAACTGGTTGATTAGGCCATAAAACATGCCATAGCAATGACAAGATCCCATACCAACAAGCACCCGCTAAAAGTAACATCGGTTGATACCAAAGATCGGCACTGCTATTTGCACCAAGCATGGTATAAACCGCTAATAATAATGAGGCAAAAGCGATGTTGGCATAACGTGGACCCATTGCCCCCAACATAATAAAGCCAAAGGTTGAACTAAATAAGCCAATTGCAAATAAAATGGGGTAATCAAATAGAATTTCTATAGAAAGAGAAGCAATCAAAAAACAAATTAAAGTAATGGTGAGACCTTTAATTCGGCCCGTTAAATTATCATCAGATTCAGCCAGTGCTGCTGCAATAATACCAAGTACGAGTGGGGTTACGGCATGATTAGCGCCAAGATACCAACAGGGTAATACAACACCAACTAAAGCAATCAATACTCGAATTGAATAATTGATTCGGTCATTCACCCAGTACTTGCGGAATTTTACATTTAACTCTTTAGTTTGCATGGATATTAACAATCTTCTGATAATAAGGAATAGAGAAAACGATAGAATCAACTAACGTTATAAAAACGTGACTAAAGATAACAGATATCTTGTTATTGCCGATCAAAAATATAAACTTTTAGTTCGTGGAATAATATTTAGTCAAATAGACGTTTCAATACTATGGCTACACGAGAGTTATTGATACTCTAAGTAACATTATCCCGATAAGCGGGTGACAAGTAATGATTCAATTGAGGTTGATGACATAGTTATCAGCTGGTAATGAGTTTTACAGCCTAATTAAAGCATGGAACAATTGGTGGAATCACAATGCAATTAAGTGCCAGTCGATTAGCACAATGGCTAGTTCAAGGTGATTATTACAGTATCGCTTTAGACGGTAATAGCTTGGTATTAGATAGTCAGACTTCTTCTGATGTTATCTCCTTTGATGATTGGGATGGTTCGATTGAAATCCATCGCGGTGTATTATGGGGTGCGCTTGAGCTTACGTCTTCAAACCAACAATACTGTTGGACAGTTCACGGTTTACCTTGGCACGAATGTAAGTCTTTCGCGGCATTTTTAGTTCGTAGTTATCAAGATTGGGCACAAAGCCGTGTTGATAAACTAGATTTGATGTTACCAGAAATGTTGCAACGTATCGCTTTGTTTTCTAATAAATCCGGGTACTTACGTCATTCTGAACATCATGAATTACATCAGTTTCTTAATGATGGTTTAACTGATTCAGACTTAACACCAGAATTTGCAGCGACATTTAGACCGCGTAGCTTTGAAAAAATATCACCTTGGCTTGGTGAGCATCAAGCCTGGGTTGAAGAGCATAATCAGCAATGGTTAACACAACAAACCCAAAAATGGGGTTCGTGGTTTGATAGTTTTGAAAAATCACCGTTAAACGAATCACAACGTTTAGCTAGCTTAATTAACCAAGATTATAATTTGGTTCTTGCCGGGGCGGGTACGGGTAAAACTAGTGTCTTAATCGCACGTGCAGGTTACTTAATTGCGAGTCAAGCGGCGGTACCTGAAGATATTCTTATGCTATCGTTTGGACGTAAAGCAGCCGATGAGATGTCTGATAGACTGAAAGCTAAAGTCAGTGATCGCGTCAAAGTAGCGACGTTCCATAGCTTGGGTTCGCAGATTATTCGTGATGTTGAACTTGATAAACCCAATGTGGCTTCGATTACCTTAGACACGCGTGCCCGTAGTGCATGGCTTGCTCGTATGTTAATTGAGCAATGGAATAATTCAACATCAGCAAATAAGTGGCAGCGTCATCTTACACAGTGGCGAGTTCCTGGTTTTAGTAAAGAAAACTCAATGGAACAACAAGCTGAAAATGAACAATTACAAGCTTGGGTATGGCGTCATATTGAGTTGTTAGGTCAATCAGGGATGAATAAAGAATCGCTGCTTGAGGCCATTCAAAATAATAATAATCCCGCAATGCGACCACGTATGAAAAGTGAGTTAACATTGTTATGGCCTTGTTATCAGGCCTATTTGCAGCACTTAAAAGTGAAGAAGCAAATTGACTTCAACAGTATGATTGAAGTGGCCACTGAGTATGTTAAAACGGGTAAATTTATCTCACCATGGCGTTATGTTATGGTCGATGAATACCAAGATATTTCGCCACAACGATTAGCATTGATTGAAGCCTTATGTCATCAAAAAATTGCCGGACATGCAACACCGACATTATTTGCTGTTGGCGATGATTGGCAAGCCATTTACCATTTTGCTGGTGCTGATGTTAATTTAACGACTGATTTTGAAAGCCGCTTTAGTAATAGTCATATTACTGAGCTTTCAACCACATACCGCTTTAATAGTATGATTGGTGAAGTGGCGAATGTATTTATACAACAAAATCCATTCCAAGTTAAAAAGCAATTAACCAGTTTTACTAAGCAGAGTAAAAAAGCAGTTACCTTATTGGCGACAGATTTGTTACCACAAGAGTTAATTCGGTTGAGCAAACATTACGAGAAAAAGGCGACAAAAGTACTTATTCTTGGGCGTAATAATAAGCAAAAACCTGAAAAATTTGAAACGTGGAAAAATCAGTGGCCGCAGCTTAACTTGGAATACATGACGTGTCATTCAAGTAAGGGCCGTGAGGCTGACTATGTGTTTATCGTTGATGTGAATAAAGGTATTTTCCCATCACCCGATCGTGAAACAGGGTTAGCCGCTATCATGCAATCGCGTACTGAAACATATAATGACGCAGAAGAACGCCGTTTATTCTATGTTGCATTAACGCGTGCTAAAAAGCATGTGTGGGTATGTGCTGATCCTGATAAAACTTCACCGTTTATTAATGAATTAATTGAAGATAAATACCCCGTCAATAATAAAATCAAACGGACTAAGTAAATATTATTAGTTATTGAAGCCCTGTTATTATGATTGCTTGTTATTATAGCAATAAATAGTACAGGGCTTTTTGTTGCTCAATTTTCACCTTATGAGCCGACGTGAACGACGATTTTACCTGAATGGGTATTGTTTTTTAGTTCTGCTAGGGCAACGGCAAGTTTATCAAAGGGAACGATTTTTTCGACCATGCTGTGTAAACGACCATTAGCGACCCACTCGCTGAGGTTGTTTCCAATATCGGCTAGATGAGAAATGTGTTCAGGAGCGCCATGGGCATAGGTGCCATGAAGGGCGACTTCGTGAATACTGAGGGCTTTAGTTGTGGCAAGCATCGGTACTTGGTCAAACTGATTCGCAACCATAACAATATGGCCATTATAACGAATCAATGCACTCATTATGCTACCTGATTTGGCTGAGATACAATCAATCACACCATGCAATAATCTATCTTCTGTCAGGTTTATAAGCTCAAGTGCCACATTTTGTTGCGGGCAAATAACCGCATCAATACCATAGCTGAGTAATCGAGCATGGTGTTGTCGTTCAGCAATGGCATAGACATGCGCGCCTGCAAGCTTGGCTAATTGTGCCGCAAATCCACCAACGCCACCTCCTGCTCCTGTGATTGCAATGTGCTGTCCTGCTGTAACCTGTAACTTATCATGTACTGCTATCCATGCACTGTACCCAGCACAGGGCAGAGCTGCGGCATCGGTAAACGATAATGTAACGGGAATACGGCTAACAGCAATAGCTTTTACACATATATATTCTGCAAATCCACCTGCTGTGCGGGGATCGGCAAAAAACATAACTCTATCGTTTATATTAAAGTGGTGAACATTTTCACCAACACTTTCAATGCTACCGGTAACATCTAATCCGATAATCTGTGGATAATTCCATGTTGCATACCCCCAGTCGGTTAGTTTGTAATCAATAGGGTTTAATCCAACGGCGGCAACTTTGACGCACATTTCATCTGCAGTTGGTACTGGTTTATTGGTAGTTGTGAGTGATAAGGCTTGAAGCCCATCTGGCTGTTGTAAAATCCACGCTTGCATAGGCGACTCCTTGAGGTACTACTTATAACCATATAATGAATTATTTTTTTTGCCTTAAATATTATGTCTAAATAATAAAAAGCCTTCGATAATGACGAAGGCTTATGATTGAAATAACAAAAGCTATTGATGCTTAATCAAGACGTTCTTTAAGGTAAGCATCATAGTCTGGAATTTCAATATCAATTTCTTTATCAAGTAATGGTGACGTAACAATAAAGTTAGCACTTGCACGGTTAGTCGCAACGGGAATATTCCAAACAGCAGATATACGCAATAATGCTTTTACATCAGGGTCATGTGGTACCGCATTAAGTGGATCCCAAAAGAAGATCATGATATCAATTTTGCTTTCTGAAATTAAAGCGCCCAATTGTTGATCGCCACCCATAGGGCCACTGATTAAACAAGTGATGGGTAAGCCAGTTTCTTTGGTGAGTAGGTGCCCAGTAGTACCGGTTGCATAGAGTACATGATTTGCTAACTTATGTTGGTGTTCTTTCACCCAACGCAGTAAAGCTGTTTTGCAATTATCATGAGCAACTAAAGCGATATTTTTCTTAGCTGCCATTTTGCGTGTTGTAGTGATCATGCTCTTCCTTTTTATCTCTCAAATTCATCTTGATAAACATGGTGACGATGTTTATAAGTAACAAAGACTGGGCATAGTGTAAATCAAATTAGACTAAAACTTTGTGGTAGCCCATAAATTATTGACATTCATCTTTATAGGCACCATTTAAGTATGACTTATCTACTGATATGATGATTATTAACGTAGAATGAAGGTCTAAATTCTGCTGGTGATAACGAGTTACCAATAACTACTGCTGGTAAATGCTGTGGTGTTAAATCAACAATTAATGGCGAAATATCCAGGATAACAGGTTTCTTCTCTAGATAACGTACAGTTTGATCTATTGAAAGTCGTGCTTGTTCTGCCATTTTATCGGTTGGTGCAAATAAAATTTTATTGCGGCGTAAACCACGATAAACACCATGACTAAGATAGGTCGAGATTATCTTTATGTCGGTAATATGGTTGGTGCGTAATTCACTGATGGCAACTTCAGCTGCGACTGCGCCACCGACAATATAATCAATGTTTTTATAGTCGGTAAATAATTGTTGTAATAGGTTACGTTGGAGTTCTTTACTGTTATCGCCCCATAAGGTCGTTATAATTTCGACATCACTATTGGCAATAGCAGCTTTAAAACCTTTAGTTACAGGTTTAGTTCCACCACGTAACTGTGGCCCTGGTAGCCAAGCAATACGTACTTTACCAGAGCCTTTAGGATGGTGTTTTGCGAGGTAGGTTCCCGTAGCTTTGCCCATTTCATACCAATCGACACCAACTTTTGCTTTTACATGTTGACGAATATCAGGATCAGAAAAATCGATGTCATTGGTCATCAAAAAGACGGGAATATTACCGATTAATTTAGATAGTTTACCGTTATAAGCTTGAGCATCGACGGTGCCTAAAATGATGGCATCAGCTCCCCAATCACGGCAAGCAACGAGTTGGCTTTGTTGTTTATCAAGGTTGCTATAACCACCTGCTTCAAGCACTTTTAATGTAATACCCAGCTTTTTTGCTTGTTCAACCATTCCATAATTGATCGATAACCAATAAGAATCTTTTAAATGTGGGTACACTGCACATACTTTCCACGGTTTAGAAACCGAGGTTAAAAAAGAATATTGAATTTTTGTCGGTTTTTTATCCGTTTGAAAAGGGGGTTGATATGAAATCACCTCAAGCGCAAACGCGGATTGAGCAGAGAAAATCATTAATATAAAAAATAAAATGCGCATTGTTACCAACATTATTTAGGTCTAAAGCCATATCGCTGGCAAAATAGTACCGTTTTATTGTGTCTGGTGAAATAGCCAGTATCGAACAAGGCATATTTATGCTGATTATGAACTGTTCTAAACAAGATTTTTGAGATAGAGACTATTTATGACGTTTACCCGAAAAGGTATCGGAGCCAAACTGTTATTAGCCTTTTCTGCCATGGCTGGTTTGATGATCATTGCGGTGATGATTGGTGTAGCAGGCTTTTCGTTAGTTGCTAAAACCGAGCGTACTGTTATTAATTCTGCGGTACCTTCATTAGCTGAAGCGCGAAAATTATCAGATTTAAGCTCACGTATTATCTTTAATGCTCAAGTTCTTGCTAAATCGAAACTTGAATCAGAACGAATGCAGCAAGGGCGAGCATTGACTGTGCATATTGAGGCTTTAACCCGTAGCCTGCATGCACTTGAGCAATATTCATTTGATCAACCGCTAATGTTGAAATTAGAAGATGATGTAAAACGTATTGTTGATAATTTAGCCCTACTTGGATTACTTGTTGGTCGACAAATCGATTTGCAAAGTCAACTCGATGAAATAATTGCAGCGATGACCAAAGCCACACATCAAATTGACAGTTTGTCACAATCTCAAGTGGCGAATGCGAATACCATTGCCGTCGCAAACGTGTCTCGCATTTATGATCTTGTAGCTGAAAATAATAAACCTGCGGTCTATAACGCGTTAGATAGCTTGGTTGAAGTTGATATGGACTTATCCGAGCGTTTATTTGAGTTACGTTTTCTATCATTACAAGTGATTAATATGCTCGATGATTCTGAACGTATCATGGATATTAAATCGCTGGTGGCGCTAAAAAAACGGTTTAATAATGCGGTTAATATTATTAGTCATCGTGTAAAGTCTGTTGAAGATCCGAGTCGTTCAGCACAATTAATGAAACAAACGGCGAAACTTGAGCGCGGCAATGTATTGTTTGGTGTTAGTGAACAGCTCATTTATGCAAAACAAGATGTACAGCGATTAGATCAACAGAACTTGGTCTTATTTCAAGAGTTAAACAGCACGGTAGATAATATTATTGCAGCGGCTAATGCCAATACTCAACAAGCCGTTAAGCAGGTCGATCAAACATTGACTGTTGCGCGTAATACACTGATTGTGATTTCAGGTATTGGATTACTCGCCTTAGTGTTAATTATGTGGCGTATTGTTTATGTTCGCGTTATTTGCCGTATTAATCACTACAGTCGTGCTTTGTTATCACTGGCGCGTGGTGACTTATGTATTCAATTAGATGTTGATGGTGATGATGAATTAGCACAAATGGGTCGGGCTATTTTAGTGGCACGTGATACCGCGAGTGAACGGCATCGATTAGCACAAGCTGAAGCTAAAATTCGCCAGGAATTACAGCAACACAAAGCAAGTTTAGAACGGTTGGTTGCCAAACGAACGGGTGAGCTAGAGAGTATCAATAGTCGCCTCAATGAAGAAGTCTATAACCACTATAAAGCACGCGATGAAGCAGAAAAAGCAAACCGTGCGAAGTCTGCATTCTTAGCAACCATGAGTCATGAGATTAGAACCCCAATGAATGGCGTGTTAGGTACGGCGTCATTATTGGCTGATACTGCGTTAAGTACACAACAAAAACGCTATTTAGATGTGATTAATCGCAGTGGTGAAACATTATTGGATATTTTAAATGACATTCTAGATTACTCTAAAATAGAAGCCGGACATTTAGATATAAGACCGAATGACTTTGCTTTAAAACGTATGGTTGTTGATGTATTTAATATGCTTCAAGGTCGTGCTATGGCGAAACGGATCGGGTTTGAATATTATATTGAACCTAATGCGGATGCGATTTGGTTTGGCGATGAAAGCCGTATTCGACAAGTGTTAGTCAACTTGGTTGGGAATGCGATTAAATTTACTGATAAAGGTAAAGTCACTATTAATGTTCAACTTCATCCTGATATGCCTGATGAAATACTATTTTCAGTGCAAGATACGGGGATTGGCATTGATGACAACGAACAGTCACTGCTATTTAGTGCCTTCCAACAAGCGGAAGCTGGCCGTAAATCAATTGAAGGTACAGGTTTAGGCTTGGCTATTAGTAAGCATATTGTTGCTGCAATGGATGGTGAAATTGGCGTTGATTCAGTTGTTGGCACTGGGAGTTGTTTTTGGTTCTCGTTACCATTAGAGCGTGGCCAAGTTGTTTTAAATACAGATATTGACCAAGTGCTAGTTCCTGCGGCGCACATTCTATTAGTTGAAGATAATCCTGTAAATAGCATGGTTGCGGAAGGGTTCCTTAAACGGCTAGGGCATAGTGTTGTTATTGCAGAAGATGGGGCTCAAGCTGAACGGCTTTATCAAAATGAACAGTTTGATTTAGCGTTACTTGATATTAATTTACCCGATACCGATGGTGTAACGCTATTACATCAATTACGCCGTATTGATAGTCATCGTAAAGATACATGGCAAGAACCAACGCCGATGGTCGCTTTTTCTGCGCATGTATTTAGAGAAGAAGTTGAAATTTACTTAAATGCAGGGTTTGCTGGTTTCTTACCGAAGCCTTTAGTTGAGCAACAATTAATTGATACGATAAGCAGTATTTTAAAAGGAGATAAACGCGTGGTTATTGAGAAAGGTGCGGGTGAGGAAAAACCGCAATTTGTTGAGAATGATGAATTATTTCCATTAGTGAAAGAATCTGTTTTAGGCAGTGATTTACAAGTACTAGGCGAAGCGCAAGTAAAACAACTCATCAGCCTATTTGGTGATTCTGCCAGTAAGACACTTGCCATGTTGCACCAAGCAATTGCTGATAATGATTTGCCGGATGTCGCTAAGCAAGCCCATACATTGAAAGGTGCTGCTGGTACGATGGGGTTAATGCAGTTACATCAATTATGTTTAACGTTTGAGAAAGCAGCCCAAGAAGGCTCTATTGAGGGGCTTGAGGTTGCACCATTACAGCAAGTGTTTGATGATTCTGTCGCGGCGTTAGCAACGACTTTTCTTAATGATTAATGGTTAGTAATGTAATCGTTATAATAAAAAAGAACGCTTCGACGTTCTTTTTTTATGCCTACAGATCCAATGTCATAAAAGTGCTATGAGGATCGGGTTGATAATCAGCAAAGGGTGGACATTCGATAAACCCATGCTTTGCATAAAGAGCGCGTGACGCAGCAAAGAAGTCCATAGATCCTGTTTCTAAACTTAATTGTTGATAGCCCTGTGTTTTGGCATAAGAAATAATATGTTGGAGTAATTGTGATGCCACACCTTGGCCGCGAAATGTATCAGCGGTTCGCATTGATTTTATTTCAGCTGTGGTTGTATCTAAGCACTTTATTGCGCCGCATCCTGCCAATTGATTTTGATGCCATATAGACCACAAAGTCACACTCTGTTGTTGAAGTTCGGTTAGATCTAAGGCATGAACGCTCTCTGCTGGAGCGGTAGAATTCATATCTATCAAGTGTGCTTGTAATAAAGCTTGTATGGCGTGTCCTTGCAAGTCATCAATAATAATATTCATATATATTGTCATTAATAAAAGCATCACTTTACGTTCAAATAGGGGGTTGATCTAGTTATTTTAGCAGTAATTACGATCGTTATAATGCAAAAAAGTATGTTGCTGGTGTAGTAGAGCAGAGGACAGATAAAAAATAACCCCGAGAACAAAGTCCTCGGGGTTAATGTATCACTTAGAGTAATTTAAAAATTACTTCTTAGCGTTACGTTCTTTCTGCTCAGCGATAACTTTTTCAGAAACGTTAGCAGGACATGGTGCGTAGTGTGAGAACTCCATAGAGAACTGACCACGACCAGAAGTCATAGTACGTAGAGTACCGATGTAACCAAACATTTCTGAAAGTGGTACGTCAGCTTTAATACGAGAACCAGTTACGCCAGCGATCTGGTCTTTGATCATGCCACGACGACGGTTAAGGTCACCGATAACATCACCAACGTGATCTTCTGGAGTAAATACGTCAACGTTCATGATTGGCTCAAGAAGTTGCGCACCAGCTTTAGGCATAGATTGACGGAATGCGCCTTTCGCTGCGATTTCAAATGCTACTGCAGATGAATCGACTGCGTGGAATGCACCATCAAGAAGCTCGATTTCAACGTCAAGAACAGGGAAACCAGCTAGAACACCAGTATCCATCATGCCCTTGAAGCCTTTCTCGATTGCAGGCCAGAATTCTTTAGGAACGTTACCACCAATTACTGATGATGTGAACGTAAAGCCTGAACCTACTTCGCCTGGTTTCATGATGTAGTCGATCTTACCGAACTGACCAGAACCACCAGATTGCTTCTTATGCGTGTAGCTATCTTCAACTGGCTTCGTGATTGTTTCACGGTAAGCTACTTGAGGTTGACCAACAATTAGGTCTACGCCGTATGTACGCTTAAGGATATCAACCTTAATGTCTAGGTGAAGTTCACCCATACCTTTAAGGATTGTTTCGCCAGTTTCTTCGTCAGTTTCAACTTGGAAAGATGGATCTTCTGCAACCATTTTACCGATCGCGATACCCATTTTCTCAGAACCGCCTTTATCTTTAGGCGTTACAGCAATCGAGATTACTGGAGTTGGGAAGATCATTGGCTCAAGAGTACACTCGTGCTTAACATCACAAAGAGTGTGACCAGTTTGAACGTTCTTCATACCAACGATAGCGATGATATCACCAGCTTGTGCTGAAGTAAGTTCGTTACGGTCGTTCGCTTGCATCTCAACCATACGGCCGATACGCTCAGTTTTACCTGTAGCAGAGTTAAGGATGGTGTCACCCTTGTTTAGCTTACCAGAGTAAATACGAACGAATGTTAGAGCACCAAAACGGTCATCCATGATTTTGAATGCTAGCGCTTTGAATGGTTCGTCAACAGATACAGTTGCAACTTCGCCAGTTGGTTCACCAGTTTCTGGATCAGTTAACGGCTGTGGGTCTACTTCTGTTGGAGAAGGTAGGTAATCAATTACCGCATCAAGAACAAGTTGCATACCCTTGTTTTTGAATGCTGAACCACAGAACGTTGGGAAGAAAGTACAAGTACGAGTACCAGCACGGATACAACGCTTGATATCTTCGATAGAAGGCTCTTCACCTTCCATGTAAGCTTCTAGAAGATCATCGTCTTGCTCAAGAGCAGTTTCGATCATTTCTTCACGGTAAGCTTCAACGTCGTCAACCATGTCTTCAGGAACAGGTAGAACTTCGAAGTTCTCTGGAAGACCTGAGTCATCCCATACGAATGCTTGACGGTTTAGAACGTCAACAACACCAACGAAATCATCTTCACGACCGATTGGAAGTGTCATGATTAGTGGAGTAGCGCCTAGTACCTTCTTAACTTGATCTGTAACGCGGAAGAAATCTGCGCCCATACGGTCTAGTTTGTTAACGAAGATGATACGAGCAACTTCTGATTCGTTCGCGTAACGCCAGTTAGTTTCTGATTGTGGTTCAACACCACCAGAACCACAGAATACACCGATGCCGCCATCAAGTACTTTAAGAGAACGGTAAACTTCAACTGTGAAGTCAACGTGTCCCGGAGTATCGATAACGTTGAAACGGTGATCTTTCCAGAAACAGCTTACTGCTGCAGACTGGATAGTAATACCGCGCTCAGCTTCCTGTTCCATGAAGTCAGTTGTTGACTCACCGTCATGAACTTCACCAATCTTGTGGATTTGGCCAGTTAGCTTAAGGATACGCTCTGTTGTAGTAGTTTTGCCCGCATCAACGTGCGCGAAAATACCAATGTTTCTGTATTTAGATAAATCTGTCATTGTTTTTCTCTATAAACAATTACTGTCACATGTGAGGTCGCGGATTATAGCACTACTTGTGCTAATCAGAACATAGTCATGTGTAATAAAATAGTTATTCGCTTGCTTTTTGCCCTAGGTAGCATACCTGTTGACGAAGATCCGAGCAAATAACGGTGATAAAAACCAAGATTAGTCGAGGTTAGTTATTATTGTAAGTCCATTAAAGGATATTTTAGTGATATTTTAAGGTCACAATGTTGAATATGTGTTGTTATGAGGTGTCCATAAAAATGGACAAAACTGATTTTTTAGCGGGTTAGGCGTTAAAAAATAGTAAGTCAGTTGGAATTTGTCATTTGTTTCACTTTCTGTTTGTTAGTGAGGTAGAATTCAACTAAGTCCTGTTTTGTTATTTGAGTGTGCAAGATGTCTGAAGAAATAGAAGTAGAAGCACTGGAAGTGGAAGTATCAGTTCAACCGATTGAACTGTATAAAGTGCTAAAGATTGCCAATTTAGTAAGTGGTGGTGGTGAAGCAAAGTATGCCATTTCTGATGGTTATGTTGCTGTTAATGGTGAAATTGAATTACGTAAGCGCTGTAAAATCTATGATGGTGACGTGATTGAGTTTAACGGTGAGTATTTTGTGGTTATTTGTGACCAACCAGTACAAGAAGCCGTCCCCCGCGATCAGCAAGCAACCAAAGTAACCCCTGCAGCAAAAGCGCCTAAAAAAGATAAAAAAGTACCAACAGCAAAAGCAAAGAAAAATAAATCGGCACCAGCGACCAGTAAAAACCGCTCTGTAACCAAAAAAGAAGCACTAAAAACAGAGAATAAAGCAGACACTGCAACTGGACGTAAGCCAATAAGCTTTTAGATGATGAATTAAATGACAGAGGCGTGCGATTGCACGTCTTTTTTATTACTATTTTTTGAGATAGGACGAATTAGGATGATAACTGCTTCTCGTAATATGTGGGTTTCGTTATTTTTGTTTTCTGCTGGTGCGGTGACATTACCCGTTAATGCTGCTCAAATTAGTACGTTATCAATGGGAGAGTGCCAATTAATGACTAAGGCTGGCGTTATTTCGGTAACCGCGCCTGTGCCATGTCAACGATTGAGAAAAGTTACCTTTAATTACCGTGATTTTGTAGGTAAAGCACATACCAATGGAAAATTAGTGGTAATGGATGCCGTAGCACCTTATGTGGGGAAAATTTTTGATGAATTATATAAAGAAGGGTTTCCTATTCATAAAGCGGTACCCATTGAAATGTATGATGGTGATGATACCCGTTCGATGACGGCTAATAATACTTCAGCATTCAATTACCGCCCGGTCGCCGGTAGCAATAGTTTATCGTTGCATGCCTATGGAGCGGCAATCGATATTAATCCATTACAAAATCCATTTGTGACTTTTGGTAGTAATGGCAATGTTAAATTTAGCCCAGTACAAGGGACGCGTTATGCAAATCGAGCTCAATATCGGTTTGGTAAACCTGACAGTCGAGGTATGGCTGAAACTGTGATTGCAATCTTTGCTCGTCATGGTTTTCAATATTGGGGTGGCTTTTGGGATTCACCGATTGATTATCAGCATTTTCAATTGACCAAAGATATGGCGTTAACCATGAGTAAAATGACGCCAGCTCAAGCAACATTGTTTTTTCAACGTTATGTTGCTTGGTATGACAGCTGTAACAAGATGTACCCAACAGCATATAGCCACTATAAGTTTAACGATTACGCCGAATACCTCAAGCATCTGTTATCTGTTAAGTCATTGCATATAGCCTATAGTGCTAATCCTCAACGGGTAATGGATGCAATTAAACTTCAGCCTGTACGTTCAGCTATTTGTGTAAAGCGTTAGTTGGCAAGGGGTTTATTGATAAGTTGCAATCTAAGTCATAGTTTTTAGTCTGCATACTTTGTTTTTAATTAATTCATTTGCGGCAATGATTTGAGGCTCTTAGGATAGTGAGTAATTCGTTTTACTCTTACAAAGGATGGTTCAATGGTTCGTCAGGTCACAATGGTTGCACAACAATTACATTTTTCAGAGTTAGTGCAAGGCTATTGGCGTTTAGCTGAGTGGGGTATGACTGCGCAACAACGATTATCCTTTATAGAGCAGCATCTTGAATTAGGGATCACAACAGTTGATCACGCTGATATTTATGGTGGCTATCAATGCGAGACGTTATTTGGTGAAGCTTTAGCATTAAAACCTAGTCTACGTCAGCAGCTACAGTTGGTGACGAAGTGTGATATTAATCTGTGTAATGCTAAATACCCTCAACGCCGTATTAATCATTACGATACCAGTAAGCAGCATATTGTTGAGTCTGTAAATAATTCATTGGCAAACTTGCGCGTTGACAATATTGACGTGTTATTAATTCATCGCCCAGATCTACTGATGGATGCTGATGAGGTTGCTTTCGCTTTTGCTGAGTTAAAACAACAAGGAAAAGTGAATCATTTTGGAGTGTCGAATTTTTCACCTGCTCAATTTGAGTTATTGCAATCTCGTTTAGAGCAGCCTCTGGTTACCAATCAAGTTGAAATTAATCCACTTAATTTTGAAGTAGCACATGATGGTACGCTTGATCAATTACAAATGAAGCGCATTCATCCAATGGCATGGTCATGCTTAGCTGGAGGGAGTATTTTCTCTGGTAGCTCTGAGCAACATGTTCGTGTACGTGAAACCTTAAGTGAAATAGCCGCTGAAATCGGTGCTGATAGTCTTGATCAAGTGATTTATGCTTGGATCAGATGCCTACCATCAAAGCCGTTAGCGATTATAGGTTCGGGAAATATTGAACGTGTAAGATCGGCTGTTGCTGCCCTTGATTTTTCATTGTCACGAGAGCAGTTTTACCGAGTATGGGTAGCTGCAAAAGGTCACGGTGTGCCATAACGGAATTTAAGAATGGCAGCTGCTATCGTGAATTAGGATCGTGATAGCTTGCTGCCATTGGTGTTGTTAGTGCACGTTAGCGGGAGTTATCGTCCCATCCGCGATAGGGTTATTTTTATTGGCACTCCATTGGTACCAACCACCATCGTATACGCTGATATTTTTCCAACCGAGAACATGCGCGAAAAAGAAGGCTTCTGATGCTCGCCAGCCAGTACCACAGAAAAAAGTGACATCTTGATGAGGCTTAATATTCCATTTAGCCCATTGTGCTGCAATTTCATTACCGCTTTTCATTGTTTGATCTGGGTTAAGAAAATCTTGCATATGGTAAGAATCAGAGCCCGCGTGTCCCCATTTTGCACCCTCAATACGTCCTTTGGGCTTAATGTAATCATAGCCACTGGTTTCACCTATATATTCAGGCCAAGTGCGAATACTGACAACAGATTGTTGATCTGCTGGCATTTTTAATAACGATTTTACTTGGGCCGTATCGATTATATATTGAGGGTTACTCGGAATAGGCTTACCAAATGCCACTGGTTTTTTATTGTAATTAGGTAAGTTCTCTGTGGGGTAATTCGCATTACTCCATGCTGTCCAACCGCCATTTAATAACCGTACGTCTTTAACGCCAGCATACATTAAGAAGTTAGCAAAACGTGCTGCCGACATATTGTTGCGTGCATACAGAATAACCGTGGTGTCATAACGAATACCAAGATTTGCAATGACTTTGGCTAATGCCGTATTACTGACTTTATTCCACCAAGGTTCTGATTCAATAGTATTGGTATTAACGTATAGCGAACCTGGAATATGATCGAGTAAATATTTTGCAGGTGGACCCCACTCAACTTCAACCACTTTATAACCATGTTTTGGTGCATAACGAGGATGTTTATTATTGATTAGCGCATATAGCCATGATGCAGGTACTAATTGTTGAAAATTAGGTAAAGCACTAAGTTTACCATGGTAGTGATTAAGTGACTGATCAATCGTTGTTATTGAGTGATAGCCTTGAGCTTGTAAAGCAGTCGTGAGTTGTTGGGCTTTATCTGTCGCGCAATATAAATAAGTCGGTAACGTCGATTTAAGGTGCTTTTCATGCAGCAGAGCTTGCAATGCAGAGGTATCTAATGTTTTTAGCCAGCTAGCGTCAATATTAACGGCACCTACAATATGGCCACCTTGCTGTTGTTGGGGTTCAGGCCAGCCGTTATAAAAATTACTGTCACGGCAATCAATAATTTGTAATGGTGTGTTATGTGCTTGCTGTTGAGCTAATTGCTCAAATGTTGCTGTGGTTGGCGATGATATCGAGGGCGCGGCAAAGAGAGAGCCAGAGGTCAATAATAGTGTAACCATAGCTGTTGTTTTAATGAGCATAATTAAATCAAATCACCTCAGTGATAGTTAAAAACAAGCGTGCATTCTAACTGCTTCAAAATGTAATACAATTGGAGTTCACTAATTTTTAAGCGACTTAATGATTAATACTCGCTAAAGAAGTGCTATATCCGTATTTGTGAGGAACTATTACGCAGGTTTTATGTCAGAAAAGTATTACGACATGATCTTATCATTAGACATTGATTTGAAGCATTAATGAGGAACACATATGAAACGTTTGCTCTCTGCATTTATAAGCTTATTAACGATTTATAGTTCAACGTTAATGGCAGCAGAGATGACAACAATAACCCCTGATGCAAGTTCACCTGCCTTCTCTAGCTTGATATTAACTTCAAAAACATCTTCTTTAACGGTAACGGCTCATTCATTCGATTATTCATTATCAGCATTACAACAGGCCTATTATCGTGGAATAGATGGTATTGATAGTACTATTCATTTGCAGCAGGGCTTATGGGCTGGCGATCCTTATCAACCAGGGGGAAACGTCATGCCACAAGTGATGTTATTAGGTGATTTAAGTGCAATCGGTCAATTGGATGCTCATAAAGATCCTATGGCGGTAGTACTGTTAAATTATTCTCCTGGTGGAAGTGGTCAATTTTTATATTTAGCTATAATGGCTTATCAGCATGGTAAATTAGTTAACATTGCAACTCAATATGTGGGCGATAGGGTACGCGTTAAAGATTTAACGATTAAAAATAACGCTCTAATTTTAGATGTTATTCAAGCTGGAAAACAAGATCCTGCGTGTTGTCCTGGGGATATTGCGCGGCGAATTTGGCATTTAAATCATAATAAATTGGTTGAGGTTCCGAGTAATCAAGCCATTGTTAGATTAACTCCAGCAATATTAGCTAATACGGATTGGCGTCTTGAAAGTTGGCGCTATGGTGATCCTGTCACTGACGACAGTAAAATTAGCTTGCGTTATATTAATGGCCATTTTGTTGGTATGGTCGATTGTAATAATTATACCGTTACGGTGAACGCACTATTACGACCAGGTTTTATTGATGTATTAGAACAACATGCCGCAATTACGAATCGTAAATGTGATGATCCTTTATCAGTACATCGTCAAAAGCGTTATTTTGAACAGTTAGCTAATGTGACTCAGTTTACGTATTTTGCAGGGAAATTGGCGCTCACTTATCGGCATGATAACCATGTTGGAGTGATGATCTTTGCTGCTAAAAAATACAGTCGTAATATCAGTTAGAAAATAAATTAAATACAAAAATACCGCCATTTAGCATATCTCAGTGGCGGTATTTTTATATCGATATTATTTGTTGATAGTTATAGTGCCAACCATTCAATAATAAATTGGCAAATATCTTGAGGGTTATTTAAATCTAGCTGTGGTAATGCACAGTTTGCAGGTGCTGGCTGATCACTGGCAAAGGCTAAAATTGTATTGTCTGTAGGATAGAGCAGAGGTTTACCGTAACTTGGGCGATGAATCTCTATTTTTGGAAATGGTTGGTCACGAAAGCCTTCAATTAAAACAAGATCTAATAGATCATGATTAAGTTGGCTTAGACAATGATTTAATTCAGGATCTTGGCGTTCTGCTTGTGGGTATTCAAAATACAGCATGTGGCGAGATTTAGTGGCAAGTAAGGTTTGGCTACAACCCGCATGACGTAAGCGGTAGCTATCTTTTCCTGGTGTGTCTGGATCAATATCATGATGGCTGTGTTTGAGTAACCCTATTTGTAAGTTGTGTTGTTTAAGAAGAGGGATCAGTTGTTCAAGAAGTGTCGTCTTTCCTGAACCACTAAAACCAGCGAAACCAAGTATAGGTGTAGGTGATGTAATCATTATGAGACCCGTTGATATTGATTCTTTTGCTATTATATACCTAACAAAAGTGAACACCTATCTACAGAGTGTATTTATTGATATATAAGGGATTTATTTAAATAAACTTAATTCTTTCTTAGTTGCATAAAAACAAAACTCCTATTTTTTGGTAATTATTATGTAACTGTCTACATTTAATTTGTATTGAGTTTATTGTCATTAATAAGTGCTACAAAAATCATAAATGCGACAATTAATATAATCTTTCCTAAGCGGGAGTGTGTAATGTGGGCGACGTTAGATTTTGAAGCATCAGGACTCTCCGAATTTTCTTATCCAATAGAGGTAGGTTATTCATTACCAAGTGGTGTTGATAATAGTTTATTAATTAATCCATTATCAGCGAGTGATGAGTGGGTGCATTGGGATACCTTTTCAGAATCACACATTCATGGCATTACACGCGATGAACTAGAGCGAGATGGCAAACAAGTTGTCGATGTTTGCCAGCATCTTAATGCTGTTTTAGGGCAGTATGAATTGGTGTTTTGTGATAGTGAGTGGGATTTATTTTGGTTAGGTCGGCTATATCATGCCGCTCATATGCGGCCGTCATTTATGCTGACAGAAATTTGTTGTTGGTTAAAACAACATAATGGTATTGATCGTGCGTGTTTTCAATTAGCTCTTGATCGCCAAGGTTCCGTTAAACATCGAGCAAGTTATGATGCTAAACAGATTCGGTTAGCATTGAATACGGTAATAGGTAATAGGTAATAGGTAATCTGCTTTATTTATAAATTTGGTGTTTATTATTGGCGGTATAGTTAATAACGATTACAATGCTCGGCATAAAAGCATATGTATATGAGAATTTTGAGTGAAATCTGCGTCTAATCGTAATCAATCACTGCGTGTGGCAATGTTTAATATTTCGATGTCAGACAGTGAACCGGGAAAAATATTAGCATTAACAGCAAATCCTAATATTACTCGTTTACAGCGTCTCGCAGCCACTATTCAACATGTCGCACCTGATGTGATATTGCTGTGTGAGTTTGATCATCTCGGAGAAGGGGGAGACGATGGTGCTTTGGCTCACTTCTGTGATAATTATTTAGCGGTTTCTCAATATGGGCAGGAGCCTATTGAGTACCCATACCATTTGTGCCCAGCAACCAATACAGGTTTATTAACAGAGCTTGATCTTAATCAGGACGGTATGATTTCATTGCCAGCTGATGGAATGGGATTTGGTCATTTTCACGGTAATTTTGGTTTTGTATTATTATCTAAATACCCTATTCAAGATAATAATGTCCGTTCATGGCAACATCTGCTGTGGAACACTATGCCAAACGCATTGATTCCGCGTGATTTTTACAGTCCTGAAGCGGTAAGTATATTGCGGTTATCGTCTAAAAATCACCTTTGTGTACCAATACAAATCGAGCAACAAGTAATAAACCTTGTATGTTGTCATCCGACGCCCCCTGTTTTTGATGGACCTGAACGTCGTAATGCTAAACGTAACCATGATGAGATCCAATTAATTTGCGATATTATTGATGACGCTGATTATTTAAAAGATGATATAGGCATGGCTGGTGGGCTACATTCTGAGCAGCCGTTTGTAGTGTTAGGTGATTTAAATGCTGATGTTATTGATGGCGATGGTTTAAAAACACCCATTAAATACTTGCTTAATCACCCACGGATCCATCAACAGGTAAGCCATGGACCATTGACACCTAAAAGTGTCGGTGGATGTGAACATCGCCCATGGCAGCGACGTAAAGGGCGTAATAATGAATGGACGCATTTAGGTGGCATGCGTTTAGATTATGTTTTGCCATCATCTAATTTAACGGTAGTTAAAAGCGGTGTATTTTGGCCTGAAAAAGATCACCCATTACGACAATTAATGCTCGATGAGAAAGGGCGAGAAAAACCTACCGCCGGGTCTGACCATCGACTTGTTTGGGTAGATATAAAACTGACTAAACCAGCATTATAATAAAAGCGGAACAATAACGATTGTTCCACTTTATATCTGTTTTATTTATTGGTTTCAGTCGATTTTTTTGCCCAAATTTCAAGCTTGGCTTTTTTTGTTACACCCGCTAAATTTAGCGTTGCATTACCGATACTGTTATATGTCAATTCAATCGATTTTATTTTATTTTGATCGCGATCAAGAGACATTGCGCGTGTAGAACTATTACTCGTGAGTAATCCTAATGTCGATAGTTTTTGAACATGGCCATCGGCATAATTAACTTGAATAGAATCTATTTGTACCGAACCTTGAGTGCAGGTTAATTTAAGAGAATCATAATGGTTTGAATTAAATAGTGAATTGATTGTTATTTTATCAGTATCTGTTTGAAAGTTAGCTGTTTTAGTTGCTAGCTTAACCCAACCATTAGTGGTTTCTTTGGGAGTACTATTACAGCCACTTAGTGTTATTAATAGAATAAATCCGGTTAAAAATGGATATAAAAATTTACGCATAAAACCCCATTAAAGTCATAATAAAATACAGCGTGTATTTTTAATTAAAGTTGAATTTACGTAAAGTATGCCATATTTTATGAGTGTAATGTTATGGCAATGATAAAATGACTAAATATTTTAGTCATTTTATATTGATACTATTTTACATGATTGCTTAAAAATATTTACCGCGGATAGTGTTGAAATTCTCTTTAAGTGCGCAGGTAGTAAATGTTTTAATTACCATAGTGTCAGACCAATAATTAGCAGACCAACCGGCTTTTTGTTTGAGTAATTGTATAAATTGAGGGGTTGATAACCCTCGACGCCAAGCACTAGGTAATACAATTGTTTGTACATGTCGATCTGTCAGCAGTACACCTTGCTTGTTATGAGATAAATACTCGGCTAATTCAGCTTCAGTAGTGAATGGCTGTATAACTAACGGCGATAGTACCTCTACCTCAATGCTTAAATCATCAAGTTGATCTTCTGCTAGAGGCATAAAGCGGCGATCTTCATAAGCACTGCCAATGGCTTTATTGTGCATTTCTAATATTAAAGGTTTAGTCGCAATTGTAGAGCCAATACAGCCTTGCAGTTGACCTTTGACTTCTAATGTTACAAAGCATGCTGCAGGTTGCAGCATTTTACGCGTATAGTGCTCAAGTTTAGGTGCTGATGTTGAAATTGCTTTTTCTGAAAAATGACCTCGAATGGCGTCACGGGCAATATCCAATAGCTGCGTAAGTTCACCTTTATTGTATGTTTGATGTGTGACAGCTGAAATATCCACCAGTGTTCTCCTTTTTGAATCTTATGAATTATCAATACGTCCGTATATAAATAATGAATGTCGAAAACGTGTATTTATAAAATATTGGCAGTGATAAAAAATGTTTTATAGGCAATAACTTATTTCTATATCTGATTAATATCATCTATTTTCATTGATTATTCAATATGTGCTTAAGTAAAAAGTGTTAACTTGTTTGTCAAACTTATGCTGTTTGTAAGTTTTCTATCTGAGTGTTATTAAATTGCAATAATTGAGTGATATTTGTACTTTTTTGATTGTTTTTGGGGTTGTGCTGTTTATAGATTTTACTCGTAACGTAGATTGTTTTATCGTTAATGCCATTTTTAATACTGAAGATAGATAAGTCTATGAATAGCGACCACGGTTTGACGATTGAACAATTAAGTGAATACAAAAATGTAATCATTACTCAGCCTAATTGCCCATATTGTGTAAAAGCAAAACTACTATTGGATCAGCAAGGTACTGAGTATTCAACATTAGTATTAGGTCAAGAGTTAACAAAAACCGTTATGGTGGATTTTATTCAACATATTGCGAATGTTAGCGTACGTACAGTGCCACAAATTATTTTAGATGGTCATTACATTGGCGGGCATGACGATTTGGTTGCCTTTCTTGAGCGTCAGGTAGATAAGACTAGTTTTGATGATTTTGAGTTATAAAATTACCATCATATAGTTATCAAAGAGGGGGAGAAAGCTTCCCCTTTTTATATTAATCTTAGAGTAATAGACGATGAAATTAGATTTTTCGCAATTAAATAAACAAACTAAACAGTCATTTAGTGACCAACATGCGGTGATAAAAAAAGTGATGCAGGGTAAAGTTGTGGCTTGTGAACAATGCAGACAACCATTGGTACTTATTACACCTGAACAGAGTGAAAAACCAGGTATTGGTTGTTTAAAAGGGTGTACTTTTATCTCACTTGAGTTTGCTTAATCGCTAATATTCGTCGTGATTCATGTCTTTTTTGGTTAAAAAACAACCGAAATTAATTGATTTTTGAAAACTTACTAATTAAATATATGTTGTTTTTAGGTCGTCTTCTTCTATCAATAAGCTTTATTATTTACTGCAAAAGCGATTAGTCAATTATCGGCTTCTTCATTTTTATAAAATAGTAAGTTAACACCCATATTCTTTGTTTCTTTGTATTGATAATGGTTTCTTTTACTTTTGGTAAATATTATTTCTAATTCATTGATTAAAAATAATAAAACCTAATGTAATTTACTATAATCACTTATAAAAAGTAGTTAAAAATTTCAAATGAACTAAAGTTGTAGCAATAGATGGTTAGAGTACGAAAGAAAAAACTATTGTTGCGACTAAAAATAGTCAATGTAATTGCTTTATTTTAGGCTGAAAATCAGCCATTTTAGGCTATTTGGTTGTTTTGTCTCTCTATTGACAGTTCTTGTCTACTAGTGGTTATATAATGGCGCTTTAATTTTTATTTACATGACTAAATATTATGATTGGGGCGATATCTAACAGGACGTAATAATGAGTAAACACGATAAATATAGTATAAATAATACGGATTACACGATTGGCCAAGATAATGTCCAAAAGTGGGGATTCGATGTACATAACGCCGTTTTTGGTGTGAGCGCTGGATTAATAGTCATTTTTTTAGTTGCGATTTTAATTTCAGATCCAGCCACCGCAAAAGCAACATTAGACAGTGTAAAAGGTGCCATTGTTAACCAATTCGCCTCTTTATTTATTTGGGCTGGTAATTTCTTTGTCTTCTTTTGTTTAGCATTAATTGTTTCACCGTATGGACGTATCCGTCTCGGCGGTAAAGATGCTGAAGCTGAGCATACAACATTATCATGGCTATCAATGCTATTTGCCGCAGGTATGGGTATTGGCTTGATGTTTTGGAGTGTGGCTGAACCTGCTGCATATTTCACAGGTTGGGGCGGTTCAACACCTTTGAACGTTACCCCTGAAACACCTGAAGCATTTAAAGTCGCGATGGGTGCAACCATGTACCATTGGGGTCTCCACCCTTGGGCTATTTATGGTGTTGTTGCCTTATCAATGGCATATTTTGCTTACAATAAGGGATTACCACTTTCTATTCGCTCTGTGTTTTATCCTATTCTTGGTGATCGCACTTGGGGTTGGGCTGGCCACATCATCGATATTCTTGCTGTATTGGCAACACTATTTGGTTTAGCTACGTCATTAGGCTTAGGCGCACAACAAGCGGCAAGTGGTATTAATCATGTATTTGGTACTCATGGCGGTTTAGAACTGCAAATTGGTATTATCATTGTAGTTACTTGTGTCGCTATTTTTTCTGTAGCGAAAGGTATCGATTCAGGTGTTAAATTACTCAGTAACATTAATATGATGGTTGCTGTTGTCTTATTAATATTTGTTGCACTGGTTGGTTTTGCTATTTCTATTGATACGATTCCAAAAACAGTAATGGGCTATATTGAAAACTTTATTCCGCTAAGTAACCCTTATGATCGTACTGATGAAAAATGGATGCATGCTTGGACGGTTGTTTACTGGGCTTGGTGGATTTCATGGTCACCATTTGTAGGCTCATTCATTGCGCGTATCTCAAAAGGTCGTACTGTTCGTGAATTTTTAATTGCAGTATTGATTATTCCAACAGTAGTAACGATTGTTTGGATGTCAGTATTTGGTGGCCAAGCTATTCACCAAATTATGGATCATATTGGTACATTAGGTACTAAAGGTATTACTCAAGTACCATTAGCGATGTTTGAAATGTACGACGCATTACCATTTGGTACTATTTTATCGTTCATTTCAGTGATTCTAATTCTGGTGTTCTTTGTAACATCATCAGATTCAGGTTCATTGGTAATCGATAGTATTACCGCTGGTGGTAAAGTTGATAACCCTGTTGCTCAACGTATTTTCTGGGCAGCCGTTGAAGGTGTTATTGCTATTGCTTTATTATGGGTCGGTGGTACTCAAGCTATTGAAGCATTACAAGCCGGTACGATTTCGACAGCATTACCGTTTACATTTATTTTATTACTTATGTGTGTCAGTTTATTGATGGGCTTTAGGACTGAGCGTAAATAGCCTTTTCGTTCATTCGTTGTAATAAAGTTAATGTTATAAAAAAAGCAGCCATTCAGAATATTTACTGAATGGCTGCTTTTTTATGGAAAGAGAATAGAAAAGGTGTTGTTTATTCCCAAAGGTATCCAATAGGTGTCTCAGGTGTAAAATGATAAGCGATTTGTGCTTGAAGTAATTCAGCAGTCGCTAAAGAATCGGTTAGCGCATGATGTGGCTGATAGGCTGGAAGGCCATAACGGGAACGGCATTTACCTAGTCGTACTGAACCTGGGCGTTTACCTTTTAATTTATTCCACAAACCACTAATTTGTTGCTGCTGAATGGTTGCTTCAATAGCTAAAGTATCAACAACTGGAAATTGAATTCCTTCGCCTAAACGAATGTCTAAGGCGCGATCCATAAATTGGCGTTCAATATTTTTATAATGAACGACAACCACTTTTCCAGCCAAAGCGTCTAGCACTGATTCAAGGATACGGCGTAAGTCAGGTGCTTGTTGCACATCAGAGTGGGTAATACCATGAATAACAACCGAGTCTTCTTCTAATTTTACCTTAGGTTTTACCACCCAGTGTTGCGATTGGCGGCAATAAATACGGTGTAAGTCAAAAGGGACTAATCCTATACTAACAATGTCATCGATTTCTGAGTTGAGTCCTGTTGTTTCAAAGTCGAGAGCAACAAAAGGCACCTCACTCAGTGGCGTATCTTCAGAGACAATACCTGTCTCATAATAAGATTTAATGCGGCTATCTTGTGCTTCTTGCGCTAATGTTTTAAAACGTAAATGCCAGTCTGGTACTGGCATATTACGTGTAAAGTGTGCAGAAGTAGGTTGTTTTGATCCGTGATGAAACATGAACGGCTCTTTTTATTATCGGGCTGATTGATAGCGAAACTTCACAAAGTTTTGCGCTTTACTCAATATCTGGAATGCGTCTTTTAAATTTCTACGTTCAAAATCAGACATATTTTCAGGCTCAATGCTGTTATCTGGCTCAATACCTGCTTCAATATCTAATGCTTGGTGGCGAATACGCACTAAAGAAATGTATTCCATTGCATCACGTAAGTCTTGTGCTCGACCTGGCGGTAAAATACCGCTATCGATAATATCATCAAGACGTTCAAGTGAGTTTTGTGAACGAGAACCGACCGCAAGTGCATGGACACGAATTAAATCAGCTAATGGTGCCGTACCACGGCGCTTTAGGTTGATTGAGTTATTATGTCGACCATCTTTTTCCATAACAAAATCTTTAAAAAATCCCAATGGAGGGGTGCGGTTTAAAGCGTTACGTGCAAGACAGGACAAGAAACGAGAGCTATTTCGTGCTCGACGAACAATGAAGCCATTTAATTGTTTGGCCCATTTAGTTTTGCCCCATACACCACCAAGATCAAAAAAGATTGAGCTGTTAAGTAATGCGACTGGCTTAGGGTTATCAATCCATTCAGCGAAACAATCTTCCCATTGTTGACGCGTTTTACGCCATTCTGGGTTGGTTGCCATAATATCGCCAGTACAATAGGTATAGCCACATTCAGCTAATCCATCACAAACAAATTTAGATAGTTGCTCAAAATAAGCATTATGTTTGTCATAATTGAAGTTGTTATCAAGAATGATAGCGTTATCTTGATCGGTCACAATCAGTTGTTCATCACGTGCCATTGAACCGAGAGCAAGAAAACAATAAGGCACAGGGGGGGGGCCATATTTTTCTTCTGCAAGTTCAAGTAGACGTTGTTTAAAGCTACGCCCGATTTCAGCCATCGCGCTACCAATCATATGAGAGTTAGCATCTTCATTGACCATTCGTACAAAACAATCTTTAACTTGAGTTGAGAGAACAGCTAATTCTTCTACTGATTGTTGCTGATAAATGCTGCTGACGAGTAATAAGCTATTTTGTGATTCATAGCGCACAATGTCAGAGACACTAATAATACCCACTGGATGTTTATTGCGCATGACGGGTAAGTGATGGATGTTAGAGCGTAGCATGGTTAACATGGCTTCAAACACATAAGCATTATGATCAAGAGTAATTGGTTCTGCTGACATTACTGTCGAAACAGGCTCGGCGGTTGAGACACCAAGCGCTAAAACGCGGGTACACAAATCACGATCAGTAATAATGCCAACGATTAAGTCATTATCATCATCATCGTCAGTGATATTTTCATCACAGATGAGCAGGGCAGAGATCCCTTCTTCTGCCATTGTTTGAGCGGCAACTTGAATGGTTGCATTTTGATCAAGGATCACCGCATCACGTGTGAGTAGGGTGCGCACTTTTGATGTGGTTAAGTCATTTTCATCATTTTGACGTGATACTGCATGTCGTAGACGAGAGCCATCATCGACTTCAACAAAGTCGGCAAAACTATCATAATCGTCACAGAGTTTGGTAAAAAGAGTACCTGGCACGCAATAGAGTAGGGTGTCTTCTAATGCTTTGGCTGGCATTCTTACGCGATTATTCATTAATAATCCCATTTGCCCAAAAATATCACCTTCATCTAGACGGTTATATAATTCCCCTTTACGGCGATAAACTTCAACAGCGCCACTACGAATAAGAAATAAATCATTAATGCTATCACCGAGATTTAAAATCATACTGTCTGCGCGGTGATAAGCCACTTCAATTTCGATTGCTATTTCATTCAATTGTTCTTCTGGTAGCAAGTCGAAAGGTGGGTATTGGCTGATAAAATTAAGTATTTCTGTTTGTTCTGCTTCCATATCTCAGTCCATATCAATAAAAAACAGGAGCAAGGCTCCGCAGATAATAATTAGAGAGCGATAGATCTTATTGGTACTTAAATAGCCTATCACTCTTGGAATTGTAACCTATGCCAGAGTGGAAATCACATATTGTTAGTATTAACGATTACAGCTGTAATTGTTAATACTAATATTTATTGATAAGTAAGCATTGATGATTATTTGATATTGTCAATCAATAGCCCCTAGTGATTTAAGAGATACTGATCATAAATATAAACATTAATGAGTAGCATAAAATAGTGCCAAAATATTAATAATTAGGGATATTTTGTTATTATTAAATAAGCCCTATTATCATCTAAAAAAAACTTAAATCTAGAGTATTGTGAGGGTAGAGATAAAACGGAATGTATTACGCTTTTAATGAGTCAATGTTAATCGGCGTATTATTATTTATCGCTATCTCTAGCGAGGGAAAATATGAAGATTGTTTTTTTTGGGGAAGCATTAGTTGAGCTTAACCATTCACCTCGATATCAAACATATGGTGGTAATGTGGTTAATCGAGCTTTATATTTGGCTCGATTAGGCGGTTCGCGTGCTATTAGTGTTAGTTATGCGACATGTATTGGTATTGAAAAAATATCAATGAGCATGCTGCAATGTTGGCAACGAGAAAATATTGATACCAGCTTAGTAAAATGTTTAGCAACAAAATTTCCTAATTTATGTTTTATTGAAACAGATAGCCATGGTCTGCAACATCATCATTATTGGAATAAAGATAATGCGATGCGATATTATTTTACTTATGGCCCAGCATTATTAAATCGAGCCCTGACGAATAATGATTATGGAGCGATTTATATAAGTGGTAGTAGCATTGCGGCTTTGACTGATGATGATAAAACATTGCTATTAAGCTTACTTGAAATACATAAGAGAGAAGGCGGTAAAGTTTACTTAGATAATAGTTTCCGTGCTGATCTTTGGTCAACGAAACAAGCACAGTATTGGTATGAAAAACTATTTTCTTATGCTGATATCGCGTTTGTTGATTTAAATGATGAAATGAGAATTTGGGGAAGCTCACGTTATTTAACTCAGCGTTATATCAAATGGGGTTGTCGCGAGGTTGTATTTAAACAAGCGAATAGAACAGAATGTACGGTGTGCAGTTTAGTGATTCGTTCTGATGCACTATTACGGGTCGCAAGTATCAAGCTAGCGGTGCAGTATGGCGATCAGATAGTAGATAATGCTTTTGTTGCTGGTTACCTTGCTGCTCGAATTAACCAACAATCGATTTCACAGTCATTATTGTTGGCACAAAAACTCAGTCATCGAGTAACAACATGTTCTGATGCGATTATTCCGTCTGATTCAATGCGCGATATTATGTAGATAGATAACTCATTGTGCAGCATGTGATCGGAATGGCTTGTTTTGTATGTAAAATAATCAAACGATCGTAAAATCAAAAAATGCAGTTGACTCATCTACAGTAATCCGTAGAATGCACCCCATACCGCGAAACAACAACGTTTCATCGGTTAGGAAATATGGCGCGTTGGCAGAGTGGCTATGCAGCGGATTGCAAATCCGTGTACCTCGGTTCGACTCCGGGACGCGCCTCCATACTTCCTCTTGCGACACTAGCTCAGCTGGTAGAGCGCAACCTTGCCAAGGTTGAGGTCACGAGTTCGAACCTCGTGTGTCGCTCCAATTTTAAGAATATTGACATTGTCAGTGTTCAGCAATACAAGAGGTGACTCAACAAGGTTGAGGTCACGCCTGATTTTACAAGATCAGGAACCTCATGTATCGCTAAAAATTAAAAAATATGGCTTAAGAGCGATATTTATAGATGGTGTCTTACCCATCGCATTAAATTGCGTGCCCTGGTGGTGGAATTGGTAGACACAAGGGATTTAAAATCCCTCGGCGTTCGCGCTGTGCCGGTTCAAGTCCGGCCCGGGGCACCATCTTTTTATTTGCTTATTTGCAAATGAAATAGTAACAACAGAATTAAAAGATATGGCTAAGATAGCGGTATCTATAGATGGTGTCTTACCCATCGCATTGAATTGCGTGCCCTGGTGGTGGAATTGGTAGACACAAGGGATTTAAAATCCCTCGGCGTTCGCGCTGTGCCGGTTCAAGTCCGGCCCGGGGCACCATCTTTTAAAAAAGCTCATCATTTGATGAGCTTTTTTTTCGCCTATTATATTTGCCTTAATTCTTATCATCATCTGAACGAAGAATACAGTTTTGGGTGAATTGTACGGCTTCATTCGCACTCCATTCTCCTTTCGCTTTTTCTTTTAGCTGGTTACACCATTTTTCACTACCTATAGTGGGTGAGCATGCTGATAATAAAAATACCATACTGATTAAAACTAACATTGTTTTCATTGGTAGCCCTTCTTCATGTGAATTTTTATCTTTTTATTATTTGATCATGGTTATAGCGTAGATAATTTAAATCATTATTCGTGTTATTTAATACTACACTCAGTAGGGAATAACGACATTATATTTACAGCTATAGTGTTGGCGCTAGGAGGGCGAATGAAATTAAATTGTGATATGGGAGAAAGTTTTGGTGCATGGAAAAAGGGCAATGATAGTGATGTAATGGCTATGATTTCAATGGCAAATATTGCTTGTGGGTTTCATGCATCCGATCCTGATACGATGGCTGAAACTATCCACTTAGCTAACTTATATGATGTTATGTTAGGTGCTCATCCTAGCTATGATGATAAGTTAGGTTTTGGTCGACGCCATATTGTTCACTCTTTAACCTCAATTGCTAATTTGGTTGCATACCAGATTGGTGCGCTAGACAGTTTATGTCAATTACATCATTCTTGTTTATATTACGTAAAACCTCATGGTGCGCTTTATCACGATATGATGAAGGATGACCAGATCTTTACTGTTATTGTAGAGACATTAAGTCAACTCAATTGTAATCGTCTTCATCCATTGGCTTTGGTGGTACTTTCTCGAAAAGATAATCACCGTTATAAAATGATAGCTAAACGTTATAACGTGACATTAATCTATGAAGCTTTTGCTGATCGAACATATTTGGCATCGGGTATGCTCATGCCACGAGATCAACCACAGGCAGTATTAAGTTCGGTGGCAGAGGTTCAACAACAGATGCAACAATTACTGCAAGGGAAAGTACAAACACATACTGGAGAATGGTTAATATTAGATGTTGATACTGTGTGTGTACATGGCGATAATCCGCAAGCAATGAGGCTCATTAAGAAATTAGCAGCACTCATAAAAATCAATTAATTATCATTAATATAATGGGGAAACATATGGAAATTACCCCGATTTCAGAAGGGACGCTAATGGTTGAATTTAGCGCCGTTATTGCACCAGAAATCACTCAATGTATTGCTGATTTTATTGTCTATATTCAGCAGCAATATGCTCCTTATATTATTGAGATTATTCCGTCATATACCAAGGTGTTGTTGCAATATAAATTGGGTACCTGTGATTTTGAACAATTACAACAAACTATTTTGATATGGTCTCAAGATTATGAGTATCAACAGCGATCTTCTATTGCAACGGTTCACCATTTATCGGTGTATTATGATATTGAAGTTGGTCCTGATTTACCTGTATTAGCGGCATTAAAACATTTGTCGATAGAGGCTGTCATTGAAGTACATAGTCGCCAAATTTATGATGTTGGGGCGATAGGATTTACACCGGGCTTTGCTTTTTTATCTCTTGTTGAACCTAAGATCGCTATTTCTCGTCATGCTACACCGCGGCAATGTATTCCTGCTGGTAGTGTGGGGATAGCTGATCAACAAACCGCTATTTATCCACAATGTAGTCCTGGTGGGTGGCAAATTATTGGTAATTGCCCACAGTCGGTATTTGAAGCCGACACTTATCCACAATCTTGTTTTAAGATCGGCGATAAAGTGAAATTTGATCCAATTGAGCGCTCGCAATTTTTGGATCTTGGAGGTGTAATATGCTCGGCTTGGTCGTAATAAATTCAGGCATATTATCCTTAATACAAGATCTTGGTCGTTATGGTGTTGCTCAACAAGGTATTACTCAAGGTGGAGCAATGGATTTGCATGCATTTTGTTGGGCAAACTATTTATTAGCTAATGATAGTAATGCCGCCCAATTAGAATTGACGGTTGGTTTAGCTTGTTTTGAAGCGTTAGAAGATTGCCAGTGTGCATTAACCGGAGCGGATATGGCAGCAACGATTGATGGCCAGCCTATTTCACCATGGCAAAGTTTTCTACTTCATAAAGGGCAAAGATTACAATTTGGTGTGGCTAAATATGGGTTACGCACTTATCTTGCTATTCGTGGCGGTTTTAAAGTTCCGGTAGTACTTGGCAGTGTATCAACGGTTATGCGAGAGCATTTAGGAGGATTACAATTTGGTCAATCTGTGGCTAAAGACGATATTCTTGAGGCTTATGCTGCACCATTATTACCGACATATTCAACGGTACCTTGTCTCTATATTCCAGATTACAGTACAGAGGTTGTATTGCATGTTATTGAAGGTTATCAAGCTGAATGCTTTTCACTCTCGCAAAAAAATATTTTTTATCAACAGCAATATCAAGTAACACCGGCATCTGATCGTATGGGCTGTCATTTGCAAGGGACAAAAATTGAGGGTGTAATCGCAGGAGTGATTTCACAGCCTATTGCTATTGGCGCGATTCAAATTCCAGCGAATGGATTACCTATTATATTGTTAAATGATCGTCAAACATTAGGGGGGTACCCTATTTTAGGATGTATTGCGCGAATGGATTTATGCCGTCTTGCTCAAGTAAAGCCTAATGATGGGATTCAATTTAGAGTTATGGATGATAAATCGTTAATGTGGTATCAACAGCAGTGGATGGATTTTAGTGATTTTTTTTCGTTACCGTTTTAGCTCTTAATCAATAACGTCATTATAATATGGAGTGTTATGTATATTTTTGGTTATGGTAGTTTAATTAATACCTTTTCACGACAACGAACGGGAAACACCGGTGCTGCAATACCAGTGTTAGTTGAAGGATTACAGCGATATTGGGGTAAGATAGAAGGGAGTTACCCTATTTCGCCATTAGTCGTTGTTCAAGAACAAGGCCAATGTAACGGTGTGTTAGTTGAAATTGATGCTGTGGCATTAGTTGAGTTTGATAAACGTGAGCATGGTTATCAACGAGTAGAGATTGCATGGCAAGATATTACATTTATCGACGATCAATCACTCAAAAGAGAAGGTACTGTTTGGGTGTATACAAATAATAATTTTTGTACACCCTGTCCTAAAAAACCGATTATTCAAACTTATGTTGATACAGTGCTTGCTGGGTGTTTAATGATTTCACCACAGTTTGCTGAGTTATTTATATCAACGACAAAGGGGTGGCAACATGCTTATGAAAATGATCGCCACCAACCTAAATATGGTAATCTAGCACATGTTTTTAAACAGGACAGGCTAATTATTGATCAATTGGTGAAGTTTGCAATAATACGTTCTCATCAATCGTAATAAGAATATAAATATAATGGCAAAACCCAATAAAAAAGGGCCGGTTAAAACGGTTGATGTAATATGTGGCCGTTGTAAAACGTTATTATTTAAATATCGCAAAGGTGGAAAGGGCGCATTAGTAAAATGTTTTAAAGAGAGAATAAGTAAAGATTTTACTCTGCAAGCCTGTGTTTGTCCTGAATGTCAGATGGTATTTGGCCGTGAAACATTGGTTCGTGGCACACCAGCCTATAAAATTATTGGCAGTAAAGCGGTAGCAAAATAACGGCAATAAACAGCTAGTGATTACATAACTGTTTAATACCGTAATAGTCGTGTTATTTTATTAGAACAGGGTTAGGACAGATTATTTTTTTACTGACTAATACTGCTTTTAGATCGAGTAATTTACGTTTGTAAGTTGCTCGTACGAGTTGATAGTCAATTGAAGGTGCAAACCACAATGAGAGTTTACGATCTTTTTTCTTTATTTGATCAACTCTAATTGCTTTTATATCACCAAAATTAGTTGCGATTGTTTCTTCTCCGATAACCTTAAAGTAGTAATGGCTAGTGTCGTCACTATTTTGCAGTATAAAGTCAAAACTCTTCTTACCTTGCATAATATCTAATCGCATCTGCGCACCAATCGTATCGCCATCAAGAATTGGTAATAAATTTTCACTAAATTGATGTGATTTACCATCTTCAATCACGGTAGATTTTGCACCGTTATCAGTAAAAGTAGCAGAAACGTTGCCTGTCATTAATCCTTTTATATTACGTTCAAAAGAATCTGTCACAAAACTATGACGTGGTGGTGACCAATGCAGCTTTGAATGTTGGTTTAATTTTGCTGTAGTGATTAATACATTAACAGTACTCTTTGTATAAATATCTGCTTGAGTACCATTCCATACCAAATTACGTTGATAATTGCCGATATCATGCCCTTCAAAAAAAACCTTATAGTTCAATGTCTTGTTGCATTGGTTGTTTTTTCTCGGTAATGATTGCTCTAAATTACTCTCTATATTTGTTGGAGTATTATTTTTTTGAATTGGCACACTGCTAATAGTAGAAGAGGGTGCCAATGTGTCTGCGTTAGCATTAATAGTGATACTGAGTAAGCCCACTAAAGAAAAAGTCATAATAGGTAATAAACGCACGAATACTCCTGGAATAATTACAAATAACCGTGTTACTTGATGTTAATTATAGCTGTTTAATAGTCTAACAGATGTGTCATAAAATTAACGTAGCTAATTGTGATGTAATAATGAGATTAGCGTATGAATAATTAAGAATTAAGAAAAAAATATTTATTTAAAAGTTCATGAGAATCATATGGTTAAATTAATTATCAGGTGAGGGCCTTTTTAAAAATAATGTGATTAATATTAAGGTATTGTTTTTTAAGTAATTAAAGTTAACTTTTCTGCGCTAGTGATATGACGATTTGATATTGGTTATTTGACGTAATCCTTGGAGAAGCCTATTTTTATTTGGTTGTTATTTGTGTATTTTACTTAGAGGAGTTAAAGATGAAAAAGATGAACTCGTCATATCGATTACAGATTATTAAGGAAATTGCCCAAAAAAGGCAAATGCAGTCCACCGATGATCCGATGGCGAGGCATATATCTGAACTTCTTGAATGTCATCATGATGGCCCTATAAAAGCATCGCCGACTTTTTCAGATAATCATTATGATGATCATATCGGTGGTTGGGTCAGTGATTTATGGGGACAGAATAAGTAAATAAACACATTTCTAATACCATAAATGGGTGCAATTTTTTGTTGTACCTTTTTATATCAGAAAGAATAGATATAAAAATTATGGGTGAGATACTGGAACAAATATCATCACTGATGTACATTGCGTCGTCTTTATTTTTTTAGGCTGACAAATGAATTATACCGAATTTGATAGTTACGCGCGTAAATGGATTTTCACTCATGCTTCAATGCCTGTGGCTGAAGCTGATTTAGTACAAATAAAACCATTTACTCAAGCTCGTTCGGCGCAATTGTGGTGTGAACACGTGAGTAGTCAGAGTCCTGATGCAGATCATTTTGAAAAAGGTGATTGGGCCTTTGATAAAAAAATTTGGTCGGATGCAATAGACTGGCAGCAAGCTTGGGACAGTGATGAACCTGAGTTACCAGCAGAGCTGTTGGCTGATATAAAGTGGGAAGATAACACAACCATTTTTTTCTGTTATGAAAAATACAATATTATCGAAACTAAATGGGGTGTATTTAAACGCAACTGGAAGAATTTTTTGTTTTTTGATGACGGTCCTTTATTACTTGGACGCAAACAAAAACAAGCCATTTGGTTCCAATCAAATGGTACTTTTCAATTAGCGACACGCCCATAAATTGATATTCATTTTAAATGCCGTATCTGTTCTGGCAGATACGGCATTTTCATCAAAACGAATTACATTCTACAAGGCATCCCTTGCCGGCCATTTTGGCTTGATACATCGCAATATCTGCTTGGAATAAAATATCATCAATAGTCTGTTGCATATTTGGATGCACATAATAACATCCGATACTTGCGTTAATGGCTAAATGATGTTGATTTATAATTATCGGTTGTTGAAGTATTTTTAGTATACGTTTGCATGTGTTGATGACATCGGTATGTTTTGTGGCGGGATTAATTATTGCGATAAACTCATCACCAGAAAGACGCGCAACCATATCACTTTTTTTTACAGCATTACGTAATTTATTGGCTGTGATTTTTAACACTTTATCACCTATTTGGTGGCCATAATTATCATTAATGATTTTAAAACTATCTAAATCAATAAAAAGGACAGCGAATATATGATGGGTAGTAAGTTGATTTTTTAGTTCATCATTTAAACGATTAGTCAGTGCTATTCTATTGGGTAGCTCTGTTAATGGGTCATGGTGATTGATATATACTAAGCGATCAATTTCTTTTATGGTTGTAAGGTCAGTTGCGATAATTGAATATTGTATATGATTGTTTTTAATATCAATTAATTTATTTACCTTTACATATAAAGGAATGTTCTTTTTGCTTACCATGTGTTGAATATTAAATTCACCCTGCCATTGATGTGAGTTATTAAGCCCATGAGAAAGGGATGCTTTAATTTTTTCATATGCTGGAGTATGAATGAAATTAATCAAAGGTTGGTGAATGATATTTTCATAATTAAGACCAATAAGGCGGCAGAAGATAGGGTTAACACGAGTAATGATACCATTGCTATCAAGAAAGATAATTACATCTTGGCTGTTATTAAATATACTTGATGTTAATTGTTGCTGATGTATATCTGTTTGTTTTTCTTTGGTCAGAGTTGAGATCTCTAAATCTATATTAGTATCTTTCTCGGTAGCGTTACGAATCATTACTTGATAACATTTAAAAATATCACTCTCATGAATATTTTCATTGTTATATATACTGTATTGGTTATTGGTTGTGTTTTTTAATTGATGTAATGGTTTAATAAACCATTTGTTAATACGGTTTAAAATATAGAAAAAAACAAAAAAAAGAGTACAGATTAGTAAGATATTTAATTTTACATGATGGTTGTGAATGACATTCAAAGTATCTTTATCAAAGAAGCCAATCTTAATAAGTGCTTGAAAAATAATGTAAATTGAAGCAAGGAACAGGAGCAACTGCAATGCTATTTTTATATATATTGAGTAATTTGAAGAAAACCTTTTGAAGGTTAGCATAAAAAATACCTTGTGACATTAATTATGATGGCGCAATTACAACACTAGCCATGTTATTTATTACGCATTAATGCATTATTTTTAGTATAGGAATAGTTTTAAATAATATCATGGTATGAGCGCAATCATGCATATTAAACTTATAAGTATTTTTTATTGATATATATATAATCATAGTTAACTATTCATTTTTATTTTTAATAGTTTCCATTAAATTTTTAATTGTTACCTCACTTTTACTCATATTATTCTCACAAGAGTGAACGGAATGTTGATTTGTTATTAATGGCTGTTTTAATGGAACGGCACAAGCAATGAAAAAACGTGAACTATGATCTGTTGTGGTTATTATTATTGGTGCTGATGATGATTCGAAAAATCCCATTTGAAACGGCATTAATTTATTATTAGCACTATAAGAAATACCAGATTTTAAGTAAATAAAGCAGGAGTGATAATCTTGGGGCGGGGTAAAGCACCATGTACTGTAAGATGTCATAATAATATCGAGCAATATTAACTCACAATGACTTTTAATTGGGCTGGTGTGTTGCTGGTAATCACCAACCAATACTTTTGTTGTTGAATGATTATCTTCTACTAAGGGAAGGTGGTGTTTCTTAAATAGTTGGCTTTTTGGTTGGCACATTTCATTATTATTTGCTGCTGGTAATGCCATCCATAACTGGAATGATTCTGTTGTTGATTGCTGAGGTAATGTGGTTGATTTATGAATAATACCTTGACCGCTCGTCATCATATGGATATCACCACTTTTCACGATATGATGCTGTTGTGTTGAATCATGATGTAAAATAGTGCCAGTGAGGGGGTAGCTAATAGCTTCTATTCCTGAGTGGCCATGAAAACTCAAACCATGGTTCGTGGGGGATTTTGACGTGAAATGTTCCCATAAAACGAATGGATTTGTGGTAGGAAAATGTTGTTCATGGATGAAAGAAGTAGTAATGCCTTTTTTAATGCCATGACGAATATGAGTAAGTTGTCTACTTTTCTGCATAAGATATTTATGTCCACTTTAAAATAAAAGTAAAGCTATCGTTCATTCTTAATATCTATGTTATTTAAAGCGTAGTCGCGATAATAATTATTTGCAGATGAATAGCCTAATTTTTGCGATTTTATTTCTATCGATAACATGTTACTGAATAGCTTCCTAAGCTGTTATATTGGTAAGGTTGTAATATAATAATGTAATCAGTCAGTTATTTATTTCAATGTACAGTTTAACGGGGGTTCTTCTGGCTATTCGTGCATTGAAAAAATAAAGCAAGGTATCGTAATGACATTATCTTTAGGTGGTTTGTTTAAGCAACAAGCGTTTATTAACGGCGAATGGGTAAACGCATATTCAGGAAAACACACGGTTATCACTAATCCTGCTACCGGTGAGGTTATTGGAAATGTTCCTTTAATGGGAGTTGAAGAAACACGTGTAGCAATAGATTGTGCTGATAATGCATATCGACGTTGGTCAAAAACAACGGCTAAATATAAAGCGACCGTATTACGTCAATGGTATGAGCTTATTATCAATCATTCTGTTGAATTAGCGACTATTTTGACCTTAGAGCAAGGTAAACCACTGAATGAAGCTAAAGGTGAAATAGCTTATGCGGCAAGCTTTGTTGAATGGTATGCCGAAGAAGCTAAGCGGATGAATGGTGAAATAATTCCAAGCCATAAAGCTGACGCAAGAATTTTGGTTTCACGCCAACCTGTTGGGGTTGTGGCTGCTATTACCCCATGGAATTTCCCCGCGGCAATGATCACGCGTAAATGTGGCCCTGCATTTGCCGCAGGTTGTGCCGTGGTATTGAAACCTGCACCTGATACTCCCTTTACAGCATTGGCATTTGCAGCATTAGCGCAAGAAGCTGGTATTCCTGATGGCTTATTCAGTGTTGTAACTGGGGATGCGGTTAAAATTGGTGCAGAGCTTACGGGTAATAAGAAGGTTAAGAAGATTTCCTTCACTGGCTCTACAGCGATTGGTAAATTGTTGATGGCGCAAGCTGCGGCAAGTGTGAAAAAAGTGTCATTAGAATTAGGCGGTAATGCACCCTTTATTATTTTTGATGATGCTGATATTGATCGCGCCATTGAAGGTGTGATGATTGCTAAATTTCGTAACGCAGGCCAAACGTGTGTCTGTGCTAATCGTATTTATGTACATCATAGTATTTACGATCAATTTATTGATCGGCTACGTCAACAAGTCGCTTTATTAAAGGTCGGTAATGGACTTGATGATGGTGTGACTATTGGTCCATTGATTAATCGAGCGGCGGTTGAAAAAGTTGAACGTCATATTCATGATGCGATGTTAAAAGGTGCTCATTTAGTGCTAGGTAGTCAACAAGCATCAAGTGATTGCTTTATTACGCCGACGATTATTCGTGATGTTCGAGATGACATGTTAGTTGCGACGGAAGAAACTTTCGGACCATTAGCGGCTATTTTTAGCTTTGACGACGATCAAGATGTGATTGAGCGTGCTAATAATACTGATTCAGGTTTGGCAGCTTACATTTATACACAATCACTATCGCGCGCATTTAACGTTAGTGAAGCATTAGAATATGGCATGGTTGGTGTGAATGAAGGCCTTATTTCTACAGAATTAGCTCCTTTTGGTGGCGTTAAAGAGTCTGGGTTAGGACGTGAAGGCGCACACCAAGGGCTAGAAGAATACACTGAAATGAAATATACGTTGATGGGCGGCATTTAGGGATCTTTGTACATTAAGTCCTATTAAAATAAAGCTCTATTATTAGGGCTTTATTTTATTAACTCGTAGTATAAGTAATATACACGTTATAAATTGTTTTGTTTAGTTTCTAGGTAGAGTAAAGTGCAACTATATACATTTAACGTATTGTTAAAGTTACTAATAATGAAGAGTAAATCCAGTGCTATTGGATATGGCAACGCATGAATGCGTAATCACTGGAAAAGGGAGAGTAAAAAATATGTTACCTGCATTAACCTATCAAAGTAGTATTGATAATAGCGTACTATCGTATTTAACCGCATTATTCGATGCTGGTTTTCAAGGTGATATTGAACAAAGTTATGCTAGTCGGTTAGCGGTTGCAACTGATAATAGTGTCTACCAGAAGTTACCTCAAGCTGTGGTATTACCTCGTAATATTGATGATCTTATTCTTATTGGGAAGGTTGGTTGTCATGATGATTATCAGAGTGTTACATTTTCTCCTCGCGGTGGCGGCACGGGTACAAATGGACAATCACTAACATCAGGAATTGTGGTTGATCTTTCCCGTTATTTAAATCAAATATTAGAGATTAATATTACGGAAGGTTGGGTACGTGTTCAAAGTGGTGTCATTAAAGATCAACTTAATGATGCTTTACGGCCACATGGCTATTTCTTCTCTCCCGATCTTTCAACCAGTAATCGTGCCACTATTGGAGGCATGATTAATACTGATGCTTCTGGTCAAGGCTCATTGAAATATGGCAAAACGTCTGATCATGTCTTGGCATTGACCGCGGTATTAGTTGATGGCTCTGTACTCAATACTGAGCCATTGAATGATGAACAAATACAAGCATTGGACAATTCTGCATTGGTTGATCATGCGATTCAGACAACAGCTCAAATTTGTCGAAATAAACGCCAACAAGTAGTTGATAAATTTCCACAACTTAATCGGTTTCTTACCGGCTATGATTTGAAAAATGTTTATGATGACCAACTTCAAAAATTTGATATTGCACGGTTATTATGTGGCGCTGAAGGATCTTTAGCTTTTATAGCAGAAGCAAAATTAAATATTACACCGATTCCAAAGTCTCGTACTTTAGTGAATATTAAATATGATAGTTTTGATTCGGCATTACGTAATGCTTCTATGATGGTAGATGCTCTTGCATTGTCTGTTGAAACCATTGATTCCAAAGTTTTGAATTTAGCGAAACAAGATATTGTTTGGAATACTGTTGAAAGTTTATTAACCGATGTTGAAGGAAAAACCATGTTAGGTATTAACATGGTGGAATATGCAAGCAATGACATTGTTGAGAACCAGCAACACGTTGCGGCATTGTGTCAGCGACTTGACCAACTAATAGCAAATCAACAAGCAGGTGTTATTGGTTATCAAGTTTGTGATGATTTAGCCAGTATTCAAAAAATGTATACCATGCGAAAAAAAGCCGTGGGTCTATTAGGTGCTGCAAAAGGCACTAAAAAGCCGATAGCATTTGCTGAGGATACTTGTGTACCGCCTGAAAACTTAGCCGATTTTATTGCTGAGTTTAGACAGTTATTGGATGAGAAAGGGCTTAATTACGGCATGTTTGGTCATGTTGATGCAGGCGTCTTACATGTCCGTCCTGCATTGGATATGTGCGATCCTCAACAAGAATTGTTAATGAAAGAAGTATCAGATCAGGTGGTTACATTGGTCGCTAAATATGGTGGTCTAATGTGGGGTGAACACGGTAAAGGATTCCGTTCTGAATATGGTCCTGCTTTTTTTGGTGAAGAATTATTTACCGAGCTACGTCGAATTAAAGCGGCGTTTGATCCCCATAATCGTATGAACCCAGGTAAAATTTGTACACCACTTGGTAACGACAGTGAATTAGTAAAAGTTGATAGTGTGAAACGGGGTTTTTATGATCGTCAAATAGCGGTCACAACACGAGATAGTTTTAAACAAGCTATGGAATGTAACGGTAATGGTTTGTGTTTTAACTATGACACCAGTTCACCAATGTGTCCTTCAATGAAGATTTCAGCTGATCGTCGCCATTCACCTAAAGGACGAGCGGGGTTAGTACGTGAATGGCTAAGGCAATTAGCTGAGCAGGGAATCAATGCTGATGAACTAGAACAACAGTTATTAACCACATCTCCAATAATCAAACAGATTATTGATCGTTTAAAAAATACCTATGGTTCTAATCGTCATCGCTATGATTTTTCTCATGAAGTCATGGAAGCGATGAATGGTTGTTTAGCGTGTAAAGCGTGTGCTAGTCAATGTCCGATTAAAGTTGATGTACCAAGCTTTCGCTCACGATTTATGAATATCTATTACAGCCGTTATCAACGTCCGGTAAAAGATTATTTAGTGGCATATGTTGAAAATATTTTACCACTAATGGCGAAAGCACCAGTCATCGTAAACAGTGTGATCAGGCCACAATGGTCGAAAAAGTTAACCTTAAAGACTATTGGTTATGTTGATATGCCTTTATTGTCAGTGCCAACTTTAGCTGAAAGTTTAAGTGGTCATCATGTGTTATGTTTTGACATGTTATGGTTACAAGCTTTATCAGATCATGAGCGAGAAAATTACGTTCTGGTAGTTCAAGATCCTTTTACTAGCTTTTATGATGCGCAAGTTGTACGTGATTTCATCCATTTAATTGAAAAGTTGGGTAAAAAGCCGATTTTATTGCCATTTAAACCCAATGGAAAAGCACAACACGTAAAAGGGTTCTTAAAAGCGTTTGCAAAAACGGCGACATCAACGGCTGATTTTTTAAATCAATTAACGGTATTAAATATACCTATGGTAGGTGTCGATCCTGCTTTAGTGCTGTGTTATCGCGATGAATACACTGAAGTGCTACAGCAAGGCCGAGGTAAATTTACAGTTTTAACCGCACATGAATGGTTATTGCCATTATTACAACAAGTACCTCAAAGACCAGCATTAAATGATAAGCCCTGGTACCTGTTTGCCCATTGTACGGAAAAAACTAAACTACCTAATGCGGAAAAGCAGTGGGGGGCTATTTTCACACATTTTGGTGGTGTCATGGAATCGGTGCCAGTGGGATGCTGTGGAATGGCGGGTACATTCGGTCATGAAAGCGATAAATTAGAAGCGTCAAAGAGCGTGTTTAATTTAAGTTGGAAAGAGAAGATTGATCAGTATGATCCTACTCGCTGTATGGCGACTGGTTATTCATGCCGCAGTCAAGTTAAGCGACTAGAACATATTCAATTTAAACATCCAGTACAAGTGTTGTTACAGTTGGTTGATCTCTAAATGTGACGCTGATGAGCACCGTATAAATAATAAAAAAAGCGAGCTAATGATGAGCTCGCTTTTTTATCTTCAATATTAGTGTGAAAAACTTAGCTTACTGAACGGTATTCGTTGTCAGGACATAACCAACGGTATACAACACCCGCAATTGCCGCACCAATAAGAGGAGCTACCCAGAACATCCATAGCTGTGATGTTGCCCAATCACCAACAAATAATGCAGGGCCAGTACTACGAGCAGGGTTAACTGAAGTATTTGTTACTGGAATACTGATTAAGTGAATCAGTGTTAGTGCTAGACCAATAGCAAGGCCAGCCATTTGTGGTGAAGCAAGTTTATGTGTAGCACCTAAAATTACGAATAAGAACATGAATGTCATTACTACTTCAGTAACAAATGCTGATAGTAAAGAGTAATGGCCAGGAGAATGGGCACCGTAACCGTTAGAAGCAAAACCATTGGCAAGATCAAAACCAGCTTGACCACTTGCAATAATATAAAGCACACCAGCACCAGCAATACCACCAAGTACTTGTGATGCAATGTAAGGAATAACGTCACCAGAAGGGAAACGACCGCCAGCCCATAGACCAACAGTAACGGCAGGGTTTAAGTGACAACCTGAGATATGACCAATTGCGTATGCCATTGTCACGACGGTTAAACCAAATGCTAGAGCAACACCTAAAAATCCAATACCTAAATCAGGGTATGCTGCAGCTAATACTGCACTACCACAGCCACCGAGTACTAACCAACCGGTGCCAATAAATTCAGCAACTAATTTTCTCATCATAAAGCTTATTTCCTTTTAAATTACGATTAAGGGTACGTTAGAAAAGATAAACAACGAATGGTATAACTTTCTTCTTTACTCTTGTAACGGCTGAATGCTTATACTTAGTCCGTCACTGCTATTGTTACGTTATTACATATATGCTAGGTCGTTTTTAATCGTTATTTAGTATCATTAATGACACTGGTGTTAGACGACCTTATTTGCGGCGCACATATTGAATTAAAAACGCTGTGCAATCTAGCCTGTAGTTGAAGATTTAACTATAAATTATTTTATTAAATGATAATTTATTCTCATAGGTGTTGGTTTTTTTCTGAAAATTTATTTATAGATGGGAATAAGTCTAGCAATAAATGGCTGTTTGTCAGGTATATTTACCATTATTTTAGATATTACGCTTAAAATGTGAGTATTTTATAGATCTATGCTTAAGTTGTATTTATGTGATTAATTCTGCTGCTATAAATGTGAATATTCAAAATTAATCGCCTTCATCAAATAAATAGCTTTCTAATTGTTCGGATAACCATTTTACAACTGTTCCGCGTCGAGACTCATTTTCAACAACTTCACCATATGATTGCCAATTCATGGCTTTATTATACTTAATCACTTGAAGGGTGCCTTCTCGTAGGTGTTGCTTAATGAGAATTGCAGGTAAAGATGACCAACCCGTTTGATCAAGTACGGCATCACGTAAGTGTTCGTAAAAAGATAAAGCGATATATTTCCCAGCCTTAGGGGTTACAATACGTAAGCTTTCTTCATCAAAATAAGCGACAGCAATTTCAGTGTAACGCTCGAGATCTGCATCATTTACTTTTCGAAGTTGGCTTAGAGGGTGGTCTTTGTGAGCGACAGACATCATCCGTATTTGGCCAAGATCTGTTTGTTGTAGTCGTGAAAAAAGATGTGTATTAGGTAATAAACCATAAGCAACATCAACAAGATTTTGCGCCACCATCTCTTCTAATTCTTGTGTTGGCGCACTATAAATTGACACACTTGTTTGTGGAAATTGAGTGCGTATTTGGCGTAATAATTGACGCCATAATGATTCTGGTAATGAATCATCGCGTGCAATACGAATACTGGCTTCTACTCCTACATTATATTGTTCACATCGTGTATGAATATCTCTAGCGATTAAGATAATACGTTCAAAATCATTAACAGTCGCTTCGCCAATAACGGTTGGAGTAATGCGGTTACCACTGCGGTTTAACAATTCAACGCCTAAACTATCTTCTAATGAACTTAATGCTGCACTGACTGTGGTTCGACTTTTTCCATGTCGACGAGCGGCTTCGGCAATTGAGCCTGTTTTTATCGTTGATAAAAACATTTCAATCTGAGCTATTTTCATTGATGGCACCAATGTAATAAATGTTGTGATATAGGGAAGTATAATAACGCTTATTAGCGACGATAAATTCGACGCTCAGTGATTATAGTATTAATAGAAGTGGTTGTATCATCTTATTAGTTTCACAATTAAACAAAAAACGACGAAAAATTTGTCGATTGAGGTCTATATGTCTAGTTCAATGCAACAAGAGCGCGGTTTACTCCTGTTGTCTACCGTGTCATCGTTTACTTTTGCTATTTTAGGGATTGTGCTTGGGTCACTTGTTGGTTCTTTAGTGATTATTTTTGATGGTGCATATTCTTTAGTAAGCTTGGCGTTAACCATGTTATCTCTGGGTGCCGCGCATTATCTTCATAAACCTGAAATAAATAAAGATAGTTCGCAAGTAGCAATGATAGCACCAGCTGTTATTGCGATTAAAGGCTCAGTTATTGCTTTAATGTGTATTTGGTCTTTCTATTCAGCTGTTGAAGCTATTTTGGCTGGTGGTCGTGATATTAATGCGGGTGTTGCTTTAGCTTTTGGTATGATCAGTGTTGTGGGTTGTTATGGCACATATCGTTATATCAAAATCAAAAGTAAAAATATCTCATCAGTATTAGCTGATGCCGAAGCTAAACAGTGGGTCATGGATACCGTGATCAGTGCTGCTGTATTAATGGGTTTTGTGGTCGCGAAAATTTTAATGATGACTCAATATGCACATTTAGCTGTTTATGCAGATCCTACAATGGTGATTTTAGCGTCTATTTATTTCATTATTGTTCCTGTGAAAATGGTACGTCAAGCAACCAGTGAACTCATGGATATTTATAGTCATCCAGATCTTGTTCATGCTCAGCATATTAAATAAAATTTGATGAATAAAAAAGGCCAACATAATTGTTGGCCTTTTTTATAATATTAACGTCCCAGTAATAGAGTATTTTCTATTTCTCGATAATGTTGTGCTGTATTAATTAATGAGGTTGCAGTTAAACCAGGCACTCCATATATTTCTACGATGGTATTGTATTTGGTCTGTACTTTATCAACCAATAAATCAAAATCACCATCGCCAGATAATAAAATAATACGATCAACATCTGCAGCATGTTCTAGCACATCGATAGTGATTCCAACATCCCAGTCACCTTTCGCTGAGCCATCACTGCGTTGAATAAATGGCTTTAATTTAACGTCAAAACCAATTCCCCGTAGGATATTTTGGAATTGGCGCTGTTTTTCATCACCTTTATGAATAGCGTAAGCATAAGCTGCAATAATTTCGCGGCCTTGTGATACTTCTGCCCAAAAAGCATTGTAATCAAAATTACAGTGGTACTTTTCTTTAACGGTGTAATAGATGTTTTGGACATCGACAAAAATAGCAACTTTTTCCACGAGAATCCTAAAGAGTTTAAATAACCAGTTTGTTATGGTGGACAAACTGGCTATACATTACAACTATTATTAATTAAATAATCATATGTATGACTATTCTCACTATTTATTGGCTGATGATTGATTAATATTGCCATTGCGTAATGTTTGTAATACCTGTTCTTTCGGTCCGTCAGCAACAATATGACCATGTTCCATAACGATTAATCGATCCACTACATCCAGCATTCCTGTCTTATGGGTGATCAGGATTAATGTCTCATCTTGCTTCATTTGACGTAACTGCTGTTTAATGTACATTTCTGAACGATTATCCATACTACTTGTTGGTTCATCCATAATAAGTACTGGGGGCTGGCTAAGAAATGCACGCGCTATAGCGATGGCTTGACGTTGGCCGCCGGAAAGGGCATGACCACCTTCACCCACTTGTTTTTCTAAACCCGCAGCATCATGCTGAGTGAATGCGGTTACTCCTGCACGTTCTGCCGCAAGTAAAATTTCTTTATCTGTTGCTAATGGCCGTCCAAGTATAATGTTATCGCGAATTGAACCAAAAAAGAGAGTAATATCTTGTGGCACACAACCAATATTACGTCGAATATCAATATGATGTAATTGGTTTATATCCGTATCATCAACGCGAACAGATCCTTGTTGAGGTTGATATAGTCCCATTAATATACGTTCAAGACTGGTTTTTCCTGAACCAATACGACCGATAATGGCCACTTTTTCACCAGGGTTGATTGTGAAACTGATATTTTTTAATGCCGCTTGGGTTGCATTTGGATAACTAAATGTGACGTTATCAAATTCTATTTTTCCTCGAATAATTGGACGATGAATATAGCGTTTACCTTCTTCTTGCTCTAGTGGCATTGCCATTAATTGCTCAATAATGGTCATGGCTGATTTAGCTTGATTATAACGGGTTGATAGTAGTGCGAGTTGTACCATCGGACCAACAGCACGACCACTTAGCATCGTTGATGCTATTAATCCACCCATGGTTAGATCACCGTTAGCGATTAAATACACACCAACAACAATCATTGCGACTGATACAAATTGTTGTAAAAATCCTGCGGTATTTTGAACTGAATCTGTTAAACGACGAGATTTTAGTCCCCAGTTTGAAATATGGGTAACGGCTTCTTCCCATCGATATTGAAACTGGCTTTGTGCCCCAAACATTTTGATGGTTTCTAAACCAGATAAACTTTCAATTAAGTTAGCGTGTTTTTGGGAAGCTAAACGCGATCCTTCCTCAATTGTACGTCGTAATGGACGTTGAATAAGATAACTATAGATAACCAAGATTAAGACTGCAATAAGTGGAACTAATGCTAGGGGTCCAGCCATAACATAGATTATAAATAAGAACAGTAGTGCAAATGGTAAATCGATTAATGATGAAACCGTCGCCGAGGTGAAAAATTCACGAATAGATTCAAATTCTTGTAAATGACGAGCAAAAGCACCAACGGAAGCTGGCTTTGCTTCCATACGGATGCCCATTACTTTGCTATATATTTTTGCTGAAATTAAAAGATCTGATTTTTTTCCTGCCAAATCAATAAAATAACTTCTTAATATTTTTAAAACGAAATCAAAAATAAAAATAATGGTAATACCAATAGCAAGCACCCATAAAGAATCAAATGCAAGATTGGGTACGATTTTGTCATAAACCAAACGAGTAAATAATGGTGCAGCAATGGCGAACATGTTAATTAAAATAGAGGCAATAAAGACATCACGATAAATACTGCGTGATTCCCACAAGGTGCTCCAAAACCAATGGCCTTGACGTGTTTTTAGAATCTCGGGTGAGCGTTCATCGTAACGAAAACGTTTTTTTATTAAGAATAAATGGCCACTGTATTGCGCATTTAATTCATCAATATTAAGCCATTGTTCTGAGCCATCATTTTGTGGCAATACAACTTCAGCTTCTCTTTTTTCTTTATCAATACTGAGGATGACACAAGCATCTCCACCTTTTAGTAATGCAATGATAGGAAAGAGTAATGGTGATAGTTGAGTAAGATCTAGCCGTGTTTGTTTGGCTTGAAGACCGGCTTTTTCTGCTGCTCGAGGTAATAAAAATGGAGTAAGTAATCCGTCAGTGAGAGGCAGATCTGCAATTAATGCATCTGGTGAATTTGCTTGGCCGTAGAAACGACTAATATAAACAAGTGATTGAAGTAATGGATCTTTCATGTTATTTCCCATTAACTAACTGAGCTGTGATATAACCTTGGAAACCTTGGATCTTTAGTTGTGTTAACTTTTCTTTTTGTTCAATCGTTTCTACACGAGAAGCAATTGTCAGTATTGATAAGTTATTGGCACTACGTGTTATTGACTCTAAAACATCGGTTTTTACTTGATCATCTAATTGTGATGTATAAGCAAAATCCAATTTTACATAGCTAGGTCGCAGTTTATTCAGATAACCTAGAGAGCTAAAATTGTGACCATAATTATCAATACCAAATTGGAACCCGTTTTGGCGAATGATTTCACAAAGTAAACTGGTGTTATCGATATTTTTAATAAAACAAATTTCAGGTAATTCAAATAAAATGTTTTTTTTCATTTGAGGGTTAGATTGAAGTTTACTGTTAAGCCAACGAATAAAGCCCGTATCATTAATACTACTTTGAGTTATATTAATGGCGACAGGAACTGATTTTGTTTGTTTGGTTAATTGGTTAAAAATAGTATCAATGACATAGCAATCAAATTTGGTGCCTTCATTGAGTTTTTCTATTGCAGATAAAAATTGCCCGGCATTAAAACGGTGCTGGCCTTTTTTAATGTAAGCAAACATCTCTTTATGAATGACATTATTATTGCTATCAACAGCTTTTTGGAACGTAAAATGAAGTAGGTTATTTGCAATCGCTTCTTCAACTAATGTTTTCCATTGTTGTTTACCCATTGCTGGTATTGTTTTGTTCTTATTACTATCTAATAGCGCAATCGGCTCTTTAACTTGTTGGCGTGCTTTATTTAGGGCGTTGTCAGCATGAGCAAGTAATGCGGTAATAGTTAATGTAGCAGAGCAAACGACAATACCAACGGCAGCTTGAAGCGGCACAATACCCAGAGGATCTGAGTTTAGTTCTGATGTCATATAGAGCATGCATCGCCCCGTTTCCATAAGGTCATCTTCAGAAGCATTAGGGGCAATAAGGATAAACTCAGATTGATTTAAACGGGCGATCGTAACATCATCCGCTGACAATTCTTTTAAGCGTTCTGCAAGTTTTAATACGAGCAGATCACCTGACTCATAACCTGATTGTTGGTAACTATTTTCTATGGTGTCGGACTTTAATAAAATGATGCCACCACTTGGCTTACCAAGTAACCATGATTGAAGTTTAGTGATTAAATAGCTACGGTTAGCTAATCCAGAAACAGGATCTTGATAGGCACGAACTCGTAATGAATCGGCTTCTTGGGCTTGTTGTTCAAAATGCTGCTGCAACTGAACATTCATTGAATTAAAAGCGGTAACCAGATCAATTAATTCACGAGTGTGAGGTTCTGGTAGCGGATCTGTGAAATGGTTAAGTGCCATTTCTTGTGCACTTTTTTGAATTTGTTTTAGAGGCTTTAGTACTTTATTGAGAACGAATGCCAGCACAATTGCACCGAATAATAGGCAAGCTATAAATCCAAGCACTAATTGAATAGTTGCATTCCATAATTGGATATAGGCTGATATAGGGCTGCTAGTAACTGAAATGTTGGCAAGTTGTAACCAACCACTGGTTAAGGTTCTTGTTTGAGATATGCTTTCAATATGCACTAAAGATTGAAACCAATAAGGAACATTATTCGTGATTTGCGGATAATGACGAATAATCTCTTTGTTAGAGTCTAATAACGTTAGTTTTACTTGGTTGTAATAGCCAGAGTCAAAAGTTGCATTGATAACGGACTCTGCAGCAACAAAATCTTTTGCTTTGATGTATGGCGATAATGCAAATCCAATTGAGCTGACAACATTATTAAGTTCTGTTGATTGTTGCTCTATTAAATAATTTTTTGTAGTCTTAAATTGAATCGCAAACACAGCACTAGTTAGTGAAAATAATATAACTAGCATCCACAGTAGAAGTTGTCGGTAAAGAGTCATTGTTATTTACTCATTAAAAAATGTTTCGTGGGTGATTGAGTTTTATATTTTGTGAACGGTTACGTAAATCATTCCAAAGACTTAGACGTGAAGCATTACCTGCTATTTTTCCTTGTCCTTTTTGTTTCATTAGCCATAACTTACTACCGTTAAAACTGTATATTGGTAATAGATCGTTACGCTGAGAGGCGGATAGAATATCCCCTTTGAGATTATCTAAAATTAGTGGTATAGCTGATGGTGTTGGATAATAAGTCACAACCATGTGAAATTGGTTAAGTTCAAGCGCTTTTACATACACTAATCTAAGCTTATTATCATCAATGCCAAGTTCAAGTAGTGCTTGGTATTTCGCGATACTAAAATCTTCACAATCCCCAGCACCAATGCCAACAAATTCATAAGGCGTTGCCCAATAATCATCTTTACCCCATAGCTTTTGATCGCTAATAAAAACAAATTGATTAAAAAAATCATTAACAGTACTAAGTTTTTGACGCTCAGTTAAATGCTGTGATTTTTGGATAAGCTTACGCCAAGCGATTGCACGTTTCCCCGCACGTTCACCATAAAATTGTTTTATTTTTTCTATTTGGTACATGTTATTAGCAGCAGATACATTTACTGCTAATAACATGCAAACTAGCCATAATATTGTTTTTTTCAATAGTTGTTATCTGTTTAGTTTTCACGGACGGTATAGACGGTCCATTCTTTCACAACATTTTCTTGATAGCCAACAACTTGCGCTACAACACGGCGACTTAGGGTGTTGCTTTCTTCTATGTCATAAGCCATAACGGGATCACTGTCACCAAACCCGATCGTTTTAATTCGCGATGATGTAATACCATGATTAATTAATGCTTGGCGGATAACACTTGCGCGACGCTTTGATAAGGCAATATTGTAATCAGCATTACCCACAGGGCTAGCATATCCTTTAAGTTCGATATGTGTTTTGGGATATTTCACCAAAAATTCGCTCATTTTATTGATGTTTTGCATATAATTTTCAGGAATTTCTGAAGAGTCATTTGCAAATAAGACATGAATCTTATTTTCTTCTGAGCTATCAATATAGCTTGGGCAACCATCATTATCGACGACTGCATCAATAGGCGTTTTAGGGCAGTGGTCTCGTTGGTTAATAACACCATCACTGTCGTTATCAAATAAATTTTTAGTTTGCTTAGCAATGGGAGGGTGAGGCACTGAAAGTGAGCAGCCAAATAATGATAGTGCGAGTAACCCAATAATTGTGTATTTCATGTTTTGTTCCTTTATTTAGCTGATTGTACCCAAGACTGAGGTATTTCAACTCGCATCTCACTAAGAATTAACCCTGTTGCATTTAACACGCGGTATTTTGCCAAAATACCATCGTACTCGGCACTTAAATAGGCTTTGCGTGCTTCAAATAATTCGTTTTCAGTATTCAGTACATCTAATAAAGAACGTTGACCAATCTTAAATTGTTTTTCATAAGCAATAACGGTACGGGCAGAGGCATCAACATGTTCTTGTAAGAATATTTTTTGTTTTTTTGATAGCGTTAATGCACTCCATGAAAGGCGTGTTCCTTCCTCTAACATACGGTGAGCACGATCTCGAACATCTTTAGATTTATTGATTTGATAAGCTGCTCTGCGTGATTTTGCGACGTCACTCCCACCGTTAAAAAGGTTATAACGCATTTTTAGCATTGCTTTTAATTCATCGGTATCACCGGCTGAGCCATTAAGATCTTGTCCCCACTCTTGTGAGGCTTCAATGCTAAATGAAGGGTAAAAAGTACCTTGTGCTTGTTTATATTGATATTCGGCAGCATTAATATCATTTGATGCGATATATACGACAGGATTACTTTTTTGTGCTTTTGCAAGAGCATCATCTAAAGATGTTGGTAAATAGTTACTATCAACTTCAGGTTTTACTAGATTGACAGGATAGGCGCCAACAATACGCACAAAAGCAGTAATCTTATCTTGAAGATTACTTTCTGCGGCTAATAAATTGGTATTAGAACTTGCTAAACGGCCATCAACTTGCGCCAAATCTGCCGTCGAACCAATCCCTGCATCTGCACGTTTTTTTATATCAACGTACATTTTTTGATGCACTTTGAGATTAGATTGTGACAAGGTTAAGACATCTTGAGCATGAAGAACATTGAGGTAAGCTTCTGTTGCTTTAAGTGCTTTATCTTGCGCATCGGATAATAGTTGATAACGTTGAGCTTCTGTTTCTGCTTTATTACGTTGAATATCGTTATACGTAATAGAACCATCCCAAATTAATTGGCGAATATTTATTTGAGCACTTTGAGGATTGTATTCCCCTGATGGACTTTTAGCTTTGTAATCGTCGCGTCCAATACCTGCCTCTAGATCTACTGAGGGCAAATAATCTCCTTTAGCGGCATTAATTAATTGATGCTTACTTTGAAATTCATTGTAAGCGCTTTTTATATCAGGGTTGGTTGAAAGTGTCTCGGCAATAGCCTGTTCTAATGACTGCGCCATTGCGGGCACCGCCAACCATTGAGCGCCGATTAATAAAGCAATATTTCTTAAAAGGTATATTTTTTTCATTTAATTATTCTCTTAACGCCGTTTGACTCGCTCTAAGGACAGGTTTCAATAGGTAATCAAGTACTGACCGTTTGCCTGTAATGATATCTGCTGATGCTGTCATTCCCGGAATGATAGGTAATGTTTCGCCATTAGGACCTTTAAGGCTGCTTGCATCAGTGCGAATTTTTACCTGATAAAAGCTATTGCCTTCTTTATCTTGGATCGTATCGGCACTGATTGTTTCTAATGTTCCTTTTAGCCCCCCATAATTAGTAAAATCATAGGCACTAAATTTTATGATTGTTGGTAGCCCTGGTCTTAAAAAACCAATGTCTTGTGGGGCTATTTTTGCTTCAATCAATAATGTGTCTTCTGTGGGGACAATTTCTACTAATGGCATCCCCGGTTGAATAACGCCGCCAACGGTATTGACGTATATTTTTTGAATAGTGCCATTAACTGGAGAGATGACGGTGGTACGCTTCACGCGATCTTTTAGACCCACTTGCGTTTCTGTCATACTCGATAATTTATCACTGGTTTCATTCAGTTTAGCTTGAATTTCTGAGCGGAATTGCAAAGCAATATCTATATATTTAAATCCAGCTTCTTGAATAGCGGCTTGGGTCACGGGGATTTGTAGTTTAGCTGAATTCAAATCTCGTTTGGTGTCATTCAGGGAGCGTTGTAGCTTTAATAATTCAATGCGAGGTACTACACCTTCATCAGCTAATGGCTTAGTGATGTTGTATTCTTTTAAGGCGATATTATAACTATCTCGAAGATTAGTGACTCGAGAACGCGTTTCGGTAAGTTCTCGCTCTTTCTGTGATGCTTGTTGTGAGGCAACAGATAGTTGGTTTTCTAGATTATTTAATTTGCCTGAAAATTGGTTAAGTTGTCGCTGTACTAATTGAGTATGTTTTTTCTTAAACTCAGCACTGAAAACTGGAGGTAATCTAGTGACACTAACACTTTTTCTCCATTGGGTATTCTTCGTGTTTTTATTGATGGTAACACTGGCAAGTAAGGCGTTAAGACGTAATGAATCCGCATGCGTTGCTGCAAGACTCTGTGTTTTTTCTTCAAAATCAGATTTAAACTGAGTGTCATCAATGAGTAATAAAGTTTGACCTTTTTTTACTGCTTGGCCTTCTTTAACTAAAATTTGTTTAACAATTCCGCCTTCAAGATTTTGTACAACCTGTAGTTGTGATGACGGAATAACCTTACCCGAGCCTGTAGTCACCTTATCTAACTTTGCCAAAGAAGCCCAAAAGATAGCAATAAAGAAGAATAACACCATTACCCATAAAATTATTCTGGCATTTCTAGGAGTATTTAGTAGTAATGCGGCTGATTTATCATCAATAAAATCGAGATCATTGGTTGATATCGAGATGGCTTTTTTACTCATATAAAAACCTATATACCTAGAAAGAACGGCTGATAAATGACATTAGCTTAAAAACAGCGTTGATTTGGCTCAGCGAACGGCCACATTGCTATAATTACAGCAAATAAAGATAGATATATTTGCCGTAGTATTTAACGCTTTAAGTATAAATAATTTCAGCGATATATATAACTAATATCTATATGTTAACGTGTTGTTTGTTTATAATTAAGACTAATGATAAGCTGCCAAAGTATTGACGTAAAGTTGTTTTTTATGTCCAAGTATACAATAACTGTATGATTGCTTTAGTTATATGAATAATTAACGATAATTTAAACATATTAATGTTGATTTCAAATTATGCAGTTTGATTGTTATGCCATCAGGAATTCTAAAGGTTGGGCGTTTTCATGACTAAAAATGATAATAATAATAAAGTTGAAGAGTTTAAACTTGTTGATGGAGACGGTTTTGTTCTTCAGCCAAATCAACAGCCTATCCCTATTGTTGATTCACATACTCTTCAAGCCAATGAAGTTATTGTCACTAATCGTGACGCCAAATTTATTTTAATTAAAGATGGTATAGAACAAGTTGTTAACTTTCCTTGTCCTACTTGTACTGTATTAACGCCAAAGGGTGTTGAAACCGTTGAATTAGATAATAGTCTAACTTTTAATGGAGAGGCGAAAGAAGGTGCATCATTTTCTGTTGATGATATTACAGCATTACAAAATGCTATTTTAGCAGGGCAAGATCCGACAGAATTGTTTGAAGCACCAGCTGCGGGTAACGAGAGTGCCGCTGGTAATGTGGGATTAAATGGTTCATCAGCAACCTCCAGTTTTATTACAATCAATTACGATAATGATGCTGTATTAGCTAAAGCTGGTTTTGATACAGCGTATGATCCTCAGCGTAATATCCAAGCTATCGATCCAAATGCTATTTTAGCTGCTGATGGCGGTGAAGTTGGTGCGATGACTGTTGTGGAGGGTGATTTGTCTCCATTAGCAGGCGAACAAGGGTACCCTGTTCAGACCTCAATATCTATTGCTGTTGAAGCAGCAACTCTTCCTCTTGATACTGCTTCTTTTGTTTTTGACCCTCTTATTATTAATTCTCTACTTTCTGAACTTAATAATGAAATTACGGCTGGTGGTGAAGCGGTTAGTTTTATTTATGACACTCAATCAAATTCAATTGTTGGCTCGCTTAATGGCGAAACTATCATGTCAATTTCTTTGAGTGCAGTGTCTGAAAATGGGCGTGATGTTAATGTAAAGGTTACTACAACTATTAATCAGCCGATTGATCATATCGGAAGTAATGATGACGGATTGGTCACGCATGATGGCGATATAATTACTGTAGATGTATCAATTCAGGGTACAGATTCAAACGGAAATCTACTTGATAAACCTATTAATGTTGATATTACTATCAAGGATGGCGCCAACCCCGAATTTGGTACCGATAGCGGCACTACCATTGATGAAACGACTCAACAAGGGCAAGTCATTCATGGCGATGTGCCTCTTGATATTGGCTCTGATGCTATTCACCATATGGATTTTAATGTCTACCAACCAAGTTTAAATACAATCACTAGTAACGGTGAGGCGACGAGCTTCAGCGTGAATGGCAACGTATTAACGGTTGTTGATAGTGATAATAAGCCAGTGATGGTGGTGACGATTGCGAAAGATGGCTCATACACGGTTGAAGTCACAGGCCCAATTGATCAAAACGATGCTGACATTGCCAACATTAACCTAGGCGTGACGGCGACGGATAACGATGGCGATACTACCAACGGTCAGGTGGTGATTAATATCACTGATGGCGCAGACGCGGGTGGTAATGAGTACGGTGAAATCACCATTACTGAAGGTGATTTAACCCCACAAGGCAGCGAACAAGGCTATCCGGTCTCAGGTAACACTACGGTTGTGATTGAAGCGGGTGCAGACCGTCTTGATCCAAGTAAAGTAACCATCGATCCAAAACAATTAACCACGTTAATTAGCGAATTAGAATCAGAGTTAACTACGGGCAATAATGAAGCGATTAGCTTCCATTATGATGCTGCAACAGGCGTATTAATTGGTAGCACAGCCACAGGTGAGCCGGTTGTGACGGTATCATTGGATGCGGTACAAGCGGCTAATGGTCACGATATCGATGTAAAAGTGACTATCAGTCAAGAAAAACCATTAAATCATACCGACAGTGGTGTGGATGGTTTAGTTGATAGCATTAACGATCAGATCACCATTGATGTACCTATTCAGGCGCAAGACACTGATGGTGACTGGCTACAAAAGCCTGCTAATGTTGATATCACTATCAAGGATGGCGCTAACCCAGAATTTGGTACCGATAGCGGCACCACCATTGATGAAACGACTCAGCAAGGGCAAGTCATTCATGGCGATGTGCCACTTGATGTTGGCTCTGATGCTATTCACCACATTGATTTCAATGCCGAACAACCAAGTCTTCAAGGTATTACTAGTAATGGTGAGGCGACGAGCTTCAGCGTGAATGGCAACGTATTAACGGTTGTTGATAGTGATAATAAGCCAGTGATGGTAGTGACTATCGCAACGGATGGTTCGTACACCGTTGAAGTCACAGGCCCGATTGATCAATCAGCGAGTGATGTTGTTAATCTGAACTTGGGTGTGACGGCCACTGATAACGATGGCGATACCACCAACGGTCAAGTGGTGATTGATATTACTGATGGCGCAGACGCGGGGGGTAATGAGCACGGTGAAATCACCATTACTGAAGGCGATTTAACCCCTCAAACGGGTGAGCAAGGCTATCCTGTTTCAGGCTCTACAACAGTAGTAATTGAAGCCGGGGCTGACCGTTTAGATCCCACCAAGGTCACTATCGATCCAAAACAATTAACCACGTTAATTAGCGAATTAGAATCAGAGTTAACCACGGGCAATAATGAAGCGATCAGCTTCCATTATGACGCTGCAACAGGCGTATTAATCGGTAGCACGGCGGCAGGTGAGCCGGTTGTGACGGTATCATTGGATGCGGTACAAGCGGCTAATGGTCACGATATAGATGTAAAAGTGACTATCACTCAAGAAAAACCATTAAATCATACCGACAGTGGTGTGGATGGTTTAGTTGATAGCATTAACGATAAGATCACCATTGATGTGCCGATTCAGGCGCAAGACACTGATGGCGACTGGTTACAAAAGCCTGCTAATGTTGATATCACGATTAAAGACGGCGCTAACCCAGAATTTGGTACCGATAGCGGCACCACAATTGATGAAACGACTCAACAAGGGCAAGTTATTCATGGTGACGTGCCGCTTGATGTGGGCTCTGATGCTATCCATCATATTGATTTCAATGCCGACCAACCGAGTTTAAATATAATCACCAGTAACGGTGAGGCGACGAGCTTCAGCGTGAATGGCAACGTATTAACGGTTATTGATAGTGATAATAAGCCAGTAATGGTGGTGACTATCGCAACGGATGGTTCGTACACCGTTGAAGTCACAGGCCCAATTGATCAATCAACGAATGATGTTGTTAATCTGAACTTGGGTGTGACGGCCACCGATAACGATGGCGATACCACCAACGGTCAAGTGGTGATTGACATCACCGATGGCGCGGACGCGGGTGGTAATGAGCACGGTGAAATCACAATCACTGAAGGTGATTTAACCCCACAAGGCAGCGAACAAGGCTATCCAGTATCGGGTAACACTACGGTTGTGATTGAGGCGGGTGCAGACCGTCTTGATCCAAGTAAAGTAACCATCGATCCAAAACAATTAACCACGTTAATTAGCGAATTAGAATCAGAGTTAACCACGGGCAATAATGAAGCGATCAGCTTCCATTATGACGTTGCAACAGGCGTATTAATTGGTAGCACTGAAGCAGGTGAGCCGGTTGTGACGGTATCATTGGATGCGGTACAAGCGGCTAATGGTCACGATATCGATGTAAAAGTGACCATCACTCAAGACAAACCATTAAATCACACCGACAGTGGTGTGGATGGTTTAGTCGATAGCGTTAATGATCAGATCACCATTGATGTACCGATTCAGGCGCAAGACACTGATGGCGACTGGTTACAAAAGCCAGCCAATGTTGATATCACGATTAAAGACGGTGCAAACCCAGAATTTGGTATCGATAGCGGTACCACTATTGATGAAACGACTCAACAAGGACAAGTCATTCATGGCGATGTGCCTCTTGATGTTGGCTCTGATGCTATTCATCACATTGATCTCAATGCTGACCAGCCGGACTTAGCCAACCTAACCAGTAATGGTGCCGCGACCACATTTACGGTTTCAGGTAATGTTCTGACTGTTGTTGATAGTGAGAATAAGCCAGTGATGGTGGTGACTATCGCAACGGATGGTTCGTACACCGTTGAAGTCACAGGCCCGATAGATCAATCAGCGAGTGATGTTGTTAATCTGAACTTGGGTGTGATGGCGACTGATAACGATGGCGATACCACCAACGGTCAAGTGGTGATTGATATCACCGATGGCGTAGACGCCGGTGGTAATGAGCACGGTGAAATCACCATTATTGAAGGCGATTTAACCCCTCAAACGGGTGAGCAAGGCTATCCTGTTTCAGGCTCTACGACAGTAGTAATTGAAGCCGGGGCTGACCGTTTAGATCCCACCAAGGTCACTATCGATCCAAAACAATTAACCACGTTAATTAGCGAATTAGAATCTGAATTAACCACGGGCAATCATGAAGCGATCAGCTTCCATTATGATGCTGCAACTGGCGTATTAATTGGTAGCATGGCAACGGGTGAGCCGGTTGTGACGGTATCATTGGATGCGGTACAAGCGGCTAATGGTCATGATATCGATGTAAAAGTGACCATCACTCAAGAAAAACCATTAAATCATACCGACAGTGGTGTGGATGGTTTAGTCGATAGCATTAACGATCAGATCACCATTGATGTACCGATTCAGGCGCAAGACACTGATGGCGACTGGTTACAAAAGCCTGCTAATGTTGATATCACGATTAAAGACGGCGCTAACCCAGAATTTGGTACCGATAGCGGCACCACCATTGATGAAACGACTCAACAAGGGCAAGTTATTCATGGTGACGTGCCGCTTGATGTGGGCTCTGATGCTATCCATCATATTGATTTCAATGCCGACCAACCGAGTTTAAATACAATCACCAGTAACGGTGAAGCAACAACATTTACGGTGTCAGGTAATGTTCTTACTGTTGTTGATAGTGATAATAAGCCAGTAATGGTGGTGACTATCGCAACGGATGGTTCATACACCGTTGAAGTTACAGGCCCAATTGATCAAAACGATGCTGACATTGCCAACATTAACCTAGGCGTGACGGCGACGGATAACGATGGCGATACCACTAACGGTCAAGTGGTGATTGATATCACCGATGGCGCAGACGCGGGGGGGAATGAGCACGGTGAAATCACCATTACTGAAGGCGATTTAACCCCACAAGGCAGCGAGCAAGGCTATCCGGTTTCGGGTAATACGACGGTTGTGATTGAGGCGGGTGCAGACCGTCTTGACCCAAGTAAAGTGACCATCGACCCAAAACAATTAACCACGTTAATTAGTGAATTAGAATCTGAATTAACCACGGGCAATCATGAAGCGATCAGCTTCCATTATGATGCTGCAACTGGCGTATTAATTGGTAGCACGGCGGCAGGTGAGTCGGTTGTGACGGTATCATTGGATGCGGTACAAGCGGCCAATGGTCACGATATCGATGTAAAAGTGACTATCACTCAAGAAAAACCATTAAATCATACCGACAGTGGTGTGGATGGTTTAGTCGATAGCATTAACGATCAGATCACCATTGATGTACCGATTCAGGCGCAAGACACTGATGGCGACTGGCTACAAAAGCCTGCTAATGTTGATATCACGATTAAAGACGGCGCCAACCCAGAATTTGGTACTGATAGCGGCACCACCATTGATGAAACGACTCAACAAGGGCAAGTTATTCATGGTGACGTGCCTCTTGATGTTGGCTCTGATGCTATTCACCACATTGATTTTAATGCCGATCAGCCGAGTTTAAATACAATTACCAGTAACGGTGAAGCAACAACATTTACGGTTTCAGATAATGTTCTGACTGTTGTTGATAGTGATAATAAACCAGTGATGGTGGTGACTATCGCAACGGATGGTTCGTACACCGTTGAGGTTACAGGCCCGATTGATCAATCAGCGAATGATGTTGTTAATCTGAACTTGGGTGTGACGGCCACTGATAACGATGGCGATACCACTAACGGTCAAGTGGTGATTGATATCACTGATGGCGCTGACGCCGGTGGTAATGAGCACGGTGAAATCACCATTACTGAAGGCGATTTAACCCCTCAAACGGGTGAGCAAGGCTATCCTGTTTCAGGCTCTACAACAGTAGTCATTGAAGCCGGGGCTGACCGTTTAGATCCCACCAAGGTCACTATCGATCCAAAACAATTAACCACGTTAATTAGCGAATTAGAATCAGAGTTAACCACGGGTAATAATGAAGCGATCAGCTTCCATTATGACGCTGCAACAGGCGTATTAATTGGTAGCACTGAGGCCGGTGAGCCAGTTGTGACGGTATCATTGGATGCGGTACAAGCGGCTAATGGTCACGATATCGATGTAAAAGTGACTATCACTCAAGAAAAACCATTAAATCACACTGACAGTGGTGTGGATGGTTTAGTCGATAGCATTAACGATCAGATCACCATTGATGTACCGATTCAGGCGCAAGACACCGATGGTGACTGGCTACAAAAGCCTGCCAATGTTGATATCACGATCAAGGATGGCGCTAACCCAGAATTTGGTATCGATAGCGGTACCACTATTGATGAAACGACTCAACAAGGGCAAGTTATTCATGGCGATGTGCCACTCGATGTTGGCTCTGATGCTATTCACCACATTGATTTTAATGCCGATCAGCCGAGTTTAAATACAATCACCAGTAATGGTGAGGTAACAACATTTACAGTTTCAGGTAATGTTCTGACTGTTATTGATAGTGATAATAAACCGGTAATTGTGGTGACTATCGCAACGGATGGTTCGTACACCGTTGAAGTCACAGGCCCGATTGATCAATCAGCGAATGATGTTGTTAATCTGAACTTGGGTGTGACGGCCACTGATAACGATGGCGATACCACTAACGGTCAAGTGGTGATTGATATTACCGATGGCGCAGACGCGGGTGGTAATGAGCACGGTGAAATCACGATCACTGAAGGTGATTTAACCCCACAAGGCAGCGAGCAAGGCTATCCTGTTTCAGGCTCTACGACAGTAGTAATTGAAGCCGGGGCTGACCGTTTAGATCCCACCAAGGTCACTATCGATCCAAAACAATTAACCACGTTAATAGATGAACTGTCATCTGAATTAACCACGGGCAATCATGAAGCGATCAGCTTCCATTATGATGCTGCAACTGGCGTATTAATTGGTAGCACGGCGGCAGGTGAGCCAGTTGTGACGGTATCATTGGATGCGGTACAAGCGGCGAATGGTCACGATATCGATGTAAAAGTGACTATCACTCAAGAAAAACCATTAAATCATACCGACAGTGGTGTGGATGGCTTAGTCGATAGCATTAACGATAAGATCACCATTGATGTGCCGATTCAGGCGCAAGACACGGATGGCGACTGGTTACAAAAGCCTGCCAATGTTGATATTACTATCAAGGATGGCGCCTACCCTGAATTTGGTACCGATAGCGGCACCACCATTGTCGAAACCGAAACAGGGACAACAGCCAATGGTAAAATAGCGCTTGATGTTGGCTCTGATAATATCGCCCATATTGATTTTCAGATATCTCAACCATCACTAGATGGCATTCTATCGAATAATCAGGCCACTCGTTATGTTGTTGATGGTAACGAAATTCATGTCGTCATTGACGGTGGTACTAATGATGGTGAAGCGGTACTGACTATTACTATTGGTAATGATGGTCATTATATCGTTGAACAACATCAACCTATTGAACAAAATAATGCAGCAGGTGACAGTGTCAATATTGAGCTTAGTGTTGTTGCAACTGATGATGATGGTGATATTAGCAATACGGGTCAATTAGAGATTCATATTAAGGATGGTCTAAATCCTACAGGTGAAGGCGTTCAAGCCAATATTACTATTACCGAAGGAGATTTAGAAAATCCTCGCCCAGGTAAAGGTTACCCTGTTGTTGGCTCCGGACAATTCACTGTTGATGCAACTGATGATGCCTTAGTCGCTACTTCATTGACAATCACAGATAGTGTTAAGTCGACATTGCTAACCGAATTAAATGGCCTTACATCGGATGGTGAAACGTTAAGTTTTAATGTTGAGATTGGAGCTAATGGTGTCATTACCATAACGGGTGTAACCGCAACAGGTGGGCATGAGGCGGTATTGATTACGATGACACCATCATCATTAGCAAATGGTGATGTCAGTGTTGATATGACCATTCAACAATCATTACCGTTAGATCACTTACACGCGAACGGTACATTTGTTGATGTTAGAGGCGGTAAGATTACTATTAATGTGCCTGTTCAAATGCAGGATACTGATGGTGATGCGTTAGAACAACCTGTTGATGTAAACATTACAATTAAAGATGGTCAAAAACCGTCATTTGGACAAGATACTTCAGCAACCTTAGACGAAGGTACATCAGGTCAGGCAACAGGCTCAGGCTCAATTAATGTTGATACTGGAAGCGACCAAATAGAAAAAGTTTATTTTGGAAGTGAACAAGTATCATTAAATGGTTTAACCAGTAATGGTCATGCCACGAGCTATCATGTAAGTGCTGACGGTACAAGTGTGATTGTTGTACTGCAAAGTGATCCGTCTCAGATTGTGATGGAAGTGAGTATTGATATTGACGGTCACTATACGGTTACCCAACAACAACCGATAGATCAAGTTGATGACGTGGTTGCTGATAATGAAATCATCAAGCTAGACGTTTATGCGCAAGATCATGATGGTGATGTTAGTAAGCCAGGCCAAATCACGATCAATATTCATGATGGTGAAAATGCTACAGGTGGTGAGACTGGCTCAATTACTATTACTGAAGGTGATTTAACGCCAACTGCTGATCAACAAGGGTACCCGGTATCAGGTGATGTTGATATTGCAGTAACTGCAGGGGTTGACCGACTTGATCCAACAACAGCAACTATAGATAACAGCAAACTTACATCATTGATTAATGAACTACAGTCAGAACTAACGGCAGATGGTGCGCCAGTAAGCTTTGTTTATGATCATGTTAGCGGTGTTTTGACGGGTACTGCAAATGGTCAAATTGTGCTTACCGTTACAGTGACTGCGATACAAGCTGCAAACGGTCATGATGCTGATATTAAAGTATCTATTACTCAACATTCTCCGCTTGATCATAGTGGTAATACTGACGGTGGATTGGTTACTGTTGATGGCGATAGAATCGTTATTGATGTACCAGTACAGATACAAGATACCGATGGTGATTATCTTGATGGTGATAGCGATAACTATATTAATGCTCAAATCACCATTAATGATGGTACTGGCCCAGTGATCACAGCCGCACCTGCATTAACGGTTGAGGAAAGTGATTTAGCTTCTGGTTCGACCCCCTCGGGGGATGGTGAATCTGCTCTTGGCGATATTATTGTTGATTCAGGAAGTGACTATATTTCAACTTATAAAGTTGATGTTGACTCTTTTAATCAACAAAATGACATAACCTCAAATGGAAATAAGATAACGTTATCACAATCAAGTGAAGGTACTTATCAAGGTATTGCTAACGGTAATATTGTGTTTACTTATTACTTACTACCAACAGGCCGTTATATCTTCCAGTTGCATGGCACCATCGATCACCCAACCCAAGGTGAAGATCAATTAACCATTGAAATACCTGTTTATGCTATTGATAAAGATGGTGACCTGAGCGCGAGTGTTAATATTGATGTCACAATTAAAGATGATATTCCTACTGTTGAAAATGTAGTTTTAATTGCAGTAGAAAGTACAGCAGATCATATCAGTGATACCAATTATGGTTATGTTATTGATCAAACTGGTGCAGATGGAGCCCAAGTTACTTCTGTCACTATTAATGGTGACAAAATTGCGTTGAGCGATGAGAACTTGAGTCATGACGGATACCATGAATTTGATGTTTATGATGGTAATCAATTACTAGGCCAGTTATTCATAAAGCCTGATGGTCAAACAATCTTTAGATCAAATGCTGATCTTACTCATAGCCAAGAAGAAATTATTAAACAAATTGGTTTTGAAGTGACAGATGGGGATGGTGATACAGCTCAAGGTACCATCACTATCGAATTATCAGATCAAGATACTATTCTTCATACTGAGAACAGCATCGGTGAAGAAGACGATGGGCGCCACTCTACAGATCCAACCGATAATGTTGATCCTAGCCGAAGTGGTATTGCAATCAATATGACCATTGATGGTGGAGATAACGACCGTGGTGAACATGTTGGTACGGTAACTATTCAACCGCAAGCACAAACACATGGTGTGTTTATGTATAACGGGCAACCACTCACTGTTAATAGTGATGGTAGTGTTACCTTACCACCGAATGCCTTTACGGTTGATAATACCAACCCACCAGATGTGAAGTTTACCTTACAAGGTGTAACTTTTGTTCCTGATGCCGACTATTCAACTTCCGCCGCTGGAATAAAATTTGATGTAACAGCACAAATCAATACCACTGATGGTGGTAATCATCCGGTGATGAATGGTGAGTTTTCCGTTAATGTTCAAGGGATTGCAGATACACCTGTTTGGAATGCAAGTTCGGTTGATCATTATGTCACGACAGAAGATCAGAATAACGTTCTGCTTGATGTTGTGGCTGATTTACAAGACACGGATGGTTCAGAAAAGCTATTTTATTTCATTACCGTCCCTGTTGAATATCAAGATAAGTGTACCTTAGAAATAGGAGGACAGTTATTAACAGAGACTTCACCAGGCTCTGGTATCTATAAAGTAACTGTAAATCAGATGGCTGCGGTTGAAGTAAATCCAGTCGATAACTTTAGTGGTGATATTAAGTTAACTATTCAAGCGCAAAGTAAAGAAAAGAGTAACTTTGTTGATGGGCATCAATTTGCTGATTCGGCTGAGAAAACAGTTATTATTAATGTTAATCCTGATGCTGATGATGGTGTGCTTAAAGTAACGCGAGTAGAAGCAAATGAAGATCAACGGATTGACTTATCAAGCCATATTAGTTTGGTCTCACTCGATGATAATACTGATAATTCTGAGCATTTATTCTTACAGATATCAGCTTTACCAGAAGGCGCAGTACTGTATGTTAATGATCAGCTACTGACGCCAAATGCCGATGGCGTGTATGAGATCTCATACCAAGAACTAAGCGGTTTATCAATGCAACCGCCGTTAGACAGTAATGTCGATTTTAGTATTACGGTTAATGGTGTTGTCCGTGATATCGCACAAGTGACAGATGCTAACGGTCAAGTGATAACTGAGACCAGTGAAAAAATCATCGGTCCTCAAACCATTGATGTTGCGTTAACCGGTGTGGTTTATCACCCTGAAATTGTATCTGAAAACCCTGATTGGACACCATTGGATGATGGTCGAGATGGTTTACAAACCACGATTAAAGAAGATGGCGAAGCTAAATTTGATTTTAAAGTCGTCTCTGGTGAGCACACCAATGCTGATGGTAATACCGATGGATCTGAAACGCTTAGTGTAATTATTTCAGGCATTCCAAAAGGGACTGAGATTTATGATGCAGAAGGTAATCTACAAACCTTGGTTTACGCAGGTGAAGACAGTAATGGTCAGCCTATTTATCAAGTAAACCTTGACTCATTAACCAATATTGTGATTAAGCCACCACAGAACAGTACTGAAGATATCAGCTTAGATGTCCGTACTGTTGTGACTGAAAATGATGGTGCAAGTGCTGAGTTTAATAGTGAGTTGATTATTCATATCACACCTGAAATTGATGCGGATAATTACACCACCATATCGACAGGACTAGAAGACGAAGCAACTATTGTTCATTGGCAACCATCGCTGACTGATCCGCAAGAGCATATTACAGGTTTAGCTTTAAGTGGATTACCTGCAGGTTATCAGTTGTTTATAGATGGTACTCTGCTTAATACTGACAGTAGTGGTCATATAGAATTAACTACACAGCAATTACAGACATTACTTGATGGCGGTGAATTAACAGTAACTGCACCTCATAATTCAGATCAAGATATTCAGTTAACCTCAACGGTTACCGTATCTCAAACTGATGTCGACGGTAATAAAGAAACAGTAACCAAAGATATTACTGGCACATTGGATGTAGATATTAAAGCGGTTGTTGAGCCTGATGGTTCAATAGTTATTGATCATAATGGTACACAAGAGACTACGATTGCCTCAGGTACCGACGGTATTATTGATTTATCTAATGATGCTGGATCTGACGGCAAAATTACTTGGCAGAATGATGATACTTCAAGTTCAGAAGTGATCACGCAAATTGTGTTAGATCCTATTCCTGAAGGATTTGTGATTATTGGTGGTATTAATAACGGTAATGGTAGCTGGACGGTGCCGCAATCATCACTAGATGACTTAAAAATCATTGCACCAGAAGGGTTTAATGGTCAGTTAACTCTTAATATTAATGCTCTTGTTCAAGATATGAGTGATGACGGTGATGTGAGTGACAAAGTTGATGAGAAAGGAACAATTATTCTAGATTTTAGCGCTAACACTGAAAGTCATACTGAAAAAGCTGCCGATATCATTGTTGATGGTAGCTATATCGTAACAGGCACTGAAGATAGTAGCGTTAATCTTGGTCAGCAAATAATGGATAACGTTGTTACCATTAGTACAGCTAACGGAGATCAAACCCATGATGACTTTACCTTGGTTATCAATGGTAATGATTTACCTCAAGGTGCAACTATTTCAGGGGCTGATTTTGACCATGTAACGGGAGAGTACGTATTAAAAGTACCTGTTGCTGCTGATGGTACAGTTGATCTTTCAGGCGTTACGTTAAATCTTCCTGCTGATTACGCCGGAGATTTTAAGTTTAATGTTACCTATGTCACCACAGATACCGATAGTGGCGATTACATAACCAAGAATGACACTATTGCTGTGCAAGTTGCACCACAAGTTGATGGTCCTAAAAATGTAGCAATTACGGTTGTAGAAACTGATGGCTTAAACGCCGATAAGCAGCCGATCTCGACATCAGATGATAAGCAAGAGCAGGTATACGATAATATTGCTTACGAAGATGGCGATATTAAACTCGATCTTTCGATGAGTTTAAAAGATACCGATACATCTGAAACTGACGGTAAAGAAACGATACAGTCAGTAACACTGACATTGGCAAATACTAGTGATGGCGTGTTTATTGATGCTGATGGTAACGTGTTGGGCACATCAATTACGGTAGATCAAAGTCAGCTTGATAATATTCATTTTAAGCCAGCATTAGATTTTAGCGGTAAAGTTGATATTAATGTTAGTACGACTGTAATTGATACGGCTATTTATGATCAAACAACCGGTGCAACAGTAACTGATACGAAATCGTTTGATAGTACGGTCAGTTTTGATGTTATTGCTGTGAATGATGAAATTAAATGGCAGGGTATTGATACACCGATTGTTGGTGATGAAGATACCGCTATTCCACTTGCAGGAATTAGTGGTTCTTTAGAAGATGTCGATGGATCAGAGCATATTGTTTCGATGAAATTAGAAAATGTGCCTGATGGCTTCATTATTGAAGGTGCCGTAAATAATGGTGGTGGTGTATGGACGATTACTGCATCTGGCGAAAGCTTTGATTTAAGTGATATTAAAGTGCGTCCACCACATGATTTCAGCGGTAAAGTTGATATTGATATTGTGGTTTATTCACAAGAGGCTTCATTAGATAAACCAGCGGAAAATCGTGAAACGATCACCATTGATGTTAATCCAGTCGCTGATAAAGTGGATACTGATGTTGATCCAAATGTAAGTGGTGACGAAAATAGTCCAATTACGCTTGATTTGGGAATTAAAGCTTTTGATGATCAAAAAACCATTAACAACCCAGGGACAAATGTGCATGAAAATGGTGCCGAATCATTACAAATCACCATTACTAATGTGCCAGATTCAAGTTCATTTATTCTTCCTGATGGTGTTGCTGGTAGTGCAGAAAAGCAACTAGATGGCTCATGGATTATTAAAGTAACGGGATCTGATCTTGATACCTTAATTTTCAATCCAGGTGACGCCAATAATCAAACTGTTATTGATGGCAATATTTGGAATGGCGACTTAAATCTAGATATTCGAGCGGTGGATAATGGCATTGTCGGAACGGATAGTGTTGCTGTTGATAAAATTATTCATGTAGAAGTTACGCCAGATAATGATGCACCAGTAAACCATCTGCCATCAGAACCATTAACAGTTGATGAAGATGCAACTTTAGTCATTAAAGACCTTCAAATTACTGATGTTGATAGTAATGATCATGGTGCCATTATGGACATGACCGTTACATTAAGTGTTGATCACGGGCAACTTGCTATTGCTGCAGGAGTAGATACATCCGGACTAACAATTACGGATAATGCCGATGGTAAGTTGGTTATTAATGGTGATTTAGCGTTAATCAACCAACTATTAGCTCAAGGCATTAACTATACTGGCGATAAAGATTTTAATGGTACTGATAGTCTTACCATGACGACTAACGATAATGGTAATTCAGGCGCCGGCGGTGCATTAACAGATACCGATAGTGTTGATATCACAGTAACACCAGTTAACGACGCCCCAATTAATACTGTACCAGCACCATTTGATGTTAATGAAGATGGCAGCCATATTATTACTGGATTAAGCATTGCTGATGTTGATGCTAAAGAGAGTGGCACTTCAGGCCAAATGACGGTTGAACTCAATGTCGAGCATGGGCAGTTGTCAATCATTGCTGCAGATACTCAAGGGTTAACAATTACTGATAATGGTGATGGTAAACTCGTGATAAGTGGTGATATTGATAAGATTAATACCTTGTTGGATGGCGGTATTAAATACACTGGCGATGAAAATTTTAATGGTAGCGATCAGTTAACCATGACAACGTCGGATAATGGTAATGTGGGTAACGGCGGTACATTAACGGATGTGAGTACTGTTGATATCACAGTAACACCAGTTAACGACGCCCCAATTAACACTGTACCAGCACCATTTGATGTTAATGAAGATAGTAGCCATATTATTACTGGATTGAGTATTGCCGATGTTGATGCCAAAGAAAGTAGTACATCGGGGCAAATGACAGTTGAGCTAAGCGTAGAGCATGGACAACTGGCGATTATTGCTACCGATACTCAAGGACTAACGATCACTGATAATGGTGATGGTAAGTTAGTGATAAGTGGTGATATCGATAAAATTAATACCTTGCTTGATGCGGGGATTGAATACAGTGGCGATCAAAACTATAACGGTAGCGATCAGCTAACCATGACCACTTCTGATAACGGTAATGTCGGTAGCGGTGGTGCGTTAACCGATGTGAGTACGGTTGATATCACTGTCGATGCGGTCAATGATGCACCGGTCAATGAGGTACCTACCACCATTACTGCGAGTGAAGATACTGCAACAGTTGTGGAAGGTATAAAAGTTACCGATGCTGACTTTAATGAGCTTGCCAATAATGAAGCGATGTCGGTGACATTAGCGGTTAATCATGGCTCACTATCGATTACATTACCGACAAATAGTGGTGTTGAAGTTACTGATGATGGCAGCGGTAATGTGGTTCTGAAAGGTTCAATGGCAGATATCAACGCGGTACTTGATAGTGGCGTGAGTTATACTGCAGCTGAAAATTTCAGTGGCAATGATGAATTGACCATTACAACCAATGATGGTGGTAATACTGGTTCTGGTGGCAGTCTATCGACGACCAATAAAGTCAATATTACCGTCACACCAAAAGCGGATATGCCGTCTTTAAGTTTAAGTCCGGATCATATTCAAACCGCAGCGATTCAAAGCTCATTAGGGACAATGGTGCCTTTGATTGGTTTAATTGCTGCAGCGTCAGCTGATGCTTCTGAAGCACTGACTGTCAAACTTAGTGATTTAGGCTCAGCTCAGGTTGTTGATAAAGCTGGCAATGTTATTGGTACCGATTTAGGCAATGGTGATTGGCAAATTACAGCTCAAGATCTGAATGATGTTTACATCAAAGACCTGGAACAAGGTGCTCACACCATTAGTGCTGTTGCGGTATCGACTGAGTTAGATGGTTCTCAGGCGATGTCCCCACCTGTAAATATTAATATTGCGGTAGATGACCTGAGTCCAACCAATAATCTTATTGGTCAAAATAATGCATCTGATCAAGCTAACTTAGTGATTGATAGCACAGCACAAGCCACGCTGTTTGGTGGTGACGGCAATGATATTCTTGTGGGTGGTTTAGCGTCTGATATTTTAGTTGGCGGCCGAGGTGATGATATTCTGTGGGGAGGCGATCTTGATGGCCATGGGGATGGTGTTAAAGATACTTTCTTATGGTCTGAAGCTGATTTTGGTACAGTTAATGCGCCAGTAACTGACACTGTAATGGATTTTGAAGTTGGTATTGATACGATTAACCTTGGTGATGCGCTCGATAGTCAAAATATTCAATCTTTGGATGATCTCAATAATCGGTTGAATATTATTGAGCAACAGGGCAATACTGAAATTCAGATTTTTGATGACCAACATCAAGTAGTGCAAAACATCATATTGAATGGTATTAGCCATAATGATCTCTTTGGTAACAATGCAACTAGTATGTCTAATGAAGATAAATTGGATGCGTTACTTAATAGCGGCAATCTTGAATTGAGCGATAATTTTGGTAATCAACAGGCCAATACCTTAACTGCTGATAATCAAGGTGAATCATTATTTGGTTTTGATGGTAATGATATTCTAGTTGCAGGGCAAGGTAACGATATTTTAACTGGTGGTAATGGTAACGATATGTTCACATGGCATGAAACATCGCTTTCTACTGTAGCAAATACTGATACCATTGCTGATTTTGAATTAGATAAAGATCAAATCAATATTCATGATTTACTGACTGATGATGAAAATGCTAGTTTAAAGATGGATGATCTATTAAGTCATGTGAGTGCTGATGTAGACAATAAAGGCAATGTTAATCTTGAAGTAAGTAGCCTTGACGGTAAATCACAACACATAGTGTTAGAAAATATTAACCCACAGAATGACTTAGGTTTAGTTGATGGTGCATCTTCTGCTGATATTGTGTCATCCTTATTTAACCATAATGCGTTTCATGTCGATAATAATAATTAACGACTAATTAACTTGAAAAAGCAGCTTTAATTAGCTGCTTTTTTATAAATAAAGAGAAAATAGTGATGAAAAAAGGGCTAATTGGCGGTTTACTATTATTAAGTTCAGGAACTGTATATGCACAGAGCTGTCCTGTTGATGTGCCTAACCCTATTCATATTGATAAAGGCAGTGTCTCTGTTTATGAAGCAGGAAAACCTAAATTATTGATTGATGATAACAATAATTTATTTATTAATGGTCAACAGGTTGATCTTAATGCGATGCAACAAAAAGCATTAACAGTATACAGTGATGATATGCAGACCTATTTACCACAAATGGCAGCATTGGCCCAACAAGGAACCGGGTTAGCTTTAGCTGTATTGAAAGATGTATCAAATAGCTTTGATTCACAAACAGCATTTGCAAAAGTGCAAGCACTCGTTAATCAATTAAGTGAACAAGCACAGCATAAATTTTATAATCAGCAAGGTGAATTTGTGATGCCTGCTGATGTATTTACTAGTATGGATACGACGTGGAAAACTGAATTTGAAAATGCAATGCAACAAGTAACCGTTGAATCGATATCAAGTGTATTAGCAGCACTGGCTGATGAAATGAAAAATGGCGATGTAGATTTTAGCCAGATGCAGACAAAATTTTCACAGTTAAAGACTCAGATCACCGATACTGTGGCTCAGCATAGTGGTGAAATGAAAGTTAAAGCCAATGATTTGTGTGGTTCAATTGAAGGGTTAGCAAAGCAAGAACAACAACTTCAGCAAATAATTCCACAGTTGCAAAATATACCTATGTTTAAAATGTAATTGCGACCAAAGCTTAACCATAATAAAAATAGCACTTAAGGGTGCTATTTTTATTGGGATAAGCACCTACACTTTATAGATAAGATCAAAAAGTAATAGCTGTAAATCATTATTGTATCAATGTATATAAAAGTGTCAGTTCAAGCTAAAGGAGTGCAAAATGTTCAAGTTATTGGTTATTTTTGGATTACTAGCTTTCGCGTATTGGGTTATTCGGTATCTATCTAAATCGCAGCAAAACCAGATAGTAACGGGATTAGTGGCCGTATTAGGCTCTGCTGCGATCATTTTTATTGGATTTGAATTATTTCGTTAGAGCACATCCGTTAATGCAACACCGATACCTAACCGTTGTTGTTTATGATTATAATCAATTAGATTCTCACCATACCCCGTCGAATATTTAGTATACCCTCGTAACTTACCCCATAGAGGGAAAGTTAGACCAAATTCACCATAACCTTTATGAGTTGCAAAGTTTTGACGTCCAGTAAAACTAAATTCGTAATCCTGCCATTTGTAGACAGCATTGAGTTCATAGTGCCCCATATAATCACTGATATCTGGGTTATCGTCACCTTTAGGCGATAAAGGATCTTCTTTTTTATTTTCAGGTATACGCCACCAAGGACGCAGTGAGAAGACAAAATTTCCTTTTTCAACAATTAAATCGGTGTAAATACGGTTCCAACTACGAGATAACCCTTGAGTTCGACCATTGGATTGGTGTTCGATGCCTAATGTTACCCATGTGCTTGCTTCAAAAGGTGTCCAAGGTGTTGGTGCGAGGTAAAATAATTCAGGGCGATAGTTGGTTTCTCTAAATGGACGTGAAATATCTTCGGCATACACTTGCCAATATGATTTCAATGTAAAAGCGGCAAATAAACCATCATTATGAATAAGTAAGTCATCATAACTTAACGGTGTTTTAAAACTTATTTGAAATTCGGCTTCTGCATTTTTCATTTTCCCCGCCCATTCACTGTTTTTATATGCAGCGTTATTAATGTTGTCTGTCATTACAATAGGAAGAAAATAATTCATACGGTGTGGCGTAATAACAAAACGATTTAAAGCAGTATCTCGCTCATCTTGTAATCGTTGAGCCATAAGAGATGGTGATGATTGTGAAGGGGCTGTAATCGTGACAGGCGCGGCTTTAGCTATATTGTCAGAGCAATGAGAGCGAATGTCACTCAATGTTAGTGTGCCATTTTGTGTTTTCACGGCATTTAGCAGGCAAGCATCATAATCTGGAGATGTACTAGCAATAGCTGTACTTGCTATGAATAATGAAGAAGTAAAGCAAACGGTATAAATGCATCTCACAATGATGGGTTATCCCTAAAAAATGGAAAATAAGACGTTACTAATTCTGTGTGTTTTTTTTGTTTCCATTAGTGTACCTAATAAATCTTCCAAAGGAATAACATTAAGTTAGAAATTTGTAAAACAAAAACGCCGTCTTAAAAAAGACGGCGTTTATTATTAAATCATTAGTGTTTTATATTCAGTGTAAATTAGGCACCTGTACGACTACGTGTTGGCTTTCCATTTGGTCGTTGACCACTAGGTTTGCCATTACGATTTGCTGGGCGGCCACTTGCTTGAGCTGGTTTACCATTGCGATTATTACTCGTATTGGTCGTGTTATTATTGCTGCCACCACGGTTACTGTTAGTGCCTGCTTTAGCCGTACTACCATTACGAGAGCTGTTCGCCTGTGGTTTTCCATTATTAACGGGCTTACCATTACGATTACTCTGAGGGCGTTTACCATCAGTGCGAATATCAGGTTGATTCGGGTTCTTGGTTGCAAAACGTTTAGAACCGTGACGACCTGAACCTCGACGTTCAGCTGGTGTCATTTCTGCTTCACTGCCAGCGTCTGGGACTAAACAGTTAGGACGATTACCGATCAGATATTTTTTACCCATGGTAATTAACGCATCACGGATAAGAGGCCAGTTGAGTGGATCGTGATAACGTAAGAGTGCTTTATGAAGGCGACGTTGACGTTCACCTTTAGCGACAAATAAATCTTCGCGACCTTTGTACTTCACTTTCTTCAACGGGTTTGTTTCTGAGTGATACATTGCCGTGGCATTACACATCGGTGATGGGTAGAAGTTTTGTACCTGATCACACTGGTAATCATTTTGTTTAAGCCACAATGCAAGGTTCAACATATCTTCATCAGTTGAGCCTGGGTGCGCAGAAATAAAGTAAGGAATAAGGTATTGTTTTTTACCTGCTTCTTGGCTGTATTGCTCAAACATTGATTTGAAGCGATCATAGGTGCCCATGCCTGGCTTCATCATCAGATCAAGTGTACCTTTCTCTGTATGTTCTGGTGCAATTTTAAGGTAGCCACCCACATGGTGAGTCACAAGTTCACGTACATATTCTGGTGATTCTACCGCTAAATCATAACGGACACCTGAAGCTATCATGATCTTTTTAATGCCTTTAACATTGCGAGCATTACGATATAAATCAATTAAATGTTTATGATCAGTGTTTAGTTTTTCACAGATTTTAGGGAAAATACATGATGGTCGGCGACAGTTAGCTTCAGCTTTAGGATCTGAACAACCAAGACGATACATGTTCGCCGTTGGGCCACCTAGATCAGAAATAGTACCAGTAAAGCCAGGGACTTTATCGCGAATTTCTTCTAGTTCATTAAGAATTGATTCTTGAGAACGGTTTTGAATAATACGGCCTTCGTGTTCGGTAATTGAACAGAATGAACAGCCACCAAAGCAGCCGCGCATGATATTAACCGAGGTTTTGATCATGTCATAAGCAGGAATTTTTGCTTTGCCGTAACTTGGATGAGGCACGCGAGCAAAAGGTAATCCAAACACAAAATCCATTTCTTCCGTCGACAATGGAATAGGGGCACGGTTGATCCATAATTCACGATCAGCGTGTTTTTGGATTAATGCACGTCCAGAATAAGGGTTAGTTTCTAGATGCATTACTCGGCTAGCGTGTGCGTATAAAATACGATCATTTGCTAATTTTTCATATGATGGCAAACGGACAACAGTATTTTCAGCATCATGGCGTGATGGACGAACGTGAATAACTTGTGATTGTTTTTCTTTTTCTTCTTTATTAGAAGCACACGTTTCTTCAGTGGCATAGGGATTCTGCATTACCATTGGACGGCCAGGCTTTTCAATGCGTGATGAATCAATTTCCTGATAACGTTCAGGAATATCTTTGATCATTACTGCCGTGCCCGCAATATCAGTTAATGACTTAATATCTTCGCCATTAGCAATACGGTGTGAGACTTCAACCAGTGCTCGTTCAGCGTTGCCAAATAATAAAATATCCGCTTTAGCATCCATTAGCACTGAACGGCGGACTTTATCTGACCAGTAATCGTAGTGTGCAAGACGGCGTAAGCTCGCTTCAATACCGCCTAAAACAATAGGCGCTTCTTTATAAGCTTCACGACAGCGCTGAGAATAAACTAATACTGCGCGATCTGGACGTTTGCCACCTTCATTATTTGGGGTGTAAGCATCATCTTTACGTAGTTTGCGATCAGCGGTATAACGGTTGATCATTGAATCCATGTTGCCAGAGGTTATACCAAAATAAAGATTGGGTTTACCCAGCGCCATAAAGTCATCTTTATTGTCCCATTTAGGTTGGGCAATAATACCAACACGAAAACCTTGAGATTCAAGTAGGCGACCAATCACGGCCATACCAAAGCTAGGATGGTCAACATAGGCATCACCAGTAACAATGATAATGTCACAGCTGTCCCAGCCAAGAGCATCCATCTCTTTTCTAGATGTTGGCAAGAATGGAGCTGTGCCATAGCATTCAGCCCAATACTTAGGATAGCTATCAATAGGTGTTACTTTCGTGTGCATGTTTTGACCTCTATATTTTGAGGCGGGAATTATAGCGGCTCATAAAAAGGCTGGCTAGTGATTATAAATCTTGATGTTAAACAAAGTTTTTAATAAATCTCTATTCTGACGCTTAACTATAGCGGTTTATTGTGTGATAGGTGTCGTTAAAAAATGATTTTATTTGTTATAAATGACGTATTGACGTTAAGGGATATAGTCGTTCAATACGTCATAAATGATGCATTACGCTGATGTTATCGGCGATAGTAAACTACGTACATCTGAGCCGTCAGGGCTTTGATAAACCGCGAGATTAAATTGAGGTAAAATAGCTAATACGTGATCAAAAATATCGGATTGAACCGCTTCATAAAAAGCCCAACGTGTATCATTAACAAAAACATAAATTTGAACGGGTAATCCTTGAGCACTTGGCTCTAATTCGCGTACGAGAAAAGTCATATCTTGGCGAATTTTATTATTTTGTTTTAAGTAAGCTTCTAAATAAGCTCGAAAGACAGTGATGTTGGTTAATTGAAGTGCATGAGCATCACCTGTCACAATTTCTGCGTTTCTTTTTGCGATAAAATCCGCCACATAAGGGATAGTTGATAATTGTTGCTGTTGCTGCTCATCAATGAATTTAATGGTTTCGATATCAATTAAAATTGAACGCTTAATGCGACGTCCACCAGATTCTTGCATCTGACGCCAGTTAATAAATGAATCTTGTACGAGGGCATAAGCAGGAATATTGGTTACGGTATTATCCCAGTTTTTTACTTTAACGGTTGTTAAAGAAACCTCATCAATACTGCCATTTGCACCATATTTATCCATTTGAATCCAATCACCGACCTTGACCATTTGGTTGGCTGATAGCTGAATACCTGCAACAAAACCTAAAATAGTATCGCGGAAGACTAATAACACTAAACCTGTCGCAACACCAAGGCCACTTAAAAAGTAAATTGGTGAGCGATTAGTCAGCACTGAAATCGCAATAATAAACCCGATAAAAAAGATAATGAGTTTTGATAGTTGCACAAAGCTTTTTACCGGTAAATTTCGACTTATTTGATTAATATCTGCCATATCATTAGTGGCATCAAGGAAGGCATAAGTACTTCTTACTAATACAATAATAAGCCATAGACTTAATGTTCTGTCAATAAAACTACTCAGGATCGCATGTTTATCTAAGACCAGCGGTATAACCAGATTGAGCACCATTGCAGGGATGGTTAATGATAGCTTTTCAAAGACTTTGTGCCGCACCATAACGTGCCCCCATGTCGCTTGGGAACGTTTAATAGCGGAACGTAATATCGCGAGTAATCCCCAGCGAACAAAGACATAAGCTAAAAAGGCAACCACACAACAAAGCACCATGAAGATGGCTGTTGAAATGCTGTCTTGTGGTTGAACATTAATCCCAAGCTGTGACATGCCATTGGCAATGTCCAAGCGTATTTTATGACTCAAAATGGAACTCCAAACTCACCTGTGAATAAAAATATACATGGCTCGATATCGTCATTGGTTTGGGAACACAATCGACGGTGAATACGAGTACTTTTTTATAGTGATGTTTATCTTAGCATAATCAGAAAGGTACATTAGTGGTAGAATCTTAGAATACCAAGTATGTATGTTCGCTTGAGCAAGCAGTACGATATTAAAGAGAGTGTGGAGAAAATGGTGGCCAAAAAATATTATGTTGTTTGGAACGGTCGTGAACCAGGAATTTACAGTGACTGGGTAAGTTGTAAGCAGCAAGTGGATAAATTTGCAGGGGCACGATATAAATCATTTCCAACCCAAGCTGAAGCAGTCGCGGCTTTTGGAAAACCTGCACAGATTTCTGGTTCATCACCACAAGTAAAAAAAACATCAGCAAAACGCACCACCGTAAGTAAAGGGTCATTAACCAGTGAACAAGTTCATGCATTAACAGCTGAAATTAAAATTTTCACTGATGGTGGTTGTGATCCTAATCCTGGTAAAGCCGGATCAGGATTGGCGTTATACCGTAATAATCAACTAAGTGAGTTATGGTATGGCCTATATGAGCCAATGGGAACCAATAATACCGCTGAGTTAAATGCACTTAATCAAGCTCTGATCTTAGCCGAACAAGTTTTGACACAAGGGTCTACAGTAGCGATTTTTTGTGATTCAAAATATTCGATTCAATGTATTACTCAATGGGCGATAACATGGCAAAAAAATGGCTGGAAAAAAGCGGGAGGGGAAATCAAAAACTTAGCATTAATTCAACAAATGTTTGTCCGTTACCAAGCACTAAAATCACAGCTTGTGATCCACCATGTTAATGGTCATGTTGGTATTGAAGGCAATGAGCTTGCAGATCGAATGTCAATTTTAGCCGTCGATACTAAAGTTATTGATTTTTGTTTATATCAACCACCTTATGATTTACCTGCTTTACTTGCACTTCGTGCAGGTTAATTAAGCGTTGGAATATTTATTGCTCAGTTATAAATTAATCTTAGTGTTAACGGAATAATTTGTAATTGAGTTATTTTTATTAACGTAGATAACTATTTAATATTTAATTGGTTGTTTAGTTCTCTTTGTAGAAAATCATTTAATAACGTTAGTCGAGACGTTTGTCGTAATGACGGCTTATAAAGCATAAACAACTCAATTTTTGGCAATTGATAATCTGTTAACACTTGTACTAATTCCCCTGAATCTAACGCAGCTTGAACTTGAAAGTAGGGCTGTATTGTAATTCCTGTACCTTCCATTGCCGCCGCTAGCATCGCTTGTCCACTATTGATCGTAAATCGAGATGAAATACGTGGTGAAAAATAATCACCAGCTGCGTTTTTAAAGCACCAACGATGGGCATGATAAGCCGTTGTGTGTCTTAAACATTGGTGATGCTCTAATGCTTTGGGTTCTAGTGGTATGCCATGTTGCTGTAAATATTCAGGTGTCGCACATGCGACCATATCGTAGCTACAAATTTGGTGGCCGACTAAAAATTCATATCCCTCAATTCGATCATGGAAAATAAGATCATAACCATCACGATAAATATCTGGTGGATTATTATCTAATGTTAAATCAATCTCTAATTGCGGATATTGTTGAATAAATTTACCTAATAAAGGGGAGAGTAGGCTAATACCTAAATTGACACCGCAATATATTTTTAGTTTACCCATCGGTTCATTGAGATCTAGATAGATGTCTTCTTGAGCTGCTTTTAGCTCCGATAGAATATTAATACACCGTAGGTGAAATTGTTCGCCAGCAGTGGTTAATGCTTGAAAACGTGTTGATTTAGCGAGTAATTTAACACCTAATGATGTTTCTAAGCCATGAATATGCTTGCCTACCATTTGTGCACTAATATCACGCTCTTCTGCTACTGCCGCAAATGAACCTAACTCAACCGCTCTTACAAAAATCTCAATACTTGTTATACGATCCATTGAATGATTCCTAACCAAAATCAATGATAATTTCTATTATTAGAAACTCACAGTTGTGATTGTATTCCCTATTTGGATATTTATCTAAGCCAATAATATGACTATCATCACGTTTTATTGTAAATAAAATTTTTATTACTTATATATAAACTCACAGTAGTGGACAACAACCATGCTAAATCTCGTACCTAAAGAGATTGCTATCGGAGAAATTTACTTCCCACCTCTTCTGATTTCAGGTTTTATCGCAATTATTTGTACCTCTTTAACTGTCCGTCTTTTTAATACGGTTAAATGGTATCGATATGTATCAAACCCGCCGTTAGTTGAGTTATCGATTGCAGTTATTTATACCGTGCTCATTAGTACGTTTATTTTTCCGTCATAATGATTTCAAACTATGTTAAGAGATCGTTCTAATACTCTGTGGTAATTTGAATATAATAGAGATAACCATGTTTAAACGTTTATTTATTACTAGTAGTTTCGTCATTATTGCGCTTGCTGCAATTGGCTGGAAATATCAACAATATATTATAAATCCGTGGACACGAGATGGCTTAGTTCGTGCGCAAATAGTACAAATTACTCCGCGTGTTACCGGTCCAATTATTAGCTTAAATATAAAAGATAATAGTGAAGTAAAAGCAGGCCAAGTCCTCTTTGTTGTTGATCCTCGACCTTATAAAATCGCTGTAGAAAAAGCGAAGGGAAATCTAGATCAAACAAAAGCACAATTACAACGAGCACAAGATGAAGCAACGAGAGAGCGTGAATTAATACAACGCCAACCTGGTGCTATTTCTGAAATGACATTAGTACAACAGAAAATTTCAGTGACATTAGCTCAAGCGGGCGTTGAAGCAGCTCAAGCAGCATATGATCAAAGTAAATTAGATTTAAGTTTTACCCAAGTGATCGCTCCTGTTGATGGCTATATTACTAATCTAAATTTAAATATCGGCTCTCAAGTTGTCGCTAACCAGCCAGTAGTCGCTCTTATTGATAAGCATAGTTTTTGGGTTGAGGGCTTTTTTAAAGAAACGGATATTAAAGATGTTGCCTCAGGTGATAAAGCAACAGTAACGTTAATGGCATATGGCGATCAACCGTTAAAAGGCTTAGTTGAGAGTATTGGTTACGGTATTTCTCATAAAAATGGGAGTACAGGGCTTTCTTTGTTGCCTAATGTGAGCCCAACATTTCAATGGATCCGTTTAGCTCAACGTATTCCCGTTCAAATTCATTTAGATCATATCCCTGATGGTATTCAATTCCGTATTGGTTCTTCTGCTTCTATTGTTATTCATAAAAAACAAAAAAATCAGAGCTTAATTAAAATGGTTAAGGGAATGATATGACTACAAGACGCTGGGTAATGCCATTAAAAGTTGCTACAGCTTTAACGCTATCCATCGTCATTGCTTTAGCTTTGGGGTGGAATAAGCCTTATTGGGCTGCTTTTGCGGTGATTGTAATGGCTGCAACAGAAACCAATGGTCATTCTTTAAAAAAAGGTCGCCACCGAATTATTGGTACGTTTGCTGGCGTTATTATTGCTTTTGTTTTAGTTGATTTATTTGCGCAGCATCCATTGGCTTTATTGCTGGCTTATTCTTTGATTATTGCTGTGTGCATCTATCAACAGACGAATCCTAAAAATGGCTATGCGTGGACTATCGGGTTGATGGTGTCATGCGTCATTATTGTGATGGGGAAATTATCAGCAGAACAAACCTTTGATATTGCAGCACTTAGACTACAAGAAACTATTCTTGGTGTTATTTGTTTTAGTTTTGTTTTTAGTCTTTTTAGCCCTGTATCTAGTCGCGTAGTATTGCTTAACACATTATTAAGTAATGCTAAATCTAAGCAAGAAAAGATAGAACAAGCGATTATAGATATTCAATCTAATGAAATGTTAAGCCGTAATGTTTCTTGGAGTGATAGCTTAAAATATTTAGCCCGTATTGATGATTTACTACAAGCTGCAAAAACGGATAGTTATCAAATAAACAGTGAATTTCCTATATGGGAAACCATCAGAGATGAACAAAATCAATGGGTTCTACTTGGTGGGCATTTATCTGAAGCGATTAATCTTATTGAAGAACGCTTTACTACAGAACAAAAGCAGCAGTTAATAGTGGCATTAACAGCGCTCAAAAATAGATATGTAAATACAATCACATTATTAAGTTATGTCGTTGAAAATCCACAAGCGACCAATAATTGTATTCGTCAGCATATGGTAGAGAATACTTTATCAGTGGATCAGTTTTCATTGCCATCATTACTTCATCATAAAGAATTACATCATGGTGCTTTTATGATGTTGGCACAAAATTTAGTGAAGATGGATACGCTACAAGCGTCGATATACCAACATTTAACTCAAGCAATTTTGAGTGAAAGTCCATCAAAGATAAAAACAACCAAGAAAGCATCATCTGCTTTGTTTAATATATCTTTAGATTCAGAACGGCTTATTAACGTTTTTAAGATATTAGTGATTTTTTGGATCAGCGTTGGTTTGTGGCTTTTTATTCCCATGCAAGGGGGAGTAATGATAGTTATGTTAAGCCTTATTTTTGGTAGTGTTGCTTTATCGTTACCCTTTGTGAGCCCTCGCTATATATTAATGCATATGATCGTTTGGTCAGTATTAGCATTATTGCAATATATTTTTATTCTGCCTCATTTAAGTCAGATTTGGCAATTAGGGTTATTTTATTTTATCAATGTCTTTGTACTTTGGTTTTATTTTAACCAACCTCAACAAGTCTTCCATCGGTTATTAGGTTGTCAAAATTTGATGTTGATGACAACCAGCGCGATTCAATTAGTGCCAACATACAGTGTTGAAACATCACTGTTAACAATACTGCTACTATTTATCGGTTTGTTGGTTATTTTTTGGGTTTATAATGGTATCTATTCAAGTCAGCCTGAATATGTGTTTTTACGTCAGCTTAGTCAATTTCGAATTCGATTACATTTCGGATTAAAAAAACTGGTTAATAAAAATACCAATAAATTCTTTTCATTAAGTATTTCTGCACCAGTACAAGCGGTATCGCTTGCAGAAATGGCAAGCACGAAGATTAATTGGGTAAATTATGAACAAATTGATAAAGCGCAGGTAACTACATTACTTAATTTGGGTTATCGGTCGTGTTTTTATTATCGTTCATTTACAGATAGCTATGAACAATGGCAAGCAACGCAATATAATGAAAATATTGATATATTTATTGTTGAGTGTGTTCAAGAACTTATTGCGATCACAGGGATTACAATGATCTGTGAAAACATTTCAACAATACACGCCTCTAAATTAACCGTATTGCAGGTTAAATTAACAGACTATCGAGGGAAATTACCATCGTTGTATGGTCAGTTTACTCAAGATGAAATGGATAAAACGTATCAATTAATTACATCTCTTTTGCTCTTTATTGCGTCTCTTGATAATGTCTCTAAGCAAGTAATGGAACAGTCTTTATATCAATTAAAATTTACGCAATTTGCATTGTAAATGATATTGTTCAACTAATGCGTGCAATAAAAGAAAAGAAAAATATTGTTATAACGGCTGTCGGTTGTGAGTGATGCCATATAAAAAGCCCACTGAGAATATATTATCAGTGGGCTTCGTTCGTTAAATTACGCTGTAATAATTATTAAGCGTACATAGGTACTAATATCATCGTGCCGATAATAACGGTAACGAGGCCACAGAGCACCGGAACCACAGTACGCTTAACGACTTCAAATGGACTGATTTGTGCCATACCCGATGTTGCAACAATAACACCTGATACCGGTGAAATAGTACGACCTAAGTTTGATGCTTGTAGCATTGGAATAATCAAGAATGCAGGACTTAAACCAAGCTTAACCGCCAACTGTGGCGCTAACTCAACAAAAGCATAGAAAGGTGCATTACCTGAACCTGTTGCAATTGCAGCAGCAACCGTTAACGCTGTTAGTAATAGCATCAGTGCCACGCCGCCAGCGCCTGCTTTATCAGCAAGAGCGAGTAGGTTATCAATTGCTCCAATTGACATTAAGCCTTGCGCAAATACACCTGCCGCGACCAATAACATCACAACGCCTTTAAAAGCATCGCCCATACCGGTGTAACAAGCTTCAAGGTTTTCAAGGGTTTCTTTACCATTGAAACGACTTGTTAGGAAATCAACCACGGCACCAATGACAATAGAAAGTACTACAATAGTATAAATATCAAGAGTTAGACCTGGAATGGTTTCACCGTTGAACAGAAAAACACCAACAATAGGTAAGAAGGGCAAAATAGCGTAATAAGCAGGTGCTTTGACTTCTATTTCAGAAATATCCAACTTTTCCATTGGCGTATTATTTTTCTTATCAAGGTATTTGTTCCAGAAAAAAGCCGCGACTGACATCACGATAATGGCACAGATAGAAACTGGTAATACGGTTTCTACTGCAAAAACATGTAATGGTAAGCCTGATTTTTCAGCGGCCACAATTACATCACCAGAGGTTGGTGAAAGAATGATTGCGGCAGGTGAGGCACATACAGCAGCGGCTGCTGGGCGAGAAATACCCATTGCGGTCATCATTGGGAATAAGGTTGCCATTAATAGCACCCCAAGACCTGTTGCCGAGCTTACTGCTAATGACATTAGACAGGCAACAATATAAGCCGCAACTAATAAAACATAAGGTGATTTAATAAAAGAAAGAGGTTTTGAAAATTGTTTTACTACAACATTGTTAGCGCCAATATGGGTCATATATGTAGCGAAACCACATAGCAACATAATTTGTAAACCAAGGCCACCATTACGGTATTGGAGCATATATTTAACATACTCAAGCGAATCTGTTAGTAGATTTCCTGTCGATGTGATGCCTTTTGGTAATACCGTGTGTCCTAAAAATCCTGCTAAAATTAATAAAAGAATACCAGCAACAAGCAGTACACCTGCGGCTTTATATCCTTTTACTATGTAATAGCCAACGGCAATGGTGATCACCAGCCCAATTAACAATTCCGTCATGGAAACTCCTCTCCTTAAAAATAAAAATATGTGTATTTATGACGTTTTTCAGTTTGTTTTTCATAAATTACGTGAGTAATGTAGCGAAAAAAAAGCTTATGAACGACTGTTAACCGATCAATATATGATCTCATCCATATTTTTATTGCTAATGTTAATGGTTTGGTTTTGTTTTTAAATAAAAACTAGCAGTTAACTGTTTTTTATCTGTTAAATTTAGCCTTGTGAAATGTGTTTTTTACATTCATTCCTTTATTGTTGGCATTGTTGTTTTACATATTCAATGAAAGCTTTATCGGCTAGTGATAAATAACCTTGTTTACGCCATGCCATAGCAAGGTCTAATTGGATCGGATCTGAAAAAGGGATGGGGGTCAGATGTGGTTCATGATCGGTGACTAATTCAAGCAGTGCTGTAATGGCAAAATCATGACGAACAATTTGCAAAATCATTGGTAATAAGTTGGTTTCAAATGAAATTTTAGGCGTTAAGTTATGTTGTTCACAGACATGATCTAACATTTCACGATGGAAATAACCTGACTTAAATGCAACTAACTCTTGTCCAAAAAAATCATCAAAACTTAGGCTTTTTTTTGTAGAAAAGTCGTGTTGTTCACTGACTACAGCGACCATCTGTGAACGTAAAAGATGTTCGATATGTAACGTCGAGGGAACGTTATGATTAATAATAACGCCTAAATCTAGTTCACCATCAATAAGCATTTGCCGAATAGATTGCGTTCCCGCTTCGACAATGGTCAATTTTAAATTAGGATAGTGGCTTTTAAACCCCATTAATATTTGAGGGAAAAAATACGATCCCAACATGCTAGGTACACCTAGTCTTACTTCTCCTTTTTCTAAGCCGCGCAACTCTTTCATTGCGAGTGTCGCATCATCTATTTTTTGTAGAATTTGTTTCGCATGTACCAGTAATACTTCACCTTCTTGAGTCAGTGTGACTTTACGCTCATTTCGATAAAATAATGTTAGATCTAATTGTTGCTCTAATTTTTTTATAGCAACGCTTAGAGCAGGCTGCGCAATATGTAATTGTTCAGCGGCACGAGTAAAGTTTTTAGTCGCCGCTAATTGCGTAAAATAAGTCAGTAAACGAATATCCATAGCTATAGTCTTTAGTTATTGCCGTGATATTAATTATATATTTTCTTTATTATGCTGCTGTTGTTATCGTTTTGTCACGTTATGTTTAGTCTTATCAAATGCAACATTGTGCGCTTAATAATGTGCACACTAAACATGGATCTTTTTTAGTGGTGAAATCATGATAGAAACAAATACATTAGCTTATAAGAAAACCAGTTTTGCATTGGCATTAGGCTCTTTTATCGTTTTTTGTAATTTGTATTTGTTCCAGCCGTTGTTGCCATTAATGGCGACGGAATTTGCAGTGTCTGCTACTCAGATTAATTGGGTATTGGCGGCAACAACATTAATGTTAGCGGTATGTCTTATTCCGTGGGCAATTGCATCAGAAATTGTTGGACGACGCATTATTATGGTGATCAGTTTATTGCTGATGCCCATTGTCGGAATTGCAATGATGTTCACTCATGATTTGTTTGCACTCACCATCGCTAGGGCTGTTATGGGCATATCTGTTGCAGGCTATGTTGCCGTTGCTGTTGCTTATATGGCGGAAGAATTTAGCCCCAAAGCTTTAATGTTAGCAGTAGGTGCCTACATTAGTGCTAATTCATTAGGTGGAATAGCGGGGCGACTATATGGCGGTATTATTGGGGAACAGTTAGGTTGGCATTGGGCTGTATTGGGTATGGCTGCAATGAGCTTAATTGGGGCGCTTATTGTGATTAAATTATTGCCGCCGCAACAACATTTTATTCACCATCACCACCGTATTAGTATTCATGCTTATCAAGTGGTTGCGCATATTAAACAACCGATATTATGGTTAGCAATGTTGATTGGTGGGGTTAATTTTGCTTTATTTGTTAACCTTTATTCAGTGACAGGATTTAGATTGGTTGCTGCACCGTTTAATTTACCTTTAAGTTGGGCGTCATTAATCTTCCTTTGTTACCTCACTGGTACCATAACATCGCGTTTGAGTGGGCGTTGGGCGAGTAAATATAGCCCATTATCAGGCATGATTTTAGGGGGTGTTTTAAGTTTAGTTGGAATGTGGCTAGGGTTAGTTGAATCACGTATTACAATATTTATTAGCTTATTATTGTTAAGCTCTGGCGCATTTTTTACTCATTCATTAGCTTATGCTTGGGTAAGTCAGCATGCTAAAGTTGCAAAGGCAACCGCCACTGCGTTGTATTTAGTCCACTATTACATTGGTGGCAGTTTAGGCGGTTTCTTCTTGATATATTGTTGGCTACATGGTGGTTGGGAGTCCGTTGTGATTGGTGGCTCTTTGTTATATATGCTGATGTTTGTTTGTTGTGGACTATTAATTAAAGCGAAACAGCAGTCTGTTTTAGAATTGCAGCCGAATTAATAACGATCAATCAATACTGATAATCAATTTATAATGGCTGCTTTCGCCTCGACGAGCAAAGGCACGGTATTGACCAATACGAACACTGTATTTACCGCTATAAGGTAATACATAATCACCTTTATCATTTAGATCTGCTGAAAATGGAGTTAAATCGGCAAGTCTCTCAAGTTTTTCGTCTAAGAGCACGACCCATAATTTTGTGCTTTTAGTATCAAGAGTAACGTTTAAATGCTGGCCTTTTTGGGCATAAAAAACATAGTTATTGACATCATAGCCCGCTGTTGTTGCGACATATTCACCGCTGGTGGCCCCTGTTTTAAAGTGGATCGTTTCATGGCTATCTGCAGCAATGGCCATAAATGAGCAACTACTTAAAATGAGGGTGACAAAGAGCAAACCTAATTGTTTGATGTATAACATAATATGACTTCTTATATCTTTGATGAACCGATCTCGTGTTAGCTATTGCACGAGTTAAAAGAACGCAGTATTTAATCGGGGGGAAATACTGCGTATATGATGAGTATTATCAAAAATAGAAGATTGGTAAAGTGATGTTTAATCAGCGAGTGCCATTGCGAGTAAACTGATTGGGTGGATCGTGGTTAAATTTGCATTTTCTTCAATTTGCCATTTGCAGGTTTCACAATCAGTTATCGCATAATCAGCGTTAGCACTGCGTATTTTTTGGAATAAATCTTCACCAATTCTCATTGAAGTATCGTAGTTTTCAGTTTTAAAACCATAAGTACCCGCTAGGCCACAGCATTGACTGTCTAAAACTTCAAGCTCTAGCCCTGGAATCATTTTAAGTAGTTCAATGGTATATAAACTACCGCCAGTACGTTCGAGGTGACAAGGTGTGTGATAAACCACTTTTTTATTAACGGGTTTTAGTTTAGGAGTCTTGCCGTTCATAAATGCTTTGAGTAAAAAACGGGTGACATATTCAATTCGATCGGCAACTTTTGCATTATCAATTTTTAATACATGCGGATATTCTTCACGTAAAGTAAAGGCACAGGTTGAAGAGGTTGAAACAATGGTTGAATTATATTTTTCAATAACCGCTTCAAAACTTTGCGTGTTAAGTAATGCATTTTTCTTTGCTTTATCAAAGAAGCCATTGGCAATTAATGGTACGCCGCAGCATTTTTCTTTATCCAATAACTGTACCCCAATATTCATTGCATTCATGACTTTTACAAAATCTTGGCCTAACAGTGGATTATTATAATTGACATAACAACCGTGAAAGTAATGTACTTGTTGTGGATAGTGGGTTTGATTCGAACAGTGCTTTTTATACCATTGGCGGAATGTGCCATGAGAATATTTAGGTAATGTTTTATGATCATGAACGCCGATGGTTTTATGCATGATCTTTTTAACGGGTTTCATGCCTGTAATCGCATTAACAATAGGCGCAAAAGGGGTTGCCACAGAACCCATTAAATCAGTATGACTTAACACGAAATCTCGAATTGTTTTAATATTGAGGTCATGTTTAGCGTGTTTACTACGTGCAACGGCAATCATGTCACCGATCTTTACTCCTGAAGGGCAAGCGGTTTCACAGCGTTTACAGTTAGTGCAAAGCTTAAGCATATCATCATAAAACTCAGCACTTTTAATCCGTAATCGTTCACCATCTGGACCACATTGTTTAGGGCCGGGGTAATTAGGGTTTGCTTTAGCAACAGGGCAATAAACGGTACATACGGTGCATTTAATGCATTGGTCAAAACTGGTATCTTGCTTGAGCATTAGATATTGCCCTCTGCTAATGATGGAAAAATTGCTGTGGATGTATGTTTGTCGTGTAACGCGATCATTGATTGTGCAGCATGAAACCCTGTGCTGATAGCAACACCACTGCCACTACCTTCAAAAACAGGGTTGTAATGGGCTAAAATAGCACCAGCACAATAAAGGTTAGTAATCACATTGCCATTAAGGCTTGGTTGTAATTGTTGATTCGTTTCAACACCCATTCCTAGAAATTGATGTGGTTGATCACTGAAAAATTGTGGTTGATACCAGTGCTGGTGGTTCGTTGATGCTAATGTCGCAGTGTCTAATCCAAAAATAGCTTCTTCAATATGATGACGTTCAGCATGTAAACCTCGACTAAAGAAGCTACCACTGGCTAATAAATAATGATTAGCAATTAACGGCATATCACCATGATGACGCGTAAAAATACGTTGGAGTTGGTTATTTTCAAATTCGCCATGAGTGACTTCATCACCCGCCAGAATAAGTCCACCTAATGATTTATAATAACCTTTCATTGCATCTTCCAAACGTATACCCAGTAATGATGGCGGCATCGTTGGAATTTCACATAATGTGTAACCTGTTAATTGTTCCAGTTTGCTAATAACTTTAAGACCAGTCCCATTACCAAACACGGCAGGAAGAACGACTAAATCAGCTTCACCAATAGTATTCTTCATGGCTAAGGCAAAACGTTGTAGTTTATTGTCATCAGCTAAAACACGAGAAATATCAATTGAACGATATTCACACGGATTACGTTGCATTAATTCCGCTTCAGGCAATGCAATAGCGGCAGTGGTAATGTCCACGTTAGCAAAGTGGGGCAGTAGACGTAAATTATCGGCTGCTAATTGGGGTTGAAAATCACGGAAACCATCAATTGTAACTAATGCTAATTTACGTAATGATTTAGCGGGTTCAAACATCGGAAAAGGGTGCACCGTTGCTTGTGATAACCACGTTGCTTTAAATGTCCCCATTGGTGTAATGCGTAAATGGTTACAATCATCTGCTTGATGGTGCAGTTTAATACCAATACTTGTCATTGTTTGTTGATACCAATCAATTGCTTGACGAGTAACATCAAGTCCTAACTTACTGTAAGGATGCAGTGGTGATTGATGAGATAAAGTATCAAATTCATCAAAAGGGTAATGTGTTGTTGTGCCGTTAGGTAAACGGCTTAAGACATCAATTGAGCCTGAAGAAAAATGCAGTGCACTTTGACCAGCTGCAATAACGGCTGTTTTGAGTCCAGCTTGAGCACAACGAATAGCGCAGGTTAAGCCAGCAACACCACCACCAATAATTATATTATCAAATTTCATTATTTTTCCTCATAGCTTGGATTGATAGTGTTGGTAGATGTAGATGTAGATGCTGGTGGAATATCACTCACACCAAATAAACCCTCATAGATCCAATAAGAGAATTCACCTTCGCGCAGCGCATCACCCCAAAAAACAGGTTTAATACCTTTCCAGCGTTCTTCAAGAAAATCACTGAGAATATGACTAGCGTGGTTGCCATCAGTATTACCATATTCAGCAAATAAACCTGCGGCACGGTAAGAACATAATTCACCTTGACAAGGCCCCATTCCAACACGGGTACGGCGGCGTAAATCGACTAAATTATGCACATCCAGTTGCTTGATGGCATACTCAACTTCACCACAGGTCACCATTTCACATTCACAAATAATGGCTTGGCTTTTTTTGCTGTCAGTTAAAAATTGCTCAGCACGTTCACCATGACGATAGTAAGCTGACTGATAAACAGGTTTAGCTAAACTAGCGGTATGCTTAATGGCTTTGGGTTGTTCAGAACCGGGTAATGGTTGTTGATGAGTGGTGCAAGGGGTGGTGTTACCCAGCTTTTTAGCGATAAGATCGGTTGTCCATTCAGCCATCATGCGGTAAGTCATTAACTTACCGCCCGTGATAGTAATAAAACCGTCCATGCTATCGCGTTCAGCATGATCTAATAGCACGATCCCGCGGCTGATATTACGCCCACTAGTATCGCCATCTACAGCAACTAATGGACGTACGCCAGCATAAGCTCGTAATACTCGAGTATTAGCCATTATAGGTGCTAGTTTGGCACCTTCTTTTAAGAGAATATCAATTTCTCTGCTAGTGACATGCAAATCATCAATATCTTTATAATCAATACGTTCAGATGTTGTACCAATTAATGAGATGGTATCACCAGGAACTAAAATATCGGCATCAGAAGGTTTACGGCAACGGTTGATCACTAAGTTGTTAATTCGATAATCTAAGATCAATAATGATCCTTTGGCTGGGAACATAGTGATATTAAGATCGCCATACTCACAGATTTGTTGTCCCCAGATCCCGGCGGCATTGATAACTTGTTGAGCTCTAATTTCAAAGTGGGTATTGGTTTTTAAATTTAAACATTTAACCCCTTTAACGACGCCATTGTGTTGAATAAGCGCGGTGACAAAAGTGTGATTAAAAAGTTGTGCACCGTGTTCGATCGCATCAAGCGCGTTGGAAGAAGCAAGGCGAAAAGGGTCAATTGTACCGTCGGGGACCTTTACTGCACCTATAAGCAGTGGATTACAATTAGGCTCTAATCGTAATGCCTGCTGTGGTGTTAATTGTTCAACGTCAATATCAGCACTTTGACAGGAACTGATAAATTGTTGTTGAAATTGCAGATCGTCATCGGGAAGGGAAATAAATAATCCCTGCGTATCTTCCACACAATGGCGGGCAATATTTTTAAGAATACGGTTTTCAATGATGCACTCTTTGGCTGATTCTGGATCAGTAACCGCATAGCGAGCACCAGAATGAAGTAAGCCATGATTACGGCCGGTTGTACCAGAGGCTAAATCGTCTTTTTCAATCAAGATACATTTGATACCGCGCAGGGCGCAGTCACGCATAATTCCTGTTCCTGTTGCGCCACCACCGATGATCACAACCTCTGTTTCTAACCAAGTCGTCATGTTCGTTTCGCTTATCGTTATTGAATATATTATTAGCGTTGATAACGCCCACTATTTTAATAGGGTTAATATGCCACTAAATTACATAACGTTTGGTGAGCCATCGCACACAAATGAGCGAACGAACATTTTATACGTTCCTTTTTGTTCGTTGAAGTGTCGTTTAGATAATATAAAGTCTTGGTTGGCATAAGTTACGAATCAATTCGTGGAGGTTAATTGTTAATAGAAAGCTCTCATTCGCATCTTGCTGTGACTTGAGTATAATTGTGCTCCTTTTATTTTTAATTGATGCTTATTATGATCGGCTATCTCGCATTTTTAATTCCAGCACTGCTTGGTGCGCAATGTATTCTTACGTTAGTACTCACTAAAGGGGAGATTTGCCCTGGCCAACGAGGTCGAGTGCATAAAATGCTGCCAGTACTGCTTATCGGTTGGTTATTGGCTGCCATTAGCCAAGTATGGGCAGTACTGCCTTTATTGAGTTTGTTATTCTTTACTGTCAAAGTGAAAACCAGTAAAACGCGAGATTCAGGACCGTTAAAGGTACTTTATGGATCTAATTTACTAGGTTTTATTAGTTGGATTTTTCTATTTCCTATAATGGATATGCCGGAAGTATTGCTAAGTTTAGTGGCGATGGCTTTATATGGTAGTTTACTTGCTCATGTTTTATTGACGTTCTCACGTACACGTTTACAGGCTTTTCACCGTATATTGCCATTTGTTGGTTTTATCAGTGCGATAGTGTCGGTATTACTCTTAGTTTGGAAAATTATCTTCATGGGTGAGGCAGCAACAGCCCCTTATACTGTTGAAATTGTTGTTGCATTATTGTGTTTAGTTGTAGCAATGCTGGTGTGGTCAGGACATATTTTATTACATAAAACGATCAATAAATGGCAGTTATTAGTGGCGGCTGCGCTACTTACATTTTCTGCGGTAATGCAATTAACGTTATTTTAATACTAAATATTTATCAGTGTTATGAGCCTTTATCTTGGTTGAGATAAGGGCTTTTTTTTATCTGTTATTGATGGAAAGGAGAAACAGTAATAAGTCGTCTATGCTTAATAAAACAAAGGTTGGCTGTGATCATTAAGCAGTAAGGGGGAATAATGGAAATCAATAATTTACTTGGTATGGATACCCATATTGTGATTGGTATCGTTAATGAGCGTTTACGATTAGAGTGTCATTCAATGGCAGAATTAGCATCTCGTTATGAATTAAGTGAAACTGAACTCACCGAAAAAATGGCGCAGCAAGGCTATTATTACGATCCGCTAAATAATCAATTTAAGTGATAAATATAAAGACATATAAAATAACTTACTAATTAGGTTGGTTATTTTATGCATGCATAAATATGCATTTAAAGGAAGGCTGGATTATATTATTTGTTTATAAAATATACATGTTGTTATTTAATTAATATCTATAATTTCGAATGGTAATCAAAAAACATAGATTATTGTTTGTATTACTTTTTTCACGTTAACTTTACTGTTAATAAAATACTCATAGAGTATTATTATGCTCTTTTATAAAATTATTTTATTTTATATATTCAAAATTTAAGACAGTAAACAACGATGACGATAAAAAAATATATATTCATTACTACAACGATATTTTCTTCTTTATGGAGCATTAATAGCCTTGCTGCTGAAGACAATATTATCGGTCATTGGGAAGATGCCAATGGAAATTTTTTCGGAGAGGCTTCAGGTGAAAATAACAAACCTAATGTTTTGATAAATAATGAGAAATATTACATCGACAATAAAGATACAGGGCTGATTAAATTGGATGATAGGATTTATCATGAACCATATATAACTAATGCAGATTTTATTTGGTATAAAAGTAATGATTGTAGTGGTAATGGTTACTTATCAAATAATGATGGATCATTTATAGAAGGAGCATTTAAAGCTCCGCCTGCTGGTGTTATTTTTGAATCAACACCTGATATTATCAATAAAACAGTTTTAATGTTTAAGTATAGTAAAGGTGCCGTTATGTATAATAGTGATTTTCATTCTACAGGCTCGATACAAGCGGACGGGAATTATAAATGTAAAAAATATGAATTTCACCATGAACATTATACATATGATGAGGTAGAGGTTAAAAATGAAATATTAAATCCACCTAAAAATATTATCGGTAATAATAAATATTCGAAATTACGTTTTTCGTATGAAAATGGATCTTTTGCAATATATGCTAATGCATTACTCCCTTTAAAGCTTGTTGAAAAACAAATAGAACCAGAACCAGAGAAGCGTGTTCCATTTCAAGCTGTCGCTAATCAAGTGAATATCAGGGTATCTGCATCAGGTAAGTTACGTTATGTAATAGCTAATAGTATACAACCTCTTTATGAGGGGGATATTACGGTATCACGTATTGAGACTGGGGTTTATGATATTACTTTCCCTGATAACTACCTTGCTCAGAATAGAGCTGCGGATAAATTAATATTGACATGTAGTACTAATAAGGCATCACGTAAAGATACTGGGCGGACGACGGTTGGTTGTTATAAATTAACTAATAAATCAGTGATCCGTGTTGGTACTGATTGGAAACAATATCCATCGAATAGTGATTTTACGTTAGGTCTTCAATGGTAGGTTGTTAATATTAATAAATAACCCATTAAACATATTGATGGGTTATTCTTACAATAAGTTAAACCGTTTTAATGTCTTGTAAATGCTGTTGACATTGTTTTCTCGCCGTTACAAAATTATCAACCGCCCAATTCGGTAACGCTGCGACTCCTATTCCTGCTGATACCATCTGAATTAACATTAAACTATTATCTGCTTGTTTCCATGCTAATGGAATAATCTTGATTGTGGTTTAAAAACGCGGAATTGGACGGAAACAGAGGCCGCCTTAACCAATATGGTGACTGCGGCACATATTCTGCGTGAAAAATATCACAAGGTTAATGCTGCATAATCTGTGAATAATAAAAAAGCCGTTTACACAGCTTTCTTTGTTATCGAAAGTGTGTAAACGGCTTTTATTTTTATTGAGAGGCGATTATTTTGCTGTTGCTGCAGCCATGTCACGAGCAAATGTTAATGTATGCTTTGCGTTAGTCATCGTCATTGTGTCGCCTGAAATGCTAACTTTATTCCAATCAGAAAGTGATTGTGTGAATGTTTGTTCAACCTTCATTTCACTATCTGGGCATAACATCATTGTCATTCCCATTTTTTCAATGCGGAACTGACCATCTTTTACTTCAGCTTGACCAAAGTAACGGTTACAACCAGCATGACCATTAGCTGCAAGATCTGCTGCTAGTGTTAGAGTTGGTGCTTGAGCGGCTTCTGGTTGAGCAAGATCCTGATTATCAATCTGCACTAAAGACCAGTTGCCATTAGCAAGATCATTGCTAGTTACTGGTTGTGGTGTTTTGGTAATACCCGTTGTAGAACATGCAGCTAACATCATTGGGAGTACCAGTGCAGATAATAGACGCTTTTTCATTATAGTTATTCCTGAACAGTAATGTGTATGAGTGAGCAAAAGTACAGATATAAAAAAATCTGCTTAACCAAATAATGGACACTTATTTTTAACGCATGTTCGTTAAAGTTCATGCTAATTGTGGGAATATTGAATAAAAATTTAGATTAGTTCAATACTTGCTCGTCGTGATTATACCTATTTTTTGACTTAATAACGCCGATTTATTTGTTACTAAAGGTATATTTGTGACTTGTTTAAAAAACAGATAAGTAAATAAAATATTTTTACGAGTTATTAGAAAAAGAAAAGGGCCAGTAAGTACGAGCCCTTCTATTTAATGATGTACTGCTAATGATTATGCAGTTTTTGATTCAATGGCTTTTTCAACCATGTGCAAATGTACATCTTGCTGTGGGAATGGAATTGAAATGCCTTCACGATCAAAGCGCATTTTCACTTCTCGTGTGATATCCCAATATACATCCCAGTAATCATCTGTTTTAACCCAAGGGCGCACAATAAAATCAACCGATGATGAATTTAATGTATGTAACTTAATGTTTGGTTCTGGGCTACGTAAAACAGAAGGATGAGATTCAACGATATCTTGTAATACACGCTCTGTTTTTTCGATGTCATCGCTGTATCCAATCCCAAAAACCATATCAATACGACGTACTTTTTCATGAGTAACGTTCTTGATAATATCACCCCAAATTTTACTGTTTGGTACGATAATAATTTCGTTACTGAATGTTTTAATGGTGGTATTGACTAAGCTCATGTGGCTTACTTTACCTGTGATACTACCTGCTTCTACTAAATCACCGACATCAAATGGGCGGTAAATTAATAGCATCATACCTGAGGCAAAGTTAGACAATGTATCTTGTAGGGCAAAACCAATAATAATACCTGCCACACCAAAACCAGTTAGAATTGGTGCAAGGTTTAAACCTACTTGTGAAAGTGCAATCAAAATACCGATAGCAAATACAATTTTGCCCGACATTGAAATAAAGAACTCTTGCATAAGCATCGACATTTTTAAGTTCTTTGTCGATACCGCTCGTGTCACCATTTTACGGACAATATTTTTTAATGTTTTAAATGCGAAGATGATAAAAATAAAGATAAATACTTTAAAGATCATCTGTGGCAAGTTTTCAAATAACCATGAGCTAAAATCAGACGTCCATGCAGTAACGATTGACCACATAACTTTACTATTTAGTAAGTCATCGGTCACATTACCTGTTTGTTCAAACAATAATCGCTTATATTCAGCGGTATCAATACCCATATTGTCAGCAAGTTTAACTAAATCTGTTAAGTTTTTAGTATCACTATCAACTTGGCGTTGTGACAAAATTTGAGTAACTTGTAATGTCTTTAGTTCATCACCCGTTGCTGTCTTTATTTGGTTATCGTTTAATTCTAACGCTTGACTACCAAAAGTTAGTGAGGCCGACATAAAGTCTAGGCGATGTTCAATATTTTTCTTAAGTGCTTTAATCGAGTTAGGTTGTGGTTTACCTAAACGATCCATCCACTGATAGTTTTCCCACTCTTCATTAAGCACCAGAATGATAAAATCACGGCTTTCAGTGAGGGCTTTTAATGCAACTAATTTATCCGTATCTTTTGCTTTATCGAGATCTTTTTGATCGCGTTCAACTTTAGTTTGTAAAAATTTTTCAGCTTCGGCTGCAAACTTTATTTGTTGTTCTACTTGTTTTAGTAGTCGTTTTTTATCCGCTTGTTTATCGTCAATTAAATCAGTTAATGTTTGTCTTAATTCTTTGTTTTTATTAAGTAATTGTAAGCGAACCACATCAAGTGATGAGCCTGTGGTTGATGTTGCTTCTTTTGCTAATATGCTTAATTCAGCATTAAGTTTTTGAAGCTGTTGATATTCCACATTTTCTTGTTGTGGAGTTTCAGGCTGTGGTTTTGTATTCGCAAAACTTAGCGTTGAAACAAAGAGAAGCATTAGTACCAGTAAGCGCATGTTGCGATAAACTCCTGCTGGTGATATTAAAAATATGGCGTTATCAATAACTGATAACAGGCTATTTATTGTCGTTAAACAAATATGAGCAGATTATAGCTAAATCGGCGCTTACGGCTATAGATATTCAATGTTATATCAAAAAAATGAGACTAAAATAGGTGACCTCTAAATGACGATATAGATTTCGAGCTTGTTTATGGAAGATCTTGCTGACTTAAAAAATGGCATTGAGTGAAAGTCCACGTCCAATCTGGCATCCAAGATTCTTGTGTGAGGGCAATAATAATATTGTGTTGTGTATCAGCGGACATGACTTGTCGCAATAGCGGGTAGCTAGATCTATCGACCATAAGAATATTACAGTCACTATTAAGGATCTGTTTGAGCAATTGGTTAGGATCTGCTTCTTTTATTAATTGATATGTTTTAATGTTTAAATGACTAAACTGTTCAATAAATAAATTTTGTACTGGCGAATTATTGATCAATAACGCGACTGATTTTATTGGGATATTGGTTGATGTTAGTACGTTTATCCACGATGTTACTTGTTTTATGGGTAGCTTATAGCACATTCTTACACCTTATAATATACATCACTCTTGAGTGATTGGTCGGTATAGATAAGAATAGCTTATAATTTTTAAGGCACTGTCATTATAGGGTTAATTTCACATTGAAGTGATAACAATTGTAAGCCTGTGCTATTACATCATTATGCTTGAGTTGCACGTTCATTAAGATTATCACGTACAATCTGGCTGTTTTGTTGTGCGTAAAAGCGCACTTGGAACTGGGTATCTTCAGTTAAAAATTCCACTTTATGCCAATATTGTGGTGGACTAATCGCCATATCTCCGGCATTGACAACAATTTCTTGCTCAATATCGCCACGCTGATCTTTAAAACCATAAAATTTCAATTGGCCTTGTAAAACACAGATTTTGCCATAGACACCAGCACGGGTATTATGAAGGTGCAGAAACATTTTGGGGATATTTTCAGGGGTAAAAATAGGTGTAGATTTATAATTAACATAATCACTTGGAATAGTAGTCATGGGAATCTCCTTTGATTAACAGTAGTGATGTTATAAAACATAACTATAAAATACATCTTTAACATTAAGGTTGCAATGGCTTTATTATTGTTGTGATGATCACTTTTATACAATGCGTTTGGTTTTAAATAAAAAAAGCCCCTTCATAAAAAGAAGAGGCAAGTTGTACCATCGCTATTATTATCCGTTACATAGTGCTTTAACCAAAATCACCATTTACATAACCACGAGTACGGTCGTCTGCTGGGTTATTAAAGAGATTTTGTGTTTCATCATGTTCAACTAATTCACCCATTAAGAAAAATGCGGTACGATCTGATATACGACGTGCTTGCTGCATTGAGTGGGTAACAATCACAATTGTGAATTCTTTCTTTAGGGTTTCCATTAAATCTTCAATTTTTTTGGTTGCGATAGGATCAAGCGCTGATGTCGGTTCGTCCATTAATATTACTTCAGGCTTCATCGCAATAGTACGCGCAATACATAATCGCTGTTGTTGACCGCCAGAGAGGCCAAATGCATGTGACTTTAAGCGATCTTTTACTTCATCCCATAAGGCAGCACCACGCAATGATTGTTCAACGATGGTGTCTAAAGTTTTTTTATCTTTGATGCCTTGTGCGCGTAAACCATAAGCAACATTTTCATAAATACTCATCGGAAATGGATTGGGTTTTTGAAATACCATGCCGACTTTAATACGTAACTGAGCAACGTCGATATTGCCATAGACATTTTCATTATCAATAGTCAGTAAGCCTTTAATCGACACACCTTCAATTAAGTCGTTCATACGGTTGAGACAACGTAATAAGGTTGATTTTCCACAGCCAGAAGGCCCAATAAGTGCGGTAACTTGGCGATTAGGAATAGGTAAATTGATTTTTTTCAGTGCTTGGTTTTGACCATAGAAAAGATCAAGATTTTCAATATTAAATTTGTTCATGTTCATATCCTCAGAATTTAGTAAGTCGCAGTGTTAAAACGGCTAGCGATAAGCTTGGTAATCAGGTTGATAACAAGAACAACAATAATGAGTACGGTAGCGGTACCATAAGCTTGGTTCCATTCATGTACGGTGTAGAGCTCTTGCGTTAGCTTGTACAGGTGAACAGTAAGCGTACGTCCTGAGTCAAACACACTTTCAGGGATACGCGCTACCATGCCTGCTGTCATAAATACCGGTGCTGATTCACCAATAACACGACCGACGCTGAGGATAATAGCGGTTACAATTCCTGGCATTGCACTAGGAAGAATAAGTCGCCAAATAGTATAAATTTTAGAGGCACCCAAACCGTATGAGCCTTCACGGTAAGTTTGTGGTACAGCCATTAATGCTTCTTCAGTGGTACGAATAATCACTGGGAGAATTAAGATACTTAATGTTAATGCTCCTGATAAAATGGAATAACCAAATCCAAGAATAACCACAAAAAAGGTCATACCAAAAAGGCCATAAATAATAGAGGGAATACCGGCTAAAGATTCAGTACAAAAACGAATGACTTTAACTAAACGGCTCCCCACTTTGGCATATTCAGTAAGATAAATGGCTGTCATGATTCCTAATGGAGCCGCTACCGAAATAGAGGCAATGACCATATATAGTGTTGAAATGATCATCGGCCAAATACCGGATTCTTTACCTATAGTGGTGTAGTTAGAGCTAATGAAAGACCAATCAACATGAGCGAGGCCATTGCTAAGAATGTACCACATTACCCATAATAAAAAGCCAACAGTAATGCTTGCCGATAACCAGATGATGGCGAGCGACAGACGATCTTTTAGTTTTTGGGCTGCAGGATTAGCATTTTCTAATCGGCAGTGTTGAGATGATAATGAGTGATTATTAGTCATTAGAAATTACCTTGCTCGCTCACGGTTAAGATAAAGGAGGGCACCGTTTAGCGTCATAATAAATACCAGTAATACAATACCTGTTGCGTATAATGCGCTAGCGTGAATTCCTGTTGCGTAAGACATCTCAATGGCAATATTTGCTGTTAACGTTCGTGCAGATTCAAGTAACCCCTCAGGCATAGCAGGGGAATTACCCATTACCATAATAATGGCCATGGTTTCACCAAGTGCACGCGCTACGCCTAAAATAACACCTGTCATAATGCCAGAACGTGCTGCTGGGACGATCAGTTTAAAAATAGTAAACATTGATGAAGCCCCTAGTGCTAAAGAGCCTTCTTTATAAGCACGAGGTACTGCACGAATTGAGGTTTCAGAAATCGTAATCACAGTTGGAAGGATCATCACTGCAAGTACAATAATTCCCGCTAAGATGGTGTTACCCGCTGGCACGTTAAATATTTCTTGAATCAGCGGTACAATAATAACCAGTCCAAAAAAGCCATACACAACAGAGGGGATACCCGCTAAAAGCTCAATCATTGGGCGAATAAAGTTAGCGAGTGATCTTGGGGCGACTTCAGCAATAAAAATTGCGGTTAATACGCCAATAGGCACGCCAATCATCACTGCTCCAGCCGTTGAGACTAATGAAGCAACAATCATCGGTGCGATACCATAGAGAGCTGGAGGTAACCAATCCGTACCAAAGATAATGCCAGTAACGCCTGAATAGGCAAAAGCCGCATAGCCTTCACGGAAAATAAAATAGCCAATGGTTACGAGGGATAAAATACCGATAGCTGCGCTGAGCATAAATAGGTATTTAAAGAACAATTCTCGCCAGTCAATACGTTTCTTCGACTTTAGCAACGGTGTATCCTTGATCGATTTTTCAATATTTGCGATGGTCATAATCTACACTCCAGAAACAAGACCAATAATTGTCTATTTCTGAGAAGTCAAAAACGCTCAACTCAAATGTTGAGCGTTAAAAAAAAATTAGTTAACTGAGATAAAGCCTTTATCTGCAACAATCTTTTGTGCTGCTGGCGATTGTGTCCATGTAAGGAATTGTAATGCTTCAGCTGATGGACGACCTTCTTTATAAACCACAATGAATGGGCGTTGAACGCTATAATCACCGGCTTTAATTGAAGCTACAGAGGGTTTATGGCCATCAATAGTGAGTGCTTTGACTGTGTTATCAACTGAACCTAGTGAAATGTAACCGATAGCAAAAGGATTATTCGCAACCGTTGTTTTTAGCTGACCATTGCCACTTGCCACTTGTGCTTTTTGTGAAATGGCAGAGACTTTGATTCCGTTAATTTTTTTCTTTAGTGACATAATGTCTTCAAATGCACCACGGGTACCTGATGCTGTATCGCGAGTTGCGACAACGATAGGTTTATCTTCACCACCCACTTGTTTCCAGTTAGTGACATTGCCTTTGTAGATCTCAGTGATTTGTTCTTTGGTTAGATCGGTGACCGAGTTACTGTTATTCACCACCACGGCAATACCGTCTCGTGCAATAACAACTTCTTTAAGTTGTGGTGATTCTTCTGATTTTTTCAAGCTACGTGATGACATGCCAAGATCTGCCGAGCCATCGTGAGCAACACGAATACCCGCTGATGATCCTGGTCCTTGAACTTCTACCGTAACATCGTTAGATTTTGCATAAGTCTCACCCAAAACTTCCATGAGGGGAGAAACAGAGCTAGAACCTACAACAGAGATAGTCTCGCCAGCAAACACTGCAGAACTCGTTATAAGTGAACTTGCAACAACAACTGCGCCGATAATCTTTGTTTTCATTTTCCTAATCCTTTCTTGTTGGGCAAAATGCCAATAGGTTTGAATGAACATGACAAAGAGTAGGAAAGTTATGTGACAGTAATGTTTCAGAAGTTTGAACACTCGATGAATGTTGTAATAAAATACGATGAGGTATGTAGCGATGTACGCTGCTATTACGTGTTATTTTCTATGTATAACAAGTAGGAATTAATATTCAGTTAATAAAGGGCTGACATATACTATCAATGACAACAGAATTACGGATTAAATGAATCTTCCCGTATAGGTGTTATTAGATTTTTTATTTAAAGATAAAGGTTGTAGATGTTAAAAAAAGCACAGCAAATGATTGTTTTTAATGCACTTACTAAACAACAAAGCTTTACTAAAGCAGCACAGTTACTTGATATATCTCGCACTCAAGTGAGTAAACTTATCCAGCAACTAGAACAACGACTTGGAGTACAATTAGTACAACGAACAACGCGCTCTTTTGCATTAACAGAGGCGGGACGTTTGTTTGCTAAGCATTGTGAAAAAGTAGTAGAAGAAATAAATGAAGCTGAAAGTGAATTATTAGGAAATGAAGACAATTCCCAAGGTTTATTACGCGTAGGTATTGCGCAGTCTTTCGCATCTAACCACGTAGCACCCTATATTAATGAGTTCCATGAACAATATCCATTATTAAACTTAGAGTTGAGTTTATTTGATCATCGTGTTGATTTAATTGCAGAGCAGCTCGATCTTTGGATTGGGTTTATGGATTCTCCACCAGAAGGGTTTGTGGCGCGGCATTTGAGTAATTGTGACTTTGTATTGGTGGCAAGTCCTGAATATTTAGCGACTCACGGTGTGCCTTATCACCCAAGTGACTTAATTGAGCATAATTGCATTATTTATTTTAGTCGTGAGCGTAAAGATAATGTCTGGAGCTTTAGTCAACAAAGCGATAATCAGGATATTAAAGTGACGGGGAATTACCGTGTTGACTCTGCTGATGCTATTCGAGATGTGACAATTGCAGGTAATGGGGTTGGGTACTTAGCAACCTATTTGTTAACTGATGAAATTCGCCAAGGTAAGTTGATTCGGTTGATGCCAGATTGGCAATTAACCCAGCATATGCCTTTATATGCTGTTTATCCAAGGCATAAATTTTTACCGAATAAAGTAAATCTATTCATTGAATTTATTCGACGCCATATCGATGTGGGTAATATTTTGTGTAAATGGTAATGATGTAAAAAACAGCGATTACGCGCAAACGGTTGGCTAAAACTCACCTTTGAATGTTTCAAATTGTAAACATTGAGGGTAATAGTATCCCTCACAGGAACTAATCTAATGAATTTCGTTTGCTTAGCTTAAAAACAATGCAATTCAGCTGTGTTTTGTTAATTTACTGTTGCTTGTAATAACAATTTGATCCTTGTCACACTTTTTTTTATGAATACACTCTTTCCGCAATCGTTTACTACACCAAACATTGGGGAATGACTTTGCATTATCTCGTCGGCCTACTCGGTATAATTACTATTTTTACAGTTGGTTTTTTATTTTCTGAAAACCGCTCAGCAGTGAACTGGCGCAGTGTACTCGGTGCTTTTTGCATCCAAGTTGTCTTTGCAGCTTTTATTCTTTATGTACCCATTGGTCGAGTGGTACTAAACAGTGTGTCTGGCGCAGTTTCTGGCGTAATTGATTATGGCCATGAAGGGACATCTTTCTTATTTGGTCAACTAGCCCAATTTAAATTAGGCTTTATTTTTGCGGTTAATGTCTTACCTTCTATTGTCTTCTTTTCAGCATTAATTTCCGTATTATATTACGTGGGCATCATGAAATGGGTGATTCGCGGTATTGGTGGCTTATTACAACGTTTATTGGGCACGACGCGTACTGAATCAATGTCTGCAACAGCAAATATCTTTGTTGGCTCTGTAGAAGCACCATTGGTTGTTCGTCCATTCCTTGCTCGAATGACACGATCTGAATTATTTGCCGTAATGGTGGGCGGATTAGCCTCTGTTGCTGGTGGTACTATGGTTGGTTATGCTGGGCTTGGCGTACAGCTAAAGTACCTTATTGCGGCAAGTTTTATGTCTGCTCCTGCTGGATTAATGATGGCGAAACTGATCGTGCCACAAACTGAAGGTGTACACAGCATGGAAGAAGAAGATGACGGTGAAGAAGATGAACCCGTTAACTTAGTCGATGCAGCTTCTCGTGGTGCTTTGAGTGGTTTACAGATTGCAATGGCTGTGGGTGCAAGTTTATTGGCTGTTATCAGCTTAATTGCCATGGTGAATGGTGGTCTTGGTCATATTGGTCACTGGGTTGGTATTGATGATCTAAGTTTAAATCTGATTTTTGGTTACCTGTTTGCACCTGTTGCTTGGTTAATTGGGGTACCTTGGTCAGAAGCGACAACGGCAGCTAGCCTTATTGGTACTAAAATTGCTGTTAATGAGTTTATTGCCTTTGCTGAGCTAATGAAACCAGAAACGATTGCTAAATTGAGTGAGCATTCTCAAGCGATAGTTACTTTTGCATTATGTGGGTTTGCTAACTTAACCTCTATTGCGATGTTAATGGGTGGGTTAGGCGGCATCGTACCGAAACGTCGCCCTGAAATCGCTCGTTTAGGTATGAAGGCTATTTTTGCCGCAACCTTAGCAAATTTAATGAGTGCAACGTTAGCAGGTTTATTTCTTCCTCTTTAAGAGTAATATATTCACGCTAAGCAATTAAAATAAACAGAGAGCCTAGCTCTCTGTTTTTGCATCTAATAAAAGCACCAATAATGGGAGAAGATCAATGAAATCGGAAAGCGATAAGCTCATTGCTAAGCATGAACAATTAATTCATAGTGATGGTTTAACCGTGTCTTCTCATACTCAACGGGATGATGGTGAATGGATACAGCATTCGTTGATGATAGACGGTTATAATGTGCCTTTTAAATTTAAGCGTAAGTCAAAATATAAAACGCTGACTGGTGCAAAAGTCAATATGACTTATTACGCTGACATCATTGTTGTTGCTGGCTTAGAATTTGAAATAATGAAAGTTGTTCGCATTAAGCGTTATTAATATTAACAAGGAAAAAGAATGAATTGGTATTTTTTAGTTCTTAGTAAATATGCTCAATTTCAAGGGCGTTCCCGCAGAAAAGAATTTTGGTTTTTTACCTTAATTAACGCATTGATAAGTATGGCATGCAGTCTCGTTGATACAACATTACAGCTACCAACCTTGATGGAAGGCTATGGGGTGTTAGCCGCGTTATATGCAGTTTTTGCCTTTATTCCGACAGTAGCTGTTACTGTTCGTCGTTTGCATGATCAAGATCGTACCGGCTGGTGGGCGTTAATTATGTTAATCCCAATTGTTGGTATTTTGGTTCTGCTTTATTTTATGGTGCAAAACAGTGCCGAAGGCAGTAACCGTTTTGGTAGTAATCCAAAACAGAATGATAATTCAACACTAAGCGTCTAAATTCGTTGATATCTTAATTAAATGAACATGACCCAGTCTTCGGATTGGGTTTTTTTGTTGAATAGAAACAGAAATAGAATCATTCATTCCATTCCTGAACAATGTGCTTTAGTATGATGCTATTAGCTGACCACACTGTTTTGACCGAAACAGCGATTATATTCTGACCGAATATGGCTAATAAACTGAGTTTCATCGTTTAGGAGTACGATAATGACGCAATACCACCAATATGAACCCCCCTTATCATCGATATCGCATATGTCTTCTTTTAATGCGGTATGTACTGTAATGGCCTTTTTTTCTGCCTCTTATTTTAGTTTCCGATTTAGTAACGGTTCTCTGTAACCGCACTTGTTATTGATTAAAAATCACAGGTTATGACTCATGTATCTGATTATAGATATATGGATTGCTATATCTAACAATAAGAAAAGAGAAAAATATGAATACTAAATTATTAGGAAGTTCGCTGATTATTGCGGGCACAGCGCTAGGTGCTGGTATGCTTGCTATACCGATGGTATTAGCACAGTTTGGTTTGTTATCTGGTTCCTTATTAATGTTACTTATATGGAGTGGCACGACTTACGCTGCTTTATTATTATTAGAAGCCAGTATTAAAGTGGGTGGTGGCTTAGGGATGAACACTATTGCCCGAAAAACATTGGGTAAAGGTGGTCAATTAGTCACTAATGGATTGTTGTATGCATTATTAGTTTGTTTATTAATGGCTTACATTATTGGCGCTGGTGATTTAGTTCAAAAGTTAGCGACTGGTTTTGGTTTTGATCTGTCAATGCTACAAAGCCAGATCACTTTTACTGTACTTGCTGGTTTTATTGTTGCCGCAGGAACTGGCGTCGTTGATAAGCTGAATCGTGTTTTATTTTTAATCATGGTTGCAGTATTAATCATTACCTTATGCGCTTTGATTCCCGGTATGAGTTTTAATCATTTTTTTGAAGCGAGTAATAATAGTAATATTGATTTAATTAAGACCAGTGCAGTATTGTTCACTAGTTTTGGTTTCTTTCCCGTTATACCGTCATTAGTGTCATACAATGATAAAGCAAGCCATAAGCAATTAAGAAATATGGTGTTACTAGGCTCATTGATTCCTCTAAGTTGCTATTTACTGTGGTTATATGCGGTTGTTGGTAGTTTATCAGCAGAACAACTGGTTAAATTTGATAATGTTTCGGTATTAATTGATGCATTAAGCACGCGATTCTCTGGTATACATATCATTTTATCGGTATTTACTGGCTTAGCCTTACTAACTTCATTTTTAGGTGTGGCAATGTCATTGTTTGATCAGAATGTGGATCTATTCAGACAGAATCGTGCTGTAACCTATGTTTTGACGTTTATTTTGCCGTTACTTGGCGCGATCTTTGCCGCGAATCAATTTTTAGCTGTCTTAAATTATGCAGGGCTGATTCTTGTTTTTATCGCTGTCTTCATACCGATGTTGATGATTCACAATATTCGCCAAGCGACACCAGTAGAGCAAAGCTCTGACTACCAAGTTGCTGGTGGTTCACTGGCAATGTTGATGAGTTTACTCTTTGGTTGTTTTTTAATTGGCGCTCAACTGATTTAGTGAGTGAGCAACAGACATGAAACGCTCATGATGTTATAAATGGGCGTTTTTTATCTTTAAAATAAAAATTGGAGATATGAGGAGAGTAGGGTAATAGATTGACCGATCTGAAATACCCTTTAAAGCACTTTATATGACCAGTATAAAGTTAAATCACTAATTTATATGAACCGCTTGGAGTACGATGTAATATCGTAAACGATGATAGAATTAGCTGCTGCAATCATACAAAGTTTCAGTAATGAGGGCTATCATCAAGACGTTTTTAGCAACGTGGATTTTTTGCTAAAAGTGTAAAGATTAAATTACACAATCTATGTTTGGGATCTAATCTTACTGTTTTTTTATTAGGTGAGTGATTAGGGTTGTTTTATTTTCTAATAAATTAGAATGGTTGCAGGTAGTTGTAGATGTTATGGGATAAAGCTTTAACAGTTGCTAAAGATGCGAGAGAAGCACAAGTATTGCTGCCTATTGCGACCATGAGCTCAGTGGTTTCTGAGCAGGGAATAGATTTTTTTATTAAGATCATGAATGGTAATCTTACTAAAAAAATACAACAAGGACAGACAGGACATAATCCATTTCTGCCGTATGAAGAGCAAATGTTTGTCGATAATGTTGGGCATGAGCATGTGTGCCTCTTGAATAAATACCCAATAGGAGAACCACACTTACTCATTTGTAGTAAGGCGTTTGTTAGTCAATCTTCTCTACTCGATCTTTATGACTTTTCTGCTTGGATACAAGGGGTAACATATCCCAATGTACTGGGTTTTTTTAACTCAGCATCAGAAGCTGGTGCTAGTCAGCGCCATCGACATATGCAGTTAATGAAGACTGCAGTACCGTTAGAAGAGATGATTCTGTCTGGTAAGCTACCATTTAGGCATAAATTATTTACTTTTGATCGTATTAATAGTGAGAAAGCGTATTTTTGTTACCTGGCGGCAATGCATGATTTAGGACTAACGCCCAATAATGTGACTGTGAATATTAATGAGCCGATAGAATGCTTGCCTTATAATATTCTATTAACTGAGCATTGGATGTTAGTGATCCCTCGATTAACGAATCATATTGGTGATATTTTTGCTAATGCACTTAACTACTCTGGATGTTTTTTAGTTAAAGATCAGCAGCAATATGACTGGTTAACTGATTATGGTTGTTTACGGCTATTAACTGAATGTGTAGCGCCATAAAGGCTATTTAGGGAGTATTATTACTCCCTTTTTATGGTTTAGGCATTTGTATCACAGCTAAGAAACGTTTTGGGTAACCGCTATGATAATAACTCGTTTCAGTGACACCAAAGTGCTTTTTAGACGATGAACTATGAATAAATTTAATTAATCCGGGTTTTACTTCTGTAATAATTCCCGCATGACCTGGTTTTCTTATTTTTAAATTAGTGCCAGTAAAAACAATAAGATCGCCTATTTGTGCATTTTTTAAGGGTATCGATTTATTGAATAACTGTGTGTATGCTGCGGTGGTTCTTGGAATTGAAATGTGAGAGTGTTTGTATACATATTGAATGAAGCCTGAACAATCGAATCCTTTGGGTGTCGTTCCCCCCCAAACATAACGAGTACCAATATATTTCTTGGCGAAATTAATCATTTTTTGTTGTTCTATTGTTGTAATAGGTTTCACTTGGTTTGTGTTTTTGTTAGGTAATACACTGATTTCTTTTATAATATGAGGACTTGCTCTTACATTTGACTCGCAAGATAGAGTGAGTAATAACGATAAAGGTAACATGATTTTGAAATATTTATTCATGGTGATTATAGTTTCTATATTTATAAGATTGATGTGTGATTAGTTTGATAATAAAGATTTATTTGTTGCTGACAATAGATATTAAACATTATTATTATTGATTAATATCAAATTAGATTTTAGTGTTAGGTATAATCTATAATCATTATTAACGTACATTGATTGATAATTGTTTAGTATAACTTTTATCTAAGTGAAAGTTATTTACTATGAAATTTTATATGACATATATAAATGTCACAAGATGTGTTTGGGTACTATTAATATAATGTCAAATAATTTATTAAACACTGTTCATTTTTCTTTTTTGTTGGTAATATTATTATTTACAAAAACAGTATTAGCGACACCGAGTTTAACTATTTGGTCTTCACATCAGAATCGTGATTTTTTAACAGTAATGACGGATAAATATAAAAAAAATCATGATGTTAATATAACAATTATACAGCTTGATCCATCAGAAATAAAAGCGGAAATTTTATTAAGTGCCCAAGATGGCGGTTTACCCGATCTTATTGTTATCCCTTCAGATTTCTTAGGGTTGCATAATCTGATGGATTTATCGACAATCCCTCGTGATTGGTATACAGAATCGTTGATTCCAAGAGTGAAGGCTACTGTAGAATTAGATGGTAAATATTGGGGTATTCCTCTTATTCAGGGTAATTTTTTACTCTTGTATTACAATAAAAAATATGTGACAAAGCCAGCCACAGATTTTAGAAATATTATTTCAGAAAAAAAACAATTTCTAGATAAAAATATTATGCCAATAGGATGGAATTATAATGATATGTATTATTTTATTCCTTTCTTATCTGCATTTAATGGTTGGCCTATCATTGATGGGAAAATTGAGTTGAATACGCCAGCTATGGTTGAAGCGCTAAAATATTATCGTTCTTTGGCTGTGCAAGGGATTGTTGATCGTAACTGTGATTACCGTTGTTCGCAGCTAGATTTTATTAAAGGAAAAAGTGCATATTCTATTAATGGCGATTGGGCATATCATGATTTAAAAGTGATGCTTGGTGATAATCTTGGTGTAGCCGTATTACCTAAAGTAAATGGTAAAACGATGCATCCTATGTCTAGCACATTTGTATTGGCCGTACCTAGCAATTCACAACACTCAAAAGAAAAACAGGAATTAATTAAAGATTTTGCTGAATTTGTTCAACAACCCAAAAATCAGCATGCGGTATATGAAAAAACCAAGTTATTACCAATCTCAATGCCGTATTATAGGCAACTTAGACAGAAAGCGACCGGAGATAATTTAGTTATGTTTCATCAAATGGCACTAACAAAGCTTATGCCATCAACGTTGAATATGGCTATTTCATGGCAGGCTATCGCTATAGGTTTTCAGCGTTATCAAGCAGGTGCAACAGCTGAATATGCTGCGGCACATATGCAGAAAATGGCAATAAAACAGATTCAGCACTTGGATTATAATTGATGAAGTTACGCTTAAAATCATCATTAGCATTGTTAATGTTAATAATTGCTGTTGTACCTGCTGCAATTGTTGGAGGATTACTTCTAAAGCAGCAATCAGATGTGGAAGCGAATTACCGTATTGGCATGTTAGATCGACTATCTAATACTATTGAACAAGAATTTGATTATCGTTTTTCTTTATTGTCGACAAGTTTAGATGTGCTATCACGAGATAGACTATTTGTGCAGGCGATTGATAATTTCTTTCTTGCGGGCCATGTAAGTTCTTCGCTGGGGACATTGGTTAAGAATACACCATTAATTCAAGCTGCTTACTTAGTTGATGATCAATGGTCGGAAGTTGAAAGCTACAATGGGATTCATGGTTTATCTTCTTTTTTAAAATTAAAAGATCTTCTTACGTATCGTTTATCAACTAACAATGGTAAAGGTCGCCAGTGGGTATTTTATTATAACGATGAAGATTTGATGCCGAAAAAGTTTAATCCAACACGGCGAGGAATTATCATTGGCGTTCCTATTTTTCAATCGATGACGAATGGCTTAAAGCGTATTCCTTTGGGGTATTTAATAATAGTTGTCCCAATTGAAAATATCGTTAAGGTATTACGACCTTATTTAAAAGATGGGGAACGTGTTGTCTTTCAAAATCATCGCTCTGATTTGATGGATCATGATGGTGATATGAGTGAGATTGTTATTGCTCAAGGAAAAATAGATCAAAACACACCAACAATACATAAAACAATCAATATAAAATTAGAAAATAAATATATTTCAGAGTCGATCCAATACACAATGAAAGTATATATGGATAAATATCTAGGTGAGAATCCTTATATAAATTCTTTAAAATATATATCATTATTTGGTGTGATTATTATTCTTTTGTCACTTTTTAGTGCGGGTTTGACCTATCGTTGGATTGCGCGTCCATTGGGTGGGCTAATGAATGTTGTGAGGGCTTATTCTCGAGGTGAATACAAAAGCTCAAATAAACAATTACGCTTTGCTGAATTTTTTATGGTTGAGCGACTTATTCGAAATATGGCAAAAACGATTCGAGCTCAAATGGCCGATTTAGCCGCGACGAATAAAGAGTTAAATGCTGCTTATTTAGAAAAAGAACAAGCTAACTTGCAATTGGTTAATTTCAATGATGAGTTAGAACGAAAAGTTGAAGAAAAGACCTTAGCGTTGAGTCGATCATTATTGCGAGAAGAAAATCGCCGATCGATGTTGCAATCATTATTATCATTTAGCCATGAACTTCAATCTGGCGATATTATAGAAACAGTAATGACACAAGTTGTTGCTCTATACCCGATGGCTGGTTGGGCAATGAAAAGCTATACTGGGAATAAGGGAATATGGGCTTGTGAAAACATAGACCAATCTCGCTTAGAAAATCAAGATATACAGCCTGAAAGTCATTATAGTGATTATTATTGTGTACCAAATAACGGTAAGTATTTGCATTGTTTTAAAGTTAAAAACAGTCAGAACGACATTGTTGGCATGATAGTGATGCAATATATACAATTAGAACATGATGATTTTGAAGTTATTTCTCTATTTATTCGTCAATTAGCTACTGAATTAGAAGGTCGACTATTAAATGAAGAATTAGCGCGTATTGCGATTACTGATTCATTGACCGGACTTGCAAATAGAAAAGCTTTTGATAAAGATTTAGAAGAGCATATACAATTAATTAATCGGTATCCTGATCGTCATTTTGGTTTGTTCATGCTTGATGTTAATGGACTGAAACGAGCAAATGATCAACATGGTCATAGTATGGGTGATGCGTTATTAATTGAAACCAGTAAGTTATTAGTTGAAACCTGTCGATTGACAGATAAGGTTTATCGTCTTGGTGGTGATGAATTTGCCATTATTTTAGAGGCCGGTGATTGTGACAGCTGTGACATTTTATGGCGTCGATTAGAAACAGTACGCGATCAAATTAACTATGCTAGTTTACCAAATGGAAAACAGGTTGAAATTCATTTTGCTGTTGGGTATGCCAGTACTGATCAATACTCAGCAGAGCAAGTTTGTTTAGTTGCAGATAAAGCAATGTATAAAGATAAACGTCATTTTTATGAACAAACAGGAATTGGACGATAATAAACATAACCACTGCGATAATATGTATTATTGCAGTGGTTTTTTATAAGTAAAATACTTATTTATGATTTGAGAAGTTATCACCCTTCGCCATGCGATCATATAAAATCACATTAACTGCTGCTGCCAGATTCATACAGCCTTTTGTTGGGACGTAAATAGTTTCACGACAAAAGTCAGTAATTTCTTTTTTTAATGTGCCGTCTTCAGGACCAAAAATATAAAATGCACGTTTTGGATGTTTATATTCAGGTAATGGTTTTGCATCATCAATTAAATCAACGGCAACAGGTACACAGCCGACAGGAATAATTGCTTTTAGATCTTCAACACCAATTAATGGAATATCAAGCGCAACATTTTTGGTATCAGTACAAAACTGTGCAGCGTGATCATAACGAGTGCCAGTATAAAAGACAGAGTTGACACCATAACAACCCGCTGCTCGCATAACCGAACCGACGTTTTCAGGTGTTTTGGGGTTAAAAAGGCCTACGCAAGAGTAACCCTGACTTTTTTTGCTCATATGTACATCTACTTTAGAAATTGTGGCGGGATTGTATACCTAAAGACGATATTTTTGCAGTAGGTACCATTATTTAGAAGAGAACAAAACAGGAACTTAGGGTCCCTGTTTTTAAGTGACGTTTTATTTACCGCAACATTTTTTATATTTCTGACCACTGCCACATGAGCAAGGATCGTTACGGTTAGGTGTTTTATCAAACACTGTTGTCGTAGGTTTGTTTAATGTTGCAGTAAGATCCGCAATATCTTCTTCAACGTCAGCATTAATTGTAAATATTGCAAAAAGCTGTTGCTCTGCAAGCTCTACTTCTAATTCTTGTTGGCGTTCTTCAGTATTCACTATCAATGTGAGCGGATTGGTTTCCGTGCCAAGTTTAGTTTCGCGCTTCGTGTTGTAGCCACAGCTGCTGTGTTTTGGCTTCTTTTCGATGCGACCTTTATAGAAAAATTTAGACATGGGATAACCTGCTTGCTATGAAATATTCGCGCATCATTCGTGAATGGGTACGCTTAATAACTAAAAAGCCACCAAAGTTAAGGTGGCTGAAATTGCGGGCATAATAACCGCCATTGTGTGTGTTATCAAGCGTTGAGCAAGCGCTTCAGTAATAAAAGTCGGTGGGTGTTCTGATCAAAAATAGGATATATGGTGTTTTTTCATTGGTCTTTGTTGAAGTAAACGATTGCATTGTTATTATCATCTCTTCTACACTTAAGCGGTTTTAATCAAACACCGCTGTGAAACGGTGTGTTGCTTACACTTATTATATAGACGAAAAAACCTATCAAATTAATAGGTTTTTTCGTCTATCACTGCTGATAATAATTGTTAATATACTCAATATATAAAAGAGTAAATAATGATAAATTGTCTGATATGTTAGTGTATTAGCGATAAATACAATGATTAGATGTAACATATTGACTGATAAGATTATTAATGTATAACAAAAATTTTCAATTTTTATCACGAAAAATGCATAAAAAATTGAAAATTACGGCATAATAACGCCCGTTATACCAAGCAATTGATTGCTGTACCAGATCGAATGATCTGTAAATAAATGGGAACATTACATGGTTAAACCAGAAAATAACGCAATTGTAATTTTTGGTGCGTCAGGCGATTTGACTCATCGAAAACTAATCCCTGCGTTCTATCATTTATACGCTAATGGTTTATTGCCAGAAGATTTCGCTATTTTAGGTGTTAGTCGTACGGCATATAGTGATCAGGAATTTCGTGATAAGCTTCGTTCTGCATTAGAAGAAAATGAAAAAACAGATGCGGCGATATTAACGAAGTTTTGTGAACATTTATATTATCAGGCATTGAATACTTCTGATGCTGAACAATATGGCGTATTAAAGCAGCGCTTAGATGTCTTTAAAGATACTCACCATACACATGGCAATGCTGTCTTTTATCTCGCAACGCCACCGAGTCTTTATGGTGTAATTCCTGAGTGTCTTGCTGCTCATGGTCTTAATGATGAAGCGGATGGCTGGAAAAATCTTATTGTAGAAAAGCCATTTGGTTATGATCTTGAATCGGCTATTTCTCTTGATAAACAAATTCACGCATGTTTCCAAGAACATCAAATTTACCGCATTGACCACTACTTAGGTAAAGAGACAGTACAAAACTTACTTGTCTTCCGTTTTGCTAATGGCATGTTTGAACCATTATGGAACCGTAATTTTATTGATTACGTTGAAATTACTGCATCTGAAGCCTTAGGCGTTGAAGATCGTGGTGGTTATTATGATGGTGCGGGCGCGGTACGTGATATGTTCCAAAACCACCTATTGCAAGTTCTAGCAATGGTAGGTATGGAATCTCCAGCAGCTATTAATGCTGATTCGATTCGTGATGAAGTAGTTAAAGTGATGCAAAGCTTTAAGCCTTTATCAGAAGATGATTTGACTAACAATTTAGTCTTAGGTCAATACACTGAATCTGATGTTCGTGGTAAGCATCTACCAGGTTACCGTCAAGAGCATGGCGTTAATACTGATTCACGCACAGAAACGTATGTTGGTATGAAGATGTTTATTGAGAACTGGCGTTGGAATGGCGTACCATTCTACGTTCGTACAGGTAAGCGTTTACCGACACGTGTAACAGAGGTTGTTATTCATTTTAAGAAAACACCGCATCCAGTATTTGCAGCTAAATCAGCTGAAAATAAGTTGATTATTCGTATTCAACCCGATGAAGGCATCTTAATGAGTTTTGGTTTGAAAAAACCAGGTGCAGGTTTTGAGACGCAAGAAGTATCGATGGATTTCCATTACGATAAACTTGAATCAATGAATATGCTAACAGCTTATGAGCGTTTATTGTTAGATTGCATGAAACAAGATGCAACCTTATTTGCCCGTACTGATGCAGTAAAAGCTTGTTGGAAATTTGTTCAACCTATTCTTGATCATAAAGAACAACCTGAGCACTTATTTGGTTACGCAGCAGGAACATGGGGACCAAAAGAAGCCGATGAACTGTTAATTAATGATGGTCGTCAATGGCGCTTCCCATGTAAGAATTTAGCTAATACTGATTATTGTGAGTTATAAGCATGATGAATTATAAAGTATTTGCGACGCCACAAGATGTAGTGATTTCTCTTGCTGAAACCATGCAAGCGATGAGTTTACAATCTCAAGCGGTACATATTTCCTTATCCGGTGGCAGTACGCCTAAATTGTTATTCAAAGTATTAGCGCAAGCGCCTTTTGCTGACAGTATTCAATGGAATAATCTTCATTTCTGGTGGGGTGATGAGCGTTGTGTTGCTCCAACCGATGCTGAAAGTAATTTTGGCGAAGCAAATGACTTGTTATTTAAGCACGTTACAATTCCAGCAGCAAATATTCACCGTATTCGTGGTGAAGCAGAGCCTATTGCTGAATGTGCACGTTTTGCAGCAGAGATGGATGCAGTGATTCCACATAAACAGGGATTACCAGCATTTGATTGGATTTTATTAGGCATGGGTGGTGATGGCCATACTGCTTCTTTATTTCCACATCAGACCAATTTTGATGATCCTGCATTAGCAGTGATTGCCACTCAACCACAAAGTGGCCAGCAACGTATTTCAAAAACAGCGCGTTTACTTGAAAATGCTGACCGTATTACTTATTTGGTATTGGGTGAAAGTAAGGCTGAAGTCTTATTTGAAATAAATAGTACGCCGGCAGAGATGTTAGCTTATCCTGCCGCAAAAATTAAAGCCTCTCATGGCGAAACAGAATGGTATTTAGATGCAGCAGCTGCAAAGTTGCTAGCACAAGGAGAATAATATGAAAGGCGATATTGGTGTTATTGGTTTAGCTGTTATGGGTCAAAACTTGATCCTTAATATGAACGACCATGGTTTTAAAGTTGTTGCGTTTAACCGTACCGTTTCTAAAGTAGAAGAATTCCTTGAAGGTCCTGCAAAGGACACTAACATTATCGGTGCGACATCATTAGAAGACTTGGTCTCTAAACTAGAATCACCACGTAAAATCATGTTAATGGTTCGTGCTGGTGATGTTGTTGATGCATTTATTGACCAACTTGTACCGCTACTAGATAAAGGCGACATCATTATTGATGGTGGTAACTCAAACTATCCAGACACTAACCGTCGTGTTGCAGCCCTTGAAGCAAAAGGCTTATTATACGTAGGTTCTGGTGTTTCTGGTGGTGAAGAAGGTGCTCGTTTTGGTCCTTCAATCATGCCTGGTGGTTCTGAAGCAGCATGGCCTGCAATCAAACCTATCTTTCAAGCAATCTCTGCAAAAACAGCAGCAGGTGAGCCTTGTTGTGATTGGGTGGGTAAAGACGGTGCTGGTCACTTCGTTAAGATGGTTCACAATGGCATCGAATACGGCGACATGCAGTTAATTAGCGAAGCATACCACTTCATGAAGTCTGGTTTAGAGCTGTCTCATGATGAAATGCAAGCTATTCTTCAAGAATGGAATAAGACTGAGCTAGATAGCTACTTAGTTGAAATTACAGCTGAAATTCTTGGTTATAAAGATGAAGATGGTCAGCCTCTTGTTGAAAAAATTCTTGATACTGCGGGCCAAAAAGGTACAGGTAAGTGGACAGGTATTAATGCACTAGATTTAGGCATTCCACTAACACTTATTACTGAAGCAGTGTTTGCGCGTTGTGTTTCTTCAATGAAAGAGCAACGTGTTGAAGCAGAAAGCTTATTTGGTAAAACAATTGCTAAAATTGATGGCGATAAGAAAGAGTGGGTTGATGCATTACGTCAAGCACTACTTGCATCAAAGATCATTTCTTATGCACAAGGCTTTATGTTAATCCGTGAAGCATCAGAAGAGTTTAACTGGGATCTAAACTACGGCAACGTGGCACTTATGTGGCGTGGTGGTTGTATTATCCGTAGTGCATTCCTAGGTAATATTCGTGATGCATACGATACAAACCCAGAAATCAAATTCCTAGGTTCAGATACTTACTTTAAAGATATTCTATTAAACAGCATGCCAGCATGGCGTAAAGTAGCATCAAAAGCGATGGAAATTGGCCTACCAATGCCAACAATGACATCAGCATTAACCTTCCTTGATGGCTACACAACAGCAAGCTTACCTGCGAACATGATTCAAGCGCAGCGTGACTACTTCGGTGCTCACACCTATGAGCGTATTGATCAGCCTCGTGGTCAGTTCTTCCATACGAACTGGACGGGTACTGGCGGTAATACAGCATCTACTACTTACGACGTATAATGTCTAAGTAATCGATATAATTAAGCCATCGTTTTTACGGTGGCTTTTTTTATGCATGATGTATTGTGATGAATCTAGATTTAACTTGCTATACGTTGGCAATAGAGTAATGCGCGTAATTCCATATTTTCAGCTTCAAGCGCCACTATTTGTTTATGAGCTTCTGTGCGCATATCTTCATTTGTTTTTCGTGTTTTTTCAAAAATATCGCTCAGGGCACTAAACAATTCTTCTCCAGCAAGCAGCATTTCTTTGCCGCTAATTTCAATATTATAAGAACGTAATAAATCACGAGCATAAGTGGTTAAGTCACCTTTGGCGCGACCAATTTCTTTGTCAATTAATGGGCAAGTGTGAGGGTAGGAGAAACCTGACATATTTTGTACCTTTAAAGTCAAATATCCATAAAAGATAATTGTTATAAACCTCCGTGCCTATGAGATGATTTTCGCTTACATTTTTAAATTGATCAATATATGCACAATAAGTTTGACAAAAAACAAACAAACGTCTCTTTTTTGATACAAATTAGTCAGTAATCATGCTGTTGGGTGAAGCATTAATCTATGTTGATGAGTGCTAATTACGGTGATTTGTTGGTAAAAATAAACCCTCGTATCGATTAAGAGTACGAGGGCTTAAATATCACACTAAAATCAAATAATTAACTTACTTCAATTGGGCCACCAAAGGCGGTTACTGGTGGTAATTCACCTTTGAATTTCTCAATATTGACTAAACACGTTTGGGCACTAGTCGCTTGCGCCAATTCGGATGTTGGTATATCCATGGTTAGAGTATTTGGATCGCCATAGGTATCAATCGCACCAATCTTCTCATTTAATGGCCCGTACCATGCACCTTCTTCTATACGAACGACGCCTTGTGGGTAGCTGTCTGTGATAACAGCACCTGCAAGTAGTTGACCACGATCGTTAAACACACGTACAACGTCACCGTCTTTGATGCCTTTAGCTGTAGCATCTTTTGGGTTGATGTAGACAGGTTCACGGCCTTGGACGGTATACGTCGCGCGGAATTCATCGGATTCACACATTTGTGAGTGCAAGCGTTTGTCAGGGTGACAAGATTGCATCCAGAACGGATGTTTATCTGAGCCCGGACCACCATGTGAACGTTCTGTCTTTTCAAACCACATTGGGTGACCTTGACAGTGTTCATAGCCATAACGAGCAATCTTACGGCTGGATATTTCAATGAAACCTGACGGTGTGCCTAGCGCATTTATTTCTGGATCTTGACGGAAATCGGCATGTCGAACCCAGGGCTTACCAGTGCCAAAATCTAGGAATCCTTGCTCCCAGAAAACATCAAATTCTGGCATGTCGAATTTGCCTGCATTAGCTTTTCGGCAATCGTTATACAGCATTTGAACCCATTGCATTTCATCCATACCACGGGTGTATTCTTTATTTTTACCAAAACGACGTGATAATTCAGTGAAAATATCAAAGTCAGTTTTTGATTGGTACAGTGGGTCAACTAACTTTTGCATTGCGATTAAGCCACGGCCACTGTATGAGCCCATAACGTCAATATCGTTACGTTCAAACTGAGTACATGCAGGGAGTACAATATCAGAGAAACGACAGGTCGCCGTCCATGCAAAATCAATCGTTACCACGGTTTGTAATTTTTGGAACGCTTGTTTCATGCGGTTACGATCTTGGTGGTGATGCCAAGGGTTGTTACCGCTGATCACCATCATTTTGTAATCAGGCAGAATCACTTTAGAACCATTGTATTTAATTTCTTTACCCGGTTCTAAAATACAATCAACGAAGCGTGCGACAGGGATAGTACGACTATAACCATTGAAGTCGTTGTTATCCCATTTGGGTTTTTGCCCCTCATCCACGTTACGAGGAAAACCGCCTGGTGCTGCAAAGCCTGTTGATGGGACACCAATACCGGAGTAATGATGGCCATAAGAAATACCGCCGCCAGGTAAGCCAATTTGTCCTACCATCGCAGCAATAACGGCACCCATCCAGTAAGGTTGCTCGCCGTGTTCTTGACGTTGAATACACCAACCAAATAGAATTTGAGTACGCTCTTTAACCAGCATACGAGCAAATTCACGGATTTGATCAGCGGGTACGCCACAAATTTCAGCTGCCCATTCTGGTGTTTTCTCAATGTTATCTTTAGTGTCACCTTTGACATAACCAATAAACTCATCAAAGCCCAAACAATACATTTTGATGAATTCTTTATCATAAAGATTCTCAGTGTAAAGCGTGTGTGCTACACCCAACATAAACGGTACATCTGTCTGCGGGTGAAGGTAAAGATGCGTGTTTTCTAAGTAACGCTGGGTCTTGTTTTTAACCGGATCAACCGAAATAACATTGATCTCACCTTTAGCTACTTTTTCTTTTAGTTGCGCAAGGTAAGGGTAAGACTCATGCGTTTCACAGTTCCAACCTACTTGGAGGTTTTTAACCGGATCGTTAGCCCATAAAATAATGTTCTTACTGTTGTCTAAAATTTCAGACCATGACGTACCTTGAGCATATACTTCAGTCGAACCTAGCACATAAGGCATTATGGTTTGGCCTGCACCTGTTGAGTAGTCGCCAACTTTGGTGATGTAATTACCGTGCATACCGACAGCACGTTGCATGTGACTGGTACAGCTATGGAATTGACCCGTTTGACGCCAGCCTGTTTGACCTGCGTGGAGCGCCCATGGACCGTAATCTTTTTGAATACGCTCTAATTCACGGTAGAACAAATCTAAGGCTTCATCCCATGTCACACGTACAAAACGATTATTACCGCGTGTTTCGCCACTAAACTTGTGCTTTTTAAGCCAGTCTAGACGTACCATTGGGTAACGAACGCGTGATGGATTATAAATAATCCCCTTGATGCCTTTTAGCATTTCAGTTGGGTTTTTATCTATTTCAATCGCTTCAATTTGTTGCACTTTACCTGCATAAATTTGTGCACGAAAAGCACCCCAGTGAGATCCAGAATAACGCCATGTTCCTTGACCTATTTGATCGTCTGCAAACACTTTTGATGATGCGAGTAGGCTTGGGCCTATAACTGTCGCTGCACTTGTTGTAGCAAGGCCTTTAAGAAAACTTCTTCTTGATACTGACATATTTATTTTAACTCCATCAAAACTTAGTGCTGTGCATCAGAAAAATCAGATGAATGCTTCTGTAGGTACTTCAACACAATAGCTTCGCTATCACGGTCAAAGTTTACAAATGCTAGCATACCGTTAAACATGCCCGGCCATGTGTTTGCATCAAAATGCGCTTCAGCAGGTTGGGTGTGACATACAGAACAGTTGGTGGTGTAAGCTGTTTTTGCTTGTGCCCATACTGGTGTGATGTCATTCACTAATGAGTCTTTAGGCATCCATACTTTAGCGGTAACACGCTGCCAAGGAAGGCCTGTTAGGTCATCGACTTTCTCTTCATATTTATCAACAACTTTATCATTTTGAGCTGATTCTTTAAGTAGAGATGCAACCGGAATATTCATTCCGAAATCTTCCTGAATCACACGACCATAGCCTTTATCTTTACGCCAACCTGCAATCTCAACTTCTACTGCATTATCTGTTTCATCAATGACTTTAACGCCAGATGCTGGATTTAGAATACCCGCTTCAACAGTCATTGCTTTATCTTCATAAACAGGTAAGAAGCGAACGCTATAAATCTCTTCACCTTTGCTGTAATCAGTACCATGAGAAAGTTGGACTAGCTCTGACACCATGCCACCACTGGTATCCATATCTTTTGGTAAGTGGTGAGCAATACCTTTATGACAATCAACACAGCTTTGATCTCGCTCTGCTGCATTTTTCATTTGAACGCGTGCAACAGGGGACATTTTTTCGAAGTCCATACCTTTGTAATCATGGCAATCACGACATTCTTGTGAGCCATTGGCTTTAAAGCGTTCCCATTCATGCTGTGCTAGCACAATTCGGCGATCTTCAAATTTTTCAGGGGTATCAATGAATCCAGCAAAATGGGCAAAGACTTCTTTGCTTGCTTGAATTTTACGTGAAATTTTATCAGTCCAATCATGAGGGACATGGCAATCAGGGCAGGTTGCTCGAACACCTGAACGGTTCTTATCATGAATAGTATTAACGTATTCAGGCACGACATTATCGGCATGACAGCTTACACAGAATTCTTCAGTATTCGTTTTTTCAAGGGCCGTATTAAATCCGCCCCAGAAAATAATACCCGCAACAAAACCGCCAAGGGCTAAAACACCAAGGCTAATATGAACGCTTGGGCGTGATAGAGTCAGCCAAGCTTTTTTTAAAAATGCTTTCATTATTATTGTTTCTCTTTAAATGATGCTTGTAGTGTGAAGTAGGGGATCAACCACCGTGACCGGGAGGACCAAAGACAAACAATTGCAACATCCAAACTGTGAAACCATAACCACCAACGAAAATGACACTTAAAATAGGGAACAGGAAAATGGTAATAAAAAGGAACATTTTCCATTCGCGGCTACGTGTTTTCTTGGCAGTAGCATCAGTAATACTGCTCATAAAACCTCCTAAAATATGGTTAAAGGGAAAGTTATTTCTTATAAATAGTTATATCAATTTTAATTTCAATATGATCATAAAGTAGACCGCTGTACTTATTCAATTATTAAATGCGTAATTCTGTTATTAAAATAGTATTTTTTTGAATTTAAACTTAGTTATTAATACTAAAAATACATATGTATAAATTAATTATTATTTAAGTGTAATTATTACAATAAAAGCCAAGAGCCAACTTGTGGTAATGTTGTATTTTTGTTTGTTTTATTGGTGCTTATTGGGTGTGATTGTTGGTTATTGCGATGCTATTAATGGTTTGTGTTGATTGAAAATTGAAGGATTGGTAATGGAAGAAGTGTTTTGTTAATGCTTTTACGTAATCTAATATGAATAGAGTCGTAATTAAAGGCTTAATATGAATGGAGTTGTTAATAATGCGGGATAGAAAAGAGAGCTATCAGATAGCTCTCGAATAAATATTAATCAATTAATTGATATTCTTGGCGTAATATATCAATAATTTCACTCTTTGGATCTTGGCTTAGAGTAATTGGTTGTCCAGTGATTTTTTCTGCGATATTGGTGTAGATTTTAGATATCTGCATTAATATATCTTGAGGGAGCGCATTCTCTGTCGCTAGTGCAAAACGTTCAGGCATACGTTCTTTATTTAATAAAATATCTGGATCTGGAAAGTAATTAAGCAACACTTGACGGAAATCTTCTTTGGAATTTTCAACGATCTGTCCGTCACGATAAGCGGCACCATCCCAAATTCGTGATGAATCTGGTGTACCCACTTCATCCATATAGATAAGTTTTTCATTACCGTTAGCATCTGTAACGTAGCCAAATTCAAATTTAGTATCGACAAAAATTTGGTCTAATTTTGCTAATTCGTGACTAATAACTGTAAATCCATCGGTTAATAGTTTTTCGTAATAGTTAATATCATCAGTATTTCGGAAATTAAAGGCTTGGTAGTTATTGATGAGATCTTGACGAGTCACGTTAACATCATCCGCTTCAGGCACATTAGGGATGTCTTTTAGGATACCTTTGGTTGAGGGGGTCATTAGAAGCTCTGAAAGTTTTTGATCTTTTTCTAGACCTTCTGGTAGTTCGATACCACAGAAATTGCGTTCACCTTGCGTGTATGATCGCCACATTGAACCTGTGATGTATTGACGACAAATAGCTTCTACCATTACAGGTTTTGCTTTTTGTACAATCCAGACAAAAGGATGGGGAATATCAAGAATATGGCTATCGGCTAAGCCATTATCTTTAAAGAGTTTAAACCAATGATTTGAGATTGCATTAAGTGCCGCGCCTTTACCGGGAACACCTTTCAAACCACCTTCACCATGCCAAATACAGTCAAAGGCGGAAATGCGATCACTGATAATCATAATTGCAAGAGGCGCATCAGGTTGAACGTTGTAGCCTTTTTGTTGAATTAGACGACGACTGTCTGCGTCTGTTAGCCAATAAACAGAGCGTACTTTTCCACTGTGAACGGGTTTATCGGTACGGATGGGCAGGTCGTCATTGACGGCAAGAACTTGATCAGCAAGACTCATGGTGAAATTCCTATTTCAAAATGATGGCATCGAAATACAGAGTGTTTAAGATAAACATTACCTCAAGCACTCATCTTATTAAGCATAATACTCGGTTCATTGTACGACTACCAGTAAAAAAGCAAACGATTGCTTTTTGGTTTGAAATGGTGACAAATGTAAAGTATGGTAATGAAATATCATACTTTACATTATGAGATAGTGTTTTACTGGGGATTAAAAACGTTGATAAAAGGCATGTAAATCACGGGGCGTAATATAAAACATGTGCAATAACCATTGTTTAGTATCGTCCAGGTTGAACCAGACAGGTGTAAATTGGAAATGACTCCAATTTGTGACAACTTGTAGTGCACCATCATAACTTGGTGCTAGATCAAATAAGATAACAATAGCGATAACCTGAGCTAGGCTAATGAACGGTTTGGTAAAGGCAAAAGGTTTAAGTGCGGTGCCAAATGATGATTTAAAGCGTTTGTTTGATAGATCGACGCTGTATATTTCATCAAGGACTAAATGTACGATGCCGCCAAGTAGAACAAACCCGCCAGCAAACCAACTATCAGTCGCTGTATGCCCCAATAAGACGCAAATATGGACACAACAGAGTGCAATAAGAGTCACAAATGAAATCGAGTGACATGCGCCACGGTGAACCGTACAACGGTCAAATACCGCTTTGCCAAAATAACGAATAGTAATAAACAATGAGATGACATACAAAATCAACTCAAGCATTGCGACATGGGTGTAAATATGGCTGATGAGTAAAAAACAACAAAACCCAGCCAGAAGTGTAAACAATGCTTTCATCGACGTTGAGTGGTCTGAATCAATGTCAGGTAGAAGCCCACCGATGGTGCCAAAAAAAGTCATCCATAGTGCAATGCTGGGGCTAATATGATCAGCCGACAACAATGTAGTTGCTGTTAAACCACTAACAATTGCTGCAATTGTGAAATGGGTCGAGAAATTTGCCAAGAAAAATGAATTCCAACTGGATACATATACAGGTATTTATCACTGTTAGTTATCTTAGTTCAATATTTATCACACTTTTAATGTAATTTATGAAAGTGATTGAGTGAAAAAGAATCATTTTAGTTTTTAGTTGCAATTAAGGTGAATAAATTGCTTTCTCAATTTGAAGCTGAAAGGAGTAAAGAGAGTAGCTGTATACGCTTTAAAAGGTCACAGCTACTTGAAATTAAAGCAGGTGATCTTAACCTGTAATCAATGCTGAAATGATGCCGATAATACCACCAAAGACTCCGCCCCAAATAACCAGCCAACCCAGGTGTTCGCTAATCATTTTTTCTACCATTTCTTTGACCATTTTAGGGGTAAGTTCATTTAAACGTTGGTCAATAATATCTTCAATTTTACTTTCAATATCATGCAATGTTTCAGGTTTGGCTAATTGTTGTTTCAGTGCTGTTTTAAAATTATCTTGTTCACTGATTTCTGTTACTGATAGCTGCATTTTCTCAATAAAAGGTTCACGTAATGGTTCCATGGCTTCTGGGCCACCCATCATGGTGATCATGCCGCCAAAGGATGAATTCATGATCACATCCAGTAATGAATCAAAGGTTGGTGCAAAATCAATTTTGCTGATAATTGGTTGCATATCCAGCACGGTTGATTGGTCGGTATCTTGGCTTAAAAAGCGACTAATGTTTTGTTGAGTAAAAAACTGCTCCATCATTAGGTTTTTAATGGCTAGTTTAAACGCTTCAAAGCGAGCAGGGATAACACCTGAACCATAAAGGCCGGGTACTTTTTCAAATAACATATAAATGGCAAGCCAGTTTGTTAATGCACCGGAAAAAGCAAATAAGCCACAGTAAAGAATGATATGTTGATTACTAATATAACCAATGAATAAGAGAAGGAGAGAGAGCACATTGGTCATTAAGCTTTTATTTTTTATCATGATGTAGTTCTTAGTAGTAACACCGATTGAAACGGCAAATAAAGACAGTCAATGGCGCATAGCCACCAATAATGGAGCCGAATTTTAACAATAGATAGTGACCAATGCCAGATTTTGCTGGGCTACACCATCTTTGATTACACGATGTTTGGTAGATAAAGGAGTGTGGATGTAATGTCATGTTTTACGATTTAAACTTTATATGGCAATTGCTATACTCGTTTGCTATGCGTTTATTGCCTTACTGAGTATTTTTAATGACCCGTTTTACTGCTGAACAAACTGCTTTTATTCATCATCAGTCAGGTAACGCACTTTGTGTTGCTGGTGCGGGAACGGGGAAAACAACAACGTTAGTCGGTGTTGTAGAACATAAATTACAATCAATCGCAGCAGAACAAATGTTGGTATTGATGTTTAACCGTGATATTCGCACCGATTTTAAGGAAAAGTTAGCACAGATCCCGTTAGCCGCGCGCGTGCCTGTCCATACTTTTCATAGCTTTTGTTTTCAGCTATTAAGACAGTCGGGGTATCTATCTACGACGGGTTACCAAATTGATTTTAATAATGGTGATAGTGATAAAACCATTGCTAAACTTGTCTTACGGCAAATGGCGGCACAAGAAAAATCGTATCAAAAACAACAAACGTTTAAAGATCCTCGCACTATTGAATTGTTAATGAGCTTTATTGGGTTAGTCAAAGCACATATGTTGCCGCCCAAAGAGGTATTTGATCTCTCTGAAATTAATAGAGAATATGCCTTTATCATTGAAGCATTTTGGAACTTTGAAACTGTACGTAAAGAGCGTAAACAGCTATTTTTTGATGATTGGCTGGTAGAAACTATACAGTTATTAAAAAATGATCAAGCTCTATGCCATTACTATCATCAGCAAATTAAATTTATGATGGTTGATGAATTTCAAGATATAAACACCGCGCAATATCAATTGTTGAAATTACTATTATCACCACAAGCTCAGTTAGTTGCGGTAGGTGATGTTGATCAGTGTATTTATAAATGGCGGGGTAGTGCTCCACAATTCATGCTTAATTTTGAACAAGATTTTGCGCCAGCAACGACATATAGTTTGTCGCATACGTTTCGATTTGGGCATAGTTTAGCATTAGCGGCTAGCCATTTAATTGCTAATAATAAACAAAGATTTCATGACTTTCAGACCATTGCGCATAAATCTGTTGCGGATACTGCTGTGGATGTTATTGGTACCGCTCGCCAAGTGGGAGAAATTGCGCAATCAGTGGCTGATTTTATTCAACAAGGTGGTCAACCTGCTGAAGTGGCTATTTTAGTTAGACGTTGGTCACAGGCGATGTTATTTGAATTAGCTTTTTTAACAAAGAAAATACCTTACCATATGCCGATCGGTTCGGTGTTAACACACAGTCGTGAAGTAAAGTTGTTAATGGACGTTATGATATTAGCAACGGGGCGTTTTTTAACATTAGCGGATAACGATAAAGCCAATTTATTGTTTAATTTATTATCTTTTCCACACTGCTATGTACCTAATAAAAGTTTACGCCCATTGTGTGAGTCTTTATCACAGCGGCCAAGTAACGAATGGCTTAGTTTAATAAAGCAAACTGAAAAAATTCAACCTACATTAAATCTAGAAACGTTTAAAGATCGGATTGAATTATTATTAATGCTGCAACGAAAAGGAAAGTTTAAAGCGCTGGCGGTTTATAAGCAATATCGTCGAGACAGTGAACTTGATAATTGGATTTGGAAAACAGAAGCAACGGCAACGGAAATAGAAGAAGCCGTTGAACGTTTAGACAGTGTTGAAACCGTATTAGAATCAATGGATCAAAACTGTGATAAAGCTTTACAGTATTTTGAATATTATACTCAACAGTCTGCAGCTGAAAACCAATCACACCAAAATAACAGTGTGCAACTAACCACTATTTTCAGAGCTAAAGGATGTGAGTATAGTCAGGTACATTTACCTTATTGGGATAAAGATGCTTTTCCTTATGTTAATCGATCATCATTGGGTATTTCAGCAGATACAGAAGAAGAACGTCGACTTGCTTATGTAGCAATAACACGTGCCAAGCATAGTGCCAAAATATATTATACGGTTGAGAATACCAAGAAAGATCAATATGTGCGTAAAGACAAAAATGCCAGTCAATTTATTCTAGAATCTAAAGCTGATGTTGCGCAGGAAATTGGCCCTCAACTTTATCATGATGGTGAGCTGCCATACCATAAATCACCTGTTGTGCAGGGATATTATCGTCGTTTAGGTCGTATTGATGACATGCAATTACCACCAAAGGTTGTTGCTATTTCTTTGCCTGAGATAAATACAGCAGGAGAAAGTGTTTATAGCTATGAGTGGGCATTACAACAACCGATACCGGATAAAGCTGATAAATTGATTCGTAGTATGGTTCAAACAAAAACGACTAAATACTTAGAAACTGAAGTAATACGTATTATTCGAGAATTAAAACAAGCAGGCACGGAGAAACAAAAGGTATTGATTAATCGTCTTATTGTTGTTGCCCGTGCCAAGGCGCGTAAATATAGCTAACTATTTATGATCAAAGAATATCTTACTGTTAGGGTTTTAATGTTCGCGGTTAGATCGTGCTTCACGTTGACCAAGATTTTGTTGAATAGCGAATTCAAGTCGTTCGCGCAATTGACGAGATTTAGTTTCAGTATTTCTAAACCCTAACGATTGTAATAATTTTCTAACCATGATTAAAACCTATTAATTTACGTTAAGACAATAACGCATACATAATTATTTGAGTAATATTGTCTTAAATTATTAGAGAATTAACACCGTCCTTGAGCTTCCTATGGCTCCATTATATCGTCTGTGTTAATTACACAGGCCCCTGCTGATATAAAGGATGTTAAAAATTCAATAAGCATAACGAATGAAATAACGTTTAAACGTTATACTTATTGATTGATTTTATGGCACATTTTTTTTACTGTCAAAGTAATATTAAGCTTCAAGGTAAGAAGGGGATAAAATGCTAAATAAGACCCATATCACACTTTTGTTGACTGGTTTTGCCATTTATCGACCACTAAAGCTGCAATTAAATCACCTTCAACATTGACCGCGGTACGGAACGTATCTAATGGGCGTTCAATAATGAGTAGAATCGCGATGGCTTCCAGTGGAATACCAACCGCAAGCAGAACTAATTGCATACCCGACATTGATCCTGATGGCATCCCTGGTGCTCCAATAGACGACACCATCGCCATAATGAAAATCATAATCAATCCTGATGTTCCGAGTTCTATACCGTAAAGCTGAGCAAGAAAGATAGCAGCAACCCCTTCAAAAAGTGCAGTGCCATCCATATTCATGATTGAGCCTAATGGTAATACCATACTGCTGGTGGGTTGAGATACCCCTAAATCTTCTTGTGCTGTTTGCAATGAAAGTGGCAACGTCGCTGAACTTGATGAGGTTGCAAATGCCATAGTCATAGGGGCTGAAAGGGCACGGAATAACGTTGAATATTTAATCCCTGTAAACACCTTCGCGAGTAAAGGTAATACGATGCCGCCGTGCACTAAGGTCAGTAAAAATACCAATAAAGCAAATAAAGCTAATTCGCCAAAAATACTGTTTCCGCTTTGTATCGTAAATTGAAAGACAATTGCAAATACAGCTAAAGGTGCCAGCTTAATAACGGCAGATACTACTCGATTAATTGCAATATTGAACCCTGAAATAAGCTCAAAAATAGGGTGCTTAGCTGGTAAACTGGCTAATAAGGCAATACCTAATAATAGTGCAAATACAACAATGGCTAATAAGTTTGTCGTTGCTAGCGCTTGAAACGGATTAACTAGCGCCATGTTAAATAATTTCTCGGTAATAGCGCCGCCAGAAGAAGCACTATTATCAATTAATTGTACGTGGTTACCAACCGTAACTTGGGCTGTATCAATTAAGTGTGGCCATTTAGGGATTGCAAGTGAAACACCAAGACCTAAACAGATAGCAAGTGTTGATGTTAAGCTATAGAAAGCAATCGTCTTATAACCTAATGTTTTTAATCGTGATGTTGAACCAATACTTGTAATGCCTTGTAGCAATGAGAATAGCACCACAATACCGACAAGCATTTTGAGTAAGCCGATATAGGTTGTTTTAGTTAACATTAATAATTTAAAAGCAGTGGTATTTTCAAAACCTGCTTGTAAGGGTAAGAGAGAAGCAATCCCCCATGCTAAAAGCGCTGCTATCATCAATTGAAAAGGTAACGATTTGAATAGACGACGGTTCATGGAAAAGGTCTCTGTTCTGGGTTCGTATCGTAACGAGAATATAAAAAGAAGAACTTGGTATTAAAAGGCTTAATTAATTATATAGAGTGCCTAATCCAAGGGATGCGTTAAATATAAATTGTAGTGTAAAAATAAAAACGCTCTGACACCAAATGTCAGAGCGTGGCAATTGCCATTCTCAATTAACGATTATTTGGACGCTATCCAAATAAGGTAGAAGTAAAACTAAAATATAGTATCGTTAAAGAGTTAATTGCTAATCCATTAGCATATGGTATTGAACAAGTGAAAATAAAAATAAGCGATTCCCTTTACAGATGATTCAGTAAAGGGAATGTAGATTGTAATCGTGCTAGTGATTACTTATCGAAGTGAATAACCGTACGGATACTCTTACCTTCATGTAGTAGGTCAAATGACTTATTGATGTCGTCTAGGCCCATGTTAAATGAGATGAAATCATCAAGTTTGAATTCACCCGCCATGTAACGGTCAACGATACCTGGAAGCTCTGAACGGCCTTTAACGCCACCAAATGCAGAGCCACGCCATACACGACCAGTCACAAGTTGGAATGGACGGGTAGAGATTTCTTGACCTGCACCAGCAACACCGATGATCACTGACTCGCCCCAACCTTTGTGACAACACTCAAGTGCTGAACGCATCACGTTGACGTTACCAATACACTCAAAAGAGTAATCAACACCGCCGTCAGTCAATTCAACAATCACTTCTTGAATTGGCTTGTCGAATTTCATTGGGTTAATACATTCAGTTGCACCTAGTTTCATTGCTAGATCGAACTTACTTTCATTGATATCAATTGCAATAATACGGCTAGCTTTAGCCATAGTACCACCGATGATAGCTGCAAGACCGATACCACCAAGACCAAACACAGCGATAGTGTCGCCTTCTTTAACTTTAGCCGTGTTAAGTACTGCGCCCATACCGGTAGTTACGCCACAACCAAGAAGACAGACTTCTTCCAGTGGTGCTTCTTTACTGATTTTAGCTAAAGAGATTTCTGGAAGTACAGTGTACTCAGAGAAAGTAGAGCAACCCATGTAATGGAAGATAGGCTGACCGTCTTTGTAGAAACGCGTGGTGCCGTCTGGCATTAAGCCTTTACCTTGGGTTTCACGTACAGCCTGACAAAGGTTAGTTTTACCAGATAGGCAGTATTTACATTTGCCACACTCTGCAGTGTAAAGAGGGATAACGTGATCGCCAACTTCAACACTTGTTACGCCTTCACCGATCATTTCAACGATACCGCCACCTTCGTGACCAAGGATCGCAGGGAAGATACCTTCTGGATCGTCGCCAGATAATGTGAATGCATCTGTGTGACATACGCCAGTTGCAACGATGCGAACTAATACTTCACCAGCACGGGGTAACATTACATCAATTTCTTCAACAGAAAGAGGCTGTTTAGGACCCCATGCGATAGCCGCTTTTGATTTGATAAATTTGTCAGTCATCGTTCACTCTCTTAAAATATAGGTGACCCATGTTCAAGCATGGTGTTCGTTGTTAATTATAGTCACTGATCTAATGTCATCATGGTGACTTGATGCAACTATTATATTTATTTCTTAAATATTGATAATCCCTAAATATGGAAAATCATTATTACCAAGGTGTAATAATGTGACTGTTTTTAAGTATAATTATCATTTAGAACGTTAATTAAAAGCGTTATCTAGAATAGTCTATTCTTGATACGCATGGGGGGAGGTTGTTATCTAAGTGTGATGTCACTCATATTTATTTACTTAGAGATACAAATCAGACAAAAAAAAGCAATATCTCAGAAAGATATTGCTTCTTATTTTGTCAGGTGTTGCGATGTATATTACGCTTGTGGGTGATTTTGAGCGTAAACGTGTGCTGCAATTGCATCCATTAGTGCAGGAGAAAGGCAATCGTAGGTATTAAGACCAAGTTCGTTAAGACGAGCACGGATAGCTGTCATATCTTTAGGATCAGTGCCTGTTTCAATGATAGATGAAACAAATGCAGCAAACTCAGGAGCAGACCAACCTTTGTCAGTTGATAGTTCTGTGTGAACAAAATCTAAACCGAAGAATGGGTGATTAGCATTCTCGATACGACCGTACATGTGAACGCCACATTCTTTACAAGCATGACGTTGAATTGCTGCAGATTCATCGATAATAACTAGCTTTTCTGCGTTAGCAATGACTTCAACATTGTCACGAGAAATAACCGCGATTTGTGAAAAAACGGCACCTTCAGGTTTCCAACACTTAGAACAACCACAAGCATGGTTGTGTGCAGTTTGGCCTGATAGTTTTACGCGAACTGTATTTGATTCACAGTTACAGTTTAATACGCCACCTTGGAAGTTTTCTTTAGTTGCAGCAAAACCGTTATCAATTGCAGGGTGTAGAGATATAGACATAATGTTTCTCTTTTAATTGTTATAGAATAATAATTATAAATTCGAGGTGCTGAATTAAATAAAACTATTATTGTTTATTTAATAAGGAATAATAATTTTATATTTAATTTAGATAATCAACAGTGGGTGAGTTGATAAAACATATTCTATGCTTAATTAATTATTACACAATATTGAATATAGTAATTGATTATTACTGAATGGAAACAATAAAAATGGACAAAAAAAAGCCCTATTAAAGCGAAATGCTTAATAGGGCTTATTGCTACTAGTATATAGCAATATTAATGGCTATGTTTACTGATGTGGATTGCAATAGCATCCATTAAGTCAGGTGATAAGCAATCATAAGTTTCTAAACCTAATGATTCAAAGCGTTCACGAATTGCTGGCATTGATTTAGGATCAGTACCTGTTTCAATAATGGATGAAACAAATGCAGCAAACGCAGGAGCAGACCAGCCTTGCTCGCTTGATAGTTCAGTGTGAACGAAGTCTAAGCCGTAAAATGGGTGGTTGGTGTCTTCAATCCGACCATACATATGAACACCACAATCTTTACAAGCATGACGTTGAATGGTTGCTGTTTTATCAACGATGATTAATTTTTTAGCATTTGCTATTACTTCAACATTATTTTTTGGAATAACGGCAACTTGTGAAAATAATGCGCCTTTAGGTTTCCAGCATTTAGAACAGCCACAAGCATGGTTATGAGCCGTTTGACCATTTAATTTAACAGTGACTTTATTTCTTCGGCATTGACAGCTAATTAAGCCACCTTTAAATGTATTTTTAGTTGGTTTAATTCCATTATCTATTGCTGGGTGTAATTTAATAAAAGGTGTCGTTGAACCTTCGGTATTATTACCGAATAACTTAGCAAAGAATTTTTTCATTATATTAATCTTAATATGTAGAGTAGGGTAAAGTATTAAAGGTATTATGATAAAAAGAATTTTACCGATAAAATATTAGGTATTAGGTATTAGGTATTAGGTATTAGGTATTAGGTATTAGGTATTAGGTATTAGGTATTAGGTATTAGGTATTAGGTATTAGGTATTATATTCGGCTAATAATGATTAGCCGAATATTGATTATGCTGGTTTATAGCATACCACTAGGCTGGAACAATGCCTTTAAGCGTTTGGTAATGATTAAACGTGATACAGTAAATAAGCCTTCAACAGTACGTTGGTGAAGACGGAAAATCGTATCGTAAAGACGACGAATAATACGACCTTTAAAGACTAATTTATTTGCCATTTTTGATTGTGGGGCAAATGAGCCAACAGCAAAGTGGTGACCAACCGCGACAACCATACCGCCATCTTTGAATTCAAAATCAGTTAGTTCTTTACCACGTAATAAATTGGTTAAGCTTTTCGTTAAGTGAACTGCTGCGCGGTTTGCTGCTTGAGCTTTAGGTGGTACAAAACTACCATCAGCTTGTGGAATTGATGCACAATCGCCTAAAGAGAAGATACTGCTATCAATCGTGGTGGTTAGGTTCGGGTTAACCAAAATCTGGTTCATGCGATTATATTCTAAACCACCAAGACCGTTTAACCAATCTGGTGCTTTCACACCAGCAGCCCAAAATTGAATATCAGCGTCTAATGCTTGATTGTCAGCCGTAACCATACCGTGATCAGAAACTTCACTGATACGAGTATTAAGTAGTACATTAATATTAGTACGTTTAAGTTCTTTTAATACTTTTTCTGACATCTTTAGTGGGCTATTTGGTAGCACACGATCTGCTGCTTCAATTAAGTTAATTGTCAGTTTGGCAGCATTATAACGTTGTAGCTTATGACTTACTCGCGCAAGCTCTGCTGCAAGTTCAACACCTGTTGCACCAGCGCCTACAATATTGACAGTACGATCATTACCTTCGCGTAATAATTGACTGATTTTGTGCCATGCATGACGTGCTTGGCTAGCTGAATCAAGGAAAATACAGTTATCGCGAGCGCCTGTTGTATTAAAATCATTACTTACTGCGCCAACAGCAACAACTAGGTAATCGTATTTAACCATTGCTTCTGTACCATCATTACGGCGAACAGCTAGCATTTTATTTTCACGATCTATATCAGTCATCGCTGCTTGATAATGTTGGTAGCCATTGATTGCACCATGAGTGAAATAACACACAGCATCTAGTTCACGATCAAAAGTACCCGCTGCAATTTCATGCAGACGTGGCTTCCAATAGTGATCTGTTTCTGGTTCAACCAAAATGATTTCATGTTCTTTACGATTAGCTTTGGCTAACAATGTAGATAGTTCTATACCGGCAGCACCGCCACCTACAATAACGATTCGTGACATAACGAATACCTCAAAAAGTGAACCCTAGATATCATTCTCAGGGGATGGTCTTTCCATCATTAAAGCTATGAGCTGATCCGTTGCTACAAAATGACTTTTTATTAGCCACAACACGCAGGGCGGCTACCTGATATCTTATATGTGATGAATTTCTTTGATATAAGACAATTAAATCAGTCAAAATTCAAGTTCTGTGAACTAAACACGGGTATTTTTTTTAAAATATCTCTGTTGAGCCAATAGTGACTATTATATTACTAGTTTATTTAATAACAATGCCAATAAAAACAAATAACCTTTACTGTATGGTAATAATTAACTGTGATAATAGATCATGGTAAAGAATGGTGGCGTTAAATTACTCATATAATAAAGCTATTTATGTCTGCAATTTATATGCATAACTATACAATTTGTGGAGTAGAGAAGAGGGGGGGGAAGAGATTTAATTAATGGTGATGATTCTTATGGTGTGAGAACGCAAGAAGAGCAATTTATAAAAAAATAGCATGAGCGAAGAAGCTCATGCTAAATGGTAATAATTTAAAATGATTCAATCTCAGTAAATTGCCCCTGAAGCCAGTGGATAGCTGGGCTTAATTGAGAGCCAATAGGATAAATTAGAGATGCTGACCATACATTGCTGGTGATTTTACTAAATGAAAGGTTAAGTTTCTTCACTAGTTCATTCTTAAGATCATGTTGTAATACAAAATCCGGTAAACAACAAATACCAATATCTTCACGGCATAGTGATAAAATTGTATGGATATCTTCAACATGCCACAATTGTAATGCTGCTTTAGCTTCTTCAAATGGTAATGAATCTAAAGATGCTGGAATTAACAGACGCTGCTGACAGAAGTCTTGGTAACTTAATGTTGTTGCTCCGTCATTAAATTTATCAAGGTAAGATTGAGTTGCGACCCAGCTTACATTGATATTAAATGCTTGCGTATACTCTAGGTTAATTTTATTTTCATGGTCAAAGATACCTAGTGCAATATCGAGATTTTTAGCTTTGATCTCTTCTGCTAAACGCTTACTATTTTGTTGCATAATAAACAATTCAATATTAGGTAGATCAGATGATAATCTTTTGATTATTGATAGAATTTTGTCATTGCAAACCAGTGGGTCGATACCGACCTTTATTTTTACATCATTCATATGATATATAGATAAAGAACGCTCAAGAAATGTTTGATATTGCGCCATCATTATTTTTGCATTCTTGAGTACATGCTCTCCTTTTTCAGTAAGGCGAGGGCATTTACTTGAACGGTCAAATACTTGAAATCCTAAGTCAATTTCAAAATTTTGGATAGTGAGGCTAACTGCAGCTTGAGTTTTATTTAGCTGTCGTGCAGCAGCACTAAACGAACCATATTCGGCAGCAGCAATAAATGAGCTAAGAGTTTCAATCTTTATATTCATTATTTAACGATTCATCTTAATTTATTATTATGGATATAAGCCATATCTTATCTATCTCCATAAGAATGACTGCAATGGTGTACCTCTAATATAACTAAAACCTATACCTAATGACAACCATTAGTGCGTTTTATATTGATATTTATTATATTTATAATAGATCTATCACTAGATTAGTGCGTAATATTGTGAATACCAACCATTAATTAATTGATAAACTTAGATACCCATAAGAGCGTATGTGGCACATGTTACCCTATGAATTTATTAATAAAACCACTGATATTGGATAAGCTAGCTAAGCCCATGACAATTACAATAGTGATACCAATTGCGGTCAGATAAAGTGGGTGTTTGTAATCGCCAACAATTTTTTTCTGTCGTGTTGCTGCCAGCATGGTGGCGAGTACGATTGGTAGAATAACGCTGTTAACAAGACCAGCTAACATCAGTAACAAAATTGGCATATTCATCAATACAGTTCCTACCGTTGTCAGGATAATAAATCCAACACACCATGTTTTTTCATTACGAGCAACAATAGGAAAAAGAGTTTTTATAAGGGATATTGCCATGTATGAATTACCAACGACCGAGGTAATTGATGCAACAAATAACACGAGTCCAAAGATAAAGTAACCAATATCACCTGCTCCGTGGCGGAATGCATCTGCTGCAGGGTTGGCTGGATCTAATGTGACACCCGTTGTGATGATACCTAACACCGCACAAAATAATAAAATACGAATAATTACGGCAATTGATATCCCTGCCCATGCAGCTTTAGTAACGATTTTCGTATTTTCTATACCTTGTAACTTAACATCAATTAAACGTTGAGCACCGGTGTAATAACCGCCAACAGCACCGCCAACGATGGTTAATGTTGGTAACAGTAAATTAGAAAAATCAGATGGAGCGACTGCCGCTAAGACTGTTGGCGCGAGAGGGGGTAAATTAGTCAGGGCGACATAGGCAATGAGTACAATCATTAATAGCCCTAAGTAACGCGCCATTTGATCCATTCGTTTTGATGCATTATGGACAATAAATAGCAGGCTACCGATAACACCAGTGAAAATAGCGCCCCACGTGGTGTCTAGTCCCATTAGAACATTCATGCCTAGTGCTGAGCCACTTACATTACCAAAGTTGAATGCAACGGCTCCAAGCGCCAATAAAATACCAATGACGTATCCCATGCCTGGTGCAACTTTATTGGCAATATCTTGAATACGTAAACCTGAAACACCAACGATACGCCATAGGTTCATTACTATACCAAAGGTAATAAACATAGAAGCAAAAACAGGGAAAGCCATATCTATATTATAAATATTGGTAAATACCGCGGTTTGCGTTAAGAAGCCAGGCCCTACAGAGGTTGTTGCCATTAAAAAAGCAACGCTTAAAATGGCTTTATTTTGCCAATCAGTGTGGCGAGGGGAGGTGTTGGTTGTTTGTGTGTTCGTGTGCATAATCAATCCCAAAATCAAAGTCTCTCATATTTATAAAAATAGAAAGACAACTGATGGGGATCAGCTGTACGATTGCGGCGTATTTTTTGGCAAAAAAGCAATCTAATGTAATCGTTTGCTTTAGTTGGCGCGGATAATAGAGAGTGTCTTAGGTATTGTCAATCATGTTTTTAAAATGGATAAAAAAAAGCCCCATTATTTTAAATAATAAGGCTTAAGGGAATATTAACTTAGAAATTATTTTTCTGTGGTATGAATAGCCGCTTTTAGATCATCAGGATTTAAATCTGCACGATCAAATTCTTGAGATGCAGGCATACGTAAATGGAAATCTTTGAAGATTTCAACTTCAGCTGTACCTTCTGTCAAAATGAAGTCACTCACATGACCACCTTGAGTACGGTCATCGCTAATGAAATGGAAGTGGAATCCTGGAACATTAATACCGATCATGTATTCAGGAATCTTAAAGCCGATCATTACACCTGAGACATAGGTCATTTCTGCAATAGGTTGATGTTTTACGACTTCTACCATTGGCGGATAAGGGCGATGTTGTGCAGGTACAGTGCGTGTTTTAACGTATGAAAACTTACCTGTTAAGCGAATCGCATTAATGGCATTATTGGCAACAAAATCATTTTCTAAGCACGTTTCAAACTCAGCTTTAGTTTGTTCAATAAGACTTACTTTTTCAGTTGGTTCAAAATTAACCACTGAAGCAAAGGGCGTAGTAATATCATGATTAACTAGATGTACTTCACCAGTACTGGTTAGTTGATATACTTCATCACCTAAAACAATCATTTCACCGTCAAGGTCATTAAAGGTACCAATGCCAAAGTTACCATGGTCAAGTAGTTGACCAATTGTAAAATCGCCTTGGTATAAACCTGCAATTAAAGCACTCATCATTGAGGTTTGGTAAAATGTCTTTTCGTTAGGTTGCTGACTCATGATGTTGTCCTATTAATCTTGTTGGCAAGGGTGAAGTTGATCAAGTAGACGGCTATTATCGCGGTAATCAACATTAACGTTAACTAACACTGGACCACTTAATGCCATTGCTTTACGTAGTACGGGTTCAATATCATCAGCGGTATTTATTGCTAAACCATGCGCACCAAAACTTTCTGCATATTTGACAATATCTGGACCCATGAAGCTAACAGCACTTTCACGACCATATTTTTTAAGTTGTTGAATTTTAACCATGTCATAGCTGTGATCTGTCCAAACAAAGTGAACAATATTACATTTATGACGAACTGCGGTTGCTAATTCCATCGATGAGAATAAGAAACCACCATCACCAGACATTGAAATAACTTTTTCATTTGGTGTTAGTAGTGATGCGGCGATAGCCCAAGGTAAAGCAACACCTAATGTTTGTTGACCGTTGCTGAACAACAAGCGGCGTGGTTCAAAAGAGTGGAAGTAACGTGCCATCCAAATATAGATAGAGCCCACATCACAGCATACTGTGGTATCGTCACTTACAAACTGGCGTAAGTCATGAACAAAACGTAATGGATGGACACCCATTGATGATGTTTTATTAACACCCATGCGCATAATCTGTTGTAGGTCTTGACGTAAATCTTGAAATTTCTGATTATTTTCAAGTGATTCACGTTGATCTAATTCAGCAGCAATAGAAGCAACAGAGACCGCAAGATCACCAACGACTTCCGAAATTGGGTTATAGCTAGCTTCTAAATCAGCTTGTTGATAACCCACATGGATAATAGGTGTTTTACCGTCTTTATTCCATAAGATTGGATCGTATTCAATTGGGCTATAACCAATAGTAATAATTAAATCAGCATTGTTTAATGCAATATCACCTGGTTGGTTTTTAAATAAACCCACGCGACCAAGAAAACAATCATATAAATTATGTGAAATGACACCTGCAGCAGCAAAAGTATTTACCACGGCAATTTTAGTTTGTTCAAGTAATTGACGAATAGCACCTGTAACAAAAGGCTGACTCGCATCCATACCTAATAATAATACTGGATTTTTAGCTGCGTTAATAAGATCAGCCGCTTGACGGATAGCTTGTGGGTGCGCACCACCAAATAAAATTGGTTTTGGTTGTTGTACTGGAATAAAAGGGATTTGGTTGGTTAGTACATCCTGAGGAAGGCTAACAAAACTTGCACCTTGAGTTGGTTGTTCTGAAATACGAAATGCTTTATGCACGACATCAGGTACAGAAGCACTGTCCATTACTTCAGCGGAAAACTTAGTAATAGGGTTAAACAGAGAACGAGTATCCATTGATTGGTGCGTATTATGGGAATACATCGAAAGGGGAACCGCACCAGCAAGTGCAACAACAGGATCACCTTCACTATTTGCCGTAGCAACACCTGTCACGAGATTTGATGCGCCAGGACCTGAGGTTGCAAGACAAACACCAGCTTTGCCTGTTAAACGACCTGTTGCGGCTGCCATGAAAGCTGCGTTTTGTTCGTGGTGACAAATAATGATTTCAGGACCGTTATCACATACGGCATCAAACACAGCATCGATTTTAGCACCAGGAATACCAAAAATGTGGGGAACGTCATGTGCCTTTAGGGTTTCAACGACAAGTTCTGCACCTGAAATGGTTTTATTTGACATATAAGCCTCATGGTTATAATTGTTGATCGGCTCAGGACATGTTTTCGCTAAATCGAATTTAATGTGATGAGTAGCATAAAATCTAAATTATTTATCATACAAATGAAAGGGGCTAAAATTGGAAGTTAATATTACTTATTTAATTAAGTGCAGTGGAATAAATCGCATATTAGTGAAAAATAGAGGTTGTAGGCTGGAATGAAAAATTGAAGATGTTGATTCTTATATAATTAAATGGCAGGGCTTAATAAACCCTGCCACTGATTGATACTGCTATAACATAATGTTGGCAATTAATGCAGATAAAATACTAACTAAGGTTGAGCCATAAAGTAGGCGTAAGCCAAAGCGAGCAACCATATTACCTTTCTCTTCGTTCACACCTTTAACCGCACCAGCAATAATACCGATAGAGCTGAAGTTTGCGAATGACACAAGGAAGATAGAAACCGTACCAACAGTGTGCGCAGACAAAGTACCTACTTGTTTTTGAAGGTCCATCATTGCAACAAATTCATTAGTTACAAGTTTGGTTGCCATAATACTACCAGCTTGTAATGCCTCATGAGCAGGAACGCCCATTAACCATGCAACAGGGTAGAATAAGTAGCCAATTAAGTTTTGGAAGCTGATGCCAAATGCTGCATCAAAGCCTGCATTGATCATTGAAATGAGTGCAATGAAACCGATAAGCATCGCCGCAACAATAACAGCAACCTTAAAGCCCATTAAAATATATTCACCCAGCATCTCAAAGAAAGTCAGTGTTTCACCACTTTCTGCTGCCATCATTTCATCAATATCCATCTCAGCTTCGTGATCGTAAGGATTGATAATAGACAGAATGATGAAGGTACTGAACATGTTTAAAAACAATGCAGCAACAACATATTTTGGGTCGATAAGCTTCATGTATGAGCCAACGATAGACATAGAAACCGTTGACATTGCCGTCGCTGCAAGGGTGTACATACGACGCTCTGACATTCCGCCTAAAATGTTTTTATACGTGATAAAGTTTTCAGACTGACCAACCATTAATGCACTGATTGCATTGAATGATTCTAGTTTGCCCATGCCATTGACTTTAGATAACAAGAAACCTAACGCTTTAATGATGTAAGGTAATACTTTGATATGTTGCAGAATACCAATTAATGCGGAAATGAAAACAATCGGCATTAATACACTTAGGAAGAAGTTAAAATCATTGTTATTCGATAAATTACCGAACACAAAATTAGTACCATCACCTGCAAATGAGAGTAAACCATTAAATGCATCTGCAAACTCTTTTACAATACCTGTACCTGCTGATGAGTTGAGTAGGAAGTAAGCAAGTGCCAGCTCTATTATAAGTAGCTGAATAATATAGCGATATTTGATGTTCTTTCGGTTGTTGCTGGCAAGTAAAGCTAATACTGCAATAACGACTAACCCGAGTATAAAGTGTAAATAGACCATATTGGATTGTGCTCAGTGTGATTATTATCTGTTTATGTGTGTATGCTGAATGATTTCATTCTTCGATAAAGTGATATATATCGCATTTTTAATCCAGTAGTTTTTTTTGCAATTGACAAAAACTAATTTTTCACGTTTGCGCAATCGCTTGCTATTTGTTTGAATATGGTGATAAAAATAAGAATAATAATGAAGACACTGAATGTAACTCCATTATGTTTTGTGATTTGTTTCATGTTATGTGATTGAAATATTTAAGTTAATTAGGTTGTTATGGCTTATTATGAGGCAAAGTTTTTTAAATTAAGTATTTTCTATCTGGAAGGGTAAAGAGTAATGCTAATATTGTGAGTGAATTTATCGTACTAATATTAAAATGTAATATTGGAAATATGAGTTATGATTGCGACTGGTATTAATTTACATTATCAATAGATAATAGAATGATATTTACTCTATTAGTCTTGTTACAGGTGCTGTAATGAAAAAATCATCCAAAAACCGTAAATTATGGTATTTCCATAAACATGATCGCCGAACTAAACATTTATCACTACCTAATTTAAAATCATAATCACTATTGTGCATATTGCTAATGGTGATTATGACTGATTTTTGATGTGCTATTTAAATAACACTGGAGCATCAAATCTATAGGGTGGAATAAAAGGGCGAATACCAGAGTCACGGAAACGTTGTAGTTTCATTATTTGTTTGTAAACAATGAAATAACGATTGATGTTATTCACATAGACAATCGGTTGTGATCCAATATGTTTACGGGTAATAAGTTCAACATTATTAAACCAAACGTTAGGGTTATAACCTTGTTCTTTGGCATAACGCCGCATTTTATTGATATTGCCAGGGCCTGCATTGTAAGCAGCGAGTGAGAGATACATTTTATTATCATAATCAATTTCATCACTGCTAAAATATTGGTCTTGTAAATAACGCATATATTTTACACCAGCATGAATATTGTTTTTTGATGTATATATATTAGGAATATCTACACTAGGGTCACGAGCAGTGCTGGGTAGTACCTGCATGATACCGACGGCACCTTTGTTTGATACTTTATGTTGATTTAGCCCTGATTCTTGAAAACCTTGCGCCATTAACATTAAATAATCAAAGTCGTATTGTTTTGAATAGCGAAAGAAAATATGCGATAAACTTTCCATTTTATCGATATTATTAGGATCAAGTAGTGTATTAAGCCAACGATGGTTTTCAATATATTTACTGTAAATAATATTACCTATTAATGTCCCTTCTTTTACTGTATCAATATAGCGATTAACCAGTGCCATTAGGTTGGGGCTATCTTTACGTATCGCCCAAGCTATTTGACCGTCATTACGTAAAACAAAATGATCATTAACACGGATATTTTTTAATATGGGTTGCCAGATTTTTATTTTGTGGTTATCTATCACTGTTGCATTGAGTAGTTCTAAATTTATAAGTTCTAATAATTCATAATCTTGTAGTGTTTCATCAATAAACAATATTGATGCGGGTGGTAAGTTTTGCATGCGCAATTTATTATTAATTTTGAGTAAACTTTGATAGTAACTCGAACTTTTTCTCACCCAGATTGTTTTACCACTTAAATCGGTTACTTTGTTAAAGGGGGGCTGTTTAATATTGTTAATAAGTACTTCTGATATATTGGTAAGTACAGGTTGACTAAAATCAACTTGTTTTTTACGTTCAGTTGTTATTGTAATATTGGCAATGGCTAAGTCGCCTAAGCCTTTAACTATATAAGGTAACAATTTATCTCGATGGACAGGAATAATTTGTAAGTGCATTTTTGGGTGTGTTTTATGAATGTCTTTCTCAAAATGCTGCAATAAATCGGCAATAATACCTTTAGTTATACCATCTTCTATATAGTAAAAACCGAGATCTGCTGCAACCAATACTCGCAATACCCGCTTTTTTTCTAATTCAGCTAAATCACCCACATATTCAGAGCCACTAAGTGGTGCTAATTGAACAGCGTGAGTCTGGAAACTTACTAATAGTAAACACAATGCGGCGAGCCCGTATTTATATTTAATGAGGTGTGGAATATTAATCATTATTTAGCTGCCATACCGAAGTGAACGGAATTTATATGTTTAAGATTAATTATGGTTGGTAATGGTGAAATTTGCTTATTTATATTAGGTTTTTGTATGTTTTTTTCCTGTTTTTCATACGCGCAATATAATGATAGTATACAAGGATATTAATTTTTAAAGATATAATTCATACGGGTAATATGCTGATAATAAAAAGAATTGTTGTTGGATTGTCAGTAGTGTTATTACTGCTGTTATGTAGTCTTGGTGCCACTTATTTTGTACGTAATGTTCTTTATGTGGATATTTTGGCATATATGCCTAAAAAGATAAGCGAAACCTCTGGTTTGGCTATTATTAATGGTGATATTTGGACGCATAACGATACGTATGGTGATAATAAACTTTATCGTTTAAATCATGATATGACGGGTATTGCACAAATCGTAAAAGTAAATAATAGTCGTAATTATGATTGGGAAGATTTAGCGCAAGATCAGCAATTTTTATATGTTGGCGATATTGGTAATAACCTTACTATACGCAATGGTGGTGTTATTTATAAAATAGAGCAAAAAGGCCTCAATCAACAACAAGCAGTAACACCAGCGGCAAAAATACAATTTCAATATAATGATTTTACTAAAGGTTGGTTTAACAAACATAACTATGACAGTGAAGCCATTACGGTTGTTGGTGACCAGATATGGTTATTTTCAAAAAACTGGAAAGATGAGAAAACTCGACTTTATCAAATAGATAAAGGCGAAGTAAATAAAGTCCAGCATTTAAATCCGGTCGCTGAATACCCTAGTAAAGGGTTAATTACAGGGGTTGATTATAATCCTGAAACAGCAACATTGGCGTTTATTGGTTATCGCCGAAATATATATCTAGGTTATTCATTTATTTGGCTTGTAAAAGTGAAGGATGATAAACCAGATTGGTCAACGGGCATTTATAAGCGATTAGGTAATTATTCACAATGGGAAGGAATTCATTGGTATGGTGCTGGAAAGTTACTAATCACAACAGAGAAAACGCCACTCAATAAAGCATTAATTGCTACGCTTGATGTACAAAAGCTGCTTGATTCGAGTGAATAGCGATGAATTATCTGTTATTCTGCGCTGATAATTTCGCTGTGATTATTACAACCACAGCATACTAAATTGGATAAATTGTGACTAATAACGATGTTTTGCGCCGTGTTCGCTATACTTTTGATTTAAATGATAGCGAAATGATCGCTATTTTTGCTGCTGCTGATTGTGAAGTAACGCGTGAGCAAGTTTGCAGTTGGTTAAAAGCTGATGATGCAGAAGGTTATAAGAGCTGTTCTGATGAACAAGTTGCTACTTTCTTAAATGGCTTTATTAATCAAAAGCGTGGCAAGAAAGAAGGTGAACAGCCTGCGCCAGAGCAAAAAATCACAAATAATATTATTTTTAGAAAATTACAAATTGCACTAAACCTGAAAGCAGATGACGTACTTGATTTGTTTAAATTGGTTGATTTTCGTTTAAGTAAGCATGAATTAAGTGCTTTTTTCCGTAAAGTTGATCATAAACATTATCGTGACTGTAAAGATCAGGTGCTACGTAATTTTTTACAAGCATTACAGATCAACCACCGTGGCGTTGAGCCATCAGAAGAAACAATTGACGATAAGTAATTGTTTTAGTTGATACTTACGACAAAAAAGCAGCTTTTATTAAAGCTGCTTTTTTATTGGCTGTCATTTGATCAATATAGGTGTTATTAAACGGTTTATATTTTTGAAATATTTACTAACATATTAATCAATATATTTGCATTCTTCATTATACTTATCAAAGTAAAAACGCCCGTTATTCTATAAGTTGTCGACTTCGATTATAAATATGAGTCATTGAGCTTATGAAAATTAAGGATAATTTTAAACAATCACGTATTGGTATCATTGGTGGAATGGGCAATGAAGCGATGGTTGATTTAATGGCTAAAATTTCTTCATTGCCTGAGCATAAAGAATGTCAATTTGTTGCCTTCGGTAATGCACGTTTAGCTTATAAGCCTCAAGAAATACTGCAACAATGGCTACCAACAGATATACCTGAATTACGTAAATTTGACACCGCAGTATATACATTACGCTTAATGCAATATTTAGCGGTTGATCGTCTTGGTCTTGCTTGCAATAGCGCTCATGAATTATTTCGACGGATATTGCCTGATATACCAGTAACTTTTGTTGATATGATTAAACAAACAGCAACGTCGTTACAAGGTTACCAAGATACTGTATTAGTCATGGGCGTTAATAGTCTGATAGAGTCAGGGTTATATCAAACAGCTTTAACCGAGCAAGGAATTAAAGCGACACAGCCTGCTGTTGAGAACCAAGTGAAGATAATGGAAGCTATTTACAATCCTGATTTTGGTATTAAAACGGCTAAAATTACTCAGCAAGCAGAAACACTACTATGTGAAGTGATATGTGATGAGATTGCTAAACAAGGTTGTACTAAAGTGATATTGGGCTGTACTGAATTACCATTAGCTTTAACAGCCTCCAGTTGTCAACGATTTAAAGCACAAGGGATGTTGCCGTTAAATGTTGAAGTTATTGATGCATCAATGGCATTAGCACAAGCATTAGTGTCTACTCAAGGACAAAGTGAAGCATTAATTCAACCGTTGGTAACCTACCAAGGGCAGCACTTAGATTGGGCAACACCGCTGGCCTTTAATGTTAGCTCATTAGATCAAGCGATTATGATTCAGCAGCGTATTTTTGATTATACGGTGCATTATTTAACTGAGCGTAATCAGAGTCTTGCTGGAAGTTATTTTCATTTACCGACATTATTCTTTTCAGAGTCGGCAACGGATATTAAGCAAAAGTTAGTTGCTTTAAATATTGATGTTTATAGTGATATTAATATATTAGATAAGATTATAACGAACAAGCTAGCTAATTATTATTCTGACTTTGAATAATAAATAGTAAAATAAAACGAGATAGAGAATAGTATCTACCTCGTTTTTTATTTTTAATAACGGCTTATAACGTGATGGTTTGGGTCATACCTGCGGTGGCATGTCCTTCCATATTACAAGCAAATTCTATCTTGTTACTGCCATGGAAGTGCCATAATACTTGTTTGGCTTTTCCTGGTGCGACCATTACTGCATTGCCATTCTCTGTATGGTGACCTTTCCCCATTTGTCGAGATTGTGCTTGTTCTTGTGGTGAGCCAATTGAAAATTCATGCGTCATTTTTCCTGTATTCATCACCACAAATTGCACCACATCATTAGGTTGAATATCAGTGGCTTTTTTAAGGGTGATCGTCATATCATCACTAAGGGTGACATAAACTACTTTATTCGGTTTTGAACCTAGGGCTGGCATGCCGACATCAGACATACTTTTCATGTTCATCATTTGATGGTCCATTTTAGTGGTATCCATTTGTGAATGATCCATACCACTATGATCCATTGCTGCGTGATCCATGGTTGAGTGGTCCATTGCAGCCATCGCTGTTGTGGTTGTTAAGGCTAGTATTAAAGTAAGCAGTGTTTTTTTCATGACTCATTCCTTTGTAATTGATGATGAATTTAATGATGTTGTGGTCTTGGTATTAAGCTCGCGACTTTTCCAAAGCTTGAAGGTGGCTGGTAATACTAATAACGTCAGTAACAGTGCAGATGCCATTCCGCCAATCATAGGTGCGGCAATGCGTTGCATGACTTCAGAACCCGTACCTGAGCCATACATTATTGGTATCAAACCAATGATAACGGTTAAGACTGTCATCATTACTGGGCGTACACGTAATCCAGCCCCTTCACTGATCGCTTGTTGTAAATCAGCAGCGGTTAATGCACGTTGTTGCTCTTGTGCATCCTGTTTTTTAAATGCCCATGACTGATTTAAGTACACCAACATAATCACGCCAATTTCAACCGCGACACCAGAGAGCGCGATAAAGCCAACGCCAACAGCAATTGAGAAATTAAATCCAAGCATGAACATCAGCCATAAACCACCCACCATCGCTAATGGTAGGGTAGCCATAATAATGAAGACTTCTTGCACGCGGCGGAAACTGAAATAAAGTAGCAGCATAATAATGGCAAGAGTAATTGGGGTAACAATACTCAAACGGGCTTTTGCGCGTTCCATATATTCATACTGACCAGACCATGCTAATGAATAACCTGCGGGCAGTTTTAATTGTTTCGTAACTACTTGTTGTGCTTCGGCAACGTAAGAACCTAAATCTCGTTGATCAATATCGACAAAAACCCATCCATTTGGACGTGCATTTTCAGTTTTGATCATTGGTGGTCCATCTTCGTAACGAATATCCGCAACATCAGCCAATGCGATACGGGCACCATTGGGGGTAATTAACGGTAGATTTTGCAATTTAACCGCTGAATCACGGTAAGATTGTGGGTAACGTACATTAATAGGATAACGTTCTAAGCCTTCAATGGTTTCACCCACGTTCATTCCACCAACTGCGGTCGAAACTATCTGTTGAATATCTTTAATAGCTAATCCATACCGTGCTGCTTGGCGGCGATTAATATCAACCGTGATATAACGGCCTCCTGCAACACGCTCGGCATAAACCGAGGTAGTACCTTTGATATTATTTAAAATAGGCTCAAGTTCTGCACCGATCTTTTCGATAACTTTTAGATCTGGGCCTGCGATTTTGATCCCAATAGGTGTTTTGATACCTGTGGCTAACATATCAATACGGGTTTTGATCGGCATTACCCATGCGTTAGTTAAACCAGGAAATTGGATCAATTGATCTAATTGTTTGCGTAAAGACTCAGTGGTGACACCTTTTCGCCATTGATCTCGTGGCTTGAATTGGATCACGGTTTCTATCATGGTTAATGGTGCAGGATCGGTTGCTGTATCTGCTCGACCTACTTTGCCCCAAACCGTAGCGACTTCTGGGACTGTTTTAATCAGTTTATTGGTTTGTTGTAATAACTGACGAGCCTTACCGATAGAGATCCCCGGATAGGTGGTTGGCATATACATCAAATCACCTTCGTCTAACGGTGGAATAAATTCACTGCCAAGTTTCGTTAATGGGTAGTACGAAGAAGCCATTAAACACAGCGCAATAACGATGATTGTTTTTGGAAACTTAAGACTTACATTCAATAATGGTCGGTAAAGTGCAATCACAGCACGGTTCACGGGGTTTTTATGTTCAGGTAAAATTTTACCGCGAACAAAATAGCCCATTAATACGGGGACTAGAGTAATCGCTAAACCAGCCGCTGCTGCCATAGCGTAGGTTTTAGTTGATGCTAATGGCGAGAACATCTTGCCTTCTTGTCCTTCGAGCGCGAACACGGGAACAAAACTTAAGGTAATGATCAGTAATGAGAAGAACAAGGGTGTACCGACTTCTTCTGCCGCTTTACCTATCACTTGCCAACGGTTTTCATCGGTAAGTGGGGTACGTTCAATGTGTTTATGCACGTTTTCTATCATTACAATTGCACCGTCAACCATTGCACCGATTGCAATAGCGATACCGCCTAGTGACATGATATTGGCATTAATACCTTGCCAATGCATGATGATAAAAGCAGATAAAATACCAATCGGTAAGCTAATCGCTATTACTAATGAAGAACGAATGTGGAATAGAAATAGTGCACAGACGATGGCAACCACAAGGAATTCTTCCGCGAGTTTTTGCCACAGATTCTTCACCGCATGGTCAATTAATGTTGAGCGATCATAAGTGGCTACAATCTCAACACCTGCTGGTAAGCCTTGTTGTAACTGTGCCAGTTTAGTTTTGATGTTGGCGATGACTTGACTGGCATTTTCGCCAAAGCGCATCACAATAACACCACCGACAGCCTCACCTTCACCATTAAATTCAGAAATACCCCGGCGCATTTGCGGACCAATGTTAATATCTGCAATATCCCCGAGTAACAGTGGCGTACCATTTTCGGTTACTTTTAATGGCAGTGATTTTATGTCCTCGATATTGGTTAAATAACCTGTAGTACGCACCATATGTTCGGCTTCAGCCATTTCAATAACGGAAGCACCGGTTTCTTGGTTACCGTTTTGAATCGCCATATTTACTTGCTGTAACGTGAGGTTATAGGCCCGTAGTTTGGACGGATCGATTTGAACTTGGTATTGTTTGACCATACCACCAACGGTTGCAACTTCAGAAACACCTGCAACAGTTTGAAGTTCATACTTTAGAAACCAATCTTGTAAACTACGTAATTCGGCTAAATCATGCTTACCTGTTTTATCTTGTAATACATAACTGTAAATCCAGCCAACCCCAGTCGCATCTGGGCCTAAGGTTGGTTTTGCATTGGCGGGTAACTTAGGTGCAACTTGGCTTAAATATTCAAGTACACGAGAGCGAGCCCAATACATGTCAGTCTTATCATTAAAGATAATATAGACATAGGAATCGCCAAAGAAAGAATAGCCACGGACCGTTTCAGCGCCCGGTACGGCTAACATGGCTGTTGTTAATGGGTAAGTGACTTGATCTTCGACCACTTGTGGTGCTTGACCTGGGTAACTGGTCTTAATGATGACTTGAACATCAGACAGATCCGGCAGGGCATCGACGGGGGTATTTTTAACGCTGTATAAGCCAGCAACGGTTAAAAATAAGGCCGCAATTAATACCAATAAACGGTTATTGATTGACCAACGAATAATAGCAGGGATCATTATTTATTCTCCATTGGTTTAATATCTTGCAGAGTGTAATCACTGCCATTCTTAATCAGCTTAAACCGAATCGATTGCCCTTGTTTAAGATCGGTTAATGCAATACTATCGTCGACGGTAAAATTCATTTCACCCGCAGGCCATTTCCATTCAGGTACTGCTTGGTGGTTAACCGTGATCATATTAAATGCAGGCATTAACATTGAGATATCACCGTTTACCCATACTTCATTAGCTATATTGTGCTTCTGCTTTTTATAATTAATGATGTTATATTGATTATCGGCTGTTTTTTGTAGCTCAAATTTAATCTGTTGACCAACGACTAAGTCTTTAATTTTTATATTTTTATCAATATTAAAATCCATTGTCATCGCAGGCCAATTCCAAGCACTGACTGGCTGGTGGTTGATGGTTAATATTGTTTGATCAGCATTGATCGCAGTGATCTCTCCTTGAGCCCAAGTGACGGTGGTGGCTTTATCGACACTGTCGACACCATTAATACGTGAGAGATCGGCACTTTTACTGGATTCGGAATCAAGCATAAATTGTGCAGAGGTGACAATACGATCAGCCGTGGTTAATCCTGCGATAACTTCCACGAGATTATCAGCTTCACGACCAATACGGATCTTTACTGATCGGTATTTTCCATTACCTTCAGCGAGTACAACGCGGGTCATATTGCCTGATCGAATCACGGCTTGAGTCGGAATAGTGAGAACAGCAGTTTCTGTTTTTGGGGTGAGGGTAATATTGGCGAACATATTGGGTTTTAATTGCTCATTATGATTAGCAAACTTTAACCGCATCCGTAATGTACGCGTTTTTGGATCTAAAATAGGGTAAACATAATCAACTTTGCCTTGCCATTGTTGGCCAGGAATAGCGTCTAGTGTCATATTTGCTTTGCTACCTGTGGTTATCCAATGTGCTTGGCGCTCAAATATTTCAGCATTGACCCAGACTTCATTAAGAGGCCCAGCGCTAATAGCGGCTTGTGCGGGTGATAAATAGCCCCCTTCACGAATATTTAAGCTTGCAATAACACCATCAGCGATAGCTTTGACTTCAATGGTCTTCGTTGCTTTCCCCGTTTTAATAATGTGTTTAATTTGTTGTTTGTCGACGCCAAGAGCGGCTAAACGATCACGGGCACCTTGCATTAAACCACTACGGCCTGTGCGATAAGCATTAAGTAATTCTTGCTGAGATTTGACTAATTCAGGCGAATAAAGAGTAAATAACACATCGCCTTTATGTACCTGTTCACCAACAGCATTGACGTATAATTTTTGAACCCAACCACTGACTCGAATATTGGTTTGCCAGAGCTGACTTTCATCAAAATCAACGTAACCAATAGTGTCGATCTTAGGTGTTAGTTTTTGCTTAATAACAGCAGCAGTTTTTACGCCTAAGTTATTTTCAACCGCAGCATCAATAATAACCGTACCGGCAACATTTTCTTTTGCAGCATCTTTTTCTGCATAAACAGGAATGAGATCCATCCCCATTGGTGATTTACCCGGTTTATCACGTTGGTAATTGGGATCCATTGGAGCAACCCAATACAAGGGTTCACTGTTTGAAGTGGTCGCTTTTGAGTCCATCGATACAGAATGATGTGACATATAATATGTAGCACTAACTCCAATAGCTGTACCAATAAGTAAGGCAACAGCCGCAATTTTAACGGTATTTTGTGACGTCATGATATTACCTACTTATTGATGGTTGTTGAGTGCTGAAGCTGTAACGAGTGTGGTTGAACATCAAAACCATTGACTAATGAGGCTAAGTTGCTGTTAGTAATGTTTAAGTCGGTAATAACCCGTGCTTGTTCAATGACTAAAGCGAGTTCATCAGTGGCTGCGGTGATTACATTATTAAATTGCGCCGTATTATTTTGATAACCACGCTCAACAGCTTGCGTACGTGCTTTTGCTTGAGTAAGTAGGGTGGTTGTATAACGCGATAAGCGCTGGCTTAAATTATCACGTTCAACCAGTAAGGCATTTACCTTGGCGTTCATTTGATTGAGCAATAGATCACGTTGTGATTTTGCCGCTCCTACTTGATATTGCGCCGCCGCATAATGGTGATCTTGACGGTTATCAGTAAATAGCGGTAAATCCATGGTGAGATAGGCACTCACTAGATCAGAGGCTGGTTTGCCTGACATACCATTGGCTTGGCGAGAGGCATACATAACTTCAATACCAAATTGAGGTTTATAGGCTTGTTGACTAATGGCGACTTGGGTTTCATTAGCTGAAATAGCACTATTGGCAATAAGCACCATTGGATGTTGTTTCAGTAATGAATAATGTTGGTTAGTGGCGGTTAAACGCGGCATTAATTGGTTAAGACGTTGCCAAGATAACTGGTTTGATGCTTGGACTATTGTTTGCGTTGTAAGCCAATCAGTGCCCAGCCATTCAGACAGTTGTGCCATGATACGGTGCTGTGTTTGTAGATTTGTTTGTAATTTGTCTTCTATCTTAACGACTTGCAGTTTAACTTGGAGTAAGTCTTGAGCTTCACCACTACCGATAGCGTAATTAGTCTTGGTGAAATTAGCTAATTCAGTTACAAGACGGTGGTTACGTTGTAAGGTACGATAAACAGATTGTTGATAGCCTAATTCTAACCATAATTGGGTCATTTTATTGGTAATATCAAGTTCACGAACCGCTTGTTGTGTACCAATAGCTTGCGCTTGAATCTCGCCTTTTTGTTGCTGTAAATCAAGGGTGTTACCACGGTCAAATTGCTGCATTAAACCAATTGATAATGTGGTCATTGGATCAGTGTTTAGAGAAAAACTATCCGTAGGTAAACCACCGATACCCAGTTTTAACTTGGGATCAGGTAAGCTATTGGTACCTAAGCTGGTTTCCTGCATTGCATGTTGCTGAGCACTAATTTGCGCCATATTGGCATCGTTTTTAATCGCTTTAGTGATCAGTTGTGTCAATTGTTGCGATTGCTGTGTTTTTGTCGCTGCAGTTGTTGATGGTGACGCAAACAGTGTTACTGGTGTTATCGCGCTAGCACTGATAACCAGAACGAGCATAGAAGTTGTAACGTTCATAACGTAATCCAGTCTTCCATAAGCGAATATAAAACAATATAAGTGATGATCTAATTATTATTACGCAGTTAACTAAGTAATAACGGCCTAGAACAGTCATTGAATTAAATAAGGCTTATGGTGATCTTAGATCTGCTGCAAAATAATTAAATACAGATCATAAGATACAATTAATCTATCACGGACAATAATGATGTCGTGAGTAAAAATAGATTAAACGGATTTATGCTATTGGAGGGCGATATAACGTTGGCGTGGTAGTATTTAATTGGTGTGTTTTTTCTATAGCGATGAGCGTCAGATTTGATGGCTGAAATAAGTTTTCAAATTGGCTCGGGAGAAAAGCAATATTACTTAAACATGCGATAGAGCAACAATTATCAACGCCACCCATTTTATCGCAATGTGCTGCCGATTGTTGTGCTTGGTGGTGTTGATGATCGAGCATTGATTCATCATCACAGCAATCCATCGTTGATGACATTACCATCATTGAATTATTCATGCTGAGCATTTTTATCGACATTAAAGGCGCACTGGAAGCAACACTTGATAGCAATAATGCTATAAGCGTAAAGCTTGTAATCCAAATTGTGCGAAGACGTTTAATATACATCTTAAGCCTTTAAGTAAAGTTAGACGTTATTATATGCAATTATTACTATTTGACGTCAAGCATTAATTATAATGTGGTGTGTTATTAAGGCATAAAATGCCAAATATAATGCATCAAAATGTTAGTTATATTGTTTAATGATTTTTATTTGCTGAATTATTAATCGTATTTATCATAAATAGTTTGAGAAATTAAGCTGCGGTTTATTCACCCCACTGGTTTTTCTTGCTAATCTGTAATCATTCTCGATAGCATCTATTGTTTTTGGCTATTGTTCACTCAGAAGGTAATCTTGTTTGAATCATTTTGTTTGGGATGTTAATCCAATACTAGTGTCATTCTTTGGTTTAAAGATACATTGGTATGGCGTGCTATTTGCGCTCGCTATTACGTTTGGCTTCCAAGTTATGAAGTCAATTTATCAACGTGAAAATAAGCCAATTGAAAGCTTAGATTCATTACTTATGTATGCCGTTGTCGGTATCATTGTTGGCGCTCGATTATTTCATGTAGTGTTCTATGATCCAGATTACTACTGGGCACATCCAGCGAAAATCTTTGCTGTGTGGGAAGGTGGACTTGCTAGTCATGGTGGCGGCTTAGGTTTAATTATTGCGGTTTACTATTACAGTAAAAAGTATGCTATTGACCGTATGTGGCTTCTTGACCGATTAGCAATAGCAACTGCATTATTTGGTTTCTTTGTCCGTTTTGGTAATTTCTTTAACTCGGAAATCTTAGGCACCCCAAGTAATTTGCCATGGGCGGTTGTGTTTGAACGTGTTGATTTAATACCACGTCATCCAGTTATGCTTTATGAAGGCTTTTCTTACTTAGCAATATTCTTCTTATTATTTGCTTTATATAGAAAAACCGATATCGGTAAGTATAAAGGATTGCTGTTGGGTTGGTTCTTAGTCTTGGTGATGACAGTACGATTCTTACTCGAATTTATTAAAGTACACCAAGCGGATTACTCAACCGATATGGTGATTAATACCGGTCAGTTATTAAGTATTCCATTTATTTTAGTGGGTATCTATTTGGTGATTAAAGGCCAAAGAGAACGTCGTTTACAACACGCTAAAAATAGCTAATCTAATACTTTTAAAATAGACAATAGAAAGCCGATCAGATGATCGGCTTTTTTTGTTTATACGGTAGCGGATTTTTGTGGTGTTTTTGCTATTGGTACTGATATTAAACGTCGACGCTGATTTTGAATAATAACACCAAATAATAATATCGCTGGCAACCACAACCATTCTTTACGCCAGCGTTCAACCGGAACTCTAATATCGAGAATTTGTTGATCAAATTGTAATTGCTCTTTAGCGGCAGGGCTGCCAAAAGTTACCATGTCAATCAATGTCTTGCCTTGGCTTTGATAGGTTTCAATGCCAATGTTTGCTAGTTTTTGTTGGCCAGTATCCCCCTTAGGAACGGTAAATAACACGCTAAACTCTCGGTGTTTACCAATCGCATCTTCACCTGCAATTCGCATTCGAATAACATCACCTGTAGGTAGAGTATCAAGAGTTTTTACTAAGTGTGTTGGCGCAATATTTTGAAAAGGATCCACTATTAAGTCTTGCCAAAAACCGGGACGAAATAGAGTAAAGGAGATCAATAATAATGCGATATTTTCATACCAACGATTACGCGTAATAAACCAACCTTGGGTTGCCATCGCAAAAATAAGCATCGCAATAGTCGCAATAATGAAGATAATAATGCCATGACTCACAGTGACATCGATCAATAATAAATCAGTATTAAAGATAAACAAAAACGGTAATGCAGCAGTACGTAAGCTGTAATAAAACGCTGTGATCCCGGTTTTTATTGGATCGCCTTTTGATACGGCGGCAGCGGCAAATGAGGCTAACCCAACTGGAGGAGTTACATCGGCCATAATGCCAAAGTAGAACACAAATAAATGTACAGCGATTAACGGTACAATTAAGCCATTTTGCTGACCAAGTGTCACTATCACTGGTGCTAATAAGCTTGAAACAACAATATAGTTAGCCGTAGTGGGTAGCCCCATTCCAAGAATAAGGCTTAATAGTGCTGATAAAATTAGCATCAGCATTAAATTACCCATTGATAGCATCTCAACCAAATCAGCTAAAATTAATCCGACTCCGGTTTGAGAAACCGCACCCACAATAATACCCGCGGTAGCAGTGGCGATACCTATTCCTATCATATTGCGTGAGCCTGCAATTAAAGCTTCAATCAGATCATTTTTACCATCATTGAAATCACCATAATGATAGCCGTCTTTACGTAATAAGCTCAGTAGCGGACGTTGAGTGATGATAATACCAACCAGCATCACCGAGCCCCAAAAAGCGGATAACCCTGGAGATAAACGCTCGACCATTAAACACCACACTAAGACCACAACCGGTAAGATAAAATGTAACCCTGCTAATAAGACACTGCGTGTTTCTGGTAATTCATCTAATGGCGCATCAGGATCATCTGTGGGTAATGGTGGATGAGTGGCTGCCACTTTTAATAAACAGAGATAAACCGTAATTAGTAAACCGCCAATGGCATAAGCTGCATAATTACCTAATAATGGTTTGATCCATCCTAAGCCATAATAGATTGCTAACGAAAATCCACTGATTAACAAACAACCAAAGCTAAAGCTGGTTAAGCGTACTAGCCATGGCTTATGTTGTTTAGGATTAATTGCGGTCATTCCCAGTTTTAGGGCTTCTAAGTGAACAATATAAAGCAAAGTAATGTATGAAATAGCCGCAGGCAAAAAGGCATGCTTAATAATATCGATATAAGGAATGCCGACATATTCCACCATTAAGAAAGCTGCTGCGCCCATAACTGGCGGCATAATCTGCCCATTTACTGATGAAGCTACTTCTATTGCGCCCGCTTTTTCCTTGCTAAACCCGACTTTGCGCATCATTGGAATAGTAAATGTGCCCGTTGTGACAACATTAGCTATTGATGATCCAGATATTAATCCAGTTAGCCCTGATGCAACTACTGCGGCTTTTGCTGGCCCACCACGAAGGTGCCCTAATAAACTAAAGGCTAATTGAATAAAATAATGTCCAGCACCTGCACGCTCAAGTAAAGCGCCAAATAGCACAAACAAAAAAACAAAGCTGGTGGATACCCCTAGTGCGATTCCAAATACACCTTCGGTAGTGATCCATTGATGGTTCGCAAGAGAAGCAAATTGCACTCCGCGATGAGCAAGTAGCCCTGGCATCCAAGGACCTGCAAAACTATACCCAATAAAACTTAGTGCAATAAGAGGCAATGCAGGGCCTAACACTCGTCGAGCGGCTTCTAATAATAATGGTAAACCAATACAAGCCACTACAAGATCAAGTTGGGTTAAGCTGCCAGGGCGTTGGGCTAATTCATGGTACATGACAAACAAATACAATGAAGTGGCTGCCGCAATCATCCCTAAAGCGATATCACTGTAGGGAACTCGATCGGTTGCGGAAGACTGGCGTGCTGGAAAAACTAAAAAAGCGAGAATAAGCGCAAAGGCTAAATGAATGGCACGGGTTTCGGTGTCATTAAAAACCCCAATACCAATAATAAAAGGCAGCGGGGATGCGATCCACAATTGAAATAGTGACCATGAAATTGCGAGCAAAGTAATTACTTTTGCCATAATGCCAGTCGGTAAACGTGCACCGACATCTTTCGCAATCAGATCTTCTGTCGAAAGTGGATTATCGGATATTAGATTATGTTGAGCCATATGTATTCACTTACAAGTTGGTACTAATGAAAACAGGGAGCACAATTAAAACGATAATTTGCTGTCTATTTTCATTAATAAAAGAAGGGTAAGCGAGATAGAAGAATTATCTCGCTTGGTGGTGAAGTTACATCCAGCCACGTTCTTTGTAGTAGCGAATAGCGCCATCGTGCAGTGGAGCGGTTAAGCCTGCTTTTATCATGTCAGTTTCTTTGAGATCCGCAAAAGCAGGATGCAGGCGTTTGAAGCGATCGATATTAGTAAAGACTGACTTCACCAATTGGTACACCATTTCAGGATCAGTGTCAGCGTTGGTTGATAACACCGCTTTACCTCCAATTGAAACAGTATCATTAGGATTACCACGGTACATGCCACCAGGAATAATCGCTTTTGTGAAATAGCTCTTTTCTTTTAATAGTGCATCAATCTCAGGGCCTGTAACCGCAATTAAACGAGTATCTGTTGTGGTAGAAGCTTCTTGAATCGCGCCATTTGGGTGACCAACAAAGTAGCTCATTGCATCTATTTTATTATCACTCATTGCAGGCGCTTGTTCGGCTGGTTTGAGATCAGAAACCAAACTGAAAATATCACTATTCCAATTTTTAACCGTTAAAATCTGCTCAAACGTATCACGCTGCCCTGAACCGGGATTGCCTAAGTTTACGCGTTTATTTTTTAAATCATCAAAGGTTTTAATCCCTGAATCTTCACGAGCAAGAATGGTAAATACTTCACTTTGTAGAGAGAAAACCGCACGAATATCGGTCATTTTGCCATGATCTTGAAAAGGAGATAAGCCATTAAGTGCTTTAAACTGATGATCAGACTGCATGATGCCAAAATTGTATTCGTGACTGCGAAGGCCATTTACATTAGCAACGCCACCGCCACTGGTTGGCGCATTACATTTGATGTGGTGACTATCCGTAGTACGGTTTACAAATCGACAAATAGATTGGCCGGCAATGTAATAAACTCCCGTTTGACCCCCTGTGCCGATCGAGATAAAGCTATCGGCTGCGGTTGCAAAACTTGAGCAAAGTATTCCGCCGAAGGCACTAATAATAGCGAGTAGTTTCATTTTAAAATCCTTTTAATGATTATTACAGAGTGATAATTGTTGTTTTCTTTATCACCATGGCATTTATGCTGTTTTTGTATTTATGAGTATGTTTGTTGTGTTTTTTAATGATTTTTAGTTATAAAAACGCGACTGGTTGTTTGACTAGTAAGCGTTAAGTTTGTTTTTTGTTAATTTAAAGTACGGTTTAATTAATGGACTGACAATAAGTAAAAAACTACTTTTCTTATGATTTGAGAAATTGGGTAATATTGCTAAGAAGAGATGAAATGAAAATAGTGATGGGAATAATCAAATGAAGTTAATAGTTACAGGGGGTTAAACGAAAAAACCGCCAATAAATGACGGTTTTTCATTATGCTTTAGAAGCCGTCTTAATGAAAAGGATACCAAAATAACGTTGCAGATTGATAACGATGCAGAATGCCAAATCCAAGTACAAGGGCAATAATTATTAACGCAATAGCATCATTTTTTGTCATTGGTTTTAAGCTATACCAAGTACGCTTTTTATTGCGTCCAAAACCACGCAGTGTCATTGCATTGGAGATCACATCCGCGCGATCTAAACTTGAAAAAATCAGTGGCCCAAGAATTTTGGCAACATTACGAATACGAGTCATGACTGGCGCTTTTTTTGAAATATCCACGCCACGTGCTTGCTGAGCATGCATTATATTGGTGAAATCTTTCATTACTTCAGGTAAATAACGCAAAGTGAGGCTGACGGCGTAAGCAATACGATAAGGTACACCTAGTTTATTTAAACTGGCAGAAAACTCTGTTGGATGGGTCGTAAAAACAAATACCAACGCAATGGGAAACATACTGAAATATTTAAGCGTAACCGTTAGTAAATAGAACACAGTTTCAAGAGTAATATTGTAGTGTCCAAAAAGGTGTACTAGGACGGTTGTTGAATGCATGTAGTCAGTGCCTTGTTGAGGGGCAATCAAAAACATAAACAATGCATTCATTAATAACACCAGAGCAGTACCAACTAACAATGGTTTATAGACAGCAAATGGAATTTTAGTGGCTTTAAGTAGCAATAAACCCACGATAATTAATCCGCAAATAACGCGTAGATCAAAGGTGATTAGCACCATTGTTACCCATGCCATAAATAACACAAACTTGGTAATACCGTTTAGGGCATGTAACCAAGAGTGGGTGTTGACATAACTAATGCCAAATTTTAAATGTTTGCTTTTCATGGTTATTTATTTTTTAGTTCGTGGGCGATAAAACAGCGAATAAATTGATCAATATTTTCAATACCAATAGCTTGAGCCAATGAGTATAAGCTCGTAACCGTTAAGTTTGCTTGATCTAATAATGTTGGTTGGCTAAAAATATGATTAACTTTATCGTCAGCTAATAAGCGATTGTCGGCAATAACAACTGCGCGTTGAGTATATTCAAGGACTAAGTGCATATCATGCGAAATAATCACAATGGTGAGCCCTAGTGTTTGATTAAGTTCTTGAATAAATGTCATCATAGCCGCGTAGTGATGATAATCTTGTCCCGCAGTTGGCTCATCTAAGATCAACAAGTCTGGTTCAAGGACTAACATTGTCGCAATAGTAACGCGTTTTTTTTGGCCAAAGCTTAATGCATCAATAGGCCAGTGATGATAGCGACCAAGACCACATAATTTGAGGGTTGCTTCTACTTTGATTTTAATCTGCGCTTCATCCATGCCACGGTTACGTAGGCCTGATGCGACTTCATCAAAAATCATATGGTGTGAGATCATATGATTAGGGTTTTGCATCACCACACCAATGTGCTGGCTACGCTCAAAAATAGATTGATTAGCTAAATCGTTACCATTGAGAGAAATAGTACCGCAATCTGCTTCTAATACACCCATGATTAAACGAGTGATAGTCGATTTACCAGAGCCATTTTTCCCCATAATGGCAACAAACTCGCCTTTGTGGATATCAAAGCTAACATCATCTAGCGTATTGCGAACACCATCATAAGAGTAACTGAGGTTTTTAATGCTCAATAGAACATCTTTTTCTGGCTCTATTGGGGCGAGCTTAACTTGATGAAACCACGACTCAATTTGAGGCTTAAATTTATCAAGTTTAATGGTTGAAAAATAAGCGGGTTTATCTTCAGCTGTGATTGTACAGCCAGCCGCTTTTATTGCAGAGATATAGAGTGGCTCACGAATACCATGTTGTTGCAGTAATGGGCTAGCCAATAGCTCATCGGGTGTCATATCAGCAATAATTTCACCACGCTCCATCATAATAATACGATCAATTGGGCGATGTAATACATCTTCCAAACGGTGTTCAATGATGATTACCGTTTTGTTTGAATCTTTATGGAGGTTATCAATGATTTCAATCGCAGCTTTGCCTGTTTTAGGATCAAGGCTTGCTAAAGGTTCATCAAATAACAAAATATCAACGTCATCAACCATCACGCCAGCAAGTGAAACCCGCTGTTTTTGGCCGCCACTTAAATCAAAAGGAGAGTGGTATAAAATGCTGTTTAAGTCGACCATGTCAGCCGTTGCTTGTACAATTTCGCGCATTTGTTGCTGTGGAATCATTTGGTTTTCAAGTGCAAAGGCAATATCTTCCCCCACACTTAATCCTACAAATTGACCATCGGTATCTTGTAATACAGTACCGACCATACTGGTGCAGTGATCCAGATCTAGCTGACGAGTATTTTTACCATTAATGTAAAGCTCACCACTACAGTCACCTTTGATCGCATGAGGAATAAGCCCATTAAGGCATTGGCCTAATGTTGATTTTCCACAACCACTTGGACCAATAATGGCAATCTTTTCGCCTTTATTAATTGTTAGGTTAATATTTTTTAGAGTCGGGTTTTCAAGTGCCCAATATTTAAACGAAAAGTTGTTAAAGACGATACTCATTATTAGTAAGCCTCTTTTAAGTTGAAGCTTTGCTGCTTACGTTTAGCCACTGACGTTAGGATTAAATGACCAACAACGGCGATAATAACGGTATTACTAAGCGCAATAATAACTAATTGCACTAATACCTTAGTAAAGGGTTCGGCATAGAGGATGGCATCAAGAAAGGCGGAGCAGCCATAACCTACAACATTGGCAACAAAGGCTAGAGCGACAAAGAGACTAAAATCTAGATTAGAAAAACGTCCCATCTCTAAACGGCCACGGGTGAGCATCGGGTAAAGACCAATAATTAAGCCAACAATGCCTGAGCCCAGTTCCCATGTAAACCATACACCCCAGCCAGCAAAAAGGTCTGTCACCCAGTGACCTATAATACCGACAAGAAAGCCAACTAAAGGCCCAAAGAGAACGGCGAATAAGGCTAAGACTGCCATCGCAGGTTTAAGCGTGGTGTTAGCAAAGATAGGAATACCAAACATAGGTAAACCACCAATACCATATAGGGCTGCACCAATTGCAATAACAACAACTGTTTTAGCAGAAAGACTCATAACTTAACCTTGTTAACTCAGTCATCGAGACACGCTGTCATCGATGCAATGCAATAATTGGATAATAGATACTAATGGTTATAATCATCGTATTACAGATTAGATAGACCAAGCCAATCAGCAGAGTACCGTGATAGTAATCACTATCATTGGTGGTAACTCCGCATTAATAATCCATTATTAAGCAAGAGCGGTGTAAGTCTTTTTAATGTGAAAACGTCGTATATATAGAATGTGAAACCAAAAGCGGCGCTATGATAACGTAATCTTTCTCGGAAAGGAACGCTTTACATCTAGACGGCTAAGGATTAATCAGCATTAATTAACCTTATCAAAATAAGGTTAATAGATTGTTATATCTTACTGATTTGGTTATTTTTTATCATTGTATTGTCCACATCTAGACATAGGTATTTTTTGGGGCTTTATTTTTATTATAAAATAGACAATAATCGAACAACGGTCATTATTTTACAGCGCGTAAAAAATAGGTAACCGTAAACTGTCAAGCCTTAACTTTATGTGAAACTTTGCGCTGATACACAGAATCAGTATGAGGTTCATGGTTAAGTTGAGGTAGAATTATAAGTATTAGTGAGTTAGCTGTCCCGCCATAGTGGCAGGGTGCAGAGCCAAATCATATTGGAGATACAGCTTGATTAATGTATTCCTTGTAGATGATCACGAACTGGTTCGCACAGGGATCCGACGTCTTCTTGAAGATGTCCGTGGTATTAAAGTGGTAGGGGAAGCCGTCAGTGGTGAGGATGCCGTAAAATGGTGTCGTAGTAATCATGCCGACATTATTCTTATGGATATGAATATGCCAGGTATTGGTGGTCTTGAAGCTACTCGTAAAATATTACGCTTCAATCCCGAGATTAAAATTATTGTATTAACCGTACATACTGAAAATCCATTCCCAACAAAAGTTATGCAAGCCGGTGCCTCGGGTTATTTAACCAAGGGAGCTGGGCCTGATGAAATGGTGAATGCTATTCGTATGGTTAATAGTGGTCAGCGATATATTTCTTCTGAAATTGCCCAACAAATGGCTTTAAGTCAGTTCGCGCCAGATTCAGAAAACCCATTTAAAGAGCTGTCTGAGCGTGAATTACAGATCATGATGATGATCACTAAAGGACAAAAAGTTACTGATATATCTGAGCAATTAAGTTTAAGTCCTAAAACTGTAAATAGTTACCGTTATCGTTTATTTAATAAGTTAAATATTAGTGGTGATGTTGAGTTAACACATCTAGCGATTCGTCACGGCATGCTTGATACTGAGACGCTATAGTGTCTAATCATGTCGATGATACCGTTTTTGATGCGCAAAGTTTTCTCAAAACGGTAACTCACCAACCTGGCGTCTACCGTATGTATGACGCCAGCGGTGAAGTGATCTATGTTGGTAAGGCGAAAGATCTCAAAAAACGCTTATCAAGTTATTTTCGAACCAATGTTGCGGGCGAAAAAACACGCGCGTTAGTTAAAAATATTTGTAAAGTCGATGTAACAGTGACTCACACTGAAACTGAAGCATTGATCCTTGAACACAATTATATCAAACAGTATTTACCTAAATATAATGTCTTGTTACGTGATGATAAGTCTTATCCTTATATTTTGTTAAGTGCCAGTAAACATCCTCGTTTATCTATTCATCGTGGTGTTAAACGTCGCAAAGGTGAATATTTCGGTCCTTATCCTGATGTTTCTGCCGTGCGTGACAGTTTGCACTTGATGCAGAAAATATTTCCAATTCGTCAATGTGAAGATTCTGTTTACGCTAATCGTAGTCGTCCTTGTTTAATGTATCAAATCGGTCGTTGCTCTGGTCCTTGTGTCGCTGGATTAATCTCTGATGATGATTATCAACAGCAAGTGCAGTGGGTACGTTTATTTCTTCAAGGTAAAGATCGACAAGTGATCAATACCATGGTGGAAAAAATGGAGCAGGCGAGTATGGCGCTTGATTTTGAACGGGCAGCTATATATCGCGATCAGATTCAAGCTCTACGTCGAATTCAAGAGCAACAATTTGTTAGTCAAGATAATGAAGATGATTTAGACGTTATTGGTATTGCACATCAAAACGGTATGGCGTGTATTCATGGTTTGTATATTCGTCAGGGGAAGATTTTAGGTAGTCGTAGTTATTTTCCTAAAATGCCCGTTGATGCATCGTTAACCGAAGTGCTATCAAGTTTTGTCACCCAGTTTTATTTTAATCAAGCTGAAGGTCGTGTCATACCGAGCCTTATTTTATTAAGTGAAGAACTTGGGGATGGTAGTGAGGCTATTTTAACTGCTTTGTCTGAACTTGCTGGTCGTAAAATTACGATTAAGTATCATCCGCGTGGAACACGAGCAAAATATCTACAATTAGCACAAACAAATGCAGAAACCGCGTTAACCAGTAAATTAAATCATCGAATGACAATTCAAGAGCGTTTCTTTGCATTGCAACAAGCATTAAACTTAAAACCTATCTCTCGAATGGAATGTTTTGATATTAGTCATACCATGGGTGAAAAAACCGTGGCATCTTGTGTTGTCTTTAATCATGAAGGCCCGTTAAAGCAAGAATATCGCCGTTATAATATTACGGGTATAACGGGGGGTGATGATTACGCAGCTATGGCGCAAGTATTAGAGCGTAGGTATAGTAAAAACATGGAATTAGATAAAATTCCAGACATAATTTTCATTGATGGGGGTAGAGGTCAACTCTCAAGAGCGTATGATGTTGTAAAACCTTATATCGCTGATTGGCCAAAACGACCAATGTTAGTGGGTGTTGCAAAGGGAACGACGCGAAAACCTGGGTTAGAGACGTTAATTTTCGTTACTGGTGAAGAATTTTCTATGCCAAGCGATTCTCCCGCGTTACATTTAATACAACACATTCGTGATGAAAGTCATGATCATGCAATCAGTGGTCACCGTGCCCAGAGAGCAAAAGTAAGAAAACGTAGTACTCTCGAAGATGTCGAGGGAGTTGGACCTAAACGGCGTCAGGCTTTATTAAAATATATGGGTGGAATGCAAGAACTGAAAAAAGCGAGTAAAGAAGAAATTGCTAAAGTACCTGGTATCAGCTTGGCTTTAGCGGAAAAAATAGTCGATGCATTGCAACATGGTTAGTCTGTCGCTTTGAAGGTCATCATTGCTACAGTACTTTATTGGTTAAATTTACAGAAAAGGCACACTCTTTTACTTTTTTAGAGTAGTCTAGATTGTATGTTAGGCCCAGATCTTGAACATAAGAATAAAATTATGCGTTTATCAATCCCAAATATTTTAAGTTTTATCCGGCTCATTCTTATTCCATTTTTCGTTATTGCCTTTTATTTACCTTATGAATGGTCGGCGTTTGCTACTGCGTTAATCTTTTGGGTAGCAGGTGTAACAGATTGGTTTGATGGTTATCTTGCGCGTAAGCTTAATCAAACGACACGTTTTGGTGCGTTTATTGATCCCGTCGCTGATAAATTAATGGTTGTAACTGCAATGGTGCTAGTGGTTGAGCATTATCATACTTTATGGGTAACTGTTCCTGCTATTACTATGATTGGCCGTGAAATTATTATTTCAGCATTACGAGAGTGGATGGCTGAACTAGGTAAACGTGCAAGTGTTGCCGTTTCATGGGTTGGTAAAGTAAAAACAGCATCACAAATGTTTGCCTTATTACTATTACTATGGCATCCGCATCAATACGTTGTATGGCTAGGTTATGCATCACTATATATTGCAATGGTGTTAACTTACTGGTCAATGGTACAGTATCTTAAAGCGGCAAAAGGTGATTTGTTAAACGCAGACAATCACTAAATAGATTTTAATTATCTGTTAATAAATAAAAAAGCGAGCTAATGGCTCGCTTTTTTGTGTTTATAACTTAGTAAGTCAGCCGAACTTAACCATAACGTTGCATCTCTTGTTCTATATTGGTTAGTGTATCTGGTTGTTGATTAAACCAATTTAGTTGTTGGGATAACTGAGTAACGCTACCGATAATAATTAAAGCAGGGCTAGCAGCTTGTTGAGCAAGTATTTCTATTTGAGCGAGTTCTCCTGTTAATACGCGTTGGTGGATCGTTGTACCACGCTCAATAATGGCTATAGGTGTTGTTAGCGACATACCATAAGCACTTAATTTATGACGAATAACACTGCTTTGATTTAATCCCATATAAAACACTAACGTATGCTTAGCGCGCGCCAGTGATAACCAATCTATTTGATCTTGATCTTGTTTTAAATGCCCAGTAATAAATTGCACACTTTGGGCGTGATCGCGATGGGTTAATGGAATGCCTGCATATGCTGCACATCCAGATGCCGCAGTGATCCCCGGTACGACTTCAAAAGGAATATTAAATGGCAGTAAAGCTTCTAATTCTTCCCCCCCGCGGCCAAAAATAAACGGATCGCCACCTTTTAAACGTACGACTTGTTTACCAGCTAATGCATGTTCAACTAACAGATGATTAATTTGCTGTTGAGGCACACAATGATTACCGGCTTCTTTCCCTACAAAAATGGCTTGGCAGCGAGGAGGAAAGAGATCAACGATCTCTTGTGAGACTAAGCGATCATAAATAATGACATCAGCCTGTTGAATCAAGCGTAGTGCTTTGACTGTAAGTAAATCAGGATCACCTGGGCCTGCACCAACAAGAATCACTTTACCGATTTCAGTTGGGGTAGATAACGCATATAAAGTGTCTGATGGGTGCATAAGTTTACTCCAAAACTGTGTCATTATGGTCGGCATAATTATATTGATTGCTGTACTTGAGTATCAGCTGTTGCTGATTTAATCATTGGACGTTGTGATTTTGGTGTTGTAAACCAATAGCCTAAGCCCATAAATACTACGCCAGAAAGCGTATTACCGATTGTTACCCACAATAAGTTATGTCCAATACCAACGAGGGTAAATGCGTCTTTGTGATCGCCAAACCAAGATAGAGCAAAAATAGTCATATTAGCGATTGAGTGCTCAAATCCTGAAGCAATAAAGGCCAATAAACACCACCAAATGGCAATGAATTTTGCTGAACCTTCAACGCGTTGACACATCCAAATAGCTAAACAAACAAGCCAGTTACATAGCATGCCTTTAAACAGTAATACCGACGCTGGAGCTGCAGTTTTTGCCATAGCAACATTATTTAATAGGCTGTTACCATCGTTTAAAAGTTTGCCACCACCGGCATAAAAGAAAAGTAGGGCAACGCCAACCGAACCTAATAGATTTCCCATCCATGTTTGGGGTAATACACGTAATGTGTCAGCAACGGTGATTTGACCTGTTTTCACACCAAAAGTTAAAAACATAGTGTGCCCAGTGTAAAGTTCAGATCCAGCAATAATCACTAAGGTTAAAGCGATGCCAAATGTCGATCCCATTACAAGGGGTCTAATACTTGGATCGACCATATTGCCAAGTGTGAAAATTAAAATAATGCCCAAACCAACGTAAGCGCCAGCCATAGCAGAGCTTAGCCAAAATCCGAGTTTCTCTTTTTGTGCAAATTCAACAATACGTGCCGCATTAGCGGAGCATTTTTTGATGGTATCAGCGTACATACATTTTCCCTGTAGAAATTAAAACTGTTTGTCATAAGCTAATAGACAAGTTGTCGTATTAACTTATGGCAAAGAAGAGTTTGGCACTCTCGGCCAAACTCATTACTGCTCTAATTACAAGCGAACCTGTACTTGACCCTGATGAACTTGAATCTGATAACAAGCAATTTTGATATCAGGTTGTTCTAAACAATGGCCATCAACTAATGAAAAGCGTTGTTTCTTTAATGGACTCGCGATCCATAGTTGATTCTGATGCTGGCAAATAATCCCACGAGAGAGGACATTTGATTGTGCAAAGGGGTCTTTATTATTGAGGGCAAACAATTGTTCACTATTGTCTGGACGGAAAATAGCTACTTGTTGATCGCCAACTAGGGCACAAACGCCTGTGCCGGGGATCAAATCATCAAGATTACATACAGAGATCCACTGACTCATGCTTTTTCCTCCAATGAAATAATAAAGGTTGTATCTTGTTCATTATTGATTGTTTTTTCACTAATAGCTGCAGGGCGATGTTGTTCTCGTTCGGGTACAAAAACAACATTGCTATCACGTTCTGTGCTATTAATAAAATGAGAAAAACGTTTTAATTGCTGCTCATTGCTTAGTGTGGCTTGCCACTCACAGTGATAACTCGCAATCAACCGTTCTGCATCAGCTTCAAGTTGTTGGTTAAGGCCTAATTTATCATTGATGATGACATCTTTTAGATAGTCTACACCGCCGTCTAAGCTAGTTAGCCATGTTGAAGTACGCTGTAATTTGTCGGCAGTACGTACATAAAACATCAAGTAGCGGTCGATATATTTAATTAATGTTGCAGTATCAAGATCTGCGGCTAATAAATCAGCATGGCGGGGCTTCATTCCACCATTACCTCCGACATACATATTCCAACCCGCATCTGTTGCAATAATACCTAAATCTTTACCTTGAGCTTCGGCACACTCTCGAGTACAACCAGAAACACCAAACTTCATTTTATGAGGAGTACGAATACCTTTGTAACGGTTTTCTAGTTGGACGCCTAAACCGACACTGTCTTGCACACCAAAACGACACCAAGTGCTACCAACACATGTTTTTGCCATGCGTAATGCTTTGGCATAGGCTTGACCTGTTTCAAATCCGGCATCAATCAGACGTTGCCAAATTTGTGGTAAATCGTCTTTATGAGCACCAAAAAGGCCTATACGTTGAGCGCCAGTTACCTTGGTATAAAGTTTATAATCACTTGCAATTTGAGCTAATGCTAATAATCCCGCAGGTGTTACTTCACCACCCGCCATCCGTGGGATAACAGAGTAGGTACCATCTTTTTGCATGTTGCCAAGAAAAATATCATTGGTATCCTGCAACGGTGTATTTTTAGGGCTAAGAGCGTATTCATTCCAGCATGACGCCAGAATAGAGCCAATGGCAGGTTTACACACCTCACAACCGTAACCTTTACCGTATTTAGCAAGTAAAGCATCAAAAGAGGTGATTTCTTCAACGCGAATAAGGTGGAAGAGTTCTTGACGAGAGTATTCAAAATGCTCACAAAGGTGATTCTTAACTTCAACGCCAGCCTTTGCAAGTTCACTATTAAGGACTTGAGTGATTAATGGAACACAACCACCACAGCCTGTGCCTGCTTTTGTTAACGCTTTTATATCACCAAGTGTTGTATAACCTTCAGCAACGGCGGCTGCTATTTTACCTTTAGTGACGTCAAAACATGAACAAATGACCGCACTGTCAGGTAATGAATCTGCGCCCATTGCAGGTTTTTCTGCACCAGCATGAGCAGGTAGAATCAAACTGTCAGGGTTTTCAGGTAATTCAATATTGTTTAATTTAAGTTGTAATAAATTACCATAATCAGCGGTGTCGCCGACTAATACTGCACCTAATAGTTGTTTACCATCTTCAGAAACAATAATACGTTTATACACATCTTGCTGTTCGTTAAGGTAAACATAACTTTTACAGTTAGGAGTACGGCCATTCGCGTCACCAATACTGCCAACTTTTACGCCTAGTAATTTCAATTTGGCGCTCATATCAGCACCGTCAAAAGTATGAGACTCGCCCAGTAAGTGACCGACAGCAATTTGTGCCATTTTATAACCAGGGGCAACGAGACCAAAGAACATATTGTTCCAAGATGCACACTCACCAATGGCATAAATATCATCATCAGATGTTTGACAGAAATTATTGATTGCAATACCACCACGGTTACCTAGCTCTAAATCACAATGGTGAGCGAGTTTATCTTGTGGACGAATACCAGTAGAGAATACGATGAAGTCAACTTCGAGTGAAGTGCCATCAGCAAAGGTAAGGGTATTACGAGCGTGTTGGCCATTTGCGATGATTTCTTGGGTATTTTTACCTGTATGAACAATAACACCAAGTTGTTCGATTTTTTTACGAAGTTGCGCGCCGCCATGAGGGTCTAGTTGTTCAGCCATTAATACTGGCGCAAATTCAATAACATGAGTATCAACACCTAATGCTTTTAAAGCACCAGCTGCTTCTAGTCCTAATAATCCGCCACCAACGACAACACCACTTTTACTGTGTTTAGCCGTTGCTTCGATCGCTTTTAGATCTTCAATTGTACGATAGACAAAACAATCTTTTGAATCATTACCTTTAATTGATGGCACCCAAGGATACGATCCTGTTGCCATAATTAATTTATCGTAATGAACTTCACGACCACTACTAGAATAAATGAGTTTTTGATCTCGGTTAATCGTGATGGCACGTTCACCTAAGAAAACGTTAATACCATGTTTTTGATAAAAACCTTGTTTAACGAGAGATAATTCTTCTGCAGTGTGATGAGAGAAATAAGATGAGAGGTGAACTCTATCATAAGCAACTCGTGGTTCTTCACAAAAGACAGTAACATCATAGTTACTCATGTCAGCTTTATCGACTAGCTCTTCGATATAGCGATGACCAACCATACCGTTACCAATAATTGCTATTTTGACTTTGTTCATAGATCCTCTTAACAATATCGTGAATTACGATAAGCTTATTGAGTGTTAACTAGAATAAATATGACACAAATCAAGTCAAACTTTAAATAACCCTAAAGAGGTATGCTTAAAAATCAAATGATTAGATGTAAAAATTAACTTCATTAATAAGTGCTATAAAAAGAAAGAGAATAAAGGTAGGTAATAGTGTTATTAAGGACGAATAACATACCTGTAATTAAGCCATAGTAATGAATATGAATACTTGCGATATATAAACAAATGACAGTTTAAAGGGTTGATAATATTTCAATTTAATTCTTTGAATTCTAAGTGGGTGGATTTTGATCAACAATGGGCTGATTTTTAGGTGGATGTAACGGAAAATAACCACTTAAATAAAAAGTCATAATTTTTCGTTGACTCAGCCCGTAAAATCAGTAAATTACACCACATACCGCAGCGGGGTGACTTGCTAAGGTAAGTGAAGATTAGGTTCTTTACAAAAAAGGCGCGTTGGCAGAGTGGCTATGCAGCGGATTGCAAATCCGTGTACCTCGGTTCGACTCCGGGACGCGCCTCCATTCTCTTTTGAGAATATGCGACACTAGCTCAGCTGGTAGAGCGCAACCTTGCCAAGGTTGAGGTCACGAGTTCGAACCTCGTGTGTCGCTCCAATTTAAGAATATTGATGTTATCAGTGTTCAGCAATGCAAGAGGTGACTCAACAATGTTGAGGTCACGCCTGAGTTTACAAGATCGGGAACTTCGTGTATCGCTCAAAATTAAAAGATATTGCTGAAATGGCAGTATTTACAGATGGTGTCTTACCCATCGCAAGAAATTGCGTGCCCTGGTGGTGGAATTGGTAGACACAAGGGATTTAAAATCCCTCGGCGTTCGCGCTGTGCCGGTTCAAGTCCGGCCCGGGGCACCATCTATTACGTTGTTAAGTCAATTAACAACAGGCTAGGGAAACCTAGTAACGTTGGCGCGTTGGCAGAGTGGCTATGCAGCGGATTGCAAATCCGTGTACCTCGGTTCGACTCCGGGACGCGCCTCCATTCTCTTTGAGAATATGCGACACTAGCTCAGCTGGTAGAGCGCAACCTTGCCAAGGTTGAGGTCATCGGTTCGAACCCGATGTGTCGCTCCAAATTAAAAATACGGCTTAGGCGGTATTTACAGATGGTGTCTTACCCATCGCAAGAAATTGCGTGCCCTGGTGGTGGAATTGGTAGACACAAGGGATTTAAAATCCCTCGGCGTTCGCGCTGTGCCGGTTCAAGTCCGGCCCGGGGCACCATCTATATACGTTGTTAAGTTAATTAACAACAGGCTAGGGAAACCTAGTAACGTTGGCGCGTTGGCAGAGTGGCTATGCAGCGGATTGCAAATCCGTGTACCTCGGTTCGACTCCGGGACGCGCCTCCATTCTCTTTGAGAATATGCGACACTAGCTCAGCTGGTAGAGCGCAACCTTGCCAAGGTTGAGGTCATCGGTTCGAACCCGATGTGTCGCTCCAAATTAAAAGATATTGCTGAAGTAGCAGTATTTACAGATGGTGTCTTACCCATCGCAAGAAATTGCGTGCCCTGGTGGTGGAATTGGTAGACACAAGGGATTTAAAATCCCTCGGCGTTCGCGCTGTGCCGGTTCAAGTCCGGCCCGGGGCACCATCTATTACGTTGTTAAGTCAATTAACAACAGGCTAGGGAAACCTAGTAACGTTGGCGCGTTGGCAGAGTGGCTATGCAGCGGATTGCAAATCCGTGTACCTCGGTTCGACTCCGGGACGCGCCTCCATTCTCTTTGAGAATATGCGACACTAGCTCAGCTGGTAGAGCGCAACCTTGCCAAGGTTGAGGTCATCGGTTCGAACCCGATGTGTCGCTCCAAATTAAAAGATATTGCTGAAGTAGCAGTATTTACAGATGGTGTCTTACCCATCGCAAGAAATTGCGTGCCCTGGTGGTGGAATTGGTAGACACAAGGGATTTAAAATCCCTCGGCGTTCGCGCTGTGCCGGTTCAAGTCCGGCCCGGGGCACCATCTATATACGTTGTTAAGTTAATTAATAACAGGCTAGGGAAACCTAGTAACGTTGGCGCGTTGGCAGAGTGGCTATGCAGCGGATTGCAAATCCGTGTACCTCGGTTCGACTCCGGGACGCGCCTCCATTCTCTTTGAGAGTATGCGACACTAGCTCAGCTGGTAGAGCGCAACCTTGCCAAGGTTGAGGTCACGCCTGAGTTTACAAGATCGGGAACCTCGTGTGTCGCTCCAAATTAAAAGATATTGCTGAAATGGCGGTATTTACAGATGGTGTCTTACCCATCGCAAGAAATTGCGTGCCCTGGTGGTGGAATTGGTAGACACAAGGGATTTAAAATCCCTCGGCGTTCGCGCTGTGCCGGTTCAAGTCCGGCCCGGGGCACCATCTATTACGTTGTTAAGTCAATTAACAACAGGCTAGGGAAACCTAGTAACGTTGGCGCGTTGGCAGAGTGGCTATGCAGCGGATTGCAAATCCGTGTACCTCGGTTCGACTCCGGGACGCGCCTCCATTCTCTTTATGAGAATAAAGCCCGAGTGGTGAAATTGGTATACACGACGGATTCAAAATCCGTTTCCTTCGGGAGTGACGGTTCAAGTCCGTCCTCGGGCACCAATTAAAATAACAAAGCCTCAGCTTACGCTGGGGCTTTGTTGTTTCTAGCCTAATCAAAAATTTATCCCTACCTTTTTCTGGTCAACGTCTATTCTATATCTTTAATCTTATTATCGACGTCATAAATCAAATCCTCGCATCTTCTCTATAATCAACGCATAAGCCCGCTGAAAGACAGGTCCCTTAACTCCTTTCTGATTGGTTAACATTACACAAGGCCATAAAACTTCTTGTGCTGAAAACCCACTGTCTTTTAATTTCACTACCTTATCACCAGTAAAAGGTTTGGCTAGGTGATCGGGAATGATAGCCCAAGCATGAGGTGTTTCATTCAAGCATTTGACCATCAAATCAACCTCAGTAAAAAGACGATAGAAAGGGCTTAAGATAGTGAGTTTGTCTAATTCTGCGGCAATAAAACTTTCTAGAATAAATTGAGGTTTTACTTGAAGGTAAGAGCGTGTATAGGACAAATTATTATCCATGGTTTTTTTATTAACATAAAGTGAGCAAGCGACTTGGCCTAAAGTCAGTGCTTCAAGTCCATCTTGTGGTTTAGCTCGATGAGATAAAGCCTGTAAAGTAATATCAATGGTTTGATTATCTAATGCATTAATAGCTGTTGTTTTGTTTTGGCATAACCAGTGAATTTGTGATGATGGGAATTCTGATGAGAGCTGAGTGCTGATATCAACAATAACCTGGTGGGGGATTACTACGTCATAACTGATGGTGAGACTATTTTCTATGCCATGAAAAAGGTTATCAGCCAGACTTTGAATCTCTTTGTGTTGTTCCAACAGTAATTTACTGTAGTTATAAATATTTTTAGCTTCAGGTCTTAATCTCGGAAGTTTCTTTTCACGGTTAAATAGTTCAATACCTAATTCTATTTCTAAATAACTTACTAGTTGATGAATTGATGATTTATCTTTTCGTAGCAGACGAGCCGCCGCACTAAATGAACCAGCCTCAACAACCGCAACAAATGCATCCACCTGCTCAAAAGTAAATTTTCTCATGTCTGACTCGGTGTTTATGTTTGGATAATCCCAACATAACAGAGATTACTTGAGAGGAAAAGTGGGTAACAATACTTTCAAATCGAAGAAAATAACAATATGAAGAGTAATGTAAAATATGAAGGATAAGTAGCAATGGAGAATACATCAAAATTAGCTCCTATAGATAAAGCAAAAACGGGAATGGCAAAATGGTTTAGCTTAGTTATTTTGCTTATGGCACAGATGGGCACTATGGGGGATAACTCTGGGCTTTCTGTTTCAACGGCATCTTTAATTAACGAACTTGGCGCATCGGTTTCTGATATTGCTTTTGCCAATGCCATGTATCCGTTGATTGCTGGTGCATGTATGATTGCAGGGGGAATGTTAGGGCTGATCTGGGGCTGGAAACGTCTTTTCCAAGTTGGAGCTTTATTGCTATGTTTAGCCGAAATTATTGCCGCTTATACCGATAATATTCAAATATTTATTTTTGTAGCTCGAAGCTTATCCGGTTTTGGTGCCAGCTTTTTAATTCCGGCAGTGTTAGGTTTAATTGTTGGTATTTATACGGATACCAAAGATCGCGCTATTGCTTTTGGTGCAGTTGCCGCAGCCGTTGGTGTTGCAAATACAGCAGCACCTTTATTCTTTGGCTTTCTCATTGATAAGTTTGACTATCGTGTTGCCTTTGAAGCTCTTGCTATTTACTTTGGTATGATATTTATATTAGGTTTTGCATTAGAAAAAATTGAAAAGCCAACAGTAAAAATTAAGTTTGATTTTATTGGTACTATATTAGTTTCGATTGGATTACTCTCAGTAATTGTTGGTTTACTTAAAATATCAGAATGGGGTCTTATTACGCCATTATCACCAAGCTTCCATATTCTAGGTATTAGTCCAACTTTACCATTGGTTTTATTTGGTATTGCTATTCTTATTATTTTTATTAAATGGGAGCATCAGTTTGAATTAAAAAATGGTGCATGCTTAATGCCTCAATCATTTATTAAAACACCTCAACTACGAGATGGTTTATATATGTGTGGCATGGTCTTTTTTGTCTTAGGTGCTTATATCTTAATTGGTATTACTTATTGTCAATTGGTTGCAGGATACAGTGCAACAGATACAGCTGTATTATTAATGGTTTTCTCTATGGGGATGCTAATAACATCACTGGCGACGCCAACTAAATTTGCTCATGTATCTTGTCGAAAGTTATGCATGGTTGGTATTGGATTCTGTGTTCTAGCTTCTTTATCTGGTGCTTTGGGAACTGAAATTGATTCAATTAACAAAGCCTTCTTTGCTTCAGCACTTTTTACTGGTCTTGGTTGTGGAATTATTGCTTCACAAGCATCATTAATCGTAACTGCTGCAGTTAATCAACGTGATGCAACTCAATCTGGTGGCGTTCAAGCAACATCAAGAAATATCGGTCAAACTATAGGTATTGCAGTATTGGGTAGTGTTTTGATGTTCTCTTTGACAAATATGGTCAAATCAGATGCGGCAAATAGTGACTTAATTAGTACTCAAACCAAGCAACAAGTTGAACAAATATCATCAATCCCATTTTTAAGTGATAAAGATTTCACTCAACTCGTTGAAAATAATATTACAGAGAAAAAAGACTATCCAGTACTTGTCGATATTAATCGTGAAGCTCGTAAATCATCAGCACAATTATCGTGGTTAGTATTAGCTGCAATGTGTTTTATGAGTATATTTACTTTAACGAAGAATATTCCAAATTATTCACTTATCAATAAATCGTAATAGAGGTATTTATTATGTGTACTCAAATTTCAATTAAAACATTACAAAATGATATTATTACCGGTCGTACTAATGAGTTTGGCCAGTATTACCGTAATAATGTAAGTTTCTTTCCTCGTCAATATGATGTGCCAAATTTTGCAATAGGTAAAAGCACGCATTTAAGAAAAGCGAAGTATGCAGTTATTGGTTGTAATATTGGTGAATTATTTGGTGATGCAGCATCTAGTCTTGAATTTTTAAGTGATGGCTTTAATGAAGAAGGGTTATCTATGGGTGTGTTGTACTACCCAAAGATGGCAACCTATGAGGTAGCAATAAAAGCAACAGATGAGATGATTGATGTTTTAGCAACGCCTTACTTGGTCTTATCTCAATGTAAAACTGTTGCGGAAGCGCGTGAATATATTGAAGCGCATCAAGGCAAATTTGTTGTATTAGCCGGAGCAGAACAGCCAGGGCATTTCTTGTTTATTGATAGAACGGGTGATGCAGCAGTATTTGAACCGGATCAAAAAGGTCGCATTGAAATTAAGCCATCAAATGGCATTATGACCAATAGCCCTCAGTATGAATGGCACCTAAAGAATCTAGGTGTGTACTCAAATATCCAACAGTTTGATACCGCAGATTCTGTTCTTCGCAACCTTGATGGTAGTTCGGCGCATTCTCATGGTACATGCGGTGCATTTGGATTGCCTGGCGATACATCACCAACATCTCGTTTTGTAAAAGCAAATTATTTAGCAAATGCGAGTACAAAATCAAATGTCGTTACTGCACAAGATGGCGTATTACGTCTACTTCGTATCTTTAATAATTTCGATATTATTCCGGGTATGGCGCTAAAACGTATTCCTGCAATGGCAAGTGATGAAACTGCAGTAAGTGGGGAAGTACCAACGACAATGGTTGATAATGCTGTTGAGACAGACTTTGAGAATACGGTAGCTGCTCATACTGACCATACGATTGTAAAGGATCTAACAAATCTTAAGTTCTACTATAAAGATTGGACTAATCAGTCAATTCGTTATGTTGCTTTTGAAGATTATGATCTTAATGGAAGTGATGTCGTGACTGTGAAGATGGTAGAGGATAATGCGCTTAAAGCTCAGCGAATTGTTATGAAATAGACGTTGAATAAAGAGGCTTAACGTCATTCAATTCTAATGTGGCATGTAGAGGTGCCACATTAGAAGTGAAATTTATTGTTAATATTGTATTTTTGTTCGATACGGGGTATCGTTAATCGACGATTAGCGAAGTGGGGTGGTAAAATAATGACCAAATGTCCTGATTCTTGCCAAATATCTTTTACGGCAACAGATCAACAACTAAAGACAGAACAAGCATTAGCAGCGCAAGCTAAAGCATTATCACATCCTGCGCGTTTGCGTATTCTTCACATTCTTCACACCTTAGATGCGATGGATAGCTGTTTAAACAGTGATCTAGTGTCTGAGTTAGGATTAGCGCAATCAACAGTTTCTGAGCATCTACGGATACTAAAACAAGCTAATTTTATTAAAGCTGAACCAAACCCACCTAAAGTGTGTTACCGCATTAACCGTGAAGCACTAAATACATTTAATGCTAAATTTTCAGATTTCTTGTCTTAATATTTTATTAAGTGCTTTATAGACAAGATTGGATTTCTTCATAACAATCAATCGTTATTCGACGATTAACGATTTGTTATTGTAAATAATAAAAATTGGAAGGTTACTATGACAACAAAGGTTTTAAATAGCCCAAATAATAAAATGCAGTTTCTTGATCGTTACTTAACGGTATGGATTTTTGCTGCAATGATCATTGGGGTGGGGATCGGCGCTGTTTTTCCTGAAGTATCTCAGTGGAATCAAGCGATGTCGGTTGGAACAACCAATGTTCCGTTGGCGATTGGTTTGATTTTAATGATGTATCCACCACTTGCAAAAGTAAATTATGGGTTAATGGGAAAAGTAACCAAAGATAAACAAGCCCTTACGTTATCTTTGGTCATGAATTGGATTGTTGGTCCTATTTTAATGTTTGTTTTAGCACTAACCTTCCTTGGTGATCACCCAGGATATATGGTGGGGATTATTCTTATCGGCTTGGCTCGTTGTATTGCGATGGTATTAGTCTGGAATGATATTGGAGGTGGTAATAAAGAGTATGGCGCTACATTAGTTGCATTAAACAGCGCATTTCAAATTCTGACTTACAGTGTTATGGCATGGTTGTTTATTACTGTATTACCACCATTATTTGGCTATCAGGGTTTTGCAATTGATATATCTATTTTTGATATTGCGGAAAGTGTGTTGATTTATCTTGGTATTCCTTTTCTTGCGGGTTTTATTAGTCGTAAATGGTTGGTCGCTAAAAAAGGAGAGCAATGGTACAACGAGGTGTTTATTCCTCGTATTTCGCCTATTACGTTAATTGCATTACTCGCTACGATTGTGCTTATGTTTAGTCTTAAAGGCGATATGATTTTAGCTTTACCAATGGATGTTTTTCGTGTTGCAGTGCCGCTTGTTATTTACTTTGTTTTAATGTTTTTTATTAGCTTTTTTGTTGGTAAGAAAATGGGTATTCCTTATGATAAGAATGCCTCTATTGCTTTTACAGCCACAGGTAACAATTTTGAATTAGCGATTGCAGTGTCTATCTCAGTATTTGGATTGAGTTCAGACCAAGCATTTGCGGGAGTAATTGGTCCTTTAGTTGAAGTTCCAGTATTAATTGCCTTGGTTAATGTTGCGCTTAGAATGAAACAAAAATACTATCCGTAATTCTATTAAATCAAGGTGTATATTAAAACAATGAATAGAGAAGAATTAGAGTGTTTATTATTGGGGTCTATAATTTGTGTTGCGGATAAAATGTAATCCCGTATAACCCTATCTTCTCTCTTAATTTATTTATATTACACTAAACATTAGGATTACAAGCATGCTGAATCATGTCGTAACAACCTACACCCGATCTATATTTGATGATGATATTGAAGAGGGATCTATTGATGATTTTTCAGATGAGTCAGCATTAGTCATCAATGTATCTTCTGATCGAGCAGACATGTTATCGATGTTGATTGAAAAAGGAATAGCGCTGGCTGATGGGTGCTATCATTTGATCGATGATGAAAATCGAATAGGGTATGGTGCGACCATTGATTCGAAAGATACCAATATTATACGTTTTAATTTAGTGCACATTACAGATCAAGACTCACGTTATTTAAATGCCTATGATATTGAAGTGATCGCTACTGCTGATGATAAGAAAGTGTATATTTCAACAATGCCTTATATGCCATTTTTTACTACTATTCTTGATATGTATAATGGTGATGAAGCACAAAAGATAGATGCATCGATACAGCAAGCTATTGAAGATTTATCATTAGGTTGGTTGTGCTATCATTTAGTGGATAACAACGTAAATTAATTATTATCGATTATAGTGATTATCGAGGTTGAGTTAATTTCTTTCGTATAGAAATTCAATAGCAAATTTTTTAAAAAAGCTTCATTCAAAGAGTGAGGCTTTTTTGCTTATGGGTCGAATGGTAGCGCTAACGTTGGTTACTTCTTTCTGGAAAGTTACTATTTTAGTATAATGGTATCTTTATTTATATTTGTTGTTAATCTAAACAATAAGGTATTCCTGACATGAAAGATGCATCAGTAATCATTGGATTAAGTAATCCTAAAAGTCCAACCAATATCGGTGCTGTACTCAGAGCAGCAGGTTGCTATAAAGCAGATGCTGTTATTTATACGGGAACCCGTTACGATAAAGCCGCAAAATTTCAGACAGATACTAAGAAAATGGCACAGACAATTCCATTATCTGGTGTTGAATCTATGCTTGATAACTTGCCGAAAGACATGAAGATTGTTTGTGTTGATTTTGCTGAGGGAGCAACATTATTGCCTCATTTTCAGCATCCAGACAAAGCGATTTATATCTTTGGCCCAGAAGATGGTTCTATTTCACAAGATGTAGCAGACAGAGCCGACCATGTTGTTTATGTACCCACGGTTGGTTGTATGAATTTAGCAGCATCCGTTAATGTTGTTTTATATGATCGTCTTGCTAAACAAGAAAATATTATCCAGAGTGATGACCATATTCGCCAAAATCGTGATAATAAAAATAACTTACGTGTAAGTGCTAAATAAATTTTTAATAAAATATCGCTAGATTATCGCCGTTGTGAATACGAACGGCGATAAATTCCATGTGTTATATGATATTATGCCGACTGTTTAACATCCCAAATTGTATAAAGTCCTAATGTGATTAATATTATTGCGCCTCCTAATATATCATTCAGAGATGGTTGTTCGCCAATAACTAAAAAGACATACAGTGGGCCTAATAAAATTTCCATTAATAAAATTAGACTTGTTTGCGCGGCAGGAATATAAGCTGCTGATTTTGAAATACACAAATAAGAGCCTGGTACAACAATACCACCTAATATTAATAAATATAGCATTTGAATATGTGATAATGAAAAAGGTTGTGCCCCTTTAATATAAGCAAATACGGCAATCATAAAGCCAGCGATAATAAGAATATTGGCGGCTTGTTCCCCTTTCGTTTTGCGCATAGCAACGAGATAAATAGCAGTGGCTAATGCAGTGATTAATGCCAGTACATTACCTATCCATTGGCCGCCCGCAGGGGCAAAAGCAAAGATGATCCAAATGCCACTGGTTGCAACACCAATAGCCAACAGTGTCGGCCACTTCAATTTTTCTTTTAATATTAGAAAACCTAAAATTGCAGTAAAGAAAGGGGCGGTATTGATGATAACGAGCGTGCTTGCAACTTGGGTATAATGTAACGATTCAATAAAGCAAACGGTCGAGGCGGCAAAAATAGCGCCTAGTCCGAGTAATGATAATGATGGACGAGATATTTCAGTTGTAAATTGCTTTCGATTATAAAGTAATTGAAAAATAACTAACGCAATGCACTGAAATGCACCACGCCAAAAAAGGACATTCCATGCAGTAGAATTAGATAGTTTAACGAATAAACTATCAAAGCTTAATATCATTATGCCAATAAAAGCCAATAATAATCCGCGATTTTTATCGCTCATAATAATAGTTTCCTATAAATCTAGTTCAGTGAATTAATCTTTTTACCAATATTAGATGCTGAATACGTGATAAGTATCTAATAAATATTATACCTATAATGTATTAGTTACTATCTTTTAGGATTAATCAATCACTGAATCTAATATTACCTATGATTAGGGGCTATTTAAGCAGAAAATTTCATAGTTATGATGATTTTTGCGATTTGTCGTAAAGTATGTCTGCCTTTATAACGTTTTTTTCTTTTAGATTGGAACGATTATGAATAGCGATAAACTGATTGATGCTTTATTTACCCAAGGGTGGTTTGTCTGGGATAATTTTTTGACGTCACATGAAGTCTGTGAATTGAAAGCATGTATTCCAACAGATTGGAGCCAAGCTGGCATTGGCCGTAATGATGAATATATGACTAAAAAAGCAATTCGAAGCGATAAAATTCAGTGGCTACAATCTGATATGGGGCCGCCAGTGAGCGATTTTCTACAGCGAATGAACGACGTTCGCCTTGAAGTAAATCGCCATTTATTCTTAGGCTTATTTGAGTATGAAGCACATTTCGCTAAATATGAACAAGGTGATTTCTATCAAAAGCATGTAGATTGTTTTCGTGGTCAAGAAAATCGTAAATTGACGACCGTTTTTTATTTAAATGAAGATTGGCAACCTGAGCATGGTGGTCGTCTGAAGATGTATAATCTTGATGATAATGAATTGGCAATGTTGGATCCCAAAGCTGGTCGGCTAGTCGTATTTTTATCTGAACTGTTTCCTCATGAAGTACTTCCTGTAACACAACAACGATTTAGTATTGCTGGCTGGTTTCGTACCAATGGTGTTAGTGGAAATCAACTCGATATTGCTCGCTAATAGATAATGATAACTATCGTAGCTATGTAAGCTTTATTTTTAATTATTTGAGCTTGTTATATATGCTTTATCGTATATTCTAATGTTTTTAATGATAGTTATAAGGTTTTTACTGTGAAACGTATTTTGTTTCTTTGTACGGGAAATTCTGCACGGTCGCAAATTGCAGAAGCATTAATGCGCCATATGTGTAGAGACAGTGAAACTACCATCGATCAATTTGAAATTATGAGTGCGGGGATGGCACCTGAAACTGTTGATCCCCGTGTATATAAAGTTCTTAATTATCACAATATTAATTCCGATAATTTAACCAGTGTATTAGCGTCGAGCTTACAAAATCAACATTTTGATGTTGTGATAACCTTATGTGATAAAGCCAGTAAAGAATGTGCGCTTTTCCCTGATTCAGATGCACTAATACATTGGGATTTTAAAGATCCTAAACCGCAAGCTGGCTCTCAAGGATTTTACGATGTCTTTGATGGTCTAAAAGCAAAGATAGCATTATTTTTGATGCTTAATGGTGATAACCAATCAGATACGATTGGTGCTGTTGAATTATTTAAAATCATGAGTGATCCATTACGATTACGTATTTTAATGCTGATTCATGATGAAGTTGCTTTATCTGTCGGGGATTTAACCAAAGCATTGCAGGTTAGTCAGCCGAAAGTTTCTCGTCATTTAGCATTGTTACGAGACAGTGGTGTATTACAAGACCAGCGTGAAGGTGTATGGATCTTTTATCATTTTCCTTGTGATTTACCACAATGGATTCGACACACCTTTGATACTGTGCGGAATGGTCAACCGGCGTTGATTAATCAAGAAAAAATACGTTTAAGTGCAATAAAAAATAGAAAAAAACCACAATTAACTAATATTATAACAAAGTAGGAGTTGTTACTTTATGGACAATTTACATCCTGTTTGGTCACTACCACTAAATGATACTACACCTTTAAAAGGTGGCTTATTATTAACGCCATGCCCAGGAACGAAAGGGGTTAACGCGATCACAAGTTTACGTCAGTTAAAAGCGGCGGGAGCAACTGTGGTTTTAACTGCATTAGAAGAAAATGAACTTTCGAACCAAGGCGTTCAATTATTAGCAGAAGCGTGTAAGTTATTAGGTATGCAATGGTTTCATGTACCTATCGAGGATGATTGTGCACCAACTGCTGATTTTGAAAAAAAATGGCAACGTGCCAATGATGCAGCACAAATAGCATTGAATAATGGTGAATTTGTTGTCGCTCATTGTAAAGGTGGCTCTGGTCGTACTGGAATACTAGCCGCACGTCTTCTACTTGCTCGTGGTATGCCTTTTAATACAACACTTGCTTCTATTCAAGCACAAAGACCCGGTGCTTTTGCTCGCCAATCACATATTGATTATATTAAGCAATGGAATAACGATGCTAAGCATTAATTTCGCTTCATAAATACTGACTATTAAACCTCGCTGATGCGGGGTTTTTTGTTTTTTGGTGGCTGTTAAAAATATTTCGTGCAAAAAAGGTTTATTTTATTTTTTACGGCTGATATATTTGATTTTCCATATATATGGTTATTCATATATTTACTATTGGCAAGCTGAGGAAGGATCATGACAATTAAAGTAGGGATCAATGGATTTGGACGTATTGGCCGTTTAGCATTACGCGCAGCATTTGATTGGCCTGAGGTTGAGTTTGTATTAATTAACGATGTTGCAGGTGATGTTAATGCTTTGTCCCACTTACTTGAATTTGACTCGATTCAAGGGCGTTGGGAACATGCAGTGACTGTTGATGGTGGTCAAATGATGATCAATGGTCAAGCAATTCATTATTGTCAGCAGCAACATATTGCTGATGTTGATTGGTCTGGTTGTGATGTCGTGCTAGAAGCAACAGGTGTTCACCGTGACACTCAATATCTTAATCAATATTTAGAGCAAGGCGTTAAGCGCGTTGTGGTTTCTGCGCCCGTAAAAGAAGAGGGTGTATTAAATATCGTGGTTGGTGTTAACGATCATTTATTTGATCCAGAAAAACATCGCATAGTGACCGCGGCATCTTGCACTACCAACTGTATAGCCCCTGTTGTAAAAGTGATCCACGAACACCTTGGTATAAAGCAAGCATCATTTACCACTATTCACAATTTAACCAATACACAAACTATCTTAGATGCCCCACATAAAGATCTACGTCGAGCTCGAGCATGTGGCATGAGCTTAATTCCAACGACAACGGGTTCAGCTAAAGCGATTGTGGAAATATTTCCAGAGTTAGCCGGGAAAATTGATGGTCATGCAGTGCGTGTACCACTCGCAAATGCCTCACTGACTGATATTATTTTTGATGTTGAGCGTGATACCTCTATTGATGAGGTTAATCAATTATTAAAAACAGCATCAGAAACAGATCTAAACGGTATTTTAGGCTTTGAAGCGCGGCCTTTAGTATCGATTGATTATCGCGGCGATCAACGTTCAACCATTATTGATGCATTATCTACAATGGTTGTTAATCAACGAATGGTTAAAATATATGCTTGGTATGACAACGAAATGGGTTATGCAACACGGACTGCAGAATTAATACGTAAAGTCGGATGTTAGTTATTAAGTCTTAATTGTATTGAAATGTAGTGAGTATTTTATGTTAGCAAAGCTGAGCCAGTTACCCAATGATGTACGCCAATATATGTTGGTGACATTTAATTATTGGAATTTTACTCTCACTGATGGTGCATTACGAATGTTGGTGGTTTTACACTTCCATCAGCTTGGTTATAGCCCGTTAGAGATAGCCTCATTATTTCTATTTTATGAGTTTTTTGGCGTGGTCACGAATTTAGTTGGTGGCTGGCTTGGCGCGCGATTAGGTTTAAATCGAACCATGAATATTGGTTTGTTTATGCAGGTTGTTGCGTTGTTAATGCTTGCTGTACCTTCAGTAAACCTTACTGTTATATGGGTAATGTTCGCTCAAGCACTGTCAGGTATTGCTAAAGATCTGAATAAAATGAGCGCAAAAAGTGCGATTAAAACGTTGGTGCCTAATGAAAAACAAGGTGCGCTGTATAAATGGATTGCACTACTAACGGGATCAAAAAATGCACTAAAAGGTGTTGGCTTTTTCCTAGGGGGAGCATTACTGGCATTGATTGGTTTTCAAGGCGCGGTCGTTGCTATGGCTGGTGTACTTGCGGTTGTCTTTATATGTAGCCTGTTGTGGCTTGATAAAGATCTTGGTAAAGCAAAGAGCAAGGTGAAATTTAGTCAGATTTTCTCAAAAAGTAGAAGTATAAATATACTCTCAGCTGCGAGAATGTTCCTTTTTGGCGCACGTGATGTTTGGTTTGTTATTGCGTTACCACTATATTTGGGACAAGTTTTTGGTTGGGACCATTTACTGGTAGGTGGCTTTTTGGCTCTGTGGGTCATTGGTTATGGTTTTGTTCAAAGTATCGCGCCAAGAATTACAGGAAAAACAGAGGGTATCGTACCTGATGGGCGAGTTGCATTTGGATGGGCAATGGTACTGGCGGTGGTTACAGGAGTGATAGCCATTGCATTACAATTTAATTGGTACCCACAGTTAATTATTATTATTGGTCTAATGATCTTTGGTGCAGTTTTTGCTGTTAACTCCTCATTACATTCTTATTTAATAGTAAGTTATGCCAAAGGTGATGGTGTAAGTTTGGATGTTGGTTTTTATTATATGGCTAACGCAATGGGACGTTTAATCGGAACATTACTTTCAGGTATGGTATATCAATTATATGGCTTGGCTATGTGTTTATGGATAGCGTTTATTTTTATAATGATAACAACAATTATATCATTATGGTTACCACGTCGTAGTACAACTGCGGTGTCTATTTAGCCTAATTGCGTTATTGTTTTTAGCTATAAAGTGATATTTATCGGAAAGATTTTAAATAAAGTTTATTATCAATACTGACCTTCTTTAATTATGCTATGACATACGGTATATTAGGAGGTCATTATTTATATAGTATTAAAGATAGTTATTTTTCCAGATATATTGCTTAGGCTACTGATTACTTATGGTTACAACATTAAAAGCATTAAAACGAAACAGTTATGGTGGTGAGTTCATACAAGAAGCATTGCATACTGTTTATGAAACGTTAAAGCCTACACATTGTTATATTGCTTATTTTGATAAAAATCATCATAAAGCGACATCCTTAGCTTATTCTATTGACGATCACTTTTCGAATACCGTATTCACTTATTTAATTAATCATTCTCTTTGTGAGCGGATGATATCCTCTGGAAAACCTTACTATTTTTCTAATAATATTCCACAGATATACCCATTCAATCAGATAATCTCTTCTCATTCATTACAACATTATCTTGGTATACCAATATTTTCTAGGCATAGTGAAATTGTGGGTGTTATTGGATGTTTGTTTGAACATCCTTATTTTTTCTCTGAAGAACAGCATGGTGAGTGGTGTCAAGTTCTTGGCGACATACTTGGCTCTGATGTCCAATATTTAGCGTTGTTGTCAGAACAGAAAAAACTCCTTTGTGAAATGGAAGAATGCCAGCAAGAAGCTCAACTTGGCAATTTTCATGTAGATATAGCAACAGGTAGCGTTTATTGGAGTAAGGAAATTTACCGAATATTCCAATGCGATACTGAGAGTTTTACGCCTAACGAAACAACGACGAATCAATATATTCACCCGGATGACCGTGAACGTGTTATTGAACTAAGGCGTGATATGCTTGATAGCAATAGCGTGAGTTATAACGTTATCTATCGCATTGTTTTAGCAGAAGGTAAAAATAAATACTTACGTGAGCATTGTCATATACTGCGTGATATTAATGGTATTGCTACATTAATTAAAGGTATTGTACAAGACATTACCGAATTTTATTACCTTTCAAATAAATTAGATCAAGCATCAGATAAATTAAGCGTAACCTATAATGCCGTTACTGAAGGTATATGGGAATATAGTTTAGAAACGCAAGTATTATTAACATCACCTAAGTTTTGGGATATTTTAGATATCAATGAAACTCATGTTAACAATATATATGATTGGGTCATGATGATTCATAAAGATGATCGTTTAGCTGTTGTTAAATGTTTTTCAAGTTTACGTAATGGTGATACAACCTCAATTGATGTTGATTTTAGATTACAATCAGGAAGCAATGAAAAAAACTGTCGCTGGTTTAATTGTAAAGGTAATATTATTGAATCAAATAGTATTAACTATTTTAATCGTATTGTCGGTATATTAATTGATATAACAGATGCTGTTGTAGCAGAACAACAAGTAACGCTAGCTAAAACAGTTTTCGATAATACGTCTGAGTGTATTGTTATAACTGATAAAGATAATAATATAATTTCAGTAAATAAAGCCTTTGAAAAAGTAACTGGCTATAGCCATGCTGAAATTATTGGTGAGAACCCACGTGTATTAGCATCGGGTTATCATAATGCCGCTTTTTATAAACAAATGTGGCATAGTCTTGAGACAACAGGAACATGGCAGGGGCAATTAAATAATCGCCGCAGTGATGGTGTTGTTTATCCTGAAGAAATGACGATTAATAAAATTGAAGATGATCATAATGTTATTAATTATGTCGGTGTTTTTCATGATATTAGTTCTCGAAAGCAAACAGAAAAGAAATTAAAGCTATTAGCAAATAATGACACGCTTACGGGGTTAATGAATCGTCGCCGTTTTATTGAAAAAGTAGAAAAACACATCGGTCAAATTAATGACGTAGCAATGGATAATTCACCGTCGTCAGTGTGCTCACTTTTATTTATTGATCTTGATGACTTTAAGATTTTCAACGATCTTTATGGGCATAATTTCGGTGATAAAGTGTTACAAAAAGTAGCTAATATTCTTAGAACGACGGTATGTGAGCATAGTGTGATTTGTCGTTATGGCGGTGATGAATATGCAGTTTTAATTAAAGAGCAAGACGTTAATTATGCTCAACGTATTGCTAATCAATTAGTGAAAATTATTTCACAACCGCTTAAATGTGATGATATTGATATAAATTTAACTGTCAGTATCGGTATATCATCGTATCCTGAAAGTGGTACCACGCACCAAGCTTTACTTAAGAATGCTGATTATGCTATGTATGAGCAGAAGTGGTTAGGGCGTAATGGTGTCTGTGTTTATGATCAACAATTACAACATGAATATATCCGCAAATTAAAATTACGTGATAAATTAAAGCATGCCATCAGTGCTCAAAAAATAATTGTCCATTATCAGCCTATTGTTGATAATAAAACAGGTCACGTATGTAAATTTGAAGCATTAGCGCGTTGGTATGATGATCAAGAGGGCTTCATCTCTCCTGGGGTCTTTATTCCTATTGCTGAACGTTACGGATTAATTGGCATGTTAGGTCAATTAGTTTTTGAAAAAGCGTGTGCTGATTTAGATCGTATTCACCGTAGTGGTTTTACCGATGTTGTTTTTTCAATTAACCACTCAGTAAAAGAATTTTCACAGCATAATCAAGAGTATATTTTTGAAACAATCAATAACTATAACTTACCTTATAGCGCAATAATGATTGAAATTACTGAATCAACAGCCCTTGATGACGGTAAGAACATTATTGATATTCTTGCGGCATTTAGAGCTCGTGGTATTGCGATTTCATTGGATGATTTTGGTACGGGTTATTCGTCGTTAGCTGCCATTATTGATATAAAACCCGATATTATTAAGATTGATCGAAGCTTTATTGTTGATATTGAACACAGTAAAGAGAGTCAAATGTTGGTGTCATTGGTTATCGATCTTAGCCGTAAATTGAAGGTTGAAGTTGTTGCTGAAGGTGTTGAAACGCAAGCGCAATTAGATATTTTATCTGAGATGGCATGTCATTATATTCAAGGCTTTTATTATAGCCCCGCAGTAGCGATTGATGATGCGATTACAATTCTTCAAGTACGTAATAAATAATGAAGTTGTTGTGTAATGAACGGTGTGCTGTTATTTGTAAAATTAGGGTGTTATAAAAGCAGTTCTTTTATTCATAGAAATTATCGTTTGGTAAATAATGCAAACTCTTTTTTTTGATTTTGATGGCACATTAGTTGATTCGGAAACGTTTCACGCTAACAATTGGAGTGCCTATTTAGCGACATACGGTGTTACGTTAACGGCAGAGGATTTTATTGAATATTATGCAGGGGTAACGTGGCCAAAGATAGCGAAGCATTTTATTGATAGTTATCAACTTAATGTAGATATCATTACTATTACGACTGAAATGGAAGCATTGACTGATACTAAAATTCGTCAGCAAGGGATCCCCGCGTTACCTGGCGTTGATGCTGTGCTTCACGCTTTTTCAGGTAAAGTACCTATGGCGGTTGTGACGGGAGCTCCACGAGATTACGTTGAAGGTGTCTTAAAACTACATGGTTGGTTAGATTTATTTGATCAGGTATTTAGCGGCTATGAAGTTGAAAATAATAAACCGTCTCCTGATGTTTACTTACATGCTTGTCAAGCAATGAAGGTTCAACCTTACCAAGTGGTTGCGATAGAAGATAGCCGTACTGGTTTACAATCTGCAAAAAATGCCGATATTTGTTGCCTATTGATTAACGGTCATCCTTCATTAACAACAACTGACGCTGACCATTTATTTGTTTCAATGGTTGAGGCAAAACCATTACTAGATTCATTATTTAGAGATAAATTATCATCAGCAGCTGCGTGAAGTAAGCAATTATCTTGTACTAAGAATACGCTATGTTAAATTATGCACGATTAAAATAACTAAGATAGGTTTATGATGGAAAACGAAGAAATCATGACGGGTGACATGCTGGTTGAAACTGTTGAAAACCAGCTAACTGACGGTAATCCATTAGTTGTAAAAGAAACATTGATGCGTTTAATGATGACAGGTACAGCACGTGATGAAGCGGTGCAGATGATTGCTTGTGCATTATCTATTGAAGTTTTTGATGTAATGAAAAATGACGGTAAGTTTGATTTAAAACGTTACCGTGAAAACTTAACGGCTTTACCTGATATGCCTTGGGAAGATGATATCTAATTTAAGCCTGTTATGATTAAAAAAACCGTGATATTTTATCGCGGTTTTTTTATACCTGTTTTTACGGATTATTATTTTATATATCTATCAATAACTAGTGATAGTCATTGATTTTTAATTAAAAAATAGTGGGAAATATCTATTATTGTTAACTATTGTATATATATGACTAGTAAAAATAGATAAGGATACACTGATGAAAATTGGTATTCCTAAAGAGATCAAAATACATGAGTATCGTGTTGGTATGGTGCCAGCCTCGGTAAAAGAAGCGGTATTACATGGTCATACTGTTTATGTTGAAACGCTTGCTGGGACGGGGATAGGGTGCAGTGATGAAGATTATATTGCGGTAGGTGCACAAATTGTAAATTCAGCACAAGCAGTGTTTGAGTTAGCCGACATGATCGTTAAGGTCAAAGAACCACAGCCATCAGAGCGGATGTTGTTACGTAAAGGGCAAATATTATTTACGTATCTTCATTTGGCACCAGATAAAGAACAGACACAAGACTTAATCAATAGTGGAGCAATATGCATTGCCTATGAAACAGTAACTGATGATAATGGTCAATTACCGTTATTAGCTCCTATGTCAGAAGTGGCAGGCAGAATGTCATTACAAGCAGGTGCCTTTGCGCTTGAAAAATCACGAGGTGGTCGAGGTGTTTTATTAGCTGGCGTACCTGGTGTTGCTCCTGCAAATGTAGTGATCCTTGGGGGAGGTGTTGTTGGAATGAATGCCGCACAGATGGCTGTTGGTTGCCGTGCTAATGTGGTTATTATTGATCGAAATATCGAAGTATTACGTCAGCTTGATCGTCTTTTTTCTGGCGCTGTAACTTGTCTTTATTCAACCAATGATATTATTGAAAAACATGTTCTTGCCGCAGATCTTGTGATTGGGTGTGTGCTTGTTGCGGGAGCACAAGCACCAAAATTAGTTACAAAAGATATGATACGCCGCATGAAAGCTGGATCTGCAATTGTTGATGTTGCGATAGATCAAGGCGGATGTATTGAAACATCTTATCCAACCACCCATGATAATCCTACTTATATTGTTGATGATGTTGTGCATTATTGTGTTGCTAATATGCCTGGTGCTGTAGCAAGAACATCAACATTTGCCCTTAATAATGCGACCTTACCTTATATTTTACAATTGGCTGATTTGGGTTATAAAACAGCACTTACAACAAATAAACATTTACTCAATGGCCTAAATATTTATCAGGGGCAAGTAACTAACTATAGTGTAGCTCAAGCGCTAGGTTATCCTTACATATCAAGTGTTTTTGCTTGATGTAAGGTTGCGATTCTTGACAACATAGCCAAAGAGCGTTGATGTTCTTGTTCTGTCGCTGACGTACATGCATCGCTAATAATATGGGCACAATAATCACGATCATGGGCATCTCTGACGGCAGATTGAATTGCCCAACAAGTACTAACACCACAAAAGTAAATATCAGTGATCGCATTAGCACGCAAGACGCTATCAAGAGCCGTGTTATAGAAAGGGTTGACTCTTGATTTTGTGATCACCATATCATGCTCAGTTACCAGAAGATCTGGGTGAAACTCTGTTCCCCATTGCCCCAATTCTAATGCACGGTATTGTTGGGCTTTACCAAACATCGGAGATTGATGGGGTAATTCAAGGTAGCTAGATTGAAATCCGACTTTGACAAAGATACAAGGGAGATTATTTTTTCTTGCCCATTGAATGGCAACATTTGCATTATGAATGACATGATTGGCACTAACTTGTGCAGCACAGCTGGGAATTTTACCATTCTTATCAACGATGTCATTAATGAAGTCAATGATAACTAATGCTTTGTTCATGTTGGTTCCTTTGGCGAAACATTTTATAGGGTCGTGTGAATAAGGATACGATTAAATGCCAAAATTAAATGTGGTGAAATCTTAGATATAAAAAAAGCTTTTAGTCTTGCAACTAAAAGCTTTTTATTTAAATAGAGGCATTAAATTATTTCGCGTATGCAAAAATTACACTACCACCTTTAATGGTATCAATAATTTTCTTGGTTAAATATGTTGGTATAGCAGGGCAGCCCCAACTACGACCAAGATAACCATTACGTTTTATGAATGACTCAGACACATACTTAGCACCGTGAATAACAATAAAGCGTTTTAATGCGTTATCATTTTCACCACGGGTTAAGCCATTCAGTTTTAAGGAGTAACCATTTCCGCCATGGTAGGTACCTTCTGTTAGAAAGGTTCCTAGCGATGTTTTATGTGAATTAACACGGTTAGAGAAATCATCAGCTATTAAGCGACCACTGTTTTCACCATGTGATACATAAGTACGGTAAAGCAATTTATTCGATTTTAAATCAATCACATAAAACCTTTTTTCTGTAGAAGGCATGCTGTAATCAATAATGGTTAATAGAGATTTCTTTTTTCCACGGGTTTTATTGTAAGCAATAAACGCTTTTTTGAACACGCTGTAATCAATCTTGCCTTTTAAATCAGCTTTTTGGTAGACATAATCAGCGACAATATCTGCATTCTTACGTTCAGTATGACGAACATGCGCAGACGCATTTAATGGTAAAAGACATACCATTAATAGAAATAGGTAAATAAATTTTTTCATTTAATACGTTCTATTCTTAAACAAGTTGCAAAGTTGGTTAGCAATTAAGCGAGGGTGTACTTTATCATAAATAAGAATTAAAAAAGAAGATTTAAATGGAGTCGTAATGGGAATTTTAGAGTTTTAAAATATGATAGTTGCTAAATGAAGGATTAATTTAATTATGGATAACAATAGCTTATTAATATGAACATCATTTAATTAAGTAAAGGAAGTTAGATTAATCTAAAGCTAAAAAAAGCTTGTCTATAGGAAATGGTGTTTTTTTAAATAATTGATTTTATTGATTATTTTTGTTTTGTTTTTTTAAGTATAAATATTTAAAATATATTGTAAATAATAATGTTAGCGACGTATTAATCAACATTGTTTGGTAAATAAATAAAATAGAAACAAATAAACATGAACATAAGATGAAGAAAAATAAATAATGGCTATTCATATTGCCAAATATAAAGAACAGCACCGATATTATTAATAACATCGGTGCTGTTTTATAGATTAAATATTACAAACTTTACTCCAACTACCATCACTTCCAGGTATTGATGAGGTATACCAGTTCGCTTTATAGATCACGTTGTTGTAAATGATTTGATCGCCTGAACCTGCGTGGCTAGGATTGCCTTGCCAGTCAGTTTGCGGCCAATTAGGGTAGGTATTGATACCATTAGTCGAACAATCACCACCTTCGCCACCGCCACCACCCGTATTTAAATCACCAAGAGGTAGGTTAGGTTGCTCAAATTTAAAGGCATATTCTTTGCTATTAATAATGACAGCATAGTTAGCTGGACCTGTAATTGGTAGATAGTACACCATGTCTAGTTCATACTCACCACCAGCAGGAAGTGCTTTCCATGCAGGTAGTGAGAAGGCGACGCGGTGCATAACACCATCTAAACCACCGATATTATCACTACGGCTATGGCCTGATGAAATGACTTTTAAGCCGCCACCGGATTGATCTTTTGCATTGTCAGGTGCAGATACTGGTATATCAAACTGGAATTCAGTGCCTCCGGGAATATCAATGCCAGTATTGTTAGTGAATGTGATTTTCGGATTAATGGGGTAATTTTGATCACCAACCTTAAAACCAGAAATTGCTACGCTGATATCAACGGCTTCTGTTGGAATTGCCGCGACAGCAATAGTATTACCGTAAGGTGTTGCTGATTTAAATTTATCATAAATGGCTTTGGTCATGGTGTTACCCATGTGGTATTCACCGTTACCTGTTTGACAGGACTGTTCTGATACATCGATACCGGCGCGATTACCATTAGCATCAAATTGATAGCAGTTGTAATCTCCTGCTAATTCCCAGAACATGATGCCGCCAATTTCTTTATCTATAATGTAGTCGGCTTTAATATTGATAGATTCTTTATCTTCAGTAGATAAGAAGACTTTTTTATCCGCATTCCATAACCAAGGTGAAACTGCAATGTCATCAAAGTGACGCTGATAGCTTCCCACAAATTTATCTTGTGGGTCATTAATCGGATCAAGACCATATGCCGCAGTATATGAGCCATAGATACCATTGGCTAAGTTCATCGCATGCCACATTGGGTTTGAGCCCGCGCCCATCTCTTGACCTAATGCGTTTTTATCATGCCACATGTTATCGATACCGACAGCACCGTTACCACAGTTGTTTTTCTCTCCTTCGCCAGTACCCGCAGCACATTCAGATTGGTTAGGCAGGGCCGCTTTACCCCATAAACCATTTTCACCTCCGGTTACCCCTTGCCAACCACGCGTATAATAAGGCACACCAATATTAATACGTCCTGCTGGCATTGAACCACGGAAGTAATGGTAAGCCCAATCGGTGTTAAGATACCCTATGCCGCCATAGGCTTCTGTACCATATACATTCCATGCTGCAAGTTCTGAATCTTTACCTGTGTCATACAGTGCTGCGTTATGCCCAACATGATCATTCCATGCACCATGTAGGTCATAAGACATTATATTGACATAATCGAGGTATTGAGTAATTGCCATCGTTTCCATACCACGTAATAGATATGCAGATGATGGTGCTGCGATGGTTAACATATAATGCACGCCATCAGCAGCACTTGCCGCATCGACTTTAGCGCGCAATACACGCATCAATTCATGATAAGAACGCATGAGATATGGGCGACGTGATTCAGAAAAGACTTTATCGTCTGGATTACCGGCACCGGCCATTGAGGTTGGGTATTCATAGTCAATATCAAGTCCATCAAACTTGTATTTCTTCATCATTTCGACAGCTGAATTTGCAAATTTTTCAATTGCTGAATGATTGATACTGCCATCGGCATTGGTGGTCATAGTATAGAAACCACCATCAGCGACACGATTACCTTCAGTATCGAAGTGACCACCCGTTTCAGCCCAACCGCCAATGGAAATTAATGTTTTAACATCATATTTTTCTTTAGCTGTTGCAAGTGCACCAAAATGGCCTTTGAAACCTAAGGCTGGATCAACCTCTACATCTGGCCATTGCTGACCTACTGCTGGGTTATTTGGGTCGTTAACATCACCAATATTGACTTTTCCATCAGCACCAATACTGACAAAAGCGTAGTTAATATGCGTTAATTGTTCCCATGGAATATCATTGACGAGATAGCTACTTTGCGGATCATCACCTGCACGCCAACTTGTAAAGTAGCCAATAACACGACGTGGGTGATCGACGCCCATTTTTTCACGGCCATCTTGATCATAAATTGTGCAGTACGGGACAGTAATGCCTTCAGTTTGGTAGAGCCCGTCAGGACGACAGTTTTTCGCCGTATCATCACCGTTAACCGTAATAGCTGTGGCAGTAGAATCTGTTGTTTCACCTAAATTATCAGTTGCACGAGCATAAAGGCGAGTGGTACCAGTTTGGGTTGTGGTATATACCAAACTGTAAGGGGCGGTAGCTGTGGTGCCAACTAATGTACCATTAGCAAAGAAATCTACTTTATCAACTTGACCATCGCTGTCCATGGCATCGGCAGTGATTGTAATAACATCACCAAGCTCAACGATGGTGGCTGATGTTGTGATACTGATTGTCGGAGCTTGGTTTTCAGGAGCACTATCGTTAACGGTGATAATAACCATAGCCTTATTACTAATAGCATCGTCATTATCATAAGCAATGGCGGTTAATACATGCTCGCCTGCGGTAGCTGACCAAGTTAAACTATAAGGCACTTGGGTGTCAGTACCAATGATTTTACCATCAACACTGAATTCAACTTTGGTTATTGTGCCGTCATTATCATCGGCATTAACACTGATAGTAATCTCATCACCTGTTGTAATTTCTGTGGCTGCAGTTGGTGAGGTAATGTCAGCGGTTGGGGCAATATTATCGATTGGAGGTGGAGTACCAAGGCAGGTATCAAGCGTTAACCAATTACTGTATTGGCCGCTGTGAGTTGCAGGGCTGTTATTTTGTGTCCAATAATTAGCCTTATAAGCGGTTTTATTTTGCTGTACTTTATCCCCTCCGTTATAAACTTTATTGCTTTCCCATTCCGCTATATTCGTACAATCAATGGCTGCTTGGGCATTAAATGCGAATAAGCAGGACAAGCTAAGGGTACTTAGTGTAAAAAGTCCTTTTCTTGCTATTCCATGTTTCCCACGGTTCATATGTAATCCTTTTGTTTAATTATTGAAATAACACCAGTAATAAATCTGTGTTTATTTACTTTTTACGTGTCATAAAAAAACTATAAGTGCAGTCTGGTTATTTGCATCAATAAATGTCGGTATCTTCATACGAAGTCGCGAAAAAATGTTATCACTATGTAAAAGTTTATTTATTTGTTGAATTAAGCGCACTTTATTGAGCAGTACATTAATGCTAATAAGGCTATGTTGATGTACTGAGCATTAAATGAAAGGGAGTAGAGGTGGAAAATAAAATGAGGGATGTATCTTAATAAGAAACCTTTATATTCACTTCCCTTATTTTTGACCATAGAGATGAAAAAGAAGGGAAGGAAAAGATAAATAATTAATCTTTACTGAGTAAGAAAAGATTAATTATTAAGTAGCAAAATATTACTTATTAATGCTTGTTTTGAAACTTTGTTTAGTTGTGGTGTCTGCTTTATTATACCAGTAATTCAACATCTTAGTGACATATTCTTGATCGATATTAGCGTCTTTTGTTGCTGGGGCGACAGGTTGCATACGCTGTATTTCAGTTGCGGTAACAACCGATGCTAATGCTGCCGGACCTTTACTTAAATTATATTTTGCAATTTCTTGTGGGAAGTCGCGGCTAATTTGAAAGCCATTTTTAATTAACACATCGTGTTTAAATGGAATGTCGCTTCCATCAGCAGAAAGCAAAGACATTGTTGGTTGATTATTGAATTTCTGTGCTTGGTAAGCACTTGAAATCTTGGGTAGTTGCAATGTATATGTTGCGTCATTACCAGAGAATGTCATTACCACGACTTCTGAACGAAATAAGTGGGTATCGCCGTTTTCACGGTAATTTTTATCATAGCGAAAAGCGATTTGATTACTACCATTATTTAATGTTTGAGGTGCATTACCTTCCGCATTAACACCATTAACGAGAACCAGCTGAGCCGATTGAGGTAGGTTAAGTGTAACATCTGCAAATGATGAAAAGCTGATGCTACACGCAGCTAAAGAGAGGAGGGCTGTACGCAGTTTCATGTCGATTCCTTTTGAGTACGAATAATGAATAATATGAATTAGGTAAAGTGCGGTTATTGTATTCTGATCTTTACGATGTTGACAAATAACTGCCGAAATAAATATTTAATAATGATTTTGTTGGTATAAAAAAACCCAGTGTCGACTGGGTTTATGGTATCTCTATGCTAAATTGTGCATTATTTCACGTAACACGCAAAACCTTTAAGGTAGAAACCTTCAGGGTAGGCACTGTCTAGAGGATGATCGGCCGCTTGGCTGAAACGTTCAATAAACTGTACGTCACGATGCGCATCAAGTGCTGCATCTGCAATGATTTTTTGGAATAAACCATTATCCATTAAACCAGAGCAAGAGTAAGTTAATAGCATACCGCCAGGTTTTAGGATTTGCATTGCTAACATATTGATGTCTTTGTAACCACGACAAGCACCAACTAGCTGAGATTTAGACTCGGCAAATTTAGGTGGGTCCATAATAACAACATCAAACAGCTCGTCACGTTCACGGTACTCACGTAGTAATTTAAATACATCAGCATTTACAAACTGTGCATTTTCAACGGGGTAACCGTTAACTTCTGCATTAAGTAGCGCAGTATCAAGTGCTGGTTGAGAAACATCAACGTTAACTACTTCACTTGCGCCGCCTTTTAGTGCGTACAAGCCAAAACCGCCAGTATAGCAGAAACAGTTTAATACGCGCTTACCGTTAACGTATTTAACAGATGCTTCGCGACTATCACGTTGATCAAGGTAGAAGCCTGTTTTGTGGCCACCAACGATATCAACGTTAATTTTAACGCCATTTTCTTCGATAGTGACAAATTTAGGTGGCTCTTCACCATGCAGAACGCCAGTGCGTTGCTTTAAGCCTTCTTTTTTACGAACAGAAACATCTGAACGTTCGTAAATATTACAACTTGGGTAACATTGTTTTAATGCTTCAAGAAGTACTTCACGTTGTGCTTCTGCACCTGCACTCAATAGTTGGCACACTAAGTAATCTTGGTAGCGGTCGATAGTGATACCAGGAAGGCCATCAGATTCAGCGGCAATTAAACGGTAGCCTGTAAGGCCATCGCGAGCGGCTAAGACATCACGTAGACTTTGTGCTGCATTTAGGCGGTTAACAAAGAAGTTAACGTCAATGGCTTCATTTTTGTTGAATGTCCATACGCGAACGCGAATTTGTGACTGCGGAGAATACGCACCACGTGCTAGCCATTCGCCTTTATTATCGTAAACATCAACGGTTTCGCCTAATTCTGGTTTTCCTTCAATGCGATCAATACCGCGAGAAAAAACCCAAGGGTGGCGACGGCGTAGTGATTTTTCACGGCCTTTTACCAAATAAATAGAAGCAGTCATGACATGCCCAGTATGGAATTCGAGTGGGGGCATATTATGTTGTGCTGGCTAAGTAAAATCAAATGAAAAAGCCTAAGTTGGTATATAAACCTGCGATTGCATACTAAATAAACCTTGTAACATCATTGTTTTTTGCCTAGCAACTATCAAAATCTTGTAATAATGCCGCTAAAATAGAACCAAGGTCAGCATAAAAAGAAGAGTAAATATTATGGCTCGATGTTGTATAAAAACGCAGGTAATAGGGCATGTACAAGGGGTTGGTTTTCGATTTCATACCGCCCATCAAGGTTTGATGCTTGATTTAACTGGGTATGCGAGGAACTTAGCCGATGGCAGTGTTGAGGTCTTTGCCTGTGGTGAACAAGAGAATATTGATAAGCTTATTGAATGGCTACAGCATGGTCCTAAAACAGCAACGGTTGAGTGGCTTACAACAGAGACTTTAGTGTGGCAGCACTTAGATGGATTTAAGATGAATTAGAGACGGTTATTATAATAACCAAACCAAACCAAACCAAACCAAACATATAGGAAAATATCGCCAGTTATGTTTGGTTTGCTGTATTGTTATTTAGATACACTTAACAGGTTTAGGTAACCCTGCTAATTTTGTTGCTTGCTTTGCTGGTCCTTTAGGAAATAAGCGATAGAGGTAACGCGAGCTACCCTTTTCTTCACCATATTGTTTAGACATGGCTTTTACCAGCATACGAACAGCGGGTGAGGTATTAAATTCAAGGTAAAACTCACGAACAAAGCGAATCACTTCCCAATGAGCTTCTGATAATTCAATATCTTCTTCTGCGGCAAGTTGTGCGACAAGATCTTCCGACCAATCATCCACATTTTTTAGATAACCTTGGGCATCGGTATCGATTTGTACACCATTAAATTCAAGCATAGTAGACCTCTCTATTTCTAACGCAGCAAGAATAGTGATTCACTTGTCTGCCTGCAAGTAAAAAACAAAAAGCCCGCATTAAATGCAGGCTTTTTTTTAGTTCGTTATTCGTTACGATAAGTGCATTATCGTAAGTTCATCACTGTGATTAATTATCGCTGCTATTTACTACACCTAGAATCTGAAGCAAGCTTAAGAATAGGTTGTAGATAGAAACGTATAATGTAACCGTTGCTGAGATATAGTTTGTTTCGCCACCACGCACGATTGACTGTGTAGTCAATAGAATTGCCGCTGATGAGAACAATACAAACATACCGCTAATTGCGAGTGATAGCATTGGCATCTTTAAGAAGATGTTTGCTACAACAGCAACGATAATCGCAATGAAACCCGCCATTAGCATACCGTTAAGGAATGATAAATCACGTTTCGTTGTTAATGCGTAAGCTGAACAAGCAAAGAATGTTAGTGCGGTACCACCGAGCGCTGTCATAACAACATGCCCCATGCCTGCACCCACATACATATTTAAGATTGGGCCAAGGGTATAGCCCATAAAACCTGTCAATGCGAATACAAATACTAGACCAAGGCTGCTATCACGGTTACGTTCAGTTAAGAAAATTAAGCCGTAGAAACCAACAAGAAGAATGATCCAATGTACAGGTGGAACATTCATAACCATTGCTATGCCAGCTACAACAGCAGAGAACAATAACGTCAGCGATAGTAAGAAATAAGTGTTACGTAAAACCTTATTGGTTGACAGCACGCCTTCGTAACCATTGTCACGATTGACCATACGTTCGTTCATAAGTGTTCCCCTTAGGGTAGTTATGTTAATTCTATTAAAGCTATATATGAGGCTAAACAATACGAATTGCAAGCGTAAACTCAAGCTTTATATTGATTTATCTGCCATCAAGCATATTATAAGTGATTGAACATTAAAATACTTTGTTCATTAATTTTCATGTATCGTTAAGTTGTAACTAAGTGTTACCTCAATAAGGCTTACTTTAATGGTGGCAGTTTCAGCCATTAGTGCAATATTTGCTGCAAAAAAAGTTGAGTTCGATCGGATTTTGGATTATCAAAAAAGTCATGAGGATTGTTTTCTTCAATGATTTCACCTTGATCCATAAAGATAACCCGATCAGCGACTTGGCGCGCAAACCCCATTTCATGAGTAACGCATAACATTGTCATGCCTTCATTCGCCAGTTCAACCATAACATCCAATACTTCCCGTACCATTTCTGGATCAAGTGCAGACGTTGGTTCATCAAATAACATGACTTGTGGATTCATACATAACGAACGGGCGATAGCAACGCGTTGTTGTTGTCCTCCTGATAGTTGACCGGGATATTTATGGGCTTGATCTGGAATTTTAACTCGCTCTAAATATTGCATAGCCAATGCATTAGCTTCTTTCTTTGGCATTTTTTTTACCCAAATAGGGGCTAAGGTGCAGTTTTCTAATACGGTTAGATGTGGGAATAAATTAAAATGCTGAAAACACATGCCGACTTCTTTACGAATTAACTCAATATTTTTCAAATCTCCAGTAATGTCTTGTCCTGCAACAGAAATTTTACCTTGCTGATGTTCTTCTAAATAATTAATGCATCGGATCATGGTTGATTTCCCTGATCCTGAAGGACCACAAATAACGATCTTTTCTCCTTTACGGACTTTTAAATTAATATTTTTAAGTACATGAAATTGACCATACCATTTATTTACATCCGTAAGTTCGATAACCCACTGCGTATTATCTGGTGTGATTGAAGTGTTATTGGTCTTTGTCATTATGCAATCCTTGCTAATGTTGATGCCCAGTATGTAATTTATTTTCTAGATAGATACTGTATCTAGACATACTAAAACAAAAAATCCAGAAGACGAAAGCGACAAAAACGTAGCTTTCAGTAGCAAAACCTAACCATTCAGGATCGCTGGTGGCGGCTTGTCCTATCCCTAATACATCAAACATACCAATAATAAGTACCAAACTGGTGTCTTTAAATAAGCCAATAAAGGTATTTACAATTGATGGGATAGTGATTTTTAAAGCTTGGGGTAACACAATAAGAGAGGTTTTTCGCCAGTAACTTAACCCTAAAGCATCAGCGGCTTCATATTGGCCTTTGGGTATTGCTTGTAAACCGCCACGGATCACTTCTGCCATATAAGCCGCACTGAACATGACGACACCTATTAAGGCTCTGATTAATTTATTTGTTTCTAATTCTGAACTTAAAAACAGCGGCAACATTACTGATGCCATAAATAAGACGGTAATTAACGGCACACCTCGCCAAATCTCAATATAGACAGTACAAATACTACGAATGATCGGCATTTCTGAGCGTCGCCCGAGCGCTAATACAATGCCGATGGGTAACGATACCACAATGCCAACAATGGCAATGATCAAGGTAATGAGTAATCCGCCCCATAAGTGCGTTTCAATGATGGGTAGCCCCGCAACTCCACCATATAAAAGAAAACCGACAATAAAGGGATATATATTAACGAAGAAAAGCCAAATCCAACCGCGATAGGGGGTCTTTTCATAGGCTAATAAGGTAATGAAAACAGCCAATGTGACATAAAATAATTTAGGTCGCCATAATTCAGTACTGGGATAGAAACCAAACATGAATTGATCAAATCGTACTTTAATAAAAGTCCAACATGCGCCGGTAAGGGTACAAGCATCACGTGAGTCGCCTTGCCAATTGGCATTAATTAATGCCCAATCAATGATCCCCCATAAACCAATAATGGCAAAATAGCCTAAAAGTAAAGTGATTATTGTATTGAAGGCAGAAGAGAATAGATGTTGCCGTAACCATCCAATAATACCCACTGTATTTGTTGGTGGGGGTAAATTGGGTAGAAATTGATGTTTATTCATACTTACCTCTCAACCAAAGCCATTTTCTTGTTATAGATATTCATTAGCAGTGATGTAATTAAACTCAAGCTTAAATAAACCGCCATTGTCATTGCGATGATTTCAATCGCTTGTCCTGTTTGATTTAAGGTGGTACCAGCAAAGACCGAGACCAGATCGGGATAACCAATTGCCATCGCCAGCGAGGAGTTTTTAGTTAGGTTTAAATATTGACTAGTAAGGGGCGGAATAATAATCCGCATCGCTTGTGGAATCACAATTAAACGTAGGGTTCTATTACGGGTTAAACCTAAGGCTTCAGCAGCTTCTGTTTGGCCATGGTTAACCGCATTAATCCCTGATCGTACAATTTCAGCAATGAAAGCAGCGGTATAAATACTCAGTGCCAGTAAAAGTGCGGCAAGTTCGGGTAACACGGTAATTCCGCCACTGAAATTAAATCCTTTGAGAGCGGGATAATCGATACTAATCGGTTTACCACTTATAAAGAACGTTAATAATGGCAATAAAATAATAACCGTGAAATTAACGAGAAGTACGGGGGATTGTTTACCTGTATTTTGTTGTTTTTTCTTAGCGTAATAGTGATAACTTATCGCGATGAGTAGAGCAATAAAGAAAACGATAAAAATAATACCAGAGCCTTGTTCGAAAATAGGGCTAGGGACAGATAACCCACGTACATTAAGGAAAATACTCTCGCCAAATTGTAGACTTTGTCTTGGGGATGGCAGTACTTGTAAAACAGCAAAGTACCAAAAGAAGATTTGTAGTAATAATGGAATATTACGAAAAATTTCGATATAAAAAGCTGCAAAATGACTGACTAACCAATTAGGTGATAAGCGTGCGATGCCTATGATAAATCCTAATATCGTGGCTAATATAATCCCGAGAACCGCAATTAATGCGGTGTTGAGTAGACCGACAAAAAAAGTACGACCATAACTGAAGGTTTCATCATAATCGATAAGAGTCAGCCCAATTCCAAATCCTGCTTCTTGATCAAGAAAATCAAAGCCAGTGGCAATTCCTCGAGTTTCAAGGTTGGTTAAGGCGTTATTGACGACACTATAAAAGAAAAAAATCAGTGCAATGATAGCGATGACTTGAAAGATAATGGCGCGAAAAGTCGGGTTATAAATTAAATTTTTAGTGCGAGATTTCGTTTGCGACTTATTAGTATGCGTTAGAAATGCCATACAACATCCTCATATCCATTGAGATGGATAGAGGGAGCCATAACGACTCCCTTTTTCATATACGAACTTAAAAGAGACGGTTATTAACGGATAGGCGGTGCATATTGGATACCACCATTGCTCCATAATGCATTTAATCCACGTTTAATTTTAAGTGGTGATCCTAAACCGACAGTACGTTGGAAGCTTTCATCATAGTTGCCTACTTGTTTAATGATTTGGAAACCCCAATCATCATTTAACCCCAAACCTTTACCTTTCGGGCCATCAAGACCAATTAGACGACGAATGTTCGGATCTTTTGAGTCTTTTTTCAGTTGGTCAACGTTGGCAGAAGTAACATCAAATTCTTCAGCATTAATCATAGTAAATAATGTCCAACGCACAATATTGAACCATTGGTCATCACCTTGACGAACAACTGGGCCAAGGGGCTCTTTTGAAATTATTTCAGGTAGAATGATGGCTGATGTTGGATCTTTAAGGTTTAAGCGTAGGGCATATAAGCCAGATTGGTCGGTGGTAAGTACATCACAACGTCCAGAGTCAAAACCTTTTGATGTTTGAGGGGCGGTATCAAAGACGACGGGTTTATATTTCATACCATTAACACGAAAATAATCAGCTAAATTAAGTTCGGTTGTCGTGCCTGATTGTACACAAACAGCTGCACCATCAAGCTCTTTTGCACTTTTTATACCCATGTCTTTTTTGACCATGAAACCTTGGCCATCGTAGTAGTTGACGCCAGTAAAGTTAAGCCCAAGTGAGGTATCACGGTGCAGTGTCCAGGTTGTATTACGCGATAAAATATCAATTTCACCAGATTGAAGGGCGGTGAAGCGTTCTTTTGCAGTGAGAGGGATATATTTAACTTTGGTTTTATCTCCTAATGTTGCTGCGGCAACAGCTTGACAGAACTCAACATCAAGACCTTCCCATTGACCTTTAGCATTTGGGTTTGAAAATCCGGGTAAGCCAGCACTAACACCACATTGGACATAACCTTGTTTTTTTACTTTATCGAGTGTGTTGTCAGCTGCATTGACGTTTATTGTAAATAGCGTAGCTGATGCAGCAAGTGCCGCCAATACGCCGGTTATTTTATTAGCCATTAGTAAGTACCTTCCTTGTCTGATCAATAGTTAAAGCAACATGTCGTAAGTAACTTAATTATCGATAGGTTATTAACAAAACACTAACAATTACAAGTATAGGAAAATATGTACAAAGGGCTAGTTTTGCGGGTAATTGGTTGGAAATAAAAACGACAAAGCCCAGCATAAGGCTGGGCTTTATTGCTAATTCATGTGGTTGATTACGCAGAGGCCAGTTTTTTCTCTAGCGCTTTGGCATCGACTTTTTTAGTAATAACTGACAATACAACGGCGACAGCAATCATGGCTGAACACACAGTATAAGCCAATGTATAAGTCCCTGTGGTATCGACAGCAAATGCTGCAACAACAGGACCGATAAAGCCACTCACACCCCATGCAGTGTAAAGTACACCATAGTTAGCACCGTAGTTTTTCAGGCCATAGAAATCAGCAATAATAGATGGGAATACAGCCAGTAATGTACCGTAGCCAACACCAGCGATTGCTGCACCAATGATCAGTGTAAACTCAGAGTCAAATGTAGCGAACATCACCATATTGATACCCTGCATAACAAAAGCGATCATCAGTGTTTTTACACCACCAATTTTGTCTGACAGTATGCCTGCCACAACACGTCCGCCTGAGTTAAAGATAGCAAGGATCACAACTAGGTAAGCGGCATCCGTGATGTTTGCTTGTGTAGCTGCAATAGATGTAATGTTACCAATAATCATTAAACCAGCCGCAGAAGCAAAAGCATACATTACCCATAGTGAGTAAAATTGTGGTGTTTTCAACATGCCTCGCCAATTAATATCAACAGGCTTCGCTGATTTCGCTTTATAACCTGCAGGCACTTCTGGTACATAATTGGCTGGTGGATTATTGATGGTAAACGCGAGTGGTACTGCGATAACTAATACCGCGATACCTAAGATAAGGAAGCTAGTGTTGATACCATACTTTGCAATAAGTGTAGATGTTAGTGGGGCTAGATAAACTGCAGCCAGACCAAAACCTGCTGCAATAAGGCCATTAACTAAGCCCTTTTTCGATGGATGGAACCATTTCATTGCTGATGGGCTTAAGCAAGCGTAACCAAATCCGATACCACTACCTGTCATTACACCAAACGTAAGTACTAGCATCATTGGGGTCGTTGCAAAACTTGAGATGATCATGCCTAAGCCGACCATTATTGTACCTAGAATCAATACACGACGAGGGCCCATGCGATCTTGAAGGATACCAGCAACTAACAGCGATAAAGCAAAAGTAATAATAGCAATAGTGTAAGGGAGTGATGCATCTGCATTCGACCAACCTAAATTAACTACGAGTGCTTTTTTAAAAACACTCCAAGCATAAAGGATACCCATACATAAGTTGATACAAAAACCTGCTACCAAGATTTGTATAGCACGATCAAATTTTTTCATAGAGAACTCAATTAATTTACACTTAACATTGGTGTTAAATCGGAATCCACACAATGATAAACGGGTGATTTAATATGGTGACTAAAGTCAAACTTTAGAAAGAGCGCGGAGTGTAACAACATAAAGAAAATATGATATTGCTCAGACATTCCTTGTTACAAAACAGCAATGTAACCATGATAAAATTGATGGGGTAAGCAGGGACGTAGATTTAAAACAAAAAAAGAGAAGATATGCTATATCTTCTCTTTTTTTTAACAACGGGTAATGCTATTTAGTGGCCAAGGAAACTGATGTAACCTTGAAGAATAATAAGGTTAGTGATATCGATAAAGAAAGCACCAACAATCGGCACAACCATAAAGGCTTGTGGCGATGGCCCATTACGAGAAACTAACGAACCCATATTCATTACAGCAGTAGGGGTTGCACCCATACCGAAGCCACAGTGACCGCCTGCAATAACCGCAGCATCATAGTTACTGCCCATTACACGGAAAGTAACAAAATAGGTAAATAAGCCGAGTACTACCGTTTGGACTGCCAGAATAATCAACATCGGCATTGCCAGATCCATCAGCTCCCACAAGTGCAAGCTCATCAGTGCCATTGCTAAGAACAGTGACAATGATATGGTACCAAGAGCATCCACTGTTTCTTTATTGATTTTATAGCATTTAGTCCCTTCACAGATATTGGTAATAAAAACACCAATAAATAGAGCATAAACAAATTCAGGAATACGTAATGCACTGATTCCGAAACTATCTACAAAATCTTTAAAGTGTGAAGCACCAGCAACACAAACCAATAAAATGAATAGCACTTCAATGGTATTTTTTGAGGTAATACGGTCTTCTTCACGGTCGCTATACGTGATCAGATCTGGGTGTTCAATGTGATGGTTACCACTTTCACCGAAATCGGATTTTAGCTTATGCTTATTGATCAAGCGTTGCGCAATTGGACCACCAATAATACCCCCCATGATCAAACCAAACGTTGCTGCCGCCATCGATAATTCTAGCGTGTTTAAACCATAATCAGTTGCAAAAGTCTGAGACCAAGCAGCACCAGTACCATGACCACCTGAAAGAGTGATAGAACCAACGATAAGACCAAGTAATGGATCTAAACCTAAAGCTTTACTCATACCTACGCCAACAGCATCTTGAATGATGATAAATACTGTTGCGATACCTAAGAATAGGAATACGCGTGAGCCACCCTTCATTAGCAGTTTATAGCTAGCAGCAAGGCCTACGGTTGCAAAGAACATTTGCATTAATGTGTCTTGCATACTTAATTTGAAACTAATGTCATAACCTTGAAAGTGGAAAAAGGTAATAATAAAGGCAATGACAAGTCCACCGACGATAGGCTCTGGAATATTATATTGTCTTAAAATCTTGACTTTCGTATTGATAAAGTAGCCAAGAAAAAGCACGATTATTGCAATAAGCAAAGATTCGAGCTCATTAACATGAATTGATGTTGTCATTTAAAATCTTCTTTTTTACTTCTTTGATGCTAATTTTAACTCCAAAAAGACATTCTTACCATATTGCTATTGTTGTTGCTCTATGCTAGATGGTGCCTATTTTGAGTGCTTGGGTATTTATATATTATTGAGTAGTCGTTTTTTTATATGGTTTATTGTTAAAATTTTGCACTTTGTTGTTAATTGTTAGTTTGCATTGTGTTTTGTTATTTATTGTCTATTTAAATACGCTTTAGTCGGCGTTTTTTTGCTTTATTAATATGGTTAATTTTTCAGAATCAACGCGTTATATTTTAGTGGGGTGACTTTTAAACTATAGGGTATAGCGTTCTTTTTATTTAATGGCTGTAATACAAAGGTTAAATTGAAAATTTAGTTGTTGGTAATGTGATTAAAAAAAAAGGGTTAATTCTCATAACCTGAGAAATACACCTAGTTAGCTAAAACAGTATTATTTGGTCTTTGAAAAAAAAGTATAAAAACTAGAAAAAAACTTATGAAACATCGTTCAAAATACTAAAAAGAGGCTATTTTTGCCTTTATGGGCTATTAAATGCGACTAATTACATTTTTATTAATGACTATTTCCCTTATTTATAGATAACGAATGAAATAAATTATGCGTTAGCTAACCTATTGCTTATAAAGTCTTATCTCATAGTGTGAGAATAATATTAATACCTTATTTTTATGCGTAATCTTGCGGCAGGAAGAAGAAAAACAAAGCAGCTTATGATAATGAAGGAAATAGGGTATTAATGGTAACGATGAGAATGTATCGCTACCACTAAGTTACAATGATGAGAGATGAAAAATATATATTTGGGTTGGCTTCTAGCAAAAAGCTACTCAGCGCTGTATTTTTTTAACTTTAGATCTTTTTTCAGTTGTTGAATGTACGCAATGCGATCAGGGTCTGCTGGGCGAGCATCGTTTTGACGCTCTTGTTGAGCTTGAGCTTCACTTGGGAGCACACAACGTCCACGAATACGTTGGTGATATTGTTTCGTTTCTTGTTCTGCACGTAATGTGGCTTGTTCTTGCTCTTTTGCCATCGCTTCACGTGCTTTACTCTGATCGGTAGCATCAACCACAATATAAGCATTGCGCTTTTGCATTCTATTTGGCTGCTGACCAAATTGTTCCCGTTGCTTAATAAAGTTATCTAAGTGATCACTAAAACTCATTGTGACGTCCTACGAAGTAATCAAAAAAGAATCCACTTATGATTAACAATAAAATGGCGTATATCTATAATGATAAGCTACAACGTTGAATAAGAGAACCTCTTATATAATGTTCTCTGATATTTGCCGTTGTTGATGTAAATATTGGCGATTAAAATTATCACGAGTAAGGGGTTTGTTGAAATAGAATCCTTGAAATTCTTCAACACCAAGCGCTTCAAGTGCAATGACTTGTTCTCTATTTTCTACTCCTTCTGCGACAATGGTTAGGTCAAGGTTGTGAGCAAGATTGATAATTGCTTCAATGATAGTAATGCTGTCTTTGTTATAAGGTAAGGCTTTAACAAACTCTCGGTCTATTTTTAGTATATTAATGGGAAATCGACTCAGATAGGCGAGAGAAGAATACCCCGTACCAAAATCATCAATAGCAATTTTAACGCCAAGTGTTTTGAGCGCGATCAGTTTTTGATAGGCTAATTCAATATCTGTCATTAAAACACTCTCTGTGATCTCAAGCTCGAGGTAGGCAGGATCACAATCGGCTTTTTTTATCGCTTGTTTTAAAATGGCGGTTAAATTGGATTCAAGTAATTGCTGGGCTGAGATATTAATTGCCATACTGATATTGAGTCCTTGCTGTTGCCATTGTTTAAGCTGATAGCAGGCTTTTTCAATAAGGAATATGCCTGCTTCTAGAATTAAACCGGATGACTCAAGTAATGGAATAATATCGACAGGAGCTTGATAATCTCCATGTCGATCACGCCATCGTAGTAGGGCTTCTACGCCAGTTAATGAGTGTGAGTGGGCTAATACTTTTGGTTGATAGTAGAACTCATAACGATCTGTGTTGATAGATTTTCGTAATTCAGATTCGAGTTCTAGCTTGTGTGTCGTTTCTGTTTCCATTGTAGGATTAAAATAGCAATATTGATTTTTAGATTTATCTTTAGAGTAACTGAGAGCTATATTTGCATTTTTAATTATTTTTTCAGCTGTTATCGAAGTGTTTTTTTGCAATGAAATACCAATACTGGCTGAAATTGAAATCAATTTACCATCATAGCTGATGGGGGCATGAATATTGTTGAGTAATCGGTTTGCTAAATGATCAATATTTTTACGATGCTGAACAGATTGGATAACGACACCAAATTGGTTGTTATTCAATCGCGATAAAAGATTAACAGCTCTGAGATTTGATCGAATACGTTTTGATATAATAACGATTATTTTTTCTTTCTTCTCATTATCTAAAGAATCATGTAATTGTTTGAATAGATCAATCTCAATAACTAAAACAGATATTTTAGAATTGTTGATTTTTGAATACACTAATGATTCATTTATTTTCTTAATAAACATATTTCGATTAGGAAGTGATGTTAACTGATCATAATGTGCTAGATGATCTAACTGATGTTCATAGTTTATACGTTCTGTAATATCTTTACTGGTTGATATGTAATTACTGATTCGTCCATTATCGTCACGAATAGGGGAAATAGTATTATCAAGATATTGAATACTATTATCTTTGTTTTTTTGAGAAATAATACGCTGAATCGTTTTCCCTTGATTAAGTTTTGATTGAATATCGTCTATTTTATCTTTGTCATTAGTATAGCGTTTGAAGATAGTCTTACTATCTAATCCAATGATATTCGTATAATTATCCCCTACGCTTTTCTTATATGAGCTATTCACATATTGAATAAATCCGAATTTATCAGTAATGATCACCGCTTCTTCGCTTTGTTCTACAGCTCTAGATAGTCCTTTAAGTTTTTGTTCTCGTTTAATCCATGATGTTACGTCAATAATATGCAACATTATGTTATCGTGACCATTGTTATTAACTTTAGTAGCAATAATTTCGATGTGTTTTTTATGGATTTTTAGTTGTGTTTTTTGCTGTATATTGTATTGCATATTATTGATTTTTTTTAATAATGCAACCATGTCACTTTTTGTATCAATTGATGGTATATACGAAATTAAGTTTTTATTAGTAATATCATTTTTTAAATCTAAAATAGAAAGTGCAGCTGCATTAATGGCTGTTATTTTTTTATACTCATCTATTATCACTATACCTGAATCTGTGTTTTCAATTAGTGAGTGATAACGACGGCTATCTGTTTTTCTGCTCTTATTTATTTTCTGTATTTCATTTTTTTGGTTGTTAATATAATAAATAACAAAAATGCCACCAATGAAGGTTAATATAATAATTACATAGTTAATATAAATATTATAAGATGGTTTTTTACTGAGAAATTGATAGCTATCCGTTAATGTAACTTTTGATATTAATATCCAAGGTGATAAGTTTCCATATTTAAAATCAAGCATCGATTTTAATGATACAGGGGTGAAAATAGGGGAGTAGGTATAGATAGTATTATCTTTTAATATTTGTTGATGATTATAATTTTTTATTTCTTTCCATAATACATAATTTGATTTTTTGAAGTTTTTTGTTTTATTAACAAATGGCTGTCTATTTTCGGTAATATGATTTTGTTCAATATTAACTAATGTTTGGCCTTGGTTATTAACAATCCAGGATTGCAGAGGTAATGAGTGATTTGTTTTTGATGTGATAAGAAGATCGGATAGATTTTGTTGTTCTATTTTTACAACCCATGAAATATTTTGCACCGTCATATGTTGATAATACGCGATAGTGTTGATTGGCTCAGAGGCGGTATTAATATAAGTTTTATTGAATGGTAGTGCAAAAGCATGATCAATATTGCTCAATTCAGTAGCATCGGTGATAGCTTGATTATTTGTGACTATTATTTTTCCTTCTGTAGTAGTAAATATTTGTAAATAAGCGCTATTTTTATAATCAATAAGACTAATACTCTGTAATGTAGTATTGCTTGCGAGTATTTTATTGCTGAAAGTAATGAAATCATCACGCTGTGAGTGTGTCAGTGCCTGTTGCCAGGATTGTTGTTTTAAATAATCGCTGAGTTGCTCAAAGTGAGAGACAGTATGTGTAATCTGTTGTGTGATAAGTTGTTGTTGGTGGTATTGTTGCTGACGTTGTATTGTTTTTATACTATTGATTGTCTCATCATTATTTTGATTGTTGTCAGTGGCTACGTTTATTACTGTTAAAGTGAGTAATAAAAGAGAGAAAACTAAACTGACTCCTAGTGCTTGTCGCATAATATCCTTATAACATACCGTTAGATTTAACATCTAATGCACCAACTATATGCTATTGAACACATAAAGTTAAGATTATAAATATAATTTTGTGATGTATATGTAATCGTATGGTTGCTATTTGTGATTATTTAAACGTAAAAAGCCTTGAGAGGAAACTCAAGGCTAGAAAGTTATAGCGGTTAAATTTAATTACTAATTTGTCGTGGTTGTAGTTTCTAATGTGATTTTTTGCTCAGCTGCCAACTGGCTTTCATAGCGGTTATATTTCCACCATGCATAGCCAAGGAAGATAACAATACCACCGACGTTATAGAAGATAATCGTCATGATGTCGGCACCTGTTGGGAAAGTAGAAGCCAAGAAACCGATACTGAAGATACCAATTAGAATCGATACCATCACGATGCCTGTTGTACGTGAACCCATCTTAAAGTCACGTGGTAAGTGATCCAATTTTAGACGTAAGTTTAAGTAAGCAATCATAATAAACAATGGTGGTAGCATAGAAGCTGCCGCAGTCATGTTAATTACAGTGCTCATTAGTTCTTGTACTGAATCAGAACCTAACATTGGTACGATAAGTAGAGGTATTACAATGAAAAATTGCGCCCATGCTGCACGTGCCGGAACACCATTTTTGTTTAATTTAACGGTTTTCTCACCAAAAATACCTGCAGGGATCTCAGAGAAGAAAATTTTAACTGGTGTGGCTGTCCACATCAGTAATGAACCTAACATTGCCGTGAATGAAACAACACCAACGAAACGATTCATTACAATTTCAGGTAATCCATAATGGCGCGCTAAACCTTCAAATACTTGTACTGAACCACCAGTGAATTTCAGTGCTTCACGCTCAACAAATACGTTGATTAGTACAGATGAAACACAGTACAGACCACCGATAAAGATACCTGCAAAAATAATTACTTTTACAAACGCTTTGTGACCACCTTTAATATCATTAACATAAACCGACACAGACTCTGCTCCGCCAGCCGCCATAAAGATCCATGCTGTTACGCCAAAGAAGGCCCAGTTAATTTGCGGTGTTAATGCTTCTACTGTAATCGGATCTGCCGGTTGAATACCGCCCATTACCGCCGCACCTGCCAATATAATGTATGACAATGTTAGCACTAGCATAAATGACGAGGTGACAGAAGTGATTGGCCCCAACATCTTTGCGCCATTGGTTGATACATACGTAGCAAGGGCAAATAGCGCAATACTTAATAGTGTGGTCGTGGTTGGGGTAAATATATATTCATAGCCAAGGAACGCATAGGATGCATAAGCAATAACGCGCGGCAGTAATGAGGTAAAAAAGAATAGATTAACAAACCAATAGGTATAAGCGGCGAGGAATGCCCAACGTCCACCAAGAGAACTTTTAACCCACGCATAAACACCGGCTTCTGAGTCTTTATTCAGTGAAACAAATTCAGCAATGATTAAACAAAATGGGATGAAATAAAGTAAGGTAGCAATAAAGAACATAGGGGTAGAGGATAAGCCAATTTCGATATTGTTATTAATGACATTATTGAAACTGTATACCGCAGCAAAGGTCATCGATAGTAGACCAAATTTCCCTATGGTATTACGTTTTGATTCAGACATGAGAATCTCCGATGGATCACGTTTAGTATTGTAGGATGTCTATGTATTTAGCGACTAAACCAAATCATAGGTTATTGTTTTTATGCTTTATATTTGTTTCTTTTTTATTGCATAACCGCCAGCGATGATTAGCTGGCGGTTATGTTTAGTTATTTATTAAGGAAGTAACCGTCCTCAATGGTGACACGTAAAACGACTTTCTCAAGGTTGTCAGCGGCACTGAAACGGTGAGCTTGATGGTTTTCAAAAATTACCATTTGGCCTGCTTCTATGCGGTGGGTTTGGCCGGTACCAGCTAAGTATTCACGATCGGTTTCATCGCTGTATGGATGAACTTGCGTTAGTGTGTCTTTATCTGCACATTCAATGGTTTCACTGCCTGCAAGGTAGTAATGCACATCAAAATAACGACGATGACCGACAAAGTGCTCATTTGCGGTTGAAGGGCCATGTTGAAGTCGATAAGCCAGTGAATCACCCACAGAGTGGAAGACATTTGGTTGAATATTCGGGATATTTTCAATAGCCTCTACACAACGATTCCATTTACGACCATCGCGATATAGACTTTTGAACTGATCCAGTGATGCTAAAGTAATCATTATTTATCTCCACCGATACGTGTTGTGGTAAATGTTTGACTTGCTAAGTAACGGCTATCGCAATCTGCTTTACTAAATGGCACTAAGCTTAGTTGGTAACTAAAATCAGTAAAGTAAACACGATATGAGTCAAGTACTTCTGAACCCCATGAGTTAGAGCCTAAGCCCATAACTTGATGATCAAGATTGACCGTAATGTAACCACTTGGCTCAAGCTCATTAATGTGTTGTGCTTGATGGATATGTTGATTGGTGTAATGCCATGCGCTGAAATTAATTTCTTGCTTAGGTTTAACCAATAAACCTACGCCATGACGGTTCGTTAAACTTGCCCAACGCACATGTTGACGGTTGCCATTATTTTGTGGGAACGGATAGTTCTCAAACATATTGCTAACGGTAGTACTGTAGATATCAATAATGTTACTTTGACGGCTATCTTGGTAACTTTCTTCAGGGCCTCGGCCGTAGTATTCAACCTGATCAAATTGATTATTAATCCCTAAATCTAAACCGATAACAGGAATGACATGTGGGTAATCACCGTACTTATTGCCACTTAACGTCATGTTAACTTGACCTTGAGGACAAATTTCAAAACGGTATTGGCAACGCATACCAAAATCTAATACTGGTGGTGCAACAATACTGTTAGTGGTAACAATCACCTTACCTGCAACGTGTTCTACATTAATGCTGCGGAAATGCTCTTGCATAATTTGCAGATGAGCAGGGTGCCATAAACCTTCATATTCTTGCTTATGGTTATCAATCATCGGCTTGAAGAAGCTCATTGCAGGTGATGATGCAATCAGTTCATTATTTTGGCGTAGCCATGATGTAAGCTTGCCGTCGACTTTAGAAAAGCGCAGGGTAAAGTCATAACCACTAATTTCCCAATCAAGACGGTTTTCAATGACTGACAGTGGTATAGCATTGTTATTTTCAAATATTTCAGGATATGCAGTATTGGGTTTGGCTTGGTATTGGAAAATACCAAGTTCATGGTTAGCTTCGCTATATGCGGTGCGAGATTTTTTACGTATCGACACGTTTACAAACGTTTCACGTTGATCCATCACTGGCAGTGCTAATTCAATATCGCGTGATTCACCTGCCGCCAAACCTGTAACGGTAATTTGATTAAAGGTTAGCGTGTCGCCTTCAGCACGTACTGCGATATCAAATACCACGTCATCTAAGGTAGAGAACCAATATTTGTTAGTAACCGTAATGATACCTTTAGTGTGATCTTTAACGTTGATTTTTACCGGACAAATAACTTGTTTGTATTCACGTAAACCAGGGCCTGGAGTTTGGTCTGGGTAGACTAAGCCATCCATGCAGAAGTTATAGTTATTTGGATAATCGCTGTAATCACCGCCATATTTGTATACATCACGGCCATTTTCATCTTGTTCGTAAATGCCGTGATCACACCATTCCCATACAAAGTGACCTTGAATATGATCATGTTTATAGAACACATTTTGATATTCAGTCAGTCCACCAGGACCATTACCCATAGCATGAGCATACTCACAAATAATTCGTGGCTTAGCATGTGGGAATTCACCAAACTCATTCATCATTTGGGCGCGAGAGTACATAGTACTAATAATATCAACCACTTCAGCATCACGATCTTCTTCGTAATGGACTAGACGGGTATCATCAATCGCTTTGGTTGCTGCATACATTGAACGAATATTACAGCCGTAACCTGATTCGTTACCCAGTGACCACATAATGATTGAAGGGTGATTTTTTTGGGCGTGAATATGACGCTCAATACGCTCAACGAATACTTGTTCCCATGCAGGATCATCTGTGATCATGCTTAAGTTGCCAACATTCGCAAAGCCGTGAGTTTCAACGTCCGTTTCAGCCATCACAAATAAACCGTACTGATCACACAGTTCGTAAAAACGCGGATCATTAGGGTAGTGTGCTGTGCGTACTGCGTTAATATTGTGTTGTTTCATCAATACGATGTCTTTCTCGACACGATCCATTCCAACAGCGCGGCTGTTAAGGTGATCGTTATCGTGACGGTTAACCCCGTGGAGCATTACGTATTGACCGTTTATTTCAAACAGACCATTACGCACTTTAATATCGCGGAAGCCAACTCGTTGTGGAATCACTTCAATTATGATGCCATCAGCATCTCTTAGTGTTAGAAATAAGTGGTATAAATGCGGGTTTTCAGCCGTCCAATAGATTGGATTTACCATTTTGATTGCAAAATCGGTATGTGTCATACTGGCAATTGTTAGATTGGAAACGTTTCCATTGGCAACCTGATGTTGACCATCGTAAAGGGCATAATCAAGGCTATAGCCATTAACAATATCACCGCTGAGGTTTTCTAAATCAATTTTACAGCCCAAGGTTGCTGCTTGGTAATTATCATCAAAATCAGTACGTACAGTGAAATCACGTACGTGAACAGGCTCTTTACCGACTAAGTAAACATCACGGAAAATGCCCGCCATCCACCACATATCTTGATCTTCGATATAGGTTGAATCAGCCCATTGCATCACACGTACAGAAAGTAAGTTCTTGCCTGTATTAACAAAAGCAGAAATATCAAATTCAGCAGTTAAACGGCTGCCTTTACTAAAGCCAACATATTGGCCATTAACATAAACTTCAAAATAGGTTTCAACGCCGTCAAACTTAATAATCGTTTGTTTTTCATTCCAATTATCACCCAGGAGGAAGGTGCGCTGATATGCGCCAGTTGGGTTATTTGAGGGTACAAAAGGTACATCAATCGGGAAGGGGAAGCCTTCGTCTGTGTATTGTAAGTTACCGTGGCCTTCCATTTGCCACATGTTTGGTACTTGAATGCTTGTCCAGTCACTCATTTCTTGATGATAGAATTCTTCAGGAACAAGCAATGGGTTAGTGAAGAAATTGAATGTCCACTGGCCACTTAGCAACATGAAATGCTGACTTAAATCACGCTGAAAGCGTTGTGCTTTATTTAATGCGTTGTAAGAGAAAAAGTATGCACGAGGTGCCAGTCTATTTTCGCTAAGTAAGTTAATGTTTTCCCAGTTATTCACGATGCCTCCAAGACATGTTTTAATTATCTGGAGTTATTATTAAGTAAAATTTTACTAAAAAATATAGGTAAAACTTTGTTGTATTAACTCGATCACATTCTGTTTTGAGCTTTGTGAGGTCGACAACAAAAAAACTATTACAGATGATTATTTGAGTGATCTTGCTCTTGTTTTAAACAGTCTATGAATTAAAAGATAAAAAAAAACGACAAGTAAATTGTCGTTTTTTATTTTTTATCAATTGGTTATATTATTTTTTGGTTGTCTCGCGTAAAATGAGTTGGCTTGGAACAAAGACTCGTAAGGGAATGGTCCGACCGTCACGACTGCGCTCTAATAATAGATTAACGCCTTGAGAGCCCATCAGTTCTGAGTGAATTCTAAAGGTTGATAACGGTGGATAAGTAAACTTCGCGGTTGGAATGTCATTGACACTGATTACGCTAATATCATTAGGAATATTGAGTCCGCTTTCATGTATCGCACGTAATACACCAATAGCGATTGAGTCTGATGCGACAAACAAAGCGCTTGGGTGATTATTGGCAAGCATCTGTTTAGCTAATGAATACCCAGATTGACTACTAAAATCACCGCGATAAATATCATTATCAGATACAACGCCTTTAAATTTGCCATATTCAGTAAAAATTAATTCACGAATATCATATTTATCAGGGTTATCTTGACCACCAATAAATCCAATTCGCTGATAACCTTGCTGAGTAAAGTGGTTAATGACTTCTTTACTGATCCGTTCTAAATCAATATCAATACAATCAATATCAAGTTGGTGATCGGTGTAATCAATATAAACCGTGTTACTCGAAAGGGTACGAGCTGCGGCAAGGTTGTCTTCGCTTACTTGTCCTATTAGTAATATGCCATCCACGGTTTTAGGCGCAGCGGCAATATTACATTCATAAATATTAGTTAGTTTAATACCGAGTTTATCGCATTGGGTATCAATGCCATGTCGAATAGCGAGGTAGTAGGGATCATCAACTTCAATATCTTGTTTGTAATTATACAAGGCAAGGAAATGTAAGGTGTTTTTTTTGGCTGTTTTTCGAGATTGACTGGTAGTGTATTCAAGCTGTTCAGCAATTTCAAAGATTTTGCGCTTAGTCTCATCTTTTACGCTTAGGGTTGGATCATCATTTAATACTCGAGAGACCGTCGCTAACGAGACACCAGCTTTGGTTGCTATTTGTTTTAATGTTGCCATTTGTCCTCCGGCAATCCCTGCAACCTAAATCATGTTTGCTGTGCGTTTAAGGGACATGTGATTATATTTTATAGAATTATACTATTTATTTTTAGTAAAAAACGCGAATAATTTAGTATCTATTATTGAATATTTTATCACCGAGATCGGAATTGGTGGATAGAGAAGTTTAAAGTATTGAGTGATTTGATGCAGATAAGCAATAACGATAATCTTATCCTGTGATGATTAGCACGTATTATTCTTTTAATGGAAACGTTTACACAATGTGTCATTGATCACGGAAGTTAGCCTGAAATCACTTTAGACTTTTTAGCATTAAATAATCACAAGAGCTGAATTATTATGTCTGAATGTTTTGATCCGATTGACCATCCTCATCGTCGTTATAATCCGTTAACAGGGCAGTGGGTGCTAGTTTCACCACACCGCGCTAAGCGTCCGTGGCAAGGTGCTGATGAGCAGCCACAACCGGAATTGAATGTTGCTTATGACGGTTCTTGTTTTTTATGTCCAACCAATACCCGTGTGTCAGGTGATAAAAACCCCGATTACACTGGCACTTATGTTTTTAGTAATGATCATGCTGCATTAACTGCCGATACGCCAAGTGCTCCTGAAAACAGTAATCCATTATTTCGTTGCCAAAGTGCCCGTGGTTTAAGCCGTGTTATTTGTTTTTCACCTAATCACAGTAAAACGCTGCCGCAATTATCAGTTGGTGCAATTCGTAAAGTGGTTGATACGTGGAATGAGCAAATTGAAGAGCTAGGTAAAGATTACGTTTGGGTACAAGCGTTTGAAAATAAAGGCTCAGTAATGGGATGTTCACAACCACATCCCCATGGTCAAATTTGGGCAAATAGCTTTTTACCGAATGAAATTAGCCGTAAAGATACTTTATTACGTGAATATTATGCACAACATGGCACTAACTTATTAGTTGATTACATTAATAGTGAGCTAGAAGACGGCTCTCGTACTGTGGTTGAAACTGAGCATTGGTTAGCAGTGGTGCCTTATTGGGCGGCATGGCCATTTGAAACCATGTTATTACCTAAAACCCATATTCGTCGAATGGATGAGTTAACTCAAGCCCAGCGTGATGATTTGGCGCTAGCGATTAAAAAATTAACCAGCCGTTACGATAATCTTTTTAAATGTTCATTCCCTTATTCAATGGGATGGCATTACGCTCCTTTCTTTGAATCTGATGTTAATTTTAGTGATACCTCAACCGATCATTGGCAGCTACATGCGCTGTTTTATCCACCATTATTGCGTTCTGCAACAGTGAAAAAATTTATGGTGGGTTATGAAATGTTGGCTGAAAGTCAACGTGATTTAACCGCAGAACAAGCGGCTGAAAAATTACGCGCCGTAAGTGATGTGCACTATTTAGATTAAGTGCTGAATAGCACGAATAAAAATATGTTTCTTGATAATCTTTGGTAATAGTAGGTAAAAATAATGACAACGAATCGTACTCAACACCTTATTGATAATGTATCAGCTGTTTTCTCATCAGTATTAGGCTATGTCGCCAGCCATATTATTCAAGCGCCTGGGCGTGTAAATCTTATTGGTGAGCATACCGATTATAACGATGGTTTTGTGCTTCCTTGTGCGATTGATTATCAAGCCATCGTGGCTGCTGCACGTCGTGACGATAATATCGTGCGTGTGGTGGCGGTTGATTACAATAATGAAATGAACGAGTTTGATATTAGTCAACCGTTAGAATTTGACCAGCAATGCATGTGGGTAAACTATGTTCGTGGTGTGATTAAATGTCTGCTTGAGCGAGGCTATGTTCTTGGTGGCGCCGATATTGTTATCAGTGGTAATGTTCCACAAGGTGCAGGTTTAAGTTCATCAGCAGCGCTTGAAGTCGTCATTGGTCAAACATTTAAAGCATTATTTGGTCTTACTATTAGTCAGCAAGAAATTGCACTCAATGGCCAGCAAGCAGAAAATCAGTTTGTTGGTTGTAATTGCGGCATTATGGATCAATTAATTTCAGCTGAAGGTGAGCAAAACCACGCACTATTAATTGATTGTCGTTCGCTAGAGACAACTGCTGTTGCGATGCCTGAAGATATGGCGGTGGTAATCATTAACTCAAATAAGAAACGTGGTTTAGTCGATAGTGAATACAACACGCGTCGTGCACAGTGTGAACAAGCTGCTGCCTTCTTTGGTGTACCAGCCTTGCGTGATGTGACATTAGCGACGTTTATCGCGCGTGAAACAGAGCTTGATCCTATGGTTGCTAAACGTGCTCGTCATGTGATCACTGAAAACATGCGAACGGAACAAGCCGCTATTGCGTTAAGTAATGGCAATATGGTGTTATTGGCTGAGCTAATGGCAGAGTCACATGCATCAATGCGGGATGATTTTGAGATTACTGTGTCTGAGATTGATACGCTGGTTGATATGGTGAAAGGTGTTATTGGCGATCAAGGTGGCGTACGTATGACCGGCGGTGGTTTTGGCGGTTGTATTGTGGCACTGGTACCGCCAACATTTGTTGATGCTATTACCGCTGAAGTGAATGCGAAATATCAGGCTGCAACAGGCTTACAAGCAACTATTTATGTGTGTAAAGCTATGGCGGGCGCTGGTGTTATCAGTGAACAAAACTTAGCAATAGCGTAATTTAAGGCGATTGAATATGTTAACTCATTTACCTCAACACGCTATTACCTTACATCAATCCATGACTGTTGATATGGCAACTGATGGGTTACCTGCAAAACTGATCACCCTTGTTAATCAACGCGGTATGTCAGTTACGTTAATGGATATTGGTGCTACATGGCTTAGTTGTTGTGTACCTATCATCGTGGATCACCAAACCCAATACCGAGAAGTGTTGTTAGGGGTAAGTACCTTGAATGACTTTTATCAGCAGCAAGCCTATTTAGGCGCAACCGTTGGGCGTTATGCTAACCGTATTGCTGCAGGTAAATTTAACTTAGACGGTGAAGATTACCAACTATCAATTAATCAAAATGGCAATTGTTTGCATGGCGGCGAAAGTGGTTTTAGTCATCGTCGCTGGCAGATGCAGCAAGTGAATGCCACCGAAGTGCAATTTAGTTTGTTATCTGCGGATGGTGATATGGGTTTTCCGGGGAATTTACAGGTCATTGTTACTTATACTCTGACTGAAAATAACGAATTAAATATTCGATACAATGCTGAAACCGATAAGCCCACCGTGGTTAACCTTACCAATCATGGCTATTTTAATTTGCTCGGGGCTGATAATGGCAAAGATTGCTTATCACATCAGTTAATGATCAATGCTGATCATTATTTACCGACGGATTCAAGCGGGATCCCGCAGGATGAATTTAAGAGGGTTGAAGCAACAAGTTTTGATTTTCGCGAGCCAAAATTGATAAATCAAGATTGGTTAGTGGATAATGATCAACGGCAAGCCAAAGGGTATGATCATGCGTTTATATTACGCTCTGATGTGCATCGTGCCATCACTGCTTGTGCAACGGTCATTGCTGCTGATCATTCATTAACGATGGATGTATTAACCACTAAACCGGCAATGCAATTATACACAGGCAATTTTTTAGCTGGGTGCCCTAATCGAGTTGGAGGAGAGTATGCTGATTACAGTGGTTTTGCGTTAGAAACCCAATTTTTGCCAGATTCACCAAATCACCCACAATGGCCGAATAATAATTCGATACTACGCCCAAATGCGCAGTATCGTCATCTAACTTGTTATCGGTTTCGATAGTCATTAAGTCATTATCAATAACGCTCACAGTGTGAAAACTATATTTAGTTAATACTGTGGGCGTTTTTATTGGTGGTTACTTATTATAAAACGCATTAAGTTGCTGAATAATTTCATCTTTACCATCGATATTGTGTAATTTCTTAACACTATCATCGGGAATTTCAAAAATATGTTTAATCGCCTCAGCACTAGCATTAGAAATACCATTAGTTCGGTATTCTAAGCGTTGGTGAATTAACTTATCTGATGTGGTTACATAAATCAGATCAATATTATCAACATACTGGCGAATGTAATCGCGGTGTTTTTTCTTATATGCCCCTTGAGTGATCACCAGACGTGGATAAATAGCACGATAGTAGTGAATTTTATCAACAATACGGCTAAAAAATTGGTCACGCATTTCTTCTGTAAACGGCTGCTTCTCGGCAATAACCTGACGCATTTCATCCGTAAGATCATCATCTGCATGGTAAACAAACCATTCATGATGAGCGCCAATAACGTCACCGACAAATGATTTTCCTGCACCTGATAAGCCAAACAAAAACAACACTGATGGGGCAGAAGTTAGTTGGAGGCGATGGCTCATTAAATGCTCACTGTAGATGACAATTAGGTTATGGCAATTGCATTTAACATACAATTACACGTTAAGGGCGTTAATGTGCCAAATTATTGCTGCAGTTAAAAGTTTAAAATTACAAAAAATACCGCTAGAGAATAAAAAATAGACATTAGGTGCGGTTTACATTCATAAATGACTACTGACGATGGATTTCATGGTAAAACAGAAGTCGAAAAATCAGATAGGGATAGGAAAACAATGCAAACCATATTGATAATAATTAATGATGCTCCTTATGGAGCTGAGCGTCCGTTTAATGCACTGCGATTGGCCATAAAACTAAATGAACAAGATGCTGAGCCTGTTGCTGTGAAAGTTTTTTTAATGTCTGATGCTGTCACCTGTGCACTAGCAAAACAAGCCCCAACAGAAGGGTATGATATTCAACAAATGGTTGAGATTGTTCTAGCCCAAGGTGGTGAAGTTAAATTGTGTAAAACATGCTGCGCCGCACGCGGATTAACAGCATTACCATTAATTGAAGATGTTGTAATTGCAACATTGGATGATTTAGCAGAGTGGACACTTGCAGCTGATAAAGTGTTTACGTTCTAAAGTAGTGCTGCTAGATAATAGCCGCATCAGTGACAGTGTCACTGATGCGGTTATATAGTGGGCATATAGAAATTCAGTCAAACGAAAATTATTGAGGACTCATTATTGATAAACGTTTGACTAAGGTTGGCACAAACATATGCGTAATACTTGAATCAGATTTTGTGGTATTCGATGTTGATTGTTTTGCCGCCGCCGCTAATTGAAAAGCCAATTGCGTTGCTTGCTCTGCCATGATCTGAATGGGATAGCGGACAGTTGTTAGTTTAGGATGCAGATACTTTGCAATTAAGCCATCGTCAAAGCCAATTAAAGACATCTGATTTGGTACCGTTAAACCATTACCTTCAAGTACAGATAAGCATCCCGCTGCCATATAATCGTTATAAGCCGCAATCGCCGTTATTGGTTGATTTTTGGCGAGTAGGTTAGTCATTGCGATCTCACCACCATCTTCATCTGGTGTGCCATATTCAATATAGCTTTGTGGTGCAGCCAGCTGATGTGCTTGTAACGCATCTAGATAGCCTTGCTTGCGCTGCTCAGTATCTTCAATATCATGATTGGAACAAATATAACCAATATGCTGGTGGCCATGTTTAATTAATAGCTCTGTCGCTAGATATGATCCTCGGTGGTTATCAAGCGCAATACAGCGATCAGCTATCTCAGGAATAAAGCGGTTAATAAGCACCATTCCCGGTACTTCTTGCGCGTAAGCGATTAATTCATCATTAGATAAACTTTTACTGTGAATAATTAACGTATCACAGCGGCTATTGATCAATAGTTCAATAACATCACGCTCACTGTCAGCATTATGGTAGCCATTACCTATCAATAAATGTTTATTGTGTTGGCGAGCAATATTGTCGATCGATTTGATCATCGCGCCAAAGAAAGGATCAGAAACATCACCCACTAACACGCCAATAGTATTGGTTGATTGGCTGACTAACGCACGAGCATTAGCATTGGGACGATAACCCAGCGCCTGCATTGCTTGTGTTACTGCGGTAATAGCAGCTTGACTTGCTTTTGGTGATTTATTGATCACCCTAGATACGGTTGCTACAGATACTTCGGCGAGTTTCGCCACATCTTTGATTGTTGCCATGATCACCTCTTTACTGTTGAAGCTATTAAACTACGCTTGTGTAAATAACGCAATTTAACTGTGTGATATAGCTAACTAATTTGAAATGATATTCTTTGTAAATCAATATTTAATTGGTAGTGTAAACGTTAACATAAAGGGTATATATACCACGATTAATAATGAACTTAATTGAGTATTAAATACAAAGGAGATTCCATGGACACTATTTCGTACGCAGATTTCGCTAAATTAGATATTCGTGTGGGTAAAATTATTGATGTTGTTCGTCATGACAATGCCGATAAATTGTATATTGTTCAAATTGAAGTGGGTGAAACTAAGCTTCAAACCGTCACTAGTTTAGTGCCTTACTACACCGAAGAGCAATTATTGGGTAAGCAAGTGGTAGTACTATGTAATCTAGCCAAAGCCAAGATGCGCGGTGAAACATCAGAGTGCATGTTGTTATGTGCTGAAACGGATGATGAATCTGAAAGCGTGTTATTAACTCCAGAACGTTTAATGGCTACGGGCGTTAAGATTGTTTAATTACTGTTTGTAAATATGTATAGCAACTGTAGTTAGTAAAAATTGAAACTAAACGATAGGAGCCCGATTTTTTGATTACAATCGGGCTTTCAAAGTAAAACATCATCTGATTTATAGTGCTTGTTAGATTATGACGAAGGGGTATGGGCGCGTGCTTAAAAATAAATTTGAGTAAGTTAGCCGTATAATAAGTTGTTAGTTTTTTGGACTGCCTTCAGTAATTTAGGTATATAAATGAAAGTATTGAGTAACAGAGCGAAGAGTCATATTAGTGGAGAACTATATAATCCAGACTCAGAAGGGTTACCTGAAGATAGACTTAAGGCCGCTAAATTATGCCATCAAATAAGCACATGCTTTGAAGTCGATGAAAAAAATCTTTTGAGTCAAAGACTGTTTGGTTGTTCAGATGAGACGACTCAGTTAAACGGTCATTTTTTTTGCGATTATGGCTATAACATAAAAGTCGGTAAAAACTTCTATATGAATACCAACGGTGTCATTTTAGACTGTGGCAAGGTCATTATTGGTGATTATGTAATGATAGGCCCAAATGTTACATTATGCACAGCTGGACACCCACTTGATGCTGCAACTCGCTATACCTACGAAGAGTTTGCTAAACCAATTAATATAGGTAATAAAGTTTGGATTGGCGCTAATGTGGTTGTTTTACCAGGTGTAAGTATTGGCGATGGTGCTGTTGTCGGTGCTGGAAGTGTTGTGACAAAAGACGTACCTGACAATACGGTTGTTGTAGGTAATCCAGCAAGAGTAGTGAAAAAAGGGATCAATGTAGCTTAGGTAAAGATTCGCAGTTAAGTGAAAGAATAAAAGAATAATGGACAGCCATAACCTTGCACATCAACCATGAGCTACTATAGTTAAGCTTCAAGTTGCTTATGGTGGAACGAATGACAATCTCAAGACGGAAATTGATAGAGCCTCAAATTACACCTTTTTATCATGTGATTAATCGCTGTGTACGTCGTGCCTATTTGTGTGGGGATGACCCGTATAACGGTAAAAACTATCAACACCGTCGAGGTTGGATAGTAAATAAAATCAAACAATTAGCAGCTGTGTTTTGTATTGATGTTTGTGCTTATGCTGTAATGAGTAACCATTATCATTTAGTGCTTAAAATAGATACAGAGCAGCAGCAAAAGTTAACTCCAGAAGCGGTAATATCACGCTGGTTACAGCTATTTAATGGTCATCCTATTGCAGTCGAATTTTTAAAAGAGGGTCAAATTGACTCTGATAAACAACAAGCATTATCAAATTTAGTGGCTGAATGGCAACAACGATTAGGCAGTATTAGCTGGTTTATGCGTTGTTTGAATGAAGAAATTGCGCGAAAAGCCAATAAAGAAGATCAATGCAAAGGTGCATTTTGGGAAGGGCGGTTTAAGTCTCAAGCATTACTCGACGAACAAGCGTTATTATCATGCATGATGTACGTTGATTTAAACCCGATAAGGGCGGGCGTTACACCGTCACTAGAGCAATCAGATTTTACCTCAATTCAGCAGCGTATTCGTGAATATAATCAAACGAAAACTCCCTTTAAACCATCCTCATCAAACAAAAGTCATTTCCAATTATTACCCTTTGTTGGCGGAGAACATCAAGCTAAAACCGCAGGGATAAACTTTGCTTTTGCCGATTACCTGGAACTAATTGACTGGACTGGTCGGTGTATTCGAAATGATAAAAAAGGCTTTATTGCACCTAATCAACCCAAGATTTTACAGCAAATGGGAATAACAGCAGATGCTTGGCTTGAGCACAGTGAACAATTTATGGAACATTATGCCAATGTAAGCGGTAGATGGTCCCGAATGTGTGCTTTTAAACAACGTATTGGTGGACATTGGTGTAAAGGAAAGTTAGCGAGTCATCAGTTACACCCTAATTAGACATAGTTTTTATAATCGAATGCAAATACCGCAATAACCGTTAGGATTGTGGGCTTTGTTGATCCTGAAATATAGAAAGAGAATTGATTTAACGGATAATTCAAATAATAAGTCGTTAATCTTAGATTCGAGAGTTTATTGTTAGTGGAATAAATTATTTTTTAAGATCGTTTTTTAAGAACTAAAATATATGGCTGTCCAAGATTAAAGAGATACATTATTTATTTTAATTAAAACAAGTTGCGTATAAGGATAATCTTGTCTAGATCTTTACGGGCTTTAATTGCGGCCTATTTTTAATAATGTATTAATTAATAAGACTTATTAGATGAAAAAAATATTATTACTTTCCACTATTTCTTTAACATTAATTGGTTGTGGTTCACCTCGCTACACAGGTAGTTCTGTGCCAATAACAAATATTAAACCAGAGGTTGTTATTGTTCAGGATAATGATACTCGTGCTGGATTTCTCGATACAATAAAAGTTTGGCTTCAAGATAATAACTATTCGTACATTATTTTCCCTGATAATTCAAAGCATGATTTGAATAAATTAACGATTGAATATGAAGGGCATTGGGGCTGGGATCTTGCTTTGTATTTAAAAGATGCGGAGATAAAAGCATACCAAGGTGGTCAAAGAGTTGGTGATATTAAGTTTAAGGTACCTTACACCGCTAACCCTAATAAATTTGGTAATGCGAGCAAACGAATTGGTTTTATGATGGATACGTTATTTGGTCAAATGACGCCAGCTCAAGCAACAAAGGCTGCGAATTCATCTACTGTAAATTAATACTATAGTTTGTTCGTATATTACAGTCGAAATAAAGATGATTTTTAGCTGTTATTCTCGATTTCGTTTGTAATCTCACAAGGTGATAATTTGGTATTGATCACAAATTAATATATTAGTGATTAAAATCTAATTTGGTGAACTAATATTGGCGATATTAAGCCGTTATGATATTTATTCGGCGCTAGTGTTACAAAATATTAGCTGTACTAAAGAGGGAGTAACAATATGCCACATTGTATCGTGGAATATGCTAAGGATTTAGAAACAGACATTGATTTAACTGAATTAATGACCACCACGCATTTTTCTATTTTTAGTTCAGGTATTTTTGAAGAAGAGGATATAAAAACCCGCCTTATTCCTTATGAAATTTATCGAACGGGAACAACAGTAAAGCCATTTGTGCATATTACGTTACGTATTTTACCCGGCCGTTCTGAACAGCAGAAAGATATGTTATCTGAATTGATATTGCATAATGTCGCATCTATGTTTCATTCTAATATTGCCATTAGTGTGGAGATTGAAGATATTAATCAGCAATCTTATCGGAAATATGTAGTATAAATTTGCAAATTAAGCTTTTTTTTCAATTTTATTTGCAATGAACACTGTTTTTATGTTGTTATAGAGATGTCTACTATAAATAGGAAAAGTCATGAATAAGAAACTTCTGGTTGTTGCTTTGGGTTCATTAGCGTTAGTGGCGTGTAGTGCACAAGATGTCAAAACGACTAACGAGGCAAATATGCAAACGGGCTGTGACTATACTCACGCAATTCCTGGTGGCTGGCAACAAGGTGAAATCACACCTGAAGTAACGGCTGCAGCACAAGCCGCAGTAAAAGACATTGCTGGTGATCATCAGTTAAAAAATGTTATTCATGTTACTCAACAAGTTGTTGCTGGTATGAATTACAACGTTACATTTTCAATCGAAAATCATGACGTTTATACCGCTAAAGTTTTCCGTAGTTTAAAAAACACTTACACTGTTGAATCAGTAAACAAGAAAGTTGGCGCTGCTTCAAATTGTGATGTGCCTAATCATTTATAGCGTGTGGTTATTATTTAACCGCAACCTCTAATGAAAAAACAGCTGCTGCTATTGATTATTGATCAATACCAGCGGCTGTTTTTTTATGTCTATTTATAACCCGCTAATAGCGCCTTTGTTAGGCGTTAATAAAAACAATAAACGTTCATGCATTTTATTTTAAATAACATGACTAGCACCCCTTAAAAACGCGAGATTTAGCTATTTAAGCTAATGTAAAAAAACATTTATTAGTTCACTGTTTTTACTGGTAATTAATGGTTTTTTGTTATTAATATAGGGCTGTTTTTAGACATTAATAGAGTAATAATTGATGCATGTTGCAAAAAAACAATTCGATGGCGAAGTCTTTTCCCATCAAGATTTAAGTGAAGCAACCTTTGAACAATGTCAGTTTTTTCGCTGTGATTTTTCACGTGCAAATTTAACCGATGCTTGTTTTATTGATTGTAGCTTTATTGAAGCAGGAGAGACTGACGGTTGCAGTTTTGCTTATACGAAATTAAAAGATGCCAGTTTTAAAGGTTGTAATTTAGCGATGGCAAATTTTCGTAACGCACAATGCTTTGGTATTGAATTGCACCAATGTAATCTTAAAGGTGCTGATTTCCATTATGCGTCTTTTGCTAATTACATTACGCATAATTCTTTTTTTTGTTCGGCATTTATTTCTGGATGTGATTTGAGCTATGCCAACTTAGAAAGTGTGATGCTTGAAAAATGTGAGCTATTTGAAAACCGTTGGCGTGGCGCTAATTTAATCGGCGTGTCATTTAAAGGTTCTGATTTAAGCCGTGGTGAATTTTCAAGTGAGCAATGGCAACAAGCGATATTTAATGAAGCTAACCTATGCCATGTTGATCTTGATAATGTTGATGTTCGCCGAGTGTCTTTGGAAGGGGCTCAAATTTGTGATTGGCAACAAGAGCAACTATTAGGTAATTTAGGTATCGTTGTTTTATAAATAGTTATGCTAATCAATGATCGCCACAGGAATACGGGATATGCCTGTGGCAGCATTGATTAATGGTTACCATTCACCAATGTTAGCTTGTGAAACCCACGGTTCAGCAGGGGATAACGGCTCACCTTTTTGCAGTAATTCAATTGAAATACCATCAGGCGAACGGACAAAAGCCATATGACCATCACGGGGTGGGCGATTAATCGTCACGCCGCTGTCTTGTAAGTGTTGGCATAATTGATAAATATCATCAACACGAAATGCAAGATGACCAAAATTACGGCCGCCAGTATAGGCTTCAGCATCCCAATTGTAGGTTAATTCTAATAATGGCGATTGTGTTTGAGCCGCCGTTTGTACTTGAGCGGGTGCGGCTAAAAATACTAATGTAAAACGCCCACGTTCACTTTCTTTTCTATTTGTTTCAACTAACCCTAATTTATTGCAGTAAAAGTCCAGTGAGGCATCTAAATCACTGACACGTACCATAGTGTGTAAATATTCCATTACTTCTCTCCTGATCAAAAAAATCCCCGCGGTTTAGTGCTATAGAATAAATCAAATAAGCACGAAAACGAACGGGGATTATCGTTAATAGCGGTTGTTGTTAATGAGTTTGTGTCGCTACAACGAGTTGTTGTTTCTTATCTTGGCGCACATGGTAGACACAACAACCGATGAACCAGACTGAACTTACTGCAATACCGATAATGGTTGAGCCTGTTATACCCATTACAAGGTAGCCAAGGAAAGCACCGAAAGCGACAGTTAATGCGTAAGGTAACTGCGTCATAACGTGATCCATGTGATGACTGCCTGCACCTGTTGCTGACAAAATACTGGTGCTTGAAATCGGTGAACTGTGATCACCAAAGACAGAACCTGCTAATACTGCTGATAGCATAGGCATTAATAAGTTAACATCACTTGCAATCGCCATATCACCTGCCAATGGCAGCATGATACCAAATGTACCCCAACTAGTGCCGGTCGCAAAAGACATACCACATGAAAGTAAGAACACTAATGCAGGCAGTAACTCAACAGGTAGGCCATATTTTGTTAATGATGCTAAGTATTGGCCAGTTTCCATATCGCTGACAACAGTACCAATTGTCCATGCAAATAACAGAATGATAATTGCTGGCATCATCGCTTGAACACCTTGAGGTGCAGCTGTTAACCATGTTTTTAGTGGTAACTTTAAGCGCAGTGCCAACACAATGGATACTACAAGACTACATAATGCGGCATACACTAATGATGAACCGACATCTGTATGCTCGATTGAGCCAATTAAGCTAAATGCCAGACCTTTAGCGGCTAAAACTTCTGCGCCACTGATGATCATAAACACAACGCTAGAAACAGTCAGAGTAAGAATCGGTAAGACCATATCAATCATGGTGCCATTACCTTCACCTTCTGTGGTGATTTCTAGCCCTTTTGGGTGACCTTTTGATTCATCCCAAAGTTGGCCATCACGTGCGCGCTCTTCGTGCTTACGCATTGGACCAATATCAAGTTGGAACGTGATAACCACAAGCACCATTAATAAGGTAAACACAGCATACAGATTCATTGGAATCATCTGTACGAATAATGAAATCGGACTCGTTTCAGTAATATCGTTGGTCACCAAAATACCACCAAGGATCGCAATGATATATGCGCCCCACGATGAAATAGGGGTAATAACACATACCGGTGCTGCGGTTGAATCTAACAGGTAAGCTAATTTTGCACGTGAAATTTGAAAACGGTCAGTTACGGGGCGACAAATAGGTCCAACAGATAAGCTGTGGAAGAAGTCATCAATAAAGAAGGCAAATACCATCATACCCGTTAAGATATTGGCACTGCGACGATCTTTACAGCGACGAACACCCCATTCAGCAAATGCCTTGGTTGCGCCTGTTGCGGTCATTAAGCTAATCAAACCACCGAGTAATAACATAAATAATAACATGTTAACGTTACTGGTATTGATCGCACCATCAGCCCAAACTAAGCCAAGAATTTGATGTAAAAGATATTGTAGTGCTGCGAGTGGGTTGAAATTATTTAGAAGGATTGATCCTGCAACAATGCCCACGCCTAAAGATAACAATACGCGGCGGGTAGTAATTGCAAGAATAACTGCCAGTAGTGCGGGAACTACTGATAATAATGAATCAGAATATTGAACTAAATTCATGGATCTCTTAAACACCTATAATAAGGTGGAGATCTACCGAAAGGATAGAGAAACAGATTTCTTTAGAAATAATACTTCTTATCCCTTAGGGTAGCGCTCCATAGACAACATAACTATGGCAGTTCTGTACTTATTAAATACAGAACCAGCGATTATTGATGACTCAATAATTACTTCGGCGCTGACTCCTTTCTTCGGCTCTCATTGGGGATCTCCCTCCAACCGAATACTTTTAGGCAGCGCGCCTCTACTCAAAGGATTAGTCTTGACTATACCTAGATATTTCTCACAAGCAATAAAAAATAATGCTAAATTGTGTAATAGGTTTAAAATACAGCAGCTCAGCTAACTGATTATAGTTTCAATCAGTTAGCGCATGCTTATTTCGTTATTGTTGCATATTGTTTCGTTATTCAGGAGCCTCATTTATCGGTTGGGTCATATTATGAATATTGCCTGCAAATCCTGCTTTGATAAGATCTTGACGAATTTTAGTTACCTCTTTTTCTGTCACAGGGATATTTCTTCCCCCTAATTTTTGACGTACAAATGTAATTAATTGAGCCAAATCAGCATCATTTAAAACGGTGTTAAAACTACTCATTGGCATAAAATCTATTTCTTGTTCTAAGAAGTTTGGCATTAAGCCTCGAATAGTAACGGCAATAGTGTCATACGGATCTTTATGCATGATGATGCCATTATTAAGCAGTGCTGGTGCAATACCTTCGCGACCTTTACCATCTGGACCATGACAAGCACCACAGGTTTGAATGTACAGCCCATATAATTGTTGATCTTTAGTTTGTTGATCGGCAGAACCTTCAGCTAAATTAGGATTCTGAATGTTTATTTGTGCTGGCGTTAAATCACCAAAGCCTGGTGGTGTAATTTGACCAACCGATTTATCTAATACGTTATATTTGTCGCCTGTAATAAGGTATTCCGCAATAGCACTGACATCTTCACGGGTTAAATAGCGGGTACTGTTTTTTACCACTTCCGCCATACCACCAAATGCGGTGCCTTTTTCGGAATGGCCTGTTTTAAGAAAATCAGTCAGTGAATTTACATCCCAGCGATCTTGATAAAGCTCGGTTGCGGTAATATCAGGTGCCATCCAACCATCAATTAAATTACCTTGAAAGAGCTTATCGGCAATTAACGCTTGAGCAATATTTCGTGGTGTGTGGCACTCAGAACAGTGACCTAAGCTCATGGTTAAATATTTACCTCGACGCCAAGTTTCAGTGCTGTTGGCTGGATATTGTAATGGGTCGGTATCAAGAAATGCGATATTCCAACCTAATAAGCCTAAGCGAATATTACTTGGAAACATCATTTGGTTATCTAAATTACGAGTATTCACATAATCGAGTGATTGCATGTATACCCACAATGCTTTGGTATCAGCATCAGTGATGTATTGATAAGAAGAGTAGGGCATTGCAGGATAAAGATAGCCGTGTTTGCCTTTACCTTTATGCAGAGCATCATAAAACTCAGTATATGTGTAATCACCAATTCCAAATTCAGGGTGCGATGAAATATTAGTGGAATACAATGTACCAAATGGAGTAACAAAACCTAATCCGCCACCAAATAATTCGCCACCTTCACCAGTATGACAAGCAACGCAGTCTCCAGCGTAAGCGAGATATTGTCCTTGAGTAATTTGCTCTTTGTTTAATTGGGCAATTTCGGTTTTACGAACAGTATTTTGATGACGTAGATAGGCGCCTAATGCTTGAATTTCAGCATCAGAAAGTTGCTGGGCAAAGGCTGGCATAACATTATTAAGACCATTGTTTATGGTATGCGTAATGCCCTCAATACTGCCATTATGTAACCAGATATTATCGGTTAAATTGGGTGCACCTAGTAATTGATTGCCTTTTGCATCACTACCGTGACAACTGGTACAGTTTTTATTAAAGACAGTTTTACCTTGCTGTAATGCAAAACTTGATGCTGAAAGAATACGATCAGCTTGTAACGAGGCAATATAAGTGGCGACATGATTGATATCTTCAGCAGATAGAATAGTTTTCCAACCCGCCATAACACCATTACGGCCTTGAGTAATGGAGTGATAAATATCTTTATCTGTACCGCCATAAAGCCACACATCATCAGTTAAGTTAGGAAAGTGGGTTTGACCTTCCGCTTCACTCAAATGACAAGCGGCACAATGGGTTTGAAACAGGGCTTTACCCGTGGTTACTATGGTATCGTCTTGGCTCAATTGCAGATATGAACTGTCGCTGAGTTTTGCTTGTATGATTTGTGCTTTTAAATCAGTCGCATGAGGCTGAGTAGCTTCACTGGTTGATTTCCATGCCATTAAGCCTTGCCAGTTACCAAGTCCAGGGTAAAGCACTAAAAATATAGCAGCGAATAGAAATGCAATGCCATAAGAGAACAATAATAACTTAGGAACAGCAGCATCGTTTTCTTGAATGTTATCAAAACTATCAACTGTTTTATCTTTATCTGCAGTATGATTTTTTCGCCAATAATACACCACGACGATGAGCATAAAAATTAAAAACAGTAAGGTCAATAATGTAACCCAATTGCTCCAGAAAGTGTTCATTGCTGTACTCCCTGCTCGTGTCCTAGACTTTGTAAATAAGCAATCAGTGCCTCAGCTTTGGTATGACCTTTAACGGCAAGGCGTGCTTGTTGTATTTCTTTATCATTATAAGGCACACCTAATATGCGTAATGCTTTGAGTTTTGCTTCTGCATCTTCTCCATCTAGCACCTGTTCAAATAACCAAGGATAGGCGGGCATGATAGAGGTGGGTACAACATCACGTGGATTATTGAGGTGTATAGCATGCCATTGATCAGAGTATTTGCGTCCAAGATTGGTGAGATCAGGGCCGGTACGTTTAGATCCCCATAAATTAGGAAATTCATAAATGTCATCGCTTTCTCGGCTATAGCGGCCATAACGTTTTATTTCTGCATCTAAGGGGCGCACCATCATAGTATGGCAAGTATGACAGCCCTCACTGATGTAGACATCTCGGCCTTCGACTTCTAATGCTGTCAGTGGTTTAGCACTGGATTCTGCAATTAGTTTGTCTTGATAAAAGAATGCGGGTAGCACCCAAACAAGAAAAGAAATACTGGCAACAATGACGGTGGAAATAATTAAGATAAACACCGATTGTGTGAAATCTTTATTAAGCATGTTCATTGATCTCCTCAGTTGAGGATGGGGTTGTTAATGGCTGTTTTAGGGTGCGATAAAGGTTATATATCATTAGTACTAACCCAAATACAAAGCTGACACCACCGATGAAACGCGCCAACATCCATGGTGAGGAAAAGTTCATTGCATCTACAAAACTATAAGTTAAGCTGCCATTTGGCTCTTGTTGTAACCACATATAACCTTGACCAATGCCAGCGATCCACAATGCTACTGCGTAAATAAGAATTCCTATATGTGCAAACCAAAAATGCCATTTAACTAAGCGATTCGACCATAATTGCTGGTGGCCCCAAAGGCGGGGAATAAAATAATAAAAAACCGCAATGGCAGACATGCCCACCCAACCTAGAGCCGCAGAATGCACATGACCGATGATCCAGTCAGTGTTGTGCGCAATCATATTAAACCAACGAATAGCCAGTAATGGGCCTTCAAATGTGGCAAGGGCATAATAGATAATGGCGGAGAAAAAGAACCACATAATGTAATCATGCTTGAGCTTAGGTTTGTTACTGAGTAAGGTCATAATGCTATTAAATGCACCACCCCAAGAGGGGAGCCATAAAATAAGTGACATTACGATCCCAAGATTTTGTAGCCAATCAGGAACAGATGAATAAATAAGATGGTGTGTACCGGCCCATGTATAAAATCCGACTAGGCCCCAAAAGTGAATAATAGACAAACGGTAAGAGTAGATTGGGCGGTCGGATATTTTAGGAATGAAGTAGTAGTTCATTCCAATAATACCAGCGGTCAGAAGGAAGCCAACGGCATTATGCCCCCACCACCATTGTACGATTGCATCTTCAGCGCCAGAATAAATTGAATATGATTTCCAGAAGGTTACGGGCAATTCAAGATTATTGACGATAAAAATCATCGCAATAACTAAAATAAAAGCGCCATAAAACCAGTTGGCGACAAATATATGTGCCACGGTTCTTTTGGTGATGGTGCCAAAAAATAAAATGGCATACAGAACCCAAACAACTGCAATTAAAATATCAATTGGCCATTCAAGTTCGGCATATTCTTTTGAGGTAGTAAAACCAAGTGGTAGCGTAATAACAGCAAGGATTAATATAAGTTGCCAACCATAGTAAACAAACCAAGACAGGCAGTGGTTAAATAATGGCACTTTACAGGTTCGTTGAACGATATAAAGCGAAGTACCCATTAAAATATTCACCACAAAACCAAAAATAACCCCGTTGGTATGTAATGGTCGTAGGCGACCGAATTGAAAATACTCTGAGTTTAAATTGAGCGCGGGCCAATAAAGTTGTCCTGCAAGAATAACGCCTATCGTCATGGCTATTAGTCCCCAGATAACACTAGTAACCATGAAGTATTTAACAACTTTATAATTGTATTGAATATCCATTCTTAAAACCTTTGACTGTGTTATTTGTCAAAAAACAATTTGTTAAATTAATCGCGCTATGTTGCTATTGATATATGGTTACTAATTATTATCGTTTGTAGATTTTGATTTAACGTGATTAAAATAATACGCAATATCTAGCATATCTTGTTCACTTAATACGTCAGCCTGTGCATGCATAAGAATGGCTAACCCGTCATTACGTTGACGTAATTTATAGGCTTTCAATGCTGCGACAAAATACGTTTGTTTTTGGCCTTGAAGATTAGGGTAGGTATCAATGGTAGAAATGCCATCAACACCATGACACGTCATACATACCACTGATTTTTCTTTGCCTTGCAAATACTGTGTTTCCGTATTGGATTCTGTGGCTGTAACGGCTATCGAACAAAGGAAGGTGCAAGTTGTGAATATGAATCTAACGAATGAATGTTGTGTCATAGTCGATACTCTATTTTATCATTATGATCGTGTATTAACGGTGGCGTAATTAAATCTTGTTATTTAAAGATAGAGTAAAAGGTGCTTTTTTGAGGAGGAGATCGTGTGATTTTTCGAGCCGCATTTCTTAAAGATAGGAATAATGACGTTCTATTTTAGTTATGGTTGTTTTAATTATAAATTATAATTTCAGGCGGTCTTCTTAATAAACAGTTGGTTAGTTGTATATCAATCAAGAGAATGGAGTTTGAAATAAGTGGTGGATATTAACTATGAGCTACAATGTAAATAAGCGATGATTATGATTATTTATATATTAGATGGTTATTGGTTATTGGTTATATGGTTATTAGTTATATAATGCAGCTATTATTATAACGAGTTAACAAATATGAAACTATTTAATGGTATTTAGTATCATAATCTAATATTTTATAGGTGTTTATAAAAAATAAGGATGTTTACTATGAACTTCTTCTTCCGTTCAAAAAAGAAGGCTGCAAAAGTAACAACAGCATTACAAGCAAAGGAAAGGCTTGTAAGTGAGATTACCCGCCACAGAACATCACGACATTTACAATTGATGAAAGAAGAGTTAAGTGCGTTGTTAGCGCAATTCTCTCATATTAAAGAGAATAAAATTGACGTAGTTGAGAACACAAAATCCCAATTAGTTTTAAAAATCAATGCCAAACTAAGTCATTAAATTATGATAAATATTATTGTATTTAGTAATTAAAAAGCCGACATTATATCGGCTTTTTAATCGAGGTAATATGCCGCTATTATTGAGCTACTATACTCAATCTTAACGTGCAGCTTCAAACGCAAGCGCTTTTTTCTCAAACACTCGAAACAGTAATGTCAGTAAACCATTAACCGCAAGATAGAATGCTCCCGCCACAGCAAAGACCGTCAAAGTATCATAAGTTTGTGCGTTAATACGTTGTGCATAACCCATAATATCCATAATCGTAATCGTGCTGGCAAGTGATGTGCCTTTAAATACTAAGATCACTTCGTTTGAATAAGCAGGCACTGCACGACGAATAGCAAAAGGCAGTAATACCCCCAATGTTGCTTTAGTATTCATACCAAGAGCGCGACAAGCATGCCATTGACCTTGAGGTATGGCATCAAAAGCCCCTTTAAATAGCTGGGTACTATAAGCTGCCGTATTTAAAGCCAATGCCAGCATGGCACAAAACCAAGGTTGGCTTAACCAATCCCATACGAAGCTTTGACGAATAACTTCAAATTGTCCTGGGCCATAATAGACTAAAAATATTTGTACTAATAATGGCGTTCCCGTAAAGAGGGTGATAATACCGCGGCTGATCCAGTGAAGAATTGGGGTACGTAATATCAAACTTGCCGTCATTAATAACGCCAAACTACAACCGACCAATAAAGAGGCTGCGGTTAACTCAAGGCTGGTAATTAGCCCTTGTACCATTAGCCAAAAATTTTGTTCATTCATGCGGTTGCTCCTTGGCTTTTATGGGTTTGAGTACTAGAGCCATCTTGCTCGCTGAATTTCTTTTCAATTATTTTAATCAGACGTTGCGTGATTAAGGTAATAATTAAATACACCGCTGCAGCCGTGGCATACCACGTAAAGCTTTCATGCGTTGCTGCTGATGCTAATTGGGCTTGCTTTAATAAATCAGTAACACCAATTAACGAAACAAGTGCGGTGTCTTTTAATAATACCAACCATTGATTAGTCAAACCGGGCAACGCATGACGCACTGTTTGCGGCAAAATAATGCTGAAAAAAGTACGTTGTTTACTTATTCCAAGTGCCGTTGCTGCTTCGCGTTGACCTTTGGGAACAGCTTTAAGTGCTCCTCGTATCGTTTGAGCGGCATAAGAAGCAAAGATAAGTGATAATGCAATGACACCAGATAAAAAGGGGCTGATCTCAATGAATTCGCCAGTGACATAAAAAATAATTTCGCCCGAACCAAAAAAGATAAAAAGTACAACTAATAGTTCAGGCAGACCACGGAGGATAGTCACGATAAATGTTGTTGGCCACGCGATAGCACGATATCGTGACATTTCGCCGCCTGCAAATAACATCGCTAAAACTAACCCTACCGCTAAACTGACAAAAGCAAGCTGGATTGTTATCCAGCTAGCCTCTAGCAGGGATTGTGAATATCCCGTTAATATCATAACTTACTTACCAAAATACTGTTCAAAGATTGCTTGGTACTGGCCATTTGCTTTAATGGCTGCCAGCGCTTTATTTAATTGTTCTACTAATGCTTGGTTGTTTTTATTTACTGCAATGCCAAAACCATTACCGAAATATTTCGCATTGGTAACCGGCTTACCGACATAAGACAGTTTGTCGCCGTTGTCTTTCTTAAACCATTCAGCCACAACAGCAGTATCACCAAATACAGAATCAATACGGCCATTTTGCATATCAATAAATGCATCTTGGTAACTGGTATAAGGTACCGCTGTTACGTCAGGCATTTGATCGGTGATATAGCTCTGGTGTGTTGAACCATTTTGTACACCTACACGCTTACCTGTTAGGGCTGCTTGATCAGCAACATGGTCTTTTAATGATACAAACGCAGCGGCATTGTCATAATAGGTATTACTAAAACTGACTTGTTGTTGACGTGCCTCGGTAATATCCATTGCTGAAATTGCAGCATCATAACGTTTGAATTTTAGCGCAGGAATTAGACTATCAAACGCTTGATTATGGAACGTACAGGTTGCTTTCATTTCTGAACACAAGGCTTTAGCAATATCAATATCAAAACCTTGAATTTGATTGTTCGCATCCATGTATTCAAATGGTGCATAAGTCGCTTCTGTTGCAAATTTAAGATCTTGTGCCATGACATGACCAGATGCTAAGCCAATTATTGCCGCTAATAACATTTTTTTCATCGCTATACTCCATGCGGATTGATCACGTAGTTTTCTATCTACGCAGTTTTAAAAAAGAGACCTATTAATGGTTAAGGTATTCTGCAAATTGGGTGGTTTTTGGTGTTGTAAAAGAGTCATGGTTACCATGTTCAATCACACGTCCGTTTTCCATATATAAAATGTGACTTGCAATTTTTTTTGCAAAATCAACTTCATGAGTAACGACAACTTGGGTTATCCCTGTGCCGCTGAGATCTTTTATGATCTTAACGATTTGACTAGTGATCTCTGGATCCAAGGCTGCGGTTGGCTCATCAAATAGCAATACGTCAGGTTTCATCATCAATGCACGCGCAATCGCGACTCGTTGTTGTTGGCCACCTGAAAGTTGTAACGGCCATGCATTTGCTTTATCTGCAAGGTGTAATTGCGTCAAAATATCCAATGCTTGTTGTTTAGCAATCGCTTTATCGAGACCTAATACTTTGGTTGGTGCTTCGATTAAATTTTCAATCACTGTTTTATGGGGCCAGAGATTGTACTGTTGAAAAACCATTCCCACTTTTTTTCTCAACGCTAAGCCTTTTTGTTCTGAAATAGGCTTTGAAAAATCAAATATATTATTAGCTATCGTTAAATTGCCATCTGTTGCGTTCTCTAGCAGGTTTAATACACGCAATAACGAGCTCTTTCCTGCGCCGCTTGGGCCTAATAAAACGAGGGTTTCGCCAGTGTTACAAGTAAAGCTGACATCATGCAGTACTTGGTTTTGACCGTAAAATTTATTGATATTACTTACTTGAATACTCATGCTCTAATACTGCATTAATCATCACTTAATTTATATACTACTCATCACGATATCTTATGCAAGGAAAATGTATAAAAAAATAATATGTTGCGTATTTGTTTAATTACTAATGATTTAACCTGCTAAATTACTTGGTTACAATGTTTATTTTTAACAATTAATAAACCTTATCTAAATGTTAGAGTTTGAGTGCATAATAGTGATTAGAAAGAGATGTTTCATTGTTTTAATGGAATGATTAATTAGTCATTGTTGTGTGAGTCATTATGTAAGTGGATTTATAGTTGGATAGGGGCGATATTATTGTTTTTATTTATGCTTAAATAGCACATATTGATAGGAAGATAGGAAGATAGGAAGATAGGAAGATAGGAAGATAGGAAGATAGGAAGATAGGAAGATAGGAAGATAGGAAGATAGGAAGATAGGAAGATAGGAAGGTAGGAAGATAGGAAGGTAGGAAGATAGGAAGATAGGAGGAGCCAATGAAAGGCGTACAAGTTCATTAAGCCACAACAAATAGGCAAAAAAAAGCAGCCGACGAAGGCTGCTTCTAATAATTAAAGAGAGCAAGTTATTACGCGGTTGCTATTACTGCTTGCTGGTGGCGTGCTTTTGTCACCAGAATGAAACCGATAATAGCGATAAAGCCTGTGATGAACATCGCTACTGTGACTGTTAATAAACCAAATCCAGCAAAGGCAGAGACTAAACCACTTGCTGCAAAGCAGACCATTGTTTGCATAAAGTTCAGTAGGCCAGCAGCCGTTGCACTACAATTTCTAAAATCAGATAAGGCAGCACTAATAACCAGTGGGTAAATTGCACCATTAGCAACCGCAAGGAAGCAGAATGGAATAAGAATTGGCCAGATAGTCGTTACATTGATTGAGATTGAAATAACAAACATAATCAAAACGCTGCTAAAGAACAGTGCCAAAATCCATGGTAGAAGCTTTTTACTCTCAAAATGATTCAGCAAAGTACGACAGCCGTAACCACCGACAATAAAGGCAACTGTTTGTGGTGCGTAGCTTAAGCCAATATCAGTGCCTGAATAACCCATTGCTGACATAACAAAAGGTGAGCCAGTTAAATAAGCAAAGAAAGCGGCTGAACATGCAGCAAATATTAGCATGTTACCCCAGAATTTCTTTGAGCTTAGAATTTGGTTGTAGTCACTACGCAGTTTAACCGTTAGCTTTTCTTGCTGTTGGCTAAGGTTAGCGCTCTCAGGCTCTTTTAGTGTCATGATAGCTAGCACTGCACCAAAACCAACTAATGCGATGAAAATACTACGCCAGCCTAATTGATGCTCAAGCATGGCACCTAATAAAGGTGCTAAAGCTGGAGACAATGCAACCAACGGCATGATTGTCGCAAACACACGCTCTGATACTTTGCCATCATAACGGTCAACCACAACCGCTTGCCAGATAACCGTTGCACTACATGCGCCTAATGCTTGCACAAAACGTGCAGCAAGGAAGACTTCAATGTTGGGGGCAAAAGAACATGCAATAGAGGCAAGGCTAAACAGCACCATACCGCCAACAAGTACTTTAATACGTCCTACACGATCTGATAATGGACCGTAAATAACTTGTCCTAATGCCATACCAAGTAGAAAGACACTGAGCGAAAGGCCGATAAGAGATTGGGTTGTTGCAAAGTCGGCACGGATCGTTTCAAACGAAGGTAAATACATGTCAGTAGCAAGGAAGCCAAGCATACTTAAACATGCAAACCAGAATAGGGTAATTTTAGAAGGGGTATTTTTCATTTTATACTTTTCGTCAATATTTCAATATGTACTAGTGTAATACTGGTTTTAATAGCTGTGAAACGCTAAAATTTAAACCATGCTTTCAAAAAATTTGATGTGATATGTTTTCTTATAATGATCTCCAAGTTATAGACGTAGTCGCCCGTCGTGGCAGCTTTTCAGGCGCTGCGGAAGAATTACACAAAGTGCCTAGCGCCATCAGTTATACTGTTAGATTGATAGAAGAGCGTTTAGCTGTCGAATTATTTGTTCGATTGCATAGGCAGGTTAAACTAACGCCAGCAGGGGAGTATTTCGTTGAAGAATCACGCAAAATAATCAAACAGATGCAATTAATGAAATATCAAACACAACGCGTTGCCAATGGTTGGTCACAAAATGTATCTGTCGCTTTAGATACTGTGGTGCGTCAAAGTCGCGTTAATATGTTAGTTAAAGACTTTTATGAACATTTCCCTGATGTCGAATTACACCTCACCATGGAAGTATTTAATGGTGTATGGGATGCCTTAGCAGATGGACGGGCTGATATTGCCATTGGCGCAACTGCTGCAGTACCAGTGGGGGGAAGCTTTGATTATCGAGATATGGGAACATTAACATGGAAGTTTGTGATTGATCCCCTGCATCCTTTAGCGACTTGTGATCATCCATTAGAACCGCATGAGTTAGCACAATATCCAGCCGTTTGTTTAGAAGATACCTCTCGTACGTTACCGAAACGGATCACATGGCTGATGGATAACCAACGCCGAATACTTGTTCCTAATTGGTACAGTGCAATGCAGTGTTTAAAAGCGGGGTTAGGAGTGAGTGTAGTGCCAAGTCACATGGCCATTCCACTAATTGAAGCGGGAGAGCTAATTGAAAAAGAGTTAGCCATTAAACCGTCAGTGAGCCCTTGTTGTTTAGCATGGAATACTGAAACCATGAATCCCGCGGTAAGTTGGTTATTAGATTATTTAGGAGATAGCGAACAGTTACATCATCAGTGGGTACGTTGAGTAACGGTTACTTGTGATAAAGAGAAGAAGTTGAAAAATGAAAAGAGATCGCTGGATGAGGTTGTGCTACATCCAGCGGTATTAATTTAATTTTTTAGAGTGTGGTAACCTGCCCAAATACGTGTTGCGGTGGTGATCCAGCATAGTGAGCCAAAAATCCAGGCAATAGTGGCAAAGTGCTGCGGAAGTAAACAAAACAAAACAAAACAGGCAATAGTTTCAGTACCTTCCGTGAGACCACCAATGTAATACAACGATTTATGTTTATATACTGGACTTTCTATATTGCGTTTCCCTGCCATAATTGCAAACGCAAGAAAGCTTGAGCCGGTTCCGATAAAAGAAAAGATCAAGAATGCGCCAGCAACGGCATTGTATTGTGGATCGGCTAATACAAAGCCAAATGGAATCAAAGAATAAAATAAGAAATCTAACGTAATATCAAGAAATCCGCCACAATCGGTAATGCCTTGACGGCGTGCCACTGCGCCATCTAAGCCATCAAATAGTCGGTTAATAATAATGAAAAATAGCGCTAATCCATAATACTCAAAGGCTAATGCAGGGAGTGCAAACAGGCCAATCACAAAACCGCTGAGGGTGATTTGATTAGCACTAATTCCATATTTTTCAGGCAACATCGCCAGCTTTGCTAATGGCTGACGTATAAGAGTAATACTGTAACGGTCGAGCATGTGGTGTCCTGCTTGAATATTTATTGCCAAGGCCAGTGTAAAACATCGCCATTTGGGGGGATATCATCGTCGTCATGTGTGACCATCAATGCCGGAATATTGCGTTGTTGAATTTGATTAAATACAAATTGACGAAATGCTGCGCGTAGGGTTTTATCTAATTTACTAAAGGGTTCATCAAGTAATACTGCTTGGGGTTGCGACAATAATAATCGCATCATACTTATCCTTGCTCGTTGACCTCCTGAAATTTCATGGGCTTGCTGATGTTGTAAATGAAGTAAATTCAATTCGTCTAATGTGGCTAACGCTTGGTGCTTACGTTGGCTACCTTTAATATTTTGTGGTAACCCAAACGCGAGATTTTGCCAAATATTAAGGTGAGGAAACAGTAAATCATCTTGAAAAACAATACCTATATGGCGCATATTAGGTGCTAACGAGGTTATTGATTGTTTATTAAGCTGTATTTCACCTGTGACTGTGAAGTCAGGGGCTAGGTGACCTGCAATCGCACTAAGAATCGTGGATTTACCACTGCCACTAGGCCCCATTAACGTCATTATTTCTCCCGCTTCAACCTCAAAAGTTAACGGGCCTATCACGACATTATTATTACGATGACGTAAGGTTAATTGTGAAACAGAAAGGGCCATAAGATTACCTGCTTATTTGAGTTTGAGCGGGTGATGATTTGCGTTGTGCTAATACCATCGCGATAGTAAAAAAGGCCAAAGGTAATAATCCTTGTAATAGCCCATAAATTGCACTGATGCGTCGGTCTTGGCCGCTAGCAAGCGTTACCGCTTCAGTGGTTAAGGTGGATACGCGCCCAGCGCCTAGCATTTGAGTGGGTAAATATTGTGCCAAACTGACACTACAGCCAACCGCAAAGGCTAACCATAATGCAGGTTTTAGCTGTGGAAACTTAACTCGCCACCATGTTTGCCAGCCATTTAAGCCTAAACTTCTTGCTGTTTGATCTAATCGTTGATCATAACTGCGCCATGGCCCATCTAACGTAAGATAAATATACGGGAAAACATAAAGCCAATGGCTCCAAATTACCCATTGCCAAAAATAGTGGCCAGAGACAAAAGAGACCGCTGTCTGCATACCAAATAATAGCGATAATTGTGGCGCAACCATTGGAATCGCGATCAGTACTGTAGGGATTCCACGTTGATACTTTTGGCGATATTCAAGGCAAAGAATCACCATGATTAAGGCACAACAACTGCTGATTAATGCGAGAAAAATACTGTTACCGATGAGCTGTTGTAGTGGTTCAAATTGCTGTTGCCAAAAACGGACACTATAACGGCTGGGTAGTAAGTCAGGAAAACGCCACCGTAAAGCAAATGACCATACGGCCAAAATAGGCAGCATAATTAACGGTAACAATAATAAACCATGACTAAAAAAAGCGGCAATAGGCGAGGGAATTCGACGGGTTGAGTGTCGAATTGCGCCGCGATATTGCCATGATGTTGCGTATGATAATCGCCACCATTCTATTAAACGTAATAGTCCAAAAGTAATGATGACAATACCAAATAATAACAATGCTCCTGCTGCTGCGCGTGGAAGTTGGGTTAAGTCACCATCAGTAAACCATTGCCAAATTAGCATTGAAAATGTGCTGGGGTGAGTGGGGCCAATAATTAATGCCACATCAACCACGGCAAGTCCGTAACCGGCAACCGCGAAAATCGCCAAGCGTAATTTGGGTAGCCATAGCGGCAGTATAACCATGTACCATATTTGTTGATGGTTGTATCCCAGACTCATAGATGCTTGATAAAGACGTTTTATATCCAGCTGTTTTAGAATACTGATGCTCATTAATAATAAAAAGGGTGTTTCTTTAATGGCTAATGCAAACAGTAATCCTAAACCAAAGCTATCATGAATAAGCACAGGATAAAGAGTATCTGCGAGGCCTGTATGGTGCCAAATACGGGCAATCCAGCCTGTTGATGAGAACATCAGCCCAAAACCAAGCACAAAAGCAATATGAGGGAAAGCGAGTAACGGGGCTAGTAAGCGTTCAATTTTTTGCCACTTTGGGCTAAGCCAATAGCGGCGCAATATCAAATAACACCACCATAGTGCCAGTAATGTACTGCCTAAACCTGACAGTAGTGTTAAAGCAATTGAATGACCAAGATCAGGCCAGGCAAAAAGTTGCTGCCAACCTAATAGCGATGGTTGATGCATGTTTAATGCTGGTAGCCATGCAAAAGCAGGTGCAAGCATACCAAGAAAGCCAATGATCAATGGACTTGCAAATAGCAATAATGTGACAACAAATATAATGGCTAACATAGGGCTCAAATAAACATCAAACAAGGAAAGCTAACTTGCTATCATAATGCAAGTTAGCTTAATTTATAATAAATATAACAGTGAGTTAGTTACTGTAAATTAGTTGCCGTATCTTAGCTGCCATTGATGTTCAATTGCTGCTAGCCATGTTGGGTTTGGCTCTGCAATTGAAGGGTAAGGCGTAAAGCTCGGTTTGTTATATGATGGCGGCAATTGTTTAAACGCCTGCGGACTTAAAATAGTAGGATCTCCCCACACATTGGTGTCAGTTTTGTGCGCTTGTGCTTCTGGGCTTAATAAGAAATTAATCGCTACTAATGCACCGGCTTTGGCATTTGCGTTCCACGGAATTGCAACAAAGTGGATGTTAGTTAATGCGCCAGCACTAAAGGCATAAGTTTTTGCTTTATCAGTTAAATTACCATTCGCAATGGCTGCAGCTGCCGCATTAGGGTTAAAGGTGATCGCTAATAATAATTGTTGATCATCAAGTAACTGTACCGTTTCAGCTGTGCCCGCAGGGAATTGCTTTCCTTGATGCCATGCTACTTTGTGGAGCTGATCAAGATAATGCCATAATGGTGCTGTTACGCGATCAAACAGCGCTTGATCTTTAGGTAACTGTAAGGGTTGATATAATGCTTTTTTGTCTGGTGTGAGTTCTAACAGTGCTGCTTTTAAAAAGCTTGTTCCATGAAACTCTGGTGGCTTAGGGTAGCTAATTTTTCCAGGATGTTGCTGAGCTAAAGCTAATAATGCCTTGAAGCTTTTGGGTGGATTTTTTAGCGTTTCAGGATCATAAATAAACACCAGTTGGCCAACACCCCATGGTGCTTCTAGTCCTTGAGTTGGTTCAGAGAAGTCTTTATCAATAGGCAGTGATTTATTGACATATTTCCAGTTTGGAAGCTGATGCGTAAATGGCCCATACAACAGCCCATTTTGCTTCATTGAACGAAAGTTTTCGCCATTGATCCATACCATATCAACACTACCACCGTTGTTTTTGCCTGCGGTTTTTTCTGCCAATAAACGTTGTGTGGTTTCCGCTATATCGGTCACTTTAACTTGTTTTAAAGTGACACCATAACGCTGTTGTAATTGGGTATTAGCCCATAACAGATAATCATTTATTTCTTGGCTGCCACCCCAAGCATTAAAATAGACGGTTTCTCCCTTAGCTTGAGCAAGGGTTTGTTGCCATGTGGGCATAATATTAACGTTTTTATGCTGTTCACTGGCGTGTGCCGTTACACTACCAATGACCAGTGCAGCAGTTAACGTCAGCTTTTTTAAAGTAGAAAATGCTGTTATCACAATCGATATCCTTATTGGCGTAATGATTAATTACGCATCCAGTGGTGATATTTTTTGACCCAAGCAAGCAGTTTTTGAGGGGCATGGGCTTGTTTCCATACGCCTGCGGTGTATTTTGCACCTTCACTCATGGTTGGGTAAGGATGAATCGTGCCTAAGATCTTATTTAGCCCTAAGTTATGACGCATTGCGAGCGTAAACTCAGCTAATAAATCACCGCCATGGTGACCAACAATAGTGGCACCCAGAATCTTATCGCTACCTTTAGGGGTTAATATTTTAATAAAACCTTCATCATAACCATCAGCAATAGCGCGGTCTAAATCATCCAATCCATAGCGGGTGATTTCATAATCAATCCCTTGCGCTTGCGCTTCTTTTTCATTAATGCCAACTCTTGCTAATTCAGGTGCCGTGTAAGTGACGGCTGGAATAACTGAATAATCGACTTTAAATTTTTTAATGGCACCAAATAGGCTATTAACCGCGGCATACCATGCTTGATGTGCAGCTACGTGAGTTAATTGGTAAGGGCCAGCAACATCACCGACGGCATAAATATTAGGATATTGTGTTTGTAGGTATTGGTTTACAGCGACAGTGCCACGCTCTGTTGTGGTAATGCCGAGTTCCTCTAAACCAAATCCTTGCACATTTGCAACACGGCCTAAAGCGACCATTACTGCATCAAACTCGATGCTAACTTGTTGGTTGTTATGTTCAACGATGGCACGTTGAATTCGTTGACCATTATCATCAAACGTTGATTCAAATTGAACAGCATTATGTTGCAGTAAGATATTAACGCCATCGTGTACAAGCGATTGTTCAACTAATTGAGCAGCATCGCGATCTTCACGATTTAATAGCTGAGGTGATCTTTCAACAATAGTGACTTCGGCACCTAATCGACAAAAACTTTGTGCTAATTCACAGCCAATAGGGCCACCACCAAGGATTAATAATCGCTTAGGCAGGGCAGTTAATTGCCACACAGTATCAGATGTTAAGTAATTAACAGTATCCAAACCAGGTATGGCTGGTACTAATGGACGCGCACCCGTTGCGATAACAATATTACGGGTTGTAATACGGGTGCCATTCACTTCAACTTCCCATGGCGAGACAATAGTTGCATCACCGGTAATACAATTTACGCCAAGCTTACTGTAACGCTCGATAGAATCATGGGGTTCAATTTTAGTAATGACTTTATGAATGCGGCCCATCACTTGTGCAAAATCGATATTATCAATGTGAGCATCGATACCAAGTGCTGATGCATTTTTGATATCAGCCGCAGTATGTGCTGCACGAATAAGTGCTTTTGATGGAACACAACCAGTATTTAAACAATCGCCTCCCATTTTGTGACGTTCAATAAGAGTAACATCTGCTTTTACTGCGGCAGCAATGTACGCGCTAACTAAACCGCCAGAACCTGCACCAATGACAACTAGATTCTGATCAAAGCGAGCGGGCTTTTGCCATTGTTTGTATTGTTTTTTAATAGCCGTTGTTTTCATGATCCATTTTGTAAGTAATGGGAAAATGCCAAGTAGAACTAAAGAGAATAAAACGGGGGCAGAGATGATGCCACTGAGTGAATCTATTTTTCCAAGTTGAGTACCCGCATTAATATAAACGGCAGTACCCGCTAACATTCCTAATTGGCTAACCCAGAAAAAAGTACGGGTTTTAATTATGGTTAATCCCATTAAAAGATTAATAAGGAAAAAAGGGAAAACAGGAATTAAACGTAAACTCAGCAGATAAAATCCGCCTTCTTTCTTTATGCCATCATTTAAGGTTGTTAAGCGATTACCAAATTTTGCTTGTACCCAATCACGTAAAATAAAACGACTAGATAGAAAGGCCAGTGTTGCGCCTATTGTACTGGCAAAAGACACCATAATTAGGCTGGCCCAGAAACCAAATAAAGCTGCGCCTAATAAGGTTAATATTGATGCGCCAGGAATAGACAGAGCAGTGACTAAAATATATAAACTAAAAAAGCCAATATAAGATGTAATTGGATTTTCAATAATATAGTCTTGCAGGGTTAATTGTTCACGTTTAGCCGCTTCAAGGGTAAGGTATTGGCCAAGGTCAAAATAAAACCAAGTGCCAATAATTGCCAATATAACGGTAAGCAACAAAAGTTTATTACTTTTCATCGTGGCTCCTTTGTTGAGGCTGAATAGGTAATGAGCAAAAACCTTGTGCAGGAACATCTAGCGCAGTATTAAACTTAGCGGATAAATTTTGAAAACTCACTAATGCGGTTAATTCAATAATATCATCGCTGCTATACCATGTTGCAAGCGCTGCTAGCATTTCATCACTGACATGTTGATCGCTAAGAGTCATTGCTTCGGTATAAGCTAACACTGCTTGTTCTTGCTCTGAAAAGTGATCAGAAGATTGCCAGTGTGCAAGTGCTTTAATTTTTTCTAATGAATGGCAGCGCTCTGCTAATTTCATGCCATTAGCGTCAACACAGAAAGCACAATCATTTAGTTGTGATACTCGTACACAGACTAATGAACGTATCACTGCATCAATCGGTGATTTTTTACGATCAAGGTAACCAAAGAACAAAGCCACTAACCAGAAAAGCACTGGTTTTTGTCCCCATAGTTTCGCGGGATTGAGAATATTGCCAAAATGGCGTTTTTGAAGCCATAGCAAAGGTTTGACCCATAATGAGAATGTTTTTTTGGTTAATATACGCAAGGTATGTCCTTATTAAATGAGAATCACATCGACTATTAAGTAGCAAGACCGAGGGAAGTGATATTGTATTTCATTTAATGACAAAAATTTTTATTATTCAAAAAATTATTAGATATAACAAAGAACAAATAACAATAATGAATGTATGAATTGTTACATTTTATGTGGTGAATGATGCTTTAGTGTGGTATTGGATAAATATTCGTTCAAGAACGTTAAAAATACGTTTTTATGAAGGATGTATCTATGATTTTCGATATAAAGAATAAACAGGATCTTGGATAACTATTTCTTCATGGAATGTGTATTTTTAATTGTGCTGTATAATTAATGTACACAGTAAGATGTGTTCAGAGGAAGTGCAGGTTCAAGTAAGGATAGTTTGGAAAGATTATATGCAGATATCGAATAAAATAAATTAAAGAGGCACTGAGCCTCTTTATTCTTAAGCGTCACTTAGCCAGTTGACGAATATATTTATTATAGTTTTGCGAGCAGTTCGTTACGTCTACTTTCTGGTATTACAGACCAATGTTGGCCATGTATAGCACCTTCTAGAGCCCATAATAATTCTAAACTTAATGATGCCTCTTGTGTTTTTTGTAATGCCTTATAGGCGTTGAGTGCACCAAGATCGTATAGTTGATCAATAGTTTGAATACCTGCTTTTTTGAGCATTCTTTCATTTGATAGGCGTAAGTTAGGTAAATCTTTTATCCTAGCTGGCGCGCAACATTCTTTTGCTTTTTTATCAGCAAGTGCTGCTTCAAGAGAATATTTAGCTTGCTCTATTATTTTTTCAGGTTCTTCCCACCATTCATCAAGAATTGCGTAATGTTTAGTTATTACAGGAAACCCACGTTTCTTATAGATGTACGGTTCTAATCCCGCTTGTTGAAACTCCTCTTCAGTTTTAGCGTTTGCTCTTAGGTGAAGTTTATTATTAACCACAAGTGCGAACATTGCTTCGCCTGCGAAAATACCAAAGCCACCAAATATAGAACGCGATTTAACATTACCTAAATGGTCTAATAATTTTAATGAGTTTTTTAATATTGGTTTATCCATACTTCTACTCGGTGAATAAATGAGTGTCACCTAACATTAAAGTAGTCGTAAATTGACTTATTATTAAAGTTATTTACGAGAGAATTTTCCTACTCTAAATCATCCATGTATCACTTTATAAATAATATTATCAATATAGAAGTATTATTTATAATTTGTAAGTCTTTTGCTTACTATTATATGTATTTACAAGACCTATTATATTCGATCTTTTAAAAAGGTAAGTTTTAATATTAATTAAAGCTGATGAATCTGTGAGTTTGTTCATGTTTTTGAGAATAAGATATTTTTTGTAGGATCATCGAGCGAAATTCATTAGCTATAAAAAAGCCAATAAAAATATTGGCTCAATCAAAAGGGGGCGTGTTAGCGTAAATCCTTTACTGACTTGCGCTCAACGATGGCTGGCGTCATTTCAAAGATTTGAGGTTCATGATCTTTGTTCTTCATGCGTTCCATTAAAATCTTAATGGCGGTTTTACCTAAACGACGCTTTGGCTGATGGATAGTTGTTAATGGTGGCGCGAAGTAAGGCGCAAGATCAATATTGTCGTAGCCAATAATTGAAATATCACCAGGAACGCGTAACCCTGCTTGTTCAAAAGTACTGATCAGTGCCATTGCCATAATATCATTGAAACAGAAAATGGCGGTTGGGCGATCTGTCATTGCAATATACTTCTCAGCAGCTTCAACGGCTGAATCACACTCAAAGTCACCTTCAAGAATCCAGTTTTCGTTAACTGCTAAGTTTGCTTCTGCCATTGCTTTATTAAAGCCTTTTAGACGTTCACGACACGTTGATTTATCGTTGTGGCCTGATAAACAACCGATACGGCTATGACCATGATCGATAAAATACTTAGTCGCAATGTAGCCACCTTGCTCAGCATTATCCTGAATTTTATCAGTATGTGGGCTTTCTGGACCCCAATCCATCACTACCATTGGTAGGTCTTTTTGACGCTCAAGTAAATCCAGTAATTTCTGATCAAGATCAGAACACATTACCAATAAGCCATCGACACGCTTTTCTGCAAGCATGCGCAAATAATCATATTGCTTAGAAAGGTTACCTTCAGTGTTACATAAAATGAGCGTGTAACCTTCACGGTAGCAATACTCTTCAACACCATGTACAACCTCAGCAAAAAAAGGGTTGGTTGACTTAGTGACTAGCATGCCAATTGTACGGGTTGTATTACATTTTAGGCTACGCGCAACAGCACTTGGTGCGTAGTTAAGCTCTTCAACAGCAGCAAGTACTTTTTTCTGTGTTGCTTCTGCGACAAAGCGCGTTTTATTGATCACGTGTGAAACTGTTGTAGTTGAAACGCCAGCCATACGTGCAACATCTTTAATGGTTGCCATATTTATTCTTCTAATAATGGGTGCTAGAGATGTTTCTAGCTAATCGTGAGGTACCAAATTGAGTAATTACTGAGATGAATATAATTCAATGTTTTTCGGTAAAGTCTCTCGTTAATTATTCAATTTGGCACCAATAATGTGTCTACTGCATACTTAAATAGTATTAACACTAAAAGCCGCATTTATTCGCGGCTTTATAATTATTGCATATTTTTCAAGTGTAATCGCTTGCGTTCACATTTTACTGAGTGTTACGCGTAGTGCAACGTTTCAATTGTCTGGGAGTAAATTATTTGATAACTATCAACAAAAAATCGTAAATTTCAGTAATTTTACTGAAATTTACAAGAGATAATCAAAAAGACGATGAACTTTAATACTAGGATAGTAGATAAGGATAACCATGAACAGGGTGGGGATGTACGGAAATGTTCCAACCGTAGACATTGTTAATTATTTCAGGCTGTAATGCTTGCCATGGTGATCCATCGGCTTGAATCTTACCGTGTTGAATAATGACCATACGTTGAGCATATTGCGCAGCTAAGTTGAGATCATGTAATACGATGATAACCGCGGCACCTTTTGCTGCCATGGTTTGTGCCATTTGTAGCGTTTTATGCTGGTGGGCGAGATCTAAGGCAGATGTTGGCTCATCTAACATTAGAATACATTTATCATCAGCTTGACTGAGTTGTGTTAGCACGCGTGCGAAATGGATTCGTTGTTTTTCACCCCCTGATAACGTGGGATATAAGCGTGGTGCAAGATGAAGAACATCAGTATTACGCATGGTTGTGAGGGTGATATCGTCAATTTCTTGGCGTGACAAACATAGCGGCATAGTGCCAAGTTCAACCACTTCTTTACAGGTAAAGGCGAAAGACAGCGAACTGTGTTGCGGTAAAATACCTAAATGGCACGCCAATTCAGATCGTTGCCAATCTTCAATATCGCGATTAAAAAATGTAACCTGCCCATTTTCAGGTGTCATTTCACCGCAGAGTATTTTAAGTAACGTGCTTTTTCCTGCGCCATTAGGCCCAAGTAGCGCCGTTATTTCACCCGCTTTTATATCAATATTAAAGTCATCTAATAATACTTTTCCTGCCAATGTTAATTGCAAATCACGTGCCGAAATGACAGTTGGGCGTGCAGAGGTTACCGTCATGCGATTCTGCCTTTTTGTTTATTCAATAGATAAATGAAGAATGGAGCGCCTAAAATAGCGGTAATAATACCAACGGGGAGTTCTTGTGGTGCAAACGCACTACGCGCGATCATATCTGCGACAAGTAAAATTAAAGCACCTAGAATAGCTGAGATTGGCAATAATGTTTTATGATTAGGGCCTGAAATCATGCGCCCTAAATGGGGGATCACCAGACCAATAAAGCCAATAGGACCTGTAATAGCAACGGTAATCCCCACACCAGCAGCACATACAATAATTAAACTGCGCTTTAGATGTTGAACATCCACTCCCATATGGCGGGCTTCAGCTTCTCCTAATAAAAAGGCGTTCAATGCATTAGCTTGGCGATAACAATAATAATAGATAACAATGAGGCTCACAAAGGCAAGACAGATACTTGACCAAGTCGCCCCTGCAAGTGATCCCATTGACCATAATGAAAAATCACGTAGCGCTTGATCATCGGCAATATAGTTAAGTAGCCCCAAACCAGCACCAGAAATAGCACCAATTGCGACACCTGCTAATAGCATTACCACGACAGATGTGCCGTTTTTATCAGTGCCGAGGTGATATACCAAATATGTGCTCAGCGCGCCACCCAAAAAAGCGAAGAAGGGCACAGCACCAATATTCATTAATAAAGGGTATTGCGCCATTAATGGGGCAAATAAAATGATCGCAAACGCAGCACCTAGGCCAGCACCTCCTGAAATACCAATAATGCCCGGATCGGCAAGAGGATTACGAAACAACCCTTGTAGCACCGCTCCGCAGATCGCAAGTATGGCACCAATCGCAATACACAATAATGTTCGTGGTAAGCGTATTTGATGGATCACTAAATCAACATGGGTGGCGAGTTGATGCTTACCTGGTAATAAAGATAAAAAACTGTCTTTATAACTGATATCCATCGGTCCAATAGCGATAGAGCTTAATAGTGCAAAGAGTAATGCACCTAGACTAATCGAATAAATGACATGGGGTGAAATACGACTAACGTTCATGGTGACATTTATCTCAGATTACGATTGTGGGTAAAAAACATGATTAAGACGCATGGCTTCATTAATACTATGAATGCCTAAGCCACCAATTAATGCCGTACCATCAATCACGGCAATGGCATTATTTTTTGCCGCAGGAGTGGCTTCTAATACCGGCATTTTTTTGATGAGTTGTGCCATATTTTTAATTGAGGCTGTGGTGCGGCTGCTAAGTAAAATAATGTCGGGTTGCATTTGCAAAATAGCTTCGGTTGAAACTGGCTTATAGTTTGCGATAACGGCTGCCGCTGGGTTTATTGCTCCCGCTAAAGTAATAATACTGTCAGCGGTGGTATTTTTGCCAGCAACGCTTATTGGTCGTCCATCATGAATCATTAAGAACAATACTTTTTTCGGTTGAGTCTGATGAGTATTGTTTTTTTCGATGTTTTTTACTGTCGCTGCGATAGTTTGCTTAAGTTGCTGTGCTTGTTGTGAATGTTGGGTTAAGGCCGCAACTTGATCGATTCGATGCAGTAAATCAGACACCGTTTCGCCACCGTTAACAATATCCACCTCAATTCCCGATTGTTTTAAAAGGGTTAATGTCTTTTGTGGCCCCATTTCATCAGAGCCAATAATACGAGTGGGGGCTAAAGCAATCAGGCTTTCCGCTGACAGTTGACGGTGATAACCGACTTTAGGCATATCATCCGCTACAAGGGTTTTACTGGTAACATCGACAGCTATTAATTGCTTTTCAGCCCCTAAAGCGTTAATGATTTCTGTAATAGCCGCACCTGCACTAATAACTCTTGCAGAACTTGCTTGTGCATGGGCGAGAGGACTAAATATGCTTGAAGCTGTGATAAATAGTGTTGCTGATAACAGTATTTTTTGAGAAACATGACGCCAAGGTGAGGCGATAAAAGAACGGTAGCTGTCCATTATTGTTGATCTTCCATTAATAGTTGCGTGGCTTTAATGTCATTTTTTTGTAGAAAAGCTAATAACTTGAGCATTTGTTCTACGGATGCTTTTTTATCAGCACCAATAACGACAGGCTTATCTGAATGTGCTTTTACAGCGGCTAATAATTGCTGTGAAAAGTTGTCCCAGTTGTCGACCGATTGACCGTCTAATGCCCAATAAGGTTCAGTCGCAACCAGATTTATCGTGATCGGATCGGCCTTGGTTGTTTGTAATATTTGGGTTGAGGTCTGCGGCAATTCCACATCTAGTGATTTAATTTTTACTGTTGCGGTAAGTAATAAAAACACCATAACAATAAAGATAATATCCAATAAAGGCGTTAAATCAGGATTGAGTTCGTCTGCATTTTGCTGACTATTATTGATACTAATCATGCTGATTTGCCAGTGTAAGCAGGGTTTTCTTCACAAGTATCACATGGCTTTACTGGGCTATTACCGACATCAATGTTCATGCCTTCTAACCATAAATTACAACGATTTAAGCTGTGCTCCAGTTTCGCCATAATGCTATCGGCCCATAAACCTAATAGCTGTGAACCTGTAATAGCGGGCAGGGCAATAATTAAGCCAGCCGCTGTTGTACGCATTGCTAAACCTAAACCATCAGCAAGATCACTTGGCGTAACCGAGCCTGTTGATAGGGCAATGCCTTTAAACATTTCAATTAAGCCCAACACCGTACCAAGTAAACCTAATAACGGACTAATCACACCAATTAAACTCAGTAATCGTAGCCCTGAACGTAATTGCTGGCGCTGTTGAAGTAACCAAATACCCGCGGCATCTTCACGTAATGGTTTCGTGAAATGACGATGAGAAATAAGCATTGCAATGCCTTTACACAGTAATGGTCGTTGATGCTTAAGTTGGTCTGCTAACTGATCTAGCGCACGATCATCATGTCGATTCTGTTTATCTAAAAGGGCGGTGATTTTGGTTTTTCCAACGCCCGTGCAGAGTAGTACTTGTATAAAACGCTCGACGAGAATCATGATCGTTAGTGCTGAGCATGTAAGCAGCGGCCATGTCATAAGGCCAAATTGTTGGGTGAGGTTGTCGATAACAGTCATGGTTTAGTCCAGTTTAAAACGTACAGGGATCTGTACTCGGTGGGCAATCGCCTTACCGTTCACAATATGAGAAGAAAAATGCCATTTCTTAATCGCCGTAATTGCTGCGTTATCTAAGATATGAGCACCGGATGATTTGATCAGTTTTTGTTTGAGTTGTTGTCCTTTTATACCAATCCAGACTTCAATCAGTACTTGACCCTCAATTCCGCGACGTTTGGCTAATTTGGGGTAATTGACAGCGCCTGGTCGTGTCACAAAGGTCGGCTTTGATACCAATTGTAATGCTTGTGTTCCTGCATTATCGACAGCGGTGGCTGCTGTTTTATTCGATTGATTTGACAGTGTTTTTGTTGATTTTAGCGCTGTTTTTGTATCCGTCATCGTTGTTACAGTTGATGATGTCTGCTTTAAAGGTTTTTTATGTGTAAGCTGCTTCTTTTTTACTGAGGTGACGTTTTTTATTGGGGTAACGCTATTTTTAATCAGCGGTGTAGTTTTCTTTTTCGGTGGTGCAGTTTTTTTAAGTGTTGGGGCTTTTTTAGGGACGGTTTTATCCACTGTTGCGGTCTTTGCTAAGCGCTTCATAGTCGATATAACTGGGGGCTTTACTGGCGCAGACTTTGTTGGTACTGCTTCTGTCTGGGTGGATACTGGCGTTACCGTTGGTGGTGGTGTTTTCGCCACAGCAGGTGGAACTGCAACGAAGGTTAAACTAACGTGTGGAGTATCGCTTCCCATCGTCAGTGTGATTGGATCTTTGGTTGGCATAGCAGCAAGAAACATACTATGAACCAATAATGATACCGCCCCTGCGGCAACGTAACGTTTTGTATTCACTATTATTACCTAAAAATAACACTAAAAAGAACGTTGTCGATAGTGATTGAATATTGATGCAAAATACCACCCCTTGTGTGTACAGTCCGTTTTGTCAGCATTTTCATGTGGTTACTTAGATAACCATTAATATAGACTCTTTATTTTTAGCCATTATCCACGAAATGCGAATAATATCAATTATCATTTGCAATATTATTCAATGCAAAATATCATGACCGCAAATGAGATAAAGAATCATTGATGGGAATGGCAATGCACCGTTTCTACATTGAAATATCTTGAAATAAGCAGCTTGAAAAGTGATAGCAAATAATCATAAATGATGTGATGTGGGTCGATTTGTCGCCAACCTTATCGAAGTTACACATCACAAGTTACTGAAGAGGGGCTAGTGGATATAGCCATTAATATGATAAATGCCGAACAACCTATATTGCCTATAAATACGCCAGCTAGTTTGGATATATCTAGTTTTGGTGGTGATATATTTGGAGAAAATACGCCGGATCCGTTGCGATTTGGTTTTCGACGTAAATTATCGGCACATGCTGGTGGTGGCAGTCATAATCCTATTGCTCCAGACCAAATACAGCCGTTAGCACAGCAGATTTTGCAACTAACAGACCCACCTTTTAATAAGCGTTGTTTATACGTTCATATTCCATTTTGTCGTGTACGTTGTACTTATTGCAGTTTTTTTGAATATGCATCAAGCCAACGTCTGATTGATGATTATTTTGCAGCATTAATGGTTGAGCTTAAGTATAAAGCTGCGCAACCATGGACGCAGGCTGCACCTTTTCAAGCGGTCTATATTGGTGGCGGTACTCCGACAGATTTAACTGCGGCACAAATTAAACAACTCGGCACCATGATTCGCCATCACTTTCCGTTAGCCTCTGATTGTGAGTTAACGCTAGAAGGGCGAATTAACCGTTTTAGCGATGAAATGTTTGAATCGGCACTTGAAGGCGGGTTTAACCGTTTTTCTTTTGGTGTGCAAAGTTTTGATACACAAGTGCGCCGTAAAGCAAAACGTTTAGATGATCGTGACATAGTGCTGAAACGCGTCAGTGAGTTAGCAGCAACCGATCAAGCGCCAATTGTGATTGATTTACTCTATGGACTGCCATACCAGAATCTTGATGTGTGGCAACTAGATTTAAATGATTTTCTTGATTCTGGTGCCCATGGTGTTGATTTATATCAGCTGATTGAAATGGGCAATACGCCAATGGGGAAAATGGTTGAACAAGGCCGTTTACCAGAGCCGGCTGATACTATGACTAAAGCTTCAATGTTTGAAATGGGGGTAGATTATATGGCTAAACATCATCTACGCCGTTTAAGTGTTAATCATTGGGCGCGCGATAACCGCGAACGAAGTTGCTATAACAGTCTTGCTAAAACCACCGCAGAAGTCTTACCGCTAGGGGCGGGTGCAGGGGGCAATGTTGGCGGTTATGGTTATATGCAACATCGCAAACTTGAACGTTATATGGATGATGTTAATAACCAACGAATTCCACTCGCGATGATGGTTAAATCATCACCTCATGCTGCAGTTAATACGGCAATTAAAGCGGGCTTTGATCGTGGAGTGATTGTTGCAAAACAACTCGATAAGCAAGCCGGTTGGCCATTGTTTAGTTTTTGCATGCCATTATTTCAACAGTGGCAACAACATGGTTTTGTCGAAATAGAACAACTCGGGCATCACCGCTATTTAAATCTGACGTTAGCGGGGCAATTTTGGGCGGTAACGCTGGCGCAAGCCTTGATTCAAGTAATAACGACTGCAACGGTAAAAGCACAATCTTAACCGTGTGAAAATTAAATTTATTAGCTAATTGTAATTAAAAGGATGATAACTGTGTTTACTCGCTATTCTCATGATGAATTAAAAACGAAAGTTGCTCAAATATTGCAGCAGGATGAAAAACTTCATGCAGGTGCAATTGCTGAACAACTACAGGTTACAGAAGGTGAAGTGGTGTTATCGCTGCCATCTGAGTTAGTTTTTCCATTGGCTGGCAATGTGGCACAAACCATCGTAGAGGCATTACCGAGTTGGGGGCCAGTTACGGCCATCGTGCATTCAATGGGATCTATCTTTGAAGTAAAAGCACCGTTTCCCAAAGGAAAATTAGCCCGCGGCTACTATAATTTAATGGGTAAAGAGGGTGAATTACATGGTCATCTACGATTAGATTTAGTTGAGCATATTGCATTAGTCAGTAAGCCATTTATGGGTCAGGAAAGCTATTTTATAGGTTTCTTTTCCGAACACGGTGAATGTATCTTTAAAGTCTATTTGGGGCGAGATAAACAGCGCAACTTATTCTCAGATCAAATTGAAAAATTTCAACAGCTCAAACTACTAGCAAATTAAATGTTTGGTTTATGAGAAGCCGTCATTAGTTAAAAAGAACCATTATTTTAAAAACATGAGTTAAAAATATAATAACAATATAAAAATAGAATGTTAGTCAGTCTGCATTAAAAAGGAAGAAGGGAAATAAAATGGGTGAAGTAAAACAAGAACGACTGCAAAACCGTTTAGGACCAGAGATTAAAGAATTTCGTGAAGCGTGTTTAACACTGCAACTGGCGACGGTTGATATTAATGGCAAACCTAATGTTAGTTATGCACCTTTTGCGTTACTTGATGATGGGTATTACGTCTTAATTAGTCAGATTGCCAAGCATGCGCGTAATTTACTGGAAAATCCTCAAGTCTCTCTCATGATGATTGAAGATGAAACCACGGCCAAAACGTTGTATGCCCGTAAACGATTAACCTTTGAAGCTGATGTGAGTGTGGTTGAGCGTAATAGTGATCGTTGGACATCGGCAGTGGTAGCGTTACATGATCGCTTTGGTGAGATAATTGATGGTTTAAGTGGCTTAGAAGATTTTGTCTTATTCCGCTTAGCACCAACGCAAGGGCTATTTGTAAAAGGGTTTGGTAAAGCGTTTCAAGTTAGTGGTGATGATTTAGTGGATTTTGTTCATTTAGAACAGGGCCACCGTCGTATTAAAGATGGCTCTGAAATTGAAACGCCAACGGATAAATTATAAATAGCATTTGTTCGCAGTCGTAAAATAAACCTACTCATGCCTGTCGATTTATCGCAGGCATGTGTTCGTTTAGGGCGTTATAGCAGACCCTAGCGACAGTAATGATCGAGAAGTTGATCCCGATCATCGTAATTTAGAGCGAAACTTGAACTCAAGTAAATATCAGTGATAATTAACTTATACATTGCTTATTTATTCGGACCATATGATGACGGAAGAACATAAAAAGGGTATTTGGTTTGCATATATTGCCAGCTTTCTAACCCCGTTTACTTTATTATTATCAGGAATTATCGCCATTATTTATGCTGGCTATAAACTTGATAAAGGCGCTGATGAAGTTGCCTATAGCCATTACTACACCATTATTCGTAGCTTCTTTTTGTTTCTTACTTTTTTTGTGGTGTTGGGTGTGTCGGCAGCAACAACAACGGGCATGATTGCAGGTGCTGAATACTGGATTCATAGTGAGATTCTGGATAAGGCGTTGAACGTATTACCGTTTATTGGTGGTGCTATTGCTATCGTTGCGATAGTGGTGTGGTTTGCAAAAATCATTAACGGCATGAAATTGTTAAGTCAAAATCAAGCGGTTAAACTGTAGTTATATATTCTATTCATTAGAGATAAAACAGTAGATATAAAAAAGGATAATCGTTTGATTATCCTTTTTTTTGAATAAAAGCTTATTCAGTTATTTTGCGCAATTATTTTTTAAATTGCATCACAAGTTGATCTAATTGTTTTAGTAGATCAGTTGTTTTTGAATCTTGCTTTTTCATTGCATCAATAACGTCATCTTGTACTTGCTTGTCTTGCTTGCTGATTGCAGGATCATTTAAGATTGAACGTTGTTGCTTCTCAAGCGTAGTACGAATAGTTGTGAATTCTTTAATCAACTCAGTACGCTTGTCATTTGAAATGTCTTTCTTCGTTGCTTCAACTTGAATTTCTTGAGCACGCTTGATTAGTTTTTCTGGTTGGTAGCCCATTGCTTTAACTTTATTGTTAAATGCTGTTTCGTAAGCTTTCATCTCAGTGATCAGTTGCGGGTTTGCTTTTAATGTTTTCACACGAATAGCTGCAAGTTCTTGCTGGATTTTACCAATTTCAGCAGCAACGTGTTGTTGCTCTGCTGTGATTTTTTGAGATGCTACCACAGAGGCATTCGGAGCATCTTGAGCCATCGCTACTGTTGGTGCAGCTGCAAATGCACAAGCTAACGCAACGGGTGCAGCTAATTTTAGAAGCTTGGTTTTTAAGTTAGATGTTTTTGTTTGCATTATGGTTTCTCTTTTGTTCGATGAATAACATTCTTATTCAAGAAGGCGTGAGAGAGCATTAAAAGCAAGTCTCATCGTGATTAATCTTGAAGTGCTTATGACATAACATACGCGTCAAAATTTAGGGTTATGTCATATCATTGTCATTAAGTCTGAAGCTAAACTGAATTGTAAACACATACTTTATCAGTTCATCAGTAAGGACGATATATATATATAATCAATCTAATGATCCGCTAAATAAATTATCACACAAATTGATTTATCCGCTTAAAGCATAGATAATCGACACTCATAATTCTCAGAATTTGAGTGTTCAATAATCTGAACTGAATCCTGTTTAATTTTCCTACCGTTTAGCCATTTTTTGATTAAAACGATAGCTGAAAGCCCCTCTATGCTGGAGTTCATATGTGCCAAGATTGCGGTTGTTCATTACCAAGAGGTGATCACCATCATCACCAACTACAAGCAAACCCTCAATTAAATGATAAAAAGACATTATCAGTTATTCATAAAATTCTAGATAAGAATGATGTGGAGGCTGCACATAATCGCGCCCATTTTGAAGCACAAAATGTGACTGCATTTAATTTGATGAGTAGCCCTGGTAGCGGTAAAACCACATTACTGGAGCATTTACATAAGTATACCGATTTAAAATATGCAGTTATTGAAGGTGATTTAGAAACTTCGCGTGATGCTGATCGTCTAAAAGCACACGGTATTGACGCATACCAAATTCAAACAGGTTCTGCGTGTCACCTTGATGCCTTCATGGTTCATGGTGCGTTACACCATGTTGATCTTAAAAATCTTGATATTTGCTTTGTTGAGAACGTGGGTAACTTAGTTTGTCCTGCAAGTTACGATGTGGGTACGCATAAAAATATTGTTTTAGTTTCTGTCCCAGAAGGCGACGACAAGATTGAAAAATACCCAGTGATGTTTCGTCGGGCGGATGTGGTTCTGATCACTAAATGCGATCTATTACCGTATTTTGATTTCAGCATTGATGAAGCGAAAGCACAACTGAAGAAACTGAATCCTAATGTTGAAGTGATTACGCTATCAACCAAAGATGAAGTAACTTTTGCGCCTTTAGTTAAGTGGCTAACCGCTAATCAACGTCCACAGGAAGCGTAATTATGTGTTTATCGATTCCATCGCAAGTTGTAGAGATTCACGAAGATAATACCGTCACGGTTGATACTATGGGCGTAAAACGTCGCGTAAGCTGTCATCTCTTAATGGACCCGCTTGCTATAGGTGAGTATGTATTGATCCATATCGGTTTTGTCATGAGCAAAATTGATGATAAAGATGCGCAAGAAAGTCTTGAAATGTATCAGTTTATTATGGATGAATCAGGGCCACTTCCAATATGAGTTTCGATCTAAAAAAACTGTATGAAGGCTTTCGTGATGCCGATACAGTATTGAGTTTAGCTGAACAGATTAAGCAACTTGCGGTTGATTTACCTGAGCCGATGCAAGTAATGGAAGTGTGTGGTGGTCATACTCATACCATTATGAAGTATGGTTTAAAGCAGCTATTACCCGAGAATATTGATTTTATTCACGGCCCAGGTTGTCCTGTGTGTGTTATGCCTAAAGAGCGCATTGATCATGCAGCGGCATTAGCGAGTCAACCTAATGTGATTTTAGTTACTTTAGGCGACATGATTCGTGTTCCTGGTTCAAAAGGCAGCTTGGCACAATATCGCGCTCAAGGGTGTGATATTCGACCAATTTACGATCCGTTAGATTGTTTAGCCATTGCGCTTGATAACCCAGATAAAGACGTGGTTTTCTTTGCGATTGGTTTTGAAACCTCAACCCCAATGACGGCGATTTTGATTGAACTCGCCGAGCAACGTCAGATCAATAACCTTTACTTTCATATTAACCATGTATTAGTGCCACCTGCAATTGATGTAGTAATGGCTGATCCTGCAGTGAAAGTGAATGCGTTTATTGGCCCTTCACACGTGAGTGTTATTGAAGGCGCTAAAATTTATCGTACAGTGGTTGAAAAGTATCAAACGCCAGTCGTGGTTGCAGGATTTGAACCCGTTGATGTGATGGAATCTATTCTGCGCTTAACCAAGCAAAGAGTAGCAGGCATTGCTGAACTTGATGTGCAATATACACGCGCGGTAACAGAAGAAGGTAACACGGTTGCTCAAGCGGCGGTTAAACGTTGTTTTGATATTCGTGATAGTTTCCGCTGGCGTGGTTTAGGGCCGATTGCTAACTCAGCATTACAACTTAATGAAAAATATCGCCATCGTGATGCTGAAATTAAATTTGCTGCTTGCTTGCCAATGACACCGATTGATGATCATAAAGCCTGTCAGTGCGGTGATATTCTACGTGGTTTAGCAAAGCCAAAAGATTGTAAAGTCTTTGGTCGTGGTTGTACGCCACAAACGCCACTTGGCAGTTGCATGGTGAGTTCAGAAGGTGCGTGTAATGCGTATTTCCGTTACCGAGGTGTAAAATGAGTGAACAAGATTTCTCCGCTTTATCGACTACAAAATCTATTCAACTAAGTCATGGCGGTGGCGGTCAAGAAATGAATAAACTCATTAAAGGTTTATTCTTTAAAGCGTTTGATAATGCGATTTTGCGTAGTGAAGAAGATGCTGCGGTATTAACCCTTGAAGGCAAAACAGCCTTTACCACTGATTCATTTACAGTGTCACCGTTGTTTTTTGCTGGTGGTAACATTGGTAAATTAGCCATTGCAGGCACTGTGAATGATTTAGCGATGATGGGTGCACAACCGCAATATTTAAGTTGTAGTGTGATTATCGAAGAAGGGTTTGAAATCGATAAACTTAAAACTATCGTTAATAGCATGGCAAATGAGTTAAGTATTTCAGGTGCTAAAATCGTTTGTGGTGATACTAAAGTAGTGCCTAAAGGGTGTGCTGACGGTATTTTTATTAATACCACCGGTGTTGGCAAAATCATGCAAACAGGCATTTCAGTCCGTAATCTTGCTGATGGTGATGCAATTATTGTTTCGCGCGATGTCGGTCGTCATGGCGCGGCTATTTTAATGGCGCGTGAAGGCTTAACCCTTGAATCTGAGCTTATCAGTGACTGCAATACGTTATGGCCTGCGGTTGAAGCATTAATTGCGGCAGGGCTTGATATTCATGCAATGCGTGATGCAACCCGTGGCGGTTTATCTGCGGTATTAAACGAGTGGGCGCAAGCCTCTGATGTGGGTATCAACCTTGTTGAAGATGATGTACCTGTAAGTGAAGAAGTGCGCGGCTTATGTGAGTTATACGGGTTTGAACCGTTTGATTTAGCCAACGAAGGCACGTTTATTATTGCATTGCCCCAAGCACAAGCGCAAAAAGCATTAGAAGTGCTTGAAGCCTTTGCCGCTTGTGACAACGCCTGTGTGATTGGTTCGGTTAATAATGAACATACGGGTCGTGTTATTCTAACCAGTGGTTGGGGCAGTCGTCGTTATCTTGACCTTCCTCAAGGTGAATTATTACCGAGGATCTGTTAATGCACGAGTATTCCATTGTTGGCGCTTTAATCGAACAATGCGAACAACATGCTCGTGATAACAATGCAGACAAAGTTACCCGCGTTGCAATTAAAGTTGGCATTTTAAGTGGGGTAGAACCAGCCTTACTTGAAACGGCTTTTCAGACTTTTAAGCTGGAAGGCATTTGCCATGACGCTGAGTTTGAAATGAATATTCAGCCGCTGGTGTTATCCTGCCTCGAATGTGGACAAGAAACCACTCATAACGAGCGCAGCATTATTTGTCAGCATTGCGGTAGCAATCATACTCAGGTACTTGATGGCGAAGACTTAATGCTAATGCAGCTAGAAGTTGAGCAAAGCAAAGACGCATAAGCAGCGATTATCACTAAAAAAGGCTATATCAGTTAATGCTGGTATGGCCTTTTTTGTTGGAGGAAAATCAGGTTCGAGTCATTGAGTCATCGAGTCATCGAGTCATCGAGTCATCGAGTCATCGAGTCACCGAGTTACTTTACCCCCGCCATTCCCTACAACGAATGCCAACTTAACCCCGTCATTCCCTACAGTGAATGCCCGCGAGGGCGATAGGGAATCTACTATCCATGCGTTGTCGAGTGACTGTATTCATTGGCGTCTTTGAAGCTCAAATACGCGGTGAATAGATCACGGATAGCCCTCAATGGTATGGACTCCCCACCTTACTGACATTGTCAGCTACAGTTATAGCGTCAACCAAAAAGGAGCCCATACCATGAATAAGCCTAGCACTATTTGTATTGATCTCGCTAAAAACGTTTTTCAAGTTGCATTGTTTAATCAACATGGAAAATTAAAGTCTAATCAAAAAATGTCTCAAGCTAAAATGGTCACATTTATAGCCCAATATCCCGCATCTATGATTTATATGGAGGCGTGTGGTTCTGCTCATTATTGGGGGCGATATTTTCAAAATAATAAGCATCATGTTCATCTTCTCCCACCTCAAATTGTCAGGATGTATCGAGCGGGTAATAAAAATGATGCAAATGATGCTCTTGCTATTTATGAAGCAGCCCAACGTCCAGACATACACTTTGTTTCAGTCAAAACAACTGAGCAACAAGATATAGCAAGTGTGTTGCATCTCAGAGAAAGTTATATAAAACAAAGAACAGCGATATCAAATCGGATTAGAGGCTTTGCCTTGGAATATGGAATAAAATTCCCGCAAAGCACCACTAAATTACGTGCTTTACTTCCTCTTGAATTGGAAGATCCTAATAATGGATTAACGTCTTCTGCCCGTTTTGTTTTACATCAGCTTCTTAATCAGCTTATTGAACTTGATAAGCCTATTCAGGAGGTTACTGATTATTTAATCGCTTACGCTAAACAAATACCAGCCTGTCAGTTACTAATGACATTAAGAGGCGTTGGCTGGATAGTTGCCAGCGCACTTTATGCTCGAATGGGCGATGCTTCAGCATATAAATGCGGACGCGATGCAAGTGCCAGTATAGGTTTAGTCCCCGCTCATTCAGGTAGTGGTGGTCATAATAAGCTATTAGGTATAAGTAAAAAGGGAGATCGAACATTACGTGCAGTCGTTGTACATGGGGCAAGATCTGTCGTTAGTAATATCAAAGATAAATCAGATCAACTTAGTTGCTGGCTAAGAGCCTTACTTGAAAGAAATCATTTTAATAAAGTTGTTATAGCATTAGCCAATAAGACCGTCAGGATGGCTTGTGCCATGCTGAAATCAAACCAACCTTACCAAGAAAAGCTGCCTGCTTAGTAGTGCTTAGATAAGGTTGCGATGTAACATGAAGTGCAATATCTCACCAATGTAGTTGCAAGAAACCGTGGATAACGTGTAATCAAAGCAGGCAAGGAAAAATCTGAGAGGGACGACGGTGTTGATACACCTTTAACTCGTATAGAATCCTTGCAACGTGAATGAAGCCATACAGGTTCGGGGTAGCTCCCCATAAAGAAACCGAATATACGTGCACTTGCCAACACGCTTTCTCAAACTCTTGCATTACACGGGGAGTCCATATACGTTCCTCAACTTCCGGGATGACGGGATGACGGGAAAATAACCAACACCATTCTCTATATATCACTCAGCTTTTAATCGTAAGTAACAGGTATTTTAACTTAGTTGCACATTCATTATGATGCGCATCACATTTTCAATAGGTTAAGCATGATATTCCATAGGTTGAGTAATAGAATCCATCACGGAAAATTATCTATTGAGTAAATACTCAGCTGATAAATTATTAGTTGGAGAGAATGTGAATAACCTATCGATAAAACAAGAAATAGAACGTCGTAAAAAGTTATTTAATAAGATCACGTATGATGATAATGCAACAGATGTTACTGCAGGCCAATTAAGAGAATTTGGTATTTACAGTGGTGCTGCTGGAGTATGGGTTAATACTGCATTAACCAAAGGTATTGTTTCTGATGATGCTGGTGTTGCTGTAAGTATTTTACATACAGGCAAAGATTACGATGATGATTTTTCAGAGAAAGGTATTAATTACGATTTTCCCGCAACAAAACGACATGGTTCCCATGATAAAAATGAGATCCAAGCCCTTAAAAATTGTTTTGACGCTAAAATTCCTTTATTTGTTATTAGCAAATCAGCTAACAAAAAATTAAGAAATGTACATTTAGGTTTAATTGAAAATTTTGATAATCAGCAGAAGAAAACCTATATAAGATTTATTTCTTTAAAAGAACTTGATGAAAATGATTCAATATTAATAAAAGAAACCCAGGCTGAATATAATATTAAATTTAATAATGCTGTGGGTCATTCTCTAATTAGTACATCAGCTGAACGCAAAAAAAGAATGTTATCAGCAGATAAGGCTCCTCAAAAAGTACTAAGATCTGTTTATGACTATAATAGAAATCCTGATGTAGTGGCGGAAGCCTTATATCGAGCAAAGGGTATCTGTGAAAAATGTCGTCAGTTTGCACCATTTACGAAAAAATCCAATGGTGAACCTTATCTAGAAGTCCACCATATTAAGCCCTTATCTCAAGGTGGCGAAGATTCACTTAAGAATGTGAAAGCTCTATGCCCTAACTGCCATCGTGAAATGCACTTTGGTAAATAGAAGTATTGGTTAGTAACAAAAATAACCCCACAAAAAAGCCCCATCACTTAAAAGCAATGGGGCTATTTAATTCAATAGAATAAACCTTAACGGCGGCGCATTTTTAAGAACAAGGCACCAGCACTTAAGTTGCTGCCATCAAGTTCTAACTTGCGGTTTGTTACGATAGGGAAGTTCTTACCTACACGTAAGCAGATGCGATCTGCCAGCACTTCATTAGCAAAGTCACTACCTGCAAGGGTAACGGCTTTAATGCCAGTGGTTTCGTCCATACGTTCGATCCAGTTAGCAATATAATCAGCTAATGAGTCCATTACACCAAAGGCGAGTTTGTCATAGTCGACTTCATCAACCACTAAACTGAAGCTCATTAAACTGCCAAGCATTTTTGCCCAATCAATGGTGCGTTTGCTATTTACCATGTCTAATGAAAAATCAACACGATGACCTTGGTTACTATCATTGTGTAGTGATTTAGCGATCAGTGCATCGTTAAGATATTGAACGCTATCATGCCCCGATTTTGATAGGCCAAGAACCGTTGCAACAACAGCAAATAAGCCTGAAAGTTGATCATTACACTCATTCAAGACTAGCTTGTTAAGATCATTATAACTCACCGGTATTTGGTGCTTAAACTTAGCCAAAACATCCGCTTGCTCACCCGCAGCTAATACTGCAATCATTTCTGTGCCAGAATGTGGCAGGGTAGGCATCACTAAGAACGTATCTGTACGAGTGAATTTATCTTGGCTGACAATTTCACCAGCAGCATAACGACCAAAATAAATCGCGGCACTATGACGACCAACACCTGATTCTAACATTCCGCCATGCAATGCACAGATAGGCAAGGTATGAGCGGGAACATCATTAGAATGATTGGGTTGGTAATCAAACCGAATTCGGCGTTTGCTCCAATAGGCGTTTAGGCCATTGATGCAAGCTTGATCGTGCAAAGGCTCAACCGATTTAAACGGCACTAGAGGATGAATAGCAGGATCACTACAAACCTGACTCCACCCTTTATTAATGCGTGCAATTAACGGTTGTTGATGATTGGTTTCAATGTGTAAATAATCGATACCACGCACACGCAATATTTCAGTGAGTACTGTTAAGACGCGATTGTAGCTAAAGCAGAGATCATATAAAGGTTGATCAAGCTGAGCATGGTGACGTTTAGCGCGAACAGTGACACGGGGTTTTTCTAAGCTTGATAACGCTAATACATGGATTGATGGCACGATAAAATGCATCGGTACATTATTAGGGTTACAGATAATAACTTGTTGACGCTGATGCTGTGTTGCAGCAATCGGACCACGGCTTAGATGAAACTCGTGTTGTTGGTTGTTAGGCAGCGGTAAGCTAAAGCTAACATGACCCGTGTTCATTACCGTATCAGCCCATTGCTGAATTTGTTCATTGCTAATCGATGAATCAACCAGTTTTTCACCATGGCAATGGGAACAGGTAATGCCAATCTCACCAAAGAGTTCAGATTGGTTATCACCAAGAGCGGGTTCGCAATAACTGCAAAACGGTAAGTGATGTGGCGTTGTTGTTAAAGGAACAATACGCCCTTCACGGTGACGAATTTCTTTAATTGAAGAGTCAATCAGCCAAATAGACAGTAAAAAATCTTTTGCTATTTTGTCTGCTAGTGCTTCAAGTTGTGGTTGGGTGCCAACGGCTTCAATGATATAACGATTTTTTTCATAGCCAATGGTAATTTCTACTGGCTGGCTCGCTAAATAATCGTTACATAATTGCGCATAGAAGGGCACAGGACGTGAACAGGTAAAAGAAAACTGAATTAATTTCATTGTTCAATACCTCGCTTGTAAGCAGTTGGAATCAGGCTGTTAATATCAATATTGTTCACTTTTTCGCAATCTATGTCGAGTGCGGAAAGGTGTTTAATCAATGCAGACTCCATAATCGGTATTGCAGCATTAATTTTAGACGTTAAACCCATGTGCATAGGTTCTAAAACTGTTGGTGTTACCCCTAAAACATACGTTTTTGGACGATCGCCAACCAATTCCATCATGATTAATGTTTGTAGCATTTCAACTTCGTGAGCACTACCTTGCCAATCGATTTCAGCAGGGGCTTTATCAAAGTCAAAGAAATACACTTCACCAGCATCTACATCGGCGGCATTAACAGTATCAACCACAACCAGGTGGTCGTATTGGGTTAATGTCGGAATAAGACAATGTGCTAACGTGCCGCCATCAATAAGATCAATCTGATGGTCGGGGTGCGTAAAGCGGTAATTTTCTGTGAGATAATTGACGAAATGTACGCCGACTCCTTCGTCGGCGTACAAGACATTGCCAATACCAAGCAGCAATATCTTCATTTGCGCTAGTGGCCTTTATTTTTTGAATGACTATTGTGGTGAGCATGATGCTGGACTGGATGATTGCCTTTATCTGCTTTTTTTACGTTTACTGGGTGGTAATCGTAACCAGACATAATGGCATCAGCTGAACCGTTACGGAAACGGATCCCTGTCCAAATCACCATATACACGTGGATCAATACAAAAATAATGAATGCCCAAGTAATATAATGGTGCCATTTACGCACTTCATCTAACCCGCCCATCGCGTATGCGACCCATTGAGCAGGTTCCCACATCATGCCACCAATACCTAAGTGGTACACATTAGCATATAGCGTTAAGCCAGTCACACACATGAAGATGGCAGCGATAGAAATCCCTGCGTAAACCATGAGTTGCAATGGACCATAAGCGCCACGGTGGGGTGCATTACCCATCCAAAAATAAGCTTTGATCTGTTTTACCCAGCTCTTTGGACTGATGATGTCCTGAATTGAGCGGCGTTCAACATTACTGTGGCTGAAAAAGAACAGATAGACACGAATTAAGGTCACGGCAATTAAAATAAAGCCTAACACCTCGTGCACTAAACGGATCCAGCCTTGCTCAAGCACATTGGTGCTATTGGGTGCAACTAAAAACGGCCAAGCAATATAAAAGCCAGTAACAACTAACCCAAAAATTGCAAAGGCACGTAACCAGTGACATAAACGGATAATGAATGAAAATACATAGGATCGTTTATACAACACGGTATCTGTTGACATGATAAATCCTTAGTTACATTGCCTGAGCTGGAATACGGAATTCACTCAATGATTGGCCTTTATAATCCATTACGTGTACTGAACACGCCATACAAGGATCAAATGAGTGAATAACACGCAATACTTCTAGCGGTTTTTTCGGATCTTCAAGGTGTAAACCCACTAACGATGCTTCGTATGGTCCCACTTTGCCGTTACCATCAATAGGACCTGCGTTCCATGTTGTTGGTACTACTGCTTGGTAGTTTTCAACTTTTGCATCTTTAATGCGTAACCAGTGACTCAAGAAACCACGCGGTGCTTCAATGATGCCTACACCTTTGTATTCTTTATCAGGATCAATGGTAGGTTCAATGTAAGTTGTGTGGTCTGAATTGAGGTTGTGCACCATAGATTCAAAAGTTTCTAAACCATAACGAGAGATGGTTAGGGTATGTAACATACGACCAGCAGTACGACCTAGAGTGGTAAATAATGCACCAGCAGGAAGACCTGTTTGTTTTAGGAATTCATTTACAATCGGTGTTACGCGTGGGTTGCCTTGAGCGTAGTTAACCACCATAGTTGCTAGTGGGCCTACTTCTACTGGATCGCCATTATAACGTGGTGATTTAACCCAAGAATATTTACCCGCTTCATTGATTGTAGGGCGCTTACCAACAATGGTATCGCGCTCAATAAATGGCGTGTGCTCAGGGATAGTTGTGCCATCGTATGGATGTTGAGGCTTATTAGCGTCGTACCATGCGTGAGTCACGTCTTCCGCAATCAGATTAATATCAACCTTTTCAGCTTTAGATAAATCTTTATTACGAATAACGCCACTTACGAATAAGTGCTCATCTGAGTTAAGTAAAATAGATTCACTACACATGAAGGTATCAACGTTACAGCCACCGAGCACACTTGGCGCTTTACCGTAAGCGGCTGCCGCCATTAAAATGTCAGCTTGATATGCACGTTCAACAAAATCTGCAACATGTTGATATTTTTGCTTAAATTCTTGTAGGCGAGCAGGGTCTAACATGTCGCGTACACAGGTTACGCCACCAACAACAATCGATTGTGGGTGTGGGTTTTTACCACCCCAAACCGCCATACATTCTGCGGCAATGCGCTGAATTTCTAGTGCTTTAAGGTAGTGGCTTAAACCGATTAAGTTTTGCTCTGGTGTGAATTTGTAAGTTTTGTTGCCCCAATAAGCATTAGCAAATGGACCTAACTTACCGGTATTGACTAAGCCCTGTACTTTTTCTTGTGCAGCACGTAAATCACCTTCACCAGCAGCCATTGGTGTTGCTGAATATTTCATTGCCTCAACCGCAGCTTTTGCAGGATCAGCACTTAATGCAGAAACAACATCTATCCAATCTAGACCATGCAGAATGTAGAAATGCACAATGTGGTCATGCAATTGCAGGGTAGTTAGAATCAAGCTTCGAATGTATTTCGCGTTGATAGGCACTTGGGCATTGATTGCATCTTCAACCGCTAACGTACCACATAGGTAGTGTGATGATGTACATACACCACAGATGCGTTGCATTAATAGGCCGACATCGTATGGTGTACGACCTTTCATGATAATTTCAAGACCACGAAATAGGGTAGAAGATGCCCATGCTTTGTTGATTACGTTATTCGCATCAAGTTCAACTTCGATGCGTAAGTGGCCTTCGATACGAGTAATGGGATCGATAACGACGCGCTTGCTCATGAATTATTCCTCGACTTTTTTAGCAAAAATACTGCTGACGGCGTGTGCACCAATACCTACGGCAGTGACACCTAAAATAACGGCACCAATGGTATCTGCGGTAGCATCTAAACCATGGACAGGTTGACGGCTTAATGGTTTTTCGAAATCTGCCATGTCATCCCAGAAATCAGGTTCAGAACAACCGATACAACCATGACCTGCAAGTACTGGCCAGCTGGTGTGAGCATTAAAACGCTCTGTAGGGCAGTTGTTATAAGTGTAAGGACCTTTACAACCCATTTTAAATAAACAGTAACCTTGTTTGGCATTATCATCACCAAATTGAGTTACGAATTCACCCGCATCAAAGTGACCACGGCGCTCACAGTTATCATGAACACGTGCGCCATAAGCCCATTTAGGGCGGTTGAAAATATCTAATGCAGGCAGGCGACCAAACATGATGAAGTACATTAATGTACCAGTAATGTTGGTCGGGTTTGGTGGACAACCCGCAACGTTAACCACTGGACGGTCAATAATCGTACCGACACTTTTTGCGCCTGTTGGGTTAGGGCGTGCGGCTTGGATACCACCGAAAGATGAACATGTACCCACACAAATAACCGCGGCTGCATCTGCGGCAACGCGTTTAATCAGTGATACACCCGTTTCAGCTTTGCTGCCTATAGTAAGGAAAGTACCGTTGTTAGCTGTTGGTACGGCACCTTCAGCAGCAAGTAGGTATTGACCTTTGTAGGCTTTCATTGCGTTATCAAGGTTTTCTTCTGCTTGATCGCCAGCGGCAGCCATGAGCACTTCTTGGTATTCAAGTGATACATGTTCAAACAGTAATGTACTAATATCTGGTGTAGTACTACGTACTAATGATTCAGAACAACCAGTACATTCGGCAAGGCTCAACCATATAAGTGGTACACGATCTGAAAGCTCTGCAGCTTCGGCAACCATGGTACTAAAAGGTAGGGGTAGTGCCAGTAATGAAGTGATGGTTGCACTCCAAATCATGAAGTCACGACGGGTAATGCCATTTTTTTCAAGTTTTTTCTGAAAAGAACCCTCACGAAGAGGTTTCATTTTTCGAAGCTCGGCAAGACGTTTTTGGCCGAGTTCAAAAAGGGCTGCATGCGAATCCATCTATCAACCTTGTTAGCTATGATTAAATATACTTTGGAAGTATTACTATTTAATTTTATGACTTAAATCAATACAATTAATTGATCTACATCAGATTTTGAAAATTTGTGTGACAATATAAAAAGTCAAAAATGACGCTATGCATAATTTAACGATTGATAATGATAATTGCTATTATTTCAATGTGTTACGGCACTTTTTGTAACTGTAACACTATGATAAATAATGGTTTTATTTGAAGTTGTGATTTGGATAATTGATCAACTAGATGCGTGGTTATGCAATATAAAAGCGAATTAAAATATAAATATTTCGTAGGGAGGTTGGGGGGAATTCTAAAATTAGATTTTTTTAGTAATACGACACAAAAAATGCCCTTATTTGATTAAATAAAGGCGTTTTTAATGGGCAGGATTGGCTAAATAAGCTTACTCACCAAGTAGAAATTTCTTATCAAGCATACAAAAAGCGAGCAATAGATTTGCAGCGGCAGCATAGAAACCAAACTGGTCTCGAAGCTGACATTCTTTAGCAAATAAGGGTAACCAGTTTAATAGCATGGTGTTGATGAATGACAGCTGTGATTGCATTAATGCTTCACGTTGTTCTTCTGTCTGTTGCTGATTACCCATGATGATTAAATTGCCCATAAAGTCTAATTCAATCGCAAGATGATCTGCAGGTTCATTAAATTCTTTGCGCTGGGCAATATCAAATGATGCCATAAGCTCATGCATTTCTTGTGCTGGCTTATCGTTTAGTAAGCCTGTTTTACCGACATACATTGATGCGTAAGGCAACGCCCCTGATTTTGGTGTACTTAAAAATAAACCACAAAAATCAGCAGCAAGTTCTAGTTGTTCGTCACTACGTGCATGTGATTTTTTAATAGCAGCACGGAAAGTATCGACAGGTGCTTTTAATTCCTCAGTCATACCAAGACCAGACAGGAACGTATACATCTCACCGCCATGGTATTCATGTAGATCTGCATCACTTAATTCACGGGCAAAAAGCGAAGACATCCACCAGTAGATTTCAGCACGTTGTTCGTTGAATGCGATAAATTCTTGCATGGTCACTCCAGACATAAAACATATTCAAATAAAGCAGTTAGGTAGAGTATACCTAAGGGTTATTAGAATAGGTTCTAAAAAATGAAATAAAGGCGATGAAAATAAGATTCATCGCCTTTATGGTTTGATTTACTATGCTAACAACAAGGGATTATTTATCCATTGCTGGGAATAGTGGGTCAATACCTGTTTCATAAGTTGGACCATTAAAGCCCGTTACTTCAGGTACGGGACCAGTGTACTTCTCAATATCAACCACAGCAGTATGTGCTGATGTTGCTTGTGCTAGCTTAGAAGTACCGATATCTAACGTTAGTACGTTTGGATCGCCATAAGTACAAATTGTACCCGCTTTACCACCATCAAGTGGGCTATACCAAGCACCCTCATGAATACGACATACGCCTGGAGAGTAGTCATCAGTTACTACTGCGCCTGCCAATACTTGACCACGACCGTTAAATACACGTACCAAATCACCTGATTTAATATTACGTGCGGCTGCATCTTGAGTATTGATGTAAATCGGCTCACGATCTGCAACAGCATAAGTTGCACGGAAGTCAGTTGATGAACATAACTGTGAGTGCAAACGGTTATTTGGGTGACAGCTCTGTAAGTGAAGCGGGTAGACATCAGAGCGTGGGCCACCGTGACTACGTTCTTCTTTTTCAAACCACATTGGGTGACCTTGACAGTCGTTATAGCCCATATCTGCGATTGTCTTACAGTAGATCTCGATAAGACCTGATGCTGTACCTAGTGGCTCAAGATCCGGTTCGTTACGGAATGATTCGTGACGTACCCACTCTTTGCCCGCAGGGAATTCAATATAACCATCACCTTCCCAGAATTTAGCGAAGGTTGGCATACGAACACCGATACCACGGCCTTGCAGACGCGCACCGTTGTAGATCTCTTCAATGATTTCCATTTTCTTTTTACCGCCAGTAAATGCTTCTTCACGGTTGAAGCGTGCACATAGCTCACGGAAAATATCAAAGTCATCTTTAGATTCAAACATTGGCTCAACAATCTTACGTAATGCAAGGATACCTTTGTTGGAGTGGTTACCAAACTGTTCGATATCATCACGCTCGTAAGTGGTTGTTGCAGGTAAGACGATATCTGCAAAACGACATGTCGCTGTCCATTGGTGCTCGATAGAAACAACCGTCTCTAGTTTTGTCCACGCTTTGATCATACGGTTACGATCTTGGTGGTGAGCAAATGGGTTGTTACCACTGAAGATCGCCATCTTCATGTATGGGAAGGTGATTTCGTTACCGTTCCATTGAATCTTCGTACCTGGGTTAGAGATACAATCCACAAAACGTGCAACAGGGATCGTTTTTGCGTAACCTTTAAATGAACCGTTGTAGATTGGTTCTACGCCAGTAACACCACTAAAACCAGACATCAGTGGGCCAGCAGACGTGATAGTACCGGCATCGTTGTAGTGCCAGCCGAAACCGAAACCACCACCAGGTTGACCAATTTGACCAAGCATTGCAGCAAGAACAACCAGCATCCACGCCCATTGCTCGCCGTGTTGCATACGCTGTAGACACCAACCACCCACAAGCTGAGTACGACCACCCGCCATTGTACGTGCTAGTTCACGGATCTGACTTGCCTTGATGCCAGAGATTTTCTCTGCCCACTCAGGTGTCTTAACGATACCGTCAGTTTCGCCCATTACGTAAGGCATGAACTTGTCAAAGCCTGTGGTGTAGTTTGCGATGAATTCTTTGTCGTATAGATTTTCAGTGTATAGCGTGTGCGCAATCGCCAGCATCAACGGAATATCTGATTGTGGGTGTACAGGTAACTGCTCACCACCAACAAACTTCATGGTTTCGTTGCGTACTGGGTCAATGTGAATAACTTTAATTTCTTTGTTTTTCACTTTTTCAGCAAGCTGCTGGTATGAGCCGTATACGCTGTGATCAGGAACCAACCAACCTACTTGAAGGTTTTTAACTGGATCCGTACCCCACATTACGATGGTATCTGTGTTTTTAAGTACGATATCCCAAGAGGTTTGCTGTTCGTAAACTTCCATTGCACCCGCAACGTAAGGAAGAATAACTTGTGCAGCACCTGTTGAGTAGTCACCCATTTTACCAAGGGTAGTACCATGAAGGCTGATACCACGCTTCATCATTGTACCGGCGTTGTGTAGTTTACCTACAGACTGCCAGCCAGTATGACCTGCGTATAATGCACTTGGGCCGTAAGTTTCTTGAACACGGTTTAATTCGTGTTGGAAGAAATCTAATGCTTGTGACCAAGGCACACGTACAAAACGGTTGTTACCACGTTGGCTTGTATCAGAACGGTAGCCTTGCTTTAACCAATCGATACGTACCATTGGGTATTTAACACGTGCAGGGTTATAAACCACTTCACGTACGGCATCTAACATAACTGTTGGGTGTGGGTCTTTCTCAAACGGCGTGGTTTCAGTCCATACACCGTTCACTACTTTAGCGCGGAAAGCACCCCAGTGAGAGCCACAAAGCACTTCACCGTTAAAGCCTGATACTGTTTCTGTCGCAGCCATTGCTTTACGAGGAGCAAGTAGGCTAGTACCGACAACGGATGCAGCACTTGCAATCGCTAAACCTGATAGGAAGCGGCGGCGTGTAATGCCTTTATGATTGTTTTGAGTCGCCATAGTTGGAGAATCCTTAAACTTTAATTTTTATCGATGGGGCGGGGATAACTATTACCACCCGCCTATCATTTAATCGTTTATTGGTACGCTGGATTAATGCGCGCCAGCACCACCTGTATCGCTGCCGTGGTTCTGAAGATATTTAAGTAGTGTGCGTTCTTCAGTCTTAGTCAGACGGTAGTAAGAGCTCATGGCTTTCAGACTTGCGATCCAGCCATTTGCAGTAAAATGGCCAGGATCTGGCGCCGCGTGACAAGCGTTACATGTAGACGCGTACATATCTTCTGCATAGTTCCAGATTGGTTTGATACTATCAATCATGTTTGATTTAGTGATCCAACCTTGAACGCTGATGTTCTGCCACACAATGTTAGTTGCAGGATCAGTTTCTTCTTTAATGATTTTCTCGTTCGCCTTCACTTCGCCACGGATAGTTGCCTTAAAGACACGCTTGCCCATGTACTCAGTCATTACGCGACCTTTACCAGCTTTCTCTAGCCAGCCGTTAACTTCAACTTTCAGCATGTCGCCTTTACGTTCAAGTACAGTGACTTCAGAAGCGGGTAGTAATTTACCTTCTGACTTACCTTTAGCATCGTCAGTGGCAAAGATATCTTTCTCACCTAGAGAGTAAAGCTTCTCAGCTGTTGCACCTTGAGAGGTCGCTTCAGCTTCTAGTGCTTGGTAGTCTTTTTGGAAACCGCCAGCCATGTTTGGAAGTTCGTGTGCAATACCTTTGTGACATTCAATACAGTTCATGTCTTTTGCAGCAGCGTCTGTCATTGCAGCAGCGGCTTCAGGTGATTGCTTAGCATGGTCCATCGCTGAATAGTTGTGACAACTCTTACATGTGCTTGAGTTTTGTTTTTCCATGCGCTTCCAAACCATCTGAGCTAATTCTAAACGGTGCTCTTCAAATTTTTCAGGCGTATCGATTTTCTTGGTAATGAACTGGTTATACACATCTTTTGATGCCATTAACTTTGTTTCAATCATACCGACTAAATCTTTTGGCTGGTGACAGTCAACACAGTCAGCGCGAACACCAGATGCATTTTTGAAGTGTACAGATTGAGTGTACTCTTCATAGTTCTGTTTCATGGTATGACAACCAATACAGAATTCATTGGTTGATGCGTGTTCAAAACCTTTGTGTACAGCAAAAATGCCACTCACGGCGATACCAATACCAACAAGCACCAGAGCAAGAATTGAATACTTGCTACTTGGTTTCGTCAACATCTGCCAAATTTTCTTCATTTTGAAAGATTCCATTTAAAAGAATGCTCACCGTAGGCTACGGTGACGGTTAAAATTTTATGGGGTAATCTTATTGTTACGATATGAATAAGGTTAACGCTACGAATGAATAGCAAAGGCATAGTTATGACAAATTGTGAATGGTCTTAGTTTGTGCTACCGTTCAGCTAGAAAACCAAAAACTAAAAAGAGAACGACATGACCCATCACGTACTTGTTGTAGAAGATGAAATTGTTACCCGTACAAAACTGGTTGGGTATTTTGAAAATGAAGGATACAAGGTAAGCCAAGCAGACAGTGGCGCACAGATGCGCGAAGTAATGGCAACGGAAAAAATTGACCTTGTAATGCTTGATATCAACCTACCTGGCGAAGATGGTTTGATGCTAACGCGAGAGCTTCGTAGCCGCTCTGAAGTTGGTATTATTTTGGTGACTGGACGCACTGATAGTATTGATAGAATCGTCGGTTTAGAAATGGGCGCAGACGACTATGTAACCAAACCTTTTGAACTGCGTGAGCTATTAGTTCGAGTGAAAAACTTGTTGTGGCGCATGACGTTAGTAGAAAAAGCACGCGACGAAACTATGGTTGAAATGCAGGAAGATAACATCATTCGTTTTGGTGAATGGCAGTTTGATATTAACAAACGCGCACTGACTCATAATGGTCTTCCAGTGAAGCTAACTAAAGCAGAATATGAATTGTTAGTTGTCTTCTCATCACACCCTAATGTGGTGTTAAGCCGTGAGCGTATTTTGAACATGTTAAGCCACCGTGTTGAAGCGCCAAATGACCGAACTATTGATGTTTTAATCCGTAGAATGCGTTCTAAAATGGAACTTGATCCGAAGAATCCACAGATTTTTGTCACTGTTCATGGCGAAGGATATATGTTTGCTGGTGACTAATATTGGTCTTGTTTGGGTTAGAAAAACATAGTTTTAATAAAATAGTTATGACATAAATTGACATAAAAATGCCCTATTTGAAAAGAATAGGGCATTTTTTTTAGGCTCCATTTGGGGCTTTTTTTGATTTAAATCATCAATTAAAGATATTTTTTTTTGGGTCAAAAAGGAACAAACTGCGGTATTGAGAATTATTATTAATAACAAGGATATTTTGTAACATTGTGAAAACATTTATCATCTTGTTGTGACATTGTTATTCACTATTTAATAACAATGCCATTGAAAAATGAAATCTTATGAATGCGTATTTTGCGCTATATTTTCTTGCAAAACCGTTTTTTACGAAAACGGGGCTTTTTACTGCTGCTACTTATGCGTATTAATAACATGAAAAAGGGCTCATTTATGGTGCTATTCACACTACAATCATCCACTGTTCATAGTTAAGTCGCGAGTTATTCATAAAATAGACATATATTGACTAGCGTTTTTGTAATGTTTAAAAACGCAAAATCATCAAAAAATGCGATATATCGTTAAATTTAGAAAAATACCGTATAGATATTTGCGCGTTATGTATTGGTTTTAGCTCTTTTTTCTATTATTTGTCCTGTCAATCTAACGATTTCAGGCAAGCTAATAGTGCTTTTTTGTGCAAGTTGCTGTTGTTCGATGAGTACATTTTCTAGAATTTCAGTGGTTGTCAGAGGGTTTGCGAGTACAACGCGAAACACGGTTGTTGCTTTTCGCTGCCACTTTTCTGGAGTAATACGCGTACGAGATACAAATGATTTACCTGATTCTCGTTGGCGTTTTTGAATAAATTGAGTGAGATCATTAAGCAATTCTAGCAATGTTTCACGCTGATCTGGGGTTGCGTATTGCAATGCTTGCTGTGTATTAGCAGGGACATAACGGTAAGTTAGTAAGCATAATTCAGGCTCTGTGACTAACTCAAAATCAGGATGCTGTTTAATACATTGTGCAAAGTAGGCGGCTTTTTCAATGCTGTTATTGATCAATAATTCATAGCCAGGGCGACTAATAATATTCATACTTGCAAACAACAACATCGCCATACCACTGCGTGATCCTTCCAGAGTATGGCTGCCTAAATCTTTTGAACCTTCTCGAAGAATATATTCAGCATGATGCTCAATTGCGGTCATGAGTTCTGGATTTTTAAATATCACCATGCCAGCACCCATCGGAATATAGAGCTGTTTATGAGCATCAATGGTAATGGAATCTGCGCGCTCAATCCCTTTCAATAAATGGCGATATTTATTCGACATTAAGGTTGCACCGCCCCAAGCTGCATCAACATGGAAGTGACATTGATGTTCTGCGGCAATATCTGCTAGTTGTTCTAGAGGATCGATGTTGCCCGTTTCTGTGGTGCCTGCAATACCAATAATCGCAAAAGGTTTAATATTTTTACGCTTTAGATTCGCGAGTGTTATTTTTAATTCATTGAGATCTATGCGATTGTTGTCATCAGTTTTTATGGCAATCAGGCTATCTCGGCCAATACCTAAAACATCTGCGGCTTTCTTTAAAGAATAGTGTCCACGCTCTGATACCAGAATAGCCAGATCATCATAGCCATAGTGCTTCATCGCCCGCAGTAAACCTTGTTGGCCTACACCAGTGAAGTCACCATCTGGTTGCAAAGCAGCATTACGAGCAACCCATAATGCGGTGATATTGGCGATGGTGCCACCCGAACAAAAAGCCCCTAAAGAATGGTCAGCACTGTGCATCCATTGTTGGTAGAAACTTTCTTCTTGATTAAAAATTAATTTATGCAGCATGCCTAATACTTGGCGCTCAAGTGGCGTAAACGCTTTTGATGTTTCTATTTTTACAAGGTTTTGGTTTAACGCGATCATGATTTTAGATAAAGGCATCATGAAGTAAGGCAGAGCAGAGGTCATATGACCAATAAACGTAGGCGCAGCAGTATGAACAGACTGAGCAACAAGTTTATTCAATAAGAACTGGGTATGTTCAGAGACAAAAGAAGGGACTTCAGGAATATCCGCAGTAGAGAAATCTTTTTCAATTTCAGCTAAGGGTTTTTCGATTGCTGCTATGTGGGTTCGCAGAAACTCGTTAAGGTTTTCTGAAAGCTCTTTTTCGATTAATCCTAATGTTGAATCAGGTGCTTCTGGTATTGTGAATATGCGATGCAAAGATTCTAGGGATGCATCTGCTGTACGATTATTAGCCGCCATAATTTATTTAACGTTTCCATAACGTTGGCAAAGTATAGTCAATTTAATCGATATTTTGAGTGATGTCTCGCATTATTTCGGTGTAGTTAAAATATAACTACCCGAAATAAAATCGAGGGTTTAGAGAGTGTGGCTATTTACTACATTGTTATTAGAATTTGTAATTTAAGCCCGCACTAACAAAGAGATCGTTGCTGTCATAGAAATCAATATTTGATTGGGTTGAGCTATAGCCAATCAGTGAAACTAAGCCCCATTTTTTCCAATTAAAGGGTTGGTTATATTCATAGGCGAAGAAAGCACTGTATTTATTATCTTGTTGTTTTTGATTAAATACAGGGTTAGTTAAGTCAAATAGAGCACGTTTATAGTTGACGGTAAAGGCAAAACTAGATTGGGGTAATATCTGAATAATCGTTGCAGCCACACCATAAATATTATTACTCATAGCATTACCGTCAGCATCGATGTTGGTATAGTTAACCGCTGTGCGTAACATCAGACTGCGACTAAACGGTTGTACATAAGTACCTTCTGTAAAAAGAACTGTAGCATTACGATTGAGGGCGGCTTTTTCATTGGGTGTAAGTGCAAGTATAGGATCGTTGCCACTGCGTTCTTGATCAACACTAAACTTACCATAAGCTAACTGGCCTGAAAAACGTGAACCGCGAATATCGTTAAGCTTGACGCTAAATGCATTAATACTGGTTTTTGTTTTGCTGCGCTCTACATTTTTAAGGTAAGGATCTTGCCATGTTTTCTGGGTCAGCAAACCGGGTATATAGCTCAGGGTTAGCATGGAATTATCAGCAAACTTTTGTCGATAACCTGCTTCAACATGAAATCGACCCAGAGCAATATCAGAACGGTTAGTACCTAAATACAGTTGTTTATCACCTGCATTAAAGGTGTAACTGAGGCTGCCAATAGGAGCAACAAACATTTTATCTTGTTCATCACCATGGCTGTTTAAGTTTGAGGTAGTGTGGTTGTCGCTATTAAACTGTGAGTTTGATCTATTGTAACCAACCATCAATGAAATATCACCGCCAATTCCCGGGGTCCAATCGACGGGTCTAGCTTGTGTCGCGGTGGAGATTATTGCAGTAGCAATTAAGCCGACAGTGAGTAGTGGTTTCATTATTTTTCCTATGAAATAATCCGTTTAATCTTATAGATTATAAGCACAAAAAGAAGATAAGTGAGATATTTATATTCATATTGTAGCATTGGAAAATAAGATGTTTATTGTTGAAAATTAATGGTGCTAAACGGTAACAGGATGTGCTTGATAGCATATGAGGTATATTGCAATTTAACGATAGTATTGATCATGAAATAATGCGCTAAATAGTGTGATAGCTGTTGTAATTATCGCGATGAAGATTGATTTTATTGATAATCTGACCATAAACTTAAGTTAACATTATGTTATATATGGAGGTCGTGATGAATATTGAATTCAAATTTACACTGATGACGGTAACCGTCATACTCTTTACATTAGTAATTTATGGATTGATTGCTATACATGCATAGTTATTGAAAGAGTAATGTTAGAGAAATTAGGGTGATATTTTCTAACATTATTTCCCATTGGTATGTACAAATTGTATATTCGACTCTCTTAGATATATAAATATATGTTTTGTGCATATTTAACAGGGAGAAGAAATGAATTATCTTCCGTTTAGCTTACGTGACGTTAATGATAAATCCATTGATGATTTTTCTTCGGTTATTCATACCGCATCCACTAAAAAAATAGCCTTAATAGTTCAAGGTGGCGGCCAGCGCGGTATATTTTCTGCGGGTGTGCTTGATAGCTTCCTTGAACATCAATTTGATCCGTTTGAGTTGTATATTGGTACCTCTGCCGGTGCGCTTAATTTATCTTCTTTTATTAGCCGTCAACCACGATTTGGGTATCATTTTATTCGTAATGTTTCGATGGATGATCAATTCTTTAATTTATATAAATATCTCAGTAAACAACAGCCGATGAACTTGGAATGGGCATTACAGCAAGTGTCAGCTTCTGGTTTATACCCGCTTGACATTGCTACCGCTCATAAAACACTGGCCCATAGAACGGCTCTTGCATGTGCTACTCGTAAAGATACCCTACAAGATTATTATTTACCTATGTATCAACAAGACTGGAGTGAAGTCTTGCTGGCAAGCTGTGCGATTCCTCTGCTTTATAACCAGCCCGTTAATATGGATGAACTGCAATGGGTCGATGGTGGTGTGAGTGCAGCTATTCCTGTTAAAGAAGCGTGGCGACGTGGTGCTGACCTCGTGGTTGTTATTCGCACTGAGCCATTAGAAGACAGTGTCGCTGAAATGAACCGTGGTGAGGAGCGGGGGATTTTAGATGATTGGCGAGAAAATATTGAAACACAATTACCGTATTATATTGATAAATTAAGCTTAAATGAGTCGGTTGATAAAATTAAGAATATTCATCAAGAGCTAAGTCAACGGTTTGAACAATGGCGACAACAGCATTGGGACGATAAGGAAGATAATGATCAAAACACAGTCAGTAAAACGAAGACGATATCCAAGAAAAGTTGGTTCTCACCGCTGAATGTTGAACGATTATTAGAGATCACAGGGCAGGGAACAAATTCAGAAATATTAGAAATGTTGGCGCGTTATCATCATACCTATCGTGATGTGAATGATTTTCTTGTCAATCCACCGCAAGGGTTACAGGTTATTCAAATTGCACCAGAAAAAGCATTGAATAGTAGTGCGCTATTAAGTAGCTATGAAGATTTAGAGTTGGATTATCAGCAGGGTAAACAAATTGGAGAACAGTTTGTGACGTCTTTTTCACAGTTATTGAATCAAAAAACCAGTCTGATGCAGCATTTGCGTTAGGCCTAGTATATAAAAAAGCACATAAAATAAAGCCTTGATAACTTGCGTGGTATACACAAGATTATCAAGGCTTTTTGTTAGGCTAGATTATTTATTTAAAAAATCAGCCATATCTTTTTGCATACTCTTTGTTGTTGCTTTAGATGCTTCAATGGTAAAGCTATCATTTGCTGTTGGCATCGTGACATCGAGTAATGATGTATGGCTGCCTGGTGTATATTCTTTCCAACCTTTAGTTGCATTGTTTAATGCTAAATCTAATTGCTTAATCAGTGGTTCAGTACCGGTGAACGGTGAGTAAGGTAGATTGCTTGGTGTAGTAATATTTGGAATCGTACTATCACCTTTAACCATTTGAACATACACGGGAACCGATGCTGGAATGCCGTTAGCTAGGTTAATCGGATCAACGGGATCCATTACTGTTTGTGCCGCATAGGCAAACTTAACGTAAGTCTGCGTCCATGTGGCGAATAGGCTAGGGTTGTTATTTTTAATCGCTGTAATGTTATCAACATAACACTTGTTCAAATCTTTGTGCTTATCATCTTGGGCGATATAACAAGCATTCAACGTTTGCAGAAATTTACCTGTTTCAATGACATCAGGTGTTATTTGTGTTGGATTAGATACAGTACTTTGAAGCACGCCTGCTTTTAGAAGACCACCAAAACTGCCAGAGTTTAATAGTAGGTAAGGGATCTCTGCGCCTGGGTTTGCTAACGCCAGTTTATTAATCGCAAAATATTGTTTATCAAATGCTGGGTTCATCGTTGGACGGTTAGCAATATTACCGACATTGGTACCAACAATCGCACCTAGTGAATGACCCGCAAAACTTACGCCGTTATTAGGATTTAACATCTCTAACGGTGAAACATTGCTTGTCGTTTGATCTTCTTTTTGTTGTTGCTGAATATGAGTAAATAATTTACCAATAGCCGCTCGTAGGTTGACGACATCAATAGTACTTTGACGTAGGTTATCTCGCGCAACGGTTAAGTTTTCAAGATTTAAGTACATTGATGGATCTATTGCGGCATTTTTATATTGGCTATTACCTTGGCTGTCGATGGTATGAATACCACGATCTTCACCGTGTAGTGGTTGGTTGATGGCAAAGATTGCGCGGCATTGATTGCCAATTAACGCTTCAGCTAAAGAAGGTAAACCATCACTGTGCGCCGTTAATACACTCTTATCTGCGGTAATTCCATGTTGGAAAATAGTGACATCATTAGCGCCCAGCGCCTGACATTTTTTATTGTTAGGCAAAACTAATGTGTAATCAATTGTTTGTACTGATTTAAGTTCAGGTACGGCACTATAACGGGTGATCAGACGCTTAGGATCGAGTTGATTACCATTCGCTAAATAAAGTGTTTTACCCATTAAGCGAGTGAGCACTTTAATCTGCACTTGTGGGTTTGTTGCCACTTGCGCCATGTCTGCTAATGTAACTTTCACATCTGCCAATTGAGCTAAAATAGTCGCTTTATCCGCCTCACTGCCATTGCTTAATACATATTTAATCTTAGCAAGGCTTGGCATACCACTTTGCCAAGGGGTATTCATGAATTTATTAGCGCGAATATCGAGGTAGTATGGTAATGAAACAGTGCCTTGATAGATTGTGACATTACTTTTATCATCAACTTTATTTGGATCGTCAACTTTTATGGGTTGAGAAAACGTAAATAATGTTGAAAGTTGCTCTGGCGTTATTGTCTTTGCAATAGCAGAGCCTTGCCATACATTATTAGTCCCTAGCGCCATAGCTTCTTCTGTTGCCATCTTCGCTGCAAATAACACATCACCAGATGATAATGTCGTAAACCATGATGAGAAGATAATATCGCGTTGTTGCACAATACCATGGAAAGCTTCTTCAGTGGCATGAGTGATCTTTTGTGCTGGTAATAATGCAGGTGCTGGTGGCAGATTATGCGACTTTAATAATGCGTATGAGTTACTCATGCCTACAGCTTGGCCGTTTACATCTTTTAGATCGTCAGTAACGGCATACATGTAGTTACTCGCAGGATCTAACGGTTTTAGTAATATCACAATTAAGTTATCACCTGAAACCGTTACCATAAAGTCGCCCGCTTGTTGAGTTAAGCGGGTTGGTTTTGTGGTATCTGCAGGGTTAGTCGGATCGCCTGATTTAATTAGATAGAAACCACGCGCAGCTGTCGATGGATCTAAATTCTTACCTGTAAAATTAATTGTGATCGGCTGGGTTGTGCTCCAACCATCGGTTTGCCCCATAGCAACCAAGGGATCTGAAGTATTGGTTTGATCTTGCGCCATTGCTTCTGTTGCAAGGGTACCGTCTTGTACATCCATTGCTAAATATGTGGGTAATATAAGCTTCTTATTAGCAGACAAAAGGTCAAAATTAATTTGAGTTTCAGCCTGTAAACTTGCTGCGATATTCGGATCAATCGGCGCTTGATTTTCTAAGGTACCGTTACCCTTACAGCCAATTAAACTCAGTGCCGAGGTGACTAATAATGCTATTGAACGTATCTTCATTGTTATTCCTAATGATTTTATAGTTTAGTACGCATTAAAAGCGGTAATTAACTTGAGCGGCTGCAAGGTAAGCTTTACCGGATGAAGTAAAACTATCATTTTCACCTGTTGGTGTTTGCTCGATAAAATCAGCTTTCTTACTGTGAATATAAGCAACGCCTAGATCGACAGATAGAGCAGGGTTGTAATGATAAGTCGCACCTGCTGAATACCAATAACGATCAGTATCAGGAATACTCAGTGTTGCTTGTCCTGCATTTTGATCAATGGCAAAACCATAACGCAGTGTCCATGTTGGGTTTAGCGTATAAGTTGTACCTACAGCCCAACGGTAAGTATCTTTGAAGTTTTCTTTTTTAACGAAACAGGTGCCAGTTGCACATTGAGAACTTGTTGCTCTAATTTCTTTAAACTTGTTGTATTGCGTCCATTGAACGCTATAGCTGATAGCCCATTGTTGATTCAGCTGGTGGAATCCAGAAAATTCAGCAATGGCAGGCAGCGGAAGATTAAGCTGTGCTGCAACAGTTTCATTTGGCTTTGAGGTTGCTTGTCCCAAGTAGTCAGTAAAATGGCCATGAAAATTGAGATCGACTTGTGAACGGTAGCTTAATCCAAAACGGTTATTATTATCGAGTTCGTATAATGCACCAATATTCCAGCCCCAACTCCAGTCGGTGCCTTCCATATCGATCAGGTTATGGCTGGGCGCAGCATAAGCTAAAGAGCCTAAACGACGGTTAAATTCTGCAGTACCGTAAACAAGGCTTACACCTGCACCAATGCTTAATTGTGGTGATAGACGATAAGCAATATTGGGGTTGAAGTTAACCGTTTCTAATGACGTTTTGCCTGCTAAGCTGCCAGCCTGCATTGCTGTAGGATAGTCAGTTGTTACACCATAATTACTGAAAATGGCTAAACCAATGGCTGTCCTGTCATTAATCGGCTGAATATAGTAAGCCGCAGGTACAATACTGATTGGTGAAATATCTTTTGCGGTTTCATTATGGGTATGATCATCAATATTAATCGATGGGTTGATGACACTCATTACGCCTGAAACTTCAGCATGTTTAAAGCGAGTCATTGCAGCAGGGTTACGCGCTAGTACTGCAGCGGTATCAGCGACGGCAGCTTCACCTGCATATGCACGGCCAAGACCTGCAGCCGAGTGTTCTGATACTTGATAGCCAGCAGCATGTGCTTGGTTTGAAAGTGTGGCTGTAATAATGAAGGCGATATATTTTTTATTTATGGACATTAAACTGTCTCTCTATAATTTCTAGTAGCTTCTTGCTGTCTCACCCTTCAAAGAAGGTTGGATTTAAAAGAGGAAGAATTATAGTTATACCTCAAGAGAATAATAAGCAAATATAGACAAATATCACAATAAAATAGTTTGTTTGGTTATACTTTGTGCATATTGATGCTTTATAGATATATTTCGATTGATAAATAAATTAAAGTATTTGCTCTAATATCGAAAGTGTTGTAATGAATAGTTGACTAAGCGGGGATTATTGAACCGTTGTTGGCGGGATTTTTCAGTGATTAAAACAAAAAAAAGGCTCTAAAAAGAGCCTTTTTTGTTATCAATAATTAGTTGAAATAATTATTTTGCAAGTACTGTTTGTAGCCAAGGCCAGCCTTGTTTTTTACGACTTAGCGTATTTTCCATCATTAATACACCGTCAGTTGCGTGTGTATCAAGGATGTGATTCCAATCACCAGTGTAAAGTAGGCGAGTTGTACTTGTTGTGATGTCAGTTAGCATTAATGCAGCCATACCTAGGCCTTCTTCGTCGCAACGACGTTGAAGATCAGCTTGAAGCTCTTCAATCATGCTATCTACTTGCTCAAGTGTTGCAAGTTCGATTTGACCAACAACAACATCACGATTGTTGAAAGGGTAACCTTTAAGGTCTTTTTCAACTAATTGTGCAGCGGTTAGACCTTCGATGTCAGTCTTAGCAATTAATAGTGCTTTGATGAATGCTTCTAGATCTTGTACGTCAGCGATTTGAGCAAGCTCATGCACCGCATCTTTATCTTTTTGTGTACAAGTTGGAGATGCGAAACCTACAGTATCAGATAGGATAGCTGACATCATTAGAACCGCTAGTTCACGTGTAATTTCGTGACCTTCGATTTTAAATAGGTTAAAGAGTACTGTACAAGTACAACCTACAGGCCAGATCCAAGCTTCCATTGGGTTGATAGTCATCACATCACCTAAACGGTGGTGGTCGACGATACCCACAACTTCTGCTTCAGCTAGGTCATCAGGTGCTTGAGCTAGATCTGAGTAGTCAACTAACCATACTTTCTCACCAGCAACGCTTGTACGTAGCTCAGGAGCTGTAACGCCAGCTAGCTCAAGAATGTGTAGAGTTTCACGATTCATTTCGCCTTGACGAATTGCTGTCGCTTCAAGACCACGAGCTTTAAGAAATGCAGTACAAACGAGTGCAGAACAAATACTGTCACTATCTGGGTTTTTGTGACCTACAACTTGGATCATGATATTTCCTTTACTTTATCTGTCACAGCATGTGCTGTGTAACATATATAAGACTAACTTGGTTCTTTACTGATTATACCTAGAAGAGATTGTGTTTTACAGGAATAAGAGTAATCAAGAACTGTGGTGCGGGAAGATTGTAGAGTATTTTGCAGAAATAACAATTATGGATAAAAAATAAAGGCGCAAGTGTCTAATCTTGCGCCTTGTTCGTTATTTGAAGATAAATTTTATTTAGCTACGTAGCTTATGCTTTTTGAGCTTGCTCAATCGCAACAGCAACAGCAACAGTTGCGCCAACCATTGGGTTGTTACCCATACCGATAAGACCCATCATTTCAACGTGAGCTGGTACAGATGAAGAACCTGCAAACTGAGCGTCAGAGTGCATACGACCCATAGTATCAGTAAGACCGTAAGAAGCTGGACCTGCAGCAACGTTATCAGGGTGAAGAGTACGACCAGTACCGCCGCCTGATGCTACTGAGAAGTAAGCTTGGCCTGCTTCTAGACGTTCTTTCTTGTACGTACCAGCAACAGGGTGTTGGAAACGTGTTGGGTTAGTTGAGTTACCAGTGATTGAGATATCAACGTTTTCGCGGTGCATAATTGCAACACCTTCACGTACATCATCAGAACCGTAACAGTTGATGTCACCACGTTGTGTTTTAGAGAAACGACGCTCAGAAACAACGTTTAGTTCGCCAGTAACGTAATCGAATTTAGTTTCAACATAGTTAAAGCCGTTGATACGAGCGATTAGGTAAGCAGCATCTTTACCAAGACCGTTAAGAATAACGCGTAGTGGGTTAGTACGTACTTTGTTAGCGTTTAGGGCAATTTTGATTGCGCCTTCAGCTGCTGCAAATGATTCGTGACCAGCAAGGAATGCGAAACATTGTGTTTCGTTGCTTAGTAGACGAGCGCCTAGACGACCGTGACCAAGACCTACTTGACGTTGGTCTGCAACAGAACCAGGAATACAGAAAGTTTGTAGACCAAGACCTAGGTATTCAGCCGCTTCAGCTGCTGTTTTAGCACCTTCTTTAAGTGCGATAGCTGAACCTAAAACATAAGCCCAAGATGCGTTTTCAAACGCGATAGGTTGTGTTTCTTTAACGATGTTGTATGCATCAACACCATGTTCGTTACAGTAATCACGAGCTTCTTCTAGTGAAGCGAAACCATATTGCTCTAGTACTGGAGTGATTTTTTCAATACGACGATCAAAACTTTCAAATAATGCAGCCATGATGGAGTTTCCTCTAATTCGGTAAAAACAATTTCAGTGACGCTGTAACTCTTGAGAGAGTCGAAATAAAAGCGTCATTTACTTGTGTGATATAGGTCTATGATTACTCGTGACGAGGATCAATAGTACGAGCAGCTTCATCAAAGCGACCGTATTGACCAGTAGCTTGTTCCATAGCTTCTGCTGCAGGAACGCCTTTACCAATAGATTCCATCATCTTACCTACGTTTACGAAACGGTAGCCGATGATTTCTTCGTTGTCATCTAATGCAACTTTAGTTACGTAACCTTCAGCCATCTCCATGTAACGAGGGCCTTTTGCACGAGTACCGTAATGTGTACCTACTTGGCTACGTAGACCTTTACCTAGATCTTCTAGACCAGCACCGATTGGTAGACCGTCTAAAGAGAATGCAGTTTGAGTACGACCGTAAACAAATTGAAGGAAGATTTCACGCATTGCAACGTTGATAGCATCACACACAAGGTCAGTGTTTAGTGCTTCAAGGATAGTTTTACCAGTAAGAATTTCTGAAGCCATTGCTGCAGAGTGTGTCATACCAGAACAACCGATAGTTTCGATTAGAGCTTCTTCGATGATGCCATCTTTAACGTTAAGCGTTAGTTTTGCAGCACCTTGTTGAGGCGCACAAGCACCAACACCGTGGCTTAAACCAGAAATAGCAATAACGTCTTTAGGGCTAACCCAACGACCTTCTACAGGGATTGGTGCTGACTCGTGTTGTGGACCACGAGAGATAGGACACATGTTTTGAACTTCACTTGAGTATTGCATTGCTCTGCCTCATAGACACCGCATTATAAGCAATAAGATAATACAAATGGTATGTATTAACCTATTACAGTTAGCAGTGTAGAATTGATAATTCGTTATCGTGCAGATAATAAGAAGAGGACGTTATACGCAAACAACGCGACGTGTTTAAAAACAAATATCATCAGATATTAAGTAACAAAATAACACGGTCCTCGACTATTAAAAGCCGAATGTTGTCAGACGTCATTATCCTTAAAGAATCCAATAAGGCGGTTAAAGGAGGAACATCATCTCCCGCTATAAAGATTATTATAATAAGTTATCATTTATAGCAACAAAATAGATTTTATTGCCTATTTTGTGAATGGAATAAATATACGCTTTTTTTTATAAATAAGACTATTTAATTTTTGGAAAAAAGATTTCAAATATGAAATCATTAACTGATAATTATTATTAATGTTACTGAATAGCTTTTTGGGAATGGTGAATATTTAACTTATTGATAATTATTGTTTTTATTTGTTGATTTTAAAATGAAAGAAAAATACGGAATAATATTATTGTTAAATGTATTATTATTTAGACGATGTTAAATGATAATTGTTTTTATTATGGTAAAGGAGAAAACCATTGCAAGACTTTATTAAGAATAATGAACTTTGCTTTCGAAATATAAATATTAATGTGCCGGTGAATTATGAACAAATAACAGACGGTACCTTGGCTATTTTTGCTCGAGAGGTTGTACATAAATCAAACATTGATGCAGATCTTCCGTGGTTGGTTTATTTACAAGGCGGTCCAGGTTTTGCTGCACCACGACCTGAGGCTAACAGTGGTTGGTTAAAAGCCGCATTAAAACATTATCGTGTTCTCTTGCTTGATCAACGAGGCACAGGTGCAAGTAGTGCCATTACTCATCAAACGCTAGCTTCAAAGTCAGCTCAGCAACAAGCTGAATATTTAAGCCATTTTCGTGCAGATAATATTGTTCGTGATGCCGAGCAATTACGTCAACACCTTAATATTAAACAGTGGGCGTTACTTGGACAAAGTTTTGGGGGGTTCTGCGCATTACATTATTTGTCTTTTTATCCGCAAAGTTTATCCAAAGTGTTTATTACTGGCGGAATACCTTCAATTACGGCAACAGCGGATGAGGTATATCAGGCAACGTATAAAAGAGTTGCTGATAAGAACAAGGCATTTTTTAAGCGTTTTGCTGGCGCACAACAACAATGTAATGCCATTGCTGAGTATCTTTCAAATAATCAGACCTATTTGCCAAATGGACAATTGTTCACTGTTGAGCAATTTCAAACATGGGGTATAACATTAGGGGGGACAGGTGGTGATTTAGCCATGTATTACACTATAGAAGGTGCATTTGTTGATATAGAAGGGCAACAAGTGCTGAGTTATGACTTCCTTAATACAATGCTAAATCAACAGAGCTATCAAACAAATCCTCTTTATGCGATTTTACATGAAGCTATTTATTGTCAACAGTGTGCATCTAAATGGGCGGCAGAGCGGGTACGTCAGCACTATCCTCAATACCAATATCAAACAGGTGATGATGTAAGCTTTACGGGAGAAATGGTTTATCCGTGGATGTTTGATCAAATGACATGCCTGCAACCATTACGTGAAGCGGCACATTTCTTAGCAGCAAAAGAGGACTGGTCTCCATTATATTGTGCGCAACAATTAGCTAAAAATACCGTACCTGTTGCAGCAGCTGTGTATGTTGAAGATATGTATGTTGAATATCGTTATAGCTGTGAAACCTTAGCTTTATTGGCAAATGCAAAATCATGGCAAACGAATCAATATGAGCATAATGGCTTACGTGTTGATGGCGAGCATATTTTTGAGCAATTGATGGCCTTAGCCGATAGCATTTAATTATTAGCTTTGCGTGGACATTAAAGATGTATTTGTTTTATCATTTTAACGGTAATACAGTTCATTAGTGAAAATTGTTATAATATAACATTTATATTTAGGGTGCTAAGTGGTAATGTAACGCATTCAGAACTGATAGGATCAATAATCCTGATTGATTTTGTTGTTGTTAGTACCCTAATTTCGGTATTATTTAGTCATAATTAAATATTCCTCTACGACAGGGGTATGAAGAAATGCATAGGAAGAATATGGTAAATGTTAGGGCAAGAGTGCCTTTTAAAGTAGGTCTTAGCAGCAATATCCCCGCTGAATTGCTTTCGTTCAATGGCCTTGAGTCAGGAAAAGAACATGTTGCTATTATTTTTCAAGGTGCAGATAAAACGTTAGCCCCGTTGGTTCGTATGCATTCAGAATGTTTAACGGGTGATGTGTTCCATTCTTCACGTTGTGATTGTGGTGAACAACTTGATGAAACCATCGAAAAAATGGGTAAAGTTGGCGGTATCATTCTTTATTTACGCCAAGAAGGGCGTGGCATTGGTTTATATAATAAAATCGATGCCTATGAATTACAGACTCAAGGTATGAATACCTATGAGGCTAATAATCATCTTGGTTTTGGTGATGATTTGCGTGAGTTCTCTGAAGCTGCGCAGATGTTGCGAGCGCTAGGTATTAATGAAGTACGTTTAGTGACGAACAATCCCAAAAAGATTTGTGACCTAGAAGCAAATGGCATCAACATCGTTGAAGTCGTTGGTACAAAAGCGCATGTTAAAGACGGCAATGAAAATTATTTAAAAGTGAAAGCTTCACATGGTAAGCATCGCTTAAAATTTGACTAATATTTATAAAATAAAATAGCCTCATGATATTTTCTTGTTGTTGAAAGTATTATGAGGCTTTTTTTAACTAAAAATTGCATCTAAAAACCAATATTTGCTATGGATTAGTTTTTCTAATGCATTTCATAATAAACTATCGTGCGTTATCAACAAGATTCACTTGTTAGTTACTGATCAGAAGACTACTATTTGCGCTGATTTTATAGGCATAGATACTATTTAAACGAACTAGCTTCGTCTTCAATAGCAAAGATACTCTATTCTATATTTTTCTTCTTATTTAATATGTTGATTATCAATAATTAACTAACAATATTAATCTTTTTGAGGGTGATGGTTGTGATTAAGCAATCTTCGGCTAGCAACATGGGTAAGTTATTATTCTTACTTATTATTTTAGTTGCTGTGGGACAAATGACACAAACAATGTATGTGCCAGCTATTCCTGACATGGCAACATTTTTCTCGATCAAATCCGCTTATTTACAAGCGGTAATGGCTGTATACCTTATCCCTTACGGGTTATCACAGTTTATTTATGGTCCATTATCTGATCGTATTGGACGCCGTCCGGTCATTATTTCTGGCATGGTGATCTTCCTTATTGGTAGCCTTGGCGCATTATTGTCATCGAATTTCCATTGGTTCCTTGTTGCTACGTTTATCCAAGGTTGTGGTACCGGTTGTAGTGGTGCAATGTGTCGTACTGTGCCTCGTGATAGTTATGATGGTGATGATTTACACCAAGCAAATAGTTTAATTAGTATGGGGGTTATTTTATCACCACTGATTGCTCCTGTGTTAGGCGGTTATCTTTCTAAGCATTTTGGTTGGGAATCGGTATACGCATTTCTATTAGTCTTTGGTGCTGTTGTTACTGTTGCGATGATGAAATACTTTACCGAAACATTGCCACCAGAAAAGCGTCATGCTGAGCGTGTACTTGTAAGCTACCGTTATGTATTAAGTAATCGCCGCTTTCAAGGCTATGTGATTTGTCTTATTGCTACCTTTGCGGGTATTGCAGTATTTGAAGCATCGGCGGGTGTGTTATTGGGTAGTGTATTAAAGCTAGATCCGATCACCGTGAGCTGGTTGTTTATTTTACCTTTACCTGGATATTTAGGTGGGGCATGGTTGTCGGGTCGATTAGTACGACGCCTTGGTATTGATCGAGTGTTGGTTATCGGCATGATTGCACTTGTGCTGGGTGCGGTGACGATTATTATTCCTGGCTTTGCGGGCTTAATTACAATCAAGAGTTTGATTGGTGGTGCGTTCTTGTATTTTGTTGGTACAGGTATGCTATGTCCTGTTGCGACGACAGCGGCAGTACAACCTTTTCCTAATCATGCGGGAACCGCGGGCGCCGTGCTGGGTGGCTTACAAAATGTAGGGGCGGGTGCCGCCACACTAACTGCATCATTTTTAAATGCACAAAGCCAATTTAGCTTAGGTGCTGTTATGACGGTGATGGCGATTATCGTTATCATGAGTTTATGGTGGATCCGTTACAGCAAACAAGACACTACAATTCTTGCTCGTTAATCATATTTACTGGTTATAAAGTTGATTAGCTAATAGCAACGGTTAGATAAATGAAAGGCGCGGAATATGACTTTTTACTAGTTAATATCTAGTTGAAAGTGTATCTCGCGCCTTTTTTATAGATAGCGTATTGACTTAGTCACGCTTCCATAAAATATGACAGCCTTTGTTTTCAGGATCGCGGCTGATCAATAAACGAGCAAAAACATCGTCAAGTTCGTCATTTTCTTCGTTAACTAGGCCGACACATACTTCTGCGTAAAGGTCTTTATCGATTTCACACGCTAAATGTTCTTCCCAATCATCACGGGTTTCAACAACCTCAGCAGCGCCGCGATCATCAAATTGCATGGTAAAAAGCAATACATCAGCTGGCTCTAAGTTATCCGCTGCCATTTCTAGAAAAATATCGTATGCAACGTCAATAACATCATCGTATGAAATAAGGTTTTCTGTTTCCATGATACTGATTGATCTCTATCTGTGTTTAGTAGTGTTATTATACCGAAACCCTTGGAATATGCGATATTTAGCGATAATCGTTAGCGAAACTGATGATTGTCATGCTTGAGGTCGATATAGTAGGGGGAAAGAGTGGTGTTTATTTAGTAAGTTAATGACCAAGATTGATAATAAAACGTCATTAATATGTGTTAGTTGATGTAATGAGTATGTTTTGTGGCTAAGTTTTTACCTCGGTTGGATAGTCAAACCTCTTTTCAATTAGATTTTATGCCATTGCTTATGGCGGTTGTTACAGATTTACAAGCGCAAGTAACAGCCTTACACAGTATTTATCTGAATGGCAGTATTGCATATCGGCAGGCAACAAGTGGTGTTTCCGATTTGAATCTGACCGTAGTGATCACATCACCGTTAACAGTGGAAGAGCAACATCGTATCGCCTGTGTGTCGCAGACATTAAGTCGTAATTATCCTGTGATCTCAGCAGTTGATATTACATGGGTACTGCTTGATGATGTGTTATCTATTGCATCTATCTTTAAATGGGGTTTTTGGCTAAAACATTGCAGCGTGTGTTTATATGGTACTAATCTCAGTGAACAATTTGGTAATTTTGAACCTTGTTGGGAAATAGCAAAAGCGTTTAATCACGATATTGCCGCGGCTTTAGTTGCTATAGAAAAACAGATTAGACGCACTAAAAGTATCACTGAATACCAATATTATTGTCGGTGCGCGGGTAAAAAAATGCTAAGAAGTTGTTTTATGCTGGTAGCCATTGATGTTGATGGTTGGGCATATACTGATCAACAATGTGCGAATTTTTTTCTGGCACGTTATCCAAATAAAGTAACAGAGATTGAACGGCTATTTGTGTTAATTAATGGCCCACAAGTGCCAAAGAAAGCGTCTATTTTTATGCTATCGCAATTTGGGGCATGGATTGTGAATGAGTTTAATAATATCGAACGAAAAATTGGTTAACACTTATTTTGTCGTATCAAGGTTAGATTGAGGTTTCTTTGCAGTCACATTCAACTGGGTTTGTATTAACTCGTCAAAGTCGAGACATAAAAGGACAAACGGAAATTGTTCTGTGGGTGAAAACCGCCACGGGTCCTTGTCGATTATCTATTATTGGCGACAAACCTGTGCTTTTTATTTGTGCTCATCAGCAACAGCAAGCCATGGATATTATTCGAGCGATTAATATTCAAGTGCAATGGAAGCCATTAACCTTAAAAACATTTCAGCATCAGGATATCGTTGGTTGCTATAGCGATACTATTCGTGATAATTACGCCATTAGTAAAAGCTTACAAGCTGAGGGTATTCAGGCGTTTGAAGCGGATATTCGATTAGCTGATCGTTTTTTGATGGAACGTTTTATTCGCGGTGGGTTGGTTTTTACTGGTGAGGTAAGGCAGCGTAATGGATACCATGATGTATTATTTACAAAGGCTAAAGCGGCAGATTATATCCCTGATCTGAGTTTGGTATCACTGGATATTGAGTGTTCAGAAAAAGGTGTTTTATATTCGATTGGTTTTCATAGCCAGATGGACAGTCGCGTCATTATGGTGGGAGATAAGCCCGTTGATTATCAACCTAATTCTGAACTTAATATTGAATGGGTGGCTGACGAAAAAGCATTATTGTTGGCGCTAGAAGCATGGTTTATTGAGTACGATCCAGACATTATTATTGGCTGGAACGTGATTGATTTTGATTTTCGATTACTACTGCATCGCGCGGAATGGAATAAAATTAGCCTTCGTATCGGCCGAGGTAAACAAACCCCGCATTATCGACGTTCGACTCAAAATGCCAATCAAGGCTTTATTAGTATTCCTGGCCGAGTGGTCATGGATGGCATTGATACCTTAAAAACTGCATCTTATAATTTTCGCTCGTGGTCATTAGAAGCGGTGGCGCAAGAGTTATTAGGGGAAGGTAAAGCCATTCATAATGTGCATGATCGTATGGCGGAAATTAACCATATGTTTAAGCACGACAAATTATCACTGGCAACATATAACCTACAAGACTGTAAGTTAGTGACACGCATCTTTAAACAGACACATTTGTTAGAGTTTGCAATTGAGCGAAGTCGTCTTACGGGAGTTGAACTTGATCGTATCGGCGGTTCAGTGGCTGCGTTTACCAATCTTTATATGCCGCAGTTACATCGTGCAGGCTATATTGCTCCTAATCTTGAAAGTGATAATTGGATCGCTAGTCCTGGCGGTTATGTTATGGACTCTAAGCCTGGACTATATGATTCCGTATTAGTGTTAGATTTTAAGTCACTGTATCCCTCTATTATTCGATCATTTAGGATTGATCCAATGGGGCTGGTGGAAGGTTTATTGTTAGAAGAGGGAAAAGCTGAACACCAAGCTATTGCTGGTTTTCGTGGTGGTCAATTTCATCGAACACGTCATTTTTTGCCTGAGATGATTGAATCGTTATGGGCTGCTCGTGATCGTGCTAAAAAAGAGGGTGATAAAGCTTTCTCACAAGCAATTAAGATCATCATGAACTCGTTTTATGGTGTGTTAGGTTCATCGGGTTGTCGTTTTTTTGATCACCGCTTAGCGTCATCAATAACCATGCGTGGTCATGAAATTATGAAGCTCACTCGTGAGCTGATTGAAGAAAAAGGTTACGAAGTGATTTATGGCGATACAGATTCGACATTTGTTTCGCTAAAAAAAGCCCATTCTCAGCAAGATGCAAATCATATTGGTAATGCTCTGGTTGAACATATCAACCAATGGTGGCAACAACATTTACAGCAGCAATACGGCTTAGTATCAGCATTAGAAATTGAATATGAAACGCACTATCATAAATTTTTAATGCCAACAATTCGCGGCCAAGAAATGGGCAGTAAAAAGCGTTATGCAGGACTTGTGTGGCGAGGTGATAATGAACAAATGGTATTTAAAGGTTTGGAAACTGTACGCACAGACTGGACACCATTAGCTCAACATTTTCAGCAAACATTATATTCAATGGTCTTTCATGATCTCGATGTTGATGATTATGTGCGTGATTATACCAATCGAACGTTGGCTGGGGAGTTTGACGATCAGTTAATTTATCGTAAGCGTTTACGTCGTAATTTAGATGATTATCAGAAAAACATTCCGCCTCAAGTGCGCGCGGCAAGGTTGGCAGATGAAATGAATACTAAGCTAGGGCGTCCGTTGCAATATCAACATAAAGGTGCGATAGAATATGTGTTTACAACATCAGGTGCTGAGCCTGTTGAATATCGCCAAAACGTGATTGATTATAATCATTATTTAGAAAAGCAATTAAAACCTGTAGCTGACGGCATTCTTATTTTCATAGGAAAATCGTTTGACAACATAACGGCACCACAGTTAGGTTTATTTTAATAAACAACAATAGTTATGTATTAATTACTACATATTCATTCAATCTATTTTTGATTGTTTATTTATAATAATTTATTTTTTTTTAAACTATATGGTATTGCGTTCATATATAATCACCTTGATTTTTAATTGGTGATAACTATGAAATTTAGACATGATATAAATGGTTTAAGAGCAATTGCTGTTATAGCGGTTGTTCTTTTTCATTTTAATACTCCATTACTCTCTGGTGGCTTTGCTGGAGTAGATGTTTTTTTTGCGATATCTGGCTTTCTAATGACAAGTATTATCATTAGAGGAATAAATAATAATAACTTCTCAATTCTTTCTTTTTATAAAGCTAGAGCTATTAGGATTGTACCTGCATTACTCGTTATGAGTGTAACGGTCTTATTACTGTGTTATTTTATATTAATACCATTAAAGTTTGAACAACTTGGTCGACATGTTATGGGTAGCCTTAATTTCATGTCAAATATAACATATTGGAAAGAATCTGGTTATTTTGATACATCATCTCAAACTAAGTGGTTATTACATACTTGGTCGTTATCAGTAGAATGGCAATTTTATTTACTATATCCTATTTTATTAGTTCTGCTGAGTAAAATCTTCTCTCTAAATGTGGTTAAAAAAATATTAGTTATTATGACCATGCTTGGTTTTATATTTAGTATTTATGCATCATATTATTGGCCATCACCTGCATATTATCTATTTCCGACAAGAGCTTGGGAAATGATGATGGGGGGACTAGTTTTTCTATACCCTATTAATATGCAAGTATCTAAAAAGAAATATGTTGAATATAGTGGGCTATTTTTTATCATTGCCAGTTATTTCTTTATTTCAAAAACAGATATGTGGCCAGGATATTTGGCATTAATACCTGTTTTTGGAGCTGCATTAGTTATATTAGCTGCAAATCAAGATAGTATAATTACGAGTAATAAATATATACAAAAAATTGGCTTATGGTCTTATTCTATTTACTTATGGCATTGGCCTATTGTTGTTCTTGGTCGTTATTTAGATATTCAATATTGGGCTGTAATTGGTATTCCAAGCTCTGTATTATTGGGCTTTTTAAGTTATACCTTGATTGAAAAGAAACGGTTTGAATTAAAAGCTATTTTTATTCCTTATTTATTTGTGTTGCTTCTATCATATATTGTTTTATCACATATAAATATTTTTTATAATATCCCTAAATCAATATTTAAAGCTGTTGTGACTAATACGAAAACTGATCATAATGGTGCTTATACGTGGAGTAGGATTCGAAAACTGAATAAGCAAATAGACTTTATTACGCATACTAAAAATAAAGTGTTAGTGATTGGTGATTCGCAAGCGGGTGATTTTTTAAATGCTTTTTATGATGCGAAATTAACTAAAAATGTTGAAATAGTTACTCGTGTGGTAGAAGCAGATTGCGGGTTCTTCTATTTAACACCAAATGAACAAGAAAGTGCATATTTACAGTCGCCAACAATCAAAAACAGTACAATGTGGCAGAATAAATGTAAAAAATTCATAAAGCATGTTGATGATGGTAATGCGTTAAAAGATGCAAATGTGATAATTCTTGCTATGTATTGGCAAAATGTAAATATGGATTGGATATTTAAATCAATTGAAAATATTAGAAAGAAAAATCCTAATGCAGAAATATATGTAGTTGGAGGAAAATCTTTTAATACTCAGGTATCAACACTTGTTTACGATGCTTATCGTAAAAAAATAGATATTGGTTCTTATGCTGCGAAAAATATCGCAAGTAATAATAAAGAGAACAGGGTATTCCAGAATAAATTGTTTGAATCAAAATCAGTTTTAGCAAAGTATAATTATCATTTTATTAATATGACTAAGATTATGTGTCATAACGATAAGTGTGATGTTATTGATGGTGATAATAATATTTTCTATTCTGATCGACGTCATACAACTCGTGCTGGAACTAAGTATATAGGGATGCAATTAAATAAAATGCATATTTTTCCAGCTACAATAGTCAAACAGATGTAGTTAAGACATAATTTAGAGCGCGCTGTATTGAGCGCGCTTCTCTTTTGAACTAAAGACAATTAATCAAAATAAGTCACGTGTTTTACAGTATCAGTACTTGCTAAAATAGGGTCAAAATTAATAACACCACGATTTTGAGTACAAATCTTATAAACATTATCACATTCAAAAATCGCTAAAATTTCGTCATTAGCACGAAAAACTTCAGGTGGTAATTTTCCAATTTCACCAATACATTCAACGCCTTCATGAGTCCAGACTAATTTTTGAATACGTTTATCATTCGTTGGTTTTGGCGCTGATACATGTTCTGCAATTGATGAATAAACAGATTGTGCTTGATCAACATTTTTAGCCAATGGTACGAAAAAATCCATGGTTCCCTCCAGTTAATGTCTTTATTTTCTAATCAATAAATAGAAACATTTAAGTGATAAATAATTATCTGCCGTGACAATGCTAATAACCTTAGCAGAATTAGTGACTAAAAATCAACACACAAAAATAACAATTAATATTAACAATAAACACAATATTACTGCTTTAATAACATTATTTGGTGGTATATACGGTTACGATTTAAATGCGAATTGATGAGAATGGTTTATGATCAAGAAAGGAGAATAGAGTCATTCAAGAGTGAAGCAACATGGAGCAACTTGATTTTTTTGATGTGCCAAGTCCTTGCGTTGGCTGTTGCCAAGTCAATAATCGAGGTTATTGTAAAGGATGTTATCGAAGTCGGGATGAGCGATTTTATTGGCAACAGATGACTGCAGATCAAAAGATTAACGTTATAAAATTATGCCGACAGCGCTATTTACGTATTATGCGTCGTCAGCGAAATACTGATACTCAAGAGAGTAGTATTTCATCACCGCAACAACAATTTATATTTGATGATATTCAAAAATCGAAGCCATAAAAAAAGCACTCCGAAGAGTGCTTTTTTGAAGAGTTTTATGAACACGCAATTAGATGCGTTTAAAGTCCATGTGCTCAACCTTTGGCTTGTACACGTGACGTTGGATGTCTTGAGGCTTAACCTTAACTTCCTGGCCATCGATTACAAGAACAAAACCTTCGTAGAACTCAGGCTTATCCATTTGGTTGATGATATCACTGTGCTTAAGAGTGATAGCTACTGGTGCAGCTTCGCCACCGTAAACGATTGCAGGGAAGTGCTCAGTAAGACGTAGGCGGCGGCTCGCACCTTTACCAAGGTCTGTACGTACAATTGCATTAAATTTCATAATCAATACTCTTTGATTTAATAATTTACTAAGTAATGCGACCTTACTTAGTATCGTAAAACGAGCGCGCATACTAACAACCAATATTGTTATATGCAAGAACATTGGCTACGATTTTATCAGTTTTTATTGTTTTCGTCTGCGATAGATGGATATGTAATCAGCTGGTTTATTTTCATTCATTCAAATAGTTAATTAATTTAAGAATCTGCTTATTTTGATCGATAATACCAATGATAATGATAGTAATTATCATTTAGATATGTATAATCATCGTCGAATTACATTGTTGGATTATTGTTAAAGCAGGGAATTATGAACAAACAACTGACACTTATCGCTAGCTCACTCGTTATGGCATTTTCTTCACCATCACTTTATGCGCAAGATAGCGTTTCTCAATTTGATGAAATTGTTGTTTCAGGCACTCGAACAGAAGAATCGATAAAAAATATACCCGCCTCTGTTGCTAAAATTACTTCTGAACAAATGAATAAAAATTTAGCTACTGATGTAAAGCAAGCATTGAAATATGAGCCAGGGGTTTCAGTCAATGGTCAGGGTCGATTTGGTATGGAAGATATTACCATTCGAGGAATGAAAGGTAGTCGCGTTAAAGTATTAGTTGATGGTGTTGAACAACCAACATCTTATAACCCCGGCGCAAATGCAATGCGTAAAAATAGCAATAATTATGAAATTGATACATTAAAAGCAATTGAAATCAATAAGGGGCCAACATCAACCTTATATGGCAGTGATGCTTTGGGTGGCACAGTGATTATGCGTACTAAAAATCCTGAAGACTTATTAAACGGTGAATCATCGCATGTAGGTTTAAAGAGTGGTTACGCAAGTGCTGATGATCAATATAAGTTAGGTGTTGAAGCGGCTAAGCAAATTGGTGACTTAGAGACAATGTTCATCTATACCTACCGTAATGGCCATGAGACCGATGCTTATGATACTCATGACAACAGCAAAGGGATAAACCGTAAGTCAGCTGATCCATTGAATATAGAGTCGCATAATGTGTTAGCGAAAGCGTTTTATCAGATTAACAACGCTAACCGCATTGGATTTACGGGTGAGTATTATACGCGTAGTGCTAATGGCGATATTTTGTCTCGTGATGGTTATAGCGTTATGCCTGGGTTTACTTATACTAAAACTCGCGGTGTCGATGAGGATAATCGTAAACGATTTGGTTTTGAGCATGAATGGCTAGCAAATAATGCCGTGTTTGATTCATTAAAATGGCAAGTCAATTGGCAACAACAACATAGCCAACATGATAATTATGATCATACCGATATGTTTGGTAATCGTAACCGTTATCGTGAAGGGGAAGATACCAGTAAGCAATTTGATATTCAGTTTGCTAAAGCCATTGAGTTAACGCAATCACGCCACAAACTGACTTACGGTGCGACGATCGTCAATGATGAGTTTGATTTAAATTACATTGATTATAATGTAGACAATGGCACTTCTAAGCCTGGGCCGACGGAAGTGCCGAAGGCGAAATCTGAAAAACGTGGTGTGTTTATTCAAGATCAGATCTTCATGCTTAATGATAAAGCCGTGGTAACAGCTGGCGCACGTTATGATGAATTTGAAGCTAAGCCCGATTCAAATTCTGGTTTGGAAGATCATAAAAGTGAAGCGTTTACTGCCCGTTTAGGTGCGGTATATCATTGGAACGATAATTTCAGTACTTATGCTCAATACAGTCAAGGATTTAGAGCGCCAACACTGTATGAAATGTATTACGATAAAAATAATATTGCACATGGGTACATTATTAAATCAAACCCTAATCTTAAACCTGAAGAAAGTAATTCTTATGAGTTAGGATTACGTGCAGAAAATCGTATCGGTAATGTAACGGCATCTGTTTACTATAATGATTATTCTAATTTTATTCAGAAAGTGACAACAAACTCTAATAATATCGATATTACGACCAATGAAAATATAGATAAAGCCCGTATTTACGGTGCAGAACTATCGGCAAACGTGTGGTTAGATGAAATTATTAATGCCCCTATGGGTACCTATGCTAAAGCTACTATTGCCTACCAAGATGGTGAAGATAAAGAAACGGGTAAAACACTTGATACAATCACGCCGTTAACATCCGTTGTTGGTGTGGGTTATGATGCACCAAATGAAACGTGGGGTACTGCGGTAGATATTAAGATGGTTGCAGCAAAAGATAATTGGCAAGATAAAAATAATCTAAATGTTGCTGGCTACACCGTAGTTGATTTAACGACGTATTATCATCCAGTAAAAGATATGACTATTCGTGCGGGATTGTTTAATGCGTTAGATAAAGAGTATTGGGAATATCAAGATCTGGCAGGTGCAAGCAAAACGACTGATGGTATTGATCGTCGTAGTCAGCCTGGACGTAACTTTGGTATCAACCTTAACTACGATTTCTAAGCTTTTATGGGCTAAAAAACAGTAAGAATAAAGCCGTGTTATGATCTTTTTAATGTAAAGTTCATTAACACGGCTTTTTTGATTTTAACAATTAAAGCGTTATAGATTTTTTAGAAATGCACTGTCTTCGAGAACAATTAATGGTTCAATATCACTGTCTTTTTTGATGACCAATGAATTATCAGAACGCAAACAAACACCACCGTAATTACCATCGACAGTAAAAGTACAGACTTGAATATATTTATTAGCGACTTTTGGTAAACACCATAATTGCTGATAAATGTTCTTCTGGTCGTTAAATTGACCATCGGTTTTATCCAATACTGATTCATTATGGCTGACTAAATCGATATTACTGCCGCAACGCCCAGCAATCGGTTTAATTGCATAACCTGTTTGGCTGAGTTCATCTGTAATGTGAAAATCGGTATCCAATAAGTAATGATGATGAGGGAATAATGACCACAATACGGGCAGAATTGCTTTATTGCTTGGGATCACCGTCCATAGTGGCTCAAATACTTTGATTTCAGGGCGCAATAACACGTCAATTAAACGTACTTTTGTATCTGGATAGCCAGTATGAATCGGCACTGCTGCATATTCGGTAGAGCTAACTTCACGCACTTGATCTATGGCTGTTTCCCACGCCCATGTTTTCCAGACACATTCAATTAAACGTTCATTATCATCAATTAATTGCCCGGCTGGATTCCAGTGAATACCGTCTAATCCTTTCAGTATTTTGCTATCAATGCCTGCTAAAGTAAGGGCTTTTTGCATGAATAAAGCGTGATAATCTTCTTCGTCATCATCGTCTTGCATGATATGAACGAAAGAATATTTCTGACTGTATTTCCATACACTGGCAAGTTCATTCAGTAAATCTTCTGCTGGGCTATTTTCAGTAAGGTCGCCACCTTGTTCGGCCCACTTTTGAATTATCAAACAAGCTTCAGTATGGCAAGAGGCTGAGTCAGCATTGTATTCATAAACTTTCAAGCCATTTTCATCCATACAGAAATCTAAACGACCTGTTAGCATGCTATGGCGGTGTTTTTGCCATGATAAACGTAGCCGTGGCCATAGGATTTCTGGAATATCAAACAGTGCTAATAAATTATCATCTTGCAGCACTTTATCTGTTGCATGTAAGTACATCAGATGCAATTCATTGGTTGCTTTAGCCAACTCTTGTTCCGCACTTTCTGAAATAGTGAAATAGCGGTAGATATCATCATTGAGTAACTTGTTAGCATTAACGCGCGAGTACGTTTGTTCTAGCTCGTCATTACTATCTAACCAGTCGTTTGCAAACTGACCGCTATTTAATCGCCAAGCTGCTTGAATGTTAAGTAACTCAGGGGTAGGTGAGGGTTGGGGTAGGCTATAAGTTGCATCTGCATTGTAAGCCATCCAACCTAAAATTTCGGTATCATCAAAGGTATCTTCAATGGTGTAACCACCATCTTCAACATGTAACGTAAGTTCACGAGTCCATTGTTGACCTAGTGGTAAGGGAGCAAAAGTCACATTCTGTTCAGCAATCATTATTTTATCATCTTCAATATGAGTAATAATCGCAACGTGGCCTGTGTCTTGGAATTCCCCTCCTTTTTGCCAAATCAATAATGATCCAACAACTGGTTTTTGACGTGAACCATTTTCAAAAGCATATAAGGGTAAAATTTTATCGTTAACCACTTGGCGTAAGAACCGTAACGAGAAAATTTCATACGCCATTCCTACATCGGTAAACACCAATCCATAGTTGATATATAAAAAACGACGCGCAAACTCAACACACTGCCATTTATATCCCATGTATTCACCATGAACATAACTCCTCATTGCAGAGTCATCAGCATATTCATCTTCATCTATCGTACTGTAATCAGAAGAATAAATAGCGATACCCCCCGCTGCATAGCCGAGTAAAGTACCGAAAGGGGCATTGTTAGGATTATCTATATTCATGTTCTTGGCCTAGTTGATGGTTTAACCTTTTTCGACCGATGATGTGGCTCAGAATAGTGAGCGTTATTGAATGCATACGCATCAGGGGAGTGTTGAAAATAAAGGCTTTTCTATAAGCTAAAACTTTTATGGAGCGTTTTCAATACAGAACATAGGCTTGTAAATATATTTCAATGATATGGGCGTTTTGTGCAATGTGATGGTATCGAAAAGAGGATCTTGGAGAAACAATGGACAGCCATAACCTTGCACATCAACCATGAGCTACTATAGTTAAGCTTCAAGTTGCTTATGGTTATACGAATGACAATCTCAAGACGTAAATTGATCGAGCCTCAAATCACACCTTTTTATCATGTTATTAATCGCTGTGTACGGCGTGCCTATTTGTGTGGTGATGACCCGTATAATGGTAAAAACTATCAGCATCGTCGTGGTTGGATAGTAAATAAAATCAAACAATTAGCCGCTGTGTTTTGTATTGATGTGTGTGCTTATGCTGTGATGAATAACCATTATCATTTAGTGCTAAAAATAGATACTGAGCAACAACAAAAGTTAACTCCAGATGAAGTGGTCAAGTAAAATTGGCCACTGATTTGTATTCATTATTAAATCGGCGTTCTGATTCATTAGGCGTCAAGCCACCGTTATATTGATGGGGCCTGACTTGGTTGTAATATCGGATAATATATTCAGTGATCGCCACTTTAGCTTCATTCGATGAGCGATAACCCGCAGTTGGCATCCACTCTGTTTTAAAACTTCTAAAAAATCGTTCCATTGGGGCGTTATCCCAACAATTTCCACGTCGACTCATACTTTGTGTAATTTGATACCGCCAAAGTAATCGGCGATATTGTTTACTTGTGTAATGACAGCCTTGATCTGAATGAAACATAACACTTTTAGGCGCCCCTCGAACTTCATAAGCCATCGAAAGGGCTTTACCTGTTAGATCTGTATTGGGTGAGCCTGACGTTGCCCAACCAATCACTTTACGGGCAAATAAATCAATCACAACAGCAAGGTACAACCAACGTTGTCCTGACCAAATATATGTCACGTCGCCACACCAAACCTGATTAGGCTCAGTAACTGCAAACTGGCGATCTAATGTATTGGGAATATTTAAATGTTCATTTTCTACTTTTTTATAACGATGTTTTTTAACCTGACAACTGACTAATCCTAGTTGTTTCATGATGTTAGTTGCCTTATATCGACTTAACGGCACGCCTTTAGTCGTAACGATACCTGCAATTGTTCTGGCTCCAGCAGAGCCACTACTGGCACGATGTGCAGCCTTCACTTCACTAGATAATAGCACTTGCTCTTTTGACTGCGTTTTAGGCCGTTTAGTCCAATATTTATAGCTACTGCGATGAATATCAAAGACATGACAAAGGATAGATACAGGATAATAAGCTTTTAATTCATCAACTAATATGAAGTTTTGAATGAGTCCGAGGCCAAAAGAGCGGTTGCTTTTTTTAGTATTTCTTTCTCCATTTCAATCCGTTTAATCTTCTTCTCTAATTCACGAATTTTAAGCTGATCAGGCGTCATTGGTGTTGCTTTCGGTGTCATTCCACCACGTTCATCTTTCAGCTGTCGAACCCACTTATCCATTGTTGATTTACCAACATTCATTGCTTCCGCAGCTTCTTTTACAGAGTAGCCTTGGTCTAAAACGAGTTGTGCTGATTCTAATCGAAATTCAGGTGTAAAATTAGGGCGTATTCTTTTAGTCATAGTGTCACCTATTAAATTATGAGGTGATGATATCACCTCTAACTAGGTGGCCAAATTAACTATGCCACTTCAAGAAGCGGTAATATCACGCTGGTTACAGCTATTTAATGGTCATCCAATCGCTGTCGATTTTTTAAAAGATGGACAAATAGCGATAGATAAACAACAAGCATTATCAAATTTAGTGGCTGAATGGCAGCAACGATTGGGTAGTATTAGCTGGTTTATGCGCTGTCTTAATGAAGAAATTGCGCGAAAAGCCAATAAAGAAGATCAATGTAAAGGTGCATTTTGGGAAGGGCGGTTTAAGTCTCAAGCATTACTCGACGAACAAGCGTTATTATCATGCATGATGTACGTTGATTTAAATCCGATCAGGGCGGGAGTTACACCATTGCTAGAACAATCAGATTTTACCTCAATTCAGCAGCGTATTCGTGAATATAATCAAACGAAAACTCCCTTTAAACCATCCTCATCAAACAAAAGTCATTTCCAATTATTACCCTTTGTTGGCGCAGAACATCAAGCTAAAACCGCAGGGATAAACTTTGCTTTTGCCGATTACCTTGAACTAATTGACTGGACTGGTCGCTGTATTCGAAATGATAAAAAAGGCTTTATTGCACCTAATCAACCCAAGATTTTACAGCAAATGGGAATAACAGCAGATGCTTGGCTTGAACACAGTGAACAGTTTATGGAGCATTATGCCAATGTGAGTGGTAAATGGTCCCAAATGTGTGCTTTCAAACAACATGTAGGTGGGCATTGGTGTAAAGGGAAGTCAGCGAGTTATCAGTTACATCCTAATTAAATATAGCTTCTTTGAATGAGATAAAAATACTGCAATAACCATCAGGATTGTAGGCGTTGTTGATCCTGAAATATGGGAATAGAATCGATTTAACCAAGAATATAAAAATAAGCGGTAATTTTTACAGTAAAAGAGTCTGTTACTGGTGGAATAGTTTATTTTTTAGAGGCTCGATTTAGAAACTAAAATATTTGGCTGTCCAAATTGTTAAATTGTCCAAATTGTTATTAAAGTGATTACTAACACAGTGAGATCATAGTTTACGAAATCGGACCGTTTTATTTAGTACATTAATCATGTTTAATAAGACGTATTTTATTCATAGATTATTCTATTTAAACAGTTTTTGGGATTGAACATGCTTTCAGTATTCAACGCAGCAGAATTGTTCTCACTTATTCTTACTCTTGCGACCTTAATAACAGGTATTATGTTCGCGTTAGATAAGTTTGTATGGCAACCTAAACGAGCAGAGCTAACACAGGAGAGTGCATCAGGTTGGGTGGCTCAAGCTCGCTCACTGTTTCCTGTATTGTTTGCTATTTTGATTATTCGATCATTTATTATCGAACCTTTTCAAATTCCAAGTGGTTCCATGCAACCAACCTTACTTCCTGGTGATTTTATTGGCGTAGAAAAGTTCGCTTACGGACTACGCGATCCTATCTTCCATAAAACATTAATTCCAACGGGTAAGCCACAACGTGGTGACATTACCGTATTTATTGATCCGTCTAACCCAAAGATCGATTTAATTAAACGTATTGTTGGTTTACCGGGTGATACCGTTATTTACCAAAATAAAACCCTTTATATTAAACCTGCTTGTAATGGTCGAAAAGTCTGCCCTGTCGCGCAAGAAGTGCCTAAACAATATGTTGGCTTAACTAACTTTACTGAGCAAGGGGTGCGGTTAGATGAATACAACGAGCAACTAGGCAAAGTTAATCATCATATTTTGCGAGATCCTGCATTACCAGAACAACTTTACCGTTATTACCAACAGCCAGGTTCACCAATGGGCGTATGGGTTGTACCAAAAGGTCATTACTTTGCAATGGGTGATAACCGAGATAATAGTTTAGACAGCCGTTACTGGGGCTTTATGCCAGAGCAGAACTTAGTTGGTAAAGCGACCTTTATTTGGATCAGCTTTACCTTCAATCATGATGCAGGTTCAATGTGGCCGCATTGGTTACCTAATGGCGTTCGCTTCAACCGTATTGGTCGTATTCATTAGAACGACGACAAACAGTAAGCTTAAATAATAAAAACCGACGTGCAAATAACTCGTCGGTTTTTTTTAGATGCTATTTAAAATAAAAATATATGGCTGTCCCAAGTGATTGTTATGCCAGAACTGAACTTAGTTGGTAAAGCGACCTTTATTTGGATCAGCTTTACCTTCAATCATGATGCTGGTTCAATGTGGCCGCATTGGTTACCTAATGGCGTTCGCTTCAACCGTATTGGTCGTATTCATTAGAACGACGACAAACAGTAAGCTCAAATAATAAAAACCGACGTGCAAATAACTCGTCGGTTTTTTTTTGATTCTATTCTATTTAAAATAAAAATATATGGCTGTCCAATGTTTTGAATGTTTTGTTAATGGATACCCGAATTAGTATTAGGAATAAAGCTAAAAGGAATATATTTAATTTTGTGACTTATATCGGGTGGTAAATATAATAATATGTTTGATTTGTAATGTTTTTTGTATAATTACGAATAAAATACAGGCGCAGGTTCAAAGAACAAATTCGGGCAAGTCGTTAATATAATAAGTTGTTATAGCTCTTTACGATTCCTTTTCGAATTCAAAAATGAGCTATCTCTTGCACTATCTCAAGGCTAATTATCATTATTATTTTCATGGTTATTAAAACGTGATAATTTCAGGCTGAAAATTATAAGATTACAGGTTAGATATGGGCTTTAAATTTAGAAAAAGAATCAAAATTGCTCCTGGTATTAATATAAACCTAAGCAAAAGTGGGATTAGTACATCTATTGGAAAGCCAGGGGCAACGATCAATATTGGTAAAAAAGGAGTTAAGGCGACGGTTGGAGTTCCTGGTTCTGGTTTTTCATATAGCCAGAACTTATCGAAAAATTCCTCTCAAGGACAAGTATCGTCACCAAAAAATACAGGTTCACTTTTTACTAAAATATTAGTTGGGCTCGGTATTATTTTTATGCTTTCAGCCTTATTAAATGGCAATGACAGTGATGTTGAATTAGTTTATAAAACCGTTACAGCGAAAAGCTTGCGTGTTCGTTCTGAGCCATCAGCAGAAGCGAATATTGTAAATCAAGTTATTCGAGGTGATAGGGTAATTGTCGAGAGTAATCAAAATGGTTGGTCTTTAGTTAGTGATGGAAAAATTAAAGGTTGGGTAGCGTCTAAGTATTTAACTGATGGAACGCTATAATAATTGCATCACCATGATTTTCTACATTCGGCGTTGTCAGTTTGCCTTTAATTTTAGTGATTAAGGCATTAAAATTCAGCTAGGTCTGTATCGTAGCAAACGTGTTATGAAGGCGTTATGTTGCTACTGCACCTCAATCTAAAGTTATTAGGCAGGCTAAGCTGAAAAATAAGCATAGTTTTAAGTAGAAAATAGAGAGTAATTATGTTTATAAATACACAGTCTGAATTAAATAAAGCTAGTGAAACCCCTTCGGAAGGTGCTTCTGCTGAACTTCATATATCTAAAGCTATTGATAGATTCTATTATCGAAAAAATACTACTAATGACGTGAAAAAACATATGGCTGTCCAATGTTTTGTTTTGTTGAAAACATAGGACACCCATAACTTTCGTAATCCATTTTGATCAATTCTGACGGTACTCCATAAATGGTTGTAATCCGTTGAGCTAAGTATCGCTTGAGATCCTCTGTAGTTAATGTATCAGTCAATTTATTCAATATGAGTAATAGAGAATCTACTATTCAGTGTTATAGATTCTATGTTTCTACGTGAAATTTAACGTGTTTCACTGACGTCTTTAAGGCTCGATCACGCGTTGAGTAGATCACGGATAGTTCGTGCCTCACTTCCGAGATGACGGATATTAGGCTAAGGAAAAATAAACATAGGACACCCATCACTTTCGTAATTCATTTTGATCAATTCTGACGGTATTCCATGAATGGGTTTTAATCAGTTGAGTAAAGTATCGTTTGAGATCATTAGTGGTTAACGTATCAGGCGATTTATTCAATGGTGAGTAATGCGACGAAGTGCACGACTATAACCATCAATAGTAGCTGGACGTTTACCTTGTAAATTTAGGTGGTAACATATTGTTCATAAAGATAATCTTAACGTTGCTGTTGTTAGTGATTCATTTTTAATACTTCATTATAAGGAGTATTAAAGGTAGCTTAATCGCTGTCTGCTTTACTCTGCCGCACAGCGGCTTCGTTCAACAAATGCATCAGCACGATTTACTACACTCGGCAATCTCAGTTTGCCGGGTGTTTCTCGTTTTAAGGTGTCAATATTAAGTATAATTGCATAATAGTAAACGTGTTATGCAGGCGTTAACTGCTAATCAATATCAACAATAGGAATCCTTGTGGAATTTATAGATTTTATACCAGCAATGGTAACAGCGTGTATTGTGGGGCCTGCTGGCTTATATGTTAAAAATCGAGTGAAGAATCTAGCAACAAAACATGACTTTAATGGTGCAATAGAACAACTGAAAAAAAGTACTGATGCAGTAGAAAGCATAAAGAGTCAATTAAATGAAAAGTACTGGGTAAAGCAGCAGGTATGGGAAACAAAAAGAGTTGCTTATGAAGACATTTTGGAATGTTTACATTTAACGAAAAAATACTTAGATGAACAAATGTTATATATGAATGATTATTTGTATAGTTTTATTCATATTGGATCTGGCTGTTATGATTATGAAAATGAAGAACATCAGGAATCTTATGCTCAGTATGTTAAAGATGAACAAGATGCATTTAATGAAAAATATCAGTCTGAGGTTGCAATTAAGGCAAGTAAAGAATTATCAAATCATACAAGAGAAAGTTTCACAAATTTAGAAAGTGTATTCTCTATTAAATCATTGTACCTTGATCCAGAGCTTAAAGGTATTGAGGCATTGTTAAGTAAGCTTAGATCAAAACTTTATGACGAAAAGATATCTCAAGATGATAATGAAGATACCGGAGACTTTCTTGAAAGGTCTGTTGAACATCATAAAGCTTGTGGGATTCTTGTTAATGATATTATTGCTATAACTAGAGAACTTGCAATAAAAGATCTTAAATTGATAGATTGAAAAGTGCGCACATAACAGATAAGAAAAACATAGGACACTCATAACTTTCACAATCCATTACGATCAATTCTGACGGTGCTCCATGAATGGGCTTTAATTAATTGAGCCAATTATCAATTGAGATCATCGGTGGTTAACGTATCAGGCGATTTATTCAATGGTGAGTAATATGATGAAGTGCACGACTATAACTATCAATAGTAGCTGGACGTTTTCCTTGTAAAGTTAGGTAGGTAACATGTTGTTCATAAAGATAATCTGAACGTTATTGTTTGTTATTCCCCATGCTTTACCACTTGGTTAGAGTCCGATCACTAACTAACTTCTAGCCAACTATAAACTTCAAAACCAGTATCTTAGCTGTAAGACGAGTAAAAGTTAGTACAGCTAATCAGTTATTGCTTCAGCCTTTCTGATACTGATCCAAATCGAAAAGTTTATCGCGAATTGCCCAGAAGCGGCCACTTTTACGGGCAATAATGATTTCTGGTGGGCGTAATCGATGTTCGTTATTCGCCACTTTTGTCGGGGCGGTATCGGTAAAGGGGCGATGCCTATCCACTAAGTGCGGATTAATGAACTTGGTGAGAAAGTCACTTTTTTGAGTCTTAGTTGATAACTGCCAAATCTCGTTAATTTCATTGTCTTCTTCGCCAATATAAACCACTTTAAGTTGTGGCTTACCAAACTTATTCTTACCCGGTTCTAAGCGCATATCGGTGCATTTCATTATCATTGCATCTTTGAGCTTTAATGCTTCGCGTAGCTTTTTATCAGGGTCAACCATCACCGCATCACATTGATGACAGCGGCGAGCGGCAATGTCATTATCTGCGCCACATTCTTCGCAATATTTAGCGCGGAAACGGTAGCCACATTCTTCACGCTCACCCGTATCGTCATCTTCAAAATAGCCTTGGCAGCGTCGACCATAATGCTCAACGAGGAAGCCAGCAGGATCAAGCTTGCCCCAAAAGCTATTATTGAAACCACATGCAGGGCAGGGAACCATTACCACTTCACTGTCGCCATTCGGTTTAGGATCACCTACTTCAGGTTGATAGAGATCGTAACAGTTACCCGCATATTCAAGAATAAGGCAGTCTTTTTTACCTTCAAATAACCGTAAACCACGGCCGACGATTTGTTGATAAAGGCTAATTGATTCTGTTGGGCGTAATACGGCAATAAGATCAACATGGGGCGCATCAAAACCGGTGGTTAATACGGATACGTTAACAAGGTATTTGATTTTTTGTGCTTTAAAATCATTAATGATTCGATCGCGTTCATCAAGAGGAGTGTCGCCGATAACAAGTGCAGCATTTTCATGTGCGAGATAACCCATGATCTCTTGAGCATGATTAACGGTAGAGGCAAAGATCATAATACCGCGGCGATCTTTGGCGTAATCGATGACTTGTTCGATGATCATTGGTGTAGCGCGGCCTGATTGTTCAATCACACTATCAAGATCTGATTCTTTATAATGACCTGTATTGGATGGTGTCAGTGATGAAAAGTCATAACCTAATACCGCCATATCCATTACTTTAGGTTCAGTTAAAAAACCTTCATCAAGCAAGTAACGAATAGGTAATTCAAAAATACAATCGCGAAAGAAACGCTCGGTTTCCGTTTTTACTTGACCACGGGTATGGTATTTATAGATCCAGCCTGTACCTAATCGATAAGGGGTGGCAGTTAATCCAAGCACTTTGATATTGGGATTAACGGTTTGTACATGTTTGATAACTTTGCGGTAAGCGCTATTTTCATCATCAGGCACGCGATGACACTCATCAATAACCAGCAATGAAAATTGTTCATGAAATTTATTAAGACTGTTTGCCATTGATTGAACTGAAGCAAATACCACTTGTTGATCGGTTTCTTTTCGTCCTAATCCCGCAGAGAAAATAGCCGCTTTAAGACCATAGCTTTCATATTTAGCGTGGTTTTGTTCCACCAGCTCTTTTACATGAGTGAGCACCAGAACGCGGCCTCTAGCAATACGTGCTAATTCTGCGACAACGAGGCTTTTACCTGCGCCAGTAGGCAGAGCAAGAACGGCGGGTGTGCTATGTTTGCGAAAGTAATGAATGGTAGCGTTAACGCTATCTTGTTGGTAAGGACGTAAAGTATACATACAGCAAATCTATGACAAATGAACTGTTACTAGTGTACATTTAACCAGTGTTTTGGCAAGTGCTAACGGTTGCTAAACAGAGAGCAATAATTTACTGAATGAACGTCCAATTGGTTAGAGTGCGTAAAATAAAACTTGTCAAGGAAATAAGGTTTATTTTGAAGTAATAGCCGTGGTCGTTATTGAATTTATATATTGCATAAATAGGGCAATGTAGCACTAATAATAATGTTACATTGTAACTTAGCTATAATCTTTACTTATAATTAAAAATTCGACCAATGCTTTATATTTTCAGAATTATTATCGTTTTATCGGCATTTTTATCATGGTATGCCGCTGCGTCGACGACGCGAACGACTGCTCATGTAACAGTGCATCATGCTCGTATTCATCGTCATTACTTACATAAAAGTAAGCGACAAGGGCACACATTACACTATAAACACCATGTACGTAAGGCTCATCACCTTACAAAGGCACAAGAACGACGACATGTTCGCTTGGTGAAACGTAAAATTTTCCATGCTTATTATGGATGGAAAGGGACACCTTATCATTTTGGTGGCTCAAGCCATCGAGGGATTGATTGCTCTGCATTTGTGATGAAGATGTACCGTCAGGTATTTCATCGATATTTACCTCGAACAACGTTAGGACAGGTAAAGCTAGGTCGACGAGTGCGTAAGGATCAAGCCAAGTTAGGGGATTTAGTCTTCTTCAAAACAGGACGTAATGAACGTCATGTGGGGATTTATCTTTCTAATGGTGATTTTATGAACTCAGCAAGCTCGCGAGGGGTGTCTATTTCAAATTTACATCATACTTTTTGGAAGCGGCATTTCTGGCAGATTAGACGATTAGTTGCCATATAATATGTAATAAAAACGGAAGCTTTGAGCTTCCGTTTTTTTATGGCTGCAATCTATGACAGGTTGTTATGGCTTTGTCCAGATTCGAGTATTGAGATCGAGTTCATCAACGATATTAATAACAAACTTTAGATCGTAATAAATAGAAGCAATAAATGTTAGTGAGTCAGCTTGTTGGAACAATTTAGGTTCAAAATAATTTTTAGAGCTTGAAATTGCAATATACAGATGATCATTAACAAATGAGAAGGCTATCGTATGATCTGAGCGGTTACTGAAATTGATCAGCCGCTGCACCATTGCTGGCGACAGTAAATAACGTGCTTCTACTTGATCGTTACTGTACACATTGAACAGTTGCGTAAACTCTGGATCTTCAAGAATAACTTGTTGTTGGTTATTGCTGAAAATATCGGAGAGTTTTTGTCCCATCGCTGAAAAAATACTATGATTTTTCGGCATGATGGTCGTTTGACCTGAGAAATGTTTATTCGCATCAGCAACGAAAAAGAGCCCTTTAAAAATCGTGTGCCATTGGTCTTGGCTTTTGCCATTGTTATCTCGACCTTGGGTTTTATATTCCGTGTGTAACTCAGAAAAACGTAACGATGTTTTATCAATTTGGCCTTCAATAAAATCTTCACCGCGATAGCGATCATAGTGGCGACCAAAGAGGGCACTATTTTTATAATCTAGTTTATCAATACATTGTGTTGGCTTATAACTAAAGCTGCTATCAATAGAACTGATTAATTTGGTGACAATTTTATGCTTATAATCTTTTTTATATTGATCCCATCGCTTGCTGTATAAACGGTGCATAACGATGGCAATAATAATCGAAAAAATAATACCAAAAGCTTGAAAGTTATACATAAAGCTTAATGGAATGATAATAGCGGCAAACCCGACACCAAGCAGTAATGATAGCCAATATTGTTTGATGACTTTTTTACGATCCTGATCAAGCGCTTCTAATTGAGGTTTAAGATGGGTTTCGTAAAGTACAGTAAGTTTACTATCCATAAATACTGATGTCCTACTGCTTAAATAAACGTGCCGCATCAATGTTAGTGCGTTCTACGTCTGTAATTTCAAATAACGGTAAAGTGGTTAACATCATTTGATTGGCGATAAAGCTTGATGGAAACATTTCAATGGCGTTGTTATAACGTGTTACTGCGGCATTAAAACTACGACGAGCGGCTGAAATTTGCTCTTCCGTTTCATTAATTGAACGCATTAACAGGGCTGTATTCTCACTTGCTTTTAAATCAGGGTAGGCTTCAACCGCAATTTTAAAGTGAGAAACAGCTTCTGATAGCTGTTTATCTAATTGTGGTTTATTTGCCGTATCGACATGCTGTGATTGTTGTCGTAATGCGGTTAACTCAGTTAGAACCGACTGCTCATGCTTCATGTAAGCTTTAGTGGTTTCAATTAAGTTGGGGAGTAAATCAAATCGCTTTTTCAGCATGACATCAATGCTTGCCTCTGCATTTGCTACTTGGTTCTTTTTACCAATAAGGCTGTTGCGCATTGCAATATATAACCCAGCAACCAGTGCTATAAAGACGATTATACTTATTAACATTGTTATTTTCCTTTATATAAACCAGTAGCGAGGAACAAGGGGTGTGGCTACCTGTATTTAGGTTTCCTTTAGTTATAACGAAAAAAGCCTTGTCAAAACAAGGCTTAAATGCAGATTAATCGTCATTATTAGGTTAATTTATGAGGCAAGAGTGGCTGGTACTGGAGATTCTGTTAAGTTTTTTGTCATCATGCAAAATTGACGACGTGGTGTAAAGCCATGCTTTTCATAGAAATTACGTGCACCCGCATTACCGATATTGACCTCAAGTGATAATGCTTTAACGCCATCTTGAATGACCAATGCTTCAAGTTGTGGTAATAATTCAGTTCCAATGCCATGTTGACGCCAATCTGCTTTTAAATAGAACTGATCGATTAAACCAATTTTACCACCATGCTCAAGACTGAAGCTGTAGCTAACAATAATATGCCCAGCAATATGTTTAACGCCGTGCTGTTCTACTTCAATGAACCATGCCTGTCCCAATTCTGGATTACTTAGCAGTTGCTTCGCCGCGATCATGGTCTGCTCTGCCTTTTGAGGTAAGGCCTCATAATCAAATAATTCATCGATTAACTGAAGAAATTTATCTAATGAAGAAAGTATTGGTGTGCGAAGAGAAATGTTCATACTGAGTCCCTAAGTTAAAGCCTTATCTTGAAAGCTTTATTGATTACAACGTGTGAGTAAGTTGTTGTATTTGCATAGAGTGAATATTTTTTTAATTTGTAATCTAGCAGATATATGACAATTGAGTCATAGAAATGTTCATATTTTTAATGAAATAACGGCAGCGTTAACTATTTTTATTGTTGTTTGTTGCCGTTTCAATGTGTTTAAAGCATGAATGTGTTCGAAAATGAAGTTTTTAATGCATATCTGTGATTTGCTTCCTATAATACCGAATCTTTTGTAAGTAGCGGAGCCAGTCAATGAGGCTTGATAAATTCTTAGGTACCACTTTAGGTATCACCCGTAGAGAAGCCGGTAAACTTCTTCGTGATAAAATGATTGAAGTTGATGGCGAAATTGTTCGCAGTGCTTCTTTCTCTGTCGGTGACGATAACAATGTAGAATTTAACGGTCGTCCACTTCGCCTGCAAGGGCCTCGTTACTTCATGTTGAATAAACCACAAGGTTTTGTGTGTTCACATGTTGATGATTTCAATCCGACTGTTTTTGTATTGTTTGATGAAGTTAGCCCTGAAAAAATGCATGTGGCTGGACGTTTAGACAGTGATACAACCGGCTTAACATTATTAACAGATGATGGCCAATGGTCACACCGTATTACTTCACCACGCCATGTGTGTGAGAAAGTGTATTTTGTAGAAACGGCTGATCCTATTGTTGCTGAAAATATTGCGCAATTTGAAGCTGGTGTACAACTGAATGGTGAGAAAGAGCTTACTCGACCTGCAAAGTTAGAAATTGTAGGTGAACGTGAGGGTGTCTTAACCATCACTGAAGGTAAGTATCATCAGGTTAAGCGTATGTTTGCTGCGGTAGGTAATCGTGTTGTCGGTCTACACCGTGAGCGCGTAGGTACGGTTGAACTAGATGAAGATCTTGAACCTGGTCAATACCGTCCATTAACGGATGAAGAGATTGCATCATTTCTAGCTAAATAATCTTAATGATTGTTTTAAAAACTAAAAAGCATAAATAGCCTTATTTGTGCTTTTTTTATAAGTGATATATTAAACAACAACATCTCTTTGGGTTACAACCGTTAGAAATTTTTTATTTCCTATTAGGAAAGAATGATTGTTGTTTTTTAGCGTACAATAGGGTCATTGTCTCTTCAATAGCAATTATATTCGGCCTATCGTTGTTATTTTTATAAAAAAGAATCCTTATGACTCAACAAGCCTCATCTAAATTGAGTTTACAGCTCATTCTCATTCTCGGTGCAATTGCCGCTTTAACTCCTTTTGCTATTGATATGTATTTACCGGCAATGCCCAATATTGCCAAAGACTTTTTAGTTTCTCCTGGTGCTGTTCAAGTCACCTTAACCGCTTATACCGCAGGTTTTGCTTTTGGTCAGTTAATTCATGGCCCATTAGCTGATAGTTATGGTCGTCGTCCGATGCTCATTGCTGGTACGGTGAGCTTTTTAGTGTTAACTATTTTAGGTGCATTAAGTACTAATATTACCGAGTTAACTATTGTGCGTGTAGCGCAAGGTTTTGCTGGTGCGGCTGCGGCGGTTATTATTGGCGCACTTGTGCGTGATATGTTTGAACGCGAAGAGTTCTCTCGAACCATGTCATTTGTGACACTGGTTATGACTATCGCACCATTAGTTGCCCCAGTGTTGGGTGGTCATCTTTCCGTTTGGTTTGGTTGGCGTGCGGTTTTTTGGGCGTTAGCTGTTTTTGCTGTTATTGTTTTAGTGTCTATTCTTTTCCAAATTAAAGAAACGTTGCCCAAAGAAAAACGGATGCCGTTTCATTTATCGTCAATCATAAAAAATTACAAACGACTACTATCTAATCCAGTTGCATTTGGCTTAGTGTGTTGCAGTGGTTTTTCTTTCGCTGGTATGTTTACATTCTTAACCGCTGGCTCTTTTGTCTACATTGATATTTATGGCGTCAGTGTTGAGAATTTTGGTTACTACTTTTGTTTGAACATTCTTTGCATGATTTTGTTTACGAGTATCAATGGCCGTTTTGTGAAACGAAAAGGTACCCATTGGATGTTGCGGTTTGGGTTAGCGATACAATTAACCGCTGGTGTGTTGCTATTTTTGGGGCAATGGCTAGGGTTAGGCTTATGGGGTGTTGTTATTCCGGTTGCGTTATTTATCGGTACACTCTCTACTATTGGTAGTAACACCATGGCGTGTTTATTATCGAGCTATCCACAAATGGCGGGTACTGCTTCTTCTTTAGGTGGAACGTTCCGGTTTGGTATTGGTTCTATTGTTGGTGGTCTGGTTGCATTAATGCCGGATAGTAATGCATGGCCAATGGCATTGACCATGGCATCATGTGCTATATTATCGGCTGGTTTTTATTGGTTCCTTGCCCGCACAGCTTAAAGGTTGTGTGGTGATTTGATATTTTTGGATTGTTTGAAATAAATCATGACCATTTTTTTTAATGAAATTTACAATGTAGTTAACAGCGGGTTAGTGGCTTTACAAGAGGCACAAGCAACAGGTAAAGCACAGAAGAACCCTGTCAGTGAAAGTATTTTTTTGAGTGCTTGGGTAACAAAAGTGCTTAAACAACATAGTTTTGATCGCTGTGTAGTGAAAACATTGCAGGAATGGCAGCAACAATCACGAACCATGGGTAAAAATGCACAGCTAAAATTGCATTTTGAACGTTTAGCGGAAACTTACGCTAAAGTCACTGATGAGCAAGGACAATCAATTGCGATTACATCAGCAGTAATGACAACGTTTTATACCGCGTTAGAACAGCAAGATTGGCTAGTGACTAATGAATACGAAGTGAATCGTAAAGTGAGTCACCATACAGACGGTAAAGCATCATTAGTTGTTTGTTCAGCGCAATATGCAGCATCAATGAATGATGAGGGTGAGTTAGTTAAACCTCTATCTTTGTACGTACGTGGTAATGTGCAGCAGTTTATTGATACGGCTTACCAACATGGAATTTTGTTATTCAAAATTACTGACTATAAGTCTAAAGTTAAATTTCATGGGGAATACATTATTTACCCATCAAATACGGGTACTCATTTGCCAGAGCTACCGACTCGAATACTATAAACTAAATTGATTTTACCCCCTAAGCCGCATTATTGCGGCTTAGTTGTATTTGAGATAAACGAAGAAAGAGAGGGTAAATAGCGTTAGGTGGTTATCGTACTGGTTTTATTGAAGCCATCTATTAATATGATGAAAGAGTACCAGTGTTATCGCAAGGATGGCACAGATGATAAGTGTGATACCAAGATCGCCCACTATAGCGGCTTTATGTAAACCGGCTCCAATGACGAGATAATAAAATAACCCCAGTAATGCGCCAGCAGTGCCTAAATGATCACGGTAATTATTTAATGCGGTACTTAATAAATTAGGTAAAGCTAAACCAAATGACAGTGATATAAAAATCATCGGTAAGAAAAACCAAATTGAGGTTTGTAATAGATAAACGCCAATACTACTTATGAGCAGTATGATAGATGCAAGGGTGATGATAGTTTGTGATATGACATGTCGACGTAGTAATCGCATATTAAGCATTGCACCAAGGATTGAGCCTAACGCCAGTACAGCGCTGGTATAGCCGAATAATTTAATGCTGACATGTAATTTTTCAAACATAAAAGGGGCAAGGCTATAATAGGAAAATAATGCAATGTTAAAAATGGCAACCATCAACATGATGTACCAAATGTGAAGATCTTTCAGCATTTTGGTGCCGATAAAGAGCAAGCTATCTCGTTGGGTTTGAGTTGGTTTTGTTTCGGGTAATTGCAATAAGCTCCAGCAGAGTAAGCCACTGGTTAGTATTATCATGCCGATAAACACCCATTTATAGCCGCCATTAACGGTTAACCAACTGCCCGTTATCATGCCAATAATAGGGCTGATGCCAATGGATGTTCCAATAATAGAAAATACCCGTCCGAGCTCTGGACCTTGGTAACAATCACGAAGGATCGTTTGAGTACAGACTGAACCCACCGCCGCTCCAAAGGCACAACAACCAAAGCCGATAAGAAGTAATGTAAATGTCGATGCGTATAAAGTGAAAACAGCAGAGCTGATAAAAATAATGAGTCCAATCAGTGTCGAATAACGACGACCAATGATGTCACACATTCTACCCCAAAAAACGACCCCAACAGCAAAGGTGATAAAGAACACCGACATGCCTTGTGCTGCAGTTGAACCCGTAACGTTAAAATGGGTTTTAATTGACGTTAATGCTGGGCTATACATGGTTTCGATGATTTGTGGAAACATTAATAATGTCACCGCTAACGGCATTGATATTTTATTAATATTGTTATTCATATGATTTTTTATAAATTCCATGATGTCGTTCTAAAAATATAAGCTAAAACGATTCTTTTTATTAATGCGTAGGATTGCTATCTTGAATATACGTATTGTTTCAATATGGTAATTATTATAAGGTGCTCATTTTTGAACTTATATTAATATAAAGACTATATATATTAAATTAAGGACAGGTGACGTCAGTAATGGCATATATTGAAGAAGGTCAACAATTTTGTCCCAATGACTTTGATGGTTTAGTTGTCGGTCTGGCGGCGAATGTTGGTGATCATAATTCTGGCGAGCATCGGCATGACAAAGATCAACTATTATTCTCACACCATGGTTGTATGGTAATCACTCTTGAAGGGGTTAAGTGTGTATTGCCTCCTATGCGCGCAGCTTGGATCCCTGCTGGGATGTTGCATAATGCGCAGATGACCAATGTAACTCAGTATCGCTCGTTGTATTTTGATCTAGCTTTACAGTCACAACTAAGTCGTGAAATGAAGATTATTGATATTAATCCATTGATGGCGATACTGCTTGAAAGAATGTCAATGTGGCCGTTTGATAAACCCAATAATGAGCAATTAAACTCAGTTAATTTATTGATAGAAGAGCTTAATTCTGCCACTGAAAGTCATTTGAATCTGCCGTTACCTGATGATGTTAGATTATCTAAGTGGCTTGAAGAGATTAATGAACCCGATTTTATTGCGCCGACGTTAGCTGATCTTAGTCTGTTAGTGGGGGCGAGCCAGAAAACCATTACCCGCATTTTTAATAAAGAAACAGCAATGCCATATCAGAGTTGGCGTCAACAATGGCGATTGTTAACCGCAATTGAATTATTATCGCAACATCAGCGTATTACTGATATTTCATACCGTTTAGGTTTTGCGAATGATAGTGCTTTTATTAGTTTCTTTCGTCAAAAAACAGGATTCACGCCACTGAATTTTATGCTTGAATCTAAATCGTAATTCTTAGAGGTGATATATTTTAATTGTCATCGCGGTAAGATGAATATTTGTTATTATTGACTCGTTTTTTGCGAAGATTTAACGCCAAATAAACATTTAAATAACCTGTAATATTGTAGAATATCTATTCTACGCAAAGCTCTCATCTTGATATTTTTTAAGTTGAATATTGATATTAATAAGTCATGATAGACTTATTAATTACCGCAGTAATACAGATAGTATTAAGATAATAATTATTGTCACTGTGAGAGGGATAACAGATTAATAGGGACATCTATGCCTGTTTGTTGTACTGAACACCAGTCTACTCATATTTCTACACCTTTGATCTTATCGTTTGATGAGACATTAACTTTCTTTCCATTTGTATTGGAGTTCTATGATTGGCGAGATGGTTTGATTATGTATCGTGCTTATCGTGATGGACACCGTGAGTTATTAGAAGGCAGTTGTTCGTTTTATATCGAACATATTGAATCACTGGCTGGTGGTAAAGCGTGGATTGAAAGTATTCCCGCAGGATTGGTTGATAAAGCCCGCGCTTATGCTGATTTGGGGGTGTACATGCTCAAGATGGCGGCAATGAGTGATAAAGCTCGCCATTTATTAGCCCAACGTCCAATATTACTTTATCTGATGTGTGAACGTTATCCATTAGATCATGAACAAGTATTAGCTTTATGTGAACTAGGCCAACGTAAGATATTAGCTCATTTAGGCTTAGCATCGTGCCGTTCAGCGTTGCGTTTTATTGATCGTATTCAAAGTGATTTTTCCACTCGTTCTGTGGTGATTGTGATCCATCGTTTGCTCGATCCTGAAATGATGACATTTAAACTGTTTCGGCATTATTCAGCAATCACGACTTTAACGTTGCAAGTGTATTTACAATGGCCAACATTAACGGGCACAAAATTAGGCTTTTATTTAATTAAAGCGTCACCGCGAGAACGACTGCGAATTAATCAGATATTATCGGATGTGTTTCAGTTAGGTTATCGTGTGCTTGATGTTGATTCAGTGCGACGTATTCATGCTGTAACATCGTATGATGAATTGAAAAAATTACATGATCGATGGTTAATTGCTCAAAAAACAGCAAAAGTTATACCAGATCCAAGTTGCGACAAGGAGTATGAGATTCCTTATGATGGCAATAGTAATATTGTACCGATTCGAAATTATCAGCAGCTTGAGCTTGAAGGTATAGAACAAAATCACTATGTCGCTATTTACCATCATCGGATTATTAAGGGTGAGTATTTAGTGTATAAAATGCATATGCCAGAACGCGTCACCATAGGGTTAAAGCGACACTATTTAGCTAATGGACGGGCGAGTGATATTTATACAGTTGATCAAATTCAAGCGCGCAATAATCGTTTACCATCGTATGAAACCTTAGAAACGGTGTATAGCTGGCTTGATAGCGTTAGAAAATAATGCCGAGATTATTGTTGGTATATTAAGCATAAAATTTAAATCGCATATCATGTATTTATCAATATGCGATTTAAGCTTTAGCCGTTAATTTTTAATCAAGATCGGATCGTTTAAGAATCAAATTAGGGTTAGGGCAGTTATTGCGGTAAAAATCTAATTCAATGGGATCAACAACGCCAATATAATCATCAGTGTTAGATCCCATATTCTCAATGATCTGTAAATGAAGATGCGGAGCCCAACCGCCATTTTCTGCTGTGGTGCCGATTGCCGTAAATTGTTGACCTGCATTTATAAGATCGCCAACCTGCAATTGTGTATGTGCGGCTTGGTGAAGATGACCATATAAAGTAAAAAAGGTTATTCCCTCAAGCTGGTGGCGTAAAATAATAGTGGGACCGTAATCACCTTCATTTTGATGATTAGCAATACTATGGATTTTGCCATCAAGCGGTGCAAAGACAGGTGTTAAAGAGGGGACACCCAAATCGATTCCCATATGAACGGTACGATTTTTACTGTCACTAAAATTTTCTTTATCTTGATAAATTAGCCGTTGTTCTGCATAACGACCAATCACTATTTGTGCGTTCATTGCTGTTGACTGACGGGCTATTTCATCAGCAAAACTGTGATTGGTGCTAACACTTTGCCAAAGCGCACTGGCAGGGGAAAGATCAACAATGAGTCCACGCCCAAATTGAAGTGGCTCTGGGATCACCGCATGAAACTGATGAGCTTGAAGTGCACTGGTTAATGGTGTCATGTATGTTGTCCTATTCATCATCTTAATTAGCCGCCGTAATGAGCGTTGCTGCCTTTTTAGGGACGATAATCATCGCAATCACATAACCGATGGCGGCAATCGCTGTCGGTAGAATTAAATCAATATTGACAAATACACTGGTTAAATAGCCGCTTAATGTCCACGCAAGGCCTACCATTGCACTCGACATTGCCATAACCCAGCCTTGATCTGCTTCACTGGCTCTGTCTGATAACGCCGTAATGTAAAATGGAAATGCAATCGCCACCATAACGGCGGTAAATATCATCGCAGCAATATGTGTATTAGGTGTAGGCGTTATTGCTAATAAAATCATACCAATCGCAGCAAATAGGGTCGTGATCCGCAATGCTGAGAGTACGTTAATACGCGCTAGAATGAGTCGAGGAAGCAGTAATAGCGAACAGATCATGACTACACCGATAGCCATCATAAAATATTGGTAGAAGCTGCTTTCTACACTAATGCCCCATTTCTGAGGGAAAATAAACGCGATATTTTGAAAGTATAAACTCCAACTAAATTGGCAAATAAAAACGATCGCTAAACAAGCCAATAAGCCCGATTGGCTACGTTTTAATGGGGCAACAAAAGAGAGTGGATTTTCGTTGTGTAAGGCGATTTGCGGCGGTAACCGAATAAGATTTAGTAGTATTAAACAAAAGATAGCAATAATAAGACAAGCGTAAAATGGTGCTTGAGTGCCATAGGTTGCTGACAATTTACTGCCTAATGCTGGGCCAAATGACATCGCCGCTGTCATTACGATCGCGACCATACTCATTAATGTCGCTTTGGTTTTGCCACGGCTATTATCAGCAAGAATCGCTTGTGCAATCGGCTGGCTAGCAGAGCCAAGGCTATTGATCATGTTACCTGCAAATAATAATGCAATAGATCCGATCACAATGGCATAGATAGGCATCGCAAAACCAATCGCAGCAATGATCAAACATAAGACCATGGTTACTTTACGGCTAAAGCGGTCAGCAAAACGCGCAATGAGTGGGGTAAAAAACATGGAGATAAAAGGAGCGGCTGACATTACCGTACCAAATAAAGTACGACGTTGTTCGATTGGCATATTTTGTGCGATAGCAAGTGAGTGATCAGTTAAAAATAAACTCACATACGCTGGGATTGTAATAAAAAAGCCCGCAGAGCCAAGGAAGATAATGCAATAGAGCGTAAATAAGGTGGTAGGTTTTAACGCCAAATGGTGAGTTGTCGTTGGCATATGCTGTGAGATCCTGACTGCGAGAATAATCGACTATTTTAATCAGGTATTACGATGAATCAAGTTATTACTGGTTCAGATATTAATAAATAAACAACGCCTTGTGGGTAAAGACCAATCACAAGGCGTATGTTTAAGCGACTAACGAGGAGAATTACTGGTTAATAGTAATTTCATTGTCCAAGTCTTTTAATGCCATTTTTTGAATGTTAATGCCAAACATCATCATGATTAGGCACCAGTTTAAGTAAGGTAATTTACCTGCACCTAAACTTTCAGTGACGTTCTCTGGTTTCCAGTTAAATAATGCCGCGATATTTTCAGTGGTCATTTCTGCAAATAAACCGCTGTCGATCAATTTTGCGAACTGATCACTAGTCGGGCAAACAAACGTATTTTGACTGCCAAATGCAGAAGGCTTAAATAAGCGTAATACACGTTTGATTTCGTCAACTTCAATCACTTTACCATTGGTTGCGATGTTAGGTCGGCCAATCAGTGCGGCAATAAAACACCAGCAAGGGTAAGGAATTGAAGAAACATCTAGTGGCTCTTTTTTATATTTAGCAGTCCAATTACAGATGTTTTTTTCTTGTAGACCTGTTGCTAAAGTAAGTTGCTTGGCATCATACCCATTATCTTTTAATAGGTTAATTGCTTCTGCAACTTCAGAAACTAAAGGTTTGCTCCAAGTTGCAAAAGGGGTAAAGACATTTTCTCTAATCAAAACGATATTCCAATTGACAGTGTAATACAGGTGTTTTGCTAATTGTTGATGATCATACGTGTTCAGCGCTGTATGTCTATTAATATCCGTCGATATAAATAAGATAGAAACAAGTTATTCATTACCAGTGGCAACTGTACTATTTAAAATAATTAGGCCATAGGACTAGACGACTGGTCTAGTCGCGTTTATAGTTATCACATGAAAACAAAAACAAACGATACACGTCAGCATATTTTAGATATTGGTTACCAACTTGTGGTCACCAAGGGATTCACGAATGTTGGCCTGTCTGAAATTTTAAAAACAGCAGCGGTACCAAAAGGTTCTTTTTATCATTATTTTAAGTCAAAAGAGCAATTTGGTGAGGCGTTAATTCAACACTATTTTGAGCAGTATTTAGAACACGTTAGCGCAATTTTAGAGCAAGGCACTGGAACTGGTTTTGATCGCGTAACTGATTATTTTTCACGTTGGTTAATTATTGATAATGGCACCTGTAACGTCAATAAATGTGTGGTGGTTAAGCTCAGTGCTGAAGTTTCTGATTTGTCTGAACCAATGCGTGAGGCCTTAAAAAAAGGAGCTTATAGCATTGTAAACTTGATTGCATTATGCATTGATGATGGTATTAAAGACGGCTCAATTACGGTAGCAGACAGTCAATTAACGGCTCAAACCTTATATCAATTATGGCTGGGTGCGAGTTTGTTTTATAAACTTAGCCAAGATGTCACAGTATTACAGCAAGCGCTAATCACGACTAAAACGCAGCTACAGCTAGTCGTTTAATGGCGGTTGCTTATTAATTATCCCATTATTTTATGATGGGATTTTTTAAAACCTAAAACTAGACGACTGGTCTAATATTTAATAAAAAGAAAAGGATAGCTCAATGACAAACCTAAACCGCAAAATCGTATTAGCATCTCGCCCTGTTGGTGCTCCAACAGCTGATAATTTTCGTCTAGAACAAACCGTTATTCCTACGATAGCGGCAGGGGAGATTTTATTGCGTAGTGTGTATTTATCATTAGACCCTTATATGCGTGGTCGTATGAGTGATGCTAAATCCTATGCTGATCCTGTTGCGGTAGGTGAGGTTATGGTTGGTGGTACGGTATGTCAAATTGAGCAGTCTAATCATGCTGATTTTGCACAAGGTGAGTGGGTGTTATCTTATTCAGGTTGGCAAGATTATGCTGTTTCAAATGGTGACGGATTAATTAAATTAGGCATGCAGCCAACACATCCATCCTATGCGTTGGGTGTGATGGGAATGCCGGGTTTTACCGCTTATATGGGTTTGCTTGATATTGGTCAACCTAAGCCTGGCGATACGATTGTTGTGGCGGCTGCAACAGGTGCCGTGGGTTCAATGGTGGGCCAGATTGGTAAAATTAAAGGTTGTCGCGTTGTGGGTGTCGCAGGTGGCGAAGAAAAATGTCGCTATGCCAAAGACGTGCTAGGTTTTGATGATTGTATTGATCACAAAGCTGATGATTTCGCAGTACAATTAGCAGCTGCTTGTGATAAAGGCATTGATATTTATTATGAAAATGTCGGTGGTAAAGTCTTTGATGCAGTATTACCGCTACTTAATACGGGCGCTCGTATTCCATTATGTGGTTTGATTTCTCAATATAATGCCACTGAATTGCCGCAAGGGCCTGATCGCATGTCGATGCTAATGGGCACGCTATTGATTAAGCGTATCAAGATGCAAGGTTTTATTATCTTTGATGATTATGCAGATCGTTATGATGAATTTGCCACAGATATGAGCCAATGGTTAGCGGAAGGCAAAATCCATTATCGTGAAGATTTAGTGCAAGGGCTAGAAAATGCTCCTCAAGCGTTTATTGGTTTATTAGACGGTAAGAATTTTGGCAAATTGGTTATTCAAACCAATCAAGCTCAATAATAAGGTGAATAGAATATGATCACACTTCATCACTTAAATAAATCACGTTCAAAGCGCATTATTTGGTTATTAGAAGAACTTGACTTAGCATATGAAGTTAAGCCTTATTTACGTGACGCCGTCACGTTTTTAGCACCACCAGAATTGAAAAATATTCATCCGTTGGGAAAATCACCAGTTATTGAAGACAATGGGGCGGTGATTGCTGAATCTGGCGCTATTACTGAATATTTAATTCAGACTTATAATCCTAATTTAGCACCTAAAGTGGGAACACCAGCTTATATTGAATATTTACAATGGCTTCATTTTGCTGAAAGTTCAGCTATTTTACCGTTATTATTAAAGATGTTTGTTGCTAAAGATGGTGCTAAAACTAATTTCTTAGAAGGCTATGCAGACGTAGAAGCTGAAAAAGTTATCAGTTATTTTGAGCAGAGCCTTGAAGGCAAAACGTATTTAGTTGAAGAACGGCTCACCGGAGCAGATATCATGATGTCGTTTATTGCTGAAATACTGCAAAATAACGGCATGATTGTGAATTATCCTAATATTCAACGCTATCAAGCTCAATTAGCAACGCATGATAAGTTTATTAAAGCGGATCAGATTGAGCAGCAATTGGGTTAACCGTTATTATGGTTTATTAAAGGTCACTTTTGAGTGACCTTTTTTGTTATAAGGCAGTCATTAAATAATGTAGGCTCGATTAAGACTGATGTCGGGGGTGGGTATTATCGATAATAATATCGTTGCCTGTTTGTGTGCGTATAATAATTTGGGGTCGACCTGCATACAATGCCAATAAAGCCCATATCACACAAACACTTGTGGTCATTAATAAGGGCAATGACCAACTGGCTGTCATTTCGTGTAACGAACCAAAAATGAGAGGACCACTGGCCGCTAATAGATAACCCATACATTGTGCCATGCCTGATAATGCTGCGGCTTGATGTGCATCGTGAGTACGAATACCAACAAAAGACAGACCAAGAATAAAGCCTCCACCACAACTAAAACCAATACAAATCACCCACACAATAGCGTGTTCAGGCATCAATAACAGTCCTAGAATACTAGAGAATGACAATATTGCGATTATGACACTCATTGTGCGTTTATCTTTTATTTTTGCCATTAGTGGAATAAGGATCAGTGCCGGCATTGCTGTTGATAATTGAAGAATACCGTGAATATAACCCGCTTGATTCTCTGTATAGCCATTATCAACTAATATGCTTGGTAACCAACTGATAAATATATACATAATAAATGAGTTAAGGCCGAGAAATATTGTCACTTGCCACGCAGCAGCTGAACGCCATAAATAACTATGGCTATCTATATCTGCCGTATCGACTGATGGTCGAGTATGAGTACTTAATTGTGGCAACCACATCAAGATAGAGACTACGGGAAAGATAATAACGCTAGCTAATGAAAATGCCCACGATGGTATTGCTGTAATGTGGAGTTTTTCTGCTAAGTTCAACAGCGGAATAGCAGTACTAGAACTGATGGTTGAGCCAATCCCCATAACAAGTACATAGATGGCTGTTAATGTTGGTACTTGAGTTGGAAAGTCTCTTTTAAGCAAACTGGGTAATAAAACATTACCAATAGCAATACCTATCCCAATAATACAAGTCCCTAAAAAAAGTGTTGCTATTGAGCCTGATGAACGAATGATAATCCCTAATGAAATCAGTGTCAGGGCGATCATCAACGAAGATTCAAGGCCTATTTTTCTTGCTAGCCCAGAAGATATAGGTGAAAAAAGCGCAAAGGCAAGCAAAGGTAGTGTTGTTAACATGCCTCCTTGTGTGGGGGATAAGTGAAGATCATGCGAGATAAACTCTAGAATAGGACCTAAACCGGTAATCGGGGCGCGAAGGTTACTGGCAATTAATAAAATGCTGATAATCATTAACACGGGGTGCGCGACTTTACGAATGGAGTGTGACATATCTGCCTCCTATAAAAATATGGAGGTCATAATAGACTTTACATTCATTTCTTTATTTGGTTGTATTGACATTTTATAGCCTAAAACGGTCATATTATGAATGTTAAAACCAATGTTATGGGGTTTGATACCGATCTATACTCACAAAAGGTACTAGCATTACGGGTTGCAGGTATTGAAAAAGAAGAGGAAGCGCCATTCCACCATCATCATAAAGGGCAATTAGTGATGCCGTTAACTGGGTTTGCTAAATGTTATATTGACGATGCAGTGTGGATGGTGCCAGCACATTGCGCTGTTTGGATTCCGAGTCAAGTACCGCATAGCAATCAAATTTCGATGGATGCTGATGTGTGTATGCTGTTTGTTGATCAAGATATTATTGGAATGCCAAATAAAGCGTGCACACTGTCTGTTACCCCATTATTGCGTGAATTAATTATTCGTTTAGCACAAGAGCAGCAAAATTATGCTAAAGAAGGCGCAGTAGCACGTTTAGTTGATGTGTTGGTTGATGAATTGATAGTAATGCCAACCGAGCAGTTTGATTTTCCTATTCCATCTGAAGCTCGGTTATACCAAATTGCGCAACGTTTACTCACAAATCCTGGTGATAGAAAAACCGTGGGTGAGTGGGCGGCACAATTTGCAATGAGTGAACGAACATTAGCACGCTTGGTTAAACAAGAAATCGGCCTCACTTTTGGTCGCTGGCGTGGGCAGTTACATATTGTAGTGGCATTACAAAAGCTCTCGATGGGGGAGTCGGTACAACGGGTAGCGGAAGATTTAGGTTATGAATCAGTGAGCGCATTTATTTTGTTTTTTAAAAAAACCTTAGGGCGACCGCCAAAGCAATACATGAAGCAACGATAATTAATGACTATTATGATGAATATGTGTATTGAAATAAGTGGGTTGTGATAAACGATATAAGCATAGTGATCAGTGGTTGTGCGTGGTAAATTAAGTAACTTGTTTAGTCTGTATTGTTTTGAGTAAGGAATACGTTATGTCCCGATGGTTAGCCTATCATGGTGACAGTATCTATTTGGATGAATTGATTTATCAGCCAGAGCATTCATTAATTCAGCAAAGTGTCGAATCGAATAAAAAGCGCACTGTTCGTGCGAATGGCGACGGCTTTGGTTTAGGTTGGTATTCTCATCGTGCATTGCCGGGCTATTATCATGATATTTTACCCGCATGGGGTGATGAGAATTTACGCTCACTAGCGCATCATATTAGTTCACATCGTTTTATGGCACATATTCGCCATTCAACAGGATCCCAAGTATCTCGAGTTAATTGTCATCCGTTTGTGCTCGATAATTGGATGTTTTTGCATAATGGTCAGATCAGTGGCTTTGATCAGGTAAAATTCACGTTAGTGCGTCAATTAACGGAAGAATTATTTTTAAAACGAGTTGGCACGACGGATAGCGAATTAATTTTCTTAATGATGATTAAAAATGGGCTTCGCATTGATCCTATTGCCGCGATTAATCAGACTTTATATGAAATTGAACAAGCAATGGAAGATAAGTCGATAACGGGGCCGCTAAAAACGTCGCTTTGTATCTCTGATGGTGAGCAATTTTGGGTGGTGCGTTATAGTTCTGACCATCAACCACCACCAGTGTTTATCCAGTGTTCAAACAAAAAAACTATTATTGCTTCTGAGCCATTAGATCATTCTGGTTCATGGCAAAAAATTCCGCGTCAAACCATTACACATATTGTTAATCATCACTGTACGCAGTATGACTTAATTATTGATTAACCTGTGGTGTGTAATATTGAAAAGGCAGTCTAAATAGGCTGCCTTTTTAATATCGGTGGTAATCGTAATCAGCGATGTTTACTGTTCTATTATATTTATTGTTCAATTATAAATATTAAACAGTGTTAATTAAGCCCCCTTGAATGGGTAAATGGCATTGGTATCTGATGTCATCTTGGTAATAATTCTATTTTGAAGATTATTGGCTGTTGCCATTGCTTGATTAGTGACGGTTAATTCAAAATTATTTAACAGTGTTTGTGCTTTTTGAGGCTCAGTTTTATAGATTGCTAAATAATCTTTTTGTGTTTGTGCCATGAGTGCAGTTTGTTTCTTTTCAAATTCGGCATAGGCTTTTTTCACCATTGGTGCAAACTGATTATAGTCTGTCATTGCAAGGGTCTGTACCTTACGTAATTGCCAATAAGCTGACATATTATCAGCGATGGTGCCAACGCCTGTTTTGTAAATAGCCGGAATTTTTGCACCTTGATAAAATGCGATATAAGGGGTGAGATCGGTCATGCCCCAGCCAATGTAAGCCACTTCGCCGATGGCCTGAGGTAATGCTGGGTTAATTTGAAGAATATGGGATTGATAGGTTCTAAATACTGAGATAGGACGATAAGTTTCTTTAGGATTAACGTTAGCATAGGGATCATGTGAGGTACCTTGATAATGATTTCGTAGTCCTTGTTTAACATCCTCGACCGATAATTTATGTGCAGGCTCAGCAAAGACAGGAAAAGCCTGTGGATCGGCTAAGGTTGTTTTAATGCCGTTACTGTACATATGTTGTAAGGCGTGTACGCGTGGATAATTATAAAGACGATCGTTGTTGTTATCGATGGAATAGGCGCGATGAAAATTAAACTTACCCTCTTGTTTAGGCTTATATACACCTTGAGCAATAGCAAAACTGATCAGCGTTGGGCTAGAAAGGTATTTATCGGTGTTGTCAGGATCAAAATGTTGTAATCGCCCTTGATTAGCAGAAACAAAATAATTGTTATTATCGAGTTTGGTTGCCATCCATTGGTGACCGCTGCCTGTTTCTAAATACCAGATCCCCGTTTTATCAACAAAAGCCACCCCAAAACCTTCTGCAGCACCTTGTTTTTCAATAATCTCACCTAAGAGTTGTACGCCTTCTTTGGCTGATTTTGCTCGCGGTAAAATAACATTAACAATCGAATCTTCATTGATACCGGCTTTTTCATTGTAAGGATCAACGGCAAGGACAGTGGGGTTGTTATAAATAGTTTCCGTGGCTGACATTCCAATTCCAAGCTCATTAAAACCCGCAGAACCAAAAGAAGTGTCATGCGTTTTTGCTTTAGAAAAACTGCTATAAGCAAGATTGGTTGCAGGTAAAGGGTAAGTAAACGCATTGCTACTAGAGCGAAATTCACCCGTTTTATTCGTTTGATGAGGATGATTAAACCAGTGTGGATTGACTAATGGGCTATGGTCTGCGTTTCTCGCAATAATATAACTACTATCAGTTGTGGCTTGATTACCGATAAGAATTGTTGTGCAAGCTAAAATTGACGGGGAAACTGTTGCCGCGACCACAGCGTAAAGTAATGTGTATTTCATAAGATACCTCTCCATTGCCGTTAAAAAAGTGCTTATTACTATAGGGCATAGAAATAGGGGTATTTGCGTGAAATATCACACTCATTACATCGTTTAAAAGCATTAATTGATAACTAAGTTTGCATCTATTAATTTGAAATTTGTTTGTTCAGTAACTATTTTATTGTTCTTATGCAAGTAAAGCTTAATGAGTTTTTTTGATGGTTTCGATTATTTTTATTTCTTAATGGGCAGGTTTATGTAACAAGTTATAAGTTTCTGTTTTCAAATTACAATCCTATTAAATGACGGCTTAAATCCTTTTTCCTTTGAAAATCATAGGGAAAATTTAACTAGCGTTACGGTTTGGATGCTGATAGTGTGTCTTCCCTCACACACAGCGTGAGACATTTATGCGACGCAATACAAGTCAAATTAGCAACAACGTAGCTCCAAATATAGTTATGGGACTAAAAGGTTTAGACAATAAACTCGTTCCTGCTCTAACGATTGGGTTTATCACCTTATTCGTTCTTTCTGCTTTAATTGATATGCCTGCTTTTACCTCAATGATTCAAACATCATTCAGTTCTGCTGCAAATAACTTCGGTTCAAGTTGGCAGTGGTTGATGTTGGTGAACTTTTTTCTAGCATTAATTGTAGCGATTAGTCCATTAGGTAAAAAAGTGATGGGCAGTGTTGCTAAACCAACCATTGGCACTTTCCGTTGGTTAGCAATGATCATGTGTACGCTACTTGCTGGTGGCGGCGTTTTTTGGTCTGCCGCAGAACCTATTTATCACTTCATGACCCCGTCTCCATCATTTCCTGGTGTAGAAGCGGGTACGCTTGCCGCAGTAACACCAGCATTAGATCAAGCCTTCTTACACTGGGGTTTTCTTGCTTGGGCTGTACTCGGTACGCTTTCAACGATTGTTTTAATGTATGCTCACCATGAACATGGCATTAAACTTCGCCCACGCGCTTTATTATTTCCGCTTTTTGGTCATCGTTTAGAAAATCATTGGGTAGGCAGTGTTATTGACGCATGTTCAATTATAGCTGTGGCTGCAGGTACTATTGGACCTATAGGCTTTTTAGCCTCTCAATTAGGTTATAGCCTTGAGTTATTAACGGGCTTAGAAAACAATACCCAATCACAGCTGATTATTTTAGCTGTTGTTGTCGCTATTTATTCTGCTTCAGCGGCTTCTGGAATGGACAAAGGTTTACAGTGGTTATCACGCCTTAATGTTATCGGTGCATTTGTACTGTTAGCGGCAATGCTAATCTTAGGGCCAACAACTTTCTTATTGAAAGAGTTTGGTTCTGCGTTTGGTAGCTACTTACAAAACATGGGTTCAATGAGTTTGACGACCGTAAAGCCTGAATGGAATTTATGGTGGACATGGTTCTTCTGGGGTTGGTTCATTGGTTTTGCACCAATGATGGCGATCTTTATTGCCCGTATTTCTGAAGGCCGTAGTATTCGCAGTTTAATCTTATGTGTTGCTGTTGGTGCACCGATTGCGACTAACTTTTGGTTCGCTGTGCTTGGTGGTACAGGTATTTCATTAGAACTGAATAACCCAGGTATGATTTCAGGACCATTGAATGATGGTGGTCTACCTTCAGTATTATTAGCAACACTGTCTAATTTACCTCTGAGTTATATTCTATTACCTGCGTTTTTAGTGCTAACTACAACCTTTGTCGTCACAACAGGTGACTCAATGGCATACTCGATTGCGATGGTCGTTTCGGGTGATAATGAACCTAGTAGTAAGCACCGTTTATTCTGGGCGATTACTATGGGTGTCGTGGCTGCAGTATTGTTATTAGCCGGGGATGGTGGTTTAAATGCACTACAATCCTTTATTGTTATTACCGCGGTACCTGTTTCATTGCTGATTGGATTAACACTATTAAGTGGTCCTGTTGCGGCATGGAAGATGACATGTGCATCTAAAGTAGCCAAGGCGGCTTAATGTGTGTGATGTGATTTTTACATTCAGTTAGTAATACAAAAAACCGAAAGTGTCATGCTTTCGGTTTTTTTTATGTCTCTATTTTAATGACTATCTAATCATCACCACATTGATACTAGCGATAAGTAATGTGGTTGATAATTAGATAAGCCGTATTATTTTGTTTCGATATTGCCTTGTTGTATTTTTGCTTTACAGCGTTTCACTAAGGCATGGGTCATGCCTCGAAAAATAAACAAATGAGCTGGCATCATCGCAAACCAATAAAGTAGCCCCATAAAGCCTTTTGGGTGCCACCACGCACGAATGTCGATAGTGCGATGATCACCACAATCTTCAATGGTAAACTCTAATCGACCTAAGCCAGGGGCTTTCATACCAAATAATAACGATAGGAAATGATTTTTTTCAAGACTGATCACTTTCCACGAATCAATTTGATCGCCCAATTGTAATTGTTGAGGATCACGCCGATAACGCTTGAGGGCATCACCACCAATCATGGCATCCATCCATTCTCGTACTCGCCATAATCCATTGGCATAAAAGTAACCTTCTTCACCGCCAACCAGCTGTACTTGGCGCCATAAGTCTTCACAACTGGCATCTGTTTTAAGCGTGTAACCTGCTTGTTTCGGATAGTAGCCATAACCTGTTTGCCAGCGTAGTAGGGCATCAGGATCAAATCCCCAGATTTCGCTTTTAACGACTTCAGTATTCATTATCAGTGTTTCTTGAATGGCTTCTTCATAACTGATCAAATGTTGAGGTATTCGACGTTGAAGTTCACTGCCGTCAGCGGGAAGATCGCAACTTAGTCCTCCAATAAGTGCGCGGGCAATATTAGTTGGAACCGACGTTATAAAACGAAGCCAATAGGTCGCCATTTGAGGGCTTAACCATTTTAATGGAATAACTCGGATTGTTTTGCCATGAACTTTGCTTAAGCGAACCATTTGATCTTGGTAGGTCATTTGTTCGGGCCCCGCGACATCTAAGATTAGATTTTTGTCTTGAGGGCAATCAATAAGCTGAGTGAGATAATAGAGTAAGTTGCGTAGGGCAATAGGAGAGTTACGTGAAGTGACCCAACGCGGAGTTAACATTATGGGTAGGTGATAAACAAAGTCTTGCATGACTTCAAATGCGGCTGATCCTGGCCCAATAATAATACCCGCCCGTAATTCAGTAACACATTTTCCACTATCACGAAGAATATTACCGGTTTCTTTGCGTGCCATTAAATGTTTCGATTGGCTGGTAGGTGATTGTAAGGCGCCAAGATAGATAAGATGCTTAACGTTACTGAGGGCAAGATACTGACTAAAATGTTTAGCACAATCGAGTTCAAATTCAATAAAATCATGACCATGATTCATACCATGAACCAGAAAATAAACGGTATCGATATCTGCAAATAGATCCGTTAAGTCTTGGTCAATATCTAAATCTAATTCAACCAATGTTAGATTATCAATATTTCCCCAGCCACGTTTCTCTAAGAGCTTGAGGTTCCGTCCTGTTGCTGTTACGTGATGGCCTAACTTTAATAGTTGCGGCACAAGATGACTGCCAATATAACCTGAAGCGCCAACGACAAGAATATTTCTGCTCATTAAATAACCACTCTGAATTCCGTGTTGCGATATAGATAGGCAAAAAATTCTGTTATTAAATTTTTTAATATCGCCTTTAAAGATAATGGCTTTTTATTGATTAAAAGCAATAATAAACTGCAAAAGATGATAGTTTTTACAGGTTAATATGATTATTATCACCACAATTATTATGGGTTTTTATGCATATGGTTGTGATAATTCATTTAATAACAAAATCGAGATATATAATTTAGCTAAATCAGATGGATAATTAAACAATCCGTATGGTTGTTAGTTAATTTATATGTGTTTTTATATAATAGTTATTAAATTCAAATTAGAAATATAAAAATTGTATTTAATGACGGTTTTTTAACCCTAATGGTAGTCGATTGTTGTTAAAGAAGAATATTCAAATAAGAAAGCGTGATAAATGGTAATACTTATATAGCTAAGCTGTTCTGTGAGGAATAAAATAGGTAGTATTGAATAACTATTTATTTTAATTATTCGATTATTAAAATAAATAGTGGTTAATTTGTAATGCAAGCAAACGTTGGTGATTGAACATGTTACGACTATCTAAACTCTGCAAAGGGTATCTAGACGGTACCGAGTTTCATTCTGTGCTTCAGGGCGCTAATTTGGCTTTACATTCTGGAGAGCAATTAGCACTGATGGGAGAAAGCGGCTCAGGGAAAAGTACATTACTGAATTTAATTGCTGGGCTTGATAAACCTGAATCAGGTGAGATATGGCTTGGTGATACGGCAATACATGCAATTTCTGAACGTGAGCGAACAGCCTTTCGTCGTGAAAATATTGGCCTTGTTTTTCAACAATATAATTTATTACCAACCTTAACTGTGGCTGATAATATTCGTTTTTGTCGACAGCTAAAAGGATTACCTGACGACGATAAGTTATGGTTAAAGCTAATTTCCGCATTGGATTTAATGTCATTATTATCACGTTATCCTGAAGAGATTTCAGGGGGACAACAACAACGTGCGGCTATTGCACGTGCAATTTATATGGAACCGATATTGTTATTAGCAGATGAACCAACAGGAAGTTTAGATGAACGAAATGCAGATGCTGTTATTCGGTTACTTATTACATTAACAAAACACCTTAATTGCACTTTATTAGTTGTTACCCATAGTGAGAAAGTTGCAGCACATATGCAAGGCTGTATTCGCTTACAGGGAGGTCAGTTACATGTTACGCCCCGTAGCTAGTGCACTTTGGGGACACTATCGTCGCCACCCATTGCAAATTGTTTTAGTGTGGCTTGGATTAACACTGGGTATTGCATTATTAGTCGGTGTAATGGGAGTTAATCAACAAGCAAAAGAAAGCTATCGTAAAGGCGAACAACTTTTTTCTAATCCTTTTCCATATCGTATACGCCATGCTCAAATAGGCATGAATGTACCGCAAGGTTTTTACATTCAAATGCGTCGAGCCGGGCTTAAGACATGTGCGCCATTAGTTGAACATCGCATCATTACAGAAAAACAACGTGACTTTCAGCTACTCGGTATTGACCCTGTGGCTATTTTTGGTGCGTTACAAAATAGCGCCATTGATGAAAGTAAAATTCAATTATTGCAACTAATGCGTCCTCCATATCCGATTATGTTAGGTGAAAATTTAGCTAATTATATTGGTATCAAAAATGGAGATATGTTGACACTTAATTCTGGGCGTCAAATAGGTCCGATGAAAGTGATCAATGACAGCCGTATGAATGATTCACGTATGATTGCTGATATTGCTTTGTTACGCGAATTACAACCTAGTTCTGGATTTAGCGCGATTGTTTGCGGTGAAATGAGCAGTAAGCAGTTAATGAAACTGACGCATATTTTACCACCAGGATTAACACTTGAACGTCAACAAAACGCCAAGCTAGAACCCTTAACCAATGCCTTTCATTTGAATTTGTTTGCGATGGGAATGCTGGCGTTTGTGGTGGGATTGTTCATTTTTTATCAAGCAATGTCGCTCTCGTTAGCACAACGACAGCCGTTAGTTGGTATTTTACGTCAATTAGGCGTTAATGGTACGCAACTCGCTGGAGCGCTTATTGGTGAACTGTGTTTGTGGGTGTTCGTTGGGCTGGTTGGTGGTAATCTTATTGGGCTATTATTAGCTCAACAATTACTGCCATCTGTTGCGGCATCATTGAATGATTTATATAACGCCAATGTTGGTTTACAAGTCCACTGGAATTGGCAATGGGGTGCTGCAAGTTTAGCAATTGCGATTTTTGGTTGTGCATTTGCCTGTACATGGCCGGTTGTGCGCTTAATTAAATCGCCACCCGCACGACTAGCGACACATTTATCTTTAGTTCGATTTAGTGGGCGAGAATTTGCGTGGCAAGCCTTGTTTTCTTGCATCTTTATTATTGGTGCGGTGATTGTTTATAAGCTTGCTCATGGCCAGTTAACAGGTTTTGTTTTAATCGCCTTTATTCTTATAGCTTCTGGCTTGATGATGCCTTATTTACTGTGGTTGCTGTTCCATTTTCTCGGTAATATCAGCAGTAAAGCGCGCATGCGATGGTTTTTCTTTGATGCGGCTGCCAGTTTAAGTTATCGCGGTATAGCAGCAATGGCGTTTATGTTGGCGTTAGCTTCTAACATCGGTATGGAGACTATGGTTGGCAGTTTTCGTAATACAACGGAAAACTGGCTTGAACAGCGTTTAGCTGCGGATATTTATATTCGCCCATCAATGAACATGGCACCACGGATATCAAAATGGCTTCAACAACAACCCGAAGTGGATCAAGTGTGGTGGAGCAGACAAAAAGCCACTCGCTCAAATAATGGCACGATTCAAGTTATGAGTATTGGCCAAACATCCGGTGAGCAAAAAGCGCTGTCGGTAAAAGTGGGCCTTAATAATTATTGGCAGCAACTGCATCATGATCGTGCGGTAATGGTCAGTGAGTCTATGGCGCTGAAACACCATTGGCAGCCTGGAGATATTATTAATCTTCCCGCTCCCATGAATCAGAAATGGCGAGTGGTGGGTATTTATTATGATTATGGTAACCCTTACGGACAAGTATTAATCTCTCAGCAAAAATGGCAACGTTTTTGGCCGCATTCAGGGCAAGTCGGATTAGCTATTCATTTGAAAAAGGGTGCAAAATCCGAATTATTATTAGCAAAGTTAGGTGAGCGATTCCGCTTACAACCAGAACGTATACGCAATAATGCCGCGTTAATGAAACAAGCAATGACCGTATTTGATCGTACGTTTGTCGTGACATCAACGTTAGGTAATCTAACGTTATTCATTGCTATTTGTGGTTTGTTCTTTTCCACTATTGCTGGTGAAATTTCACGACAACGACAATATTCATTATTACGTTGTATGGGAATGACAAGCATTGAATTATCGTTATTGGGTGGCGGTCAATTGTTAGTTATAGGGCTTATGACCGCACTGATAGCATTGCCTTTAGGTTTACTTTTAGCACAGCTTTTGATTGATGTTGTGTTGAAATATTCCTTTGGTTGGACGATGCAAGTCCAATATTTCCCTTATGATTATTTTATGACATTAGGCACGGCTTTATTAGCACTGCTTGTTGCTGGAGCATGGCCAGTATGGCGTTTAGTTCATCGATCTGCGATTTTATCTTTGCGAGAGTCATTTTAATGAAAGTTTCAACTCAGCAATCTCGTTGGCATGTGTTTTCTTTATCTATAATGTTAATGGGAATGATGTTGTTAAGTGGTTGTGATGAACAACCAACGAGAAGTAATTCAGTAAAGATATTAACGCAGTCTAAAGATTTTGTGTTTGAGCCAGTGATAAAAGGAGAGCCGATAACGTTTCCTCAAGATCATGGCGAACACCCTGAATATCTCGCTGAGTGGTGGTATTTAACCGCTAATCTTAAAACAGAAACAGGAAAAGAAATTGCGGTGCAGTGGACGTTATTTCGCATGGCGACCAATGATGAAGATTTGAGTGGTTGGAAGACCCCACAAATGTATATGGCACATGCTGTTATAAATACGAAAGAGAAAACTTGGGCAACAGAAAGGTTTGCGCGTGGTGGCATTGGTCAAGCAGGGGTTGATCTTAAACCGTTTCGTGCGTGGTTAGATAATTGGTCATGGCGTGCTGCGACCAGTGATCCATTTCCTGGACGACTGAAGTTTTCAGATGATGACATGTCTGCACGATTAAATATCAAGCAAAAAGGTGCCATTATTTTACAGGGCGATAAAGGATATAGCCAAAAACATCCATTATTGGGTATCGCTTCTTATTATTATAGTGTTCCCTTCTTAGACCTTGATGGGACGATCACACTGGACGGTAAACCATATAAAGTGAGTGGCCGTGGTTGGTTTGATCGTGAATGGAGCAGTAGTATGCTTAGTGCCAAACAACAAGGTTGGGATTGGTTTGCGATCCACCTTGACGATGGCAGTGCTCTGATGGTGTCGCAATTGCGTGAAGAAGGCCAAAGACCCTATTTTATTGGCTCGCGATCGTGGCCTGATGGTCGAGTGGTAGAGCTAGATAATAATCAAATTCGAATGAAACCGATGCATTTTTACAAGGTGAGTGGTATTTCATTTCCACTTAACTGGTTAATTGAAGTGCCATCACAAGGACTAAAACTCCAAACCAGTGTTGTACGCCAAGATCAATGGTTACCTTTTATATTTCCTTATTGGGAAGGCCCGATTAATGTCACAGGCACACAAGGTGGTAAAGGATTTATGGAACTCACTGGTTATGAAAATAAATAAGGAATATGGATAAATGTTGAGTAAAAAAGCCCAACGGATAAATAATCAAAATAATTTTTTCTACTTAACCTTAGCATTGGTTTTTTTATTGATTAGTGCATCTTTAGATAAGGTTATTACGTCCGGTTTTTTGCAATATATACTAGAAGTTTTTACGTTTATCACTTTTGGCATTTGCTTATTAAGCTTACGCTTTGATAAAAATTGGTTCCGTTTTTTATCGTCATTAGTGGTTGCATGGTTGATTGCTGTGATCACTCGAACGGTATTAGGCATTGAAGAAATTGAAATTATCATGCTGTTATTGATGTTTATTTTCTTTTATGGGACTTTTCGTTCAATTATGCGTCAAATACTCTTTACCGGTTCAATTAATAGCAACAAAATCATTGGCTCAATGGCATTGTTTTTATTGCTTGGTTTAATGTGGGCCATAGGGTATTTAATTCTTATCCATTTCTTACCGGGATCATTTCAAGGCCTCAATAAAGGAGCATGGCATGAGAATTTTGCTGATGCTGCTTACTTTAGTTTTGTTACCTTAACCACCTTGGGATATGGTGATATTTTGCCAATAATGCCAATTGCTAAGGTCTTCGCTTACCTTGAAGCGATTGTTGGCGTATTTTATATGGCGATTGTGGTATCAAGCTTAGTCAGCTCAAGTCGCGAGCAATATTTTATTGATCATCTCGATGACTAATCTGTAGCCAGAGATAGCGAACATTGCATTATAAATAAGAGAATAATCATTAAGGTTATTCTCTTTTTTCATTTAGTGCTATTTTGCTAAGACTGACTAAATAGTGATATATATAAATTTACTATGTCACTGGTTTATTATTTTGTGGTGTGAAGGTGATATGAATCGCTTCTTTAAGAAAGTTTACCAATATATAAATCCCTCAGTTAACCCTGATTTGGCTCCTGCGTTTGATGAATGGCAGAAACATATTCCAACATTATGGTTATTAGGTAAAACAGGGGCGGGAAAATCAACCCTTATTCAAACGCTCACAGGTAGTAGTTTGGTTGAGATTGGTAATGGTTTTCAACCTTGTACTCGTACTGCTCACCATTATCTCTATCCAGCAGAAAATCCATTAGTGTGTTTTTTAGATACACGAGGATTAGGTGAAGCGGATTACGATCCCACTGAAGACATTGCAATGTGTAGTGGTAAAAGCCATGCATTAATGGTGGTGATGAAAGCGGAAGAGCCTGAACAATCAGGTTTATTGGCGGCATTAAAACAGATTAAACGCAGTGGTATGATCAAACATTTATTGGTTATCCATACTGCGGTGAACAGTATTGTTGATACTCAAGAACGCCAGCGTGCGATTGAATATAATCATCAACGGGTAATGGACGTGTGGGGCATTAAACCTGCACAATGGCAATCAGAAACGGCAACTATCTACCAGCCGATTGTGGTTGATCTCATTCCAGATGAAGCACAGTTTATTGGTATTGATATATTACATCATGCCTTAACGGATGCACTTCCGATGTTGAGTTTATTATCAAATCAACAAGCGCATACTAACCGTGAAGAACAAAATTTTTATCAATTACGTCAAGAAGTTTTGTGGTATGCAGGCGTTGCGGGAGCCAGTGATGCTATTCCTGCTGTTGGGTTATTCAGTGTACCAGCTATTCAAGGCAAGATGTTGCATAGTCTTGCGAATCAATATGGTGTCAGTTGGAATAAAAAAGATTACGCAGAATTTGTGGGCATGCTGGGATCGGGTTTTTTGTTGCAATATTTATCTAAATTGGGGCTTAACCAGTTAGTTAAATTTATTCCGGCATACGGTCAAACGGTGGGCAGTGCGACGGCGGCGGCGATGAGTTTTTCATCGACTTATGCGATTGGCCGTGCGGCTTGTATGTATTTATATCATCGCAGTAAAGGTGAGTCGATTTCAAAAGACCAAATTAAATTGGCTTATCAACAAGCATTTACGACCGTCAAGCAGGTTGCTGATCGACAACAATTGAGTAAATCATCACCGAAAAAGGATCATGCATGAAACGGGTGAGCAAAAGTTATCAGTTAATTAATCAACTCTCTGAAGGTTTGTTTCCGTTACTGATGTTAGCGGTGTGTTTGCCCATCATAGTATTGGCGGGGTTTGGTGTTGTTGATCTGATTCAACAAGGACAATGGCTGTTATTTTTTGCCATTATTGCTGGTGGTTGTTTAGTGGCTTTTCTTCCTTATTGGTGGTTGCGCCGTAAACGGGTGGTTGCAGATGCTGTTATGGATGATATTGCACCATTACATGTTGCTGCCAATCCACAATGGAGTGAGCACGATCAGCAAGTGTGGCAACAAATGACACTAGTTATTGATAAGCAGCTAGCAGATGACTCTGCATGGGAAAGCCTACAAGCCCATGCTTATGTTTTGGTGGCTGATGTTGCTGCGCAGTATCATCAACAATCGAGATCGCAAAAATTAGCGTTTACTGCGCCTGAATTTTTAATGATGGTTGAAGAGGTAAGTCGTCGTTATCGTCACTTTCTACAACAACATGTTCCTTTTTCTGAGAAGATCACCTTAACGAGCCTTAAACAAGGTTACGCGATTAAAGATAAAATGGGGTATGCAAAAAGTGCTTATGATGTTTATCGATTATTCCGTATAGCAACGCCAACAGGCTGGTTAGCCGAAGTACGCGGTTTGGTTGTTGGTAAGTTGTTTGATGATGTTAGTGCTGAGGTACAAAGCAAACTAAAAGCGACGTTATTACAAGAAGTCGCTTCAGTTGCTATTGATTTATACAGTGGTCGTTTTAAGCTTGATGATGCAGCGGTGCCACATAGCCAACTACAAGACCACGATCAGCAAGCAACCGCCATTGCCGTAGAACCATTGCGGGTAGCTGTTGTTGGTCAAGTGAGTGCGGGTAAGTCATCGGTTATTAATGGGTTATTGGGTGAGATTGCGGCTGAAGTAAGCGCGTTACCATCAACAGATAAAGCCACAACCTATAAATGTGAAGTTGACGGGCTCGATTTAATCAATCTGATTGATTTACCCGGCATTGATGGCAGTGCTGAAATTGAGAAGAAATTACTAAAACAAATGACCGAAAGTGATGTGGTTATTTGGGTATTGAAAGCTAATCAATCATCACGTCAATTAGATGTTACCCTAAAAAGTGCTTTTGATTCGTTTTATAAGCAACCTCAAAATCAGCAAAGAAAAGCGCCTAAATTGATCATGTTGGTTAACCAAGTCGATAAACTTAAACCTGTTGATGAATGGTTGCCACCGTATGATCTTGAGTCACCACAAACGGATAAAGGGCAAATTATTAGTGATGCAGTGAAGTATAACCGAGAGGTAATGCAGGCTGAGTATATTTTGCCGTTTTCCGTGAGTAGCGATCGTATTCCTTATAATCTTGATAGCTTACAATCACAGTTACAGCAGGTGTATCAAGATGGGATCAATACTCAGTTAAACCGTCGTCGCGCTCAAGGTGAAACTATTGATTATACCGAGCAAGCAAAACGGTTATATCGTTTAGGTAAACTAGTATTTGATGCAGCAACTAAGTAGTTATTGTTATCCTTGTTTGTGATAAAAAATGGCCTTGATAGGGTTTAATTTCCCCGTCAAAGCCATTTTTATTGAGCAATAATAATCAGTGGCTTAACTTAATAATATTGTTAAGGCACGTGTTAAGGTAGCAATGTCCACGGATCACCTGCTGTTGGTGTATTGCCTTGGCTCCACCATTTTGCTTGATAAGTTTTGTTTTGGAAGCTGACTTTATCATTACCACCATAAACGGCAGTAGTACTCCACGTTGTTACATCTGTTGGTAAAGAGATTGATGGCTTATCATCTGTTGGTGGTGTTATTGCATCATCTGTAGATGTTGCAGCTTTGATTAACTTCCATGGGCCGCCTAAATCAGGCTGGTTACTTTGTGTCCACCATTGCGCTTCATAAATAGCGCCTTTATATGTGGCTTGCTCACCGCCACTGTAGACTTTGTTTTCGTCCCAATTCGCCACGCCATCAATCGGTGGGTCTGTTGGATCTGTGGTGCCGCCACCCGTGTCAGGGTCTAATTTATCAACCACACGCACCGCGGGCCAGTTCGCATGTGAACCATAGAAATTGGTTACACATTTTTCATAATCGCCTGCAACTAAAGCAGAATAAGCGGTTTGGAAACCAACTAGCTCACATTCAAACGAAACACCACCTGGACGATCAGGATAGTATTTCCAATTTGCATCCCAGTTTGTATAAAGCACATCGGTTGCACCATTTAGATTCAAACTACCATAAGGTGTTTGTTGCCAGCAGGTGTTAGTTTCATCACTCTTTACAGGAATTTGGTAGTTTTCAACTAAACCTTCCCAGTAACGAATACGGTTAACGGGTTGACCTTTATCTTTGTTTTGTTCACCACATTCAATACCACCATTAATAACATTAATAGTGGTGCCAAAACCATAACCGATGCCTGCATCTGTTTCACGTTGGGAAGGGACCCATGTGCGGTCAATCACATGTAACATGGCAGGTTTAGGGGCTTGTGGCGTTAAGAAGAACCAGATAGCAGATGCTAAATTTAACCAAGAATCAGCAACTAACCCTGGATTATTCAATAGTACTGTTGCATCACCATTAAACATCACCTCAGAAAAAGCACCATAGTTAAAGTGGTATGAGAGTTGTTTTGCGCCACGACCAAAGTAACCTTGTCCTTCCGCACAAGGCCAGCGTTTATTTTGCCAATCATCTTGACCACAGCCTGTGGTATAACCCGGTTGACCTTCAGACCAGCCCATTTCACGTACATGAACTAATGCTTGTTGCCATTCTTCAAGTCCTAACGGGTTATCAGAGACGTTTTCAATGCTAATGTGGCCGCCCGTTTCCTGGGCAAAATGAGCAAAAGCAGTGACGATAGATTTCTTACAGATAGCATCAGCATCGCGGCCATCAGTATAATCGCCACAGAACGCAGGAAATTTTCCTATCGCACGTAAAAAGCGGGTATAGGTATATTCAGGGGCAGCCATTTGAGTAAGGTAATTCCATTCAGTTTCAGGAAAAACACGCTCAACCCGTTTTACATTATCAGGGTTAGTGCTTAGCCCTGGAAGAATAGCTTCAACAACGGTATTTGAAGCCGTTGCTAAAGCTTGTGCCCAAACATCGTACATTGGGTCCATTGTTTTAGCATTTTCAGCTGCAACAATTTCCGCACGTTCAATGACATAACCACCTGTAGTATCAGGGTCGGGTTGAGGCGTCATAGCATAACTGTTTGCGGCAAATAGGCTGCCAATTAGGATGGAGAGAGGGTGTAGTTTAGCCATTCATTCATACCTTTATTATTATAGTGCACGATAGTTGATAATAAGGTTATCGGCATGCGGCAATATTATGCAATCACTGACTTTTAAAAGCGTGTTGGCGTGTGGAATTTAAGTGTGGTCCTAAACATTTTTTGCATTGAAAATGATGTTTATGGCGATCTTTATCAATACTATCAGTTGAGAATAGGCAAGGAGTGCGGTGATGATGAAGATAAAAAAGTCCTTATAATTAGATGATAATAAGGACTTTTAATTAGAATATTAAGTATTGGCTAGCGTACTAGACATCTTGTCATTGGAATTTTACGCAGGCATCGAACAATGATGATTGACACAGTTAACACCACAGGTACTGCAAACACACTGGCAATGATCGGGTTAATATTCAAAATACTGATGATATTGAGGTAATAAATCACAATAAGTAAATGGCAGAGGTATATACCCAGAACATCTTTGCTTAATGAGTGAATGATTTTATAGTCACCTAAGTTAGGTTTGGCTAATAAAATAAAGAAAATACCTAATGCCCATAACGGGGTGCCAAAGAGAAAGTCATGGAAAAAAGAACCATTTTCTTGCAGTGAAAGGTAGTTTGCTTCACCGATAAATAGACAAAATCCAACGATCATCATAATAATGCTGTATTTGAGACTAATACTGATATTACGACGGCGAATTTCAAATCCAAGCATGATCATGAAGGTGCTAAAAAATGGACCATTACGCGTAAATATCGGTGAACTTAATTCTGTTATTTGAGCATAGCTACCAGCCATTAAGCCAAAAATAAATAACAGAGTAGCAACGGGAATAATCAACCGAGATAACTTCAAACGCAGTAAAACGGTAATGATAGTTAAGCCACTGAGTAGCCCTGGAATATACCAAAGATGCACTAATCCACCTTCAAACAAGGTATTTAAAGGGGTGGTGAGCAGTTTTTGCCAATAGAAGGTACGCTCAGCAACATATCCCTCAGAGGTCACAAGGTGAAAGTTAAACGGCAAAATAAGGTAAATAATACTCCATAAGACCCACATGATGAGTAATGGACGTGCATAACGCCAGAGATAAGGGACACGCTCGGCGGTTAAACGTGGTTGAATAAAATAACCCGCCATAATAAAAAATAACGGTACAGCAAACCGACTAATTTGATTGAGCCCCATGCCTAACAAAGGTTGGCCATCAAATAAAGGTGCCTGCATGAATATTTGGCTATGCAAAGCAATAATGGCAATCGTGGCAATAATTCGACCAAATTCAAAGCTGGCTATACGGTGTTGAGGCATGACGATAAACTCACAAACGAAAGTGGGTCGAAATTATATGGAATTAAGGATTTTGTAAATTGTATTATGATAGTGAATTACGTTATTGATCACAGAATTAAATTTATGATCAATAAAAGTAAATATTTTAATCATGTAAGGAAGATAAAGAGGTAACAATACGGGGGTAGAGTTACCTAACTATTTAAATTAAAGCTGTTTTTATAGCCCAAGTTGATCCAGCAAATCTTGATTGTCATAGGGGCTTACTGCATTTTTGTTGACAGAAGTGATGGGTTTTTGTTGTTGTTGAGCATCATAAGCCGTTTCAAAAATAGTATCTGGATCTTGCTCATCAATCTCAAAGTCTTCTAATTGAATAAATTCAGTTTTATCCATCGCGAGCTCAAGATAGAAAATATTATTCTTTTCTGTTGTAAAACTAACACGACGTACTTGAGGGCGATCAAGATTAGTATCAACAGAAAGGATGATTTGTTTATGCAGAGCGAGCATTTTCGGCTGGTTTTGGGTAATTGATATTTTTAATTCTCTGCCAATCTTACCTGTAAAATCACCAACAACTTGATTCATTAACTCACCTAAAATATTAGCAACATCATCAGCGGTATGATGAATAGCAATATCTGTGTCAGGAAAGCCCATTCGAATCATGTAGTTTTGATAAAGTTCCATTGCTGCTGCGGCGGAGAAATTAGTTACGACTAACCCTGTGAAGCCACCATCAAATAAAACAAAGCAACCAATATCCGGTTTTAAGCTTGTTTTATTGATCTTTTGTACCATCGGCGAATATTTTATGTGGCTTTCTGTTGCTCGTGATAATACATCAGCCAGAGAGTGGCATAATTTAATTAAAATATCGTCGGTAGTTATCGTATGATTCTTGCGCATATGCAGCCCTGTAAAACGTATTTGTAATCAATAAATAAAAATTCAGTAGTTAAAAGCCGATAGTGATACCTCTTTTATACTACAACTTTAAAGTGCAATAAGAGCTATCGGCTTATACGTTAAGGACTTAAATGGTTATTTGATTTTATTGTGTGGATTATTGGTAATATTAAGCAAAGCGCTTATCTAAATACGCCATAATGTCATTTGATTCATACATCCAAGTTACTTGCCCATCTTCTTCAATACGTAGACAAGGAACCTTACGTTTGCCTCCTTGTTCTAATAATTCTTGGCCCCAAGGTGACGTTTTTGCATCACGGGTTGCAAGCGGTATATTAAGGCGTTTTGCATGACGACGTACTTTTACGCAAAAAGGGCATGTTTCAAATTGATATAGCTGCATATTAGCGACAGCAGCATCAACTTCCTGTTGAGCAGTGGCTGAGCGTTGCATACCGCGTGGTGAAAAAAGGGAATTGAGTATGAGAATAATTTTACCGACGAACCAACGAAGCGCTTTCATATTATTTTCCAATGGCTGATATTATAAAGTTATGCTGAGATTCTATTATAAAATCGTCAGTGGGTAACTATCCTGTCCGCCATATATTTGATTTATTATTGAGCAGTAATTAAATATGAAACAGTACATATCGATAAATCATCAATGTTGACGATTAAAAAAGACAATTACCTTTTTCTTTTAGTGGTTATTGATTGGAACTAAGATCAATATTTAGATGTATGTCACTGAATGCATAATTTTACATTACTGCATAATGTTGCTTTGCTTTATACTAATGTGAAGTTCAATGGGTAAGTGATTAGTCTGATGATTAACAAAATAAATATTCTCATTTGTGACGATTCAGTCTTAGTACATAAATCTATTACACGATTGCTACAGTCATGCAGTAATGCCACTTTCTTCTATGCTGAAAATGGAAAAGAGGGGCTTGATTGTTTAAAAAGCACTGATATTGATATTATGTTTTTAGATTTAACCATGCCAGTAATGGATGGTTTTAGTGTCATGAAGTCCTTACCTGTCCGTGACTATAACACCACGATTATTGTTTTATCTGCTGACGTACAATTAACTGCCGTGGAAAGAAGTTTAGCGTTAGGTGCGGATTATTTTTTATCTAAGCCATTTAATCATGATGAGTTAATAGAACTGTCGCAACGATTAGGGCTAGTTTTTGATAATGCTCCGTCTATTGTTGTTGATACTCATTTAGAAAATAATTCAATTGAGATCATGCGCGAGCTTGCCAATATTGCATTAGGTCGAGGGGCTGCAATTATTTCTGATCACCTTGGTGATTTTATAAGAATGCCATTGCCAAGTGTTGCATTTATGAAAAGCAGCGATCTATCCATGGCGATTGCAGATATTCGTAATGATCATGAATTAATTGCCATTACACAACGTTTTGTGGGCGGTGGCATTCACGGTGAGGCGTTGGTTGAATTACACGGTAAAGATGTACATTTATTTGGACAGAAGCTGGGATTTAGCCAAACGGATGAATATAAAAATGAAGTCGTGATTGATATTGCCAATTTAATGGTCTGTTCTTTTTTAGTCGCGCTATCAGAACAAATTTCGATTCCATTTTCTGTTCGGCAGCCGATCGTGTTAGAAGAGTACATGAACTTGCATCATACACATTGCGATACTCAGACCTTTTTTACAATTGAATATACTTATAAAGCAGAAATACTAGATGTTGAGTGTGAAGTCTTATTTATTATGGATAATCATTCTCTAGCAATTATTAATAATAAAGTGATGGAATCATTACATTGAACGAAATATCTTTAGCTGATTTTCATTTAACAATGCAAGTATTAGATAATTTTGATGCTGGCGTTGTGATATTAGATGAAAACTATAATGTTTGTGCATGGAATACCTTTATGCAAGCTTATAGTGGTATTTCCAGTGTTCAAATAATGGGAAAATCCTTGTTTGAGGTTGTACCTGATTTACCCGAGTCGTGGTTACAGAGCAAAATACAATCGACGTTTAAATTACGAATGCGATCATTTTCAGCATGGGAAGATCGACCATGGGTATTTCGTTTTTTGAATTTTTGTCCTATTTCGGGCAGTTCAGATATCATGTTTCAGAATATGACGTTAACACCGTTACGTTCTCTTTCTGGAGAATATAACCATATTTGTTTAACAATCACTGATGTTACTGATATAGCCAAAAATAAAAACCATCTCCATGAGTCAAATAAACAACTAACACATTTAAGCATTACAGATCGACTAACTCAGCTTTACAATCGCGGCCATTGGGAAAATTGTTTAGCGGATGCTTTTGATTATTGTCATCAGACACAAATACCAGCCACGTTGATTATGTTTGATATTGACCATTTTAAACGAGTTAATGATACTTATGGCCATGTTGCGGGTGATGGTGTTATTAAAGTTATCGCTGATGTGTTACGCCGAACTAAACGCCAAACCGATATCGCAGGCCGTTATGGCGGTGAAGAATTTGGTATTATTCTACCAGGAACACCTGCTGAACTCGCTGGGTATTTTACCGAACGATTGCGCAATCGTATTGAACGAGAAACGGTATTTGATGATCAGCGTGGCGTTGTTAAAGTCACGATCAGCTTAGGTGTCTGTGAGTGGGATTCGACGCTAACTGATTATAAATCATGGTTAGAAAAATCTGACTTAGCATTATATGAGTCAAAGAAAAGAGGCCGTAATACCACCACCATTATTAATAGCGATAATTGTTATAAAAACAGCAAAGGCGAGTTTATTTTATCGGATTGCCATGAGCATATGCCGATAAAATAAACAAAAGCGAGTTGGCAATCTTATAATACGGATAATGACTGTATGTTTCGTGGGGGTTTCGGTAACATGCACGCGTTTTCCTGTTTTTAGGTTAGTCGCTATGCGCATTCATGCTATACATACTCTTTATGAGGAACGTCTTGCACGTTCAACTCGTCCTTTTCTTGCTCGTGGCTGTAAAGTCCAACGCTGCCGTCAATGCATGTTACGTACGCATTTGTGTATTTGTGAACATCGTCCATTAGCGACATCAAATGCCGCGTTTTTATTGGTCATGTTTGATGATGAGATTTTAAAACCAAGTAATACTGGCCGTTTAATTGCTGATGTATTTGAAGATACTTTTGCTTATATTTGGTCGCGTACTGAGCCTAACGCTGAAATGCTGGCATTACTTGATGATCCTCAATGGCAACCTTATGTCGTTTTTCCTGCTGAATATGCGCCAGAAAGAGAAGTGACAGCAGTAACGCTTGAAGCGGGTAAACGTCCATTATTTATTATGCTTGATGGTAGTTGGGCAGAAGCGAAAAAAATGTTCCGTAAGAGCCCGTATCTTGATCGCTTCCCATTATTATCCATTAATCCAGATAAGCCATCTCGATATAAAATGCGTGAAGCATCAAAGGAAAATCAATTAGGTACGGCTGAAGTTGCAGCACGTATTATCGATTTATTTGGCGAGCATTATAATGCCGAGCTATTAGATTTATGGTTTGATGTTTTTCGTGAAAATTACATCGCGGGTAAAATGAATCGCACATTACCAGAGCAATCATCGTTATCGCTATTGGAAAAATTCATGTCAACTGATGAAAACACACTATAAAAGATGTGATGTCAGTTAGATAATATTAAACCTCATTTAAACAATAATTGATGAATTGGTCGTAGATCACAGTCATTTTTGGCATAAATGTGGATAATTTTCAGTATATTTAAAGAGTTATGAACTCACGGTGTGGTTAAACATTATTTGTAGGAGAATAGGATGTACTACGGCTTTGATGTAGGCGGAACTAAAATTGAATTTGGTGCATTTAATGAAAAACTAGAGCGCGTAGCAACAGAACGTGTGCCGACACCGAGTGGCGATTACGATACACTTATTAATACTATTGTTTCTATTATTACCGCAGCTGATGTGAAATTTGGCTGTGAAGGTTCAGTCGGTATTGGTATTCCTGGTATTGAAGATGCACGCGACGGTACTGTATTGACATCAAATATACCTGCCGCTAAAGGCCGAACACTGCGTAAAGATTTGGAAGCCAAACTGGGTCATAGTGTTAGCTTAGATAATGATGCTAACTGCTTCGCTCTTTCTGAAGCATGGGATGATGAGCATCAACATTCACCATCAGTGCTTGGCCTTATTTTAGGTACTGGCTTTGGTGGTGGAATGGTTTTTGATGGTAAAGTTTTTTCTGGTTTGAATCATGTTGGTGGTGAGTTTGGGCATATGCGCTTACCGTTAGATGCATGGTTACATATGGGAGAGAACGCACCATTATTTGATTGTGGTTGCGGTCAAAAAGGGTGTATTGATAATTATCTATCAGGCCGTGGATTTGAACAAATCTATGCACATTATTATGGCGAGAAACTAAAAGCGATTGAAATTATCGAACGTAATGCTGCGGGTGATGAAAAAGCACAACAGCACGTTGATCGTTTCATGGAAGTACTTGCAATGTGCTTTGCAAACTTATTTAGTGGTGTTGATCCTCATGTGGTGGTGTTAGGTGGTGGTTTATCTAATTTTGATTTGATTTATGAAGAATTGCCAAAGCGTTTACCTAAATATTTATTGTCTGTTTCACAAGCACCTAAAATTGTGAAAGCAAAACATGGTGATGCTGGTGGCGTACGTGGTGCTGCTTTCCTTAACATTAAATAGCCATTATTGATCTGTAACGAATATTTATTGCGTAACTAAAAGTACTTCATAGTGAAGTACTTTTTTTTTGTGTTAAAATCCGCGCTTGTTTTCTTATGCCGCTATATTGGTATAAGCGTATTTATTGCAAGGAATACACTATGTCGTTTGAAACCCTTGGCCTTCACCCTAAATTACTGCAAGTTGTCGCAGAATTAGGTTATGAAAAACCAACGGATGTGCAATTACAAGCCATTCCATTAGCGCTAGCAGGGGATGATGTAATGGCTGGGGCTCAAACGGGTACCGGTAAAACAGCCGCATTTGCACTTCCTATTTTACAGCGTTTAATGACATTGCCGTCATTGACTGAAATGGGCGCTGAAGAAATAAAGCCTCAACAAGGTGCAAAAATTCGTGCGTTGGTGATTACACCGACACGTGAATTAGCACAACAAGTTTACGATAGCTTTATTGCGTACAGTAAGTACAGTGATTTGAAAGTCGCGGTTGCTTATGGCGGCACTAGTATGAATGTGCAAATTAAAGCATTAAGAGCAGGTGTTGATATTCTTATCGCGACACCTGGACGTTTACTTGACCATGTTTTTGTTGGTAATGTATCACTTGCGAATGTAGAAACATTTGTACTTGATGAAGCTGATCGCATGCTTGATATGGGTTTTATTATTGATATTAACCGTATCATGAAGCGTATGCCGGCTGAGCGTCAGACTTTATTCTTCTCTGCAACCTTTTCAAAGCAAGTTAAAAAATTAGCTTTTAGTATTTTAACTGACCCTAAGATGGTGGAAGTGACACCGGATAATATTGCAGCAGATACTGTGCAGCAAATGGTGTATCCCGTTGACAAAAAGAGAAAATCAGAATTATTGGCATATCTGATTGGTTCACGTAATTGGCAACAAGTATTAGTCTTTACTAAAACGAAGCAAGGCTCAGATCAATTAGCTAAAAGTTTAGGTTTAGATGGTATTAAAGCGGTGTCTATTAATGGTGATAAAAGTCAAGGCGCGCGTCAACGTGCGCTTGATGATTTTAAAGCCGGTAAGGTACGTGTGCTTGTTGCAACAGATGTTGCTGCTCGTGGATTAGACATTCAGCAGTTAGAATATGTTGTTAACTTTGATTTACCGTTTAATGCTGAAGATTATGTACACCGCATTGGTCGTACAGGGCGTGCTGGTAATACTGGCCACGCGATCACGCTAATGAGTTTAGATGAAGAGTGGGCATTAAAAGCGATTGAAGAGCTATTAAATACCCGTTTACCACAACAATGGCTTGAAGGTTATGAACCTGATCCTAGCTTAATTGAAACAGTCTCTGTTCATCGCGGAGCATCTGCTGAAAAACGTCGGGCCAAAGCAAAAAGTAAGGTACATCAAAACCGTGGGAAAAACACCCAACGCCGTCGTTAAATAAAAAGTTATTACGAACTCAAATGTACTAAAACACCGCCTCTAAAGCGGTGTTTTTTATTATTATGCAATCAATTTAAAAAATGTTTGATTATAAGCATAAATCAGTAATTAAATTAGTTGTTTAAGCTAAAATTGTCTGTTAATTTGTCGTTTTTAGTCGTAATGTTTTGCTTTTATTTTTATAAGCTCTGGTGTTTTGAGGGATTTATGACGGGGTTAAATAAGTGGCTTCGATTAATCATCTTGTTTTTAGTTTGTTTTACTATTGCTAGCTATAGCTGGTTTCTTCTTGGTGGCGCAAAAAAGGAATATATAGTTACGCCTAAAAATAGCACCTATAGAATTATTGACGATTCAAGTCAAAATGGAGCATCGATCACAAAGTTAAATATTAATAATCACAATGTGTTATTAGAGTGTAATTTGGTTAATAAAGCTAAATGGCCATTTTGTGAAATTGCGGTTGCATTAACAGACTCTATTGATGCTGGTTTTGATTTAAGTTCTTATGATTCCGTTGGGCTTGATATTGATTATGCAAGTCCACTTGAAGGGGAACGCATTCGTATTTATTTACGCAATTTTGATCCTATGTATTCTAATATTAATGATCCATTATCATTAAAATTTAATGCGATTGAATATACGCCTGGTGTTAATGAAGGTTTGAAAATTTTCCCATTAAATTCATTCCAAGTTTTATCGTGGTGGATCGCGGAGAATAATATTCCTGTTGATAAGTCGAGTCGACAATTTGATAATATTTCAATCATTGAAATTGCGACGGGAAGTTATGTCAAAGAGTCATACTATGCAATTAAATTAAACCGCTTAGTCTTTTATGGTACTTGGATCTGCGAATCATCGTTAGTGAAGTTACTATTATTATTATGGGTAGCAACCGCCACCATTGTTATTTTGGTTGATCGTTTTGTTCTTAGCCAGAAGATTAAAACATCAGAAGAACGTAGCCAACGTTTACGAGATGCAAATCGCGTACTTTATAATAAAAGTTTAAAATTTGAACATTTGGCTTGTACTGATTCATTAACTCGTATTAGAAATAGGCACACAGTTATTGAATGGCTAGAAGGTATTGTTCTTCAGACACAATTAAATAAGATCCCTTTCTCAATGATTTTTATCGATCTTGATCATTTTAAAGAGGTTAATGATAGATATGGTCATAGCTTTGGTGATGAGGTTTTAATTAAGTTTGCAGCGACAGTTGAGGGCTTAACTCGCCGTTCTGATGTATTTGTGCGTTGGGGAGGGGAAGAGTTTGTTATTTTCTGTCCTGAAACGAATATGAGTGTTGCAGTTGAAATAGCAGAGCAGATTCGAGAAACAATCATGACAAAAGCGTGGGGGTTTGATCAGGAATTTAGCTTAACATGCAGTTTAGGTGTAGCTGAGTTAGTTGATGAGTCTTGCGAAGATTTGATCAAACGGGCCGATTTTGCGTTACTAAAAGCGAAAAAAATGGGACGGAACCGAATTGAAATTAGTTGGGAACATCAACAACTTAAATAATTAAATATCCAAATGAAAAGCCGTGTATGTTATATGCTTTTAATTATAAAAAGCATATAACATACACGGCTTTTTAGGCTCTATCAGAAATTAGCTTTCTAGTACGATATGCCCAGTAGCAACCATATAAATAGCAAATATAGCTAATATTACTAATAGCACTACAAAAATACGCTCTTTACCTACAAAGTAAGGTTGGTTGAGCTCTTTCTTTGCTTTAATAAAGAAATACAGCCCAGGCAAATACAATAAAGATGCTAATAATAAGTGACTTAAACCCGATGCATAAAGTAACCAAATACCGTAAATCGTTGCACCTAAGCCAATAAACAACAGCATGCCGCGATTTTTGTTTTTGATCGCCAGTTTTAGGGTATATGCAGCAACAAGGAAATAAGGCACTAAGATCATTTCAGATGCAATAATCAGTAGTGAATTATAAGTACCACCAGCGTAAATCACTGCAAACAATGAAATTTGAATACAAATAATGGTCAGGTTAAGCGCTTTAATCGATGTACCTGCACTATTTTCTTTTGCATAAGACTTTGGAAACATATTATTTTGTGCGGCAAGTAAAGGTGCTTCTGTTGCTAAAACCGTCCAACTTAAAAACGCACCACTTACGGAAACAAGTAAACCACAACCAATAATAATGGAGCCCCATGGACCAATAACATGTTCTAGTACAATTGCCATTGATGGGTTTTGAAATTTCGCGAGCTCAGGAGTAGAAATAACACCCATAGAAAGTAGGGTAACGAACACATAAATAACAAGTGCCGTTAGTAGGCCTAGAATCGTTGCTCGACCAATGTCACGACGATTACGTGCACGAGAGGATACGATAACCGCACCTTCTACACCAATAAACACCCATACAGTGATTAGCATGGTACCTTTAACTTGGCTTAGTAGGTCATGCTGAGGGCCAAATTCTAAGCCTGTAAAATCAAATGTAAATGTGTGCCATTTAAAGGCAATTAAGGTAACGAAGATAAATAGTACAAGTGGAATTAATTTAGCAACTGTTGTTATAGTGTTAATGGTCGCGGCAGTTTGTACCCCACGTCTTACCGAAGCATATACAAGCCATAATAAAACCGAAGCTCCAACAATAGATTGCCATGTATTACCCATGCCAAAAATAATATGACCGGGTTTATCAAAAAACATACCTAGAGTACTAAATACAATCACTAAGTAAGAAACGTTAGCGAGCATCGCACTTAGCCAGTAACCCCATGCAGAACAAAAACCAACGAAGTCACCAAAGCCTGCTTGTGCATAGCCAAACACGCCACTATTAATATTGGGTTTTAATAATGATAAAATTTGAAAAGACATTGCAAGGAAAATCATGCCAACACCCGTAATGGTCCAGCCAATCATGACGGCAGCAGGACTTGCAACAGCAGCCATATTTTGTGGCAAACTGAACACTCCCGCGCCTATCATTGAGCCGATTACAAATGCAGTTAATGCACCAAATCCGAGCTTATTATCCATTCTGAAACCTAGTATTTAAATTTGAATTTCCTTGATTATATGTATTTTTATTATGCGTAAAAGCTATTTTTACTATTTTTAATAATTAATTAAATATAACTTTAAATAAAAATACTTTTTTTGTTTGTATATCATTATTAACTTTATGTAATATTGAAGTTATTGCAACTTAATAATAACATTATCGTTTACTAATTAACTCAATGGAATGTTAATTGTGCTTTAACGTTTTGATTTAGCACAAAAGCTAAAGTTTTACTTTGTTCAGCTGCCATTGTAATTAATGGGGTGTTAAATGTTTCAATTTCACCGGAAACAATAACGGCAGAACAATTTCCCATCTCTAATGCTTTAACCATTAGTAAATGTTTACTTTGGTTTTTCATATTTTTAAGTAATAGCACTTTATTAATATCAATGCCTGCATTTATTAATAAACGTTTATCTAATAATGCATCTTGTCCAATAAACATTATCCAGCGATTTTCTTGATTTGCTTGTTTTAGCAAGCGTAAGAAATAAGCTAATTGTGCTTGTTGTTGCTCGCTATAACTTACTTCAATTGGAACGATCCTTGGCGGAGATTGGCAAATACCTACATGAGAAGTCAATGTTGCTTTATAAACATCAGAAGCTGTAGTAGATCCTTGAGTATGCATTAGTGATTTCATGGTGCCATCTCCGACAGTGGTTATATATACATGCTGTATGTACATACAGTAGTTTTAAATGAATTCGGATGCAAGCATTATTTATCGATATTTGGTTGTTGAATATAAGTCTTAGAATAGATTTTCGTTGAGGGTGTATTGATTTAAGTTGCTGTTTTTAAGTGTTATATTTCTATGTCAGTATGTTTTTAATCTACACTTATTAAATGGGTTTTAGAAAATAATAAAGTTACATTACAAAAATATGCACTATCTCACGTTCAAGCTATACAGTGGTTTTAGTAAGTATTTGATGATTTATACAGTACTTAAAGTTGGATTTTTATCAGCGTGGCTTATTCTATTTAAGACGGTACTAATAAAATAGGAGAAGTGTATGTCTTGTTATAGCTGTCAAAGTTTCATGATAGAAAGCTATTTAAGTTACTGTTATCTCAAGGGGTAGAGGCATATTGCGAGCGTTATTTAGGCGTAATACATGGGTTTTCTCAATTGGCTGGTGTGAGTCAGTCTGCTAAACGTTGTATATTGAATTTAGCTAACGAAATTAAAAGATAATAGTGATGTTGCCGTATCTAAAGGCGGTATTAAAAATTTGATACACGAAAAGATATCCGTAAATTACCGTTAGTTTATGGAAAATAATAATTATGTTTTAGAGTGCATCGTATTATTTTTAAATAGATATAATAAAAAAAACAATTAAATAAGGTAATACAATGTTAAATAATCCAATGATTTCATTAATGGTTAATTTCGTTGATTTACAATCAGATCAAAATATTCTACCAGTAAGAAAGTATATTACAGGTGATAGCTTATCTTATTTACCAAAAGTTGGTGATGTTCTATCTGTGGAAATTGATATTGATAGTCAGTTAGCAGTTTCTTTATCTATCAATGATTTACGTTTCTTTAATGATACCCATGAACAAGCTCAAGTGCCTGCTAAATGTTATGTTGTAAAACAAATAACAACCAAGTTAATGGTTAATGATGCTTGTGATAACGTTGATTATTTATTAGAAGAAGTATCTTTTGTTGCAGCAAGAGAAATGCTACTAAAATAAGTTTCCAATAAAGGATATGGTTATTATCAAGAAGGGATCATACTTTTTGAATGGTGATCAACTTAAGCTATTTATTAACCAATGAGTAAATTATCAAAATTTACTCATTGGTATTTTTATAACACAACAATGTGATGTGATTTTATAGTCTAAACAATTCAACGCGAAGGTGACTTTCATCTTCATATGCAATTACAGATTGGAAATAACCACTTTGGTCAATTGCAGCAGAAAATATATCTTTATGTTCATTACTGCCAATAAATAAAATCTGAGTTGATTTGATCATTAGCCCATCATCATCAAAACTAGATGTTAAGTCTTCATCAACCACACACACTAATACTTTACCAAAGCGTGCTTTAAGGTTGATATTGTGTGCTAATGAATATTGCACTTGTGTATGCAATTGAGCTTCAATGTCTTCAATAAGATCAACAAAACGATAAAGGTCTGTTGAGCTAGTTTGTAATATCCGCTCACGATCATTATTAAGTATAGATTCTAGACATGCGCCAGTTTTTCTTCCGCGCAATAACCAACTTTTGGTTGATTTCTTAACCGTACGATATCTATCATTCTTGATAATTTTCTTTAGGTACTGAACAAGTAGGTTGTTTTGCTCAGTCTGTGTTAGCCGCTTATCAAGTTTTTTGAATTCTAGATGCAGTAAGGCATTCGTACTAATATCGAGTAGCTGTTGAGACTGGTTCATTGGTGTACCGAGTTGGAGCGGGTTTGATAATAATATCATACTATTACTGATGTAAGATAATAGATAAATGCGTTAATTGTAAATTATAGAAATTAGCGCAATCATTTGTTTCATTGCGTGATATTACACCTTTTAATCTAATTAAGCATACTTTGTTTCGCTAATAGACCTAGATGACATGTTGTGTGTTTATGGGCTTTTATATCTGGTGGCTAGTTTATTTGAGGGTTAAGTCACAATCAAGAGCCTTAAATAAGGTGTCAATTTCGTCAAAGGTATTGTAATGCATGCACCCAATACGGATAACACCACCATTATCGATAAGGTTTAATTGTTCACATAAACCTTGAGCATAAAAATGACCATGCCAGACGCAGATATTTTGTTTTCCTAATGCGATTGCAACGTCTGCTGGTTGGATGCCGTTAATACGAATAGCAAAGGTGGGCGTGCGATGTTGCTCATGCGGTAGGCCAAATAGTTGTACATTATTATAACGATGTAATTTATTAATAAAGTAGTGGCTTAGTGTTTGTTCATAGGTTTGGTAAGCGTCAAAACTTCGACGTAGATGCTGGCGTAATGACAATGCTTGTGTGTCTAAAGTTCGACTATAAGCGGCTAAATAATCAACGGCAGCAATAAAACCCGCTAAACTTTCAAAATTTTGCGTACCTGTTTCAAAACGTGCTGGCCCATCATTAGGCGCGGGTTCTACTTTATAAGGGCGTAATGATTGTACCCATTGTGGTGCGATATAAGCAATACCGAGGTGAGGACCAAAGAATTTATAGGCTGAACAGACTAAAAAGTCACAACCTAAAGCTTGTACATCAATTAGTCGGTGTGGTGCATAATGCACAGCATCCACATATACCTTGGCACCGACGGCATGAGCTGCTGTAATAATGCGTTGCACATCAATAAGTGATCCTGTCACGTTTGAAGCGTACGTTACTGCGACTAACTTAGTTCGAGGTGTGAGTAGGGCATCGAAATGCTCATAATCTACATCACAGTTAGTTTTGTTGATTCGTACTTGATGTACAGTCGCTCCTTTATCTTCAGCTGCTTGTTGCCAACTTGAAACATTGGAATAATGATCGAGTGCGGTAACAATCACTTCATCGCCTTTTTGCCAATCACGACTGATTGCACGACTTAATTGAAACGTCAGTGTGGTCATATTTGCGCCAAATATCATGTTGCTTGCTGATGGTGCATTAACAAATGTTTGTGCAGTATGACGCGCGGTTGCCATTAACGCCGATGTTTCAACACTAGAGAAAAAAGCCCCGCCTAAGTTTGAATTGTAATGACCTAAATAGTGACTCATTGCATCTAGAACAGATTGAGTAACCTGTGATCCGCCTGGACCGTCAAAAAATAATACCGGCTGCTGATTAATATGCTGATTGAGAGCGGGAAAGAGAGGTCGCACCATCATGGGATCAAATGTCATGTTTGATCTCCTTAGTGGTGAGTACGAATACATCCCAATAACCTTGTTGGTGTTTTTTTATCGCCTTAATTGGGTGAGCGTTATGCCATAAAATATCATCAGCTAAAATTGCCATTTCGCCATGTTGCAAGGTAGTACAGAGAAAAGGTGATGCTGTTTTATCTTTATAAACTAAGAATTCACCTCCTTTAATATTGTGGCGATCAATACCGATCACGGCAATATGCTCAAATCCATCTTGATGAATACCTTCAGGAGAAGTCGGCGTTTCACCGTTGAGTACGGCAATGCGCATTTGGTGGATTTCAATCGGTTGATCATCTGGTAAGGCATTAGCACTCTGAAATAACTCGCACATTTCTAACATACCATCGCAATGAATAAGAGCTTCATCTAATGCTTCAAAGTGTCGTACAACGTTGCCTTGAAAATGATTTATATCGTTAGATTGTACAAAATCTGTAGGGGGTAAATGTTCTATTTTCCCGTTATGCATTTGAACAATGGAATAGCGACGTAAACGGTATTCTCCATCAGCATGTGAAGTGTGAGGTAAATATTGAAATGAGGGAGCAAGTTCAGTCACGGCATGATCACTCAGTTGTGTTAGTTGTAGGTTACACATTAATGGCGTGTTCATCATACTTCTCCTGTTACTTTGCTACTTATAATTAAGGTTGTCTATAAAACTGAATATTACAAATTTAATCGACTATATAAGCATGTAAAAAGATAACTATGGAATTTACATCTACAAAAAAGTTAATTAATAAACTTTAATGTTGTAGCAAAGTAACGTGTTTGTGGTGTGTAAATTGATAAATGAGAGTGAGTAGACGGAGCATCTTCTGAAGTAAATAAGACACGAAGGATAAATTAGATGCATGTAAAAATTCGCATGTGTAACAATGTGTGTCTTTTATTTTAAAGGCTGTTTTTTTACTCGTTGTATATCATGGGCTTGTGATGAATATAATTTTTACTTATATATATTATGGGTAAATCAATTTCTTATCAATTGCATGAGTTCCGTATATTCCGCGCATAAATATGAAAACGATAGCACTGTTATTTTCTATACGCTCAATAGATAGACGCTGCTTTTATTAATAAAAGAGATCAACATGCCTTTAAAATTAAACAAAATATCATTAGCCGTCGCGCTTATTGCAACAAATTTTGCCGTTATTGGTAGTGTTAGTGCGCATGGTTGGGCTGACTTCCCACCATCACGTACTGAAGTTTGTGATCGTGATGGTGGTTATTGGCAAAATAAAATTCCTAATGCTGCATGTCAGGCACTATGGGATAAATCAAACGCCTTTCCATTTACACAAAAAAATGAGAATGCGGCATTAACGGCTGATTACAACAATATTGAAGCGGTAAAAAAACAAGTCGTCGATGGTTTATTATGTGCTGGTGGCGATCAGAAAAAAGCGGGGCTAGATATTCCGCATAACGAATGGCAACAAACAGAAGTGATTGTTGATGCTAACGGTGAGTTTGATTTCAAATGGGTTGCTACTGCGACACATAATCCATCATTTTGGCAGTTCTACATTACTAAACCTAATTATGATAAATCACAGCCATTAACATGGGATGATTTAGAGCTTGTTGATGAAGTAGGTAATGTTGAACCAACAGAAGCAACACCTTATGATACTTATAACTTTAAAGTGAAATTACCGACAGATCGTATGGGTGAAAAGGTCGTTTTATTCTCTCGCTGGCAGCGAATTGATCCTGCAGGTGAAGGCTTCTATAACTGTAGTGATATTACGATTAAACAAGGTAATGGTGAGATAACACCGCCACCACCTGTTGTGGAAGGTGACTTATTCCCTATATCAGGTTTCTTTATTAAGCCTGGTTTTGCGCCAGTCATTGGTGATACGGTGCGTTTCCGATTAATGGCTCCGGTTACAGGTGCTGAAGTGGTTGATCAGCGTTTAGTGATCACTGCTGCGAATCAAGCGACATGGGCTCAAACATTAGCAGAGCAAGTCAACGCGTTAGCATCAGATAAATTATTTATTGGTGTTTGGAGCCAAGCTGCCGCTAAATATGAATTTAATACTAAGAATATTCATGCCAACCAAGTATGGGTAGAAGCTGAAAAGTACGGTTTTGCGTTAAGTATTTTCAAAGATCTTGAGCCATTACCGCCGGTTGTGGATCCTGAATTACCAGATCCTGAGTTACCTGAAGGTAGCTGGAGTAAGTCTGCAACCTATATTGCAGGTGATAGCGTAATACATAACAATAAAAATTGGAAAGCGGGCTGGTGGACACAAGGTGAAGAACCGGGTAAGGCAAATGTATGGACACAAATACTAACGGAAGGTGAAATCCCTGACGTTTCAGCTTGGTCTGTTGCTAAAACATATAATGAAAATGATGTTGCTATTCATAATGGTATTCAGTGGAAAGCACATTGGAATACCGTTGGTGAAGAGCCAGGAACAACTGGCGAGTGGGGTGTATGGCGTAAGCTATAGTCGTCCCGCGTAACAATATTTATAAAGGCCTGCCACTGTGCAGGCCTTGTTCGTTTTTATTACTCTTGTTCTTTAACGATGCGAAAAGTAATAGCTTGATGCGGTTTGCCTTGTAGTTTTACGATATAACTTCCCCATTCATGGGTATTAACATGATGTAAAACGAGATTTTTCTCAAGACAATAGTTGTTAGTAATATATTGACCTTTTATGTCGGCATCCCTAATGGTGAATGTAATATTAGGATCTGTCGCAAAAACCATCTTTTCATTCCATTCTTTAATGGCTAATTGAACATAAGCTTGACCTTTAGCATTAAGGGTTAATGCATAACCTAATGATGTCTCAAAAATTTGTTCTAGTTGGATTGCTTCTTCTGCTGTATTTGCTGTTTCTTGATATTGAAGATCAACATTACAGATCGTTTTATAAGGTGTAATAAAATAGGTATTTCGTCCTTGAATTTCAGCCTCAGAGGGACGTTGTGGTGTTGCAATTGCAGATGAACTAGTGATGAGTAAGAGCAACACTGACAGTGTTTTTTTCATTATATTATGCTTATTTTTGGAGTGGAAAAGGGGCAATACAATTAGGTAAGTCTTGCTTAGTTTTTAGTGGAACAATTTGGCAAAAAGGGCTTTGATGCGCAAAGTCATGACTCATATCTCGCGTATTTAAACTTGAAAAAAAAGCCAATAATGCCTGTTTTTCTGTTGTTGTTAATGTGAAGCCTTGCAAATGAGGATCTTTATTTGGATGTTGACGCCCGTCGCCTTTATTTGGACCAATAGTGATCACTCGACCGCCCGCTGCATAACTATCGAGAACGGCTCCAAGATGATGAAAACTGCCATCATGTCCCCATGGACCTGTATTAGTGACATTGATCAACGATGGAATACGGAATTTACCATCATCAAATGTTTGTTGAGTAAAGTAACGTAATCCCATTTCATGCTGAGGATAGCCATAATCACCAGCATTGTTTTTAATACCATAAAGACCGGTGTTGTAATAGAGTGAATTATGGATAAGAGGCTGATTTAATAGTGATCCGCTATGGCATTGAAAGCAGTTAAGTCGTTGACTGGTAAATAATGCCAACCCTTGTTGTTGCTGATCATTAAGGGCTGTATTGTCACCATCAAGAAATGCCTTATAGGCCGTATTAGTATCACTAATCGTGGCGACATAATGACTAAGAGCGGTGAGCACTCTGGTTGTGGTTATGCGGCTATCTCCAAAACTGGCCTTAAAAAGAGGTTTATATAAAGCTGATGCTTGTTGTAATCGTGTCAGTAATAATGCATCGGTCATTCCCATTTCAGGTGGATGTAGTGAAAATAATGGTAATGTAATCGCATCTTCTAACGTTGTTAAATATGGTTGACGTTGCATGAATGTCGTTAGCATGACGCTATTTAGGAGTGACGGCGTATTTAATGTGGTTGGGTTACCGTGAATATCTGGAACTTTAGCAAAGCGGTTTGTCCAGCCTAAATCGGGAGCATGACATAAGGCGCAGCTGCGATTTCCTGTTTTAGAGAGTCGATTATCATTAAATAGATAACGCCCTAGTGTCTGTGTTGCGGTAAGTCGAGTGTCATCGATGATCTTTTGAGCCGCGTATAAAGGTGATGATAAAACTAAGAGCAGACTTAACAATAACATTGGAACAGTATGAAAGGTAACACCCATGATCTATATTAAATTTTGCGAAAAGAAGGGCTGATTGTAATTGAGATAGGTGGGGTTCGCATGTGATTTTATGTATCAAGTTGCAACAAAAAATGCGGAAAAAGAATTGAGTGATCTTTCTCTATTTTTGATACTAATTACACCAGTATTATTAGAGCAATCAAGCTCGGCTGTGTTAGTTTTAATTTAACAATATTAAGGTGATAAATTAAATAATGATAGTTAATCCTGAAGATAAATTACATAGCCAACAAGTTTATGCTTGTGATGATGCTCTTGCAGAACGACAATTAGCATGTTTAGAAGTGCTTTATGATTTTAATCATACTCGACCTTCTGAAATAGAAAAACGTACTCAACTGATGCAGCAATTGTTTGCTGAAGTAGGTGAGGGATGTTATATCGAGCCGCCTTTGCATGCAAATTGGGGTAAACACACCCATTTGGGTCGAAATGTGTACGTGAATTTCAATTTAACCTTGGTTGATGATACTCATATTTATATTGGTAATGATGTCATGATTGGTCCGAATGTGACTATAGCAACAGCAGGGCATCCTATTGATCCCCTGCGACGTCAGCAGGTAACACAATTTAATATTCCGGTGACAATTGGAAATAATGTTTGGATCGGTGCTCAGTGTGTAATTTTACCCGGTATCTCAATTGGTGATAATACTGTCATTGGTGCAGGTAGTATTGTGACAAGGGATATTCCAAGCAATGTGGTTGCGATGGGAAACCCGTGTAATGTTAGTCGTGAAATTAATGAGCATGATAAAATTTATTTTTATAAAGAGAAAAGGTATTAAACAAATTAATGGTAGTTATAAATATAAATAAGATCTGCATAATATAAAAATACGATCTGTTATTGAATCGAGAATATTATTTCTTGAATTTTTTTATAAATATCAGAAGAGTCACCGGTTAATATTGGCTCTATTTGACTATTTTTATCGAGCATTTTTACTTTTTCTAATGTGATATGTCGCTGATCTTTTCTAATTTGAAATCGATCTTGTAGTAATGACTGGCTCATTACTATATTTGCTTTAAAAACAGCACGATAAACACCATTAAGAGGCATGTTACTCATGAAATTAATCCTTTGATATCTATATTTTTAAGGTAATGCTTATGGGTATTAACAATCACCAAGTGTGACTCGCGAATTGTAGACAACTACAGTCTATATTTAAAGGTTTATAATCACAAAAATAGTATTTAAATATTTTTCTTATATATCATTTAAAATAATGCATAAGGAATCAGAATATATGGAGATATTTCATTCTAATAAATTATCAATCAGGTCTGAAATGAAAAATATAATCAATTTAGTATGCTTAATTGTATTTTAAATTGTTTTTGTGTGATCAAACTAGTGGACAATTTATATTGTGGTTTAATTTATATAGCATAAATAAAAAACATATATCGTACTTATATTATAAAAACAATATTCAGTAGTTTTTAAATTCTATTCTGAAATACTTAAATTACAAATTATCTAGTTATAATTCCCTCTATATGGTCATTTATTGATAGATGTCAATTAACAATTATATTGCGTTTTTGAGTGACTCCTTAATGGATAAACAAGACTATTATATTATTAGTTTTTTGTATGGTAAGTCTAACTAAGGATAAATAATGAAGATTTTAGCGATACCGGGAAAAATGCCAATTACTGAATCGTGGTTATTTAAAATATTATCAGCAACGCAGTGGCGTCAAGAGCAAGTCGAAATGCATCGTTTTGCAGCATGGGACAATGAACAAGCTTTTAGCGTTGATAAAGAACTAACTTATTTACCATCAGGGCATTTTGATGTAGTGATTACTAAATCGATAGGGACATTAATTACCCTTAAAGCACAAAATACCATTAGCTGGGATCGGTTAGTCTTGATTGGTGTGGCATGGAGTCTATTTTCTGAATCCGAACATGATTTATTGCCAGCACTGGATGAAAAAGGTCAGCCGGTATTGATTATTCAAGAAAACCACGATCCTTTTGGATCATACGCTGAAATCGCAGCAGCCGTTGCGGGTAAGCATAATATAAGTTGTGTCGAGATCATGGGTGATAGGCACCAATACGCAAATACAGAAGCTATCGGTAAATTGATAAACCATTGGGTAAAAGAAACCCGTCGTGTTGCTGCATTATAAATGGTGTCTGTAACACAGAAAATGAGTATAACGCTGTTTTTCCTTTGTCATTATAGATAACGTCACTTAATATGATATCTGTTTCTTATTGTTAATGACAAAGGATGTTGGTATGAACAAACATATAGGTATAGCGATGATTCCTTTTCTCGCTGGGTGTACAGAAATACCTAATGACACCATATTAGAACACGCCTTTTATTCCGCAGCACAGTCCTCAAAAGCGAGTTCAATCTTAACTGTTGATAATTTCGTTAAAGTTAGTGGTTATAAAAAATATGATCAATATGTCGCTGAAGTGAGTTACGACATTCGATTTATTCAAAATCAAGAAAACCATGTGATCAGTAAAGATACTCAAGACTCAGGTTTAGGCTTGCATGCATTGTCTATGGAATATGGACGATATAAAGCAGGGGATATCAGTAGCAACCAACAGCAAGTCATCTTTATTAAAACGCGTTCGGGTTGGCAAGTTAAAGCATAAAAAAAGCAGCCTGAAATGAGGCTGCCTTAGTATTTGTCTTATTAGCAGTACTATTTATTCTTTACTGTCGCAATACGAGAACATACTGGAATGTTGGTTGCATCAAGACCTGGTGCTGTATTGTGGAAATCAAACTCTAGCTCTACTTCTGGTTTGAAGATTAGGCAGTGTGTAGAACCACCAAAGTGGAACATACCAAGTTCATCACCTTTATTAATATGTTGGCCTTCTTCAACAGTCACAGCACAAGAAGACACTTCAGCCATACCAATAGCAATAAAGCACATTAAGCCAATGTTAGGGTTATCTGATTCAATAAAGATAACAGCACGTGTCGCAACCGCAGTTAAGAATGGTTGTGAATTGTTAGGCGCACTATCGTCGGCACCGTCTGGGTTATTAAAGCCTTGGTAACGGTTACCTAAGTAATATGAGCCGTTAACCATGTAAGTCTTTTTAACAGTACCCGTTACTGGACTGTTCCAGCGGTGGTAGCTTAATGCACTAAGGAATGCTTGATAAACTGTACCGCCAACAAATTGTTCAGCTAGTGGATCAAAATCCATCATGTTTTCTAATGAATAGGGTTGACCTTTAAGCCAGAAATTTGAAGATTTAGCGACATTGGTAACAACCTGTAATGGTGCTGACTCACAGGCGTTAGCAATAACATCATCACCTTCAGCAATAGGTCTTACGCCGTCTTTAAATGTACGAGTAAAGAAGTCATCCCATGATTTAAAACCATAGTGTTGATCTGTTGGATCACAGTTAAAGAAATGCTCAAACGGCTTATCATGATTTTCTGAATCACTGGCTTCTGCCTGACAAGCGACAGTGACCATTTCTTTTTGGGCGTTATCACTTAACCAACCAAAGACTTTTGGTGTGCGATCTGGATGGTTTTCAATTAATACTGAGCGTGATGCTGGAGATGAAAGGTATAAACTCCAGTAAGTCAGAATTTTCTTAAATTGTTGGTTAACAAGTTCGTTTGCAAAGAACGCATAACCTGAATCTGTTGCCATTGGCCAATCAAGTAGCGCATTAATAGGGAAACCAATTAAACCACATGGTTCAAGTGCGCCTGTTTTAGGATCTAAAAACTCAGTGCACTCTGGTGCTTGCGTCATTATATGATTCAGTAAAACTAAAAATTCATCAAAGTCATTCACCTCTGGTGTTTCTAAAGGCGTTAATTCTTTGTGGCTTTTAGCTTCACTAAACATATCTTGTGAAAGGCGTAGTAGCGTAGGGTCATTCTCTACCAATTCTTTAAAATCGATAATAGGCTGAGCAATAGTATTAGATGTTAAATGCGTACGAGTTTTTAAATCTTTAATCCAAGCTGCAACATGGGCTTTATTTTTAGGAAGCCAATTGCCTTTTAATAGAGGGTATGTCTGATTCATAATTCTATACCAAATGATAATTTAAATTTAAAAACGCTAAAGCATAAATCACATATTAAATATATATGATGCAATCACATTAGCCGTACTATCTATTTAAGTCATTATCTAAAACCTAAAGATTAAAACTCAAATTTACGTAATCAATTATTATAAATAGGTAATTAAATAAGATTTAAACATTAGTGAGATAAAACATAGACCAGATCAATCATTTAGATCTAATTTTATTTAAATATTTTTTTTCGGAAAAACCAAGGAGATAGAAAGATAGATAAATGGTGTTTTTAATGAACAGTTATTTTATTTGTGATTGTTTTTTACACTATTTGTGATTGTTTGTAGTTGATTTAACAGGTTTTATTAAATATATGTTCAATAGCTATGATTTGGAAGTGTGATCTATGTCACGTTTTGTTTTTTAATTTAGGTTCATCTTAATAGCACAAACAATAAATAACTTAATAAATTATTGGTGGATAAAAAAATGACTTTAAAAGTAACTGCTAAAGGTTTTGAATTACCTGACTACATGGAAGCTCATATTGAATCTGAGTTTGCTAAATTTGATAAATTCCAAGTGGCTTTCCATAGCCGTAATGTATTTATGAAGCTAGAACCAGGCCGTCAATTTATTGTCGAGATTGCGGTTAAGACTAGCGTAGGTGATATTGAAGCATCTGCTGATGAAAAAGAATTAAGCGAAGCACTAAGCGCTGCATTTGCTCGTTTAGAACGCCAAATCATCAAGAAAAAAGAGAAGCCACTTGCTCACCGTTCTGAATTAAATGAACGTGACAAAGAAAACTTCCTTAAAGAAGAAGAAGCGTCAGCAGAAGCTGCTGCCGATGTAGTTATTGCTGAAAACGAAAAATAATAGCGCTTTAACGTGCTGTATTATAACAATACGGCACAGTAATATTATTATTAGTTAAGCAAATGAAGCCTCGATCAAGTTATATTGATCGAGGTTTTTTTATGCGGCTTGTTGATTGATGATGACGTTTTCTTTTTTAACACACACAAAAATAGCATTACCAGAACGGCCATTCCAAGGCACTATTTTGTCGTAGCTATGTTCAAACATGGTCACATCAAAAAAGGGTGCTAATAACTGCTGTAATTGAGCATAGTTGATTGCCACCATTGGGTGATTATCACGCCAAGATTGCGTTACATTGTCACTTGTTTTTTCAATGTGAAGTTGTAATTGTTGATGCTCTCCTTCACCACAGTAATTCCAGCCTGATTGAAACATAAAATGGCTGTCTTCAAATTCAGTTGTATGGCGAACAAAAGAGTTGTTATCGATTTTATCTTTATCAACGGCATTGAAACAAAAAACACCATCTTGAGCTAAGGCATTATATGCACTTTCAATACATTGCATCAGCTTTTCAATATTGGCGTTGTAATGCAGCGAATATAAGAAACAAGTAATTAAGTCTAATGGAGCATCAACAGTAAAGTTACACATATCGTGCTGAACAAATGTTGCTTGAGGGCAACGCTGTTGAGCAATGTTCAGCATTGGTTGATTAATATCTAAGCCACTTGCTTGATAACCATAACCAATAAAATGTTCAACATGAGGACCAGTACCACAAGCAAGATCAAGGTAACGTGTGCCTTGATTGCCAAATAGCTGGTGGAGTCTACGGACACAATTACTTTGTTCTTGGTAATCAATATCAGCACACATTAAATCATAGTAGCCAGACAAATCAGTGTATAAAGCGTTATAAGACATTATTAACCTAATGATTATAAAGAGATTATCTTGGTTATGGTAATTGCAGTATTACCAAAGTTGCGCGATATTAGCCTAGCTTTATTATTGCGACAAACAATATTTTGTAAATTAATAAAATTATTGAGATAGATCGCATTTTATTCTGTGTGGGTATATTTAGATGGGTGGAAAATTAAGTGTTCGAGATTAATGCAGCAGAGTACTGTTTAAGTGCTGTGTGATGTAAGTAAATATGAATAATCGTTATCATAAAGGTTTCATAGTGAGAGATTAAATATCCGTCTAACAGTTGCTTATTGCTGACGGACAAGGATAATAATCGCTTTATAAATAGCGATGTTTTTATGCGTCTTGATAAATTTATTTGTAAAAGTACAGCATTGACGAAAGCACAAGCTATTGCTCATATTGAAGAGGGTGATATTAAGGTTAACGGCAACGTGATCTCTGATATTTCAGCTCAAGTTCATGAAAATAATGAAGTAATATTTTCAGGTAAGCAACTTTTCCCTCGCCCATTTCGTTATCTATTAATGAATAAACCTGCGCAAACAATTTGTTCTAATATTGACGAAGTTTACCCATCACTTTTCAATTATATTGATATAGAACGACCACAAGAACTGCATATTGTGGGGCGATTAGATGCAGATACCACAGGATTAGTCTTGATTACTGATGATGGTCGATGGTCATTTAATATTACTTCGCCTAATAAATTATGCCCAAAAGTGTATCGCGTACACCTTCGGAAATCGATAGATATAAGTGCCAAGACATTGTTTGCTAAAGGAATTAAGTTGCAAGGTGAACCGCAGTTAACTGCGCCAGCAATATTAACTATCGTTGATGATAAACAAGTGCTATTAACGATCACTGAAGGTAAATTTCATCAAGTGAAACGCATGTTTGCCAGTATTGGTAACAAAGTGGTAGGTTTGCATCGTGAGAGCATTGGTTGCGTAACGTTAGATGTTGATGAAGGTCAATGGCGTTATTTAACGGTTGATGAAATTAACGATCTCAACCCATAATGAATACATTCAATATATGTTGTGAAGCGCTTACGTTAGATAGGTATGACGACATATATAATCAAATGAGGATTAATCTGTGAAAAAAAGTCAATTAGGTTTTATTGTGGTGGCAGCAACAATGTTATTAGCAGGGTGTAGTGAGCCGACGGTTACAGCAACGCCTGTTAAAAATGTTGATACTGTATCGGTCACATCACCTGATGATATTGATGTATTCTGTCCAACTGGTATTTGTACTTTTGAACTATCAACGACAGCGCCGACTAAAGTAACGGTCACTATGCATTATGATTACACTAAGCTTTACACCAAAATTGAAGGGGTGAGCGTTGTGGGTGAAGGCGCTAAAGATGCTAAAGTGGTCGATGAAGATCAATTTACAGTTGAACTAACGAAAAAGAATACCCCAGTAAAAATTGAAGTGATTGATTTTTACCGTAACTAAATAGCTTTCCTCGCGCTATTTCTGAAGCAGTCTTTAGACACATAAGGACTGCCTCTGTCTTATCTCCACACTTATCATAAAATATCTTGGCTTTTAAATATCATCATCAATGACAAAGAAATGATTATTAGCGGGCGTTTGTCTCTTTTATTTCTTGTCTAGTAACGCTTTTCTTTTTTGATGGTTAGAGAGCATTTCTTTGTTACGTTCAGGTATCGTTTTTTTATCATGAATTAAGTGCTTAATGGCCATTATTGGATGCTTAACGATCATTTTAGGGCCTGAATAGCGCATAATCGTTTGTGACATAATTTTTTGTTGTGGCTTATAACAATGGATAGGGCATTGCTTACAACTGGGTTTATTTTCTCCATAAGGACAGCGATCAAGTCGCTGTTTTACGTAAGCTCTAAATTGGTCACAATTATTACATCGTTGAAATTTTAGAGTATTGATTTGATGATGTTTTGCACAATAAATATCAATCATTGCGGTTATCGTCTTAAATTCACTGTCAAGCCGACCTAATAGACGAAAGTCAGTTTCTTTATTCATGTTTTATGACCACTATGAGTAAAAGGAATTATTCTAACTCGTATAAAGATGTATTTTAAATAAAACTTTATCAAAATGACAAAAAATGAAGATAAAGACGAATTTTTTTAGTGATAAGTATTAATAATGTTATTAAAGTGAAAAATTTAATGATGAAACACAAGAAACATGCTGAGATGGCTTGATTTAACGGGAGTTGAGCAGTAGTATCCACGCCTCGATTTTTATGGTGGTGTATATGAGCAGATTTGAGTGCCTTGAAAGAATTGTCGACGAATATCGTAAGAAAGTTCGTGACGCAGAGTTTAACCGTCAGAATGATAGCGAAGTTGCTAAAGTTCTAGTTTTATTAGTCGGTAACTCAATGTTCAGTCTGGCTGATGAATTTGCTGATTGGGTTAATCGTGGCGGTGATCGTAGCTATGGCGGTAAGTTTTTTGTTTCTAAGCAACTAATGACGTTGTTAGAGCCAGTAACTTTCCGTGGCGTAACGGTTCGTCGTGATTCGATTAAACTATTCAGAATTTCATAACCTGAGTGGCTTCCAATCGTTATTCAATGACTCTCCGATAGAAAAATTGAAAAACAGATTTTTGATCTAGCTATCAGCGTGGTCAATAAAAAGGGGATGCTATGGCATCCCTTTTTTGTTGATTATTATAAAGCAACATATTTACCTGCATTAGCTTGTTTAGCTTGTTTAGCTTGTTTATTCTCACTTCCTGCACTTCCTGCACTTCCTGCACTTCCTGCACTTCCTGCACTTCCTGCACTTCCTGCACTTCCTGCACTTCCTGCACTTCCTGCACTTCCTGCACTTCCTGCACTTCCTGCACTTCCTGCACTTCCTGCACTTCCTGTTTTTCCTACTTCATCTGCACTTAACCCTTGAGTCTCAATAGCGACTTATGGTCAACTAGCATCAAATAAAAAATATATAAAGAAAGAAGGTAATACATGGACGCTGAATTTTGGCATAGCCGTTGGGCTGAAGATCGAATTGGTTTTCACTTAACTGACGTTAATCCATTATTAATAAAATACTGGTCACAGGTGAATGCTCAACGTGATGATCGCGTGTTAGTACCAATGTGTGGCAAATCTGAAGACTTGGTTTGGCTCGCTGCACGCCATAACGATGTGGTTGGAATTGAACTTAGCGATATTGCAGTAAAAGCCTTTTTTGCTGAGAATCTTTACACGCCATTAGTCACTGGGATCGGCTGTGAGCACGTGTATTCATTTGATGAGATCACAATCTACCAAGGGGACTATTTTACCGTTCCTATTGCACCGGTTGATGTGGTATATGATCGTGCGGCATTGGTTGCGATGCCACAATCAATGCGTGAACGTTATGTTGAACGTTTATTGCAGTTGGTTAAACCTGGTGGGCGTATTTTATTAGTAACCTTAGATTATCCACAACCACAAATGGATGGGCCTCCATTCTCAGTGCCTAGAACTGAAATAGAAGCGTTATTCAGTGGTTGTAAAATAACCCACTTAGAGCGTGATGAAGCGGATGCCACCCATCCTCGTCGTCAGCGTGGTGTTGAGCGTTTTGCTGAAGAAGTATGGCTAATTGACGTTTAATAAACGAGTAATAGCGTAGTTGGAAAAACAAAGGCGTCTATGTGACGCCTTTATTGTCTTTAATTGCGCCGCTAAGGCTACAGAATGATGTTAACGTCTGCTGCTGTAGCAATGGCATCAGTGATAGCTGTATCAATGTTATCACGGCGTGTAAGCGCAACTCCAAGACGGCGGCGACCATTGATTTCAGGTTTGCCAAACAGTCTTATTTGCGTTTGTGGGCGAGATAACGCAGCGGTTAAATTATCAAATCGAATATTGGTAGAAATACCTTCAGCAAGAATAACCGCAGAAGCTGATGCGCCATACTGTGTAATCGTGGTAATTGGCATGCCTAAAAAGGCACGGACATGCAATGCAAATTCAGATAACTCTTGAGAGATCAGGGTTACCATTCCAGTATCGTGCGGGCGAGGGGATACCTCGCTAAACAGCACTGTATCGCCTTTAACGAACAATTCGACCCCAAATAGGCCATAACCGCCTAATTCATTCACAACCTTCTGAGCAACATCCTCAGCCGCTTTTAAGGCTGCTTTTGACATTTGCTGTGGTTGCCACGACTCGCGGTAGTCGCCATCTTCTTGGCGATGACCAATTGGTGCGCAGAAATGTACTCCATCAACCGCGCGCACTGTGAGTAGGGTGATTTCATAATCAAAATCGACAAAGCCTTCAACAATCACTCGGCCTGCACCTGCACGTCCCCCTTCTTGTGCGTATTGCCATGCTGATTCAATGTCTGCGGCAGTTTTAATCACGCTTTGACCTTTGCCTGATGAACTCATGATCGGCTTTACAACACACGGCATGCCAATGCGATGCACTGAGGCTTCAAAATCGGCATATTGATCAGAAAATTCATAAGGCGAGGTTGGAATAGCTAAGGTTTCAGCGGCAAGACGACGAATACCTTCACGGTTCATAGTCAGTTTAGTCGCGTTAGCGGTGGGGACGACATTGACACCTTGGCTTTCAAGTTCAACTAAAGTATCTGTCGCAATTGCTTCAATTTCAGGGACAACAAAGTGGGGTTGTTCAAGGGCAATAATACCTTTAAGTGCATCACCATCTAACATATCAATCACATGGCTACGGTGGGCTACCTGCATTGCTGGTGCATTCTCATAACGATCAACAGCAATCACTTCAAGACCAAGACGTTGACACTCAATAGCAACTTCTTTGCCTAACTCACCAGAGCCAAGCAGTAATACACGGGTTGCATCAGAACAAGCAGCTGTACCAAACATTGAAATTCCTTACGATTTGTCATTAAAGGTGAAATCTGCCGTTAATCATACCTTATTTTGATGTTTGCGCAATCGTTTGCTTTTGGTGGGTGTTTGATAGGAATCTCATAATTGAAGAACGGAAAGCGAAAAAAAACCGCTTATCATAAGCGGTTTAAATGATTATTTTTTGCGATTTTCCCAGTGGGTAATAAAAGCAACTGAAAGAATAATAATTCCAGCGCCAAGCCATAATCGCCCGGGTGGTGTCCAACCAAAGACTAACCATCCACCTAATACGTTTAAAGGTAATTTTGCGTGATCAAAAGGTTGTACAAAAGAAGCATCAGCTACGGCATAGGCTTTAGCGATTGCCCATTGTGCTAAGCCTGTCAATAAGCCCGCAATAATTAATAACCACCAGCTAAAACTCACTGTTGGCATCGTAAAGTCAGGCGCAGCTAAAATAAGATTGAACGGTGTCATTAGAATGAGCAGGTACATCACAATCGTGGTTGGTGATTCATGGCTAGATTGTTTCTTCACCATCAATGAATAAGCCGCCCAGAAAAAAGCCGCACCTACAGGCAATAATGTCGCGATGTTAAAATCTTCAGACCATGGCTCAAGAATAATCATGGCACCAACAAAACCGCCTAATGTTGCCAACCAACGCGCTTTACCGACAGTTTCTTTTAGAATGAGCCCTGAACCGATTGTTGCAAATAGTGGGGAAATCATTAGTAGCGCAATACCTTGCCAAATAGGGACAGGGTAGGCTAATGCCCATAGCCATAACTGGATACCGATAACCGCAAAAAACACCCGTAAGCAGTGTAACCAAAAGTGGTTGGTTTTAAGCGATTGACGAATACCTAATGTACGTAGCCAAGGAAACATAGCGATTAATGCAATAAAGTATTGGATCAACGCAACAGACGTGGAAGGAACATGCAGTTTGATACTAAGGTACTGAGCTAAACTGTTTACGATAGCAAACGCGAGCCCAGCCGTGAGCATCCATGCTGCTCCTTTCAAAGGATTGTGTGTTTGAGACATTGTCATTGGCTTCTAATAATAGGTGGCGAGATAATACGCTTTTGATGTTTGATAGCCAACATTGATCAAGTTTAGATAATAAAAAACCGCCAGTGAGGCGGTCTTTTTCGAATATTCAAATCAATTACCGACTTAATAAGCAACATATGTTAGTTGAATATCAGGATTCAGTGCTTCTAATAATGCTTGTGTACGTGCAAGTTGACTAATTTTACTTTCTGCACTTTCTACCAGTGCCGCTTCTGCAATTTCAGACAATGAATAGTTAGACATATTCATATTAATTAATGCAACTTGCAGAGGAGGTAAGCTTGGGTTGAAGGCTGCATTTTCTGCATACATACCTTCAAAGATACGGCCATCTTGTGCTTTTAATGCAACACCACTGAAGTTCTTTGAGTAAGGAGCATGAGAACGGTTAGCGGCATTACAGGCGCTAATCGCAAGCTCTGAACCTTCTTCAATGCGAATGCCATTATCAAAATCACTTAATAGACCATCTTTAACCCCTAAATCTAGCGGGCCGAATGAATCAGGTAAATATTGTTGCAGTGTCATTGGTTCGCGTTGTGGCAGTTGAATCATCATGTCGTTCGCTGATGTTAATTCATTCATAAACTGACGACAGTGACCACAAGGACTGTAGTTAATAGTGACATCTTTAATGCCCACTTCGCCCTTGATCCATGCATGGCTAATGGCAGATTGTTCAGCATGAATAGTACAAGCCATGCTTGCGTTTTCAAATTCCATATTAGCACCAAAATATAAGCGGCCAGATGTGCCACGTACAATTGCACCAACATAGAAATTAGAAATAGGGACTACAGCATAGGAAGCAGCAAGAGGAAGGAGGGCCAAGCGAAGTTCAGTATCAGTCATGTGCGTTGTTGATAATAAACATTCGAATTGCTCAGGACTGATCGTTGAGTCGAAATTTGAATCTTCGATAATAGGCTTTAAAGCTGACGCCAATTCAGCAGGTAATAAGCTTAATGCTTTTATAACACGTGCGTACATTGGGTGTTACTCCTTCATTGTTTATGGCAAAACATTCTATGTGAATCACAATGAGTTAGAAGTGATCTTGATCACACTGTTGGTTTTGCCATTACACCTATTACATTACTGAGAGTGGCGTCACACTTGTTTCTGTAACAAAGCATACAACATTTCAATGACTTAGTAAAAATTGACCGTTTTGTATGCTTTGTGCTCAATTGTGCTATTGCTGATCAAGCATGTCCAAAAATACGTAATAGTAGAGGAAACATCAGTGGGGCTAATAAGGTGGTCATAATGCCGCAAATAACCAAAGCTAAAGAACTAAATGCACCTTCTTGATAGTTTTCTTCTACGGCTTTTGCTGTACCTAATGCATGTGACACCGTACCAATTGACAAGCCTTTTGCTAGTGGATGTTTCACGCGGAATAATTTCATGATCGGATAACCTAATACCGCACCAAATAACCCCACAATAATCACCATTGCAGAGGTAATCGCAGGAATCCCTCCAATTTGCTGAGAAGCCGCCATTGCAAGAGGGGTAGTGATAGATTTAGGTAAAATACTTGCTGCAAGTTGAGCATCCGCACCCATTGAAAAAGCAATCGCAGTACCAAAGGTCATTGATAACACGCTACCGACAAAACAAGAGGTTAAAATGGTTTTCCACTTACTGCGAATAAGCCCAATTTGTTGATATAGCGGGAAAGCTAATGCAACAACCGCAGGACCCAATAAATAGTTAATCACTTCATTTTGTGCAAAATAGGTCTGATAAGGCACTTCCAACCATTTTAAGGCCAAAATCATAACAATAAGCGTGATTAAAAGAGGGTTGAAAAAAGGATTTTTAATTTTCATTGCTAAATAACGTGCAACATAAAAGCAGACTAAGGTTGCCACCAACCAAATCATGACTGTTTCTCCTTATGGTGTACCGCTAGGCCAATAACAATTAATACAATAATGGTGCTGCCAAGGGTACTTGCAAAAATGATCGCTGCGTTATTTTCAATGACACCTAAATAATTCATTAAACCAACACCAACAGGTACAAATAACAATGCCATGTGTTTAATTAATAAATTACAGGTACTTTCAACCCACTCTGCACGACAAATGCCAGTGACAAGAGCAATAAAAAGAATAAATAAGCCGATGATACTGCCAGGAACCGGTAATCCAGACCAGTGCTGAATGCCTTGTCCTAAAAAGAAACAGATCATGACGATAGCAAATGAGCGTATATAATTCATGGGTGGTATGACTCTTAAATATTTCCAATCATCATACAAATAAACATGATAATTGTCACACTAATTAATGGCGGTTAATGAACTATATTGGTTTCTGTTGATAAAACAAGCATTAATGTTGCTATATTGTCAAAATGTACCCACCAAGCAGTAGTGTAAATGTAATGATTATTAAGGTGCAAATAGTTGCGTAATTAGTCTTTATTCCCAAAGGGAACGGTTTTATTGTGTGCTTTTTTGTAATGTTTGACCATGACGGTGCTTTTTTTAATACAGGTGTTTCATTACGCACTGCTGCGGTATTGGGTAATGACACGCGAAAGCCATAACTAGGGATAATATAGATAGGTATCGCCATTTTGCCATTGCGAAGTAATTTTTTAGACAGTGATAATAATAGAATATTGAGATCATAATGATGATCTCCGCTATCCTCGTATGCATTGGGGTAGGTGAAGGTATAACGATAGACCGATTCAATACTGACAACTTCTCCCGCAAGATGGCAAAGAGAGGCTAAAAAACGGGATTCGTCATTAGTTAACAAAGTTTGTTGATTATCATGCCATCGAAGTAGCCTATCTTCAGGAATAAAATCAATACCTTCAAAGCGATAGCATTTTATTGCCGTTTTCGTTGTCATTATCCACCTACTTGTAAGCCCTTCGAACACAACCTCACTCGATAGCATTAAGTGTTGACGGAATTACGATAATCATCAAATAACAGATCTCATTAATAATAAAAAAGCCCATCACAAGATTCCTGTGATGAGCTTATTGTATTTTTAAATATGTAACACTATGAATTACATCAATTTACTAATATAGTCATATAGTGATTTCATGATCTTCATTTTGTGCTCATTTGACTGACAATCGAGCGCCGCTGCTTCAAAGTTCTCCATGTATTTGGTCATGTTCTCTTCAAAGAAATCTTGGCAATGATGCTTCCAACGTTGTTGTTCTTGATAGGTGAGTGTTAATGGGTAGTTACGCGCACGATAGCGGAACAACAGCGGTTTAATACGCTCATCTTCAACATTGATTTCCAATGTAGCCAGTGACTCAACCTCTGTTTCACGAATAATATCCATCGTTGAGCGATCAGCGGTGGAGAAGAAACCATCGTAAAGCATGGTATCAACGTTATCACTATTGGCGTATTCACGTTTAACACTGAACATTTCCAGCAATTTAGCCCGTATTTCAGGGTGCTGCTTTAATAACGCCAAATTTTTAAGGCATAACTCACGATCAATACCGAGTCGCGCTGCATCTTCTGCTTTTAATGTTTTGGCAGGGGCAAGCACAGGACACTTGTTTAAATGCACTTCTTTAATCGGGACGGGTAACTCATCAGGACCAAGATCGATACGCTTAGTGTATAAACGCTCACGCAGTTGATCAGCATCAAGCTCAATTAATGGGGTTGGATCTTGGGCAAGGTTAACGCAGATCACCGCATTTTTATTATCGGGATGCCACGCCATCGGTACGATCCAACTGGTATTGCCACATTCAGTACCGAACATACCCGATACATGCACAATAGGGGTGAGATCAACAATATCAATCAGATCTTGTAATTTACGCTTATGACGCAACTCAAACAGGTAATCAAACAGCTTAGGTTGGTTGTGCTTTAAAATCTTCGCCAGCTCAATCGTGGCGTACACATCAGCCATGGCATCATGGGCATTCGCGTGTTCGATACCATTGGCGATAGAGAGTTTCTCAAGCTTAAAGCTCGGACGACCTTCATCATCTGTCGGCCAGTTAATGCCATCAGGGCGCAATGCATAACAAGTACGCATGATATCGAGTAAATCCCAACGAGAGTTACCATTTTGCCACGCCCAGCCATAAGGGTCATAAAAGTTACGGTATAACGTATAACGGGTCACTTCATCATCAAAGCGCACATTGTTATAACCAATGACACAGGTATTTGGCTTTGATAGCTCAGCATGAATTTGCGCAATAAACTCAGGCTCTGATAAACCCTTCTCCATTGCCTCTTGTGGTGTAATACCTGTAATCAAACAGGCTTCAGGTGAAGGTAGGTAATCGGCTGGTGGCTTACAATAGATCACCAAAGGCTCACCGATGATGTTCATCTCCATATCGGTACGCACCCCTGCAAACTGGCAAGGGCGATCATTCGCTGGACTGGCACCAAAGGTTTCGTAATCAATCCAGTATAGTGTTGGCTCGTTTTTCTTGTTCATAGTATTTTCCAGAAGCCATGTGTGTTGTATTAAGTAATTGTTATAACTATGGCTTTTCGTGATATACTGTGTGTATATACAGTAGTTAATTCCAATTGAATTCAGCGTGGGATTTGCATTAATGTCCGAATGCGTGTCCTAAAATCCGAGCCTGTGTCCTAATTTAAAGGAATAGCGTAATGAGCCTGACAGACCGACAACTTAATCTTATATCAAAGCAAGACACTTATGACGGTAAAGCTGAAATTAGTGATGGTGAAGGGCTCGTTGTCCGCATAACACCTCAAGCTAAAATCTATTTTCATTACCGTTGCCGCTTTAATAAAAAAAGCCTAAGAATTCGTATAGGTAAGTATCCCGTAACTAGCCTTAAAGAGGCAAGGCGAAAGCATAAATTAATGATGGAATTGAGAGAATCTGGTCGAAATCCCAACATTGCTATAACGGGTGAGCTTGAATTTATCACTTTAGATGATTGTGTCGCGTACTGGCTTAAACATTATGTCCCTCAATTAAAAGCGGGTACTCAGGCACTTTATCGCTCTTTTGCTAAGAATTATCTTATTGGTGCGTTCCCTGAACGTAATGTTGAAACGATACCAGCCAGAGAGTGGATGCAATGGTTAGATACTATTAGCCTTGATAAACCCAAAACTGCTAATTCACTATTTACCAAGCTAAGAGCCTGTTTAAACTTCTGTAAGAGTAAGTTCATTATTGAAAAAACAGACTTAGACCGAATTAAAAGACAACATGTAGGTAAAGCACCAGAAGTTGGTACTCGAGTACCAACGTTTTCAGAACTCAGCATGATTTGGTTGGCTATCGAACGCAGCCGCGCCAGCTCATCCAATAAGGCGTTGCATCAACTAACCATGCTGTGGGGGAGTCGTCTTTCTGAGTTGCGCCTTGCGCGTCGGAGCCACTTTGATATGGAAGCGGGTATATGGACGGTGCCGAAAGAACTCAGTAAAACCAATACGCCAATAAGACGTCCAATACCTACTAAAGCAAGGGCGATATTAGAACGAGTAATGGCTACTTATGATGATGTGCTTTTCCCTGGTGGCGATCTTGATAAGCCGATAACCATTTCAGCTGCGAACCGTTATATTCGACGTATTAGAGATAGTTTACCGATTGAAGATTGGCGTACTCATGATTTTAGACGCTCATTATCTACCGGTGCATCAGAACTAGGGGTAATGCCGCATGTAGTAGAGAAGATGCTTGGCCATGAATTGGGTGGGGTATTAGCGGTTTATAACAAACACGATTGGTTGAAAGACCAGCTAGAAGGGTACGAGCTGTATGCTGAGAAGCTGGATAGTTATTTGAAGTAGGTTTGGTTGATGATTCATTTTATTTAAGCCGTGTTGGTTATGGCTACTAATACATAAATGCTCCTAGTCAAAAGACCTTTCCTAAGTATTGCTTTTTAGTTTGGTGCTATTTTTTTATAAAAAATGCAATCGAGAGAGTATGTAGAATACGCTAACTAAAATGCCAAAACCTGAAAATAATAATTTCGCATTCATATAGTTACCTAATTTATGTTTATAGTTGCTATCTAAGATGTTGGGGATGATAATCTATATTTCAATGGTTAATGAACTTAAAGGCTAAAGGTCGTGCTCATATCCTAATGCAGCATCATATACTTTTAGCTGATAGGAGAAGATATGAATGAAGATTGTAGAAGCAATAGCAGATGTACTTCTATCTATAAACGCCCCTCTTACAGTAGAAGAAATATATGACAACATTGTCAAATGGGAACTTTATCATTTTGGTGCGGTAAACCCGAAAGGTGCAGTAGCTAGAACTTTAAGGAAACATACTCAGGGTTATAATGAGTCGTCTGGTGATTTTTTGAAGCTTTTCGGTGTTGAAAAAAACAAGGATAGAAAAAACGTATATTTTTTATTGTCTGATACTTATACATTATATGATGACAGTGACCACTCTCAAAAAGAGAAACTGCCAGAAGGTAATTTGAATCCAAGGTTAGGCACTTTAGAAACAACGGTTTATCATCGTTCTCGAAAAGTTCGTGATTGGGTGTTGTCATATGCTGAAGGTACTTGTGAATCATGCTTAAAAAGAGGGCCCTTTCAGTTGTCAGATGGAAGTTGGTTTCTTGAAGTACATCATGTGAAGTATTTATCACAAGGTGGGAGTGACACTATTCAAAACTGCGTCGCAATATGCCCGAATTGTCATAGAGAGCTTCATATGAGTGATCGTAATAGTGTGAAAATAGAAAGTTTATATTACTCTATTGCTAGGTTAAAACGTGAATAAACGTATAACAATAATTTAGAAATGATTCTCAACGTTTGACATTTTCAGTTTAAGCTTAATATTTATATTGAAGACGTAATGAGTTTGGTTTGGATTGTTGTATCTTGTGTACTACCTTAATAAATAAGGGTATTTTTATGGTTTTTTAAGGCCTACCCATATAGACAGAAAAACGATCTATCACCGAGATCACTTTGCTTCTAAAACTGCTTTCCAAACCAACGGAGATATGAGTAGTATGCTGAGAAGCTAAATTTATTATTTGAAATGATATAATATTAAATTGTTAAGTCATATCAGAAGGTAACTATCCTTAAAGGTAAAAGTTTTTTATTCTAATTCACTGTTATATAATAATTTCAACTTGTTACACTGAGCGTGATTGAAATAGGTTGTACTAAATATAGTAGTATGATTTTTTATTTAAATAAAAGGGAAGTAGTGTGACGATTGTTGAAGCGATTAAAAGCGTTCTTTTGGCTGTGAAAATCCCTTTAACGTATAAAGAGATTTATAATGAGATTATTAATCGTAAGTTGTATGAATTTGGAGCAAAAAACCCAGAGGCAATTGTAAATAGTAAACTACGCAAACATTGTTATGGTTTAGATTTCCCTTCAGCAAGTCCAGCAAAGCATTTTGTTATAGATAGTAAGAATGGAAAAGTCACTAAGTATTTTATTTTAACAAACAAAGACTTGAGTAACAAAGTACCGTCTAAAGATACTCATGCTCAATTATTCAGTGATAAGTTACCTGAAGAAAAGCTTCAAGATGCGTATTTAGAACATAGAACAAATATTAAAAATTTATTGCTAGAACAAATATTATTATCCGACCCTGCTTTTTTTGAGCGATTAGTTGTTGATTTGCTTTTAGCTATGGGATACGGAGGAAATTTTCCTGGAGCTGGTATTGTCAAAGGTTCGTCTGGTGATGGTGGGATCGATGGTGTTATTAAAGAAGATAAATTGGGGTTAGGAAAAATATATATCCAAGCGAAAAGATATACTGATAAAACAATAGGAAGACCAGATCTACAGCGTTTTGTTGGTGCTATGGATAATGTTCAAAAAGGTGTTTTTATAACAACATCAGTTTTTTCAAAAACAGCTAAGATATATATAGAAAAACAACAGAAAAGTATTGTATTAATCAACGGAGATGAATTGTGTGATTTAATGCTTACGCATGATGTTGGAATATCAACTGTAAAAAAATATTCAACATTTAGAATTGATTCTGATTATTTTACTGATGATTAGTTTATCTGGATATCTATATTATTTTTTAAGCCGGAATTTATACCGGCTTTGTCATACTAATGAATATTAATTAATACGTTTCCAAATATATGACTCAAAACACTCTTTTGATAAGTCATTATCTTTATATGATTTCCATGACTTAATTAATTTTAGGTTTAGTCTATTATCTATAATTATTTTCTCTAGACAATCCTTTGTATAAAAGAAAAATTCACGTTGATCTTTTTTCTGATAATTATCTTGAGTTTTAAAGGACGCAAATAAAAAACCATTAATTTTTAGAGATCGAACTAAACGTGTTAAAGCTTCTGTTAAATGTTTTTGTGGGACATGAAGTAACGAAGCATTAGCCCATATGGCATCAAACTCTTCATAGAAATCGACGTCTAAAAATGACATTTGCTCGCAATAAGCGAAAGGATATTTACGGGTAATCTCACACATTCTTTGGGATTTATCGAATGATTGTACTTTATAGCCTTTTGAGATGAAAAAGCGAGTATCTCTTCCTACTCCACATCCGGCATCTAAAATTCGAGCACCTCTTGGTAAGTATTCTCTGAAAATTTTGTAGCTTTCTGACATATCGATATTATTTGTTGCCATATAATATGCATCTGCATTTTTATTGTAGTATTCAATTGTTTTACATTTAGTCATTGTCTTAACCATTTTCTTTAACCAGTAAGTGAAGGTAAACTCCTTTTGTTGAAGATTATTAATTTGAGCTTGAGCTTTTTTTATCTCATTATCAATAGCACCATCTGTCTCTAAAGGAAATACAATATCTTTAAGCTTATCAGAAGCACCTAACATTTTATCTTCAGCTGCAATTTCCATTGTTCTAAAATGAGCACACAAATTTCCTAATAGGGTAGATAAAGCTGAAGAATCTATGGCCCATCCATTATCTTCAATAAATGTGATGTTTTTCCTTGAAATATCAACTATTTGTTTGAGTATTTCTTGGTCATAGGGCTTAAGTGTTGTGATTTTATTTTCACGCAAATAAGTTAGTGTTCTGAAATGTTCGCCATTGGATTTAAAATAAGAGTCTTTAAGCTCTACAGCAAATATGTCATACAACATTTTTGATTCTTCTCTAAGCTCTTTCAGTGGGCCGTACAATGTTCTTATTCTTTCTTGAATTTTATCTATTTCTGCTTTTGTACGAGCATTTTTTTTATCTGATGAATGCTTCCAAATAGCAAAGACAAGAGAAAAGGCACCTACTATCACTGTAATATCGGATAATTGAAAATTTGTAGATTCTAGAGGCGTTGCCTTACTATTTTTCACATCAAGTGTAGCATAATAGATTACTGGTTGAGATTGAGTTTGATGAGAAGAACTACTATTTAAAATAATATTACATTCTTTTGATGTTATTGTTATAGGTGGTGTTTGTGTATTAGTTTTATTTTTCATCTAGTTATGCTTTTAATAATATTCCTTTTAATAGAATATCATAACTATATGTATTAAATCGAAATATAAAAACTGTCTTGTTAAATGTAATAAGATTAATAGCGACTTTATTTGAAATAATTATTAGTTAATCTAAACAGTAATAAATAACAAAGCGATCTTTCACCAAGATCGCTCTGCATCTAAAACCGCTTTCCAAACCGACTGGTATTATCTTTCCATTCTTCAACAGCAGAACGTAACCAACGTAATGGCATCAATGTAATTGGTTCAGGGAAGCCGCGTGTTTGTCGCCACTTATAAATAGTTGCTCGACTTGTTATTTGAAACATCTCTAAAACTTCAACGTGACTAATTAAAAGATGTGTTGATTGCTCATTAAGTTCAGCATAAGTTTTTGCTGGTGGCGGTGAATCAGGTAGTTGCTTTTCCTGTTTACTTTTATAGTGTGACGGTGTCACGTTTAAGCTGTTTTCTGTGGTATATGAGATGTTTACAGTAGGGTAGCTGTTGTAATCGAACATGTTTGATTCCTTATTCGCATATTGTACTAACAAAATTAGAAAGACGAACCCGATTTATGGTGTGCCAGCAACGGGCATCACCTTTAAATAAGCCTCCTGCCTTTAATTTTGCACATCCTTCCGGTAATGACTCACCACAATGTTGGCAAGTACCTAGTGATTGTTTGATTTGTTCCATCTCACCATAAATATGATGGATCATTAGTTGTAATGCTTCAGCGTTATCACAAGGTGTATTGGGATAAGAGAAGAATTTACAGATCTCATTTAGCCGTTCGATCTCCATATTATTTAATGGAAGAGGGAAACTGGTCACGCCATTGGTTTTGCGTTTATCTCTCAAACGTTGGGCGCGTTTACGTGCTTGTTCACGTTTTTTATCATTGGTAGTCATAAGTCGAGATACGTTATAGAAAGTGAATAGCTTCATGAGCAAATTGCTCGACAAGTTCTTGGGTGATGTTGGTTTCAAGTGGATAAGATTTTGAGACACCCCAACCAGTTGTTGGATTTGGAATGATCAACAGTTCCCAACATTCTTGCCAATCACTATTACGTGATTTCATGAGTTTTACTGCCCCTTGAGCAGTATCGAAATGAGAACACATTGGTCATTCATCCTTGTATTATGAAGCTATGATAAGTATTTAATTCACGTTTTGTGTAACACAAAGATACACAAAACGTGTTTACCATGTCAACACAAATCGTGAAATTAAAATTTAGGCATAAAAAAACCGCCAGGAAGGCGGTTCATGTTTATGTGTTACTGATCAAAACAGTTTTAGTTTGGCATCAATAACAACCCCGATAATTTTGCAATTACCGTTAATGGGTAAAGTCGGGTATTGAGGGTTTAGCGGTTTTAAGAATCGTTGGCCTGCATCGATAACTAATTTTTTGAACGTGGCTTCATTCACATCAGTTAATTTAGCTACAACCAATGAACCGTTTTGGGCTTCTCGTTCGGCATCAACAAGAACCAGTGTTTCTTCTGGAAAACTGATACCACTTGATGATGTCATTGAATCACCATGAACACGAAGCCAGAAACAATTAGGGCTTGTGCGCTCAGTCGTACCGTACCATTCGCTTATTTCATCTTTCAAGTAAGGCTCACATGCTTCTGTCCATGCACCAGCTTGAATTGAACTTAAAACAGGGAATGATTTTTGATAGTTCGGTTGGATATCAATAGTGGTGACATTGGCAAAACTGGTTAGCTCATCATCATCAAATAAAATCTGATAGGGCTTAATGCTTAAATGTTTAGCCAACATGTCAGCATCATCTAAATTAATACTTCTTAATCCAGACTCATAGTTACTGATACGCGAAGGTCCCCAACCACAAAGTTCGGCTAGGTCTTTTTGGCTAATGCCTTGTTTTATACGGAGCTGCTTTAAACGCAGTCCTACTTCAGTCTTTTTATCCATATTCATAAAATATCACGAAGCGTAAAATTAAACAACACACAATTTGTGATTTTTGAGTTGATAATAATTCACGAAATGTGTATCTTGACGGTAACCAAGGAGCTTTAATGAATCAAATCGCACAGCAACGGAAACTGCTTAATATTTCTCAAGCAGAACTCGCTGGAAAATTAGATAGTGGTCCATCTCGAATCTCTAATTTTGAAGCATCAATTAGAAAACCCAACCTCAAAACCTGTTGGATGATCGTGAATGCACTCAATGAGTTAGGTGCAAATTGCACCTTTGAGCAAGTATTTCCTAACCCTAAACAAAATAGTAACGAAACAATCTGATTATAGATGATTGTCCATCTTCTGGTTATTTATACAGTTAAGGAAAACCCGCATGTCAATTCAGAGCCTAAAAAGCGTTATGCGTAACGCTGTAGAGGGATGGCGTACTGAAGTCAGTAAAGAGTTCATTGCTCAAAAAGTTGCCCGTCAATATCACAATATGGATTTACCGTTTGAAGTTGATGCCCAACGAAAGCAATTGCTTAAACCGGTAGGGGCTGATGATAAGAACAACCAACAAAACTTTTTTCGTTATTTAGAACGAACCAGTATTGAAGCCAAAGCCACCATGATGGATTTGTTACCGGCTATTTTGGTTGCCTTACCTAAACAACGAGCTTCTGATGCACTTAATGCGTTTTTAAATCCACTTGGGTTTTCCGTAGCAGTAATAGGAACGGGGAGTGAAACACCTAAACGTGATCAGCTACTAGCGATGTTTAACAAAGAATCATCCGAAGCATTGTCATCGTTATTGTTGCTACCTGATAACGCCACCGTAGAACAGCTTCGTGCTGCTTACCGTGAAGTACAAGAAAGTGAAGGATCTCATAAACCTTTACTGGGTTATTTAGAAACCTTAATGGCCGCTAAAAACCACAAGGTTGGCAGCCATGAATAAGTGTTATCAAGTTATCAATATTACATCAATACAGGTACGGGGGCGGTATGTCAGGGTTATTTAACGCAATACGCGAGCTATCAGGTAACGAAGCCAATATCAGTATTCCGCGTGTTTACATTCGTTTTTGTAACGGTGATTTAAACCAAGCTGCAGTGCTGTCTCAGTTAGTGTTTTGGTCAGGACGTACAACCAGAACAGATGGTTGGTTCTATAAGCGTCATGAGCAATTGGCGGATGAATTAGGCTTCTCTGTCGACCAAGTTCGTTATGCATTGAAGAAGCTAAAAACACGCTTAAATGATTGCCTAGAAACAGCCCGTAAGAAGGCAAATGGTGTACCGACAGTGCACTACAAATTCAATGAATCAAAGCTAATGGAAATCATCTTTTTTAGTCAACATTCCGATTCGGTAAATTTACCGAATGGAAACGGGAATATTACCGAATCCATTCGGGGATCTCACCGAAACCTAGGAAACGGGAAAATTACCGAATCCATTAACAGATCCAATACAGATCCGATAAAACAGATCAATAACCCTGTAGTCCCTTGCGAGGATGCTTATCAAGATTCTCAAATCACTGAGCAACCACAACCAGCACCACAGGAGCGTAACACCAAGCCTGTTCGTGTTCAGCGTAAATTGAAAACCGAACTGGCAGATGATTTCACCATCACCGAGTCGATGCAGCAGTGGTACTCAGCACAAGGTTTTACACTGGATGCACAAGCAGCAACCTGTCAGTGGGCGGATGCGATGAAAGCCCGTGATTGTAAATATTTAGATTGGGTAGCTGCTTGGCGTAACGGCATGCGCAATGCCAACAAGTGGGCAGCAGAGCGTACTAACAAACAAATCTCAGCCACACAACGAATGGGTGCCAGCGATGGCAAATATGGTCCACCGGAGGATTATCGATGAACATCATGCAACGTTTAGCGCAAACCATGCCAGCCCATGTGAAGCCATACACTTACGAGCAAATGCAAGCCATCCGTCAGCGTGAAGCCGATGTGGTCGCTAAGAATCTTTATGAGCAAAACCAACAAACACGAGTATCAAAAGCATTAGGGCGCTCAGGTATCAAAAAGCGTCACCAACACTGTAGCTTTGATAACTTCGTGATTCAGAATGCGGGTCAGCAACATGCGTTCAATGAATCAAAAATGTTTGTCGATAATTTACTGAATGAGCGTGCGTGTGGTGGTTTCATCTTTGCGGGTACATCAGGAACAGGTAAAAACCACTTAGCGTGTGCGATTGCCAATCAAGCACTTCAGCAACGCCGATCAGTGGTAGTGATCACCGTTGCCGAATTGATGCTTAAATTTCGTGATACTTATCGCCAAGACTCAGCAACCAGTGAAACAGCACTGATTCGTTTTCTGAGTAATGTCGATTTGCTGGTGATAGATGAATTGGGCGTTCAGCACAACAGCAATAACGAGCGAGTAATGATAAACCGCATCATTGATGAACGTTATACCCTAGAAAAACCAACAGGGGTGATTACCAACCTTCAGAGTGATGAACTTATAACAACCTTAGGCCGCGCAGCTGTCGACCGCATTATGGAAGACGGTAAGTGGGTAACGTTTAATTGGTCAAGTTTTAGAATTAACAAAGGAACACAACCAGCATGAGAATCGAAACCCTGTTGAGTAAATTTGCGATTAAAGGTATCAACTATGATCCTCAGTCTGGTGGTGGTAAAGCGTTATTGTCTGCAGAAGAACAATTGGCGGTAGTTGGGTTATGTTGGCATGAATCGCCAGTAGGGTGGTTGGTACTGTTTGTTGAAGGGCTAAGAGATGTTCATGCACTTAAACAGCTGCAAATAGCGACCAGGGGCGAAACATTACGCTTAATGGAAGATTGGCGTGGGGTTTACCCTGAAAAGGCGTTAACAGCGTTATGTACGACCGCGATTGCTGAAGCGACTCAACAGAATGGCCAAGTATGTCCAGAGTGTAATGGTAGTGCGATTGTGGTGGATAAGAACCGTAATCGTTGTAAATGCCAATGTTGTAAAGCGGGGCGTATTGTATGGACTCAAGAAACGCGTTTTGCCTATTTCGCACAAGTTCTGCCAGTGACTTATAGTCGATTTAAGCGTTATAACGTAGTGTTGAATCAGTTGGTGGTTTGGTTAGTAGAAAATAGAGCTATTGCAATGATGACGATGGAAGAGCAGGTAGAACTTGAAAAAGAGGAAATAGGAATATAAAGCGGTAGTTTGTTTATTTTATTCATCTATGTTCATGTTAAAGTATGAGCATATATGAAAGGAGTGTAATTGTGGCTTTAGTTGTACCCGAAACTCTTCAAGAGAAAATTAGACAAAATAAACTAGTTCCAATTATTGGCGCTGGAGTTTCAATGTCTGTAAGGAATAAAAAATCAGAACCTGTATTTCCGTCATGGAAAGATCTTCTCATTCTAGCGTCAGATCAATTAGTACTAGAAGGAAAAGAAGATATAGCAACTGCAGTAAGCTCAGTTGTTGCAATTGGTAATCTTCTTCAAGCTGCGACTATTGCTCAAGAGGGGCTGAATGGAGCCTTATGGTATGATTTTTTAAAAAAACAATTTGATCTTGATTTTAATGAATTAGATTTAGAAAGTGCTGAATTACATAAAGCATTGTGGAAATTGAGTTCAAGACATATAACGTTAAATTATGACAACTGTATGAAGTGGGCTCATCAGCAACCATCTAATCTGTTAGTTTTTGATAATTCAAATAAAATTAGTTTGAGAGATTTTAAAACTAATAATAACAAAAATATGTTGTGGCACCTTCATGGTAATATTGAAGACCCAGAGCATATTATATTAACTCCAGAAAGTTATCATTTGTTATATAATGATAATAATGAAAAAGATATATATAAGAGTGCGTTAGTTACTCTTGGTGATGTTATTTCCACAGATTCATTATTATTTGTCGGTTGTTCAATGAGTGATATCGATTTACTTATTGCTATAGGAAAACAAAATACTTTATTTCGAGGAAATACTGGTCCACATTATGCGTTAGTTAAAGAGTCTGATAGTGAAGAAATCAAGCTTAAATTAGAAAAAGCAAAGATTGATATTCAGTTGTTGTTTTTTTTAGATTTTGGGAAGCCCTTGGTTGATACTATAAATAATTTTGCAGGATATAGGCGTGATAATATAAAAATAAAAGAAAAAATAAAAGAAAAAACAAAAGATAAAGTTGTAATATATGAATCTAATCCTTTGGATAAACCTCAATGTTATGACGCTATATATAAGCAGTTAAAGAAATTTAAAGCACCAATGGAGATAAAAGCATGTAATGTTGATAATCTTTATGAGGATGCTGATTATGTTTTTATACTATCAAAATGGACGAATAATGGATTTCTTATTGAAGATGATAGTGCGTGTAGTGATTATTTAAGTTTAGAGACTTTAGCTGATTGTTTACCTGAAAGAATTAAAGGTGTGATAATTATTACTGATAATATTCCACTCGATATTTGTTATGCTAACGTCGAAATCCCAATGATTTTTATAAAGGCTATTGATAAAGAAGATAGCGTTATTAAAGAATTAGCACATATATATCATCAGTTTTTTAAAAAAGGGAAATTGAACTTTTATAAAAACTCTTTAATTTTAAATGAATCTAAATTTAACATAGATATTGTTTCAGATAATAAAAATAACATTTATATATTAAATGAATCTAATTTAAACGATATTGACAAAGCAACAGTTACCAATTTTATTGGGCGAAAAAATGATTTGGCAAATATTAGCCGAGAGATGTCAAGAATAAATGATAAAACTCAAGTTTTAACAATAAAAGGAAGTGGTGGTATAGGAAAGACTATAATAATAAAAAAATTAGCTGTTGAGCTATCTAAGAGAGGGCTATTTTCTAGTGGGATTACATTTATTGACTGTGAATTTATAAATGAATTTGAATTATTTAAACAGAAAATATCATATTCATTTTCACTTCAAAATATAGATGATCTAATTAAATATTTGAAAGATAATTATTCAGGAGAATCAAGGCTTATTATTCTAGATAATTATGAGGCTATTTTAAATATTGATAACAAATCTGCCACTATTAAACTTCAATGTAATGAGCTTATAAGTAAGATTGCAGAATATTCCACCGTTGTTATTACTTCGAGAGAATTATTATGTGAAGAATGGGAGGAAGAATATACATTGAGGTCTCTTGATTCGGATGAAGCTTTAGCCCTTTTTAATAAATATACAAACAATAAGTTCTTAACTAAAAAAGAACAAAAATATATTAAGGTTAATATATTAGAAAACTTACTTGATAGAAATGCTTTAGCAATTAAGTTAATTGCTTCAAATCTTCCTTCTGGCATTGATTTTTATGAATTAAAAGAAGAATTGGAAGAGAATATATTTAAAATGGAAAATAATGACATTTTCAATGAAAATAGTGATGTAAATATTAATCGACAAAAAACAATTCTTGCATCAATTTTATATTCATATAAAACACTTTCACCAAGTGAAGTTAGAGTTTTAGAATTAGTATCTTTTTTCCCTGATGGCATTAATCTATCTAATTTTAAAAAAGTGGTTAAAAAATCTTATGCACAAGGAGACATAACCAATAGGTCTAAAGTTATCACAGATAAAGATATTAAGTCACTTGTAAATAAATCATTACTAGAAAATGAATCTGGATCGTTGAAATTACAATCAATTATTAATCGTTATTCATATTATAATTCATCCAAAAGTAAAAATATAAATAGTTATCGCTTGGAAGTGGTTAAATATAGTATAGTTTTAATGAATACAGCAGCTAATAGGTATCATGAACATGAATCCAATCATAGTGGATGTATGAATATGATATTAAAAAATATTAATAATATTATGTTATCTGTCGGTATGGGATATGACTTGATTGATAAAGGGTTGACTTTTGATGATTATTTATATTTCTTAACGGATATTAATATATTCATTAATGTTTTTAATTTTGTTGAGGTTTATAACCCAACATTAGAAAAAGTAATATTGAGAGCTAGGAGTGATAATGTTAAGGAAGAAAATTTAAGGGCAATTGAAATTTTTTATGCATCAGCACTTTATTTTAATTGTAATTTCAAAGACTCTTTATCCTTAGTTAATCAGTATGTTCCATTAAATGAAGTAAACACTATAGACCTAAAAATAGAAGCTAACCGTATAACATTACAAACTGTTATTAGTATTTATTTAATGGAAGGGTATACTATTGAAATGATAATGCCACTCATTAAACAGAGAACATTTGAAAGTGATAAATATAAGCCTGCATTTGTTTATACTGGATTTATTGATAAAGAATTGTTGGGTATTTGTAGGAGAGATGGTAATTATTTTGAAGCGTTAAATGTTATGGGGGAGGAGATAGAGCGTGAATTAGATATAGTTATAGAAACATTACATCCGTTAAATTATACGCATAAAATAGAATTAATGTTTGCTCGACACTTTATTACCCCTTATTCATTAAATGAAATAAAATCAATTGTTAGTGTCAATTTGTTTACTCGTGGTTTGAAGAAATTAATGATAGCTCATTGTTTAGAATTAAATGATGATGTTACTTGTTATGATATAAATAAAATAAAATTAGAATATGAATCAGCTCTTAATGATATCTATCATATCAAATATTTTTATGTGAAGGCCCTATATAATTATGTGTGCTTTTTGAAAAAAAACAACTTAAATGATAAATATATTGAACAGTATAATTTAGGTGTTAACTTATCTGAAAAATATTCATATAGATATTTATCATATAAATTTAAAGTGCTTTCTGGTTGTGATTTAGAACCATTTGACTATACAGATATATCTTTTTTGGATGGTATGGATATTCAAGGTTATATTAAAAAGCAGTCTGACTATATAAAAAGAACATATAAGACAAGTAGTTTAACATTGACATAAACTAATAATCTAGGCAAAATCCCCACATTGCAGAACCTCACCTACTCGGTGGGGTTTTGTCGTTTTAGGATTCCATTAAATCCATAACCGTCCTTTGAGGCGGTTTTTTTATGTCTGAAATTCGCCTATGAGAGAGAAAGTTATTAGCTGGTTTGCCTACCTTTGGGCAGGTTTAACCGGTGTAGCCTCTGGTCTTTCCATGAACGAAATAGGGGTGCTCATCTCTATTTTTGCCACCATATTTACCGCGTTTATTAACTGGTTTTATCGACATCGAACCCTCAAAGCCCTGCAAAACCATCCAGAGGTGAAGAAAATCTATGAGCAAATTGAAGAAGACTAGTGGCGTTATTGGCTGCTTGGTCGCGAGTGTGCTGGCGGTTGTAGCTGGTACTCATCACGAATTAAAAACCACCCCTGATGGATTAGCGTTTATCAGTAATTTAGAGGGGTGTTCATCATCCGCTTATCAATGCAGTGCCGACCGTTGGACTGCAGGGTTAGGCCATACCACAGGAGTAAAACAAGGCGACAAAGCAACCACCGAAACCATTGCTGATTGGTACATTGAAGATATCAGCGCAGCGGAAAAGGTGGTTGATAGGCAAGTGACATTAGCTGCTGGCCCTCAATACGATATGGCAGTGTCATTCGTGTTTAACCTCGGGGCTGGTAACTTTCGCAGTTCTACCTATCTCAAGAAACTTAAAGCAGGGCAGTTAACCGCTGCGTGTAATGAGTTTCCACGCTGGGTATTTGTGAATGGTAAAGATTGCCGACTTGATAGCAGTCACTGTGCTGGCATCGTGAAACGCCGTTTAGCAGAGCAAAAGGTTTGCTTGTATGGCTATCAGTAAGTTCAAGCTCATCGGGACTGTTGGTGCAATAACGGCATTATCGATATTGGCGTGGACGTATTCACAGACAGTGCAAAAGCTGGAAGCGGCTCAAGCACTGGTTGTGGAGCAACAAACCCAATCAAATCAGTTAGTGAAGGTTAATCAGTCGATGCAATCTACCATTACCCGTTTAGAGCAAGCATCTCACCAAGAACGATTAGCCGCCGAGCATAACGAGCGTCAACGTCAGCAATGGCAACAACGAGCGTTAAAAGCACAACGTCAAATCGATAAGGATATTGCTCATGAAAAGTGTGCTGATTTGCCTATCCCTAACGCTGGTCAGTGGTTGTACTACACCAAGCCCGCAAGTGGTCACTCAATACAAAATTGAATACATCAAACCACCTGCAGCGTATTTGATTAGCTGTAAACAACCATTTCATAAACCGCCCATGACTTGGGGTGAAGCCGCTAAACGTGATCCGGTGTGGTTACATCATTTCTCGCTGTGTGCGGCACAAATTGAAAACCTACGCCGTTGTTATAATGACCCAATACACTGTGCGGCATTACCCATTACAGAGGGAGATCCATAACCACGATTGAGAGTGCCATGAATAATGAAAAACGTTTTTGGAATACCACCGAACTTGAACAGTTTGGTAAACACCGTTCAACCATTCGTAAGAACTTAAAAGCGGCAGGGGTTTCTCCTGTCGCTTATAAGGGCAACACGCCACTTTATGATGTGGTGCAAGTCGCGCCGTACCTATGCCAACAACCGCGTAAAGAATCAGATGCACCCGATTTAATGGGGTTTAAAACTGCAGCTGAGTTACGGGCGTATGTACAAAGTGAACGTGAAAAGCTGATTTTGATGCGGGAATCTGGTGAGAGTGTCACCAAAGAAGATTATGAGAATGAAATTGCTGTCTGTATTGCCAGTGTTAAAGGCTTTAAAGACAAGGTGATCACTCGTATTGAATCTGCCATTCCGACCGCGACACCGCAACAACTTGAAGATTTAGAAACTCTGCTTAATTTCGATTTAAAGGCGGTCGCTGATGAGCTTGAGACAGTTTGATGCCCGTTTAGGGATTGAGTTTGCCAATGCCAAAGATATTCGGCGTAGTTTTGCTTACTTGTGCGCACCTACCGATAAAACACCGGTGGAAGCGGCTGATGATGAACTGTGGATCTCTGATGGTACCGATGTGACTAAGTTCTTATCGTCACAAGTGCCGTACATGCGAGAGCCGTTAAATTGTTTGGCTCGGCGTATTTATGAAGCGGTGATTGTGGTTGGTCCTGCGCGTTCAGGTAAAACCAAAGCGATGGTGGAAGGCTGGATAAATTACACCGTCACCCAAGCGCCTGGTGACATGCTGCTTATCTACAGTACCAAGACTAAAGCTACTGATATGTCGAAGGTCGATTTAGAACGAAGTTTTTCAGCTACCGCAGGCATTGCCAAGCTGCGAACAGGGCGTAAGGCTGATGACAATATCACCTCGAAGAAATTTAAAAATGGCATGATCCTAAAGTTGGATTCTGCCACTGAAACCAGTTTATCCGCGTCCACCTATCGTTATGCCGGCGCGACCGATTACGATCGTGCTGATGATGCGGTAGGGCAAGAAGGTTCTAAGTTTGAACTGATGCTGATGCGGGTTCAAAACGCGAAATCATCCGGCATGGTAATGGCAGAATCTTCTCCTGGTCGTATTGTACGTAACCCGAAACGGGTTGAAGATTTATCACCGCATGAATCTCAACCCTGTGGTGGTATTGCTGACTTATATAACCAAGGTGATCGCCGCCGTTTCTATTGGTTATGCCAAGACTGTAATAGCTATTTTCGTCCTGATTTTGAAACTCTTAAATGGGAACAACATGCTGAGCCTTTAGAAGCCGCTAAAACCGCATGGGTGGAATGTCCTCGCTGTTGCCATCGTCATACTGAATCACAAAAACAGACCATGAATCTTGAAGGGCGTTGGTTTCGTGATGGTGCAATTGACCAATATGGTGAGGTTGTCACTGATGAATCAGCCATTAGAACCAGTAAATGGGCAACGTTTTGGTTTGAAGGCATTGTGGCAGCCTATGCCAGTTGGGAAAACTTGGTGTATCGCTTTCTTAATGCGGATGCCTTGTACAAAGACTGTGGTGATGAAGAGTCATTAAAAACCTTTATCAACGTCCGTATGGGGCGACCTTATGTGATGCAGTCGCGTGGTCAAGAAGTGGGTGCGCATCAGTTAATGGCGCGAGCTGCTGATCATGAACGTGGCATTGTGCCATTAGGTGGACGCTTCTTAATGATGTCCATCGATGTGCAAGGTGGTAAACAGAACCCACGTTTTGTGGTGCAAGCCCATGTCTATGGTGAAGGGCTGCAGCGGTGGGTGATTGACCGCTTTGAAATTCTCACTAATCCCTATCGTAACAATGACCGCATTAATCCAATGGTGTATGCCGAAGATTGGGATTTATTGATTGAACAAGTGATCAAGAAAACCTATCCCTTAGCGGATGGTTCAGGGCGGGTGATGAAACCGGTATTAACCTTGTGTGATTCCGGTGGCTCAGGTGAGAAGAAAAAAGGTAAGCAGAAAAGCTCATCCGTTACCGATCATGCTTATCAGTTTTATAATCGCCTTAAAGGGCATGGCTTATCGCATCTATTCCGCTTAGTGAAAGGGGCAAGCCGTGACATCGATGATCTGGTTAAAGAAACCTATCCCGATAAACGCAGTAAGTTAGCCAACGGTGAAATCCCGTTGTTAATGCTGCATACCAACCGTTTAAAAAACCGCGTAGCTGCCAGTTTTTCACGGTTAGAGTTTGGTGCCCGGTTCTTTCATTTACCTGGTTGGGCGGATCGGGTTTGGTTTGATGAACTCACGGTTGAATATATTGATGAACTTGGTCATTGGCAAAAGCCCGATGGTGCACGTAATGAGTCGTTTGATTTATGTGCCTATGCCGAAGCCGGTATGCATTACAAAGGCGGTGATGATATCCATTGGGATAACCCGCCAGCATGGGCCGCTGATTGGCAATTTAATAGCAATGTGGTTGATGCTGACCAAACGCCGAAGTTTGAGCGGGTGGCGCGTCGACGATATAACCACTCAAAAGGAATTTTCGGATGACAACCCAACGTGAACGGCTGCAGTGGTATCTCGATGCTGAGAAAAAGATCTTGATGCAACAAGCGGTTGAAACTGCTGAAGGGGAAAAGCTGACCTTTGCGAGTTTGGCAACGGTACGTCGTGAAATAGAACGTCTGCAGCAGTTGATTAGCCGCGAAAATCAGGGAGGACGCCGCAGTATGATCCGGAGAAACTACCTTGAGTAAATTGAATATAGCCGATCGTATCATTTGTTATTTTAATCCTAAGTCAGGGGCTGAACGGCTTTATAACCGTAACCTGATTAATAAATACCAAGCCGCACTGCCTGCTAATCCTCATACCAAAAAACGTAATGCTCGCTCTACTGGCAAAGCCAACCAAATCAATAAAGATGCGAAGTCTTTACGCGAACGTGCACGACATATGGATGAAAACACGCCTTATGTTACCGCCATTCTTGATGAGTTGTGTGCCAATGTCGTAGGACCTAATGGCATTATGATTGAACCACAGCCGTTAGACATGAACGGTGATGTTCATACTGACTTTGCCCGTAAGATCAGCGAATGGTTTGAACGGTTTTCATTGCAACAAAACATTGATGGTGAGTTATCACGGGCTGAAACCGAATGGTTAGCCTGTCGAACGTGGCTGCGTGATGGTGAAGTGTTTGCCCGTTATTACCTAGGGCGAGATGCAGGAATTGAATATCCATCAACAACGCCGTTTGGCGTACAGCCATTTGAGCCTGATTACATACCATTGAATATCAACGAGCCTGAAAAGGGCATGTATGAAGGTATTCGCCGTAATGGTTTAGGTCAGATGGTGTCTTTGTTGATTCAGCGTGATGCCCATGGCTTTTCTTTTGCTGAAGTGGATGCGCGGTTTGTGGCGCATTTAAAATTTACTCGTCGATTTCATCAAAACCGAGGGGTAACACTGCTGCATTCGGTTCTAGATTTGATTGCAGATATTGAAGATTACGATCAATCAGAGCGTGTCAGTGCACAGATTGCCAGCCGATTTGCTTATTTCATTAAACGGGATACGGGCTCAGGTGAGACTGATAACTTTGAACGTGGCGGCGATATCTTTCTAGGGATGGGAAACAGTTTTGAACTCGCTCCTGGTGAAGATGCTGGCATTGTTGAAAGCAAGCGCCAAGAAGCTATGAGCAGTCCATTTCGTGATGCTCAAATGCGATTAGCGGCATCAGGTGCGGGTGTTAACTGCTCGAGCGTCACTCGTCATTACACGGGTTCTTATTCTGCCCAACGGCAAGAGCTGATTGATTCCTTTGCCCGTTATCGCATTTTACAACGTAAGTTCGTTACCAGTTGGACCCGTCCTCAATATCGAATGGCACTGCAGATGGCGATTTTATCGCGTGAATTGGTGGTGCCTAAAGAAGTGGATGTGGTTTCAGTGCTTAACGCCATTTATCAAGCCCCTGTGATGCCGTGGATTGATCCCGCTAAGGAAATGACAGGGATTGAAAAAGGGACCCGTCTAGGGCTGCAATCACTGAGTCATTTCCAACGTGAACGCAACTATAACCCTGTCGCTGTACGCCGTGAGATAAAAGCCGAACGCCAAGCCATGAATGATGATGCCATTGTGAGTACGGCTGATCCTGCGCATAACGTTCAAACGAAGATCCAACATTCAACCAAAGAGGCACAACATGCCAAAGACAACTAAATCGTGGTTCACGCTCAATAACCAAGGCGAAGGCCAACCGGTGAAGGTGTGGATCCATGGTGACATTGGTAGTTATGACATTGAAGCCATTGATTTAATCAAAGCTCTGCAGTCTGTCGGTGCACAAGATGCTGAGTTCCGTATTCAAAGTTATGGTGGCTCGGTCTATGAAGGGCTGGCGATGTATAACGCCATTAAAGCTCATAAAGGTAAAACCATTGGCATCGTTGATGGGTTAGTGGCATCGATTTCTAGCTATTTCTTAATGGCTTGCGATGAAATTCAAATGCCTGAAAACGCCAAGCTAATGATTCATGATCCTGCTATTGGTGCATGGGGGGGCGAAAATGAAATAGAAAGTGCGTTAACTCAACTGAAGAACGCCAAGCAGACCATTGCTGAAGCCTATGCCGAGCGTTGTGGTAAGTCGTTAGATGATGTGCTGCAAGCGATGGCAAAAGAAACCTGGTTCACCGCCAGCCAAGCATTGGAGTTTGGTTTGATTGATGCGGTGATTGATGCTGTGGACTTATCCAATTGCCTTAAAAAAGTCTCTGCCACTGAGCTGCAAGCCAAAGCCTTTAAACATACCCCTGATGATTTATTGAATCAGCTTGTGCAACCGCCAGCAACGCCAACACCTGAACCTCTAATAAACCAACAAAGTGATCCTATGCCTAAACCTATCGATAACGATGCATTACAAAATGCGTTAAAAAGCGAGAACCAACGTCAATCGACTATTCGTGCCTTGTGTGCAACCCATAAGGTGAGTGACACCCTGCGTGATGAAATGCTTAATGATTTAAATTGCAGTGCTGAAGATAGTTCGCTCAAGATACTGCAATACTTGGGTTCGATTTCCATTAATGGTCAAGAGCCCACTGCAGAACAACCACCAACAGGGTTAACCAATACTCATATTCATGTGGGCAACGGTAATACCACTAAAGATACGCTGCAAAATGCGTTAAATGCTCGTTGTGGTACGGGCGAAATTGAAAAAGATAACCCGTACCGTCTAAAAACCTTACTTGATATGGCTGAAATAGCAGTGGGTAAGGACGCTAAATATTGCGGTAACAAGAATGAATTAGTCGCTCGTGCGTTTAACAGTGGCGATTTTGCCGACATCATCACTGAAAGTGTGCGAACGGTGATGCGAGATGAAGCACAAGTACGTGCACCATTATGGCGAGACTTAGCAAATACTGAAAACCTGCCGAACTTTAAAGAAACTGATTTAATTCTGATTAATGATGCGCCTGATTTAATGGCAGTGTCAGAAGACGGTGAATACAAATCAGCCACTATCAAAGGCAGTGGTGAAAAAATTCAGTTAGCCAGTTTTGGTCGTGAAATTGCCTTTACCCGCCAAGCTATCATCAATGATGAGATTGCCTTGATCTCAAAAATTCCGCGTAAGTTCATGCAATCGGCTTATCGCTTGTCGGATAAGTTGATGTTTAACGCTATTCTTAGCGGAAAAATGGGTGATGGTAAGAGTGTGTTCCAAGCGGGTGGCGCGAATAAGTGGGGCAACTTAGTTAATGATATTCCTGCCGCTGATTACCAAGCCTTAGTGATGGCGCTGCATAAAGCCTTTGCAACCGCGACTACCTCTGAAGGTGATGCGTTAGATTTACGCGGTGACATCCTGCTGGCTAACCCTGACCATGCCTCATTCTTAGAAGCGGTACTTAATACGGCCAGTAAACCTGATACGTTTAACCCTGCCTATAAGAAGTTTGCCAAGGTAGTCGAAACTGCTCGATTAGCCACGATTAATGGTGCGATTGCGTTAACCGGTAAAGACTTTGATTCAGTGGTGATGGGCTTCCTTGATGGTGCACAAGATCCTTGGTTAGAAACGGGGGATGGTTGGAGCAGTGACGGTGCGAAGTTCCGTATTACTTATGATGTGACCTCGAAAGTGCTCGATCGTCGTGGCATTGCTCAGGCAACATTTGCCAATAAATAATAGCGATTGTTATAGGGTGCTTCGGCATCCTTTTTTATAAGCGTAATAAACACATGGACATAAAACACTATGCGTATTGCTGATGGTTTAAAGATTGATTTAAAAGCGCCTGTGGGTGGCTTTGAGAAAGATGTGCCGGTTAAATATGGTGCGTTGATTGTGGTACCTAACTATTCGGCTAAAGAAGGCCAAGTAGTGAGCTGTACTTACCGTGGTTTGTTTGATGGACCCATTAAAGCCGGCGATTCTCCATCCTTTGTGGGTGAAGCGGCTTATTTTGATGGTGGGGTATTTACTAAAACCGCACCAACAGGTGATGGTGCGGTGACCGTTCCTATCGGCTCATTCATTGATAGCGGCGTATTGTTGATGGGCGTTGCCTTAAACGGTTAATTCACAAAGGGGGGTGATCATCAATGAAGAGTGCGTTTGATGATGCTCGGCAGTTGATTCAAGCCGCTATTCAGCAGTGCTTTGGCAGTGAATTAGTGGTGATGTTACCTGATGGCCAACAGCGAAAAATTCAAGGTTACATCAAACACCAATCATCAGAGAATCATGCCATTAAACGGTTATTAACAGGGAGTTGTTTACCACCGTTATCAACCATGATGATAAAGGGTAAGCGTTATAGCTTGGTGATCTCTGGCCATGAACAAGGCAAAGGAAAGCAAGAGAGTCAGCTGCAGCGTGAATATGTTTTAAATCTGTCGCAAGCAGGGATTAAGCATGACTTCTCTGAATTCTAATATGGTATTGGATACCCGTTTTCTTGCTCGTCTTTCCTATCTTCCTGATGAATTAGCCAAAGCCGCTAAACAAGCGATGATCAAAACCAATCGCTGGTTAAGGGCGGCTTCGATGGCTGATTTAGGCTATGAACTCAGTATTGATTCAAAAGCCATGACCACCCGTTTTAGAACCTATAAAAACGGCGGTATGTCAAAGCTGTGGGTGGGGGTAAGAAGTCTTGGTGTACATCGATTAGGGACACCAGTTCAAAATGGTAAAGGGGTGCAAGTGGGTGGCCATTTCTATGATGGTGCGTTTATCTCACCGATGGACAGTGATCAACTTTTGGTCTTTCGTCGTGAAAATAAAGGTCGAAAATCCATTAAGTTAGTCACAATTGATATTAGTGAAGAAGCAGAAGAGATCATTGATTCTTACTTACCTGATTTGAACCGTAAATTTGAGGAGTTTTTTCATCGTGAGTTCCAATTCATTCTTTCGGGCTCCAAGTGAATGGGTGATGACCGTTATTGAGCAGTTAGAGCAGCGTTTACAGCTCGGCAAGATAGAAACTGCTTATCAACGTGAAGAAACAGAGCCCAGTGCGCCTATCGTGCGTTACCAATGTGGTGAATGCCAATCCATTAATCACACCAACAATGATGGCCGTAAAATCCATGAAATTGAGCTGAGATTCTTGGTTGAAGTGCCTATTGCTCAAGTTAACTTTGATGTGGTGGCGCTGGATTTATCAAGCCGTATTGAACGTGAGTTATTTAATCAACGTTTTGGTTGTGTGGATGATGTTGAAGAGGCGCGGTTGATTTCAAATCTGCCGCGCCGTTTTAATCCTGATAATGGGGTGTTCTTACGGGTTGTTACTATCAAGCAGCGTATTTTTATGGGGCCGATTGAACACGATTGGCATGAGATTATAGGAACGCAAGCCAATGTTGAGGGCATTAGTTGAACGGATCCGTTCGTTAGAAAAAGAAGTGATGGCTTTGCGTGAGGAAATGGAAGAAAACCGCCGTTCTTCAAACAATATTATTCGTTTAGGTGTGGTGGCTGCGGCATCAAAACAAGCCGTTGATGTTACCGCTGGTCAGAATAAGGCAACGCGGGTGCCGTTCTTTGTTCATAGCGCGGGGCGTGTTAGTCACTATCGCCGTCCTAGTGTGGGTGAGCAGTGCATTCTGATTAACTTAGGCTGTGGTGATAACCTCAATAATTCCGTTGCGCTGATGGGATTACCGTCAACAAACTTTCCTTGTCCAACGACCGAAGAAAACCAAGTGATGACCGATTACGGCAACGGTATGACGGAGTGTTATGACTTAGATACCGGTGCATTAACGGCGCATTATCCTGGTGGTGTCAAAGTGGTGGGTGACATTGAGCAAGAGGGTAATTATCGTGCTTCGGGTGATGTGGCTGATGGTACTCGTTCGATGGCTGCTGATCGTAAGATTTATAACAGTCACATCCATACGCATGGAAACCCTAACACCAGTAAAACGGGGCAACAACAATGATAGGGATTGATCCTAAAACAGGGAAAACCGTCACAGGTATTGCGGCGTTAACGTGTCGCTTTGAACGGATCCTGACAACACAAATGACCTCACGCATTAAGCGCCGCCAAATAGGCAATAAAGCCATTGCCCGTTTAGGTCGCATGCAAAGCCCAACGGAAGCCATGATAGTACAAAACCTATCCCTTGAAGCGTTGGCTAATCCTGCTAATGGTTTAATCCAATTTAAAGCTAAACAGTGCCAAGCCATAGCAAGTGATACGGGGTTTTCAGTGGTGGTGAAAGGCGTATGGCAAGGCAATGATATTAAATTACAGGTGCGGTTATGAGTTTACCTAAAGCGTTTGTGGTACCTGAATTTGAAACCTTATTGAGTGAGTATATTGAAGCGGCAGTGGCGTATTGTGCTAAGTCCGATACCGATAAGGCGCAATTATTACACCAAGCGATGACCAATGATGGTGAACTGCTGGCACAAGTGACTCAGGCGTTTGTATTAAAGCGGGTGGCTGAAATTAGAGAGCAGAACCACCAAGCCTTACAGATGTTTCGTAAGTTCGTCACTGAATCCGATATGGTGGATTTACTGGCATTGCAATATGGCTTAAAGCGGCAAATATTAACGCCAAGTGATAACAGTATTTTTCCACCTAAACCCGCCATCATGGAATCAGATGAAAGTCTGCTGCAGCGGTTTGATTTAGCGCCTTATCAGTTCCATACCACAGGTACGCGAATGGGGTATAAATTCCATGCGCTGACCTTAGATGAACGGCCGCTGATAAAGATTGAATCAGAGCCTGATGCAGTGGTGATGCGGTATGAGTTTCAGCACTTAAACAGACCGATGCCAGTTAAAGATGCGATGCCTAAAATGCTAGAGCCTAACTCTGGCAAAGTATGTGTGGCAGTGCTGAGCCGAGAACATCCACAAGGCATTGCCAGTGCTGCGTTATTAAAGCGGGTGGCTGATTACCTTCAACGTGATGATATTGCCCAAGAGTCTGATGAAATCACCACGAAAAGTGCAGCTCCAAAGCTGTATCGAATTGTGGCCACGGTGTATACCGGTTCAGATCCAAGCTCGCATGTTGATAAAACCCAAGCAGAACAAGCAGCATGGGCATTAGCTGAAAAACGCCATAAGCTCAATGGTATTGTTGATAGAGAAGAAGTGGCACACATTCTTTATGAGTTAGGGGCAAAACGCGCCAAAGTCCACGAACCTGCCGCTGATGTTATTTGCCAGTGGGATCAAGCGCCGTATTGTACGGAGGTGATCATTGATGTTCGAGGTGACTGAGCCTTTTATTTCGGTTCAACCTGAAAACCGCACCCTGATTGAAGAATCCTTAGAATATGCTTGGCATACCTTACTGGCGAACCAACGCGATCCCTTTCCTGAACTGAAACAACCACGATTAACCTCAGAGCATTTTGTTTCCTTATTGGCTGGTGAGCGTGGGGTAACCGATTGGCGACCTGAAGATTCTTTAGAGCAGCAACGTAAAACAGCCGATCACGCCTTTGAAATTCACCGAAAAGCGGGAACTCGTCACGGTTTAGCGGTGGCTATGGATGCGTTGGATTGTGATATTGAAGTTACCCCTTGGTATCAAATGGATGCGCCGCCAGGTCCTTATCATATTGAGGTGGTGGCTTGGAAACGTAATGAGCCAGTGAATCAAAAAACAGCTAAACGAATGCTGACACGGATTGAGAATACTAAATCTGAGCGTGACACCGTTGAACTGATTTTAGCTTTTGGTTTAGACACAGGACTTACGTTTTCAGGGGTAAAACAGCCATCTGTTGTTGATTACGATGATTCAGCCACTGGCATCATGCCACCATCACCGTTGGTATTGGCTCCATTGAGCGTTTCAGGGGCTCTCTTTCATACCACTGTTGGTGATGAGTCATATCAGGGAGCCATGCCTAATGACGCGTGGTGTGCAGGTGGAAGCTATTTTGCAGGCGGTATGCGTATGGTGATGAGTACCGATATAACGTTAGGAGCAAGAACATGAGTTCACCCGTTGTTCAATTTACTAAAGTGGGATTGGCCGAGCTAATTAGCGCCAAAAACCAAGGCATCAAAGGGGCGATTAAATGGATAGCGGCAGGTGACCGCAGTTATCAGCCAACACCTGAACAAAAAGCGTTGTACAACGAAAAGCAACGTGAACTGATTTTAGATTGGGAAGAATTAAGCCCCACACAACTACGTATGGCGGCGGTATTTAAAGGCAATCTGGAATATGAGGTGCGAGAAGTCGGGTTCTTTTTAGAAACAGGCACCTTGTTAGCGGTCTATTCAGTGCCTAATACTTTATTGGCGTATAAATCAGCCAATGCCAGCTGGTTACAGAAGTTCACGCTAGATGTCTCCCCATTACCGTCAAATAGCATCACGATTGAGGTCGGTAATGACAATATAAACCTGTTACTGGGTGAAGAGTTAACCACCATAGCAACGGCTCAAATTGGCAATATGTCGCGCCATCTTGAATTGCTATTTCGTTTTAATGAACTAGAGAAAAGAGTGTGAGGGATGATGGCATGCACAATGGAAGGACCGCCATTACTGAGCATTATTGCTGGCACAACCTATGGCTTTGATGTTAGCTGGACAACGGGTGATGATAGCAATCCCTATGTAAAATTGTTTGGCTGTACCGCTGTTTTCGTTGTGCGTTCTATTGAGGGTGAAGTGCTGGTGCGGGGGACCACAGAATCTGGACATATCACCATTATTGAACACCAACAGCAAAGCGATGCACTCGATATCAAAGTCACCCATGACCAAACCCAAGGTCACCAACCAACAGCATGGGAGAACGCGAGTTATGAAGTGCGGGTAACCTTTCCAAGTGGTGATCCTTACAGCATCTTGCGTGGTCCTGCGGTACTGATAAAAGGGGCGGTTGATGATTAGCGCAAATGCAAAAGTGTTGGTCACGCTCAATACTGACCGCGTGATAACAGTGCGGTTACCGCAAGGGATTGCTGTTGTTCGAGAGCAAGTGAAACCCAATATTCAAGTGGTAACGATTGGTCAGCAAGGGCCTGTGGGTACGGTTAGTGAAGAAGTCTTAGCGACTGCTGCAGAGGCAAAAGCCTTGGCGGTAGCTGCTTCTGAAGTTACCCAATCAACCGCTTTACTGCTAGATAGCGTCATTATCAGCATCACCAACGGGTTTAACTTTCAGGCGGGGGAACTGTCAGCTTAGGAGTGAAAGTGTTAAACAATAAAATTGACCAAATGATAGCGGCACTCAATAACGTGATGGGTGTGATTAATGGCAAGTTGCGATTAAAAGCTGACAAAACAGAAATCTATTCACGTTCTTATCTTGATGATCCGCTTTCTACCTTAGGCGCTAACACCGCAACGGCTAATAAACTCAAAGTTGCCCGCACCATCACCCTTGGCCGTGATGCCAATGGCTCAGTGTCCTTTGATGGTTCAGGCAATGTCACACTGCAGGTCACTATTCCAGCACTTGATGATAAAGCCGACACGATTGATACCTTAACACCGGCACAAATTGATGCCCGTATTAAGCAATTGATAGGTGTGGCACCTGAAGTATTAGATACCTTTGAAGAGTTGGCCAAGGCACTGGGTAATGATCCGCATTTTGCTGCCACCATGACAGCGGAATTAGCCAAGAAAGCCAATGCTAATCAGGTCTACAGCATCACGGCAGCGGATGCACAATTTCTAACTAAACGAGGAAAAGCGGCAGATACCACACTGTTTGGTGGTAATGCGCCGGCTCACTATGCAACCTCCGGCCAAATATCGACATTAGAGCAAGAGATTGCGGATGGTTTTACACGACTTGCCGCATCGTTTAATGATGCAGCAAATACAATTAATGGAAGTTAATCAATGAGTTTAGAACAACAAATAGGGGCATTGGTTAAAGCCTCAGAAAACCTAACGGGTGCCGTGAATGGCAAGATTGGGGAGATTGATAAGAAGGTTGATGCCGCAGTTAAAGCTATTCCCGAATTACATAAAACATTTTATATCGATAGTGTCGCAGGTAATGACAATGCATTAGGGACACAATCCTTACCGATAAAGACAATATATGAAGCGGTTATTCGTACACCTATAAATGGCTCAGTAAGTATTTTTTTAAAGAAAAATCAAGACCATTTTATGTCGGGAACCGTTCCTCAATTTACTAATGCAACAAATAAAAAGATACAATTAGCAGCATACAGTGCAGGTTCTAAACCTGTAATAAAAATGTTAACAACGGATTCGCCAACAGGCAGTATTCTTAATGGTTTTATAGTTTCAACTTTTACCAGTATTACTGTTGTTGAATGTGTCATTGATACAATGTCATTACCATTAGATCAAACAAAGCCATGGCCAGAATATGGTGGTTTTGTTTCTAGAGAAGGATCGTTAGGTGAAGTTGGTAATGCGTTAATTTCATTATCTCATAGTGAAATTAAAATAAGAGATCATCAATTATCATCTCATTATGGTCGTGTTGATTATAATTTTAGAGCAGTCATTATTCATCATGTTGGCCGTCAAGTTAAATTAAACTCAGGAGGAGATACGTTTTATTGCACTTTTAATGGTGTTTCATTATCTGATACATCTAAAACATTAAAAGATTGTTTATCTGGTGCAACTGCGGCAAATACATTAACGAATATTTCATTAGCATAAGGGTGATTATATTATGGATTCAATACTGATTAATGGTCAGCGTATTTACGGTCTTAATTTAAATGATAAAGATTATAATGGTGATCCGATTTATTCGTTTTTTGGTATAACAAAAGAACAAGCCGATATATTAAAAAAACAAAATCAGTGGTTAGAAACTCGAAAAACGCGGGATCAACTAATGATAAAAACAGATTGGACTCAGGCGAACGATGCACCATTAACTTCTGAAAAGAAAACTGAATTTACCGCTTACCGCCAAGCATTACGCGACATTCCCCAAACCTACGATAACCCTGATGACATCGTATGGCCAACAAAGCCAACTATTTAGAAACCGCTCTTAGTCAGCGGTTTTTTTGTATCTAAAATCTGAGTCATAAAGGAATAACATGGCAACCTTGAATCAAACAGGGCTGCAAGATCATCCGATCTTGCAGCCTTTTCGTTTAAATGGGCGTTGGTATTCACCGGCAGATAACACCATTGCTTTACACCCAACCCAAACCGCCTTTTTGCTGATGAATGGCAAGATTGGAAAACCGGCACAACTTCCTGTTCAACAAAAAGCCAAAGGACAGCAACAATGAGTTCATTAGCACCCATTCAAGATTTTGAATTAAACGGGGTTGAGGTTCGTACTATTGAACCGCAACCAAGTATGGGGCCATTAGCGCAACAAGTGGTGCACTTGATTGGTACGGCTCCCGATAAACGCGGCACCATTGCTTATAACGAGCCAACACGGTTATGGAATTATGCTGATGCAATGATGGCATTAGATTCAACCGGTAACCGTCAGGGCTCGTTACCTACCGTAGTACGTTATTTGTTTGAGTACGTGAAATGCGCACTCTATGTCACGGTGGTCGAAGTCGGCGCGACGACGGTAGAAACAGAAGCCAATGTGATTGGTGGTGTGGATTCAGCAACCGGTGCTATTCGTGGTTTGGAAACCGTTAAGGCTTGCCCTGAAACACCCACCATTATTGCTGCCCCTGGTTTTCATTCAAAAGCAGTAGGACAAAAGTTGGCGTTAATTGGGCGTGATGTGCGTTGTCGTCCTGTGCTTGATGGCCCAAACACCAATGATATGGCTGCGGCTGAGTTTGCAGCAGGGTTTGGCGCTGAAGGAACCGGCGAAGATAAGTTGTGCATCATAGATCCTTGGTTTATGAAAACTTACGATGGCGTACAAGTATTAATGCCAGCATCCATCGCTTTAGTGGCGGCAATGGCTTCGGTATCGGGTTGGGAAAGTCCACAAAATCGCTCTGTGGTGTGTGATGAAACCGCCCGTAATATTGCCTATAAAATCAATGATAAAACTACGCAAGCGAACTTTCTGAATAAACATGGTGTGGTGACGATAGCGCATACACGCATGGGCGGTTATTCGATTATTGGTAACCGTACTAATACCGGACGTTTTATCTCTCATGTTGGTTTAGAAGACTTGATGGCACGTAAGTTAGAAGAAACCAGCCAACCGTTATTAGGTAAACAACTGACTGAAGAGTTCATGCAGCAAGTAGTTGATCGTTTAACTAATTGGGGGCAGGACTTAGTGGCGCAGACTGTGATCCCGGTGTTTAAAGCCTTTCTTCATCCTACCAAGAATAATATTGAAAATTACACGGCGGGTCGATGGTTCCTATGCGTGAACTATGGCCGCTATTCACCAAATGAACACATGGTGTATGAAATGAGTGTTGATAACGGGTTAATTGCAGCATGGCTTGATGAGGTGGTAAATGGCTGATCGTATTCGTATGCGCATTACGGCACAGGTTGAATCTGTGCCATTGATGAATGAAATCGTGGACTTTACGCCACCGGAAGTGAAAGCCAAATTAGCCAATAACGAAGGCGCATTTGTCGCTTCTGAAGATACCGTAGGCTTAGAAAAGCTCAGTTGGTCGTTAAAAGTGAAAGGTGAGCATGGGGTGTTATCGCGTTCTTTGGGTAAGTACACCATGGGTAACGCTCAGATTAACGTGGTTGAAAAAGGCAAAAGTACCGATGGTGTTCCCTATGTGGAAACCTATTCGATGTATGGACCGATCACCGCAATTAAGAAAGAAGCAGTGAAGATGGGTGAGAAGCCCACCATTACCATTGAAGGTACCTGTAAAGCCTATACCCAATATGATACGGGGTTATTGGTTCATGATATCAATGTGAATACGGGTAAAACGATCATTGGTGGTGTCGATTTGATGGGATTAGCAGGCATCATTTAAATCTGATTTTAGCTTGAGTAACGAATAGCGCCTACGGGCGCTTTTTTTGATGAATTTTTAGGGAAAACAATGAATAAACAAATTACACTTCCGTTTTTTACCCGTTCAGGTAGCCATAAATTAACGATTAATACCATTACCTTAGGTGCGTTTCGTAAGCTGCCTTTTGTGATGAAAGATGATCTGTCTGCAGCGGAACAATTTAAGCAGTTTAAGGCGATGATTTTAGCCTGTACGGACTTAACACCGACTGAGTTTGAAGAGTTGTCGGTGCCTGATTTCACTCAATTACATCAAGATATTCGTGCTTTTATCTTAACGCCATCCGATGAAATGAATGATCACGCATTAACGGGGAAAGACTTTGAATTTGATTTGGCATTTCCATTTACCAATGAGCTAGAAGAAACCATTAGTCACATTAAATTTGCGGTTCCTAAGGTGAAACACTCTGAAGCATTGGCAGATATTGATGATCATTACGAACGTGAAGAGTTTATGTTTCGCGTGGTGTGCCATTTAGATAAACAAGATATGGACGCCATGGCATTGAATGATTACTTGGCCATTAAACCGCAGGTGGGCGCTTTTTTTCAACTTGCGGGGGATTACTTTCGCCCCGTGACGTCGAAGCTCTGATTGATTTGATCCCAATGCACCGTAATACCACTGAAAGTGAACTCAGAGAATGGTCACAAGACCAGGCATTACGGCGTTATGAATTGATCTTATCTAAGCTCGGAGTCAAACAATGACCGAAAAGATTAGTTTTGTCTTAGATGCGTCAGTCAAAGGCGTTAAAGACATTGTTTCAACTACTACCGCAACAGAGCGGTTAACTGCAGCACTGGCGAAACAACGGGGTGAGGTTCAGTCATTAAATGGTCAGCTAAAGGGTATTAAAGGCTTTGAAGCGGCAGAGCTTAGAGCTGAAAAACTGTCTGCTCAATTAACTGAAACCAAAAGCACCATGACTTCTCTGAGTGCTGCGATAGCTGAGAGTAAGCAGAAAACCACCCAATTACGGGGTGAATACAATTTAACTCAGAACGAAATTCGTGGGTTAAATCAGGAAATGCAACAAGCCTCAAAGGAAGGGGCACAAGCCTTACAAGTTAAGCTGAAAGAAGCCCAACTTCGACTTGAATCACTCAATACTGAGATTTATCAGAACAAAGCCCAAACTAATGATCTCTCTGTCGCTTATAAACGTGCCAGCGGCAAAGTGGGTAAGTTAACCGACAGGCAAGAAAAGCAACATAACACGCTAAACAAGTTAAAAAGCTCACTGCAAGCGGCGGGTGTGAGTACCGATAAGCTTGGTGATGAACAAAACCGTTTAAAGCAACAAGCTGATAAAGCCACTCTAGCCCTTGAAAAGCAGAATGCTCGATTAAAAGAGATGCAATCAATTCAAGGTCGGATTGATAGTCGTAAAGCTAAGTTAGGTGAAATAGGCAGTGAAGCAACAGGATTGGCTGCAGCTGCAGCACCGATTGTTGGATCGATTTGGACGGCAATTAAAAATGAAACCTCATTTGCTGATGTAAAAAAAGTCGTCAACATGAGTGATGAGCAGTCCACCGCATTAAAATCGTGGGCGCTGAAAACCTCAACCACTACTCCTATGAGTGCCGATAATATCAATGCGATGTTAGCTGCAGGTGGTCAAAGCGGCATTAAAGACATCAATGAGCTGAAAAGCTTTGTGCTTGATTCCTCTAAGATGGGGGTTGCCTTTGATATGGATGCGGGTCAAGCCGGTGAAACTTTATCAATCTTTAAGGCGGCATTAGGTGTAGATCAACAAGGGGCAATGAATGTCGCTGGTCTTGCTAACTACCTTTCAAACAACTCAAATGCCAAAGCGAAAGATATTGCGGGTGTGATGGCGCGTGAAGGGGCATCAGCCAAAACCGGTGGCTTTAAGGTTAATGAGTCCACGGCATTATCGGCTTCACTATTGTCATTAGGCATGGGTGAAGAGCGTGCAGCAACGGCTTTGAAGAATATATCAGGTCGATTGACGTTAGGTGATGCAGCAAGTGGTACTCAACAAAAGGCAATGGCCTCAATTGGCTTAGATGCTGATGATATTGCTGCAAGAATGCAAGACGATGCGTCAGGGACCTTGATTGAAGTGCTTAATGCCGTTAATCAGGCACCAAAAGAAGATAAAAGCGCCATATTGAGTCAGATATTTGGTGAAGAATCTAAAGGCGCGGTGGCATCACTCTCGGGCAATATGGCAAATTTCACCAAGCTGTTAACGCTATCAAAAGAAGAGACATCGGTTCATCGAGAGTCACTGAATCAAGAATATGATGCCAAACTTAGTACCACTGGCAGTGGCATTGATATGTTCGTGAATAAGTTAAATCGACTCAGTGTGGTGTTTGGTAGTGCGTTATTGCCAGCCCTTAATTGGGTACTTGAGCCGTTAGGTAAAGGTGTTGATTTACTGGCTAACTTTGCTGAAGCGAATACCGGTGTTACCCAAACAGTAGGTCTTGGTGTTGCAGCATTTATTGGTTTGAAAGGGGTGTTATTAGCAGGCAAAGCCTTATCGCTCGTCTTTGGTAATTCGATGGATAAAACCCGTTTATTTACGAAAGGTTTAAACCGTGAAACCCAAGACGGTGGACGGATTGCAGCATTGGCTGCCAAACGTTGGCGAAGCTTAAATGCGGCTGTTTCATCTAGCCAAGGGACTGAAAATAAAGGCAGTAGCAGTGTCGGTAAAGACGCTCGTTCCCGTAAAAAGCGTAAAGGTCGTCGCCGTGTTCGTGGTCGTCGTAAAGGACTTGGTGGGTTACTTAGCTCTGTTATGGAAAGTCGCATGGCTCAAAAAGTGGGCTCTGGCACTCAGTCTTTAATGGATCATGTCTTTTCACCCAAAGGGGCTGGCTTAGCTTTAGCAGGATCGGCTTTACTGCCCATGACGGCAAGAGCATCAGATGTTATTGATCCTCAAGGTAAACCATTAACGACTATAAAAGATAAATCTACGGGTTTAGGTTCGATGGTTAATACGGTGACTGAAAGCCGTATCGCTCAAAAGGTGGGCTCTGGTGCTCAATCATTGATGAGTCATATCACGCCTAAAGGTATGGCCATGGCATTGGCGGGGTCAGGATTAGCGTTAACACCCATGAGCGCAATGGCATCAGATACTATGGATGTGATTGGTATTGGTGGTGATATTGCTGAAACCGTGGGTAAGACAGGGCTGACCAAGGTATTGAAACCACTAGGAATGATGATGAATGCTTCTTCTGTTGCTGAAGGTGTCATTAATGGCGATATGGAACAAACTGGCGGTGCATTAGGTGATATTGGTGGCTCTATGGGCGGCGGTGCGCTAGGTGCTGCCATTGGTACTTTCATTTTACCTGGTATCGGTACTGCGATTGGTGGTTTGTTGGGTTCTATTGCCGGTGGCATGGGTGGTGAAATGCTCGGCGGGTGGTTTGGCAAGAAACTCGATACACCTGAAGAAACCGCTAAAAAGGTCGATGAAGTTCAAAGCAAAGAAGCGATGGCCAAGCAAAGCCCACCCATATCATTTTCACCTACCTTTCAAATAACAGCTGCAGCGGGTCAAGATGAAAAGCTAATAGCGCAAGAAATTACCCGTCAAATGAACCAACAATTATCGTCATTAATGGGCGAGAACACCTTATCCACCCAATTTAGTTATGCCGCTATTGATAGAGATAGCTAAGGATCGTTATGCACCATTTAGTGATTGGTGAGTTCGTTTTTTCTGTGGGTGACAAAACACCGATTATGAAGTTTGAGCGAACATCACCAGGCGCGTATTCAGAAGTCAGTTTGATTTATGACGCTCGCTCTGAAATGACAGGGAAACCGCTTGAAACCCTTGATATAACCGCTAAGTGGTTGCAATACGGGGCGCAAGAGTCGGTTGAAAAGCTGCGAACGTTGATTGAATTACCACAACAAGTCAGTGATGGCCAAGGTATTAACTTAGGTAAGTGGACGATCCAACAACTGAAAGAAGGTAAGTCGGCATTGATCCATAACGGCCAAGCTATGGTGACAGATGTCATGCTGCAATTGAAGGAGTACCGCGAGTGAAGGTAAGCGCCAAAGCCGGTGATTTGATCACGGATTTACTCTATAAGCACACAGGCCAAGATAATGACCAATTAGAACAAGCCTTCTATCAATTAAATCCTCACGTTCGGCGTGAGGTTTTTTTTGTCGATACCGAAGTGGTGTTACCTCAAGTAAAGCAGGTACCTAAAACGCAACGTGTTACTAAATCATGGGATTAAGGAATGTTTCATTTAATAGGCAATAATGCAGATTTGATTTTGGACCGTTTAAAGTCATGGCGGTTGAATGATGGCAACGGTACCGAAGGCGATAACGTCACTTTGGTGGTGAGCTCTGATGATGTTGATGGACTGCCACCCAAAGGTGAACGTTATTCGGTGCGATTGGGGGATGTTGTACGGGATAGTTTTCAGATATCAAAACGGTCAGTGAATTTATACCCAAGAGAGATCACGTTAGTTCTCACCGTTGCGCCTTTCTCTATCAAAGATGAAAGTGGTTATCGTGAACGTAAGTCGTGCAGTTGGGATAAAACAACAGTAGGACAAGTCGTGTATGACTGTCTTACCCCTCATGGCTTTGATGTTTTTGTCCATCCACGATTACAAAAAATTGAAATCGAGCATATCGATCGTTCTGATGAAAGTACGCCGGCATTTATGAATCGCTTGGCCAAGTCTTATGATGCAATAGCGAAACCTGTTGAAGGGCGGTTTATCTTTGTGCCAATGGGTGAACAACGTAGTGCTTCAGGTAAGCGTATTGAAAGCGTTACGCTGTCACTCCCTGTGGTGAATCATCCGGGCAATAGTGACTTTGTTAATGTGTCTGCAGAATTAGATGGTCGACAAGATTTTAGTGGTGTTAAGGCTTTTTATAGTTCAACTGCAGATGGAAGCCGGCAACAGGTCAAAGTGGGAAGTAAACCGTTTAAGTCATTAGGCAAAGATAAGAACACCAAGAAGGAAGCAGAACAAGCGTGTGCTGCAGAGCTTCGAAAAATGCAACGGCAAGGACGGAAAATCAGTATTGAAGCGCCGCCTAATCCCACTATTTTTGCGGAAGGGCTAGTGCTACTTGATGACACTTTCCCTCGCGCCTTTAAAGGTCAATGTTCTGTTGATCAAGTGTCGTTCTCTGGTCAAGGGTTACAACCCAATCGAATGAGTATTCAAGCCACGTTAATAGGTGAGTAATGATCACAAACAGTAAAATTCGCTTTAATCAACATGCCTTCTTTTCTGCAACCCTTCCCGTAAAAATATCTGATGCTCAAATCAAACGACATATTAATGATCAACGTGTTCGTCAGTTAAAAGATGTTCGATGCCCACTTTACTTGCGGTTTAACGCTTCTCGAACCGGTGGAACGTGGTGGTTTTATCGTTATGAAGCGGGCAAACAATACCCATATCGTATTGCGAAATATCCTGGTACTCAGGCCAAAGACATTATGGATGTGGTGAGTGCGGTATCAGTCCAAATAGCCAAAGGTAAAGCCATTGAATGTAATCGGTTTGAAACGGTAGATCAGTTGGTTGATTGGCATGTTCAGCGGCAATGTACCTTAAAACGTTCCACGAAAGAGCGATTGAATAACCTAAAAAGCATGGCTGAAACGCATGTGATGAGCCTATTTCATGGGGTTGCTATCACGGATATGGACCATCAAAAGATAGACAGTGCCTTGATTCAGCCTATGTTTGAGCAAGGCTATTCAGTGAGTTATGTGAGGGCGAATTTCTTTCTATTGAAAACGGCTTTCTCTATCGCTAGACGATTGAAACACATCACCGCTAATCCGTTATCAGAGGTGCAATTTAAGACGTTTTTTCCTGAGACTTTCTCTGTTACAGAAGCCCAAATCAAAGGCTGCCGAGTGAATACGGAAGACCTGATTGATATCTTGCCGGCGATTGGCCAACAGCAACCACCACAACGATTATTACTGATGATGATGTTAGCGCATGGTTCTCGTATTGGTGAAACCAGAAAGGCTTTATGGAAGAACATCAGTTTTATTGAAAAGCGGTGGCTAATTCCTAAAGAAGACGCCAAGAATGGGGTAGCAATGAGCTATCCACTTACCACTGAGATGATTGAACTATTACGTTCGTATCAAGCATGGCAACGTGCGCTAGGCTATAACAGTGATCACTTGTTCCCATTATCTCGTTGGAATAATCAGCCAATCCACAGTGCTAAAGCCAGTGAATGGGTGCGAGGAGTATCAAAGAAAGCATGGAGTGCACATGATCTTAGAAAGCGAGCACGTTCAATATGGGCTGAATTGGGGGTTGATTACATTGTTTGTGAATCACTGCTTAACCATGCTAGGGATAAGCTAGATCAAGCTTATATCCACACACATATGGAATTACAGAAGAAAGAAGCGTTAGAAACGTACCATAAATGGCTTAAAAAAGGATGGTGTACCTGTCTAGCACCTGTCTCGATTCAAAATCCAATCCTCGATAAACCCTTATCCAGACTGGCTTGAAGCCACTTTTCATTATAAACCTCAGCGGATGATAATAAGAATGCAGATTTGTACGAAAAACGAACAAATCAACGCTAATTTGATGGAGGCTGCACGAGCAGCTCCTCATCAAGTTGGCTTAATCAAATTGAGTAAAACCCAGTTGAAAGTTCTGCAGTCGATTATGCCTGGTGAAAAGGTAACAGCAGAGCAGATAGCCGAGCGTTGTGAGTTGTCGAGTTCGTGGGCGAGTACCTTGTTGAAGACGGTTTGGGAAAGGGGGTATTTAGTGAGAATTTTTGTAGTAAGAAAATGTGGTGGAATGGAGTTCACTTATCATTTTTTCAATACGTGATTTGTTGAATATGTTTTTTGTTAATCATAATATAAAAATTAAATATTATATTAGCAATGGATTAATGATGCACTCAGACGTAATAAAATTCACTTTAGATGCGGTTAATGATATCGGTATTAATTCTGATTGGAGTACTGGTGAGTGGACCAGAAAAATAAAGAATGATTTATGCCGATTAGGTAAAGAGCAAGGCTTTTGGGTTTATGCTTCTTCTTGTGATGAGTCTCATGAAGGTGAGTGGCTTTATGATATTACATGGCTAAATTATGATGGTGATTACATTAAAAATGTTGAGCTAGTTGTTGAATCTGAGTGGGATATAAATGGATTGAACTCTGATTTTCAAAAATTATTAATTGCTAAATCTCCTATGAAATTATTTATTTTTCAACAGGCGAATGAAGTGGCTGCAGATAGAATGATGGCTAACTTTATTAACCAAATTGATATTTTTAATATTAATAATCAATTTGTTAGTGGTGATAAATACATTTTTTCATGTTGGTTATGGAGTGATTATAAGTTCTATCATAAAGAGATATCTTTATAACTTAGGTTCTTCCGGGGGCCTGAAAGGTTCAAACGAGTGCGACTCTCGGGAAATAAAAAATTTCGGGCTTTCTTAGCCACCACCACCGAGGTTTGTGATTTAGACCATTTTCGGTGGTGAAGGATAGATCGTGACGCGTAACGTTATGGGTGATTACTTAAAAGGCCTTGTTTTAAATTATCTTGGTTTATTGGGCGCCTAAAGGTAATATTCAAGTACTTTTAGGGATGATACGTTGATGTGATTTATTAATATAATTAAGCATAGCGTAACAAATTAGGTCCTCAATATGAATTATGAAATTGTAAATTTAACGAACCTCAAACTGGACCCTAGCAATCCACGGTTGCCACTAAGACTACAACATTCAAGCAACGAAGATATTGTTAATTGGATGCTTACGGATGCTTCACTTGTTGAATTAATGTTGGCTATTGGTTCAAATGGATTTTTCCCTGGGGAGCCATTACTTGTTGTTGAAGAAGATGGGAAATTAGTTGTTATAGAAGGAAACCGTCGTTTAGCGTCATTGATGCTGTTAAACGATATAATCGAGCCTGCAATTCAAATTGGCTCAGTTAAACAAGTTAAAGCGTTAACTACGCAAAGACCTACTGAAATTCCCGTTATCAAATTCGATGCTAGAAATGAGATTGAAAAATATCTTGGTTTTAGGCATGTCACAGGAGTAAAAGAGTGGTCTCCATTAGCTAAGGCTCGTTACCTAAAGTCGATGATGACAGATGTAGCTGATGGTGAGGTAACGCAAGGTCAATATAGAGAACTTGCAAAACAAATAGGTAGTAGAGGGCCGTATGTCCAACGTTTAATTGTATCGTATGATTTATATGAAATGATAGAACGGAATGATTTTTATAATATACTTAATTTGAATGAAGAAACCTTCCACTTTACTTATCTTATGGATTCATTAAACCGACCGGAAATACGTTCTTTTGTTGGAATCGATTTTGATCAATTAGATGTATTATCTGGACTTAAAGCTGAAAATTTTCAGCAGCTTATTGAGTGGTTTTTTCAAAAAGACACAAATCATCGCACAGCTATGAATGCTAGCAGCGGGCAGTTAGCTAAGTTTTGTAATATTTTGAGCAATCAAGAAAGTTACGACTATTTTGTTAGTAGTCGTGATTTGGATTCAGCTTATGAATTAACTATCGATAAATCAGTGGGGTACAGGGAGTCGGTTTTTGGTGCGGAAAGGAAACTTAAAGAAGCACTGATCAGTATTGTTGATGTAGATGACTTTACAGAATCTGATTCGGCAAGTCTTCGAAAAATCATTAAATATTCGGAAGAATTACTTAAGCGAATTAATCATAACTGATAAAAGGTAATCTTTGTGGTTTTTAATAACATCACAGCTCAAATTGCAGAGCCATTTATCAACTTGCACCATCATTGTGATTTTGTAGAGATTAATGCTTTATCTCGAGGAGAGTTAGGTCTAGATTCGGATTATTTAACAACACTTTACCCGACAAAAGACACTGATGATTTGACTAATCTTTTTGCTTTGTTGGATGCAAGAGCTAATCATTATGATGGTGATTATCCTTTTATTGTTGATTATGATACGAAAAAATTAACACTTAAGAGTTTGCTGTGTGATAGAAAACGTATATATATTTTTTTATTATTATGTTCAGTAAATGAAAAAATTGTTAGGACAGGTAATATTCTTGAGTCAGATTTTGAACAGATCTCTACGTTGATTTTAACAAAATACCTTAATAATAATTCTATTATTTATCATTTTGGGAAATCCTCATACAGTGATGACCGTTATGTTGGGAAACTTACTGAGAAGATAGATAAGCTCGCAAGTGATCTAAAGTGTCCAACGACATATAATCCTAAGCACTTTTCAGTTCAAAATAGTGGTGATGGAGGGTTAGATATTGTAGCTTGGACTCCGTTTCCTGACGATGATAACTATGAGCAAATACAAGTATATTTAGGACAATGTGCAATAGGTAAAGATTGGATTGGTAAACAATCCAGTATAAGTTTAGCTCATTGGCCTTTTCATTATTTTTCTATCATTGCGGAGTTAATGAAACTGCTAGCTATCTCCTAATATAAAGGTGGCATCCATGCCATTCTTACTTGAGCTAATTAGATTTGAATGCTTTTAATCTGAAAGTTAGCCATCTCAAGTTTAGTGAAATACAATGTAAACCCGCTGAATAAACCAAAATGAAGCCATAATTCCCATGATATATAACGGTGCTTGTTGAAAGAACCGTTGCTGGAAAAACACAATTTTAGAGCAAATTTTTAATATCGTTAATAATATACTTAGAAAGATAAGCTGTCCGATTTCAACGCCAACATTAAAACATGCCAATGCTAAAGGAATGCTGGTTTGTTGCAGTCCCGCAGCTTTTAATGCGCTTGCAAAGCCTAAACCGTGTAATAGTCCAAATGAAAACGAGATCAGCCACGGGAATCGTCGGCTCAATGTTGGTTGATCTTTATTGTTAGGCCGTGTTAACTCATAGCATAAAAATAAGATACTCAACGCAATACCGGCTTCGACGGGTGGCTCGGGTATCTGAATTAAATTAAGTGCCGATAAACTTAACGTAATACTGTGTGCCAATGTAAAACACGTAATAGCTTTTAAAAAGGTACGAAAATCACGAGTAAATAGCAGTAGACCAGCGACGAACATAAGGTGGTCGATGCCAGTTAAAATATGCGTTATGCCTAAGGTTACAAATAGCTTTATAGTCGACCAAGTGCTTACTTTGCCCGCTAATAATAAATGACTATGGCCTTTATAAAGTACTAGGGTGTTTATTTGGCCGTGTTGGCTGGTGGTTTGCGTTAAGAGCTGAATATTGTTTAACCCTTGGAATGTAATCATTGGGGCGGTGCTTGTGATTGGAAATACCAATAAATAACGTTGTAGATCCATTCCAAAACCATCAAGACTATTTTGGGTGCTTAGTAAATGAATTTTACCACCATCGGTAAGTACTGGAGTAATTTTGGTGTGTTCTCCAGCCACTACGGGTAGTTTTAGGATTAATTCATATTGATGGTTATTTATTTGGCTTATTAAGCCTACTGCTGGCTGATAAGGATGAGCCACTACTTGTGGGCTCCACACCAAATTCAATGTTATATATAAAACCGCACATAGGGCAGTGTAAAAGTTATGCTTATACATTTTTAAGTAAGGTCTTTGTTGTGACTACGATGCCAGAGTTAGCGGGAAGTTCAATACGGTATTTGTCTATCACGTTGGCTATTTTTGTATGAATAACAGCATTGGTATAGTCATTTGTTAACATTGATTTTGCGTCTTTAAAGCTTAGAATTCCCGCTTTTTTGTATTGAATTAATTTAACGGTAATCGGGCCAAATGGAGTATTGATTGGCTTAGACCATGTTTTAGGCGTGATAGTATTTAAAGTTGTCACTATCGATGAACCTAGTTTAGATAATAGATCTTGCTTGGTGATACGGCTTAAGCATTGTTGAGATGCGGGCATTTGTTTTGAATGTGCTTGCTCTTGAGGTGATAGGAAGTGATAGCATAGCGAGTACATATCTGGATAACGGTAGTTTTGACGATGTGCGACATAATAGCGGTGTAATAACGTGGTATTCGCCGCATTTATTTTAGCTATTTGGGTTGTATAAGAGATGAAACGTTGCATTAACATCGCGTTAAGGTTGGGATCGCCTTTTTCTAAGCCAAGCTTAAGTGCTTCTTGAGAAAGTATTTGTTGCAAAACAGCTTGGTTTATATCGCTATTTAACATCACATGGGAAGGTGGGGTGCCAAAATATTTTATGTCATCACGTTTTTGTTGGGTGATTTGAGATGGTGTGATTATTACTTTATTGGTAGAAGAAGTGTTTGAATGATAAAACGAATAGCAAATAAACAGGATCGCACCTGCTATTAGGAAGTGTGAAAATGGATCTTTGATGAATTTTTTAAGCCAAAGCAAAACAGTGTTTAACATGTCATGGAGTCTTTTTCAGTAAAATACCCCACAAGCATACATAGATTATCTGTATGACTAATGAATACGATTGTTTTTCATTATCAATAGCATTAATTTGTCTTTGTCTTATTTTAATAGATTGAGACTTTTTAATAACATCTTCCTCTATAAAAATATAAGAATTACGGGCTTTTTAGTTCGTATTTAATGATGAAATACAATTATATTTATACTCTAAATATCAAAATGTAAATTCTTACTTATAGAGTGTGAAAGTGATAGTTGTTTATTTTTTTTGTGATATATATGGAATAGAAAGATAAAGTTCAGTTATGAATTCCAATAAAAATATTATCAAAATAATAAAGGAACTGTCATGAAAGACTATTTTAATACTGCATATCCATCCATCGATCTTCTAAGAAAAAAAGCCAAATCACGGTTACCGAAGTTTGCGTTTGAATACGTAGATGGCGGTTGTAATAATGAAATTGGTTTAAGACGAAACACTGATGATATTCGCAAGCTTGAACTTATTCCTTATTATTTAAGAGATTATAAGGATGTGTCTTTAAAAACTACATTGTTTGGTGAAACTTACGATGCGCCATTTGGTGTAAGCCCCGTTGGACTTCAAGGCTTAATTTGGCCGCAAGCACCTGAGATTTTAGCTAAAGCGGCTTTTGATCATAATGTACCGTTTGTATTGAGTACGGTTTCTACTGCGTCGATTGAAACTATTGCTGAAATTACTGAGGGTAAAATGTGGTTTCAACTTTATCACCCTGTTGATGATGCTATTACGGATGATTTACTTGCCCGTTGTAAGGCGGCAGGGGTTAAAACCTTAGTATTATTATCGGATGTTCCCACCTTTGCTTATCGTCCTAAAGAAATAAAAAATGGATTGGCGATGCCGCCAAAAATGACAGCAGAAAATATGCTGCAAATTATGCTTTCTCCTGAGTGGGCATTGGAGACATTAGCTAAAGGTAAGCCGGAATTTAAATCGTTAACCAAATATATGTCTGGTTCAATGAATATGCACCACTTAGCGTTGTTTATGGATAAAACATTTAATGGACGTTTAAGTGAAGAGAAAGTACGTAAGTTACGTGATAAGTGGGACGGTAACTTAGTGCTAAAAGGGTTATCTACTGTTGAAGATGCGAAAAAAGCGATTGAAATCGGTCTTGATGGGATCATCGTTTCAAACCACGGTGGGCGTCAATTGGATGCGGGTCCATCAACCATTAGTAAAGGCATTGAAATTATTAATGCTTGTAAAGGCCAAACAACTATTATGATGGATAGTGGTATTAGAGAAGGTTCTGATATTGCTTGTACGCTGGCTGCGGGCATGGACTTTACATTTATGGGCCGTAGTTTTATGTACAGTGTGGGTGCTCTTGGTCAAAATGGGGGCTATCACGCAATGAATATGTTGAAAAAGCAACTTCAGCAAGTAATGGAACAAGTGTGTTGTGAAAAACCACAAGATTTGCCGAATCATCTGGCTCAAATTAAAAATCTTTGGTAATTAACTGTTTATTGATATTACAAATAAGCATGATAAGAAGGTGTACTGAGTGCACCTTTTTTATTGGTTAACGCAGTCTGTTTATTTTTACAATATAGTGAGCAATGCTCATGGTCTTTCCGATATATTATAAATTCATTGTTTTTAAGAATAAATTAAAGGTCAACGTTCGATAAAAGATTAAGTTTATAAAATAAAGGTATTCTAATGTCGCTTTTTAGTATATCTAAAAGGAATATTTGTACACTGTATTATATTAATTAATTCTTCTTAGTGTTATTATGCCATCCGTTTATTAACCTTATAGTAATAATTTATTTTGCTATATTTGAGTAAGTAGTCATGAAAAAAATACTCTTTTTAACCACACTTTTAGGTTTCAGTACTGCTTCATATGCAGATTTACATTTTGAGTTTAAAAATGTAAATAATCTTAATAACAACAATGGTAGTAATAGCGGTCGCGTTTATGTGTGTACTTTACAACCTTTTCGTGATGTTTTTGCTGATGTTGGTGTAACAGAGGATATGGCTCGTTATAAAGTGCAACGTCGTTGTGAAAAATCACAGGGCGAAGGCAGTATTTTCTGTAAACCGAAAGAAGCAAAGTGTGTTGAATCATCGCTTGCTTTGGAAGGTGATATTGGTCGATATAAAGGTAAAGGTATTTCAATATATAGCCAAAATAATCAAAGGGGTGAGTCTGTAAAGATCACTCATGATGTTCCTAATTTGAGCGATTATAATTTTGATAACCGAATGTCGTCTTATGATATTCCTATGGGATGGTCGGTAAGATTCTATGAAGGTGTCAATTATAGCGGTGTTTATTATACACGTAATAGTGGTGACGCTAATGCAACAGAATTCGATAATCAAGTAAGCTCAATTAAGATATTAAGTACTTTTTGATCACTAATCTTACCGTATATATTTAAAACAATTGGCACTAACCGAAAGTTAGTGCCAGTAGTATTAACATTCTTTAGCTTATTGAAACACTGGTAATAATTTTTTGAGCAATATATTTGTGCATCGCTGTGGTTGGGTGGGTAACACCCCAGAAGACATATTTATCTGAACCGTGTTGTGCGCAATCATTGGTTAAACTATGGCTGATGAGATAATCCTTTGATGAACTACGATTGATATCCATACAAGCATCTTTTGCATTCACAAAACCATATTTTTGAGGTTCAGACGTGACGTTTTCAAATATCTGATATGCATCGACAAATGTAATATTGATGCCTTTTTGTTTATAATAAGCCGCTTGTTCTTTTATAAAGAGATTGAACTGTTTAATTTGCTGACTGACTAAAGCAACTTTATCTGCGGTGGCGTATTTAAATTGAGGCGCTTTACTCGCATCAGGTAATGTCATCAGTAAAATATTTTTGGCACCTGCATCGGTTAAACGAATCAACGCTGTACTGTAATCACTTTTTACTTCAGTCACATTACGGTCGTAATTCATAAAATCATTAAGACCAAACTCTAGAGTAAATAACGTATTTTCAATGTGATAATTTTTTGCAGATTTCATGTATGTGTTGAACGATGAAATCTGATCATAAATACCAGTAAGAATGCCATATTCATTTACACCTGCAGCGCCACCAACAGCCCAGTTATATAATGGCAATTGTTTTGCGTTGGCAAGATATTCTGTCCAAACTAGACCATTACTGAAATGGCCTAGGAACCAGCTATTACTATTTGGAAATAGCCATTGTGATCCATTAAAAGTATTACCCGTATCTGAAAGGCTATCACCAAAAGCAACGATTCTATTGATTGTATTAGCTTGATTCGCAGTATCATTAGTCCAGATTGTATGACTATAAGATGCCTTTATATCTGAAGCATAGAACGTAATGTCAGCATTTTCATTATTAGTATCGATAGATGCAGCACAGCGTTGTGCGATTGCTTTATTTGATACATCAGTATAGAACATATTCTTAAATGAAATAGACGACCACCAATAACCTGGTAGTTTATAATAACTATTATCATTATTTTTAGCCCATGCCCAATCCGTTGCGGGTTCATCATGGCTGACACTGGTGCGATACCAGCATTTTACATAGGTATAAGTATTGTTAGTATCGGGTGTGACATTTTGTTGTGATGGATGATTTTCAATATGTTGAACGTTATCAGAAGCAGTTGCAGCAAAAGGGGTTAATAACGTTAATAGTAAATATGCCTTGTTCATGACAGTCCTTTATTTTAATAATTCTTTTTTAATTACAGTTGTTAATTACAGTGATAAATAACATCCACAGACAATGTCAGTGGTTGCATTGTTTTGCTACATTAATAGAGCCAGCAATAAGAGTCATGTTTTATATTCCATAGTGGGATGTTCTTCTAATAAATTGATTAATTAGACTATTTTGGTTTTGATATGCAAGCATATCGTATCTTTATTTAATCAACTGTAAATTGACGTTATTCTTTATGTGAATAAATGAAGGTATGGTTTGCGGTTAAAGCGCTAAGAAAAGTGGTTGTGAGCGATGTTTTACCATGATGGCTAAATTATCATGGAAGATAACTAATATGCTGAAATATATTATTAAACAGTGATGATATTGTTAATTTTATGCGGAGTAATTGGGTCAGTCACGATGGGGATATGACAATTCTGTTTTATGTTATAATACCATCAGTGTTTCCAATTAGATAAATGAACTATGCTTGGCTATTACCTTCATACAAAAAATGCGCAACAGGCATTAGATGCCATCAAGCAAGGACTTTCTAGCGTCCGAATATCGACAGATCTTAATCTCACAGAGCAAGACTTTATCGTAAATGATCAAGGTTTAATTCTTGATGAAGAGAATCATCTTTCTATTGCTGATCTGAAAAAAATCGTTAAAAAAACGCAAAGAATTTATCTTTGTAATGATGGCGAGATGGATCCGTTAGAAGATCGCAGTGTAGGTTATTACAAATTAGCACCAACAGAGGGTGCGCCACTGCTTGAGATAAGTGGTGTTAAAATGCATATCTCGAAAGGAACCGATCCTTTCAAAAGTGCATCAGAGATGGCGCAACAAGCGGTTCGTTGTGGTGATAATGTACTCGACTGCTGCAGTGGTTTAGGCTACGCCGCGATTGCCGCACACCGTTTAGGTGCTAAAAAAGTATTAACCATTGAACTAAGCGAATCTGTAATGGGTTTACGTGCTCAGAATCCTTGGTCAAGTGATTTGAACAATGATGGGATTGAACAACGTCAGGGCAGTAGCTTTGAGTTGATAGAGACAATGCCTTCGATGTCTTTTGATGCCGTTATTCACGATCCACCACGTTTTTCTCTTGCTGGTGAACTGTATAGCGAAGAGTTTTATAGTGAGATTTACCGTGTGTTACGTCAAGATGGACGTCTTTTTCATTATACGGGTAATCCGCATATCATGAAAAAAGGCAGCGGTTTTGTTGATGGAGTTATCCGTCGATTAAAAGCGGCTGGTTTTAAAAACATACAGAAAATTGATCACTTAATGGGTGTGAGTGCCCAAAAGTAATGCGGTAGAGTAGGAGCCGAAAATAATTATGCGCAGTTGCGAGTAATTGTCACGGCTCCTTTTTTATTGGTGCTTAATCACGATTATTTGTTTTTGTTTTTCTTTATAACATGATGCGCTTTATTGCCAGGATGATGAAATTTTGAATTGATCACTCTATTGTCAATAACGGTTGGTATTTCTATTTTTTGGCTGATCTTTTTGTTATTTGGGTTATGGAATTTTGAATTTATAACGTCAGTACTAGAGAAAGCTGATGTTGAAACAAATAATAAACAGAAAATAAAAGAAAGTTTCATATGAATTGTCCTTTTTTCATGTGCATACTTATAATTCTATATGTTATAGCTATATTAAATTATAGCTGTTATACATGTATGCGAATAAACTTACATTTATCCTTATGCCATTATAATGATTATTATCAAAGACAATTATTATTGATATGTGACCAACGTCAAACGTGAAATTATTTAAAATATGACATTATGGAAAGAGGCTAGATGGCCATTATGTTTTTATAATGGCTATCTCATTAAAATAACTACTTATTATCATTAAGAATAATATTGAGATACATTTCTTTTGCCATCGGAATTAAATTGGTGTTTTTTGTTATTTGTAACGATGCAAGTAGGCCATTAAAGATTAATTCTGCTTGCTGTGATTTAAGTTCAGCATTATTAATATTATTTTCAATTAACAACGCTTTAATCATATCGACACGCATATTCTTATAGCCACTGCATATATCTGCAATATTATCGTCAGTATGGTTAAATTCACTATAGGCTAATTGAAAATAACACCCATTAAATAAATCATCTTTTACTAATGCGACTAAGAGATCAAACCGTTCTGATAGCTTTTGTTCGAGTGTTAGCGATGGGTCAGAAAACGTAAGATCGAGGTGATTCAAGGCGCGTTCACTGAATAAAATAAGCGCTTCTTTTATAAGATTTTCTTTTGAAATGAAATATTTATATATGGTTGCTTTTGATACTCCTGTTGCAGTCGTAATCGTATCCATGCTGGTGCCATGGAAGCCATATTGCGCACATAAAGTGATTGTTTTATTAATAATATTCAATCGCTTTTCTTGTTGTTTATTCATGAATCTTACCTCTTTTGTCATTCCCTTGATCATAACAAAATAAACTGTTTAGTTCAAAACTCTTGACAGATAAACGCTCACACACTAGATTGAACTGAACAGTTTAGTTCAATCTAGTTAGGTAGGATCAATATGGAAAGTTTAAGAACAAATACAGTAGCACCACCAGCAACAACGGTAGGGTATAAATTAGGTGTTTTCGGCGTTGTGTTAGTTTTATTGTGGATTGGTATTTTTAAATTTACGCCAACGGAAGCGGCAGCAATTGAACCGCTTATTAAAAATCATCCCTTAATGGGGTGGACATACCATTTCTTCTCAGTCCAAACCGTGTCTAATCTGGTTGGTTTAAGTGAGATAGTGGTGGCCATTGGGCTTATTTATGGTTTCTTTAATCCTAGAGTAGGTTATTTTTCTGGTCTTATCGCTAGTGCTATTTTTATCATGACACTTAGTTTCTTATTTACGACACCTAATACTTGGAAAATAGTTGATAGTGTTCCTGTAGCGAACTTCTTTTTAGTTAAAGACATTCTATTTCTAGCAATTGCAATAATGGTTGTTGAACACAATAAAAAACTATTATCAGCGGCAAATAAACAATTATAAAACTCAACTCATTCTATAATATATAGCGATGCTCTTTGAACATAAAGAGGGTCGCTGTTATATGCTAGTTGAGACTTTAGGGGTAATATATTGTCACTTAATTAGTTTACATATAATCGGAGTAATAATAGTAATGGCATTACCGATAAAATTTATTGCAACAGATATGGACGGTACTTTACTGAATGATGTAAATGAGCTTCCGCATGATTTTTTAGACGTATTTAATGCGTTAGATGCCAAAGACATTTTATTTGCTGCCGCGTCTGGTCGACAATATTTCACGTTATTAAAAATGTTTGAATCCATAAAAGATAAGATACTTTTTATTGCCGAGAATGGCACTTTAGTGATGTATCAAGGTAAAGAACTTTACAGTGCAACCATTCCTAAAATTGAAACGGATACTATTATTAATACCGTCCGCAATATTGAACATACGCACATTGTTTTATGTGGCAAAAAATCAGCTTACACAGAGACTAAGGATAAACAGGCTCAGCAAGAAATCATGAAATATTGTCATCACATTATGTTTGTTGATGACTTATTAGATGTCGATGATGAGGTGATTAAAATATCAGTATTAAACTTTAACGGTACTGAAGAACATGTTTATCCATTCGTCACCCCTTTATTTTCTGATACCCATCAAGTTGTTGTTAGTGGTAAAACATGGCTAGATTTTATGGATAAACAAGCATCCAAAGGGCAGGCGATTAAGGCTATGCGTGATCAATTTGGATTTACATTTGAAAATAGTATGAGTTTTGGTGACTTCTTCAATGATGTTGAAATGCTTAATGAAACCTATTTTAGTTACGCAATGAGTAATGCTCATCCTGATATTAAAACATTAGCTCGGTTTATTGCGCCAAGTAATAATGAGCAGGGCGTTGTTACTGTAATTAAACAGCAGGTGTTACAGTGTCACGAATGATAGGTAAGAGATGCCCTTTTTACGCTTAAGTGAGAAGATAAATTCCATTGACAAATATTGGTAATGAATTACATTCTTATTTAGGTTGTTGATATATTGCATAACCAAGGCGCATTTTATGAATACAGATGAACTATTTCCTTTATATGTCATTATTTCTGTCGTTGTTTTTTTATTCTTTATGTTCTTTTTATTTATACAGTTATACCTAAAAGCAAAAAAAGAAAATATTGGGGGTTGCTGTAACGCAGAAGTAAAATCACCATCAAAGAAAAAAAGGAGCAATCATCATTAATTGTTCCGTTGAAAGAACACCATTATGCAATGTGATGGTGTTTTTTGTATTGAAAGATAAATAGATAATATGATGTGTTCGTTTTACTATAAATTTTGAGCATATTATTTAATGTAGATCAGCTTTATCGCTCAAGTCATTGGCTTTTTGATTAAAATTAACCTCATTAACAGGTAGAATATTCAATATTAATAATAAAATGTTGGAATAATTACTGTTTATGACATCTTCAATCAAATTTATCGCAACAGACATGGATGGCACGTTACTGAGTGATGATAAGGTACTTCCTGCTGATTTTTACGAAGTATTTAATCAATTGGATGCTAAAAATATTCTGTTTGCTGCGGCGTCTGGCCGACAGTATCAGAGCTTAGCGAATACGTTTGAGCCAATTAAAGACAAGATGTTATTTATTGCTGAAAACGGTACGTTAGTGATGCACCAAGGCAAAGAGCTTTACAGTTCAACCATTCCTACTCCTGAAATTCATGCCATTATTACTAGTATTAAAACGATTGATAATACCTTCATTGTTCTCTGTGGTAAAAATTCTGCTTATACTGAAACAACAGACGAACACGCGCTAGAAGAAATTAAAAAATATTACCATAATCTTGAATTCGTTAATGATTTACTGGCTGTTAACGATGAATTTATTAAGATTGCGGTACTTAACTTTAATGGTACCGAGGCGCTGGTATATCCCATTATTGCGCCGTTATATTCTCAAACTCATCAAGTAGTGATCAGTGCTAAAGTATGGCTTGATGTGATGCATAAAACCGCCTCTAAAGGTGCTGCGATTAAAGAATTACAACGTATTTTTGATTTTACGTTTGAAGAAAGCATGAGCTTTGGTGATTTCTTAAATGATGTTGAAATGCTAAAAGAAACCTATTTTAGTTATGCAATGGACAATGCTCATCCTGAAATTAAACAACTAGCGCGCTTTCATGCACCGAGCAACAATGACCAAGGTGTAATGACAGTGATTAAAGAGAAAGTATTAAACTAAATATTGGGACAGAGTATTGATTTTATTTAGATATTAACAAATTATTCAAACTGTTTTGATGATGATGTTTTTAAATATAATGAAGCAATACAGTGAGTTGTATTTGTATTCTTAAATAAAGGGAAAGGAATGTCACCTCAACGCATATTTGCCAGTGTTGCACTTGTTATTGCTTTAGGATCGCTAGAAAAAAGTATTGTTACTACACCATTATCTCTTATTGGTCAGGATCTCAATGCAGGACAGGCATTAACTTGGGTCGTAACGGCTTATTTATTAGCAGCAACCGCTGTTCTTCCTGTTTACGGTAAATTGAGTGATATTTTCGGCCGTGTAAAGATGCTCAATGTGAGTATTGTCTTATTCATGTTAGGGTCTATCGCATGTGGATTATCTGACACGTTAGGCCAATTAATTGCAAGTCGTGTTTTGCAAGGACTGGGTGGCGGAGGCTTAATTGCATTAGCCTTTACGGTGATTGCAGACAGTATTCCTGCTCGTATTGTCGGTAAATATCAAGGTTATATTTCGATTGTTTATGCGGTATCCAGTATTGCAGGGCCATTACTGGGTGGTTTTTTTGCAGAACATCTTAACTGGCGCTGGATCTTTTGGATCAATTTACCATTAGGTTTACTGGCTTTATTGATGGTTAATCGTACTTTATCTCATTTAAGTAAAGGTCGAAAATCGCCATTTGACTGGAAAGGGGCGGCACTGCTTATCAGTGTGACGACACTGGTGTTATTACTGTTATCTCCTGAATCTCAACTTCCAATAGGTTGGGTGTCAGGTGCGTTATTGTTATCGTTAATACTGCTTTATATTGTGGAAAAATTTGCGAAAGATCCAATCCTTCCTGCTCGTTTAGCGCGTTTGCCTGGTTACTTAGTTAGCGTGAGTTTAATTTTATGTTCACAGTTACTGATGTTTGCCGTGTTGGTTTATTTTCCTTTACAGCTTCAATGGCAAAAAGGATTAACCGCATCAGAGAGTGGATTATTTATGATGATCTTCATGTTTAGTATTACAACCGGCGCATTTATTGGCGGTAAGTTAATCGCACGTTGGGGTAATTATAAAATTTTCGTCATGCTTGGATTTTTAATGACTGCCTTGGCTTTATGGCAATTACATTTTGATTTTGAAGTGAAATTAGCACTTATTTTTGCCGGTCTTGGATTGGGTTTTACATTGCCAGCTTTAAGTGTGGTTGTACAAAATGTATTACCACCGCGAGATCGTGGTATTGGTATGTCATTATTTAATTTTGGACGTGAGTTAGGCGGTGCTATTGGTGTTGCTGTTTGTTCTGCGGTTTTCCATTTCCAATTGCCTGATAATGTGTTGGCGAGTAGTGAAAATGGTTTAGCGGGGGTTGATTCTCGTCTGTTAGAGTCTGGGTTTACTTCAACTTATCTTATGATGGCAGTCGTCGCTGTCGTTGCCTTGATTTTGGCTGTGTTTGCCTTAAAGAAACGCCCATTATCAGATGAAGTTGAGATAGATTCATAAATAAATCAATTGTGGAATAATGTGATACAAAGACTGAGGGTAATATCTAAATAAAGCGGGTTAATCACAGTATTATTATTCAGAGGCGAATGTTGCCAACTGAAAGTGATACAAATCTAACTATTGGGATTATTGAGTATCTCCTACAATTTGATAGGAGTAATGTCTTTATTCAAGAATACTACTATTCAGAGGTGATTATGAGTTTGTTTTATGTTGATAAAAATGCGCAAGATAACGGCGATCATGAAATTCATACAGCAACATGTAGCCACAGCCCAGGTTCAAAAAATTGTGATGCGCTTGGTTATCATACTGCCTGTAGTACTGCATTAGAGGCAGCTAAAAAGATATATCCTCAATCAAATGGTTGCTATTACTGCTCATATTCCAGTTATACATCTGAAAGTAAGTAAAATATTACTAGTGACGTAATAATACTGATTATTACGTCACTATTTTTTTGCCTGTAATTTCCTCCCTGTATTTCATCTTTGAACCTTATAGTAGTAAATTAATTGTTGATATTGGCACGTTATAATCACAATCTAGTGTAGTATTCACGTCATAGAAAGCGTTAGTGTCAAAGGGTTAAAATGGAAATCGATTATAAAGTTAATCATCCGATTACAGTAAATCAATACATTGAATTAATGAACAAAACAGCACTAAATGAATGTCGATCAATTGATGATGAAGCGATTGTCCAAGGCATATTAAACAACAGTAATTTAATTGTAACGGCATGGGTTGATGAGCAGCTTGTTGGTTTGGCGCGTGCAATGACAGATTTTTATGATTGTTGTTATTTATCTGATCTTGTGGTTGATGAAAGTGTTCAATCGATGGGCATTGGTAAATACCTTATTTTAGTGGCTGCAGAATCTGTGGCTGAGCGTTGTAAAATAGTTTCATTATCCGGCCCAAAAGCAGCAGGCTATTATTCTAAAATTGGTTTTAAAGAACAGAATAGTGCGTGGGTATTAACGGATATTAGTGAGTTAGTCCTGCCTTAATATAATGGTTATATTGCTTGTTATGAGTAGTACGTTATATAAAGTCATAATTACAGTGTAATAAGAAGATCTGATTATTGTCTTGTCTATCTATTGACCATGTTAGTAGATCAATGCAAAAAAATAGAGATTGGACTATCATATTACTTGCTATAAATCTGTATCTTGGTGTAATTTCTCACCACTATTTATTTTTGGAATAATGATCATGCCAAAGGCTAGTGATATTAAAAAATTTGCTGCTATTGAACTTAACGGTAAAGTAGCTTTAGTTAAAGAAATTACTAAGCTAACGCCTAGTGGTCGTGCAGGCGCAAGTCTTTACCGTATGCGTATTTATGATGTTGCAACGGGCTCAAAATCAGACGTTAGCTTTAAAGCTGATGAAATGATTACATTGGCAGATTTCCGTCGTCAAAAAGCATCTTTCTCATACATCGATGGTGAAGAATATGTGTTTATGGATGATGAAGACTACACTCCATACACTTTCACTAAAGAAGCAATTGCAGAAGAATTACTGTTCATCACTGAAGATACTAAAGGTATTGAAGTATTGACTGTAGACGGTGCACCTGTTGCACTAGAACTACCAGCAACAGTAGAACTAACAATTGTAGAGACAGATCCGTCAATTAAAGGCGCATCTGCAAGTGCTCGTACTAAGCCTGCAACATTGTCTACAGGTCTTGTTGTTCAAGTTCCTGAGTACATTGCAAATGGTGAAAAAATTAAAATCAACACCGCTGAACACAAGTTCATGAGCCGTGCTGATAAATAATAATTAGTTATTATTGTTTTATAAAGCCAGTGTCGTTTATTCGACGCTGGCTTTTTTATACTCATCGTAAACATAATGCATAGGGAATAATGTGGTTCAGACAATAACGATTGGTGTTGCTAAAAAAGAAGATTTATATGCGGTGTATCAGTTAGAACAGCGGTTGTTTGGTGAGCATGGCTATCCTGATTTTTTTATTCGCCAAGCTTATGATTGTTGGTCCGCTGGATTATTAGTCGCTCGTGATCTCGATAATGTTGTTGGCTATGTGCTGTGTGCGCCTCAGTTTAATGATCTGTCATTAACAGCATCAGAAGGGTGGATATTGGCGTTAGCAGTTGATACTAGCGTACAGGGACGCGGTGTGGGTAAAAAATTAATGCAAGAGGCCATGGCTACATTAGCTGGATGCAAAAAGCTCTGGTTAACGGTACACCCGAATAATCATGCTAAAAAGCTCTATCAACAGTTGGGTTTTAAGGATGTTGAACAAGAAAGTGATTATTTTGGTCTCGATCAACCACGCGTAAAAATGGTACACGCAGTGGTGTGATCTGCGGTTACATAAAGAATAGTTATAAAAAAAGGGTATCTAAGATACCCTTTACTTCTTTCAACTGTTCGTTGAAAAATTAAACGCGCTCAACGTTAGCAGCTTGAGGACCTTTTTGGCCTTGCTCAACGTCAAAAGAAACTTTTTGACCTTCAGCTAGAGATTTGAAGCCTTCACCAGTGATAGCACGGAAGTGAACGAATACGTCAGCGCCGCCATTGTCTTGAGTGATAAAACCGAAACCTTTCTCATCGTTGAACCACTTAACGATACCAGTTGCTTTAGACATGTTATGTCTCCTGAAAAAATAAATTAATAGCGTACATTACGCTGTTTTACTTATGTACAAAAGAATAATGAACCGCTTCAGGACAACTGTGACCATTTGAACAGTGTATCGAAGTTTTCTCTTTCAATTTGTTGCATAAATAGGCCTTTAATAAAACCATGAGTATTAGGCCATTTTCACTTTAAAAGGGCAAGTTTCTCTTGTAAGAACAAACCAATAATGTGACCCCTTTAACAAAATAACATGTTGGAATATTATGCTATTTCATGCTTATGGTGAGAAAGGTGGAAGTGGTCAAAAAAGGATAAGGTTTTTATGCTATATCAAATAGTATTAGTGTTTATTAAGCTTGCATTTATGCGGAGATCTATAACCAAAGAAGGTTTTTTTTATGCGTATTATAATGGCTGAAATAGAAAAAAGGGCCTAATGAGCCCTTTAATATTGTTACTGTTCAAGGTTACGTTATTAGACTCTTTCAACGTTTGCTGCTTGAAGACCTTTAGGACCTTGTTCTGTTTCGTAAGACACCTTCTGGCCTTCAGCTAAGGTTTTAAAGCCATCACCACTAATCGCACGGAAGTGTACAAATACATCAGCACCGCCGTCATCTTGAGTGATAAAACCAAACCCTTTTTCTTCGTTAAACCACTTAACGGTACCTGTTGCTTTTGACATGTTGTCTCCTGATCAATCTATTCATCACACGGTATAGCCAATATTTGATTACGGAGCGATTTGAGTGTTGAACTCTGTTGCTGATCATGAAGATGACAGCGAAGATATCCTTGTTCAGATTGCTTTAAATGTAAATAAGTACTGGTCTACTATGAAGATTAGGCGGTGATTGGTGATTTGCAAATCAAATTGATTATTTTTATGCAGAAAACATCATTAATTGTCGTGTCATCATTATTTCTTTGGTCTTTCATCTAAATGTCTTGTTTGTCAGTAATTATCTCAAATGTTTCTTGAACGAAATCAAAGCAAACTTAAATAAGAAAGGGCATAATTTAGCCAAGGAAATATCTTTGGGCGTATGTTAACGCATCACCTAGATGATAATCTGCGGGTATTACTTGAGTTTACAGCAGATTTTCTGTTATAACGATTTTAGAAAAAAACTGAGACTCGACGGTTATGTACTAGGAAGTGCATTTTTCCTAATTATTAGCATTAAATCAGTTTCACAAGGCTTTATTTTCAGACTAAGGACAAAACATGAACAACATCCTTGAACTTGTTCGTCAGACTCGCCGTAAAAATAAACTTAAACGCGAGATTCTAGATAACGATCGTAAAATTCGTGATAACCGTAAGCGTGTAGAATTACTAGAAAACATGCTGGATTATATCAAACCAGATATGAGTCACGATCAAATTTTAGAAATCATCGAAAACATGAAAGGTGATTACGAAGATCGTGTTGATGATCATATCATCATCAGTGCTGAGCTATCTAAAGAGCGTCGTGACGTTAGCAAAAACGTTAAAGACCTTAAAAAAGCAGAAATTACAGCACACAAACATAACTAATTTTATGTATGTAGGCTAATAAAGACCTGGGCTATTATGCTCAGGTTTTTTTTGCTTATTTTTTATGGCAATGTTTAGGTAAGAGTAAGCAAATAATGACAAGGCATAAAAAGAGCCCGAAACGATTCCTGTGTCGGGCTTAGGGGAATGGCTCACTAATGAGCCTTGCGCTAACTGGTTATGTCTGGAATTTGATTACACTATCAATATTAGTTTAGCTTTGACGATTTTCCAGTTTTTATGACAAGCTATTGCTTATTTCATCAATAAATTGGTGGTTAACTTTGGCGCATTGAATAAAATTAGATATCAAACAAGTTAGTATCGCGTACTAATTCGCGAGGTAAACCATTTTTAATTCGATTTCCAACCCATTTACCGATGCCAATAGGGTAATCACGGTAAGTGACAATAACTTCACCTTTACCTGTTAAGTCTTCAGGGCGAATATCTCGTCCCATAAACCACTCTTTAGCTTGTGCTGCGGTTAATGCGATAACAACGGACTCTTGACCTGTCGCCAGTGTCATGATCGCTTCATGCTGCCAGCGATAACCTTTCTTATGTTGTTCAGCAAGCTTAATACCGATACGTTGGAAGCGAATTTCACCAATTAATGGTTTAATTTGTGACGGGAATAGCCACACTTCTTTATCACGTAGCCAAATATCACTGTTTGTCGATAAATGGATATTAAGATCGGTATTGAGTTGGTCAGCAATCAGTTGTTGTTCATCGGCTTTAACTTGAGTAAATGGGAATTTACCCATCCGTTTTTTAACTGGATCGGTATCAACGGAAGCATGTTTACGAATCCGTGCAACAAAGAAGCCTTCACTATCAAAAACCTGAGGATAAACGTGTAAGAAGCCTTCAGTCGTTAATGCTTTGGGTGCGCTTTCAAATAACCCCCCTAAAGATTCAAATTCAACGGCATCACCAAAGGTTTCTTTTAGGTAATGACAGACTTCTTGGTTTTCACGCTGGTTAAGGGTACAGGTTGAATACACCATAACGCCGCCTGGTTTTAGTGCTTGGAATGCACTAACAATTAATTTGCGTTGTACTGCGGCAATTTCATCGATGGACTCAAGGCTCCAGTTCGCCATAGCATCATCGTCTTTACGAATCGCGCCTTCACCAGAACAGGGGGCGTCGAGTAAGATTGAGTCAAACGCTTCAGGAGCCCATGTACCAAAGACACAACCATCAAAGTGCGTTAAAGCTGCGTTATGGACGCCACAACGCTGTAGATTGGCGTGTAATACTTTAATGCGGCTTGCAGCAAGTTCATTTGCTACTAATGCGCCTTTGTTTTGCATCGCACAAGCAATTTGAGTTGTTTTAGAACCTGGTGCTGATGCCATATCAAGCACGCAATCAAGGGCGTTGTTGTTATCAAGTAAAGCGGTAACCGGCATCATTGAACTGGCTTCTTGAATGTAAAACAATCCAGCCATATGTTCAGCAGTGTTACCTAATGAAACGCTTTCTTCATCCTCACGTTTGATCCAAAAACCTGTATCACACCAAGGAACAGGGGTTAAGGTCCAATCTTTATCAGCAACGCGAGTAAGAAAGTCAGCCACACTTATTTTAAGTGTATTAACGCGAATGCTGCGACGTAGCGGCGTTTTACAACAGCTAATAAACTCATCAATACTCAGATTTTCTGGCATTGTATGCTTGATGAGATCAATAAAAGCGTCAGGAATATAGATATTAGGATGCAAGGTAGCACTCTCTGTCAAACTAGCAATGTCGGGATTCTATACTAAATAGGAACAAATATATATCAGCTATCAATGCTTCTAAGTTTGTTATAGATAAGGGCTGATTATCCGTTTTATATTGTGTACAAAAACCGTATTCATTTGCGTTAAGCGATCAAAAAAGGAGCATTAGATGCTCCTTTTATAATAGGGTGTTTATGTGACTATTTAATAGGAATAGCGGTGCGCCAACTTACCCATTGTGGATTCACTTCTTTATTAAGTAAAAAGTGTTTACCTTGTTTTGCCTGTGGTGCCAATGGTTGTGTTGCAGGTGTTGCAAATGAAATCCCACCGCGTAGTAAGCTATCAAATGTTCCTGCTTTGACTTTAGCACCTGTAATACCTACATCAACATTTAATCCAGAAGCATTCCAGAAAACGCTGTTAGCACGAACAAGGTGACGATATTTTTGTTCAATTTGAACGGTAATTAATACCCGATCAGCCAATGTGCCTAAAGCAACATTAATGACTTGTCCAACTTGAATATCACGGTAAAGTAGTGGTGTTCCTTCACTGACTGAGCCTCGTTGTTCACTTTCAAGAATAAAGGTTTTTCCCGCGTCAAATAATTCAGCAGAGCCTAATGTAAAACGATTAGCGCTGACACCATTACCCGGTTGCACTGCAATGTAGGAGCTTAATAATGAGTCTAAGTTTTCACTGCCACTTAAACTGATTTTTGGCTTCACAATCCAGAAGTAACTATCTTTACGCGCAATGATATTGGCATATTGAGGGAATAAGCGTGCTTCTACAGTGACATTATTATGGTTAAAGTTTGGCTTGATATTATCCACTTTACCAATGATGACACCTTGGTATTTGATCGCGGTTGATTTTGAAATCGAACGCGCATCATCAGCCGTTAAGGTGATCATTACACCAAAATGTTGAGCATCACTTAAACTTGAGTAAAGCTTATAATCATTACCTGAACGATTAACTACACCTTTAATTGAATCAAATGCAATGCCACCTTTTAATAGCGTTGAGAGTGGATCTGCTTTGATTTTAACGCCGTTAAGTCCGGCTTCAACTTCAACCCCTGAGCGGTTCCAAAAGACGGTATTACTGTCGATTAGATGGCGGTATTGCTTTTGTATATTGAGTTTAATTTCAACCCCTGAGGTTGTAAGTGAAAAACTGGTGATTTCACCTACTTGTAAATTACGATAAAGCACGGGGCTACCTTCAGAGATAGGTGGCAAGTTTTTCGCTACAAGTGTTAGTGTTGTAAAGCCTTTTAATTTATCATCAGCAAGTTTAGCTAAGTGTCTATTTTTAAATAGAGAATATTGCTTTTTAATCCCCGGTTTGCCACTTGCAGTAAAGCTTATTGCACTGCTTATTAGTTGGTCTGCTGCGGGAATAGAAACGTCGACACCTTTATTACTGATATTGGCTTCAATACCCCCATCAATAAAGAATCGACTGTGAGATCGAACTAAATGAGTATATTGCGGTTGAATTAATGCATCAAATCGAACCTGATCACCATCGAGTTTTACTGCTGTTATATGACCAACATTAATACCACGGAAACGCAGTGCTGTACCGGATTTTAAGCCATAGCTCTTGTCTGCAAAAAGAGAGAATACAGCAACACCGGGTTGTTGTTCTTCAAGTGCATTTTGGGTAATAGCGGTAAAGTGACGGGTTTTTTTACCTTCGCCGGGAATTAAGCGTAAATAGTTACCGCGTACAAGGTTACCAATATTTTTAACTCCAGAAAGTGAGACTTGTGCTTCTTCAAGTAATAATCGAGACCCACTATTGAGCAAATCACTCATGCTTGGCTCAATTGCAGCGTGAGCAATAATCTTATTAGTTTTATCATCTAACTTTAGATCGGAAATTTTACCAATTTGTAAGCCTCGATACATAATTGGCGCGCCTGAATTACTGACGTCATTGTTATCTGGCAATGTAATAGTGATCGCAATACCACGCCCAGCAGTATTAATGTCTGGATAGAGGTTAAATAAGTGTCCTTCATCAATCGGTTTGCCAGCATCAGGTGAATCAAAGGCAATTGCTCCGGCAATGAGTGCTGATAGACTTTCAAATTGAACATCAACACCATTAAAACCAATATTGGCATTTACACCGCTAACATTCCAAAAGCGACTTTTATTGGTGACTAAGTTGGCATAACGAGGCTTGATAAGTGCATCAATTAAGACTTCTTTTTTATTAGCACTAAGTGTGTAGTTATAAATTTCACCAACAGGGATCTTTTTATAAAAAATTTGGGAGCCAATACTTAAGGAACCTAAATTAGGGGCTTTTAATTGCAGGGTTAAACCATTGTGTGCAGGTAAGTTGGAGGGTTGATTTTCAAGTGCAGTAAACTTGGTCGCAAACTCACCAGTACCTGGTTGAAGGGCAATGTAGTTACCAGATACAAGCGCATCTAACCCGGAAATACCAGTAATGGATGCTTTGGGTTTAACGAGCCAAAATTGAGTATGTGTGTGTAACGTTTTGACTGCTTCCGGATAAATATCAGCAGACACATAAATACTTTTAAGATCTTTTGATAGTGTCACATCTCGAACGATACCGACTTCTAAGCCTTGATAACGAATTGTTGTACGGCCTGCAACTAAACCGACAGCATCATTAAAGTGAATTTGGATACGTTCGCCACCTTCATTAACTGCTTTATATAATAACCAGCCTGCGACAATAATGGCGAGAAGAGGTAATAACCATAGGGGAGATAAGCCGCGGTCACGACGAATATTAACCTTTTGGGGTTGTGTGTTATTTGCTTCGTTGTTCATATTTGTCCCAGATTAGACGAGAATCTAAGCTCTCTGCTGCTAACATTGTTAAAATAACGACCATGGCAAAAGCGATTGCTCCAGGTCCTGGCGTGAAATCAAGAATTTGTCCACGATCGATTAAAGCGACCATAATCGCGATAACAAAAAGATCCATGACTGACCATTTTCCAATCCAATGCACAATTCGAAAAATACGCATACGTTGTAGGCGGTGTCGATGCTGTTTAAATTGAATGCATAACAATATATATGCTAATCCAATAATTTTAGCGACGGGAACAACAATACTAGCCACAAATATAATGATGGCAATGCCTGTCATTCCTGTTTTAACGAGCCCAGCGACTCCTGAAAAAATAGTATCTTCAATACGCTTGCCATTATTCATAAAGATAGAAATAGGATAAAGGTTTGCGGGTAAAATGAAAATACTGGCGGTAATAAGGTAAGCCCATGTTTTTTGTAGCGACTTAGGAATTCGATGATGCAAGTGGCTATTACAACGGCGGCAATTGGGTAATGCTTCTTGAGTTAATTGACAGCAATGGCAAACAGTATCGAGCTTATCACTGATATGTTCATCTTCTGGCTGCCATGCATCCCAGTAACGACGAACACTAATTTTCGTTAGTAATACTGACAGTAAGATTTGCATACTGATTAAACAATATAACCCTACACCAACATAAATTTCAGCGACTTCTTGTACTTTAAAACATGAAATAGCCAAGCTGACTAAAAAGACTTCCAACATTGTCCATTGTTTTAAATGGGATAAAATCCATAACGATACTTTAAAAATACGGAAATGGCGAAAACGTAATGAGAACTGTGCCCCTAAAACAGCGCTGATAAGTAACAAGGGGGCAATGGCGCTACAAAAAAGTATTAATATGGCGACGGCGGGAAAAGTTGGAGCAAGTGCAATGGTGCCAGATGCCAATGTAGCAGGGATCATTTGACCAACAAGACGAATAGTAATTAGCGGTAAACTAATAGTGGGGATATAAATAATAAGACAAGCAACCGCAAGCGCTAATTCTGCATTAAAGTGTGCAATACCACCGCGATAGAGTCGAGTATGACAACGTGGGCAATAGGCACTGTGTCCTTGCGTTGCCGTTTCGGGCAGCACAAGTAAATCGCAGCCTGGGCAGCGTCGAGCCTTCGACATGGTGCGTTTCTTCCTTTTGTAATTAGGTGCACAAAAGCGCTCATTGAGTGACGAGTTATCCATTGTTTATATAAACGATGAATACTCTCAATGAGCGCCGATCGGTGACACTATATTATTTTGCGTTGACGCTGGCTACTGCTTCGTGAGAATCGATATGATGAGAAGGGACGTCAGCTGATTGAATTGACCCATAAAGTGTTTGATACAGTCCTTGTGTATTGACTAATTCTAAGTGTGTGCCTGACTGGCTAACTAAACCATCTTCAAGTACATAAATAATGTCAGCTTGTTTTACTGCAGATAAACGATGAGCAACAATAAGCGTGGTTTTGTTTTTCAAAAAACCATTAAGTGCGGAATGTAGTGCTGCTTCTGTTGAGGTATCTAATGCTGATGTCGCTTCATCAAGAATAACAAACTCAGGATTGGTTAGCACCATACGCGCAATGGCTAATCGTTGACGCTGTCCACCTGATAAGCGAATACCTTGACGGCCAATTTCAGTATCTAAGCCATGGGTTAAGCGTTCTGTTACATCAGCAAGTTGAGCGATATCTAACGCTTGCCATAATTGCTCATCACTAAATGATGCGCCAAGGGTTAAGTTATGACGTAACGTTTCATTAAATAGTACGGGTTGTTGTAATACCACCGCCATTTTTTCACGTAAGGCTTCATAGCTAACGGCTTCAATAGGATGGTTGTTTATTAAAATATCACCACTGCTTTTTTGATAAATACCTAATAGCAATTGAATTAATGTCGATTTACCGCCGCCAGAGGCACCCACCAAAGCCACACGCTTTCCTGCTGGAATATCAAGGTTTAAGCCGCAGAGCACTTCTTTGTCGTTATCATAAGAAAAATGTAAGTTACGAATTTTAATTGCGATAGTTTGATCGTCATTAAAAGGATAAACCGTTGCTGGTGGACGAGTTTCTTCTTCCAGTGATAATAAACTATTAAGGCGCTGCATTGCTGCAGATGCGCCATACCAAGCGAATTGAATACCCAATAATTCTTGAATTGGTCCTAGCATAAACCATAGATAACTAAAGACAGCTAACATTTCACCAATGGTTAAATTACTAAATAACACCATCAGCATGGCGGCAGCACGAAATATTTCAAATCCGATTAAGAATAAGAGAAAGGAAACACGACCAGCGGCTTCTGATTGCCATGCATATTTATCAGCGCTGTGGCGAATATCACTGGCATTACCTTTTAATTGATCTAAAAAATCACGTTCACGGTTAGATGCTCGTAATTGGTATAAGCCATCTAAAACTTCAATTAGACGGTGTTGAAAGACTTCATAAGATTTGTTTTCTTTACTTTTTAAATTCTTAACACGACTTCCCATGAGCTTAGAGGCATAGACAACAATAGGGTTGATGATCAAAATAAAAAGTCCAAGCTTCCAATCTAACCATAAGAGAACGCCAGCAGTACCAACGACGGTTAATAGCCCAATAATAAAGCGGCTTAGTGTATCGCCAACAAATTTATCAATCGTCTCGACATCAGTAATAAGGTGGGAACTAATACCGCCGCTGCCACGCTCTTCATACTGACGCATACTTATACGACCTAATTTATCCAGTAAATGTTGGCGTAAGTTATAGGTTATATCTTTTGATACTAATGTAAATTGTCTACTTTGCAGTATATTCAATGCCTGACTCGCCGTACGCATTAATACAACCAAGACTAGTACTAGTAGAATATACCCCGTCGCATTGTGCCAAGCCGAAGGTAATAGGGCGTTGAGATAAGTGATGCCTTCACCGGGTTTATGTAATAAAACTTCATCCACCATTAATGGCATTAAAAGTGGAATAGGGACACTGATCAAGGTTGCGATAACCGCAATAATGTTCGCAACAATTAATCTTGGTTTATGTAACGTCGCTTGTTGTAGCAACCAAGACCAATTAATCATAAGATGGTTCTTATCTTTCACTGTGAGAATAATTCCTATTATCAATTTTATTCTTGTTATTCTAACGGCTATATACGGAGTAAGCTATGGAAAATACACCCGCTTTTTATAATCGTCTCACTCAACAGGCATTGGCGTTGATTGAAGGTGAAACGGATCTTATTGCTAATATGTCTAATATTAGTGCGTTATTAAATATGGAGTTAGAACAAATTAACTGGGTGGGGTTTTATTTACTTAAACAAGACCAATTAGTCTTGGGTCCATTCCAAGGAAATCCAGCTTGTGTTCGTATTCCTGTTGGACGAGGTGTGTGCGGTACCGCGATTTCTGAGAATAAGGTGCAACGTATTGCTGATGTACATACTTTCCCTGGGCATATCGCTTGTGACGCTACAAGTAATTCAGAAATCGTAATTCCGCTTACAGTGAAGGGGAAATTAATCGGCGTGCTGGATATTGATAGCCCAAATTTGTCAAGATTTGACCAAAATGATGAACAAGGTCTACTTTCTTTTGTAGAAGCACTACAAAAAGTACTCTAATTTCATGCTTTCGGTGGTTTTTCCTCGTTAGGTAATTATAATAGCAGCACTATTTCTTTTTGAACAAAGCACAAATAACGAGCAATCCTCGTTTATGTCAGGAAACTCCATGGAAAACTCTGAAAAGTTAACGAACAGTAAAGAAGTTATTGCATACATCGCTGAGCGTTTCCCAAAATGTTTCACTGTTGAAGGTGAAGCGAAGCCACTTAAGATTGGTATCTTCCAAGACCTTGCAGAGCGTCTTAATGAAGATCCAAAAGTAAGCAAGACTCAGTTACGTACAGCTTTACGTCAATACACATCTTCTTGGCGTTACCTTCACGGTGTTAAAGCGGGTGTGAACCGTGTTGATCTAGATGGTAACGATTGTGATGTTCTAGAGCAAGAGCACGTTGATCATGCGCTTAAAGCTTTAGAAGAAAGCAAAGCTAAAGTACGCACTCGTCGTAAAGAGCAAGCAATTGCAAAAGCGGCAAAAGAAGGCGAAGCTAAAAAAACACGAGCAAAAACAGTTAAATCTAACAACACTAAGCCAAAAACAGCTACTATTAAAAAGAAGCCTGTAGAGACAACACGTGTGCTTAATGCTGATGAAGTAATCGTAGGCAAAAATGTTCAAGTGAACATGGGTTCAGGTAACATGCCTGCGACTATTGTCGAAATTAACAAGGACGATGTGCGAGTTCGTTTAAATAATGGCCTAGTAATGGCTGTTAAAGCGGAGCACTTGCGTTCATAAAGGAGAATGCGCGACACATGAATTGTCGATTCCGTTTCTCACTGATAGCTGCTGGCATGGTACTAGCAGCTTCGGTTCAAGCCTCTGAGGCTAAGTATTCATTAAGTGATGTGCCGCATCTTGCTTCTGAAAAGCAGCATGCAACGGCGAGCACTAGGGTGGCTTCGCGTTATATGCGTTCTCACTATAAGCATTTTACGCTTGATGATCAGTTTTCTGGACAAGTATTCAATCGTTATATTGAAATGCTTGATTATAATAAAAGCTTTCTTAACGCAACAGATGTCAAACAGTTTGGTAAATGGAAAAGCCAGTTAGATGATCAACTGAAATCAGGGAATACATCAGCTGCGTTTGATATTTTTAATAAAGTCCTTCAACGTCGTTTTGAGCGGTATCAGTTTGCGCTTACGCAATTAAATACTGAAATAAAATTCGATGGTAAAGATGATTTTGTTATTGATCGTTCAGAGCTTGAATGGCCAAAAGACAATACTGAACTGAATGAGATTTGGCGACAACGCGTTAAATATGATGCGCTAAATCTTAAACTAGCAGGAAAGAAGTGGCCTGAAATTCAAAAGACGTTAACTAAACGCTATAACAATGCGATTAAACGTCTAACACAAACACACAGTGAAGATGTATTTCAATTATATATGAATGCTTTTTCACGTGAGGTCGATCCACATACAAGTTATTTATCGCCACGTAATGCTGAACAATTTCAGGCAGAGATGAATCTGTCATTAGAAGGAATTGGTGCAGTATTGCAGGTTGAAGACGACTATACCAAAATTCGTTCTTTAGTTGCTGGTGGACCAGCGGCAAGTTCGAAAAAAATTACAGCAGGTGATCGCATTATTGGCGTAGGTCAAGAAGGCAAGAAAGTTGTTGATGTTATTGGTTGGCGTCTTGACGATGTTGTGCAGTTAATCAAAGGGCCGAAAGGCAGTAAGGTTATTCTGGATATACTACCTGAAGGCAATAATGCAAAGAGTTACACCGTAACTATTGTACGCGATAAGATTCGTCTTGAAGATCGTGCAGCGAAGTCGGAAGTGAAGACTGTCGATGGTAAAAAAATTGGTGTACTTGAAATTCCAAGCTTTTATGTGGGACTGTCAGAAGACACCAAAAAAGAACTGGTCAAATTAAACGATCAGAACGTAGATGGTGTTGTGATCGACTTACGTAATAATGGCGGTGGTGCATTAACTGAAGCGACAGCATTAACAGGACTCTTTATTGCAAGTGGACCTGTCGTGCAAGTTCGAGACAGTTATGGTCGAATTAAAGTAAATGGTGATTCAGATGATCAAATTTCTTTTGATGGCCCATTAACTGTATTGATTAACCGTTATAGCGCATCAGCGTCAGAAATATTTGCTGCCGCTATGCAAGATTACGGACGTGCTATTGTTTTAGGTGAACAATCTTTTGGTAAAGGTACGGTGCAACAACACCGGTCATTAAATCATCTGTATGATTTATTTGATAAACCATTAGGCCATGTTCAATATACTATTCAAAAATTCTACCGTATTAATGGTGGAAGTACTCAGAATCTAGGTGTTGTGCCTGATATTTCTTTTCCTTCAGCTATCGATCCTGCTGAAACAGGAGAGAGTGTTGAAGATAATGCATTACCTTGGGATAGTATAAAACCAGCAGGTTATAAGAAGTTACATAATTACACTACGCTTGTACCGAGACTAACCGCTGACCACCAAGCTCGTATTAAAAATAATATGGAGTTTGGTTTTATCAATGAAGATATTTTGACCTATAAAAAGGAAAAAGATATCAATACGATTTCATTGAATGAAAAGACACGTGTAGCTGAACAAGATAAAGAAGATTCAGATCGTTTAGCCCGCTTAAATAAACGTCAAAAAGTATTAGGTAAAAAACCTTTTGCTGATTTGGATGCGGTGCCAAAAGATTATGAAGCACCAGATGTTTATCTTGATGAAGCTGTCGCGATAACAGCAGATTTTAGTGATCAGAAACAATCGTAATATTGAGTAACGGAATGACATTACTGTGTTGATGTCTCTATTATTAAAGCGCTCTTAGGAGCGCTTTTTTTTTGATCGTACTTTTAGTGTCTTATTATTGAGATAGATGAAATCACAAACTGTGATATTCCGCATATTTTTCATCGAGAATTAGGTTTCCCAACTAGCTTTAAGTATATGACCTCTGCAATTTGAAGAGGTGATACAAAAACTAAAATCTTCACCAAGGGGAAATGCGTATGATGAAGACGTTTTATTTTTTCTGGTTATTTATCTTAAGCTTGTTTAGCTTTCATTCTTCTGCTGATGATATTACTGAATTTGATTATCCTTTCTTATTAGGTAATTGGTATTGGTTTAGTGATCAACAAGAAGGTATTGAAAGTGATGGTGAACGATATCGAGCAATGCATGTCATGTTCAAATCAGATTATCAATTTGCAATGCGTTTATTACGTATAGATGGTCAAGTTGAACAATGGACAGGTGGTTATGATATTGATGACACCAACATCACTTTTATTTCAGCGGGTGAAGATGATCAAATTCATACTTATTTACTAAGTTACAATCGATTTATTCTTGATGGTGCTCAGTTTACTAAATTAGCGCCTGAACATTTAGCGGGTAATTGGAGAACAAAAGATATTTCAGGCCAAGATGTTGCTGATAATATTTCAGAATTTGCCTTGTCATTACGACCAGATTTTTTATTTTCTGCTGAAATTTCTAATCAAGCAGGTAAAACGAAAGAGCACCGTGGCGTGTATTATTTAGAAGATGATCAAATTGTATTGTTATATGAAGAAGGACAACATGATAGCCGTTTTGTATTAAATGGACACAATACCTTAACGTTGACGAATAAACATTTTGGAATGGAAGCTATATTAAATCGAGAATAATATAATTAATAAAAAGTATTAATTATGGGTTTGGGGAATAATAAAAGAGCGAACGATAACTTGTTCGCTCTTTTAATTAAATAATGATGAGTAGGTTATTATTCGTTAACTAACTGAAATGCAGTACGCAATTGATCAAGATAGTCTTCATCACGACAAATACTTTTACCTGGTTCATCTGATATTTTGGCAACCGGTCGACCTTCACACTCTGTCAGTTTTAAAACGACATTCAATGTTTTTACATCAGGTAGATCACAAGTAAGTTGTGTACCAATACCAAAGCTAACATTGATGCGATCATTAAAGTGTTTATAGATCACTAAAGCTTTATCAAGTGTAAGGCTGTCTGAAAAAACCAAAGATTTTGTTTTTGGATCAATACCTAATGCTTGGTAATGTGCAATGGCTTTTTCACCCCAAGAAATAGGATCACCACTGTCATGGCGTAAACCAATAAAACGCTCAGATAAACGCTGATCGAAATCACGTAAGAAAGCATCCATATTGATGCAGTCTGTTAGTGCTATACCTAAATCATGTGGATATTCTTGTAACCAGCGGTTAAGTGCTAACTGTTGAGAATCAGCCAATTCACCAGACAGTTGTTGATGTGCTTGGAACCACTCATGAGCTTGAGTACCAACAGGGGTTAATCCGCGAGTATAAGCTAAATAGTAATTCGATGTGCCTTTAAATTCAGGCATATTATCTTTAAGATAATCAACAACATGGTGATGAACGTCTTTTGAAAAACGACGACGCGTACCAAAATCAACTAACGCAAATTGGCTCAAATCACAATCTTTTGCATCATGATAGAAACGGTCAATTTTTGTTTTTAGTTGTTCAATAGCAATGGCGGCTGTCGCTTGTGGATAAAGATGCTTACAGCGCGTTTCACAAATAATGGCAAGTAATGGTACTTCCCATAAAATGATGTCTAGCCATGTACCACGAATAGTAATCGCCAGTTGATCACCTGAGATATCAATATCAACGTCATTTGCTTTAAGTTTAAAATCTTTTAAGAATGCAAGGTAATCAGCATGAAAAAAAGTTAGAGTCGATAAGAAGTCGAGTTCACCTTGGGTGAAAGATAAGGTCGCAATGTGATCAATTTGTGCTTGAATTTCAGCAGCGTAAGGACGTAGATCTTCTTCGCTACGGCAATGAAATTCTGCCACAGCTTCAACGCCTGGGTATTGATGGAAAACTGCTTGTTGCATATGCAATTTATAAGCATCCGTATCAAGCAGGGAGTCGATAACCCCAATATTGTGTCTGTTATTATTCATACCTGGTAATAGATACTCAAATTAATAAACTTAAAGAATTTATTTTTATAATTATAGGATCTTTAAATTCAATGTCTTGGACATGGTTTATAAGGTTTAGTAAATAAATAACTAAACTATTTAACTGGTGTGAGATTGTGACCTAAGAGGTGAACTACGTCAAGGAATATCAAGTTTACGCCTTGTGACTGTTGCATTAATCATCTCAACGTGTATCACGAGTAAAACACGGAAACGATTTCGTTTGTAATAATATATATTGTCGATTAAGTCATGCTTGAAAAGTGTTAGTCGTGACACAATATTAATATATGACAGTCAACATTAATCGGTCGCTCATGCCTATCGCATTTGAGCAATCATAAAGGATATAAAAATAATGACAGAACATTCTACAGTGACTCAACCTGCGGCAAAATATCGTTCAGACTATCGCTCGCCTGATTACACCATTACGGATATCGATCTGACATTTGACCTTCATGATACCAAAACAACAGTTGTTGCTATTAGTCATGTAGTACGACTTAGTGAGCAAGAAAATGCTGAGTTAGTGTTAGACGGTGATGATTTAACATTGATCAGTGTGACTGTGAATGGCCAAGCGTGGTCAGATTACCACCAACAGTTAGGCCATTTGACGTTAACTAATCTTCCTGCTGATTTTGAATTGGCAATTACGACTGAAATTAATCCTGAAGCTAATACGCTACTTGAAGGTCTATATAAGTCTGGCGGTGGTTTTTGTACTCAGTGTGAAGCAGAAGGTTTCCGCCGCATTACGTTCTATTTAGATCGCCCTGATGTTTTAGCACGTTTTACTACTAAAATTATTGCAGATAAAGCCGCTTTTCCTTACATGCTAAGTAATGGTAATCGAATTGCGGAAGGTGAGCTTGATAATGGCCGTCATTGGGTACAGTGGCAAGACCCATTCCCTAAACCATCGTACTTATTTGCACTTGTTGCTGGTGATTTTGATGTATTGCGCGACACATTCACCACTATGAGTGGACGTGATGTTGCACTAGAAATTTTTGTCGATAAAGGTAATCTTGATCGTGCTGATTATGCAATGACATCATTGAAGAATTCCATGAAGTGGGATGAAGAACGTTTCGGTCTTGAATACGATCTAGATATTTACATGATTGTGGCGGTTGATTTCTTTAATATGGGTGCAATGGAGAATAAAGGTCTCAATGTCTTTAACTCTAAGTTTGTATTAGCAAATCCAAATACCGCAACAGATACTGACTATCAAGGTATTGAAGCAGTGATTGGTCATGAGTATTTTCATAACTGGACAGGTAACCGTGTTACTTGTCGTGATTGGTTTCAATTAAGTTTAAAAGAAGGCCTAACCGTTTTCCGTGATCAAGAGTTTTCTTCAGATTTAGGCTCTCGACCTGTTAACCGTATTGCCAATGTGCGTATTGTTCGTGGTCCACAATTTGCTGAAGATCGTGGCCCAATGTCTCATCCAATTCGTCCTGAAAAAGTCATTCAAATGAATAACTTCTACACATTAACTGTGTATGAAAAGGGCAGTGAAGTGATCCGTATGCTACATACTTTATTGGGTGAAGCAAATTTCCAAGCGGGCATGAAGCTATACTTTGACCGCCATGATGGTACAGCAGCAACCTGTGATGATTTTGCACAAGCAATGGAAGATGCTTCTGGGATTGATTTAAGCCGTTTCCGTCGTTGGTACAGTCAAGCAGGTACACCGGTCGTTAGTGTATCAACCGCTTATGATGCATCAGCGAAGAGTTACGCTGTCACTATTAAGCAGCAAACCCCACCAACAGCCGAGCAAGTTGAAAAGCAACCACTGCATATTCCGTTTGATATTGAATTATACAATAGTAAAGGTGAAGTGATTGCCTTACAAATCAATGGTGAAACAGTACATAATGTACTTGATGTAAAAGAAGCAGAGCAAACATTTGTATTTGAGAATATCGCAGAGCAGCCTGTCATTTCGATGTTACGTGAATTCTCAGCACCTGTGATCTTAGAATATGATTACACTGATGATGAGTTGATTTTCTTAATGGTTAATGCATCGAATGAATTTGCTCGTTGGGATGCGGGACAAATGCTATTAGCGAAATATATTCGTCAAAATGTAGCCCAAGTACAACAAGGTCACAGTGTAACGTTACCTGACGCTGTTATTGATGCGTTCCGTGGTGCATTACTGGATGAAAATCTTGATCCTGCTTTTATTGCTGAAATGCTAACACTGCCAAGTGAAAATGAAATTGCAGGTTGGTATACAACTGTTGACGTTGATGCGATCAATCAGGTTGTAGGTGCATTTACCCAGTTACTTGCTTCTGAAATGGAAGATGAGTTTAGTGCGATTTATCATAGCTTAACGCAAGGTAGCTATAGCTTAGATCATGCGGCAATGGCACAACGCGCACTGCGTAATAAATGTTTGTCATACTTGGCATATACCGCACAAGGTAATGCATTAGTTGCAGCACAATATAAAGCAGCTGACAACATGACAGATACGATGGCCGCAATGTCAGCAGCCAATAATGCGCAACTTGATTGTCGTGCAGAGCAAATGGCTGATTTCAGTGATAAGTGGAGTCATGATGGCTTGGTGATGGATAAGTGGTTTATGCTGCAAGGCACTAATCCTGCGGCAGATGCATTAGAAAATGTGCGTCAGACAATGAATCATCCTACATTTAGCTTGAAAAATCCTAACCGTACTCGTAGTTTAGTTGCAGGTTTTAGTGCTAATAACCCAGTACATTTCCATGCTAAAGATGGTTCAGGTTATGCGTTTTTAACTGAAATATTAACGATTCTAAACACCAGCAATCCACAAGTAGCGGCACGTTTGATTGAGCCTTTACTTAAACTTCGCCAATACGATGCTAACCGTCAACAACTGATGCGTGAGCAACTTGAAAAGTTAGCCGCGATGGATAATTTGGCTAAAGACTTGTTTGAAAAAGTCCAAAAGACACTTGTTCAAAAATAAGTGATTGATGTTTTAACGTGAGTGTAAGCGAAAGCCAGTGACTGATTGATAATAGTCACTGGCTTTTATTTTATCTTATTGTTTTAAAGATTTTATATAACAACGAATGGGGGATTAGCGATGCGCAGTTTTACGTTTACCATTAATATTAGTTACACTCTTTTTCTGCAACATTATTCAGGTGCCACCAGTAGTGTGGTGGTTTTAACTGATACTGGCTTAAAACTCCAACTTCCTGCGGTAAGGTTGCGAGGTTTTTTAACTCATGCAGGTATTACAGGGAAATTTCGTGTCGTCGTTAACAGTGATAATAAACTTGAGGCTATCGAACGCCTTTAACTGTGGTTTTACCTATTTTTAATAGCGACAAATAACGAATGGAAATAATATTATTGCATGCTATTTCACAAAGAGGTCATTGTTCTCACTGCATCAAATGCCATCATTAATCTTATTTGTTTAAATGAAAAAAATAAATAATAGCAAAAATGAAAAGTAAGGAAATACACGTTTGTGGTTAACCGTTTACTCAATCTTTCGTCTACACCTTATTAAAATAAAAAGTATATTTGTTTACTTTTAGTGTAAATAGAATGTATCAGTTAATATTATTGTGTGCTTCAAATGTTACTAGATAGTGCGTTTTACTTGAGCTAACGAAAACGTTTGCTTTTGATGATAATTATTTGAAATTAATGCCACTCATAAGCCATTGTAAATATTGATATAAAATATAAGTCCATGTTTTATTGATAATAATCAAATGAATAGGGATTGTATTTAGCCTTATAACTGTGAATAATACCACCCCGTTTATACGGGATTTTTAATGGAGTTATAATGTTATATCGCATCGCACGATCCGCTATTTTCCAGTTGGATGCAGAAAAAGCACACGACCTCGCTATTCAGAATTTTTCTCGCTTTACTGGTACTCCACTTGATCTCTTTTATCGTCAACATGTTCCTGAGCGTCCTGTTGAAGTTATGGGTATTACGTTTAAAAATCCTGTCGGTCTAGCGGCTGGCCTAGATAAGAATGGCGAATGTATTGATGCATTTGGCGCAATGGGATTTGGTTTTGTTGAAGTTGGTACTGTAACACCTCGCCCTCAGTCGGGTAATGATAAGCCGCGTTTATTCCGCTTGATTCCTGCTGAAGGTATTATTAACCGTTTTGGTTTTAATAACCTCGGTGTCGATAATTTAGTTGAGAATGTTAAGAAGTCGACTTATGACGGTGTGATTGGTATTAATATCGGTAAGAATAAAGATACACCGATTGAAAAGGGTGCTGAAGACTATTTAATCTGCATGGAAAAAGTTTATCAGTATGCAGGTTATATTGCCGTCAACATCTCATCACCAAACACACCAGGATTACGTTCGCTACAATATGGCGAAGCATTAGATGATTTATTATCACAGCTAAAACACAAACAAACTGAGCTAGCTGAATTACATGGCAAGTATGTACCGCTAGCACTTAAGATCGCCCCTGATCTTGATGATCAAGAAATTGTTCAAGTTTGTGAATCACTCATTCGCAATAATATTGATGGCGTTATTGGTACTAATACCACATTAGATCGTACCTTAGTTGAAGGTATGGATCATTGTGATGAAATGGGAGGCTTAAGTGGCCGTCCATTACAAAATAAGAGTACTGACGTTATTCGTAAAATGGCAATTGCGTTGAATGGTGCATTACCGATTATTGGTGTGGGGGGTATTGATTCTGCAATGTCTGCTCGTGAAAAAATCCAAGCTGGTGCGCAATTGGTTCAAGTTTATACTGGCTTTATTTACCATGGTCCACGTTTAGTAAAAGACATTGTTAACGGCCTTTAATATAAACAGCTAAGCCCATCCATCATACGATATTTATTGATAAGCCAAATTGGATCATGCATTCAATTTGGCTTTTTTATATCTACAAATTAAAAAATTAATAAAACTACATAATTAATGATGAAATATTGTCATCATTTTTCCCCTTTTAATTTGTCATCTGTGACGTAAAATTTTATCTATAATCGTTGATACAGAGTAAGAGAGCGAGGGATCCATGCTAACTCCAAACAATTCTTGGCACTGGCGGTTTGATATAAAGCGCAATACATTGATGCTCGATCTTGGCAATGAATTATTATTTTGTGTTTCTATACCAACAAAAAAATTAGTTGAAGAAGCTAGATCAACATTAAAGCAAGTCTTTACGGTAACCGATGTTGCTGCTTACCAAGCGTTTAAAGAAGGGATGGATGAGTTATCACTATCTGAAGCGCGTAAGTCTGAACTGGCACTAAATGCCGTAGCAACGTATCGTTTTCAAAAACCGATAATGGCTAAAAGTTGGTTCTTTACGCCGCAAGCTGGGGCTGATCCTCATTGGGGTGAAGTGGTTATGTTGCAAACTGAGCATGACTGTGCTCGGTTTATTGTTATTGAAAATGACGGTAATTCAAGCCTTTGTATGTTAGCTGATGTGACACCCATGGCATTAGATAATAATAAAGTAATGAGCTTTTCTGATACGATCCGTGTGATGAATAATCGAATGACGTCTTATTTAGGCTCTAAGTCAATGAACTTTGCTTTAGTAGGGTAGGGAATAGTTATTTCGTTATTCTCTATCTGCTTTAGTCAGCTGTTTGTAACATGCTTTATCACCTATTTTCGAAGTTATCCTCACGTAATAACATGCCTTATTCATTGATATAATAATAACCTGATCCTATCTCTTTTTACTCTTCCTGCTTTGTTTATATTTTTATCACTGTTATCAGCTTGGTTATTTTCAATCGGTGTTTGTTATACCGTCCTACCTACAAACCATAATTTCTTAATTTCTTAATATAGCTATATTGGCTTATATATTTAGCGATATAGTCTTGCTCTTATTTACCTATTACCTTATTAGTGTGCTGGTGGTTTTAATTAAATTGCGCCAAAAAAGTGATATGAGTATCAATAGCTGTGTGATCTATGTCAAAAAAATGATCATTTGAGTGTGAAAAATGAGCAATATAGAGACGACTAATAGCCAAATAATCGCTCTATATTGTTACAAACAACCTCATTATTTATCTGTTAATTTCCTTATTTTAAAAACACCAACCTTGTGGTTGCAAAAGAGTAAGTTAAATTATTCCAATTATTCCTTTTGGTCGGTTTTACGTAACTATGGTGTTTTGATTCGATGTGGTATTTATTATTTTAATGTGGTTTTTTGCTTGTTATACTTTTATTAATCAATACCCTAGGAATTGTCTTTGTGTGAGCACAATTGTTTTTTTAGTATTTTGTTTAATAATAAATGGTTGAGGTGAGCTATATTGTTTCCGTGAGGGGTTAATGCTGTTTTTGATAGGGTGAATGATCTACTAGTAAAAAGATGCGCTGAATTTGTGTTCAAAAAACGAGGTTAAAAGGCCTATCAGTTATCAAAGGCTGGTTTTTTCATCTAATTAGGAAATTGATTGTGGTAAAAACGAGGTATTTAATGTGATTTCAGTTATAATTCGACGCAATATTAGTGTGAAAAGAACGCCATGAATCAATATTTAGCGATTACTTCCCGCGGCCTAGAAAACTTGCTTGCGGATGAACTAGAACAATTAGGTGCACAAAACATTCAAGTTGTGCATGCCGGTGTCCGTTTTAAAGCAGATCAAGCAATGGCTTATCGTTGCTGTCTATGGACTCGTATTTCCTCTCGAATCATCCAAGTGTTGAGTGAGTTTAATGTCCGTGATGATATGGACTTATACTTAGGTGCAACGGCGATTAATTGGATGAGCCACTTTGATAGCAATACCCGTATTGTGGTTGATTTCAATGGTACTAACCGTGAAATTCGTAATAGCCAATACGGTGCGATGAAAATCAAAGATGCGATTGTTGACCGTTTTACTAAAGCGGATCTTCGTCGCCCTAATATCGATCGTGAAAATCCAGATCTACGTATTCATATGCGTCTTTCTGGTGAGAAAGGTATCCTTGGCCTAGATATGGCAGGCAGCGGTTTACACCAACGTGGTTACCGTAGCGAAGCCGGTCGCGCACCTCTTCGTGAAACTCATGCTGCGGCATTAGTGATGAAAAGTGGCTGGACACCAGAAACTGCATTGTTAGATCCAATGTGTGGTTCTGGTACGTTAGTGATTGAAGCCGCTATGATGGCTGCTGACATTGCCCCTGGCCTTAAACGCAAGCGCTGGGGTTTTGAGTCAATTAAAGACTTTGACAAAGAAGCATGGTTAGAGATTCATGCTGAAGCGACAGTGAAAGCGCGTCGTGGTCCTGCAAAAGTAACCACAAAGTTCTTTGGTCGTGAAATGGATCAACGTGTATTAGCGATTGCTCGTGATAACGCGGGTCGTGCTGGTGTGAAGAGTTTGATTGATTTTGCCTATGGTGATGCAACACAACTGATTCGCCCAGAAGGCTTTGATACTGGCATCATTCTTTGTAACCCTCCTTACGGTGAGCGTTTAGGTACAACATCTGAACTTATCTCATTGTACAAAGAGTTTGGTAACCGTTTAAAACTTGCCTTTGAAGGTTCAGTTGCGGCTATCTACTCAGGTTCAAATGAATTGCTAAGTTGTATGCGTATGCGTGCAGACAAACAATTTAAATTAAGTAACGGTGCATTAGATTGTGTACTTAAGACATACTTAATTACGGCAGGTAGTGTTAAGAAAGAAGACGGCGAAAAAGAAGGCGTTATTGTTCAAGAAGACGTAGCACCTGATTTTGCCAACCGTTTGAAGAAGAATATTGCTAAGTTAGGTAAGTGGGCTAAACGTGAAGGCGTTGAGTGTTACCGTATTTATGATGCAGATCTTCCTAACTACAATGCGGCTATCGATAAATACAATGATTACCTTATCATTCAAGAATACGCAGCACCAAAGACGGTTTCTGAAGAAACCGCGCGTCGTCGTATTATGGATGTATTACGTGCCACGATTGAAGTAACAGGTGTTGAGCCAAATAAAGTTATTTTAAAAGTACGTGAGCGTCAAAAAGGTCGTAATCAATACCAAAAGCTATCAAGTGCAGAACGTCACATGACAGTGGATGAATACGGTATTAAGTTTAAAGTGAATCTTTATGATTACCTTGATACTGGTTTATTCTTAGATCACCGTATTACACGTCGTATGCTAGGTAAAATGGCAGCAGGTAAAGATTTCCTTAACTTGTTTGCTTACACTGGTTCTGCAACGGTTCATGCAGCAGTCGGCGGTGCTAAGTCGACAACAACGGTTGATATGTCGAATACTTACTTGCGTTGGGCTCAAGAGAACATGGAGCTTAATAACCAAGTAGGTGATCAACATGAGTTTGTTCAAGCTGATTGTCTCCAGTGGCTACAAGAAGTTGATGATACGTTTGATCTGATTTTTATCGATCCACCAACGTTCTCAAACTCTAAGCGTATGAAGCAGACGTTTGACATTGAACGTGATCACATCATGTTAATGGAAAACTTAAAGCGTATGCTGCGTCCAGAAGGACAGATTGTATTCTCTAACAATAAGCGTCACTTCAAGATGGATCTTGAAAAACTGACTGAACTTGGCCTACAAGCTAAGAACATTTCAGATAAGACTTTACCACTTGATTTCGCTAAGAATAAGCAAATCCATAACTGTTGGATTATCACTCACAAGGAAGACTAAGTGTTAATAACACTTTATAGCACACAAGGATGTCATCTCTGCGAGCAGGCTTATGGTTTGCTGGTGGAGATGGGTGTGCAGCATCAAGTAAGCATCGTTGATATTGCCTTTGACGATGCTTTATTCTCTCGTTACGGTGTAACAATACCCGTACTCTCAATTTCAAATCATGATGATCACACTATTTCGAAGCCAGAACTTCATTGGCCGTTTGATCGGAATAGGTTAACAGCATGGTTAACTACTAATGAGCTTGGTTAAAAAAAGATGGCACTAATTAAAATCAGTAACGCCCAACTAGCCTATGGCGATCATGCTTTACTCGATAAAGCAGAATTTCTTCTTCATTCTCATGAGCGTGTTTGTCTTGTTGGTCGTAATGGCGCAGGCAAATCAACATTAATGAAAGTGATTGCTGGTGAGGTATTACTTGATGACGGTAGCATTCAACGTCAAAACGAGCTGGTGGTTTCGCGCTTAGAGCAAGATCCACCACGTAATGCTGAAGGTTCAGTATTTGATTATGTTGCTGAAGGTCTTGCTGACGCCGGTCGTGTATTACGAGAATATCACCACCAGTTAGATTTAGTGACAGAAGATCCTAGTGAAGCAAATATTAATAAGCTAGCACGCATTCAAGAACAAGTTGATCACCATAATGGTTGGCAGCTTGATACACGCATTGCCGCTGTACTAGAAAGTTTAAAATTAGAACCACATACATTGTTAACTGACCTTTCTGGTGGTTGGCAACGTAAAGCGGCACTTGCTCGTGCGCTTGTATGTGATCCTGATATCCTTTTATTGGATGAGCCAACAAACCACCTTGATGTAACAACGATTGAATGGCTTGAAGGTTTCCTAAAAGATTTCCGTGGTTCAATTATCTTTATTTCTCACGACCGTGCATTCATTCGTTCAATGGCAACACGTATTATCGATTTAGATCGTGGTCAATTAGTGTCTTTCCCTGGTGACTATGAAGCTTACTTAGATGCTAAAACTGAACTATTACGTGTAGAAGAAGAACAAAACGCATTATTTGATAAGAAACTAGCGCAAGAAGAAGTATGGATTCGTCAAGGTATCAAAGCTCGTCGTACCCGTAATGAAGGTCGTGTCCGTGCGCTTAAAGCATTACGTAATGAGCGCAGTGAACGTCGTGACGTTGTAGGTAAGGCTGATATGCAGCTACAAGATGCTAACCGTTCAGGTAAGATTGTCTTTGAAGCTAAAAATATCGGGTATAGTTATGGTGAGAAGCAAATCGTTAAAGACTTTAGCTTTAATGTTATGCGTGGCGATCGTATTGCACTGATTGGTCCTAACGGTTGTGGTAAGAGTACGCTGATTAAAGTGATGCTTGATAAATTACAAGCAACAGAAGGTAACTTCCATTGTGGTACTAAGCTTGAAGTGGCTTACTTTGACCAATACCGTGAAATTTTAGATCCAGAGAAAACGGTAATGGATAACCTTGCTGATGGTAAGCAGGAAGTGACCATTAATGGTAAGACGCGTCATGCATTAGGTTACCTACAAGATTTCTTATTCCATCCTCGTCGTGCCCGTACACCGGTTAAAGCACTGTCTGGTGGTGAGAAAAACCGTTTGTTACTCGCAAAATTGTTCCTTAAACCTAATAATTTATTGGTTCTCGATGAACCAACAAACGATTTAGATATCGAAACATTGGAACTTTTAGAAGATATTCTTGCCAATTATCAAGGGACATTGCTTTTAGTCAGTCACGATCGTCAATTTGTTGATAATACTGTGACGACAAGCTGGATTTTTGAAGGCGATGGCGTTGTTAACGAATACGTTGGCGGTTACCATGATGCCCAATCTCAGCGTGCTAATTCTTATGCAAATCAAGCAAAAGAGCAGGCTGCTCAAATTGAATTAGCAAAAAAGAAAAAAGCAGATCAAGAACAAAAGCAGCAACAAGCAACACCTAAACGTGCAGGTAAGAAGTTATCTTTTACGCTTCAACATGAGCTAGCAGGCTTACCGCAAAAAATTGAAGACTTAGAGAATGAAATCGCAACATTGCAGGAGCAAGTTAATGATCCTGCGTTTTTCTCGGATCCGAAAAAAGATACTCAAGCGACGCTAACAGCTTTAGCTAAGCTTGAAGAAGAATTTGAAGTAGCTTTTGAACGATGGGAAGAGCTGGACGCGATGCAAAAGGAATCCTAATGCCACATAAGATGTTAAAGCTTTCTACACTTGCTATTTTAATTGCAGGGGCATCACAAGCGAGTGCTGCTGTATATACTGTTGTACCTGTTGCAAATGCTGATAGTGCCGGCGTTAAGCAACTTGCGAATCAAGATTATTTTGCAGAAGCTCAAGCTAACGCAAACAGTACGCCGATCACTGTATCAAGTACGGGTATTAAGCCATCAGCTGAGAATGCTAACTGTTTTACAGGTACTGAGTGTGCTGTTGATGATTACACTGTTACAGGTGTTGCTCGTCGTGGTACAGAAGGTACACCGATTGCAGATGTAACGCCGTATAATCAAAATAGCCAAGAAATCGTTAATCAATATGAATTACGCCGCTATTGTGATGATTACTTAGGTTATGGCACTTGTGATGTTTGGGCTGAAAGTCAGTTTTTTGGTCTGAAATACACTGATGATGACGAATGGAATGGCCAAGGCATCGGTGGCTTACAGAAAAAGTTAGCCGCTTGGGTATACAGTTACCATTCTAATGCTCAAGGCTTATTGAATGGTGAAGCTGTAGATTCTTTTGCTACTGATGCTACAAAATACGATGGTACTCAAAAAGCAAACCTTGGTAATATTATTGCCGACACTACAGACACGCTTGTAAAGGGCGCTGTAGGAACTAATTTTGTTTACGGTATTACGTCATCGTCATTATTTAAGAATGGCTCTGGTATGCCTCGCGCATTTGAAAAGCGCGGTTTTGTTAATACTAACGGTGAGTCTGTTCAATTAGCGCCTGTAACTACATCAAATGCGCTTGTTTCAAATATGGGACAAACACAGGCTAATGATGCTGTTGCTATGACTGACGGTAAGTTACTTGTTGTTGGTTCATCGTCTTATGCGCCTAGTTTCTTTGCTAAAGATAGTGATGGTAAAGATCGTGAAGATGATAATAAATTACCAAGCTCTGATGATATTTTAAATAATGGCTCACATCCGCTAAATTTTAACACAATGAAGCAATGTGCAATTAAGTCATCAGATAATCTGTATGCAAATTGGGAATGTCAGTTTAGTACGTTTGCAAACGAAGCTGCATATTGGCTGGTGGATACCGATGGGACTGTAACATCTCATGCCATTACGGCGGGTAGCGGTGATAATCGTGATGGTTTAGCTGTTATTGATAAAGACAATGACGCATTATCATTCCAAGCATCTGCTCAAGCGGTAGCACTGGATACTAATGGTGCTCCAATTGCTGTTGGTTATTCAACAACAGATGTTAGAGATGACTTTTACGCAATACAAGCAGCATATTTTACTCCAAAATCGGCTGATTTAACGTCATGGACACGTACTTTAATTCCTGGATTAGATATTAAGCCAGGTGATGATCGTGACTTTACTTACACTATGGCAAATGGCGTTAACAATAAGTCTGTAATTGTAGGTGATGCAAAAGGTAATGGTGAAAAGCCACAACGTGCATTCGTTTACAAAGCAGGACAAAGTAAAGCGCAGTTTTTTGATGATCTAGCTCCCGCTATTTTCTTCAAAGATTCAAACAGTAATGCAGCTGCAGTCAATGATAATGATCAAGTTGTAGGCTGGGTTGATATTGAAGCAAGTAAAGGTAAAGAAGCACGTCATCGCGCATTTACTTATATGACAAATAATTCTGTTATTAAGAATGCCAATGGTGAGGTTGTACTTGCTCCAAATAAAGCGTGGATGCTTGATGACCTAACTAATGATCCAAATGCTGGTGCGGGTTCTGTAGCAAACTCATACCGTATTTTAGACGCGACTGGTGTTAATAATGCGGGTGTAATTGCGGCAACTGCTTATTACTGTCAAGGTGGCTATGCGAATCTTAGTAACCTTGCACACTGTAATGGTACAGAGCAACGTGTCATCGTTAAGCTAGTGCCTAATGCAAATGCAACCGCTAATGATATTCAACCTCGTGTAAAAGATGAAGATGAACCGTTGAAGCGTTCTGGTGGCTCACTAGGTATTTTAGCTTTGACAGCGTTAGGCTTTATTGGTTTCAGAAGAAGAAAATAATTTTTTAATTAAATTGTTTAATTGCAACGGGCTCACAATTTGTGGGCCCGTTTTGTTTTTGAGCTTGATCAATTTTAGAATTTGACCCATTTTTAATAAAGGAGTCATAACACTCCGTCATTACTTTATTGTAATGAAAAGTACCAAACAGATAAGGATGAGGATCGAACTATGAAGAGACAAAAGCGGGATCGTTTAGAACGCGCACAAGCTCGAGGTTATCAAGCCGGTTTGAATGGCCGTTCTACAGATGATTGTCCGTACAACGGTACTGACGCCCGTACGAATTGGTTAGGCGGTTGGCGAGACGCAAGAGAGGAAATGCAACAAGGTCTCTATAAATAAGATAACCTCCCTCATGGTTAACCTTTCTGAGGCCCCTTAGGAGAAGGGGCTTTTTATTATAACAAGTATTATTGCTATCATTTTTGCGTGGCGTTGATGATTACTCTTGCACAATAAGCTATCTATTTTTGATTTATTGCTGGTGGAGTTTAAATTAGCTAGCATTAATGTTGAAAGACAGTATATTTGTAGAAGTATTGCTTGAGGTAATTGCTTGAGGTAATTGCTTGAGGTAATTGCTTGAGGTAATTGCTTGAGGTAATTGCTGGTGGATGCGATAGAATATTAAATATTGTTCATCAGTATAAAACGGGTAAAAAAAAAGCCCTGAAGAAAACTTCAGAGCTTTAATATGTTAACTTCTAATCGAATTAGAAGTTATCGGTATCTTTGAATAGACCTACTTTAAGATCTTTAGCAACATAGATTTCTTTGCCATCAACAAGTACGCGACCATCCGCAACACCCATAATAAGCTTACGATTAATAACACGTTTAAGCTGAATATCGTAAGTGACTTTTTTAGCTGTTGGTAGTACTTGGCCTGTAAATTTAACTTCACCTACACCAAGTGCACGGCCTTTACCTTCACCGCCAGACCAGCCAAGGAAGAAACCAACAAGTTGCCACATAGCATCTAAGCCAAGACAACCTGGCATTACTGGATCACCGATAAAGTGGCAGTTAAAGAACCATAGATCAGGATTGATATCTAATTCCGCATGGATAAACCCTTTGCCGTGGTCTCCACCTTCTGCAGAGATATTCACAACACGGTCAATCATCAGCATATTATCTACTGGTAGTGATGGAAATTCAGGACCGTATAGCTCGCTTTTACCACATGCAACTAGTTCTTCGTGTGTATAAGAATTCTGGCGTGTCATTAGAATCATTTACTCCTTCAAAAGTATGCAAGCAATTTAGCTTACACGTGTACGCTAAACAACTCGGATCAGTTCTGGCCCAACCAGTTGGATATCATTAATCGAAGTCGATTCACAATACCAATCTCACTTGAAAGGTCACCATGGTGGAAATAATCGATGCGTTCTTCAATTAAAGAGAGGATAGTTTCGTCGTCCTCATTTTCACTGCGGAACGCTTTATTTGTAAGACGAGGGATTGCCTCATCAACATTATTTACCGCCCAAACATGGAATTGTTTCGCTTTAATTGCTTCAATCACTTCGTCGTTTAAGCAAAGACTAGATAGATTCGTATGCGGTAAAATCACACCCTGATTGCCAGTAAGGCCACGATGAACACAAACCTTATAGAAGCCTTCAATCTTTTGGTTGATACCGCCAACCGCTTGTACACGACCAAATTGGTCAACAGCACCAGTCACTGCAATCTCTTGATTAATCGGTTGCAATGATAATGCAGACATTAATGCACAAAGTTCAGCTAATGATGCGCTATCACCATCAACTTCTGAATAGGATTGTTCAAAAACAATCGACGCAGAGTAGGGAAGCGCTTGATCTAAATCGAGTGCTGTCGCAACAAAGGCTTGCATAATCATCATGCCTTTTGCGTGAATATTACCGCCAAGTTCAACTTTTCGTTCAACGTCAGTAATATCACCATCACCAAAGTGGACCACACATGAAATACGAGCCGGTTCGCCATAAGCGCTCGGGTGTCCTGGCATTTCAACAACAGTTAAGCCATTTACCTGACCAATTTCTTCGCCTTCAGTGGCAATTAATACTTGGCCATGATGAATATCTGCAATAGCACGTTCAGGTAAATATGACTCGCGGTATTCTTTTGCCCTTAACGACGCTTTAATGTTACCCGCAGTAATAGGCTTGCCTTCTGATTCGACTGATGCTTCTGACAGTAAATTTAAATGCCATAATGGACATAAAGGTAAACGTGTTTGATCTTCTGCGTGGCGAGCACCTGCCAGTAATAAAGCATGGATCGCATCTGAGTCAGCAAGAGCTGGTAAGTTATAGTATTGGCTAATACCTTTAACATAACTGATGTAATCGGTCAGCGTTGCTTCATTAAGCAATAGATCTTGCTCAAATTCACCATACATTGCCATACCATCACTTAAATCCGGCTCAGCAGCATCAAGCTCAGCCATGAGATAACGTTCGCCTATAATTATAAGCTTAACGTTAACTGTTTCTGATACTGGTATTTCATAGAGACGTTTATTCGTGATAGGTTGCCATTCAAGTTGGCCATCCATCAGAACATTTTTTAACTGTGGCCATAAGCTAGGATCACTTAAAATGGCTGTAATAGATAAAACAAGGTAACCGTTATGGGCTTGATGAAGTAGACCGTGTTTTAATTGTGGTTGTGTTTCACCGTCTTTAGCCGGATAAACTGCGCCAAATAACTTCTCATGAGTGACGTTGTCACCAGCAATGATGATGGGTTGTTCTACAGTGTTTCCATTATTTACACTTGATTTATTAATACTTTTTTTTAGCAATTCAATAATGTAATCACGATATAACGTGTTATCAGAAGCTGTAATGCGTAGAATGCGTGGCTGTAAATTCATCGCGGTGAAGCGGCGTATAGCATCTGACAAGCGAGACTGAAGGATGCCGACCAGAGTAGGTTCTAGATCATCATATTGATCTAATACGTGCTGATACGGGCTGTAATCTGGAAACATGTTACGCCAAGATTCTTCATGCATAAATTTATGATTTCTATTGTTACTGTGATAAAGATGTGCAGTATAAAGCAATCAAAGGGCTCATAATAGACACTTATCGTCTATATTTAAATTTCAATATTAAGCCGACTTAATATTAAGAGAATTGATTGTCATTTTACCGATCAAGAGTTACACTGTAACAGTTAACCTAAATAGTTTGAGAATTATCAATCCTATGAAATATCAGCAACTTGAGAACCTTGAAGCAGGTTGGAAATGGACTTATTTGGTGAAAAAATGGAAAGAAGGAGAGGCAATAACAAGCTTTATTGATCAAAGTGAAGCTGACGCAGCAATACAAACCTTGCTTGCGATTGAGCATGAACCAACCAAGGTTATCGAGTGGATTAATAATAATATGGCGAATAGTTTAGAAAATAAACTAAAACAAGCCATTAGAGCCAAACGAAAGCGACATTTTAATTCTGAACAGACGCATACCAAAAAGAAATCGATTGATCTGGATTATCGCGTTTGGGAAAAATTAGCTGAAAAATCACAAGAGTTAGGTTCAACGTTATCAGACACAATCGAATACTTGATCAGTGAAAGCTCTCGAACCGAACAAGCAAGTAAAACCGTTTCAAATTTGAAGAATGATCTTAACCAACTACTTAATTCAGATTCTTTTGAATAATATACTTTTTGATAAAGTCGTTGGGGCTTTTCTTTCAAGCTAAACTTTATTATTAAGGAGTGTGTAATGGAATATGTTCTTTTATTAGCTGTTGTGGTCATTTTTCTTGTATTTAAAGATCGACCTATAATGGTACTAGAGTTTAAAGATGGTGATCTTATCAAGACAAAAGGGCAAGTACCTACGGGATTTCAAACTGCGTGTCGAGATATTGCCCATAAAACCCCATTTTCTGGACGTGTAAAAGTATATAAAACACGATTTGCTACCAAATTAGATTTTTCAAATACAATTCCACAAAAAGTAAAACAACGTATAAAAAATGTTTTCCCTCATAATGTATCTACATCTAAACGTGGAAAAAGAGCGTAAATGTGGATTTTAAATAAAAAACGCTATCATTAACGGTGCGTTTTTTATTTAAATAAGGTTTAAAATGATAACTCCTTACGCAAAACGATTATTAAAAGGGGATGATCTACGTCATTCACTATTAGAATTTATTCAATTAAATAAGATACAATCTGGTTCATTATTAACAGGTGTTGGTTGTTTATCTCAAGCTAAAATCAGATTAGCAAATGAGCAAAAAATATTACATCTCGATGGACCATTAGAAATTATATCTTTGTCTGGAACATTAACACCTAAACATGTTCATATACATATATCTGTAGCTAATGGTGAAGGGCGGGTATATGGTGGTCATTTAGTTCCTGGTTGTATAGTGTCTTATACCGCAGAGCTCTGTATGATTGAATATAATAATTTAAGATTTGAGTGTGAATATGATCGTCAAACTGGGTTTGATGAATTGGTTATATCGAACAATAACTAATTAGCCCAAGTGATGCATTCTTGGGCTGTAATTGTTATCTAATAGATTTCATTAATGCTTCTTTACTTTGAATAAAAAAGGCTATTTTTTCTTTTAATTCAGCTAGTTCATTTTCTGCTTTTAATCGTAGAATTGTTTCTTGTTCTAATTTTTCACCTATTTCAACGGCTAAATAACCACCCTTAATTAATGCCTTTGTTGTTACATTTGTTTCTGTCAGAGATTTTAATGCTTCAATCATGTAATAATGCTGATCGATATCTCTAATTGTAATTGCCATAGATACTCCTTTTGTTATTAATAATATCAAGAAGATAGTAATCAGTGAACCTTTTATTCTAATGCACTATAACTTTTAATATGTCTTATAAAAAAGCCACCTCTCGATGGCTTCAATACTCTAACTTATTGTTCTTTTGCCTATTAAAATCTCTGAGAAATCCGTGTTTTGACAAGAGAAAGGAGAGCGTGATATATAAATAGCATCACCAGAACGCAATGAATCTATAAAAAAGTTACTAAACATTAATTGTGAATTATTATTATCTAAATGTTCCATTCCTAATAAGTAATAATGATTTTGGAATCGTAGAAATAAACCATTAAAATGACTAGAATAATAATTATTCGTACTACATTTTCGTGAAATCACCATTGATGCATGACCATCATTTAATGTTAACTGTAATGTATCTTGTGTAGCGTTATTATTTTTTGTTGAAAACTCATATGTAGCTTTCGTATTTACCGAGCTGATAATTGCTTGGATTAATAAAAAAACAATCGCACTAATAATGCCAATAAGCGCTTTATTTAACACTACAAATTTCCTGTTTAACGGTTGATGAGAAATCAACAAAATGGCCATTACTTATGCTAAACAATTGATAATAATTACATCCTTTACTCATCGGGAAGGCATACCATTGGCTTATACTGCTATTATCATTCTGTAATATTGCATTCTGTACTGGCTTAGGTAAATCAATACCATTATAAATAACAGGTAAGCCCTCAACAGAAGTTGTATCAACAAAAAACAAAAAACGATAACAAATTATTAATGTAGTAAAGAAAAAAGCAAGGCCAATAATAATATCAAGAAGTTTAATATTGCGACTACGTGTTTTTTTAACGGTCACATCATCTAATTCTTGATGAATCAAATTTTCTTTTTTTTCTAAATTAACAATAGGTTGAGTTTCATTTATTACATGTATATTTTTGTCTTCATTACTTACAACATTATTTTTCGGAGGGTGAGAACCATCGTCAATCAGTGCTGTTTGCCGAATACAGTAACCTAATTTAGGCTCCGTTGTTATTATTTTATGTTCACCAATTTTAGTAAAGGCAGTACGTAAATTTTTAATTGCAACCGTTAATGAATTATTGGTAACAATTTTACCTTGCCAGCATTCAGCTAATAAAACTTCTCTATATATTGTATTATTAGCAGCTTCAGCAAGAAGAGTGAAAATTAAGGTTTCCGATCGTGATGCTTTAATAAAAGCACCATCACTAATCCGCGTTATGGTTCTACGTGCAAAATCAACATCGAAACGCCCAAGACGTTTACAACCGCCGTTTACTTCATCGTTCATTTTTATTCTTATCTATCAGTTTTAGCTATAAAACAATAACTAAATTGTCATCAAATACACAATATCAAAGTAGAGACAGTGTCTTAGTATTCTATACAAAACCGCTAAATATGCAATTGTGAAACGGGCATAACTATCATAAAACCTATAACTCTTCGACATGATTTATTCTCTTTAAAAGATAATCTATACATTATTGTCTTAAATCTAAGTATTTTTATCGTAAATGTTAATTTCCTGCCTGATTAATGCAAGATAACTTATATTTTATGGTACTGATAGTGCAGAAAATTTAAATACGAAGAGCAAAACGCTGGTTTTTTATGGCTAAAAATAGGCAATAAAAGGGGATATTATTCATAGAGACTGATATATTTTGTTGAATTCTGCCTTAATCAATGGATGTTGATTACGATAAAAATAGTGTTAAATAAGCTATAGTGATAAAGCTAAGATTATAAAGCAGGGAAGTTAGGCATTTTTCAAACATCTTAAAAACCAATTTCGATGACCATATTGGATTGCGGATAGTACCATCTGGGCGATCTAGAACGTTAATAACTTGATGCACAAATCGTTGATTTTCTTCGGTTGGATCAATTAAATAGATAACTTTGTCGTATTGAAATGTCAGTGACTTTGATACTTTTCTTGGTTCTTGCCATGCAAAAATATCGTGTAATTCATCTGTAGATTCACGTAATGGCCGATGCATGTCTTTAGGATATTGAGCAGCTTTAGCAAAACGGTGGTTAAAATCAGTGATAAAGTCGGGGAGCCACGCATTAGCTTGTTCAATATTATCAATGTGTTGTAAACGCATTTCTTTGACTAAGCGATCTTGTAAGGTTTTGTTGGCACGCTCAACACGACCTTTGGCTTGAGAGCTGTTTGCGCAAATCAATTCAATGTTTAAGTCATGCAATACACGACCAAACTGAGTCATACGGTTGGTTTTTACATCCCGTTTACTGACATGAAATACCGCATGCCGATCACTATAAAAAGCAGTGGGTTTGCCATGGTGTTCAACATATTCACGCGTGGCGACCATGTAATCAAACGCAGATTCTGTTTCGCTAAACCGTAAGTTCATCAGTTTGTGCCGGTGGCATCATCAATGAAAACCAACAAACAACATTTGTTACTGCGGCCTTCAAACCAATCATGATGTGAGCCATCTATCTGAATTAACTCACCATAACAATCACGACGATGACGAGGTTGATAAACACGAGGCTTACGTTTGAAATGTGGTACCCAAAAGCCATCAGCGATCATCCATTGGCGTAAGGTTTCTAATCCAATTTTAATATTGTGACGTTCAATCAATTTTTCACGTGCTAACGTGGGTCCGAAGTCTGAATAATATTCGTGGATGAGATTTAAAATACGCAGCCTATGATTATCATCATAACGATGATTACTTGGCACGCCGCGTTGTTGTGAAAGTAATCCGCCAGCACCGAACTGAGTAAAGCGTTTTACTAATCGTGATACTTGACGACAACTCAAGTTAAGTCGACGGGCAGCTTCAACACCAGTAATTTGTTTATCACAAACATCTTGAATAACGTTGATTCGGCTTAATTCATTTTCAGTCATAGTGAGCAACATTTATTGATTCCAGTTCATAGCAAAACCTATGATCTGAAGATAGTTCAACATGACATTTCTAACGGGTTCAAACCGGACATTTCTAAATGGGACTTACAACATCAGTGCGCATTATGTATATTATGTTAAATACGATATTAAATGTTCAGTATCTGATGCTATATTGTATGAACCTACGTTTAAGTACTCCTCTCTATCTTGTGCTTTATCAACAAAACCTGCTATTTAACAGTATTGGCTATTTACCATAAAATAGGTAATTAACACTTAATTTAAATACTGCCGCACATGTTCATTTTGCTTGGTACTTAAATTAAGTATTAATTACTCATAGATCAAAAACCAAAAAAACGGACAACCATTAAAATTGTCCGTTTAGTTCGTCTGTCAATAATCGTTTATGAAGATACTTTGCTAATAGATTTCAGATTTTGGTATTTCTCTAACATTAAATCTAGCTCTTCAGGCTGTATTGGTTTGGCTAAAAAACCATTCATACCAGCTTGCTGATAAAGAAATTGATCGCTTTGCATTGCATTTGCCGTTAAAGCAACGATTGGAATGTTAATATTGAGCTTTCTGATGTGTTTTGTTGCTTCTAACCCATCTAAAACTGGCATTGAGATATCCATAAGCACTAAATCATACGTTTTGTGACACTGTAACAGTTTTAAAACGGCTTCTTGCCCATGATTGGTTATGGTAATCTTATGTCCTCGACGCTCTAGCATTAATTTAGCGACTAACTGATTAGTTGGACTGTCTTCTGCAAGTAATATATCTAGAGGCCGTGTTGAATGTGTTAACTTATCAGTCGTTAAACTCGCAATCTGATCAATGGCTGGATTAATTGGAAAGATTATTTTAAAACAACTGCCAACACCCAATTGGCTATTAAGTGTAATGTTGCCATGCATTTTTTTAATCAATAGCTGACTGATCGTTAACCCTAATCCTGTACCACCATACTTACGAGTGATGCTACCATCTGCTTGATGAAATGGATGAAATAGATTTTCTTGAGCATCTTCTGCAATACCAATTCCGGTATCAAAAACAGAAATTTCAATATCGTTATCTATTTTATTGGCCACAATTTTAACTGAACCGTCATCTGTAAATTTAATCGCATTACCAATGAGATTAAACATGATTTGAATAATTCGATTCTTATCGGCAAAAATGTATTCAGGAATTGATTTAGAAATATTACATTCAAGGAGTATGCCTTTTTTATTAGCCTCTGGTTGAAGTTGGTTCTTTACTAAAACAATACTATTAGAAAGATTTATATTACTGTTGAACAACTCAAAACTGCCTGATTCAATACGTGATAAATCAAGGATGTCATTGATAATGGTTAACAGTAAATGTGCTGATTGCTCCATTTGCCCTAGCCATTGTTGTTGCTCATTTTCCAAACCTGATGACGACAACATATCCATTAAACCTAATACAGCATTTAATGGAGTGCGTATTTCATGGCTCATCATAGCGATAAATTGTGATTTAGCTTTGTTAGCCGCTTCTGCTTGTTGGCGGGCTTGCTGTAAATCAAATAGCCGTTTTTTCCTTACAGTAATATTCTTTACCGTACCACGATAGCCCAGTAATACACCATGCTTACTATAGTAAGGTGTTCCACTAAAACTTAGCCATTGTTCTTTTTCATCAATAAATAATTGCCATTCAAGATCTTCAAACGATTTATTTTGCTGTAATTGTGTTCGAAATTTTTGCTTGAAATCTTCATGGTCACCAAAAAAATCTAATATATTATCTTTATCTATTAAATGGTTAGCAATTTGAGGGGCCGAAATATAGCTAAATTTATAGTCTGTATCAATTTCCCAGAACCAATCACCAACCGTACGTGCAAAATCTTTAAATCGTTGCTGACTATGAATTAATTCTTGAGTCCTGGCGGTCACTAATGACTGTAATCGTTCACGGTAATCAATATCTATAATCGCTCGTTCAAGTAATGGTCTGAATCTATTAAGAACCCGACGACAACTTGATGTGAAATGCCCTTTTTCACAGCTCATAAGAATGATCATCGCATCGCCTGAGCTGATTTTTACGCCAGTGATTAAACTAGAATGACAAATATTTAATAAATCAGGACTTTTATTTTTAAATTCTTCAATGTCTTTAGGTGAATATAAAGCAATACATTCTCCGTTTATGCAGCGATTAAAGGTGCTGCTTACTTGCCAATGACTTAAATCAAGGGCCGTTACTGTACTCATTAATACTTGTAAATCAGATGCTTCGTCGTCACGCGTTAAAACTATTGCATTATCAAAGGCAATGAACTTTCTTAATACTTCTAATAAGCTATTAAATACTTGTCGTTTATTATTGGCGCCAGCCATTGCAGAAACACCTTCTAGAATAGCCGCATTCTCTATTCGTAATTGTGTTTCTCGTTCTTGGGTACGCTGAAGATCTAATAATGTTTCTTGTAGTTTTTCTGAATCACTACTAATCATAATTATTAGTCCCTATGAAAAACAACAGCTGAAATCATTAAATTGCCATGAGCATTCTCACCCGTAACAAATTGTCCTTGCTCTCCAAAAGTAAATGGACAAACAAAAGGTTTATTATGCATGGCTATATTTACATAAACAGCAACTTCTTTCATACGTTGTTGAACTTTAAGCATACACCCAGCACAATATATCGTTAGACCGCCAATAGGATTTAATTTAATACCATTAGTTGCCGTAATTACTCGTCCAGCTCGCGTTATTAAGCGCGCATCTGTACCCGTCATAAAATATAAACGCTCGCCTTCAATAATTGAGGCAAACATTTTTAATCCATTCGTTTGTGTGACCATCAAAGGATGCGCTAATTTAAAATACGGTAAATCATGAATAGTTCCGACTAAACGACCAAGAGGGTTTAAACTGCTTTCGTTTATAATACTGCTGTTCGCTTCAAATTTTTGTTGGATCCATTTTTGGTAAACATCAGCTGCAGGTTGATGATCTAATTCAATAACGTCACGACCACGTACTTTTGTTGCAATCGCAGAATACTCTGTTGCGGCATAACCGGAGTGGAAAGAAAAACTTATTTCACAATTAGGATAAAATACTGCAATACCTATACCTTGTTGTGTTTGTTGTTCTTGATTAAATATCTGCCACTTACCTTCTACATTATTATCTGCCGCACTACCACCTATGATTGCAATGTTTTTTCCGACAACATCTTCTATGCCTCGAATAACCTCTTCTTCATTACCCGGTGTTGCATGAAGTAATATTAATGCCGGAGCTTCACCAATACGGCCACTATTATTAATTGCTTTGAGTATTGCCTGTCGCGCTATATTAAATATAGAACTATTAGAGGAAACAATAGATGTTCCATAAGTACCAACGATGTCATTAATAGCCCAAAGTGCGATACCTTGTCCTTTTATATATCCCTCTTCTGTCATAAAACCCTGACAAGATGAACATGCAAGAAAAGGAGTATTTGGGTAATGTTCAGTCAACGTTGCTTGTAAAATATTGCAATCGTAATCTTCTGAAAAATACAGCAATAATAATGATGGTGGTGCTATTTTCTCATCTAATTTATTGATAGCTTCAACAATTGCGTCGTGAGAATTATTTAGCAAAGAAAAACTTGTTGCAATATCCATAGCCATATCTTTTTAATTTTCCCCTATCATAATCATTTTTCTGAATACGATCAGTAAGCAAATCATTTTTAATTGTTATTTTTTATCTTATTATTAAGAATTAACCCGTTATCTCCTATCATAGTACAGTTAATCGACGCATGGAGTGTTATGTCACATTCAATTACTCAAAATGTTATCTTGGTTACAGGTGGTGCAAAAGGTATTGGTAAAGGTATTTGCCAATATTTATCCAATAAAAATAATATCGTCATTGCTATCGATATTGATATTGATGCTGGTCATCAACTTGTTGCCGATAATCCTAAAATACGTTTTTGGCCTGCGGATGTAACTAATAAAAATGACCTCACAACAATTATTAATGAGATCACATTACAATTTGGTCAACTCAATGGCCTTGTTAATAATGCCGCGATTGCCAATCCTTATAACACACCATTAGATTTATTACCCATTGATGAATGGCAGCGTATTATTGATGTTAACTTAACAGCGCCGTTAATGGTCACGCAACAATGTTTATCTTTATTAAAGGCCTCACATGGAAGTGTTGTTAATATTGCTTCAACACGGGCATTACAATCAGAGGCGAATACCGAGGCTTATAGTGCAACTAAAGGAGGCATTGTTTCTTTAACGCATGCATTAGCGGTAAGTTTAGGTCCAGAAATAAAAGTAAATTGTGTTTCACCTGGTTGGATAAATGCTACAAACGACATCCTAAGCCAATCAGATCATCAACAACATATTAGTGGGCGTGTTGGAAATACTGATGATATTGCTGAGGTAATAGAGCTTTTAATTTGTACTCAATCGGGATTTATTACAGGGCAAAATTTCGTTATTGATGGCGGAATGACAAAGAAAATGATTTATACAGAGTAAAAAATTGTGACAATACTTTTACTCTGTATAAGGTATTCGGCGCAAAATAGCGTCGAATTGCATTTATTTAATGACAGTAAATTGTGATGAATAAATATCGTTATTAACTTTAAGATCAATAGCCCATGTCATCTTATCGTGGGTACAATTAGGAACAGTAAACTTACCAAGCCAACCATCCTTTTGTTGCGTAAATTCAATCGGCAATATACCCATATTCATAGTAATACCGCTAACAGTTGCGCTTGGAGCTACATCAATATTACTAATATGCAGTTCAAGTGGTGTATCTGCTTGTGGTTCTTTTGATAATAATGTGACCGTAGCCTGCTTATTATTAATAGTAAATACACAGTTTCCAGCATTCAAATTACAGGTGGTTATCTGCGCTTGATTCGGTGTTTTTGGTTGGTATGTTACTGTTCTCCAAACAAAAGCAGAGATTAAAATAATCATTAAAACAATAATTTGAATTAATCGTCCTCGTGTTAATTTTTGTGCTGCCATGTCTATTTATTCCTTAGTTACTATTCTGATATGTTCTGAAACTAAAATACTTTATACGTGATATTAAGTGCTAACCTTATAAGGAGCTAATTTTTTTCCTATTTAATTACATGGGTATAGCAATAAATGACCTCAACAAGTATAACACCACCCATGATTCAAGGTTGTTATCATTGTGGTGAACCAATACCTGATAAATGTGAATTTAGCGTTGAAGTTCTCGGCGAATCTCGCCATTTATGCTGTGCTGGGTGTAAAGCGGTTGCAACAATGATCGTTGAAAATGATTTAACTAATTATTATGAATATCGAACCCAACCCGCTCAAAAAACTGACTTAATTCCTAATCATTTAAAGACATTATTACTTTATGATCATCAAGATATTCAAGATGATTTTGTGAGTGAAAATGCACAACACCATAAGGAAATTTTGCTTTCTGTCGATGGTGTTTCCTGTGCTGCATGTGCATGGTTAATCGAAAAACAACTATATAAACAAAGCGGTGTTATTACGGTTGAAGTTAATATTACAACTCATCGTGCTTTATTAGTGTGGGACGACTCATTGATAAAGTTAAGCCAATTACTCACGATTATGCATCAACTTGGTTATAAAGCAGCACCGTTTGAAGTTGATAAGCAAGAACAACAATACCAACAAACGATGCGTCATTATCTTTATAAATTAGGCGTAGCAGGCATTGCAACGATGCAAGTAATGATGTTGGCCATTGCACTCTACTTTGACGTTTTCGATAAGCATGAGAATAGTTTTAGGCACTATTTACGTTGGATAAGTCTGTTTATTACAACACCGGTATTATTATATTCAGCATTACCTTTCTACCTTAATGCATGGCGTAATATTAAAGGGTTCACATTAGGGATGGATGTCCCCGTTTCCATTGCCTTACTCTGTGCTTATAGTGCGAGTATATATGCCACAATTACCGATCAAGGTGAAGTGTATTTTGAATCAATTTCGATGTTCACTTTTTTCCTACTTCTTGGTCGCTTTTTAGAAATGCGAGCACGGCGTCATGCAACAGCCATCAGTGCTAACCTATTAAAGCTTATTCCAACAATGGCCACTCTCGCATCTGGTGAACAAGTAGCTGCTAAAACATTAAAAGAAAGTGACGTTGTCACAGTGCTGCCTGGGGAATATTTACCAGCTGATGGCGTTATCATTCAAGGCTCAACGACTATCGATGAATCAATGCTGACGGGAGAATCAATCGCGGTTAAACGATCTAAAAATGCCCATGTTTTTGCAGGAACACTAAATGGCAATGGCAATATAACCATAAAAGTAACACATAACCGTAAAGATACCTTTATCTCTAGTATCATACGATTACAAGATCATGCTTTATATTCTAAGCCCAAAATTGCAGTAATGGCTGACAATGTTGCTCGTTATTTTGTGGCCGTTATTCTCGTTGTTGCTTTAATGACATGGCTATACTGGCAAGTTTATCGCCCACAAGATGCATTATGGATAACATTGGCAGTGTTAGTTGCTACTTGTCCTTGCGCACTGTCACTTGCAACACCAACGGCTTTAACTTGTTCAACATCAAGTCTCGGTCGATTAGGGTTATTGGTTCGACGTGGTCACGTTCTTGAAACTCTGTGCAAAGTGAACCATGTCATTGTCGATAAGACAGGCACTCTAACCGAGGGCAATATTCAATTAGTTACAACAACCGTTTTTGGTCAATATTCCACATCTGATGTGCTTACTTATGCTGCTGAATTAGAACGTTATGCTAATCACCCATTAACTAAACCTTTTCTTCCTTATCAAGCACAAATGCCTCTTTTTAACAGTGTTGAAAATATTGTCGGTTATGGTTTGAGCGGCATAATTAATAACCAACAATGGCGCATTGGTAAGTATGAATTTGTACGGCATCATCAACCCTATTTAGGTCATCCTACTGATATTGAATACTCTGATGCCTATTCAATATGGCTTTCGTGCGAAAACCATATCGTTGCGGCATTTAAGCTTGAAGATCCACTTCGACAAGATAGTAAGCAACTGATTGATAGCTTCAAGCAACAAGGAATAAAAGTGACAATGTTAACAGGAGATAATTCTATTCATGCCCAACGTGTTGCTAAACAAGTAAATATTGATAATTTACATGCCAATATGACCCCGATGAGTAAATTGAATTTTTTAAAGAAAATACCCGCAACGGATGTTTCATTGATGATTGGTGATGGTATTAATGACGCCCCTATTTTAGCAGGATCTCACCTGTCTATCGCCCTTAGTAGTGGGACTGATATTGCTAAATCATCAGCAGATATGGTGCTATTGGGCAATAATTTATTATCTATTATAACTGCGCGTCAATTAGCTTTACGTACTCGTAATATTATTCGAGAAAATTTAGCGTGGGCATTAGGCTATAATTTAATTATTCTTCCATTGGCTGTCGCTGGGCTTGTTGCACCTTATATTGCTGTTATAGGTATGTCCGCAAGTTCGATTATTGTTGTATCAAATTCTTTAAGGTTATTAAGATAAATGGCAATTCTTTACATATTAATACCTATAGTGCTCATTTTTATTTGCCTTACAATCATGGTTTTTTTATGGGCTGTACACAATAATCAATTTGAGGATTTAGAGCGCCAAGGGCACAATATTTTGTTTGATGACGATGTCGAAAAGCCTCAACATTGTCCTAAAACATCAATAAAAAACACTACTACAATATCTGATTCTAGTAATGACCGAACTTAACTTTGTTGCTGCATTACTCATAGGTTTAACTGGAGCTGGTCATTGTATTAGTATGTGTGGCGGTATTGCTGCGCGGTAACCATCGGGATGCCAAACAAGCCCCAGCACCATTGGATATATTTACTTTATTACAACCTTGGTCGTATCAGTTCTTACATGATCGCTGGCTTGATTGTTAGTCAGGTCGTGGTTGAAGTTTCTGCCTTAAGTGGGTCAACTAATATATTGATTTCACTGCGAATATTAGCTTCTATCATGATGATTATATTGGGGTTGTATATTGGTAAATGGTGGTCAGGTTTGACGCATATTGAGCGTATAGGACATGTTATTTGGCGTTTCATTTTACCGCTAACAAAACACTTTCTACCATTAACATCACCGCTAAAAGCGATCCCTTTTGGTTTCCTTTGGGGATGGTTGCCTTGCGGATTAGTGTACTCAACATTAACGTGGGCGGCAGTCTCTGGTAGTGCTATTGATGGTATGATTATTATGCTTGCTTTTGGCTTAGGTACTTTACCTGCAATGCTTGCTCTTGGATCTATTGCTGACAAATTCAAATCATTATTGAACAACAGTTATTTCAAACGTATAAATGGATTATTTATCATCATTTACGGTATTCATACTGGTTACATTGCAATCAATCAAATATGGTAAGGTTTTTAACACTCGTAATATTGCTTCATAATATGTTAAAATATTGACCTACATCAAATTGGTTAGATAGGCATATGATTTCAGACAAATTTACCACAAAACGTATCCAATCAGGTGGATGTGCTATTCACTGTCAAGATTGCAGTATTAGCCAGCTATGTATTCCATTCACGTTGAATGAATCAGAGTTAGATCAACTGGATCAAATAATCGAACGTAAAAAGCCAATCCAGAAAGGTCAAGAGCTCTTTAAAGCGGGTGATGAGCTGAAATCATTATATGCCATTCGTTCTGGTACTATCAAAAGTTATACTATTACAGAGCAAGGTGATGAGCAGATCACAGCATTCCATTTAGCGGGTGACTTGGTTGGATTTGATGCCATTAATGAAATGCAGCACCCTAGCTTTGCGCAATCACTTGAAACATCAATGGTCTGTGAAATACCGTTTGAAATTCTTGATGATTTGGCCGGTAAAATGCCAAAACTTCGCCAACAAATCATGCGCTTGATGAGCAGTGAAATTAAAGGCGATCAAGAAATGATTTTATTGCTGTCTAAGAAAAATGCGGAAGAGCGTTTAGCTGCATTTCTTTACAACTTATCACTGCGTTTTTCTCAACGAGGCTTCTCTCCTCGTGAATTTCGTTTAACAATGACACGTGGTGACATTGGTAATTACCTTGGCTTAACGGTTGAAACAATTAGTCGTTTATTGGGACGTTTCCAAAAGTCTGAAATGTTAAGTGTTAAAGGTAAATACATTACAATCTTAGATCATGATGAACTAGCCAAGCTTGCTGGTGTGAGTAAGAATAACAATTTATAACCTTATAATACCCTATCTAATCTATTTATAAGCAGGTGCTATTTTAGCGCCTGTTTTTATATCTATCACTACTACATATAACTGTTCATTTATCCCATTTTTGCATTTTATTGCTCAAACTACTCCCCATTTTGGTGAGTTTAGAGTACAGTAAATATTATGTTAATTTTTTAATCACTTGATTTGAAAGTGTATCTGATAAATACAACGGTAAATGTGTTTCTTTGTTCTTGCTTATTCAGAAAAAAGATTCTGCCGTAGGGAGACATTATTATGCAAAAATATAAAAACATACTTGTTGTCGCTGATCCTGAACGTGAGCAACAACCAGCAATATCTCGTGCTATTCATTTAGCGAAGACTTGTGATGATGTGAAAATTATTGTTTTCCTTGCTATTTATGATTTTTCGTATGAAATGACATCAATGCTTTCTTCTGACGAACGTGATGCAATGCGTCGTGGTGTCGTTATGCAGCGCGAAGAATGGCTAAAAGAAATCATACAGCCACACGCTGAGCTTGGTCTTAACATTGAGATTAAAGTCGTATGGCATAACCGCCCTTACGAGTCCATTATTGCCGATGTGTTCAGTCAAGATATTGATTTATTAATAAAAGCCACACATGAACATGCAAAATTAGGATCAGTTATCTTTACACCAACAGACTGGCATCTATTACGTAAATGCCCTGTTCCTGTTTTATTAGTAAAAGGTGAAAACTGGCCAGCAAATGGTAACGTTCTTGCTTGTGTTAATTTATCTGCTGAAGATGAAACTCATGACGATCTTAACGATAAGATTGTAAAAGAAGCTATCGCCTTCTCATCAATCACACATGCAAACGTGAACTTGGTTAACGCCTACCCTGCAACGCCTGTCAATATCACGATTGAACTACCAGAGTTTGATCCAGCATCATACACAGATGCAGTACGTGGTCACCACTTAATGACAATGAAAGCATTACGTCAAAAGTATGCCATAGATGAAGAACAAACCTATGTAGTTGAAGGTTTAGCTGAGGATGTTATTCCACAAATTGCCGATGAGATTAAAGCAGAGCTTGTTATTCTTGGTACGACTGGACGCACTGGTTTATCTGCGGTCTTTATTGGTAATACGGCAGAAAATACAATTGATAGTCTAAATTGTGACTTATTGGCTTTAAAACCGGATGGTTATATTAGTCCATTAGCACCTAATTCTATCGGCGAATAAATGTTTCGTTTGATATACATATACCAATAAACGCCTCAACAGAGGCGTTTATATTATTTAGGTTCGGCTTCTTTTTCATTGGCAAGCCATTTAGCAAACTTCGTTAAATACCATTCATTTTCTTGTTTCGAACAGTAAGCTCGACTCAATTTACGGTGTTTCCACTCCGCAGCGATTGACACACGCGTTTGATTTGTCGCTCGTTTACCTAGATATGTTTCACAAAGCTGACTGTTAGACATTTGTCGTGCATAGCTATTAACACTGCTTCCCTGTATACCCATCTGCTGCGCTTGATGTGAACTACATCCCACAATTACACAACACAGACCAGTAAGCATAATTAGTCGTGGTTTTATCATTCTTCATATCCTATAAAGCAAAACAGCATCGGCTCAATAAAGAACCCGATGCTGTTTTGTGACTAATTGTGATTATATTTAAACGTTAGTAACATCAATAAACATACTTTCATCGATGTTAGTTGATGATACTTTTGCTTCAGTGAAAGCATACTCAGCCCTCTCACCTTCACGATCTAATGGTAAATTAACAAAATCAAACAAGCTCTTATCTGCTAATTGGCTTGGGCTGATATTTTGAATTGATTTAAAAATCGCATCGACACGACCTGGGGTCTTTTTATCCCAATCAATCAACATTGCTTTAATGCTTTGACGTTGTAGGTTCTCTTGTGAGCCACAAAGGTTACAAGGAATGATCGGGAACTGCTTATATTCAGCGTATTTGATCAGGTCTTTTTCACGGCAGTATGTCAATGGACGAATAACAACATTTCGGCCATCATCAGAGCGTAATTTAGGTGGCATCGCTTTTAGACGTGAACCATGGAACATATTTAAGAATAATGTTTCTACGATATCATCTAAATGGTGACCTAGTGCAATTTTAGTCGCACCAATTGTTTCAGCAAAAGAATACAGCGTACCACGGCGTAAACGAGAGCATAAGCCACAGGTCGTCTTGCCTTCTTCAACTTTTTCCTTAACAACAGAATAAGTATCTTTATCAACAATGTAGTAAGGAATATTTAGGCTTTGGAAATACTCTGGCAAAATATGCTCAGGAAAGCCAGGTTGCTTTTGATCAAGGTTAACCGCGACAACGTCAAACTTAATTGGCGCTGCTTTTTGTAAATTAAGCAGAATATCCAGCATCGCAAATGAATCTTTGCCACCACTAATACATGCCATTACCACATCACCTTCTTCGATCATGTTGTAATCAATAATGGCGTTACCCATATTGCGGCGAAGACGTTTTTGCAGTTTATTATATTCAAGTGTTTCTTTACGGTTATCTGTCTGATTCATTACTACTTCTCGAACTACCGACAACATCGATAGTAGAATTGCGGGATAAGAATTTATAGGGCATGAATTATACGTATTTTATTGTTGACTGGAAATAGCTATACACAATAAAAAAGCCCAGCACATAATGGCTGAGCTTGTTTAATCAAAATGATCGAAGGATTACTTAAAAAATCCCATTACAAACTTTTTCACTTGGTCAATTAAACGGCCAAAGAAACTGCCTTCATCAACCGCTTCTAAAGCCACAAGTGGTTGTGTACCGACTTGTTTATCATTTACAGAGTAAATAATCTCACCCACTTGTTGCCCTTTCGTAATTGGAGCCTCAAGTTCACTGTTTAACTCAACACTAGCAGTTAACTTTTTTGTATCGTTACGTGACAATGTCACATAACTTGTTTTATCAACACCTAGCTTCACTTGATCTTTATTACCAAACCATACATGTTCAGTAATGATCTCATCACCCGCTTTATGAGGAGTTACTGTTTCAAAAAAGCGGAAGCCATAGTTCAATAGTTGTTTACTTTCAATCTCACGCGTTTTAGTACTTTTAGTTCCCATAACAACCGCAATTAAACGCATGTCACCTTCAGTGGCTGAACTGGTTAAGCTATAACCTGCACCACTGGTGTAACCGGTCTTCATACCATCAACGTTCATACTTGGATCATAAAGCAAGCCATTACGGTTACGTTGGGTAATATTGTTATAGGTGAATGATTTCTCACTATACAGTGGGTAAATACTTGGTAAATCACGGATAAGCGCCTGGCCTAACAAGGCAATATCATAAGGTGTGGTATATAAATCGTCATTGTCTAAGCCATGTGGGTTAGCAAAATTAGAGTTATTCATTCCTAATTTTTTTGCCCATGAGTTCATTAAACTTACAAATGATTGCTCAGATCCCGCTACGTGTTCTGCAATTGCCACACTTGCATCATTACCTGATTGAATAATCAAGCCACGAAAGAGATCCATTAGTGGAACTTCGCTACCCACTTCAATAAACATTTTGGATGAATCAGGAAAATTTTTCGCCCAAGCATTACGGCTAATAACAACAAGATCTTTCTCATTGATATTACCTTGCTTCATTTCTTGACCGGCAACATAGCTTGTCATTAATTTCGTCAAGCTCGCTGGGTTTAACTTTTCGTTTGCATCCTTCTCTACTAAGACCTTACCTGTATTGTAATCCATCAATACATAGCCTTTGGCACTTAATGTTGGTGCATCAGGTACGACTGTTGGCATTGCAGCAAACGCTGAAGATGATAAAGAGTAAAGCGCAGTAGCACCGACAAGAGACAAAAAACGAGTAGTCTTTTCCATGTTAGGCAAAATTCCTTTAAAAAACGATAAAATCAATCTACATAGCTATTAAGGACTTGCAGAAACCTAATAGGTATTGAGATTGGCTGCCAGTATATCGAAAAAATATAATAAAACAGGTCTTGGTAACATTGTCTTACGAATTCCTATCACTGATTACATTTATAACGTTAATTGCTTTAAATATAAATCATTACGAGCAATTAACTACTGCTTATTTGATTTTAAATTAATAAATACTGCTGTGTTCGCATTTTTATTACTGCACTAACAGAGAATCTCTATTAAATAGTTATAGGTTAGGTTAAATTTATTCTATTGCTGTTTATCAATTAGGAACAAGTATGAATAATTACAATAAATTAGAACGTCATGCTAAAAAGCTATCTCGACTTGGGCATCTTAGTGCTATTTGTGGTTGGGATCAGGCTGCAATGATGCCTAATGGTGGTGCACAAGCGCGTTCAGAAGCAATGGCTGAGCTTGCTGTTATGTCACATGAATTGGCCACCGCTCCTTATTTAGAAAATTGGTTTGCAGAAGCAGAAAAAGAACATCTTACCGCAGAACAACGTGTCAGCCTTGCTGCCCTTAAACGTCATTGGATGATGCATAATATTTTACCCGCCGATCTTGTCGAACAGCAATCACTTGCCGGTTCTCAATGCGAACATGCTTGGCGTTCACAACGTACAGAAAATGATTGGGATGGCTTTAAAGCTAACTTAAAGCCTGTGGTTGAATTAGCTCGCCAAGAAGCCGCTATTCGCTCACAAGCAACAGGCTTAAGCCGTTATGATGCTTTACTGGATATTTATGAGCCAGGAATGACATCTGCAGTACTCGACGGTATTTTTGCTGAAGTAAAATCATGGTTACCTCAACTAATTCAACAAGTCGAAGCTAAACAGGTAACAGAAGAAATATTACCGCTAACGACTCCATTTGCTATCGATAAACAACAAGCACTAAGCCTTGATGCAATGGCTTTACTGGAATTTGATTTTGACCACGGACGACTAGATATCAGTACTCACCCATTTTGTGGTGGCGTACCAACGGATGTTCGTATTACAACCCGCTATGATGAAAATGATTTCACTTCTGCATTGATGGGGGTCATTCATGAAACCGGCCATGCACGTTATGAGCAAGGCTTACCACAACAATGGCGTGATCTTCCTGTCGGTGAAGCACGTTCAATGGGCATTCATGAATCACAAAGTTTATTTTGTGAAATGCAATTAGCGCGTAGTCCTGCATTTAGCAGTTTATTAGCGCCAATGGTGCAAAAATCATTTAATTCAACAACAGCATCATTATCGGCTGAGAACCTTCGTTTGATTAATACACGCGTTAAACCAGGATTTATTCGCGTTGATGCAGATGAAGTGACTTACCCTGCACATGTTATCTTACGTTATGAAATTGAACGTGACTTAATTGAAGGTAAAATTGAAGTGGATGATATTCCAACGATTTGGGACCAAAAAATGACCCAATATCTTGGTATTTCAACGCAAGGTAACTTCACTAATGGTTGTATGCAAGATATTCATTGGACTGACGGTAGTTTTGGCTATTTTCCAAGTTATACCCTAGGTGCAATGTACGCAGCACAATTTATGGCGACCATTAATAAAAAAATGGATGTTGAACAGCTTGTCACTCAACGCAATCTAACGCCAATATTTGAGTGGTTGCATGACAATATTTGGAGCAAAGGATCAACATTATCAACCGATGAACTGGTGGAGCAAGCAACTGGCGAAACACTTAACCCAGAGCATTTTAGAAATCATTTAGTGCAACGTTACTTAAATAATTAGTGATTGTTTTTTATGAACGACAAACAATAAAAACAGTAATTATTTTATTTAGTTGTAGTATTTATCAAAATAATCTCGGTTAGATCACGGTTTAATCAGTATTGTTTTTTATACTCATTAACAATAAAAATAACAATTACCCTTTAAGGATTTAAGAATGACTTATAAAGCAGCAGATCTCAATTACCATGGCGAAAATTGTGGTGTGCATAACTGGATCACAGATGGTGGCCAATCATTCTACTGGCATCCTGATTGGTTACACATTGCTGAAGATGAAACAGGCCTTCACAGTCGACATGAAATTGAAGTTGAAAAAGGTGGAGAAATCACTAAAGGTCATGCTGTTCATGCGATTTTGAAGCGTTTAAATGAAATGTTAAGCAACGATCACGCTTAAATTACACACTAGAAATTATTAATGTTTCATGAAAAAGCCACTATCAGCATTGATGATAGTGGCTTTTCTTTTATCTGTTAATTAGCAGAATTAAGCGTATCGATTCGCTGTATTCTCTGCAACTTTTACAATCACTTTAACGGCAAGTTCCATACCTTCAACGGTAATAAACTCATGAATACCGTGGAAGTTGTAACCGCCAGTAAAGATATTAGGACAAGGTAAACCCATAAACGATAATCGAGCCCCATCAGTACCGCCACGAATAGGTTTTATTTCCGGCTTAACATTACAATCAAGCATCGCTTGCTGAGCAATATCAATGATATGTGGGAAAGGTTCCACCATTTCACGCATATTATAGTAAGAGTCCGTTAAGATCAGTTCTACTCGGCCCTGTGTCAACTTGCTGTTCAGCTCGTCTACTTTTTGTTGTATGAAGGCTTTACGCTTCTCTTGACCATCACGATCAAAATCACGAATGATATAACCCAATTCAGTACGAGCAACAGATGCTTCCATTGATTTAAGGTGGTAAAAACCTTGATAGCCATCAGTGCATTCTGGCGTTTCATCAGCAGGCATCATTAATTGAAATTGTGCTGCAATGTTCATGGAATTAACCATTTTATTTTTTGCAGTGCCTGGATGAACGTTGACACCATGACAAATAACATCTGCAGAAGTTGCATTGAAATTTTCATATTCCAACTCACCAATTGGGCCACCATCGATAGTATAAGCCCACTGTGCACCAAACTTTTCAACATCAAATAAGTTTGCGCCACGACCGATTTCTTCATCCGGTGTAAAACCAATACAAATATCGCCATGCTTAATTTTAGGATTGGCAATAAGATAAGCGATAGCTGTCATGATCTCAGCAACCCCCGCCTTATTATCAGCACCAAGCAGCGTTGTACCATCTGTCGTAATTATATTGTGACCGTGTAACTTATTAAGATCTGGGTATTGAAATGGAGAAAGGATTTCATCCCCTATTCCTAATGCAATATCGCCACCACGGTAGCTCTCAACAAGCTGTGGGCGAACGTTTTTACCTGAAGCATCAGGTGCGGTATCCATATGAGCAATAAAACCAATTGCAGGAATATCACCTTCCATATTTGCAGGTAATCGTGCGGTAAGGTAGCCATTGTTATCTAGAGCAACGTCACTAAGCCCTAACTCAACCATTTCTGATTGAAGAGCCTCAGCAAATACACGTTGCCCAGCTGTACTAGGGCAAGAGGAAACTGCATCGTTAGATTGAGTGTCAAAACTTACATATCGTAAAAAACGTTCTATTAACTTATCCATAAAGTCGCCTTTCTTGCTTGAGCTGACAGCTTATACTGCCCTTATCTATTATTGGCTACATTATGATTATATAGAAAACAAATGACATTGAGATACATCATCATTAAGGCTTTTTTTTTGTAAAATGAGTCCCCATTTTTAAATGAATATTTAATTAAACAGCATGATTTATTTGAAATTAAGTATTATTGATGAATTTAAAAGGTGCGTTATTTTTAATAACAAACACATAAAGTTATAGTGCGTTAGGTTGTAGATCTAAAAAAAAGCTCCTATATAAAGGAGCTCTTTGTACCTATCTTAATAGTATTACGCATTAAATGTGTCATTGTTAAGCGGCTCACTGACATTATCATCAGATTTTGGCTTATTACTATCATTTGGATTAGATACAGAAGTGACCTGTAGAGTAATACCAAACATATTACGATAGATAATTGCTTTTACATTAAAGAAAAATGGTAATGTCCAAATTAATCCAATACCTGCCGTCGCAATAGACATGAAAAAGAAGATCATTACGATTAAGTAAATTGCAGTCATTGGCATTACTTTACGCACTGTCGCCATGAAGGAATATTGAATGGCTTTAATCGGTGTAATGCGCTTCTCACACACAAGCAAGATAGCCATGCTTAGCGCCATTGTTAAAAACAACCCAACTAAAGGGAAAATGCTGCTACCAATCCCCTGAATAGAAGAAATTAATAACATTGTAATAATCGATACGAGTGTAAACGAAAATCCTTTAACGATTTGACTTGGTTTTGTTGGCAGCCCTACTGAATGATTAAGCGCCATTAAGCTAACCCCAGCATATAATGGAGCAATCAAAACATCAGACCAAAAGTTGGCCATAAAGCCTGCTTTTAGAATATCTGCGGTAAACCCCTTCCCAGTTATAAAAGCGTCAAAAAACACATTAGGATTACCTAACTGAACTTTTAAACTTAATAGCAATAATGCGATTTGTGCAATAAATAAACAAATAACAGCAGGCAAAAACTTAGTGAAATTCTTTGCTGTAATTTTGAACGCTTCTTGAAGTACGGCAATCGGTTGTAGATCAACATCACCCTTCATTGCTTTTTCAATTGAACCGCCAACGTGAAAACTTTTTTTAGTTGTCTCTTTCATACTCATATCATCATTATTTGGGTACTTGTATTGTACGTCACTCATCATGGTACAAAAACACTATTCACGTAAAAATTTATTTCAAAACCATGTTACCGCCTGAAAAACAGACAATAAATTACTTGCAAGGCGATATCTACCGCTTTTTTATACTTTGTTACACATGCCACCAACGATAATTGAACGTAAGTAAAAGAATTTTGAGCTTAAAAATAAAACATTTTGATTATCACTTTAATCGTAATTTATTTTTTCAGTATTATTTATAATAGCGACCATATTGCAACGGATCGACGTGCTATCATTAAAGTAAGCAGCGTCTAATCTATAAATTTAGTGAGAAAATGCTTTAAATTGAAAGACTACAGGTCTATTATGCGCCCCTAATTTTAGCCAAAATATTGGGGCTTAACCAATCAGTCCCAAGGTGGAGATAACGTAGAATTGAACGTTGCAAAAACATCTAAGAAACCTGTAATTCAGCTGAAGGGTCTTAGCAAAAGCTTTGACGGTAAGCAAATCATTACAGGTTTGGACCTAGACGTAAACGATGGTGAATTTTTAACCATTTTAGGTCCATCAGGCTGTGGCAAAACCACAGTGCTTCGTCTTATTGCTGGCTTTGAAACTGCCGATAACGGTCAGATTACTATTGCCAATAAAGATGTTACTGACATTCCAGCTGAACAGCGTCTCGTTAATACGGTGTTTCAGAGTTATGCACTGTTTCCACATATGACAGTGTTTGAGAACGTCGCGTTTGGTTTACGCATGCAAAAAGTGCCATCGAGTGAAATTGAACCTCGAGTTATGGAAGCATTGCGTATGGTGCAACTTGATAAGTTTGCCCCTCGTAAACCACATCAATTGTCCGGTGGCCAGCAACAACGTGTTGCTATTGCCCGTGCAGTTGTTAATAAACCAAAAGTTCTTTTGCTTGATGAATCACTTTCTGCACTTGATTACAAATTACGTAAACAGATGCAGCTTGAACTGAAGCAGCTTCAGCGGAAACTTGGTATTACTTTTATTTTCGTTACTCACGATCAAGAAGAAGCACTATCAATGTCTGACCGAATTATCGTTATGCGCGATGGTTGTGTTGAACAAGATGGTAGCCCTCGTGAAATTTACGAAGAACCGACCAATCTATTTGTTGCCCACTTTATCGGCGAGATCAACGTATTTGATGCCATCGTTAAAGAACGTTTAGACAGTAAACGTATCATGGCAGATGTTGAAGGTCGTCACTCTTTAATCCACTGTGAGCTTGATGTTGCTGTTGGCGACAAAGTGAAAGTGCTATTACGCCCAGAAGATATCCGCATTGAAGAGATTCATAACGGTGAACAAGCGATGGGTATTTTAGGTAAGGTTAAAGAGCGTACTTATAAAGGTATGACGCTTGATTCTGTGGTACAGCTAGATTCAGGAAAATCGGTAATGGTTAGTGAATTCTTCAACGAAGATGATCCTGACGTAGACCACTCTCTTGATCAAAAAGTTGCCATTACTTGGGTTGAAAGTTGGGAAGTGGTGCTAGCAGATGAGCAAGAAGTTTAATCTCCAAAACATCATCATAACGATTGTTGTAAGTTGGTTACTGCTATTTGTATTTGTACCAAACCTTATGATTATCGGCACGAGTTTTTTAACCCGTGATGATGCAAACTTGATCAAAATGGTGTTCACGCTAGATAACTATGAACGTCTTTTCGATCCAATGTATGCAAAAGTACTTCTGCATTCATTTAATATGGCAATTACAGCAACGCTATTGTGTTTGTTGATTGGCTACCCTTTTGCGTATGCCATAGCTAAAATGCCTGAAAGATGGCGACCATTTATGTTATTTATGGTCATTGTTCCCTTTTGGACTAACTCGTTAATCCGTACATATGGCTTAAAGCTGATGCTCGGTACGCGTGGTATTCTGAATAATGCGTTAATGTACTTAGATATTATTGATAAGCCCATTCGTATTATGTACACCGAGTACGCAGTAATGATCGGCTTAGTTTATATACTATTGCCGTTTATGGTATTGCCTTTGTACTCCGCGATTGAAAAGCTTGATAATAACTATATTGAAGCGGCTCGTGATTTAGGTGCGAATAAAGTTCAAACATTTATTAAAGTCATTTTTCCATTAACAATGCCAGGTATTATCGCTGGTTGTTTATTGGTACTACTTCCAGCATTAGGCATGTTCTACGTATCTGATTTACTTGGTGGTGCTAAGAACTTGTTAATTGGTAACGTGATTAAGAGTCAGGTACTCAACGCTCGTGACTGGCCATTTGGCTCTGCAACCAGTATTGCACTGACGTTAGCAATGGCAATTATGTTATATGCCTACTATCGAGCAGGAAAATTACTGAATAAAAAAGTGGAGCTTGAATAATGGGTCGTTTTTTTAAATTCAGCTTTATGTCGGTGGTATACACTTTTTTGTATGCTCCGATTGTCATTCTGATTATTAACTCATTTAATGCTAGTAAGTTTGGTATGAAATGGGGCGGATTTACCACCAAGTGGTATGAAGATCTGCTTAATAACGATAGCTTGATGCAAGCTGCTGGACACTCAATTACGATTGCAGTTATTTCAGCAACGGCTGCATCGTTAATTGGTAGCTTAACAGCTGTTGCCCTATTTCGTTATAACTTCAAAGGTAAGAAGTTTGTATCAGGTATGCTATTTTTAGTCATGATGTCACCTGATATTGTAATGGCAATTTCGTTACTGGCTTTGTTCCTCTTAATTGGCGCAAATCTTGGTTTCTTAACGTTATTACTATCACATATTACTTTTTGTCTACCGTTTGTTGTAGTGACTGTTTACAGTCGTTTAAAAGGCTTTGATGTAAAAATGCTTGAAGCAGCACGCGATTTAGGTGCGAGTGAGTGGGTAATTCTAAAACAAATTATCCTACCGCTAGCTAAGCCTGCTGTCGCTGCTGGTTGGTTATTAAGCTTTACATTGTCACTTGATGACGTAATTGTGAGTTCTTTTGTTACAGGACCTAGCTATGAAATTCTACCTTTAAAGATTTACTCGATGGTTAAAGTCGGTATTTCACCAGAGGTTAATGCATTAGCAACTATCATGCTGATCATTTCATTGTTCCTTGTAATTTGTTCACAATTACTTGCAAGAGAAAAGAAATAACATCACCGCTTTTAGCGATATTAAATGGCTAACTTATTTAAGTTAGCCATTTTTTTATCCCTCGCTTCAATCGCACTTATTACACAACTAACCTCATATAACCATTCGAGTTCTATTTTTAGTTTTAATTGGCCATAACATTAATTTGTATAACAATATTATCTAAACGTTAACTACCTGTTATTAATCAATACCCTGTAAATAAATATCTTATCAATGTGTTCATATTTGTGATGGCGGTATGATTTTATCTGCTATACTAGCTACGTTTACCAATTCATATTTGTTTTAAAAGCACACTCTTTTTAAGTGCTTATAAACGACATAAAATTAGGAGAGGCGGTTAAAGCCGCTAGAGAACACTCTCGATATCCTGTTTAGTTAGGAGCTAACAACGATGAAAAAATGGTCTTTAATGATGGCCGGTACAGTTTGTGCGATGTCAATGTATTCAAACATTGCCACAGCTGCAGATTCAAATAGTAATGAATTATACTTTTACAACTGGTCTGAATACATTCCAAATGATGTATTAGAACAGTTCACAAAAGAAACCGGTATTAAAGTAATTTATTCGACTTATGAGTCGAATGAGACCATGTACGCTAAATTAAAAACTTATGATAAAGGCTACGATTTAATCGTTCCTTCAACTTACTACGTTTCTAAAATGAGTAAGGAAGGCATGCTTAAGAAGATCGATAAATCAAAAATTCCTAATTTTGCAGGTATCGATAAAAACTATTTAGATAAGCCTTTTGATCCTAACAATGATTACTCTATCCCTTACATTTGGGGTGCTACAGGTATCGGTGTAAATACTGATGTCATCGATAAGTCAAAAATCACTAGCTGGGCTGATTTATGGGATCCTAAATGGCAGGGTCAGCTAATGATGATGGATGATGCACGTGAAGTGTTCCACATTGCATTACGTAAACTAGGCTACTCTGCTAACACTCAAGATCCTAAACAAATTAAAGCTGCTTATGAAGAGCTTAAAAAACTGATGCCTAACGTATTAGTATTTAACTCTGACTTCCCTGCTAACCCTTATATGGCGGGTGAAACATCACTAGGTATGTTATGGAATGGTTCTGCATACATGGCGCGTAAAGAAGGCGCTCCTATTGATATCGTATGGCCAAAAGAAGGTGCAATCTTCTGGATGGACAGCCTAGCAATTCCTGTTAATGCGAAGCACGTTGATAATGCATACAAGATGATCAACTTCTTACTTCGCCCTGATATTGCAGCTAAAATTGCACTACAAATTGGTTACCCAACACCCGTTGCAGCAGCTAAAAAATTATTGCCTGCTGATTTCGTTAACGATCCAAGCATCTACCCACCACAATCGGTGATGGATGCGGGTGAATGGCAGAACAGCGTTGGCCCTGCAAGTGAACTATACGAAGAGTATTACCAAAAGCTAAAAGCTGGTGAGTAATAATTATCGTTAGAAAATAAAAAAACCGAGCTTTAAAGCTCGGTTTTTTTATAACACATATAAATTACTATTCTATTATTGTGCTTCTAGTAGATCAGTAACATACTCAGGTACAAGTACTGATGCTTTACCATAATGCTTTTCTTCAAATTCATTGCCAACATTACTCGGCTCTAAATTAAGCTCTACTGTATGAGCGCCTTGCAATGCAGCCTCATGGACAAAACCAGCTGCCGGATAAACATTCCCGGAGGTGCCGATAGCAATGAACAAATCAGCCTTCACAATCGCGTCATAGATTTTATCCATACCAATTGGCATTTCTCCAAACCATACAATATCAGGTCGTAGAGCGGCTGGAATTTGGCAACAATGACAATGATCACTTGTATGCAGATCGCCTTGCCATTCCACTGTTTGACCTGACTCACAACAACGTGCTTTTAATAGCTCACCATGCATATGGATCACATTATGACTACCTGCCCGCTCATGAAGATTATCGATATTTTGTGTCACAATCATTACTGTGCCGTCTAATTCAGCTTCTAGCTTTGCTAATGCATAATGAGCAGCATTAGGAGCAACAGATCCATTCTCTATCTGCGCTCGACGAGCATTATAAAACGCTTGTACTAACTCTGGATCGCGCTGATAGCCTTCAGGAGTCGCAACATCTTCAACTCGATGTTCTTCCCACAATCCATCTGCTGCACGAAAGGTACGTATCCCTGATTCAGCAGAGATACCCGCCCCTGTTAATACGACAATATTTTTGTAAGGAAATAACATAGCAACATCCCTATGGTGATAATAATGGTTAATCTTTATATTATATTTATACCACTGATTTTATATGGATTAACGGTGTTTTTTATTAGACGTTAGTCTGAGAGTTCATGTATTGCCACGAATCCTAAATTATGCTCATAAAAAAAGCCGATACAGTTGACTGTATCGGCCTTCATTTTGATGCTTAATCGTTAACTATCTAGCGATGGTTTTGATTTTCCTGCATCCTGTTTTTCTGGTTCATAACCCGGTTGGTTTTCTGGTAAATCTTTTACTTCATCAAACCACAAATTATGGTGCTCACGTGCCCATGTTTCATCAACATCGCCAGTCACCATGCCATCTAAACCCGCTTCCATGCCAAATAAACCAATATAAATATGGAATATAAAACCACAGATCAAAATCAGTGCCGATAACATATGCAGTAAATTTGATAGCTCCATATCACGACGGGTTTGATCAAAAATAGGGAAATCTAACACAAAACCACTGGCCGCAATCGAGAAACCAAATACGATCAATAGCCAAAAGATAACTTTCTCACCACCGTTAGAGAAACCCGCTGATGGATGTGATCCTTTATGTTTACCCACCATGCCGCCCATCTTTTTAAACCACTCAAGATCGACTTTGTTAAAGGTACTTTTACGCCACCATTTAACCAAGACAGCAAGTAATAGGATCGCAAAAATAGGTCCCATGTAGTTATGGTATTGCTTAGCAGCAAGAATAACCCATCCCCAAATTTCAGTAGGCACAATAGGCTTAATAAAATGTTTACCATAAACTAACGTTAAGCCACTGAATCCTAATGTAAGGAAAGTGAATGCCATGCTCCAGTGCAATGCACGATCAATACGGCTCCAGCGTTTGATTTTACGGCCCGTTTTAGGCTTACTTAGCTTTAGTGGTCCAATAACCACATAAGCTAGCGTTACCATCACCAGACTACCAAAAATCGCTAAAGCACCTAATGGTGACATCCACTTTTCTTTAAGGATATACCACGTTTGTCCTGGCACACTGATTAAAACATCATGCTCAGGCCAACCAGATGTGGTGTAACCTTTCTCGCCATCTTTTACCATGCGCCAGTAATCAGCCCCAGCAAAGCCGATCACTTCTTTTTTAACTACGGCTTCACCAGCGGTTGTTGTATCACTATCACTTGCCATCGTGGATACTGAAAACACCATCATTAAAGCGGTAACTATGATAGTTAACCAGCGTTGAATTCGCTTAGTCATTAAAGCTCCTATCCACTTTAAAAAGTAGATTAATTGGCACACCTATCACAACGGTGTGCCTAACTATTACACACGTCGATAAATGGACTTAACATTCCTCATTAAATCCATTTAAATATGATTAAGCTTTACGTACTTTACTTGCGTCGTAAGCTAAATCATCAGTGCTTGCCCAACCCGCATCTTTTGCACCACGAGCCACAACACGCTTACTGAAAATTTCAGAGATTTTTTCAGCATCACCAGCAAGTAATGATTTAGTCGAACACATTGAAGCACACATTGGTAACTTACCTTCTGCAATGCGGTTTGCACCATAAAGCAAACGTTCTTTTTCAGAACCAGGTTCAGTATTTGGACCACCAGAACAATAAGTGCACTTATCCATTTTGCCACGCTCAGCAAAAGCATCTTGCTTAGGAAATTGTGGCGCACCAAATGGACAAGCAAATAAGCAATAACCACAGCCGATACATAAATCTTTATCGTGCTGCACAATGCCGTCTTCTGTTTGGCTAAAGCAATCAGCAGGACATACCGCCATACAAGGCGCATCACTACAGTGCATACAAGCAACAGAGATTGATGTCTCTCCCGGAAGACCGTCGTTTAAGGTTACAACACGACGGCGTTGAATACCCCAACCAACCGCTTCTGAGTTGGCATTTTTACAAGCTGTTACACAACCATTGCACTCAATACAACGCTTAGAGTCACAAAGAAATTTCATACGTGCCATCAGGTGACTCCTTACGCTTTAGTGATTTTACACAAAGTAACTTTGGTTTCTTGCATTTGGGTAACAGGATCATAACCATACGTTGTTGCCGTATTAGCCGCTTCACCTGAAACATAAGGTGCACAACCTTCAGGGTAATGCTCACGTAGACTCACACCTTCAAATTCACCACCAAAGTGGAACGGTAAGAAAGCCAATCCTTCACGAACACGTGGTGTTACCATCGCCTTCACTTTAATTCGGCCTTTTTCTGCACCTTCAACCCACACCATCTCACCATCTTTAATACCACTATCGTTGGCATCTTTAAGGTTGATTTCAACAAACATTTCTTTTTGAAGCTCAGCAAGCCACGGGTTTGAACGTGTTTCTTCACCGCCACCTTCATATTCAACAAGGCGGCCAGACGTTAGAATAATTGGGTATTCTTTAGATACATCTTTCTCTTGAATAGACTTATAAAGTGTTGGCAAACGGAACATCGCTTTGCTGTCGTCCCATGTTTGGTACTCAGGCAATAAGTCACGACGCGGTGTATACAATGGCTCACGGTGAATAGGTACTGCATCAGGGAAGGTCCATACAACAGTACGGGCTTTCGCGTTACCAAATGGAATACAACCGTGTTTAATCGCAACACGCTGAATACCACCAGACAGGTCTGTCTTCCAGTTTTTACCTTCAGCTGCCACTTTTTCAGTTGCAGTTAGATCATCCCACCATCCCAGTTGCTTTAGCATCTTCGCGGTAAATTCTGGATAACCATCTTCAAGCTCACAGCCTAATGAATAACTATCATCCGCCAACAAGCTCACACCATTACGCTCAACACCGAAACGGGCACGGAAATTACCACCACCTTCTGCGACTGTTTTCGAGGTATCATAAAGAATGTGTGTGCCTGGGTGCTTCATTTCTGGCGTCCCCCAACATGGCCACGGTAAACCATAGGTTTCACCATTAGCTGGTCCGCCAACCGCTTCAAGCGTCGTAAAATCAAACGTACCCCAGTTTTTCTGATGCTCTTTCAAACGCTCAGGGCTTTGACCTGTATAACCAATTGTCCACATACCCTTGTTGTATTCACGAGTAATGTCTTCAATGTTTGGCTTATTATTCTCAACCTTAATGTGTTTGAATAATTGATCAGAGAAACCCAAACGCTTAGTCAATAAGTACATGATTTCATGATCGGGTTTAGCATCAAACAACGGTTCAATTACCTGATCACGCCACTGAATCGAACGGTTAGTTGCCGTTACTGAACCGTAAGTTTCAAACTGCGTAGTTGCAGGGAAAAGATAAACGTTATCTGTACGGCCATTCATTACTGCAGCAACGCCCGGGTATGGATCGACGATCACCATCATATCCAGCTTGCCCATCGCGGTTTTCATTTCAGGACCACGCGTCTGTGAGTTAACAGCATGACCCCAATAGAACATCGCACGAATATTATCGCGTTGTTCAATATTATCTTTGTTTTCTAAAACACCATCGATCCAACGAGAAACAGGAATACCTGCGCTGTTCATTGGCTTTTTACCGTTATAGGTATTTTGATCAAAACGGCCTTGTAGCCATGAGTAATCAATGTCCCATACTTCAGCCCAATGCTTCCAAGCACCTTCAGATAAACCGTAATAGCCCGGTAAGTTATCAGATAACACGCCAAAGTCAGTTGCACCCTGAACGTTATCATGGCCACGGAAAATGTTTGCGCCACCACCTGATTTACCCATGTTGCCAAGGGCTAATTCAAGAATACAGTAAGCACGAGTGTTGTTATTACCTGTTGTATGTTGAGTACCACCCATACACCAAACAACACAGCCAGGACGGTTTTCAGACAGCATTTTTGCCGTTTGATAAACTTGATCTTCAGGCACACCCGTTACGCGTTCAACTTCTTTCGGGTTCCACTTCGCCACTTGTTCACGCACTTCTTCCATGCCATAAACACGTTGACGAATAAATTCTTTGTCTTCCCAACCATTATTGAAGATGTGATATAGCACACCCCAAACAAAAGCAACATCAGTACCAGGACGTAAAGAAACATAGTGATCAGCTTTTGCCGCTGTACGTGTACGACGTGGATCAACCACCACAATCTTACAACTGTTAGTTTCTTTAGCGATCAGAATATGCTGCATTGCTACTGGATGAGCTTCGGCTGGGTTAGAACCAATAAACAGAATCGACTTACAGTTATGCATGTCGTTCAGTGAGTTGGTCATTGCGCCGTAGCCCCATGTATTTGCAACACCTGCAACCGTGGTTGAGTGACAAATACGTGCTTGGTGATCAACGTTATTTGATCCCCATAACGACACCATTTTACGGAACAAATACGCTTGTTCGTTGTTGTGTTTCGCTGAACCTAAAAAGTAAACTGAATCAGGGCCAGATTCTTGACGAATTTTAAGTACCTGCTGGCTAACTTCATCTAATGCTTGCTCCCAGCTTAGTTTTTTCCATTTACCATTAACCAGCTTCATTGGGTATTTTACGCGTTTAGCACCATGGCCATGTTCACGTAATGCCGCCCCTTTTGCACAATGTCCACCAGCGTTAAAAGGATGATCGAAAGCGGGTTCCTGATGGGTCCATACACCATCTTGCGTTTCAGCATAAATGCCACAACCTACAGAACAGTGAGAACAAATGGTACGTTTAACCACTTTAGGTGCGTTGTAATCGGCTTCAGGGAAAGCTTCCGCCTTGCGCATAAAACCAGGCGCAAAAAGGCTTGCCCCAGCAACACCACCAGCGGCAGCAAGAGAAGAATTACGAATAAAAGAACGACGAGAAATACCTAGTTGGTTTTCATCTTTGCTCACTTTATCGGAACGTTTAGTCAGTTTCATTTCAGGCTCCGCTTATAGGGTATTGTAGTAATCACGAATATGTTGGGTTTCGTGATACCCTTTTTTTGTTTTAGGATCTTTCTTTTCAGTGTCGGTTGTTGAAGCGTGAACGGCAGTTGTCGTTCCTGCTACTACAGCGCCAGCCGCTACAGTTAAACCAATGTTTTTTAACAATTGGCGACGGCTATCATTTGTTTTTTGCTCACTCATTGCGTTTGCTCCTCTATCGACATTTTTATGAACAAATGTCGATTTTTTATTATCACGAGTATCTTTTTACTGGGACTCTAAAAAACGGGTCTTTTCTATTGTCAAAAATTGCCAAGCTAATTCACCGACAGCGGTATAAAACACAGCACTCTTAGCCGCTTTTAAATCGGTACAAAACTTTTCACACCATTGTGCAAGATGACGATTAAAAAATGTCTGTTGAAGGTGTTCATCGCCACCTTCCACCAGCATAGCCATAACCTCTAGCAATGCAGATATATGATCTTCTGGTTCAATCACAGATTGAGCACGTTCAAAACCCATTTGTTTTAAGTCTTGACGTAAATAAGCCAGAGGCATTTCCATTAAAGAACCGGTTAAATACCATGAACCAAATGGAACAACTTCCCCACGGCCAATACCAATAAATACATCTTGATATTCTTCTTCAGCACTCAATAATGTTGTTTTCTGAGCCGCTAGTTTTAGTAAAGGCCAAGCTGAAGCCATGGTCTGACGTTGAAATGTTTGTGCCGTATCAACATCAAGATTTGCAAGAAATTCAAGCACAGATTGTTCAGGGGCTTGACGACATAGATGTGCCAACATGTTATAAATTTCAATACGTAGCAAATCATCTTGATCAGTAAGATTTGTGTGAGCATTCATAGCTGCGTTTTCCATATAATGACCTTATACCCTTGTCTGACTTTGTGGATCTTGTTCCATCTTTTCAAAAATATCGCGAACACGGCAATCTTCACACATAGATAAACGACGAATCGCTTCTCCTTGAAAATGTGAATGACGTTGAAGTTTTTCGGTCAACATTTTCACCATAGATGCTGGGGCAAAAGGCTTTCCACAACTAATACAACATGCAGCAGGTTCTTCATGAATCAGAGCATCGGCTTTACGCGCTTGCCAATCCCAATTAAAACCGGCTTCAAGTGTTATAACTTTCTCAGGACATGCGGTTTCACACATTCCACATTGAATACAATCTTGTTCTACAAATAATAATCCAGGGCGATCACCAATGGCATGTAAGGCTCGGGTTGGACAAACAGCAACACAACTCATACATAACGTACAATCATCTGTCTTACATGTTACAGAACCATAAGGGGCATTAGCCGCTACAGCCGAATGGGTAGGTTGCGCTGGACTTGTCTGATTAAGTGCTTCCAAAACAGTAAATAGCTTTTCACGCTTAGTGCCTGTTAGTGCAGTTTCAATCGGAGTAATAAGTGCAGCTTCATAAGCTTCAAAATTCGCACTATCAGCAAAATCAAATAAACAAATACGATCAGCGTCATAACCCAATTCAGTTAAGAAATTTTGAGCAATCGCTAATTCATTAGTCAGAACAGCATCAATCGTTGCAGGGATATATTGTGTATTTGTTGCCAATAGAACTTGATGCGCACCATAAGCTAAGGCACTAAACCAAGTATCAATACCAACCGTCGCCAGTTCTTCTAATGCAATCGTAATAACAGAACTAGGTAATGTCGCCAGTGCCTTTGTTACAGCAGCGGTATCACGATCACCATAAAGAAGCAGTGTTGGAGATTGACCACCTTCTTGCTTATAACGTGCTAAAACACTATGAACAAAATTTTGAGTGATTTGAGGATCTGGCAATGCATAACTGATAGCTTCCGTTGGACATGCCGTGGCACATGTTCCTACCCCCTGACAAAGGTAAGGATCAATCGCAATAGCGATACCATCAGAACTTAATGCTCCCGCAGGACATGCATCAATACAACGATCACAGCCTTTTACACTTCGTGATGAATGTGCACAAAGATCAGGATTTAGACGAAAGTATTTAGGCTTATCAAAAGTACCAATCATGGCTGGCAGTTCATCCACCAGCGTCGCTAGTTTTTCAGCAACACGTTTTTCCGATGCTTGAGATGCAGAAGCTTGACCAACGGCATAATAACCCGCAGCTGGAATTTCAACATTCATAACCCCAGTTGCTGTCATATCAAGCACAATATCAAAGCATTGACGTCCAATAGCTATTTTGGCTAAGTTCGTTTCAAGTGCATTAATATCAAGAGCTGTCGCGTCATGTCCTATACGACAATGAACATCAAATGCGCCAAGGTATCCTTTTACCGTAATAGCTTGACTGTAATACAAGGTATGTGATGTTTTGGTATCGCATGTATTTGCATCTGTCGCCAATAACGTCACACTGTTTAGTGCTACAAATTGATCGGCAACCTGAAGTAATTGTTCAGCGTCACCAATAATCAATAAATTACCACGACTTTCATACGTCACTGTTGGCGGAATAAGATTGGCAAGTTCTACTGTTCCTGTAATGGCCGTTGCACGAGCGACGCCATTAATATCAGTAAATGCATTTAATGTACTTTTTAACATTGTTATTCCTGTTTGCTCACTACCGCTAATCAGTATCGTTAGAAAATAATGACTTTTCTTCTACTCTCTATAGAGCAATAACCGATCCAACTTTTCACGGAATAAAATGACTTAAAAGGAACTAAAATCATAACGACGATATTGCGTAATCAACTAATGAGACATTTTGTCTTACTTGTAGCGAACTAACGCGCCAAATTGTCTCTCTTTACGATTTTATTGATCTTCCCTTTTTGTCCCAGTCTGTTTTTATGATTAGTATTAATAATTCTCAAACGTTTTTATTTTTTTACGTTAGGATTTCTGTTCATTACTTTCATTGTCACAATTAAGAATCGGTGTTAACGATAAATCAGCCGTAGGGAAAGCCTCTTCATCGGTATGTGTTGTATCTAGGTGATTAACTAATCCATCCTCCTCGTCATCCTTACTGGCTATGGCTATATGATTAACTGACAAATCAGCTGTTGTTACATCAACAGTCGTAGAATCAACCGTATTAAGATCAGACGTTGATGTTAATGCTGTTATTCCCTCATCTTTGAGAGCTTCCGTTGCCGTCTCCGTAACCGTATTTATCCACCCCCGCATTTGTGATGCAATTTCTGGTGCTAAACCTTGCATATTGCTGAAGTCTTCAGTGCTATCATCCATATCACTGATATAGTTAAATTCTTCAGAATGAAATAATTTTCGTAATGCCGCCTTTTTCACTGACTTAGTCACTTGTTGCTGCATAAATGACGCAACACCTGAGTCATAAGTTACTTTATCAGCGTCATCAATCGTCAATGCAATGACAGGCTCTTCAGCTATAACATTTGGTGACGTTGCTGAGGGAACAATTGATGTTTGTTCATGATCACTGGTCTTTGTTACTTCTTCTTCGGTTGTATCTATAGCATTAAGAGTCAGTGACTCATCAACCGTTTCAGTTATCGTTTCCGAAATAGCACGTTCCGTATTATCAACAGGAGTTAACTTACGGCTTGACCAACGCTGAAAGAAATTAGTTGCCACTTGAACGTCCTTTTTTCTTATCGCCGCCACGTTTACGTTTAAATTCAAACAATTCCCCATGACGACCTAAAAAGGCTTCCATCCATGCTTGAATTGCTAATGGAACATCAATATGTAAAACCACATAATCACCATCCATATAACGAGCTGCTACACCTTGCGCTGCGGTAACTAAAACAGGTTTTAATTGCTCATTCTCTTCAGCACAAATAAAGAACAAATGCGGACTCTGTGAATTTAAGTTAAATCGATATTCCATCCGTTCATCACGAAAAAGTTCTAGAGGCATCATGTAGTTACCAGCCCCTATATCAGCAATTGTCATATCAACGGCGAGATCTTCTTCATACAAACAAATGTCTTCAATCGTCCATGCATAAGTTGTCCAACGACCCACTTGGCGTTCTTCTGCTTGTAAGCGAAAATTAATTGGCCAAACATGTTCATTTTTCTTTAATTCAAGTTCTGCTTGTTTTGGCACATTCACTCCTACTGGCGGGTTCTATTTCGCCTTTATCTTGTTATTTAATCACTTTTTACGTTAAGAGATATTTCACTTAATAAGCAGACATAAGCAAATATTAGACCAATAACAAGAAACCACATTAAAAGTGCGCATTTTTATCAATCTCAGCCTATTAACGATAGATTGGTGAATGTTAGTAATATTGGAACAATCTTTGCTTAATTTAGGTTTCAGTATCCATAATTAAACACACCACAATTATTATGTAGGGATCTCAAATGGCGACATTGCCTAAAATTATAAAAACCAAAGCGACAGTGCAGCAGACGATGTCGGTAGAAATTATTGATGAATATGGTGATCCACAAACAAAAGAGATCGCCTGCGAGCATCCATTAACGGTGTACCTTAATTGGGTTGAAGTAGTAACACTGATGACCTTAGGTGAGCGCCCATCCGCATTAGTATTAGGCTATTTAAAAAACCAAGGCTTTATTAATGACCTTAGCGCTATTGAATCAGTAATGATCGATTGGGAAACCAATGCCGCGGTTGTTATAACTCATGAAAATACTGAAAACTTAGCGCAGCAATTAGAAAAGAAAACCGTCACCTCTGGCTGTGGGCAAGGCACGATGTATGGCAATGTAATGAAAAAGCTTGAAGGTATAACCCTGCCACAACCGCAAATTAAACAATCGCTGCTATATGGTTTACTTGAAGCATTGACTCATCATAATGAAACCTACAAAGCCGCAGGTGCTGTTCATGGTTGTGCCGTCTGTAAAGGCACTGATATTTTATCGTTTGTAGAAGATGTTGGCCGACATAACGCAGTAGATACCCTTGCCGGTGAAATGTGGCTGCAACAACAAACAGGTGAAGATAAGATTTTCTACACCACAGGTCGCTTAACCTCTGAAATGGTCATTAAAGTCGCGCAAATGGGCATTCCTGTACTGTTGTCTCGTTCTGGAGCGACACAAATGGGTTACGATCTTGCTAAGAAACTTGGTATTACTATGATTGCTCGCGCTAAAGGGCTGCGTTTTCAAATCTATAACGGTAGCGACAATATAGAACTTGATGTTAAAGGCCACGAGAGTAAAGGTACCCAAGCATAATGGCTGATTTCCCTGAATTTATGAATGCCAAATTAGTAGCCGAATATCTCGACCTTAATGAAAAGAAGGTTTATGCCTTAGCCAATGACGGCCTATTGCCTGCAACAAAAGTAACGGGTAAATGGCTTTTTCCTAAGGCAATGCTGGATAAATGGTTATTAGAATCTTGCCATAATGGCGTATTAACCGACCGATTATTGATTGCTGGCTCTGATGATCCATTACTGCAATGTGTGGTGGGGAAAATGGCGAACCAGTTAGGCAGCACGGCCCTTGTCGGTTATACCTCAACAGGCACACGTCAAGGATTGGCGATGTTAAGCAAAGGTCATGTTGATATCTGTGCTATCCATTGGGGTAATGTAGAAGAAGCCAGTTTGCGACATCCGGCCTTATTACAACAATATCCAGGGCATAAAAACTGGGTCTTAGTCCATGCCTTTGAGCGTAAACAAGGCTTAGTCGTAAGCCCAGATCTAGCGGATGCCGTTAATAGCCGTTCAATTCAACTGCATGAATTACTATCACCTCGTTGGCGTTGGGCTTTACGTCAGCAAGGCGCTGGAAGTATGCGAGCATTAGAGGAATGGATCCATGGTCATGGGTATAACATGACCATGCTTAATCAAGTTGATTGTTGTAATAGTGAACGAGAGTTAGCTTCAGCCATTGCTAGAGAGCAAGCAGATATTGGTTGTGCAAGCCAAAGTACCGCTGGTGAATTTGGGTTAGGCTTTATTCCACTGTGCACCGAAGCATTTGAGCTGGTGATCCCTAAAAATATTTACTTCCGTACCCTACAACAACAATTATTACAGTCATTAACCAAGAGTGACATTCAGGCTCATGGCGATCAACTAGGCGGTTATAATTTTATTCGCACGGGCCAACAAGTGTGGAGTGCTAACTAATCTAAGCATTACCAAGTAAGGTCATCAACGGGTGACCTTGCCTTTATCTTAATGATTGCATTAATAACAGCACATCAAGAGGCGTCACGCACAAAAAGTCATCTAATTATCATGCAAACCAATAACCATCAGTAAAAATGCACTCATAACCAACACGTTCATTCATCACACGTGTTCTTGAAAGAATCCTTGCCATCTACAATTATCATTAAAAGTAATTAAATGCGATAAAACCACCTTCACAATGAATATATCGAACAATTATTTTATTGAATGTTGTTTCATTAGCAACTTATGTTTAACTGCTGCTTTTATAATCTATTATAAATAGGATTTACACAAACATGACTTGCTTAACCACAATTGAAAAGATGACAATATCAGGATAATTATTCCCCTCTTAAATGGGATCCAAGGAGCCATTGTGCGCAACGCTTTAATTTTATTTTTTACACTTGCAAGTGTCAGCTTTTCTTCTTTCGCAAGTATCAACACCAGTAAACTCAAACCAAGTAATCTTCAGACTGCTTCTGTGAGTAATTATGTTATCGATCTAAGCTCAGGGAAAACGCTTTATCGCAAAAATTCCAATGTCGTGATGCCTATCGCGTCATTAACAAAGCTAATGACCGCGATGGTGACATTAGACGCTAAGTTACCGCTTAACCAAAAAATTACGTTCACTAAAACGGATAAAGAGCATATGTACAATACATATTCTCGCGTTCGTATTGGTTCACAATTAAGCCGTGGCGAGACAATGCACATTGCATTAATGTCATCTGAAAACTTAGCTGCTGCTGCACTTGCGGCTAACTACCCAGGTGGTTACAACGCGTTTATTCGTGCTATGAATGCTAAAGCTAAAGCACTCGGTATGACGAATACTCACTTTGTTGATAGCTCAGGTCTTAACCCTAAAAACCGTTCAACAGCATCAGACGTTGCTAAGATGGTACGCGCAGCTTACAAGTACTCTGCCATTCGTAACTACAGCACCAATGGCGCAGTACATACAGCTTACTTTTCTAATCCACGTTATAAATTAGGCTACACTAATACCAATGCGCTTGTACGTGGTAAAAAGTGGACCGTTAACCTAAGCAAAACAGGCTTTCTTGATGAAGCTGGTCGTTGTTTAGCGATGGTAACAACGATTGATGGTAAGAAGATCCTAATGGTGATGCTTGATTCACAAGGCAAAATGACACCAATTGGTGATGCTGGCCGTATAAAGCAATGGCTACAAACAGGTAAGAGCACATCAATTACTGCTGATGCTAAATACTACCAGCAGCAAAAATTGAAACAATTAACCAAATAATTAATAATTATTGTTAGTTGATAACGTAAGAAGCCAGCATTTGAGATGCTGGCTTTTTTTATACACCACATTTAGCAATTTAACATCTCACTTTAGTCACTATTAGTAACCAAATCATTTGGTTATCATTAAAAATTAACCTTCTATTTTTGTATTTTTAACCGATAAGAATCACCTAAAAAATGGCAGCTTACATTTACATTTTATAAAACATTGACTATCGTTTACTCTCTTGTTGAACAATAAAAAAGGCGGATGATAGCTCTGTTCATTCAATATTCATCAAAGCCGTTAATTATGAAAATGCATTCGAAACACTCTCTCGGTAAAAAGACAATTCTTGCATGTATTATCTCACTTGCATCTGTTAGCTATGCCAACGCATCAGCTTCTGAAACACAACATTTAACTCAATATCCACCCAAACTATTACTTGAGCAAATTACAGCACCTGTGACTGGGGCGTTATACCAAACTAAATTAACAGAGCAACAACAGAAAATTGTTGATCAAGCTAAATTAGTGAAAAAGAATGGCTGGTGGCATGTTGGTATTAAAGGCAACGCTTTTGATCGTGGTTTCCAATATGGTTATCTTATCGCGCCTGATTTTAAATTAGCGTGGAAAGACAGTTGGAGCATGACCTACCTAACAACAGGTGTGCCTTATAGTGCATGGCAAAAAGCCGCATTAGAACAAACTAAAGGGAAGATTCCCGTAGAACTTCGTCAAGAAATGGAAGGTATTGCTAAAGGCTTAAATGCTGCAGGTTTGCATGTCACTCTTGCTGACATTATTACATGGAACGACATGATTGAGCTTACAGGTTACTGGTGGCCTTCAGTGGGGATGCATAATTATACCAAGTGGGTTGATCCTGGTTTAATTAATACATCCGCATTCCCTGCCCCGTATACTAAAGCTGAAATGAACACCAATAATGTTGAACTAAGTAAAAACAGTGCCAACATTGAAGGTGCTAAAGGTAATTGCAGTGCCTTTATCGCAACAGGCACTGCGACAAATAATAAAGGTATTGTCATTGGTCACGAAACCTTTAATGATTTCTGGTCTGGTCAATTTTCTAACGTCATTTTAGATATTACACCAGATAAAGGTTACAAAATGGCCTTCCAAACAACACCTGGTATGATTGAATCTGGTACCGACTTCTGGGAAACAGGCGCAGGTCTTGCCGTTGTAGAAACCACATTAGCCAACGTGATGGATTGGAAAGCCGGTGGCACTCCTGAATTTATTCGAGTTCGTGAAGCAAGTCAGTATGCTAATAACATTGATAGTTGGATCAAGCTTGAAGAAAAAGGCAACAATGGTGGTTATGCTAACACATGGCTCATCGGTGATATTAATAACAACCATATTGCTAAGTTTGGTCAAGGTCGTGTTTATCAATACTTCAATGAATTAAAATCAGGCTACTTCACTGGCGAAAACGTCTCTGTTGATCCACGTTTACGCTATATTGAAGGTTCTGATGTTGACTACAACGATATTCGTCAACAAGAAGGTGCTCGTCGTTTACGTTGGATCCAACTGATGCATAAATACAACGGTAAAATTAATGTGGCAACAGGTCAGAAAATGCTCGGTGATACTTATGATGTCTACCTAAATAAAATGGATGCATCATCACGTAATATTTGTGCTGAGTATGATAAAGATTCACAACCGTATGTCTCTGATCCAGCAGCAGTATGGAACGTACCCTTTACACCAGCAGGCTCTGTTGATGGTAAAGTTGCCAACAGCAATGATATTAAAAACTTAACCATCAATGCGCGTTTTGGTCGTGCGAATGGCGCACCCTTTGATGCAAAAGCCTTTATTAAAGCCCACCAGCAATGGGGATGGCAATCAGGTTATTTATTAAGTCGCCCATCTGAACCATGGACAGAGATGAAATTTATCTAATTAATAGAACCTCATATCGCGGTCATTAATCACCTTTTTGATTCAATATGACCGTGATTATTGTTTTAACTCTCATTTTATCGAAAAAATCAAACATTAAAACAATATGATACAAACATATAAGCTATGCTTTAAAGGGTCTTCAAGCAAAAGGAGTATCTATGCCGCATACCGAAATGATTATCCCTTCCTCATTCGGGCTTATTAGCCGAATATCTCTTACCGCATCACTGTTTCTTGTCGTTGGTTTATCCATTATGTAACGATGGCTTATATTACAATCAGCTAAAAACACAACGCGACAAAAAAGCCCCTTGGTAACTGCAATGAACAAGCAGTTACCAAGGGGCTTTTTGTTATTCATAAATCTGGTTTTTGTTACGCTGTCACATGAAGATCCAGTTCACTGGGCGATTCTTTCTTATGTTTAAGATATACGGTAAATGTGGAACCTTGACCTTCTACAGAATCAACCGTTATTTCTCCACCGACATTAGCCACAATACTCTGACTGACCGATAAACCTAATCCCGTCCCCGAACGACGAGTAGTGAAAAAAGGATCAAAAATACGTTTCATATTTAGTGCTGAAATACCGCAGCCATGATCGGTAATAATCACCATCGCTCCACGCACCTCACCTTGTTCATCAATCCAATCATCGGTAGCTATCTTTAATAATCCTTTATCATCCATCGCATGGATACCATTCATCTGTAAATTAACTAACACTTGCAATAATTGATGACGATTGACTTCAACACTGCATTTAGCTTCAAGGTTAACCTCAAATTGAACATCCATCTTTTTAGTACCTGAGCGTACAAGTGTTAAGCTTTCTTCTACAATCAAATTTAAGTGATGCCATGTCACTTCATCTTGCACACCACCTTGACGGCTGTATTGCAATAAACTGCGAGTGATATTACGAATACGATCAATTTGAAGGTGAATGGCAGCCAGCTCTTCTTGAACATCTGCCGTATTATCACCAAGTTCTAGCTGAATTAATTCAATATTACCCAAAATAACTGCCGTCGGATTATTAATTTCATGCGCAATACCTGCGGTTAACTCGCCCAATGCGGCTAATTTTTCTGTTGCCACCAGCTTAGATCGTGCTTGATGCAATAATTGAATGTGGCGCTCTAGCTCTTCTGTTTTCTGATGTAAACTCTGAGTACGCTGTTCGACTTTATCTTCGAGTTCTATCGCGGTCAGTTTAATGAGTCCGTTACGTTGCTCTAATTGATCTAACATAGAATCAAATTGTTTACCTAATATTTGTAATTCATGCCCTTCTGATAGATCTAATTTTCCCACCCGCCGCTTTAATCCCATTTGTACCGCTTTAGCAACCTGATAGATTTTTTCAATCGGTAAAAACAAATCACGCGAACCTCGATACACAATGACACTGGTAAATATCAGTACCAATAAGATACTCACACTCATTTCAATAATATTAGTTAAGTGGCGGTAAATGAGGGGCCACTGTAAATAACCAGTATAAAGCATGCCAACGACTTTACCGTCATTTGCATGTAACGGCTCATAAGCAGAAACATACCAACTATCATATACAAAGGCGCGATCAACAAACGTTTGTCCTTGCTGTAAGACATGTTGTTTAACGTCTTCAGAAACACGCGTTCCCACGGCTCGACCAATAAGGTTGGCACTGTCTAATGGTACATTAGTACTAATCCGCACATCCCCCATGAATAAGGTAACAGTACCAAGGCTACCATTTGGCAAAGTGCCTTCGGCATAAACCAAATCACGAATACGATCCACCAGCGAGGTGCTATTGTTTAATAAGATACCGCCATCTAAAATCCACTTAAGATCGCCTTGTTGATTAAAAATAGGCACCAAGCTACGGCTAATCAGACCTTTTTGCTCAATCGTGCCTTCTGTAAGTAAGGGTAATTGCGCTTTGGCTGGCAAATTGGGATTTAAATCATAAAGTTCAGCACTGTCTAATACTTGAAAAAACGTTTGTTCTTTACCTGATAGTAACAACGTCTGCTCTTGGCTTGAAAATCGATTCAATTTACTCACAGGATGCAACACCACAAAATCTAATTGATAATGTTTATTTTGCTGACGAACCCAATCGAGTAGTGTTACTTCATTAAAACGTAATCGACGTTGAAAGTCGTAAGAGTTAGCAAAGGCTTGTAGTTCCATTCGCTGCTCTTTTTTAAGCAATACCATACTATGGTGCGCAACGGCTAAATCGGCTCTTACATTCATTAATGCATTTTGCCAAGTGTAGGTTATCGTCCAGTAAAAAGTAATGGCAATTAAGGTCAATAATGTCAGAAAAATAGGCACAGAAGTCAGCACTAATAACCGATAGCGCACCATGGTCTGAAATCGTCGTAACCACATCAAAACAAATGCTTTTGCTTTCATAGTATTAATTTCATTGTAATTCTTCTGTCCATTCTTTGTATTTGCGCTCTAATGTTTTTCTTGCCACACCGAGTTGGCGAGCTGCTGCTGATTTATTACCGTCACTGGCATCAACAACTTGCATAATATGTGCTTTTTCAACTTCTTTTAATGTCCATGTAACGGGATAACAATATTGATCTTCTCCGTCCTCATGGCATTGACAGGGTCGTTGAGGATGAGCGCTATTAAGTTCAAGCTCTTCTCCCGTCACCCCTTGCTCATTTGTAATAGCAACAGGTAATGCATCACCTTGTAATTCACGCCAATAATCAGCAGGCGGCTTACCCAATAAAATACACCGTTCCATCATATTTCGAAGTTCACGAATATTGCCGGGCCATGAATAGGCTTGCATTGCTAAAATATCTTCATGAGTCCAACTGATGGCTTTCATACCCAAGTCTTTTGATAGTTGTAGCGTAAAATGATGGGTTAATGACGGAATATCTTCCACACGTTCACGTAATGATGGCAAATCAATAGTTAAAACATTTAATCGATAATATAAATCTCGACGAAAACGGCCTTCTTCTACCTCAAGTTTCAAATTACGGTTTGTTGCAGCAACGATACGAACATCAATTTGAATTTCTCGCTCAGATCCAACAGGACGAATGGCTTTTTGCTCTAGTGCGCGTAGCAATGATGACTGCATTGCTAATGGCATTTCACCAATTTCATCTAGAAACAATGTGCCATTATTAGCGACACGAAACAGACCTTCGCGGCTTTTCTTTGCGCCAGTAAATGCACCGGAGACATGACCAAACAGCTCACTCTCTAAAAGTTCAGGCGCAATAGCGCCACAGTTAATAGGTACAAAAGGTCCAGTACGCTTACTTAACTGGTGTAATGCGCGAGCGACCAATTCTTTACCCGTCCCCGACTCACCTTCGACTAAAACCGCAGCAATCGATGGTGCAACTTGGGCAATCAGTTTTTTCATTTGTTGTGTTGCAGGCGCATCACCAATGATATTGACGGGATAACTACGCTCAACGTCACGTTGTAATGCGAAATTTTGTCGTTCCACTAATCGACGTTCAATACAACGATTAACCGACTGCATCATTTGATCAAGATTGAAGGGTTTTAGAATAAAGTCAGACGCACCAGCACGTAGGGCTTGAATTGCCATTTCTAAATCAGCATAACCGGTCATAAAAATCACATCACTACGACGGGTTGTCGGATCAAACGCTTCATGCCATTCAATACCAGAACGGCCGGGTAAGTTAATATCAACAATTAACAAATCAAAATGGCAGCGTTTACGAATTTCTTCAGCTTCTTCAATACTTCCTGCGGTATCTACTTGAGCAAATTTTTTACTTAAGGCTTTCTTTAAAATCGTACGCATTCCTGGTTCATCATCAACCACTAATACAGAAACTGCGGTCCAAGATGAAGACAAACTAAAATCAGACATAGATACCGAGACATTTTAACCAAACCAAAATTTGCGACATTTTGTCTCACTATGAATCATTAAGTCAAAATTGTTTTATCATTCGGTATAATTTCGGTTACCTTTAACCTATTTTAAGTAATATATGATACCAAAATCACATAACCAGTCCTTTTTATCAACATTAAAAAGATGGCACTTTATTTGCTTATAGCTGACCTACGCAATTTATTTCGATGATCTGGGTCATTTTGGCGCATATCTCGTTAGCAAAGTTTCGTGACTTACTATCTCAACATTTTTTAATGTAACCCAATCGATCAGGAACGTTGATGAACTTATTAAAAACAACTTTAGTTATTCTTGGCTGCGCATCGACAACGATGGCTTATGCGACCACAGAAACAGCAATGAATAAGACTGTGCGCCTAGCAACGACCACCAGCACTTATCATTCTGGGTTGCTGGATTATTTACTGCCTGTATTTACTAAAGACACTGGTTATACCGTCGAAGTGTTAGCTGCTGGCACAGGAAAAGCATTACGCATGGGTGAACACGGTGATGTTGATTTAGTCATGACGCATGCACCACAATCAGAAGCACAGTTTGTTGAAAAAGGCTTTGGTGTATTACCACGTAAATTAATGTACAACGATTTTGTTTTAGTTGGGCCTAAAAGTGATCCAGCTGAAATTAAAGGTGATAAAAATGTTGCTGATGCACTAAAAGCGATTGCCACTGATAACGCCACCTTTATTTCTCGTGGTGATGATTCAGGTACAAACAAAAAAGAGCTGAACATTTGGGCTCAAACAAAAATGGAGCCTAACTTTGGTGGCTATAAAGCAGTCGGTCAAGGTATGGGACCAACGCTAAACATGGCATCAGAATTACAAGCCTACACCTTAACAGATCGTGGCACATGGTTAGCGTATGAAACCAAGCTTGATCTTGAAATCATGGTTGAAGGTGATAAACGCCTCTTTAACCCTTACCAAGTGATTTTAATCAACCCTAGCCGCTACCCTGATCTTAACTACCAAGGTGCGAAAACATTCAGTGATTGGCTAGTTAATCCTAAAGCACAAAAACTGATCAATAACTACCAGCGTCATGGTAAACAATTATTCGTTGCAGATGCACAAACGCAATAAAAGATAACATTCTAATTTAATGTGACATTTCGCTGGTGGTTGTTTATTTAGCTCATTAACTATAATGAGCTCACAGTTATAACATAACGTTTTAGACTTACTGTTAATAACGTGAATGATAGCTCCATCGGCGTATTTTTTTAGGTTAAAAGAAACACTACCATGAATATTTGGCAGACAACGCAACAAGCGACCCAACTTCTTTTTAGCGGCGATAGCGCACTTTGGGGCATTGTGGGCGTGTCATTTTCTGTGTCTCTTTTTGCCATTGCCTTAGTGATTATTCCCTCACTATTGATTGCATTTGCTTTAGCTTACGGTAAATTCCCTGGCCGCTGGTTAACCCTTTCGTTAATGAACACACTACAATCAGTGCCAACGGTAGTGATTGGTTTACTGCTTTACATGTTGCTCTCTCGTGCTGGCCCTTTAGGTGACTGGCAAATGCTGTTTACTCAAAAAGCGATGATTTTAGGTCAAGTGCTGATTTGTTTTCCATTACTTATTTCGATGATGCATGCCGCATTTCAAAACAGTGATCGACGTGCATGGGAAACAGCACTCACTTTGGGCGCTAGCTATCCTCGTGCTTTACTCAGCTTAATGTGGGAAAGTCGATTTCCATTACTTGCCGCTATTATTGCTTCTTTTAGCCGCGTTATCACTGAAGTTGGTTGTTCGATGATGGTGGGTGGCAATATTTTAAATTCCACTCGAAATATTCCAACTGCCATTGCACTTGAAAGCTCAAAAGGTGCATTTGCTCAAGGGGTCGCACTAGGAATGGTGTTACTTATTTTAGCCTTAGGTCTAAACTTTATTTTATCTATCGCGCGTGGCAAAGCCCATTTGCGAACTAACTAAGCGAGGTCTTCTTATGATTCATGCTTCTATTCAGGCACTCGACCTCTCTGTTCGTTTTAAAAGCCGATTGCTGTTTCACATTCCTCAACTAAATTTAGCCCCCAAAGATGCCATTTATTTAACCGGCGATAATGGTGTCGGTAAAACAACCTTATTGAAAGTTTTAGCTGGCCTACAAAAACCTACAACAGGCAGCGTTAATATTCATCAGCATACTTTTTTTAAACGTCTCTTTAGCGGATGCTATGAAGGGAGTATTATCTACTTACACCAAACACCGTATATGTTTGATGCAACAGTATTTAACAATGTATGCTATGGACTAAGGTTTGCGATTAAAGATCGCCAAAAACGTAGAAATGAAGCCATTAATGCACTACGCATGGTCGGCCTTGAAACCTTAGCTGATGAACATGTCTCTGTATTGTCTGGTGGTGAACGTCAACGCGTCGCAATGGCACGCGCATGGGTACTTAAACCTAGCGTATTATTAATGGATGAATCTAGTGCCAGCATGGATCAAGAATCCATCAATCGCCAAGTTATTTTAGCGGAAGATTTATTGTCACGTGGCACCAGTTTAGTGATCACTAGCCACCAACAAAATGCACTTACCGCACTTTGTCGCCGTCAATGGACAATCAATGACACCCAATTAATTGAACGAGCCGATCTCCAACTCGTTACAGATATCAAAAACAATAAGGATAATTATGCCTACGCCTGAACAAACCCATTGGGTCATTTTAGCGGGTGGCCAAGCCAGCCGTATGGGAGGCAACGATAAAGGCCTGATTGAACTTGCAGGTCAACCCTTTATTCAACATGTTATTGATACACTGACCCCCCAAACATCTCATATCAGCATTAATGCTAACCGTAATCAGAATATCTACAGCCAATATGGTGATGTGTTTGGTGATAGCATTGAAAACTATCCCGGCCCGCTCGGTGGCATGCATGCAGCTTTACACCACATTGATAACGATTGGATTGGTTTTGTACCTTGCGATTGCCCGCAACTACCCCATGATTTAGTTTCTCGAATGGCAGCAGCATGTCAGTCTGATACTGATATAGCCGTTGCACATAATGGTGATTACATTCAGCCTGTTGTTACTCTACTGCATCGCCGTATTTTACCTAAGCTAGAAGCTTTTTTAGCTAATGGCGATCGCAAGATCATTTTACTATATCGTCAATGTAATATGATCACCGTTGATTTTAGTGATCAAACAGATGCTTTTATTAATCTCAACACCCCTGATGAATTATCACAATTTGGAGCACGCCATGACTCAAATTAACGCATCAGTGCCATTATTAGGCTTTGCTGCATTCAGTGGTACTGGAAAAACGACCCTTATTGAAGCGATGTTACCTAACTTAGTTGAACAAGGTCTGCGCATCGCTGTAATCAAGCATGCTCACCATGATTTTGATCTTGATGAACCAGGCAAAGATAGCTACCGATTACGCAAAGCAGGTGCAAGCCAAATGCTTATCTCCTCGCGTTACCGCCGCGCATTGATCACTGAAACACCAACAACGGAAGCAACCTTAGCGTATTTAATTCGCCAATTAGATCAAACCCAACTCGATCTTATTTTAGTGGAAGGTTTTAAAAACCTTGATTTCCCTAAAATTGAATTACACCGTCAAGCGATCAATAAACCGTGGTTATTTCAAAATGATAATAATATTATTGCCGTTGCGAGTGATATCAAAGCCGATACAAGCTTGCCGCAAATAAGTATTGATGATATCGAACAATTAACCAATTTTGTGGTTAAATACAGTTCAAAATCACAACAACAATCAATAAAAACAGCCAGTTGTGATGAAGTTCAACCACAAGGTATGTTATCGGTTGAGCAAGGTCGTCAGCGTATTCTTGCGCAAATAAAAACCATTGATAACCCACTGACCGTTGAGCTTAAACACGCACTGGGTCATATCGTACATACTGATATCCTTTCCCCCGTGAATGTACCACAACATACTAATTCCGCGATGGATGGTTACGCTATTCGTGGTGCAGATATTGATCTCAATAGTTATACTGTTGTTGGTCAAGTGCTTGCTGGGCATCATTATCCACACCCGCTACAAGCCGGTGAAGCAGTACGTATCATGACAGGCGCCCCCGTACCTCAAGCTGCTGATACCGTGATTATGCGTGAACAAGCACATCAAGATGGTGACACTGTCACGTTCAATCTTGCTATGGGTGCCATTAAAGCAGGTCAAAATGTCCGTTTAGCGGGTGAAGATCTTGCCATTGATCAAGTTGCGGTCGCAAAAGGACAAACCATCACAGCACCAGAGCTTGGCATGATCGCATCACTTGGGCTCAATGAAATAACCATTAATACTCCTCTTCGTGTCGCTATTTTCTCAACCGGTGATGAAGTACAAGCTCCCGGTGAAGCACAACGACAAAACTGTATTTATGATTCCAACCGCTATAGCCTATTTGCCCTGTTAACTCATCTAGGTTGTAAGGTGGTTGATTTAGGTATTATTGAAGACAGTGAAGCCACACTTGAAGCAACATTAAATCAAGCCAGCCAACAAGCAGATATGATTCTATCCTCTGGTGGTGTTTCTGTTGGTGATGCTGATTACATCAAAACGGTATTGGATAAACTTGGGCAAATTAACTTCTGGCGTATTAATATGCGCCCAGGACGTCCACTCGCCTTTGGTCATATTAATGGCATTCCATTCTTTGGGTTACCGGGAAATCCTGTCGCTGTTATGGTGACATTCTTACAATTTGTTGAGCCAGCAATTCGCAAACAACAAGGCTATCAAGATTGGCAGCCACAAACATATACCGCTATTGCAGCAGAACCTCTGCGATCTCGTATTGGCCGTACTGAATATTTGCGTGGTTATTATAACTGGGATGCCAATGGTCGCCTTTCAGTGAAAACAATAGGATCACAAGGCTCTGGTATTTTACGTTCAATGAGTGAGGCTAATTGCCTAATAGAAATTCCGCCACAACAAGAATATGCCCATATTGGTGATAAAGTCACCGTAATACCACTTGATATACGTCTATAGCACATTCAACCTTATGAAGCCCTCGCTCGTTTGCAAGGGCTTTTTTATTCCCGCTATTATTAGTATGTATTTTATCAATATATGTATTTACATTAATATCATCTGGCTAGACCATTAAAGTGATATTTATGTTGTAGAATAGCGACAGTCTTATTTTTAGGTATTATAAGTAAACATGTTTTTAGATTCATATTATTCAGATAACAGCGGTGAATTATCTTTTACTCGTGCACAAGCAAGTCATTTTGCAAAACGCGTAGCCGGTGACTTTAACCCTATTCACGATGAAGATAACAAGCGTTTTTGTGTACCTGGCGATCTGCTATTTTCGGTTCTGCTAGCAAATGTTGGCCTTAGCCAAAAAATGCGCTTCGAATTTGCAGGCATGATCAATGAATCAAGCTGCCTACTTATAGATATAAAATCCCCTACAGAGCTCTCAGTTATCGACTGTAAGGGCAAAGTATACATGGATGTCACACGTAGTGGCGAAACCACAAAAGATGAGGTGTTAATTTCACAAGTCACTAAAAACTATGTGCAATTTTCAGGAATGAACTTTCCTCACATCATGGTTCCGTTGATGAAATCTAAAGACATCATGATCAACCCAACACGCCCATTGGTGATCTATGAATGTATGGAACTTGATTTCACTCGCTTAGACCTTACTGCGCCCACTGTTGAGCTAACCAACTCTATTATTGAAGTAGAAGGCAAGCGTGGCAATGTTACTCTTCATTTCTGTTTTAAAGAAAATGGTGAAATTGTAGGTACAGGCAGTAAACGTATGGTAATGAGTGGCTTAAAACCTTATTGCCAAGACGGTATTGATGATTTAGTGTCACGCTTTAATGAACGCAAAGACAAATTTAACGCGATTAACAGTTAATAAGTAATCAGTCTCATTGATTATTCAAGAATGTATTGCTAAGAAAAAGCCCAATCGACTATCGATTGGGCTTTTTTGATGTTAACGATATTTAATTATACTTCATCAATCTTTGCTGCTAATTCAGACGCGAGAGGTAAATACAGTCGTGATCGCAATCCTGGATTATTATCACTGAAAACTAACTCACCATTATGACGAATAACCACAGCTTCAACTAACGACAGTCCCAACCCAAATCCTTGATGAGTTCGACTACGATCAGCACGGAACATGGGTTCACGAATACGTTGTTTGTCTTCATCAGATACTCCCATGCCATTATCAATCACAACCACACCAAAATGGTCAACAATCACATCAATCTCACCCTGTTCTGGCGTGTATTTAATTGAATTTTCAACTAAATTATAGACTGCTCTAAATAATAAACTTGGTTCACCTTGTAATCGATATGGTTGATCTTCTCTAAAGGTCAATCGCTGTTTCTTTTCATCTGAAATGGGTAATAAAAACTCAACCACATCTCGACAAACTTGAGACAAATCAACCCATTCTTTATCAATATGCTGTTTACCACTGTTTAAATTAGCAATTTCAAGCATACCATTAAACATACTTAACAAGACTTCCAAATCATCATGACATGCTTCTAATTCTTTGGTATGTGGCGCCGTATTTTGTGTCAGTAATCGTTCTAAACGCAGCTTCATTCGAGCAATAGGGGTACGTAAATCATGCGCCATACCGACCGACAATGCCTTTAACGATGTTTCTTTTTTCTCTACTTGCTCAATCATAAAATTAAGGTGCATTGCTAGCACATCAAATTCATCATCATTAGAACTAACCGGTAACTTAACCCCTTTTTCACCCAATATAACGCGGTTCATTCCCTGATTAACTCGTGCTAATTTTTTTAAAATAACCACCGCAAATAATGAAGCTCCAGCCAACATAAGAATCACAGGCACCGCTATACCAGAAAGTAACATCGGAATAACAGTTTGTCGGTACGATTGCATAAATTGAGGATTAATTTTTATGACTAATTCCATTCCTAAAGGCAACGGTATCACCTGAGATAATTGCGATGTTTTACTACCATGACCAAAGATAAAAGACGCTGTTGGATAAATTAATAATTCTTTGTTAATACGCTTTGTTGGCTGTATGACGTAGCTAAATGTCGTATTACTTAGTTTACGTTGCGCTATCGTTCGATATAGTGCACCACTGTCACCTTTATTAACTATCATCGAAAACAAATTAGCTTCATTAACTAAATCACGTTTTAATTGCTGGTGGTAAAACGTTTCAGAACTAACCACTACCTGATTGATAAATAGAATAAATATAAAAGCGACACAGGTAATAAAATACATCAACACTTTAAAAATAGTTGATCGCGACAGGTTTTCAGACCCGGCGTAAGACATAACCAGCCCCTCGAACAGTATGGATGAGACTCGGCTCTCCTTCTTGTTCTAACTTTTTACGCAAATTAGCAATATGCACATCAATAACATTGGTTTTTGGATCAAAATGGTAGCTCCAAACTGATTCAAATAGACTCATACGAGAGACAACACTTTCGACATGTTCCATTAAATATTGCAGTAACAAGAACTCTTTTTGCTGTAAATTAATCAGCCGAGAACCACGCCATACACGATGTGATTTAATATCTAATCGTAAATCATCATAGCTATATTCAGACGACACCGTCGCAGCAACGAGTTGATTACGTTTAACAAGAATATTGGCACGAGCAACAAGCTCAGCTAAAGCAAAAGGCTTCGTCAGATAATCATCACTTCCCGACGTTAAACCGACAACGCGATCTTCAACGCTATCCATTGCACTTAATATCATCACAGGCGTATGGTTTTCCGTTGCTCTTAACGCTCCTAACACTTTCAAGCCATCTAATTGCGGTAACATACGGTCTAAAATAATCAGCTGGTATTCACAACTTGTTGCCATCATTAAACCTTGATGACCATCCTCAGCTTCGTCTACTACAAATCCATGCTCGCGTAATCCTCTCGCAACAAATTCTCGAGTAGTAAGATCATCTTCAATTATTAATATTTTCATTTCATGCCTAAACCTAGATCTAATCACTTATTCATGCTTTGTTCGTAACGCGCCAGTATTATACACAGTCCACTTCTATTTTTTAGCTATAAAAAAACGGCCTACCAGAGGTAGACCGTTTAACGCGACCATAGGGGGAAGTTATGAAATCGCGAAGACTGTATTTTACTTAACTAATGATGACTTAAAGTGCTTTCATTTGGTTAGCAATAATTTCAGCTTGTGGACCTAAGATAACTTGAAGGTTATTTGAACCTACGTTAACCACGCCCTTAGCGCCTAACTGTTTAAGTTTTGCATCATTGATGATTGAGCGGTCAACGATACCTAGACGAAGACGAGTGATACAAGCAGAGATATCGGTTAGGTTATCTTTACCACCTAGCGCTTCTAGGTATTGTTCTGCTAAATCAGCCTTGCTATCTGAAGTTGGGTTTGAATCTTCTTCTGGTGCATCTTCACGACCTGGTGTTTTAAGATTGAACATCTTAATCGCACCAACAAAGATCACGAAGTAAAGCGCACCAACCACTAGACCCATTGGGATAATTTCCCATGAATTATGCGCTGCTGGAGCGTTAAAGTTCAGGATGTAGTCAATCAAGCCAGATGAGAAGCTAAACGCCATGTGGATATTAAGCATTGATGCAACAACAATACTAAGACCCATTAAGATAGCGTGAACAACATATAAGCCAGGTGCTAGGAACATGAACATGAATTCGATTGGTTCAGTGATACCAGTTAAGAATGCAGTTAATGCCACACTCAATAACATACCACCAACAACTTTCTTGTTCTCTTTCTTAGCCGTTACATAGAAAGCCAATGCCGCACTTGGAAGGCCGAACATTACTACTGGGAAGAAACCACTTAGAATACGTCCCGCAGATGGATCACCCGCAAAGAAGCGTGAGATTTCACCCGTAACCACTTGACCCGTTGCAGGATCAGTGTAATTACCGAATACAAACCAAACCATACTGTTAAGAATGTGGTGTAGACCAAGTGGAATCAATAGACGGTTAGCAACACCGTATACGAACTCGCCAGGTACGCCACTGGTTAGGATCCATTGACCTAAGTGGTTAATACCACCTTGGATTGGAGGCCATACTACACTGAATGCAAAAGCAAGAATCAATGCAACTAAACCAGTAATGATAGGAACAAAACGTTTACCACCAAAGAAACCTAAGAACTCTGGCAATTTGATTGCATGGAAACGGTTGTATAACAGGCCTGCACACACACCAATAATGATACCACCCGCAACACCTGGGTCGACATCAGCATTAAGTGTCTTAATCGCAGCCATCATAATGAAATAACCAACCGCTGCCGCAATTGCTGCTGCCGCTGAGTTATCTTTTGAGAAACCACCCGCAACACCCATTGCAAATAGAAGTGCTAAGTTGGTGAAAACCGCCTGACCACCTGCTGCAATAAAAGGTATATTTAATAGATCGGGTTGTCCAATACGCAATAAAATACCAGCAATAGGCAATACTGCGATTGGAAACATTATCGCGTTTCCGAGCTTTTGGAAATGTCCAAGAATACTCATTCCCTTCTCCATATCATTACATCAAAATTAATAAACAACATATGTCGTTTAAGCATGTGCTAACCATACAGTAGTTAGCTAAACTTAGTTTAAGATAAACATTAAGTTTTCTTAATGTTGGCGCATTTTCACGTGACAACCTTCACAGATTAAGAAAGAACACTAAAATACACTCAGTAAATTTACAAAATTAACATTACAGAAACAGCTATAATTGTAAAATTTATGAGGGTGATTTATTATATTATTGTGTAAAAGACAAGAAACATGAACCTTACCTGACAAATAAGTATAGAAGTTGTTATTCAACGATTTTCTTAATGACATTTTGTACAATTTGTGCGAAAAAGACAGCCGTTTTAAATCATGAAAAAATGTCAATTTTATGACACTCGACCGCTTTTTTTATGGCTTACTTAATTATTATTAAATGACAAGATTGAACTCTCTCCATGATGACTTTTATATCTAAAAAATTACCTAATTTTTTTGCATTAGGTTTATTTGCTATATTACTCTTTATCGCCATTCATATTTTCCCGATACCGGCATTCACTACACCTGTCAGCAATCCAGCAGGCATCTCATTTGCATTACTTACTGATAGTGCAGGCAGTCCATTCTTCCTTATTACTGCAGCATTACTGTGCTTATCACCTGTTTTTATGCGGTTACCAAAGAAAACAATCACTAAAGTATGGATTCAATTTGGTATTTTATTAGTATTAAGTTTTGTCACTAAAACAGTATTAAAACACGAAACGGCGATTCCTCGCCCTTACAGCTATGAATTACAACGCCTACATTTAGTGGAATCTCCTGAAGCTTTCTACGCATTAGATACAGCCGCTAAAGATAATGTTGTAAAAGAAGCCTCTGCTTATGTAAGTTCTTGGCGTTTACGTAGCTGGGAAGGTGAAACAAACTACTCTTTCCCTTCAGGCCATACTATTTTTGCTGCTATCTGTGTTTTATTCTGGGGTGGTTTCTTTATTCGCCGAGGTAAATATCTTTTAGCAGGAGGGTTAATTGTCTGGGCAACAGGTGTGGGTATTAGCCGTTTATGGTTAGGAATGCACTTCCCTTCTGATGTCATGGGCTCAATACTTGCCGCGACGGTACTTTATTTCTTTGTTCCTGAGTGGGATGAAAACGCGAAGAAAAGTAAAAAATAATAGTCAAGTAACTACCATTTAAAAAGGCTCATCGCATTATGCTATGAGCCTTTTTTTATAGAATAAATAACGCTATATCATGCATCACTAATGCTAGGCTTATGTTCATACTCAACAACAAGTTGATTACCAACATACGTTACCTTCTTTATTTCACCATCAAATATAAAAGTATTCTTAACAATAGAGTTTGCTAACGATCCTTTTTGTACCGCTTCACGTAACGAAGGAAGTATTAAAACAGGATCAATATTTAAAATGCCACAAAAATCATTAACAAACTGATGTTGAATAACAGCATCCCCTCGCAGAATGTCTGAAAATTCAAGTTGCGTTAACTCTAGCTTTTTAGCCATTTCAATTTGAGTTATACGCATTTTTGCTTTATAGCTCATCCATGTATCGTGCAAAACTCGACGATCTTTTTCAGTATATTGCATTTTCTTTCCTAAAAGCGCTTTCAATACATTAAATAAACCCAACGTTATTCATCACACTGCGCAAGGGTGAATTTAAACGAATTGATTTTTTTCATCCATAAATTAGCTGTAAGAATATGTGTCAGCCATTCATACAAGCAATATAATATAGATATATTTAATACTTTATTACAAGTTATTCGTTGTCGAATTGCGTATTAAACCTATAATGCACAAAAATCATAGAAGGATAATAAAACTAAAAATGCTACGTTCTTGGTTATATTTTATTGTACATAGTGTGCTAATCATCACTGTATTCACCAATACAGCGTATGCACACATGACACGAATAACACCAATGACGCATTGTAGTGAGATAGAAATAGCTAGCTGTTGTGATAATACAAAGGTTGTAACCCTCTCACTTATCGCTAATTGCAGCGATGACTGTAATGATAGTGATTGTTCATCACAGCATCAGCCAGCATTGCTCTCTAACTTTAGTTTTCAATCTCTCCATAGTACCGAAATACTCATAAGTGCTTTGTGTCACTCTCCTCGTTATTATCATGAGCCCTTGCTAAAACCGCCAATGGCGTAAGTATTTTCTCCACAAACACCACGTTACTTACCTTATTATATGTCACCATCTCGTACTGACTGGTGTGCATCGCGTTATTTAGGAATATCATTATGATCATCAAACATACTTTACTAGCTTGTGCTCTTTTTGTTTCAGCAACAACGGTTGCGGCAACTACACCAACAACATCACCAATAATCAAAGGCACGAATTACTTATCTCCCTACTGTGGCTGTTGTAAAGAATGGGTCGCACATATGAAAGATAATGGCTTTGAGTTAGAAAACATTTATCAAGAAAACCTCACGCCAACCAAAATAAAACTGGGTGTATTGCCTGGATATGCGTCTTGTCATACCGCCCAAATTGAAGGTTATACTTTTGAAGGTCATATTCCAGCTGCGGATATCAAACGCTTTTTAGCAAGTAAGCCTACACGTATGAAAGGATTGGCTGTTGGTGGAATGCCAGTAGGATCACCAGGCATGGAATATGGCGATCAAAAAGACAGTTATAATGTGGTCGCTTTTGATGATAAAGGTCGAACAATGGTATGGGCTCAACATAATTAATCATACGCATCTATTGCCTTGTCATTAAACAGTAATAATGAAATAAAAAAAGCCCGTTGACCTTGTTTACACTCAAAAGAGATAAACACATCAACGGGCTTATTTATTGAATTCTGTTACTGAAATAAAACTCGATTAGGATCATCATTTTCTGCCCATAATGGATCTAATTCACGTTTTTCAAAGTAAATTTGCAAGCCATTAAAATAAGTAAAAGCTGTCAACTCTGAATCTTTACCAAAATGTTCAAAAAATACGTCTTCGTGATCCGCTAACTCGACTAGCGTTTGAATACCCCGCTCTAATGCCCATTGAATCGCAGGAGGTGCAATAATAGTTCGATATAACATCAATTGTTTAATATCAGCCAATGCGATTTTACGTCGTTCTTGCACTGCACGGTGTGACACCTGCGCATTCGCCTGCTCTTCTGCCAATAACGCTCGTAGGCTAGCTAAGCTTGATTCTCGTTCTGCTGTCGAATAGCCATAAGTCGTTTTACAAAAACGTAAGGCATAAGTCATTTTTTCACGCCCCACCAACTCAATTACTTGCTCAAGGTAAGGCTGTGGAATCGCATACAACGCAGCTAACTGAGTTACAGCATGGTTTAAGCTAGTATAGATAATACCATCATATTCAAATTGAAATGTTGTTGTCACATCATAGCAAGGCAAGCCATCAATATTAATTGCCCATCCCGCGTAATTGACCCGATCTTTAGCAATTTCAAACATTTTCCAGCCACTAAGACGGAAACCTTCTAGAGCTTTACCATCCATTTCTGATGATTCAAGTTCTTCTTTGGTCCAATTAACACCAATTTGAAGATGCTTATGGTATTTCTTATGCAGTTGTTGTTTCACTTTGTCGCGCAATAAATCTAAGCTACTGACCTTTACCGCGTTAGCAAAAGCAAAACACTCTTGGCAACACGGCAACATAATCGGTAAGGATTGATTATCATAATTTGGAACAGCCATAAAAGCATGGCTATCGAAATACGGTTCACCGCAAAACCAGCAGGTATGACGGTAATCAAAAGGCACATCAATATTATGGTATGAAGAAGTCATTTATCTGCTATTTGTAAGTTAAAGTACGTTGAGTATTATGCAAAGACTGATCCCCAACAACAAGGTTATTTATGACGAAGATTATCCGTCATTTTATCGGCTAACTGTTGAAAGACAGCTATCTCATCAGAGCTAATATGCTCTGTTATTTTTTCTTGCATTGCATTATCAATCACAGCCAACTTTTCAACAATTTCCATACCACGCTCGGTAACACATAAATACGAACTGCGCTTGTCTGTTGGATTCGCTATTTTAGTAATAAATTCTTTTTCTATTAATGTGTTAACTAAACGAGTGATTTGTGCTTTATCGCGTTCTAACATTGTTGCTATATCAATAGCAGTACAGGGTGTCATTTTGTTAATGATCTTAATCACTCGAACATGCATCGGCGTCACACCGAGATCAAGTTGTTCAATCTGTTCATGCAATTGACGTTTTAACGCATGTACCAATTGAAATAAGTTATCTAGCATTTTGTTATTAACCATTACATTTCCTGCGCGCCCATAAATATATAGTTGACAATATCAATCAAAATACAATATAGTTGACATTATCAATCATATTTCGTTTTATTTCAAATAAGAATCCAATTATGTCTAATAAAAAAAACTATCGAATTACCATTGAAGAAGTAGAATCTCAATCAACTATCGCCCAAACCATGCAGTTTGAATTTCAAGATAGAGAAGATCTGTTTAAGATAGTTAAAAACTTAGAGAAAGGCAGTAAATTAGATGCAATACAAGCAACAAGAGTTGGTGTTGCTCTGCGATTATTAGGTCCTGTTATGATGATGAATCGTAAACACCCGCTTTTTGCTGACTTTATGCCTCATTTTAAAACATTTATGCAGTCACTTAAAAATACCGTTAAACAATCATTAATTGATAAGTAATTTCATCGGGTTAAACCCCCTTCTGTACAAGCTAAAAATATCAATACCGAGACTAAGTTGCGCATAATATTAAACGACTCATTAATTAATGTTGTCGCGATCTGAATATTGGTTTTATTTACTTGCTAATGATCTTTTTTTAAATACACTCGCGCGACATTTATTTTGTCCGTGATCCTTACATGAAAAAACTAATGGTTAGCTCAATGTTAGCCTCAACACTGTTATTAAGTGGCTGTGTCACTTTTCCTACGACAGAATCAGCCAAAGTTGGTGTCATTTGGGATGATACAAAAGCAATTGAAAACTGTGAGCGTTTAGGTATTGTATATGGCTCAGAAGGCCATTTTTATGACTATTGGTTCCATGCTGACAAAGACATGGTATGGGGAGCAATAAACCAAATGCGCATTAAGGCGGCAGCATTAGGTGCAAATACCGTGTATCTCTATCAACCACTAGATTTTTCTAGTTCTGTGACTATGTTTGCTAATGCCTATCTATGCCAGCAACCAAAAACCGCCTCTGCCACCAAACTTGAAGTAATGCCTGACTCTAAATAACACCATAACGGTTTTTGGTTTCGTATTCTTGTGCCAAATTGTGAATTTAGGACAGCCATTATTTTTAATGACTGCCCTAATATTAACTAAGGCTTCTGTGATAACACTTCTGTAATATCTTGAGCGTCATGACGCTCAGGCAATTGTTCCCACACTTCACCCCAGGTACGATTTACAATCCGCCCTCTTTGTACCGCAGGACGATTAAGTATCATTGTTGCCCAGCGTTGAACATGGACATAACTTGCCACATCAAGAAACTCACTCGCACTGTAAAGATGGCCTAAAACTAAATTGCCATACCATGGCCACATTGCAATATCCGCAATAGTGTACTTATCACCGGCAATATACTGATGAGACGCAAGTTGCTTATCTAACACATCTAATTGACGTTTTACTTCCATAGTAAAACGATTAATTGGGTATTCTAGCTTTTCTGGTGCATAAGCATAAAAATGACCAAAGCCACCACCTAGATAAGGTGCGGAACCTTGTAACCAAAAGAGCCAATTCATTACTTGTGTACGTTCATTAACTGACTTAGGTAAAAACAGGTCAAATTTTTCAGCTAAATAAAATAAGATTGAACCCGACTCAAAAACGTTAACCGCCAGATCCTGTGAATGATCGACTAAGGCTGGAATTTTAGAGTTCGGGTTAATAGCAACAAAACCAGAAGAGAACTGATCTCCTGCTGAGATATTAATTAAATGTGCGTCATAGTCAGCATCTGATTTACCCGTAGCTAACAACTCTTCAAGCATGATGGTGATTTTTGGGCCGTTAGGTGTCCCCATAGAGTAAAGCTGTAATGGATGCTTACCAATAGGCAATACCTTATCATGTTTAGCACCTGACACGGGACGATTGATCTGTGCCCATTGACCACCATTATTATTATCAAATTGCCATTGTTTAGGTGGAATGTATTGATTGGTCATGTTAACTCCTAACAATTGTTATTTGTTTACTAATAGTCGAGTTGATTACGTTATTGTTTATCTGCAATGATCATATCAATAAGATCCATCATTGAATTTGAATACATTTTTGGTTTTAAATACAACGGATTATACGGTATACCAGTTCTATCAATATAAGCTGCATTCAAACCTGCTGATAAAGCGCCATGTGTATCCCAGTCATGAGTTGCGACTAAACATAGCTGATCTATCGGTTGTTGTAATTTTTGAGCGGCAAATGCATAAACACGAGGATCCGGCTTAAAACTTCCGGTCTCTTCTACTGAAAGAATGTCATCGAAATAGTCAGTTAATTGTGCGTATTTCATTTGTGTCGCAATGAGCGTTGATGATGAGTTAGATAAAGCGACAACTTTAAACCCATGTTGACGTAACCGACTAAGCGCAGGTTTTATATCAGAATAAGCTGATAAATTTGAAAAAGCACCAAGTAATTCGGTTCGCTGACCTTCTGTTAATTGAATCTTATAATTAGCAGCAACCGTATCAAGAGTAATACGGGCTAGCTCTGCAAAATTGCTTTTAACTGTTGTCGTAATACAGACCGTAGAAAGATGCAGTAACTTTGAAAACCAGAGAGACAACGCATCTTCGCTACCAAAAACGGCCTTAAATATTGGCTTTAAAGCCCCTAAATTTAAAACCGTTTCATTTATATCAAAAAGTATCACTTTCTTGTTCATATAATTACTCTTTACAATAAGTTAAAACGCATAAACGATATCCTTATCATAGAGTAACTATACTTAACATTGATAATTCAACTTGTCCAATCTTCTATATACCGATTAATTAGATGATATATTCTATTTATAATAGACCACTGTATTGGCGCGTTAGATGTTAGTCTTACATTTTTTGATTACTCGATACTTAGGAAAGGATACTTCTAACATATTCATAATCAATCCTTATTAAATACATCTCTATAACTACACTAATATCCTTAAATATCATATTGAATCAATAAGAGCACTCTGGACAGCCAAATATTTATCATTGAAATATCGCCCCCTAAAAAATAAACCATTCCAGCAACAACAAACTCTTTTACTATCAAATTTACGGCTTATTATTTTAATTCTTCATTAAATTTGTCACATTCTTATATTGCAGGATCGACAACGCCCACAATCCTGACGGTTATTGCGGTATTTGAATTTATTTATAAATAATGTCTAACTAGGATGTAACTGGTGACTCGCTGATTTCCCTTTACACCAATGTCCACCAATACGTTGTTTGAATGCACACATTTGAGACCATCTACCACTTACATTGGCATAGTGTTCCATAAATTGTTCACTGTGCTCAATCCAAGCATCTACTGTTATTCCCATTTGTTGTAAAATCTTGGGTTGATTAGGTGCAATAAAACCTTTTTTATCATTTCGAATACACCGACCTGTCCAATCAATTAGTTCAAGATAATCAGCAAAAGCAAAGTTTATACCTGCGGTTTTAGCTTGATGTTCTGCGCCTACAAAGGGTAATAATTGAAAACAAGAGGTATTTAATGATAATTGTTGTGTCGATGTTTTCGTTTGATGATGTTCACGAATACGCTGCTGAATAGAGGTAAAATCTGATTGTTCTAGTGACGGTGTAACGCCCGCCCTTATCGGGTTTAAATCAACATACATCATGCACGATAATAATGCTTGTTCATCTAGCAGTGCCTGAGACTTAAATCGCCCTTCCCAAAACGCGCCTTTACATTGATCTTCTTTATTGGCTTTTCGTGCTATTTCTTCATTAAGACAGCGCATAAACCAGCTAATACTGCCTAATCGTTGCTGCCATTCAGCCACTAATGTTGATAGCGCTTGTTGTTTATCTGAACCGATTTTCCCCTCTTTTAAAAAATCGACAGCGATTGGATGGCCACTAAATAACTGTAACCAGCGTGATATCACCGCTTCTGGGGTTAGCTTTTGTTGCTGCTCTATATCTATTTTCAGTACCAAATGATAATGATTACTCATCACCGCATAAGCACACACCTCAATACAAAACACATAGGCTAATTGTTTGATTTTATTTACTATCCAACCACGACGATGTTGATAGTTTTTGCCATTATACGGATCATCCCCACACAGGTACGCACGGCGTACACAGCGATTAATTACATGATAAAAAGGCGTAATTTGAGGCTCTATCAATTTCCGTCTTGAGATTGTCATTTGTTTCACCATAAGCAATACGAAGCTTAAGTGTAGTAGCTCATGGTTAATGTGCAATGTTATGGCTGTCCATTGTTTTTGTTTTTATTAAGGTGCATATCTTCCTCGTTACTGCTCTTAGTCATAATCACTGTATCATCTACCAACTAACCAAATTTGAGATAACCACTTTGTCGTAATAATCACCTCTAGAGTCATTTATTTTTACACTTTAGTCCGACTTTTTCTGACTAAATATCAACCTCCTATCGAATTTAGTACCCATTCACGCCATTATCACAATTACGTACTTGTAGTATGAGGTCATAAAGCGGTAAAATATGTGCCCTCTTTTAGTCATGAGAATGTTTAATGTCAGAACAGAAGCGAAAGGCCCTCAAGAAAATTGCAAAATGTCTTGAGTTGGGTAATTCAGCAAATGTAAACGAAGCAGCCCAAGCCATTCGTATGGCTCACCGCCTCATGCTCAAATATGGTCTAGAAAAAGACGATATTGAATTCATTAAGATGGGCAAAACTAAGTCAAAAACATTATTGCCATCAGATATTAGTCCACAAATTCTAAAAATTATTCGTGGTATTAATCGTCGTTTTGGAGTTGAGTGCGTTCTAACTAATTACAAAGGTTTAAAACAAGCAGAATTTATTGGTGCTGCTGAGCGCGCTATTTTTGCAGCTTTTGCCTTTGATATTGTTTATCGTGAAATGAACCAGCAAACAGGCCAATTCCGTAATAGCTTTGCAGGAACAGGCACGAGTACATCTGAAGTTACTCGTCGCGTATCCTCATTTTTAGCAGGTTGGCTTGAAGGGGCATTAGAAAAACTGCCTGTATTAAATACCGATGATGATCACGATCAGCGTATGGCAAACTATATTGATAAACAGTTTGAAAATTTAGATCGTGAAACCTTTAAAAAACAACTTCAAGAAGCGATGAAGGCACTAACTGATGATTATGAAAAAGGCATGAAAAAAGGCCGTTCTATCTCAGTTAGCCGCCCAGTAGGTGGTACAAGTGCACAACAAGAGCTTAAACGCTTGAACTAGATTTATCGTTTCTAAACAAAAAAGCCGCTTTTGCGGCTTTTTTTATACATCGTTCTTACTATAGCCAGTTATAGCAAGAAAAACTGCATGCTTTATTTATAGTTTAAAATCCCAATTGAACAATAAAAGCACCATTAAACTTACCTTATTAGCATCTAACCGTAGCTTTTTGAACAAGTCGTTTAAAAAAACGGCAAAAGAACCAATTTCAATGTAAGAACATCAAAGAAGTGAGATTTATCTCTCATTTTTATGATAGAATGAATCAAAATCCCTTATTTCTATAGCCTTTAGACATGAAATTTCCTGGTCAACGTAAGTCAAAGCATTACTTCCCTGTCAATGCTCGCGATCCATTGGTTGTTCAAATTCAACAAGAAAACCCACTAGCTAAATCACATCTTGTTGGCGTAGGTCAAACAATTGTGGATATTGAAGCGCGCGTCGACGATGACTTCTTAGCCAGACATGCTCTAAGTAAAGGCCATTCTTTAGTCCTTGATGAAGATAAAGCAGAACTTCTATACCAAGAGTTAAAAGAACGTAAACTGATCAGCCATGAATATCCTGGCGATACTATTGGTAATACGTTACATAACTACTCTGTTCTTGCTGATGATAAATCCATCTTACTGGGCGTAATGAGTAAAGATCTAAAAATTGGATCTTACGCTTACCGCTACCTTTGCAATACATCTAGCCGTATTGATCTTGATTATCTACAACCTGTTTGTGGTCCTATTGGTCGTTGCTACACGTTGATCACTAAAGATGGTGAACGTACATTTGCAATTAATGAAGGACAGATGAATCAATTACGTCCTGAAAGTATTCCTGAATGTGCATTTAAGCAAGCCTCAGCATTAGTCCTCTCTTCTTACTTGGTTCGCGGTAAGCCAACCGACCCAATGAAAGATGCAGCACTGAAAGCGATTGAGTTTGCGAAAAAGAATAATGTACCGGTGGTACTGACGCTTGGCACTAAATACGTGATTGAAGATAAACGTGAATGGTGGATTGAATTCATCAAAGAACACGTGACTTGTATCGCTATGAACGAAGAAGAAGCTGAAGCCCTTACTGGCGAAAAAGATCCATTAATGGCTGCTGATAAAGCGCTAGAATGGGTTGATATGGTGTTGTGTACTGCGGGACCTGCTGGTCTTTACATGGCGGGTTACACTGATGACGAGCTAAAACGCGAATCAACATTGCCATTATTACCAGGTCGTATTCCTGAATTTAATAAATATGAATTCAGTCGTCCAATGGCGAAAGCTGATTGTATCAACCCTGTTCGTGTTTACTCTCACATCTCCCCTTACCTTGGTGGCCCGATGGAGATAAAAAACACTAATGGTGCTGGTGATGCCGCTTTATCTGCCCTACTGCATGATATGTCAGCTAACCGTTTCCATAAAATCAATGTTCCAAATTCAGCTAAACACACTGCACAATTCTTGTCTTACTCTTCGTTCTCACAAATTTGCCAATACTCAAACCGTGTAAGCTATGAAGTGCTCATTCAACATGCTCCTCGTCTTTCTCATGGTTTACCTGAACGTGAAGACTGTTTAGAAGAAGCTTACTGGGAACGTTAACCAACACTGATTATCTTTTCCTAAAAAAGAGCGAATTGTCGCTCTTTTTTTATATCTCTATTTTACTATAAATAACCCGTAGCTAATTATTCCCCCCTCCTTCTGTAATATATTGAAATAAATAATAAAGATAAAGAAACACGCCTAATAATAGTCATTTTTAGTGACTTTTCTGTCATATATATGATCAAATAACAAATTTTAACTACATCACATCGTCGACATTCAATGAACAACAAACTGTGATCAAGTTAAAGGAAAACGTTTTCATCACTACATTTTAGTAAAAGTTTTACTAAAATCCATTCCATGTTAACTGACTTCATTGCTTTAGTGCTTTGAGTCGGTAATTTATTTCTCGCATCCTTTGATAACCAGCTTATTTCTATCTACGTTATCATCGATCTGATTCATGGAGGATATTATGTCTGAATCTATGCGCGGTACAATTGGAAAGTTTGCTCTACTGTCGATGACATTTGCAGCTGTATTCAATGTCCGTAATATCGTTAACAACAACATTGAATTAGGATTAAGCTCAGCACCTATTTTTCTTTTTGCTACATTGGTTTATTTCATTCCTTTTGTTTTCATTATTGCTGAATTTGTCTCTGCCAATAAAAACTCTGAATCAGGTATGTATGACTGGATCAAAAAACCGCTGGGTACAAAAGCGGCTTACATGGGCTCATTCTTATATTGGTTTGTAAATCTATTTTGGTTTATCTCATTGTTACCGAACGTTATTGCTTATGCTTCATACGCCATGCTTGGTTATGAATATGCGTTCTCGCCAATGGTAACGTCAATGATTTCAATTGTTTTATTTGCCGCAGCGACACATATATCAACCAAAGGTGCATCGTGGTTAGGTAAAATTTCAGAAATCGTTGCTTATGGTGTCTTTGCCCTATTTGCGGTTTATGTTATCGGTGCCTTAATGGCATTAAATGGTGACGCGCCGCCAGCTGAACCCATTACACTTGAAGCCATGACGCCAACCATTAATTGGGCAACATTGGGTATTATGTGTTGGATTTTCCAAGCAGCTGGCGGTGCAGAAACCGCAGCTGCTTATCTGAACGATGTTAAAGGCGGTCAGAAATCATTCATTAAAGTGATCATTGTTGCTGGAGTGCTGATTGGTAGCATGTATGCCATTGGTTCATTATTAGTTAACGTATTTGTGGCTCGTGGTGACTTAACCTATTCAGGTGGTATGGTTGAGATCTTCACCGGTATGGCCCATTACTTTGATATCTCGGCACCATTAGTCGGTCGTTTTGTTGGTGTCGTACTCTTTATTGCTATGTTTGGTGCAATGATGATGTGGACAGCTGCACCGGTTAAAATTCACTTCTCTGAAATTCCGGAAGGTGTTTACGGTGAGAAAACAACTCAGCTAAATGAACATGGTGTACCTGTTCGTGCTGCATGGTGGCAGTTTGGATTTGTATTAGTGATGCTAATTGCTAACGGTTTTGGCTCTGAGTCTGTTCAAGAAATGATGAGTACAGCAATTAACTTAACCGCAGGTACTGCAATGTTACCGCCAATTTTTATCATGGTAGCGTATTTTGTGTTCCGTCTTAAGCATGATGATACCCCACGTGAGTTCCGTATGGGCTCGCGCTTATTTGGTATGGGAATGGTGTCAGTATTGATTGTTATCTTTATGGTAAGTATGACAGCTTCTGCTTTCCCTCCGGGTGTCGATCTTATTAAGGCATTCTTTATCAACGTGTTTATGACCGCTGTATTTGCAGGATTAGCTTACTTGTGGATCTCTCGCTTTGAGAAAAAAGCAACTAAAGCATCAACATCAGTAAAGACTAAAATTACCACACAAACGCACTAATTTGACATGTTCCCTCGAAAAAAAGGCCGATGCGGTTATCGCATCGGCCTTTTCATTTTAGGATTTGTATTACTACTAAATTAAGTGACTAGCACTCATTAATCGCATTACGAACCCGCTTATCAGAAATCGGATAAGGTGTACCTAACTGTTGAGCAAAGAAACTTACACGCAGTTCTTCTATCATCCAGCGAATTTCTTTGACTTTATCAGGTACGGGTTGACCTTTAGGGATCTTGTTTAACAACTCGTTGTAGTCATTAACCACTGATTCAATTTTTAAAATATGAACCCGATCTTTATTAGGATCAATAGGTAGTTTCTCCATACGACGTTCAATGGCACGCATGTAACGTAAAATATCAGGTAAACGCTTCCAACCACACTCTGTCGCAAAGCCTTTAAATATTAAACTTTCAATTTGTGCTTTAATATCTGACATTGCAAACGCCATACGTAAATCAATACGGCCTTTTAAACGCTTAGAAATATTAAATGCCGTTGTTAGAATGGCTTCCACTTGCTTAGCAATCTCAACTACTGTATCGCCAAGCTCTGCACGAACATATTCTTTCAATGCTTCAAAGGTTTCAGGCTGCCACGCTAAACCACCTTTTTGTTCGATAAGCTTATCAATACCACACGCAATGCAGTCATCAATCAAATCAAGCACACGACCGTATGGGTTAAAATACAAACCTAACTTCGATTTATTCGGTAGGTTTGCATGCAAGTATTTAATTGGTGATGGTACGTTTAATAAAATCAAACGACGTTGACCTGCTTGCATAGCGTTGTGCTGTTCTTCTTCGGTTTCAAACAGTTTAATACCAACAGAGTCTTTGTTATCGGTTAACGCAGGGAACGCTTTAACTTCAAACCCACCACGTTTTTGTTGGTAACGCTCAGGCAATGCACCAAAGCTCCATGTTTTTAAACCTTCTTGCTCAATATCATCATCAGCTACTTGTGATAAGGTCTCTTGTACCTTTTCTTTCAAGTTTTCTTTTAAGCCATAGATATCTTTGCTTTCACGCAGTTTACGATTGCGATGATCAACGGCACGATAAGTAATTTTAAGGTGATCAGGGATCTGATCTAAATTCCAATCTTCGCGCACTAAGGTTACGCCACTCATTCGCTTCAGCTCTTTCTCAAGAGCATCAAGTAACGGCATTTCCATTGGCTTAACACGTGCAAGAAATGCATCTGCATAGTTAGGTGCAGGCACAAAGTTACGACGTAACGGTTTTGGTAATGATTTAATTAATGCAATCACTAATTCCTGACGTAAACCCGGAATTTGCCAATCAAAACCATCTGGTTTCACTTGGTTTAAAATTGCTAACGGCACATGCACTGTCACACCATCGTTATCTTCACCCGGCTCAAACTGATAACTTAATTTAAGCTTCAAGTTTCCTTGATGCCAGAAATTAGGATAATCAAGATCCGTTACATGGCTTGCATCACCACGGAAAAGCATTTCACGTTCAAAGTTAAGTAGCTCTGGGTTTTCTTTTGAGGCTTTTTTCCACCAGCTATCAAAGTGACGCCCAGAAGTTACCTGTAAATCAATACGTTGATCGTAGAAGTTAAACAGTTCATCATCATCAATCAAAATATCGCGACGACGAGACTTATGCTCAAGCTCTTCAACTTCACGCAATAACTTACGGTTTTGTTGGTAGAACTTATGCTTGGTTTCCCAATCCCCTTCAACTAATGCGGAACGAATAAATATTTCACGTGATAACGCGGGATCAATATTGCCATAGTTAACTTTACGCTTACCAACAACAGGAATACCGTAAAGAGTGACTTTCTCAAACGCATGCACTGCGGCTGATTTTTTCTCCCAATGCGGTTCACTGTAACTACGCTTGATCAAATGCTCAGCTAATGGCTCTACCCATTCAGGCTGGATTTTGGCACCAATTCGGCCCCATAAACGCGAGGTTTCAACCAGTTCAGCCACCATTACCCACTTTGGCTGTTTCTTGAAAATGCCCGATCCAGGGAAGATATTAAAGCGAGCATTACGCGCACCTTGATATTCGTTCTTCTCTTGATCTTTCATACCAATATGAGACAGCAAGCCACTCAACAGTGCGATATGAATGCCGTCATAGCTAGCTTCATTACCATTCATTTTTAACTCAAGCTCTTTGACTACTTGATTAACTTGGTAATAGATATCTTGCCATTCACGAATACGTAAATAGTTTAAGTATTCTTTCTTACACAAACGACGGAAATGGTTATTAGATAATTCTTTCTGCTGTTCTTGAATGTAATCCCATAAATTCACAAACGTGACAAAGTCAGAATCTTTATCGTAAAACCGACGATGCTTTTCATCTGACTGTTGTTTTTTATCTGATGGACGCTCACGTGGATCTTGAATGGATAGCGCACAAGCAATGATCATCACTTCACGTAATGAACCTGTTTTAGGTGCTTCTAGTACCATACGAGCTAAACGCGGATCGATAGGCAAACGTGCTAACTGACGACCAAGATTTGATAAACGCTTACGTGGATCGGTTGCAGTAGGGTTAATTGCCCCTAATTCTTCAAGCAGACGAATACCATCTTGAATATTGCGATTATCAGGCGCTTCAACAAATGGGAAGGCTTGAATATCACCCAAACCAATCGCAGTCATTTGCAGAATAACTGACGCTAAGTTAGTACGAAGAATTTCTGGATCAGTAAATTCTGGGCGTGATAAGAAATCATCCTCAGAATATAAACGAATACAAATACCTTCCTGCACACGACCACAACGCCCCATACGCTGATTTGCACTGGCTTGTGAAATCGCCTCAATCGGTAGACGTTGTACTTTGGTGCGGTAACTATAACGACTAATACGCGCAGTACCGGGATCGATAACGTATTTAATGCCCGGTACAGTTAAAGAAGTTTCCGCTACGTTGGTCGAAAGAACAATTCGACGACCGTTGTGAGACTGGAAGACTCTATTTTGTTCATTAGCTGATAATCGTGCATACAGCGGCAGAATTTCAGTATGACGTAAATTACGCTTTTCTAATGCATCAGCAGTATCACGAATTTCACGCTCACCGTTCATGAAGATCAGAATATCGCCCATGCCTTCATCGCACAGTTCATCAACCGCATCAAAAATAGCATCGAGTTGATCGCGATCTGTATCATCGCCATCTTCAACTACTGGGCGGTAACGCACTTCCACAGGGAAGGTACGGCCTGATACTTCAATAATAGGTGCATTATTAAAGTGCTTTGAAAAACGCTCAGGATCGATAGTTGCCGATGTAATAATAACTTTTAAATCTGGGCGCTTAGGCAATAATTCGCGTAAGTAACCCATGATAAAGTCGATATTAAGACTACGTTCGTGCGCTTCATCGATAATAATGGTGTCATATTGACTTAAAAAACGGTCGTGCTGAATTTCAGCCAGCAAAATACCGTCAGTCATTAACTTAACGTGGCTACGCTCAGAAACTTGATCATTAAATCGTACTTTATAACCGACATGTGAACCCAGTTCACACTCCATTTCCTCGGCAATACGTGTTGCAACAGAACGTGCAGCTAAACGACGAGGCTGAGTATGACCAATCATACCGTGAGTACCACGACCAAGCTCTAAACATATTTTAGGTAACTGGGTCGTTTTACCTGAACCAGTTTCACCTGCAACGATAACCACTTGGTTATGTTTAATCGCTTCTGCAATGTCATCTTTTTTCTGACTAACAGGCAGTTGAGCAGGATAAATAATTTTGGGACGATGATTTCGACGTAATTCTACCGTCTGCATTGATTTAGCAATATCTAACGCAATTTCATCAAATACTGCATGCTTAGATTTTTCATTTTTAATTCTTGATGCGCCTTGTACTCGTTTGTGTAGACGAAAACGATCGCGCATCATGCAATCTTTAATCGCAGACTTTAATGTTTTTTCATTATTTAACACGTCTGCTTGAGTTTGATTCAACTGACTCAATGTAATTCCTGTCTTTTCAATGACTAATGATACCGACCATTCAAATACAATAATACTATCGGTATAACTTGGCGATTCGAAATTTCGTTAATTCTATCACAAATGAAACGGTGTGAAATCTGCTTAAAAGACAATTACTCATAACGACCTAATCAGCCATAAAAAAAGCCCATTTGTTGGCATTCAAATGGGCAAAATTTTATTTATAAACAGTATGTTTACAAACAATTACACCGATACTAATACTTGGTCAGTATCATTAATCAAATTAGCTAGCCACTTACGACCTCGAATACGATAAGTCGTCAGTGCAACTTTCACTACTTCCTCAGCTAAAATAGCGGTTAACACCCAATGTAAAGGCCACCCCAGAAAAATGCCGGTAAAGATAGCCAAAGGAATACCCACCCCCCACTGACCGAACAAATCAATGAAAATGCTGAATTTGATATCGCCACCGCTGCGCAATACCCCTCCAATACCCACCATATTAAACACTTTTAAAAATAGCCCCAACGCAAGCACCATGGTGACATTTAATGACATAGCTAAGTTCGGCGTATCTGCCCGTTGAAGCCACAGACTTACCGTATCACTCGCCAGCCAAATTGAAATACCCAACACAAAAGCCATCGACACACTCAACCCAATAAAGAACCATGACTGATGCCAAGCCCGCTGGTAATTCTCAGCGCCTAATTCATGCCCTAAAATAGTCGAAGCGGCCACGGCAAAACCGATAAAGGCAGAAATCAATACGCCCTCAATCGGTGCAAGTAGACTAATGATTGCTAATTCAGTGACACCTAACTGAGCAAAAATAATACTGTAAACCAACACGCCCATCGCCCAACCTGCATCATGAATGATCATTGGTAATGCAATGGTTAAATAACGTTTACGCGCTTGAGGTGTTTTTGCTGTTTCGATATCAATCGCTAACGGCAGAATTTCACGATGTCGGTAATAAGTCACAGCTAATAAAATTACTGTTTGAATACCGCGTGAAATCGTTGTTCCTAATGCGGCTCCAGCAACCCCCATTTCAGGGAAACCATATAGGCCAAAAATAAATAGCGCATTTAACGTCGCATTTAATAGCACTGCCACTAAACCGACATAGGTTGGCATTTTTGCTTCACCAACAGCACGTAAAGCCGCCTCTAAAGGCACGACAATCGCAGTAAAAATGATGCTCCAACCACAAACGTACAAATAGTCTTTAGCATGTACAACAAAATCAGCCTGATCGCTAATAACGCTAACAATTTGTTGTGGAAATAAACGATAGATAATCGCAAAAGGTAACGTAAAAACAATCGCACACACCCAAGATTGCAATAAGGTGCGACGTACACCGTCCATTCTGCCAGCGCCAAAATATTGAGCAGCTAATACTCCAACGGCACCACTGACACCGACCACCAGCAATAAGTTAAAAAAGAAAATACGGTTACCTATACCCACGGCAGCGACTGGCGATTCACCCAGTTTTGACACCATTAGCACATCGACTAACCCCAGTAATGCGAACAACATTGACTGCATTGAAACCGGTAATGCTAACCGCCATGTCTTTTGCCAAAAATGTCTATCTGCTGATGTGCGCCATGTCGTCATAGTTACATACTCACTAACTGTTTTACCTTGTGACAACGATCATACCTAGAGTTGTTAATTTGCGGTTATTCTAAGCAATCAAAAACGTTTGCCAAACTATCAACTTTAATCAAAAAGGATTTTATAATGGCATGGTTTGAACATTTAAATATTTCACCACAATGCCACTCCATCATTATTGATCAAGTGCAATCATTAGCCTTGGAACAAAAGCACATCATTCAGTGTGGTATTAATTATGGTAAAGAAGCATTTACTCTTTACCGTCGTAACCCTGACATGCACATGTTGCTATTTACCCTCAAAGGCCGCGGAATACTTAACACTCCAGCCAAGCAATGGGATTTGCAACCCGATCATGTGATTTATGTGCCACCAGGGTATGAGAATGGATTTGATATCAATCCCAACGAGAATCATGATCTTATTTGGGATATGGCGTGGGTTATGCTTGAACAACAAAGTTATTGGGATCAGCGCTTACCTCATGAGATAACTTATTATCCAACCCAATCAGGCTCATTATTATTTCAAACTATCGGTTGTCTTCAACAAGCACTGTGTTTGGGCTATCCCCTTGCGGATCAACTTTCGGCAAATATCACTGAACAACTATGCCTATTGGTTGCTAACCGCACTTCGCCTCATTCACCATTAGCATTACAACGTTTAGAGCGTGTATTTCAGCATGCAAAACAGCAATTACACCACCCATGGCAAGTAAAAGATCTAGCTGCACTGTATCCATGTTCTGAACCACATTTACACCGTTTATGTCAGCAATATTATAGCCAAGCCCCTATGGCACGTTTAACGCACTTACGCATGGAACATGCCGCCGGTTTATTAACCACCACTTCCTGGCCAATTCAACATATTAGTGACTTTTGTGGTTATCCAAACCCAACTAATTTTAGTACCCGTTTTAAAAGCTGGAGTTCTTTTAGCCCACGTCAATTCAGATCACGGTTTCAGAGTGAATCTTAAGCATCAACAGCTCAATCAATAACCATCAAATATTTTATTTTCTATCGATGACTTATATCGGTTAAGCTTATAGTCATAAAATAAATAAGACTTAAGTACTTAGTGCTCTAAAAGGGACCCTCCATGCCAAATTGTTTTGCTTACTGTTATCAACTTAATGGCGATCATTCCAAACCCGCACTGACCCTTGATAAAATTAATAACTGGCAATCCACTGATGGTCTACTTTGGTTGCATCTCGACTATACCCAACCACAAGCACAACAATGGATTCAACAAAGTCAGCTACCTGATATCGAAAAGGACTCCCTGACCAATGATCGTGAACGGCCACGATTAAACCAAACCAAAGATGGGTTCTTCTTAGCATTACGTGGTATCGATATTGATAAAAACACCCAAAATAAACCGTCAGACAGTATGGTTTCTATTCGTGGCTATTTTACTAAAAACTTGATTGTTACCACGTCAAACCAGCCTATTGTCGCTATTTCACGTATAGCCGATCATATTGAAGGTGGCTTTGGCCCCACAACTATTGGTAACTTTATTTTAAGCTTATGTGATCATTTGGTAAGTCATAAAATGACGGTGATTGATACCATTGATGAACAATTGACCGAGCTTGAAGAGCAAGTCATGACGGATAGCGATATGAACTTACGTAATAATATCGCTGTATTACGTCGTGAAACAGTAAAGTTACGTCATTCAATGACACCTCAACGTGATGCATTAGCTAAATTAATAACCATAGAGACACCACTACTATCTCTGGCGGAACGTCAAAAAATTCATGAAGTAGATGAAAAAATCAGTCATGCGCTTGATGATCTTAATGCTATTCGCGAACGTGCTAATGTAACCCAAGAAGGGTTAATGAGTCTGCAATCAGAAGCATTAAATCAACGACTATACTTCCTCTCACTTATTACCACGGTATTCTTGCCGCTAGGATTTTTAACAGGTTTATTTGGGGTTAACCTTGACGGTATTCCCGGCGCAGAAGATCATTTGTCATTTTCAATCTTCTGTGGATTATTAGTTGGCGTATTGATTCTGCAACTCGCATTATTTTATCGTCGAAAATGGATATAACAGATAAAACTGCAAACGTATTTTTAGTGGCTTTTATTTTTATCGTATATCGATATAAACTTAGGTATTAGTTATACGTAATTATCATCAGAATAAGGGCTACAATGTTTTCAACATTACGAACTTTGTTTAGACAAGTTATGAATGAAAGTGCCAGCGCTGGCGCAGTAGATACACCCACACTTAATTTAGCGATGGCGTCATTGTTATGTGAAGTGGCAAATGCCGATCATGATCGTGACCCGCGTGAAGAACAAGCAAAAGTGCAGCTACTGATTAAATTACTTGATACCACAGAAGAACAAGCAACGGTATTACTGAGCCAAGCACAACAACAAAGCCAGCAATCTATTTCTTTATATGAATTTACTAATAAACTACGCGAATTATCACAACCACAACGTTATCAATTAATTGAAGCAATGTGGCAAGTTGCCTATGCTGATGGCGTAATAGATCCTTTAGAAGAAGCGGTGATCAGACAGGTGTCTGATTTGATCTATTTAGATCACTCTGAGTATATTCGCGCCAAGCTCAATGCGGGTAAATTAGCCTCATAATCTCTGTATGCTTTCCATATAACGCCTTACTTCTCTTATGATCAATCAAAACACTACCACGGTAGAAATTTGCTACCGTGGTTGTTTTTATGCTGATTTATCTCGTCCTATCAATGAATATCAATAGTTCGACTCGCTTTCTTATATTTAATTCGCCATCCTTGCCAACGTGGTAACTCCCATCGCTTAGGATCTTGTTTACGATTTCCATGAAGATAATGCGCAATCACAGTTTTTCGGCTGATCTGATACTCAATACGAAGCTCGAAATCATTTAAATTTACACTGTGTGGATACTGATTATCAAACTCTTCACGTTCCCATTCAGGAATACCATCAAATACAAAATCATCAGCACTAAATAAAGCAATATCGTCAATCGTTTCAATTCCAATATCTGCAATCTGTTGTGATAACCATTCAGTCACCTCAACAATTTCAGGTTTGCGCTGACAAATATCAGCTTGATAACGTCCTAATCCAAGGTACAAATTCCATTGGTGTATATCTGTCGTTAAGCGTGCCGCTAATCCTGCTAAAACTTCGTTAGCTAAAATCAAATCGACAATAGCAGTACTGGCTGCTGCACCGCTAACATCTTGCCATTGGGTATCAATCACCCGCCCTGCATAAATTCGTTCAATTGCCGTTTGAAAATGGCCTGCACTGATTTCAATGGTTTGTCCGTATTGATTTTCACCGAGATCAAGCTCTACTATTTGTGACAACGTCACAGGTGCAATGCATGTGGCTAAGACTAGGTTTTGTTTAACACCCTTACCCGGTAAAGCAAATTGGTCAAATACCACCGCAGCCTCTGCCATTTGATCATGTTCTATTGCAAATAAAGTATCACGACTAAGTGTCACTTCATTAAAACCATTACCTAAAGCTTGTCGACGCCGTTCCCGACGTACATAAACCAGCTCTGGCACTGCCGTCATAACAGCATCAATCCACGGCTGACGACGAAAGGCACTAGCAGCTTCAAGTTGCGGTAATTGCAGTACTTCTCGCATTTTAGATGCCAATAGTCGTGCTTCTGTGCGCATATTGTCATCAACGGTTAGCCATTTGGGTACAACATCTGCCCTTACAATTTTAATTAACGCTGTCGCATCACAATATTGTTGCCCTAACCATAAAAATAACGCCTGTTGATCTTGTTCTGACTTAGGAGGCTGCCACAGTTTTTGCGGAATCGATAATGCAGCAGCTAAGTCAACCATAGCTTCTTGATGACGGCGCTCAGGCATTGCAGTAATCAAATGGGCAAATAAACTATCAATCGGTAATTGATACAAACGTCGCCCATAATCGGTCACCACTTCATCATCCGTTACCGCTTTCATCGTTTGTAATGTTTGAAACGCACTCGTTAACGTTTTTTCTGGCAAAGGATCAATAAACGCTAATTGTGAAAATTTAGCCTCGCAGCACAACGCGGCTAAATAGGGTTCAACTAACTCTTCACGTTGTAATTCTGCGGGCGTTAATCGCTCAAGTGGTGCAGCTTTGCCATATAAACGCAGACAAACACCATCTTTCACGCGACCTGCGCGACCTTTACGTTGCTCAGCACTTGCTTTTGAAATGGCATGTAATGCTAATACAGTACGACCATTACGCTGGTGGGTTCGACGCTCTAACCCTGAGTCAATAATGAGTGTAACATCCGGAATAGTCAGTGATGTTTCAGCAACATTGGTCGCCAAAATAATACGTTGTTTCTTACTTGCGGTTAGCGCCCGTTGGCGTTCATCATCGGTAACAGAGGCATGCAATGGAATTACATCTACCGCACCTGCGGCAACCGCATCAGCAAAATAACGTCGAAGCGATTGAGTTGCTGCGGTAATTTCCTTTCTGCCGGGTAAAAATACTAAGATATCTTGATGATCACGATAATACTGACTGGTTAACTTAACGATCCGTTGTTCCAAATGTTCATTGCTGGGCATGGTTTGAGTATCAGCCGCATGATGACAAACATTCACCATAAAATTACGCCCTGTCGCATGCAAATGCGTGGCACCTAAATACGTCACTAAACGTTGGCTATCCATTGTCGCCGAGGTGGCAACTAAACGATGACTTTGGCGCTGTTTTAAAAGAGCGAGCAGTAAATCGGTATCCCAACGACGTTCATGAAATTCATCAATGATCACCGTATCAAACAAAGCTAACTGATCATCACTTAACCAGCGTAATGCAACCCCAGGCGTTGCAAATACTACTTGTGTATCAGCATCAAAATGCTGTTCAAACCGAATCGCATAACCCACTGTAATGTGCTGCGGATTAGCCTCATCCGTTGTTAAATATTCGGCTAATGATGTACAAGCCACTCTTCGCGGTTCAACCACTAATACTCGGCCTAATTCGGCAGCCCACAAGGGTAAACGGGTTGATTTTCCAGATCCGGTTTCAGCCTCTACCACAATGTGTTGCTGAGATAATGCGACTAAAAAATCGGACTTAATACTATCAATAGGCAATGAAGCGTACATAATTCAATCTATTACTGATTCTGACGTGGTTATTGTGACAATATTCAGCGATGTTGTCATTGACTAGCCTTGATAGTTGTTGATTCCATAAACAATCAACACTAATTTTCAGTAAATATGTCAGTTTACCGCTACAATAATTGACTTTTTGCTGTAACTCCCTAGCCTTACAGCATCAACTTATGGAGGCTGTGCCGTATGACTAGCAAAACCATTTTTAACCCTGAATTATGGGAAGCCGTTCCAGGCTTTAACTTTGAAGACATCACTTACCATCGTGCTAAAGCGCATGGAACAGTACGTATTGCCATTGATCGTCCTGATTGCTTAAATGCCTTTCGCCCAAAAACTGTCGATGAACTTTACACAGCACTTGATCATGCTCGTCAATGGTCAGATGTAGGTTGCGTATTAATTACCGGTAACGGCCCATCTCATAAAGGACAGTGGTCTTTCTCATCGGGTGGCGATCAACGTATTCGTGGTAAAGATGGCTACAAATATGAAGGTGCTGAAGAAGGTACTGCTGATGTTGCTCGTATGGGTCGTTTACATATCCTTGAAGTGCAACGTCTTATTCGCTTTATGCCAAAAGTCGTGATTGCAGTTGTTCCTGGTTGGGCTGTTGGTGGCGGTCATAGTCTGCATGTTGTTTGTGACTTAACTCTTGCCTCTAAAGAGCACGCGGTATTTAAACAAACCGATCCTGATGTGGCATCATTTGATTCTGGTTATGGCTCTGCATACTTAGCGAAAATGATCGGCCAAAAACGTGCGCGTGAAATCTTCTTCTGTGGCTTTAACTACAGTGCGCAAGAAGCTTATGACATGGGTATGGTTAACAAAGTGGTTGATCACTTTGAACTTGAAGAAGAAGCACTACGTTGGGCAAAAGAAATTAACAGTAAATCACCAACAGCAATGCGTATGCTTAAATATGGCTTTAACTTACCAGACGATGGTTTAGTCGGTCAGCAATTATTTGCAGGTGAAGCAACCCGTTTAGCTTATGGCACCGCAGAAGCGCAAGAAGGTCGTGATGCTTTCTTAGAAAAACGCGATCAAGATTTCAGTAAGTTCCCTTGGCATTATTAATTTAATATACAAAAGCCTCAGTATTATTCTGAGGCTTTCATTTCAAATAACAGAAATAAATTAATCTCCTTCAAGTGCAATTAACATATCTCGTAGCTCTTTAAGCTGAGACACTGCATTATCAATAGTATGATCGAATTGATATTTAAATTCTGCTAATTCATTTTTTGCATAAACATTTACAAATAAATCATATGCATTATCTTTAGGCATTCTTAAACGTCGCTTCGTCATCTCATATTTTATTTCTAAAATGTTATCTTTATAAATATCACTCACATTCGTCCAAAATAATCGTGAAAGAAAAATATCATACTGTTCATTATTTCCTGATAATTTATAGCAAATTATATATCCTGACAATGTTTCGAATAAAATATCACCATCGATTTTATCAGCTAATGTATCATCGAATTCTGACGCCTTACCATAAATACCACCTAAATAGCACACAACTGATTGTAGCACCTTCTCACTACTGCTTTGTTCATCATTAATAATATCGTAATCACTGCGCAACTCTATTAATACTTTTGACAAACAATAAGTAAGAACTTCAATTGTAGCTAAATTATTCTTGAGTTCTTCACACGCATAACTACGAAACGTATTAGTTAATGAGTATATATCTAATATTATTTCCTTTAACTTTTCAGTTATTACAAATAATATCTCATACCCGTCATCATCTTCATCTAAATCAAAGATATCATCAATTACTTCATTTAATATTTCATGGTAATGATTATCTAAAATATCTTGTAAGCAATCTTCACGATGCATCCACAAACAAAGATCTTTAATATCAACTTTCTTCGTTTCTACAGATAAATTAGATACATTTTCATCAATTTCAATAAAGTCACAATCAGGAATGTGGTTCTCTACAACAACTACATCTTTTGATTCAAAATGCTCTTTAAATTCATTAGATATCTTATTTTTAACAGTACCAGTAGTACGCTCTAACGCACCATATAGACCTTTCATTCTATCTTTCATTTTTCAAGCCTTATTTTCACATAATTCATTAATTAAATGTGTTGTACTCATTGCCAACTGTTTATCTGTAGGTAGCTGTATTTTTTTACGTTTTTTAGCTTCATCATCAAAAAGATGTATTATCTGTTTTTTAGCATAAGATTTTCGATCATTTGATGCATACATATCTCGTAATATGTTTACAAGATCTAACGCTTTTAGTTCTTCTGTAATCTTGGTTGCTTCTGTTTCTGTTAGTAAATAATCAAAAGCTAATTCACCAAAGACTTTTTCAAGAATAGCCATCATCTCTTCAGCATCATCTTTAATGAACTGATCAAGTACGCCTCCTGTTGCTGCCGTTGCTGCACTACCACCAGCAAAACTTCCGAGAATGCCACCAATAATTCCACCAGCAACATTACCGATAATAGGTACTGCAGTTCCAAATGATGCCCCTAATGCCGCACCTGCCATCCAACCACCAGTACCTCCAGCAACACCGGCAGCCGTTTTACTTACATTTTTTAAAACCTGAGCACCGGAAACTCTACCTTTAAATAACCGAACAAAATCTGCAGATGATAATACCGCTGTTGTAATAACCCCTGTAACCAAATTACCACGTAAAAGCTTACTCAAATAATTAGTTGCGGCTATTCCTTGAATTTGGGTTCCTGAATTACGTAATCCTGTCGCTAAAAAGGCTCTCGCTTGTGGAGTTAGTTGTCCAACAAGCCAATCTGTTGTCCCTCTTAGACTTTGCTCCACACCTGTTCTTCCTGCCTGAGAAGATAAAATTCCACACGCCCACGTTACACCACCAGCTTTTAAACCATCATAACACGCTGACTTAAGTGCTAAATCCCATTCTTCTCCATTCCAAAGTTGAACAGCAAAAGAAATAGCTGATGAGATCCCCATACTGGTTCCCGCAATGGAAATGCCATTCATAGCATCAAACTTTAAACTTTCAATGGTGCCAAACTTTGCAATATTTTTAGCTTGTGCATACGTAAAAGAGCCTTTGCGTACAAGATTCTTTGCTTGTTTAGGAGCTGAAACGCCTGGAACTTGTCCTTTTCGAATACGCTCTTCCATTGCTTGAATAGCACTATCGTACATATCTGAAGGAACTTCTAATTGCATGGGTTTACCATCATTTACATAACGATATTTCCCATTTTGAAAAGCTTCCGATACACACTTAGAACCAGAGCTACAGTACTTAGTTTGAACATTAACACCATTTACAATACGATCCGCCCCATTTTTAGCATTATCACCACCAACTAACTGAGCACTTTTCCCAGTAAAAACATCATGAAGATGATTAGCTTTTTCTGCTGCAAAACCATGTCCTCTATTACTATTAAAATGAACATTATCAGCGTAATTATTAGCATTTCCAAAAACGCCTGAGCTTATTCCAGAATAATCTTTCACCTTCATTTTTAGATTATGAAATTGAGGATTTTTCCATTTCCATTTTTTCTGGCATTGAGGGCAAGTAAAAATAATAACTTTAACACTAGAAGGAACATTTGATTTTTTGCTGCATGCAGGGCAACTGATTGTTATTTTTTCCATATTTCTGTTCCTGAACGCACAATCGCGTAATACTTAAGTAATTATTAATCGCGGCATTAATATACAGCTATAATTATATAAATCATTGCTTTATATCATATTGATTTCATATAAATACATCTAAATAATTTTGTCTATAAAACATTGAACAAAAACTATCTTAATTTTAGAAAAACGTCACATAATAAATAAACTCCCAACAAACCTTGTTGTAAATACAAAAAATAATATTTCCTTAACTTTAACTACAGTGCGCAAGAAGCTTATGACATGGGAATGGTAAACAAAGTGGTTGATCACTTTGAGCTTGAAGAAGAAGCACTACGTTGGGCGAAAGAAATTAACAGTAAATCACCAACTGCAATGCGTATGCTTAAATATGGCTTTAACTTACCAGATGATGGTTTAGTCGGTCAGCAATTATTTGCAGGTGAAGCAACCCGTTTAGCTTATAGCACCGCAGAAGCGCAAGAAGGTCGTGATGCTTTCTTAGAAAAACGCGATCAAGATTTCAGCAAATTCCCTTGGCATTATTGATACGCATTACAAAAAATAGTAACAAGATGATCTTATTGCGTTAGTAACACAGATACATATCTCATCTTATAAGCAAAAGCTCTTATTCAAGGGCTTTTATTTTGTCCAAATTATTAGTTGCCATAAAAAACAGGCCTATTTTTGCTTATTAATAAAATAAACATCAGAAACATGACCGCTTTCTCGAAATAAATCACTCTACCCTTTGAATTATCAACGATGAAGTTCTAGCATTAGCAGCATAGAAATTCTCAGTCCAGTTTCTGGCTTAATCGCAACAGAGTTTATCGTATGAACAATAATAAAAGACCTCTATATATTCCTTACGCCGGCCCAATACTCCTTGAGACGCCATTACTAAATAAAGGCAGTGCTTTCTCTATTGAAGAGCGCATGTTTTTCAACCTAGAAGGTCTTCTTCCTGAAGCTATCGAGTCAATAGAAGAACAAACTGAACGTGCTTACCAGCAATATCAGAAATTTGATAACGACATGGATAAGCATATTTACTTACGCAATATCCAAGACACCAATGAAACGCTTTTCTACCGTCTTGTAGAAAACCATATCACAGAAATGATGCCGATTATTTATACACCAACGGTTGGTTCTGCCTGTGAAGATTTCTCAAATATCTACCGCCGCGGCCGTGGTTTATTTATTTCTTACCCAAACCGCGATCGCATTGAAGACATGCTAAACAACGCTTCTCGCCAAAACGTGAAAGTAATTGTTGTTACTGATGGCGAACGTATTCTTGGTTTAGGCGATCAGGGCATCGGTGGTATGGGTATTCCTATCGGTAAACTCTCACTTTACACAGCTTGTGGTGGTATTAGTCCCGCTTACACATTACCTGTTGTACTAGATGTTGGTACCAATAACCCACAACGCCTTTCAGATCCAATGTACATGGGTTGGCGACACGCGCGTATTACAGGAGCGGAGTATGACAACTTTGTTGATGATTTCATTCAAGCAGTTAAACACCGTTGGCCTGAAGCATTAATCCAGTTTGAAGATTTCGCTCAAAAAAATGCGATGCCATTACTTGAACGCTATAAAGATAAAGTATGTTGCTTTAACGATGATATTCAAGGTACTGCTGCTGTGACTGTTGGTTCATTATTAGCAGCATGTAAAGCAGCTGGCACCAAATTATCTGATCAACGTGTGACATTCTTAGGTGCAGGCTCTGCTGGTTGTGGTATTGCTGAAGCTATTATTGCTCAAATGGTCGCTGGTGGTATTACTGATGCACAAGCGCGTAGCCAAGTATTTATGGTGGATCGTTGGGGCTTATTAGTTGAGAACATGCCTAACTTACTCAACTTCCAACAAGCCTTAGTGCAAAAGAATACCAATATTGAAGATTGGGAACTATCTGATACCAATATTTCATTATTGGATGTTATGCGTAATGCTAAACCAACAGTGCTAATTGGTGTGTCAGGCGTTCCAGGGCTATTTAGCGAAGAAGTTATTCGTGAAATGTATGCTCATTGCCCTCGCCCAATTATTTTCCCATTATCAAACCCAACTAGCCGTGTTGAGGCAACACCGTTTGATCTCATTCATTGGACTGAAGGTAATGCATTAGTCGCAACAGGCTCACCGTTTGATCCTGTCGTTTACGAAGGCAAAACTTACCCAATCGTTCAATGTAATAATAGCTACATTTTCCCAGGTATTGGTTTAGGCGTTCTGGCTGTTAATGCACGTCGTGTTACCAGTGAAATGCTAATGGAAAGTAGCCGCGCGCTTGCGGAGTGTTCACCATTAGCGATTCACGGTGAAGGTCCACTGCTTCCAGGGCTTGAGGATATTCAAAAAGTATCCCGTAAAATTGCTTTTGCGGTTGCCAAAAAAGCGGTTGAACAACACAAAGCACCTAAAAATTCTGATGAACGTATTCGTGAGAAAATTGATGCTAACTTCTGGCAATCAGAATACCGCCGTTACAAGCGTACCTCATTTTAACTAACCGTTAATTTGTCACTAACATTCGAAGTATTAAATAATGCTTCGAATGTTTATTTCAAGCAGTTTAATGCATGATATCGCGCACAAAACATACAAACCGTCATGATTGAAGCTTACGTTTGGGCTTTTTTAAACAAAAACATCATTTATTAAGGTAAGATATTAATAAAGCATTATATTTTTTTATTGGATAATTATGAAACTGCTCAACATAATTCGCATTACTGCAGTTCTCTTTATCATCTTTGTTGCCACGTTATTATTACTTGATCGTTGGGTTTCAGCACAAACAGCAAACCAAATTTACCACGATCCAGCAAAACTGCCTGATTATAATGTTGGATTGGTTTTAGGCACCAGTAAATACATAGCTAAAACACTCAATCCTTATTATACCTACCGCATGTCTGCTGCCGTCGATTTATATAACAAGCATAAAGTTGATGTTTTCTTAGTCAGTGGTGATAACGCACATCGTTCGTACAATGAGCCTCGTACAATGAAGCGCGACTTATTAAAGGCTGGTGTAGCTAAAAATGAAATAGTACTAGATTATGCTGGCTTTCGTACCCTTGACTCTGTTGTTCGAGCAAAAGAAGTCTTTGATACTAATCGTTTTGTTATTATTACTCAGCAGTTTCATTGTGAACGTGCATTATTTATTGCCAATCACTATAATATCAACGCAAGCTGTTTAGCTGTTAAAGAGCCTCGCCGTGGTATGGCAAGTTTTAAAATTCGTGTACGTGAAGTGTTTGCTCGCATAAAAGCAATGATTGATTTGTTTATATTACATGTGCAACCTAAATTCTTAGGCCCCAAAGAACCCATCATTGATCCATTAATTACCGCGCCTGTGGAACATATTCTTGCACCAATAACTGATCAGGCTCCAATTAAAATAATCGTCCCCTCTGCCGCGATAAAAACAATTTCACCACCACCAGCATTAAAAACTGAACATTAAAAAAGCCAGACCCGTACTCATGAGGTATCTGGCTTTTAATCAGTCTTTTATTAAACTATTTGACTGACTTTATTTCTATTATTCATATTATCAAAAACCCGCTGTCGAACACATTTCATATGCTCTTGCGCTTCTCTATGAATTTTTTTAGTTAAGCTGATCTTTTTTTCTTTCATTATCCACTAGTCTTTATACTAATAAGCACTCCATTGCAGTACTTATAATAGCATAACCTAGATCGCGCAGCACTAGTTATCTTAAGCCAAATTATATAACGCTAAAAAGCATTATTTCAGCAATATATAGCCTCCAGAAAATACAACCTAGCACATTAAAAGCCACATAAAGATCACAATACACACAAATAATCAACAAACACGCCTTATTAATATACTTTCATCACATTCATACTACCGTAACCCATCGTATGATCACTTCCGCTTACTAAAAGCTAACTATAAAAATAATGTAGTCTCAACATATGGAAGATTCACCTATGACAACACTTGCTCTTACACTCAAACATTGGCTATTCAATAGGAATAGTTTAATTCTGATTGGCAATAGTTTAATGATGTTTATACTCATCAATACATTACCTTTTGAACGTAATGTTGTGATTGGTTTAAGCATATTATTCTTCGTTGCTGTAATGTGGTTGACTGAAGCCATCCATGTCAGTATTACAGCCCTACTCGTTCCACTGCTCGCTGTAGGGTTCGGTGTTTTTGATACATCTAAAGCATTAACGAGCTTTTCAAATCCAATCATATTCCTATTCTTAGGTGGATTTGCACTTGCAGCAGCATTACATAAACAGCAACTCGACCAAGTAATTGCAGATAAAGTGCTGATTGCAGCCAAAGGGCGTATGTCTGTAGCTGTATTTATGTTGTTTGGTGTAACTGCTGGATTATCAATGTGGATCAGTAATACCGCCACCACAGCGATGATGCTGCCACTCGTATTAGGTGTCTTAAGCAAGGTCAATACAAAAAGTGGCCATAAGACCTATGTTTTTGTGTTATTAGGTACAGCTTATTGTGCCAGTATTGGCGGTATCGCAACCATTGTTGGTAGTCCACCGAACGCTATTGCTGCCGCTGAAGTGGGTTTAAGTTTTACTGAGTGGATGGCCTTTGGCGTTCCCGTTACTATTATTCTATTACCACTCACTGTCACACTGCTATACATCATCTTAAAGCCAGATCTAAACCATCAGTTTGAACTTGATCATACTCCCATTCAATGGAGTAATGGTAAGCTAATCACAATGGCTATTTTCATGGTGACCGTGGCCTTATGGATCTTCAGTAAACCCATAAATACCTTTTTAGGCGGCTATGCTAAATTTGACACCTTGGTTGCTTTAAGTGCCATCATCATGCTTGCGGTATCTAGAGTTGTTGAATGGAAAGACATCAAGAATTCAACCGATTGGGGCGTATTATTACTGTTCGGAGGTGGCATTTGTTTAAGTAACATACTTAAAGTAACGGGAACAAGTGTCTTCCTTGCCACAGCACTCAGTGACATGCTACATCAAGCAGGGCTTCTACTCACTATTCTTGGAGTGGCTATTTTTGTAGTTTTTCTTACTGAGTTTGCGAGTAATACGGCAAGTGCCGCATTATTGGTCCCAGTTTTTGCAACCGTAGCTGAAGCGCTAGGTGTATCACCCATTGTATTATCAGCATTAATTGCTATCAGTGCGTCTTGTGCGTTTATGCTACCAGTTGCTACACCACCCAATGCGATTGTGTTTAGTACCGGTTATATAAAGCAAAGTGAAATGATGCGAGTTGGACTTTATTTAAATATTGTTTGTATTATATTTTTAACTGTATTTACATGGCTATTTTGGTAAATCGACCAATAACTGCATAATATACTGAAAAATAAGAAAGGTGACATAAACCGTCACCTTTTTTTATGCGTTATTTTAATCGAGAATAAATAATAGTTGTTCCGTATTGTCTTTGACGAAGTCAACTGTTCCTTTTATTTCACTTTTTAATTCAATTAATTGTTGTTCTTCAAGCGAGTATGGAAGATAAACGACAAGCCGCATAATACCTTCTTGTTTTGCTAAAGAGGACAATCGAATTAAATTATTAATATCACTTGTATGGCTTGATAATATTTTTAATGCTTTTTTTTCTAGTCGCTCAGCACAAGATAAATTATTTTTACCCATTGTTTTTACTGTCGCTTCAAATAAAGGAATTAAATATTTTAAAGCGTCCATAAATGATAAACGTTGCTGGCATGATTTAGATAGAAACTCCGTGTAATCAAAAATCACATCCTTTTCTATGGCTTTATCAACGATTGTTTCCATAGCTATCCTTAGTCAGAAACATAATATTCATTTAAATATCATTAGTGGAACTACCTAATGTAATCACTATACGTTGATATCAATTCTAATTGTATATTTCACAATTAAAGTCTGTGATGAATATCTCATTCTATTTACACTTAAATTCACAAAAACACAATAAAAACAAATATTTAACAAAACGATCACAGTTAATACTTTATAAATAACTCTATATCTATAAAATCATTCTATACTTACAATAAATCGTTACTAGCAATAATTCCTCTTATCTCTGCCAAACAATTTATAGCAACATCACCACTAATAAATAAGCAATCATTCAATAATCTAACATCATATGATTATTCTTAACCTACTCCCTGCTGTAAGTAAAACATCCTTTATTGGCACCAATAATTTTATAATTGATTACATTTAATAAACTCACCACCTTACGAGTGTGAAACATCACCAATTATTATTAACAACCTAAAATAATGATTTTCACCACCCCAATAAAACGGTAATTTATTCACCATATTGATAATTAATTGCTTCAAATTAACGCTTTTTTAAATCTTATGTAAAATTAACCATAAAAACGACTGGAAACTTATGGGCTACAAGTCTAAAATTGCCTCGTTTGGGGAGTAGTCACAATTGTTCGCCTGTCGTCATCTCGAAGTCACAAACTTCCGGCAGCCGTGAATGGATTTGCTCGCAGTAACTTTTTGTCTGCAATAGACACCACTGCCAGCACCATTTTGACGAGACCAATGCCATTATCGTTTACATATAAATGTATTCGAACCTATGCAACATAATTGCATGGGTTTTTTTAATGTGCGGAAGGTTTTGTTTAGGCTCGCCTATGGCATACCTTTCGTATTTTATTCTATGCAATAACATATTGTTATGATTACTGTTTCATTTAATTCGATTTTTATAAATATCATTAAATAAACAATAAAACTAATAGCAATAAATTATCGCACTAGATATTTATATAAAGAGAGAACTCTATGAGTATTTTTAGTTATGAAGGGTTTGCTGTATTAACAGTATTAATGTTTGCACTCGATCTGTATCAAACACGTGGTGGTAAAATATCGATTAAAACAGCCGCACTTTGGAGTGTTTTTTGGGTATGTTTAGCTCTTATTTTTATGGGCTTTATTTACCTATACTGGCCTCAAATGGCACCAGAGAGTACATATACAAATAAACAAGCAGCAACATCATTTATTACTGGCTACTTATTAGAGAAATCGTTAAGTGTTGATAACTTATTTGTTTTTGCATTAATCTTTGGCCAATTTGCCGTACCTGAACGTCTACGTCCTCGTATTCTTATGCTGGGTATTGTCGGTGCACTCTTCCTACGTGCTGGTATGATTGGTGTTGGCGCAAAACTATTGGCTGATTATCATTGGATCCTATACATCTTTGCTGTTTTCTTACTTTATACTGGTTTTAAACTATGGCGCGAAGGTGAAGAAGAACAGGAAGATTTCTCAGATTCAGCACCAGTGCGTATTGTGAAGCGCTTCTTTAGAGTCTCTGATGATTATCATGATCATAAAATGTTTATTAAAGACAGTAAAGGTTGGCTTGCAACACCACTATTAGTTGTCGTCGCAGTTATCTCACTAACCGATGTGATGTTTGCACTGGACTCAATTCCTGCAATTTTCGCCGTTACCCAAGAAGCATTCTTAGTCTTTACAGCTAATGTGTTTGCCCTACTGGGTTTACGTTCACTGTATTTCGTATTGGAAGGCATGTTGACTCGTTTCTGCTATTTACGCGTCGCTTTAGCATTTATACTGAGTTTTATTGGTATCAAAATGCTACTTGTTGGTTCACCATATGCGATTCCAACAGTGATTTCACTTTGTGTGATCATTCTTTCTATTACGATTGCTATCAGTGCATCGCTATGGAAAACACGTAATATTGAAACAACTGAACAATAATCACTGCTGATTACTGATTAAATAAAAAATGCCACTGCTAACTAAAAATGATAACCAGTGGCATTTTTATTCTTTACTTTATCACTACTAACTATTCACTAAGCAAGATGTTGTGTTATCACATTCAAGAGCTGTTGTGGCTGAGTCACAATATATGACGGTATGATTTGCGAAAGCTTGTCATGATCGCTCTTCTTGCCTGTATCAACCCACACACTAGCAATACCAGCCCCATTTGCACCTGCAATATCAGCCGCTAATGAATCTCCCATATGAAGGGTTTCACTTGGCTCACACTTCACCAGATCTAATGCTTTTTTAAAAATACTTAATGCAGGCTTCTCTTCTGGCTCCTCCCCACCAACAATAATATAGTCTACATGTTGATCCATAGCGGTAGCTGCAAGTTTAGGATACTGAGAAAAAACAGGCCCGTTAGTGATCACCACCAGCTTATAATGTTGACGAAGCGTCGCAAGCATCGCTTTAACTTCAGGAAAGAAATCAAACCCAGCCATACGACCATCATCAAACGCTGCTTGAATAGCTTTTGCTTGCTCAAAAGAAAGAGAGATCTGTTGCTGAGCAAATAGTGTTTGTACTAATGTTTGACGAAACAGTAATTCATTATCTAATAACGCCACTAATTGTGGAAATTCACTATTTAACTGTTTATAAATTCCGGCAATGTAACGTTGGCAAAAAACATCAGCATTCAATGTCGGAAATTGTGATTGAACATAGTGTGTTAATGTCGCTAAAGCTTGTTTATCTGCAACTGATGTTGCACATAACGTTTCATCCATATCTAAAAAAATAGCTTTTAACATTACGTCCCCATTGTGCCGTACATCATGACACTCTAACTATGTAGTTTTAAAAATAATAATTAAATTCTACCCTGAGTTACCAAATTGCGCACATAAAAAAGCCAGCATTCAAGTGCTGGCTTTAACAGATTACGCAATCAATAATAATTTAGTGATTCACAAAATCTTTCATTGTAATAAATTTAGCTTTAATTGGCTTAGCTTGTGGTGAGTCATAGCCATAAATATCACTACGCATTTGTAGGTGACCATCTTGATCAACCCATGCAGTTAAGTACACAAAATCAACATCAATACGCTTAGATAGGCTTACCACTTTATGTTGCTTGGTATCTAACATTGTCTTAAACGGTGCAATACTACTACGATTTTGATAATTAATTACATAATTAGCTAAATCATCAGCACGCTCAACACGTACACAACCAGAGCTTAAATCACGCTTATTACGGCTAAATAAACCATGAGCAGGCGTATCATGTAAGAAAATAGCATAATCATTTGGCATTAAGAATTTCACATTACCCAATGAGTTATGAGGACCAGGACCTTGCTGGAATTCATGAGGGAATGTTTTTGGATTTACTGTTGCCCAATCAATGCTACTTGGTGGAATAACAGTACGATCACGCCAGCTATTTAGAATTTGCATGTTATGTGCTTTCAAATAATCACGCGATATCTTCACTTTTGGAATAACATCGTTCTGTTTAATGGTGATTGGCACATTCCAATATGGATTCACAACCATGGTTGTAATCGCAGATGAGAACAAGTTTGTTGGGCGAGTATCACGACCGACGATAACTTTAGACTCAAATACTTTTTTACCGTTGTCGAACACTTCTAACTTGTAGTTCGGAATATTTACCCAGATATGTGCACGAGTATCATTATGACGGTTTAAAGCCGATAAACGTAACGTATTCAATGCAAGAACACGTGCGATATCACTATAAGGCATTACTAACTGTTTAACAGTACCAGCACCAATAACACCATCAACACTTAAGCCATGACGCTTTTGGAAAGTCTTAAGACTCTTAAACATTATACCTGTGTTTGTGACTGTTGGCTGAGCCAATAAGGTATCACGATCTGCAGCTGACATATCGCCAAGGTTATATAGAACCTGAACAATTTCATGTCCTTTTGGCAATACAGCGCCTTGACGATATACGCCTTTAAAATTTGATGCAACTAAATGATGCGACGCTAAATTTTCAAACTTCTGAATAACCTTTATCGTTGGCTCAAAATCAACATATGTAGGGCGGTACATTGTTAATTTAGCCATCGTCATTGGATATGCGTCATCCCCCTTCGCATATTCCAACATGCTATGGGTCATATTAACGGGTTTAGATAAGAATAAAACATTACGGTGTTGAGCAATGTAATTCTGAAATGCACGATAAACATAGTAAGTATCTGTCGCTAATAAATCATAGCCACGCAGATTACCGTCTTGTTCAAGTTGCTTCATTTCAGTTAAACGCTGTGCAATACCAGGGAGCATTTTACTATCAGCAAGTACTTGAAGTTGTAATGCTAACTCATTACGCAGTGCGACTGTATTCCAAAGTGGATAAAATTTATTTTGCGCATAAGCTTGTTCAATTTGCGGAGCGAAACACACATTACTGGTTGTATCACCACATAGCATTTTCGTGCTTTGCAAATGCAGGTTATTCAATGAAGACCAATCAACACTGCCAGCAGTTAACGGTGCTTTTCGTGTATCAGTAGGCATTTTAGGCAATACTGCACTAGAACCAACAATGGGCACATTATTATTTTGTGATACAGCTGCGACATTGTGTGGAACAGCAGAGCTTACCTCAGCAGCAAAAGCACTACCGGGTACCATCAGTGACAACACTAAAAGTTTGCTAACACGCTTAGCAACAACACGTTGAGGATTAAACATCGTCAAAGCGATCCTTACCTATAAAATAGAACGAAAAATACCATACCTAGCATTACAGCTTATCTTATTGATATGCAATGACGGCAATCCATAGTTCATAAAAAAAACTAACTAGGTATATTTAGACAAATTTTGACAAATGATACAATTCAAAAAATGAAACTTTAAAAATTAATTATGCCGCATCATAATTTTTTATTTAGAAATTGCACAAAAAACACAAATAACACACTGATTAAAAAGAACTTAAAATTTATTTTTTCATTTCAACACTAAAAAAACAGTTTTTTATTAAAAGTTTTATATAACGTAAAAAAATGGATTTTTCGCTTTTCTGCTTAATATTTGTTCGATAATTAAGCTGAATTGTTATTGTGTCGATACAACATTGCCCCTTCCATCGCCTTCTATTACCCAAAAAAGCAATTACCTTTCGTTATGGTTATTACAATTGCATAACCTCACCTTCACTTTGAGCTCAATTCAATATTGGCATCTATATTTAACCACACAAACATTGATTCACTATCATCACCACGGATTTCCTTTTTAGAAAAACACCATTCCTTCTTTTTCACTTCTGGAAAAAACAAACATACGCTAGATTAGCCACATAAAACCTATGGATATAAGAAGAACATAGCAATGACATCACAAAGCAAGATCAAAAACATCATTACTGATGCAACACTTAGTGCAAAACAAAAAACATTGTTCCTGTCATTAGAAGCTGAAGCTCTTGTAGATTACATGCCTATCTCTGATTCGGTGTTAGCTGCAAAAGAAGCTGGTATTATTTGTGATATGTTTGAAGGTAATGCCCCCTTTAAGCCACGTTATGTTCTTCCTGATTACGCCAAATTTTTACAACAAGGTTCAGAATACTTAGAGCTTGAACCAGCAACGAATTTAGATGAAGCCATCAACCTGCTGACTATTATTTATCATCATGTACCTTCTGTTACCAATATTCCCGTTTACCTTGGCCAACTTGATCAAATCTTACTGCCTTTTGTTAGTGACATCAGCGAAGACGCTCTTTACCGTAAACTGAAAAACTTTTGGATAATGTTAGATCGCACCCTTCCAGATGCGTTTATGCACGTTAATATTGGCCCAACAGACAACATTGTTTGTCGTATGATTTTGAAGATTGATGCTGAGCTTAAGCAAGTCGCACCAAATTTAACCTTTATGTACGACCCCACAACCACGCCAGATAGCCTGCTACAACAAGCATGTAATAATATCTGTGAGTGCAGTAAGCCACATATCGCTAACTATCCAATGTTCTCAGATGCTTTTGGCAAACAAGGATTCGGTATTGTAAGTTGCTATAACTCTCTTCCGCTTGCGGGTGGTGCAAATACACTTGTCCGGCTTAATTTAAAAGAAGTGGCATTGCAAAGTAATAGCATTGAAGATTTTTTAGCATCGACCTTGCCTCATTATTGTGTACTAATGTTTGAACTTATTGATGCGCGTTCAACATTCTTACATCAAGAATCAAACTTCTTTACTGGCTTCTTAACCACAGAAAGTTTGATTAATGAAGATCGTTTTGCCCCTATGTTTGGTATTTATGGCATGGCAGAAGCCGTTAATATTCTGATGGAGAAATCAGGCTCAACGGCACAATATGGTCATAATGAAGATGCTAATGCCATTGGGTTAAAAATCAGTGCAACATTAAGTGACATTGTAACAACAACCCCAGTAAAATACGGTTTTAATGGTCGAGCATTATTACACTCTCAAGGTGGTATTAGTTGTGATCACGAAGTCACACCCGGCATTCGTATTCCTTACGGTACTGAACCCGATCCTGTAATGCACATTAAGGCATTAGCCGCTCATCATAAATACTATACATCGGGTATCAGTGAAATTTTAACTCTTGAAGAAACCATTAAGAACAACCCACTCGCATTAATGCAACTATGTAAAGGTGCATTAGCGTTAGGTTTCCGTGAGTTTACAGCTAACGTTGCTAGCAATGATCTTGTCCGTGTCACGGGTTACATGGTTAAGTTGTCTGATATTGCGAAATTTAAACAACAAGGCTCACGCACAAATACAACCTGGTTAGGTACTGAAGCTTCTGAAAATACACATATTCTAGAGCGTCAACCTCGTGTCGTTAGTCGTGAAATGTCACCTGTTTACCCATCAAAATAAATAAAGAATACTTACTATGATTTCTGCTACCGTCAGCAAAATATTGAACTACTCATGTGTTGATGGGCCGGGTAATCGAATGGTGCTGTTTTTGCAGGGGTGTAACTACCGCTGCAAAAACTGCCATAATCCACAAACTATAGATATGTGTAATCAATGTGGTGATTGTGTACCAAATTGCCCAACGCAATCATTACAGCTCACCACACAAAACAATAAACCGTTTGTAGTATGGAATATGACAACTTGTACTGAGTGTGATGCATGCCTAACCACGTGTAATAAACAATCAACACCAAAAACACAGCAGTTAACAGTCACTGATACCTTGGCATTAATTAGAGATAATTTATTCTTTATTAATGGCATTACGGTAACGGGCGGTGAAGCAACATTACAATTACCGTATATAATTGCCCTTTTTAAAGCGATAAAATCCGATCCTAGCTTGCAACATCTTAGCTGTATGATCGACAGTAACGGGAGTTTAAGTATTACAGGGTGGCAATCAGTCTCCCCTTACCTTGATGGAGCGATGATTGATTTAAAAGCGTGGAATAACACCACTCACCGATGGTTAACTGGCCGTGATAATGACCGAGTATTGGCGAGTATTTGTTGGTTAAGTCAACATCAAAAATTATATGAGATACGCTTATTGCAGATTCCAAACGTCACCGATTACGAGCAATACATCGATGATATTGCAGGATATTTAGCAACATTAAATAATGACGTTCGTATCAAGCTTAATGCGTTTCAACATCATGGTGTCACAGGCGAATCATTAAATTGGACACCGTGTAGCCAAACCGATATTGAAACATTAGCAATGCAGCTAACCGAACGTAATATCACTAATCTAATACTGCCAACGGTTTATGTATAGCGACCAATTTTATGTCCAACGGTTGTAATTTGCTGGTACAGCCACCGTAACGCAGGATCGTTCATACTTGGCTGATACCACACTAAACTATAACCAACTTGGCCATAATTAAATGGCAATTCTTTCATGGTCAACGATTGTGCTTGCGCTGCCACTTCTGCCCACCTCTTTGAACACGTAAACAATAATTTAGTATTTTTACACAATGTCGCTGCTGCACCAAAATCAGCAACGTTGACCATAACTTTACGTTTTCTATGTTGCTGAATAAGCTGCATTTCAAAAAATGGTACACTGAGATCATTATCAACAATTCCAATATGATCATAATGTAAATAATCATCAATGGTCAGTGGTTGAGTCGCTAATGGGTGTTCATTAGACATTAAACACACCATTTCATCAGTAAATAAGGTTTCCCAAACTAAGTTATTATCGATATTTGGTGGCTGACTAAGATCATGAGGCAGAATAATAAAATCCAATACCCCTTTTGCTAGCCCACTAACACCAATATTATCTTTAGACCAAATATCTAATCGAATATTGGGTGCTAACTTTAATACTTGCTCACATAACGGTGCTGCAATTAACTCAAAAGTGCTTTCACGCATCGACAATGAAAAACTCCCCGCATAATGCGCAACATCAAATTGTTCTTGAGTCATGATTTGATTCATGTCATTGATCATTTGATGCACTGTCGGCCCTAAACGACGCGCTAATGGCGTTGAAACCAACCGATTACCATTACGATAAAATAGCTCATCATTTAATGTATCTCGAAGCTGAGTGAGCGTTTTACTAACGGAAGATGGACTAACACATAATCGATGAGCACACGCTGTCACACTGAGGGTATCTAACATAACGTGCAAGGTAATAAGGTGCTTCATGCTAATGCGTGATAGCTTAATTAAATCCATTTACTATCTCTTGAATATAAATAAAAAATGCCAGCCAACATTCATTGACTAGCATTTAAATAACAATCAGTTACAGCAAACACTGCGCTTAACGAATACCACTTAAAAATTCAGCACGGGTAGCAGGATTACGTTTAAAAATCCCGCCAAGTGCCGTCGTTGTCGTTACACTGGTTGCATCCATTACGCCGCGAGATTTAACACAGTAATGAGTTGCATCAATAGTCACGGCGACATCTTCACTTTCAAGTAGTGTTTGTAGTGCTACTAAAATTTGTTGCGTTAAACGCTCTTGCACTTGTGGGCGCTGAGAAAAGAAACGCACAATACGGTTAATCTTTGATAAACCAATAATTTTTCCACGTGGAATATAAGCAACTGTCGCTTTACCATCGATGGTAATTAAATGGTGCTCACAAGTACTGGTTAATGTAATGTCTTTTACTCGCACCATTTCATCACAGTTCATTTTATTTTCAATCACTGTGATTTTAGGGAAATTGGTGTAATCCAAACCTGAAAAAATTTCATCGACATACATTTTTGCAATACGGTGCGGTGTTTCAACCAAGCTATCATCCGTAAGATCTAACGCTAGTAGTGAAAGGATCTCACGCATATGGTATTCAATTTTTTCTTTCTTTTCTTCTCGACTTACAACATCAGCCGTCATCGGGGTTTCTAGATCACGGGCGGCTAAGGCGTCACGTACTTGTACTGCAGATACACTTAATGCTGTCATTCTTTTCCTCCAGCTGACCTAGGTAGAATAAAAAAGACATACCCTTCTGACCTTGCCAGCGCTAAAATCCTTAGCAGAATACCTCCAAATGAGAATAATTTCACCACCAAATTACCTACGAATACCTACTTCAAGCGTATTTTAGTATATTCAATCCCTTACAGCGGTAGTCAATAAAGGGTAAACTACTCATAAACTAGCAATCTGAACAATACTTAGTAAGAAACAGAGTAAAACATACAACCTCAAACTGAGAATTTTTCAGACCTGCTCACTTTCATTATCACGAATAAATAAAATGGATACGATTATGGGATGCTGCGACGTACCAGGTTTAATGACTGTTGAAACTGCGTTAAATAATATTCTAACTCAAGTTTCACCACTAACGACAATCACCACTGTAGCATTAACTGATGCTATGGGTATGGTGCTTGCTGAAGATATTCTATCGCCAATCAATGTACCGCCTTTTGCTAACTCAGCAATGGATGGCTATGCCCTTCGTGCCGCGGATCTTGAGCATACTGATACTTTAACCATGATTGGTAAGTCATTTGCAGGGATCCCATTTACTGGCACTTGTGAAGCAGGTCAATGTGTTCGTATTATGACAGGCGCTGAAATTCCAGCAGGCACTGATGTTGTTATCATGCAAGAAGAAACACATGTTGATGGCAATAGCATTCAGTTTACGATCAAGCCAAAAGCAAACGACAACATTCGCCCTGTTGGTGATGATGTTCATTTAGGTGAAACAGTATTAGTAAAAGGCACTCGCTTAACTGCACGTGAAATGCCACTGCTCGCATCATTAGGTATTGCTTCTTTTGCTGTATACCGTCGTCCTAAAGTGGCCTTTTTCTCAACTGGTGATGAATTACGCCCTGTCGGTGAAGCATTAGCAGCGGGTCAGATTTACGATAGCAACCGTTATGGTATGAAGGCTTTATTAGAGAAGTTTGGTTGTGATGTATTAGATCTTGGTATTATTCCTGACTGCCCAGAGAAACTACGTCAAGCCTTTGTAACCGCATCAACAGACGCCGATGTGGTAATTACCTCTGGCGGTGTAAGTGTCGGTGAAGCCGATTACACCAAAGACATTTTAGACCAAGAAGGCAAAATTGGTTTTTGGAAAATTGCCATGAAACCGGGCAAACCATTTGCATTTGGTACGATTAACAATGCATGGTTCTGTGGCCTTCCTGGCAACCCAGTATCTGCAATGCTGACCTTATATCAATTAGTACAACCAATGCTGGCAAAACTAGCGGGTCATAGCCAATATCAACCCCCTGTTCGTTTACAAGCTAAAGCAACTTCAATGTTTAAGAAGCGCCCAGGCCGTACTGACTTCCAACGTGGTATCTATAGCATTAATAATGGTCAATTTGAAGTAACAACAACTGGCAACCAAGGCTCTGGCGCGTTCAGTTCAATGCACCACGCTAACTGCTTTGTGGTATTAGAACAAGATCGTGGCCGAGTTGAGGCGGGCGAACTCGTTACTATTGAAATGTTTAACCACACCATGTACTAATTTGTCGTTAATATACGAATAAACAGCTAATAACGGTAATTTCACTTATGACAACAGAACAACACACCAGTGCTGAATTATCAGATGCAGAAATGCTACGCTATAACCGCCAAATTATTCTGCGCCAATTTGACTTTGAAGGCCAAGAAGCATTAAAAGCCGCTTCAATGTTAATCTTAGGTGCCGGCGGTTTAGGTTGTGCCTCATCACAATACCTTGCGGCTGCTGGCGTGGGTAAGATCACCCTTATTGATGACGATAAAGTTGAAGTTTCTAATTTACAGCGCCAAGTTTTGCATACAGATGCGACGGTCGGTATGCTTAAAGTTGAATCAGCAAAACAAGCATTAACGGCAATAAACCCTTATTTAACCGTTAAGACAATTGCAAAACGTTTAACTGATGACGAATTATTACCACTCATAAAACAACATGATTTAGTGTTGGATTGCTGTGATAACGTTGATACACGTAATCAATTAAATCGCTTATGCTTTGAGACTAAAACACCCTTAGTTTCAGGGGCTGCTATTCGCATGGAAGGCCAAATAAGTGTTTATAACTACCATGATGGTGAACCTTGCTACCAGTGCTTAAGCGCCCTCTTTGGTCAACAAGCATTAACCTGTGTTGAAGCTGGCATTATGTCACCCGTTGTTGGTATTGTTGGCGCTGTACAAGCCATGGAAGCAATTAAGGTTGCCACCAATGTTGGCACGCCATTAACGGGCAAGATCTTGATGCTCGATGCTATGAGCATGAGTTGGCGCGAAATGAAATTGATGAAGCAACCAAACTGCTCTGTGTGTAGCTAATCAAATAGCGTCAAATAGCGAAGTAATGATGATGAAACGTATTACCCTGTTTACTCAGAAAAACTGTGCGCATTGTAAAGATGCTCAGCAGTATATGAAAACAAAAGGTTATCCTTTTCGTTTAGTCGATGTAGCAAGTCCACAAGGCAGAAAAGAATTAAGCCGAACAGGCGCTCGCTCTGTCCCTGTCATTAAAGTTGGGGATAGCGTGCTTATGGGTTGGAATATGACTAAGTTCGAAAAGCTATTGCACGACAACGATTAATATAGCCATAACAAAAATGCATAAAAAAACCGACATTATTTACTATTTCTAGTTAAACGTCGGTTTTTTTTATGTTCACTAATATCGAAATTAGTGGTGATTAATCGTTATCATTCAGACGAATACCGTCTTTTTCGATCACAATTAAGCCTTTTTTGTATAAACCACCAATCGTTTTCTTAAACGTTGCTTTACTGGTACGGAATACACGGAAAATATCTTCAGGGCTTGATTTATCACTTACTGGAATAAAGCCACCTTTGATCTCTAAAGACGTAAGGATCTTATCCGCTAAATCGTCAACTTTGCCTAAGCCTACTTTTTGTAGTGATAAGTTAATTTTGCCATCTGGACGAATTTCTTGAATATACGCTTTTAGTTGCTTACCAATAAATAGTTTACCAAAGGCTTCTGTTTTAAAGAACAAACCCCAATGCTCACCATTAATTACCGCTTTGTAGCCAAGTTCTGTCGTTTCAGCGATAACAACTTGTACTTCTTGGCCTACTTTGTAGTTTGCAGGTGTTTTATCAAGAAAACGGTTGAACTTAGTAGAGCCAACAATACGACCTGATGCACGATCCGTGTAAACACGAACCATCACTTCTTCGCCTTCTTCTAAGCGACGACGTTGCTCACTAAATGGAATCAGTAGGTCTTTACGTAAACCCCAATCAGCAAATGCGCCAATTGTCGTTGCACCTACAATACGTAATTTAGCAAAACCACCCACTTCAACTAATGGTTCATCAGTCGTTGCAATGACTTCATCTTCAGAGTCAAAGTAAATGAAAACTTTAAGCTTGTCGCCGAGCTTAGTACCTGCTGGCACTGTGTTCTTTGGTAACAAGATATTACCGAAATCATCACCACCATTTAGGAACACACCAAAATCTACCAATTTGATAACTTCTAGAGTGTTGTATTGTCCAATTTTAATCATGTATCAGGTACTCTCTTTATAGGCAACAACACGCTTACAGTGCAGTTGGTTCAATATCTTTATCAATCAATTTTTTTGCCGCAATAATTAATTCACTATCGCTGACTAGGCAATACGTTATAATGAACGGGTTGCGCTTATGATATCGGCATTATACGTGATGTTGCGACCCTTCGCCCAACCTATCTGCAATTATTTGATGTTTTTTCATTCTATTAGCATCAATAATTGCGATTTATAAATAATGGACAAAAAAATATTCTCATATACTCTCAATGACAACCAATTTATGCCATTTAGCATTTGCCTAGGAGGGCTAATTAAAAGTGATTACTGTCGATAAAAAAGATGGGCATAAACTCAAAATATCTCATGTGATTCAAGAAACAACTAATCGACAGCTTGATATGTACATCTTTATCCCAGGAGAGCTGGGTTTAAATGCCAATATCATCTCTGAAGAAGAGTTTTATCACAATGCCATTCATGGCAAACGGACTTATTTCAGTGATATAAACCATCTGCCTTTAGTGCATAGTCGCCTTGCAAGTCGAGGCAAGTTATCTATTGAACAATATCGTTTAAGTTTAAGCCTCTATGCCTACCAATATGCATTAGCCTTGGAAAAAACAACCCAGCAATTATTAGGCGATAGTAGTGAGTCTAAACAAGAAGAAATTGAAGAAGCGGCACAATTGGCTGTTCGAATTTTAAAACGATTACGTCGCAACATTCCAACAGATAAAAAGCTGCTCAAATATTACGAGAATATTGATAATTATTTATCTTGGTTTACAGAACAACGGCTTCTACAAATCATCGCCCATCTACCCCGTGGAGCTGAGTACAATGAAATTAAGCCACAGCTATTAGAAATCTGTCAAAAGGAATCCCAACACCGAACTGATAACAATTATAACTCAGTCAGGGCGATGCAAGATCCAACACGTATGTCGAATAAAATGCGTTTATTACGCCGTTTAATTGAATACCCTGTCACCATGAATGAAAAAACCATCGAGCTCGGTAAAAATACCCGTAAGATTGTAACGGGTGCTGCCGCGGGTATTGTGATGATTTTTGTTACTTTAATATTAATAAAAGCACGTGGTATGTTGGGTGATATTACCGCTTCTTTCATTGTTGTACTGTCATTCATTTATGCCGCACGTGAAGTGTTTAAAGATGACTTAAAAACCATGTTATGGCGATGGATGAGAAAAGGTAAAGCACGGTGGAAGAAGCAATTTTTTGATGCTAATACAGGTAATGTTATTGGACAACAACTTGAATGGTTAGAGTTTATAAACTACGACAGTTTACCCGAAATTATTCGAAAAACCCGTAAGCATAATGTCTCTCACCGTGAAGAAACCATTTTGCATTACAAAAGTACCACCAGAATGTCACCCACAAAGTTTTTAAGTGGTTACGAGCAAACGCGTGAATCTATTATTCTTGATATGCGAGCGGTGGCGACATTAATGGAAAAAGGTTCACAACGTCTTTACCAACTTAAAGATGGCCAAGTAACCAAAGAATCGGTAGAGAAAAGACATCTAATTAACTTGATCACCAAAGAAACCGACGAAGATAAAACAGTACGTATTCAACGGTGGAAGATCATTATGAGTCGTTCAAAAATTGTTGATATTGAGGCCATCATTACTCCAGAGCCTAAAAAATCAAAACCTAAACAAACACTCAATATAAAGAACTAACCTACAAAAATGCCCTCATCTTGAGGGCATTTTTATCAGTTATGCATTCTATTCAAATCTTAGTTAGAACGTACACATAACGGTAATTCAGCACCTTTTTTCGTTAAACCAAATTGCCAGACATTAAGATCACGGCAACGAAATGCTCCTGCGCATGACAATAAATAATAACGCCACATACGATAGAATTTCTCACCGTATTGCTCTGATATTTTAGGCCAATTCTGTTCAAACTTATCGTTCCATGCGACTAATGTTTTATCATAATCAGGGCCGATATTTTGCACATCTTCAATATTAAAATAATCTTCTGCAGCAGAGCCAATCTGCGTCATTGATGGCACAACACCGTTTGGAAAAATATATTTGTTTATCCACGCGTCTGTTTCTGTTTTAGAGTTTGGGCTACCAATGGTATGTAATAAAAAGATTCCATCATCAGCAAGATAACGGTAAGCAGCGTTGAAATAATCAGGATAATTATCAGGACCTACATGTTCCATCATTCCAATAGAAACCACCCGATCATAAGGCTGCTCTGGCTCATGTAAACGATAATCTTTAAGGATGAATTTCACAGGAAGGTTTAAATCATCAGCACGTTGTTGACCTAATGCGGCTTGTTCTTTGGACAGCGTTAAACCATCACAAATAACCCCGTAATGTTCTGCAGCATAATTCATAAAACTGCCCCAACCACAACCAATATCCAATAAGCGCATACCTGGTTTAAGCCCCATTTTACGGCATACCAAGTCAAGTTTAGCCTCTTGAGCACTATCAAGATCGATTGCATCTTTCCAATACCCACAGGTATATGTCATTCGCTTATCAAGCATTGACTCAAATAAGTCATTACCTAAATCATAATGGAAAGGTACATCCTTAGTAACTCGATCAATACTTTGATGATTAAAAAGGTGTTTTACTTTTGATGCGCCAATTTTTAAACCAACAGCAAGTTTAGTTGATAAATCCAGCTTTTCATCAATACGAGCATGTAAAACGCGATTAATCATTTCATCAATCGCATTACAGCTCCACCAGCCATCCATATAGCTTTCACCAAAGCCTAATGAACCATCCGTTAATACTCGATCATATAATCGTTCATCATGAACTTGCAGATCCCAAGGGCGAGATCCATTAATAATAATATCAGCATGGGATAATAGATTTTGGAAAAATTTTTCATTTGTCATCGCGAATATTCCTTATATAACAATTTGTATGACAAATTGCCTTTAAATAAGGTTAGCGACAAGATGAATTCTTGAAAAATAAGATTTAATAAATTATCAGATGCATTATTTAAATCTAAAATTACAAAAAATATTAGCAGTCAAATCCTATAAAATAATTCCACATATAGAGAAGTGCGTTATTTATAATATATTTTCAATGAACATCATATGAATGGTTAATAAATACATGCTTATTTTGTTTTTTATTAAAAGAGCTATCAATTTTATAAAAAATAAACTCTGACATGATTATAACTAATGCCCCTACTTTTCATCCCTTGTTTATTTATCATAACTCGATAAGCTTAAATAACGCCCTTTTAGCTTTAGGTATGCCCATGAAAACATTATCGACACTGACATTTGCTAATAGCTATTGTGATCTTCCTGATAATTTAGGGACACGGGTTACTCCACAGCCTTTAGATAACCCTTTTCTAGTGCATTTTAATCCACTTGTAGCAGAAAAACTTGAGCTAGCTTCCATTACCGCACTTGAGCCAACCTTTGTTGATGTATTTAGCGGTAAAGCAACATTGGCAGGATTATCACCTTTAGCAATGAAATATTGTGGGCACCAATTTGGGCAATATAATCCCGATCTTGGTGATGGACGTGGACTTCTACTTGGTGAAGTCATTACCAGTGCTGGCGCTAAGTGGGATTTACATCTAAAAGGCTCAGGCAAAACACCTTATTCTAGAATGGGAGATGGACGTGCGGTTTTACGCTCATCTATTCGTGAATACCTTGCCAGTGCCGCAATGGAAGGTCTAGGTATTGCAACAACACATGCTTTAGCCATTATAGGTAGCGAAACATCGGTTGTACGAGAAAAAATAGAAACAGCCGCCACACTGATTCGAGTTGCAGAAAGTCATCTTCGTTTTGGGCATTTTGAATACTTATTTTATAGTAACCAACATACCGAACTACAACACTTAGCGGATTATGTAATTGAACACCATTTTTCTGAATTAACCACTGCAAGCTCCCCTTATGCCGAAATGTTTAAACAGATCTGTCATCGCACTGCAACAATGATAGCAGCTTGGCAAGCAGTAGGATTTGCACATGGCGTCATGAATACTGACAATATGTCGATACTCGGACTAACATTTGATTATGGTCCATTTGGTTTTCTTGACGATTATGACCCTCATTATATTTGTAATCATTCAGATTATTCTGGCCGTTATGCTTTTGATCAACAACCTGCCATAGCCTTATGGAACTTATCGGCTTTAGGTTACGCCCTAACGCCACTTTTAGAAAAAAACGCTATAGATCATGGTTTAGAGCATTACCAACACCAGTTACAGCAGCAATATAGCCATAACATGCGTCAAAAATTAGGATTAACATTAACTGACGATGTCGACAGCGTCTTATTTTCAGATCTATTTCAATTGTTACAGCACCATCATGTTGATTACACTTTATTCTTTCGAACATTGTCATATATTACGGTGACAGACTTACCTCATAGCAATCCTTTGTTCAGTGAATTATTCCAATGCACTTCAGATCTTAAAAAGTGGCTAGATCGTTATCAGCAACGGGTGCGACTTGAACCTAATGATAGCCAACGTTTAGCTATTATGCAGCAACACAACCCTAAGTATATTTTACGTAATTACCTTGCCCAACAAGCCATTGAAAAAGCACAACAAGGTGATTATAAACTCATAGATCAATTAATGACGGTATTAGCCCGCCCCTTTGATGAGCATGAAGACGCAGAAATATTAGCTCAACTGCCGCCACATTGGGGTAAGCATCTTGAAATCAGTTGTTCATCATAATAACGCCAACAGTTAAATTTATGCATAAAAAAACCTCACTTCAACAATAACATGAAGTGAGGTTTTATTTTTGACATTAACTCATTAAGTACTTAGGTACTTAGGTACTCTTATAAATAATAATATTTTATTGCTTTCAAATTGCTGTCTAATTCATAGACTAGCGGTACTCCAGTAGGAATTTCTATCTGTGTTATTTCATCATCAGCAATATCACTAAGATGTTTCATTAACGCCCGTAAACTGTTGCCATGAGCAGCAATAAGAATATCAGCTCCGCTGTTTATTTTAGGAACAATTTCCTCGTTCCAAAATGGTATAACACGTTCATAAGTGTCTTTCAGTGATTCGCCAACAGGTAATTCGTCAATAGTAAGATTTGCATATCGCTTATCGTTACCTGGGTAATAGTAACTGGTTTTATCAACGGCTGGTGGTCGTGTATCATAGCTTCTACGCCACGTAAACACTTGTTCATCACCAAATTTTTCTGCTGTTTCAGCCTTATTTAAGCCTTGCAAATTACCATAATGGCGTTCATTTAATTGCCAACAATGATCAACAGGCAACCATAATAAATCAAGCTCTTCTAAAACAATTGATAACGTTTTTATTGCACGGTTCAGCATTGAAGTATAACAAAAATCAAATTTAAAATTATTTTCTATTAATTTTTTACCTGCTATATGTGCTTCTGCTTCACCTTGTTCTGTTAATGGTATATTAGCCCAACCTGTAAAACGGTTCTCTTTATTCCACTGACTTTGACCATGACGGATTAAAACAATTCGAGTATTTTTCATAGCAACCTCTATATTTTTATTTTTGATATTAAGATCGGCGCTAATTACTGTTATTGGGATATATATATTAATAATCTTATTAATAGTAATTAAAAATAAAAAAACCTAGTATGAAACAACAATAAATAGTAAACAATTATTACCTTATCACGCTTTCATATGCTTCATTAGGTCATGATATTTATTAATAACGGGTTCTTAAATGCTAAATCTTATTGATAATCATTCTTATCTATACCAAAAAAGATACCACTCTCGTTTCATCATGGCAATAGCGCCAATACTGGTAAATTCCGTAGCAAGAGCTAAAAACAGAATAAATAAGAATAGCTACCCATTGATCAATATCAAAAGTAACAATAAGAATATGATTTTAAATGAATAATAATATTTTGGAGGTAAATGAAAAATAGATAATGCAATACAAAATTTATAGCTATTGTTGCAATAGCTAAAACCAATTAAACGTCTTAACATACTGATGCTAAGACGTTTAATTTATAAAAGTTAAGCAATACGCATTAACCCTTGCGCAAGATCATCAAGCAAATCGTCACAATCTTCTAATCCTATATGAACGCGTACCAATGTACCCTCGAAATCAACCTTACCCGCAGGGCGAATACGATTAAGTTCTTCAGGTTGATTGGCTAAAATAAGAGATTCATAGCCCCCCCATGAATACGCCATACTGAAATGTTTAAAATTATCTAAAAAATCCGCAATCTGATGACTATCAAGACGTTTTTTTAACACAAAAGAGAATAAACCACAGCTACCATTAAAATCACGTAGGAAAAATTCGTGCCCCTTACAGCTAGGTAACGCGGGATGGTTAACTCGTTCAACTTGAGGGTGTTGTGCTAACCACTCTGCAATTTTAATACTACTTTCATGGTGTTGCTTTAAACGCACTCCCATCGTACGTAAGCCACGGGCTGCGACATAAGCAGTGTCAGCGTCCACCATTTGCCCCATCAGATATGATCGTTCTTGCAATTGATCCCAGCAACGGCTATTTGCAACAGCAGTACCTAACATCGCATCAGAATGGCCCACAATATATTTGGTGCCCGCTTGAACAGAGATGTCTACATCATGATCAAGTGCTTTAAATAACACTCCAGCAGCCCATGTATTATCAACAATGATCACCGCTTCAGGGTTAATCGCCCTAACCGCTTTAACAATAGCCGGAATATCTTGCACTTCCATGGTGATTGAACTTGGTGACTCTAAAAATACCACTTTAGTATTGGGCTGTACTTTACCCGCAATACCAGCGCCAATGAGAGGATTATAATATGTAGTATCAACATTAAGCCCTTTTAATACCACATTGCAGAAATCTTGAGTTGGTTCATAAGCCGCGCCCGTCATTAACAAATGATCGCCCGCTTTTACAAATGCTAAAATTGAATTCGCTACAGCTGCCGCGCCACAAGGATAAAGATAACACCCAGCACCACCTTCTATTTCAACCATCGCTTGTTGTAATGAGAAATGAGTTAATGTGCCTCGACGACCATAAAACAATTCACCATTAGCACGATTGATCGTGGCTTGCTTTTTATCTGCGACAGAATCAAACACTAATGAAGATGCTCGTTGAATAACACTATTCACCGCTCCTAACCCAAATTTCTTCGATCTTCCTGCCGTAATCAGCTGAGTATTTATTTTATGACTAGACATGTTACTCCCTCAATGTGTCGTCAGTATGTTATTGAATATTCATTGTATAGCATGAATAACCGTATCTAACTAGAAACTAAAAGTTATTAATTACTACTCTTCGATCATCACAACAGAACTTTAATAATGTATATTGTTCATATTCTATATTGATGGTCATAATCCAATGAAAAAAATATATCATCTAATCCTGCTCACCATACTATTTTCTAGCCATGCTTTCGCTGAAAGTAATATCTGGTTAAATAGCAACAGTAAAAGCATTACGCCAAATGCAATAATAAAAAACAATCAAGTTTGGTTACCGACTAATGAAACTCAAACACCAAACTTTGTTATTTTTCATCAAATGGATAAAAATAAGATCATTCAAGCATTAACGAATAACCAAGGTGTTGTGATCCTTAAAAACAACCATCTTTGGATTAATGAAACGAGCACTCAACCTCCATTTGCAATCTTGCGTAGTGGTAATCAAATTTGGTTACAAGATAATCATAGCACCGTTGCCAATGCAGTAATTAAACCTGATGGAACCTTATGGTTATCAACCAATAACAGTACAATTGCGAATGCTTATATTGAAGGCAATAATCAACGTCAAGATGGTTTCATTGTCGCTGCACTATTGTTATCTCAACAATTAGGCTAGTGTAATTGGTCGTTTTTCCTTAAAATACGCTATCGCAACATGTAATCACGTAAAAGAGAACAAAAATGATTAATAATGAACTAAGTGTTATCGATAGCCTTGAAGAACTAGAAGCTTTTCTGCTTTCAGTTGAAAACGGCGGTCTAGGTTTACAGGGTGTCGAAGGTATCGGTATGGCAACTAACAATACTGATGGTCGTCACTTTGTTGCTGTTTTTAATAACCAACATCAGCTTATTTATGGGCGTTGGGTGAGCGATGCTGTATTTGAAAACGGTAAAGAATTAGTGAGCAAAGGCCCCCGCCGCACACATTAATTGATACGATTATCTCTCTTTGATATACAAAAACGCTTGCTCAATAATGGCAGGCGTTTTTATCAATAAAAAAAACCAATATACAATGGTTTGCAATTTTATAAGTTAATAGACTATTATCAGACAATAATATAGAAATATATTCATCTTATAAATATCGTTATCCGTTTTAATATTAAATACATTATTTTTTACCACTACGGCAAGATAACGCCAAACATCACTTATAGAAATATTAAGGACATTATCATGCCATTATCCTCTTACAAACCATTATTACCTTTGGTGATGATGGGTAGTGCTCTTATCATTAGTTTTAACGTTAATGCTCAAGGTCTGCAATGCAATAGCCCAGCTTCTGCAATAGAAAAAACGATCTGCGCTTCCTCAGCATTAACCAAAATGAATAACCAACTTGAGCAAGCGTATACACAATTAAAAAAAAAACAGTCCCCTGTTGATCAAGTGGTAACAACAAATACGCAAAATCAATGGCATGAACATATAAAAAAACAATGCAACCAACAAAAATATATGGAAGGTTGTATTCAACTTAATATTCAACGCCAATTATATGATATAAAGCATAATGCAACAGCATTAATGACAGTAAGTAAAAAGTGGCAACGTTTAAATGGGTCATTACGAGAATATGCAAATAGCGTAAAAAATAATACTCAACAATGCTCAGGTATTACCCGTCGCCCTCCTAAAAATGTGACTCAATTAATTCCAAGTCAATACGTTTACGCTAAATCTTTGGTTAATGCTCAATGTGATACCGTAGTGAGAACATTCGTTGGATGCAGTGCACTTAAAAATAACCGTTGCAGTAACTGGCAGCTCAAGCTCGTTGCTTCTGATGCAAAAAATCAACATCCATATATTATTGGTACATTAGCCACCACTAGTAGAACAGGTAATAGTAGTGCTATCTTTATTCCTTATAAATTTAGTCCTAATGGTAAAAACATCATTCTAAAAGCGATGATGAGACCATCTGGTGCCGGTGGTGGTAATATTAATTATGGCTATGACGTACTTATTCATAATGATAAACAACAACTATCAACAACTACACAACATTATTTAGCACCGGCTAATGCAGATTTCTATGCTAATGGTACCCGCGTTGCCTATTTAGAGAACTCCCCCTTATTACCTAACTACCCCCAACCAGGCGGTGGTTCTAATAACGGAAAACTAGTCATTAAAAATGTAAACACAGATCAAGTGTTAATGACGAAAGAGCACTCTGATACCAGCTATGCGATTAAAAATATCAACATAGCAAGTCACACAATGACAATCACTACAACCCAACATAGTTTTGGTAGTCAGTGCCCAAGAACAGAAGATTCTCTTAACTGTAGTACTCGCACTACGACCCAAGAAAAAATAACATTACCTTAATTGCCATAACTGTATTAGACATAAAAAAACCGCATATTTGAAATAAATATGCGGTTTAAATTTAATAACTTAATTAGATAATGAATTTATTACGACGCTTGTAAATCAGCGTACTGATCAAGATCGGCAATAGTAACAGCCGTAATAAAGTTACCATCTAAATAAAAATTAACGGCATCACCTGCTTTTTCTCCACGTAATAATGTTGTTGTGCCATTATTGTGAGAAACCTGCATTTCTAAACTATTATCATCAAGCTGTTTAAACGTCGCCGCTTCAATATCACTTTGTTGAACACTAGCCAAAGGAACCGTGGTTAAAGAACGATCTAACATACTATTCAGTTTGATATATGTTTTTACTTTCATATCTGCAACGGCTGGTGATTTACCCGTAATTGGATTCTTACCCGTCCAAAACTCAATTGAGTTAAAGATAAATAAATCAGCAGCAGCTGCAATACCATATACAGGACTTAAGAGTACATATAATCCAGCACGCCCATAACGGTTATCAACAGCAGATAAGTTAGCTTTAGTCACGACCTTTGATACACCCATTTGACCAATACAGCCTGTAAGTGTTGTAGCCAATACTGTAATTACTACTGCTTTAAGTACAAATTTTTTCATTTAAAACCAACTCCGAACGTATAACTTGATGAGATCAAAAACGAGCGGATTATAGGGTTTTGAACATTGATTACGAGCAAATAAGTAATAACAAATGTTTCATTTGAAACAGCATTGTCACACTTTATAAATTCACTAATTATGCTTCATTATCACTATTTGAGAATCTAATAATTATTTTATAAAAAAAATAAAAAAATGAACTAATTATTTAATCAAAGTGATAATAAATTCAAAATAGCTATTAGATATACATAAGTTTCCCTCACTAAATTATATTCCAATAAAGAATTAATCAATACTTAATAGCACTTTTAATAGGTGTCCTATTTTTAATACAAAAACAATTTTTAGCTATTATTTTATTTAAAAAAAACAGAAGCATATTGTAGAATACACAAATGTTCTGCTAGCTAATAACTTTAAAATGAATATAAAAATTCTTAGGCTTAGATATTCATTAAAACTGTCACAAAGTGATATGGCCTTGGCTTTAGGCATTTCTAGAAGTACCTTAGTTAGAATTGAACGTGGTGATATATCACCTAAAGCAGATATTATAAAAAAACTATCCGTTTTATCAGGAAAGAACATCAGTTATTTTTATCACACGAAAGATAGACATATAGAAAAAATTCAAAATATTCTCATTGAGAAAAACGTTAGTAATGATATTTTATCATTATTAATCAAACAAATAGAAGAAGAGCTCATTAGCGACAGTTTATGATAGAAAGACATTATGATAAAAGCGTAGTTTCTGTAAAAATAATGCGAAACTTCATACAACAAAAAATATTAAATGATGATTTATCAGATATAGAACAACTTCTCGATCTATACTATTTAAAAATTAAAGAATTATCATCACTTATTGATTTAACATCTGGAGATGCCAACTAATTTACATGCATAACAATATAAAAACGGCTCGAATAGTATCAAAAATATCACAATTAGAAATGTCGGAACTGCTAAATATTTCAAGACAATCCTACATTGATATTGAAAATGGAACCCGAGTGCCACGGTCCGATATCTTATTTAATATATCTTTAATAACTAAAAAAAATATCACCTTCTTTTATAATGAGTGTCATCCAAACCAACTAGATACACTTATCTTTTTATTCCAAGGAAAAACAGATATAGAAAAAGCACACTATATTGAATTACTAGAGTTACTCATCGAACAAAACAAAAATAATCCTTTGTCTTAATGGCCAAAAATGAACAGCATTGCTACTCGAAAAGCACAAATTAAAAATGCGATTGCAACAGATAAAATACAACCGTTTATACAACCAATAGTTAATATAAACAAAAAGTTAGTTGGATTTGAAGTACTTGCTCGATGGATTGTATCTGAACACGAAATTCAATTACCCGTGAAATTTATCCCAATAATAAAAGATGATCAACCACTGTCTGAAAGTTTAACCATTAGTTTATTACAACAGCTCATTAAGCATTTTACAGTACATCAAAATAAGGAATTATTTCTATCTATAAATATTTATAGTCATAGTTTAACTATATCTATAATTAATCTATTAACAGAATTAAATGTTTTTATTAATATTGTTATTGAAATATTAGAAAACGACGACATTAGTAATGCTAATGACTTTAAAATAATACTACATTATTTGAAAATCAAAGGTATAAAAATAGCACTTGATGATTTTGGTTGTGGTAATAATATCAATGATAGATTATTTGACTACCCTTTTGATTACGTCAAAATTGATAAAATGTTTATCAGAAATATTGATAATGACGTTCAAAAACGAGAGTCCTTGCAGTCAATGATACAATTAATACATTACTTTAATTTACCGATCATCGCTGAAGGTGTAGAAAATGAACATGTTTTTAAAATATTAGCAACATTAGATATAGAAATGTATCAAGGATATCTATTTTCCAAAGCTGTACCTCTAACTGATACGCAATATCAACAACCACTGTTAATAAATAGTAATTTAGAAAACAAATGACACTTTATTAATTACGGTGCTTTACTCTACTAAAATAGTATAATTAACAACAAAGCACCGCTAATCTTAAATACAATCTGACACACATAAAATTCCCCAAAGGCATATTGTGAGCATTTTATTTTACAGTAGCAACATCACGATCTGGTGTGCACAACATTGATTATGCATAATATATAAATAAAATCTTTAGATACTATAACCAAAAAATGAGAATCACACTTAATGGAATAATATAGCATCGCTAACACACAAAATGACCTCTATTCTATGCTTTCAGTGATCATTCTTAAGTAAGCCTTAAGTTACGCTCAAGATAATAGCAGCATTCGTTATTTGACACAGAGTAAACAATGCGCAATATTTTCCACTTAAAAATGACAACTTTTATAGTATGGTTATCCCTTTATTTTTCATTATGTTTTAACTTTCCGACATTAGAAAAGATTTTCTCATTAAGTAATACAGTCTCTAATCCTGTATTTCCTTATACTGCGCCTATTGTTTTAACTGCTGCTTTTATCATCATTTTCAGCTGCTTATGTTGGCCATATATTTTTAAAGCCATCATGATTTTTTTAGTTATAACATCATCAATGGCTTTATTTGCTGAAGTCAATTACCACACCTTATTTGATAATGCAGTTATCGAAAGCATCTTCCAAACACGTTCAGATGAAGCACTATCGTATGTTAATTTGCACTCGATAACCTATATTATCGTATTTGGTTTACTACCCAGTATTTGGATCGCTTGTGTAAAAATCACTAAGCGTGAAAGTATTTTTAAAGAAATTATTGCTCGAATTATACTTATTGGCATTGCAACAACAGCACTGCTAATTATTGCTCTGACTAACTATAAAAGTTATGCCGCGGTTGGTCGTAATAATCATTATTTAAACCGTATGATCATTCCTGGTCATGTATACGCGGGCGGAAAATACTTATACAAAGAGTTTATTTACAAACCTCTACCCTACAAAAAACAAGGCTTAGATGCAAAACTACTGCCAACTAAAAACCACAAACCAACCTTATTTGTTATGGTGTTAGGCGAAACCGCACGTACTTATGATTACGCTTACAACGGCTATAAACGAGATACTAATCCTTACACTAAAAACGAAGGCATTATTTCATTTAAAAATGTTGAATCTTGCGGTACTTATACAGCACTATCTGTTCCTTGCATGTTCTCTAATTTAACGCGTGCTCACTACAATCAAGATCGCGCTTACAGCCAAGATAATGCCGTTGATATTATCCATCGCGCTGGCGCTGAAGTATTATGGATTGATAATGATGGTGGTTCAAAAGGCGTTGCAGCGAGAGTACCGTATGTAGCAACTGACACGTCACAACACAATCAATACTGTGATGGAACAAGTTGTTACGATGGCGTAATGCTAAAGAAAGCCGCTGATTTTATTAATAAAGACGATAAGAACAAATTATTAGTCTTACACTTAATTGGTAGCCATGGTCCAACGTATTTCCAACGTTATCCAAAACAGTTTGATCGATTCAAACCGTCTTGTAACCGTAGTGATATTGAAAACTGTACTGACCAAGAAATTAAAAACGTTTATGACAATACTATTCTCTACACCGACTATGTCGATGAACAAGTGATTAAATTATTGAAGAAAAACGAAGCTAAATACAATGTAGCAATGCTATATATGTCAGACCATGGTGAATCACTTGGGGAAAATGGATTCTATTTACACGGAGCACCTTTTCCAATCGCACCGAAAGAACAAAAACATGTACCATGGTTATTATGGATCCCAACTCAATATGCTCAACAAAAAGGCATTAATCTTAGTTGCTTAAGAAATAAAGAGGATATTGGTCATCTATCACATGACAATTTGTTCCATAGTCTATTAGGGCTTTATGGCGTCCAATCTAAAGTGATCAACCCCGCACTTGATATTAGCGCAAGCTGTAGAGTTCCATCTTAATCAACTAAGATAACATTATGATTTAATGTATACTTATACATCTCGTATAGGTATACATTTTCAATTTGAGTATATAATGAAGCTTGAAGTGGCATAGTTAATTTGGCCACCTAGTTAGAGGTGATATCATCACCTCATAATTTAATAGGTGACACTATGACTAAAAGAATACGCCCTAATTTTACACCTGAATTTCGATTAGAATCAGCACAACTCGTTTTAGACCAAGGCTACTCTGTAAAAGAAGCTGCGGAAGCAATGAATGTTGGTAAATCAACAATGGATAAGTGGGTTCGACAGCTGAAAGATGAACGTGGTGGAATGACACCGAAAGCAACACCAATGACGCCTGATCAGCTTAAAATTCGTGAATTAGAGAAGAAGATTAAACGGATTGAAATGGAGAAAGAAATACTAAAAAAAGCAACCGCTCTTTTGGCCTCGGACTCATTCAAAACTTCATATTAGTTGATGAATTAAAAGCTTATTATCCTGTATCTATCCTTTGTCATGTCTTTGATATTCATCGCAGTAGCTATAAATATTGGACTAAACGGCCTAAAACGCAGTCAAAAGAGCAAGTGCTATTATCTAGTGAAGTGAAGGCTGCACATCGTGCCAGTAGTGGCTCTGCTGGAGCCAGAACAATTGCAGGTATCGTTACGACTAAAGGCGTGCCGTTAAGTCGATATAAGGCAACTAACATCATGAAACAACTAGGATTAGTCAGTTGTCAGGTTAAAAAACATCGTTATAAAAAAGTAGAAAATGAACATTTAAATATTCCCAATACATTAGATCGCCAGTTTGCAGTTACTGAGCCTAATCAGGTTTGGTGTGGCGACGTGACATATATTTGGTCAGGACAACGTTGGTTGTACCTTGCTGTTGTGATTGATTTATTTGCCCGTAAAGTGATTGGTTGGGCAACGTCAGGCTCACCCAATACAGATCTAACAGGTAAAGCCCTTTCGATGGCTTATGAAGTTCGAGGGGCGCCTAAAAGTGTTATGTTTCATTCAGATCAAGGCTGTCATTACACAAGTAAACAATATCGCCGATTACTTTGGCGGTATCAAATTACACAAAGTATGAGTCGACGTGGAAATTGTTGGGATAACGCCCCAATGGAACGATTTTTTAGAAGTTTTAAAACAGAGTGGATGCCAACTGCGGGTTATCGCTCATCGAATGAAGCTAAAGTGGCGATCACTGAATATATTATCCGATATTACAACCAAGTCAGGCCCCATCAATATAACGGTGGCTTGACGCCTAATGAATCAGAACGCCGATTTAATAATGAATACAAATCAGTGGCCAATTTTACTTGACCACTTCACCCTGCACTGCTTTAAATCTTGGATTAGATTTACAAATCACATAAATACGACCACGGCGTTTAACCACCTGACAGTCTTTACTGCGATTTTTTGCACTTTTCAACGAACTAAGAACCTTCATTAACTTTCACCCTTTAACATCATAAGAAAAATTGTTGTCTTAACGAGCCGTCTTATCAGCCAATTAAACAGCGTGTAATTGCCATAGTATTGAACGCTAATAAGACCCCGCCAACAATGGTTATGTTATAACATAACAACAAACACACTGTAAACATAATAAAAAGGGATAAGTAGAAAAACGAAGCTACCCATGATAACAATCGTTATGGTTCCCTACCGCTCTTACTAAAGCTTTATTACAGGAAATAAAATTAATAGATGTTTACCTAATGGCAGATAATAATGAGGATTATCCGTTTTCTGGACTGGGATTTAGAGACAATTCTGTTTGGAGGTAAAATTATGCTACAAGTTGTTTTTTATTATTTTCAAACTAACACTAACATTTTGCTTATTCGCATTAGATAAGACCATATCATCTCTCTTTGTCGTTATTTGAGAACTGTATAGTCGCATATATTCATTTAATGTAAATATCAACTTACTATTTACACTAATACTTCCATTTTGTTTTATTGTATTTAAAGAATATGTAATTAACACTTCATCATTCTTAATTGGTATAATCATAATTGAACTAGTACATAACTGAGCATCACCACAAGTCATAAAACTTTCTTCAATTGCTGATTTTAAAAAAACATTAACGTTATGATTTGCTATATGATCCTTATCTTCATAACTAATGTTAAACATCGCGATATAATCAGATCCTTTAGAAATCCCACTATCAATTATAGATTCTTTAAACTCTTTCGAGAAAGAAAGAGATGAAAATAAGAATAAAAACACATAAAATATATTTTTAGACCATATTAATACATTAATCATAAATATATCCCCCATCATAATTATGCTTATTTACTACATATAATAACAATTAGTATTATTTATTTTTGACACAGATTTCAAAATACATTTGTCGGTAAGAACGATGTTCTAGATCTATTTCACTCAAACCAAACTTATTAGCTAATATAACCAATTCAGCTCGATAACCATCAAGTAAACTTTCATCATCAGTCATAATGGCAAATTCAGCGAAGTCACCTACCCCATCAAGATGATCAACAGTAATATGAAACTTACCCACAAAATAAATACTGCGGGTTTTCTTCATCGCCAATACAATTTGATAACCCATTGTGGTAAGCATACTTTGTGCTTTATTGACATCAGTAATATTTACGGCTTCACAGCGATCAGCTTCTGGTCCTTTTACGATCCAAAGCTTAATGCCTGACGGTGCCATTTCACGAATGCAAAGGCTTTTATTTTCAGCTAAAAGCTGTTGTTTTGGGGTATCAAAATAACAATCAGATTCTATATTATCTTGAAGCATAATTTCATGCGGCATTGATTTTAATATCGCTAAGAACTGAGATATCGACTTCAATCGATATTTAAGTTCGACTTCAAATTTACCACTAAAATGATCTGAAACCATCATTGCTACTTACTGAACTATAAAGAGCGCAGATTAACACACCAACCCAAAGGTTTATGTTAACTATGTATGATTACTATTGATAACACAAAACCAGTTGCTTTAAATAAACAAAATAGCAGTGATTAAACCTCATTCGCAAGCTGATCTAAATAGCTCTGCATAAAGCTCGTTCTTTTTGTAGCTTCTTCTTTCGCCGAATGGGTTTGCATTGTGTCTGCAAGTTTTAATAACTTGGTATAAAAGTGATCTATGGTGTAAGTACCATCGTCAGGTTCTCGATTGGCGCAGAAAGGATCAACTGTTGAATATAATGTTCGCCCAAGAGTTGTACTCACTTGAAGGCACCTTACAATTCCCACCGCACCTAGCGCGTCGAGCCTATCCGCATCTTGAACAATTTTAGCCTCAATCGTCATTGGTTTTACATTGGCGCTGAAACTATGAGCGACGATTGCGTGATGTATCTCTTGCCAATATTGTTTGGGATATCCAATTTCATTCAAAAATTTAATTGCCTTTTCCGCTGCGAAGAATGAACTTTGATTACGTTGAGAATGTCCTTTGGGGAAGGTGAAGCAGTCATGTAAATATGCAGCAGGAATAGCAATGTCAGCGTTTCCGCCTTCTTGTTTACTCAACTGTTTAGCTGTCTTAACGACTCGCAGCACGTGATTAATATCGTGTGCCGCATCAGTAACCATTTCCGTTGAGATGAACTCAAGCAATTGTTTTTCAAATACTTCTAAATTACCCATCTACACCTCAAGCCGCTAACCAACAATACAGGACACCCACATCTATATGCTTTCAAGTTTCAACATACTAATAGTAGATTCCCTACCGTCCACACAAATATTCACAGTTGGTAATGACGATAGGCAGCTCTAATATTACACCAAATAGTAACCTTGGTTCTGCCTACTTTCTTGCATAAAGAATTATGGGTGTCCTTTGTTTTCCTATGTTTCAATTAGCTACTTTGACCATTCAATGCCAATTTAATACGTTGATGTGTACGATAGTTTGGAATCGAAATAAATTGATTCTGAATTGGTTTAGCTCGAGGGTTATCATAACCGTAGATATCATGGCGCATCTCTAATTGGCCATTAGGTGTTACCCAAGCTGTTAAATAAGCCACATCAAGATTCACACGCACCTTTAAGCCAATCTCACGGTGCTTGTTCGAATTAATCATATCGTCGACAGAGGGCAAACTTGGCATATTTTGATAAGACAAAATAATTTTCGCCATCTCACGAGGTTTTTGTACACGCATACAACCAGAACTTAAATCGCGATGATGACGTTTAAACAATGGATATTCTGATTGTGACTCGTCATGCATATATACAGAGAACGAATCAGGCATCAAGAAGGCTACCCGTCCTAGAGCATTCTCAGGGCCGGGATCTTGACGGAATTGGTGCGTAAAGGTATGCGGATTTACCGTTGCCCAATCAATTGAACTAGGTGGCACAACAGAACGATCACTCCAGCTGTTAATCACATCCATACGGTTATTCTTTAAGAAATTAGAATTAGCTTTAGCTGATGGAATAGTATTCTGCACTTTGATGGTTTCAGGCACATACCAATAAGGGTTAATCACAACCGTATTAATGTATGACTGGAACAAATTGGTTGGGCGTTTGGGCATCCCATCGATAATTTTCGATTCAAATATTGGCTTTTGATTATCGTATAGCGTCATTTTGAAATCAGGAATATTAACAATAATTTGCGGGCCATTCCCTTGCAATTGCGCAAAACGTTCACGTTGTAAGTTCAATGCCGTAATGCGCGCTAAACTTGAATAAGGGCGTGTTAATTGGCTCACAACGTCAGGTCCTATAATGCCATCCATCTTCAAACCATAATTACCTTCAAAGGTTTTTATCGCTTGATTCATCACACCGGTATTTGTAATCGTCGCTTGAGCAATAATCTGTTGATACTGAGGCTGAGTTAAATAGCCTAAATTCCAAAGCACTGTCGCCACTTTAGGACCATAAGGGATGGTGTCACCGAGGTAAACAATCTTATCAAAGTGAACATTACTCGAATCAAGTGGATTAGCAGGTAAACTTAATAGATGGTTGATCACTCCCATTGTCGAAACAAACTGCGAAGAAGGAATAAGAGAATTGATCTTTTGAGCCGTCAATGGGAAATAATTCTGCACCATTTTTAATGTCAAAGGCGTCAAAGTTACTGGATGTGAATTGTATAATGGTCGAGGATCTTGCATTAATTGATGCACATAATCCACGTAAACTAAATACGTATCAGTTAATAACAAATCATATCCGCGCTGATCTGGCAATACTGCTAATTTCTTCAACTCTATTAAACGTTGCTTCATACCTGGTAGCGTATTGGAATCTGCCAGCGCTTGTAATTGCGGCATGATCGCATTGACAAGCACTGGGTTTAACCAATATGGCATGAAGTTGTTTTCAGCATATAGCGTATCCAAAATGTTTTCGTTACACACTTTGACCGTTGAGTTTGAACACAAAGATGCGGTGCTATTCACTGTAACGCCATCTAGAACATGTAAATCTAACGTATTGGTCACCGCATTATCAGCAGCCAAAGCTGATCCACAGGTTAGTAATGCTGAAACGGTCATTACTGAACGAATCAATGTAGTCATTTTTTTTCGATTAAATTTCATTCAACGGTCCTTTACTAAAAAAGTAAGAATATGCTTTTTTAGAATTAAAAGCATTCACCATTAAAAGTGACAAAGATTTCAAGAATGATGAGTTGGCACAATTTATATTAAAAAGAGATAGATGAAGAATATCGGGTGCAGAATATTACGAGAAAAAGGCTATGGCGCTGGTTATTATTCACATCTCGGAAGTAAAGCACGAACTATCAGTGATCTATTTAGCGTGTATTTGAGCCTGAAAGACGCAATGAAATAGTCATTCTGACACGCTGGTGGTAAGTGCCCTATCACCCTCACTAGTATTTATTGTGGGGAATGACGGGCAACAGATGAGACTGGTTATTATCCATGATCTACTCATCACATGATCGAGCTTAACATACGGCAGTAAGTCGTTACTCTAAGACGGATTAAAGGATATATAATTCGAAGGAATGTTATTGGTGTCCTATGTTTTTTATAACCAAGTAAATAATTATTATAATTCATAAATTAAGCCATATTATTCTCACTTAACAATAAGTAACTCTTATAGTTAACAAACAATGCTACCATTAATAATTATAGTTAAATGTAGAAGTGGTAGTTCATACCATTAATTTAGATTAAATGAGATAGTAACAAATGAAAAAGACATTATTATGTATTGGTATTAGTTTGTGTAGTATTAATCAAGCTCAAGCAAATGATCAAAATAATATAGTGGGTTATTGGGTTGGTGCTAATGGTGCTTTTGTTGGGAATAATTATGAATCCGAAAGTTTTTCAAGAGATAATCTCATTCTTAACCAATCTTCAATTAACACTGACTCTGCCAGAATAAATTATCTAGGCGCAGTTCGATCTACGACTATGTATTACAAATCTACTGATTGCTCTGGAACTATATATATAGAAGCAGCAGGAGATCCTCGATTTCCTGGTGAAGAATATGGACCGAACTTTTTATTCTTATCTTCTGATAATACAATAAATAAAAAAGTTATGTTCTATGAGTTGAGTAAGCCTAAACTTATGAATAATTTTAATTCACAGAGCAACCTCGGACCAGATACTCAACCGATTTGTAAAGAAAATACTCCACTTACTGGATATTATAATGGAATATATATGCAGGCAGTAAGCAACACACCAGAAAATTTTGCTAATAAATATCCTTGGCTAGGTTTTGTTATGGAAAATAGTAATACCCATGAAGCGATACCAATAATAAAAGGATCTACCCTACCTTTTAAATATATTGAAATAAATAAAGAGCCAAAAACAGATATAGTTGAAGAACCTAAAATTTATCCTGCAGTAGGTAAGCATATTACTGTCAATGTTACTGCACAAGGCAAACTTAGTTATGTGACAGTAACAAAAGGTGGTCCAATTTACCAAGGCGATATTACTTCCAAAAAATTCTCTAATGGTAATGAAGTGGTCAAGTAAAATTGGCCACTGATTTGTATTCATTATTAAATCGGCGTTCTGATTCATTAGGCGTCAAGCCACCGTTATATTGATGGGGCCTGACTTGGTTGTAATATCGGATAATATATTCAGTGATCGCCACTTTAGCTTCATTCGATGAGCGATAACCCGCAGTTGGCATCCACTCTGTTTTAAAACTTCTAAAAAATCGTTCCATTGGGGCGTTATCCCAACAATTTCCACGTCGACTCATACTTTGTGTAATTTGATACCGCCAAAGTAATCGGCGATATTGTTTACTTGTGTAATGACAGCCTTGATCTGAATGAAACATAACACTTTTAGGCGCCCCTCGAACTTCATAAGCCATCGAAAGGGCTTTACCTGTTAGATCTGTATTGGATGAGCCTGACGTTGCCCAACCAATCACTTTACGGGCAAATAAATCAATCACAACAGCAAGGTACAACCAACGTTGTCCTGACCAAATATATGTCACGTCGCTACACCAAACCTGATTAGGCTCAGTAACTGCAAACTGGCGATCTAATGTATTGGGAATATTTAAATGTTCATTTTCTACTTTTTTATAACGATGTTTTTTAACCTGACAACTGACTAATCCTAGTTGTTTCATGATGTTAGTTGCCTTATATCGACTTAACGGCACGCCTTTAGTCGTAACGATACCTGCAATTGTTCTGGCTCCAGCAGAGCCACTACTAGCACGATGTGCAGCCTTCACTTCACTAGATAATAGCACTTGCTCTTTTGACTGCGTTTTAGGCCGTTTAGTCCAATATTTATAGCTACTGCGATGAATATCAAAGACATGACAAAGGATAGATACAGGATAATAAGCTTTTAATTCATCAACTAATATGAAGTTTTGAATGAGTCCGAGGCCAAAAGAGCGGTTGCTTTTTTTAGTATTTCTTTCTCCATTTCAATCCGTTTAATCTTCTTCTCTAATTCACGAATTTTAAGCTGATCAGGCGTCATTGGTGTTGCTTTCGGTGTCATTCCACCACGTTCATCTTTCAGCTGTCGAACCCACTTATCCATTGTTGATTTACCAACATTCATTGCTTCCGCAGCTTCTTTTACAGAGTAGCCTTGGTCTAAAACGAGTTGTGCTGATTCTAATCGAAATTCAGGTGTAAAATTAGGGCGTATTCTTTTAGTCATAGTGTCACCTATTAAATTATGAGGTGATGATATCACCTCTAACTAGGTGGCCAAATTAACTATGCCACTTCATAAATATGATATTACTTTTCCAAACACTTTCATGTCTTCAGAACAAACAAATGACAATACACAATTAAACTGTTCACTAAATAAAAACTCACAAAATTACGTATCAAAAATGAGTATCAGTTGTTACAAACTAAATGACCAACCAATAATTCGTGTTATTACAAGTTCTAATTTTATTCCATCCAATAGTCGATTTACATTAGACGTACAATGGTAAATTTTAATCATAAATAATAATCCCTTATTCATAATAAATAGACCGCGTTAGGTCTATTTATTATAATCCATCCCATCTATTCAATAAATATCACTTAATAACTTCAACTATCCAGCTATAAATTATTCTCTGACAGAAACAGGACACCTCTATTTATATTCAACAAGATTTCAACACAAATAAATAGATTCCCTATCGCCCTCGCGGGCATTCACTGTAGGGAATGACGGGATTGGGGCTTGGCATTCACTCAGCCTAATATTCGTCATCTCGGAAGTTGAGGAACGAGCTATCCGTGATCTACTCACCCCGTGATTGAACCTTAAAGACGCCAATAAAACACCTTACGTTTTACGGCTAAATATAAACTCAACAACGCGTGGACAGTAGATTCCCTATCGCCCTCACTGGCATTCACTGTAGGGAATGACGAGGTTGGGCTTGGCATTCACTCTGCCTAATATCCGTCATCTCGGAAGTTGAGGAACGAAACTATCCGTGATCTACTCACCCCGTGACCGAGCCTTAAAGGCGTCACTGAAACACCTTAAATTTTCCAGCTAAATATAAACTCAACAACGCGTGGACAATAGATTCCCTATCGCCCTCGCGGGTATTCACTGTAGGGAATGACGAGGTTGAGGCTTGGCATTCACTCAGCCTAATATCCGTCATCTCGGAAGTTGAAGAACGAAGCTATCCGTGATCTACTCATCACGTGATCGAGCCTTAAAGATGCCAGTGAAACACCTTACGTTTTACAGCTAAATATAAGCTTCACAACGCGTGGACAGTAGATTCCCTATCGCCCTCGCGGGCATTCACTGTAGGGAATGACGGGATTAGGCTTGGTAATTACGATACGACAGAATCGCTTGGTGATCACAAAAAATAAATCTGAGGTATAACTAATTTTTGGACAGAAGCTTCTCAGAAAGATTGATCTATCTAAACTAATAGGCATTAGGAAAAGTAAGTATAACGCTTAATCTCCCTTTTACATGACCATTCATAGTATTTCAATATTTACTTATATGAAGGTGGCTTAGCTTGTTCAACTATCCATATCTGTTAGGCATTATTTTGAGAGGCCATCGTTGAATTGTTGGTGGATATTTGACAGTTCAATCTCTTCTAGAGGCACATCTGCGCCGGGCATTGCATTACCCTTATAATTTATATTTCCATACGGAAAAATATATGGATTTTCTTCGTTAATTTCAGAAAGATTGATGTCAATTAACAGCTTTGATTTTGGACATCTCGTACTTCGAAAACCATTGCCATTTACATAGGGCATCTTTTTGATTGATCGAGCCAGTATATTGTTAGAACAACGTAAAAAATCTTTATTAACAAATATGTACGACTGATTTTCTAAAGTTTCTCTGCCAACAAAAGCTATGAAACTGATGTTTTTGTACAATTCATTGAACTCAAAGACAACAGGACGATTAAGCCCAAGTTGCTCAATATCATTAAACTGACATTTTCCACTGGATAATAAATCCAGCAACTCTAGTGTAGTTATCGATAACTGAAAAGCTCCAAGATTATGCATTGTATTCTTATGATGTTCAGGAACACGTTCCTCTTCCATACAGTAAACGATCCCATTGTTTGGTGAAATAGACCCCTTATAGTCCCTATTACAAGCATATCTCTTGTTGATTTTTATTAGTTTGCTTTTGACACCCTGAATCAAGGGCTTCACTTGCTTATTTAACTCTACAGAACGAGTTTGTCCAACTGACATTTTAGACTGCATGCGAGCTATTTCTTTATCGATTTCAATTTCTGTCTTAGTTAACAAACCACCTTTCGGACCACTAACGTCAACAAACAATATGTCTTCAAGACTGTCATTTACATCGTCTGAGATTACATAATCAGGAGTATGATAGTTCTCAAGTTGTGACATTTTCCGAAGAGAAAGGTAACGGCTGTTTCCTCCATTTTTTACCTCTTCCTCATAACATTCTATATCTGAGTCTTTTAATCTAAATTTCTTGAGCAAGTATTCACCAGCAAACTCTTCACTATTCATTGAAACCTCATTTTGAGCAAACACCATAATGCTTAACCGCCGCATTAAGGTGATGAGCAACGCTACCACCTAACCTAAACCCTTGCACCGTAAACAAAACCCAAGCTTAAACTGAAAATGCTAAGCGTTGTGAATCACTCTTAAATTTACTGTTAACTGTTTATTAGCCCCATTCTCCCCGCATTTTGTATAAAGATTGTCGCATCATCGTCCGACAATAGCTCAAGTGGGGTGTACTCAACGCCCATTTCGATTAGTTTATGTTTTTGCCCAACTAGGTAGGCAGTACCACGCTCAAACCTCGCCTCAAAAAGGCTCTGAATGCGAGGTGAAGCAACTTTTGAAAATACCGTTCGAAATAGCGATAAATCAATGATTAAGTCATCAACCTCAACCCAAGCGTGACCGTCCCATTTGCCAATTACACCTTCCTTTTTACTTAGTATTGGTTTAATTGGTTGATGAGCAAATATCTTGGATTCAGCAACAGATAAGCTTCCCGTCACAAAGCGAGTCTCGACAGACAAGTGATCATTCATCATCGCAACTAACATTGCGCTCATATACAGACAGCTACCATCTACAGGTTTGAAGTTCTGAGTTATATCTTCAGCCATATACAGAACTTCTTGTACCAATTCACTTCGTGTCATTTAAACTCCAAACTCTAGAAATAGTTAACAGCTTATTAGTAGCATTCTTACTTTCACGCAAAAGAATGCACCTAAAGTCTCATGATCATAATCAATTTAGTTCATAAATATCATGATCTTGATTGTTTTAAAGTGTTTATTCGAAATATAGAAAGTATAAAATAAGCCTGATTAGCATATGAATATATAAATAAAACTAATCCAAAATCACGTTAATACAATATGAATGAGTATTTGATCTAAACAGTTTTGGGGCATTTCTGAGCTAGCCATGATAGCAAGCTCGTTGTGATCACCAAGCGATTCTGTCGTACCTTGACCACCAAGCCGATCAGCCTGCAACACACTCATATATCTAAAAACTATAATGTTCCATATTCGTATTATTTAATATTTCAACACGCGATGAATAGATCCCCTATCGCCCTCGCGGGCATTCACTGTAGGGGATGACGAGGCTGGATGGATTGTGAAAAATTCGATTTAATAATGAATACAAATCTGTGGCCAATTTTACTTGACCACTTCAATTTAAGATTTCGACACGCGGTGAATAGATTCCCTATCGCCCTCGCGGGCATTCACTGTAGGGGATGACGAGGCTGGATGGATTGTGAAAAATTCGATTTACGTAGTTTCAGATAAAGACTACATTCGCACTATTTAAGATTTCGACACGTGTGAATAGATTCCCTATCGCCCTCGCGGGCATTCACTGTAGGGAATGACGGGGTTGGATGAATAGTTTCATGACAGCTCTTGCAGGATATTTAATATTTGAAATAACAAAACGGAATAGAATTATAGGACTAAGTAGATTTAGCTGGAAAATAAGAAGAAATGTGAATACCGCAGAAGGGGAAAAAGGAGGTAAAACAGAGCTTACCCCCATACTTATAACTTATTGTATCTTATGGTTTTTAGCTAAGAAAGCATCGAGTTTATTAGCAAAATTTTGGCGGTCAGCTTGCGTTAATGCAGACGGTCCACCTGTCTGAATTCCACTACTCCGCATGGTTTCCATAAAATCACGCATTTGTAGGCGTTGCTTGATGGTGTCTTTGGTGTAAAGCTCACCGCGTGGGTTTAATGCGTGTGCGCCTTTGGTGATCAGTTCATCAGCCAAAGGAATATCAGCGGTGATCACCAAGTCCCCTACTTCGCATTCCTGAACAATATAATTATCAGCAACATCAAAGCCTTGCTCTACTTGAATCGAGCGTAGAAATGGTGATGGTGGTGTGCGGATATATTGATTCGCCACCAGCGTTACACTTATTTTAGCGCGATCTGCTGCGCGAAAAAGAATCTCTTTTACAACGTTTGGACATGCATCTGCATCAACCCAAATTTTCATAGATTTCCCTTAAATATTGAGATTACGTGAATGAACACGTTAAATTTATCTATAAAAAAGCCGCCCTTAATAAAGGCGGCTTTTATTTAATTCTTTGGCTTAGGCCGCTTGATTAATAGTGAAACTTAACCAATTAGTGCTTTCTTAGCAATGTACTCATCGTAAGTGCCGTGGAAGTCTTCTACGCCATCTTTAGTGATCTCAATAATGCGTGTTGCAACAGAAGTTACAAATTGACGGTCATGAGATACGAACATTAATGTACCTTTGAAGTTCTCTAACGCAAGGTTAAGTGCTTCAATAGATTCCATGTCCATGTGGTTTGTTGGTTCATCCATTAGTAGGATGTTAGGACGTTGCATGATTAGCTTACCAAACAGCATACGACCTTGCTCACCACCAGAAATCACTTTAACTGATTTCTTAATGTCGTTTTGTGAGAACAGCATACGACCAAGGATACCACGAACTACTTGCTCGTCGTCGCCTTCTTTCTTCCACTGACCCATCCACTCTAATAGTGTAATGTCTTCAGCGAAATCAGCACTGTGATCCTGTGCGTAGAAACCGATATTGTTGTTTTCAGACCACTTAATCATACCTTCCATTGGGTCCATTTGGCCCGCTAGAGTATTTAGGAAAGTTGATTTACCAATACCGTTTTCACCGATGATCGCAATGCGCTCACCCACTTCTACCAATAGGTTAACGCCATTGATAAGAATGTTATCGCCGTAACCTTGTTTTAGGTTCTCAACTTCAAGTGCGTTACGGAACAGTTCTTTTTCCTGATCGAAACGAATGAATGGAGATTGGCGGCTAGATGCTTTCACCGCTGTTAGCTGGATCTTGTCTAATTGCTTTTGACGAGATGTTGCTTGCTTAGCTTTAGATGCGTTAGCAGAGAAACGGCTTACGAACGTTTGTAGTTCAGCCATCTGTGCTTTCTTCTTCGCATTATCAGCTTGAAGTTGATCACGAGATTGCTCTGCTGCGATCATGTATTCGTCGTAGTTACCAGGGAACAGACGCATTTCACCGTAATCTAGGTCAGCCATGTGAGTACATACGCTGTTTAAGAAGTGACGGTCGTGCGAGATAATGATCATTGTGCAGTTACGTGCAAGAAGGATCTGCTCAAGCCATGCAATGGTGTGAATGTCCAAGTTGTTCGTTGGTTCGTCAAGCAGCATGATGTCTGGGTTAGCAAACAATACTTGAGCCAATAACACACGCACTTTAAGACCTGGAGCAACGGCGCTCATAAGACCAAAGTGTTGATCTTCAGAAATGCCAAGACCTAAAAGAAGTTCGCCTGCACGTGCTTCTGCTGAGTAGCCGTCCATTTCTGCGAATTCAACTTCAAGATCAGCAACACGCATGCCGTCGTCTTCAGACATATCAGGCATCGCGTAAATACGATCACGCTCTTCTTTCACAGTCCATAGTTCTTTATGGCCCATGATTACAGTATCGATAACACTGTAGTTTTCAAATGCAAATTGGTCCTGACCTAATTTCGCCATACGCTCGTTAGGATCAAGTGAAACAGTGCCACCAGATTGCTCTAGTTCGCCACCCAAGATTTTCATGAATGTCGATTTACCACAACCATTTGCGCCGATCAGGCCGTAACGGTTGCCACCACCAAATTTAACTGAGATGTTTTCAAATAATGGCTTATCGCCAAATTGCATTGTGATATTAGCTGTTGAAATCAATGTACTGTTTCCAAAATTTGTGAATATATCAAGCATTAAAAAAGCCGCTCAATATAGGCGACTTTTTCTCTAAATTGTTGTCTAGTATAGCAGCTTTCGTGACATACATCACCCTAAATTAGTGCTGCTATTTAGTAACTAATGATTAACGACGCGATCGACCGCCGTTATTGCGGCCACCATTACGACCACTGTTAGAACGTTCTTTATGTGCTGATGCCGCTTTTGCTTGCGATAACAAAATAGACTCAACAGTAAGTTCCATTGGTGTTTTTGGTGTAATGCCGTGGGCAAATGTACGCATACGTGGCGGTAATTCAAATTCAGCCGCAGAAGCACGAGGCATACGCTTAAAGCGAGACAGGTAAAAACCTTCTACTTTTTCACGTGCCCACTCTGTTTTCTTCAGGTATTTAACGCTACTTGCAATAGACGGTTTGGTATTGAAACAGTTCATACGCATTGCTGTATCAAGAATTTCCCAACCGTAATGATCAACAAGTTCTGTTAGCATTTTCTCTAAGCTAAGACCATGTAATGGATTATTTTGCAGTAATTGCTGCTCTAGCGTCAGTTCTTTTACTTTTTTTTCTGATTGTGGTTGTTGATCTAATTCTTGCATGTTAATTCCTAACAGAGACTCACTGAGTGGCGCGCATTATACTGATAATAGCAAAATAATCATTAATAAAAAAAGAGAATAAAAAAAGCGAGCACTATACTCGCTTAATAATAGATCTCGATTTTATCGTTTAGAAAGCCAACGACTTATTCCCAATCAAGAATAACTTTACCCGACATGCCAGAACGCATAACGTCAAAGCCTTGCTGGAAATCATCAATCTTATAATGGTGCGTAATGATTGGGGTTAGATCTAGGCCTGATTGAATCAAGCTTGCCATCTTGTACCATGTTTCAAACATTTCGCGACCGTAGATACCTTTAATGATTAAGCCTTTAAAGATAACCTGAGTCCAGTCAATGCCCATGTCTGATGGTGGAATGCCAAGTAATGCAACCTTACCACCGTGGTTCATACTTGATAACATGCTGTTAAATGCCATTGGATTACCTGACATTTCTAAACCAACATCAAAGCCTTCCTTCATGCCTAACTCATCCATAACATCGGTTAGGTTTTCATTTGCAACGTTAACGGCGCGAGTTACACCCATTTTACGTGCAAGATCTAAGCGGTATTCGTTAACATCGGTGATCACAACATGGCGAGCACCAACATGTTTTGCAACCGCAGCTGCCATAATACCAATTGGGCCAGCACCGGTGATCAAGACATCTTCACCGACAAGATCAAACGATAATGCAGTATGAACCGCGTTACCAAATGGGTCGAAAATCGACGCTAAATCATCTGAGATATCATCTGGAATTTTAAATGCATTAAACGCAGGAATAACCAAAAACTCTGCAAACGCACCTTCACGGTTAACGCCAACACCAACGGTATTACGGCATAAATGGGTACGACCACCGCGACAGTTACGGCAATGCCCACAAGTGATGTGCCCTTCACCAGAAACACGGTCACCTAAGTTAAAACCACGGACTTCTTGTCCCATGCCTACAACTTCACCCACATATTCATGACCCACAACCATTGGTACTGGAATGGTTTTTTGTGACCACTCATCCCAGTTATAGATATGCACGTCTGTACCACAGATAGCTGTTTTCTTAATACGAATAAGTAGATCATTATGCCCCATTTGCGGCTTATCTACTTCAGTCATCCAGATACCTTCTTCAGGCTTTAATTTAGACAGAGCTTTGATTTTCATAACACTTATTCCATAAAGCTAGAATAACCATTTAATGGCATTCTATACAATGACCTTAACCAATGGCTAAGGTCGTGCCGATGTTAACAACGAAAAACGAACTAGATAATAGCCATCTCTTTGCCTACTTCGATAAAGACATCAATGGCTTTATCAAGTTGCTCACGGGTATGTGCTGCTGACATTTGAGTACGAATACGTGCTTTACCGTTTGGTACTACAGGGAATGAGAAACCAACCACATAGATACCTTTTGCTAATGCGCGCTCAGCAAATTCTGCTGCTACTTTTGCATCACCTAGCATAATTGGAATGATAGCGTGATCAGCACCTGCCATAGTAAAGCCAGCATCTGTCATACGGGTACGGAAATGCGCCGCATTAATCCATAGGTTATCGCGTAAATCACCACTTTCAGCTAATAGATCAATAACACGGTTTGATGCGGCAACAATCGCTGGCGCAACAGAGTTTGAGAACAAGTATGGACGTGAACGCTGGCGTAACCAATCAATCACTTCTTTCTTACCTGACGTGTAACCGCCTGATGCTCCACCCATTGCTTTACCAAGCGTACCTGTAATGATATCAATACGATCCATTACATTATGGTGCTCATGAGTACCACGACCATTTGCGCCCATAAAGCCGACAGCGTGAGAGTCATCCACCATCACAAGTGCGTCATATTTCTCCGCTAAATCGCAAATAGCAGGCAGGTTAGCCACTACGCCATCCATTGAGAACACACCGTCAGTTACGATCAATGTATTACGTGCGCCCGCTTCTTTAGCTGCGATCAATTGTTGCTCAAGCTCTTCCATGTTGTTATTTGAGTAACGGAATCGCATTGCTTTACATAAACGTACACCATCAATAATAGAGGCGTGGTTTAGTGCATCTGAAATGATGGCATCTTCAGCACCAAGGATCGTTTCAAATAAACCAGTGTTAGCATCAAAACATGAGGTATAAAGAATGGTGTCTTCCATTCCTAAGAAATTCGATAGTTTTTGCTCTAATTCTTTATGCGCGTCTTGTGTGCCACAAATAAAACGCACCGATGCCATACCAAAACCGTGTTGATCCATACCCGCTTTTGCAGCAGCAATCAGTTCTGGGTGATTAGCCAAACCTAAGTAGTTATTTGCACAGAAGTTTAATACTTCTTCACCAGATTGAATCTTAACAGCAGCTTGTTGTGCAGACGTAATAATACGCTCAGATTTGTATAGTCCTTCAGCTTTAACATCTTCAATTTGCTGATTAATTTGCTTATAGAATGCAGAAGACATGTGTTCCTCACAGATTTATTGGATGGTAACTAAGCGCAATCGCCGATAAAACCTAAAAGCTCTTTTATCTAGACTAGAACATACTGCAACGGCAGCATTAAATATCGAAGTCTAGGGAGTAGCTTTCGTTTTACACCTTTTTTATTTGAAAATCGCCAACTATTTGGTGCTTTTTATCAACACTTTGAACTAGAACTTAATTGGTCACTTTTCAGCATTCTAATTCAAACCTAACCACAGTATTATCCCATACCATGGAAAATGATTATTGACTCTCAGGCACAAATGAATGGAAACTAATAAGCTAATCGCACTAATGCCAGATCTCGCGGTGTTTATTGTCGTCGTTGATGAAGGCAGCTATACCTCGGCTGCCAAAAAGCTCAATGTCACCCCTTCTGCATTAAGTAAACAGATATCACGCTTAGAGAGCGCGCTTTCCGTTAAATTATTAGAACGTACGACTCGAACCTTGGTCATCAGTGAGTCTGGTAAACGCATTTATAGTCAATGCACAGCGATGTTTGATGCCGCAAAACAAGCGATTGAAATCTCCCATTCAGAGCCGATTGTGCCTGCCGGTATGATAACAGTTGCTGCACCCAAAGCATTTCTATCGATAGTATTACAGCCATTAGTGACGCCATTTTTAACTCAATACCCTGATATTCAATTAAAGCTTAAAGCCCGTGATGGTGATATTGATATTATAAAAGAAGGGATTGATGTGGTATTTAGACTAACTGAAAAGCCAAGTGAGGATTTAGTCTTAAAACAAATAGGCAAAGTTGATCTAATGCTATGTGCCAGTCCTGAATACTTAGCACAACGTGGCACACCCCAAACGCCATTAGATCTTATTCATCATGATTGTTTGTATTTAGGGGAAACTAATACAGACAATATTTGGGATTTTGAACAACAACATACACGCCATCGCGTTACCGTGAGTGGTCGTTATGCGGTTAATCACTCTCAAATGCGACTTAATGGTGTAAAAGATAACTTAGGGATTGGTATCTTCCCTGATTTTGTGATTAAAGATGCTTTGCTCGAAGGTGCGGTTATTCAAGTATTACCTGCATGGACGATACGCGGTAATTATCATGGTGATATTGCGCTGCAATACGCTCAAACTAAATTTATGCCCGCCCGACTAAGAGCATTTATTGACTACATAACAGCAAATTTTAACTCGTAAATCATTGATTAAATAAGAAAATGTGCGTTTTTGTCACTTTTTGTTTTTTTTGACACTTATTTTTGTAGTAACGCTAAAGTTATCATTTTCACTGAACTGATACACTTAGTGCATAAAAGGCCATCACAAAATAAAGGACAATCGGTCCTCTCAATGTATGCCTCCAATGCAAAAGGATCAGTGTTTATGCACTCAAAAATCATAGAAAATCATGATGAATTAATCCACTGGATGCGTTTAGTCGAGAATACATATGGTCGTTCAATTCTAACCGATACTGCCATTCATTTTGTTTCTGGCACTTATGATGACGGTACGATAGGACATATGATTGAAATTTTCGATCTTGATGATGCAATGATCGCCAGTTCAGCAGTGAGCCTCGAATTAGCTGAGTTTGCGAATAAAATGAACAACGTCGTTCAACAGCAAGGGGCTAATAGTCTTGCCGCTTCTCGTAGTGTCATGCATTAAAACAATTAACGTAAATATTCCATCGCTACTTTATTTCTCAGTCACTTCTGATTAGAGTGACGGTATAGTTTATACTTCGAACAGTATAATTAACTGCTTAACGGCCATGATAAACAGCAGCCGTTAAATTGAAATACAGTGGGAACAGCGATGGAAAAATATATTGGTTTAATGTCAGGGACGAGCATGGATGGCGTTGATGCTGTTCTCGTAGAAATTGACAACAATAATATTCGATTACTTGGTTCGCATCCCTTTGCTATGGGTAATAATCTCAAACAATCATTGTTAGATATCTGTTTAGGCCAACCAACAAATTTACAAACATTAGGTGAACTAGACCACCGTTTAGGTCATCTTTTTGCTGATGCTGTATTAGCACTGCTGAATAAAACCCAAACAGATGCTACAGATATCACTGCTATCGGTAGCCACGGTCAAACCGTCTTTCATTCTCCCCACACAGAATATGCGTTTACGATGCAAATTGGTGATGCCAATATTATTGCCGCCAAAACAGGCATTACTACCGTTGCTGATTTTCGTCGCAAAGACATGGCATTTGGTGGTCAAGGTGCACCGCTAGTTCCCGCTTTTCATCAACAACTATTTAGCTCAACCCAATGTACTCGAGTTATTTTAAATATTGGCGGTATTGCTAATATTACTGTCTTAGAGCCCAATAAAGCAGTGACAGGCTTTGATACTGGTCCTGGTAATATGTTGATGGATGCGTGGATCAACCTCCACCAGCAAAAAAGTTATGATGAGAACGGTAATTGGGCCCGCTTAGGTACGGTAAGCTCAGTGTTATTAACCCGCTTATTGTCTGAGCCGTATTTACAACTACCCGCGCCTAAAAGCACTGGTCGAGAGTTATTTAACCTGCCATGGTTAGAACACTATTTAGCCGAACCAACGATTGCAGAACTGCAACTCTCTGCTTGTGATATTCAAGCAACACTCACTGAATATACCGCGCAAACTATTGCAAATGATGTCAAAAAAACAGGCCTCACCCCTGCCGTTACGCCAAATGAACTATTAGTCTGTGGCGGCGGTGCTCATAACCCGATTTTAATGCAACGACTGGCAGAATTGCTACCAAGTTGGCAGGTTATGACAACCGCAGATCGTGGTGTAGATATTGATAACATGGAAGCAATGGCATTTGCATGGCTTGCATATCGCACTATGCACCATCAATCAGGTAATTTACCAGAAGTGACTGGCGCTAGTCGTTTAGCCCAATTAGGTGCGATTTATCCTGCGGATTAACGATAACTAATCAGTAAGCTTTAATACGCCCTGACTAAATGGGGCATACCTTAATGAAAAATAGTAGGTATCCCTGTTTATTACTTGTTGCGTCACTTGTTGATAATAAGATAATGGCAATCGTTGAGCGACAAAAGGCGTTGCTGAAGATTGTTTAAAAATTTCTCTAATAATGCCACTTTCTGAGGGTAATAATGACAGGTATTGTTGCCTCACCTTCTCAGTTAAGGCTTGCGTACCATGCCCATCTTGCACGATCACTTTAATACCGGCCTCTGTTAACTGCTCAACCCACTGAACAATAGCTGGTGCATCAATAGTGGCAGATAAATATAAACTTACCATCAGTGGTTTATTATAGTTATGTACTTGTTTAGCTAATAATACAGTGAGTTGCTGTCGCTGTTGCAATGTTGGAAAATCATAATCACTCAACTCAAGCGGCAAATAAAAGCCTTTAATCGATGCTGAATGCTGAGTTATCCATGGCTTCCAGCGCTGATATGTTTTTTCAAGCTCAACAAAATAATGATTCAAATAATCCGCTTGTTGCGACAATGATTGCGTATGAATGCGTTTAAAATACGTTGGATCTGAATACAAGCCAAACCACACCGTTCCGCCTTGAGCAAACCATGCTTCAATACGTTTTGCTAGCCAGCCCTTTGTGCCATCAAATTTTTCTGTGCCATACTGCGACCACTGAATCAGCAACGAATTCATACGTTGCTGTTGAATATCAACCAGCAACGTTTTCCATTCCTGCATTGTTATTGGTTTATCACGATTCAAAGGCTGATACAGAAATCCAACATCAGCCTTTGGTTTAGTTAAATAACAACCAGTAATAATCAGTAATACAATGCATAGCGTAATAAAAAGGCATTGTCGCCCTCTTTTGCGGTACTGCTTTGCCCTACATACTGCCATTCAATCCCCAATTCGGATATGAGTTTATATCCATCATAATGGTTACTCATCCATTCGCTTAACCACAGCACGCCTAATCCATAACGCACATCGTTATCTGTTGTTTTGATATTTAATGTCTCTTCTGCATCATATGAAGAGTAGCTATATTGCATAAAACCATAGGGGACAATACGCTGCTTATGGTTATCAGAAACTTTAACAACACGGCCTAAATCATAACGACCAAAGAATGATAAATTATCAATATGAGCAAGGTTGGCAACCCCTTCGGCATATAATTGTTGAAACCACCATTGCTGTTGATCGTATTTCCACGCCTTACTCCATGCATCATTGGCAAGTAGATCGCCACGAATAGTTAAATATGGATTTACTTGATAATCATTCATGGTTTTCTGTGATTTTAAGCCACCGCGAATAAATACCGTATAATCTTTTAACGGTTTCCATTCAAGACCAACCTCAACCGCATCATTAAACCCTTTACCATAGTTTTGCTGGTCGCGACCAACAGATACCGTATCAGTAAAGTTGGTACTGTAACCATAATTTATATATAAAGCAGACCGCGGTAATCGCCATTGGTCTTCATTAAAATAGTATTTAGCTTCAAGTTGTTGGTAATAATCCCCCGTTTGACCGGTAATTAACGACGAGCGACTACTTGCATTTTGACCAACCCATCCAGCGACAGAAAAAGCCCAGCCCTGATACACATTACGATGTGAATCTTGAAGATAATGCTGCAATTTTTTCTCTGTTTCAGTTAATGGTTTCTTGTCTTCCAATAGCAAATCTATCGCTTGCTGATAACGTATTTTAGCTTGCTTATTATGGTCTAATTTAGCGAGTACATCCCCATATGCGGTCAATATAAAGACATTAGGTTGATAGTTTGGTTGTTCAAACAAGCGTTGCATAACATACGCAGCTTGCTGGGGCTGATGTCGACTCAAATAAAATGCATATTCTTGCGTTAACTGATTATTGGCACCATATCGAGCCTGAATTTGGTTATAAACTGAGGTGACCTTTGCTGTTTGCTGGGTCTGTTGGTAGACATGAAACAATGCGATCGCTTCTGGCTCTTTTTTAAAAGGATCATGCGCTTGTGTCAGTAAACGTTCGGCTTCGGCTGCATTACCTAAACCTAGAGCAATCCTACTGCCATCAATGCGCTGCCACTGCGAACTATTAATAGAACGCTGACGCCATAAACTTTGCGCTTGTTGTAATAATTTAAGATCTAATAAACTATTAATATACTGATGAAATTGATAATCATTTAATTGCTGTTGAGGAACTGATTGCCAATATGCAACAGCTTGTTGATTATTATTAATATCTGCATACCAAGAGCCTAATAGCAATTGTTCCATGATCCCTTTAGGTTCAATCGCTTCAACCATCGTGATAGCTTGCTGCTTATTTGTTTCAGCTTTACATTGAGCAACAGCCATAATAGCGAATGGGCGCTGAGCACTAAGATCTGTATTGATTACATCGTTACATTGGTTGGTATTTACCCAGTAATCGCTCTTTATTTGTTTACTCATTGAAAGATACTGATTTAATTGTCTAACTTGTGTCAGTGAATAAGCATCGCTTGCTGCATAAAAGTCATCAACAAATGCACCAGTAATCGCAGAATACCGTAATGCAACACTGTTTTGTTTCAATAAGCTAGATAACAACTGGCTCATCTCATTATGATTGTTAGTCTTTGATAACGCATAAAGAGCCGATTTCAACAGGCTAATTTTCCCTTGCTGCTGATATAATTTAAGCCAAATTGTTGCCGCTTGTGGATATTGCTTAAGCTTGTCATAACTCGTAGCAAGAACAGGTAATTGAGATGGTTGTTGCAGTTGTTTTGATAACCGTGCTATCGCTTTCCAGTTATTTGTTTTTACATAACTATTTACTAAAATATTAATTCTTTTTTGCGCTAGGCGATGATTAGAAAATGATGTTTTTTCTAATAAGTTTATCGCATTACTCGCTTCAGCCAAATTAAGCCATTGCGCAGAATGGGTTGTAGGATCACAACCTGCGAGTAATATTCTGGCTTGGTGTTTATTTGGTAAGGCCTCAACCACTTCTTGAGTACACGGTGTATATTCAAGCGCTGCTTTCTGGGCTATTTGCTCGGTTGTTAATTTTTTCAGATCCTGATAAGCAACGGAAGCTTCTGCATTTAGCCCTTTGTTTTTTTCAAGATCACTAAATACAGTCATCGCTTTAACATAATCTTTCAGACCAAGTAGATGGAAAGCATATTCAGTTAATATTCGATTCGAAGTATGACTATTAGGATCAGTATTCGCTAATGCTAACGCAGGCTTAATTTGCCCAAGTTTCAAATAGGAAAGCGCAAGCATGTAGCGATCATCCCCAGAAAGCTTATCGATTTGAGCTAAATGAGCCAAAGCATCAATAGTCCCAGCGTAATCTTTCTGAGAAAAAGCAAGTTGTGCTTCAGGTGCTATCGCTGATTTTACTTTAAGATTAAAGGGAATTGACTGACTCCAAGCCAGCGTTTTCTTAGCACCATAATGATGCAAATTCGCATAAAATAAGGTTTGATAACCTAATTCTTGATCGTGTAGTGATAGCCCTTCTAATAACTGATGTAATTCAAAGTAAGTCATTAACTTAGGGTGATTAAGCTGCGTTAGCTTTAAATGTACACTTAAAGCATTTCGTTGTACTAATGGTAATTTTTCAAGCCAAGGCTCCATCAGTTGGTAATCATCCATTTTTATCGATAATTCAATGCCATATTTTAATAATTCATGATTCTCTGGTGCTTTTTTTAACGCATGCTCTAATTCAGTAAATGCTTCCTTGTACTGGCCATTCTTTTCATCACGCATTGCTTTATCAATAAAAGGATAAGTAGCGAAATGTTGATATTCCGTCATACCCTTACTAATATTTAGTGCTTTATCATCATCGGCAAACGTCACAGTTGATGCCATTAGCAAACATAAAGATAAACTGTGTAATTTATTATTCACCTAAACCAGCTCCTTGTGCTTGTATCAGTTGACTAATACTGATTTCCTGTTTGGTTTTTAATTCCATCGCAGCACTAATAGACGCTGATGAAACATATTGCTGAGAAACTAAAAAGTCACCAAACCTAATATCTGATGTACGAGCAAATGCTAACACTGCTTGATTTAGTACGGTTGGTTCTATCAGTTTTAACGCTAACAAATAGTCACCCAACTGCATACGAGAAGCATAATATTGATCCATAACATACTGACGTTCAGATAAAGGAAGTTGTTTCTCTGCCACCGCTTGGTCTAATTTCATTGATGGATTAGTCTCTTGCTGATCAAAATACCAATAGCGTAATCCCAACATAACAGCACCATTGGTAATAATGACCCAAGACACTTCACACTGTAACTGGCGCTTAATAACATTGATTGCAACTGGATTTAGACGTTTATTACAGCCTAAAATAAGTGTTCCATTGTCATACTTAATGGGCAAGACTGAATATTTTAACGCTAACATTTTAGGCAATCGCTCGATGGTACGAGGATCTAATTCAAAAGGATCACAAGCTTGATACTCGGCATCAACCTGAACTGCAATTGCCGCACTTAATTGTTCATTAGTGACATAATGTTTTAATACCAAATGTGTACCAAAAAGCATATTCGTCGGTTTAGTCACCAACGCTTGTTCTAATTGCTTTTCAGTGATCTGCCCTTTTTCTATTAGTATCTGACCTAACGGTATACGCCGAATAGTGTCATCAACGATAGGAAAATCATGTGTCGTTTTATCCCAAGCAACACGACGAGGATCGCCTTGTTCTACAACCTGACGGATCGCGCGAACATTAGCAAAAAAGTTAATAATATTGCCCCATACCATCCGTGGAAATGACAAGAATCCTTGCCAGAAACCATAATACTGAGTGACAAAGAAAGCCCGTTGGAATGTACGATTAAAAAATAAAATAAAATTAATATAGAGCAATACTTTGACCATAGGATCATCACTTAATAATGATAAAAAGTGATAGCTATCAGGGACCAATGTACTGTATAGCGTTAATGCAACCATCTGAAATAAAAGTAACATAGCTAAAAATCCGCCAAGGTTACTCATCGCTCCACGACGATCACGCCACAAAAAGTAATTAATTTTCCAATCTTTAGTCCATTTATGGTTTTTCATTCCCTGAAAAACGATGCCGATGATCCAACGTGTTTTTTGTCGTACGGCGGTGTTAAAAGTGGTTGGAAAATATTCACGTACGCATACAACACTTCCTTCGCGCTTTGATACACCGATATGAGATTCACGTAATGTCACATGATCTTTTCCCATAACAGGAAAACGCACGAAAATTTCTTCCATTCCCCACTGCTTTAAACGAAAACCAATATCGTAATCTTCTGTTAAAGATTGCACATCAAACGGCAGACCATCACCCTCTACGGATAAACGTAAAATAGCCTGACGACTAAAGCATGTACCAACCCCCGCGCTAGGTACTTGCCCAGCTAGCGACTCACGTACAATAACGTCTTTACCATGTAATTCTGCGAATTCATCCACATAGTGAGCAGGCGTCATTTGATACCATTTACGTGCATAAGGATAAACAGGTAATTGAATAAGATCTTTTCGTGGTAATAAATGATTAAATAAACGCAGTTCTAAGGCTGAAATAACATCTTCTGAATCATGTAAAACAAAGCCTGCAAATTCTATTTTAGCCTTCTTTTCAAACTCAATAATTGAGGCAATAATATTATTCAGACAATCAGCTTTGCTTGTTGGACCGGGCTGAGCACAAACAACTTTATGCACATGTGAAAATTGCGCACAAACATTATCGACATCGGCTTGTGTTTGTGGATCATTCGGGTAAGTGCCTACAAAAATTTGATAGTTTTCATAGTCTAAACCAGTTGCAGCTAAATGGGCCATTTTATCAATAACCCCATGCTCTTGCCACGCAGGTACCATAATAGCGATAGGTTGTTCGGATTTAACCAGTAATTCATCCGCGTCCATATGATCATGACGGCGATATACCGTGACTCTACGCCACAATTTTCTGGTCCAAAAATAAATATCAATAAACAGATCATCAATGCCAAAAATAGCAAGAACAAACATCAGAACTAACGATATATACTTAAGGACATACAAGTAATTTATAAATAGATCAAAAAACATTAAGCATTCTCACTAAATCATCAGCTATTTTTAATGATGCTTTACCATCACCAAAGGGGTTTTTCATCTCATTAGAGATTGTTTTATCTAACATTAATAAACATGCTTGAATTATTTCTTCCTCACATTCAGCGCCAGCTAAAATAGAAAAACCCTCATTAATCGCCTCTGGTCGTTCTGTTGTTTTTCTTAAAACAACAGTAGGAATACGGTATGTCGGCGTTTCCTCTTGAATGCCACCAGAATCTGTAATAACAAGCTTAGCGGATGCTAATGACTTTTGTAATTCAAAATAGTCTAATGATTCGATAATATGTATTTTATCTTGACCTAATAATGCCTCTTCTACTTGATTTCTTACAATAGGGTTAGGGTGAACAGCAAATTTAAAAATAAGATCAGGTCTTATTTCTGATAATTTAATTAATGCATTACAAATAATTTTAATATTATTACAATTTTCACGTCTATGCGCAGTTACAATAATAATATTGCTTTTTTCATTCGGTAATAACCCTTGTTCTAATAAATAAAGTTGTGCATCAACAACGGTATTACCCGTTAATATTATATTCGATGCAGGCACTCCCTCAGAAACAAGAGCAGCATAAGCTAATAATGTTGGAGCATAATGTTTTGTTGCTAACTTACTGACTAATATACGATTTGATTCTTCAGGAAATGGATGGCGTAAATCACCAGAACGTAAACCAGCTTCAACATGAGCAATAATAGGAATTTGATTATAAAATGCCGCTTTTGCTCCAGCTAATGTCGTTGCTGTATCACCATGAACCAATACTGCCTTATAGCTTATCATTTCAAGGATTTGCTGAACATTATTCATTAAACCTGACAATAATGACGTCACACTATTGCCTTCTGGTCTCGATAATATATAAGTAGGTTTAATATTAAATATATTAAATGCTTGCATAGCTAATTCATCATGTTGTCCGGTATGACACCAATCAACACGAATATTATTTGTTTTTAATGCATGAAAAACAGGAGCCATTTTAATAACTTCAGGCCTTGTTCCTGTGATAATTAATATTTTCTTATTATCTTTCACAGTAGATCCTTATTATTTGTTTTAGATTGGTTTAGTTAATATACATTACTATAATGATAAAAAACACAATAAAAATAATAAGGGTAATAATAAAATTAAATATCACAACTATTATTTATATATATAATAAAAATAATAGACTATAAATTTAAATAAAATACCAGTAATGCATTCCCTTGTATTTTATAAAAACAAAAAGATACCACCTTGGTATTTTTATTTAAAAAACGGCTTACTTTACGTGGTTGTTTTATAAAATAAACTTTAATTTACAAGTAAGATTAATACCCTTAAAATAATCACATTCTTTATTTTTGAGAACTAAAATGAAAAAAAAAACCGTACCTTTGCCAAATAAAGAGCCTTGTCATTATAAAAATGTTGCCTTAATTGCTTGCTCTACTCAATTTGACCCAACACAAGTACCACAAGTGGTTAGCGTTTTAGAGAGTCATGGCTATCATGTAAATTGCCATTATTTACAACAAAATATTTCAGATTTTGGTTATGTTGATACTGATCAAGCGCGAGCCCATAACTTAATTAAAGCATTACTTGATTCAACAATTGATGTGTTGTGGTTTTATCGTGGTGGTGGTGGCGCATTAAACTTACTTCCATATCTCCATCGTTATAAACAACAACTCTTAGCAATACCTGCAAAAATGATTGTAGGATTTAGTGATGTAACTGCTATTCATAGTTTTCTAAATGATGAATTAGGATGGCGCTCAATTCACGGTGTTAATGCCAATAACCACCTTGATATGGGTACAACAAATCAGCAACCATTGCCTGATATCTTCGAAATAATGAATAACGGTATAGTTTATAACAATGCACTGCCACTTAATGCACTAGCACAACAAGCAGCTTCTATTACGGGAATTTTAATCGGTGGTAATCACACCCTTGTTGCTGCAACATTTGGCACTAAATATCAGCCTGATTTCACAGGTAAAGTATTATTACTTGAAGACATTGGTGTGACTTTTCGTCAATTAGATCGTTACTTACAACAATTATTATTTCTAAATGAATTTAATGTAGAAGCGATTATTTTTGGTCAATATTATTCTACCGATCCAACAGATCAAGAACGAATGATGTACAAAGCAGTATTACAACGATTTGCTGATCAATGTAATAAGCCCGTGTATTACTTTCCTTTCTTTGGTCATGGCAAATATAACCAACCATTTATTCTTGGTGAAAGCATAACGTTACAACGTAACCAAGCTTCAACGGAATTAGACATGACTGAATACGTAATATGTATTCAACCCCCCTTTCACAGTAAATAAATCGTCATCATTTACCAATAAAAAAGGCTGCTGAGTAGTTCTCAACAGCCTTTCAATAGCTATAGCTAAATGATTACTTTGCTTGAGTCTTCAAGAATTTCTTCACTTTCTTCATTGCCATTTGGCGCTTAAGAGGTGATAGATAATCAATGAAAAGAATACCTTTTAGGTGATCAATCTCATGCTGGAGTGCGATAGCAAGAAAATCATCACGCTCAAGGTGAATATCATTACCATCACGATCAAGCGCAGTTAATTCGATTTTCTCGAAACGCTCTACATCTGCGTAGTAATCAGGAACTGATAAACAGCCTTCTTGGCCAATTACTGGGTTTTCACCACGAACAATCTTAGAGTTAACGAATACCTGTGGTTCATTACGCTCTTCAGATAAATCGATAACAATAATAGACTCTTTGCGACCTACTTGAGGAGCAGCTAAACCAATACCATTACCCGTTTCGTACATGGTTTGTAGCATGTCGTCGATAAGCGTTTGGATATGTTCAGCTTTTACATCTGTTACTTCTTCAGCTTGAACGCGTAGCTTTGGATTTGGTTCGGTTAAAATTTCTAAAACTGCCATTTTATCTCTTACTTAATCGAGTACTTAGGTTACTTTGCAGTAACTTATCAGATTACCGCAAAGGATCAAAATCCTTACGATATTCTGTTGATGACGCTACTTTACCTAAAAAAAAGCTGCAACAACAATTGATAATAACAATTAATTTAATAAGTGATCCTAATCCAAGGCGTAAACATTATAAAAAACACCCATTTTATTAATATATATTCATAAAACCCTTTCAACGATAACAATCTGTTTCTGAGACCTTTTTCATATTTACGCTTATTTTATTCATCATTTATTCCAAAAAATCGCCACCTAATAAACCATTGTTCAATTAAGAATAAATAACGACAGTTTTCAGACTAAAAGTGATATTCACACGCCAATTAATTGACACATAAGCAACTGATTTAAATGTTTTTTGTTACACAATCACGCTTCTCATCTCCTACCCTTGTGGTAGCATTTATTCGCTTTATTATTACAACTCTTACCTCTTTTTAGGGTCAAATAAATGAATAAAAAAACAACGTTTCTCACATTAAATGCTATTGCTCTCGCGTTAACCTCTATGAGCTTCACCGCCAACGCTGGTGAAAAGATGGTTAACCCTGAAAATGGCGTTGTCGTTGGTTACTGGCATAACTGGGCTGACGGTCGTGGTTATAAAGCAGGTAATGCTCCCGCTATGAGCCTTAAAGCCACGAACCCAATGTATAATGTGGTTGCTGTTTCTTTTATGAAAGTTTATGACACTGCCGAAGGTCGTATCCCTACTTTTCATTTAGACCCTGCAACAGGTTTAACTGAATCACAATTTATCGACCAAATTAAGCTACTAAACGATCAAGGCCGTGCCGTTATACTGGCACTTGGTGGTGCAGATGCACACGTTGAGCTGCAAAAAGGCGATGAAAATGCTTTTGCCGCTGAAATTATTCGCCTCACTGATGTTTATGGCTTTGATGGTTTAGATATCGATCTTGAGCAAGCGGCTATTGATGCAAAAGATAACCAAACCGTTATTCCAGCAGCACTGCGCATAGTAAAAGATCATTACCGTGAGCAAGGTAAAAACTTCCTTATCACTATGGCTCCTGAGTTCCCATACTTAACTGCTGCGGGTAAATATATTCCTTATATCACCGCTCTTGATGGTTACTACGATTGGATCAACCCTCAGTTTTACAACCAAGGTGGCGACGGTGTTTATGTTGAAGGCCCTGGTTGGATTGCACAAAATAACGATGCACTAAAAGAAGAGTTCATTTATTACATTGCGGATTCATTGGTTAACGGTACGCGTGGCTTTACTACTATTCCACACGACAAATTAGTGTTTGGTATTCCAACTAACATTGATGCCGCGGCAACCGGTTTTATTAAGAATCCTCAAGATCTGTTTAATGCTTTTGCACGTTTAGAAAAACAATCGCAGCCTCTTCGTGGTGTGATGACATGGTCTATTAACTGGGATATCGGTACTGATGCTTCAGGTAAAGCATACAACAGCAGCTTTATTGAAACCTATGGTCCATTTGTTCACAGCCAAACTCCACCTGTTGTTCAACCAGGAAAGCCTACTATTGCTGGAATAACAGATACTCGCGTACAGCATAAAACATCATTTGATCCAATGGCAGGTGTAACCGCTAACGATAAAGAAGATGGTAATCTAACCGATTCAATCGCGGTAACGGGTAATGTTGATACTCAACGTGTTGGTGATTATGTGCTGACTTACTCAGTAACAGATTCAAATGACAACGAGACCGTATCACCACGTAAAGTCACTGTCTTTAGCGCCTTTCCTACTTTTGCTGGTGTAGAAAACAGTGTGATTAAAGTGGGTGACATTTTTGACCCAATGGCTGGCGTTTCAGCAACAGATGCTGAAGACGGCGATCTAACAACAAACATTTCTGTTTCTGGCACTGTAAACACAGCTATTGCAGGTTCATATGAATTGATTTACCGCATTACTGATAGTGCAAACCAAACAGTAACTGTAAAACGTGTTGTAGTGGTTAACGATGGTTCTATCGTATGTACGCCAGCATGGAAAGCAGATGCAACTTATGTTGAAGGCGATGTTGTCAGTCACAATGGTAAAGATTGGCAAGCGGGTTGGTGGACACAAGGAAATGAACCGGGTACCACTGGCGAATGGGGGGTGTGGCGCGAAGTTGGTGATACCGATTGTGGCGGTGATGTGGAACAACCTGAGCTTGATTTTACTGCGAGTTTAACCGGTATTAATAGCAACTACACCATCACTAATGGTACTGCAAAATTAACCCTTAATTACACCGCAAATAAAGCAGCTTCAGTACAAATCGATGTCATTGATGCAATGGGTTACCCTGTTTCAGGTGGTCAATTTACGGCTAAGGTCGATAACAGCAAAACCATTAATATGGTGCTTGATAATGTTGTTACTGGCACATACTCATTACGTATGATTGCTGAATCAAACAATGACAGCGTAGAACAACGTGCACATTTCACTTTAGAAGATAAAGGCACAGTTGAGCCACCAGTTACAGATGCACCAGCTTATGAAGCAGGTAAAGCTTACCTTGCAGGTGATAAGGTATTAGCGTCTGATGGCAATATATACCAATGTAAGCCATGGCCATACACAGGTTGGTGTGCAAGTGCATCATACGCACCAGCAACAAGCCAATACTGGGCTGATGCTTGGGACAAACTGTAATTATCTAGATAATAACTATGGGTAATTAATAATAAGCCAGCAGTAAGTAAATAACTTATTGCTGGTTTTTTTATGATGACAAAATCAACTTTCTAGCCCTAATACCAATCAATTCATCTGTCCAATAATACCCTTTCATAAGATAAACATGGTTATTTTAACTATGCTTAATTAGAATACCAATTTAGCCCAGATACACTTGATACCATGAATAAAAAACCTGATCGTCAAACGGCAATGCGCCAACTTCTGACTGAAGTTAAGCAGGCATTTCCACTTTATGAACCTGAAACCTTTGTTTGTGGACCAGATAATAAATGTATTGGCTGTCCTAAGAAATTATTAGAACTCGTCGATACCGAAGTTAGTTACTGGGAACATGCAATTGAACGTGGCGTAACGCCACAGTTTGATGAAATTCGCCAGTTTGGAAAGTTATGTAAAAACGTCCGCCGTGGCTTAATGCGAAATAATATAATGACCTAAGGTAGCCGTGCTATAATCCACGGCATTGTTCGTCGGCTATTACTTTAACTTTTAGAGATAGCCGTTATTTGATTTATTTATCTGAGATTCTACATGCCTTTCTCTAAGCTTGGATTAAGCGACGCTATCGTTAAAGCAGTAACCGATATGGGTTACACCACTCCTACGCCGATTCAAGAAAAAGCCATTCCGGTGGCACTAACCGGCAAAAACTTACTTGCAGCAGCACAAACAGGTACCGGTAAAACGGCTAGTTTTGTTCTTCCTATTCTGCAAATGCTTGATGATGGCCAGCAAGTGCGAGCTAAACGCGTTCGTGCATTAATTCTTGCGCCTACACGTGAACTTGCGGTTCAGGTTGAAGCAAATATTGTTCAATACAGCAAACACACCAATTTAACCTCAATAGCAATGTACGGTGGTGTCGATTACGAACCACAAAAACGTCGCCTAATTGAAGGTGTTGATATTTTAGTAGCAACACCTGGTCGTTTATTGGATATGTACACCAAACGTGCTATCCACTTTGATGCGATTGAAATTTTAGTGCTTGATGAAGCTGACCGTATGTTAGATATGGGCTTTATCGAAGATATTAATAAGATCATCGAACGTTTACCGCTTGATCGCCAAAACATGTTGTTCTCAGCGACCTTATCAGCTCAAGTACGTCTTCTTGCAAAAACAGCAGTACGTAATCCGGTTGAGATCAGTGTTGCTAAAGATGAAGCATCACAGCCGAAAATTGATCAATGTCTGATCACTGTTGATAAAGACATGAAGTCTTCTCTATTGAGCCATTTAATTAATGAGCAACAATGGGATCAAGCATTAATCTTCATCGAAACCAAGCACGGTGCCGCTAAATTAGTAAGCCAACTTGAAAAACGTGGTATTGCCGCAGAAGCAATCCACAGTGGGCGTAGCCAAGGTTCTCGTGCGCAAGTATTAGAAGATTTTAAAGCGGGTAAAGTAAAATACTTAATCGCAACAGGCGTTGCTGCTCGTGGTCTTGATATTGATGAGCTAACCCGCGTTGTTAACTATGATCTGCCCTTCCCTCCTGAAGAATATGTTCACCGTATCGGTCGTACTGGTCGTGCAGGCTCTAAAGGTGAAGCGATTTCATTTGTATCACGCGATAACTTCAAAAACTTATGCATGATTGAACGTCTGTTAGGCCACTTAATCGTTCGTAAAGAAATTGAAGGCTTTGTACCAACTAAAGAAGTGCCTATTTCTATTTTAAACTTCAAGCCTAAATACCAAAAGCCTGAAAATGATAATAACAACGGTGACAAGCCACGTCGCAATAGTAAACCGCGAAGCAATGCACCAAGCACTGATAAACCAAAGGCAAAGAAGCCGAGAAACCGTAAGCCAATTACGGATCGTGATACGGGCATTCCACGCGGAACGCGTAAGCCTAAATCCGTTTAACTGATATAAATCGCCATAAGATCTGTTATACAGTTTTATGGCGATATTTTCTAAGATGGGACAGGCATATCTTTTCCAAATCGAAGCAATAACGTTTTAATATGGGACAGCCATATCTTTCTAGCATCAAGACCACCACACACTGAGACAATAACAACCAAATACCATTTACTTCGGTTTTTAATGTAACGAAAACCAACCTCACAATAATAAAATACCTTATTTATTGTTTAACAAGATCGCCAAATACCACAATAAACGATTATTGCGGTGATAAGCTTCTTTATCAAAAATAGGTTTTTAATTAGGGTGTAATCTTTGACTCGCTACCTTACCTTTACACCAACGACCACCAAAATGCTGTTGAAACGAACACATTCGCGACCATTTACCACTTACATTGGTATAGTGCTCCATAAAGTCATTGCTATTATCTAACCACGCATCTCCATTAACCCCCATTTGTTGCAATAATTTAGGTTGAGATGCTGGAATAAAGCCTTTTTTATCATCGCGAATACTACGTCCAGTCCAATCAATCAGCTCTAAATAATCAGCAAAATCAAACTGAATTCCTACCTGTTTAGCTTTATGCTCAGAACCAACAAAAGGTAATAATTCAATTTTAGAGCGCTTGGATAATAAGACATTTGAAGGTGTGTTTTTTATCATATTAGTATGATTGTATTCAGTAATTCGCTGTTGAATTGAAGTAAAATCAGAGCCGTGCAACGATGTTGCGAGCCCTGCTCGAATAGGATTTAAATCAACATACATCATGCAAGAGAGTAATGCTTGTTCGTCTAACAACGCTTGAGATTTAAAACGCCCCTCCCAAAAAGCACCAGTACAATCATCTTCTTTGTTGGCTTTACGTGCAATTTCTTCATTTAAACACCGCATAAACCAGCTAATACTACCTAATCGTGACTGCCATTCTGCAACCAATGTTGATAACGCTTGTTTCTTATCTACATCAACATCACCATTATTAACAAAATCTACCGCAATAGGATGGCCATTAAATAGCTGTAACCAACGGGAAATGACCTCTTGAGGTGATAGCGCCTGTTGTTGCTGTATATCGATCTTTAATACTAAATGATAGTGGTTATTCATGACGGCATAGGCGCAAACATCAATACAAAAAACCTCAGACAATTGCTTGATTTTACTAACGATCCAATCACGTCGATGTTGGTAATTTTTACCACTATACGGATCATCACCACATAAATAAGCCCGCCTAACACAGCGATTAATAATATGATAATACGGAGTAATTTGAGGTTCGATCAATTTACGTCTTGAGACTGTCATTTCTTCTACCATAAGCAACATGAAGCTTAAGTGTAGTAGCTTATCGAAAGTCTGCAATGATTTGGCTGTCCCGTTTTTTGTTCGGTATTAAAAGGTATGGCTGTCCTTGCTATTGTATGGCTGTCCTTGCTATTTTAGAGCGCTAACTGAACAGCTTCGAACGCATGAATCTCAGTGGTGTCATATAACGGAATGTCGGTATGTTGTTGCTGAATCAATAACGCTATTTCTGTGCAACCTAAAATCACAGCTTCAGCACCACTTTTATATAATTCATTGATAATGTTTAAATATTTCACTCTAGATTCAGCACTGATGATTCCTTTGCAGAGCTCATCATAAATAACATTATGAACAATAGCTCGACTCTCAGCACTTGGAACAATAACATCAATTTCAAACTTATTCGTTAACCGACTTTTATAAAAATCTTGTTCCATTGTAAAACGAGTACCTAATAACCCAACTTTTTTAACGCCATCACTGACTAATTTTTTCGCCGTTACGTCTGCAATATGAAGAATAGGAATCGATATTTCGGCTTCAATTTCTGTAGCGACTTTATGCATTGTATTAGTACAGATGATTAAAAAATCCGCACCTCCCGCCTCTACCGCTTTTGCTGCCTGTGTAAGAATAACAGCAGTATCATTCCACCGTCCTTGGTGCTGTAATTTTTCAATTTCCTCAAAATTCACACTGTATAAACAAATTTTTGCTGAACTAAGCCCGCCAAGTTCAGCTTTTACGCCTTCATTAATCGCTTTATAGTAACTTGCCGTCGATTCCCAACTCATACCACCTAACATTCCGATTGTTTTCATACTGCACTCCATGCTTTTAAAAATGATATAGAACTTTTATGGCTGTCCTACCTTTATGCCGACGTATACTCATATAAATTGTTTTGAGAACCGTACAACGCCATTGTTCCTTTAAGCTCAAACCCTATTTTTTGTAATAACCGATTAGAGCCTTCATTATCAAGTAATGTAACCGCTAAAACTGTGTTTAAAGAGTGATCTTTCATTCCGACATTAAGCACAGAAGAAGCCGCCTCAGTTGCGTATCCTTTTTTACAAAACTCGGTCAAAAATGCATAGCCTAAGTCAGGATAATCTAATTCTTCTCTTTTTAATAAACCACAGATCCCAATCGGCGTTGCTGTCTCTTTCAGTAACACTAAATTCAATCCAAAGCCATAATCACGATAGCTGGCTAATGGTCCATTCGTTAAATAATTCACAGCATCCGCATGTGTTCGAACATTTTTATCTGCTATATAACGAATAAACGCTTCTTCATTTAATAACTGTATAATAAATTCAACATCATCTAGCGTTAATTGTCTTATTATTAGTTGTTCTGTTTCAGATATTAGTTTCATCAAATAGGTTCCTAAAAATAGTAATACTGTTCAAACATCTTTTTAACGAACCAATTATTTTTGGTTTAATTGTAACAAGTCCCACTTAGTGCCATATAAGTCTTTAAACACAACAACCGTACCGTATTCTTCTACACGAGGCTCTTCTGTAAATTCAACACCTTGCGCTTGCATAAACTCATAGTCACGCCAGAAATCATTCGTTTGAAGAAACAGAAATACACGGCCACCCGCTTGATGACCAACAGACTTTAATTGCTCATCATTACTTGCTTGTGCGAGAAGTAAATTAGTTCCTGTAGAGTTTGGTGGCGAAATTTGAACCCAACGTTTACCACCGCCTAAATCTGTGTCTTCGATAAGCTCGAACTGCAGTTTCTTAGTATAAAAATCAATCGCATCATCATAGTTTTCAACAACTAAAGCAATGTTACCTATTTTTTGTTCAACAGACTTATTCATAATATTTTCACCACGATTTAAAAACAGAATTTTACCTGATTTCAAACATAAACTCATTGATCATCTAGAAATATACAATCACGTTTAAGAAAAACAATGTATGTATCTTCTCTATAAAATCTAAATGAATTGATAGTTATTATTCAGACTTACGGCCGCCCTAAAATTTGCTAGTTTTCAATTCTAAAACACCTAATTTAGTCAGTTGACTTAGCATTAGTAAAAATAAAAAATATAAAATGCTATCTCAATAAAAAGTAAATGTAGTTATCATATAGAAAATAACTATAGGTTTAATTCAATGAAAAAGATTAGATACCCATTTGATTTGCAAGGTAAAATAACAGTAAACTTCAAGAAGAATTTCAAACCTATTTTTATTGATACTCATAATAATAGCGCTGAGATATCAATTGATGAATTCGCAGTACATTCCTTTAATTATGATTCAGAATCTCGATTATTAAGTGTGTCATTACAAAAGGCTATTAATGCAATATCTAACACTGAAGTTGAAGAATTAATTAATGGCGATGAATTAGAAAACAATATAATTAAGGTGGATTTAGTTTATTGTTTATATAATGCTGCGATAATCAGTTCTCATATCTCTTACCCTTTAGATATTAACTCTTTTATCGAATCTATCTCTGTCTCTAAATACTTCACATTGCAGTTAAATTAATCATATAAAACATAAAGATACTCGGAAAACTAACAGTACCGAGTGTCATCAACAATTCGTATTACCCTATCAAAGACTACAACATAAATATCCAGAAACTCTTGATATAATGATATACATTTTTAATATTAATCATTATTTCGACAAATCATCAGATGGCTAAATAAATAGAGATTAAAACATTAATTAATATTTAAGTAATAATAAAAATAAATTGATAAATTTAACTATTATTTGTGATAATTATTTCTTTTCTTTAGAATACTGCACTACATAGAATGATAACCAATAACCATCGCATGGTGATGAATGAAACTTTTAGCGGATATAACAGGTGAAAATTTTTTAGAAATCATTGAAGAATCTGGTGATTCCGTGATTGTTCAATTTATATCTAATGAAGGAAAAACGAAAGGAAAACCTTTTAAAGATTCAATGTACGGCTTATCTTTAGCGGGATGGAAAGAACGTACAACATCAACGGCTATCGGATTAAAAAACTTTAGAGATGGCAATATTCATGATCCACAAGTGAGCTTTGCCTTACATCAGCTATACCCTTTAGGACGAAAAGTAAAATTACCCTCTGGTGATATTGCGACTATTGCAAGTTATGCCAATACCCATGCTGATGGCTATTATATTTACCTAAAAAATGAAGGCAAATTGAAGCGTTTTAAAATCACTCCAGAATGGGAACTACTACCTTCAGAAAAGTTACTTGCACTACCCTATTATCCTGCACCAAAAACACAAAAAGAGATTGATAATATAGATGAATTTGATAGATGGGCAGCCGGATTTTAATATCAAGCATCAGGTAATTCTTTGCCGTATACGATCTCTATATTCATATGTAAAATCAACAATATTATAGCTAATAAAGCACAAACAATACTAAACCAAACAGTGATTTTAACGCCCTTTACTTTATTGCTATTTTTTATTCCTAACGATAAACAACATGAAATCGTTCCAATACCAGTACCATATCTTCGCTTGGCGCAATATTGAACGCTAAGCATTCAGTCGCAAAGTAGTGCCAATGCGTTTCACGCCACCATTGTAATGACCGATCACCTTCACCTTCTGCATAAGCAAATTCTGCTGATACTTCGTTATATTTACACGTTTCTACTGAATCAATTTCAATAATACAAATAGGCTCACCGTTCCAATCAACAACCACTTGTAAATGGCCATTAACTGGCATTAACTTTTTTTCTGACACATACCAATAATTAAGGCTACATGTTGCTGTCTTTTGTCCTCTTCGAATTAATTCTGCGCACAAATTAGCATTATGTTCATCAGCACAAAAATAGTCTGAACTGAATGATTGGTATTTTTTACACTCAATTTCAGACAGTGAATTGAGGTATTTATTTAAGTAGATTTGAGATTTTTCTTCCATGAAATTCTCTTCATTAATAATAACGGTAATAAATTAAAAATATATGTTAATAGTTGAAAAATAATATGGATACATCTTTTCTATAAAATAAGTGCCGATAATTCGACACATATATTATCGATTAAGTTTTAATAATTATTTTTTAACAGAAACAGTCTCATCAACTTCATAATCATTTAAAGAAGGATTAGAGCTGATATTCAACTCAACTAACGGATTCCCAGTTGCCCATAATGCTCTTAATCTAGGATTATGGCTAATATCTAACTTAGTAATTTTATTATCTGTAATATGTAATTTTGTTAATTTAATATTCTTACTTATATCTAATTCAGATAATTGATTATACATTAAGCTTAAGTTATTAAGTTGACCATTATGACTAACATTGATTTGAGACAACTGGTTATCAGTTAACCCGGCTTGAATTAATTCAAGATTGTGGCTAAAGTCTATCTTTTTTAAATTATTCTCTTTTGCCCACAAATACATTAATTTAGTATTTTCTGATAGATTAATATCTTCAATTTTATTAGAAACGATGCTCAGATCTGTTAATTGTGGGTTTTTTGTAAGATCTAACTTAGAAATATGGTTAAAAGAAACATTCAACTCAGTAAGTTTGGGATTATTATTCAAATTTAAGTTAGCTAGATTTGATTTAGTTATAGATACCGATGTTAGCTCAGTATTTTTACTCAAATCTATGTTCGTCAATTGTGATCCTGATAACCATAACTCCTTAAGAACAGGAAAATAACTAACTTCATTTGCATGATCTATATTTACCTGACGACACACTAGTTTAGTTATATTTTTCGGATTCATAATTTTTTGTGCTAAAACACAGTTCTTAAAATTATTATCTTCAAATTTAATATTGTTAACATCCAGCATTTCACCTGAAAATGCATTTAAAGATACTACTAAACCACACGTAGCCACTGTAAATAGTTGTTTATAACTGCTCATTTTATACTCTTTATGAAAGAAACCTATATTTATTACCTTGAACGATTACGAGCTAAATATTACTTTCTTATTTTAAAAAATACAATATAAACATAACCTTGTATTTATAACTTCACTTGGTGATTCTAATTATTCACTTCGCCATCTCATGAAGTCATCAATCCTATATTACTAATGCATCTTAATGATTGTTAGGGTAATAGTAGAAAAAACCATATTTATACTCACGCTAAATAGACATCTTATCGCCCTCACAGACATTCACTGTAGAGAATGATGATTATCAGGTCAGATAATCGCGTTAATATTATCTATTTTTGAAATAAAAAGTTATGGGTGTCCTATGTTTCTTTTACTATTGATGGCTATAGTCATGCACTTCGTCGTATTACTCACCATTGAATAAATCCCCCGATACATTAACCACTGATGATCTCAAGCGATACTTTGCTCAACTGATTAAAATCCATTCATCGAGCACCGTTAGAATTGATCGTAATGGATTACGAAAGTTATGAATGTCCTATCCCTTACCATCTCTTACAGCGTGCCAAAATGGCACAAAATTTGTCAGCGTATAATAATTAAACTACAATTCACCTGTGCCACTTTGACACTGAATGGAGATTATTATGGCTACTACATTACCTCGTATTACAGCACGTGTAGATATTGATACACAAGAACTACTATCTCAAGCTGCTGCTATTGCCGGTATGTCTAGCATTAACTCATTTGTGCTTAGTGCTGCTGTAGAAAAAGCAAAAACTATTATGGAGCGTGAACGAACCCTACAACTAAGCCAGCAAGATGCTATGACTTTAATGACTGCGTTAGACCAACCAGCTAAACCAAATAGCAAATTACAAAAAGCAGCTGCACGTTATATTGATAAAACTCAATAATGAATACAGTCCAATTAGAAAAAACTAAACATGACCGAAATCGTTTTGATTGTGGTATTACCGCACTCAATAATTACTTGAAAGTTATGGCAAGCCAACAAGCTAAGAAAGACAATACTCGTACCTTTGTTCTTGAAGATAAGCAATGTCCTGAGCACATTATTGGTTATTACACATTAACAATGACACCTATTGATATTCAAGATTTACCTCCTAAATTACAGAAGAAACATCACACTGTAACTTCTGGTGGTTTGATTGCCCGCTTAGCCGTTGACCATAGATACAAAGGTCAAGGTTTCGGTGAATGGCTTTTGATTGATGCGCTTAGAAAACTATTAATGGCAAGTGAAACGGTCGCCTTCCCTGTCGTCATTGTTGATGCAAAAGATGGCGCTGAGTATTTCTATGAAAAATACGGTTTTACCGCATTTAAAGACGCTGATAACAAACTGTTTATTACAATTGCAGACATTAGAGCTAGTATCGGTGAATTAATTTAAACCGAGAAACAGTTAACGCCACCATATAACACGTGCTGACGACCAACTTTCAAAACCAATTATACTTCAAACCAAAAATGCCGAATGTTATAAGCATCGTGTTGATACATTTGTTGAACGAAGCCGCTGCGCGGCAGAGTAAAGCAGACAACGATTAAGCTACCTTTAATACTCCTTTTAATAGAGTATTAAAAATGAATACGAACAACAACGTTCAGATTATATTTATAAACAACAAGTTACCCACAAAATCTTACAAAGTAAACGTCCAACTACTATTGATGCTTATAGTCGTGCACTTCGTCGCATTACTCACCATTTAGATAAATCGCCTGATACGTTAACCACTGATGATCTCAAGCGATACTTTGCTCAACTGATTAAAACCCATTCATGGAGCACCGTCAGAATTGATCGTAATGGTTTGCGAAAGTTGTGGGTGTCCTATGTTTTAATACTTTGCTCAACGGATTAAAACCTATTCATGGGACATCGTCAGAATTGATCGTAATGGATTACGAAAGTTATGGCTGTCCTATGTTTTCAGCATGTCATGCAATTGGCGGGGATTTTTCGACCCAAATAAAAACGTAAAATAATAAGGATAATGGCATTACCGCATAATAACTAAAGAGGATCTAATTATAAATCAATGAATTAAATTGATTGATTCACGCCAAGGATAACGCTCGACTTCTTTTCAGTATCACCTTTCATGACATTACCAATATTTACTTATATAAGGTTGCTCGGGCTTGTCCAACACTTCGGATAGATGTCGGCTGCGCGACACATATCCTTATCTGTTAAACGTACATCTAACGGCTAGTACGATACTTAACCAATGACGGACTTTCACAATCTATTGTTTCTATGTAGATATTACGTTCCTTCCACATAACTTCAATGTCATAAAGGCAAAACGAATATTTAGTTGGATCTACAACCCAAACCCCATTAACTTGAACGGATACTGACGTAAATAATTCATTATCATTACCCCACCAAGCTAAAACCAAATACCTACAACTTGCGCCATTATGAAAAATAACGAACGCAGCAGTTTGATCCCATTCGAGAGTTATTTCAGATTTAACTTCGGTTAGTCGTTGATGAAAAACGTCCATATTGATTGGTTCTTCATTTGCTGAAATGGTATAAATCTTAACTCCATCCGCATCTAGCCAATCTTGCTCACCTTCCAGTTTTCGTAATTTATACATTGTACCTCCTTGTACGATTAACGCCAGCATAACACGTTTGCTACCATGTAAATTAAGCTCAAATTTACCACTTAACACGGTAAACTCAAAGAAACCTAGAACGCCGGATGTAGTAAATCGTGTTGATGAATTTGTTGAACGAAGCCGCTGGCAAAGTAAAGCAGATAGCGATTAAGCTACCTTTAATACTCCTTATAATGGAGTATTAATGATGAATAATGAACAACAACAACGTTCAGATTATCTTTATGAACAACATGTTACCCACCTAACTTTACAAGGTAAACGTCCAGCTACTATTGATGCTTATAGTCGTGCACTTCGTCGCATTAGTCACCATTGAATAAATCGCCTGATACGTTAACCACTGATGATCTCAAGCGATACTTTGCTCAACCGATTAAAAACCATTTATGGAGCACTGTCAGAATTGATCGTAATAGATTATGAAAGTTATGGGTGTCCTATCTCTTCAAAACGACACCCTAAATTGTTGTACCAAGCCATGTTTACCGTCACTGCCAGTGTTGTAAAAAGCTTTGCTAATAATGATAAACATCTTGGCAATAAAATAGGTTTTACTTCTGTTTTGCATACTCATAATCGACGTCGAGACTTACATCCTCACATTCATATGGTGATCACTGGCGGTGGCTTTGATGACAAGAAACGACAATGGAAACAGTGTAAAAATAAGTACCTATTTAATGCTTTTGCGTTAGCGAAAGTATGGCGAGCTAGATTACTGGAATATATCACCACCAAACTCAAGCTCTCTTTACCTGACAAATTAGCAAATAAATGGGTAGTAGATTGCCGCCATGTTGGTCATGGCAAACCCGCTTTATTGTATTTATCAACGTATCTTTATCGTGGGATCATCGCAGATAAAGACATTCTTTCTCTCGATAATCATCAGGTGACATTTCGATATAAAGATAACCAAACAAAGACAATGAAAACGCGCACTTTGCCTGTATTACAGTTTCTATGGCTGATATTGCAACATGTATTACCGAAAGGATTAAGGCGAGTTCGTGATTATGGTTTATTACGAGGACATGAGAAAAAACAGCTTCAACTGATCCAATATGCCTTTATGTTAGTAGGGCAACTGACGTTGCCCTCACCACAAAAAGTTGTCCGTTTAACGGCACAACCCTTTTGTCCATGCTGTCAGCATGTCATGCAATTAGCGGGGATTTTTCGACCCAGATAAAAACGTAAAATAATAAGGACAATGGCATTAACGCGTAATAATTAAAGAGGATCTAATTATAAATCAATGAATTAAATTGATTGGTTCACACCAAGAATAACGCTCGACTTCTTTTTAGCATCACACTTCATTACATTCGCAATATTTACTTATATAAAGCCGCTCGGGCTTGTCCAACACTTCGGATAGGTGTCGGCTGCGCGACACATATCCTTATCTGTTAAACGTATTAATTTTTTGCAGATGTATTACAGTATGGATGCATTAAAGCTCCATTTGTAACGCTTCCTTTACCCCCATCTTGTTTGCGAACAACATGATCAAAAGAAATTGAATTCTGGTGAATAAAACCTCGACAATAAGAACAAGTAGAGCTTTTAGGTAATGATTCTTGTATATATATCTGTGATTTAACATCTGCTGAAAATTTCGCAGAAGTAATATTCACTTCATCTGATTCGGTCAAAAAGCCATATTCACTCAGAATTAATTCAACAATATATGCTTCAGCTTCTTGTTTCTGCAATTGGCTAATAATTAACGTATTAATTTTAAAAACATGCTTGTAACTTTTGGTACCACTACCATATTTAGCATTAACACCTGAAATGAAATGCTTATATTTTATAAGGAACTTCTCAAAATCTGGTCGAATAAACGAAAAAGCAGCTAAAGATTTTGGCGATTTTTCAATGTCTTTAATTACATCTACCCAAGCCAAGATTGCAGAGTAAATATGATTACCACGCTTGTTATAAAAATAAACTAAAGGATGCAACCCTAAAGATGACGGATGCGATGAGTTAACCCTGCGCAAAAATTTGAATACATTTTTTAAATATTGAACGGTTAATTTACCATCCAAGTCATCCTTTAATTTGGATGTATTAGTTGGAATACCATTACATTTTTTAACAAGGTCAAATATAAAACTATTTGTTTGTGGCGAATTATGTTTTTTCACCAAAGGCAAATCTAGAGTCCTAATAACACCTGAAGCCTTTGGCAAAAATATCAATCCATGAATTTCTTTTGCTATTTTTTCAATATCTTGCATCACACCTTCATCAAATTTCGACCAATATTGATGACCTGTACCAGCTCTAATTATAGCCCTTGATGCAATAGCAAATGCTTTTCGTCGAGATTTTAATAATTCAATTTCTGTATCATTAATCTTTGATGCTTTCTGATTAATTTTAAAGAATGAATGCTCAGCTTTGTCTGCACCACCAGTAACCCATTGTAACTGAATTGATGTTCTGCCCAAGCTAAGAGCTTTTTCAAGCATATCTCTATCGCAATTTGAACTATCTAAAATAGCATTTTTATATTCACTATAAGATTTTACCGTATTCTTTATCTTTTCTCGTGTTTTAGCGGCAATATCTTTTTGTTCGTCATCAATTTCATTGTTAAAAAACTTTTGTGAAATAACACCATCACCATAATCATCATTAATCCAAGCGATCAACGCCCCAAATCGATGCGCTCCATCGATTACAAAATTATATGGCCCAGAATTCCATAGAATTACCGCCGGGATAAGATCTCCATCGATAAAACTCTGAATGAACTCGCACAGCTGTTCATCAGTCCAATCCGATGTTTCTCGTTGAAAGTCAGGTTTTCTTAAACCCGCATAAAAAAACTCACCTCGTTCTAAATCTTTAACACTGACGTTTTGATTAAAGGATGATGCACGTGAACTACTTTCAATAACTTCAAAGTCTTCACGAGAAATCAACGCATCCAAATTAACATTTGGCATTTTTTACTCCATTATTATTATAATTAATACGATTAACAACTTGCCCGAATTTGTTCTTTGAACCTGCGCCCGTATTTAATTCGTCATTATACAAAAAACATTATAAATCAAAAACATTATTACATTGGTTGCCCGATAGAAGTCACAAAATCGGGCACCTGCCTTTTAGTTTCCACTTTTTTTACTAATACTAACCGCTGCATGTATTAACAGTATAAAAGGTGCGCAATGGCTTCTCTCTTTCTAACTTACATAAAAGAATACATGTATCAAAAAAACCATATTTCATTCCATAATAAAAACATTCTGATAAATTAGACAATGATGATGTTTAACAATTTATGCCTTATTTAAATAACCAACTACCACATTTAAAAAATAATAATTAATAGCGATTCAACGCGCTGTAAATAGACTCCCTATCGCGTTAGCAACCTCACTGTAGAGAATGACAGGGTGAGTTTTGTATTCACTATCAGAATTTCAGTGAGCATTTAAATATATCAAAAATAATAATACTACAACGTGCTGTAATTAGATTCCCTATCTCGTTCGTAACCTCACTGTAGGGAATGACGGGTGTTGTGGCTTTAATATAACGACATGCGCTCTTCCTGATCCCTCGCCCCTTATAACCTATCCCCTTTATCCCACACAAAAAAGCCGACAATTAAGTCGGCTTTGAATAAATAATGTATTCGCGTTAATTACGCGTTAGCTTGTGCCGCTTCAGCCGCAACTGAGCCTTCTTCTGGGCGCTTTAAGAATGCGTATATCACGCCTGTTACTACCGTACCCGCAGCAATGGCGACTAAGTAAAGCAATGCTGGTGAAATTGCGTTTGGAATTAGCAGAACAAACAAGCCACCATGTGGAGCCATTAGTTTTGCGCCAAACAACATTGATAATGCACCTGTTAATGCGCCACCAATCATACAGCTTGGAATAACACGCATTGGATCGCGGGCTGCAAATGGGATTGCGCCTTCAGTAATAAAGCACATACCTAGTACAAACGAGGCTTTACCTGCTTCATTTTCGCTAGCTGAAAACTTACGTTTTGCAAGGAATGTTGCTAAACCCATACCCATTGCTGGCACCATACCCGCAGCCATTACTGCTGCCATTGGGGCATAGGTTTGTGAAGCTAACAAGCCAACACCAAAGGTATAAGCGGCTTTGTTTACAGGGCCACCTAGGTCGAAACACATCATACAACCAAGAATAATACCCAGTAATACCGCGTTCGCTGAACCCATGTTGTTTAAAAATGTGGTTAAACCTGCCATTGCAGCTGATACTGGACCACCAACGATGTAAATCATTACCAAGCCGGTAATTAAGCTGGCTAATAATGGCACAATCAAAATCGGTTTTAACGCTTCCATTGATTGTGGCAGTTTAATTTTTTCAACCAAGAATTTAGCACTGTAACCGGCAAGGAAACCTGCAACGATACCGCCTAAGAACCCAGCGCCCGTGGTACTAGCTAACATACCGCCAATTAAACCCGGTGCTAAACCTGGGCGATCGGCAATTGAGAATGCGATGAAACCCGCCAATACTGGCACCATTAACGCAAATGCTGAACCACCACCGATGGTCATTAAGGCTGCGGCTAACGTGCCTTCTTGTTTAAAGGCTTCGATACCAAATACAAACGATAAGGCAATGGATAAACCACCAGCCACCACTAATGGCAACATGTAAGACACACCTGTCATTAGGTGTTTATACGGCCCTGCTTTTTCAGTTTTTGTATCTGTGTTTTGAGCGTTAGTATTTCCAGAATGTTGATATACCGTGGCGGTTGCAAAGGCTTTTTCAATTTCTGGTTTGGTTTTCTTGAGCGCTAACCCTGTGCTGGTTTTGTAAAGCTTTTTGCCATTAAATCGGGCTAAGTCTACTTCAATATCGGCAGCGATAATGACTAAATCTGCGGCTGCAATTTCAGCATCTGTAAGTTGGTTTTTAGCACCCACTGAGCCACGGGTTTCAACTTTAATATCATAACCCTGACGCTGACCTTCTTCTGTCAATGCTTCTGCTGCCATAAAGGTATGAGCAACACCCGTTGGGCAAGCAGTGATCGCGACAATTTTCTTAACCGTATTATCGATTTCATCAGCGACAGGTTGAGTGCTGGCTGCTGTTAATAATTGTGCTTGTGTGACAGCGTCTGTTAGCCATGCTTTGGTATTTTCAAAACAAGCTGTGATATCCGCTTGATAAACTTTTTTACCCACAAAGCGTGAATTATCAATCGCTGTGCCCGTCGCAATGATGATCACTTCAGCGTCATCAATCTGTTGTTGAGTCAATTCTTTGGTTGGATTAAATGCAGTTTGGCATTCAATGCTTGCTTGCCATTGTAGTTCTGCGGCGGCTTTTTCTAATAAACCCGCTGCGATAATGGTGGTTGCGATGCCGCTAGGACAAGCTGTTACTAATGCTATTTTCATATTTACACCTTGGTCAATGTTGCTTCACATGTTCTTCTGTCGTTAAGCAATGATGTGATTAAGCTCTATGTACTTAAGCTATTGAGTTACAATGACATGTTTAGCAATATCATTAACTTTATTGATATTATCAACACCGACACCCACTTGTGTCACCGCTACTGCTGATAATGCCGTCGCAAATTGTAATGACTGCGCTTTTGAATGTTGATTAAGTTCACCCCAACATAAACCAGCGACTAAAGTATCGCCTGCGCCAACGGTGCTCACGACGTCCATTTTTGGCGGTTGGGCATGTAACCAGCCTTCATGGTTAAGCCACATCACCCCTTTTGCACCGAGTGATACCACCACATTAGCAATGCCTTTCGCTGCGATTTGTTCAGCAACTTCCATGCATTGCTGCTGAGTCTCTAATGCTTTCCCTGCCCATTCAGCCAGTTCTTCATCATTGGGTTTAACCAACCATGGATGGGCATCTAAACCTGCGGCAAGGGCTGATTTACTGCTATCAAACAACACTTTTTTGCCTAATTGATGTAATTTTTCTAACCAATTAGCACACATATCAGGGGTAATGCCTTGTGGCAAGCTACCGGCAATCACAAACACATCATGGGTGACTGCTAATTCAAATAATGTCTTTTCAAAGGCTAAAATATTGGCCGCAGTAACCGCAACGCCAGGGAAATTAATATCACTTACCTGACCATTTTTTTCGACTAATTTAACGTTAATTCGGCTTGCACCCGCCACGCGGATAAACTTATCGGTTGCGCCGATTTGCTCAAACAATTGGCAAAAAGGTTCTTGGTTATCAGCACCTAATAAACCCGTTACTGTCACATCAGCACCAAGCTCTGCTAAGACTTTAGCAACGTTCACGCCTTTGCCCGCAGGATGAAGACTTCCGCTATCAACCACATTGACGCTACCTAGCGAAATGGCCGCTAAACTGCCAGTAAGATCTAATGCTGGATTGAGTGTTACCGCAACAACTTTGGGTTTAACAGCGTGGGGCATGGTTTGTGTCTCTGTATGTAAGGTTGAAATTGTCATTGCTGCGATCCTTATAGTTTTTCGCCTAAGCCATCAGCAATAGCTTGACCGATTGCCGTTAATGCCGCGTCTGCATCACTACCATGTGCGGTAAATTGCAGTTCATTACCGCATTTCACACCAAGGCCAATCACTTTCATTAAACTTTTCGCATTAACGGGCTTACTGTCGCTGGTGATATTAACCACTTGAATATCTGCATCGAATTTCTTGGTGGTATTAACTAACATTGCACCAGGGCGAGCATGTAAACCATGGGGATTACGAATCTTAAAGATTGCTTGATTACCTTCTAAGGCCACTTGCGTCAGTGCGGTTACCATTTCTTGTGCTGAAGATGCTAACCATTGCGCAATCTTGCCTTGATAAATCAAAGATGTGAGGTATTCAAGGTTCGCTTTATGGGCAGTATTATTGGCCGCGATCATGATCATACCCGCCACAGGGTGACCTAATTCTTCAAAAGGCTCTTGAGGTGTTACCACTGCAATCGCGGTACGTTGCACTTGTTTATTACTTTTAACCAGCCATAGCCCTTGACCTAAATAAGTCGGACCTTGATTAATCGCATCAGTGACGGTGGCTGTTTCTGCAAATCCTTGGTATTTAATTAAGCCCGCAGCAACAGCGGTTAACTGTAATAAATCTTGTGCTGGAAATTGCTTTAAAATAAGCTCAGCATTACATTCAGCCTCTTGCTGCTCATCACCACTTAATAAGGTAATGATCGCTTGCTCAGACTCACAATGGCGTAATTTTTCTTCAATACCATCAGCAGATAACACTTTGGTTAACTGTTTTAGAATGCCTAAATGCTCATCCGATTTAGCCGCAATCCCTATTGCAATATAAGCCGTATTATCATTGCCCCATGGCACACCTTGTGGAAAGTGATGAATTTTCACTCCGGTATGGTTAACTAAATCACGGGTTTCAGTCGTACCATGTGGAATCGCAATACCGTTACCTAAATAGGTTGAATTCTGTTGCTCACGGGCAAGCATGCCATTGACATACCCTGTCTGTACTAATCCCGTTGCTTCAAGATCAGCCGCCAACGCTTTAATGGCGTCTTGTTTGTTCGATGCCGTTTGTTGCATCGTAATATCATTTTTAGACAGTGATAACATGTAACTCTCCGATTCAATGCTCTGTGAGATCGTCGCTATTTATAATGCTGTTCATTAAGCTATTGATAAACCCTATTCACTTCATCGCAGTATGTGCTTATCAATAGCTGAATCGTTTCAGCAAAACGGGAAATAAAAAATGTTCACAACGGGTGTTTATCGTTTAACAACACCCTGCTGAAACCTTTCAGCTTGCATACTGAATCGTTTCAGCTAGAATTGCAAACGCTGATAAGTATGCATTAAGTGAATATATGATCAAGCGCACAAACTTATATTTAGTAAATAACAATCAGCCCGATTAAATCTCTGATGCTTTCCCTAACATGAATTCACAACGGATAACGATAATGACATTGGATGAAATCGCAAAACTAGCAGGCGTGTCTCGAACAACGGCAAGTTATGTTATTAACGGTAAAGCAAAACAATATCGTATTAGTGAAAAAACTCAGCTCAAAGTAATGGCTGTTGTTGAAGAACATAACTATCGCCCCGATCATGCTGCGACCTCGCTTCGAGTTGGAAACAGCCATTCACTTGGATTGATCATTCCTGATTTAGAAAACAGCAGTTATGCCAAAATTGCTAAGTTATTAGAGCGTGATGCGCGCAAAGCGGGTTATCAAATGATTATCTCTTGCTCTGATGATGATCCTGCAACCGAAATGAAAGTTGCCGACATGCTGTTAAGCCGCCGAACTGATGCGTTGATTGTTGCCAGTGCCCTTACTTCTGACAACGCATTTTATCGAAAGATTCAAGCTAATGGCGTGCCTGTTATTGCCATTGACCGTGCATTAGACGATGAGTTTTTTATCTCCGTGATCAGTGAAGATTTAGAAGGTGCTTATCAACTGACGCAATCATTGTTGAGTAAGCCAATTAACAGTATTGGCCTTATTGGTGCCGTTGCAGATTTAGGGGTATCAAAAGAGCGTCAGCAGGGTTTTATTGCTGCGATTAACCGCCATTCACACCCAGTGACGACTATTATGAGTTATGGGGAACATTTTAGTCAGCAAAATGGACAATCAATGGTTCAGCAATGGATTGATGATGACTGTTTTCCTGATGCGATATTAGCAACATCCTATACCTTGTTTGAAGGGGTACTGGATTGTTTACTTAAAAATCCACCACTGATGAGTCGTACTTATCTCGCTACATTTGGTGATAACCGTTTGTTGGATTTTTTACCCAACAAAATACAGTCATTACCGCAGCAGTTTGAACTAATTGCCGAACATGCGCTTACATTGGCACTAAAAGCGATAAACGGAAGTTATGAGCCAAATATTGAGGTTATTCCGCGCCAAGTCATTCATCGTTAATGATATTGCTATTATTCTATTGCGGAATAATAGCAATAATGAAAAAATACTCGATTACACATTATTCTCTCTTTCTATTAGGTTGCTATAGGCTCCACCATGTATTTACGTCTTAAAGCATTATTAATATCGCATGCACAATTTTCTCATGCTTTACGGGTAACATTGGCGATTGCTTTTACGCTTGCCTTTTATGCTGTTGTCCACGTTCCACATTCAATGTGGGGTCCTGTCACCGTGGTTGTGGTTATGATGCAGCCTTATGCAGGAGCCATTGTTTATAAAGGTTTTCAGCGTATTGGTGGCACATTATTAGGCGCAGTGTTGGGGTTATTGACAGTTTTATTCCCCGATAAGCTGGACTACCTGATTCCGGTGTGGATGTTGGCATGGGTATTTTTGCTATCACTAAAATCTTACGGTAAAAATATCTATTTCTTCTTTTTAGCCGTGATGACACTCATTATTGTTTCTTATCAAGGAGACACCGCGCTAGAAGTAAGTGTAGCATTATGGCGCGTTGCCAATATCTTAATTGGTAGTTTAATTGCCATTGCCTTTTCGTTGCTATTACCTATTCGCGCGATAACAAGTTGGAATACCCTGTTTAATCAAAACTTACGTGCATTACGTCAGCTTTACCAAGCACACGCTTCAGCCCACATGCTAAGTATTAAACAACTTAATGCCATGAAACGTGAAGTATTAGAACGCCACATGAAGATGATCATTCTATTACCTAATGTACAAAAAGAAAGGCACAAACTCGCCGGCCATTATCGAACAATCATTACCGTGCAACGTTCATTAATTAGTGTAACTGAACAATTAATTGAAACCCATTGGAGTTCAGATATTAGCCGTCGTCAATTACTAGCTCAGAATGATTTAAAAGTCTATCAGCAGCATATTATTACGATTCTAAGCCAATTAGAACAAGCATCAACGCCGCATGCGGATTTATCAAATATTGAACCATTACCTGATATTGATTTGTTATCGACGATGGCTGAAGAGATTTCCCCAACGGATGCGGCTAATGCATTGGGTATTTACGGTTATTTTTGGCTAACACGTCAATTTATTGGTCGCCTAGAAGCGTTGATTATTCAATTACGTATTATTAATCAGAAGTAAACGATCCATAATAAAAAAACCAGCGCTATTAAAATCAATAGTCGCTGGTTTTTTATGACTAAATAACAACTACTCTCTCATCATTATGATTAGCAACTAACTGATGATTACAAATAGCCTTAATTAACAAATAACAGTGTTAACTTCATGATCCATCAGCCACCGTTGTAAACGCGGAGCTTGTGAAATTGCATCATAATAAATATCACATTCTTTGGATGCACTGCCCGCAACTGCTAACAACATTTTTAATAGCTGTATCACCGCATCATTTTGAGTATCAACCCGATAATGAAGCTTGGTATTGGCAAAATCTTGTCCTAATGCCAATTGTGCTAATTGCGTAACATCTGCGACAAAACCATCAAAGTAATGAATAAAAGTATCCGCTAGCAATGCATTTGCAGGTACTGAACAAAGCATATGCACTCTTAAGCCATTTGCACCACGACATAAACCTTGTTCAGCCAGTAAATCAATCATGGTTGCCGCTTCACTAAAGGTACGCACAAACGGTACTACCAGTTCAATAGTATCACCACCAACAGCTGCACGAGCCCGCTTAATTGCTTCACATTGTAATGCAAAGCTCACTTTATAATGAACATCAGCATAAAAACTTGCACCGCGTAACCCTAATAAAGGATTAACTTCGGCACTTTCTAATTCAGCACCGAGTAATTGATAGCGACATTCAGCATTAGCCCCTGCTAATTGTACTTTTAATGGTGCAGAGCCTTGTTGTCTGGCTGCTGATATTAATAATTCAGTCAGCAGAGCAACATAATATTCAGCTAATGCGACACTCTGTTGTCCATACTGATCCGCTATTTTTTGTTGTAACGCTTGTTGAGTCACATCAGATAAAAGATTTTGTTGGGTAAAAACTAACGGATGAATACCAACTTCTGTGGCAATAAGATCATCTAAAGAAACTAACCCAATCCCTTCATGGTCTAGCGTCGCTAATTGTTGTGCATTGTGTAACACCGCGGTTGTTGCCAGCATTAATTCGGTTTGTGTTGTCATATTCCACCTCGACCTCCATGTTAAATAGCCTAATGTCTATCCCTTTGCACCAATAAAATAGACCGTTATTGACCTTACTGTGTGTTTAATTTTCAAGCAAGAATAAAACGTTATTTGATAACAATTATTCAACTTCATGAACATATGCTACCAAGTTTATGCTGATGCATAATTGCATGTAAAATCACCCTTTCAGCTAACAATATCCACAATTACTCATTAAAAACCTATTTGTTATCACAAGTTTGGTTTATTCCAGTGCTGATTTGGGCTATCTTAACGGGGTTATTACAGGAATACCAAGGTAGGCAAACTATTATGCCAATGAAAACAGATGAACTTCGCACAATAAGTCTAGGTCGAATGCCGACCCCAGCAGAAGTAGAAACAGCCTCACCAATGACAGATGCTATTGCAGTGCATGTTGATAGTGCACGTAAGCAAGTAGAAGCAATCTTATCAGGTAAAGATTCTCGTCTTTTGGTGATTGTAGGTCCATGTTCAATTCATGACACCGACGCTGCTATGGACTATGCGAAACGCCTTGTTGCTGTACAAGAAACATATAAAGACCAATTATTTATCGTTATGCGTACTTATTTTGAAAAGCCGCGTACTGTTGTTGGTTGGAAAGGTTTAATCTCAGATCCACATTTAGATGGTAGTCTCGATTTGGCTACTGGTTTGCATAAAGCGCGTAAATTATTAATTGATATTAATGCGCTAGGGCTACCCACTGCGACTGAGTTTTTAGATATGATCACCGGTCAATATATTGCTGACCTCATCACATGGGGAGCCATTGGTGCCCGCACCACTGAATCTCAAATCCATCGTGAAATGGCTTCTGCATTATCTTGCCCTGTTGGTTTTAAAAACGGTACCGATGGCAATATTAAAATTGCGATTGATGCTATTCGTGCCACGCGCGCATCTCATTTGTTTTGCTCACCCGATAAGAACGGTCAAATGACTATTTATCGTACTGCCGGCAATCCATATGGCCATATCATTCTTCGTGGTGGCAAAATGCCAAATTATCACCACCAAGATATTGCAACGGCTTGCGAAACATTGGCTGAATTTGAGTTAGCACCGAAGTTAATTGTCGACTTTAGCCATGGTAATTGCCAAAAACAACACAAACGCCAGCTTGATGTTACGGCTGATATTTGTGAGCAAATTCGTAATGGTAGCCAGTCAATTGCAGGCATTATGGCTGAAAGCTTTATTAAAGAAGGTAATCAAGCGGTTATCTGCGGTAAAGAAAACGAGCTTGTTTATGGTCAATCGATAACAGATCCCTGTATTGATTGGAAAGATACATTAGTGATGCTTGATATGCTAGCCAGCGCAATTAAAGATGCCAATGCATAAGTTTGCTTTACTATTTTAATACAATAAAAGGAGCATCAATATATTGTCGCTCCTTTCTTCGTATTAAATTAACAGTATAATGTACTCATTAATTCATAACGGGATAGATTCCCACATTTAGGTTAGAGGCCAATAACATGCCATCTTTTGATATTATTTCTGAAGTAGATACCGTAGAAATTAAAAATGCGGTAGATAATTCAATCCGAGAAATTAGTACTCGTTTTGATTTTCGTGGTGTTGAAGCCAACGTAGAATTAAATAAAGAAATCGTCAAGATCACATCAGAATCAGAATTCCAAGTTGATCAAATCGTTGCTATTTTACGTGGTAATCTGGCTAAGCGTGGCGTTGATGCCAATGCTCTTGAGCGTAAAACCGTGACGTTTTCTGGTAAAACAGCATCACAAAATATTGAATTTAAGCAAGGCGTCGAAACAACCAATGCTAAGAAGCTGGTTAAAGAAATTAAAGACGCAAAACTAAAAGTTCAAGTGTCTATTCAAGGTGAAAAACTCCGCGTTACCGCTAAAAAGCGTGATGATCTACAAGCAACAATGGCACTTGTTCGTTCTCAAGAACTGGGTCAGCCATTCCAATTTGATAATTTCCGCGATTAATCGCAACAAATATAAAGAAGGAAGCGTCTTACGCTTCCTTTTTTTTGAATAAAATATTAAACTTTTTTTGAATGAATTTAAAAAAAGTAATAATATTTAAACTGTGTTTATCAAAATTATACTTTACTGTTATGCGCAAATACGTCATACAAATATAAATTAACACACAACACAAACATCAATTTATCAAAAAACCCCACCTTAAAAACGCACCAATAACAGTCGCAACATAAAAATCACACTGTAGAATACTTTTTAAGCAAACGAATTTTTTTTATTTGCAAAAATTGTTGCGGAGCATGCTTATACCCTATAATTCACGCACTTCAATAATGGTTAATTATTTTTCATTCTCTGTAACTAACATAAGTAGGTAACAACAACAGCAACGATAACTAGCACGGAATGCTTATTACGATCATGGAACGCTCACCTCTTACAACAATTATCCTTGTTGTATATCACTATCTATTTGCTTGCTTGTACGGCTTCACTTATCTCGGTATGCAGTGACTGAAAAGAAAATAAAGGAGATGTCCATAATGGGCACCGCACAACAGAAAACAACTGCAACAACCGAAAATACCCAAAAGCTCGGCTGGAGTAAAAGTGATACCGTATGGATGCTAGGTTTGTATGGCACAGCAGTTGGTGCTGGCACTTTATTTTTACCGATCAACGCTGGCGTTGGCGGTTTAATTCCCCTTATCGTAATGATGATTCTAGCATTACCAATGACCTTTTTTGCTCACCGAGCGATGATGCGTTTTGTACTATCAAGTGCTAACCCTGGTGCTGATATTACAGAGGTGGTTGAAGAGCACTTTGGTAAAAATATGGGTAAGATTATTACTGTCTTATACTTCTTTGCTATCTACCCTATTTTGCTTGTTTATAGTGTAGCTTTAACTAATACCGTTGAAAGCTTTATGAAGTTTCAGTTAGGTATTGAGCCACCAGCACGTGCAATCTTAGCTTTGGTTTTGATTCTTGTATTAATGGCCATTGTTCGTTTAGGTGAGCAACTGATCGTAAAAGCGATGAGTATTTTAGTATTTCCCTTTGTTGCGGTTCTACTGATGCTGGCGTTATACCTTGTTCCGCATTGGAATGGTGCTATTTTCACTGATATTATTCCTCAAGGCGGCGGCAGTAATACCGTCATCATGGCAGTATGGCTAATCTTGCCTGTAATGGTGTTTTCATTTAACCACTCACCAGTTATTTCTTCATTCGCTGTTGCTAAAGAAAAAGAATATGGTGTTAATGCAGAACGCCAAGGGTCTCGTATTTTATTACGCGCCCATATTATGATGGTTATTACGGTGATGTTTTTTGTTTGTAGTTGCGTGTTAAGTTTAACGCCTGCTAACCTCATCGAAGCTAAAGCACAAAATGCCTCAATTTTGACTTACCTAGCGAATCATTTTGATACACCCGTTATTGCTTATGCTGCACCGATTGTGGCAATTATTGCTATCACAAAATCATTTTTGGGCCACTACTTAGGCGCAAGTGAAGGTTTGAATGGCATTATTCATAAAGTCGCGCGTGATAATAACAAAACACTTTCAGACAAAAAACTTAACCGCTTCACTGCTTTGTTTATGCTGCTTACCACTTGGGCAGTTGCAACATTAAACCCAAGTATTTTAGGTATGATTGAGAACTTGGGTGGACCCGTTATTGCGATGTTGTTGTTTATCATGCCAATGTATGCAATTAAGAAAGTGCCAGCGATGAAAAAATATGCAGGTTCAATTAGTAATGTTTTCGTTACTGTTATTGGTTTAATGTCTATCTCTGCTATTTTCTACTCATTAGCACAGTAATATTACACGCCATCATACAAAAATGTATGGTCCGCCTCGTTATTGCAAGTGCAAATTTCGATAACGAGGTTGGTTTGCGCTAATGTATTCGGAGTTTAATTGAAGTTAACTTACTTAAACTTCATCTCCACGATAAGCTCCGCGCCAGATAATCCTTAAAAAGCCGAAAGTGTATAATCACTGTTTTTTGTATCAGGTCCTTTATCTGGTGGTTTAACCGTTCTGTTATCTCTCTACACATGCAAATCTGATTAATTTAGTTTTCTAAATGGCAATCCAGTTACCATTACTGACCAAGCGATCCTTGCCAACTTATTAGCTAACGCCACAACTACAACATTAAATGGTTTTCGTTTTAATAATTCTGTTATCCAATCCCCAAAAATAGCTTCAGCTATTTTTGGCCTTGATATCAAAGCTCGTGCTCCATGAATAAATAATGTCCTTAATGACTTATTCCCTCGTTTACTGATACCCAGCAGTGTGGATTTCCCTCCTGTTGAATATTGACGAGGAATAAGCCTACCCATGCTGCTAAATGTCGTCCATTTTTAAAATCTTTTGGTGATGGTACTTCTGATAAACATGCGCTCGCAATCATCGGTCCAATACCTGGGATAGTTTGTAATAATTCACCCATTTCTGATTCTTTCAAAACTGCTTTTATCTTTTTATCTTGCTCAGCAATCTTTTGATGTAAATATTGATAATGCTCATAAAGAACAGCTAATTCTTGAAGCAAAAGTGGTGGTAAGGTGTGATTTTTATCGGCAAGCCATTGAAATAATTTTCCCATGGCAGCGTGTCCACGAGGAAAATTGATACCAAATTCAAGTAGTAGTGCACCAATGCGACACATCGTTGCTGTTTGTTCTTTAATAAACCCAGAACGGATACGTTGTACTGCAGATAAAATTTGGGATTCTTCAGTTTTGACACTAACAAAACGCATTGAAGGTCTAGCAGAAGCTTCAGCGATAGCATCAGCATCAATGTAGTCATTTTTGTTAGTTTTTACATAGGGTTTAACGTATTGAGGAGGGATTAGTTTGGTGTTATGTCCAAAAGATTGGCACTTTCTTGCTAGCCAGTGAGATCCAGCACAAGATTCCATCGCAACAGTAGTTTTATCAAGTTGAAGCAATATTTTTAATAGTTGAGCACGGTTACATTTTTTGCGATATACCTCACGGCCCGCATAATCGTGCCCAATTAGATGAAATGAAGTTTTGCCTAAATCAATACCAAGTACTTTAATTAACATGATGGTTCGCCTCTCTAGATACTCACAACTAAAGCCTAGCGGCTTTAGAGTGAGGCGGACCATCTAATTAAACCGAGCCCTAAAAGCTCGGTTTTTTATTTTCTCACATCAATGGCTTATGAATGATATAAGCTCGGCTCACCTTCAGGACGGGTTTTAAACCGTCGGTGTAACCACATATATTGACTTGGTGCAGACATAATAGAACGTTCAACTGCTTTATTGATATACACCGCAGCAGCATGAGGATCCTTATGTGGAAACTCAGTTAATGGCGGAAATATTTTTAACGTATATTTACCACTGTTACTATTACGAATCATCGCAAAAGCCAAAGGCACCGCACCTGAAGCATCAACCAACAAACTGGTGCCAGTTGTCGTACAAGCCTCTTTTACTGCAAATAAAGGAGCAAAGGTTGAGTTACGACCATGACCATAATCTTGATCAGGCGCATACCATAATATCTCACCATTCTTTAAGCCTTTAAGCATGCCTTTCACATTTTTACGATCAAGCATATATTTATTGGAACGTACACGACCTTTAAACTGGAAGTAATCAAAACAGGGATTATTATTCGGTCTATATACGCCAACTCCTGGAGTCTTTAAACCAAAAGCACGTGCACCTAATTCTAAGTTCATAGAGTGTACTGCTATTAGTAAAATACCCTTTCCTTGCTGTTGTAACTGTTCTACATGATCTAATCCTTCGACCTCAACATGCCGTTCTACACGAATATCAGGCCAAAACCACGCCATTGCCGTTTCAAATAAGGCCAGCCCAGCGTTATCTATATTCTGCTTCATTATATGTTGTTGCTCTTCTTTCGCCATAAAGGGAAAACACAGAGCGATATTTTGCTGGACTGTATCGCGGCGACCGGACATCATCTTCATGACTAATCGGCCAATACATTGCCCTAAACGAAACTGAATAAAATAAGGCAGCCAACTTAGCAAATACATTATTCCTATTAATATTAAAACAGGCCAATAACGCGGATGTAAGAAAGCTTTACGAAATGCTGGCTCAGTAAATCTACTCATAATAAAATACAGGGTTCCTCTGCTCATATTTTAAGAATACGTATTCTAAACAGTCTCTTAAAAAACTCACATAACTAATCGTGCCATTATATTATGTAAAATACTTTATTGAATGCAAGTCAATGTAATATCCCAATAATTGCTATACAGCAAAGATTAAGTTTAGTTATTATTTGGTTAATAAATCAACTTTAATTATTGGCTATATATAAAATAAAAAAAGCCCACTTAAAAAGTGAGCTTTCGCAGTATTTTTATGATGTCGCTTTAATTAATAAAGACTTGGCTGTCCTTCTGGACGATTTTTAAAACGACGGTGTAACCACATATATTGACTTGGGGCTGCCATGATTGATTGCTCTACAATCTTATTAATAAACCCAGCCGCAGCATCAGGATCTTTATGCGGGAAGCCCTCAACAGGCTGGCATATCGTTAACGTATAATGACCAGAATCATTATCTCTCACCATAGTAAATGGCACGACTGCACAATCTGTCGCATCAACTAATAAGCTCGTTCCTGTAGTAGTGCATGCTTGTTCTACCGCAAACAAAGGGGCAAATGTTGAACGTCGAAGACCATAGTCATGATCAGGCGCATACCACACTCGCTCACCAGATTTTAGCGCTCGCAACATGCCCTTAACGTCTTTACGATCAATTAAAGTACGATTAGATCGTGAGCGACCTTGGTATTGGAAGAAATCAAAACACGGATTATTATTGGGGCGATAAACACCCATACCGGTTTTTTTAATGCCAAAAGCACGCGCGCCAAGTTCAAGATTCATTGAATGCACCGCAACCATTAATGCACCTCTGCCCTCGCGTTCAAGTTGTTCCATATGCTCCATTCCGTTAATCGTAACGTGACGACAAACGCGAGCATCAGACCAAAACCATGCCATGCCTGTTTCAAACAATGCCAAACCCGTGTTATCAATATTTTCTTTAACTAAATTTTCTCGTTCACTTTCACTCATCAGAGGAAAGCACAACTCTAAATTACGATAAATAGTATGGCGACGCTTTTTCATTAACTTAATCGCTAAACGGCCAATATGCTTCCCTAGAAAATGTTGCACCGAATAGGGTAATAAACTCAGCGAATACATTAATCCCACTAATGCTAATGTACCCCAGTAACGAGGGTGAAGTAATGATCGTGTAAATACAGGCTTATTTTTAAAACTCATGCGATATTGTGACCTATTTTTTCGTTATTTTTTATCCTAAAAAATACAAAAAATATAATAATTAGATAGGCGTCTATAATAAAGCCTAACCATGATAGTAAAAAGTAAAACTCGTCTATTTGTGATGAAAATTGACGCAATACAAACTTTCCAATAAAAATAAATAAAAATCTGTTTAACATGCGAATATTCTGTATAAAAAACAACCACGATGTAAAATTAAAGATAACTAAATCTTTTTATTATCAAACTGTTATTTATTACTAATGTCAACTTTCGCCTCTCATAACGAGTAATATGTAACAACCCGTAACAGAGACTCGTTCAATACGTATTTTTCCGTATAATTGCCCTATCTTTCTTTACTCTGTGGATCATGCATTGGAATTATTGGTAATCGATTTTTTAGGTAAGCCGTTACGACTTGAAGGCTCAATGGCAGGATGGCAACAATTATTTTGGGACAACACTCTCGTTTCTCAAATTGCCGCTGCGCCAACCGATACAGATCAGTTTATACACCAGTTTGAGCTTTCTAATAATGAACAAACTATTCAATGCCAATTGAACGGAAGCTTGAGTTGGCAACCTTTTCTGATCCAATATCACGCGACGGCTAATGACCAAATGATTGCGCAAGGCGAGCGGGATGTTAAAGATATTGAACGCCAACACCCTCAGCAACCGATAAAACCAGAGAAAAAATTCAGCCTGATTGGATTAGTGTCTTTAGGCATGAAAGCCCTCAAAAGTGCTAAATTAATTAAGGTCGTACTTGCCTCTGCAAGCCTTGCTGCTTATTCATGGCTATTCTCAATTCAATTTGCATTAGCGTTACTGGCTTGTTTAGTTTTCCATGAATATGGGCATATTCGTGCCATGAAATATTTTGGCATGAAAACCAAAGGTATTTATTTAATTCCTTTTCTTGGCGGTTTAGCATTAAGTGATGAGAAAATTAACACCCGTTGGCAGGATGTGGTGATTTCTATTATGGGGCCAGCATTTGGTTTAATCATGTCATTAGCCAGCATGATCGCTTATTGGATCACTGGCGAAATGTTTTTTGCGGGTTTAGCCGTCTTTAATGCACTATTAAATCTGTTTAATTTATTACCTATTCTACCTCTCGATGGTGGTCATGTTCTAAAAAGCATTAGTTTTTCGATGAACAGTAAAATTGGCATTATTGCTTGTGCATTGGCGGCAGTTGCTGGGGTAATTTTAAGCTACCGTTTAGGCCTGACTCTATTTGGCTTCCTATTGATTATGGGCAGTTTAGAGATTATTTTTGAATGGCGACAACGTCATCAAAGTCATTTATTGCCGTTAGATCGCTATGGTCAAATATTCTCAACCGTATGGTATGTCAGTCTTGTTGCTGCCTTTATCGGTATTATTGCCTACTTTGCGAGCCTAGGTGACAGCTTATTAAGTCTGCCGCTACAAATTTTAGGCACTTAATTACGTTGGCTTAACCATAATAGAGCAACACAACAAAAAATAACAATAAAAAAGCCAGCATTCAAATAACAATTGCTGGCTTTTCTTGGCTATTATAATCAATAACAGTCGCTAATCTTATTCGCGCATTAGATTATTTTTTCTTTTCCATCATCGCTTTAAGATCTGCAAAAGGGTTAAATGTCGCGGCTTGGTGATCATCTTCACCCGCACGAATTACACTGCCTTGACCATTATCAGCATCGGTGTATTTCTCATGCTCATGATCATGACAAAATAAGCATAACAACTCCCAATTACTACCATCTTGAGGGTTATTCGTATGATCATGATCGACGTGGTGAACGGTTAACTCACGTAGATTTGAATAAACAAACTCACGCGAACAACGGCCACACACCCAAGGATATATTTTTAATGCTTTTTCACGGTAGCCCGCTTCTTGGCGAGCATAAGCAGCACTAGTACCAGTATAATCAGACGACATATCTTGACCTATTTTATAAAGAAATAAACCGCTAGTCTCTCTAGCCGTTTAGGCAACTCTCTGCCAATGGTCGTATTGAACCATCACCGAACAACAAATTTCAAGTAAAGTTTCAGCTCTTCTGTTATCTATCACATTTTAATCTAGGTTGATCTTTTAATACAAACAGTTAGCTTGAAATCGTTTTTAAGCGCCTCCATATATAAAGCAGGCAATCTTTTCCGTTAAAAATCACACAGAAATTCATTGTATTTAACTTAATATTTTGACTGTAATTTAAGCGAAGAGACCTTTTATTCGAGATTTTAGAAGATAAAACCTTGTATAGATAACACGTTTTTAAAAGGTCTATGCTAAGATTCATTCAATTATTTGAAGCTGATTCTAACAGAACGTTTCACGAATCGACCTTTAACCGCTAAGAGTAAACAAATATGGCTTTTGATTTTTCCAATATGCTCACTGAATTATCAGCGATGCACGTAGATTTGTCGGCGATGCCAAAGAGTATCGACATGGGGCACGCTATCTTAGGCGCATTAGCAGTGATCTTTTTGTTAATGTATCTAATGAAAAAAGGTAAACCTGTTGAGATCGAAAAAATTGTTGAAAAAGAGATTGAAGTAGAAAAAATCGTTGAGATTGAAAAACCCGTCGAGATAATCGTTGAGAAGATCGTCGAGAAACCTGTTGAAAAAATTGTTGAAGTAGAAAAAATTGTTGAGAAAATCGTTGAAGTAGAAGTTGAACCAAAACTTAAAACATCAACACCCGATTCAGCTCTCCAGCTACTGTCACTTTTACAACAAGACGCGCGCTTTATTGATTTTATGCAAGAAGATCTTAAAGGCTTTGCCGATGCTGATATTGGTGCCGCTGCTCGTGTTATTCATGAAGGTGGTCAGAAAGTACTTAACGAATACTTTAGCTTCGCACCTGTTCGTGCTGAAGAAGAAGAATCACGTATTACCCTACCCCAAGGTTTTAACGCATCTGAAGTACGCCTAACGGGTAACGTAGTTGGTGAAGCACCATTTAATGGCACTTTAATCCATCGCGGTTGGAAAGTGACAAATGTTAAATTGCCTAAATTGGCAGAAGGCCATGATGTACATATCATCGCAGCCGCTGAGGTAGAACTATAATGCAAGAAGCACAACAACATCGCTACAGCGTGGGTATTGACTTAGGCACAACACATTGTGTGTTGTCTTATGTCGATCTTGAAAATGAAAACGCTGATGTCACAGTAATGGCTATTCCACAATTAACCACGCCTGGTAATGTGGAAGAGAAAAACCAATTACCGTCATTTATGTACCAAGCCCATGAATCAGAATTAGCTGAAGGTGATACTGCACTTCCTTGGAATGCAAAACCCAATGCTATTGTTGGTGCGATGGCACGAAATTTAGGTAGTAAGACCCCTATCCGTCTTATTTCCAGTGCAAAAAGTTGGCTTTGTCACGGTGGTGTCAACCGTCGCGAAGCATTTTTGCCACTCAATAGCCCAGAAGAAGTCGTTAAAGTATCGCCATTAGAGGCAACACAAAAATACCTTGAGCACATGGCTGATGCGTGGAATTTCCAACATCCTGAAACGCCTATTTGTGATCAAGACGTTACAATCACGGTACCTGCATCATTTGATCCTGCTGCACGTGAATTAACCGCAGAAGCAGCACGCAATGTTGGCTTTAAGCACCTAACCTTGCTTGAAGAACCACAAGCGGCAGTTTATAGCTGGATCAAAAATAACGACGAAAACTGGCGTGATCAAGTAGCTGTTGGCGATATCATCCTCGTGATCGATATCGGTGGTGGTACAACAGATTTATCGTTAGTTGCTGTTACTGAAGAAGACGGTAATTTAACCCTTAACCGTGTTGCTGTTGGCGATCACATCCTTTTGGGTGGTGATAACATGGATCTTGCTCTCGCTTATCGCTTAAAGATGAAGCTTGCGCAAGAAGGTAAACAATTACAACCATGGCAAGTACTCGCCATTACTCATGCATGTCGTGACGCTAAAGAAGCATTACTGAACGATGCAGAATTACAATCAATGCCGATTGTTGTTCCTAGCCGTGGTTCTAAGCTATTGGGCGGTACGTTACAAACTGAACTGACCCAAGAAGAAGTACAACAAACGCTAGTTGAAGGTTTCTTCCCTCAAACAGCGATTGAAGAACTGCCAGTACAAACTGCACGTGGTGCACTGACTCAAATGGGTCTGCCTTATGCACAAGATGCTGCGGTATCACGCCATGTCGCAGGCTTTTTAAGCCGCCAAAGCCAAGCTGTTGAAGAGCTATTTGCACAATATGAACAACAGCATGAAGGCTTTATTCGCCCGACGGCTATTTTGTTTAACGGTGGTGTGCTTAAATCTTCATTACTATCAGATCGCCTGTTATCAACCATCAACAGCTGGTTAACAACGGCAGGTTCAACTGAAGCGAAACTACTTTCAGGTCTTGATCTTGATCTGGCGGTAGCAAGTGGCGCGTCATATTACGGTTCGGTACGTCGTGGTAAAGGTGTCCGTATTCGTGGTGGTATCGCAAGTAGCTACTATGTCGGTATTGAAAGTGCAATGCCCGCTATTCCTGGCATGGAGCCGCCACTAGAAGCATTATGTGTAGCTCCTTTTGGTATGGAAGAAGGCAGTCAAGCTGATGTACCAAGCCAAGAGTTTGGTTTGATTATCGGCCAGCCAGTACAATTTAAGTTCTTTGGTTCAACTGTACGTCGTGACGATGTTGCAGGTACACACCTTGATTGGTGGCAGCCAGAAGAAATGGAAGAATTACCGACAATTCAAATGACATTACCTGTCTCTGAAGGTCGTAGCGCTGGCGAGGTTATTCCTGTTAAGCTAGCGTCACACGTGACCGAATTAGGTATGTTATGCCTTGAAGCTATTGCGACTGATAATGGTCAGAAATGGCAAGTCGAATTTGACGTCCGCGAAGCTTAATTGTTCGCACAACGGCGCACTTTATAGTGCGCCGTTTATTTATCTAATCACTAGCCAATGAAGCATGTCAGGGGTACATTCTTATCTGTTTCTTACCCGCAACACACTGACACATCAAACGTTTCTCATCTGGCTATGTTCTCATCTCAATTATTTTATGGAGCCAGCATGTCTTCATCTTCTCCACGTTATCTCGTTGGTATTGACCTTGGTACAACACACACCGTTGTCGCTTATTGTGAAATCACAGATACGTTAGAAACAAGTCCGATGCATATTTTTGAAATTGATCAATTAATTGCACCGGGTGAAGTTGCGCGTAAACCACTATTACCCTCATTCCGCTATCATCCCGCGGAAGGCGAAATGGACGCCACTCAATTAGTATTACCTTGGAATGCTGAGCCTGTAAACGGTGAAATTCCAAGTGTGATTATTGGTGAATTTGCACGTGAGTTAGGTGCAAAAGTTGAAGGTCGCCAAGTTGTCAGTGCGAAAAGTTGGTTATCACATCAACATGTTGATCGTAATGAAGCAATATTACCTTGGTCATCAACGGCCTCAACGTCTGATGTAAAGAAAGTCTCGCCAGTTATTGCTAGTGCAAGTTACCTTAATCATGTCCGCCAAGCGTGGGACTATCATCATAAAAATGACAAACTTGCCCAACAAGAAGTGGTCATTACCGTTCCGGCCTCTTTTGATGAGTCAGCACGCGCACTGACACTAGAAGCTGCAGAATTGGCAGGATTAAAGAAAGTATTACTACTAGAAGAGCCACAAGCGGTGTGTTACGACTGGTATGCCCAAAACCGTCAACAAGCTGATGAATTATTAAAAGATATTCCATTATTGATGGTGTGCGATGTCGGCGGTGGTACTACCGATTTAAGTTTAATCAAAGTCGGCACTGATGAAGGTAAATTGACCCTTGATCGTATTGGGGTTGGCGATCACTTAATGTTAGGCGGCGATAATCTCGATTTAGCATTAGCACACGTTGCCGAACAACGATTACATGGCGAATCTAAAAAACTCAGCCCTGCCGCGTTATCAAAGCTAATTCAGCAAACGCGAAAAGTGAAAGAAAAGTTATTATCAGGCAATGCACCAGACAACGCCAAAGTAACCATGCTAGGCAGTGGCTCACGTTTGATTGGTGGTGCGAAAAGTATTGAGCTGAACCGTGAAGAAGTGCATAGCATCGCCCTTGATGGCTTTTTCCCTATCACCGCATTTACAGATCAACCGAACCAACGTCAAGCAGCGATGGTTGAGTTTGGACTTCCCTATGCAGCGGATCCAGCTATCAGTAAGCATGTAGCACAATTTATTGATTTGCATGACAATGTCTGTCGTGAAGCGTTTAATGATTTTAACCTGCATCACCCCGACTCAATCATTATTAGTGATGATCAACCTGCAATTCCAGTTGCCGTACTGCTCAATGGTGGTGTGTTTAACAGCCCCCTACTGTCAGCACGTACGCTAGATATTATTTCTCGCTGGCGTGGTGCTCCAGTTACTGAACTTAAAAACCTCCACCCTGATTTAGCGGTTGCCTTTGGCGCTGTTGCTTATGCCAAAGCACGTCATGGCGCACAACTCAAAATTGGTGGTGGTTCTGCTCGTTCATTCTTCCTCACTATTGGTGAAAATAAAGGCACTAAGCAAGGAATTTGTTTATTACCTAAAGGGATTGAAGAAGGTGTCGAAGTTACGCTAACTCACCGTAAATTTGCATTAACATTAGGTGAGCCAGTACGATTTAACTTAGTTTCTTCTACCAATGATAAACATCACGATATTGGTGAACTGATTGAAATCGTCGGTGATGGTTATGTTAGCCTGCCGCCATTCATTGCAACCTTAGACAGTGATCGTGATCGTGACCAACTGGCTGCGAACCAAAAAGATCGTGAAGAAGTAACCCTAGCTTGCCAGCTAACTGAAGTAGGCACCCTGCAAATTGAAGCAGTTAGCCTTAATGATAATGGCAAACGTTGGAAAGTTGAATTTGCTATTCGTAAAGACTTAGCCCGATTAAATCGTACTAACAATGACAGTGATAGCACGCTTGCAGAAAGTGAACTTCCAGCACGCATGCCAGATGCCATTGATGCGATTAAAAAAGTATTTGGTGGCACTAAAGCCGCAGATAATAAAGCAGTAAAAACATTACGTAATGATCTTGATAAAATCTTGGGCAAACGTGACGCATGGGAAACGCCATGTTTACGTGAACTAGCAAATGCGTTACTTGATAGTAAGAAACGTCGTCGCCGATCTGATCTTCATGAACGTAATTGGTTAAAACTTACTGGCTTTACTATGCGTCCAGGCTTTGGTTATCCGGCAGATGAGTACCGTATGGAGCAAATCTGGCAGCTATATCAACACGGGATTCAATTTGATACCAATACTCAAACTTGGTGTGATTGGTGGACTTTTTGGCGTCGTGTCGCTGGTGGCTTATCGCAAGAACAGCAACTTGTTATCTATAAAGACATCGCTAAATACATTACGCCAGGGGCAAGCCGTAACGCTAAGTTGAATAAAGAGCTCCAAGAGCGTAGCTACGAAGACATGGTACGCTTAGCGGCTTCTTTAGAGCACTTACCGTTTGATAAGAAGCTACAGCTGATTGAGTGGTTATTTGGTCGTTTACAGAAAACCCAATATGCACAAGCACATTGGTGGGCTATTGGCCGTATTGCAACACGTTCGCCGTTCTATGGCAGTGCTCATAACCTATTGTCAGCTGAGCATGTCTCTTACTGCTTACCAGAGCTAATGAATTATGATTGGCGTAAAGAGTCATACATTGGTTTTGCTGCAGTAATGATGACGCGCATGACAGGCGATCGCACATTAGACATTAACGATGAGCTACGCCAACAAGTCATTACTAAATTAAAACAAAGCAAAGCCCCTGATAGTTGGATCGAAATGGTATCTGAAGTCAAAATATTGACAGAAGCAGAAACCAAACGCGTATTTGGTGATGCGTTGCCTAATGGATTACGCCTTATTGGTTAATTAACTTAAAACAATGCAATAAAGGGAGGTTCACCCTCCCTTTATTTAACTGCATATATTCAATCTAATATTCCTTATTTAAAAACAAGCTGAAATTAGACGCTTATTGATTAAAAACAGAGGCTTTTGATTTTATTTTTCCATTTTAAATACAAAATTAAACCATAAAAATAATTCTATTAATCTTCTGTTAAGGTTCACATTGCTATTGTCTTGCTAACAGCATTTGTTTACTTGTTATATATCTAACAAGTCGACCGTTTTTCAAGCATTGAGTGGACGAATTGGAAAGACCATTATCCCACTCTTAAAAATTCAAATAGGCAAGACTATGACAAATACACAATATGATTTAATCGCACAACGTATCTTTAAATCAGAAAACCAACGCGTTGCTGTTGCTGCAGTCGTGTTTGATGGGCTTTCAAGCTACGAAGCAGAGAAGCGTTATGAGCTACCAAAAGGCACACTATCTCGCAACGTTCGTAAATATAAAAATGAAGTACAATACATTGAGTCTGTTTCTGCAGCTTAATTGTTAAATATATTATTTATAACTGTTCCAATATACTTAGGTATATATGAAATAAAATAATCATCCTCAGTTATAAGTTAAATAAAAGAGAATGTAGCTCTACATTCTCTTTTAAATAACATTAACAATAACAACAAGATTTCAAATTTAATCACCGCTTCGTAAATAAATACTCGTCTTAAATAGACCTACCGCAATAATTAATAACCCCAATAATGTTATTGATCCTACACTCGCTAATGTATGCCAAGGCTGATCGCTGGTTAAAATATTGAACGCCAAATTACTGACACTGTTTAACCAAGCCCCTATCGCCATTGAATCAAACAACATATAACTAATGAACTTAATGAGTGTTATTGCAACAAACAACACTAGCAATGGGTGCTCTGTTAACTGAGAAGTACAAAAAATTATGCAGGCAATCGGCAATAACGCTAAACTCATTGCCGCCATCATTGAGATAAACTGGCTCCAGTGCAATACAATAGCAACAAAGGAAAGTGAATTCTCAGCCAACATATCTGCAGGCATCATCCACATTGCAACAAGCCATACAGTTACATCAACAAAGAGTAAGAATAATGATGAAAGTAATGGAATAACGACAAGTGCCACCAATAACTTAATCGCTATTGCTTTACTATCACTCACGGGCATTGAATGCCAAAAAGCCAACGTGCCTTCTTTACGTTCTTTTGCAAGCGCTCGCGCTGAATAAGTAAAAAAACTCAGCAAAGAAACAATACCAGCAATAAAAAAAGATACCGATCCAACAACACCTGCAAATGATGAGGCGACAATTGGTGGTTGCCAACCATCAATATCATTCATCTGAATATTAAAAGAGAAATCATTAATATTACTTAAAACCATAACCACTAATAGCGTTGCAAATAATGCTAAAAACAGAGGTAATCGTATAATTATTTTATGCTCTAATAATTCATTTTTTACTAAGGTATAACTCTGTTTCATTGTACGGTCTCCTGCTGTTTCGCTAAAAATATATCAGCAAGACTGGGTTGGCTAATATCACCTAACAATGCCAATTGAGAAATATCAGCACCTTCAAATAACAATCGATATTGGCCTAATTGACAATTAACCGTCAGTGGGTTGAGTTGTTTGGCTGCAGCAATATGTTCATCATTCACCGATAAGATAGTAAATTCGCTCGCTAATGAAGAGAGTGGTGCTTGTAATACAGTTTGACCATTTTTAAGTACTAAAACATCTGTCAGCAAATGTGCAATCTCATTCACTTCATGACTCGCTATGATTAATGCTCGCTCACCTTCTGCAAACCATGCCATCAAGGTACGATAAAATGTCGAACGGTACATAAGATCAAGCCCAAGTGTCGGTTCATCTAAAATAAGCACATTGACGTTCGTTGCCATCACCAACGCTAAATGTAACTGCACTTTCATACCTTTTGATAAGGCTTTTATTTTACTATTAAGCTTAATCTTAGTTTGCGCTAAATACTGATCCATCTTTTGTTGTTCAAAGCGCGGATGAACACCCATGGTATATGCCATTAATTGCTTTACTGTCATCCATTCTGGTAAAGACTCAGCATCAGAAATATAAGCAAGATGTTTAACTATTTTGTCGCGATTTTTTTCCGGTGATAAATTAAAAATACTCAATGTGCCAGTACAACTATGCATACCCAGCAAAGTTTTAATTAAGGTTGATTTACCTGCACCATTATGGCCAAGTAAACCAAGGACTTGTCCACTAGATAAACTAAAGCTAATGTTTTCTAATGCTTTTTTATCATGATAAGACTTAGTAATGTGTTGAGCTTTAATAAAAGGTTCATCGCAGTTTATATTACTCACATAGAATCCTTAGTGGCCAGTAAATCGAAATAATGTTTATTAATAACACAAACAATTTGCTTTATAAATTGATGGCTTACAAAATAGCACCTTTAAAATAAAACAACGTTTAATTATAAGATGCCAATATCAACTGCAAATAATAAAATACACTATGCACAATAATATGAGTTAATAATGGGAAGTAAGGCGAGAGTATACAGAACTAATATAATTAGCTCTGTATACTAAATAAGTGGTTAATATAAAAATGCAACTTACTATATAAAAATAAGAAGGCTGTAATCGAAATTACCAATAAATATAGTATTAAAACATCGGCAGTATGAACATAATTATATTGCAACAATTAACCGTTAAAACTAAAGTTTAACTATTGATTTATATCGTTATTCAGCTTCGTTAGATAACTCTTCAACAACAAGATCATGTGGTGACACGTCATCTTTTTCCATCATAGCTAAGATCTCAATCATACGAGAATGACGTGACTCTTGTTTAAACTCATGTAATACGGCAATTAGATTATTTATTTTTTGAAGGGGAATGCGCTTGATTACTGCTTTTTGGCGACCTGGTACTTCATCAGCAAAATCAATTAAAATTTGGCGATAGTCAACACGTGCTTCCTTTACCTCACCTGTTGCTTCTACGCTTTTTAACATCGCACTGAGCGCTTTTTCTGCAGCCGCGAAACTGTCCATTAATAACCTCGGATAATAATACAAATTTGCTTTGAACATGAAATTGCAAAGCATGCATTGATAAAATGAACAACCTTAATATGAAAATTTAACATTGCTCTATATTTAGCTAAATGAAATTAATAACCTCAGATGAATAAATGAGATTGGTGTTTCCCACCAACACACTTTAAAGTGATATTTTCACATTAAAGACTCTTTTATTATAATTGATCTTTTCATTTTCGTGTAACAGGGGACGCTACTTCTGTGAATATTACTCTGAGTTCGCTTTATTGTGAACACTAATTTAAAAAAATCGTCAATTTATTCACTCGAAATTGAATATACGTCCTTTTTTGACTCGATTTTTAGCACAACATCACAACTTATTATCACGTTCGTTATCTTGTTCCCCTTAATAAAAGCGTAATAATCAACTATAGTTAGCCCAAATTTATCATTTTATAATAGGCAAATTGTGCGTTCATACCCTCTTTTAGTTACCGTTGTTGTCGGTAATATCATTTCTTTATCTAGCTTTGCTGCAAACGCATCAATTCAATCATCAGGCAGCTTTACCTCAAATGGCAGTTGTGAGGCATACCAATCTTTTCGTAAACAAACCAACCCTGATAACACTCAGCTGGTTAACAACAAGCAATATGCAATAAAAGCCATTAATAAAAAAGAATTTGATTGGGTACAAATACTTATCCCAAATGCATCCCCTGCTATGCGCTGGGTTAATAAATCATGCGGAACCGCGCAGTTAACGGATAATATTACAACACAACCTTCGGCATCTACATCATTCAATACCTCATCAAAAAGCTGTAATACTCGCAATGAATTTGATTCATATGTATTAGCATTAACCTGGCAACCTGGTTTTTGTGAACATTTCCACTATAAAGGTAACAAACCTGAATGCACTGCTATTAATGACGGTAAGTTAAAGGTAACTAATTTAACATTACATGGATTGTGGCCAAACAAAGCCAGCTGTGGCACAAAATATGGTTATTGTGACCGTTATGCTCGTCTCGATCTTTCTGCATCGACAATCAAAGAAATAGCACCATGGATGCCAAATTTTTACTACCAAACAAAATTTGGCGAATATGAATGGAAAAAACATGGCGTTTGTCAAAACCTCGATGCAAATGACTACTTTTTAACAGCAACCAAGCTGGTTGAAAAAGTCGATACTTCAGCTATTGGTCAATTTATCAAAGCAAATATTGGTAATAATGTCTCAACGGCCAGTTTTAAGAAGAATTTGATCTCTCACTTCGGTGCAAATGCGGTAGATCGCATAAGCCTTTCCTGTAGCCAAGGTAAGTACTTAAATGAAGTTAGATTAAATATCGGTAAATCATTTAATGTTAACAATAGTGTTCAAGCGTTACTAGAATCAGGTCCTAAAGGTCGTCCTTTCTACGGCAATTGTCATAAGAAAATACATATTGAAGCTGCTGGAAAGTAAGCATTCTCATATTTAATTTATCACTATGATAAGAGAGCAATTTATTCACTTGCTCTCTCTTTTCTTTAATGTCTTATTTTCTATACCAAACGCCTTAATTACTGAAGATTATATCTCTAATCTAATTCTAATATAGGAAACACCACCGTAATAGAAAATACGAATAGTCTTTTTTTTAATGGTAAAATCTCAACATACGATAATGCACATCGTTCAATAGCTTTTATACGGCTCAATTCACACATTTTTACAACACATTGATTATAAAGAATAAAAACACAAAAAAACACAGCCAATGTAACGTGTTACATAGTAATAATTCTTTTTTTGTGATATAAGTCTCCTAGGATTTTTCATTTTTTGTGCTACCTTGCATCGCCTTAGATGGCAATGAAATCGGTTACATGTTTAATAATTGTAATAAATAATAGCGGTAAATATTACAAATTATTATCAATAAAAAAACCTATTATAGAAACCGATAGCAAGAGCACTCACAAATAATGAATGTTCCTCTTCACTAAGTAACCCCTCAAGGTTGCATAGTTTTATTAACAGGAAAAAATATGACTTCTACGAATGGAAATATACTGAGTTCAATCAATGACACCTTAATGGCAATTATTGGCTCAGTAAACGGCGTTTTATGGGGCCAACTTCTCGTTTATTTATTAGTTGGTGTAGGCATTTACTTCAGTGTTCGTCTTGGTTTTATCCAAATACGCCAATTCCGTCATTCAATTGACGTATTAAAAAGCGGCCGTGAAATAGAAAATGGCATTAGCTCTTATCAAGTTTTTTGTACATCAATGGCAGCACGTGTCGGTACCGGTAATATGGCTGGCGTTGCGGTTGCATTAACCATTGGTGGTCCTGGTGCGATTTTTTGGATGTGGTTAATTGCTATCTTTGGTATGGCAACCGCTTTTATTGAATCAACCTTAGCACAAGTTTACAAAGTAAAAGACGTTGACGGTCAATACCGTGGTGGCCCCGCTTATTATATGGAGCAAGGTCTTGGTAAACGCTGGATGGGTACTCTTTTTTCAATTTGTCTTATTATAGCTTTCGGCTTTGTCTTCAATGCCGTTCAAGCAAATACCATCACAGACGCACTGCACCACTCTTTTGGTTGGGATGAAACAACACAAGGTATCGTTATTGTTGTCTTTACTGCCTTCTTTATTATGGGTGGTTTACGCCGTGTTGCGACCGCATCAACAAAAATTGTTCCTATCATGGCGGTTGGCTATTTAGCGATTGCATTAGTTATCGTTGCAATGAACATTACTGAACTACCAGCAGTGCTTGCTCTTATTGTGAAAAGTGCCTTTGGTTGGCATGAAGCTGTTGCAGGTGGTGTAGCATTCACAGCTTCACAAGCAATGCAAAGTGGTATTGCTCGTGGCTTATTCTCAAATGAAGCCGGTATGGGTTCTGCGGCGAACGTTGCTGCAAGTGCAACACCAAACCCTAACCACCCTGCTTCACAAGGCTTTGTACAAATGCTTGGTGTGTTTGTGGATACTATTGTTATTTGTACCGCATCAGCAGCTATGATCATGTTGTCAGGCGTAATGAACTCACCTGATGCTGCAACAGGTATTGGTTTGCTTCAACAAGCGTTGAGTAATCAATTAGGTGATTGGACAACCTATTTTATTACCTCAGCTATATTACTATTTTGTTTCTCATCGATTATTGCAAACTACACCTATGCAGAAACAAACATTATGTTCCTAAACGGCAATACCAAAAAAGGCTTATTCCTGTTCCGTCTTGCGGTATTAGGTATGGTAATGTTTGGCGCTGTTGCTTCACTTCCTGTTGTTTGGAGCCTAGCTGACGTTTCAATGGGCTTAATGGCACTGGTTAATATTGTTGCTTTAATATTCCTTTCAGGATTAGCCATTAAAGTTATCAAAGACTATGAAGAACAACTTAAAGCGGGTAAAACACCAGAATTTGATCGCTCTAAGTTTAAAGAGCTGAAAGATATTGAAGGTGCATGGCACCCAGATACTATTGCAGAAGCACGTGAAGCCAATGGCAATACGTTTAATAAATAGAATAATTAAGTAGTATTTATCTATTGAAACCAGTCAGCAATGACTGGTTTTTTTATCTTTATTTTAAGCATTAATTCTAGCCCGATAAAAATAAAAAAAGGCTAAAGAAATATATTCTTTAGCCTTAGGCATATTTACACATTATAGGTAACCATGTTGGCTTTTCCAGCTTTCACTCATTTGTGCTAGAACACACGCAGGAAGTGGACGATGGGCTTTTGCAGGCTGAGTAGCGATTTTTCGATAACCACTTGCTTGCAGTCTTAAATCAAAGGCTTTATCAATTGGCTTGCCAGCACGTGCCAAATCCCAACGGAAGACACGCAGTGCTGTATATTCATGCTGTTCAATTTCACCACCATAAGGATACATTAGCACTTTAGCATATGCTTGTTTTGCCAATTCGAAGTTCACATTAATCATGAGTTTCTCCTTAGCACCTATTTGGCTATCACTACTGCCAAGGGCTAAGTTTAACGTAAAACGTTACAGTGTCTCATGCAAGCCATTTCTCAAAGATCTTGATGTAAAATGATATATATAACTGAATTATGTGATGCTCACCTCAATATTGTATAGTTAAGCAGCATTTTCTGCGGTAAAAACAGCCAACTATTATTTAATTCACTCGATGATATCACTTTCTAAAAATTGCACTTTAAACCGGTTATAAGCTGCATTACTATGCTAGGTATAACCACTTCAAGGACAACATAATGCAACCAATACAAGTGCAACCTAACCCACAACTTGCCGTTATTTTTAAAACATGGTCTACGGAGTGGGCTAAAGATGTTGAAGCTGGAAAAAAAGACACTGCGAACCAGTTTCATACGGTATATAGCATTGCAGCTAATTTGTTTGCAAAAGGTGGTGAAATAGATATTGCCGTTATTTCTGCATTATTTAACGACTGTAAACAAAAAACAGAAATGGCTGAACAGCTGGTTAAAAAAATAAGCATCAGCTTAAAAGATGATGATGAACGCGCACAACAATTAATTACTAAAGTAAATACTGCGGCACAAGATGCGGCTTTTGCAATGAATTACCTTGGCCAGTTATTAATAAAATCAGCATAAATTTATAAACAAGCAGTGCTTTGGCTGATTGCACTGCTTATTTTTTAACTAATACCATTCTGTAACATTACCAATAACGCATTACTTGTATTGCATTATTTATTATATTCTACGCCTCATTTTAGCTTATTTTATCGCTATATTTTGACGTATCAGCATGCTTTATTATTAACAAGCCGCCATCATGAAAATAACAACGTTAACGACTATGTTTAGCCGCTGGTTTTCCAATGCAGCAGACATTCCCGACTCTATTCGTATAACCGTTCCAATGCTAGTCAGTCTAGGTGTGTTTTATAGCTTAGGTTTTACTAGTGCCGGTATATCAGGCTTGATTACAGCATGGTTACTAGGCGTTCAAGCTCGCAATCTACCCTATTTAAAACGATTACAAATACTGTCTATTTCTATCATAATCACCGTTGTGGCAACTTATTTGGCGTTTTTAGTATTTAGCTATATGTGGTTAAGTGCTATTACATTATGTTCAATCGCCATTCTTTATGGCTTAATGTCTAATCAACGCCCTCATATTCGTTTATTTGGCTATAACTTTGGTTTTATCTACATTATGGCGATTCATTTTGCCTCTGTAGGCGATAGTTTAACTATTGTGCTGATGGCGAATGTCTTTGCTGGCTTATGTGTCATGCTCTCATCTTTAATGCTATGGCCTTTTTTTAAAGGACGTATTTTGCATCAACACACAGTAACAGTGCACAATGCATTGGCTGATTGGCTTGATGAATTACGATTATCTAATGATGAAACACAGTTAGCGGCAAGACGACAATTCTTTTATCAAAGTGCCCACAATTTAGCGTATTACAGCAATTCTGTTTCATCGTCTAAGCGTGCCCTACAAATAAAAATAGAACTGCAACGTTTATTAGAAATGTCTGAGTATATTATTTGTTTAGAGCGGGTACTCAGCTTTGATATTCATACAACCACACGAATTAAACTATTTGGTTGGATAGAAAAAGCAGCCGACCAATTAAGAAAAAAACAACAAATCACTGCAACATTTGCAACTAATGAATACAAAAATACAGTTTATATTATTGATATAATAGAAAATTTTAAACGTTGTTATAATTTTGATACTTTTTCATCACCCGATAATAGTAAAAATATCTATTTATTTACTAATGACAGTGAAGCATTTATTAGTGATTTTCGTCTTGCTCTTAAATTTAATTCTAAAGAGTGGCGTCATGCTGGAAAAATTGCGGTAACATTAGCTGTAACGCAATTTTTAACTGAATTTTATCATTTGCCACAAGGTTATTGGATCTCACTAACAGCCTTTATTGTGTTGCTGACATCATCAATGGCAATCACTAATCATCGCATTTGGAATCGTTTTTCTGGTACGGCTTTAGGGGGGATTTACTGCTTCATCTGTTTATATTTTGTACCACCACAATACCTTCTGTTATTAACCAGTATTTCAGTCTTTTTCTCTTTTACGTCTTATCATAAAGAACGTTACGACATCCATGTATTTTGGTTAACATCAATGATTGTATTCGCGATCAGTTTGTTATCTCCTGATAATACTTATGTGTCATTTTACCGAATTATCGACACATTATTTGGTGTAACTATCGCATTTTCGGTGAACTACTTCATTGCACCAAGTTGGACAATGACATGGTTAGATCGCCACACAGCTAGCATGATAAAGTCTCAAATATTGTATGTTGCAGTATTAAACAAACCGCAGTGGGAACAAAAAATTAACTTATATCAAAGCCAGCAACGTTATTATGCGCTAAACGGCGAGGTTATGAATTTACTCAAAGAGCCTAACTTAAGCCCTCGAACATCAAAAGACTGGTTAAGCTTATTAGTATTAATTCAACGCTTAAATGATGCGCTATTATTGGCAACAAAATTGGGTATTCAATCTGAGAAGCCACAGTCAACAACACGTTGGATTAATCAATTACAATGGATAAGACAAACATTTCCTGATCGTTGCAAACATGGCGGAATGCCACCGTTTTATGTAGAAACGACGCCTATCCCTGAAGATATGTTATGTGCATTAATCGAAAAAGACATTCAACAACTTACCGCATGGATGCTATATCAGCGAGCTTTTGTGGTATAGCAAACGTGATATTTAGTTATTAATAAAAAAACCGCGCATCATTCAGATACGCGGTTTTATTTTTTCGATGTCTATTTACGTTATTTAATTCATTTGGCGTACAGTCACTGAATTAATTTGTAATGGATCATGCGTTGGTTCATCAAGCTTTAATGCTTTGACTGCCGCATGTCCAGCAGGTGTAACCCCCCCTTCATAAGAAGGTTCTGTCGCACCAGGGATCATATAAGCTTTAGAGCCTGGTGACCAAGCACTAAAGAAGCCACTTAAATCAGTTTGTGCTGCATAAGAGGCACATACCATTAATTGATCGCCTTTACTCAATCCTTGTGTTGATTGACAAGCATTCGGGGTTGGTAATTGCATATTGTCTTCTAAACCGCCACGCGTTAGACGGTGCATTAATTTAAATAAATTCCAGCCCTTCATGCCATCAACATCAGTGACGTAATAACGAGGTAACTTTCCAGTAATAACTTTAGCAATATCAAACTCAGTTTCAGCCCACTCTTTTAATTGAGCAAACATCACTAATCGTTCACCGTTACCACCAGCCGCCCAAGCATTAGGTTTTTCTAAGTTAACAAAAGCAGGTGCGATACGAATATCTTGTTCAACACGCGCCATTTTACCAAGGTGTTTATCCTGCATATAAAGTGCAAGAATATTGTTAGTTACCTCAGTTGAACCTTCAACACTAAATGGCGCTTCAGCTGCATTATGACCTACCTCGTGCCATAACAACCAACTATTTAGCGGTGACATTTTTATATCACTACTATTAGTCTCAAAGCTAATATTCATAACCGGATAACCAGAGTGTGCCGTACCAATTGAAATAGCGACATCATTAACCACATGATGCTTATTATTTGGCAGTGTCGCATCCGTTACTTTACGATGATACCCCGTACCTTCACCCTTCACTTCATCACGCGCATAAAATTCATTTAAATCTTCGGCAAAAACATCTAACTCTTGCGCGAATTGTTGTGGTTTACCACCATAATTACTCGCTTGAAGATTTTTTGATGCCGCAGTATAGATAAAGCTATCAGATTCAATTTCACCAATCGGAGCTGCTGACTCTTGCGAGTTTACCCAAGCATTATCTTTATACCATGGCGCGTCAACAGTGCCGTTTAAGCTAACACTAACCTTTCCTGTTTCATTACCTGATACATAGATCAAACCACCGTATGGCGCAATAAATTCTGTTGAACCACCAGCAGACAATGTGAATGATTTAGAAACACGCGGAGGACGCTGTAAACCCAACTCATGTTTTTCACGTCCGGTTAGATCGTCAGCTAAAGCCACCGTAATTGTTACTGGGTTACTATTTCCTTGTACTGAGATAGTAAATGGCTGATGTGCCACAGCCCATTGACCAGTTGATTGACGATTACCTGCGTACCATGCGACGGTATTACTTGATAAATCAACATCCACTTTGGCTGATGATGAACCTTTGGCTTCACCCGGATATTGACGAATATCAGCTTTAATATCTAAATCAAAATATGAACGACCCAGCATTAAACGCGTTAACGGTTTTTCCATATAATTAAGTGGATAGCTTGGGTTCATCCAACCTTGGTATTCCACATTTACGTCGCTATTAGCACCATAAACCATGTTGTTATCGACAAGGCTTTGACCTAACTCGGCACTACACGTCGTTTGGCTTGGCGCATTATCACCATAACAATTTAGGAATTCAGTAAAACGTTCAAAACCTAATTCATCATTATTAACACCAGACTCATAACGGTAATCAAGATCATTCCACAGCCATACCGTCATATTTTGATAAATACGATTGAGATCAACACTGTTTAGACGCTCACCTTGTTTTCCTTTAGTACGGAAATACAATTCATGCTGATATAAACGTTCGATGTTTGTCCCAAGATCAGCCGCTTTCACCATTGCTTTAGCTGTCGCTTCATTCAGATCTAATTCTTGGTAACGTGGTGTATACATGCCACCATCAGTCGCAATACCGGTTCCAGGTCGATATTCTAAGCAGTTAACCTCATAGTGGTAATCGCTAAGCTGGCATTCTTGATAACCAAACTCACTCAATAACTGCTGTTTTGCAATATCAATTTGTTCTGGCGTTTTATTAAATGTATCAATAAATGCAACAACAGTTTCGTTTTTTCCTTCATCGTTAGTAATGACTTTCTTCGCAACTTCTAATTTTGGTTTATCATCAGGTTTATTATTAGTAATGAAATCCCAAATAACGATGCCATCTTTAATTGTATATGGTGGTTTTATCTCGCCACTAACTTCATCTTTTGCTGACTCATAACGTTCAATAACCCAAAAACCATGCTCTCGTTGTGCACGCACACGATCAGGATAACCATAACTAGGGCCACTAGTAACCACTGAATGACCATTTAATGCTAAACCTGCACCATCTAATAAACGAGCAAACTCATCTTTAGGTTGAGAAGTAATACTTTCCATAATAAGTATATTGCCACCACGCTCAACATAGCTAAGTAAACCAGAGACATCTTGCTCTGTTAGTTTAGGTTTGTTGATATCAGCAACGGTCGGGATAGTATAATCACTTGTAATAGCATTAAATTCATATCCATTAATAATCACTAATGGCATTGTTTCCGGATCAATCGAACTAAAATCAGTCATTTGTTCAATATTTAACTTAAAACGTTTATCTGCTTTAAATTCTGCGGAGCGGCCAACCTGCTGCCCTGCTTGACGGAAATAAACATGTGATATATTGGTTCCAACAGTAATAGAATCAGCAGAATTACTATAACGCTCGCCTAATAAATAACGGAACGTATTAGTAAAGAAATTACCCATATCAGGGCTATCCTTTGAATCAGCACCGCGCTGAATACACACACCATTCTTATCAACACTACCGTTCCAACTGTAGCTATCAGGGCAGACCAAAATGCTGTTATAACGGTTATGTCCCACCATCATAACTTTACCGGTTCCTAACTCACCGATACTGATAAAAGGTAAGTTAAACGTTGCAGTCTCTGCACCAACATTTTCTGGTTCAACCGTTGATGGTGCTTCGGTGATATACGCTAGGCTCTTTTCATCCCATGCTTTTTTATCACCGAACTTAATCCAATAGTTATTATCATTACGCGCCATTAAAATAGGAAAAGCGCGATTAGATATATTGATCGAACTTTGACCTCGAGCACCACCAGAACTGCCATAAAACCATGTTGAATCAGTAAACACGTGGAATTTATTAACGGGTTTCCAGCCAGCTGTAATCGCGTCAGCCCCTGCCCCCCAAAGCTTATTAATATCTGCTTGAATATTTGGCTCTGTTACTGTTGCTGTACGTGGAAATGACAATGGTGAAAATAACAGGTTTGATTTACACGTTTCACCACAAATTGCACTATCAATCTGTTGTGCTAAGCCTGATTCAAATTGCTTATCAAATTCACCAGCAACAAGCACCTCTTTACCTGTACCATTATCCAATTGTACGGACTCAGACAACTCTATATTTAACGCTTCATTAATCACATTAGGGTATTGAGCAAATATGTTATGAACACGCTCGGAAATCTGAATATGATCAGTAGCGTCAGAATAACGTTGTAACAAACGTGCAATATTACGACCAGCATGCCCTTCGGCTAGATCTGTCACTGTAAATTGGGTTTTATTAGCTTTAAATTCACCGAGCTCAAAGGTATCAATACCAAAGGCAACACTTTCGCCCCAGCTAAAGCTAAATTTACCGTCAGCATCAGTTTGTCCACGTCCTGATGGACTATAATAATCAACACCGACAACAGGCTGACTATCTAAATCACGTAAAAAGCCTTCCGTTAAAATTACTTTAGTTGGCTGGTAACTTAAATTTTGCTCAGCATTAGCACTTACAAAATGACTGTTTAAATCATTACTCGTTCCTGGTGTAACAACCGGTTGTGATTCAGGTTCATGAGTTGATGGTTTACTGTCAGTTTCTGTACTTTCATCAAGTTTATCGCTAATCAACGCATTAAATTCAGCGGTTGGTAGCAATATATCATCAGTATTATAGAAGTTATTAAACCGTAATTGATCAATATCTGATAACTTAAAATCAATCACTTTACCACTAACAACCGCCATTTTATTCAATAATGCTTGTGTATTAGCAACTGCATTTTGACGTTGGATATCATCATCAAAAGCAACAAAGCGATCTGATTGAACGAGCGTCAGTAATTTGATTTTTTCTTTAGCGTTGGACTTAGTTGTTTGTAATTGAACATCACTAAAAGTCGCTAATTCGATGCTATCAAATGAACATACGATAACTTTATCATCCTCGATGATAAAATCCGTCGCGGGTAAGCCATTACAAAGCACACTCGCACCAAAATTCATATCACCATTAAGCGAGAAAATACCGAAGGTAGGAGGAATATCAGGATCGACAGGCGGTAAAATTTCTGGTTTATCCGGATCAACCGGTGGAATAATTTCAGGTGTTTCAGGATCAACAACTGGTGGTGGTGGAATAGGATCACTTGAATCACTACCGCCATTACACCCCATCAAAAGAGCTGATGATATAGCCAACGCAATCAACTTTTTATTTGCCACAATATACGTCCAATAAGTTATTTTTATTATAAATATTAGCTGTATATATATATTGAGTTATCGCTATAAGCAATAGTCATAATAAGGTAAATAAGCAAATCTAAAAAGAAATCCTTAATATTATAACTCACTTAAAATCAATGCATTACACCCTTACTCTTTGTAACAAACAGATACACTCTTTATATTGAAATAATGGAGTTTATTATTGTCACGTCGTTAGATTAAGGATATGGCATTACGGTTTTATCATCAGTATTAACGGATAAATAATAATTTTTATCTGACTCTTCATAGCGATTAAAGCTAAATAAGAAACACTGCTGGCAATCGAAAATAGGTTGTGAATAATTGAGTGCTAAATTACTACCACCATTACGGTAATATTGGCTATCTAATGCTAACCCTACCGCGACTAATGCTTGTTGGTGATTATTAAATTCAGGCGCTTTACTTAGATCGGTAAGGTAATGGCCTGCATTATATTTCAGACGGTACATCTTATTATCATCAGCAACTAAAATATCACGCCATCCATTATGTGATTCATCTGCAACCAGGATGGGCTGATAAATGTTTTGCCATTGTGCTAATTTTTTTTGAACATGACTAAATAAAAAACCTTGGCAGCCTTTTTCAGTACAATACTCTTCCGTTTGCATAAGAATAAAGACTTCATCACGCCCATTGTTATTTAAATCAGCATATCCATAAAGATAAGGAAATAAGTCACCTTCAGTCACGGGTAATGATTGATCTGGCTCTAATATGTATTTATGTACGATTTCCGAAGCAAATTCCGCACGCTCTTTATCATTATCTAAATGCAATGAATCTTTAGTCTGTGTTAATAAATTATCATTATGGATTCTATCTACAACTAATATTGCACCGACAAACACTATCGCAAACAATAAATACAACGCCCCATATTTAATCATGCCGACACCTTTTATTCGCTTATCCTCCTATAGTGTACTAACTGTGATACTTTTTGCAGGCTCTGTTGTAATAAAAACCACTTAAAAGTGAGGCCAAAGAATAATTATGCGCCTATCCATTCAGGTTCTTTTTTCTTCCACCTTTTGGCTCATGAAGAACACGTCGATGCCAAATTGAATAATGCCGTAAAGCCGCAGGCCCATGAGCAATAAAGACTGAAAGTAATAATACTGTAATATAGATATTAGGTTGTTGCTGAGGAACCAATATAATTGAAGCCAGTAAAGCTAACTTAACAAAAGTTAATACGCCTTTAAGTTGAATTAACCACAACTTTGAACGATAAATCTCTTGTGACATCATCAAAAGACCACTGAACATGGCCAGTAACCACCAATTAAGCCATAGCGCTTTATCAAGATCGAAAATAAACCCGCCACTCGATATAGCAACACCTAAGATATGTAGTGCACGAATAGACGTTTTACTTAAACGCTGAATCCAAAAACGGGTTTCAGAAAGAGAATATTGGTTGTCGTTGTGCGATGAAGCTTTAGTCATTATGGCATCACTAGTAAGTAAAAAAACACTACTAGCATAACGTATTTATTTAAAAGGCTAAACCTTAGGATTTAAACGCTATAAATTCACAAATCACACCATCTCTAACTCGATAACAATCTATTCCTGCCGCATATGCAGCTTGGCAACCTAATTCAGTATCTTCAAATACCACACATTGTGCTGTTGGTACATCAAGTAAACGTGCCGCTTCAATAAAGGTATCAGGTAATGGTTTATGACGCTGGACATCATTTGCAGTGACCACTGCATCTAACAAGGGAAAAATACCTAAGGTTGTTAATATATCTAAAGCGTGGTGACGATAACATCCTGTCCCCACAGCAATACGTTTATTTACGTTTTTTTGTTGCTGCAACACAGCAAATGTAGCTGGAATAATATCGCCCTTATGCTTGATCTCATCAAAATGGCGTAATTTACTCATCACAAGTAACTGGGGATCGGCATCAATCTCGTGTTTGTTTAATAATGCTATCGCTGTATTTATCGTGGGTGAGCCTCCCATTGAATAAAACCAATCGTGCTCAAATGGCAACCCAAAATCATGACATGTGTGTTGCCATGCTTTTATATGTGCGGGCATTGAATCAACCAATGTGCCATCCATGTCAAAAATAATCCCTTGGTATAACGATAAATCCATTAAACACTCCTGATTTTGATTCTATTTATGCATATTTTAGATAATAGCCGTTACCACTAAAAAGGCGTGGTATTACTGCATACTGAAGCTAGTGCTAATGCACTTGATTGATAGCCATTATTACTAAAAATATTATCATTAATAACAAGACTCTTGCTATTTAACCATTGTTGCTCACTAGAACCATTACCATAAGGTATTCTATAGACTGAAAATTGACGATCATTAGTGCTAAAAATTAAATTAACAGGTACATGTGCTGTATTATGTGTACGGTTAGAATAATAGCTAAAAGTTCCCTGACAATCTTTTACAATATAAGAGCCATTAATACTGCGTACTGCAATATAAGGTTGTCGAGTACCTTCATAGTAACGTTGTTGCCATAAACCCGTAGTATGCATCATCATTATTCGAGCTACATTATTTATAGAATCGGCATAATCAACAGTTGCAAGTTGAGTGGCAATAACATTTTTAACTTGAGCAGCAATAGGAACAGGAACCAAATCTGGAGCCTGAGATAGTGGCTGCTGATGTTGTCTTTGATAATGAAAAAATCCTCCTGTCACGACAATAATGACAAAAAGAATAAATAACATAACAAAACAATATTTTTTATTCGACTTTTTAGAGATGGAATTTTTATTCTCCCCTTCATCTAATTGGCGACGTAAAAAAACCAGTTGCTTATTAAGACTATTATTCGCCGCTTGTAATAATAACAATGTTTGCCGTGCACTGTTTTCACCCGCAGTAAAAGCATGCTCAACATTTTGCTTATGTTGTTCAAGTAAATCTTGTAGTTTTTCTTTTTCTTTAACCAGTTCTGCTATTTTACTTTTAAAATCATTACCTTGATCATTCTTCTCTGCCTGTTTAAGGATGGCATCTGAGCATTTTTTATTACCCTCACCTTTAATTACTTGTTGATAGGCCATGCTCAACATCTGCATTAATGCTTGAGAGCCTCCTTTATCAGGATGTAGCCTATTTGATAATTGACGATATTTTTTCTTTATCTCTGTTGTCGAACAGCTATCATCAGTACCAAGTAATTCATGAAATGTTGTCATTAATCAAATCATCAAAAAAAGTATAATATAATTATAAACAACTCCTCTATTACCTGTAAATGATGATCCACCCGCTATGATTCTTTATAATTATTTGATCGAAACTTTCCCGGAGAACAACCGATGTGTTTTTTAAATACTCGAGAAAAATACGAAACATCTTTAAAGCCTGCAGAAGTTGCCACTGATGCGATTTTTTCATGATCAGAACTTAATAATCCACAGGCTAAATCTAATCTTTTTTGAATAATATACTGTTTTAATGTAACACCCATTGTTGTATGAAATAATCGAGAAAAATAAGTAGCTGAAAAATCACACGCTTTCGCTAATTCTTCCTCTCGCAGTGGCGCACTAATATCATTATCAATAATAGATAATGCAGGTAATATAGATCGTTCACGTTGTGATATATCATCATCAATAACAATTTCTTCTTTATGAGTATGTAGCCGACTTAAACAACTATCAATTTTTTGTCTATTAGCACTAGCAACTAAAATATCTTCCGCACCAGCTCGTAATGCAACAATCGCTAACTCAGAATCTAAATCATGATAAACAATCACAATTTTAACAATAGGATAATGTTGTTTGATAATTCGTAATAATTTAAAACCATTAGATTGTGAATTTTCAATTTCAATGAAAATCAATTCATATCCAGTCATCGTTAATAACAATTCATAAGGTGATATTTCTAAAACATTATGATATTTAACAAGATTATTTTTAACACTGGTATATTTTTCTTTATGGCAGCAATTAACCCAGATCATATTACCCCCGAACACCACAACTAACACACTTGGTTATCCAACTTTACGTCTTTAATATAAAGCGTATTTATACCTTTAAATAAGAAAATAATTACATGCTATTAATAAAATAATTTAATCTTATTAATTCTGCTGTTCCAAATATTAGATTTCAACACTATTACTTCAATATACCAATAGAAAATAAAACGATAATCAAAAAGAATATTCAACAGGTTATAGCGTTACCTGACTCATGTCAGCGATTTGAATAAGTCATTGTTTTGTGATGCATATCTAATAACAATAACAAACGGTTATCGGGATATTATAGATACGGTCAATAATAGCAGCAGTTCTTATATTTTGATTAAACGTAAATGACTTCTTTTTTAGCCTCAATTCGTTCTTTTTCTGTATACCCGTTGTTAGCCTGTAGCTTAGTATCTCAAATAAATATTGCTCATGCTGCTGAACATGATCGCCCTTATGTCGTGGCCGCTTATTATCCTGATTGGAAAGTCTATACACCTAACAACCCATACTCTGCTAGCATGGTTCCAGCGGAGAAATTAACTCATCTTATTTACGCATTTCTAGCAGCCTGTGGGCCCGTCGACTCTTCACCTGATAACATCAAAAAAATAATTAAAACCCAATGTAAAGATAAACCTATTGGCACAGCCATTATTTTAGATGAATATGCCGCACTACAAATAAAACTTGCGGGTAAAACGGCCAAGAATGTCAGTTATAAAGGTAATTTTGGCCAATTAAAACTACTGTCAGAAAAACACCCTCACTTAAATATCCTTCCAAGTTTTGGTGGCTGGAGCCTTTCAGAACCCTTTCATACAATTGCCGTTAATTCTATTTATCGCCAGACATTTGTAAACTCTGCCATAGATTTAATCACGAAATACGATTTTTTTGATGGTATCCAAATTGACTGGGAATATCCTGGTGGGTACGGGTTATCAGGAAAAGGCAAGGATACAGTATCGCAAGAGCGAGAAGCCTATAGCCTTTTAATTGCGGAATTACGGCATAAATTAGATAGCTTAGGAAGTAAGAATAACCGTCATTACCAACTTTCAGCGGCAATCAACGCCGACAAAAAAACCTTACCCGGTATCAACTGGACCCATGTTGCTAATCATTTAGATCAACTCTATTTAATGAGTTTTGATTTCTTAGGCAATTGGAGTAACGTCGTTGGCCATCACAGCAATCTATACAGTACCTCCAATACACCAAATAATAATTCTGTGGATAATCTAGTAAAAACACTGATAGAAAAACAGGTTGATCCACATAAGATTATTATTGGTAGTGCTTTTTATGGCAGAGGATGGCAAGGTGTTGATGTTATATTCCCCGACAAACTTGAAAATTTACAGAGCTTAGGTGGATTAGGTAAAGGTTCTGACATTAAAGATCCTGGGTATTTTACTTACAGTGATATCAGCAAATATTTTATTAACAATCCTAAATTAGGCTATCGTTATTACTATGACCAGCATGCAGAAGCTGCTGTACTCTATAATCAAAAAAATAAAGAATATATTAGTTTTGAAGATAAACGTTCTCTCAAAGCTAAAGCGGATTATGCAAAGCAACATAAACTTGGCGGGGTGTTTGGTTGGGAAATTACCTCTGACGCTAATAATGAACTGATCACCATACTCGATAATAATTTAAATCCTTAGTTATCAAGTATAACTTACTATTAATATCAATTGCGCTAGCATAACTGATGGCTCTTTAGCTGGTTTATTTTTATACGGAATATTCCTTTTATTGTCCTCTGACGCTTATTTTATTTCGCTAGCGCTTTTTTTTTTACTTTTTTGCTGACAATCACATTTTTATCCCCTAACATTGCGGGCGAAATGAGTTCCGATGAAGATAGCAGGAGAGCGGCCATTGACGAATACCATGATGGTATAACACGTCGGCCCGCCGAAGAAGTAAGCGAAAAACAACATGATCCCATCAGGTTGTCACTCGTAAATCTTTCAGGCACCAGGTTGCAGTAATGCAATAGGTATGGACTGTTATTGGAGGAGCCTCTGGAGAGACTCGTTAAATCGAGCGCCGAAGGAGCAAACCGTTGCAATATAACGGTGAAACTCTCAGGCAAAAGGACAGAGGAGATAAGAGCAGCAACCAGAAGCCATTCTGTAACTAACATTTACCTGTTGTTCTGTATCTCTTCCTTTGTACGTTGAAGGAGGAATAATGAATCCACTACATGACACAATTTTTAATTTTCTACGCACGTTAGATAGCTTTGTTTGGGGACCGCCCCTATTAATTTTATTAGTAGGCACAGGTTTATACCTCACAATTCGACTTGGTTTTATCCAGATTCGATACCTACCACTGGCATTACAATATGTTTTTGGTGGTAAAAAAGATCCAGATAGCCGTGGCGAAGGTGACGTTTCAAGCTTTGCTGCTTTGTGCACTGCTTTATCTGCAACAATTGGTACAGGTAATATTGTTGGTGTTGCAACCGCAATTAAACTCGGTGGTCCCGGTGCACTATTTTGGATGTGGCTTGCTGCTTTATTTGGCATGGCAACAAAATATGCGGAATGTCTATTAGCCGTTAAATACAGAGAAGTTGACGCTAATGGTCAAATTCTTGGTGGCCCAATGTACTACCTTGAAAAAGGGGTTGGCAGTAAATGGCTTGCTAAACTGTTTGCAATTTTTGCTGTGGGTGTTGCTTGTTTTGGTATTGGTACCTTTCCACAAGCAAACGCTATAGTAGAAGCTGCACATATTTCATTTAGCGCACCTAAAGAAATTACGGTTGTTATATTAACGCTCTTAGTTGCAACAGTAACATTAGGCGGTATTCAATCAATTTCTAAAGTAGCAAGTACGGTTGTACCACTGATGGCTGGCTTTTATATTATGGCTTGCTTAATCGTTTTAGGTACTAACTTCCATGCACTACCCGCTGCCATTGAAACGGTTATTCAATCAGCCTTTACGGGTCATGCGGCTACGGGTGGTTTTGTTGGTGCCGGAATGATGCTTGCGATTCAATCAGGTATTGCCCGAGGTGTATTCTCAAATGAATCAGGACTAGGCAGTGCGCCTATTGCTGCCGCTGCGGCGCAGACAAATTCATGTGTACGCCAAGGCTTAGTCTCAATGACAGGTACGTTCTTTGATACGATCATCATCTGTACAATGACAGGCTTAACCCTTGTAGTAACAGGTGCATGGACTGGTGATTTCGCTGGTGCAACCATGACAACACATGCCTTTGCTGCTGGTTTGAATTCTGATTACTATGGTCCGTTAATGGTCTCTGTTGGCCTAATGTTCTTTGCCTTTACTACTATTTTAGGTTGGAACTACTACGGTGAGCGCTGTATTACGTATTTATTTGGCGTAAAAGCAATCATGCCATACAAGTTAGTTTTCTTAGTCCTCATCGCAAGTGGCGCTTTCATGCAACTTGATATGATTTGGGTTATTGCTGATATTGTTAATGGTTTAATGGCTATTCCAAACCTGATTGGTTTAGTGGTATTACGCCATGTTGTTATTGCTGAAACTCAGCAATACTTCGCAAGCCTAAAGTCACAGCGCGAAAATAACGATCCAATCTCAGTAAGCTAATTAATCTTAGCTCACAATAAAAAGCCTCAGTCCATCACTGCAACGTGATACTGAGGCTTTTTTGCTTCTTATTAATCCTGTTTTACTTATTAAACCGTCTCTTGCTTGCCATAAGCAGTCCATCATCATCTCGCTCAGCTCTAACGCCCCTCTTATTACATCGATATCTATCACATCCTTAGGCTCTTCAACAGTAACACCATTAACAAGCTAATCATTACCACGTTACCAACATCAATACAGATGAATGTGACTCTTCTATATTTGATACTAATCTACGCAATAACACATACCCTGCCCTTCCTGCTCTTCCTGCTCTTCCTGCTCTTCCTGCTCTTCCTGCTCTTCCTGCTCTTCCTGCTCTCGCATTATTAACAAAAAAAAACGGATGCCAATGACTTTATCAGTCGGCATCCGTTTAATTTTATACTTTTAACTTATGAGATTAGCTTATGATTATGCTGCGGTTACTGCCGCTGGTGTATCTTCACCACGCATAACACGTGTTAGCTTAGGCGCAATAATCATAGTGAACAGAGCAATACCCGCAGTAGAGTAACCAATAATACCAAACACATGGCTATATAACATTAGTGTTTGATGCGGTTCAATAACGTTTGCAGGCGCTGCAGTTAGCGTCGCAACCCAACCCGCAACAACCGCAGCAGTTGCTGATGTTAGGAACCACATACCCATTGCAAAGCCCATCATACGTTGTGGTACAAGTTGAGCTACCATTGCTAAACCAAGACCAGATACGAATAACTCACCGATAGATTGGAATCCATAAGAAACAATAAGCCAGTTTGAATCAACAATACCATCGCTATTGGCAAAATGCGCACCAAGTACTAACACTAAGAATGACAAGCTACATAACACCATGCCCAATGCAAATTTAAATGGCATAGAGAAACGATCGCCATATTTATTGTAAATCATCGCAAGTACTGGGCTGGCAATCATGATCCATAATGGATTAAGTGCTTGAAACTGTTCAGGCGCAACACTGATACCAAATAAGTCATGAGAAATATTATGGATAGCAAAGAAGTTCAGTGATGTCGGCATTTGGAAATAAAGAACAAAGAACACTACACCTTGTAGCATTAATATAAAGGCAACGAACATTTTTGCACGTTCAATACCTGATGTTGAGAATAGCTCTTTAAAGTACAAACCAACAATTGTACAACCAACAACAATTAAAATAGCATGTGCATAAAATAGGTGCTGTAATAATACTGAGCTAACAAAACTTAATACAATAGTACCGATAACAACGCCAAGGTAATATGTTTTGTTAACAGGCTTCATATCCGGCTTAGAACCGATAGTTTTAACAATATGACCACTAATAAAGAAGTTAATAAGAGTAATAACCAGGCCTGCAGCACTCACACCAAAAGCAAAGTCATAACCAAATCTTTCTGCGATCCATGGTGATAATAGCATTGAGAAAAACGAACCTAGGTTGATAGCCATATAGTACATTGTAAATGCACCATCTAGGCGGGGATCGTCTTTACCATAAACTTTTGCTAGTAAACTTGAAGGGTTTGCCTTAAATAAGCCATTACCCATGGTAATAAAGCCCATTGCTATATAGATAAGATCTGAACCACCGTAACCACTGGTTGCAGATAAACCTAATAAAGCATAACCAACAACAAGCACCATCGCGCCTAATCTGATGGTTCTTTTTGTTCCGAGAACTTTATCCCCTACCCAGCCACCGATAGCAACAGAGCCATAAACTAATGCAGAAAAGGCACCAAATAAAGTAAAAGAAGCAGTTTCTGACATGCCAAGAATTTTAACCATATAAACAGTTAAAATTGCTTGCATACCGTAGAAACCAAAACGTTCCCAGAATTCAATTGAAAATATCAAATAGAACGGTTTTGGTTGTTTAAATACGTTCCCGTCAGACATATGCTGTTTCCTTGAAAGGTTTCAGGTAAAACTAATCTAAACACGTATATTTCTTAGTGTTATTTCGCCCCAATGTGAAATAACAAGAATAATGACGCTATACCGTTTTATTAGTAATGAATATAAAATAAAAAGCAGCTACAGATTATAGTTATGCATTTTCTTACATTAAGACTGAAATAAAACAATAAATAAAGACACCGAAAATGGAATATTAAATACCACCAATATGTTATTTTTATTAATTTCTTTTTAAACATACAATTACAGCATTAAAACATCGTTCGAATATTAATTTAATATATTATCATTTATTTAAATATAATTATTACAAATAATAATGATTATCATTTCTGTTTAAGGTAATAGAAATAGACTCTTTTATAATCTTTTTTATCTCTTCCTATACTATTATTTAAAAACGAGAATATAGGTCATATTGTTAGATTAATTACGTTACTTATTTTTACTCTTATTAAGTTTTACTCAATATAAATATTCAATATGAAGAATAAGGTAAGTATTATGCGAACTACATTATCACGGCGTCGTTTTATGCAATTTACTGCAAGTGGTATTATTGGATTAACCATGGGGAATAAATTTCTTATACGCCCAGCATATGCGGCGGATCTTCCTCATCTAGAAGAAAGTAACCCACAAGCTGTCGCACTAAAATATGTAAATCAATCGACGGTCAAGAACCAGCAATGCAAAAACTGCTTATTAATTCGCAATGGTATCAATAATAATCACTGGCAACCTTGTGCTCTATTCCCAGGTAAAGCAGTCAATATCAATGGTTGGTGTTCAGCTTATGCACCCAAACCCGCATAAGTATTATTTCCCGTTATCATTTAAAAATGCCTGCGTCATAGCGCAGGCATTTTTATATTATTACCGTTATTCGTTTAGCGGTAACAACGCTCACCCCAACGCGCTAATCCCGCCGTTACAGAACCAAAGTAGCTCCCGCTTACGATAGGAATATTCGGTAACTGTTGCTCTATGCATTGGCGTAAAATAGGTGAACGTGCAGTACCACCGGTCATGAAGATAGCATCAGGCTTAATTTGACTTTGAGCCATCGCTTCAATGACAAGCTCTCGCATTTTCTCTTTCGGTGTTTCAATTGCTTCTGCTAACTGCTGTGCTGAAATATCCACATGAAATAAATCTTGCATCAATGCCATATTCACCGTGTGGTGAGCTTGGCTCGATAGTGTAATTTTCGCCTCTTCTGCATGGCGAATAATCTGATAACCAAGTGTCTCATGATACACATGAATCAATCGTGACAATAATTGTGGATCAGCTGCATCGTGACGCAACTTTTCTAGCGCACGTAAATTAGCATCACCGTAAAATTCAGTCTGTGCTGCAACATTATTAATCGCAATCGGGTTCCAAAACTGATTAAACGGCATATCAATACCACGTACCGTTTTGCTGCCTAAACCAAATTGAGGCATAAGTTGTTTAAACGCTAAATGGATATCAAGATCATTACCACCAATACGTTGACCACTATGCGCCAATAAACTTGAACTACGATCGGTTAAATGACGAAAACTAGGTCCCATCTGAATTAATGAGCAGTCAGTTGTACCACCACCGATATCAACCACCAGCACAGTTTTATCTGCGGTTAAGGTTGATTCATACTCAAGCCCAGCAGCAACGGGTTCAAATTGAAAGCACACATTTTTAAAGCCAGCTCGTTTTGCAGCCTGAGATAAAATCCCTTCTGCTTGTTGGTTAGCATTTTCGCCACCAATCCCTTGAAAGTTTACCGGACGTCCAATAACGGTACTGGTGATATCTTGTTGTAAACTTTGCTCGGCCGTACGTTTAATGTTGACCATCATTGCGCAAACAAGATCTTCAAAAAAACTAATTTGACCATCACGTAAGCCATTGGCACCCAAAAATGATTTTGGTGATTTTACATAATAGACTTCTTCGGGATCATCAAGATAAAGATCAAGTGCAGCCTGTCCAAACTGTACATCGCCAGCAACAACCTCAATATCTTCTTCTCGATTAAAAGCCATTGCGCGACGTAAAACTTGCTCACCAACACTGTTTGATGGTGAAACCCCCATAAAGCGATACAGATATTCAGACACTGCTTCTCGTGTCGGTGCACATAAGGTCGACGGAATATATTGATTATTGTTCTCTAACGGTAAAAGTTTAGGCTTACTATCTTCCATCACTGCAACCGAACAATTCGCGGTTCCATAATCAAATCCAATGTACATCGATTAACACTCACATGCGGCAAAAAAGCCGCTAATAATAGCTGATTATAAGGCGCAACACACGGAGATATTCACGCTTAATATTAGATAACCTCTCGGCACCTATAAACGTTTAATATTCGTACACAAATGAATTAAGTGGCACATTTTTTATGAGTTTTTATCATTTTATCGATGCATTTATCATAAATTATCGACATAATGGAATAATTCTTATTTATAAAAGTACCGAAACATGAAACGTATTTATCAAGCTTTTTTTGTTCTACTATTTACTGTTTTTGCATTATCTGGCTGTTCTGATTCAAAAACACCACAAGAAGGTGATCAGTACTCAGTGATCCCAACACCTATGCCTGAAATGAAGGGCATCACCGAAATTTTTTCTCTTTCTTGCGGTCATTGCCGTAAAATGGAAAGCATTCTTCCAGAAATCAAAAAATTAACGAATAGCAATATTAAGCAAGTTCACGTTATTTTTAATGAAAGCGCTCAAAAAGCCGCCTTCATCTTCTATGCCGCAATGGTACAAACAGATAACAACCCAAGCCACGCATTAGTTGAGCAATTATTTGCGTTTGTACAAGACTCACCAAAAGACATGACAGCAGATCAACGTAAAGCTGCTATTGATAAGATCTTCCATGATAACAAACTAAAAAGCCCTTATGAGCTAACAGAAGCTCAACAAAAACAAGTCTTTAAGATGTTCCAACAGTCAGAAGATATTGTCCGTAATGCAGCACTAGAATCAGTGCCTGCCTTCCTAATCAATGGCAAATATCTTGTAAATACCAGCGCTCATAAGAACCTACAAGATTTAGCAAACACCATTGATTATCTAAAAAACAAACAATAATCATTTGAATATTCTGTTATAAATACCTGCCATTGGCAGGTATTTTTTTATTCAAAAAAAGAAGAATAACGAATAAAAACAGTGTGAAGTCATAAACCACTTACCCTAAGATTAATAATCTCGCCATCAATATTTTTTAAATATCACTCCATCATTCTATTTACAGTTAATTATTCATACCCCACCCCATTTTCATAAAAAAGCTATAACATTCACCCTTAATTTGTCGTACAAATATAGGTGCTTATTATAATAGGTATAAATGGATTTTTAACGTTAACAAGGAGGTGCTTGTTATGAGTGATATTGCTTTATCTATCAGTATATTATCACTGGTAGCTGTACTCGGTTTATGGATGGGAAACTGGCGCATTAAAGGCGTCGGTCTAGGTATTGGTGGCGTATTATTTGGTGGAATTATTGTCGGACATTATACCGAAACAATGGGCATCACTTTAAATGCACATACTTTACATTTTATTCAAGAATTCGGTTTGATTTTATTTGTCTACACTATTGGTATTCAAGTTGGACCTGGCTTTTTTGCATCTTTACGTAGTTCTGGTTTAAAACTCAATGGTTTTGCAGCACTGGTCGTATTATTAGGCTGTGTCGTCGCAATCGTGCTATATATTGTTTTTGATGTACCACTCCCCATTTTATTGGGTATCTATTCTGGCGCTGTCACAAATACGCCAGCATTAGGTGCAGGACAACAAATTCTATCAGAGCTCGGTGTATCCGCTGATTTATTAGATATAACCGGTATGGGCTATGCCGTCGCTTATCCTTTTGGTATTTGTGGCATCCTCATCACAATGTGGCTATTACGATTAATATTTAAAGTTAATATTGATAAAGAAGCAATGGTCTACAACTCTAACAGTGGTGACAAAAAAGAAGGCTTACAAACGCTCAACGTTGCCGTTCGCAATCCTAATTTAAATGGCCTTACCTTTGTTCAAATTCCAGCGATCACCGAAGGCGCTATTATTTGTTCACGCTTAAAACGAGGTAATCAACTATCGATACCTAAAGAATCAACCGCGATTGAACTCAACGATGTATTACATTTAGTGGGTACAAAAGTGGCACTTGAGAAAGCACGATTAGTGATTGGTGATATTGTTGATATCTCCCTTTCAACAAAAGGTACTGATTTACAAGTTGAACGTTTAGTGGTCACGAATGAAATTGTATTAGGCAAAAAAATTCGTGAATTGGAATTAAAAGAAAAATATGATGTGGTGATTTCTCGGCTTAACCGAGCCGGTGTTGAATTAGTACCTAATAGCCAAACATCACTCCAATTTGGTGATATTCTTAACCTTGTTGGTAGTAAAGATGCTATTGCTGCCGTAAGCGGCATGGTGGGTAATGCTGAACAAAAACTCCAACACGTACAAATGCTACCTATCTTTATTGGTATCGGCTTAGGTATCTTATTAGGTTCAATTCCTTTGTATCTACCAGGATTTCCTGCCGCACTCAAGCTTGGTCTTGCTGGTGGACCTTTAATTGTTGCCTTAATACTGGCTCGTATTGGTAGTATTGGTAAACTTTATTGGTTTATGCCACCTAGCGCTAACTTAGCATTACGTGAAATAGGTATTGTCTTATTCTTGGCGGTGGTGGGATTAAAATCAGGCAGTGGTTTCATTGACACTTTGGTCAATGGTGATGGTTTTAGTTGGATGGCTTATGGTGCCTTAATCACTTTCATTCCTTTAATCATTACAGGCTGTATTGCGCGCATATTTGGTGAACTTAACTACCTTTCTATGTGTGGCATGTTAGCCGGATCAATGACAGATCCACCAGCACTAGCATTTGCAAATGGACTGCATCCTAGTAATGGTGCTGCGGCACTTTCATATGCAACCGTTTATCCTCTAGTGATGTGTTTACGTATTTTATCACCGCAAATACTGGCGATCCTACTCTGGATTGGATAACAAAAAACAGCCATTATCGTCAATATTTAAACGATAATGGCTGTTACTCACGACTAAAAAATATCGAACAATTCAACAGCAGCTTATTAATCAACAAACACTAAACATGGCATGCCATTATGATCTATTTTATCAATACCGGTTTTAAACACTGCTTGTAAACTCTCAACAGCCATAACCTGCTCAACACCACCAAACGCAACACATCGTCCCTGATCTAGCAACATCACATTATCCGCTTCACGTAAGGTTCGATTGAGATCATGATTCACCATAACAACCGTAATACCCTGCTGTGACATTTTTCGGACTAATTGATACATCGCCGCTTCTTGACCAATATCTAAAGCGGCAGCAGGTTCATCAAGCAATAATAGCGTTGCTTCGGGGTTAATCGTTGGCCAAACTTGTAAACATGCAGCGGCAAGTCGTACTCGTTGCCATTCACCACCAGATAATTGTTGAATATTGCGTGATAACTTATCTTGAATATCTAGACGCTGACATATTTCATCTAATGCCAATTGCAATTGTGTCATGTCAACATTCTGCAAAGCAGAAACCGCCAAAGATAAATATTGAAATACAGGAATAGAAAAACTGGGTTTATCTTGTTGTGATAAATAACTACGAACATGTGCTAACGATGGCAAATCATAATCCGCCAAATCAATATTCAGTAATTTAATACGACCACTATAATCAAATAATCCTGATAAAATAGAGAGTACTGTACTCTTACCGCTACCATTAGGCCCTATAACATGCGTGATTTGCCCAGAATAAAGAGTTAATGACAACGGTAACAACCGTGGCACAAAAGCGATATTTTGAGCAGTTAAAACGACAGTCATTGATGTCGAGCTCGCGTCATTATCCAATTTTGTTGCCATAATTTAATCCAACTGCGAACGCATCAGCATCCAAATAAACACGGGTGCGCCTAGTGACGTTGTCACCACTCCAATAGGTAGATCTGCGTCAGCTAATAATACTCGTGATAAGGTGTCAGCTAATACTAATAATATGCCGCCACAAATAGCAGAAAGAGGCAGTAAATACCGATTTTCAGTACCAAACTGTAACCGTAATAAGTGCGGGACAACTAAACCAACAAACCCAATCACCCCAGCAAGTGCCACCGAACAGCCCACCAATAACGAGATCATCAAAATCAATAACCATCGAATACGTCTAACATCGACGCCTAATTGCCGCGCAGTCACATCACCCAGCATCATCACATCCAATGATTTACCTTGCATACAAAGCACGATCAATACTGGCACAATCACAAATAAGAGTGACAATTGCTCCCAACTCACACCACCAACACTGCCCATCAACCAATACATCAATTGGCGCATACTTAAATCATCACTGAAATAAAACGCCCATGTCACCACTGCCCCTGATAAAATACCAAGCGCAACGCCAATTAATAATAAGCGCGCCATTGAGATTTTTTGGCGACGTGAAAAGCCAACGAGAATAAGAGTAAACAATAACGCGCCAGCCATCGCTGCCATCATGGTAATAAAAGGCGTTGGTGTAATAGCGGTCACAAAAAGTAATAGCACTACGGCCAGACTGGCACCACCCGAAATACCTAACACACCAGGTTCTGCTAATGGATTACCTAATAATACTTGTAATACCGCCCCTGAACTTGCCAATGCCGCACCAACAATTAAGGCGGCTAATACGCGTGGTATTCGTAATTGTAATAATAATTGTTGCTCAAGTGCGCCATTCGGAGCCCACGGTAAAATCCAGACTTCACCAACAGCAACAGCAAACACACAAATAACCACTAACAGCAGCGACGACACAATCAAACAGGTACGCCATCGTCGTTGCTGTCGGGATAATAATTCATTTAACAACATCAATACTTATTACGCTCAAAGAATAAGGCTAAATACCATACATAGCCGATATTATAATGCAAATAAATAGAGGAAAAAGAGAAGCATTAAAGGTAGTTATCAATATGATGTGTTAGCTATAGCACAAACTCGCACTTGCTCATCAAAGATCAAATTCGCTTTCTTAACCATCAATGCAGCTCGCTGTCCAAGGATCACATGTCGGTTAGGAAAAACAACCGCCTCACCACCAGTAGCTGCGCTATAAGTTTGATCGCCTTCAATTGCAAAATCATCGCCTTCTGCAAAAAAAGTAAAATTAGCGACATCATCGTTAAAGGTAAAAAAGAAATCATCGTGACGCTTAATAATAGTGCGACTGACTTGATACACCGCAACTTCACTGGTCCAAATAATAGGTAAAGCCGCACCAGTAATTAATTGCAGCATCGCATCTTTAAATGGTGCTAATAACGTAAAATCATTATGCCCAATCTTACCCACTCGTCCAAGTTCTACTGTAAGTGCTTGTGCACCATGATATTCAGCACTGTACCAAGCAAAAGTCGGTGACGGTGTATTAGACAACAATACCGCATCAAGTTTTGCATGGTGAATAAAACTAAACAATTTATTACTGCGCGTCTGTTTATCCGTATAAGGGCTAATAGCAAAGGTGTCGTGTTGTGAGGGGCGAATAGCACAATGCAAGTCAAGATGCCATCGTTCTGGCCTTATGGCAATAGAAGCACCATAGAAGCTGTTGATGGCTAATTGCAGCGCATTAGCAATGCAACATTCATTATTTCGTTCGGGATTTCTTACTTGGAACAAACGATTCATATTTTCAGTCATGAAACGTTGCTGATAATTAACAGCCTCAGGATGAGCAATAATTAATAATAATCGGTGCATGGGTTGAATATGGCCAAGTAAGATACTAGAGGCAACTTGCTGAATAAGTTCTATTGGTGATGTCTCATCACCGTGGATACCAGAAGACAACACAATATCTTTTGCATCACTCGATAGCTCCCTTGGCGTGATCTGTAATACGCCACGGTACAACAATTGACAATGCAACCCAGAATCTAATGTCCATTCTTCTGCTATAAATGGTTGCGAGAAATCACACGTCGCATCAAGGAATCGCCCTCGTTTGATCTGCTCAATTAATGTCATTTCACTACCTCCATGTTCATTATGTTAAACAATCCTTCGTCTTATCTTTGCTCTCTCTTTCATCCTTATAATAACCACCACTACTATTCTAATTATTCAATGTCCCTTTCTCTCAATATAGCCCTCCCATCAACACAATCGCAAAAATAAGATAATAAAAAACCCAAGCAAAAATACATTTACTTGGGTTTCGGTTCGGATCAGCAAACTTGCGAAAGATTTATTTATTAACTTCTAAACTTTCGACACGTGCCTTCAGCTTCTGACCAGGACGGAATGTAACGACACGGCGTGCTGAGATAGGAATATCTTCCCCTGTTTTAGGGTTTCTTCCAGGTCTCTCATTTTTGTCACGCAAATCAAAATTACCAAAACCAGATAATTTAACTTGCTCACCATTTTCTAGAGCCTTCCTAACTTCTTCAAAGAAGACTTCCACCGTATCCTTGGCGTCCCGTTTGCTTAATCCAACATTTTCAAACAGGTTCTCAGCCAAATCGGCTTTTGTGAGCGCCATAGATAACTCCCTCAAGACTATGTTGAATAGATAGTGTCCATACCTACAATATAAAAAGTATGCCACTGTGAATAAGGTATATGTTAATTAGAGATGTAATTTTAAACATTCAAAACTACGGGACTATATTATCCCTCTCACTATTAACTAGACTCAGTCTAAGCCAACTCGCTGATTTTCGCCAACTTTTTTACGTTAACTTCATGTCAAATAACGCCATTTTAGTTGCTAAATTTTACTATAACAATGCATCTAGTTGATCTTGTTTTTATACTCAACAGTGCTAAATCACTAAAAAACTAAAAATATATAGTTAAAAACTCTAATTCATAACGCTAAAATAGAAAATATAACTATTTATCAAACTGTTATTATTTTTTAGATCTAGATCAAAAAAAAGCAGCCCCTAAAGGCTGCTTTTCGAAAACAAAGACTTAAATTTAATTATGATGTTTTTTTAATCACGAAGTAATGCATCAAATTTTTCAGCCAATGCATTAACAATACTTTCTACTGCTGCTGCAATATCAGCTTCTTCTAATGTACGTTCAGTTGATTGCAACGTTAACGCAATTGCAAGACTCTTCTGACCGTCATCAACACCTTTGCCAGTGTAAACGTCAAACAGATTAACTGCTCTTAATAACTCGCCACCGTTATCACGACATGCTGCAATAATATCATTTGCAGCTACATCATTATTAACAACAACAGCAATATCACGACGGTTAGCAGGGAACTTAGACAGTGCTACTGCTTCTGGTAAGTCACGCTTATTAATAGCATCCCACTCAACTTCAAACGCAATAGTACGGCCATTAAGACCAAACTTACGCTCAAGCTCAGGATGAACAGTACCAATAAAGCCAACTTCACGCTCAGTTTCAAGACCGGCATCAACAACAATTGCTGCTGTTTGGCCAGGGTGAAGTGCTGGGTGTTTAGCGGCTTTAAAGCTATAGCTATCTTTTGCTGTTAGCTCAAGAACGGCTTCTAAATCACCTTTAAGATCAAAGAAATCAACAGTGTTAGTTTCAATGTCCCAATGCTCATCACTACGTGTACCAGCAATAACACCTGCAAGCATCATATCTTGACGCATACCGTTTTCAGCATTTTGCTCAGGTACAAAACGTAAACCAGCTTCAAATAAACGTACACGTGGCTGTTGACGCTTTTGGTTGAATACTACTGTATTTAGTAGGCCAGTCCATAAGCTCAAACGCATTGCTGACATATCCGCAGAAATTGGGAATGGCAGAATCAATGGTTCAATTTCAGGCACGATAAGTTTTTGTTGCTCAGGCTCTACAAAGCTGTAAGTAATAGCTTCTTGGAAACCACGGCCAACAAGCAAATCACGTACACGTTTAAGCGGTAAATTCGCTTCTTTATGTAAGTTCATGCTAAGTGCAGCAACAGGCGATTGATTAGGGATATTGTTGTAGCCGAAAATACGACCCACTTCTTCCACTAAATCTTCTTCAATTGCCATGTCAAAACGCCATGCAGGTGCCGTTGCTTTCCAGCCAGCATCTGTTGTTTCAACATCACAGCCAAGACGCGTTAGGATCTCTACTACTTCTTCAGAAGCAATTGAATGGCCTAATAGACGATCTAATTTAGAACGACGTAGTTCAATTGTTGCAGCTTTAGGTAAATCAGCTTCTGATTCAGCTTCAACGATTGGTGCTACTTCACCACCACAAATTTCAACAAGAAGTGCAGTTGCGCGCTCCATTGCTTTCATTTGTAGTGTTGCATCAACACCACGCTCAAAGCGGTGAGAAGAATCAGTATGTAGACCGTAGCTACGAGCACGACCACGGATCGCATCAGGTGCAAAGAATGCACACTCAAGTAGTACGTCTTTAGTCTCAGCATTAACGCCAGAGAATTGACCACCGAAAATACCCGCAATCGCTAGTGCTTGCTTGTTATCAGCAATCACTAGTGTATTGTCGTTTAATTCCGCTTCGTTGCCGTCAAGAAGAGTCAGCTTTTCGCCCTGCTCTGCCATACGAACCACAATACCACCATCAATCTTAGCAAGATCGAAAGCGTGCATTGGCTGACCCATTTCAAGCAATACGTAGTTAGTGATATCTACGATTGCATCAATTGAGCGAGTACCACAGCGACGTAGTTTTTCTTGCATCCATAATGGTGTTTCAGCTTGCGCATTAACATTACGAACAATACGGCCAAGGTAACGTGGACATGCAACAGGTGCTTTAACTTCGATTGAAATCGTATCAGCCGCTGTTGGTGCGATAATATCAAACTGAGGCTCAGTCACTTCAGCGCGGTTCAATACGCCAACTTCACGAGCAAGACCAGCAATGCTTAGACAGTCAGCACGGTTAGCCGTTAGGTCTACATCGATAGTAACATCGTCAAGACCTAGGAACTCACGGAAATCAGTACCAAGAACAGCGTCTGCTGCTAATTCCATGATGCCATCTGATTCAATATCAATACCAAGTTCTGTGAAAGAACAAAGCATACCGTGAGAAGGTTGACCACGTAGTTTTGCCTTCTTGATTTTGAAATCACCAGGCAGAACAGCACCAACAGTTGCAACTGCAACCTTGATACCTTGACGACAGTTAGATGCGCCACAAACGATATCTAGCAACTCTTCAGCGCCAATATCAACTTTTGTTACGCGTAGTTTGTCAGCGTCTGGGTGTGGAGCACACTCAACAACCTGACCTACTTTAACGCCAGTGAATTCACCAGCAACTGCTTCAATACCATCAACTTCCAAACCAGCCATTGTGATTTGGTGAGCTAGTTCTTCGCTGTTTACTGCAGGACTAACCCACTCGCGTAGCCAAGATTCAGAGAATTTCATAGTTTTCTAGCCCCTAGTGCTTACTTGAACTGTTTAAGGAAACGTAAATCGTTCTCAAAGAACGCACGTAAATCGTTAACACCGTAACGAAGCATAGTTAGACGCTCAACGCCCATACCAAATGCAAAGCCTGAATACTTCTCAGGATCGATGTTAACTGAACGTAAAACATTAGGGTGTACCATGCCACAGCCGAGTACTTCTAACCATTTACCGTTCTTACCTTTTACATCAACTTCAGCTGAAGGCTCAGTAAATGGGAAGAATGAAGGACGGAAACGCACTTCAACTTCTTCTTCAAAGAAATTGCAAAGGAAATCGTGAAGAATACCTTTAAGTTGTGCAAAGTTTACGTTCTCATCAACTAACATACCTTCCACTTGGTGGAACATTGGTGTGTGAGTTTGATCGTAGTCATTACGGTAAACACGACCTGGTGCGATGAAACGGAATGGTGGTTTACCCGCTTCCATCGTACGGATCTGAACACCAGAAGTATGCGTACGTAGCATTAGATCTGGGTTAAAGAAGAACGTATCGTGGTCAGTACGTGCAGGGTGATCTTCTGCAATGTTTAGTGCATCGAAGTTGTGGAAAGCATCTTCAATTTCAGGACCCGCTTCAGTTGTAAAGCCAAGCTCACCAAAGAAACTTTCAATGCGTTCAATGGTACGAGTCACAGGGTGAAGACCACCATTTTCAATACGGCGACCAGGTAAAGAAACATCAACAGTCTCAGCGGCAAGCTTTGCTTCAAGCTCTGCACGCTGTAGACCATCTTTACGCTCAACAAGTAATGTTTGTACTACTTGTTTCGCTTTATTAATTTCTTGACCAGCAGTGCGACGCTCTTCTGGTGGTAATTTACCTAGGGCTTGTAGTTGAAGAGTTAAATGACCCTTCTTGCCTAAGAATTGAACTCGAACTTCGTCCAGAGCGACTGATGAATCAGCCTGCTCAATAGCTGCCGTTGCGTTGGCAATAATCTCGTCTAGATGTTGCATCGTATCCTCATCCACCCACAGGTGGCGTCCTTAAGGGAGATATAAAATCGCATAACGATACATACTAAAGAAAGCAGCGTCTAAATCCAAATTGAATCGTAATAAAACAGTAAGTTTGGACGAAAAAAAAACGTCTTTGCCCATTAAAATATGAAATTGTACTTTTTAAGCACACTGAAAATAATTTGGATTGACTATAAAACAGATTTCGCACACCTATATTCCATTTTTCTCTCTTTCTAAAACAAGCCAAAAAAAGTAAATTTCAGCTATATTTAATTTGGAATAATTAGCATGAACACCCAATCTTTTTCAGCCTTAATTAAAATGAGCACTTTTGCATCCTTACTCTGCTTTGGGCTGGTGATCCTCGGTAATTATGGCATGTTCTCAAGTATGCCAATTGAAATGAAAGATAACCTAAGTAATCAAACACACATCGATTTCATTCATATAATCTACTATGTAGGGTTTAATTTCATGTTTGTTGGTTTTCTTGCTTATTTGTTAGTTGGCCTTAAACATTCAAAACAACAAATGAAAGTTTATTTAGCTCAACACCAATAAACATCCGCATTCAATACTCCCTTTTCTAAGCCATAACAAACTACGTTATTATTAAATATAAAAATATGGTTTGTTATGCGACCCAACTCACCTACATTTCAGATATTTTTTATCAATTTTGTTTTAAAATTACTCTTTTCAGTGTAAGTTATGATCAAAATCAATGTTAGGACTTCATAATGAATACTCAAGATCTTGCCGCTCTATCTAAAATCTCAACTATCGCAGCGATTCTTTGTACTGCCCTATTACTGCTTGGTAATTATGGCTTAGCATCAGCAATGCCGATTGCGCCAGAAGACGGCTTTAATTTTATTAATCTTGTGTTCTTTATGGGTTTCAATACGTTATTTGTTACTTTCCTAGCGTTCTTACTGAAAACGCTAGCAACAGCAAACAAAAAGCGTAATCAACGTTATGCGCGAGCATAACCGCTAACCACTCGATTCTATTTTAAAAGCCAGTCATTCTGCTATATAAATGACTGGCTTTTTTATGTCTTGTATTTCTGCATACGCAAAATATGAGTTTCAATATGGTTATAAAACACCAGCCCCATTAGTAATAACAGGAACCACCAGTCATGGATATTGATGTGATCGCTATCAACGCAGATTTTGATGTGGAACTCTGCAAAATAATTAAGCAAGTCGGCGCTGAGTTTGGAGCGGTAGGTGAAGGGTTTGGTCCATCAGATGCTGAAGTGTTAAATATGAGCCACTTTTATCATGATGGTGTCAGTAGTTTATATTTAGTGGCTTTGGTTGATGGCAAACTTGTCGGTGGCTGCGGTATTGCTCCTTTCAATAACAGTAAAACAACATGTGAATTAAAAAAACTGTTTCTGTTACCCGATGGGCGCAAACTTGGATTAGGCAAAAAACTTTCCCTTCAATGTTTAACATACGCACAAACAAAAGGCTTTACAGAATGTTATCTCGATACACTATCGAGCATGCAATCTGCAATACGCTTATATGAAGCTCTAGGCTTTACTCACCTTGATATGCCATTAACAGGCACTCAACATGGCGGTTGTGACGTCTGGATGTTAAAACAGCTCTAGAAAAAAGAAATATTTGTTTAGCGAATAGAGAAGAAGAAGAAAAAATAACATCATATACGAAAAAAGGAGAGCCGAGGCTCTCCTTTTAACATAAAACTAGACTGATAAATTACAGTGCAGCTTTTGCCTTTTCCACAAGAACAGTGAAAGTAGCTTTGTCAAATACAGCGATATCAGAAAGGATCTTACGATCGATTTCGATAGACGCTTTCTTAAGACCGTTGATTAGACGGCTGTAAGACATACCATTTTGACGTGCAGCAGCGTTGATACGAGCAATCCAAAGTTGACGGAAAGTACGTTTCTTCTGACGACGGTCACGGTAAGCATATTGACCAGCTTTAGTAACAGCTTGGAAAGCTACGCGGTAAACACGTGAACGTGCACCGTAGTAACCTTTAGCTTGTTTAAGAACTTTCTTGTGACGTGCACGCGCTTGTACACCACGTTTTACGCGAGGCATAGGAGACTCCTAACTAAAATTAAAAAAAATATAAAACTAAAAACGATTAAGCGAACGGAAGCATACGAGCAACTGCAGCCACTTCACACTTAGGAAGGATTGCATTTGGACGAAGCTGACGTTTGTTCTTAGTAGTACGTTTAGTCAGGATGTGACGCTTAGTAGCGTGCTTAAACTTAAAGCCACCAGCTGTTTTTTTGAAGCGCTTAGCAGCGCCACGATTTGTTTTCATCTTTGGCATGAGATGATAACTCCGCATTGTTGATAGTTAATAATCATAGTAATAGGGCGAACAAAAAGCGCTACTTAAAGCAGCGCTTTTTAGCTACTTGAATGCCGTTATTACTTCTTCTTTGGGGCAAGCATCATGGTCATTTGACGACCTTCTACACGATTAGGGAAACTTTCACAGACCGCAATCTCTTCAAGTTCTGCCTTAATACGATTAAGAAGCTCAATACCAATGCCTTGGTGGGCCATTTCACGACCACGGAAACGTAGTGTGACTTTGCCCTTGTTGCCCTCTTCTAAAAAGCGACTCAGGTTGCGTAGTTTTACCTGATAATCGCCTTCGTCTGTACCAGGTCGGAATTTAACTTCCTTGATCTGGATTTGTTTCTGATTCTTCTTTTGCTCTTTAGCAGCCTTGCTCTTCTCGAACAAGTACTTACCATAGTCCATCACACGACAGACTGGTGGCTCGGCATTAGGGCTAATTTCAACTAGATCCACACCAGCATCAAGAGCAACATTCATTGCTTCTTCAATAGAAACAACACCGACTGATTCGCCGTCAAGGCCAGTTAGACGAACTTCACGTACGCCACGAATTTCTTCATTCAGACGATGCGCGTTTTGCTTAACTGGTGCTTGGGTTCTTTTTCCGCCTTTAATACCTTATTCCTCCACAACATTGAGCTTACGATTGCTGATTTCTTCTTGCATAAATGCAATTAATTCATCAATCTTAAATTTACCCAGATCTTTACCCTTGCGAGTACGAACTGCTACTACGCCTGCTTCGACTTCTTTGTCACCACAAACGAGCATAAAAGGCACTCGCTTCAAAGTATGTTCGCGGATTTTAAAGCCAATCTTCTCATTTCTCAAGTCCGCATTGACTCTAATTCCACTTTTTTTCAATTTTTCTACAATTTCTTGCACATATTCTGCTTGAGAGTCAGTAATATTCATCACTACAGCTTGTTGAGGCGCCAACCATGTTGGGAAGAAGCCTGCGTAATCTTCGATAAGAATACCGATGAAGCGCTCTAATGAACCAAGAATTGCACGGTGAATCATAACCGGTGTATGGCGTTCGTTGTCTTCACCTACATATGTAGCGCCTAAACGCTCAGGTAATGCGAAGTCAAGCTGAACAGTACCACACTGCCATGCGCGATCAAGGCAATCGTGAAGTGTAAACTCGATCTTAGGACCGTAGAATGCACCCTCACCTTCTTGAATTTCAAATGGAATATCCATTGATTCAAGCGCGGTAACTAAATCGGCTTCAGCTTTGTCCCACATTGCATCAGAACCTACACGCTTTTCTGGGCGAGTCGATAATTTAACAACAATGTTATCAAAACCAAATGTCTTGTAAGTATCATACACCATTTCGATGCAAGATGTAACTTCTTGTTGTACTTGTGCTTCTGTACAAAAAATATGCGCATCATCTTGGGTGAAACCACGAACACGCATAATACCGTGAAGTGAACCAGAAGGCTCATTACGGTGACAAGAACCAAACTCAGCCATACGTAACGGTAAATCACGGTATGACTTAAGGCCTTGGTTAAAGATCTGTACGTGACCAGGACAGTTCATTGGCTTAATTGCGTATTCACGGTTCTCTGAACTTGTAGTGAACATTGCCTCTGCATACTTATCCCAGTGACCAGAACGCTCCCAAAGCACACGGTCCATCATTAATGGACCTTTTACTTCTTGGTAATCATATTCGTTCAATTTTTCACGAACAAATACTTCTAGCTCACGGAAGATAGTCCAACCGTTATGGTGCCAGAATACCATACCTGGTGCTTCTTGCTGCATGTGGAACAGATCAAGTTGCTTACCAATCTTACGGTGATCACGCTTTGCCGCTTCTTCCAAACGCGTTAGGTGCGCTTTCAGGGCTTTCTTATCGTGGAATGCAGTACCGTAGATACGTTGAAGCATCTTATTGTCGCTATTACCACGCCAGTAAGCACCAGCAACACTTAATAGTTTGAAGTTTTGACAGAAACCCATGTGTGGTACGTGTGGACCACGACACATGTCAATGTATTCTTCATGATGGTAAAGACCTGGACGATCGTCACGAGCAACGTTTTCATCTAGGATTTCAATCTTGTACGTTTCGCCACGTGCATCAAACGCATCACGCGCTTCTTGCCAGCTTACGTTTTTCTTCACTACTTGATATTTAGTTTTTGCTAATTCAAGCATACGCTTTTCAATAACATCAAGATCTTCTTGTGTTAAAGATTGCTCTAGATCGATATCGTAGTAAAAACCATTGTCAATCGTCGGACCGATCGCCATTTTTGCTTCAGGGTACAATTGTTTAATTGCATGGCCTAGCAAGTGTGCACATGAGTGACGAACGATTTCAAGACCATCAACATCATCTTTTACTGTAATGATTTCTAGGCTCGCATCGTTTTCAATAAGATCACATGCGTCAACACGAACACCATCAACACGCCCTGCAATGGTTGCTTTCGCAAGACCAGGACCGATTGAAAGTGCAACGTCCATAGTTGATACAGCGTCATCGAATTGACGTTGACTACCGTCTGGAAGAGTAATAACTGGCATTTAAATATCCTTAAACAGTGGTGCCACACACCAAGTAGCACATGTTGAGTTAATAAAGCTTTTAAGAGAAGCTTTCTATTAATAAAAATGTTTTTACTTTGATGCCGCAATACAGAGCTACATGCTAAGGTAAAAACAGGGGGACACTATACAAACGGTAACAAGATATTGCAAAGGATCACCCTACTTTTTTATATTTTCTATTTTACTAAGGCGTAATTCACAACATATAACTTTTCGATACCAGGATAAATATCATTAATCACTGCTTTTAACTCAGGTAACGTCATATTTTCTTGTTGTGCATGAAAATCATTAAGATCATTAAATGCGATTGGCTCAACGGTTAAAATATTTAAGCGGCAAAACCAACGCCCCTCTTCATATGTCGATACATCAACCGTCGTACCTGGAACATAATAGCTTTCCGCTTCATCACGAATAGTGATTGTTTTTTTTCCTGACAAGATGTCACTTTCAAAACGTGAGAAAAATGTCATTTCCGTCGGGATTATAGTCGAGCTCATTATGGTGTCCTTTATTACCTAATAAATTTCGGCATAGAGTAACCGCTTATGTTCAAAAGTAAACGAGCAATAGCAAAGCGAAAGAAAATAAACATTAAATTAACAGCAACAATACTAAACCTTTAATATTAAAAATAATATATCCTTTAATTTCATCAACCTATCCTTTATTAAATTGTTAATTCATTAAAATAGCATCGACTTCACAGATATATCTAAATAAAATGGACTAAGATGTTGATAGACAAGTTTTATCTAGTCCAATTTAACGCGTGGAGGATGCTATGTGGCAGGCTATTTCTCACCAGTTGTCAGAAGTACTTGGTCGACCGTTCAAAATTAATGAACGTGAGGCTATTCAAGGCGGCGATGTTAACCAATGCTATTGTATTGGTGATGACGAGCAACGTTTTTTTGTTAAACTCAATGATAAAGAACAACTTGCTGTCTTTAAAACAGAAGCCGAAAGTTTACGTATCCTCAACGAAGCTAATTGTGTTCAAGTGCCACAATATTTTCACCTCGGTACATGCCGAGACAAATCCTTTCTTATTCTAAATTACCTTCCAACCAAAACCATTGATGACGACGCGGGTTATAAACTCGGCCAACAACTGGCTCAATTGCACTTATGGGGTGAGCAAGTTGAATTTGGATTTGATTTTGATAACTATATTGGTTTAACACCCCAGCCTAATAAATGGCGTCGTCGCTGGGATAAATTTTTTGCAGAACAACGTATTGAATGGCAATTACAACTATGTGAAGAAAAAGGCCTCCACTTTGGTGATATTGACACAATAACAGCCAATGTCGCTCAACGTCTAAGTAATCATCAGCCAAAACCATCATTACTCCACGGTGACCTATGGCATGGCAATACGGCATTAACCGTCTCTGGCCCGATCATCTTTGATCCTGCGACTTACTGGGGAGATCGTGAATGTGATGTTGCAATGACAGAGTTATTTGGCGGTTTTCCTGCTAGTTTCTATGAAGGCTATCAATCTGTTTATCCATTAGACGAAGGGTATCAAGATCGTAAAGATCTTTATAATCTTTATCATATTCTTAACCACTGTAATCTGTTCGGAGGAGAATATATGGGGCAAGCGCAACATATTATTGCCAACCTTATGTTATGGGACGAATAGCCACGGTGATTTAATTGATAGCACACCAGCACTGTTGCCACTCAGTGTTGGTGTACCATACCGAAGCAATTCACAACCTGAATAACTCGCCGCGAAGCTAATTCACCACAAGGTTCTATAATAATAAACAACACCATTAATCCAACACGATCTCTGATTACTTATAATAAGGATCTGTTATGAACAAATACTCAACACAAAACGTTAACTGTCCCCACTGTGGCCATACAATCAGTATTCCTCTTGATGCCAGTGATGGTAGTCAAAATTTTTATGATGATTGTCCTATTTGCTGTAATCCTATTCACTTAACAATGGAAGTTGATGAACTGCATAAGACGATTAATCTGTTTGTTGATGCTGATGATGAACAAATATTTTAAAATACTTATTTTGTTGCCATTACACGTTCAACCGTATCCACAATTGCTTGTGTCTGCGGATCAATTTCAATATTAATCACATCATTTACAGTACGATTTTTAATATTTGTTCGGTGTAATGTTTCAGGGATAAGATTGACATTAAAGCAATTATTTTCAACTTCACCTATCGTTAAACTGATACCATCAATACCAATATACCCTTTAGCAAATATGTATTTCATTAATTGCGTTGGGGCAGAAAACCATACTTGATGATTATTTTCAGAGATATTTACGCGACTGACTGTGGCTGTTGCCGAAATATGACCAGACATCGCATGACCACCAATTTCATCACCAAACTTTGCGGCACGTTCAATATTGACATAATCCCCTTCCGTGAGCAGACCTAAATTAGTCACATTTAAAGTTTCTTGCATTAAATCAAACGAGACTAATTGTTGTTCAATATGAGTAACAGTCAAACAACAACCATTGTGTGCAACAGATGCACCTAAGGTTAATCCTTGCATTAAATTTTCTGGTAACCGAATAACATGGGTCTGGAAATTCATTTTTTTATGAATTTTCACTACCGGCGCAATGCCTTGTATAATTCCAGTAAACATATCCATCCTTATGTCTAATTAACTTAATTGACCTATTATTAAGATCTTGGATCACCCAAAGATATTCCATCTTAGAGTTTTCATGCGTTTAATTATGCAACAATTTCGTCGCTATTTTTGTCATTTTCTATTTTTTTACATTAAAGTGACACTCTACAATACGATAAGCGTATTACTTGTATGACAATAATACCGCACCAGTAAATAATACGTATTAAAGGTACACTATGACCGCTAACGCCTCATCTACAGTTTCACCGTCTTTACAACAACCACAACCTATTTTACGAATACTGCTTATCGGGTTGTTAGTGGTGTTATCTGGGTATTATATTTGGGTACTTTATAAAGCAATAACACCCAATGTCAGCCTTGCTTATAAGGCTTATTATATAAAAAATCAGACATTATATTGGCAACCAAAGCAACCAAATTTAGCATTAGCCTTACCGACGACATTAGAAACAACAAGTAATATTCCTAATTTATCTCGTGCAGGTTGGAACATTGATGCCAATAATAATATGCGTGAGCTTACTCAACAAGGCGGCTTATATTTCACATTACCCACAGCGCCTACGGCTAATGTTACGATTACATTTACCTTAGCAAAAGCACCGTTGCAGTTAAAACCGATAGCATTCACTTTTAACCATTATCAAGGTTCATTGTTACCGCAAGATCAAGGCAAAACCTTAACAGCGCAATTACCAAAGCAGCAATTTTTATCTTCGCCACAACAATTACAATCTTTGATATTAACTGTCCCAATACCATTACAAGTAACATCAATTAACTTAACACCAATTGATACCAACACATTATCGCTGCCACATAACACTGGCTCTATTAATCAAAACATTGGGAACTTAAAATGAATCAGAAACCAAACCCGCTTGATTATCGTTTATCGCTTATTGTGCCAGTTTACAATGAAGAAGTGGCTATCGAACCCTTCTTACATGCTATTAATGACAAGCTAAGTAGTATTCGATCACACATAGATATTGTGTTTATTAATGACGGCAGTAAAGACAATACTCAGCATGTTATTGATAAAATGATAGAACAAGATTCAAGTATCTCATTAATTAATTTTGCCCGTAACTTTGGTAAAGAAGCAGCCATGACGGCGGGCTTAGATTATGTTCAAGGTGATGCTGCCGTTATTATGGATGTTGATTTACAAGATCCACCTGAAGTGATCCTTGAGTTTGTCGAATTATGGCTTACTGGTGACTATGACACTGTCTATGGTGTACGGGTTGATCGCTCACAAGACACTTATACCAAGCGATTAACTGCTGGCGGCTTCTACCGTTTCTTCAACTTCTTATCGGCTGAAACAACACTACCTGAAAATGCGGGTGACTTTAGACTGATTAATCGCTGTGTAATTGAAACTGTTAAACAATTGCCAGAACGTAATCGTTTTATGAAAGGCTTACTTGCATGGTCATCTTTACGCGCTACAGGCGTTAATTTCCAACGCCCTGAACGTCTTGTTGGTGATACAAAATTTAATTATTGGAAATTATGGAATTTTGCCATGGATGGCATTACCAGTTTTACCGCATGGCCGTTACGTGTCTGGGGCTTTGTTGGTTTTGGTATCTCCTTTTTATCTTTCATCTTTTTAATGTATATCGTTATTAGCGCGTTATGTTTTGGTGTTCATACTCCAGGTTATGCTTCTACTATCTCTGTGGTGCTATTTTTAGGTGGAATCCAATTAATCTCATTAGGGGTTATCGGTGGATATGTCAGTCGTATCTATACTGAACTTAAGCATCGCCCAATTTATTTAGTTGAAGATGTGTACGGTAACTATAGAAAAAAAACTGCACCGTCAAAATCTAAACCATCCCTTTAACCTCGTTGAACAAGTCTAGCAACCATTATGAATGAATCATTTCTAAAACATTTTTGGCAGCTTAATCGTTTTGCCATTGTTGGATTATTAGCCACTGCCGTACATTTGTCAGTGGTACGGTTATACTTTTTCCAAATAGCACATCCATCTGAATATATCGCTAATATCTTCGGGTTTAGTATCGCTTTTTTAGTGTCCTATTTTGGTCATCGGCATTTTACCTTTGCTCAAAAAGGCTCTTTCTTTAAATTTTTAGCGGTGTCTTTATTTGGTTTTTTAATCAATAACATTATTTTGGTGACACTGTTACAAACAGCCCATATAAAAGGTTGGATTGCCGTCACTATTTCAACCTTATGTGTACCAATTATTACTTTTATTTTATCGAAATTCTGGGTCTTTAAATGAATCCCCTATCACTTACAGATATCCGTCTTACTCGTAAAGACTGGTTAAATCTGATCTTTGCTGTCATCGTTAGTCGTGTTGTGATCTACGCTCTTGGTCTTTGGGGCGTAAATATGTTCATGACAGGACATTATGCAGAACAACCATTATTACAAACCATATGTCGTTTTGACTGTGTATGGTTTTACCGCATTATTGATAATGGTTATGATCTTGTTCCACAATGGTTAGGTCAAAAAAATGCCGCCAATTGGGCATTTATGCCATTACAGCCCTTGCTCGGGTGGGTATTCTCGCACTTAACCACCTTTGAAGATCCCATTAATAATTATCGCTTTGGGTTAGCATTTGCGTCTAACCTTGCGTTTTTATTTAGTATTCCAATGGTGTTAATGGTACTAAAACAACTAAAAATCAGTGCAGTAACACGCTCAGCAATGGTATGGATTGTTTGTTTCTCGCCTTACACTGTATATTCCTCTGCAGGTTATACAGAACCATTGTTTATTGCATTAGTAGCCGGAGTGTTCTTATTTAGCTATCGCCAACAATGGTTTTGGGTCGCTATTTTAGGCATGCTAGCCGCTGTTACGCGTAACTTGGGCGTATTTTTAGTTTTTCCTGTATTAATTATTGCGATTCAACACTACGGTATTCAAAGTTTCTTACGCTTTAAAACACCCGCACTAAAAGTATTAGCCGCTATTTGGGTGATCCCGATTGGCTTTTTTAGCTTTATGACTTATATGTATTTTCATGTTGGGGATGCTCTAGCATTTGGACATATTCAAATAGCGTGGGGGCGTCAGCTAACTAATCCATTCCATTGGATAATATTTGGTTTTGAAACAGGCGGGCCTAAATTATACCTTACCATTATGGCACTGCTGGCTTTTGTGCTTAATATTTACTTAATTGTTCGTAAATATTATGCCGAAGCATTATTTATGTTTATTTGTTTAATATTACCACTGTCTTCAAGCCTTAACGCAATGCCACGTTATGCTTTTGGGCTTTATCCAACTTTCCTTGGATTAGCTTTATTAATTGAACGTTACCCAAGTATAAAAACACCCATGTTATGTATTTTTAGTGCTGCAAGTACCTTTATTGCAATGGGGTTCTTTGGGCATCATTTCTTTACCGTTTAACACATTTCTTTACCAATTAACAAGTAACGTAACAGCTTCGATCTTTAATGTTCGAGGCTGTTTATTTTTATGTGCATTAAATGATAAATAATGTTTGGCTTTGTAGGTTTTGTTTATATAATCCAGCCCCATTTAGGATGCATTATATAGTGACTAACAGCTATTGATTATTCCCCTCTTATTTCCTCATTTTTGGAGCCTTGCTGAGTGCAAAACTACAGAAAAGAAACAACGCAACTACTCAAACTTGCTATACCCGTTTTAATTGCCTCAGTTGCTCAAACATCAATGGGTTTTGTTGATACTGTAATGGCGGGTGGCGTAAGTGCAACAGATATGGCAGCGGTTGCAGTTGCAGCAAGCATTTGGTTACCCTCAATTCTATTTGGCGTTGGCTTACTGATGGCTATTGTTCCTATCGTTGCTCAACTTAGTGGATCAGGAAAAAAAGAAAAAATACCTTTTGAAATTCAAACTGCCTTTATTTTAGCGGTGCTAATCTCAATTCCAACCATGTTGATTCTTTACAATGCGGGCATATTAATCCACTACATGAATGTAGAACCCGTACTGGCAGAAAAGACAGTGGGTTACTTACATGCGGTATTATTTGCAGTACCTGCTTTTCTCTTTTTCCAAACACTGAAAAGCTTCTCTGAGGGCTTGTCGTTTACTATTCCAGGTATGGTGATTGGCTTTTTAGGATTATTACTCAATATTCCTCTCAACTGGATTTTTGTTTACGGTAAATTTGGCATGCCAGCGATGGGTGGTGTCGGTTGTGGTATCGCAACGGCTATCGTGTACTGGTTTATGTTCTTTGCCATGCTCGCATTCGTATTAATTAATAAACGACTTAATAGCCTTAATGTCTTTGGTACGATCTATCCGCCTAAATTTGCTGCTATTAGCCGTTTGTTTAAGTTAGGTTTTCCTGTTGCTGCCTCATTATTTTTTGAAGTCTCTTTATTTGCAGTCATTGCATTATTGATATCACCTCTAGGACCAATGAAAGTTGCATCACACCAGATTGCAATGAATTTTTCATCCTTAGTCTATATGTTACCAATGAGTTTAGCGGCAGCCGTCAGTATTCGTGTTGGCCATAAGATGGGACAGGAAGATATTGTTGGCGCTAAAATTGCCAGCCATTGTGGATTAATTGTTGGTACATCTCTTGCTTTTTGTACTGCAATTTTGACGGTTATTTTCCGTGAACAAATTGCATTACTGTACACAGACAACCCTGAAGTTATTATGTTTGCTGGCCAGTTATTGCTACTCGCGGCAATATACCAATGTAGTGACGCAGTACAGGTTGTGGCGGCTGGTGCCTTACGTGGTTATAAAGACATGCGTGCCATCTTCTTCTGCACCTTTATCGCTTATTGGCTGCTCGGATTACCGATTGGCTATATTCTAGGTATGACAGATTGGATCGTTAAACCAATGGGGCCTGAAGGTTTTTGGATTGGCTTTATTATCGGCTTAACATCAGCGGCGGTAATGTTAGGCATGCGTATGCGTTGGGTTCATAAACTTGATACTCAAAAACAAATTGAGATGTCATTACGCTAGCTCATACATTGTATCTTATTAAAAAAAGCGATCTTAGGATCGCTTTTTTTTATCTAAATTAACAAAGGCAGCATATGCTTAAATAATGATTAGTCATTGTAGAGTGTGATGAAAATTTTATTGTTACCCGCCATTATTTGTTTTTTTTTCGTCATAGGTTGTAAAGAAAACACAACCGATGCCTTACTCGACACCTACCAACAACGTCTTACTAATATATTAGGCGTTGAGCCTGACACTATTCCGTCCTTAGATATACCCCGCTATCCTCGAACTCATGCCCTAAAACAACCTATTGCAGATATAACTATTGGGCTATTAAATGCTTATGAATTACGCCAATGTGGTTTATTTCAATTAATTGCGGAGCGTAATTCAGTATTAGGAAAAGTGCAGGATAAAACACGTCGACTACATTACGAGTTATTGTTTTTAAAACAAATCGAACATTGCCTAAATGTTCTCAATAATACAGATCCATTGCAGCTTCAACTTGAAGATATTTATCATCAAAAACAACAGCAATTACCACAAGCCATATGGAACATGGTGTTTACAGGTCAAGAATGGCAGCAACAATTTACTCTAGGGCATCAATTACTATCGCCTCAACAATTTGGTGGCTATATCGAAAATTTAGCGGCATTTGAGTATTTAGATACATTAACTACAACAATGTTATCGAGTCAGACAACTAACCATTCACTCACAACAAACAATATTGATCAACTACTCCACCATCAACAACAAATTCATAATACCCAATATATTGGCCAGCTGTTTTATTCTATTGCTCGTATTACAACAGTAATGAACACCATTACAAGTCAACTTATTACTCATGATCAAACTGTTATGTGTGGGAAAAATATCAATCAACAACAAGCGCAATATTTACGTAATGTTTTCTATAAATATTATATCAATGATATTCAACCATATATCAGTAAATTACATTCTCAATACCAGCAATTACGCCCACATTTGAATAATATTTACACCATGCTAGTTCAACAACAAATCAACCCACCAAAAGCAATGGCAATATATGCACGCTATTATTTTCAAGGAGAACTGCTCCACCAATTTCAACAAGTAACACATAATCATGTTCGCTATTGGCAACGATTCTTTAAACGCTGCCAATTTAAGGTTGGACATCAATAAGTTGCTACTAACCTCAATTATCATTTTTGCTACTATGCGTTCATTTAGAGAATAGGTAAACTACACTACATTGTAGAGGTCAGGGAGATAAAAATGAAAAAGCACAAAAATGAAGCAAAACTATTAAAAAAAGCCTTAGAACTGGGTTTCGCCTTTGCAAAAAAACAAGGATTTAATGATTTAGATCGCGGTGTTGGTTCGACCGACCGCGTGGAATGTATTTATCGTCTATTAGTGCAATGTAAACAAATTACGCCATTAGCCGTTGATAAAGAAGATGGCGTCAATATGAAGCATAAATTGGTATTGTGGATTATTCGTCTATTACCGGAAAATCACGAACTGCTTCAATAACTCTTTTCACATAGCCACCAGCAAATACTGGTGGCGTTTCTCACAAATAACATGCGCAATATCACATTCGTCTATTTAAGCATCACCAAATTTGACCAAACTGGCTATTGTGCAAGCAAACGCACTGAATTTACTAAAAAAGTCTATTTAAACACTTGCCTAGAGGAAAGTGACTCGCTACTATGCTTGTCATTCGCTGATTACGATTTAATAGTAATGAAGCTGAATTTGCTCGCTTAGCTCAGTTGGTTAGAGTACTTGCATGACATGCAAGGTGTCACTGGTTCGAGTCCAGTAGCGAGCACCAATTTTAAAATAAATGGCTTAACAGCGGTTTATAGCAGTACAATTTGCTCGCTTAGCTCAGTTGGTTAGAGTACTTGCATGACATGCAAGGTGTCACTGGTTCGAGTCCAGTAGCGAGCACCATTTTAAAATAAATGGCTTAATCGCGGTTTATAGCAGTACAATTTGCTCGCTTAGCTCAGTTGGTTAGAGTACTTGCATGACATGCAAGGTGTCACTGGTTCGAGTCCAGTAGCGAGCACCATCTTAAAATAAATGGCTTAATTGCGATTTATAGCTGTATAATTTGCTCGCTTAGCTCAGTTGGTTAGAGTACTTGCATGACATGCAAGGTGTCACTGGTTCGAGTCCAGTAGCGAGCACCATCTTTTAGATACAACCAAGCCTACTTTTTAGTAGGCTTTTTTGTATCTGGATCATAACAATGTTAATCAATACCGCAGTATGGCGACAACTGATTGGTAATTAGGTAATATTTATATCAATTATAATAATTGACGATATAACAATGAAAATTACTGTTGATGGTGGCTCGTTTAAAGTATCTATTGATACTGAATTTGAAGGTTTATTGGCTGAAGCAACGGCTGTTTTTAATGAAACGTTAGTTCAAGCTAAATCAAACGACAAAGCTATCTTACGTTTTCTACAAATCATTCTTGAACATCGTGATAGTGATGATGCTATTGGTTATGCTGTTTTAGGCTTACTTGGTTGGTATAACACTGCAATTAACCCAGTCACAGATAATGATATTGAATTGAACTTGCCTAAAATCGTACCACACCTACTTAATCCTGCTGGCGATATCAATGCCACTAGTGACAATGACAAGACGACATTCAAGCACTAATGCAAAATGTCGGTATCTGTATAAAATAAAAAAGCCACTCATTTGAGTGGCTTATCACTATCTCATATTCATTTAAAATATGCTTAACTTAACGTAATGCGCTGATAGTTTTTAAGAGACTCACTTTCAGAGCTCTTAAATGTTTTACCTTCACTTTGAATAAAATACACCGGTAAGTCCTGCTCATTGGCAACAACTTTCCCTTCTACAGGCCCCAAACATAACATGGAGGTTGCCCACGCATCCCCAACAACAGGATCATGACCAAATACTGATGCTGATACCAAATTATGCGTTACAGGTGCACCTGTACGAGTATCTAAAATATGAGAATAATCTTTTTCACCATCCTTAAAGTTATGGTGATAGGTGCCCGATGTATTTAATGAAACACCATCGTCAGCATTAATATTAACAATAGTATAAGGACGAATACCGTCTTTTAATGCTATCGGCTGTTCAATCGCAACTCGCCACTTTTGCCCTTCCAGTTTGCGACCTTTAATTTTCATATCGCCGCCAAACTCAACCAAATAATTATTAACACCATCGGCTTCTAAAATTTTGCTTAGCTGACTAATGGCATAGCCTTCGCCCATTGAGGATAAGTCCACTTGTACTTGAGGAATGGTTTTTCTAATCCGTAAATGCACAGGATCTATTTCAATCTTATCAATCCCAATGTCTTTTTTAATCGACGCTATTTGTTGTGGTGTAGGAACATGCAAAGTATCCCCTTGAAAGCCCCATAATTTATATAATGGCTGAATTGTTGGGTCATAACATCCATGGCTATCTTTATTTAATTTTTTGGCTAACGACAACATATATATGAAATCTTTAGACGCGGGTTGCCATTGAGTCGATGTACTGTGGTTAAACTCAGAAATATACGAGTCATTCCGATAGGTAGAATATTCTTTATCAATCGCTGCCAACTTTTTATTAAATTGCTCTGTTACTTTTGCAACGGGTACATCCTGTTTTGACCAATATGTCACATGGTAAGTAGTACCTTCAGCAAAACCAGAGATCTTTTGTAACTTTGGCGCTTGGCTACAGCCAGACAATACAACAATAGCTGATAACGACAACGCAGCAATATAGCTTCGCTTTAATAATAACTGTGGCGAACGGGTGAACATAAAAAGGCCTTACCTATCTAAACAATGCCCGCAGTCTAACAATAGCAACCAAGCAATACCAGAAAGATACACCTAGAGAATAATAAGCTATATTATTATCCTTTTAGCACAAGCATGAATCATTCATTCTTTTACCCTATCTTCAATTTGTCTTCAAACCATCTTATTTCCACAGTAAAACTGCCATATTTTTGTCATCAAACCCTGTTGTAATTACGGAAAATTACTTGCATAACAAGGGTTAAACGTGACTACATTAATTAAATCTCTTACCACTATCGTTATTTCAGCAGCGCTCGTATCGCCAGTACAGGCAACCGAAATTAAGAATATTATTCTAATGATTGGTGACGGTATGGGTCCTCAACAGGTGGGTTTATTAGAAAGCTATGCCGACCTTGCGCCGCATTCCATTTATAACGGTCAGAAGACAGCTTTGTATAAATTAGCTCAGCAAGGTGTTATCGGCGCGTCACTCACCCACCCTAATGATGCCATTGTTGTCGATTCAGCATGTTCAGCAACCATGTTAGCCACCGGCGTTATGACAGGATCAGAGGTTATCGGTATCGATGCTGATGGTAATAGTGTTGAGACGGTATTAGAAAAAGCAAAGCGCATGGGTAAAGCAACGGGATTAGTTTCAGACACCCGTATCACTCACGCAACCCCAGCTGCTTTTGCTGCCCACCAGCCCCATCGTTCATTGGAAAATGAAATCGCTTCAGACTTATTATCTGCAAACGTTGATGTGATGCTATCGGGGGGATTACGGAATTGGTTACCACAATCAGCAGACGCTGCAGGTGCAATATCAAAACAGTTACCTTCGCTATCAGCTACTGATCTTTCTCTAAAGTCAAAACGTAAAGATGACCGTAATTTACTCTTAGAGGCTCAGCAACAAGGCTACGCTTTAGCTTTTAACAAAGAGATGTTGCTACAATCAAAAACAGAGAAATTATTAGGTTTATTTGCAAGTTCAGGAATGAATGACGGTATTCAAAACAGTGCGACAGTAAATGATCCTCAACGTACGCAACCGACATTAAAAGAAATGACAGATAAGGCGCTAGATATTCTATCAAAAGACAAAGATGGCTTTTTCTTAATGGTTGAAGGTGGTCAAATTGATTGGGCTGGGCACAGTAATGATGCAGGTACTATGCTGCATGAAATGATTAAATTTGATCAAGCGGTTGAATCTGTTTATCAATGGGCACAAGGCCGTGATGACACCTTAATTATTGTTACCGCAGATCATGAAACAGGCTCATTTGGCTTTAGTTACTCTGGTTACCAATTACCAAAGCCACAAAAACGCAGTGGTGAAGCATTTAAACAACAAGATTATGCTCCTAACTTTAATTTTGGTGCATTTACCGTACTCGATGATCTTTATAAACAAAAAATGAGTTATGCCAATATGTTAGCAACATTAAATACACTCAACAAAGATCAACAAACACCGCAAAACTTAGCTTCGATTATTAATAACAATAGCGAGTTTCCAATAACAGAAGCTCAAGCTAAAGCAATATTAACTGATAAAATCAACCCTTATCACAAAGATGATCACAGTTATTTATCCGCAACAGATATTCCTGCTATTCACGATTTTGATGCTTTCTACCCTTATAACGATCGCGCTAATCTGATTGCTCGTGCTCAAGCAACCCAACAAAATATTGTCTGGGGAACAGGTACTCACACCCATACTCCCGTTAATGTCTTTGCATGGGGACCTGCCGCAACCATTTTACCTGTGTCTAAAATCATGCATCACTCACAATTAGGTGAGTTCATTAAAAACCAAGTTAAGTAACTTATCTTATTTAACCCCCTCAATGACTTTGATTATACTCATTGTCATTGAGGGCTTATTGGCAATATAACCGGTATTCGTTCAATAAATAGAATCACTAATCTAACGTTTTCTTAAACCTAATTGACGCAATAATTAACCCAATAATGGTAAATATGACTAACCATAACGTATCTCGCCACAGATCAACCAAATCAGCCCCTCGCAACACAATACCGCGAATAATACGAATAAAGTGTGTCGTTGGTAATACCTCCGCAATCCATTGAGCAACAACAGGCATACCTTCATACGGAAACATAAATCCTGACAGCAAAATAGACGGCAATAATATAAATATTGTCATTTGCATGGCTTGTAACTGCGTTGTTGCCTTTGTTGATATCACTAAGCCGAGCGTTAAACTTGCCAGAATAAATAACACGGTTCCTAGAAAAATTTGTACTAACGAGCCATTGATTGGTACATCAAAAATGACATACCCTAATCCTAAAATAATGATTGATTGAATAATACCGATAAAAATATACGGTGTTATCTTAGCGAGCATTAATTCTAATGGTTGAATTGGCGTGGTAATCAATAACTCTAAATTGCCTTGCTCACGCTCTCTTACAATCGTTACAGAAGTAAATAGAATCATTGTCATGGTTAATATAATTCCAAGTAATCCAGGAATAATATTAATTGCAGACCGACGCTCAGGATTAAAATATAACGTTACTTCAAAATTATTTGGCTGTACTTTTCGTTGTGGAATAACTTCTGTTAATGGCATTTTTTGTAATTGCATAATGGTAGAACTAATCAATGCATCCGATCCATCAACAAGCCATTGCCCAATCACTTGCTGCTGGCCTATTCGACGTTGAAAATCAGACGGAAGCACTAATACCGCTTTTACTGTGCCATCCATAATCGCTTGTTGGCCTTGTTGCGGTGTCGCGTAACTTGCGATCACATCAACGACCTGCGTAGCTTTAATCGATTCCACCAACATCCGGCCAGTCGCTGAGTGGCTTTGATCGACTATCGCAGTAGGAACATTTCTAACATTAGTATTGATGGCATAACCAAATAATAACAATTGAATGAGCGGGATCATCACGATCATACCAAAGGTGATACGATCCCGACTTAGCTGCCGTAACTCTTTACTAACAATTGCATTGATCCGTAACAGACTCCACCATAAGCGAGTGATCATTGTCGTCTCTCCCCAGTGCAGGTTACAAAAACATCCTCAAGGCTTGGTCGACTGATAGTCATAACAGCTTGTGCTAATGTCGGTATTTGTAGTTGTAGCCAAGCGATGGGATCGTTAATATCTGTTGACACTAATACCCGTAATCGAATCCCTAATTGTGCAGCTGATCTCACCTGAGGAAGTTGTATCATTTGCGATTTAAGTTGCCGTAGTTGCTGCGCTTCTATTTCAACAACTGTTACCGCCATCGCATCCATTAGCGCGTAAGGTGATCCATTAGCACGTACCACACCAGCATCCATAATAGCTAAACCATGGCAACGTTCAGCTTCATCCATATAATGGGTTGTGACTAAAATGGTGGTACCTTGATCAGAAAGATCAAATAGTTGCTCCCAAAATTCACGGCGATTTTCAGGATCAACCGCCGAGGTAGGTTCATCTAGCAGTAGTAAATCTGGCTGGTGGATTGTTGCGGCGGCTAAAGAAAGTCGTTGTCGTTGACCACCACTTAACTTTCCTGCTCGGCGTTTTGCCCGTTGATCAAGCCCATATGTCATTAACTGTTGTTGAATTCGTCGCTTACGCTCCACTTTAGGTATACCAAAAATCTGCCCCATAAATTCAAGATTTTCTTGAACAGTTAAATCTTGGTATAGCGAAAATTTTTGTGTCATATAGCCAATGCGTAAACGTAATTGTTCTGCTTGACGTGGAATATCTAGCCCCAGTACATTTACAGAGCCTGTCGTTGGTGTTAATAGCCCAGTTAACATTCTTAATGTAGTAGATTTACCGCAGCCATTAGGGCCTAAAAAACCATAAATAGTCCCTTTGGGTACCGTTAGATTAAGTTTATCAACGGCAACAAAATCACCAAAATTACGGCTTAGATTGGTTGCAACAATAGCCTGTTCACTCATGAGGCATCTCCACTTGCACTGGAACGCCCGCAGGTAATTCACGACCACTATCAGGAAAAACAACCTCAGCCAAATACACTAATCGCGCTTTATCGCTGCCATTTAAGGTGTAATAAGGCGTAAAAGAAGGGATTGTCGCTACCCAACGTACAATGCCTTGATAAGAGCTCTTAATGCCATCAACATGAATGGTTAATTTTTTTCCCGCCGTTATATTGACTCGATAAGGCTCTGGAACATAAATACGTGCATAAGGGACAGTTTCGGTAGTGATAATTGCAACCGTCGCATCTTTAGCGACACGATCACCCACATGATAAGGTAAATGTTCTAAAATCCCATTACGGGTTGCGACAATAGTATAATCTTGAAGAATTTGTTGCTGAAGCTCGACTTCTGCCGCCGCCATCACCAATGCCGCTTGTGCCTGTTTTATATCTTCAATACGCTCGCCATGCAGCAATTTATCTAATTCATTAATCGCTGCTTGTAATTCAGCGTGCGCAATATCCCGTTGCGTCTGTGCACTATCTCGTTCCGCCGTAGACACCATTTTCTTTAAAAATAGCCGCTTAATACGTAAATTATCAGTATTTTTATCTCTAAAATTAGCTTGGTATTGTTCTACTTGTGCTTGAGCTGCTGCAATATCTTCTGGGCGAGAGCCATTTGTTAAACGCTGTAAGTAAGCCAGTGCTTGCTGTTGTTGTGCTTGCGCTTTAGTGAGCCTCGTTTGCTGTTGTTGAGATTGTAATGTAACGACAACCTCTCCTTTTTTAACAACATGACCCTCCATAACAGGTTGTGTTGTAATAATTTCATTTGCCGTTGCCGTCAGTGCAACTTGATCACGCTCAGTAGAACCTAAAGCCAATGCATCTCGATGATCATTACAGCCAGAAATAACGAGCAAAAATGGAATAAAAATACAGTAGCTCGATAATAAACCTTTCATGGTCCACTCCATTGAAGTCAAATAATGTCCATTAAAATTACGTTATAGTGATTCTTTTAGCGGTAATAACAATCCACCTGTAATAACTTTTAAATTATGCTCAAGTAAATTTACGAAAAAAGCTTCATTTGTCTCAACACCTTGAATATTCAATATCGAAGGTGGTGCGATAAAAGGAAAAACCATTAAACTAATAAAAGAAATTTTGCATAGATGCGGATCTAAATCAGAGCGAATAATATTTTGTTGCGCTAACTGTTCAAAAATTCGATGTTGTAATGGCTGTGTTATTTCAGTAAATATTTTTTCCATCGATTGACGTTGACTGTTTGTATTGGGTAAATACATTAATTGAAAAATCAATCGTGGAAAGCTGGGGTTAACCGTCATTACGCGATAATACGTTCGCATCAACTCACATAAACTGTTGGTATTTTTTTCGACCAATAATTGCTGTATCAATACTTGAATAGGTGCAAGAGTTTCCCGTACCATCGTTTCAAACAGTCCCTCTTTAGAATTAAAATAATAACGAATCATCGCTACATTTATTCCTGATTTTTGAGCGATCATACGTGTTGATACTTTGTCGTAAGTCATCACTGAAAATAATTCACGTGCATTATTAATTAATAACTGGCGAGCATTAAGATCAATAATTGGACGTCCACTACGTCGCTTATCTATTACACTGCTCATCCACACCTCGATAATTAATCATTTGTTTAATTATACGATCTATATTGTTCGCTTTATAAACAAATAATTACTCAAAGAGGTACAAATTGATTAATAATTAATTTTAAGAGTACCTAACAGCCATGATCTCGCTATTTTAACGATAAACACACACCAGTTTAATTCATAAAAATAAACCATAAAGCCGTTATCATTCACTATACTGAATGCTTATTACCATTTTTGATAATAAACATACCATTTTTGCCTATATACCCATGTGGGCTATAGGCTCTAAAATGCTGCTCTTTTTCTTTTTGAACACCGCATTGCTTGCTGTTTTATAACACATTTTGCGGACTTAACCTGAGGGCCTTTAATGGGCGATATCGCAAAATCTGTTGCAAAGTTAAGCGTTTTCTCGATAATCATGATTACGATAACCTCGGTCGATAGTATCCGTAATTTACCGGGAGCAGCACTCTTAGGCAGCCATGCTATTTCTTTTTTCGTCCTTGCTGGTTTATGCTTTTTTGTACCAACAGCATTAGTTTGTGCCGAAATGAGTACCACTTACCCGAAACAAGGCGGCGTTTACCTTTGGGGTAAAGAGACATTGGGACATAACTTTGGTTTTGTCACAGTGTGGTATCAATATGCTGAAAATATTGTTTATTATCCACCACTGATCTCATTTATCGTTGCGACAGGTACCTACCCATTTTTTCCACACCTAGCAGAAAATAATATTTTTATGTTAGTGATGATTAACGTTATCTTTTGGACGCTGACCTTAGTCAATATTTTTGGTCTACGTCTGTCATCACTAATTACGAATGTCTTTGGTATGATTGGTCTGATTTTTCCGATCTTACTTATCATTGCATTAGGCGGATATTGGACATATACCAACCCAGAAGCATCGCACATTTCATTGCGCCATGTTTCAGATTGGTTACCTGACTTTTCACAAAGTGGTATTGGCGCGAGTTTTACTGCTGTTGTTTTATCTCTAACAGGCATTGAAATTACGACTGCTTATGCCAATGAAGTGAAAAACCCACAAAAAGCCTATCCTAAAGCATTACTCATTTCGACGGTGATGATTTTATTATCACTTACGGCTTGTTCACTATCCATTGCTGCTGTTGTTTCTCATAATAATTCAAGTTTAAGTGAAGGCATCATTCTCGCATTTAAAACCTTCTTTGAAGACATGAATTTACCATTCTTATTGCCTGTGATTGCACTTGCGATAGTATTTGGTAGCCTTGCCAGTTTAAATAATTGGATTATTGCACCAACAAAGAGTTTACACGTAGCAGCTAAAGATAAGTTTATGCCAATACGGTTATCAAAAGAAAACCGTAATAAAGCCCCCGTTCCACTATTACTGTTACAAGGGGCTATCGTTAGCTTATTGTCATTAGTCTTTGTATTAGTACCTAACGTCAACCAAGGCATGTGGTTATTGAACATTCTTATGACGCAACTTTACATGGTAATGTACATTTGTATCTTTATCAGTTTCTTAGCATCACGTCGTAAGCATCAACATATTGATCGTCCATTCCGCGTTCCTGGTGGCAAAATCGGTATGGTTATAGCGTCAACGCTTGGATTAATCAGCTGTTTCATTACTATTTTTGTTTCTTTTGATGTACCAGCAAGCATTGATAAAAATACCGCAGCTATTGCCTTAATTTCTGGCTTTATTATCTTTAGCCTACCCGCTATCGCCGCCATTATGTACCGTAAAAAACAATTACAATACACTTAAATAGCAGCGTTATATCAAGCTTAGAAAAAAGCCGCAGCATTAAAAATGCTGCGGCTTTTCTTTAATTATCAAATTATACAGACATAATATTAATGATCGTTTTATCGGTATTCTTCATGCCTTCCGTCACCATACGCCCGATATTACGAATAGTCGTCTCAACATCATTAGCAACAATACCTTGTCCATGTGCCTCATGGTTATCAATTGCCATTAATGAACTTAAAGCTGCAGAGCTGGTTGAACTTTTTACTTTCATTGCACACGTCGACTTTGCGCCATCACAAAACATGCCCACGGTATCACTCAGTGTATTTTGAATCGCAAAACAAATCTTTTCAAATGAACCACCTTGAAGGTAAGTCATCGTCATTGAAGCCGCTGAACTAGTGACAGCACAACCACAAAATGGCGATAATGGTGGATAAAAAGATTTCATATAAATCGCACCTAAGTGACTCATAATAAGTGCACGAGCAAGCTGTTCATCTGTTGATTTACAATGCTCAGCAAAAACAATTACCGGCATAGAAGCACAAATACCTTGATTACCACTGCCATAATTACTCATAGCTGGTAATGTCGCCCCTCCCATTCTAGCATCAGAGGCAGCAGCGGAACGCATAACGGCACGATGTGCTAAGTCATCACTTAATACACCATTATCGATGTTCTTTTGATAAGTACGCCCAACCTGTAGACCGTATTTATTTTTTAAACCTTCATCAGATAAAGCAACCGTTAATTCACGTGCTTTTAGAATAAACTCAATATCTGCAAAATTAGCTTCAGTGGCAAACTTATAAATACCAGCAATAGAAATATCAATGTCATCACACACAGATGCCGTTGATTTTTGTTGTTGCTCACAGTCATTTAGAATTGTTGTATCATATACAACCTCGCCATTTAACGTTTTCTTAATAACTTGTGTGTGTCCACCACTAATTTCAACCGTTGCAATATTATGCCCAGCTTTTGCTTCTGCATAACAATAGATAAACTCTTCAACCTCTTTACGACCTACGTGTACTTTGCCAGCATCAATCAATTGCTGAGCTTTTTCTACATCATTTGACGTAATATTAACTAAAACTTCAAGGCCACCATCAGGGTTACCGCCGATAGCACCTACAGCAGAAGCAATGGACAAACCAATTTTACCCGTACCAGGTACAAACACACCCATTGAGTTCTTAAATAAGTTGTCTGAAACCTTTACCGTTAATTCTTCAACATCTTGCCCCAGTAATTGTGCAACCACTGCTGACGCATACGCTGCAGAAATAGGTTCAGTACAGCCAAATGCCGGCTTCACTACAGTATTAATGATTTTTGTATATTGCTTCCACTGTGCATTCATATTGGTGACCCTTAGTACTTCTAATTATTTTAGCTATTATTGTTGATATATTATTTACGGTATGCGATTGCCTCTATCTCTACCAATGCCCCCATTGGTAAATCTTTCACCGCGAAACAACTACGTGCAGGACATTCAGTTTTAAAGAACTGAGCATAAACTTCATTAAACGCGGCAAAGTCACTAATATTAGCTAAGTAACAGGTTGTTTTAACAACCGTATCCATATCACCACCACCAGCCTCAATAACTGAACGTAAGTTAACTAGAGACTGATATGATTGTTCCGCAACACCACCATCAACAATGCCACCTTTCTCTTTACATACAGGTAACTGACCTGAAGTAAAGATTAAATCACCGAATGCATTACCGTGAGAATAAGGACCAATTGCATCAGGAGCTGTTTTTGACGTAATTACTTTTGACATGTGTTTTATCTCTCATTACTTAAAATTCAAATTTATTTTAACAATCGAAATATGGAGCATGCAATTTTTTTTGCAAATTTAACTGGAATCATAAATTCCACATTTGAATATAAAATTACAACCTCTTATTAAATATAAGTTTAATTAGCCAAATGTTGCTATTAAACTAATTAAAGTTACAACACATGGCATCTCAACTTGTTTCATTAGTTTGCAAAACCAAAAATAATCAAATATATTTGCATTGTGAAAATAATATAAAAGTCGCACAGATTATTTTTTTGCAATTATTTTTGACTTATGACAATTATTAAAAGTAGGCCAGTAATGAAGAAACAATTAATACAAGCAGGGCTAAAAGCGATCTTCCCTCTCTGTGTGGGAGCCTTTCCTTTTTCCTTCATTGTTGGGGCTATCAGCATTAACGCTGGTATGTCAGTACTACAAAGTACTCTATGGTCATTGACTGTTTTTGCTGGATCAGCACAAATGGTTGCACTTGGTTTAATCCAATCATCAACAGAAATTATTGTTATTTTCATTACTACTTTTGTGATTAATTTACGTCATATCCTTTATAGCGCGTCACTATCTGAATACGTCAAAGAATACAGCATGCCAACACGAATACTGATGTCATACGGATTAACAGATGAGGTTTATGCCGCGACGATTGGCGAGATGAAACAAGAAAAACCAGGGCGACAATGGTTTTATCTAGCGGCAATGTTTGGTTTTTGGGTCAACTGGGTTATTGCTGATTTCTGTGGTGCCATGATTGGATCATCATTCCCCCACATTGCAGATTACGGCTTAGATTTTGCGATGGTTGCAGCATTTATCGCAATTGTAATACCACAAGTTAAAAGTCGAGAATGTATTGTGGCGGCCGTGGTAGCAACAATAACAGGGATCTTACTCTCCGGTTTACCTTATTCATTAGGTCTTGTTATTGCGGCGGTTATTGGTGTTTATGCTGGCTACAAAATGGATATTTCAACAGAAAGGACGGATCACAAAATAAAAGCAGAAACAAAGAAAATACTGTTAAAAGAATTAGAAGAAGAGCAACAACGCCCTCTTTTATCAACGACTACCGTTAACCAAAAATAAGGACCATAACCATGCATACTCATCCACATTTTGCTTTAAACAATGATTATGTTCTTTATTTAACACTTGCAATGATTGCTGCAACTTTTATCATTCGTTTTGCAGTCATTGGTATGGCGGGACGTTTTACAATGTCTGAACGTTTTAAGAAAACATTACGTTTCGTTCCGGTTACTGTTTTACCCGCGATTATTGCTGTTGAAATTTTAGGGAAAGGTTCAAATTTTGCTTTCAATCTAGAAAACCCAAAAGTATTAGCTGCAATTGTTTGTACCATTATCAGTCTACGTTTTGGTCTTATTTGGGTAGTTATTGGTGGTCTAGTTTCATTAATTTTATTCCAAACATACCTTGATCCTATTGTACAATTTCTTCATCACCTCACATGTTGTTAATTTATAAAAATACCCCCTGATTAAACCGAGCATCATTTGCTCGGTTTTTTATTTTAATGTATCAATAATTATCGGTATTTTTTCAATGATGCAAATATTGCAGCTGTAATAATAAATAACATACCGAACAATGTTGTCACTGTTGGCTTTTCAGCAAATAAAATCCATACAAACATAATGGCATAAACAGGCTCTAGAGTGATGATCATTGAAACTGTTTTTGCTTTTAACCCTTGTAATGAAAAAACCAATAATGTTTGTGCAATTGCGGTCGAGAACACTCCTAAAATAACCATCAATAACATATCGATAGGCTGTAACGTGAACATTCCTGTCATACCAAAAGGTAATGATAATAAAAGGCAGCCAAGACACTGAGCAAATGCTGATTGTAATGGATGAATTTTAAGGCTGATACTTCGATTAAAGATAATAAATAAGGCATTCGTAATCGCCGCTAAAATACCCCACACTAAACCAAGATTATTTATATCAAACGAGAAATGAGGGGTAATAATAATTAAACCAATTGCAATAAGAATACATATCAATATATCAATTGGACCAATTTTTTTCCCCATAAACACAGATTCAATTAATATGATAAATAAAGGGAAGCAAGCAAACCCTAACGTTCCAACTGCTACGCCCCCTTTTTTTACACCCATAAAAAAACAAAACCAATGTATTGCGAGTAACGAACCATTTAAAATAAGTTTAAAAATGGCACTTTTTGTTGCAGTTGGAAAAAAAGATTGATGATCTAATTTCAATAAAATAATAAGAGTTAGTACTGCTAACAAACTGCGACCAAAAACAATGGTCATGACACTGACATTAAGTTGCTCACCAATCACTGCTGATAGCCCAAAAAGAATCGCGGTGATTTGTATAGATAAGTAATATTTCATAAGTTTAATCTTAAAATAGGGCAATGATTTTTGTATTTAACAAATGCGAAGTAAAAAATAGTCATGTTTGGCTAATTTATCTCTTACTCATTATCAACAATTGGCATCGGTAATACTGCCGTACTACTGTCCATTGGACGCAGGTAGTGTTGCCATAATGTCAGTATTCGTTGTTGAGTTATTGCTAATTGACAAGATAACGCCATCACTCCACGAATGGTTCCCTGTTGCCACTGTGTGTATACCGCATTACATTCTGTCTTGCGATATAGTAACCATTGCTTTTGTGCAATATTAATAGCATCAACCAATGCTTTATCTGCACTATTTTGATGAATACTTTGTGCTAAATAAACTTGTAACTGCTGTTCAGCAAGAGCTAATTTATCTTCAGCGCATTGATTAATTTCAAGTGTCGAATACGCCTCATCACAATTTAGTGTTGCGTTTTGTGTTGATGCCATCACTGAACCAGAGATCACTAGCACACATATTGCCCATAATGTTTTCATGTTTGTCTTCTCCCTATTTTTCTAATTTTTATTTGTCTATTTTTAAGCTATCTCTTTATATTAATAAGGCTGATAACACTAAATCATGACACATTTGAAAATTAATAAATTATTTAACTGAAATGTGGATTTTATATTTCCACATGCGAGTTATAATGATGGAGGAAGTGGCCTCATAGGCGATTCACCCTATTTGGCGGACTTATTTATCGATTCTCATCATAAATTCGCCTATTTTATTGCTAGGAGTTTTAATGAGTATCGCAATCCTTATTTTCTTGGTTATTCTAAATGGCTGGTTTGCCATGTCAGAAATAGCCCTTGTTACTTCACGTAAAAATCGTCTACAAGTACTTGCAGACGAAGGTAATACTGCAGCAATTACAGCATTAAAATTAGCCAATAAACCAACCACTTTTCTATCAACCATTCAAATTGGCATTACCATTATTGGTATTCTAAACGGTGTTATCGGTGAAGCAGCGCTTGCTGGGCCTATTTCGTCATGGCTAACCTCTTTTGGTGTTCAAGCCCATACAGCATCAGTTTCCGCAACTATCATTGCTGTTATTATCATCACTTATTTCTCTATTGTTATTGGTGAACTAATACCGAAGCGTTATGCTCAAGTCAATGCAGAGCCATTAGCACTACGTGTTGCACGTCCCATTGCTTTTTTATCCAGCTTATCGCGTCCCTTTATTATCTTATTAGCGGGATCTACTGAGTTATTTTTACGTATATTTAGTAAAAGCACCACCAACAGTACTCATTTAACAGAAGAAGATATCAAAGCCATTATAACTGAAGGCTCTCAAACCGGTATTATTCACCAGCAAGAACATACTATGGTGCGTAATGTGTTCCATTTTGATGATCGTAAAATTTCATCAATGATGACACCTAGAAACGCGATTAGTTACCTTGATCTTGACCATACCGTAGAAAGTTATCAGCAAAAATTACTGGCGAGTCCTTTCTCATGTTTACCCGTTTGCAGCCACACAATCGACGATATTAAAGGCACGATCACAGCTAAACAATTACTACAATTTGAACTCGACAACAGTAAAGACACACCTAAAAATATTATTGATTATGTTACTCAACCACTCTTTATACCTGAAACATGGACAGGTACAGACCTGCTAGATATGTTCCAAGATTCTGGTGCTGAAATTGCATTTGTCGTCGATGAATACGGTGATATTCAAGGAATAGTCACACCACGAGATATACTTGAAGCACTGACAGGCAAATTTAACTCGCAAGATCCTACTGACGTGTGGTCGAAAAAAATAGCTGATAATAATTGGCATCTCGATGGATTAATTCCAATCACAGTTGTAAAAGACTTATTAGATTTAAAAAAATTACCCGATGAAGATCAAAATGGCTATCAAACATTAAATGGCATGTTAATGTGGATTAAAGGTGGATTACCTAAAAATGGTGACATCATTAATTGGCAACGATGGCGTTTTGAAATCCTCGTCATTGAACACAACCGTATTGAAAAAGTGAATGTGTCTCTACGTCCATCAACGAAACAACCTCACAAATAAAAACTATCAATGAGTATCTGCTTGCACAGCAGATACTCAGTACAATAGTCTTACTTTACTCGAGACCACGCATCACGCCAGTGTTGTGTTTTACCAGGAGCATACCCTGCCAACTCACACCATGGTGTTGCAGGCCAATCACGGCAACGGTACACATTACCATTTGGCATACGTACTCTATCGCCCGCACTGTATTTAAAGCCTTCACGATAACGCGTCACTTTAAAACTATTGGGCTTAGTATAATCATTATCATTGTAGTCATTATCGTCATAATTATTATCATTGCCATTAAGACGAATTAACTTCCATGGGTCAGATTCATTATTACGCTGAGGACGATCACCTTGCGTCCACCATTTAGCGACCCACAATCGTCCAACATAACGTACGCTATCACCTTTGTTATATACAGACTCTTTATTCCATGTCTGCAATCCTGATTGTCCACTCGGTAAGATCGTCGGACGATCATTTGCAAGTGCTACCGATGAAACAGTAGTCAGTGATAATGTGCTTAATACACACATAACAAGCAATGCGCTTTTTTTCATAATAATAGTGATCCCTACTTACAATAAAAATATGGTGAAATAATCACCATTCGTATTTTATAAATTATAACTGATACCAATAGATAATCAGCAAACAATATTGTAAGTAAGCGTATCTAAACGATTAGTAACCACCCGTTTTACTGTATTCCTCTTCAGCAAATTTCTTTCCGTCCGCAGCGGCTGCTTGGCAAGCTTGAGGATCAACATCACCACGGTTAACTACATAATGAGTTAATTGCTGTGCTTTTTGAGTACGATTAAAAAACTCATGATAACCAATATTTCTGCATAATTCCCAAGATGACACGCCAGCTGCATTATCAACGGTATAACTATTTGATGGTGTTCCTGCACATCCTGCTACTGTAATTGCTATAGCTGCTGCTATTATTATCTTTTTCATACTTATCCCCTTACGCCATCCATCTACGACAATATTATCTCTATGATGCTAATAGCTATTTTTTATATGCTGTTATCTTAGTCTACAGAGCAACACTATAACAACTGAATCTATTATCATCTCTCTTACGCCAATAAAATCTGACAATAAAAATACGCTATAAGGTATATTTTAAGATTGGATATAATTGCTCATATTGGAATAAAAATTTCACTTTTACGCTAGTAATTAAGCGTAAATTAGCATAAGTTGCGAAGCAATATTAATACCGTGATCAGGATACTTTCCATGAACAATTTTCAGAGCTATTCTCAGCTCCTTCCTTGCTTTGATTGTCGTAAAAATACTGCTGAAGCTGATTTAGGTTGGTTAACACCAACAATGCACGATAGCATTCAACAACAAATTACAGCAATTATCACGGGTAATGCCGCATTTGGTGATGATCTTACAGTGGTTATAACTTGTAGCCCAGAAGAGGCACGTGACTACCTATTGTTAAATGCATTTGGTTACACTGAAGATGAGTTAACATCCAGCGGCATTGATGCTGATGATCTTAAAGATATTGAACAAGAAATCGCGGCGAGTACCACAGCATTGGGCCAAGTGACTTTAGAGCATGAAATCGCTCTACAAGCTTGTAGTGCTTGTGAGTAACTATCGGTTATAGCGCCAAACAATAAAGCTGTTAGGCTTACTAGCAGCTTTTTTTATATCGTAATCATTATCACAAAGAATGACACGGATAATCATCTACAATCTATTCACCGCACGTTTGAGCATTAGAGACATCATTAAAAAATTAGCTGAAATATCAAGCCAAACAATAACACTACGACATGCTAATAGTAGATTCCCTATCTCGTTCGTAACCTCACTGTAGGGAATGACGCGTGGTTAGTTTGGATATTCAATGTATAAACATAGTTCTTAATGTTGTGGCGGAGCCGCTGAAGTGGCATTAGAGGATTTGAACCCGCTTTTATGTAAACGAAAAAAAGCCGCTAATAAATAGCGGCTTTTTAATGTGTGGCGGAGAGATAGGGATTTGAACCCTAGATACGCTATAAACGTATGCTGGTTTTCAAGACCAGTGCTTTCAACCGCTCAGCCATCTCTCCATGGCCGCTATAGTAATAATAACCTTATCAATTGTAAAGTCTTTATAGCGTAACCGCTTAAATATCAGACAATTATGCGGTTATTTTTTTTCAAAACCACAATCAGTTAAAAATCGCATAAAGCCATAGTTTTCTAGCCATGCTAATTGCTGTTCAGAGCTGACTAAAAAACGACCACTAAAGTTAACACCATGACCCGACAAGGTTTCTACTTGGTTCTTAACCCGTGGAATAATCAACATCCAACGTTCAGTCAGTAAAATATTATAAGGTAGACATTCAGCGAGTCCATTCACTAACTTAATGGTATTTAACTGTAGAGATTCCATTGCAACCAAATAATCAGCATAGAGTTGTTTTGGATTCAGATCTGTATAGACAAACACCACATGTTTAAACGGCAACAGTCCATTGACTATCTGAGATTCTAAAGGAATAGCTGTTCTCACAAGCTGCATGTGACGATGCATTTGGCTAGAACCAGCATCATGCCCTGCATTAAAGAAACCCAGCACATCACTACGAGTGATACCTTTAGCCCACGCCGTAAAATCAGCTAAAGTTAGCACCGATGTTTGTGGTATATAATCTTTGGCACAAACCAATAAGTGAGGAACTACGATTGGAAAACGATTTAATAAACACACATAATCCTTATCCATATCCGTTATATAATCACAATGAGTATATGGTGCAACAAAAGGATCTTGTGCCGAAACAGCAGGAGAATGTTTAATTTTCATATTATCAGTAAGTAAATTAACAATATAGTTAACTCCTTGTTGCTGATAAATAATATCGTCGCTCGTTAAAGGTAATAAATCACCACTACCAAGCGCTACTTTCGTTTTTTCCTCACAAGCATTCCAAAGCATTATCTTATTCCTACTTTTACATTACGCGTCGCTTTCTTGAAAACAATCGTCACAATTTTGCAGTTCTATTTCATGATTAAAAACAACGACACCTTCAGCTGTCATGTGCTCTGATATTTGATCATCAATATCAGCAATCACCGTTGATTTAACCTTGCCGTGATTAATTTCAGGCTCAGAATAGTTATAATAATTTAAAAGTAGGTAATCTTTCGCTTCATCTGCTGTACAAATAACCTGTACGGTAAAATAGGGTTTGTAATCACTACTACGTTGCTTCAGCATTACATCAATTTGATCAACAATATCAGCCTTCATGCTTGGCGTTAACCAACCAAGATCAGTTTTAGCCTGATGTACGTGACAGTTAAAACAAGGCAGTTCATAAGTGTAAAACTGGAAGTTAGTCATATTCGTTTTCCTTAAATTCCATTCTACTTATAAAATTATGCTTATTTACTTGTTTTTACTAGCATTAAAAATGCAATGTTGAGTTGTAATTACCGATACCCATCTATTATTAATCTTCAGTACCCACGAGTAATAACTCAAACCGTTCATTGCCTCGTAAATTTTCAAAATCATCTTCATCAGCGGCCAATTCCCGTAATGATGTACTATCTTTAATCGCACGTTCAAGATCTGATATGGCTTGTTCTTCCACGCCTAAACAGGCATAGGCACAAGCTCGTTGATATAAAGCATGAGCGTTTGTATCATCAACTTCTAAGACTCGATTACACATACTTAATGCCCAGTGAAACTCTCGCATTTCCATTGTGGCATCAGCTTTATAAGTTAATGCTTCTAAATCACCAGGACGAACTTTTAATATTTCGTCATAGATTTCTAATTTTTGCTCTGGTGTTTGAGAGCTTTGCGCTCGAAGCCATAAATTATGTACTTCGTTGATTTTTTCTATTTCACGGTTATTTTCACTAATAATGCGCGTTTTACGCTTTAAATCCCGTTCTAGCGCTTTAAATTTTTGCTCATAACTTTCAGAAATATCTTTTAATTGTACTTCTGCCATACGTTTAGTATTTTCTTTTATTTCACGCATTGATTGCCAGCCAATAAGCGCGATGAGTGAAGCAACACCAGCAATAATATAGAAAAAGTAAGTGACGGTAACATTCGCATAATTCATTGATTTATCAGCAACAGATAATTCTCTATCCGTTATATCTCGCGTAATTCGTCGTTCAAGATCTTGCTGATCCATTCGAAGAGACTTCAATTCATCAAGTACATACCGTTCAATCATTGGCTTTTCATAAATACTCTGTTCGGAATAAGGCTTTGCTTCATCGCCATTAGCAGCATGAACAACCGACACTGGAAGCATAAAACAAAGCATTACAATTCCTAACAGCACTTTAAACATAAACGACAACCTTTCACTAATAAACAAGCATGACAATAAAATGATAAATAAACATAACATCTTTCATTTTTTACATTGTCATATTTAGATTTAAAATCAATAAAACACGAAAAAACATCATATTTTAAAAAAAATTAGCAGCAAAATCTCGTTTTAGCAAAAAAGTATCAAGGATTGATGATTAATTACTATCAAATGAAAAATACGTTCTAGGCTTATTAATACTAACAATTAACCTTTTAGATATGGATATACAGGAGAGTATATGAAGAATAAAACGGATAAATCATTATGGTTAATTCCAGTGAGCATTAGCTTATTAATCGCACTTTTAGGCTCTATTATACTGATTCCTATGATGTAACGTCATCATTAGAGACTTTTCTGTTTCTTTTTTTATTATCGACTATATACAGACTCAATAATGACATCCGCTCTCTTTCAATACATAAAAAAAGGGATGCTATCTAAGCATCCCTTTTTATATATCATTAACTATTTCGTACTAACCTATTTAAGGTTGGTGTAATAGTTAAGACCTTCTGATAGATTGTTAAAGCCATCAATAGTAGGAACAATCTGACGAATAACACGGTTCCAACGTGCGATTGGTGCTGCTGTTACATATACAATATCGTATGGCTGCAATTCAAACTCAGTACCAATAACCAAGGCTGTTGCATCTTTAATATTTAATTGGTAAATATCTGCAATAGTCTTATCTTTCGCATTGGTCTTAGCCGCGTTACGAGTTGAACGAATAACGAAGATACCAGTAGCATCAGCTTCAAGCTCATTAATACCACCAACGTTACTTAATGCTTCTGTTAAGCTCATACCTGCACGGTCAATCTTCAGTAACTTAGGCTGATTAACTTCGCCCATCACAAAGACTTTTTGATCATCATTACGTGGCACATGGATAATATCGCCATTTTTCAATAAGCGGTTTTCAAGTAAATCACCACGTTGCATTAACGCGTATAGTGAAATTTTCTGGTCTTTACCATCACGTGTTAATGTCACATTACGCCAGTCAGCGTCAGCAGCTAAACCGCCTGACTTATCGATCGCATCAAGTAATGTAAGAGGTACATTGCTAATAGGTTGTTGCCCTGGTGTTTTAACTTCACCAGTAACATATGCTTTTTGAGATCGGAAAGATGCTACGTTCACATCTACTTGAGGACTTTCAATATAAGCGGATAAGCGATTAGAAATGATCTTACGTACTTCAGAAACTGTTTTACCTTCTACATATACTTTGCCAATATATGGATAGAAGATAGTTCCATCAGCATGCACCCAGTTACCGGCTTCACTTGCACTACGATATGCGCCAGCAGGAATAGTTAATTCAGGGTGATCCCAAATAGTAACGTTTAAAATATCGCCAGAGCCAATATGGTATTCATAATTTGCTAACTCAGCTTCCAAACGTGGATTTTGCTCAGCTTTTACCTTTGGAAGGCGATACTGGCTTACAGTATTAGCCGTCAGAGGATAAACATTTACACGATCAGATAAGTCAGTGCTATCACCATCAGCAACAGCCACAACATGCTTACCATCAAGCGATAAGTTTGAACCCGGAACAGTACACCCAGCTAACGTCGATGAGATTAATGCTGCTATTAGAATTTTCTTTGTTAAATCCATTATAAATTCACATATGTTGTTAAAATAAACTACCGTAATCCACTTCTATGTGAATAATTATTCAGCAATAGCAGTATGACTACAATAACTATAGATCAATTATTGATTACGATGATTAATACCTAAAGTTTTATTCTTATCAAATTTAATATGATTTCAATTTCGAAAAAACCTGGGGATCCAGCTACATTACTGAATAGATATCCCCATTAAGCTTATGCTAGGTAAATTAGTGTTCGTTATAAATCATATAAAAATGAGCAAATAACCAAACCCATATTTTATCTTTTTTACACCGACACTCATACCTTAATGGATCAACATTTAAATATCAAAATAGCAATCCGTAATAACTTTGTATTATTAAAATTCAAACTCATGCACCATAAAACATTTACTATATAAACATGTCACCTCATAACAACAATTAAACTAATTTACTGTAATTATAAGTTAAACAAATACACTCTCTTAATGTGTACCAGCAATGTTGTAAAATACTTTTTAAATCTGAGCCTAATAATATTATATTAGTTAAAAAACAGCCATTAAATTAAAATATTAAATTAAAATAAAATAAAAAGCACATTTATCACAATCAAAAAAACAAATAAAAACAAATAAAAACATATAGTTAACGCAACATTCAATATAAAAAAGGAAAAACACACCCCAATAACACTTAATCCCTATCATCCCAATTTTTCTGATTTTCAGATTAAATCAGGCTTAATACATTACAAAATCAAATCCAACCATAACCACCAATAACTACCAATGATATAATGGTTATTGTTATATCTGTTATAAAAACACAACGCCTATATTTTATACACCCGTCGATGACCCATATATTCTAAAATACACCTTAAATTTAAATATATACGATAAAAACAAAGTCATTTATAGCTTGCTATAACAGAATAGTAATTATGTATATAAATAATTCCAAATTACCATTGCCTATCAATTTGAAATTTTTGTTTACAAATTACGACCTTGTTACATAAGCCAATAACAACTTAGTTTTATACTTCCTATTTATTCTACTTATTATTTTTTGAGTGTTTTCGATATGCTTTAACTTTTATATTATACAAAAACACTCATCATAATTAGGTGCTAACATCTAACTCAGTCAACACATCAACCATCATTTATTTGAATGTCTTTGTCAGTATTAAACGTGAATTCAAATAATCAATACAACATATTTTTGTAGGTAATAGCTTGACGAAGTAAACCGATAACTTGGCAAAAAACAGGCACAGATATGCTCTTGCCGGTGTTTTATGACGGCTTATTGTATTTATTAAAGCAACTTTAATCATTGCTGTTGTTCAATACTTATTCAAATTATAAGAAGTTATTCAACTTAATTTCTGGTATGTAGGAAGCCAAGAAATGAGTAAGTAATAAACATAAAAAGCCCTCAGTTAAAATACTTTCAGCGAGAAAATGTTTTAACTGAGGGCTTTTTGTTGAGCGATAGTTAAATCAATGAATAATTACTTTACGTACTCACCACGACGTAACGCATCAATACGTTTTTCTAACGGCGGATGGGTCATAAATAGTTCAGATAATGACTTCTTACCATTAATACCAAATGCCATCATTGAACCTTCTAAATGTGGCTCTTGGCTCACTTTTAAACGCTCAAGTGCTGCAATCATTTTGTCACGACCCACTAACTTTGCAGAACCCGCATCAGCATAAAACTCACGATGACGGCTATACCACATTGTCAGAATACTCGCGAGGAAACCAAACAACACTTCCATAATTGAAGATACGATAAAGTAGGTCATATAACTACCACCACCCTCACCATCTTCACTATTACTATTAACACCACTAATAGCACCAGCAACAAGACGAGAAACAAAGATGACAAAGGTATTTACCACACCTTGCATTAAGGTCATCGTTACCATATCACCATTAGCAACGTGACTGATTTCGTGGGCTAATACAGCTTCAGCCTCATCACGTGTCATGCTATGCAGTAAACCTGTTGATACAGCAACTAACGAATCATCACGTTTTGCTCCAGTTGCAAAAGCGTTAATATCTGGCGCATCATAAATAGCCACGGTAGGCATACCAATACCCGCTTGTTCTGCTTGACGAGCAACAGTATTGATTAGCCAATGTTCAGTCTCATTACGCGGGTGTTCAATTACAACACCACCTACTGAGCGTAAAGCCATCGACTTTGACATCATTAAAGAAATTAATGAACCACCGAAACCAAACAAAGCCGCCATTACTAACAATCCAGAAAGGCTGCCTGGTTGCATTCCTGTTACCGCATAAACAATGTTAAGTACAATACTGAACACCAACATTACGGCAAGGTTTGTTGCTAGAAACAAAGCAATACGTTTCATATCTATTATCTACTCCATTTGAAAGGATATTATTTGTTTGGATTTATACCTTATAAGACTCTGTTTTCTCATCGTCTTGGTACATTCAAGCAACTATTACCTACTATATTCGAATAATATGGCTGTAAATTAAAGTGTTAAATTGTTACTAATTCTTATTAAATTCGAATTTATCTTATATAGCGACAAAATAAGTATAAAATATAGCTAGTAACCATTAAAAACTAACAATTAAATTACACTTAATCTTTTTAGATCCACATAATTATTAAAATAAAGGTTGATTAGACTTTGGTCGTATTGCTTTCATAGCATAAGTCGATTATTGTTGATGTATTGTTATGAAACAGCACACACAAAGAAAAATGAAACAGGGAGGGTTCATGGTTAATAATGAAAGTTATCAAGTTGCTATAGATATTTTACGTTGCCATCTTGGAATGTCCATGGATGAAGCACGTAAAGAACTAGGCCTTGATCAAGCGGCGAATCCAACGCCAACAACAGAAACACCAGAAATACTGATTGGGCTTAATTCACCTAATTAGTTTATCTCTATCAATTAAAACAAAAGGCACATAACGTGCCTTTTGTTATTTTTATTATCGCTATTTTTAGCTCAATGTTGCCAAATCAATATATACACCTAGATTTACCGCTTGATTATCAGGTAAGTAAGGAATTTCAGCTATTTTCTTACCTGGTAACTGTTGCTCTAACCACATTATCATCGCTGTATAATTATCCGTTTTAGGTTCGGTACAATTTGCAATCCATCCTACGATTGTTAGTCCATCAGCTTGAATTGCTTCTGCTGTTAATAACGCATGGTTTAAGCAACCAAGTTTGATACCTACCACTATAATCACAGGTAACTGCTCTTGCTTTACCCACGACGACAAATAATCGGTGTTATTTACAGGTACTCGCCACCCTCCCGCTCCTTCAATCAGCACACAATCAGATTTAGTTTTAAGGTGTGCTAAACCTTGCGATAATATTTTAAACTCAATGATTTTGCGTTCTTCTGCTGCTGCAATATGAGGAGATACAGGGCGATAAAAACGGTAAGGATTAACTTCATCATAAGTCACGCTAACCGATGATGCTTGTTGCAGTAATAAAGCATCACTATTTCGTAATCCTTGTGGTGTTCTATCACAACCAGAAGCAATGGGTTTATACCCTACCATCGCGATACCTGCCTGCTCCGCAGCATTCAAAATGGCACAACTGCAAACAGTTTTACCGACATCGGTATCTGTTCCTGTCACAAAATACGCTTTATGCATTTTTTAATACTCCAAAACACACCTGATAGGTTGCAGGCAATAATCCGTTATCTAATCGAAAATAATCGTAGGCATGCTCTAACTCAATGAACGTTTGTCGCCCAATTAACCCCGCTTGACGCTGTTGCTGTAAATGGGTAGCACCAATACCTTTTAAATCTCGCATCAATTTCATTGCGGAGGAGTAATATACTGTTACTGAGTTACATTCTAATGTTTCAATCATTAAGCCCGATTGTGCAATTTCAGCTTCAATGCGCTGTTGTGTCTTAAACCTATTAACATGTGGCTTATCATCAATCTGTGACCATGCGTGTTTAAGCTCATTTAATGAACCTTCAATTAATGTGGTAAAGAAAATAGCACCATCTGATTTAACAACTCGTTGTAACTCTCGTAACGGCACACTTAAATCATCACACCATTGTAATGCTAAATTACTAAATGCGTAATCATAGCTATCATTTGCCATCACAATATTTTCAGCATCGGTATATAAATACTGGCAATGAACGCCACATCGTTGCTGCGCCTGTAATAACATTTCAGCAGAGATATCTGCCGCCGTTACTTCAAATCCTTGGTGGTGTAACTCATGACTGAAATATCCAGTTCCACACCCAACATCAATCACTGATAGTTTAGCGGGTTGCACCTGCTGCTTTGGCATTAATGCAATTAATTGATGCCCAACTTGGCGTTGAAATGCAGCTGATTTATCGTAATGCGGGGCGGCACGTCCAAAAGCATTCGCTATCGACAACTTCTTTGATTGTTCAATTAAAAATGCAGCATTAGTTTGTTTATCATCCAGCATCGATAACCTCATTCATAGCCAGAGCCAACTGATGAATATCACTTTCATTATGATTGGCTGTCAGTGTTATTCGTAAACGCGCACTGTGTGGTGCAACGGTTGGTGGACGAATAGCCCCCACTTTAATACCCCGCTGTTGTAATTGAGCAGCGATCGCCATTGTTTGGCAACTATCACCAATAATCATTGGTTTAATAGGTGTGATCGTCGGTATAAGACTCCAACTATTATCAAGATAATGATTTAAAGACTCAGACAATGCCTGTAACTTTTCTCGACGCCAAGATTGTGTCTGAATTAAGGTGCAAGCTTGACTTAATGCAGTCGCTTGAGCTGGAGGCATAGCTGTTGAATAGATATAATGACGAGCAAATTGCACTAGATATTCCGCGGTGTCTTGATTACACAATACCGCAGCACCTTGTATACCAAAGGCTTTACCAAAAGTAATAATCAATATATCAGCTTTTATACCTGCTTGATGACAACTCCCTTGTCCTTCATCTCCTAGTACACCACAGCCATGTGCATCATCAACCATCAACCAACTATGGTGTTGAGTTGTTATTTCTCGTAATGATGTTAGCGGCGCACAATCGCCATCCATACTAAAAACACCTTCTGTCACCACCAATGATGCAGTTTCTACTTCCCGTTTTATCGTTGAGAGCTGTTGTTGTAACACTGCCATATCGTTATGAGCAAAACGCTTCATCTTTGCAGGTGATAACATGCCCGCTTCAATTAAAGAAGCGTGATTAAGCTTATCTTGAAACAATTGATCCTGGGATTGTAATAGCGTAAAAAGCACCGCTTGGTTAGCACTAAAACCACTATTAAATAATAACGCGCGTTGATACCCCAACCATTCAGTTAATTGTTGTTCTAAATCCACATGTGGCGGTTGAAAACCAGTCACTAAAGGTGAAGCCGTACTACCCGCACCATATTTCGCCAACCCTTGCTGCCAAGCAGTGATAATTTTAGGCTCTTGTGCTAACCCAAGATAATCATTACTAGCAAAATTTAATATTTTTGAATTAACATCATGGCACTGTAATTGCCGATAAAGCCCTTGTTGCTGACGTGTGATAAGTGCTTGTTTATGGCGTTGATTAAAGAGAGGCATCATAGAATATGTCATCTTTTGTTGGACGTGCCACAACCCGCTCTACGACTTGTTCTAATAATTCTTGAGCTTGAATATCATCAGGTTTTGCTACTTGATGTTGGCTGTTAATCCCCAATTTAGCAAAGAGTTGCATATCTTTATCTTCACCTGGGTTTGGTGTGGTTAACAGCTTACAACCATAGAACACAGAATTTGCACCCGCCATAAAACACAAGGCCTGCATTTGCTCATTCATATCTTCTCGTCCCGCAGAAAGCCTTACCGCTGATTGTGGCATGATGATTCGAGCAACTGCAATAATACGAATAAAATCAAATGGATCGACATTCTCTGCATTTTCCAATGGCGTCCCTTTTACTTTAACCAGCATATTAATAGGCACACTTTCAGGATGAACGGGCAAGTTGGCTAATTCCACTAGCAAACCGACACGATCTCGCGTGCTTTCTCCCATTCCGATTATGCCACCAGAACAAATTTTCATTCCTGCATCACGCACATGTGCCAAGGTATCTAATCGGTCTTGATAAGTCCGTGTGGTAATAATATTGCCATAATACTCAGGAGACGTATCAAGATTATGGTTGTAATAATCCAACCCTGCCGCCGCTAATGTCAGAGCCTGATCGGTCGTGATCATACCCAGTGTCATGCATGTTTCTAGTCCCAGTTTTTTAACGCCTTGCACCATATCAAGCAAATATGGCATATCGCGATCTTTAGGGTTTTTCCATGCAGCTCCCATACAAAAACGTGTTGCTCCTGATTGCTTGGCTTTCAGTGCAGCATCCAACACACGATCAACTTCTAATAAACGCTCTTTTTCTATATCAGTACGATAATGTGCGCTTTGGGGACAATATTTACAGTCTTCAGGGCAAGCACCTGTTTTAATAGAAAGTAATGTACTGACTTGCACTTGATTCGGTTGATGAAATTGACGATGAACCTGTTGTGCTTCGAAAACTAAATCCATAAATGGTTTCTGAAATAAAGCTTGTACTTCCTCAACAGTCCAATTGCTACGAACGTCCACAATACATCCCTCTTTTCTATTTTTATTATTCAAAAACACTCTATTGTTGATAAGTATAAAAACGATGTAGAGCTGCTTTTATACTGACATCACTCGTATAAAATTTAACCAAATAGAGATTTGCTCATCTTTAGTTGTTGGCTAGTCTACTAATAGTACGTAGACTGTCAACCTTGAATAATAATTTGGGTTTACTAGTGTGCATAAAGAACTCGCAATCGATATTGAATTCGATCAACGTCATATTTGGCATCCTTACACATCAACTATCAATCCGCTTCCATGTTACCCTGTAACTAATGCTAATGGGGTATATATTACCCTTGAAGATGGCACTCAATTAATTGATGGTATGGCTTCATGGTGGTCTGCAATTCATGGCTATAGTCACCCACACCTGACTGCAGTGGCTAAAAATCAACTGGATAAAATGTCACATGTTATGTTTGGCGGTATCACTCACCAACCAGCGGTTGATCTCTGTAAAAAATTAGTATCAATGACACCACAAGGCTTAGATACTGTTTTTTTGGCCGATTCTGGTTCGGTTGCCGTAGAAGTTGCACTGAAAATGGCATTGCAATATTGGCATGCTAAAGGCCAATCTCGCGCTAAGTTTTTAACCCTTAGACATGGTTATCATGGCGATACTTTTGCTGCTATGTCAGTAACCGACCCTGATAACTCGATGCACAGTCTTTATAAAGACTTTGTTCCTGAACATATTTTTGCAGATTCTCCCCAATGTGGATTCAGGGATGAATGGAATGAAGATGATATTAATGATTTCTCTGAAAAATTAGCTCAACATCACCAACAGATTGCCGCTGTTATTTTAGAGCCGATTGTTCAAGGTGCGGGAGGAATGCGTTTATATCATCCAACCTATTTATGTCGAGTACGTGAATTATGTGATAATTATGGCGTATTATTAATTGCAGATGAAATTGCCGTCGGTTTTGGTCGTACGGGAAAACTGTTTGCCTGTGACCATGCCAATATTAGCCCTGATATTATGTGTGTAGGTAAAGCACTCACTGGCGGATATATGACATTATCAGCGACCATCACTCATAAAAAAATTGCAGATACAATATGCAGTGGTGATGCGGGGTGTTTTATGCATGGTCCAACATTTATGGGCAACCCTCTCGCCTGTGCCGTTGCTAATGCTAGCCTTGAAATACTAGAACAAAACCAATGGCAACAACAAGTTGCATCAATTGAAGAACAACTAGCAGCTGAATTACCCCCAATAGCAGCACTTGATAAAGTAAAACAAGTACGTTGGTTAGGTGCCATTGGTGTGATTGAATTACATCAACCCGTCAATATGGTTGAAATACAACAGGCTTTTGTTAATGCTGGCGTATGGATACGTCCTTTTGGAAAACTTGTCTATATTATGCCGCCTTATATTATTACATCAACACAACTCTCATGTTTAACTCAGGCAATATACAAAGTATTAAATACATAATGCTATGTAGCTAAACAACCTTTTATTTTACCTTAGTATCATAAAGCAGACATTGTTCTATTTTAGTCTGCTTATACTGATTAAAGGTGCCCGACCAACATAATAATAACCATATATCGAGCGACGATTTCCTCATTAATCACTATGTATGTCTTAAGGTTATTATTATGCAACTACCACTTTTCCCCGTTGATATTTACTTACTACCTAACGGTATTTGCAAATTACAGATTTACGAACAACGTTATATTCGGTTAGTAAAGCTCGCCACAGCTAACCATCATGGTTTTGGCCTCTGTATGAAAATTGATGATAATCTTTGTCATTTTGGCACTCGAGTCATTATTACTGATTTTGATCCACTACCCAATGGCTTTATGAGTATCACAATTCAAGGTACCGAAATGTTTTTGATTAATAATCATTGGCAAGATAACGATCGTCTTCATATCGGTGATACTTCACCCGTGCCTAACTGGCATAGTAAAAACATCACCTTCATTGATCAAAACATTTCAGATAACTTAAAACAACTGTTCCAGCAGCACCCAGATCATGCCAGTTATTACCCTGATCCAAAATTTGATGATATTACTTGGGTGTGTCAACGATGGCTTGAGATTTTGCCATTAGAAGTTAATCAGAAACAATGGTTCATGAGCCGTAACGATTGTAGTGCTGCATTATCTTTCTTACATACAGTGATTAATACTAATTCAAACTTAGAATAGACCCTATTCTTAATAATCACCCCATAACTACACACTCAGTTATGAGTGAATATTTATTATGTTTAATAGTAAATGTCACAATCAATCAAAATAGTATTAATATATTATTATTTAATTCAATTAATATATTTAAAAATAACCAAATAGTATTTATTATATTTCAATCAAGCACATTAAATGCATTATTAGTCGTAGATGTTCAATTATTTATGGTTAAATAATCACTGTACTGATAATCATTATCCTTAATGACAAGGAATAGTTTTATTAATTAAAATAATCACTTAAAACATTAGCTTATGTATGCAAACATATTGTTTCCAATATTGTTCTAATCACACTATCGGCTTATTTATATACTCTCCATAACAGATTGATTTTTTATAAGTATTTTTAATTTTATTGCTAACCGAATTTATATTCACATCACATTTAATTAATAAGTATGATAAATACAGAAAAAAAATAGATAGAAAGTTTCTTTTTCATGCCTACAATAATCTCCCCACTGAGGTAATCAGTACAAAAAATACTATTCACATAGTAATAATAATTAGAAATAAAATTCGTCTATTTGAATACGGAATAAGACGACTCAGCCAGGGAAAAAAACATGCTTAATCTAGCAATATCTGTCATTCCAATTTTATTATTAATTTGGATGATGACAAAAAAAAATGCGCTACCTTCACATGTTGCACTACCTTTAACAGCATTACTTATTGGTATCTTACAATTAATTTATTTTGGCACTAGCGGCCGATTATTAGCCGCAAACATTATTTCAGGCTCTTTATCAGCACTTACACCTATCTCTATTATTGCTGGTGCGATTTTATTAAATCGGACCCTCTCAATTTCAGGCTGTGAAGATGTCATTAAACAATGGTTAGAAGGCATTAGTAAAAACCAAGTCGGTCAGTTAATGATCATTGGTTGGGCATTTGCTTTTATGATTGAAGGTGCTTCAGGATTTGGCACCCCCGCTGCCATTGCGGCTCCAATTCTTGTTGGACTCGGCTTTAACCCTTTACGGGTCGCCATGTTAGCGTTAGTTATGAATTCAGTTCCCGTTTCTTTTGGCGCAGTAGGAACACCAACATGGTTCGGATTAGGTAACTTAGGGCTGTCTGATGCAGAACTGCTACACGTAGGTAGCTTATCTGCCATTATGCATACAGCTGCGGCGATAGTTATTCCAGTTATTGCCTTAACCTTTATTGTTAGTTGGCAACAAATTCGTCGCAATATTATTTTTATTCAGCTAAGTATTTGGTCATGTACATTGCCGTATGTATGGCTTGCACAATGGAACTATGAGTTTCCAGCACTTATTGGTGGTGCTATTGGCTTAACATTATCAATACTATTTGCACGCTATAACATCGGCTTAGAAAAGAAAGTACCAATAGATACAGAAAAAACAACGGTTACTTTGCCATTTGGGCGCGTGTTTAAAGCCATGGCTCCTACCCTGTTACTGATCGTTATTTTAATTGTAACCCGCATTAAACAATTAGGGTTAAAAGGCATGCTGAATGACGCAACCCCAATGTGGAATTTCCACTTAGGTTTTGCCGACTTACACATAAGCCAAGCGTTAATTATTCACATTAGTCAAATTTTAGGTACTGACACCGCATGGGCATACAAAACGCTATATGTGCCAGCGTTAATTCCTTTTTTCTTGGTTGTTTTCGTGTCGATTCCTTTTTTAAAGATGAATAGACACCAAGTAACAACAGTATTTAGCGACACAGCATCACGAATCAAAACACCGTTTATCGCCCTAGTTGGTGCATTGATTATGGTGAAATTCATGATGATTGGCGGTGAGCACTCACCCATTATGACAACAGGTAACGCATTTGCACATTTACTGGGTAAAAATTGGCAATATTGTGCCGCTTATTTAGGGGCATTAGGCGCATTTTTCTCAGGCTCTGCAACCGTTTCCAACCTAACTTTTGGTGCAATTCAACAAAGTATTGCTCACACAGTCGGCCTGCCAGAAACAATCATTCTGGCATTACAATCGGTCGGTGGCGCAATGGGTAATATGGTGTGTATCAATAATATTATTGCAGTGTCAGCCATACTTGGTATTGCAAATAAAGAAGGCTACATCATTAAACGAACTGTTATGCCAATGATCTTATATGGCGTAATTGTTGCGATAGTGAGTACGTTTCTTTAACCACTAAATAAAAAATAGGTTGGCATACTGTGTAAGTAGATGCCAACCGCTAGTTTAACGTCAACATTTCAGGCGCCTTTACGCCATTGGAGCAATAAAATGAAGGTAAACTTTTTTGTCACTTGTCTTGGCGATACTGTAAAAGCAGAAGTTGCTAAAAAGACGGTACAACTGCTTGAGCAGTTAGAGTGTGAAGTGATTTTTCCTGAACGCCAAGGGTGTTGTGGTCAACCCGCATTAAACAGTGGTTATATCGAAAAAAGCAAGCCTGCAATGAAAAGCATGATCGAAGCTTTTGAAATCAATGATTATCCGATTGTGACGCCTGCTGGTTCGTGTGCCGCTTCTGTGAAGAAATACCCACATTATTTAGAAGATGAGCCTGAATGGGCTGCCCGCGCACAAAAAGTGGCTGACCGCTTATTTGAATTAACTCAATTTGTCGTTCGTCAATTAGGTGTAGAAAACGTCGGTGCACGTCTTAAAGGTAAAGGCGTTTACCATCCATCTTGTAGTCTTATTCGTAAATTAGGCGTACGCGAAGAGCCACTTATTTTACTTAATAATGTTGAAGGCCTTGAGCTGTTACCTATCGATAACCAAGAAACTTGTTGTGGTTTCGGTGGTACTTTCTCCGTCAAGATGTCTGAAATTTCAGGCGAAATGGTGACTGAAAAAGTACAGCATATTAGCGCAGTTAAACCTGACTTCTTAATTGGTGCCGATATTAGTTGTTTATTAAATATTGGTGGTCGTATTAGCCGTGAAGGTCAACCTATTAAAGTAATGCACATTGTTGATGTGCTGATGAGTCGTTAAGAGGTCATTATTATGTCAATGAAAACTAGCAACGTTAAATTTAAAGATCGTATTCATCTAAAAATGAAAGACGAATCTATGCGTGCCGCCGTTGCCAACGCACAAGAACGTATGTTTAAAAGCCGTGCAGTTGCTGCTGAAAAACTCGGTAACTGGGAAGAATGGCGTGAAATGGGCATGGATATTCGTAACCATGTACTTGAAAATCTTGATTACTACTTGCAACAGCTGAGTGAAAATGTAGAAAAAAATGGTGGTCATGTTTTCTTTGCTGCAACCGCTGAAGATGCAACTAACTACATCGAAACGATTGTAAAGAAAAAGAACGCCAAAAAAATCGTAAAATCTAAATCAATGGTGACTGAAGAAATCGGCATGAACCAGATGATTCAGCGCAATAATTGCGAAATCATCGAAACCGATTTAGGTGAATATATACTACAAGTCGATGATTGTGATGCTCCATCTCACATTGTTGTACCTGCATTACATAAAAACCGCACCCAAATTCGCGAAGTGTTCAAAGAAAAGCTCGGTTATGACGGCACCTCAGATCCTGAAGCCATGACCCGCTTTGTCCGTGAGCATATTCGTCATGATTTCCTTGAAGCCGAAATCGGTATTACTGGGTGCAACTTTGCGATTGCAGAATCAGGTACCGTTACTTTAGTAACAAACGAAGGTAACGCACGTCTAGCCACCAGCTTGCCAAAAACACATATCGCTGTCATGGGTATGGAGCGTATTGTTCCAACCTTTGAAGAGTTTGATATTGTTGCTAGCCTATTATGTCGCAGTGCAGTTGGTCTACCATTAACAGGTTACGTAACCGCGTTAACGGGTCCACGTGAAGGTGATAACTGTGATGGTCCAGAAGAATTCCACCTTGTTATTGTCGATAATGGTCGTTCAAAAATTCTAGGCTCAGAATTCCGCCCAATTCTACGCTGTATCCGTTGTGCTGCGTGTGTTAACACTTGCCCTGCTTACCGTCATATTGGTGGTCAATCTTACGGTTCAATCTATTCAGGTCCAATTGGTGCAGTATTATCACCACTACTTGGTGGCTATGAAGATTTTAAAGACCTACCTAATGCCTGTAGTTTATGTCGTGCTTGTCATGATGTGTGTCCAGTAAAAATTCCACTGTCTGATTTGTTACTAAAACACCGCCAGATCATGGGTGAAGAAAAAATCACCGCGTCATCAGAACGTGCAGCAATCACTGGTTTTAACTTTGTTAATTCACACCCTTTCATCTGGGATAAAACAGTTAAAATCGGCGCAATTATGGCTGGAAAACTGATTAAAGATGGCAAGCTTCCCTTTAAAGTGGGTTTGCTTAATGCATGGACACAAACGCGTGATTTACCCTCACCAACAGGTCAATCATTCCGTAGCTGGTTCAAAAACAGAGATGACAAATAAGGGGCTTCCGCATGTCAGAGCAACGTATTTTTAACCGCGATAGTTTCCTTGATAATATCGCAAAACAACTTGGCCGTGAGCGTATTACTGCACCCGTAGCACGCCCAAACCTTAAATATAACTGTCACAAAGATGTATTTGCAGACAAGAGCCCAGATGAATTAAAAGCTATTTTAGTTGATTACGCTGAAACAACATTAGCCTCTCAGGCATTGGTTACAACAAAAGATAAGCTAACAGAAACATTACGTAATGTATGTTTTCACTATTGCACTGATGATGGTGAAGGCCTTAATCCTATCGGAGAAACTATCTTTACTGCGGATAATCGTCTGTTAGATATAGTAAATCCGAAAGATTTAGCTGAAAAGCAACATGGTGTCTACATCTGGGATCATAGTGCAGGTTACGATGCAAACATTGCTGTTGCAGAGCGCGCTAAAGTCGGCGTAGTATTCGCAGAACAGGCATTAGCTGAATCAGGCACTATGGTACTTTATAGCCAAGCAGCACAAGGTCGAGCCGTTAGTTTGCTCCCTGAAGCCTCTGTTTTCATTGTACCTAAAAGCAATATCGTTCCTCGTTTAACACAAGCGACAGAACTATTACATCAAAAAGCACAAAATGGTGAACGTATTCCATCATGTGTGAATTTTATTTCAGGTCCTAGTTCGACAGCAGATATCGAACTGATCAAAGTTGTTGGTGTGCATGGGCCCGTCTTTGCCACCTACATCATTATTGATGATATGTAATTTTACCTATCACCAATAGTGATAAACAAACTAGCAGGATGCTAGTGGTTAAGCACTTAAACGGGAATACGAAAAAACGCAGTTATCGGACTGCGTTTTTTTTCGCGTATAATTCAGCTCTAAACAGACTATTGGAATATTGACATGCCTGCTATTGATGATCTCGTTCTTTTTACTCAAGTGATTGAGTATGGTTCATTCAGTAAAGTTGCTGAACTAAATAACATCACCAAATCTGTCGTGAGTAAACGCATCAGTAAGCTTGAAACTAGCTTGGGGCTACAACTTATTTATCGTACAACCCGTAAGCTAACACTGACCGAGCCAGGCGAAGTGCTTTATCATCGCGCCAAGAGCATCAGCAATATTGCACAAACCGCATTTGACTCAGTAACAGGTTATAGTGAAGCGCTATCAGGCAAAATTCGCATGTCAGTCCCCACCATTTCAGGTGAATTAGTACTGGCTAATGCTGTCTCTACCTTTTGTCAAAAACACCCAGGCTTAATGGTTGATATGTCACTTAACAATCATTTTGTTGATCTGGTTGCGGATAATTATGATCTGGTGATCCGTACCGGTTATCTGGAAGATTCAAGCCTTATTGCTCGTCATATTTTTAATTCACGTTGGGTTATCTGTGCTTCACCCGCTTATTTGGAGCAACATGGTATACCTGAAACACCTAAGGCATTAAATAGCCATAATTGTTTAGGTTATAACCCTCAAAGCTCAGGTCCTTTTGACTGGCAATTTATTCGTCAAAATAAAATCTATACCCATAAAGTGAGTGGTAACTTTTCATCAGATAATGCCGCATCATTGAAAAAAGTCGCACTCGCTGGCAACGGAATTGCTTATTTACCTACTTGTTTAGTTTATAACGAATTACAACAAGGCCAATTAGTTGAAGTATTAGCCTCACATGCAGGAAAAGTCGTTGGTATTTATGCCGTCTATCCCTACACACGAAAGCCTGCAAAACGTATTCAGGCACTGATTGAACATATTCGCGAAAGCTATATGGAAATTAAAGAACAATTTTAACCATCAATTCATTTCATCAATAAATGCCCATCATAAAGAGCTTGTTTCACTAATGCCGCACCTGGCATCGTAGCTTGGGTATAGAAACGGCTTTCTTGAAGTTCAAGATCGCGATTATAAATAGGCAGTGTTTGAGAAATAACACACTCCATAATTGCGGGGTATAACACGGCTTTAGCGCGATTTAATTCACCACCAATTAAAATACGCTGAGGATTAAATAAGTTCACCATAATCGCTATTGCTTGGCCGAGGTGATGCCCCAGATCGATAATAATTTGACGAGCAAGAGAATCGCCCGCAACCGCTGCATCACAAAGCGCCTCAATAGTCAGAGTTGATGCCGTTAATATCGATGGATGCCCTTCTTGTAAACGGGTTAAGGTTTGATCTAAAACAGCAGTTAAGCTTGCTACCGTTTCTAAACAACCATGATTACCGCAAAAACAGCGCTTACCATAAGGTTTTACCTGAATATGACCCAACTCACCAATATTACCACTACGGCCTTGCAGCACCGTATCATCTAAAATAATGCCTGCTCCTACACCATTGTGCACAGAGACTAGAATCGAGTTCGAAATACCACGTGAATTACCAAACAACTTTTCAGCTAATGCCCATGAACGAGTATCATTGCCAACAAATACAGGTAACCCTGTTGCCTGATGAATAATATCGCTTAACGGTAGGTCCTTGATGGTGTAATGCGGCATTTGTAAAACAATACCTTCAACCGCATTTACTAGCCCAGGTAGTGAGATTGCAATCGCTGAAATACGGTCAAGGGCACTAACATGATTGGCAAAAAATGTATTAATTTCTGTTAATAATTTAGTGACAACATCATCTTGCTCAACTTGATTAATATTTTGTCGCTCTTCCACTAAAATATCACCACTCAATGAGTGTAAAGCGATCGTTAAATAACCACGTCCTAATCGAATCGACAAAAATTGCCAACCTTCATTAGCAGGAACAAGTCCAATCGCAGGTCGTCCACGACTAGTAGATTCTTGATATTGTGTTTCTTTTATTAAATGTGCCTCAATTAATTCACGCGTGATCTTAGTAATACTAGCTGGCGCTAATTGGCTACGTTTAGATAATTCAATCCGCGAAATAGGTCCATACAGATCAATAAGTTTATATACGCTCCCGGCATTATTTCTTTTTATATGATCAATATGACCTGGCTGAGCGACATACATGTCGATACTCCTTGAGGAAAAACAGCGATAAATATCATTCGATTTTCAATTTTTTTACTTTGCGAAGTAATTGTGAAGTCTCTTGTACTCAGGACGTGACAGCCGTCACGAGGAATCCCTAAAGACTTCCGCTTTCGCTTCTGACATAATGATAAATCGGCATTTCGCCGAGTATAAATTCAATGAGTAAATTTAATCTCCTCCGTGCTTTTGCTAAACGTCATTCACAGGTGGCAGCTAGATTACGATATCCAAAAGTAGCGATAAGAGAAGTATGAGGTTCTGCGTGTACAAAATTAATGAAGTCTTCGAAACGATTCAAGGTGAAGGTGTATTCACTGGTGTTCCTGCTATTTTTGTCCGTTTACAAGTCTGCCCTGTTGGTTGTTCATGGTGTGACACCAAACAGACATGGACAGCTGAAACTGAAGATTTAGTCAGCGTTGAACGTATCATGATTAAAACAGAAGACTCTCCACTTTGGACCCAACTCGATGCGAATGGCATCGTTAATCTATTAGTTGATCAAGGCTATACCGCCAAACATGTGGTGATCACCGGTGGAGAACCATGTATTTATGATCTACGTCCACTAACAACTGCTTTAGAAAAAGCGGGCTTTAACTGTCAAATTGAAACCAGTGGTACTTCAGAGATATTAACCAGTGACCAAACGTGGGTAACGGTATCACCTAAAATCAATATGAAAGCAAAATTGCCTGTATTATCTTCGGCGTTAGCACGTGCAAATGAGATCAAACATCCCGTAGGCACTCATAAAGACATAGAACAATTAGAGACTTTATTGGCGCCAGTCACGCTGCGTACTGATGTCACCATAGCACTCCAACCCATCAGTCAAAAACCACGAGCAACAGAACTATGCATTTCAACATGCATCGCGCGTAATTGGCGTTTATCGATCCAAACCCATAAATATTTAGCAATTGCTTAACCCGCAGCACTTTCATCTCATGCTATAGCATCAAAGAATAACAACGCAATGATAAGACAGTATTTGCTTATCATTGCTAAAATGATCATTTCTTGACCAACCTTCTGTGTAAAATCCCACTTTCCCACATCAATTTATCAATCTAATGAGATCAATGCTTGATGCTTGACGTAAGAAAGGTAATATTACTTATACAACGATATCTTTAAGCACGTAATACTTTAATTCCAAAGTGAAGTGCCTAAACGGAGAATAACTTAAACATGACTTACGCGCCTGTAACAGACGTATTAAGCGGCAAACTAGCTATAGACAGTGAAGTCACTGTTCGCGGTTGGGTTCGCTCACGTCGTGATTCCAAAGCTGGAATTTCTTTCCTTGCCATTTATGACGGCTCTTGTTTCGACCCGATTCAGGCCGTGGTCTCTAATGAGTTAAATAATTACCAGGAAGAAGTTCTTAAATTAACAACTGGTTGCTCTGTTGAAGTCACAGGTACAATTGTTGCCTCTCCTGCTAAAGGTCAAGATTTCGAATTAGCAGCAACAGCAGTTAAAGTTGTTGGCTGGGTAGAAGATGCTGAAACATACCCAATGGCAAAAACACGTCACTCTATTGAGTACTTACGTGAAGTTGCACACCTACGCCCACGCACTAACGTAATTGGTGCTGTTGCTCGTGTTCGTAACTGCCTGTCTCAAGCTATTCACCGTTTCTACCACGAGCAAGGCTTCATTTGGATGTCTGCACCACTTATCACAGCGTCTGACTGTGAAGGTGCTGGTGAAATGTTCCGTGTGTCTACGCTAGATATGGCAAACCTGCCAATGACAGACAAAGGCGAAGTGGATTTTGACAAAGACTTCTTTGGCAAAGAAACATTCCTGACTGTATCTGGTCAATTAAATGCTGAAACTTATGCTTGTGCTCTAAGCAAAGTATACACATTTGGTCCAACTTTCCGTGCTGAAAACTCAAACACTAGTCGTCACCTAGCTGAATTCTGGATGGTTGAGCCTGAAGTAGCTTTTGCTGATCTAAATGATGTAGCAAAACTAGCTGAAGATATGCTGAAATATGTATTTAAATCAGTACTTGAAGAGCGTCGTGACGATCTTGAATTCTTTGCTTCTCGCATTGATAAAGACGTTATCACTCGTCTAGAGCAATTTGTAACGTCTGATTTTGCACAAGTAGACTACACTGATGCAATCAAGATTCTTCAAGATTCTGGTCGTCAGTTTGAGAACGATGTTGAGTGGGGCATTGATATGTCTTCTGAGCACGAGCGTTTCCTTGCTGAGCAACACTTCAAAGCACCAGTAATTGTGAAGAACTATCCAAAAGACATCAAAGCGTTCTACATGCGTATGAACGAAGATGGCAAAACTGTTGCAGCAATGGATGTACTTGCACCTGGTATTGGTGAGATTATCGGTGGTTCACAACGTGAAGAGCGTTTAGAACAACTTGATGCACGTATGATTGAAATGGGTCTAAATCCTGAAAGCATGGGCTGGTACCGTGATTTACGTCGTTATGGTTCAGTACCACACTCAGGTTTTGGTCTAGGCTTTGAACGCCTAGTATCTTACGTAACGGGCATGAGCAATATCCGTGATGTAATTCCATTCCCACGTACACCACGTTCTGCAAACTTCTAAATACCCAGTGTAATTAGTCGTAAAAAAAACCATCTTCGGATGGTTTTTTTTATAACACAATTATCATTACTTATATAAGCTACATTATAACACTATACTTCTTTCGTATTATAAATATTGATTTCATTTTGAAAATGGATTATGTTTAAAAGTATATTCACCAAAAGAATACAAACCTAGCGATAAATAAAAGCACACCCATGAGAATAAATAATACGAACTATAACTTTATAACCCTATTAAAAAGTTTTATTTTACTTTTTTTTCTATTCTCTAGCTTTTATGTTATATACAATATTTATCATATTGAGAAATTCAATCAACGCTATATAACTAGAATACAAACAGTATATTCTTATGTTCGTCGCTTTGGATCTTATTATAACAACGCATCTGAAGAACATAAGCTTAAAGATGATTATCAAATAGACAATGTTTCAATAATTATTAATACTCCAGGAAAAGTAAAAAAACTATCAAAAGGAATTAGTTTATTACGCTCAGAGTTAGATAAGCTCACTAATAATGTATCTGCAATTTCTGTTTTTGAAAACTCAACGAATAATGCTCATTTTTGTCCCATTAAACCCAAACATTCAAATAAACTTAATAACGATGCTAAAAATAATCCTATGCATCAAATTGTTGTGCGTGAAGGTTTAATTAATACATATCAATCTTTTTATGGTTGTAATTTAAAATTAACTAAAAGTTATACTGATGATTGTTCTGATACTCAGATTAGAACTATATATTATCCTATTTACAATAATAAGCGGCTTGATGCTTTATTAGCCATTGATATAAAAAGTAAAGATTTTACTGACTCACTACAGCAATATAATAAAAAATATTTAACGGTTATTAATATCAATCACAGTAATAATTTTTATACAAAACAAGAATTACTCCCCTGCTCAAAAATTCATCCAATGAACATGGGATTTAATTTATTTTCTATATTTAGAGTTACTTTTCTACCAGCCTTACTATTAAGTATAATATATGGCTATTTTAAAATTCATCTAATTAAAAAAAGACACAATATTCAACGAGATTTGATGACACATTTTTATCGTCGCGATTTTTATGAAAAAAAATGGTTAAAACAACGAAAATTTAATTTATTAATTATTGATATCGACCATTTTAAAAAAATCAATGATAACTATGGACATGAAATTGGTGATGAAGTTATTCGGCATATTGCAAAACGTATTAATAATTATATTGATCCTACAGATACCGCTGTTCGTTGGGGCGGTGAAGAATTCATCATTAACTTCCAGAATATAAGCAATAAAGAATTACATATTAAAGCTAAGGATCTTTGCTCTTTGATTGACTCGAAACCTATACTATCGCTTAATGTCACAGTATCTATTGGTGGCATAAGTACAACCAATAGTCATTTTAATGATGCTTATAAATTAGCAGATAAAGCACTCTATCATTCTAAAAATAATGGACGCAACCAATACACTATTGTCTAAAAAGGTGAGAAAGCACAAAGAATATTTATCATCATAAAGCATAACCACAGGTGATTAACTTTCAACTATCAATAGAAACATTTTATTGTTAAGATGTATATCTTTCACTTTAATCTGTAAAAGGAATATATAGAATATGATATCGTGTTCTAATATCTCTGGATAGTAATGAGTATAATTATAAATAGTATTTTAAAAAAAACGTTAATTCACTTAAAGCTTTTTACCTTATTTTTCATGATCTGTTCTAGTGCATATTTTATTTATAATATATGCAATATTGAAAAACTACAAAATATGTATATCACTACATTAAATAATGTTTATTCTGTTGCTCGTCGGTTTGGTTAATTTTATAACAATACAAGTACTGTTGCCTTAAATAAAGGGACATACATTTTTAATGGTGTCTCGGTTATCGTCAACACACCAACCAATGCTAAAATATTATCAACAGGAATAAACCAATTACGTTCAAATATCAACCAACTTACTAATAATAATATATGGACAGTGGCCGTTTTTGAAACCGCATCAGATTATTCACACTTTGATCCTCTTAGACCAGCTTATTTAAAAGGTTATGATAAAATAGCCATTAATACTATCGTTAAAAATGAAGACTTGATGGATACTTATCGTTCATTTTATGGCTGTAATATAAAGTTAACCGATATATATAAAGAACCAGGAACTAATAAAATAATTCGTACTATTTATTATCCAATCTATAATAATAAAAAATTGGATTCTCTTTTGGCAATAGATATTAATAACTCTGCTTTTAAAAACACCTTAGCTAAATTTAATAGTAACAAGATAACAATTATTAGCATGGATAATAATAATATTTATCACACAAGTGAGTTATTACCATGTTCAACCGTTGATCCCATTAACTTAGGGATTAATTTTTATACTCTTTTAAAAGCCACCTTTTTACCCTCTCTTTTATTAATGTTTTTATATCATTCATTAACGCAGCTAATTGCTAATAAAAATTTCATTTTACGCTACGATCAAATGACACATTTTTATCGCCGTGACTACTATGAAAGTAAATTAATTAATCAGAAAAATTTTAATTTATTAATTATCGATATTGATCACTTCAAAAATGTAAATGACACCTATGGTCATGAAGTGGGTGATGACGTTATTCGTGCTGTCACTAAGCGTATTAATAATTGTATTCGGAAAAAAGATATCGCCATTCGTTGGGGTGGTGAAGAATTTATATTATCGTTTCCAGATATGAATAAAGAACAACTAACAATAAAAGCCAAAAATATATGTGACTCAATTTCTCGCTGTCCTATATTAGACATTAATATTACAATTTCTATTGGTGGAACCAGTACAACTAACATGCATTTTAATGATGCCTATAAAGTAGCAGATCAAGCACTTTATCACTCTAAAAATAATGGCCGTAATCAAGCTACCATTGTTTAGATAACAATTAAATTGATTCTATACAAAATAGCCCATAGTTGTTGAGCTAAAGATCATAGGCATGCAATAACAAAACATAATTATAAATTCATAAATTTGTTACACCCTCTTGTCAAACTTCTATCACTAAGGGTATAAATAGGAACATAACTCTTTAACTACCCATGGATGATCGATATGTTTGAAAAGATTACAGCAGCACCCGCAGACCCTATTCTCGGTTTAACAGACGAATTTAAAGCTGATCCTAGAACACATAAAATTAACCTCGGCGTGGGTATTTATAAAAATGAAGCAGGTAACACACCTGTTTTAGCTACTGTAAAAAAAGCAGAAGCCATTTTATTAGCACAAGAAACAACAAAATCTTATTTAGGCATTCCAGGAACGCCTGAGTATGGCTTAGCAGTGCAGCAACTACTCTTTGGTACTGATTCTACACTTATTGCAGAAAAACGAGTTCAAACGGCACAAGCCCCTGGCGGTACAGGAGCATTACGCGTTGCTGCTGAATTTATTAAACGCCAGTTAGGGGATGTTACGGTTTGGATCAGTAATCCTACATGGGCAAACCATCATGGTGTTTTTGGTGCCGCCGGCCTAGAGACGAAGACTTACGGTTACTATAACGCCCACACAAAAAATATCGATTTTGATGCGATGGTGGCAGATTTAAATCAAGCAAATGCAGGTGATGTCGTCTTATTCCACGGCTGTTGTCATAACCCAACAGGTATAGATCCAACTAATCAACAATGGCAAACACTGGCTAAGCTCTGCCTAGAAAAACAATTACTGCCAATGTTTGACTTTGCTTACCAAGGCTTTGCTCAAGGTGTTGAAGAAGATGCACAAGGACTGCGTATCTTTGCCGATCAAATGCCAGAACTCCTCGTTGCTAGTTCATTCTCTAAAAACTTTGGCCTTTACAATGAGCGTGTAGGTGCTTTTACTTTAGTTGCCAAGAACACTGAGCAAGCAGTGACTTCATTCAGCCAAGTGAAATCTATTGCACGTGTTATTTACTCTAACCCACCCGCTCACGGTGCGGCTATTGTGACACAGATTCTAAACGATGCTGTATTACGTGCTGAATGGGAACAAGAAGTTACAGAAATGCGCGATCGTATTCAAGAAATGCGCGTATTATTTGTAGCAACACTAAAACAATGTGGTGTTGATACCGACTTTAGCTTTATTGAGCGTCAAAATGGTATGTTCTCATTTTCAGGCCTTAATAAAGACCAAGTAAAACGTCTCAAAGAAGAATTTGCTATCTATATAGTAGGCTCTGGTCGTATCAGCGTTGCCGGTATGACCAAATCAAATATGTTACCGTTATGCCAAGGTATTGCTGCTGTTCTGTAACGCATAAAAAATAAACTATACCCATAAAAAAAGAGGATGATTATCCTCTTTTTTTTACTGTTATATGATAAAAATATTATTAGCCTGATTTATTCAATGGTAATACATTACAATAAAGATCATGTTCATAATGCTTCTCTAATTGCTTACGCCAAGGCCGTTCTGATATTGGTACAAGATAAAACATTTCTCTTGTGGTATCAGTTACAAACGCCATTCCATGCCGCATCACTTCATAATGTATATCGTGAATATAACCAAGAGAAAAACTTTGTCTCCCTGTTAACATATTAATATCTTCGCGACTGAGGGATACTCCCTGTGTTTCATCTGCAAATCGTTCAAGTAGCCAACCAGAAAATTCCTTTGCACTTATCATCGTCATAAGATCAGTTTCTCCGAATTCTGCGTACTCCTTGAGAATTACTCTCCTTGTTTATAGTTATAGCAGAGTAAAAAAAAAGCGTCGGTTTTATGTCTTAAAGATAATAATAGTATAGACAATAGTTGTGATAAGGGGACAAAAGAGGAGAAAAATCATAATCAAACGAAGAAATCCCCGCTTCTTAAAGAGAAGCGGGATTAGCATATCTTAAAGTGCTTTATATAACACTTTATTCCCTGCCAATTGGATGCGCTCAACTAACCCTTCTTCTGTTAGTTTTTTTAGCGCACCAGTAGCCCAAGAAGCCGCTTTAGCCTCTTCTTGGCCTGCTTGTAAACCAATACCTTTTGGATTTAAACCATCAGTATGGCTTACAACAATATCTAGTACTTGTTGCTGCTTAGGTGTCAGCGTTGCAATTGGCTTAGAAACAGTCGTTGGCTTAGAAATAATAGGGTCAGTAACCACTGCCGTATCAATAACTAATTCAACTTCTGGCATCTTTTGAACTGCTAAGACTGTATTGCTTAAAAGAGGTTTCTGTTTATGCAGTTTACGTTGAACATTACGTTTGTGAGAAATTCTCATTACTTTTTACTCCGTTACACTACTTTTCAATCTCCACTCTTTTCATCGAGAAAAAGTGAGCGCGTTTTATACCAAGGTTATGTAACAATTACCAGTAAACGGTTATTTATCCGCCGATAAATATGATCACTCACAAACGAACATCAAATAATTGCGAATTTGGACGCATTTTTAGTAAAAGTATGCATCAAATTCATCATTTTCATCATTTTCATCGGAATTCTTTTTTAGACAAATACATCTATAATATATATTTGATCGCGATAATAACATCATCATCGTCGTTTGAATGGTTTAGGAGGCTGTGATGGAAACGCTTCATATTCATACGGAAAAACTGACCACAAAACATTTTATCTGGATAGCAATAATATTTACCACTCTCACCTTTGCTTTATTAAGTTATTTTAATACTCAATTACCAACAATAAGCCTCTTGATGATCGCTATATCATTTGGGTGTATTTTGCTATTTACTGCCACCTTCTTCAATCCATCGACCATGAGTTTCACATTGACCTTTATGCATTGCCAATTTCATAGCCACTATGGGGGTTGGTCAACAACATGGCATAATATTCAGCATATAGGGAACGTGACACTGTCATCAGATGGATGGCATCTTCCCTTACCTTGGATTGGCATTCGTTTAAAAAGTTATGATGATTTTATTCGAACTATCTGCCCACGCGTTGCATCTAGACTGTTACTAGAACAACGTATTTTACTGGTCATGGAACTTAGGCACAGCGCTCACCCAACCCATCAACTTGAGAATATATTATTTGATGATGATCCATTTATAACCAGTAGCGGTGAACAATTTCAAGGACTTCAAGCAATGCTTGCCAATCGAATGCGTTATAATCGAGAATTACTAGGGTTTGATTTTTTTATTGCGGATGATGTGCTTGATCGCCCTGTAAACGATTTTATTGGCCTATTACGTCGCTATAAAGCTGCAGCTTAATTTCATGATGAAACAGCAGTAGTAACCTTTTGAGCTTTAAGGAAAGGCAATAACAACAACCCAATTAATGCTGCAGCGACGGAAATAACAACAAAAAAGCCTGTCCAATGATAATGATTCATAATAATAGCCAGTGGATATCCCGCTAATGCAGCCCCCATATAGGCAAATAAGCCAACAAAACCTGTTGCAGCGCCGACTGAATCTTTATGAGAACACTCTGCGGCAGCCATACCAATTAGCATTTGCGGACCAAAAACAAAAAAGCCAATTGCAAAAAAACAACCTGCTTGCAAAATATAATTAGTGACAGGCATTAACCACAACGCAGCAACCGCCAAAAAGATGCCCATAGAAAAAAGCAGGATCATTGGACCACGGTTACCACCAAATAATTTATCTGAGCCCCAGCCTCCCACAAGAGATCCTAAAAAACCACCAATCTCAAAAAGTGATAACGCTCCATTTGCAGACAACAGACTATAATGGTGCTGTTCCGTTAAATAAATATTACCCCAGTCATTAATCGCTGTTCTAACGATATAAACCAGCACATAACTTACTGCGAGTAACCACAAATACTTATTGGTTAAGACATACTTAAATAAAACTTGTCGCTGAGTGAGGCCAATCCCTTCATTTTCTTGGGCAACTTCTAAATAATCATTACGCCATAAACCAACACTAGGTAGCCCCATCGCCGTCGGTTTATTTCGTAAACGCCAACAGAGACCAATACCAATCACAATAGCAATAATACCGGGAATAAAAAAACCGTAGCGCCAGCCATAATGCACGGTTAAAAACCCCACCAGTAATGGAATAAATGCTCCACCAACATTATGAGCAGTATTCCAACATGACCACCATAAGCCACGTTCAGAGCGTGAATACCACGTTGTTAATAACTTAGAACAAGCAGGCCAACCCCACCCTTGAAACCATGCATTGGCTATCCACAATAACGTAAACGCAACGATTGAGCTGGAAAAGCCAAAACAGATATTTATAATGCCTGTCGCAATTAACCCTATTCCCATAAAATAACGAGGGTTAGAGCGATCTGATATCATGCCTGAAATAAATTTTGAACACCCATACGTCAGATAGAATAACGTGCCCATCATACCAATATCGGCTTTATCCCAACCTAAATCAGCAATCATGGTTGGCATTGCATAAGTAAAATTTTTACGGGTTAAATAAAATCCCGCATAACCAATATACATGCTGACCATGATATGCAACCGCCAATATTTATAGCGTTGATCAACGGTTGGATCTGATAATACGGCCATGTGGTACCTGATTATATAAAGGAGTTAAAGGTTGTCATTATGTTAAAGGTAAAATAATGGCTAGTGTTGTACCCGTATTTGTAATGTGTTTTTGTTAGGCGTTTTCTTGGAAACTATCACGGTGGTGACTGACTATCGAACACTGTCCTCCTAGAATTTCAACCCGCTCACGAATGCCTCGAAGACCAAAACCTTTAAAAGCATCTTCTGCTTTAAATCCAACCCCATTATCTTCAATTTGTAATCTAATTTGTTGATCAATTTGTAATTCAATAATAACTTCTGTGGCATGTGAATATTTAGCAATATTATTCAATGCTTCTTGGCAAATACGGTATAGCGTTACACTTGTCGTATCACACAATGGTGGCTGATGACGCCCCCATGCCATAGCAACCTCAATCCCTTTATCTTCTAGTTTTAAGTCACACACAACTTGCTCTACAGCTTTAGCTAAACCAAGATCATCTAATGTTTTTGGACGTAACCGTGATAATAAGCCTTTGGTTGTGTCATAAATATTAAGCGATAATTGCTCAATGGTCGACGAGCATTGCTGAGTAACCGGCGTTAACTCCACCCGTTTCAAAATGCTGGCTTGCATTCTGATCGCGGTAATATTTTGGCCTATTTCATCATGTAATTCTCTAGCTACATCTCGTCGAACAGACTCTTCTGTCTTAATTAATTGACGCGATAAAACCTGATTTCGACCTAACTCTGATGATAATTTGGTATTAAGATCTCGTTGCCGTTGAATGCCAAGACCTAACAGAATTCCCGTTAAACTTTGTGCTGAGAGTGATAATAATAAATCCGTAATTTCCATATTACTAACATCACTTCGAGCTGCAATTAACGCAATACTATTAAGCAATGTTCCAAGTAATGCACCTTGCCACCCATGACGAAAGGCAAGCACAATAATAGGTATGGCTAAGCAAAAAGGAGCAAAACGGCTAAGCTCATCAGGCAAATTTACTTGTAATAAGATATTAGCAATAAAAAGTAAGGCATATAAACACAGATCACGGTGACGTAATTCTAATGGCTTAGAAATAAGAGCGACGGTAAGTGGAATCCATGACCGATTAAACAAGAAACTCCATAATAAATAACACGTAGGCACTAGCATTAATCCACCAGTGACGCTGATTAGAAAGATCATACCCATTGGTGATAGCGGTAGTTGAACGATAGATCGAAATCCCATCACCATAACAACATTAATCACCGCAGTGGAGACAATAACTGCTGCCATAATGAATAACTGCCGCCATTGATCGCCATAATAATAACGGCGAGCAAACCACAATACGGGCCATGATAAAATACTCGCAATTAAAATGGGCCACCACGGAATATCATTAAGCGCTTTTGCCAATAATAAAATCAGCCCCCATTCAGTGCCATAAATGACAATCCAATAGCGGCTAGCAGTATGCAGTGTTATTCCTAATCTCAATGCAAAAGGGAAAAACAAAATAGCTAATGCAGGGTCAACAAGAAAATAAAAAGCAATAACCCACAAGCAAAACCAGCTACAAATAAAAAATAATCCCCCGCCTAATGACGTCAATACATAATGACGCATTACAATATTTCTAGCGGAAAATATTTAACTAACTCAACATTATTACTCACATTAAGTTTGTCCATTGCATTCGCACGATGCACATGAACAGTTTTATGGCTTAACCCTAATTCAACCGCAACCGCTTTAACGTCTAATCCAGCAGCCAACATTTCACTAATTTGGCGCTCACGTTTGGTTAAACATGCAATAGATTGTTGGTAAGGATCTGTGGTTTCTAATTGCATTTCGATATCAGATGCTAAATAAGATTCGCCTTTTGCAACTTTTCGTACGGCTTGAACAAGTTCATCAGGGCTACAGCGCTTACTTAGATACCCTTTTGCGCCCGTTGTTAATGCTTTATTTATCACTATTGCTGAATCATGCACGCTTAACATAATACAACCCGCACTATTGGCTACATCTTCGAGTAATGTTAAACCACTTTCATTTGGCATTGAAATATCAATAATACAGACATCAACAGCTTGCTTAGCTAAGCCATTACGCGCTTCTTGTGCCGAACTAAATTGGTTAATAACTTTCATATCTGGTTCTAACGATAATAATTGAGCAAAACCAGAACGGACAATGACATGATCATCAACTAAAGCGATTGTAATCATAACGAGACATACCCATAAGCATTAAAAAACAACAAAAGAAGTCTTAATCGACATAAAGTACCGTTTGAAATAAATTCATGCAAGCTCTAGCCCATTAAATGTTTATTTGGTTTTAAAAAACGCAAAAACCACTGCCAATAAAATCACCAGTGGTTATTAACTTAGTTTATCTGTACTGTACAACTAACGGTCAAGTCACACAGTTAGTTTAATATAGTGGCATTTCGTCGGCTACGAACGGGTTAGTCACTCGCTCATGACCAAAAGTAGATAATGGACCATGCCCGGGAACAAACGTTACGTCATTACCTAAAGGCCACAATTTAGTTTTGATCGAAGTAATCAATGTTGGGTGATTACCTTGAGGGAAATCAGTACGACCGATACCCCCTTTAAATAATACGTCTCCGACAAATGCAACTTTCGCATTCGCACTGTAAAAAATTACATGTCCAGGCGTATGACCTGGAGTATGGAGTACTTGTAACGTTTGATTACCTACAGTTACCATGTCGCCATCATTAAGCCATTGAGTTGGCGAAAATGCTTCTGTCATTGGAAGGCCAAACATTTCGCTTTGACGAGGTAAACCTTGTAGCCAAAATTCATCATCTTGTTGCGGACCAATCACCGGAACCTCAAGGATCTGAGAAAGAGGTTCAGCGCCACCCACATGATCTAAATGCCCATGGGTAAGTAATAATTGAGTAACGTTAACACCCAATGCTGCCACTTCTTTTTGAAGTTGCTCAATATCACCACCGGGATCAATAATCGCAGCTTGATGTGTTTCATCACACCAGATAATAGAACAATTTTGTTGAAACGGTGTTACTGGTACTATTTTATATTGAAGACTCATTCATACTTCCTAAACGGAGACACTATTTAGCGAAGCATGCCACGAATATCCTTAAAAATACAGATAACACAACAATAAACTACCCTCTCCAATTACGGACGGGGCCAGTATCAATATGAACAAATTGACTATTTGGATAATAACCAACGCCACCAATGTTTAAATCTAACGCCGCCTTACGTATTTTAGCTAAAGGCACACCTTCAAGATTAAAATCAATAGCCTGCGCTTTCATATGATAGCTCTTCTTTGCAACACCACCGCGTTTTGCTAGCATCTTATTGGTTTTAGATGAGCGATAACCTGAAAATAATTGCGCATAACCTTCATGACCAAGGTAAGATTGAATTTGTGCAATAGCATCATATAAACGACGATCTATACGAGCAATTTCATTTTGACGGAAATCACGGCAAAGGTGATCTAAGCGTCGAACTTCTTTTCCCACATACGTTTTACCATTAAAGTACTTCGTTTCTAATTCTTCACCTGTATGCAAATTGCGCAATAACATTGTTCGAGGTGTTGTTGCTTGAAAATAACTTGCTTGAGCAATATTAGGAAGCATGCATGCACCAACAGCGATTCCACTTAATGTTAAAAATTTACGGCGACTAATATCTAAATTTGACATAACTTACACAACCAAAAAAATAATGTTATCTATTGCTAAAGCAATTCATATACCAATGTTGCAAAACATTATCTTCAGTTAATTAAGCAGTCAAATACACAAGTCACATAATATCAAATTGATAAATCTATTTTTAAATATCATTAACTTACACGAAATTATTATTGTAAGAAGAAATTAATAGCACATTATTTGTTGTCATTAGTCATATTCATAAATATCAAAACGGTAATTGACCGCGCCTTCATCATTAACCCATGCCGTTTGATAAATAATTTCAACTGGCACTTTTTTTCCTTTATTAAGACTAATTGTGCGCGTTTTTTTACTTCTAGAAAATGTGTTAAATTGAGATTCATTTTTTCCTGAATATTGTAATAATGCCAAAGCCAATGATTTTGATTCCAGCACACGTACACAACCAGAGCTCAGTGCACGGTCATGCTTATTAAATAATACCGGGTATGATGTATCATGCAGATAAATAGCTTGGTTATTGGGAATATTAAATTTATATAAACCTAACGCATTTTTTTTACCTGGTTTTTGGCGTAAACGGTATGGGAATTTATTTGGCGAAAATAAATCATAAGGAATTGAATTTATATTTATTTTTTCAGTACTACTCCAACTACGAATAACTTCATAATTATGGCGTCTCAAATAACTCCGGCTACGCTTCACCTTCGGTAATATATCTTTCTTCATAATTGAATTGGGTACATTCCAATAGGGATTAAAGACCACAGAATTAACCACAGAGTTAAAAATCGGGGTTTGCCGCGATGGCTTGCCAACAATCACCTTGCTGCTCATAACCCAACGACCATTCAGCCATAACTTCATATAATAGCTTGGAATATTCACAACAATACCCGTATAAAGACTAGTCGACCACAACCGTAACCGTTGTGCATTTAATGCTAATAGCCGTACACGTTGAGTGGGATTTAATGTTAACCATTGTTGTGTTTGCGAGCCAATAACACCGTCACGTTTTAAGCCATGCCTCGCTTGAAAGCGTTTTATTGCCAACACCAATGTACCAGTATATAGCGATTTATGCTGTTGCTGGTAACGCTTAGCTTCACGAGGTGATATGTCACCTAATCGTTCAAGTATTATAAGTAAACTGGGTATAAAGGTAATATTTTTTCCTGGATCAACTTTGCCATTAAACCTCAATACTGGCCAACGGAATGCATGTTGAGAATCCAATTTATTGATTGATGCGACTAATTGATTATATTCTGAAAGCTGTGGTTTTAAGCGAACAATAAATTGATTAAAACGATGATTCTCATAATTATCAAGCATATTTTCAATCGCTACACGACTAGGTGGTGGTAATGTTGAAGGAGCGGTTTCACCAAACAACCACAATTTACCTTTACCATGTAACTGTTCAATAAAACTGATATAGATTAATAAGGTATCTGTTGCTATAACATCATATTGTTGCCAGTTTCTTTGTTGTTGTAATTGAATCAATAAATGGTATCTAGCGGTTAATTCTTTATTTGTTTCAGATAGACTAAGAATACGAAGTTGATCTATAAAATCATTTATTACTTGTTTGCTCTCCCAAAATTGACGAAATCCGGTTGATAAATATAATTCAACTAATATTGAAGGATATTTAAGACGTGCTTTATTTGCATTAGCATCTGCAACCCATCGTTGGGCACCATTAAGCATATTTGTCGGTTTATTGATAGTCACTAATGAGGACGATGGGTTATTTATATTTAATAAGGTCTGTTCACGATTATCTCCAAGTTGTTGAGAATAGGCATATTGTACTTGTAAGTAAAAGCTGATAAATACTAATATGACAATAAAAAAAGCATTCTTAATAAATGTCATTAAATACCCCTATTCACACGTCAGCATGAAAGTAAAACTATATTTGATGATTAAATATAGAATAAAAACATATTCGCAAATCTTAGAAATACAAATATTATTCAATATTTAGAATAACAATTTCTTTTCATTGAAGATTAATCTTAAAGCCTAAAAGTGCGTGTTATGCACATCAACAGTACAATAACAATATCCAGTCAATTAACCTCACTGCGTTATCTCATATTGTATGTAATGTCCCCCTCGATACAAGAATAAGAATAGCTCTCATTTTCATAAACAGCTTGAATTTACAACCTTGAAACACTTAAATGTAAAATCAATGACACATAATTCCTTTTATCTATAAATAAATTAACTAGATACAGATAAAGACCAATGAAAACATTATAATTCTTGTATACTCTCATCATGAAAGTACCTTCTACATTAGAATGATTTTATAGCGTTATTACATACAGATTTAATTGGAGAGTTAGATGGATAGGCACGAAGAAGTATTGATTGCTCTGCGACAAATTATTCGAGCAATTGACCTACATTCTAGAAAGTTGAATAAGAATGCCGGACTGACTGGTCCACAGTTAGTATTAATGCGTGCAATTCGTGGATCAGGCGAGATTACTATTCGTCAGCTATCTAATAACACCAATATGAGTCAAGCAACAGCAACAACAATTCTTGACCGTTTAGAAAAACGAGGCTTAGTTGTTCGTCAACGGAGTGTACTTGATAAACGCAAAGTCCACGCTCATTTGACAGAGGCTGGCGTAACGTTACTTAATAAAGCACCATTACCATTACAAGACAGCTTTATTTCTCAATATCAAGAGTTAGAAGATTGGGAACAATCACTACTACTTTCTTCCGTGCAACGTATTTCAACTATGATGAATGCAGAGCACCTCGATGCCGCACCATTATTAGAAGTTGGTAGTATTACAAAGCAAGAAAAATTGCATGTAGATAGCTCTGACGACGAATAACAGCAATTAAAAACCGACATTGTTGTCGGTTTTATTTTACTGAATAAAAGTTATCCCGCTAATACAGGATCAACCTGATACTTCATCAACGTTGATGGCACTTGTTGTTGAGTTAACTCATACATTGCTAATAATAATGCTTGTTTAATTGCTGTTTCATCATGTACCTCAACCGCTGATAAAGCACAATCCAAAGCCTGTTTTATTGCCTCAACTTTCATACGAATGAGCAGTATTTGTTCCTGTTCTGATAACGCTAATTGAGTAATAACTTGTGCGTTTGAATCAGTGTTCTGAGCATGACTCAAAATACTTAATTGCTGACTTAGCAAATCTAAAGTGCAAATCGAATTAAGTAACGATGGTGGGGATTTTATCATTGTAATATCCTTATTTATCAATGAAAAATAAACATTAATTTATAGTAATACATATTTAATCAGCAAGTTGTTAACGCGATCAAATAATAGATATTACATAGAGTTAGACAATATTTTACTTATTAATCCCTGTTATTATTACTGATAAACCAAACAGCAATAACATCACCTCTATACACTCAACTTACATCTTTAAAACATTATACGTTCCATAACACACTATTCTTTTTCTCACCTAGCCTCAGTCGCTATCATCCCGTATTATTGATTCCTCTCTTTCATCAATGGAATCAACCAATGTTACTTGAAGGTATTGAAACGTTATTAGTACTCGCGGAAGAAGGTACTATGAGTCGCACTGGCAGTCGGCTGTATATTAGCCAATCAGCAGTAAGCAAACGGATTGCTAAATTAGAAACAACGTTAGGAACAAAGTTGATTATTCCAGCAGGAAGGTTAATAAAACTAACCCCCGATGCGTATGCATTAATTAAAAACGTTGGGCCTAGTTTTAATGAAATTCGAGGGCTGATTTTTGAACATCAAAATATAGACGATCAAAGTATTATTACGATTGATTGCTCTGAAACCTTAGTGGCAGGATATTTATCACATGCACTCGGACAGTATTTTCAACATGATAAATACATTGCGATTACAACGCATCATACACCAATCATTGTTGAAAACATTCAATCAGGTAAGGCATCGATTGGCTTTTGTGCGGGGCACTTACCAGCTAACTCGCGCTTTATTGCAGAGCATTTGATGGATGAGCCTTTTAAAGTGGTTTTTAATCAACCACTACTTACACTGCCGACCGCTATTGTTACCAATGATTTAAAAAACCCATCCAATATCTCTCAGGCTGCAATACTGCAAAAGCAAGGGATCATGCCAATAATGGAAATGGACTCTTACACAGCTGCTGCACAATTGGCACTAGCAGGTATGTTACCTGCTCTAGTGCCTAATTCAATAGTCAAAACTTTAAACATTCACGCTAAATTCTGTTTTGAATTTGAAGAATTAGCAGAACTAACTCGGCCAATCCATCTAATCTACCGTCAAAATAGTTATAAATTACCGCGTGTTAAAAAACTAATTGAAACCATTGCGGGTGCTGTTGCCACAACAACTTGATCGCCATTCCCATCGACATAATAACAACCATTGGTCGAATAAAACGCTGACCTTTACTAATAACAACATGTGCGCCTAATCGCGCCCCCATAAAACCACCCACAGCCATTATTAACCCCACCTTCCAAACAGGTAATCCAGCCAAAATAAACAATATTAACGCTGCAATATTAGAGGTGAAATTTAAAACTTTAGTACGAGCGGTCGCTTCTACTAGCCCTAATTGAGCAATAACAACAAAACAAATTGTAAAAAATGAACCTGTGCCTGGGCCAAAAAAACCATCATAAAAACCGATACTTGTACCTACTGAAAATGCAAAAGCCGCTTCTGATAATCTAGGAGTGCCTCCCCCGGTACCAATATTAGGGGAAAATAAAAAATACAGTGAAATGCAAACTAATAAAATAGGAATAAGGCTTGTCAGTATGCTCGCATCAATATACTGCACTAACACAGCCCCCGTAGCTGAACCTGCAAACGTACAGCCTATAGCCAATCGCATTTGTTTAAGATTAACTAATCCATTACGGACAAAATACCAAGATGCTGAAAAACTACCAAATGAGCTTTGTAATTTATTGGTTGCCAATGCTTGAGCTGGTGGAATCCCAACAGACAAGAGAGCTGGCACTGTGAGCATTCCTCCACCACCAGCGATTGCATCAATAAATCCGGCCGCTAACGCCACACAAAATAAAATAACTAATACATCTATACCTAATTCCATTTACGATCACTTTATTAATCAACATACTAATAGCAGAATAATAACGGTGATTAAGTATATCGAACAGTGAAAGCTAGGATAGCAACCCATTCCGGTTTGGAATGGGTTTATGAAGCCTAATTTTGATTACGGCAGATCTCAGCAGGAAAAGACAATTGCACCATAATAAACCGCTTAAATAACTCATCATACGGTTGGTCATCAACGGCTTTTTGCATACACATAAGCCATGCTTGTTTTTCAGCTAAACCAATAGAATGACGATGATGAGCACTAGCAAGGTTCATACGCCCATATCGCTCAACATAATTATCTTTCCCACCCATCCAACCAATTAAAAATGTAGTTAATTTCTGCTGAGCTTCAGTCAGATTATCACTGTGCATAGCACGTATCGTTGCCGCTTCAGGTAAGCTCTCGATATAGTAATAAAAATCAGTAACAAGTTGTTGTACACCGATCTCACCACCCGCCGCCTGTAAAATGCTCTCTCCTTGTTCAAACTTCGGGACATTACGCTTTTTTACACCTGAAAAATCATCACCTTCGGGGAACTCAACTTTATCAACCATTTCATTATCACTTTATTAAAATCCTTTTTTTATAGTATAAGAAATAAATAAAGAGCAGCCATAGCCACTCTTTATTATTTATTGTTGATCACATTTTTAATTAACTCACATACAAAGGCCCACTAAAAGAGGTAACAGGAGGTACTTTGCCCGTGAACTTTTCAAAATTAACCACTACCGTATTAGCACTGGTTGCTTGAGCAAGCTCTGAGGTTGGAATATCAATGGTTAATGTATTAGGATCACCATAAGTATCTATAGCGCCAATATCATTATTGAGTGGCCCAAACCATGCTCCTTCTTCAATACGAATCACCCCTGTTGGATAATGGCTTGAAAGTACAGCGCCGGCTAATAACTGCCCACGATCATTAAACACTCTCACAATATCGCCATCTTTAATGCCTTTTTTCTTCGCATCATCAGGATTGATATAAACGGGTTCATGCCCTTTTACGGCATAGGTATTACGGAAGTCTTCAGAATCACACATCTGTGAATGTAGACGTTTATTGGGATGGCATGATTGTAACCAAAATGGGAATTTATTTGATTTTGGCCCACCGTGTGAACGTTCTTCTTTTTCAAACCACATCGGATGACCTTGGCAATGTTCATAGTTATAACGCGCAATTTTACGGCTATAAATCTCAATAAAGCCTGAAGGTGTACCTAAACTATTAATCTCAGGATCTTCTCTGAAAGCCGCGTGACTAACGTAGGTTTGATCGGTTGGGAACGCCACTAATCCTTGCTGCCAAAACTGACTAAACTCTGGCATTTCATGTTTATCTTTATTTGCTTTGCGGCAGTCATTATACAGTTGTTCTATCCACTGCATTTCAGTCATACCACGGGTATATTGCTTACTTTTCCCAAAACGCTCTGTTAATTCAGTGAATATCTGAAAGTCGGTTTTTGATTGATATAATGGATCAACCAATTTGTGCATCGCTAGAATACCACTGGTTGAGTAAGTACCATATTGGTCAAGATCACTACGTTCAAATTGTGTACAAGCCGGTAAAACAATATCAGAAAAACGGCACGTTGGTGTCCATGTATAATCAATATTCACCACCGTTTGCAGCTTTCTAAATGCCTCTTTCATACGATTACGTTGTTGATGGTGATTCCATGGATTACAGCCGCTAAACACCATCATTTTAATATCAGGTAATACGACATCACTGCCGTTATATTGAATTTTCTTACCCGGTTCCATAATGGCATCAATCCATCGAGCAACGGGAATAGTTGAGCTATAACCTTTAAAATCAGTATTATTCCAGATAGGCTGCTGACCTTCATCGACATTACGCGGAAAGCCACCCGGCCCGGCCGCAGTACTAAAAGGTAATCCAACCCCACTATAAAAATGCGAGTAAGACACACCACCTCCAGGCAAACCAATTTGACCTAGCATGGAGGCTAACACCGCCCCCATCCAATACGGCTGCTCACCATGCTGTTGACGTTGCACTGCCCAACCAAACATCAACATAGTACGATCTTTCACTAAATTACGCGCAAATTCTCGAATCGCATCAGCTTTAACACCACAAATAGGTTCAGCCCACTCTGGCGTTTTAGCTATTTTGTCTTTACCTGTGCCTAATAAATAAGGTAAGAACTCATTAAAGCCAAGTGTATACATTTCTAGAAATTGCTTATCGTACAAATCTTCTTTATACAATGTGTGCGCAATGGCAAGCATGAAAGGCACATCAGTTTGAGGATTAACGTATTGATGTTCACAATTAAAATATTGTTGCGATTTTGATACCACAGGATCGACCGAGATCATGCGGATCTTGCCATCAGCCACTTTCTGTTTTAATTGCTCATAGTAAGCATAAGAACCATGGGTTTCACATTGCCATCCTACTTGGCTATTTTTAATCGGATCATTTGACCACCATATCAATGTCTTACAATCTTTAAGTATGGTTGACCATGTGGTTGCTTGGGCATAAACCTCTGTTGAGCCTAATACGTAAGGTAAAATGGTTTGGCCTGCACCGGTTGAGTAATCACCGACTTTCTTAATAAAGTTACCATGCATACCCACAGCTCGTTGCATGTGTGACGTACAACTTTGGAACTGTCCTGTTTCTCGCCATCCTGTTTGACCAGCATGCAATGCCCAAGGACCGTAATCTTTCTGTACCCGTTGTAATTCTTGATAAAATAAATCTAATGCTTCATCCCATGTCACCCGTACAAAGCGATTATTACCACGAGTTTCACCGCTATATTTATTTTTCTTAAGCCAATCTAAGCGCACCATCGGATAGCGCACCCGTGAAGGACTATAAATTAAGCCTTTGATCCCGTTTAACATATCGGTAGGATTTTTATCAAATTCTAACGGTTTTATTTCAGCAACTTGGCCATTATATATTCGTGCTCGAAATGCACCCCAATGAGAGCCCGATACTTTCCAAATGCCCGGCGCATCGGCTGTTGGCGTATTAGTATCACTCGCGTGTGCAACTTGTAATAATAACCCTGGGCCAATCACAGAAGCGGCACTGGTTGTCGCTAACCCTTGTAAAAATTTACGCCGACTCAAAGACATAGATCTTTCCTCTTTTTAAACGGGATACGCTATCAATGTTTGTCTTTTGCAAAATCTGATGAATGATTTTGTAAATATTTCAAAACAATGGCTTCACTGTCGGTATCAAAATTCACAAAAGCTAACATGCCATTAAACATTCCCGGCCACGTATTGGCATCAAAATGATTTTCGGCAGGTTGAGTATGACAGACACTACAATTAGTTTTATAAGCTGATTGGGCAACTGACCAAATATCATTAACATTACTCACAAACTTCGCTTTTTCTACCCATAGCGTCGCTGTGACTTGTTGCCATTTAAGCCCGGTAACATCATCTTCTTTTTCGGTCGTCCCTTTAACAATATCTTTATTTTGAGCTGCTGTTTTGCTTAATGCTGCGGTAGGAATATTCATCCCAAAATCTTGATTAATAACGCGGCCAAACCCTTTTTCCTTACGCCAACCGCTGATCTCAATTTGTAGCATGTCATCTTTAACAGCGACAACTTTGACACCCGATGCAGGCTCTAATGAACCACCATCTTGGGTTTTTGCCTCATCTTCAAACATAGGAATAAACTGCATGCTGTAATAAGTATTACCGTTCTCATAATCTGTATTTTGTGCTACAGCCGCTAATTCAGAAATCATACCGCCTGATGAATCCATATTTGACGGTAAATGGTGGGCAATCCCTTTATGACAATCAATACAGCTTTGATCTTTTGCAGCCGCTTGCTTCATCTGTACTTGTGCCCGTGGCGACATTTCATCCCATTTCATACTGTCGTAACTGTGGCAGCTTTTACATTCTAAAGATTTATTCGCCGCAAATCGCTTCCACTCATGCTGAGCCAACTCCAACCGCTTCGCTTCAAATTTTTCAGGGGTATCAATAGTGCCGACAATTGCACCAAACACTTCTTTACTGGCCTGCATTTTACGGGCTATTTTATCGGTCCAATTATGGGGAACATGGCAATCAGGACACGTTGCCCTCACTCCTGCATTATTCTCCCAGTGAATGGTGCCTTGTAATTCTGGATAAACGGTATCGCGCATTGAGTGACAACTAATACAAAATTTTTCAGTATTAGTCACTTCTAACGCAGTATTAAACCCACCCCAAAAGATAACACCAGCAACAAACCCACCAAGGGTCAGTACACCAAGACTTATCTTCGCAGCAGGACGCCAAAAGGTTAACCATAATTTTTTTATAAACGTCACCATCGTTCTCCCTCCGTTGTTTATTTCATCGAAACATTACAACCTACCCATGCCCTGGAGGACCAAAAACAAACACTTGTAACGCCCATATCGTAAAACCATAACCACTGACTAATGCTATGGATAACAACGGAAATAACAGAATAATAATGAATAAAAAGGCCCACCATTCATAGCGACCTCGTTCTTGCTCGGTAATCTCAGTACTAGCCATAATCGACCTCTAAATAATCATTACAATAGCGATATACCATTCACGAATAACAATGGGTTGATGAAATTATAGTCAATGATAATTAACCTTCACGATCAAACTACAAATAAGTTCCGCCAATTTGGACTTACTCACTTAAATAACAGCCATAAAAAAAGCCAGCATCACTGCTGGCTTTTTATAACAACTCACTAGATTCTATTGGTATAAGTGTGTTTACACAGGTTCAATATCCAATAATGTTTGTACTGGCATTTCAGCAACCTTGGGTTTATTACCAAAACCACGTAAACCCACCACATGCACATGCTCACGGTCTTTAAATATTTTACGTACCAATTTATAGGTCGTGCCCTTTTCAGGACTAATATTTTCAGGGGCCGCAATCAATAATTGCATATCTAGACGTTCACATAACTCAAATAAGGTCGCAATAGACTTACCATCTAAACGCGCTGCTTCATCGAGGAACAATAAACGGCAAGGAATAATATCTTTACCGCGTAAACGGCGAGATTCTTCTTCCCAGCTTTGTATAACCATCAATAGAATGGCTTGACCTGTACCAATCGCTTCACCCGTCGATAACGCACCTGATTCTGCTTGTAGCCAACCATCAGTACCACGGTTAACTTCAATATTCAGCTCAAGGTAGTTACGGTAATCCAGTAACTCTTCACCTAGAATTTGCGGTGAGCGCTGACCCATATCAATATGTGGATTTAAACGCTGGAATAATTTCGCAATCGCTTCTGAGAACGTTAGACGCTGATTACCAAATAAATCGTTATGTTGGTCTTTTTGATCAAGTAACCCAAGCAGTAACGATTCATGCGTTTCACGTACTTTAACGTTAAGACGTACACCACATACCTGTCCAAAACCAACATGTTGTAGGCCTTGGTTAAGCATACGAATACGATTTTGCTCACGCTGAATTGTTTTGCGAATAATATTCGCTACAGAATCTGAACTGATGGCTAAACGTTGTTCACGAGCGGTCAGTTCTTCTGTTAAACGACCAAGCTCAGCTTCCATTTCTTCGATAGCTTCAACAGGATCATCGGTGCGAATAATATCGTGACGAATACGCTCACGTAGATGCTGATACACGGCGATATAGAACAACACTTTACGCTCAGGACGCGCCACATCTTCTGAGGCACGTAATGCATCACGTAAGTTTTCGTTATCAGCCACCGCCAGACGCAACGCACCTAGCGCTTTATCTGATAATGAACGTAATTCGTCAGCTGACATGTATGCCATTTCACGGCGATGTAAACGACGTTCAACATCACTTTCACGCGCAAGACGTAATACCGCACACCAACCCGCTTTAGCATTCACAACCAACTTACGGAAGTCTTGGTAATCTTTACCCACTTTACGTAAACGCTTCATCAAGCCTTTCATTTCAAGCTCAATTGACGTGGTTGATTTTTCTAATGTACTACGACGATTACGTGAACTATGCAAACGTTCATTGAGTTCATTTCGACGTACTAATGCACGTTCTTCAGCTTCAACATCTGCACGCACACCTAACTCTTGCAGTTCACGTTCAAACTCAAGCACAGTTTCATTCTTAGCCTGGTGCGAACTTTTCAGTGATGCCAATAACTGATTATATTGGTTGGTTTGCGCACGTGATTGCTTCAAACTTGCACGAGCAGTATTACGTTGCTGCTCTGCTGTCGCTAATTTTAGTTTTAGCTGTTCATTAAGCTCTGAACTCTTATTCAATAACTCAACTGAATCAGCATAACTAAAGTGATGACGACGCTCAGCTAAATCTGCAACCGCAAAGATTAATGTTTTCAATTGTTGCAGTTTTTGATCAGCCGCTTCGTAATTAGCTTGTAATGTATCAAACTGCTCAGGATCGGCATCAAGTGCTGATACTAACCCTTCAAGTTCAATTAATGCTTTACCGTAACGATCCAGATAATTACGTGCTTCATCCATCTGCGAAAGTTGCTGTTCAACTTCAGCAAAACGTTCAGTTAGCGTTTCATCTTCAAGCAATGTCACGATTGGGTTTAATTTACCCAATAAGGTTAAGCCTTCACGTGCTGCGGCCAGTTGACTACGTTGTTGTTGCTCTTGTGCTTGTGACTCTGCTAACTGACGCATGATCTGATTACGCTGATCACGAGCTTGTTTTAGTTCAACCTCAGGATCGGCATTAAATGCAATCGCCATGTGGGTTGCCACAAAACTATTAAAACTTTGGTATAAACGTTGCAGCTTTTGCGAATCAAATGCCGCTTTTGCATGATCTTCTACCACTTGATCACGTTCATCACGTAAAAACTCTAACCGTTGTTCACGTGCAGCTCGACCAAACAGTGGTACTTTAGGAAAGCGCGAGTAACGCAATTGACGATCATTGAGATGTACACATACCGCATTCTCAAGTTCATCAACATCAAAACCACTATCATCAAATGAGTCAGCATCACCTTCAATGATATAAAGGTCATCAGGGCAATCATCTAGAGCAATCAGCTTTTCTTTAATACCGCTTAAATCAGGCACAATAATAGCATGGCGCGATGGACCATACATCGCACTGAAATAAGGCGCATCAGCAAGCGTAATGTCATCATAAATTTCAGATAACATGGTTCCGCCAAGCGTATCAGCTAATGCACGTAAACCTGAATTATCACTACCGCCAGGCTGTGCCAAATGCTCAATATCATGCTCTAAAGTTTGCTTCTGTTGCGCTAATTTATCACGCTGCGCTGATACTTGACGTTCATTATCAAGTGTTGCTTGCATCGCATCCATAACAGCTTGGCTGCTAATTAACTCAACATTGGCTTGATCAGAAAGTGTCTCTAATGCATCTGATGCAGCAATCCACGCAGGAGCTGAAGCTTCAAGTGCAGTAATACGAACAGCTAAGCCTTGCTCGTTATGACGCATGTTATTACGCTGCTCGACTAAGCTTGCTTGATCTTGCTCTAAGCTTTCTAAGGTTGCTTCATGGCGCGCTTGTTCTTCAGCTAATGCCAATTCACCATCAATAGTAATCGCAAACTTTTTCGTATACGCGCCAGCTAACTCAATAGCTTGACGTTGGCTACGAACACTGCGCTCTAAATCACGATATTGCGCTTTAAGTTGATCACCACGTTCAGAAACAGAACGAAGTTGACGTCCATGCTCTATTAGCTCACGCGCTTTATCACTCGCATTAGTACGATCGACAACACCGGCAATTGTCGTCACAATCGCTAAGCCTTTTTCAAACTGCTGCGCGGCAGCTGATGACATATCAAGCTTATGTTTTAATGCCAATAAAGCCGTTGTTTGTTGTTCCTGTTGTTGTTTAAGCTGCGATAAATACGGTGGCGCTTGATCAGCCAGCATTTGAGGATCACCAGATAGCTGGCGCGCCTTTTCTAATGCTTGTAATGCTTGTTGATATTGCAGCGCACGTGTCTGCTGCATATCTAATGCTTGCTGGTAGTCTGCTAACTGGGTTTTTAAACTATCAACTTCTTCTTCTGTTAGCTGTGATTGTTCTTCGGCTATTGCTAATTGCTCTGCCGCTTCTTCAACCACCATCACTTGTTCTTCAAGACGCTCTGTTAGCTCTTCAAGATCTTCTTTGTAACGCTCAATTTTCTCAGCTTGACGAACTGCTGCTTGAACTAACTGTAAATGATCAGACGCTGACTGGTGATCTTGTTCTAATGCACTTTCTTGATCCGTTAGCTCCGCTAACTCAGCATTCATGTTATTTAACGATGACTGCTGATCAATCAGCGTTTGGCGTGAACCCATGAGCTCACCACGTAAACGCAGGGTTTGTTCTAATTTTTGCTGACGCTCATTAGCATGGCGCATATAGTCAGCTGCAACATAATTAGTTGCTTCTGAAATCAAATGCTTAAATAAGTCACGATCACTTTGAGTTAATTTAATCGCTTCTAACGTCATACGGTTTTCACGTAAGGCGGCTTCCATATCTTGGAACGCTTTTTTCACCCCAGAGTTATGCGGTAATAAATAATCACGCAATGAACGGGTGATCGCACTTGAAATACCACCATATAAAGAAGCTTCAATCAGACGATAGAATTTTGAACGATCTTGGCTATTACGTAATTTTTTCGGTAATACGCCCATTTCAAACATTTGTACATGGTAGTCCGTTACCGAGTTAAATGTTTTAAACTGCACCCCTTCGTACTGACTAACAAGATCTTTGACATCGTTAAGCTGACGAACACGGGCTTGATTTTCAGAAATCGTTTCAACTAATATTTCAGCAGGTTTAATATGCGATGGTAAGCCTTGAATCAAAAATGGCTTAATATCTACTTTCTTATCGCGGCCAGCTACTTGCTGTAATTTAACCGCAAAAATAATACGCTGTTGCTTTGAGTTAACCACATCCAGAGCGGCGTAACAGGCACCGGGTTTTAATTTACCGTGAAGGCCTTTGTCACGAGAAGCATTTGAACTTCCCGCTTCAGTGGTATTACGAAAGTGAAGGAGGCTTTGGTCTGGAATCAATGTCGTGATAAACGCTGCCATTGTGGTAGATTTACCTGCACCGTTACCGCCTGAAAGCGTTGTCACCAAATTATCAATATCAAAAGTACGCGCAAAAAAGCCGTTCCAGTTGATCATGGTGAGCGATTGATACTTGCCGCGTTCCATTAAATACTACTCTCCTGTCCCGCTTGCTCTACATCTTGTTGCATTTCAAGCATTTCTTGATTATTAGTGTCAATATCATCAAGCAGACTTGATTGACTTGACGCTTGCTGGTGAACCACGGCTTCACCGTCACGAATCAATCGTAACTGTGCTTCACGAACATCATCACCCGTACGTACATCAGCACCAAAGCGGAAAACAGATTCACTAATACGGAACTTGCCATTTTCACCAATAGGAATAAGCATTCCTAAACGACGTAAACGACGTAACGCTGTTTTTACTTTATCAAACAGCTTTTCACGATCAAGATCTGAACCTGAAGCGCGGTTGGTGACAAGTTTCATTAGCTTTTGTTCATCTGCTAATACCAACAACTCATCAAATAATTCTTGGTTAGTAAAGATACCTTCGTGAGCTAGACGCTCAGGGCTAAGGTAAAGAAAACATAAGACTTTACCAACGAGCATATCAATTTCAGATAATACTGAGCGACCAATCAATGAGGTCGAACGTGGGCGCAAGTATAAAAAACCTTCCGGTGCACGTACAAGTTCTGCATTATAACGACGGTAAAACATCGCTAACTCTTTCTCAAACTCAATTAAATAAGCGTGGCTATCTAAATCTTCACTTGAAACATGGCGACCAGAACGCAAAGCGTTATCTAGCGTAGGGAAAAGTGGGTTAGCAATGGCTTTAGCCAACTTCTCCGGCATAAATTCTTCAATATTTGTCAATGACATGGGCTTGTACCTTGGCTCCGTATTCGTTAATTGCTTTCCAATCAGGCTGAATGGCATTGAAATCAGCTTCGGAATACCCCATCCTCACAGCCTGATCAATCACAATCCGCGCTAAATCAAAATGTTGTGCATACGGATGTTGTGCCAAATAATCTTTAAGTAAAACACTCAAGTTGATTGGTGCACCTGTTGCTTTATGTGCTTTTAACATCAAACCGACTTTCTCAGCCAATTGATCGTTAACCAAATCAAGTTCTTCAAATTCCATTTCACCAGGGACGATACCAGTTACTTCATCATCCCGTAAAATTAAGGTTTCATCACGCATATCAAGTAAGCGTTCAGCATCTGCAAATGTCAGTAGCCATGGTGCATCGAAGTAATCGGTAACCGATTGGCGTAATCGTTGACTAAAGGCACGGTTTTTATCCATATCAATTGCGGTACGAATAAATTTATGTACGTGGCGGTCATAGCCAATCCATAAATCAATTGTTTGTTGTCCCCAACTGATGATGCGATCTAACTTCATTTGCAGGATGTAAATCATACCATCAACAAAATCGAGATCATCACGTCCTTGAATCTCTTCTTGAATCGCAAGTAGCTGACTTTGAAGCTGATCACCTGCGGCTTGCAACGTATCTTGTAATTCACGCAGTGTTGATGATGTTTCATCAAGTAAGACTTCACAACTACTGATGGCGGCTTGCCAATCTTGATTTAATAACTCAGCAATATCGAGCTTAACTTGTTGTTGCTGCTCATCCATTGCGCGTTGGTTTAAATCAATTCGATCAAAGATTTCAGCGACGGAATATTTTAAAACCGCATGCACATTTTGACGCCAATGTTTTTCATTACCGCCTTCTTGTGCTGCAGTCGCCGCTTTATTGATCTCATCGGCTACCATTGCTAACTGAATCGATAATTTTAGCGTTGAGAACTCACGTTGGCGCACGTAATAGTCAGTGATGCCGAGCGCTAACGGACTTAATCGATAAATGCTAGCACCGTCAGTAACCTCACTGGTAAAGCGTGATATTAACCGCTGTCTTACCAATTCATTAATGGCGTTATTGGCGCGAAATGCCAGGGTTTCCTTGGTTTGGCCGAACATATCGCTCACAATACGAAATGCATCGACCAACTCACCTTCCCCTAATTCTTCATCAAAGCGATCACCACTTAACACTGCAATCGCTAACAAGAACGCCAGCCGTTCTGTTGGTAAATTAAGGGCAAATTCATTATTTTTGACCCAATTTACTAACTCAGGAACAGTCTGGGTAACTTCACTCATCCCTTGTCCTTATTGCTATCATTTAAATTTGTCACTACCGTGGGTGTTACTTCTGTAAATGGCTTACGCGCATACACATGGATATAACGACCTAATGACAAAAAAGGTTCCTGACGACAAAGCTTTTGCTCCATATCAAGAACTTGTTCGAAACTGTAATCACCCATTCGATCATGATGCATGTAATCATGGAATGTGCGTACACCGGTTTTACCCATTATGTCAAACCCAGCATCAGTTAGACACTGATATACATCATCAGGCTTTATTCCTTGCTGAGGTTGTAATTTAAATCGTTTACGGTGTGGCATACCTTGTTCTATATGGGTTAAATTACCACAAATCAGATTCTTAAATAACAATCCGTTATAGTTATAAAACATAACCGAGATAACACCGCCGGGTTTTACGTTATCTAATAAACCCATTAATGTTGTAATCGGATCAGCCAACCATTCCATAACCGCATGAAAGAGAATTAAATCAACGGGTGCCTCTATATGCTTACTAATTTCTTGAATTGGTGAATGCACTAACCGATATTGCTCAATTAAGCCATTTTTAGCAATTTCTTGCTCAGCTAGTGTCAACATTTCGCTAGAAAGATCACATAACGTCACTTGATGTCCAAGAGCCGCTATTTTTTGAGATATTTGCCCAATACCGCCACCAGCATCTAATACTTGCAGGGGTGAAGCATCATTCAATTGTTGCAATATATATTCAATATCTTGCCAAACAACAACTTGTCGTATTTGGCCTTTCGCTGTGCCATAAATATTGTCAGCGAACTTTTTCGCCAAATCGTCAAAATTTCGGTCTTTTTTCATGGCTCATTTACGTTATGATAGCGACTCTAGAATATGGCTTATTTTCTCACAAGCAGTAAAGGAATAAAGGCTTGTGATCGATTTTAGAGCTCAACTGCTGAAATTTCGGACGACATATTATGTTTATACTTAAAAAAATCATATCAGCGCTACTGATGCCGCTACCCTTCCTGTTACTAGTGGGCATTATAGGTTTATGCGTGTTGTGGTTTACACGTCGAAAAAAATTAGCCTCTATCTTGATGAGTATCTCTTTAATTGGCATTTTTTTATGTTCATTCCAACCTATCACGACTGCATTGCTACGCCCATTAGAGCAAGAAAACGCCGCCTTTGTGAGTACCACCAAACCAATTAGTTATGTCATGGTCTTAGGCAGCGGCCAAGTTATCGATAAAACGTTTCCTATTACCTCAGAATTATCGCCAACAGCCATTACACGCTTAGTTGAAGGCATTCGTATCTTCCGCATGTACCCTGATGCTAAATTAATTCTCTCTGGCTTTGGGGGCTTAGCTTCTCATGGTATTAGCCACGCACGATTAATGGCACATTTAGCTATCGCATTGGGGGTTAATAAACGGGATATTCTGTTATTTGAATCAACAAAAGATACCAAAGAAGAAGCATTTCAAGCCGCTGATGTCGTTAAAGATAAAAATATGATTTTGGTAACATCAGCCAGCCAAATGTCACGTGCACTTTACTATTTCCATCAAGCGGGATTACACCCTATTCCAGCGCCGACAAACTTTAGAGCCAGTAATCAAATGCGTGATTTTGTTCCTGATTCAAGATTCCTTACTCAAATAGAAATTGTTGAGCATGAGCGTTTAGGGCAATTATGGCAGCGTATTACTAGCGAGCTATTAAACCCGCAAATTGAACATCAACAAGCAGAAAAAGTAAAACCTGAGACATTATAAGATTTCCAATGTCATGTTTTAGTTAATTATTTTAAGGCCAGTTGCGATATGATACGCACTGGCTTTTTTAAAACTTTAACAGCAGTTTGCATAACTATTAAGATCATACAATTTTAAAATTTCTTTTTATCGTATTATTTCACTTTAATCTCAGCATGCTTTACTGTATTTCATGATAAAATAATGGCTTACTACTTAAGAAAGAATTAAATTCATGAAACTTTTAATCCGTAACCTTTCTCGCAGCACAACTGAAGTTCAAATTCACAAAATGTTTGAAGAATTTGGTAAAATTAGTGCTTGTAACCTTGTATTAGACGACAAAACAGGCAAATCAAAAGGATTTGCATTTGTTGAAATGGCTGATGATGAACAAGCAACTCGCGCAATGAAAGCTCTTCATGAAATGATGGTTGATAAAAGCCGTATCCGTGTAAAAATTGCTGAATAATTACAGCAATTAATTTACCCATAAAAAAACCGAGTAAGTAATACTCGGTTTTTTATTATTGAGATAACGGATATCAACTCGCTGTTTTGTTAACTAACTAACTGCCGTACTTTTTCCAAATCATCTAAGGTATCAACCCCTGCTGGTGGCGCATCAATAGCAACATCAACATGAATTTTCTCACCATACCAAAGCACACGAAGTTGCTCTAATGATTCGATTTGCTCCAGCGGACTTGGTTGCCAATTAATATAAGTATTAATAAACCCAGCACGGTAAGCATAAATCCCAATATGGCGCAGTAAATTATGATGCACAATACGCGGTTGCTGAGCAAAATTATCCCGATCCCAAGGAATGGCGGCACGGCTAAAATACAATGCGTAGCCGTCTTTATCAGTAACCACTTTTACAGCATTAGGATTAAAAATTTCATCATGATGATCAATCTCTACCGCTAATGTTGCCATCGGTGCATTAAAATGCGCAATATTATCGGCAACTTGACGAATAATTGTATCAGGGATAAGCGGCTCATCACCTTGAACATTCACCACGATATGATCATCAGTAAGTTGATATTTCTCAACCACTTCAGCCAAGCGCTCAGTACCTGATTGATGATCAGTGCGAGTTAAACACACCTCACCACCAAAACCTTGTACCACATCGACAATACGCTGATCATCAGTTGCAACAATAACTTGATCTGCACCAGATTTACATGCTTGTTCGTAAACCCATTGCACCATTGGTTTACCTGCAATATCAGCTAACGGTTTACCCGGTAAACGGGTTGATTGATAACGTGCAGGAATAATAACAGTAAAGGCCATTACTTAACCTCGTCAGAACTTAATGTATGCGCTTCTGAATCAAGTAGGACTGGAATACCGTCATCGATAGGATAAGCAAGACGATCAAACTTACACACTAATTCATTCTTTTCTTTATCGAAATTTAATTTGCCTTTACATACAGGGCAAGCAACAATTTCAAGCAGACGGTGATCCATACTTTTCCTTAACCTCTATAATCTGTTTAATGATAGCTGATGCTTGTGGTTCAGAGATAACCGCATCGACAGGCAGATACCACCAATTATCCTCAGCAAATGGGTAACATTTTACCGCATCTTTTTCAGTCATCACTAAATGTTGCCCTTGTTGGGCTAAACTTAATAATGTTTGATGAGTAAAGGGTTGATGATCAGCAAAAGGCTGGCATGCAACAGGCTTTACTCCTAACGCATTCAATGTTGCAAAAAATCGTGGTGGATGACCAATCCCCGCCATTGCAACAACAGATGATAAAGACGAGGCATCACAACGCGCGCCTGTTTTAACGTTAATCAACGCTGACGGAGCTAAGTACATTGTCGCTTCATTGGCATCAGCAACACCACCATTACAAATCAGAAAATCAACCTCATTAAGGCGCTGACATGATTCTCGTAATGGGCCTAATGGCAATAGTTGTTGATTACCAAACCGACGTTTACCATCAATTACAACTAATTCAATATCTCGTGCGAGAGCATAATGTTGTAAACCATCATCTGTAATAATGACATCAACATCATGCTCTAATAGTAACTTTACCGCATCACTTCGAACGGGAGCAACCGCAACGGGTACTCCCGTTCGACGACGAATTAAAACCGGCTCATCCCCAGCAATATCCGTACTAGTATCACTCTCAACAAAATACGGATAATGCGGTGCATTGCCACCATAACCACGTGAAACAACACCTGGTTTTAATCCTTGAGCCAAAAGTTGTTCCACCAACCAGACCACTACCGGTGTTTTGCCATTACCACCAGCGGTGATATTACCAACAATAACTACCGGTACTGGCGCTCGATATGCCATTTTCTTGCCTGTTGTATATTGATTCCGTTTTCGACGGCTTAATACACCAAACAATTGACTGAGTGGCCACAATAATGGCCACAACAGATAATAAGCAATGCGAGTTTTACCTTTTAATGCTGACTGGTACCACATAGCTTCAATGAAAGCAGCCACAATTAATCACCAAATTGAATACGATGAAGTTGCGCGTAAGCACCATTAAGACGAATTAACTCACCATGCGTACCACGTTCAATAATTTCACCGTCATCGACAACTAAAATCTGATCAGCATTTTCGATTGTAGATAAACGGTGAGCAATGACTAACACTGTGCGATCTTTTTGTAATTCATCAAGTGCGCGTTGAATCGCACGCTCAGATTCAGTATCTAACGCTGATGTTGCTTCATCGAGTACTAATACTGGCGCATTACGTAATAATGCACGAGCGATAGCCAGACGCTGACGTTGACCACCTGATAAGCTCACACCATTTTCACCAATAACGGTATCTAACCCGTGCTCCATATCTTTAATAAAGTCCATCGCATAAGCAAGCTCTGCTACTCGTTCAATATCAGCACGAGTAAACATATCGCCACTTGCATAAGCGATATTATTGGCAATGGTATCATTAAACAAATGTACATTTTGTGAGACTACAGCAACCTGAGAGCGTAGGTTTGATAAGGTATAATCTTGAATTTCAACATTATCTAAACGCAAGTCTCCTGAGTCGATATCATAGAAACGTGTAAGTAAATTGGCAATGGTACTTTTACCTGAACCTGAACGTCCCACAAGCGCTACCGTTTTACCTGCTGGCAGTTCAAAACTGACATTACGCAGCGCTGGCGTGTCTTTAGTTGGGTAAGTAAAGGTCACATCTTTGACTGATACATCACCTCTAACACGCTCAACTTCATGCTTACCATTATCTTTTTCAGTTTCTAAATCCATCAAATCAAACAGTGTATGACATGCCGCCATACCACGTTGGAATTGAGATGTAACACTGGTCAAAGATTTAAGTGGACGCATTAAACCAAACATTGCACCAAATACGACAGCAAATGTACCTGGTGTTAATGAATCACGTAATGATGGCGTATTAGCAAGAATCAACACCACAACCAATGCTGAAGAAGCAATAAGTTGGATAATCGGGTTCGCTATCGCCTGTGCAGAAACCAATTTCATGGTTTGGCGACGCATTAAATTACTTACTTCATCAAAACGTTGCTTCTCAACACCTTGACCACCGTAACTTAATACAACTTTATGGCCTTTTAGCATTTGCTCTGCAGATGAGGTCACAGAACCCATTGCATCTTGCATACTACGTGAGATTTTACGGAATCGTTTTGAAACAACACTAATACTAATAGCAACAACAGGGGCGATAACAATCAAAATAGCCGATAGCTGCCAACTATTCCAAAACATCAATACCATTAAGCCAATGATCGATGCCCCTTCACGAACAATGCTCACCAAAGCACTACTGGTCGCAGAAGCCACTTGTTCTGAGTCATAAGTAATACGTGATAATAATGCACCAGAAGCTTCTTTATCAAAAAACGCCACCGGCATTTTCATAAAGTGCTGAAATAGTTGCCGACGAAGATTCATTACGACATTGCCTGACACCCACGATAAACAGTAGGTTGATACAAAGCCGCTCGCACCACGCATGATCATTAAGCCAACAAGATAGATAGGCATCATGGCAAGAAAACCCGAATCCATACTATCAAACCCGCCAAAACTTTTATCAAGTAGCGGTTTAATCATCGACAACATCAAGGTATCACCAGCCGCATTTATGATCAGCGCAATAACCGCGACAATAATGCCCGCTTTATAGATCTTGATATAAGGCCACAGTCTTTTATAAGTATCTTTGGTTGATTTTTCTGTTAATTGCGTCATGAATGCCAATTTTGATAAAATACAATCTCTCTATTCTACCCTTAACATTGCTATCAACCAAATTTGTCCACAATCCTTTTTTCTTAAACCACGTTTTATGCTCATAAAAACAACATCAATAATCATTAATCAGGCGTTTTTTATTTTAAGGCTAGCCACTGCGGTCGATACCAAGCCTGAGAATAATGATAGCGTTGTTGTTTTATTTGGTAGTTATTCTGATGAATATTGATCGTGACTTGACCACTATCTTGGGTACTGATCCAATCAATATTATTGGCTTGGTAACGCCGCTTAACCGCAGCAGATGGTAAGCCCCATGGATTAAAATATCCAATCGATACTATCGCGACCGAAGGTTGAATAGTATCCAGTAACGTTTGTGTTGATGAGGTACTACTACCATGGTGTGGTACGACAATAATATCGGCTTGCTCTGTCTGTGCTTGCGTCAACATCACTAACTCAGATTTGGCATCTATATCCCCAGTTAATAATACACGCGGCCCCTTACCTCCTAATGCTTGAACATGAATAACACAGGAATCTGAATTTGTGGCTCGAATCGTAGTTGTTGGTGGCCATTTAACCGTAAACTCAAGCCCCTGCCATTGCCATTTTTGCCCCATAACACAAGTTGAAAAGCCATCTCGTTGATCGCTACTGTATTTTTTCAGAGGTTGATAACGCTGTATAAGATAATCACTGCCGCCAGCATGATCATTATCAGAATGACTTAAAACAAGCCCATCAACAGCTGATATTCCTTTATAGGCTAATATTGGCTCAATGACTGACTGAGCAATACTTTTTTCATCCCAAGCATTACCAGTATCATAAATAAATACTCGCTGTTGTTTCTCTATTAAAATAGCTAATCCGTGCCCAACATCTAATACTGTTATCGTCCACATTGGTGAGCTGTGATTATTATGATGTTGCTTCCACCACCAACTGAGAACAATAAAAATAATACTCATGTACAACCAGCGGAAATACACTAAAGGTAATAAAGGCCATACAACCGTTATTACCGTAATAATGACCAATAATGGTGTAATTGATGCAGGTAACATCATCCATGCTCCATTACTCCACGCTGCAATATGTAAAACAGGCATTAATGAAACATCAGCCAGTCCCCAAAATAATGCAGACAACCCTGGCCACCATACTGTTATAACGCCAATCAAGACTAACGGCACCGTTATCACACTAAGCCAAGGTACCGCCATTAAATTAGTCAATGGTGCAGCTAGAGAGACGCCACCAAACCACCACCACTGCATAGGTAACATTAATAACAGGAGATACCCTTGTACTTTACACAACTGCTTTAAGTGTTGATACCACCGCAGCTGCCAAGGTAAATCGGCTAATGCTGGTGAATTACCAATAATAACCATCATTAAAAAGATAATAACTGCACCAAACGATAACCAGAAGCCTGCGCTGTAACTCACAAAAGGATCCCATAGCAAACACAAACTTAATGTTGCTAATAAAATTTGCCAAGGTCGCCAATTAATTGCAGTAATACGCAGAACACCAACGATTAAACACATTAATAACGCACGAATAGTCGGCAGACTAAACCCTGCAAGCCATGCATATCCAAAGGCAAATAACAGCCCACAAAGCAAAGGTAGCCATAACCAATAACCCGTTTGTGGTAAGCATAACCGCAATAAGTAACCAAACCACCATCCGATCAGCATCGCCAACCCAATATGTAACCCTGAAATCGCTAATAAATGCGCCAGCCCACTGTCACGTAAATTTATCCAGTCCTGCGCCTCTAACCCCTCCCTTAATCCAAAGGTTAGAGCGGTTAAATAACTTTGATGGCGAGTATTTTTTAATAATGGAGTAACGCTATCTAACCATTGCTGACGTAAAGATATCGAAGAGGATAATCGTGTCGGTAAAAGCTTTCCCCCAGTAACAACAGCACGACCATGAATACTGCGGCTTAATGCATATTGTTCACGATCAAAACCGGCTTGGTTAACACGTCCAACAATACGGCTCAACCTAACAGGTAAACGCCATATTTGTCCTTGCTTTAATCTTGGCGCATCTTTCCAAAACACCATTAACTGTAATGGAGAGACAAAATCAACATTGGCAGAATGTAAATTCAGTACTTTTACCTCAAAATACTCAGAGGGTATATTTTCATTAAAAAGCGTACTAATGCTTACATCTATGGTAACATTAGTACTGTTTATTGGAATGTTATCAATATTGTTAATATATTGATTAGCATCAAAAACAACCCAGAATATAGCAAGTGAAAAGCAAATAAAAATAAGACTTCGATACATCATGAACAATATAGCGCCGATGACTATTATTAATAGTAAAAACCAATACGGTGGTAAGGCGTTAAAAAAATGTAACGATAGATAACCGCTTATGCTTGCTATAAATATTTGAACCATATGGCCTTAGCCAGTCAAAAAAAATTATTATGCCAAGACATTTCATTAAAAAATTTCTGCCTAGCCATGAAGTGATTAAACGCCAAAAAGCGTTAAAGATATTCGGGAATCTACTTTATAACCCAAATCTATGGTGCTTAAACCGTCGTTCAGCATCTGGCGCATTTGCTGTCGGATTATTTATGGCTTTCGTTCCTCTTCCTAGTCAAATGTTAATGGCGGCGGGTCTCGCTATTATGTTTGGTGTTAATTTACCGTTATCCGTTGCACTAGTCTGGGTCAGTAACCCGGTAACAATGCCAGTACTCTTCTATGGCGCTTACAAGCTAGGTGCTTGGGTATTACATAGCCCTGATGTTGGCTTTCATTTTGAATTAACATGGGATTTCCTATTAAATCAAATGAGTCAAATTGGCCCCCCATTCTTATTGGGATGCTTTATTTGTAGTGTATTAAGTGCATCCATCGGCTATTTTGGTATTCGATGGCTATGGCGCTATTCAGTCGTACGCAGTTGGAATAAACGTAAATTCCGAATTCCTAAAACACGCTAACCATTACTTTGTTATAACAATAAAACTTCATGCTTATGGAGTTTTATTGTTAACTGCCATTTTTTTGAGACTCTCCCTCCATTATTTTCCCTTTTTCATGCGCTTTTTCTTATGATTATTCGATCTAACCCGCATTTATTTTTCCTATAACCGCAGCAAAAACTTATATTGCTAATTAGTTGCATTTAATGCCTAGTAATTATTATTGTTCAGACTACTATTTAAAAATAGAATAGAGCCTTAAATAGCAGTAACTTATTGCCAGCTAATAAGCATTAATATTTTGAATAAAGGGAAATGAAATGGAAAATCCAGTAAAGAATTTACTCACAAAAGGTTGGAAGTGGTTTGTTGTCGTTGGTGTTATTGTTGCTTTAGCCGGTATTTTTGCAATTAGCTTACCTGTCGCCGCAGGCATGACAATTACAACTATTATTGGCGTGATCTTCTTAGTCATCGGTTTAGTACAGGTTTATCACACCTTTAGTATTCCACAATGGAAAACTAAAATTTGGTATGTCATCAGTGCTCTCTTTTACCTTCTTGGCGGCTTATTCATTTTAGGGCAACCATTCATTGGCTTAGTTACCATTACCGTGCTTATGATTGCCACTATGGTATTTAATGGTATTACACGAATGATGTTTGGTTTTAGCAGCAGAGAGCACCTTGCTGGCTGGCGTTGGATTGTTTTCAGTGGTTTATTATCAACAATCATTGGTATCTATTTCTTTAATTTAATGCACAATCCTCAATTCTCAATGTCACTATTGGGCATTTTTGTTGGTGTCTCTTTAATATTTGAAGGTATCAGCTTTATTTTCATTGGCTCACAAATGAAAAAAGCCCTAATCAAATAAATACATTGAATAAACAATAACGATTAAAGCTTCAGCTAACCACTGAAGCTTTTTTTATAAAAAGCACTCCACAGAAACATAGCCCACCATTATTTCATAACAATTTCTTATAAAAACATTGCCTTTGGTTATAATTTTGAGTAAAAGTGTGTTTTTGATACTTGAGCGATATTGTTGATGAGTTACTTCACTCTCTTTAGCTTGCTACTAAATACATTGCTAGTAAGCGCAACAAGTTCGGCTGAGCCTATTGCATGGTCTCAATATGCTTTACATCCAGCTTCAGTCTTTAACGCTACTAATCATCAAGAAAACTGGAACGATAATGTCATTATTTTATCGAGCAATAGCCATAAAACACGACAGTTATCAAAAACAGAAAAAAAGAATTTTGTTCCTGCACTGCATTGTGACCACAATGTCATTCGACAACCACATCAAATAACAAGTCATTGTTTTAAGCATCAACGGTATCCACATCTTGTTCTTGCTAACTTTCAATACCGTTTTACTCACAGTCGTAGGCAGTTAATGTTACTCAATGACCACGACATTTACTTTAATTATGACTCTGACTACAAGGACTACATAGATGCTTGATTCATTTGTATCTATTTTTTCAGCGCTATGGCATCAAGATTTTGCAGCATTACAAAACCCTGAAAGTATTGTAATGATCTATTTTTGTGTCACTTTTGTTATTTGGCTGGAAAGTGCATTTTTACCCGCAGCTCCACTCCCTTGCGACAGCATTGTTATTTTAGCTGGCACATTAGGTGCAATGGGGATCATTGATTTTAAATTGATCGTATTTTTGTTAATTATGGCGGCGGCTATTGGTAGTTGGCTCGCTTATTTACAAGGCCGCTGGCTTGATCATTTACCAAAAGTAAAACGATGGGTAGATATGGTACCGCCTCATCGAATGGAGACTGTTGATAAATTACTTATTCGACATGGGATTGTGGCTTTATTTACAGCGCGCTTTATTCCTGTCGTACGTCCACTATTACCATTGGTGATGGGATTTAGAATTAAGAATCAAGCCCACTTCTTCCGCTTTGCCTGGTTAAGTGCTACAGCTTGGATACTATTACTCACAGGCTTAGGGTATTTATTGACGTTATTACCAGAGAATATTGCTCGAGTAACAACCATGATATTAATGGTGGCACCATTTGTTACCTTAGGTATTGCCATCATTAGTTTATTGAGTAGTTGGCTAATTAAGCGTATTAAAAATAATAATATCGCTTAACCTCTGTTTACAACATTACGTTACAGAACCGATTTACAAATCAATAGCTATAAAAAAACCCGCTTAATCAGCGGGTTTTTTTTCATCAATAAACGGGCTTAAACTTAGAAGTAGAAGCGAGTACCGAATACGATGTTAGTTAGGCTATCTTTAGCTTTGTCGCCAGAGAAGTCAATATCGTCAGTTGCGATGTTGTAGTTAGCTTCTGCTGTTAGAGCAACATTAGGGTTGATGAAGTATTTAACACCAGCCGCTAGTTTAATGTTAAGCGCCCAAGAATCGCCTTTCTCACCTAGGTCACCTGAAGTGCCGTTAGTGTTGTCGTAGCTTAGACCAGCAAGTTCAGTAGCAGCACCAACGTAAGGAACCCAGTTAGTAGAGTTAACAAAGTTGTATTCTGTAAATACACCAATCTTACCACTGAATGCATCGTTTTCATCTTTAGCAGCAACAGATGCAGTACCACCAACTTCCCAGTTATCTTTTACGAATGTACCGTAAGAACCGTTTAGGTTTAGATCCCAACCGCTACCTAGTTTAGCATTACCTTGAATACCAAGCTCTTGTGTACCAGCTGGAAGTTGAACCGCTGCTTGTGCAGCAACAGGCGCCATTACAGCAAAAGCTACTAATAAACCTAGTGCATTCTTTTTCATTGTATATTCCTAATTGTTTTATTTATTAACAAATCGCTGTCTATTTATAGAATGACAGTCATATCGATTATAGAATAACCGTCATATCGATGCAGAATAAATCCTGTCTAATAACGACTACAGCACATTTGCTTTTTTAAAGTGACATCAAATTATCATGTAAAAATGGCCGTGTTAAATTAAACAATATAAATTCACAAAAAAAAGAACAGTGTTCGTTATTTATCTGCTAGATAAACTAATCTCAGAAAACTCAGGCAAACCTCAAGCGGCATCAGCACTGACGTGTGTTGTTTTTTTTATGAAACATCATTAGTAAATGATAAAATAAAAAAATAGAAAATAAAAAAAAACGAACACATCGTTATAATCATATTCACATTTACGGCTAAAAATTAACCTACCCGTATTATTTTAAGTCAACTTAAGCGCTTTTTTAACTTACTTTTATATTTATTTATCAACGCCAATTGAACTTATTACGAATTAACCATCAAAAAACACATAATTACAGAAATGAGTATCTGTAGCTCACCATAAAAGAACAAAGACAAAAAAGCGGAACCATAGGCTCCGCTTTTCAGTTTACATTAAACAGAACACATTCGATTCATTACTACTTAGCGCTTAATACTCGTGCTGGCTGTAATCGACTTGCTCGTGTCGCTGGATACCATGTAGCAATCAAACTCAAGACAATTGCGGTAGCCGTAACAATTGCTACATCCTGCCAAGCTAATTGTGTCGGTAAAAAATCCACAAAATAGATATCACCAGACAAGAACCGATGACCAATAATTTTCTCTATGACACGGACAATATGTGTTAGGTTGATTGCAATTAATGAACCAAACAATGAACCAATAATACTGCCTAATACACCTGATAATACTCCATGCCAGACAAAGATAGATTTAATCAATCTATCACTTGCCCCCATGGTACGTAATATTGCTATATCCGCCGCACGATCTTTCACTGCCATCATCAATGTTGAAACAATATTAAAACAAGCAACACCGATAACAAGTACCATAACCAAATACATAATGGTACGAACCATCTGAATATCTCTATACAAATAACCGTATTTTTGCGTCCAGCTTTTCAGATAAACATAAACAGGTAATGTATCACCCACTTCTTTGACAATTTGCTGGGCATTAAGCACATTATCAACATTCATTTCGATGCCCGAAACACCCTGCCCCATATCTAAATATTGTTGAGCATCTTGTAATGGAACAATGGCAAGGCTGTGATCAATTTGTCCACCTAAAGCAAGCAAACCCACAACTTGTAATCGAATGCGTTTAGGCGCACGGAGCTTCATTTGCGGGTCAGTATTTGGAATCATTGCCGTGATCCAATCACCAACCTTCAATTGAAGTTTAGTCGCAACCCCTTGACCTAAAATAACTTCACGCTTACCCGCTGAAAATCGTGACCATGCATTATCTTTAACATAACGCGGTAACTCACTGACTTTAAGTTGTTCTTTCGGATCTATACCACGAACAGCAACCGCTTTAAGTTTAGTGCCTCTTTCAAGCAAGGCTGTAAATTCAACATAAGGCGCGGCGGCAGTTATATGAGGATGCCGTTCTACTTGCTTTAATAACGGTTTCCAATTATTCAATGGTGGTTGTACCGCTTGTAATTCACCTTGAGGAATAACGGAAAGTACTCGAGTTTGTAACTCACGTTCAAAACCATTCATGGCAGATAAGCCAATAATGATCACCGCAACGCCTACGGCAATACCGAGCATTGAAGACAAAGAAATAAACGACACCATACGATTTCGTTTTTTAGAACGATTAAAACGGCTGCCAATATAGAGAGATAACGGACGAAACATTACTTCTCCTTAACCTCAGCTAAAATACCATCTTGCATATGCATGCAGCGATCAAGTTTTGATGCCAATTTAGTATCGTGAGTCACCACTAAAAATGCGGTACCCGATTCTGCATTGAGCTTACGCATCAGATCATAAATATCTAAAGCGGTTTGATGATCTAAGTTACCTGTTGGCTCATCGGCTAATACAATCGCAGGGTTATTGACCAACGCGCGTGCAATAGCAACCCGTTGACGTTCGCCGCCACTCAATTCTGATGGCCGATGTTCAAAGCGGTGATCCAATCCAACCATTGTTAACATATCTTGTGCACGAGTACGGGCTTCATTGATTGCTACCCCACCAATTAATAGTGGCATGGCAACATTTTCAGTGGCTGTAAAATCAGCTAACAAATGGTGAAATTGATACACAAAACCAATATCTTGATTGCGAATTTTCGCCTGTTTATTTGAACTTAAGGTATCTAAACGCTGCCCCTTAAAAAACACCTCACCATCGGTCGGTTCATCCAGCGCCCCAAGAATATGTAATAAAGTACTTTTACCTGATCCTGAAGAACCAACAATAGCCACCAATTCATGATCAGCAATATCAATATTTACTTGTTTTAAAACTTCGGTTTGTAACTCGCCTTCTTGATATGTTTTACATAATTGATGACAAGATAATAATGCATTATTCATAACGAAGAGCCTCAGCCGGACGGACAGCTGCCGCACGATAAGATGGGAAAATAGTCGCTAATAAGCTCAAAAGAATAGCGCCAACGATAACAGTCAATATTTGCATTGGTTCAAAGTCCACAGGAAGAGAACCCCCAATAACAGCAAGATTTACCCCAAAGAATGCCATAATTGGATTTAAGTAATGCGACACGATGACTCCAAATACGCCACCCAATAGAGCACCAATAACACCACTACTTGAGCCTTGCACCATAAATAATGTCAAGACTTGTCGATGGGTCATCCCTTGAGTTTTTAGAATCGCAACTTCAGCTTGTTTTTCCATTACCACCATAATCAGTGCCGAAATAATATTGAATGCAGCAACACCGATAATCAATCCAAGCATCAGTCCCATCATGTTTTTTTCCATTTTAACCGCTTGAAATAACTCACCACGCTGTTCACGCCAATCTGACCACTTCCAATCATTTGGTAATGGTGTTTTAGCTAACTCTGTTACCGCAAACGGATCATTTAGATATAAACGCCACCCCGACATTTGATCCAATTTGTAATGCAATAACCGTCCAGCATCAGAAATATTAGTGAATACTAGCTGTTTATCAACGTCAGAACCTGTATCGTAAATACCAGACACAGTAAAATTACGCTGACTTGGTAAGCGTCCTAATGGTGTAAATTGACTGGCACTGGTTACCATTAATCGAATCTTGTCCCCTGGCTGAACATCTAATTCAACGGCAAGTGATTGACCAATAATGACATTAAAGCTACCTGGTTGTAGATCTTTCAGTGATCCAACCATCAAATGATCAGCAATAGGATCATATTGATTAGGTTCAATACCAATCATCATGCCAGCTGCTAATGAATTCGCACTCTGAATAATCGTTTCACCACGCGTTATGGCTGTCACTTTAGTCACATGCGGTAGCTGTTTTAAAACATTTGGCACATGCTCGGAAAGTGGTACTCGACCATCAGTGTTAGTAACAATTGCCTGTGGTAACACACCTAAAATGCGATCTTTAAGTTGTTGTTCAAAACCATTCATGACGGACATTACTGTAATTAATGCCATCACCCCCACTGTGATGCCCGCAGTTGACATGTAGGAAACAAAGCGACTAAAACGGTCACCTGAACGTCCACGTAAGTAGCGTAAGCCAATAAAAAAAGATACAGGATGAAACATAGGATTGAAAAACCACTCCTTTATTTGATAGCTCAAGAATACGCGTTAACGGGTCTATTTACCATCTAGCAAGGTAAATGTAATGTAAAAACAGAGAGTAAAAGTTCTCCACTTTACTGAGATCGCTTGCTCGAAGGTACGCACTAAGTAATAATTAACACAAATGTCACCGCTATTATTTTTAGTTTGATAACCTTCAACAGTGACACACTCGATGACAATTAACTGGCAGTGAGTAAGCAATGAGACAAGATGAATATTTTTCAGTTCACTTAGGACTAACAATCAATGTCGAACCATTAGCAGATGGTAAGCCTCTTCCCAATGCCGATACCTTCAGTGCAGAAATACCACCACTGTTTCGTATAGCCCGCGAATGTAACACGCTCGAAGAAAATGCAGAACGTCTATTAACCAACTTTGGAAAAGAAGACAGTAAAGCATTAATTGATTATCTTAGTGCTCAAAATAGTAAAATAAACCTGCTGTTATCTTACGTGCTATCTCAACAAGATAATGCTAATTATCGTTATATAACCGAAACTTTTGGTGCTAGTAATCTGAGCTTTCATAGCCCACAGCCTTTTACTCTTGGGCAAAATGTCACCGTTAAACTATTTTTAGATCACCCAGCAGCTGCAATTTATTGTTATGCTGAAGTGGTTAATTGCTCCGCTTTAGATGATCGTTTTTTAATTCAGTTACGCTATATGCGACTGTTAGAAGAAGATCGTGATTTATTAATCCGTGCTGCACTGCATTGCCAACAAAAGCTTTTACGTCAGCGGGCCCAACAACGAAACATGAATAATAACAATGACGAATAAAACATTACTCTCAATCCCCTTACCAAAAAAATCTGGGGATAATCGTTACATCGGTAATTTATCTGGTTCTGCGTTGGCATTGTCATTAGCAGAAATAGCCACTAAATATAATGGTCCTATACTTGCCGTTGTTGCAGATACGCAAACTGCGTTAAAACTACAGCCAGAGATCAGCCAATTTTGTGATCTTGACGTCCATGTTTTCCCTGATTGGGAAACATTACCTTATGATAATTTCTCTCCACATCAAGATATTATCTCTGAGCGCTTAGCTCGCTTATATAAAATGCCAACACAAAAAAATGGTATTATCTTAGTCCCTATCAGCACACTTTTGCAGCGATTAACACCTAAAGAATTCATTCACCAACATGCGTTAATCGTTAAAAAAGACGATCGTATCTCACTTGAAAAACTGCGATTACAACTAGAAGCATCAGGTTATCGTCACGTTGATCAAGTGATGGAGCACGGTGAATATGCTAGCCGTGGTTCATTGGTTGATCTGTTCCCAATGGGCAGTAACGCACCATACCGCATTGATTTCTTTGATGATGAAGTAGACTCTATTCGTCAATTTGATCCTGAAAATCAACGCTCAACAGCTGAAATCAATACCATAGATCTACTACCAGCGCATGAGTTCCCAACCGATGAGCTAGCAATAGAAAACTTCCGTATGCGATGGCGCGAACGTTTTGAAGCGCGTCGAGAGCCTGAATCTATCTATCAGCAGGTTAGTAAAAAAATATGGCCAACTGGTATCGAATATTGGCAGCCACTATTTTTTAATCATACCGATACTCTGTTTGATTATTTACCAACCAATGCGCTATTAGTGACACTCGGTGATTTAGAGCCTGCGGTCGACACTTTCTTACATGATGCAGAGTATCGATATGACCAACGTCGCGTTGATCCGCTACGACCTTTACTTGCGCCTAAAGAATTATGGCTAACTAAAGATGAAATGTTTGCTGGCTTTAAGCAACTGCCTCGTGTACGTATACAACGTGAAGTAATTGATGCAGACAAAGCAGGTCGCTATAACCCAGCTTTAACCCCCGTCCCAGCTATAACAATTAATCATCAACTCAAAGAGCCGTTAGCTGAGTTACGTCACTTTACTGAGCAATTTAAAGGGAAAATCATTTTCTCTGTCGCCTCGGAAGGTCGTCGAGAAGCATTATTTGATCTATTAGCGCGCATAAAACTACGTCCAACCGTTTTTGATAACCTTGATGCTGCAATGGCGGATAAAGCTAAACATTGTCTCGTTATTGGTGCTGCTGAAAATGGTTTTATTCTTGAAAAGCCAGCGGTCGCGTTTATTTGTGAAAGCGATTTACTTGGCGAGCGTATTCAACAGCGCCGTCGTAATGATAAAAAAACCACAGTTAATGCTGATACCATCATTCGTAACCTTGCTGAATTACAGGTAGGACAACCCGTAGTTCATATCGACCATGGTATTGGTCGTTATCAAGGACTTCAAACTCTTGAAGCTGGTGGGATTCAAACCGAATATGTCACTCTTGAATATCAAGGTGGTGCTAAGCTTTATGTCCCAGTGGCTTCATTGCACCTTATTAGCCGTTACTCCGGCGGCGCAGAAGAAACAGCGCCCATTCATAAATTAGGCGGTGAAGCGTGGGTTAAGGCACGGCGAAAAGCGGCAGAAAAAGTGCGTGATGTTGCCGCCGAGTTACTTGAAGTTTATGCTATGCGTGAGCTCAAACCGGGCTTTAAATTCAAGCTTGATCGCGAAAGCTATGCTGATTTCTGCACCAGTTTCCCATACGAAGAAACTTATGATCAGGCATTAGCCATTAATGCTGTTCTATCTGACATGTGCCAACCAAAAGCCATGGATCGCTTGGTTTGTGGTGATGTCGGTTTTGGTAAAACAGAAGTCGCAATGCGAGCCGCTTTTGTTGCAGTAGATAACAACAAACAAGTTACTATCTTAGTACCAACAACATTATTGGCACAGCAGCATTTCGAAAATTTCCGAGACCGTTTTGCCAATACGCCCGTTCGCGTTGAAGTATTATCGCGCTTTAAAACAGCCAAAGAACAAAAACAAATTCTAGCTGATGTTGAAGAAGGTAAGATTGATATTCTTATTGGTACTCACAAACTGCTCAATAGCAGCGTTAATTACCATGATCTCGGACTATTGGTTGTGGATGAAGAACACCGCTTTGGTGTTCGTCAAAAAGAAAAGATCAAAGCTATTCGTGCTGATGTTGATATTTTAACACTAACCGCAACCCCAATTCCTCGAACACTGAATATGGCGATGAGCGGCATGCGAGACTTATCAATTATTGCCACACCACCTGCACGTCGCTTAGCGATTAAAACGTTTGTACGTCAAAGTGATGAAAATATTATTCGCGAAGCCATCTTGCGTGAGATTAGCCGTGGTGGACAAGTGTATTTCTTGCATAACGAAGTCGATAGTATTGAACAAACCACAGAAGATTTAGCCAAATTAATTCCAGAAGCACGAGTAACATTTGCTCACGGCCAAATGCGCGAACGTGAACTGGAAAGAATCATGAGTGATTTTTACCATCAACGCTTTAATGTACTCGTTTGTACCACCATTATTGAAACCGGAATTGACGTCCCCACAGCCAATACTATTATCATGGATCGTGCAGATAATCTTGGCCTAGCACAACTACACCAATTGCGTGGGCGTGTCGGTCGTTCTCACCACCAAGCATATGCTTACCTTCTAACACCACATCCAAAGCGTATGACCAAAGATGCGGTGAAACGTTTAGAAGCCATTGCATCACTAGAAGATCTTGGTGCAGGCTTTACGCTTGCCACCCATGATTTAGAAATTCGGGGCGCAGGTGAACTATTAGGTGATGAGCAAAGTGGTCAAATTCAATCTGTTGGTTTTAGCCTCTTTATGGAAATGCTAGAACAAGCAGTAGAGTCATTGCGCGAAGGTAGAGAGCCGACACTCGATGATCTACTCAAACAACAAGCTGAAGTTGAAATGCGTATTCCAGCATTACTACCTGATGAGTATATTCCGGACATTAATACCCGTTTATCACTTTATAAACGTATTGCTAGTGCAAAAGATGATAATGAGCTTAATGAAATTAAAGTAGAGTTAATTGATCGATTTGGTCTTTTACCTGATGCTGCTATCAACCTAATTACCGTTAATAGCCTTAAACTTAAAGCCGCTATTATTGGTGTTAAGAAAGTTGAGAGTAATGAAAAAGGGGGCTATCTTGAATTTAAACAAGATGCAGCCATTAACCCTCACTTTCTGGTTGGTTTACTGCAAACACAGCCTCAGCATTTCAGAATGGAAGGACCAACAAAGTTAAAAATCGTATCAAATGAAACAGATCGTAAAAAGAGAGTTAAATTTATTGAAGATCTACTAAATCAGTTTAGAGAAAATATGATTTAACCCTCCTCTCGCCCTAGACATAGCATCTGGGGCGATTTCTTGATTGTCATAAATTACCACAACTACATCATAAACTAGAATTATCATGAAAATTGACTTTGAACTTACTACGCCTCGACTTATTTTACGTCCATTTAAGACTGCAGATTTAAATGCTTTTGTTGACGCTGTCACCCAATCAAGTGAGTATCTTCAACCTTGGTTAGAATGGTGTGATGCTGATTTTGATCAACAACAAGCTCACGAATGGATCGAAGCTAGCCGTTTAAGTTGGCAACATGATTACAGTTATGAGCTTGCTATTTTTGATCGATTTAATGATGACTTTATTGGCGCAGTTTCACTAAGTGCCATTGTGCCATTATTTAATTCCGCAAATCTCGGTTATTGGATCACCCACAATTATCATCGCCAAGGTATGGCGACTGAAGCAAGTCTCGCTATTATTCAATTTGCTTTTCAAATGTTAGGTCTAACCCGTTTAGAAATAATTACCCATACAGATAATTATGCCAGTCAAAAAACTGCACTTGCGTGTAATGCCATTTTTGAATGCGAGGCGAGAAACCGTATTTTTTATCAAAATATACCCATTAATGGCTATGTATATTCACTCATACCACAAGATTTATATTAAGTAGCGTTAACTGTATTGATATTGGTATACATCAATCTTTAGCACCTCAATTTCAGCTAACATTGCTTATTCTTTATTCAAAAAAAAATAGTTACTCATTATGAATACAACAGCAAGTCGCCATGGTCACGATGTACTAAACCTTATTGCAGATACATCAATACCTTTCACCATCAAAACATTACACGCGTATGTTGAACAACATTGGGGAACTAACCTCCACTTTCATACCTGTAAATTAAATGATCTATCATTAGATGCGTTGATTACTTTCCTTCTATCTCGTAATAAAATCACACTTGACGGTGAAAACTTACACACAAATCGAGATAAAATCTGTCACCATTAATAAATAATATCTCTGATTTAAAAGGCAGATAATTTTGCGAGTTTGCTATTGCGAGTAATGGTAAGATAAATCAATTTTATTAAGTAAGGACACACTCGTGCCAAAAATTATTATCGCAGTCGTTATCGCTGCATTAGTTGCATTTTTTCTTTATCGCTCTTACAGCAACAAACAGGCAGCGCAAGAAAATATTAAAATTGGGCAGGAATTTCTTGCTGCAAACAAACTAAAAGAAGGCGTACAAACGACTGCGTCTGGTTTGCAATATTTAGTTCTACAACAAGGTACTGGCACTGAACACCCAAAAGCAACGGATACAGTAACTGTGCATTACCACGGTACATTAATTAATGGTACTGTATTTGATAGCTCAGTTGATCGTGGCGAAAAAATTTCGTTCCCATTAAACCGAGTAATTAAAGGATGGACCGAAGGCTTACAACATATGGTTGTTGGTGAAAAAGTACGTTTCTTTATTCCCGCAAATCTTGCTTACGGTAATAATGGTGCAGGTAGTATTCCACCTGGCTCTGTACTTATTTTTGATGTTGAATTATTTAAGATTAACTAAATAATCAGCACTAATAACAACGCCAGTATGACGCTCAATTAACAAGCGTTTATCATACTGGCGTTTTTTATTGCATGAAAAAATCTTAGTGCAGTTTTAAGCTTGGACGAAGTACACGATTAATACGTCCAACTAACATAATCAAACCGGTTTTAAACATGCCATGTAACGCCATTTGGTGCATACGATACAATGAAATGTAAACCATACGAGCAATACGCCCTTCAACCATCATCGAACCTTTAGACAGGTTACCCATTAAGCTACCGACAGTAGAGAAACGGCTCAATGATACTAATGAACCATGGTCACTATAGATGTAAGGTTTTTGCTCACGATCTGATAATTTAGCCACGATATTAGAGAAACAACGACTTGCCATTTGGTGTGCAGCTTGAGCGCGTGGTGGTACAAACGAACCATCTTCTTGCACGCATGATGCTAAATCACCAATAACGTAAATGTTATCATCACGGGTGGTTTGTAGCGTTGGTTTAACGACAAGTTGATTAATACGGTTAGTTTCAAGACCCGCGATATCTTTCATAAAATCAGGCGCTTTAATACCCGCTGCCCAAACCATAATTTGTGCCGGAATATGTTCGCCATCTTTAGTTGTTAAGCCTGTTTCATCAGCTTTAGTCACCATGGTTGCAGTACGAACATTTACACCTAATTTAGTTAACTCATTATGTGCCGCTTGTGAGATTCGTGGTGGCAATGCAGGTAAAATACGCTCACCCGCTTCCACTAAGTTAATGTTTAAGCGTGAACTATCAAGATCGCCAAAACCGTAGTTATGAAGTTCTTGAACAGCGTTATGTAACTCAGCAGACAGTTCAACGCCCGTTGCGCCTGCACCAACAATCGCAATATCAACCGTTTTTTGATCTTTATTAGCATGTAACTTCATGAACTGATTATTCATTTCACTACGGAAACGGTGTGCCTGTTCGGGGCTATCAAGGAAAATACAATTATCACGTACACCTTGAGTATTAAAATCGTTTGAGGTCGAACCTAGCGCTAAGACTAAAATATCGTATTCTAACGAACGCTCAGGTACCAATAGCTCATTTTGCTTATCATATAATGCTGCTAATGTGATCGTTTTTGTTTCACGATCAATATCTTGTAATGATCCCATCTGGAAATCAAACGAATGATTTTTAGCATGTGCGCGGTAACTAATCGCATCAACACCTGCATCTAATGAGCCTGTTGCTACTTCATGTAACAACGGTTTCCATAAATGACTAGCACGACGATCAACTAATGTGATTTCTGCACGACGTTTACGGCCTAATGTACGACCTAATTTAGTAGCTAACTCCAAGCCACCAGCACCACCACCCACAACGATTATACGTGTCAAGATAGCTTCCTCTCTATTTTATGATTTTTAAAAACTGACAAAGACTGAATTGCATAGCAGTCTGCTGATAGTAAATAATCACGCATAAAGACTGCTAGGCGAAAAAGTATTAGCTCACGCATGTAGGCAGACGGATCTACGACCCGTCTGTGATATGTAGGAGGTAATGGTTCCGTTGTTACTGCGCTTTAAACGCTTTTATTTTTTGTAGATGCTGTGATATTTTTGCAAACTTATGGGATTCTTTTTCATCCCAAATAATGTCGTAAAATTGATCTAGCGCATCTTTTGTTTGCTGATTATCTAACACTTCATCATGAGTTGAAAGGATACAAAGACAATTTCCTGTATTTTTTTTACGAAAATTTGTTACACACTTTGTCAAAATATCCTCATATTCTTCTGGACGGTCTATTTTTCCTTCCATATTACGCTCAGGATGCAGATTAGGATTTAGCATGACCTGCTTTATACCTGATAAGAATCCAATCCGTTCCGCCCAATAACCGCCAAGGCCAACACCACAAATTAAAGGCTGAGGATCATTACTGGTTTCAAGCAATTTATGCACTTCTTTTAGAAGATGTTGCATATCATGTTTGGGATGAAGTGTGCTGTAATTTAGAAAACGAACATCAGAATCAATAAACTGCAATTGCAATACTTTATCGTGATTACCTGGGCTTGTTGAATCAAAGCCATGTAAATAAATAATCATTGTTATCTCTCGCTATCTAGTAATAATTTTACTTACTATCTATACCGACATCGACGAGTTAAATCCATAATCCAAGTAATGTTTTAACAAATTTAAAACAAAAAACATGATCTCGCCTACAAAAACAGATTCAAGCCCCAAAGCACCATCTCTGTTTGTGTATTACTTATCATAAGTTACTGATTATTTTGATACACAATAATTGTATATATCAATCAACAGTTATTAATATATTCAATGAGTTGCTGCTGTAATTGCGAAGCTTGTCGTAAATACTCAGGTTGCTGCCAAATGTCGTAGCCAACCAAATACCATAATAATGCCAAATACTGACACCATGGCTGCCACGCGATAACAGCCGCTAACCACTGCTGTTTATTAAATACCGTTTCGTCATTGATAAGCGCACGATAATCACAATAATCATTAACTACTTGTTCAATATCTAATTCATTAGCAATAATAGTCATCGCTAAATCTAAACTGGGATCCCCTGCAGCTGCATATTCCCAATCAATAATTTTGGCACTGGCAATAGTGTCGGTATTAATCGATGGCACGATAACGTTATAGCGTCCGAGATCAAAGTGACAGCAACAATCATCAAATGCGACTGGCAATGGCTGGCTCTGAAAAAAATGGTAGATTGAAACTAGAGACGAGGTGTGGTGGTCAGTATGGAGGTGTTGCCAATACTGTTTGGCACGTTGATGTACATCCAATCGCCACCAAGGTAAGGGAAGTTGATGTACTTTTGCTTGTAACTGACACAGGCTCTGATCAGAAAATGTCGTGGTCGCTTCTACGCCAGATAACCATTCAACCACCAACCCTATCACTTGCGGTGTCGGTTTGTCTGTACTTACAACTAACTGTAATGGTTGTGGTGCTAATTTAGTATCAGCAATCAGCGACAATAATTGATACTCATGCTGGCGTTCAATACCAAATGCTTGCGCAGATATAGAAAATGGCCGCCAGACATACTGCTTAGTCTGCTTGATTGACGGGTGAAATAAGGAGAGTTTCCAACATCGATTTGTCAATCCTCCCGTGAGTTCACATGCTGATATCAATTCAGTATCAGGTAAGGCAATTAAAAGATCACAATCAAAATGTTTATAATCAGCCATATTGCTACTCCTCACCTGATACTAAAGCAGTATAATTACCAAGCGGCACTATTGGTTGATGCACGTTGAATAACCTGATCTTGATCAGACCACTCAATCACACCTGACTTCAAATCCATCAAACGCATTGTCACTTTATAATAAGCTTGCTTGCCATTTGATGTTGATTTCATTACCGTCGATACATGGCCATACAACATATATTGAGCACCAACCATATTACCAAATTGAATAGCCGTACTTTGATTTACAAAACGATCATCTTCACGGAAATTTAACTGTTGGCGCACCGCTTTTACGCGGGCAGGATCAACAAATTTAAATTTACCAGAATCTTGTAAACGCTCAGTAATTATCGCCGTTAAATCTTGTGTATCAACATGATGACGAGTTTGGTTTTTAATACTATCAACCACAACAATGGGTTCGCCGCTCGCTGTCATAGAACGCACAGCCGATGACGCTAACATTTTATCAACCATTGATGATGATAATTTCTCTAAATCATTGGATCCAAAGTTAGTTACCGCACTTTCAAGTCCATGTAATCCACCACCGTAATTAATCGGTTGAGCACAACCCCCTAATAACGTTGCTGCTGCTAACAAGGCCATTACACTCTTTTTCATTTTCACTACCTTTAATGTCACTATTCTTATTCGTTAATTGTATGTTTCACCCACAACAATACGATATTGCGTTGCCGCTGTATTAGGAGCAAGACCTTGCAATAACAAAACTTGATGAGGATTAATGATCAATGTTTGTGATGCTGACGGTGAATGATTTATTTCTAATCCATTCGCATCATACCAATAAAAGTGATAGTTCAATGATATGGTTACGTCAGTTTTATTCATGACTTCAACAGATGCATGCAAATAACCGTCATTCCGTTGTGTTTTCGAATGACTAAATTGAAGTTTATTGGCTAATACCGTATTTCCAATAACAACATGATGGTTACTATTTTCAAGACTGATCGTTGATATTGCTGAACCACTACACCCTGAAATAAGTGTGACAAACAATATCAACAATATAAATATATATTTCATGCTACATTAATATACAGCTAGGCTGTAGCCTCCTACATTTCAATGGATTATAAATTAATATTATAAGTCTACTCAATAAAATGAAAAAAGCTTGAGTGACCAACAGCTCATCATTATTAGCAGATTAGCCATTTTACTACTCAAGCTTCATTCTCAACTTATTCTATTGCAACTTGATGCTAAGAATTGATGACTTATTAGCTAACAATCATTGGCCCTAATGGGCGGCCGCCTAATAAATGCATATGAATATGGTACACTTCTTGGCCACCAAAAGGATTACAGTTAACAATCAAGCGGTAACCATCTTCAGCAACGCCTTCACTTTCTGCAAGCTTACGTGCAACCGTAAACATACGTCCCATCATCAATTCATCTTCTGCTTCAACATCATTAACTGTTGGCAATAATTTGTTTGGAATAATAAGAATATGGCTTGGCGCACGAGGATTAATATCACGAAATGCGGTCACTAACTCATCTTGATATAAAACATCTGCTGGAATTTCTTTGCGAATAATCTTACTAAAAATAGTTTCTTCAGCCATACCTGACTCCATTAAATAATCAGCTTATATTAGTTCTGAGCTAAGTATGCGCTACCCACGTCTAGAGGGCAATATTGAACACTGTTTTAAACACTTTTTTCGCACCTCATTTCATGTTTTACCGTTTTTTTTTGCAACAACCATCAAAATATTCATCAATACCATCATCAAAAAGTTAAGATTTTGAAGTTCAAGACGATAGATAAATCAAACTAACGTAATATTACAAATATCAATTATAACAATTAAATCAATCACTTTTAGAGTTGCTTTTATACCAATCGCCATCGCTATAAAGCGATATTACGATCATTAACGGCGCAATTCTCGGACTTTATGAAATTAGGGATATTATGAAAAAGAAATCTCAAACCTCTGTCATACGTCGTATGTACTTAGGCTTCGCTATCTTAGTAGCACTATTTGTTATTACTATTATGTTTATGCTTGATGGCGTTGATCGTATTCACAATCAATTAAAGTCCATTACAACTGGTGCCTTACCCCTAGTTTCAGCATCACATAATGTTAGTCTGCAACTGCTTGTCGCTGATAAAATTTTTAAAGATTACCTGACCAGCCAAGATCCAACAGCAATGGCAGCTTATAGTGTAGAATTTGAACAACAAACTACCCTCTTTCAACAAGCTCGAAATCAATTACAACAAGTGACAAAAAATAATCCTCAATTAGAAAAATCGATTCTGGCATTAACCGAATTAGAACAACGTTATTTTACTGAAGCCACTATTGCCATGACCAATTACCGCTTATTACTGCTTGCCACCAATGAACGCCAACAATCTGCGCGTCAATTTCAGCAACTACAAACAGAATTGAATATTGGTATGAAAGAGTTTATTAATGAGCAAGATAACCTTACCGTTAAAATGTTATCTAAAAACTATTTCTTAAAATTAAAAGAAACAGAAACGATCACTTTAGATGCCCTAGCATCTGATAATACTGCCGAGATCGAAAAAGCTATTAGAAGTAACAAAATTAGCGTTAATCACCTTAAAAACACCTTTCGTTCTTTATCTATATTACAACCAGAATTAACGCAAGCTTTCGGCAAATCAGTAGAACAATATGGACTTGATATTGGTCGTACTGGTGGCGTTCTCGACCAGCATTTTGAATACATTCAGGCACAACACCGCCTTTACAGTAATATTGCAACGTTAGCGAAAGAAATTAACCAATCTATGACTATTGTTGGAGATTTCAATAAACAAGCAAATAGCCAGATGAGTAATACGATTGCAACAGCAGATACGACCTACTCTGAAGTGGTGACAAAAGCTATTATCATTGGTATAGCAGTAATCTTGTTAGCTATTACCGTCGGCTGGTATTTAGCTCGTAGTGTGCGTCAGCCTCTAATGGCGATATTAAAAACGTTAGAAGCACTCACCGCTGGCAATATGACACAGCGAACAGCAGCCAGTACGTTTATTGAATTTAGTCAACTTAACCATCACATCAATATGCTGGCGCAGAACTTACAACAAATTTTAACCCAAATTAGCCACACATCATCAGAATTAAGCACCGTTGCAACGGAGAACCACGCCACAACAGCTGAAGCAAAGCAACGGTTAAATAACCAACGTCAACAAACGGCTTCTGCAGCAACAGCCATGATTGAAATGGAACACTCTGTAACTGATGTATCAAAAAGCGCGCAAATCACCATGGAGCGCGTAAATGAAGTAGAGCAAGCATCAGCAACAGGCCGTGAGGTAATGACCAGTAATATCAATACCGCCCATCAACTCTCTACTCGTTTGGATGAATCCGTTCAGGCTGTTCAACAATTACAAAAAATGAGCAGTAATATTGGCTCCATTTTGGATGTTATTCGTAATATTGCGGATCAAACAAACTTATTAGCCCTTAATGCCGCTATTGAAGCAGCAAGAGCAGGAGAACAAGGACGAGGATTTGCCGTGGTCGCAGATGAAGTACGTGTACTAGCCAAACGCACCACCGACTCTACTGCAGAAATTGAAGATATGATCAAAAACTTACAATCCAGCTCCGGTCAGGCTATGCATATGATGCAAAGCTGTGTCACTGAAATGGATAACAGTATTAGCCTTGCTTCTAATGCCAATAGTTCAATGGAAGAAATTCAAGCGATTATCATTGAAATAAGTGATATGAGTACACAAATTGCACAAGCGGCCGAAGAGCAACGTTGTACGACAACAGAAATAGCCCGTAGTTTAGAAGACATTAGCCACATTGCTGATAATAGTTATAACACTATGGAAAAAATGGCTGATACGGGCGTCAAGCTTGAACACTTAGCAACTGAACAAAATACTCTCGTGAGCCGCTTTAAATTATAATTACCCCACTCACCGGCGACACAGTCGGTGAGTTTTCTTCATTTATCTACCGCCACCAGCAAACGATTGCTTTTTAAAGCAGCAATTAACCACATTGTTTGATTTATCAACTTTACTTCAGCGTGTGATACTTTTAGAATCGGACAAATTTTTTGGGAGGGAAGAAAAAATGACGATGTTAACAATTACACGTCCGGACGACTGGCATACACATTTACGTGATGGCGACGTACTCGCTGATACAGTTCGTGATATTAGCCGTTATATGGGACGCGCGATTATCATGCCAAACCTTATTCCCCCTGTTACAGATACCACATCTGCTTTAGCCTACCGTGACCGCATTCTTCAAGTAAATCATCAAGATAACTTCTCACCGCTAATGGTTATTTATCTCACCGATAAAACATCAGCTGAAGAAATTCAGCGTGCACATGCTTCTGGTCATGTTTACGCCGCTAAACTTTACCCTGCGGGTGCCACCACCAATTCAGATTCAGGCGTTACTTCAATCAATCATATTCGCCCAGCATTAGAAGCCATGCAACAAGTCGGCATGCCGCTACTGATTCATGGTGAAGTCACCCATCATGATGTTGATATTTTTGATCGTGAAAAAGCGTTTTTAGACACCGTATTAGCGCCTATCGTTAATGAATTTACCGCACTAAAAATCGTACTTGAACATATCACAACGGCTGATGCGGTTGAGTTTGTAACCAATGCAGGTCCAAATGTTGGAGCGACCATTACTGCGCACCATTTAATGTTTAACCGTAATCATATGTTAGTCGGCGGTATTCGTCCGCACTTCTATTGCTTACCGATTTTAAAGCGTAATACTCATCAACAAGCGTTAGTTGCTGCAGCAACCAGCGGCAATGCGAAGTTCTTCTTGGGCACAGACAGCGCACCACATATCAAAGGACGCAAAGAAGCGGCTTGTGGTTGTGCAGGCTCTTACACCGCCCATGCTGCAATTGAATTATATGCTGAAGTATTTGAACAAGCAGGCGCACTGGATAAATTAGAAGCCTTTGCCAGTTTCAATGGTGCTGATTTTTATGGCCTGCCCCGTAACACCGACACCATTACATTAACCAAAGAAGCATGGCAAGTTGCTGAAGAAATGCAATTTGGTCATGATACCGTGGTGCCAATTAAAGCCGGTGAAATGATGACTTGGAAAGTACTCGCTTAATTTAACCGCTTTTATGATGACAAAAAAGGCTTCCTATTACAGGAAGCCTTTTTAGTCTACATCATTATTATTTTAAGCTGCCTTTATTTTACACTACCGGCTGTGGTGTCGTTTGATCTACTGGTATTTTCAATTTATGAAATAAACGATATAACACAGGTACTACAATCAGTGTCAGCACTGTGGCAAAGCTCAACCCAAACATAATCGTCACCGCCATCGGCTTAAAGAAAACATCAGGTAGTAAGGGTAACATACCTAAAACAGTGGTTATCGCCGCCATACACACAGGGCGCACACGACTGACCGCCGCATCAACCACCGCAAGATATTTCTCTTTGCCACTGGCGATCTCTATTTCAATTTGATCTAACAATACGATGCCGTTTTTCACCAACATGCCAGAAAGGCTCAAAAAGCCAAGTAATGCCATAAAACCAAAAGGCGTATTCAGAAGCAGTAATCCTACCGTTACCCCAATAATCGCCAGTGGCACTGTTGCCCATACAATGAGAGCTTCTTTAACTTTATTAAATAAGAATATTGTAATTAAAAACATGGCTAAGTAACCCATTGGCATAGTTTGGAATAGTGACGCTTTCGCATCTGCAGATGATTCATACTCACCGCCCCACTCCAAGCTATAACCTGCGGGTAAATCAATGGCTTCAATAGCGGGTAAAATACGCGCTTGAACCGACGCTGCGGTTTCATCACCTAAAGGATCAGGGTCTGCCATAATGGTTAACATACGTTTTCTGTTTTTACGCACCACTAATGGATCTTCCCAGCGCACATTAACATCCAATACTACTTGCTGTAGTGGAATATAACCTTGAATCGCAGGGCTCCAAATCTTCATACCTTCAATTGTACTAATATCAACCCGCTCTTCTTCAGGTAACCGTGCCACGATTGGCATCAAGTTTGTCCCTTCACGGTATAAACCAATGTTAATTCCTGAAAATGCCATCTGTAGTAATTCATCAACATCTTTTTTAGTAATACCGTAACGTCTTGCTTGGCTTTCATTAAATACAGGTTCAATGACTTTCGTGCGCTCTCGCCAGTCATGACGAATGTTAAAAGCGCCAGGATCGGCATTCATTACATCAACAACTTGCGAGGCAATACCACGCAGAATTGTGGGATCAGAGCCCACAATACGGGCTTCAATTTTAGAACCTGATGATGGGCCAAGCATCACCTGTTTCAATTTATACTCAACCTCTGGATAATCCTTATTCATCGTTTGGCTAAATTTACGCATGACAGGAATTACATCGTCAAAACTATCAACTCGAACGATTAATTCACCGTATGAGGCATAGCTCTTTTCAGGCGCGTAAGTCAACATGAAACGCTGTGAGCCTTTACCCGCACTAGAACTAACATGCTGAACGCCTTGTTCTGTATTAACCACTTTTTCTAACGATTTTAAGGTGTCATTAGTGGCGCGAATATCCGTTCCTTCAGGTAACCAGACATCAACCATAAACATTGGCGTTGTTGAAGCAGGGAAGAATGATTGTTTCAATAACGTAAAGCCGTATAAGCTACCACCAAGCATCAGTACCAATGTCAGTACCGTTAGCCATGCACGACGCATACAAAACTCTAGTGACTTACGATATACCACAAAGAAAACACCGCTATAGGGATCTTTTTGATCTGCTCCTTGTTCAACTTTGACATTTTTAAAGAAAATATCAGCAAAGAAAGGTGTTAATGAAATAGCGGTAAACCAACTCAACATCAATGAAATCAGTAGCACTGTAAATAAAGTTCGACAATATTCACCCGTTGAATCTTGCGATAAACCAATAGGTGCAAAAGCCATTACCGCAATCACAGTTGCGCCCAGTAACGGCCACTTAGTTTGCGTGACAATATCTGAGGCTGCTTGCATTCGCGTACGCCCCTTTTGCATTCCGATCAGAATACCTTCAACTACCACAATAGCATTATCCACCAGCATACCCAGCGCGATAACCAATGCGCCTAATGATATACGTTGGAGATCTATTGCCATCCACTTCATAAACACAAAGGTACCAAGTACAGTTAATAGCAAAATAAGGCCAATTAACAATCCTGAGCGCAACCCCATAAAAAACAACAGTACAATAATAACAATCGCAACCGCTTGACCTAAGCTAACCACGAAACCACTGACTGATTTATCAACTTCTGTCGGCTGGCTATACACTTCATCAATATCAATACCAACAGGTTGTTGTTCTTTGAGTTCAGCTAATCGCTGCATTACACGTTGACCTACTTCAACAACGTTAACCCCTTCGACAAATGACACCCCCATATTAAGGGCTTGATGACCATTAAAGCTGACTAAGTTATCAGGGATCTCTTTAAAACCTTTTTTAATATCGGCCACATCTCGCAAATAAATTAGCCCGTCAGCCCCTTTATCGGTAATAATCAAATCACCTAATTCATCAACATTCTTAAACTCACCAGTTGGGTGAACACGAACATATTCATCACCAATACGCACCGCACCCGCACTCGTAACTAAATTTTGAGTCGCTAAAATGTTATAAATAGTATCAAGCGAAATACCTAAACTGCTTAAACGTTGCATCGATATTTCAATAAATACTTGTTCTTGCTGATTACCCGTTACAGAAACTTTACCGACACCATCGACCAGTTCAATTTCACGACGTAAATAATCAACATAATCACTTAGCTCTTTGTAGCTATAACCTTCACCAGTGATCGCCAATAAAATTCCAAATACATCACCAAAATCATCAATCACTTTTGGCTTTGCAACACCTGGAGGCAAATTCGATGAAATATCATTCACTTTACGCCGTAATTCATCCCAAATTTGTGGTAAATCATCAGGCCCATAATTGTTTTTCATGGTAACTGTGATCTGCGAAAGGCCTCGACTAGACAGTGAATTAACTTCATCAACATACGTCAGTTGTTGAATTGCTTTCTCTATTGGATAAGTCACTTCTTCTTCTACTTGTTGAGGTGTCGCCCCTGGATAAGCGGTCACAACCATCGCATCTTTAATCGTAAAAGCGGGATCTTCTAACTGACCAAGACCAAAGAAAGATACCGTTCCACCCACGAGAAAGATCAGTGTTAACATCCAACTAATCACTTTGTTTTTAATAAAATAAGTCGCGATATCTTGTTTCATTACAGTGCCTCCTCCTGAGTAAATACCACCACTTTTTGTCCATCCCTTAAGCGGTTAACGCCTGTAACTACGACCTTTTCTCCTTCCTTTACACCCGATTTTAATCGCACCCCTTCTGGAACAACTTTATCTGTGACAACTTGACGCTTTGACACTGTATTATCGGCCGCAAGTACCCATACATATTTATTAGATGGTGTAATGTCATCCCCATCCAAATTAAATAATGCCTCTAATGGCACAATTTGTTGCCCCACTGTATACACTTGTAACTTTTGAGCATCAGCTTCAACTTCAACCGACATACCATCTAAAATGAACTGATTTTTAGGCATTGGCATAGTTAAGGTAACCAAAAAAGAGCCTGACTCTGGATCAGGTTCAGTCGTAAACTCTTTTAATATCACCGCGTATTTTTCACCATTAGGTAAAATCGCCTTTGCCGTCGCACGTTGCCCTTTATCAACATCTAATATACTTTGCTTGGAATAAATCATATCAGGGGCCTGAATCTCAATATCAACAGAATCAGTACTATGAATATTCATAATTTGCTGACCGACTTTGACATTCTCAAATTGCTCAACCGGAACAATTGAAATGACGCCACTAAAAGGCGCTTTAAGCACGGTAAAACTTAATTTTAATTGGGCTAAATCAAGATTGGCTTTTGCAATACTTCGTTTGGCTTTTAACTCATCAAATTGAGATTGAGGTAAATAACCATTTTTTAATAATGTTGCTGAACGACGGTATTGGCTATTATTAACGTTGTATTTTGCCTGAGCATCATCAACTTCTAATTTAAAATCACTGGGATCTAATCGTGCTAATACTTGGCCTTTTTTCACCCTGTCACCTGAGCGTACTAATATCTGTGTCACTTCTCCCGCAATACGAAATGATAAAATAGATTTATCGGCGGCAGATGCTACTGCAGGGAAGGTTAATTTCGGTACTTGCTTACTTAATTTTACCTGTTGTACTTTCACTAAAGGCAGTTCTTCACGTGGCTCAACAGTCGGTTTATCACACCCGACAACGAGCAACGTAATACTGATTGATAGTACAGATAAACGGCAACATTTGATCATAGTCCTCGCTCCTTGATCCATGAGCGGACCTTTTGACCTGATTGCAATTCAGAGACACCCGATGTCGCTATAACATCACCATCATTCAATCCTGCAATAACACGGTTATTACTGTCTAATGTCACTTCTGTTCTGACAACTTGCTGCTTATCATCAACACGCCACACATAGTTTTTATTACCTTCAACTATGATTGCTCGCACCGGTATTGCACCCGCATTTCCTTGTGGTAATACAATTGTTACACTACCAGACATTCCCGGCATAATATTACTGCCTTCAGGTCGAGCCAGTGAAAGTGTTACTTTATAACTGGATGTTTTACTGTCAGGCTCTGTATCAATTTCTTTAAATTGGGCCGGAAAGGTTTGATTGGCTAAAGTATCGAACGCAACGGTAGGATCAATATTTTCAGCATTACCTTGAAACCGTGCTAAAAGGTAATCAGGAAGCTGAAATGTCATATTGATTAATTTGGCACTTTGAATATGCATAACCGGCTGTTTAGCAACAACATATTCATAGTTTTCAACCATGGACAAAGAAAGATGCCCATTATAAGGTGCAATTAGCTCAGCATAGCTTAAATTTGACTTTTCTTTATCTAACGCCGCTTTGGCCTGCTTTAGATTTGCTTTCGAAGTATCATAATCAAGTTCGGATACTACTTTTTTTTCACGCAGTTTTTTATCACGCTTAAATTGTACATTTGCTAAATCATATTTCGCTTGTGCTTGTTTTACCAACAGTGACAATTCATCGGTGTTTAATGAGGCAAGTGTCTGCCCTTTCGTCACAAACTGACCAGGATGTACGTCAACACTCGCAAGTTGGCCTGATACTCGAAAGGCTAAGACCGCTTTATCTCCAGCTTCAACAATCGCTGGAAACGCACGTTGTGATTCATTATCTCCAACGGAAACTGATTGTAATTTTACGGGGCGAGATTCAGGTTCAACAATTACTGCTTGATCATCCTTACACCCACTTAATGCTAAACATATAAACAATGCCGCAAAAAAGTGATATCTCATACTACTCTCCATGATGTCCCATACTGAATATTTGTTATTGTTAAAATATTGTATGAATAAAAGATATCTATGAATAATAGAAGTGGATAACCAAAAAATCTCTTTTCATTTATTAGAATAGCGTCAATATCACAATCTATGCTGATATAACAATGACAAAAAAAAGGAGCCCAAGGCTCCTTTTTTTAAATTATTTCTAAATGGCTTATTTTGCCATTTCAGCGATGTTCACACGCCATGTATCAGGACCTGTTTGATGAGCATTAACACCTTCAGCATCAACAGCAACGGTTACTGGCATATCTTCTACTTCAAATTCATAAATCGCTTCCATGCCTAAATCAGCAAAAGCGACCACTCGCGCTTTTTTGATGGCTTTGGCAACAAGGTATGCTGCGCCACCTACTGCCATCAAATAAACCGCTTTATGGTGTTTAATCGATTCAATCGTTGCAGGTCCACGTTCAGCTTTACCTATCATGCCCGTAAGGCCTGTTTCGCCCAGCATCATTTCAGTAAATTTATCCATACGGGTCGAGGTTGTCGGTCCAGCAGGTCCAACAACTTCATCACCAACGGCGTCAACAGGGCCAACATAGTAAATAAAACGATTAGTAAAATCGACCCCTTCAGGTAAGCCTTCACCATTAGCGAGCATTTCTTGAATACGCTTATGGGCAGCATCACGACCCGTAAGAATCTTACCTGATAACAGTACCGTTTCACCTGAACGCCATTCTTGTACATCAGCTTTGGTCACATTATCAAGGTTAACACGACGAACATTGTCACCAACGTCCCATGTTACTTGTGGCCAATCACTGAGTTTAGGTGGTGTTAACTCCGCAGGGCCAGAACCATCAAGCGTAAAATGCACGTGACGAGTTGCGGCACAATTAGGAATCATACATACAGGCTTAGAGGCTGCATGCGTTGGCGCACTTTTGATCTTAACATCAAGTACAGTGGTTAAACCGCCCAAGCCCTGTGCACCAATACCCAAACGATTGACACGATCATAGATATCTAACCGTAATGCTTCTTCTGTTGTTTTTGCGCCACGTTGTTGTAGCTCATGAATATCAACCGCTTCCATCAACGATTCTTTAGCAAGCACGGCCGCTTTTTCTGCGGTACCGCCAATACCAATACCTAACATACCTGGAGGACACCAACCCGCCCCCATTAGTGGTACTGTTTTTTCAACCCACTCAGCAACATCATCAGAAGGGTTCAGCATCACCATTTTAGTTTTATTTTCTGAACCACCACCTTTAGCCGCGATTTGAATCTCGACCTTATTACCAGCCACCATCTCAATATGTACCACAGCAGGTGCATTATCTTGAGTGTTCTTACGTGCACCCGCAGGATCAGCAACAACAGAAGCGCGTAATGGATTGTCTGAATTGGTGTAAGCTTGTCGCACCCCTTCATCCACCATTTGCTGCACAGTTAAATCACTGTCCCACTGCACATTCATGCCGATTTTTACAAAACAGGTAACAATGCCCGTATCTTGGCAAATAGGTCGACGGCCTTCTGCAGACATGCGGGAGTTAATTAAAATCTGGGCAATAGCGTCTTTTGCTGCTTGGCTTTGTTCTTTGTTGTACGCTTTTTCTAATGCTTTAATAAAATCTAAAGGATGGTAGTAAGAAATATATTGTAAAGCATCGGCCACGCTACTGATTACATCTTCTTTACGGATGATGGTCATAATTACCCTCGTTAAGTATTATCATTCCATGGCGCCCTATAAAATCTTCCAAATTGTAGGTATTAAACAACAAAATAGCGTTGCTCAATCTTGGGCGTCTTTCGCTGAATATGATACTCTTGCCCATAACATTGCGCTATGCGCCAATCAAACCCCTTGTCACAAAAAAGAAAATGATTTGTAAATCACACCCAGAATTAAGCATTATCTCATTGCCCTACTCAAAAGATGCCGCACTGTCATGGTTTACACCATTATCGGGATTACCTTGGGCAATGATATTACGTTCGGCAGCAGAAGCGCACCCAGATAATCGCTATGATATTTTAGTTGCTGATCCTTTAGCCACAATTGAATCACAATCTGATACAACTTATATTAAGTTTTCAAATGGTGACCAACGTAGCACAACTGACGATCCTTTTGCGGTCATCAATGCGCTACAACATGAGTTATTACCACCACTTAGCACAGAATTAGACTTACCATTTCTAGGTGGTGCATTAGGGTATTTCAGTTATGATTTAGGCCGCCGTGTAGAAAAAATGGCGACGACTGCAAACCATGATATTCACTTACCAGAAATGGCCGTTGGTATTTATGACTGGGCTCTCATTGTTGATCATAAATTACAGCAGACATGGCTTATTGAGCCTAAAAATAGCCACCGCTTGGTCTGGTTAAACCAACAACGAGAACAAGCAATAACACTACAATCTAATAACCAGAATAAGACATTCCAATTAACATCTTCTTGGTCATCTAATATGACTAAAGAGGATTACTGCAACAAATTTAACACCATACAATCTTATTTATTATCCGGTGATTGCTACCAAATTAACCTTGCTCAGCGATTTAAAGCCAGTTACCTAGGGGATGAGTGGCAAGCTTATTGTCGCTTAGACACCGCAAATGGTGCACCTTTTTCTAGTTTTATTCGTACCAATAATAGTGCGATTCTCTCTGTATCACCGGAGCGTTTTTTACAGTTAAAACAAGAAAATATTGAAACAAAACCGATTAAAGGCACACGCCCGAGAAGTAAAAACATCATAGAAGATAATGCCAACGCACAAGCACTTCAGTTGGCACCTAAAGATCGGGCTGAAAACGTAATGATCGTAGATTTATTACGTAATGATATTGGTCGTGTTGCAACACCTGGTAGTGTTCGTGTACCTGCTTTATTTGCCATTGAAAGCTTTCCAGCAGTACACCATTTAGTGAGTACCGTAACGGGTAAATTGGCCAGTCACTACTCAGCTACAGATTTATTACGAGCTTGTTTTCCTGGAGGATCGATAACAGGAGCACCAAAAATAAGAGCAATGGAGATCATTGAAGAATTGGAACCACATCGACGCAGCATTTATTGTGGCAGTATTGGCTATATCAGTCGTTGTGGCACCATGGACACCAATATTGCGATAAGAACGCTTGTGGCTTATCAACATAATTTATACGCATGGGCCGGCGGCGGTATCGTTGCTGACAGTGATGCCGAGAGTGAATACCAAGAAACTCTCGACAAATTAAGTAAAATTCTGCCAACCTTATAATAGCGCTAAATATAATAAAAAAAGTGTAATGGAGGCTTTAATGGGTGAACAGCAGCAGATTTTAACACGGTTTCTTATGGCACCAAGTCAACAGTATGACGCGAGCCATAAGCGTAGAATTGATCGTCATTTTAATGATGATACCTATTTCAAACCTGCTGCCGTTTTGATCCCATTAGTCCCTAGAGATCATGGCTTTAATGTGGTATTAACCCGTCGAGCTGAACATTTAAAGCACCACCCGGGACAAATAGCCTTCCCGGGTGGGCGTTTTGAAACCCAAGATAGCGATCTTATCACCACCGCATTACGTGAAACATTTGAAGAAACAGGCATTGTTTGCCAACGTAATAACGTTATCGGTCAATTAACACCCTTAGCGACGACCAGTGGCTATATAGTGACCCCCTTTATTTCAACGATCAGCAATGATTATAAACCTAAACCCGATCCCGGTGAGGTCGATGCCATCTTTGAAGTGCCACTCAATTACCTGCTTAATCCCAATAATATCCGCTCACACCAGTTTCGCCTTCGAGGTGAATCCCACCGTGTTTATGCCATTCCTTACCACAATTATTCCATCTGGGGCGCAACAGCACAGATGATTAAACTGTTATCCAACCAAATTTGGGAAGATAAAAAATAACCAAATAGACGTTTTATTTTAATCTTACAAGCCTATTTGTGTGATGTGGGTCTGATTTATTTGTATCACAAAAAGTTCGTATTACAGAACGAGATCTTTATCCTTGTTTTCCCCTCGTAAATAGCGACAATGCGCTCGTTCCTATATTCCGTTCCGTTCCCTTTTATTGGATATTACAGTATGCAAAACACATCGACAGCGTCAGCAACAAGTACGACAAAAACCAGATGGACCTACAAAGATTTCACTTGGGCTCTTTCTCTGTTTGGTACTGCAGTAGGTGCCGGTGTTCTATTCTTACCCATTAAAGCGGGTGCGGGCGGTTTCTGGCCATTAGTTATTTTGGCTCTTATTGCAGCACCAATGACATGGTTTGCACATAAAGGTCTAGCTCGTTTTGTACTATCGTCTAAAAATCCTAATGCAGATATCACTGATACTGTAGAAGAGCATTATGGTAAAACAGGTGCTAACTTAATTACCTTCGCTTACTTCTTTGCTATCTACCCTATCGTATTAATTTACGGCGTTGGTATTACAAACACTGTTGATTCATTCATGGTTAACCAACTTGGTATGGAATCAGCACCTCGCTGGCTACTATCTGGCGTATTAATTTCACTAATGACTGCGGGTGTAGTCTTTGGTAAAGAACTGATGTTGAAAGCGACATCAGCAATGGTTTACCCATTAGTTGTTATTCTGTTGATTCTTTCTGTATACCTAATCCCTGACTGGAACATGTCAATGGTACAAACAGAAGCAGATTGGTCAGCAATGCCAACAATTATCTGGCTTGCAATTCCAATTATCGTATTCTCATTTAACCACAGCCCAATTATCAGCCAGTTTGCAAAAGAGCAACGTCGTACTTACGGTGATGAAGCCGTTAAGAAAACGGACATGATCACTGGCGGCGCGGCAATGATGCTAATGGGCTTTGTTATGTTCTTCGTATTCTCAGTTGTGCTTTCAATGACACCTGAGCAACTAAACATGGCAAAAGAGCAAAATATTTCAGTATTGTCATACTTAGCTAACGTAAAAGATTCACCAGCAATCTCTTACTTAGGTCCACTAGTTGCATTTGCAGCGATCACATCAAGCTACTTCGGTCACTTCCTTGGTGCACACGAAGGTCTAGTTGGCTTGACTAAGTCTCGCTCTAACATGCCAGTGGCTAAAATTGAAAAGATCTCATTAGCTTTCATTGTAATTACAACCTGGATTGTCGCTATCATTAACCCAAGTATTCTAGGTATGATTGAAACAATGGGTGCACCAATGATTGCCGGTATCTTATTCCTACTGCCAGTTATTGCGATGCAAACAGTACCAGCAATGGCTAAGTACAAAACATCATTATTTGCTCGTATCTTCACAGTTTTATGTGGTATCGCAGCAATCACTTCTGTTATTTACGGTGCATTTTAATTTAACTATTAAAAATGTACTGATTACGAATAATTAATCGTATAAAAGCAAAAATATGTGCTAGTACTCATGGTGTTTACTAGCACAAATAACGTAAAATAGACGATACTTAAGAGTAAATATGCTTTAAGCATTTTACTCTTTTAGTTTAAGTGCGCTCGCCAAGGAAGGAGCGAGGATATCAACGAATAACAGTCTTTACAGGAGGCAAGAACCGCTTCCCCTATGACTGAGGTAATAACATGATCAGTATTTTCGATATATTCAAGATTGGTGTAGGCCCTTCCAGTTCTCACACTGTTGGCCCAATGAAAGCAGGTAAAGAGTTCATCGACGACTTACGTGCGTTAGGCCAATTACGTGACGTGACAAAAATTACCGTTGATGTTTACGGCTCTTTATCGCTTACAGGTAAAGGTCATCACACTGATATCGCTATCATTATGGGTCTTGCTGGTAATTCACCTGAACATGTTGATATTGATAGCATTCCTGGCTTTATCTCCCGCGTAGAAGAAACAGAACGTCTTCCAGTTGGTATGCATTGCCACACTGTTGATTTTCCACGCGATGGCGGTATGAATTTCCATACAACTAACCTTTCTCTTCATGAAAACGGTATGTCAATCCACGCTTGGATTGGTGATGACGTTGTTTTCTCTAAAACGTACTACTCAATCGGTGGTGGGTTTATTGTTGATGAAGAAAACTTTGGTAAAGAACAAACAAATACTGTTGAAGTTCCCTACCCTTTCTCTTATGCATCTGAATTGCTAGAGCAGTGTAGTGAACATGGCCTTTCTGTTAGTTCACTAGTAATGGCTAACGAACGCGCGATGAATGCAGAAGATGAAATTAGCACATACTTCGCGAACATCTGGAAAACCATGCGTGAATGTATGGAACGTGGTATGAATGAAGAAGGCATTCTTCCTGGGCCACTACGTGTTCCTCGTCGTGCAGCAGCATTACGTCAACAACTGATTACCACAGAAAAGCTAAGCAATGACCCAATGACAGTCGTTGACTGGGTTAACATGTATGCGTTCGCTGTTAATGAAGAAAATGCAGCCGGTGGTCGAGTAGTGACAGCACCAACTAATGGCGCTTGTGGCATTATTCCTGCCGTATTAGCTTACTACGACAAATTTGTACAATCTGTTGGACCAAAAGAATACACTCGTTACTTCGCAGCATCTGGTGCTATCGGTGGTCTATATAAGCGTAATGCTTCTATTTCTGGCGCTGAAGTAGGCTGTCAAGGTGAAGTAGGCGTTGCATGCTCAATGGCTGCAGCAGGTCTAGCTGAATTGATGGGGGGAAGCCCTGAGCAAGTTTGTATGGCGGCAGAGATCGCAATGGAGCATAACTTAGGTTTAACATGTGATCCAGTTGCAGGACAAGTACAAGTTCCTTGTATTGAACGTAACGGTATTGCAGCAGTAAAAGCAATCAATGCAACCCGTATGGCGCTTCGTCGTTCATCAGCACCACGTGTATCACTTGATAAAGTTATTGAAACGATGCTTGAAACAGGCAAAGACATGAATGCTAAATATCGTGAAACATCACAAGGTGGCTTGGCGATTAAAGTCATTTGCTAATATAAAATGAACATTTAACGCAATTAACTAAAAAAACTATCTTCGGATAGTTTTTTTGTTTTACACTCAAATTACTACATAAAAACCACAATCATATTCAACTTGATTCATTATTAATCACCTTGCAATAGCATTGCGTTAAGATATTAAGTCACATCGTATCAATATAACCATTAGCACTGCTCATTGCTTCTTATATCATCAATTGTGTCTATTCTTTCTTTTCTTTTAGTCCTATACTCAGTTAAATATACTCATTATCATTAATGTAGTGTAAGCATGGATGCGTATATCGCCCTTACATCATTGATGTACGATATGTAATGAAGGATTTATTCCCTTTATAGAGAAGCAATATTGCTATGAAATATAAGCGTATCCTCTCGCAGAGCCATGTCGTTCTGAAAGAGTTTTATGTCGATCATCATTTAATTGTGAAGTTATCTAATGCAGAAGGTAATATTCACATTAATGGTAATGTTATAGATGTAAAAAATAATAGCATTTTAGTTATACCTAAATTTAGTCATATTTCTTGTTCAATTAATCAATTAAATAACCAAGAAAACATTGAACTACAAATTTTAATGATCAATGAAGAATCCATTACGGAAGCATTTAAATATATAAGTGCTCTTAAGCAACCAGCCTTAGCAACTTCAAATTGCTCACCTATTTATCTTATTGATTCATCAGAAATTGTTGAGCAAAATTTCGCATTATTTAATCAACTATTGCCTAGCATTAGTGGATCAACAATGGAGCAAACTTTGCTGAGCCAATGCTTAGTATTCCTTTTGATTGCACTTAATAATACTGGAATTGATGTTTTTAATGTTTATCGCTTTAATTATGACGAACCTAAAGAACGTACAATTGCACGGCTAATTACTCAAGATCCTCAACGCAAATGGAGTGTTGATGATATGGCAAAGGCCCTCTTTACAACGCAATCTACTTTACGTCGTCATTTAGCAAAAGAAGGTGTCTCATTTAGCCAGCTATTACTGGATGTTCGAATGGGGCTTGCACTTAATTTTCTAACCTTTTCCAATTACTCTATATCACAAATCGGTAATCGGTCTGGGTTTGGTAGTGCCGCGTATTTTTGTGATGCGTTTAAACGTAAATATAATGTAACACCGTCACAATTTAGAACTAGCTCAAGAAAAGAAAATGATATGGATACTGATGGTTGTTTTACCTGTAAAGATCACACTGAATATCTACCAGAAGTTTGTCATTAGCAATAGCCGTTCACTAAAAAACCTCGTCAATGCGAGGTTTTTTTATATGTCGTAAAAAGCAGATATAAAAAAGCCCCACTTAATAAAGTAGGGCTAATTTCAAATTATAACACGTTACGCTACAGCGTTAGCTTGTTGTAATTCGCGATCTTTAGGTGCAACACCTACAGGTAGAATCACACGACCGTACTCTGCATTTAATACTTGTGCCATTGCAAAATAGATAGCACTTAAACCACAGAAGATACCTTCAATACCTGCAATAAAGCCAATCGTTTCGTTACCCGTAAAATCACGCGCCGCAAGCAAGAAGAATAGAATCGTTAGAGAACCGAAAACAACTTGCTTTGCTGGTGGGTAACGTAAAGAACCAACATACATAAATGCTGTAAACACACCCCATAGTAGTAAGTACCATGCCATAAACGGTGCAGGGCTTGCCGCAAAGCCAAGTTTTGGCAAGATTAGTAAACCAACCAATGATAACCAAAATAAGCCGTAAGAAGTAAATGCTGTGGTACCAAAAGTATCACCACGCTTAAAGCACATCATACCAACAAGAACTTGCCCTAAACCGCCATAGAAAATACCCATAGCTAGAATCATCGAGTCTAGAGGAAAAAATCCAGCATTATGAATATTCAGTACAATGGTCGTCATACCAAAGCCCATTAGACCTAATGGTGCTGGATTAGCAAGTTTTGTAGACATTTTTTTCCCCTACAGGATTTACAACAAAAATAATAAAAATTAAAAATATGTGCGCATATTTATGCGCGGAGGATCTTAATGTAAGCCGAGAAACAGATCAATGCTTATATCACTAAAACCAGCATCTAAATTAAAAAATCCCATTAAGGCATTAAAAGAACAACTCTGTATTATGACACTGAACGCTTAATTTTATTTGCTCTATTAAAATCACAATTTTGTTGCCTTTTTATTTATAAACCAGAAACCAAAATCACTCAACACATTGATTTTAAACGTTTAATTTTATATATTATTTAAGTGGTTAAATTACCACCCTCTTTTTGTTATTAACTTTATTTGATAATTTAAAATTAAAACACAACAAACACCCCTAAAAAATCGATTTTTCTAAAAATTAGAGCTAAAAAAAAGCGACCTAAGTCACTTTTTTATATAAAACAAACAAAATTCAATATAATCATAAATACATTGTATCAGGACTATTTTCACTTATAACTGTGGTTACGCCATTTAAGCATGACAATCATTGTGACAAACTTGCCTCAAAATTGTAATTAATCGCTGTTGATTTAATGGTAACGGGTTACCTTTAATAGCACAGGTACGTAATGCATCTTCTGCAACCTCTTCAAACATAGTATTACATAGCCCATAATCAGATAACGACGGTAACTGTAGTTTTGTTAGCATGCTATCAACCCATTGCACACTATCTTCAATCTTAGCCTCATTATTTAATGTCAATATAACCGCTAATTTACGATAACGAGCCAGAACATCACTACGACCAAGTTCCATTGCAACAGAGATATTTTCAGTCATTACATAAGGCGATAAACGTGCAGTGATCAAACCATGGGGAGCATTTAACCGGCCACTTAATGCAGATGCTAATCCATGTGCTGCTCCTAACTTAGCATTTGACCGCGCCATACCACCAAGCATTGCAGCAAAAGCCATGTTACTTCGTGAAGGATAATGATCATCTTTACACGCTGGCAATATTGACATTGCAATACGCTTTAATCCTTCCTCGCAAATCATGTCGGTCAACGGATTCGGTTCGCCACACACGTATGCTTCCATTAAATGGGTAAAGGCATCCAAACCACAATATCCAGATAGCACCGCATCCATACCATAGGTTAAAGTTGGATCAATAATGGCTAAATCAGGAAACAACTCTACATTACTTAAATTAACTTTTACTTGTTCTTGTGCAGATTGTAAGACAGCACTTTTACTGACTTCAGCGCCAGTGCCAGCAGTCGTAGGAATAGCGATAAATGGTAATGATTTAACTTGTAATGGAACATTGCGCCCGACAACATCGACATAATCATAAACGCTGCCTTGGTTAGGAATTAAAGCCGCGAGAGATTTAGCAACATCAAGTACGCTCCCCCCTCCAATACCAATCACCATATCAGGACAGAAAGTCCGCCCCATTGCCGCTAACTCTTCCATCATTGCGATTAAAGGCTCACCTTTGATAACTAACCGCTGATAACGCATATTCTGTTGTTTAAAATAGTGTTCCAATTGTAATGATCGTTGCTGATCTTGCCCTGTCACTAATAGCACACTGTAACCAAATTGATTAAGCAGCGATAAAGAATCATGCAGAGCACCTTCACCAAAAACAATCCGTGTTGAAGTCATAAACTGAAACATAGTTATTTATCCTGTTCTAAATAATGTTTATGCCATAGAAACCTCGTATTTGACCTTCGCTGCATCTTTACCAAGGTTCGCTGATTTATAAGCTGTCTAAAATTAGATTCTGTTAGATTGCTTAACTCTATATTGATAACAAACAAGTTTTTATCTATTTCAATGGCTATCGCCCCAAGATCAATACTGACTCACACTTAATGTTGATCACCACAATAAAACACGTGTCCTAAAAGTGACTTCTCATCGTAATAGAAGCGTAATAGTACATCGTTAGTCTGCGTAGAGTTCAAAGGCAATGAAGCCGTATAATAATCTATGAGGAATGAACCATGAAAAATGCAGCAGTGGTCGCCGCTATTTTTACAAGTCTATTTACCGGAACAACAACCGCCGCCACCATCTATGATAATAACGACACCAATATTGAACTTGGGGGTAGAGCTGAACCCCGCTTTAATCTTTCTAAAGAAAATAAAGGTGATAATAATGACGACAATGAATTTAAAGATAAAAGCCGGGCGCGTTTAGCATTAAAAGGCGAATCAGTTATTAATGAGCAATTCGCAGTCTTTGGTAAATATGAAGTTGAAATTTCAGATAATAACAACAGTACTGTAGATACTCGTTATCTTTATGCTGGTCTCGATACTGCGGTTGGTACGATTTCTTACGGTAAACAGGATTCAGCACAAGTTATGCTGACCGATTACACCGATATCTTATCGACTTTTGGCGGAGATGCCGTTGACCTTGTTGCTGGTAATAAAGACAAACGAGAAAACAATTTTTTATACATTGGTGAATTTAATAATATTGCAGTTGCCACTAACTACATCGCTGAAAATAATAACAACCTAAAAGACAGCGATAGCTATGGTATCGCAGCACAATATCAGTTCCCATTTGGATTAAATGTGGGTGCAGGTTACGTTAATGGTAATGATGGCGCTAATATTGATGCTCGCCAATTTAACCTTGCTATGAGTTACCAACTCAATAACATTTATGCTGCCGCAACTTACGCTAATGGTAAACATGGTGATGCTGATTTAAGTGGTTATGAGTTAGCAGCCGCTTACACCTTTGATCAGTTTACGGCGCGAGGTGTTTATAACTTTCAGCAATCAGAACAGAATAATACCACTACCGATGAAGTAGATTACTTTGCTCTAGAAGGTCTATATAAGTTCAACAAATCGCTACGCACTTATATTGGTTATAAATTCCAACAACTCGATACAAAAGATGATGAATTACAAGCAGGTATTCGCTACGATTTCTAAATAAACCACAATATTAAAGCCAGACTCAGTGTTTGGCTTTTTGTTGTTGGATATTGTTTTTATTTATGGTTGCTATATCGCTTTTATCTATTGGTTTAACAGAAAAAACCCGCTTTCGCTATTGCCTTCTCCGCGTTATAGTAATAACAAATTATGAGGAGAAATTTATGTTCGTTGTTATTTTTGGTCGTCCAGGTTGCCCATTTTGTGTTCGTGCAAAAGAATTAGCAGAAAAAATCAAAGAAGAGCGCGACGATTTTAACTTCCGCTACGTTGATATCCACGCAGAAGGGATCAGTAAAGCGGATCTAGAAAAAACTGTTGGTAAACCCGTTGAAACGGTACCTCAAATTTTTGTTGATCAAGATCACATTGGTGGTTGCACTGAATTTGAAGCTTATGCAAAAGAACATAACCTTCTTTATAAATAAGCCTCAAGCTTGATTAATCGAAAGGCTGACAATATCAGCCTTTTTTTATCATTCCGCTATTATTATTCATCATTAAAACACTATTTTTTAACGTATGCCGCTCCTTTAAAAAGCTCGCTGAAATAAAAGCACCCATTATTTTGAAGAGTTGGTTTATAAAATGGATTTTCACCATTTATTTATAATATAAACTATAACCTCTGTTCAAAATCAGCTAGAATTTACCTCACTTTTATCTTTCCATTATTTCGGAAATCCGTCGTGAACATTGATGTAGCCGCTCTTCTACACCAAAATGATATTTTATTGCTATTTGTAGTCCTTGCTGTTGGTTTAAGTCTCGGTAAAATTCGTTTTGCCAAGATGACACTAGGTAACTCTATTGGCGTTCTACTTACTGCTTTATTATTTGGTAATGCGGGTTTTACGTTTGACACAGATGCACTAAATATTGGCTTTATGCTGTTTATTTTCTGCGTTGGTATAGAAGCTGGACCAAACTTTTTTGGCATCTTCTTCCGCGACGGTAAACACTATTTATTACTCGCATTAGTCGTCCTACTCTCATCGATTGCTATCACCATGACCATGGCGCGTTATTTACACATGGATATCGGTTTAGCAACGGGTTTAATGGCCGGCTCACTTACAGCAACACCTGTCCTTGTGGGTGCAAAAGATGCACTGAATACAGGTCTGGCGGGTATTACCGATCCTGCAGTCATTAAACAATTAAGCGAAAGTTTAAGTGTTGGCTACGCCATGTCTTATCTTGTCGGCTTAGTTAGCTTAATTTTCCTTGCTAAATTAATGCCTAAATTGCAAAAACAAAACCTTGCCGAGTCATCGCAACAAATTGCACGTGAACGCGGTATTGGTGAAGTTGCGCAGCGTAAAGTGTATTTACCGATTATTCGCGCTTACCGTGCGGGTCCTGAACTGATTAACTGGATCGATGGCCGTAACTTACGTGAATTGGGTATTTACCGCCAAACGGGCTGTTATATTGAACGCGTGCGTCGTAATGGTATTTTAGCAAATCCTGATGGTGACGCTATTTTACAAGAAGGCGATGAAATCGCACTTGTAGGTTACCCTGATAGCCATGCCCGGCTTGATCCTAGTTTCCGTAACGGTAAAGAAGTTTTTGACCGCGACTTACTCGATCTTCGTATTGTTGAAGAAGAAATTGTAGTTAAAAATGACGGTATAGCTGGTAAGCGTTTATCAGAATTAAACTTATCTGAATATGGCTGTTTCTTGAACCGCGTAGTTCGAGCACAAATTGAAATGCCAATGGACCATAATATCCTATTAAATAAAGGGGATATTCTACAAGTCAGCGGCGAGAAAAGTCGTGTTTTAGGGCTAGCTGAACGTATTGGCTTTATCTCTATTCACAGCCAAATTGCAGATCTTCTCGCGTTCTGTTGCTTCTTTATTATTGGCCTATTAATGGGCTTAGTAACCATGAAGTTTGGTCATGTTGCTTTTGGTTTAGGCAGTGCAGCGGGCTTATTGATTGCAGGTATTACGTTAGGTTTCTTACGTGCCAACCACCCAACTTTTGGCTATGTCCCACAAGGGGCGCTAAATATGGCGAAAGATTTAGGTCTGATGGTGTTTATGGTAGGTATAGGTTTAAGCGCGGGTTCTAACCTTTTTGCTTCTATCGGACATATTGGTTTAACCGTCTTTGTTACCAGCCTAATGGTCAGTGTTATTCCTGTCGTGTTAGCGTATTTATTTGGTGCTTATGTACTAAAAATGAACCGCGCATTATTGTTTGGTGCCATTATTGGTGCGCGTACTTGTGCGCCAGCTATGGACATGATCAATGAGCATGCTCGTAGTACGATTCCAGCTTTAGGTTATGCTGGAACCTACGCGATTGCTAACGTATTACTTACCATCGCAGGTACGCTGATCTTTATCTTCCAATAATAATGATCAGACAATCTTGATAGCGGGCGGGCTTATTAGTTCACTGATGAGTCAGCCCCTATTCAGTCAAATTATCTACACTAAATACGCACATTAAACTGTAACTAGCCTAACGTTAATTCTATCTTTTATCATACTATTTACGCTAGTTTGCATACCCTTTCATGACGTTATGGTAACAATAACTGATGCACTTTATTAGTTGATACTTTACCATAGCTTATCAATACCATTTGTTATCTCTGGTGCCCAAACCATGCGTATTCTTATTGTCGAAGACGATGCTATTCTTAGCCATCACCTAAAATCGCAACTAAGCGAACTAGGAAACCAAGTTCAATGTGCTAACACTGCCGAAGAAGGGCTGTTTTTTGCACAGAACTATCCCAATGATATTGTTATTGTCGATATCGGTTTACCTGATAGAGATGGAATCAGTTTAATTAAAGACATGCGTAAGAAAGGTCTACGATTGCCCATCATGATCTTAACTGCACGTTCAAACTGGCAAGATAAAGTAACGGGGCTTGAAGCAGGTGCTGATGACTACCTTGTTAAGCCATTTCAAAAAGAAGAAATGGTTGCTCGCCTTAGTGCCCTGGTTCGTCGCAGTGCTGGCTTTGTTAAACCAGAAATGACCGCGGGTGATATTCGTGTCGATTTGCTCGCAAAACAAGTTTATGTTTGCGACGAACTGCTTGAACTCACTGCATTTGAATATGATTTATTAGAGTATTTAATGCGCCATAGCCGCCAAGTGGTCTCAAAACAACGCTTACTTGATGTGCTATATGAAGACCAAGAAGGTGATCCAAATACCATTGAAGTAATGATCAGTCGCCTGCGCAAAAAATTCACTAAAACAGGACAAAATAACCCTATCTCTACCATTCGTGGTCAAGGGTATATTTTTGAAATCAGTGCTCAATGAAGCGATTTTTCCAGCCTCGATTAAGACAACGAGTATTGATTACTTCCGTCGCTATTATTGCTTTAGTGACGTCGGCACTAGCTGCGGTTATCAATAAACTTTACTCTCAAAGTTATATGGCATCATATTCCTCAGAACTTGTTGCTCAAATGCCAATGGTAGTAGCCCAACTTAATCGAGCTGGATTAATTAAAGATGTTGATAAATGGATAGATTCTCTCGATCCTTCTGATACTGATTATATTGCTGTTGTCTGTGATCAAAGTGATAAAACAACTTGGGTTTCAAATCAATCATCAAAAGCCAATTTACATGATGTTTGTCGATATTTACCAGAAAATATTTCGACACCAACATTGATTAAAATGAAGAATCATCAAGATTATATTGCTTATAATCTTACTCGTAATCAAGAAGATGGCACCATTTATCAATTAGTGGTTTTGCGTTCTGCTGATGCTTACGAATATTCCTTATCACAACTGCATAAACGTACGGCTTTCTATTTAGGGTTGTTTGTTTTAATTGCAGTTGCCTTCCTTATCGCAGCTTTTCATTGGGGATTTCAACCGCTACGGAAACTAGCCTCTCAGTTAGATCAAATGACAGAAGCGAAGCGAGAAAAACTTGATGATGATTATCCAATGGAGTTACAAGAAGTCACCATGGCGGTTAATCGACTTAGCCGCATCAGTAACGATCAGCAAGGACGTTATCGTCACGCAATGGATGATCTTGCCCATAGTTTAAAAACACGTTTAGCTGCGACTAATGCCCTGCTTGATGATTCATCTTTAGATCGCCGCGAACTTAATCAGCGTATCATGGAACAAATCAGCCAAATGGATGATTTGGTACAATATCAACTCAAACGTGCCATGGTAGGTCAACAAGGGTTACAAAAAAGTAATGTCGAGCTTAAACCTATCGTCGTTAGTCTTAATCGAATGTTAAATAAGATTTATGCCGATAAATACGCGACGTTGCATTATCACTTCGATGACGACTTAAAATTACCCATTAATAAAGATGATTTAATGGAATTATTTGGCAATATGCTAGAAAACAGTTTTCGTTTTTGCATTAGCCAAGTGAAATTATCCGTTACTGAAAATAGTGATTCCTTCATTATTATCATTGAAGATGATGGCCCAGGTGTTAAGCCTAGCTTACGTGAAGCTATTTTCCAACGTGGAGTACGTGCAGATCAACTCAATCCGGGACAAGGTATTGGTCTCTCTGTTTGCAATGAAATCATTGATAGCTACCAAGGTAAGATTCATGTTGAAGACTCTGAACTTGAAGGTGCCGCTTTCATTATCGAACTACCAAAAAGCTAATGATTAATCGTTTTCTCTGATTTATTAGCCAGCACTTTTATGCTGGCTTTTTAATACCTGAAAAATATAAAATTATTATACATCAATAGGATAAACACGATCATAAATCAAATTATATCCATACGCGTAGAATAAATAAAATATCACCATACCAATATCTAACACTAACGCATGCCATAAACTCACATTCAGCACCCATGCTAAAACTGGAATAGTGAAAATTAATAATCCAACCTCAAAACCTAAACTATGTACTATCCGTTGCGACATTGTTTTTTGAGTCACGTTATATTTTTTATACATTAACCGATCAAACCATAGGTTATATAAGTAATTCCATACTGTGGCTACAATAGAAAAAAATATCCCCATAATGCCGACATGTCCAAGTTCAAACCCAAATTGACTTAAAATACCCACCATCAATATCAGACCAATAATCTCAAAACCAATAGCATGGCGAATGCGATCAAACGTTGTTCTCATAGTAAATGCTCTGTTGTGAACCAATAATATCTTTCACTAATATATCTACAAATTTCACCAATAAAAGTCATTAACTATCCGCTTAACAGATAGAAAAAAGAGCAGATATAAAAAAACCGCCATCACTGGCGGTTTATTCAATATCTATTTTATGATGCGATTATTAGATGTCTGCTACGTCAAAATCAACCACAGGATTCACATCAGCATCGTAATCAATACCATCAACACCAAAGCCAAATAGCTTCAAGAATTCATCTTTGTATTGTTGGTAATCAGCAACATCATATAAGTTGTCATTAGTTACTGTTGACCATAGATCACGGCAATGCTGTTGAATATCTTCACGCAATTCCCAGTCATCTAAACGAAGGCGATTTTCTGCATCAACGTCAGGTGCTGTGCCATCTTCTTTATACAAGCGTTGCTTAAACATACGTAAAATCTGCTCCATGCAGCCTTCATGTACGCCTTCTTCACGCATTTTCTTAAATACCATTGCAATGTACAACGGCATAACTGGAATCGCAGAGCTTGCTTGTGTAACAACACTCTTTAACACAGCAACATTTGCAGAACCACCTGTCGCACTTAGCTTGGTGTTTAGCTCTTTCGCGGCACGATCTAGGTCCATTTTTGCTTTGCCTAACGCGCCATGCCAGTAAATTGGCCATGTAAGCTCAGTACCAATGTAACTAAAGGCAACGGTCTTACAACCATCAGCCAATACATCAGCATTCGCTAGCGCATCAATCCATAGTTCCCAATCTTGGCCACCCATAACAGTAACAGTATCTTCAACTTCTTGTTCTGTTGCAGGTTCAATGCTGGTTTCAATTAATACGTTTTTATTGGTATCGACCGCTGTTGTTGTGTACGTTTCACCCATAGGTTTTAGGCATGAACGAATCACGTCACCAGTCTCTGGCAATTTACGTACTGGTGATGCCAGTGAATAAATAACCATATCAATTTGACCAAGATCTTGTTTAATCAAATCAATTGTTTTTTGTTTTGCTTCGTTAGAGAAAGCATCACCATTTAAACTTTTTGAATAAAGCCCTTCAGCTTTAGCAAACTTGTCAAATGCCGCAGAATTATACCAACCTGCAGTACCTGGCTTCTTCTCTGTACCTGGTTTTTCAAAGAAAACACCAATTGTTGCAGCGCCACCGCCAAATGCCGCAGCAATACGAGATGACAAGCCATAACCACTAGAAGAACCTACAACTAATACACGCTTAGGTGCATTTGCAATTGGGCCTTGTGCTTTAGTGTCAGCAATTTGCTGCTTTACATTTTCTTCACAACCAACAGGGTGCGTTGTTGTACAAATAAATCCACGAGTCTTAGGTTTGATGATCATTTTCAACTTCCCTTACATAATTGTGAATAGGATAAAAGGTTAATGACAGATACGCATTAAATTTATGCCATAAATGAGCAAAAATCGTAGTGGTTGGAGGTGTTACACTAAATTTTGGTCAAAAAAAGTGCCACGTATTAACGTGGCACACGGGAGAATCCAGGTTTATATATCAAAGACTAAGTACCCTAAGTTGCCTTTCCTGGTAGCAAACTTAGTTATTAAAATGGTTAGCACAGAAATGGTCAACTTGGATCGCTTTCTGCCTTAGTTGCTCTGCATTTTCTATCCTTTTGATCTCTTCTTCTGTGACCACTCCCGCATCCAAAGCTAACTGTAACTTCTTATTTAATAAAGCCTTGCGTGGGATCTCACCATTGCGTGTTGCTTGCATTAATTTACGCTCCAAAGGTTTGATCTCATGCAATGCAATAAATGCACGTTCCATAATAGCAACGGGATCATCATTCTTATCTCCGACATAACATAAATGTGTTAATCGATCACGGTGCACACTTGGTATCATTAATAATGATGCAATACTGATACTAAGCGCATCTTTTGGCGCTGAATAATGTATACCTAATGGAAATGTTAATAAGCGTAATGTGCGCCCAACCCCTTTACGAGGAAAATTTGTAAACACTTCATCAAATGCGACGCCACATTGATGCAAGCAATGCTGTAATGCATAATCAACTAACGGTAGATCTTGTTGTTGGCGTCCTTGATCTTCAAATCGCTTCAATGTTGCTGACGCTAAATACAAATAACTAAGCACATCACCTAAGCGAGCTGACAATAACTCTCGACGTTTTAATTCGCCTCCTAAGCTCAACATTGATATATCAGCACAAACCGCGAGCGCTTTTGACATACGGCTTAAATGACGATAGTAATGTCGCGTTTCACCGCTAACAGGGGCACGATTAAAACAACTACCACTCACTGCGTTTAATAATGACTTAATTATATTGCGAGTTGCAAAACCAATATGTTGTATCAACAAACTATCAAAATCTTTCATCCCTTGTTCTGCATCAGGATTTGCAGCTGCCGCCATTTCATCTAATACATAAGGATGACAACGGGTTGCACCTTGACCAAAGATCATTAGATTACGGGTAATTATATTTGCTCCCTCAACCGTTATTGCCACTGGAATACCAAAATAATGATGACCCAAATAATTCATTGGCCCCAATTGAATAGCCCGTCCAGCATGCACATCCATTGCATCATTTAAAACGGTTCGAGACATCTCCGTCATATGGTATTTAGCAATAGCAGTCACAATGCCAGGTGTTTGTCCCATATCTAATGCTGTGGTCGTCAATGTTCGAGCGGCTTCTAGCATGTAAGTAAAGCCACCAATACGACCTAATGCTTGTGCGACACCTTCAAAATTACCAATTGGCATACCAAACTGCTTTCGAACAACAGCATAAGCTCCCGTTGTTTTAGCGGCTAAATGCCCAACAGCAGTTCCTAAAGCGGGTAAGGATATACCACGTCCCGCAGATAAACACTCCACCAGCATTCGCCAACCTTTTCCTGCATAATCTTGGCCGCCAATGATCCAGTCTAATGGAATAAACACATTATGACCGCGCGTAGGACCGTTCATAAATGCCATATTAAGAGGATCATGCCGCTCACCAATCTCAACGCCAGCATGATCAGCAGGAATCAACGCACAAGTAATACCTAAATCAACCTTATCACCAAGTAAGCTTTGAGGATCTTGCATTTTAAATGCCAGCCCAAGTACCGTCGCAACAGGCGCAAGCGTAATATAACGCTTATTCCATGTGAGGTTTAAGCCAATAACTTGCTCGCCGTCATATTCGCCATAACAAACTATTCCCTCATCAGGAATACCGCCAGCGTCAGATCCCGCTTCAGGGCCAGTTAATGCAAAACAAGGAATATCTGCCCCATTAGCAAGACGAGGCAACCAATAATCCTTTTGTTGTTGAGTACCATAGTGGGTAAGTAACTCACCAGGACCAAGTGAATTAGGTACCATTACACAAACCGCAGCACTTAAACTACGGGTTGCTATTTGTGCCACAATAGTTGAATTAGCATGAGCAGAAAAATCAAGACCGCCATACTGTTTACTAATAATTAATGCAAAGAATTTTTCACGACGCAGAAATTGCCAAACGTCCTCAGGTAAATCTTTTTGCTGCTGCACAATTTGATAATCATTTAACATTGCTAATAAAGTCTGCAATGTTGTATCAATGAAGTGTTGTTCTTCTTGTGTCAATATTGGTTTAGGGTAATCAAGCAATGTTTGCCATTGTGGATCTCCACCAAATAACTCCCCATCCCACCACACACTACCGGCTTCCATTGCTTCTTTTTCAGTATTAGATAGTGGGGGTAATAATGTTTTAAACCGTTTAAAAACAGGATCACTTATATAACGTTTACGCATGCTTGATAACGAGCTCATAATGCATATCCTTTTGTGATTCAATGGCGAGTATTTATGGTTTATTAACCGCTAATATTGACGACAAAAGACTGATTCAGTTCTATTGGTGCAGCAACGCCTGCCGCAAGATAAGGCACTAATCTATTAATTAAATCGTCACTTTGGATCTGATTAGAAAAATCATTGGCAGCTATTTCACATAGGGCTGTACTTGATGCCATCGTAAATACTGCAGCACCAAGGGTAAAATGTAATCGCCAAAATAATGTTTCAGGATCTAAACAAGGATGGGCACGACGTACAGCGCTAATAAATAACTGAATAACTTCATCATAATGAGTGGTGATAAACCACCGTAAATGCCCTTGTACATCGGTATAGCCGCGGCCAAGTAAAGACATGAAAATAGTAGTACCATTAGCCTTGCAAGTATCCAAAGTTAACAATGGCTGTTTAGCGCAGAAAAATACCTCTTCCATAGAAAACTCATCACGCTGATGTAACGTGACTAATTCCATTTCTAATGCTGGCATAAATTGTTCAAGATAACGGCTTAATACCGCACGAATTAATCCTTTCTTATCGCCATAATGATAATTAACTGAGGCCAGATTAACCCCCGCAGCTGTCGTAATCGCACGTAATGACGTTGCTTTAAAACCACGAGCTGCAAACAATAATTCAGCAGTATCCAGTATTCGATTCTTCGTCGTTGCTTGTTGTTTCATATAATCAGCCCCGATTAAAACGCTTGTTTGAATATTACACAAGACCATAACATTTAACAAATGCGCTACATCACAATTTGTTATTTCGTCACGTAAAAATCAATTAAACGCTTTATAATCAATGACAAAAAAAACCATAATTTATAAAATAAGATTGGAACCAATATGAAAAAATAATGTCTTACGAATACCACTGCTTTTTTTAGAAGTTTTTACTTCAGAGCCCATTAACAAATATTTGTTGATGGGTTTTCTTTATCTACACGGCAATCAAGCGCTACAAAATATCATTTTCAAATAAAACTATTTTTTTTTGAACTTTATCTTATAGCGGTACTCTTACTTATGTATTCAATTTGATAAACCGCTATTTTGCATGGCAATAATACTTTTTATTAAATGTTTAATTCACTACTGCTTTAAATCCTAATTGTATTTTTTTGGATAATCTCCTTCCCGCTGATACTTATCAGCGGGATTTTTTTATCTGTCGCCATGGTTTTTACGCGATTAAACATCGATATAAGAAGAGTAATTTCATCCCTCAATAATATAATTGCATCTTTTTAAGATTAAGTTGAACTCTTTCGCTCACGTGCAGTCTGATTATATGAGAATTGAAGTTATAGATGATTAATGTGTTTTTCAGGCCGTCAAACACAGTATCTGTAATTTAAATTGTTACTACTGCTTTAACTCCTAATTGTATTTTTGGATAATCTCCTTCCCGCTGATACTTATCAGCGGGATTTTTTTATCTGCCATCACGACTTTTATGCTATCAAACGCAGACATAAGAAGAGTCAACATATCCTTCAATAAAATAATTGAATCTTTCTAAGATTAAAATGAACTCTTTTACTAACGCGCAGTCTGATTATATAAGAATTAAAATTATAGATGATTATTATGTTTTTCAGGCCGTCAAACACAACATCTGTAATTTAAATTGCTACTACTGCTGCTTTAACTCCTAATTGTAATTTTTTACGCTGAAATACTTATTTCAGCGTTTTTTTTTGCTTATTTTAAGCTAATTTGTGGTGTACCTAATAATAAGTCATCATGTTGCAACACTACACTTAAGGTATTAAGAGTCTGATTTGAATTTATTTTTTTACCATTAACGCCATGATTATCATCGCTAAACTCAGGAATTGGCAGCTGTGATTTAATCGCCATCGCAGTATAGTATTGTTCACGACTAGGGTGTGTACTGGCGGCTAAATGCATGATTGGCATCGAAGGGTGCTGCGCAATAATGGCTGAGATAACACGAATACAATCATCTAAATGCACTAAATTAACGGGCTGCTTACCTGCACTCAATTGTTGACGACCAGATAAAAACGTCACCGGATGCCGTTGCGGTCCAATCAATCCAGATAAACGTAATACTGTCAGTTGTTGTTGCCATTGCTGACGTAATTGCTGTTCTAATGTGTAATGTAATTGTCCAGAAGCGGAATTAGGATGTATTGGGGTTGTTTCTAACACCTCCCCTTGTAGTGGATCATATACCGACGTAGTACTGATAAAAATAATCCGCTGACACCCAGCTTTCTTTGCTGCGGTTGCTAATGACATGATCTTTTCAATATGAACCTGAGGTTCAAGATTTCTACGGCCAGGCGGGATTGCAATAATCAACACATCCGTTGTTAAAAATTGGATTGTTGTTGGATTCATCTCTTCAGTTAATGGCAATGTTAATAAGCAGCCATTAATGCCTAGTTGCTGTAATACATTGACGCCCTCTATCGTTGTTTTAGAGCCCCATACTTCAATCGCTTGGCTTTTTAATGATAATGCTAACGGTAATCCGAGCCATCCACAGCCACAAATACTGACTTTCATTGATTATCCTTTTTTTATTTAAATATTATTCAAAAATGATAGAACATAGTCATTATTATTTATTTCAGAGCTTGAAATAAGTCTTTATTTATAAAACAAATACTCAAAACTGATAAAATAAAACAACAAAAACTAACATTATTTGTTTTATAAATTTCAATTCTGAAAATAAAAAGTCGATCTCGATCAAAATCTAATAAGAACACACTGAAAAAGACCGTGAACAGCTAGAATATGTTAAGAGTTAAGTAGTATAGTTTCATTATATGGGCAACTTGATGACAAGAATGCTACAAATGAAATTCAATAACGAAGTGCATAAATACCTATGAATACCATAGAAAAAATACAAAATAACTTAGAACACTTCAGCAAATCTGAACGTAAAGTAGCGGAAGTTATTATAGCATCGCCACAAACGGCTATTCACTCTAGCATTGCAACATTAGCCAAAATGGCCGATGTAAGTGAACCTACCGTTAACCGTTTTTGTCGTCGACTTGATACTAAAGGCTTCCCTGACTTTAAATTACATTTGGCCCAAAGTTTGGCAAACGGCACTCCTTATGTAAACCGTAATGTTGAAGAAAATGATGGCCCTGATGCTTACACGGCAAAAATATTTGAATCAACCATGGCTTGCTTAGATGTCGCCAAAAATAGTCTTGATCCGATGCAAATTAACCGAGCGGTTGATTTATTGACACAAGCAAAAAAAATATCCTTTTTTGGATTAGGCGCTTCAGCATCCGTAGCACATGATGCTCAAAATAAGTTCTTTAGATTTAATATCCCGATTGTGTGTTTTGACGACATTGTTATGCAACGCATGAGTGTCATTAATTGCAGTGATGGCGATGTTGTGGTTGTTATTTCACACACAGGACGAACTAAAAGTCTGGTTGAAATAGCACAAATGGCACGTGAAAATGGCGCAACAGTCATTGGTATTACAGCAAAACATTCACCATTAGAGCGTGAATGTTCATTATCGATTTGCCTTGATGTTCCTGAAGATACCGATATTTATATGCCAATGGCGAGCCGTGTTGTACAAATGACTGTCATTGATGTTCTCGCAACCGGCTTTACATTACGTCGAGGATCGAGTTTTCGCGATAACCTAAAACGTGTAAAAGACTCACTTAAAGACTCTCGTTTTTCAAAAGAACGTCATTTATTGTAATACAGATAGATAGCGAAGTTTCGGCTTCGCTAACACACATTACTGTGCACTCTCATTACCCCTCTGTTTGATAATACCTATCATCGCCTTATCTTAAATTACTGAGTCGCATTTATACACACATCTTCTTTATCCAATCACTTATACTGCAATGGCATTGGATAGATAAATCAGTTTATTTACATGGAGCTTATAATGTTAGAACAACTAAGACGTACCAAAATTGTGACGACCCTAGGACCTGCAACTGATCGTGATAATAACCTAGAAAAAATCATTGCTGCGGGTGCTAACGTGGTTCGCATGAACTTTTCCCATGGTAGCCCAGAAGATCATATCCTTCGCACTCAACAAGTACGCGAAATTGCAGCGCGCTTAGGTAAACATGTCGCTATTTTAGGCGATCTTCAAGGACCTAAAATTCGTGTATCAACTTTCAAAGATGGCAAAATTCAGCTTAGCATTGGCGATAGTTTTACTCTTGATAGTGACTTACCCAAAGGTGAAGGCCATCAAGATGCCGTCGGTCTTGACTATAAAGAATTACCTAATGATGTTGTGAAAGGTGATGTGTTGTTACTTGATGATGGTCGAGTTCAACTACAAGTAACTGAAGTTGCTGGTAATAAAGTACATACCATCGTTACCGTTGCTGGCCCTTTATCGAATAACAAGGGCATAAATAAAAAAGGCGGCGGCTTATCTGCGGCAGCATTAACAGCAAAAGATAAAGCAGATATCATTACAGCTGCAGCCATGAAGGTCGATTACCTTGCGGTTTCTTTTCCTCGCAATGGTGCAGATATGCATTATGCCCGTCAATTAGCAACAGAAGCAGGACTAACGGCGAAATTAGTCGCCAAAGTAGAACGTGCAGAAACAGTGGCAACAACAGAAGCGATGGACGATATTATTCTAGCGTCTGATGTGGTGATGGTTGCTCGTGGCGATTTAGGCGTTGAAATTGGCGATCCTGAACTTGTTGGTGTGCAGAAAAAGCTAATCCGTCGCGCGCGTAGTCTTGATCGAACCGTTATTACTGCAACTCAAATGATGGAATCAATGATCACTAGTCCAATGCCAACACGTGCCGAGGTGATGGACGTTGCCAATGCGGTATTAGATGGTACTGATGCGGTTATGTTATCGGCAGAAACAGCTGCGGGAGACTTCCCTGTTGAAACAGTAGCAATAATGGCCAGTGTTTGTCTTGGTGCAGAAAAAGAACCAAGTATTAATATTTCCAATCATCGCTTAGATCGTAAGTTCTCAAACCCTGAAGAAACCATTGCAATGGCAACCATGTATGCCGCTAACCATATGGTGGGCATTAAAGCGATTGTCGTGATGACAGAATCAGGCCGTACACCACGCTTAATGTCTCGTATTTCTTCAGGATTACCTATTTTTGCATTATCGCGAAATAAAACGACATTGAACCAAGCTTCATTATATCGCGGTGTTACTCCCGTCTTTTTTGATCGCGACAGTGACGCAGGTTTAGATGCGGCAAAGCATGCGTTGAATGTTCTAAAAGAGACAGGATATGTACAACCTGGCGATCTAACCATTATTACTCAAGGTGATAAAATGGATACCGTTGGATCAACCAATAATATGCGTATTTTGACGGTTGATTAACCCTTAACTACACCGCTATACACGTATCATTGATAGCAGTGGAAATATGGATGACAAAGGCTGAGATCACATTCTCAGCCTTTTCAGTTTTAAAACAAACTTAATTTATCGGCAGTGACCAATTCGGGTTCACTAATGATGTTAAAATATGATCCTGCCATTGGCCATTGATCAATAAATAATCTTTCGCTAACCCTTCTTGCTCAAAACCTACCGCCGTTAATACACTACCACTTTTATTATTATGTGGCATATACGCCGCCATAACGCGATGAAAATGCTTATCAATAAATATCCACTCACATACAGCAGTTAATGCACGACGCATCACCGCTTTACCCTGATAATCTTGATCTAATGAATAACCGACATGACAGGCATAAAAAGGCGACTTCACTAAATTACTAAAATTAATCACCCCGATAATAGTATTCGTTTCACGATGCTCAATAACAAAATAAAAAGCCATCTCGTGACGATGCAGAGTCGCAACTTGTTCAAGACGTTGCTGCCAACCAGCTAAGCTAAAAAAAGCCTCATGCCGTAATGGCTCCCACGGCGCTAAAAAGTGACGATTACGCTGATAGTATGCTGAAATTTGTTCCGCATCTCGCGTTTCAATCAAGCGAATTTTTATATCATCAAGTACAATAGTTGATGAGCGATGTATAATTGAATGAAACAAGTACGACCTCGACATGACAATGTTAATTGATATAACGCACATTTTATGAGTTTACATGATATTGAATACAAGCCGCATTCAATATTCGATATATTAGCATGTCGTTGTCTGTTACTCTTTGTCAGTCAATGTTATTAATTATTACGCCTTTAGTGAGTTATTGATGTATTACGATTGTATTGAAACAGAACTGGGAAATATTATGTTGCTGGCAGATCATCAAGGTCTTCGACAACTATCAATTACGAGTCCCAGCTATAGCCCTAATGAAATATGGCAACATAACCCCGAGTTTATGGCCCCCTTCATTAGACAACTCAAAGAATACCTCATCGGCTCTAGACAAAAATTCACCTTCCCTCTTGCCCCACAAGGCACCTTGTTTCAACAACAAATATGGCATGCTATTGCTGATATTCCCTACGGTGAAACCGTTACCTATGAGCAAATAGCCGCAAATATTGGCAATACCAAAGCAACCCAAGCAATCGGTATGGCTAAAAATGTTAATCCCATCCCCATTGTAATCCCCTGTCACCGCGTATTAAACAGTCATAACTCATTATGTGGTTATCGCTATGGCGAAGATATTGTCGCACTACTATTAGCCCTAGAGGCTGGCGACACCATCTTACTAGAAGCGCATCAGAACGATTAATTCAAACTCCCATCGCTTTATTGTTTGTTATAAAAAATAAAGAGATAGCAATGAAAGCTATCTCTTTTATTTTACGTTTAATGATCAACTGCGTTTGCTAAGCCCATATTCTCGAAGCTTATTCGCCACCGCAGTATGAGAAACCCCTAACCGTTTAGCCAATTTACGAGTGGATGGATAACTCTGATATAGATTCGATAAAATACCAGATTCGTACCGTTTCATTATTTCATCTAACGATCCCGTTAAGGTTTCTTCATTGATAACCGTACTTGACTCATTCTCAGGTAATTGCACATCAGTCGATGTCATTTCATCCCCTTCCACCTGCGTCATCGCGCGAAATAGCACGTTACGCAACTGACGAATATTACCCGGCCAAGCATATTGTTTCAGTGTGGATGCTAATTCTTCCGATAATAACGGCTTAGGTTGATGTAACTCTTGTGCAAATTGCGCTAAGAATAATTCAGCTAATGGCACAATGTCAGCAGCACGCTCACGAAGTGGTGGCACCACTAAAGCCAGTACATTCAGTCGGTAATAAAGATCTTCACGAAATGCCCCTTCAGCGACTAAATCAGGCAGTTTTTTCTGAGTTGAACAAATCACTCGTACCGATACTTTTATTTCAGCTTCTTCACCGACACGACGGAATGTGCCATCTTGTAGGAAACGCAGTAATTTAATCTGTAGGTGTTTTGACATTTCTCCAATTTCATACAAGAAAACAGTCCCCCCAGCCGCTTGTTCAAAAATCCCTTTCTTTGCCGGTTCATTAGCACTTTCAATACAACCAAATAACTCTGTTTCTGCCGCATTATCTGGCATAGAAATACAGTTAACGACTAAAAATGGTTTATCACGATGCACCGAGCGTTGATGGCAAGCACGCGCCAACATTTCTTTGCCTGTACCGGTTTCACCTTGAATCAGTAAAGGTGCATCTAATAACGCCAATTTCTTTGCTTGACCCAATAAGTGTTTAAATCGTGATGACTGCCCGATTAAATGCTCAAAACCACTGTCACCATTAATGCTTCGCATCACTACAGGCATTTTAGCTTCAGAAAGCGATCTTAATAAAATCAACACACTAACGAGTACAGGTTCAGAGGTATCATCATTAACACAGACGGGCATAATATCCATTTGATAATCTAACCCAGCAATAACCACAATCTCGCTATGTTTCTGAGCTTGATTTCTATCTAACCAACGGGAAAAATTAAACCCTAATAAAGTATGAATATTTTCATTAAAGAGATCATCACTACGATGACCCATTAATTGCTCGGCTGCCTGATTGGCAAAATCAACTTTACCGTTTAGATTAATAGTAAAGAAGGGATCGGGTAATGTCTGTAATAAAGCAGATAATTCAGTGTGTTCACGCTCACTGGGCATAAACTGAATTTTACGTACATCGGTAACGCCATCAAGCTGACGGATCTGCGACATTAATTGGCTAAATTGTTCAAATTCAACTTCAGGACAATTTAAATAAATAATACCGATACGATCAATTTCAATCCCACGAAGATCAATATCTTGACTGGTTAAAATATCTAACAGTTCACGAGTCATGCCGACTCTATCTTCGCAAAAGACCTGTAATCTCATTGTTTACACCTTCTTGTTATTCGTTTTTTGTGCGTAATTCATTACAGTTATCCATCGAGGATAATCTTTAACAATAGTAATAATAATCATAGTGTTAAGGTTTATAATTGAGCGTCTTAATCCACATAATGAAAACAATTTGTTAGTGCATACTGTCAACTATTCCTGACAGTTATGTCAGTGTGCGACGAACCTATTAATGAGTCAAGCTACGAGATCGCATCTGTACTGATTAAATATAAAAAGAGATATTTCGGTAATAAAAAAGAGAACCGAAGTTCTCTTTTTTAAGTGCTAATGCTTGATTAACTTTTATCTTGTTTGCCTAGTTGACTTAACAAATCTCGACGAATTTCGCTTAACCTTGGTTGTTCTCCTTCCATCCACGGTAATGGACGCATAAGGTTAATCGCTTTAAGGCCTAATCGACCAGTAAGTAAACCAACACCAACCCCTTGTGCTACTCGTGTTGACATCCGTCCAGCAAGATCCATTGAAAGCATATCCATCCCTAAATCAGCCACGACTTCAGATGCACCAGCAAATGCCATATTGGCGAGCACTAACTTTACTAATTTAATCCGTGACCAATAACTAAGTTCAATACCATAAACAGCAGATATCTGCTCAATTAGACGAAAGTTACGCCAAGCAACGAGCAACATATCAGCTGCTGCTAGCGGGCTCAACGCTACCATTAATGCCGCTTCACTGGAGTATTTTGCAACCAGTTGTCGGGCTAATTTATCTTGTTGACTCACTACCATTTGATCATAAAGTGCCAACACTTCCCGATCATTATGGGTTGCCGCTAGTGCGTGTAACCAACGATCATAGCCATGATTATCCGTTGAAATTTGACTCAATTTAGCTAATTTCACACAAAAAGCTTTACCCGAACCAATGCCATCAGCGGTTAATAATTGATGGGCTTGATCACGTTCTGTCTGACGCTGTTTTAAACGACGTAAATTAATTAACTCACGCCCTAACGCACCGATACCTGCAACAGCAATACCGGCAACAATGGCACTCCATCCTAATGATAACCAATTACTGGTTTGATAAGCTGTTACGACATGGTCTACTGTTTGCCAGCCCACCATCGCAGCACCAGCAACTAATAACCCCTTAAACCAACGGTAACGGCGCTTAGGTTTAGCTGCTAAAATTTGACCAAGTGTTTGTTCACTTTCAACTTCAGCACTTTCAACGGTATCGGGTAAAAACTCGCTTTGCTGTTCAAAGTTCATCTTTACCGTTAAATCCGGTTGCTGATCACTTAATGGCTGTTGTGATTCATCAAACACTATTTTTGCTTTTAATGGCTCTGTCATTGCAATTTATCTCCCAAAAGATATTCCAATGCTTTATCCATTCGAATATGTGGTAAAGGTTCATCTACTTGCTGAGGTAATGGACGTAAATTAATAAAATCAAATCCATTCCTATTCCAAAAATCTTGATTAGGTAATCGTCGCGGCACATCACCAGGAAAGAATGTTTGTGCATTACCATCAATATCCGTTCCACGTAATGCTGGCACTTGTTTGCCTTGATAGTTAACAAACCCAGGTTCACTGGCTTGAATCGATGCTAAGCTAACACAATCCATGGTAATACCTTCAAACGAGGCGGTCTGCCATGCTTCATTAACTAACTGCTGTAATAATCCCACTAAGTTTGGGTGTTGCTCTGGTGTAATATGATCCGCTTTTGTTGCGGCAAATAGCACCTTATCAATCCGTGGAGCAAACAATCGACGTAACATTGAACTACGCCCATATTTAAAACTTTGCATTAATTGATCTAACGCTTGGCGCATATCGTTAAACGACTCATGCCCAGCATTTAGTGGTTGTAAGCAATCAACGAGTACAATTTGTCGATCAAACTTTGAGAAATGATCATTATAAAAAGCTTTTACAACATGTTGTTGATAATACTTATAACGTTTTTTTAGCATGCCAAAATTGCTATCATCAGTGGCAGTAGCAAGTTGTTGCTCGGTGTACTTATTGGTCCATATCATCGGGAAGAACTGCAATACTGGGGCGCCCGCTAATTCCCCTGGCAATACAAATCGCCCCGGTTGAACCCAATGTAACCCACCTTCAGCCTTGCATTGATGCAAATAATCTGTAAATGACGCCGCGATAGTTTCAATTAACGCTTCATCAGCAGGAGCAAACGGATCAAATTGCTCCCCCATTGCTAACCATGATTGTGCTAATGCTAAACGCTGTCCTTTTAATACTTGTGCTTGTTGCTTAGACCAGCTAATAAAATCAAGCTCAAGTAACGGTAAATCTAATAGCCATTCACCTGGGTAATCAATAATATCGAGGTACAGAGTTGCCGTATCTTGAAATAATTTTAATGCCCCTTTTTGCGGCTTAAAGCGCAATGCTAATCGTGTCTGGCTAACATCACTGGTTGGTTGCGGCCATGACGGTGGCGATGATAATAAAGCGTTGATCCCATCATCATAGCCAAATTTAGGCACATGCATGTCTAACTGTGGAACACGTTTTGAGCCCAATAAATAACCTTCTCTTACCGCAGAAAACATCGGCAAGCGAGGATTGGTACTTACGTGCAATAGCTGATTAATCAGTGAGGTAATAAAGGCCGTTTTTCCTGCGCGTGATAAACCCGTTACCGCAAGACGCACATGGCGATCAAGGCTGCGATTAACCCATTTATTCACTTCATTGCTAATTCGATTCATTACGGTTCCTAATTAACATATATGGTTTAATAAACACCCATAAAAAAAGCAGGCCTGAACCATCAGTACCTGTTTATATTGATGTTCTTTACTTAAATTCCGGCAAGTAACATCAAGTACTTTAGTGTTTGACACTAAAGTTTATTAAATTCACGATCAACTTTAAAGGCTGATGATGTCACATAAGCTTCCATTTTTTGAATTTGGACTTCACTACGCTCAAGTTCAGTTTCAACGTTATGCAATATCTGCTGGGGTGACTGCCCACTTTGCCACGGTTTTTGTTTGACGTTATGTTCAGTATATTGATGTTGTTGTTCTTTACGCTGCAAAGGCATCTTATCTAAAATTAACCAAGCGGCAATATAAGCAACCGTTGCGAAAAAACCGACACCCAATAAAAAAGCTGTCACAGCCAAAATCCGCATCAGCCAAATTTCAACACCAAAATATTCAGCCAAACCTGCACAAACACCACCCAACTTACCATTTTTAGGATCACGGTATAATGTTTTACGCATTACTTTTGCCTCCATTGTGGCGCTTCAGCATCTAGAATTCGCTCAAGCGTAACAATCCGCTCTTGCATCACCTCTGCGCGTGCCACTAAGGTTTCTAACTTTTGATGATCCTCACCAGATAATCCCTCACCTGATTTACGCTTACTGCGGTAATGAAGAATCAACCACAGTGGCGCCACAACGATCATAAACACCACTAACGGAACACTAATAAAACCCATCGACATTTGTTGTTCTCCTTTCACGCAAAGGTAATAGCACTATTCTTCTTTTGCTCTTATTGAAAAGGCAATACCTACAATTATTTATTGTTGTTTTTCGTTCATGCTTACTTTTAGACGTTCAAGCTCTTTTTCAATATCATCTTGTGCTTGAAGATCAGCAAATTCTGACTCTAAGCTTTTTCCGCGTCCAAAACTATAGCTATCCGCTTCTGCTTCCATTTCATCAATTCGACGCTCATATTGTTCAAACTTCGACATAGCTTCATCCACTTTACTGGTATCAAGCTGACGACGTACGTCTCGACGAGTACCAGCCGCTTTATGGCGGGTCACTAATGCTTGTTGACGAGCACGCGTTTCTTGTAATTTACGCTCAAGTTCAGCTACTTCTAACGATAGTTTCTCAATCGTTTCATCAACTAATTTATATTCTTCATTTAGCGTTAACGCAACGTCAACCAATTTTTGTTTTTCAATTAATGCAGCACGAGCAAGATCTTCACGCCCTTTTTGAATCGCTAAACTGGCTTTTTGTTGCCAATCTGTTGACTGTGCTTCAATAGCAGTAATACGGCGACGCAGTTCTTTTTTGTCAGCTAATGCACGTGCTGATGAAGTACGCACTTCAACCAATGTATCTTCCATTTCTTGAATAATAAGACGAATTAACTTTTGTGGATCCTCTGTCTTATCTAATAATGAATTAACGTTAGCATTTACAATATCAGCAAAACGAGAAAAAATACCCATAATAAAACTCCTTGGTCAACCGTATTGAAGTTCACTCAATTAACGGTTTCTGTCATTAAACTCACAGTATATTGTTATGTGAGGTGTCATTCTTTTATATACATATCAATTTGCGTGCCAATTTTTAAGTTATTGTTTTTATAATAAATAATAAATATCCTCATCTTTCAGCAAACAATGATATAGTGAATATAACTAATTATTAGTGAGATTGACCAATGAGAAAGACCGAAACATTAATCGGTGAATCAGACGCCTTTTTAGCCGTACTTGATCACGCATCACGGTTAGCAACACTTAATCGCCCAATACTAATTTTAGGTGAACGAGGCACTGGTAAAGAACTGATTGCACAAAGAATTCACTATTTATCAACTCGATGGGAACAACCACTGATTAGCTTAAATTGTGCCGCATTAGCAGAAGGCGTGATTGATTCAGAACTGTTTGGTCATGAAGCGGGCGCATTTACAGGCGCGAAAGGTCGACATCAGGGGCGATTTGAACGCGCAGAAAATGGCACACTTTTTTTAGATGAACTCGCAACCGCACCAATGGGCGTACAAGAAAAGCTTTTACGTGTAATTGAATATGGTGAATATGAACGAGTTGGGGGTAATAAAAGCTGCCAAGCCAATGTTAGATTGATTTGTGCTACCAATCAAAACCTGCCACAACTCGCAGCTGAAGGTAAATTTAGAGCCGATTTATTAGATAGATTAGCCTTTGAAGTGATCCACCTTCCACCACTAAGAGCACGCATTGATGATATTCTACCGCTGGCTGAACATTATGCAGTTCGTATGTGTCGTGAGATGAACTTCAGTTATTTTGCAGGTTTTAGCTCTCAAGCCCAGCAACAATTATTAGACTACCCATGGCCTGGTAACATTCGTGAGTTAAAGAATGTCGTTGAACGTTCCGTATTTCGTCACGCGCTGGAAGATGAAGTTATTGATACTATTGTTATTGATCCTTTTAGTACTTCATGGGATGCTCCTGCACCAACCATCGAACAACCAACGGCCACACCACTGCCAAATCAAACAGCATCAACCGTGACCTTTCCGATTGATTTACGCCAACAGCTACAACAGCAAGAAATTACGTGGATTGAACAATCTTTAGTCTTAGCTAAATTTAATCAAACAAAAGCAGCCGAGTTATTAGGGCTTAGCTACCATCAACTAAGAGGATTAATACGCAAATATGACCTCAATGTTAATGGTGATTAATCAACCAAATTACACATAAAATTCAACATAATTGACGCTTTTTTGCTAATTTAATTCAAAACTAGCAGGATAACTTGGTGACCGACATGGAAAATGTTAAATTTAAAAACTTAATTTCAAATAACGCCTATTAAATATGAGCGCTTACTATCGTCTTTTTATTGTTGGTTTGGTTTTATTAGCTCTCAATGGCTGTAAACAACCAACAAAAGAATCTACAACTCAACGTCATGGTTTTGTCTATTGTGGTCAAGATACACCCACAACACTTAATCCCCAGTTAACAGACGGTGGACTAACAGCAGAAACCCTTTCGGCACAAATTTTTGACCGTCTGCTATTACTTGATCCTGTTAGCCACAAACCGTTACCTGATTTGGCGAAAAGCTGGACCATCAGTGACGATGGTCTAGTATATACCTTTACTCTGCGCCAGGGAGTACAGTTTCAAACAACCTCATGGTTTACTCCAACACGCACCATGAATGCGAATGATGTCGTATTTAGCTTTGATCGCGTGATTAACCCTGATAACCCTTTTCATCATATTTCAGGCGGACGCTATCCATGGTTTGAAAGTCTTGGGTTTGCCAATGATATCGAAGCGATTAAAGCCCTTAATCCTCATACGGTTCAATTTACTTTAAGACGCCCTGATAACTCATTTTTATCTAATTTAGCCACCAGCTATGCGGTTATTTATTCTGCAGAGTATGGCAAACAATTATTAAAATCAGGCCAAATAGGTAAATTAGACAGTCGCCCTATTGGCACTGGACCTTTTTATGTGGATCAGTTTATTCCAAATGATCTGATTCGATTAAAGCACCATACTCATTACTGGCAAGGCGCTGCGCCGATGGAACAAGTGGTGTTTGATATTTCATCACGTGGGATGGGCAATCTAACCAAATTATTAAGTGCTGAATGTGATGTTTTAGCCTCTCCCGTTGCAAGTCAGCTACCCGTTATTACTGATAATGACAATTATGAGCTATTGGCTCAAACAGGCATGAACGTATCATTCCTAGCATTAAATACTGATCTAAAACCCTTAAACAACCTTAAAGTTCGTGAAGCGATTAGTTATGCCATTAATAGAAATACATTATTAAATTCAGTCTATTACGGTACAGCCACTAAAGCAAAAAGCTTATTACCACCAACATCATGGGCCTACAATAATAATAGTAAAGCCATTAACTATAACCCTAAAAAAGCGAAGGCCTTACTCAAACAAGCTGGCTATGACAATGCGCAGGTGCTAACAATGTGGGTGCCTTTAGAATCACGACCTTATAACCCTAGCCCACAAAAAACAGCCGAGCTTATTCAAGCTAACCTCAAAGCCATTGGGATTAATGTGATTATTTATCATCAAGATAACGTTGGTCGTCTGGGTGTGAATGATATGAATAAATACGATATGATGCTGGCGGGTTGGATTGCAGATAACGGCGATCCTGATAACTTTTTACGGCCATTATTGTCATGTAATGCTAAACATGCAGGACTCAATGTTGCTAATTGGTGTGATGTTCAATTTGATAATTTAATTGAATTAGCATTACGTACCAATAAAACTCAACAGCGAGTTACCTATTATCAACATGCACAAGATATTCTTGATCAGCAAGTGCCTATCATTCCTCTTGCTCATGGTGTGCATTTCCAAGCGCATAACAAAACACTCGGTGGGCTGCAAATGAGTCCTTTTGGCTCACGCTCATTTTCTAGTGTCTATCGGACTGAGTAAAGTATGTTTATTTACACTATGCGTCGCTTAAATCTGTTTGTTATTACTCTACTCATTCTGACGATGGTGAGTTTTAGCATTTTAAGACTTGATACTCAATTGCAATGGGCATATGAACCCTTTTGGCAAGGCTGGTTCATTTACTTACAAAACTTAATCTCTGGTAACTTAGGTATTAGCCCTGCAGGTATTCCTATGAGTACAGAAATACTCAAAGTTTTTCCAGCCACATTAGAGTTGTGCTTTTTTGCATTTATGCTGTCTTTAGTGATTGGTATTCCTTTAGGTACCATTGCCGGTGTCCGTCGTGGCTACCCAATTGATACCATCATCACTTCGATCACATTACTGGGCTATTCGATTCCATTATTCTGGTTAGCCATGTTACTTATCCTATTATTTTCATTGCACCTTGGATGGTTACCTGTTTCTGGACGCTATAGCTTGTTATACCAATTTAATCATATAACTGGTTTTGCATTAATTGATATTTTGCTCTCCGATAAGCCTTACCGTATGGAAGCATTTTTTGATGCCATTAAACATTTAGTCTTACCAACTATTGTGCTGGCAATGGCACCAACCACTGAAGTTATTCGTTTAACACGAGCCTCAATTGCCGAAGTAATGACTAAAAACTACATTAAAGTCGCACAAACGAAAGGTTTATCAACCTTTGAGATTGTACGCCGTCACGGAATGAAAAATGCGTTACCGCCCATTATTCCTAAATTAGGTATGCAGTTTGCCGCCATGATGACTTTTGCAATGTTAACTGAATCTATTTTCAACTGGCCTGGCATTGGCCGTTGGTTACTCAATGCCATTGCCGCTCAAAACTATGTTGCCATTCAAGCAGGTGTGATTACTGTGGGTGGGTTTATTTTATTAGCCAACATTCTCTCTGATCTTGTTGGTGCCATTATTAATCCATTAGTCAGGAAGGAATGGTATGCCATCAAATAGTGTTTACCAAGAAGCCACCATCCCGACACAATGGGAGCGTTCATGGCAAAACTTTCGCGCCAATTCATTAGCTATGTTTGGCTTATGGTGTTTATTAGCACTGCTATTAATTACCATTAATGCGCGTTGGTTAGCACCCTATTCTGCGATAGAGCAAGTGGGTGAATTATTGATGCCGCCATCATGGGACAACTCTGGTCATGTCTCATTCTTTTTTGGTACTGACGATCTGGGGCGAGATATTCTGTCACGACTGTTAATCGGTAGCCAATTAACCTTTGGTTATGCTTTATTAGTTGCGATTGCATCTAGCATCATTGGACTGCTAATTGGTATTTTAGCTGGCATGAGTAATGGTCTTAAATCAAGTTTTCTTAACCATATTTTAGACACAGTTTTATCTATTCCATCACTATTACTGGCTATCATTGTTGTCGCATATATGGGGCCGGGTGAAACTCACATATTACTCGCTATTTGGCTCGCATTAATTCCACGCTTCATTCGTGCTGTGTATACCGCTGTGCACATTGAAGTTGCAAAAGATTACATTATTGCAGCGCGCCTTGATGGTGCAAATAACTTTTATTTGCTTTATAACTCGATACTACCAAACATTCTAACCACTATAACCACTGAAATGACACGGGCTATTTCTGTCGCGATTATGGATATTGCAGCACTGGGTTTCCTTGGTTTAGGTGCACAAGCGCCACAGCCAGAATGGGGAGCGATGCTTGGTGATTCAATCGATCTTATTTACCTTGCGCCATGGACAGTTACTCTACCTGGACTTGCAATTATGTTTAGCGTCTTAGTTGTTAACTTAGTCGGTGATGGTATGCGCCAAGCACTTAACGCAGGAATTGATTAACATGCCATTACTCGATATACGTAACCTCACTATAGAGATTGACACGCCACAAGGGATGGTAAAAGCAGTTGATCGCATGAGCCTAACCATTAACGAAAGTGAAATTCGTGGTTTAGTGGGAGAATCAGGCTCAGGAAAAAGTTTAGTTGCTAAGGCTATCGCTGGTGTATGTAAAGATAACTGGCGGGTTAACGCTGACCGCATGCGCCTAGGTGATGTGGATTTACTCGCCTTGTCCCCTCGTCAGCGACGTAAAATTGTAAGCCGTGAAATTGCAATGATTTTTCAAGAGCCTTCAACTTGCCTTGATCCCTCAGAGCGTATTGGTGAACAATTAGAAGAAGCTATCCCGTCATCATCATTTAACGGCCGTATTTGGCAGCGTTTTCATTGGCGCCAAAAACAAGCGATCGCACTACTGCATAAAGTCGGTATTAAAGAACATAAACGGATTATGCGTAGCTATCCTTATGAGCTAACCGATGGCGAGTGTCAAAAAGTGATGATCGCAATGGCGATTGCGAACCGTCCTCGACTGTTAATTGCAGATGAACCAACCAACGATCTTGATCCTATCACTCAAGCACAAATCTTCCGTTTACTCAGCCGTATGAACCAATTAGGTAACACCACAATTCTACTTGTTAGTCATGATCTCACGACTGTGACCCAATGGGCAGATAGAATAACCGTAATGTATTGTGGCCAATCGGTAGAATCAGGCACATCAAAACAACTGCTTGAATTACCACATCACCCTTATACTGCGGCACTGATGCGCGCAATGCCTGACTTTTCACTTGGCATTAGCCATAAGTGTAAGTTAGAAACATTACCCGGTTCTATTCCTCCACTGCAGCATTTACCAATAGGCTGTCGTTTAGGGCCGCGCTGTCCTTACGCACAACGAAAATGTGTTGAAGTGCCACAGCGTCAGAAAATTAAAGGTCATAAATTTAGCTGTCATTTCCCGCTAAATATGAAGGATGACAACAAATGAGCTCATTACTTGAAGTTGTAAATCTAAAGAAAGATTACCATTATCGTTCTGGCTTATTCCGTCGCCGCACTATTGAAGCGGTAAAACCAGTTTCATTTCAGCTCAATGCCGGCGAAACAATCGCACTATTAGGTGAGAATGGCTCAGGTAAATCAACATTAGCTAAAATGCTTGCTGGCGTGATCACGCCCACAGAAGGCATTGTACGCGTTAATGGTGAGCTACTTCATCACCATGATTATCAAACCCGCTGTAAACTGATTCGAATGATTTTCCAAGATCCAAATACTGCGCTAAATCCGCGCATTCAAATTGGACGTATTCTTGAAGGCCCATTAAAACGAAATACGAATATGACCCCACAAGCACGTGAGCGACGTATTATGGATACCTTAAAACGGGTTGGTTTACTGCCAGAGCATGCTTATTTTTACCCTCAAATGCTCGCGACAGGACAAAAACAACGTGTATCTCTCGCTCGTGCATTGATATTACAACCTTGTATTATTGTCGCCGATGAAGCATTAAATGGTTTAGACATGTCAATGCGTTCACAGATGATAAATCTGCTACTTGAATTACAAGAAGAGATGGGTTTGTCTTATGTTTATGTATCGCAGCATATGGGAGTGGTGAAACATTTCAGTGACAAGGTCATGGTTATGCAAGATGGTGAAGTGGTTGAAAAAGGACGAACCGCTAACGTGTTTGATAATCCGAAGCATTCATTAACCCAAAAACTCCTTGATAGTCACTTTAGCTCACCAACCCGAGAAAAAAGTACTCGAATACTTAATAGCACCCCTAAAATTAGTTATTAGTTATAAAAATAACGCCAGTATTATCACGTTATTAAGGTGAAAAATACTGGCGTTATCGTTTGCTTAATACATTAAATTTATACCAATGTTTTATTGATTGCGGCTAATACTGCTGCAGGATCGCTTGCCTGAGTAATAGGACGACCAATCACTAAATAATCAGATCCAGCAGCGACAGCTTCAACTGGCGTCATCACACGACGCTGATCACCCGCTTCACTTCCTACAGGACGAATGCCAGGTGTTACTAACTTAAATTGTTGCCCAAGTTGAGCTTTTAATAAACTCGCTTCTTGTGCAGAACAAACAACACCGTCAAGACCACTATTTTTAGTCAATGTCGCTAAGTTTAATACTTGTTGTTGTGGCTGACATGCAATGCCAATACCCGCTAAATCACTGGCTTCCATGCTGGTTAACACTGTAACACCAATTAACAATGGACGATCTTTACCATACGGCTCAAGGATTTCACGTGATGCCGTCATCATGCGTTCACCACCACTCGCATGCACATTTACCATCCATACACCTAATTCAGCAGCAGCTCTTACAGCTTTTGAACAGGTGTTTGGAATATCATGAAATTTTAAATCCAGAAATACAGAATGGCCCCGATCATGCAATTGACGCACGAAATCAGGGCCAAAAAAAGTAAACATTTCTTTGCCGACTTTTAAGCGACAACTTCCCGGCTCAATACGATCGACAAAAGCGAGTGCCTCATTATGATTATCATAGTCAAGGGCAACGATTACTTTAGGGTCTGTTACTTTAGCGTCTAGCATTGAGGCTCCTATTATCTCTAAATATATCCACTGAGCGGTTATCCCACCGCCGGCAGGATTTTACATCAATTGATTAAATTTGATAGCTACAACTACAAAAAAACCAGTACATTACTGCACTGGTTTTAATATGATATAAACAAACGGTGGCAATTATTCACCATCAAGTCCTCGAATTGGCTTTATTTGTCCCCAGCTTTTACAAGAAGGACATTGCCAATACAAAGCATGCGTTGCAAACCCGCATTGACGACAACGGTAACGAGGTTTTACTTTAAGCTGCTCACCAACTAAGTGACGTAAGCTGGTTAAACTTTCTTTTGCACGACCTTCTTCAGCTTCATCAAGATGGTATTCCATCAACTGATAAAAGCCTTTCATAGTTGGATTTTTTTGAAGTTGGCGTGTCATAAAAGATTGCGCCGTTACAGCACCATCGTGTTTTGCTATTTCATCAGCGAGCATGAGTTCTGCACTCGCCCCTGCTTTTTGATCAACACAATGCTGTAAATACTTAAGCCATGCGGTTTGATTATTCATCGCCTCATAGCACTCAAGTAACAGAGGCAAAGCTTCACCAACAAACTCAATATCTTGCTCTGAGATCCGTTCTAATGTTTTTGCCGCTTGCTTATATTCTTGTTGTTTAACCTGAATTTTGGCAACAACAATGGATGCGCGTACACAATGTTTATCTACTGATAGTGCTTTTTTTAATAGCTGAATGGCTTTATCTTGATTTTGAGCACTGAGCTCAAGCATCGCAAGTTCACACCAGTAATGGGCAATATCATGCTTTAATTTGATCTTGCCTAATTTCACCAACTGAGTGGCCATTTCAATGGCTTTTTCCCACTCACGGGTTTGTTGGTAAATAGCTAATAATTGTTGTAAGGCTGGCTTACGATAGTCTGGTTCATCCAACAACTGTTCAAAAATACGTTCAGCGCGATCAAAAAAACCAGCGACCATATAATCTTTAGCTAACTGCTGTAATGATAAGTTACGTTGCTCAATCGATAAATTCGGCCTTGCTATCAAATTCTGGTGAATACGAATGGCGCGATCAACCTCTCCTCTGCTACGGAATAGATTTCCTAAAGCAAGATGAGTATCAATAGTTTCACTGTCAACCTGAAGCAATTCAATGAACAGGTCTACTGCTTTATCAGACTGATCTGATAACAGCATATTAAGACCTGTTACATACTGGCGAGATAAGTGGTCAGACTTTTCTTGCTTTTGGTTACTTGCGCTCCTGTTACCCATGTACCAACCATAAGCGGCAGCAATAGGTAAAAGTAGGAACAACAATTCAAGCATTAATTCTTATTCCTTAATAGGCTGAGCACGAAGCTGGTCAAGTTCTTGCTGCTGCTTCGCTACTTTCTTCGTTAAACGATTTTTAGCAAATCGTGCTTTTAGGTATAAAGTACCACAAATTACCCAACCAATAACAAAGCCAGCACCAAATGCTGTTCCTAATAACGTAGAAAGCTGAAATTCACCCTGAGCAACTAAATAATCAAAATTAACCATTATTTGATTTTGCGCACCAAGAGCCAGAGTGATCAAAAAGGCAGCTACTAGAACAATAATTCCTAAAATCTTCATCGTGAATCCTCTCACTAAATCTAAATTATAATTACTGATTATGCAGTAATTTTACCGATCAAACCATGATCTATAGACATAAAAAAACGGCATACAGAGTGTATGCCGTTTTTTTGTTCTATTCGCGGTTAAGCAGCTATCGATGCATTAACACGGTCACGTAATTCTTTTCCTGGCTTGAAGTGAGGAACGTACTTGCCGTCCAACTCAACTTTATCACCTGTCTTTGGATTACGACCAACGCGAGGAGCACGGTAATGCAAAGAGAAGCTACCAAAGCCACGGATCTCAATGCGATCACCTTCTGCAAGTGTGTTCGCCATATGTTCAAGAATATCCTTGATTGCATCTTCTACCTGTTTGGCAGAAAGATGTGTTTGTTGACTACACAGTCTTTCAATTAATTCAGACTTTGTCATAAACACTCCGTTTTAGTAAGTTTCTCAATAGTATAGCCGTTTAGAGGGAAAAAGCTAAAGCGATTTCCCTCAACGCTCAATTATTCGCCTTTAGCAGCTTTGAAAGCGTCAGCCATAGCGTTACCAAACGCAGCATCGTCTGCTTTGTTTAGTGTAGCCATTGCTTCTTGCTCTTCAGCAACGTCTTTAGCACGTACAGAAAGGTTGATTACGCGGTTCTTACGGTCAACGCCAGTGAACTTAGATTCAATAGCATCGCCAACTGCAAGAATTAGAGTTGCGTCTTCAACACGGTCTACAGATGCTTCAGAAGCGCGTAGGTAACCTTCAACACCTTCAGCTAGCTCAACAGTTGCGCCTTTAGCGTCAACAGCAATAACTTTACCAGTTACTAGAGCACCTTTCTTAGTGTCAGCTACGAAGCTGTTGAATGGGTCTTCTTCGATTTGCTTAACGCCTAGAGAGATACGCTCACGCTCTGCGTCAACTGCAAGAACTACTGCAGAAATTTCGTCGCCTTTCTTGAAGTCACGAACTGCGTCTTCACCAGAAACATTCCAAGAAATGTCAGATAGGTGAACTAGACCGTCGATGCCGCCTTCAAGACCGATGAAGATACCGAAATCAGTGATTGACTTGATCTTACCAGTTACTTTGTCGCCCTTAGCTTGCATTTCTGCAAATGACTGCCATGGGTTAGCTTTACACTGCTTAAGACCTAGAGAGATACGACGACGTTCTTCGTCGATATCAAGAACCATAACTTCAACTTCGTCGCCCACGTTAACAACTTTAGATGGGTGGATGTTTTTGTTAGTCCAATCCATTTCAGAAACGTGAACAAGACCTTCAACGCCTTCTTCGATTTCAACGAAGCAGCCGTAGTCAGTAAGGTTAGTTACGCGACCAGTAAGCTTAGTGCTTTCTGGGTAACGCTTAGCGATTGCAACCCATGGATCTTCGCCAAGTTGCTTAAGACCTAGTGATACGCGAGTACGCTCACGGTCGAACTTAAGAACTTTAACGTTGATTTCATCGCCAACATTAACGATTTCAGAAGGGTGCTTAACACGCTTCCAAGCCATGTCAGTGATGTGTAGAAGACCGTCAACACCGCCAAGATCAACGAATGCGCCGTAGTCAGTAAGGTTCTTAACGATACCTTTAACTTCCATGCCTTCTTGTAGAGAAGCAAGTAGCTCATCACGCTCAACACTGTTCTCAGACTCGATAACAGCACGACGTGAAACAACAACGTTGTTGCGCTTCTGGTCAAGCTTAATTACTTTGAACTCAAGTTCTTTGTTTTCTAGGTGAGCAGTGTCACGAACTGGACGTACGTCTACTAGAGAACCTGGTAGGAACGCACGGATGCCGTTAAGTTCAACTGTGAAGCCGCCCTTAACTTTACCGTTGATGATACCAACAACTGTTTCAGCATCTTCATAAGCTTTTTCAAGCTGGATCCAAGCTTCGTGACGCTTAGCTTTCTCACGAGAAAGCTTAGTTTCACCAAAACCATCTTCGATCGCGTCAAGAGCAACGTCAACCTGAGCGCCAACTTCGATTTCTAGTTCGCCAGCAGCGTTCTTGAATTCTTCAGCAGGAATAGATGACTCAGATTTTAGACCAGCGTCAACTAGTACGTAACCGTTTTCGATAGCGATTACAGTACCTTTAACGATTGCACCTGGGCGAGTTTCAACTTGGTTTAGCGACTCTTCAAAGAGTTGAGCAAAAGATTCAGTCATTTAATTAATCTTCAATATGATAAACAACCATGGGTATCCTACCGCATGGGGTTGATAATAAAGTCAGTTATCATCCGTGACACCGACGTTATTTAGCCGCTTACGCGACTAAATATGGATTCGTTTATTTTAGCTTAACATCAACATATGCCAAGACTTTTTCAAGCACTTGTTCAATTGACATCTCAGTTGAGTCAAGCACTAAAGCGTCATCAGCAGGGCGTAAAGGCGCTACAGCACGATTGCGATCGCGGTAGTCTCGCTCCTGAATTTCGCTTAAAAGGCTGCTAAAACTAACATCTAAGCCTTTTTTTTGCAACTGATTCATACGACGAGTTGCACGTTCTTCAGCACTGGCATCTAAGAAGATCTTCACTTCCGCGGATGTGAATACAACTGTACCCATATCACGCCCGTCGGCAACCAAACCCGGTTGCTCATTAAATGCACGCTGACGGCGTAATAATGCTTCACGCACGCGTGGTAATGCTGCAACTTTTGATGCTGCATTGCCTACTTTTTCAGTACGAAGTGTATCAGAAACATCTTCACCTTCAAGAATAACTCGAACCAATTCACCTTCAGCAACAAACTGAACATCAAGATGTGCAGCGAGAGGGACTAAAGCATCTTCAGATTCAGTATCTACGCCATGATGAAGTGCTGCAAGTGCAAGAACACGGTAAATAGCACCGGAATCAAGCAGATTCCAGCCAAGCTTTTCTGCTAACAGCATACATAGTGTGCCTTTACCTGCACCACTAGGCCCATCAACAGTAATGACTGGAGCATGAGTAGACATAAGTTTTCTCCGAATAGGTGTCCGTAATAGCAGCAACTTAACCTTAATTAAGGTTAGCCATCAAACGGTGGCACATTATACGGAAAAAAATCTAAGATTTATAGAGTTATTCCCTTTTCTATCATACCTTTTTACACTAATTAAAAACTCTGAGTAATCCTATAAGGCAACTATAGATGTAAACTTAGAAATCAATAATTAATCATTCAACGCTACACACTTAAACCTTGAAGTCTAGTGAAGTAATCAGGGAATGTTTTTGAGGTACATTTAGGGTCATTAATAGTGACAGCTGTATCACTTAATGCCACCAGCGAAAAACACATTGCCATGCGATGATCATCATAAGTATCAATTTCAGCATGTTTTAATTGTGCTGGCGGAGTGATCACAATGTAATCCTCGCCCTCTTCCACTTCTGCACCCACTTTACGTAATTCTGTTGCCATAGCAGCAAGACGGTCGGTCTCTTTTACACGCCAATTATACACATTGCGAATTGACGTTGTTCCTTTAGCAAACAAGGCTGTGGTTGCAATAGTCATTGCAGCATCAGGAATATGATTAAAATCCATATCAATTGCTTTTAATTCACCACAACGCGCAATGACATAATCATCACCCCATTCAATATTCGCCCCCATTTTGGCAAGTGCATCTGCAAATTGAATGTCACCTTGAATACTGTTTTTACCAATACCGGTTACTTTTACCGCGCCACCTTTAATCGCAGCTGCCGCTAAAAAATAAGATGCCGATGATGCATCACCTTCAACCAAAAACTCACCTGGTGATTGATATTGTTGAGCCCCTTTCACCACAAATTGTTGGTAATCACGATTCTCAACTAGAACACCAAACTGCGCCATAATATGCAATGTAATATCAATGTAAGGCTTTGAAACCAAATCACCTTTAATATTAATCACGGTATCTGCCTGAGCCAAAGGCGCTGCCATCAAAAATGCCGTGAGAAATTGACTTGAGATAGAACCATCAATTTCAACTTCACCACCAGATAACCCAGTGCCTACAATTTTCAGTGGTGGATAATGGTCATTTTCTAAATATTCAACACTAGCGCCAGCACTGCGTAATGCATCAACAAGATGACCAATCGGACGTTCTTTCATTCTTGGCTCACCCGTCAGCGTATATTCTCCCGCACCTAAACACAGTGCGGCAGCCAATGGGCGCATCGCTGTTCCGGCATTACCTAAATATAATTCAAGCGGCTGCATCGCGGTAAAAGTATGACCTAAACCGTCAACTTCACATTCGGTCTTATCTGCCGACAAACGATAATTTACACCAAGTTGCTGTAATCCATTCAGCATATGACGAATATCATCACTGTCTAACAAATTGGTTAAACGTGTTGTTCCCTGTGCTAAAGCGGCTAATAACAGTGCGCGGTTTGAAACACTTTTAGAGCCCGGGAGATTGACTTCACCATTTACTTTTGCAATCGGCTGTAAGGTTAAACTTTCCATTGATTATTCTTCCAATCCTAATTTTTTCTTGTCTAGCAGAGTACCCAATAATGTCACAGTTATCTAGCGGCAGTTTTTTTAAATTTTATCGCCACTATTGAATATTATGCCAGTATCCACACCACAATTACGGTAAAGTGCTTGTATATAGCAACAATGATATTGAGGACATAATGAGTGCAATAACCCCCATGGTTGGAATTGGCGTTATTATCGTTAATCAACATGGTCAAATCTTAATTGGCAAACGTAAAAATAGTCATGCACCTTATTACTCTATACCTGGTGGACATATGGAACTAGGTGAGACCTTTAGTCAATGCGCTATTCGTGAAGTGGAGGAAGAAACAGGGCTCACCATCTATCAACCACAAGTGATTGCTGTAACCAATAATCTTGCTACCTATTCAGAATCAGGCAAGCACTATATCAGCGTCGCCTTACTTACTACTGAGTTCAGCGGTGAATTAACATTAAAAGAACCAGATAAATGTGAAGGATGGCAATGGGTAAATCCAACTCAAGTCCCTTCACCACAATTTGATGCCAGTGAGCAGTCGATTCGATGTTACTTAGAACAACGGTTTTGCATCAACGAGTAGTCACTATAAATAAACCAACCGTTCTAAAACGCAAAAAGCGCCTGAGCAATAGGCGCTTTTGGTTCGAGGTTCGAGGTTCGAGGTTCGAGGTTCGAGGTTATTTAATCACGTTCTATTTCACGTGCAATTTTTTTACCGTTAATAATTATACCTTCAACTTCAATGCGTTGGTCATGAAGGTTATCTTCATTTAAGCCGTCATCAAACTCAGTATAAGCATCAATATGAATCAAGTTTCTATTTACAGTAAAGGTGCCTTTATCAGCAATACTTGATGCTATGCCTTTATCTTCAAACTCGCGCCATTGATTACCAGTCTCACCATCGAAGTCATTTTCAAATTCTATCTCACGAGCAATACCATTTACGGCAGTAACTTCAACCATCACCCCAATATTTAAATTTGCTTTCGTGCCGTCTTCAAAATAAGTTGAACCTGTTACCATAAAACGACCGCGAGCGTTTAATTCAAACTGAGACTTATCATTACTAACCCAGGTTACAACACCTTCGATTTCATTATCATTATCAGATGCATCGTAAGTTTCAACGTCCACTTCAGAGGCGTCAAAGGTGTCACCGTTCATTTGACCTTTAACTTCAACCCACTGACCATTTTGTAATGTTGCATTATCTTCAATTCTAGCATTGCTATAATCAATATTTGTTCCAGCACCAAGATTAAATTGAATATCCGTCAAATTCGAAATTTGCCCTTCAATCTCATAATGATTAGCAATACCTTCATGCTCAAATTTCACCACTGAAAGTACTTTATAACCCAAACCAGTTTCAGTCGCTTGTGGTAATGATGACACCATCACCCAATCATTAACGTCAATATTTTGATCAAGGCTAAAGGTTAATGTTGCGCCATTAATAACAAATGTTGAGTTAGCACGATCAATATGAGTAACCATGCCAACCATCGTTGGCTCTAATTGCACTAAAGCACCGGCTTTTGATGAAGTAGAAATAGCAACCATCATATTTTTTTGCAGATCTTTTATTGAGTACTGAGTATCCGCACCATACGCGACAGATGCCACATCGTAACTATAACCGTTAACTTCAATGGTGTTCGCTGAAACATTCACTGCATTAATTGTACCTTGAACGGCTAGAGGCTTGGTCTCAACAGGTGGCTGAGGTGAACCACTATCATCACCGCCGCCACCACCACAACCCGTAAGAATTAGACCAATCAGTGCCGCCAGTGTGATTTTGTTCATGAATACAGACCTTTTTATTAATAAATTATGAATATTGTTTTATTGGTAAGTATACTAAAACGCCAAACGTGAAATATTCGTGAAGAGTCTAACTAAAAAGATGAAAATTCTTATTGTTGATGATAACCATCAAATTGTTGAAACGATTGCCGATTACTTAGAGCTAGAAGGGATGACGGCAGATTGCGCTTATCATGGTCAAGCCGCGTTAACTTTTATTGAAAATAACCATTATGACGTCATCATCATGGATATTATGATGCCTAAAATAGATGGTATTGCTGCCGTTCAAAAAATTCGTAACGATCTATATTGTGGCACTCCTATTCTCTTTTTAACCGCCAAAGATACCCTAGACGATAAAGTTGCCGCTTTTAAAGCTGGTGGTGATGATTATTTATTAAAACCTTTTGCAATGGAAGAACTGTGCCTACGACTTCGTGCCTTAGCTAACCGTGGGCCTCGTCAAGATATTGGATTATTAAAATATGCCGATCTGGTGATGAATAACCGCAGTGATGAAGTCAGTCGTGATGGGAAAACGATTAAACTTAGCCGCATTCAATTTAAAATTCTTAAAGTTTTATTGCATCACGCTCCTAATATTGTGACTCGTCAGCAAGTCATTGACGCGGTCTGGGGCGAAGAGTCCCCCTCTAGCGATGCCCTGCGCAGCCATATTTATGGTTTACGCAATGCCATTGATAAAAACTTCACTACTTCACGATTAGAGACGATTCATGGACAAGGTTACCGCATCAAAACTGCCTAGTTTTCCTAGTATTTATCGAAAAGTCAGTTTAAGTTTTGGGTTAATGACTTTTGGCATGTTTATTTTATTCTGGGCTGTTATTTATGTCGCAGAAAACCAACTAGAAGTGATCAGTCTTCATCATTGGCTAGATAAAGAATCAAGCCAATATGTTATCGACTATAAAACAATGGGTGATGATGCACCGCTGCCAAACAATAGTGAATTTAAGAGCTATTGGAGTGAACGTTCGTTACCTGATTGGCTAAAAAGATATAACCAACCCGGGTTTTTTGAACATTTACGAGGTACTGAAGATAAACATTTTTTAGTGTTTGATCATCCTTCAGGTCGTGGGCTAATGTACGTTGTCTATCAAGATGATGCCGATGATTACCTTGATGATTATGAAGATAACCTGCATTATTTCACGTTTATATTTGGCTTATTATTATCATTCGTCATGGGAAGCTATAGTTTTTATTTTATACGTTCACTATCGCAACCATTAGCAAAAATAGATCAAAAAATTCGTCAAATGCCCCCTGACCAACCCAATTTTGAAGTTGAAACTCAATTTCGTGAAACGCGAAAGATTGAACAAGCATTACTTGATAGTAAAAATAACATTGCTGGTTTTTTTCGACGTGAAAAAGAATTTAGCCGTTTTGCATCCCATGAGCTAAGAACCCCGATAATGATCATTCAAGGTTCGACAGATTTACTCAATAAAGTTCCCAATCAACCTAATGTCGCAAAAAAAGCCATCAATAGATTATATCAAGCCAGTGCTGATATGCGGATACTCACTGAAACCTTCTTATTATTAGGTAAAGAATCGATTGAAAGCCATCACTTTAGTCACTGTGATTTAGCACATGAACTCCGCCAACAATTATTGATAATGGAACCCTTATTTGCCAAACAGGATGCCAGCTACTATCTTGAGATCAATCACTCAGCCACAATTAGTGCGCCGTCAAGTTTCATCACTATCATTATTAATAATCTGATAAAAAATGCCTTTAGCTATAGCATTGGCGATATAGAAATAAAACTAGCCCATGATCGCCTTACTATTATCAACCGCCATGATGGTAATGAAATTTATAATCAGGGCTATGGCTGTGGATTAGTGATAGTGCAGAGAATTTGTGAACGTATGCAATGGGCATTTACAGTGACAGATAATGAGGTAACATTTACTGCTGAAGTGGTTTTTTTAGCTTCAAAATAATCAAATAAGGAGGAAGGGATGCTTACTTATATAAAATGGTTTTGTGGCGTTATCTTATTAAGCATAACGGCAGGCTGTACAACAGGTAAACCCAATAATGTTCAACCCGTAACTAATTTTGATATTAATCGTTATTTAGGACAATGGTATGAAATAGCACGATTAGACCATAGTTTTGAACGTGATTTGGACCGTGTTACCGCCACTTACAGCTTAGAGGCTAATAATACAATTAAAGTTATAAACAGTGGTTTTAATAGTGTTAATCAACAATGGCAACAGGCACAAGGCAAAGCTAAATTTGTTGACCAACCAAATCTTGGCCATCTTAAAGTATCTTTCTTTGGCCCTTTTTATGGCAGCTATATTATCTTTGCACTTGAAGATGATTATTCAGCCGCATTAGTCAGTAGCTATAATTACGACTATCTATGGATATTATCACGAAGCAAAAAACTCGATCCTGTGATACTCGAACGTTATCTTAATCGCGCTAAACTTGCAGGATTTGAGATTAAGAAGCTCATTTACCCACAGCAATAACAGAGAAATCAGTAACGACTAATATTCATCAATACATTAGGCATTACTGTGCTAATGCCTAATTAAAAAGATGAAAGCCTTGTGATAATGCAACAACCGCAGATAACGAGCAAAGTCCTAACACACCATATTGCATTACTTGTTTTTTAACTTTATTACGCACACGATAAGCAAGCAAGCTCGCTATAATAGGTGCGGGTAACAACCAGACAATCGTATTGAAATCAGCCATCGAAAAACGGCCAGAGAAATGTAGCGCAGTCAGTGATACAATATTCGTCAAACAAAAAAATGCAGCTAAGTTTGCTCGAATTTTTTCAGGTTCTTCATTTTGCATCAGTAAAGCAATAACGGGTCCACCGATACCTGTAGTAGTGCCAGTGATCCCTGAAATAAAACCACCAATAAATAAATTACGAGGTGTGGGAGCTAAACGTAACTTTGCAAAGCTCAATATAACCGCCCCTAATACCGTTACACCCAGCATAATTTCCAATTGATCAGTAGAGATCACCATTAATACATAAGCGGCAATAAAGATACCGGGCAAACGCCCTAAAAAAGCAAAAACCAAAAAACGAAGCGATAAAGCGTGACGATATTGATACCACACAATTGCGGACATAAACATGCCAATAAAAATGATCGCGCACGGCATTAATCGTGGTTCAAGCAGAAGAATAAAAGGACCAACAAGGACCCCCATACCAAAACCAATCGTACTCTGAATGAAACACCCGCCAATAAAAACCAGCAAGCAAGTAATAAAAATAACAGGATCCATAACATTCTTATAAGGGGAAATTCCCTTTTAGATCCTACACTTTATTTTTACCCATAAAGAACAATTAACACTTAACAAATGCAAGCTTAGATTGATAAGCACTCTTATCAAGTTTTGCTTAAGTGACTGAGCTAAACATTTTTAAACCATGTTAAAGCATCATTAAATGCCATCGGTTTAGCAAAATAGAATCCTTGGCAGATATGAATACCACACTGCTGCACAAACTGTTTTTCTGCTTCGTTTTCAACCCCTTCAGCAACTAATATACAACCTGTCACTTCACTTATTTTAGCCAGCAGCTGATATAAGTTTTTTTCACGATCGTGTTCGATATTGCCCAATAAAGCGCGATCTAACTTTACTTTATCAAAGTTAAACTTCAATAAATGAGGGAAAGACGCATAACCCGAACCAAAATCATCAATGGCAACCGTTATTCCTAATCCTTGCAATACCTCAATATTTTCTGATACCTGTTTGTCATCTTCAAGTATGGCTTCTTCTGTTATTTCTATTTCTAAATTCAACGGTGAAATAGAATAAAAACTTAAGCGTTCCACAAGATAGGCAATAATATGTTTATCTGACATTGTTTCAGCAGAAATATTAACTGCAATTTTGCAGCCATTATCAAGAGGCATTTTTTGCATGTCTTTTAGCACTAAATCAATAACCATTTTATCCAGTTGCTTCATCGCTCCGATTTGTTGAAAATCTTGAATAAATAATGGTGGTAATATTTTACCATCGACATCTTTATAACGAATCAGTGACTCAAACGATAATCCTTTATCATCATTTAAATTAATTTGAGGTTGATAAAACATCACAAACTCACCATGACTCAACATACGACTAACACGGCGGCTAATATCATGCTTACTCACATAACTCGCCATGGCTTGATTCACATCACCCAAAAATGATTTAAGCGTACTACGTCCAAGCTCATATTGCTGACTTATCGAGGTATTATTAGAACGACTTTTCCCTGCATAATGCAGATAAAATGGGCGGTAAATAATAATCCCAATAACAACCACAATTACCTGTAATATCACGCCAGAGACACTGTGCTGAGTGGCGACATAACCACTAAGAAAAGGAGGTGTCATCCATTCCACAATGGTTGTCACTGGGTGTACTAATCCAGATGATATAGCACCATATACCACCACAAAACTTACCAAAGGCACGCAAACAAAAGGGACAATTAATATTGGATTAAAAATAATCGGCAAACCAAACAGTAATAATTCATTGATATTAAAAATAACCAACGGCAATGCTGATAGTGCTAATGTGATATGTCGTCTTTCTTTTGAAAATAATAAAATACAAAACAGCAGACTGATCATATTTCCAGAGCCGCCCATCGATAAGAAAGCATCATAAAACCCCTGCCCTAGCACATTTAAAGGGGCTTCTCCTGCTTGCCAATCAGCAATATTTTGTTGAGTAACTTCAAATAATTGCTGCTTTGTTCTAAAAAGAAAATTATGTCCATTAATACCAATTGCACCTAATAAACCCAAAATAAATTGATAGGCTAAGCCGCCATAAAATGTCAATGGATTTGGAGCAATATAATTATGTATATTTTGACTAAACGAGATCACAATCTTAGTTAATTCTTCTAACCCTACGGTTAATAAAAGAAAACAAAAAAAATGTAATACATGCTTATACAGCGTACTAACAAAATCTAATCGAGAAGGATCGAGCGGAAAAAGACGAAAGGAAATACAGCATGATGCAGAAATAATAGCTGAAAGCAGTGCCACAAGTGGGTTATTAGGCAACCCGTTATGATCAGAGACTAAGCCATTGGGAACGGAGACTGCAATTAATAGTAATAGTGAATATGGCACAACAACCATAGCATTAACGCCATGTTTGGTGGCCAGATAATAACTAGTGATTAAGCATAGTGCTATCGGGTAGATGCCAATTAATAAATTAGAAAAATAAAAAAAATGATTCGCTAATTCACTTAACTCAACCCACTTTAATGCATAACCAACAAATAATGTAATTGCATTACAAATAATTAAAGGCAGTAACAATAAAAAAACAATAGAAATATCACGGATATAATCGTTGTAATATGATTTTAATATTGATCTTTTGCTCATACATTCACAGTCACAATAGAAGGGGTCTGGATTATATAGAGCTATAGTAAATGCTCAAGCAAAAAGAGTGTAACGAGTTATTACGGTTCTAAAATAAAGCTAAAAAAATACACACATAATGTGTGTATTCTACCTAGCAATAGCGTTTAGCGTTTAGCGTTTAGCGTTTAGCGTTTAGCGTTTAGCGTTTACGCATTATTTTTTTCAAACTTCTGCATAAAATCAACCAATGCTTGTACGCCTTCTAAAGGCATCGCATTATAAATTGAAGCACGCATACCACCGACAACACGGTGGCCTTTCAATGCTTTTAAGCCAGCGGCATCGGCTTGAGCTAAAAATGCCTCATCAAGATTCGAGTTTTTCAATTGAAATGGTACATTCATGATTGAGCGGTTATCCGCATGAACATTATTAATGTAGAAATGAGAGTGATCAATAAAATCATACAATAATTTTGCTTTCGCAAGATTACGTTGTTCCATTGCAGCCACACCACCTACACTTTTAAGCCATTTAAATACTTCACCCGCTAAATACCATGCGAACGTCGGTGGAGTATTAAACATCGATTCTTTATCAACCAATACCGTATAATCTAAAATACTCGGTAAAATTGATTTAGCTTTGCCTAATAAATCATCACGCACAATAACAATGGTTAATCCTGCAGGACCAATGTTCTTTTGGGCACCAGCATAAATAACACCATATTTAGAGACATCAATTTGGCGAGATAAAATAGTGGATGACATATCAGCGACAATCGGCTTGTTCGTTATCGGTAAATCACGAATTTCTATGCCATCGATAGTTTCATTTGGGCAAAAATGCACAAACGCAGCATCATCAGAAAGTGACCATTCTATTGCAGGTAAAATGGCTTTTTTGCCCTCTTTTATACAGGTGATATCAACATTATTAGGCTGACAATATTTTGCTGCTTCTTCAACAGCACTGTGAGCCCAAAAACCACCATCCATATAATCTGCGGTGGTTGCTTCACCTAATAAATTAAGAGGCACAGCCGCAAATTGACCACGTGCGCCACCATGACAAAATAAGACATGGTAATTAGCAGGAATATTCAGTAAATCACGTAAATCTTGTTCTGATTGAGCGGCAACCGCAAGAAACTCTTTACTACGGTGGCTGATTTCCATAACGGAAGTGCCTAAACCCTGCCAGTTAATTAATTCTTGCTGGGCTTGCGCCATAACATCTGTGGGAATCATTGCCGGACCGGCACAAAAGTTATAAACCTTATCCATAATGTTGTACTTGCTCCTGCTCGAGTGACAAAATAAAAATTAACTGCTTCATAAAGCTAATAGCATCACAATCGGTACTACTTTTAGCATTACAAAACAGACAGTAAAGATAAATCTCAACATTGTGACAGATATCATTTATTTATTTTTACACCTTTATTGCGCAACTTTAAAGTGTTAATTAGCGATTCGTTGTTTATAAATATGTGGGCAAAAAAAAACGCAGCCATTTGGCTGCGTCTTATTCAGAATAAAGCACTATAGGGCTTACTCTTGCTCGGTTGAATCACCTGATTCTGCATCTGTTGCTGGTAGTTCTGTATTTTCAACAGTCTCACCATCAACTAATTCAGCATCTTCAATTAATTCAACTTCTGCTGGCTCATCAATACGCTGTAAGCCAACAACTTTTTCGTCTTCAGCAGTACGAATAAGTGTAACACCTTGAGTATTACGACCTACACGGCTAACTTCAGCAACACGAGTTCGAACTAATGTACCACCATTGGTGATCATCATAAATTCGTCGCCGTCTTCAGCTTGAACAGCACCAACAACGCTACCGTTACGCTCAGAGACTTTAATTGAAACTACACCTTGAGTGGCACGGCTCTTCGCCGGGTACTCAGCAAGGCCAGTACGCTTACCATAACCATTTTCAGTTACTGTAAGAATATCGCCTTCGTTGTGTGGCACAATTAGCGAAACAACTTTATCGCCTTCTGCAAGTTTGATACCACGCACACCAGCCGCAGTACGACCCATGCCGCGAACACCACCTTTCGCATTGCCTTCAGCATCAATCACTGGGCTTTCGTAGAAACGCACTACTTTACCGTATGCTGAGAACAGCATGATATCGCAGTCACCATCAGTAACATCAACACCAATCAATGAATCGCCTTCGCGTAGGTTTACGGCAATAATACCGGCACTACGAGGACGACTAAAGTCGGTTAATGGCGTTTTCTTCACCGTACCATCAGCGGTTGCCATAAAGACAAACTTGTCTTCTGTGTATTCACGCACAGGAAGAATCGCAGTAATACGCTCATCTTCTTCTAGTGGTAAAATATTCACAATTGGCTTACCACGAGCAGTACGGCTCGCTAATGGTAATTGGTATACCTTCAGCCAGTACATACGACCGCGGCTTGAGAAACATAGAATCGTGTCATGGGTGTTAGCTACCAACAAACGTTCAATGAAGTCTTCTTCCTTCATGCGCGTTGCTGCTTTACCTTTACCACCACGACGCTGTGCTTCGTAATCGCTTAGAATTTGATACTTAACATAACCTTCGTGAGAAAGCGTAACAACAACATCTTCTTTAGTGATCAGATCTTCTAAATCAATATCATTGCTTGCCGCTGTGATTTCAGTACGACGTTCATCGTTAAACTGTTCTTTCACTAGCTCTAATTCTTCACGGATCACTTCCATCAAACGCTCAGAGCTTGATAGAATAAACATAAGCTCAGCGATTTCTTCAAGAAGTTGCTTATATTCTTCAAGAATTTTGCCGTGCTCAAGACCCGTTAGCTTATGTAAGCGAAGGTCAAGAATAGCTTGTGCTTGTTGCTCAGTTAAGTGGTATAGATTATCACGAATACCAAATTGCTCTTCTAGCCAATCTGGACGCGCAGCATCAGTACCTGCACGCTCAAGCATCGCTGCAACATTACCTAACTGCCAGCCACGAGCAACAAGTGCTGCTTTAGCTTCTGCTGGTGTATTTGCATTACGAACTAATTCAATAATTTCGTCGATGTTTGCAAGAGCAAGCGCTAAACCTTCAAGAATATGAGCACGATCACGCGCTTTACGCAATTCAAAAATAGTACGACGCGTCACCACTTCACGGCGGTGATTAACGAAGCACTTAATCATTTCTTTAAGGTTAAAGATCTTTGGTTGGCCATTATCAAGCGCAACCATGTTGATACCAAATGTTGTTTGCAATTGCGTTTGAGCATAAAGATTGTTCAGAACAACTTCACCAACCGCATCACGCTTACATTCGATAACAATACGCATGCCGTCTTTATCAGACTCATCACGTAATGCGCTAATGCCTTCAACTTTTTTATCTTTAACAAGCTCAGCAATTTTTTCAATCAAACGCGCTTTGTTAACTTGATAAGGAATCTCATGAACAATAATGGTTTCACGACCATTCTTTTCAGTTTCGATTTCAGCTTTGGCGCGCATGTAAACTTTACCGCGACCAGTATGGTAAGCATCAACAATACCTTTACGGCCATTGATCATCGCAGCAGTTGGGAAGTCAGGGCCTGGAATATATTCCATTAGCTGATCAATAGTGATGCTCTCATCATTGATATACGCTAAACAACCGTCAATCACTTCGCCAAGATTATGGGGTGGTATATTCGTTGCCATACCTACCGCAATACCAGAAGAACCGTTCACTAATAAGTTAGGGATCTTTGTTGGTAAAACAGCTGGTATTTGCTCGGTTCCATCATAGTTAGGAACGTAATCAACCGTTTCTTTGTCTAAATCAGCCAATAATTCATGGGCAATTTTAGACATACGGACTTCGGTATAACGCATCGCAGCGGCAGAGTCGCCATCGATTGAACCGAAGTTACCTTGACCATCTACGAGCATGTAGCGAAGTGAGAACGGTTGCGCCATACGTACAATAGTATCGTATACAGCACTATCACCGTGTGGGTGATACTTACCGATAACATCACCTACCACACGGGCAGATTTCTTATATGCTTTATTCCAGTCATTGCCTAGCACATTCATCGCGAATAAAACGCGGCGGTGCACAGGCTTAAGGCCATCACGCACATCAGGAAGAGCACGACCAACGATAACTGACATCGCATAGTCGAGATAAGAGCTTTTCAGCTCCTCTTCAATATTTATGGGCGTGATCTCTTTTGCAAGATCGCTCATGGAGCCAATATCCCTCAGGTAATTTCTGTCGTATTTTTATACGTGCAAGGTGCAATAATATAGCATATTTCAGCCCTAATAGGCACACCTTTCACGACTTATGTTATGAGTAATTTAGCGGAATTTATAGAAAACAGAAACAAACATCGTCACATCTGAGGATTAATCACACATCACTGTTTATTTATTGTTCATTATACCAACTATCTTAAACTACTCTTTTTAACCTACAGAGTATGTAACCATTTGTAAAAACAAGATGTAACACCGCTTTATATATGGAACAGCTTAAAATTAACAAAATAAAATCAAAAATGCGACATTTGACCATTTATTCATCATTAATATTGCGCACACTATTGTCGATGATAAAACATAAGTACCACGAATATATTTTAATACTAGTAAAGATGTTGATGTTACAAATAACAATATCATTCAATTGAACATTCTATGCCACATTCGCATAGAGTCACTGAGGATAAAGTCATGGGTACAGCAATTAATGTGATTGGTCTATCAATCATTATTGGTAAATACATTCTAATGCTCATACTTGCGATTACCACCCTATTTGGCGGTATTTTCTCACCTGAACTCATTCCTGCAACAATTAGCAGTTTTAATGAGTAATTTGTGATATCGCCAAGTAATACAACTGTGCTTGGCGAGCCGCATCCTAACGATGATGGTCATCAGATTTTTCTATTTGTGTTTACTACAGTTATTCTTTGCATCGACTCGTTTATTTCGCATAATAGCCGTTATCAATTAAGGAAAATGGCACCACTAAAATGACCAAATCACGTAATGTTGACCTTGCAGAAATCGAAAAGTTTGAACAAATAGCTTCGCGTTGGTGGGATCTTGAAGGTGAATTTAAACCGCTTCACCAAATTAACCCTTTACGTTTAAATTATATCATTGACCATGCTAATGGTTTATTTGGCAAAAAAGTCCTCGATGTGGGTTGTGGTGGTGGCATTTTAGCTGAAAGCATGGCGATTGAAGGCGCCCATGTAACTGGACTTGATATGGGTAAAGAACCATTAATGGTCGCTAAGTTACATGCTTTAGAAACAGGTGCCAAACTTGACTATGTTCAATGTACGGCAGAAGAGCATGCTGAGCATCATCACCAAGCTTACGATGTCGTTACCTGTATGGAAATGCTTGAACATGTTCCGGATCCCGCATCGGTCATTGCTTCATGTGCAAAAATGGTCAAACCTGGCGGGCATGTGTTCTTTTCTACATTAAACCGTAATATTAAATCATATTTATTTGCAATTGTTGGCGCTGAACATGTCATGAAACTAGTACCGAAAGGTACCCATGATCATCAAAAGTTTATTCGCCCATCAGAACTCATCGCTATGGTAGATAAAACACCATTACAAGATCGTCATATTATTGGACTTCACTACAATCCTCTGACTAACATCTATAGTCTAGGTAATAACGTTGATGTGAATTATATCGTCCATACAATTAAACCAATGTAATTAATCCCGACTAATGTCACTATCAATATTAAAGGAGATCAGTTTATCTCCTTTAGCTACATTCTACTAACAAACACCAAGCCTTTATTATTCTAGTGACCAAAAAAAACCAGTAAGATCAAGGGTTATTAATATCTTATTTAGCTAAAAATTCACCATTTCACTGACTCAAATTCGTTCTAAAAAAGCAATAAAAATAAATTTTATTTATCTAAAAAAATAACTGAAAAAGCATTGATTTTTACTATCTATTTGATGCTATTCGCTGCATCAGTGAGTTGGTACTAACTTTTTTATTGAAATCCCCATGTTATCCACAGCTGCTCAAAAAATACCATCTTGCAAAACCACGCATTCACCACTATCTTGTAAGCACTTTCGCTCAACACCCCAACATGTAGTGTTTTTGCTGAATAACAATATTTAAAATAAAGATCACATTCTTTGCTAATCTAATAGATAAATTGCAAAAAAATATCATCTGCAAGGAAAACTGGGAAAATAATAACAAATGACTCAACAACTAACAGTTACCAAGCGCAACGGCCGTAAAGAACTTATAGATCTCGACAAGATCCACCGTGTTATAGACTGGGCTGCAGAAGGCCTAGAAAATGTCTCGGTATCCCAAGTCGAACTCAAGTCACACATCCAGTTTTATGACGGTATTCGTACTGATGATATTCACGAAACTATCATTAAAGCTGCGGCAGATCTGATCTCAGAAGAAACGCCAGACTACCAATACCTTGCTGCTCGATTGGCAATTTTCCACCTTCGTAAAAAAGCCTATGGTCAATTTGAGCCACCAACATTATTTAACCATGTAAAAAACTTGGTTGAAAAAGGTAAGTACGATAGTCATCTACTTGACGATTACACCGAAGAAGAATTTGCAGTGATGGATACGTTTATCGATCACTGGCGTGACATGAATTTTTCTTATGCTGCGGTTAAACAACTTGAAGGTAAATACCTCGTTCAAAACCGAGTATCTGGTGAAATTTTTGAAAGTGCACAATTCCTGTATTTATTAATTGCAGCTGCATTATTTAATAAATATCCAAAAGAAACGCGTCTTGATTACATTAAGCGTTTTTATGATGCTTCATCAACCTTCAAAATTTCATTACCTACACCGATTATGTCTGGTGTACGTACACCTACACGTCAATTTAGCTCATGTGTATTGATCGAATGTGATGATAGCCTTGACTCAATTAACGCAACAGCAAGCTCTATTGTACGCTATGTATCACAACGGGCAGGGATTGGGATTAATGCAGGTCGAATTCGTGCACTAGGATCTGAAATCCGTGGTGGTGAAGCATTCCACACTGGTTGTATCCCTTTCTACAAATACTTCCAAACAGCAGTTAAATGCTGTTCTCAAGGTGGTGTTCGTGGTGGTGCAGCAACATTGTTCTACCCTATTTGGCACCGTGAAGTTGAATCACTATTAGTGTTAAAGAATAACCGTGGTGTTGAAGAAAACCGTGTTCGTCATATGGACTACGGTGTACAAATCAACCGTCTAATGTATACCCGTTTGATCAAAGGCCAGAATATTTCATTATTCTCTCCTTCTGATGTTCCTGGGCTATACGATGCGTTTTTTGCAGACCAAGTTGAATTTGAACGCCTATATAACTTGTATGAGCAAGACGACAGCATCAAAAAACAATCGATCAAAGCAATCGAATTGTTTTCATTATTGATGCAAGAGCGTGCTTCAACAGGTCGCATCTATATTCAGAACGTTGACCACTGTAATACGCACAGTCCATTTGATCCTGCAATAGCGCCAATTCGTCAATCAAACTTATGCCTTGAGATTGCATTACCAACCAAGCCATTAAAGAATGTTGAAGACGAAAATGGTGAGATCGCATTATGTACATTATCTGCATTTAACTTAGGTGCGATTGATAGCTTAGATGACTTAGAAGAACTAGCAGAGCTGACGGTTCGTGCACTTGATGCACTATTAGATTATCAAGACTACCCATTACCAGCAGCACGCCGTTCGACCATGAATCGCCGTACTTTAGGTGTTGGTGTAATTAACTTCGCTTACTACCTCGCTAAACATGGCGTACGTTACTCTGATGGTAGTGCGAATAATCTAACCCATGAAGCTTTTGAAGCAATTCAATATTACTTATTGAAAGCATCGGTAAATTTAGCCAAAGAGCAAGGTCCATGTCCGTTATTTAACGAAACGACCTATGCCCAGGGTATTTTACCTATCGATACTTATAAAAAAGAAATCGATAATATTTGCAGTGCCGACTTACATTATGATTGGGAAACATTACGCGAAGAGATCAAAACTCATGGTCTGCGTAACTCAACCCTTTCTGCACTTATGCCATCAGAAACATCATCGCAGATTTCAAATGCGACTAATGGTATTGAGCCGCCACGTGGATACGTTTCCGTTAAAGCATCGAAAGATGGTATCCTCAAGCAAGTTGTTCCTGAGTTTGCTAAATACAAAGACAACTATGAGTTACTTTGGAACATTGGCAGCAACGATGGCTACCTACAACTTGTTGGCATTATGCAGAAGTTTATTGATCAGGCTATTTCAGCAAATACGAACTATGACCCAAGTAAGCAACCTGGCGGCAGAGTTCCAATGAAACTGCTATTAAAAGATCTGCTAAATGCTTATAAATTAGGTGTTAAGACACTGTACTACCATAACACTCGCGATGGCGCAGCAGACAGCCAAAGCGATCTAAGTGATGATGATTGTACAAGTTGTAAAATTTAAATATTAAAAGGGAGCCGATGGCTCCCCTTTGATTTGAGGATATCATGGCCTACAGTACTTTTTGTCAAACAAGCAACGATCAACTTAAAGAACCAATGTTCTTTGGGCAATCTGTTAATGTTGCGCGTTATGACCAGCAAAAATTTGAAATTTTTGAAAAACTTATCGAAAAACAGTTATCTTTCTTTTGGCGTCCAGAGGAAGTTGATGTATCGGGTGATCGCATTGATTACAATAATTTACCCGATCATGAAAAACATATTTTCATCAGTAATTTAAAATACCAAACATTACTTGATTCTATTCAAGGACGTAGCCCAAACGTCGCATTATTGCCAATCGTTTCACTGCCAGAATTAGAAACATGGATTGAAACATGGTCGTTTTCAGAAACGATCCACTCACGCTCTTACACACATATTATTCGTAACATTGTGAATAATCCGTCGATTATTTTTGATGATATTGTTCGTAACGAACACATCATTAAGCGTGCTGGTGACATTTCTAAATACTATGATGATTTAATCACAGCAACCAATGACTATCATCGTTACGGTGAAGGTCAGCATTCTGCCGATGGTATTGCTTTCACTGTTGATTTACATGAAATCAAAAAGAAACTGTACTTGTGCCTAATGTCAGTCAATGCATTAGAAGCGATCCGTTTCTATGTCAGCTTTGCATGTTCATTTGCTTTTGCTGAACGTGAAGTGATGGAAGGCAATGCAAAAATTATAAAGCTAATTGCACGTGATGAAGCATTACACCTAACAGGTACTCAACATATGTTGAACTTGTTGCGTAATGGCCATGACGATCCACAAATGGCAATCATTGCAGCAGAATGTGAAGAAGAATGTTTTAGCATCTTTAAAGCCGCAGCTGAGCAAGAAAAAGAGTGGGCTGAATACCTGTTCAAAGATGGCTCTATGATTGGCCTAAACAAAGAGATTTTGTGTCAATACGTTGAGTACATCACAAATCTACGTATGGCAGCAGTTGGTTTACGCTCTGCTTATGATGGTGCCAACCAAAATCCAATTCCATGGATCAACTCTTGGTTATCGTCAGATAACGTACAAGTTGCACCTCAAGAAGCCGAAATCAGCTCCTATCTTGTTGGTCAAATCGACAATGATATTAGCGCTGATGATCTTGGTGACTTTGAGTTGTGAGTCAACTAACCATTACGGTTAACGGTATTAAGGTTTGTGGTAATCGCCACGAACCTTTATTAACCCAGTTAGAAAAAGCCGGTATTAAACCTGAATATCAATGTCGCAATGGCATGTGTGGCGCTTGTCGTTGCAAACTCGTTTCAGGCACAGTAACTCAACCAGAAACATTGGCTTTTGTTGGCCCAAATGAAGTTTTAAGTTGTTGTTCAATACCACAACAAAATATTGAAATTAATTTTGATTACCAATTAAATACTCAACAACCTTTTAAAACTAAAATAGCCCTTTAACGTTATCTGATTATTTAGATCAAGATAAACAATAAAGAGCTATTTTTTATTGTTTGTAAGTGGCGTAACTAACTACTTCACACACATTACATGATAAACACCATCTTCAACTTCAGTCCCTTCCGTTTCATGTTCAAAGCCTGGGAATTCTTTATCCCAAATTTCTAAACTGTGCAAATAACCGATTTGAGGGCTATTGGCATCACCAAAATTCTCACCAGACATTAGCATCGGAATACCCGGTGGATACGGAATAACAGCATTTGCAGCAATACGCCCTTGCAGTTTATTGGATGGCACCATTTCTACATTATCATCCACAATAGCTTCAAATGCAGCACGAGGAGTAATATCCGCTTTGGGTAACGTCGAATAAGCCGCATTCAACATTTCTGATGGGGTATGGGTTTTTAAATAAGTAAACATTTTGTCACCCAAATCTTTCAGCCCTAAATCACCATACACTTTCGGATGACTCGCAGCCAAATCAGGTAACACTGATTTTAATGGGGTATTGTTGTCATAATGGGTTTTGAAACTCAGCAAGGTATTAACTAAAGTCGCCCACTTACCTTTGGTTATCCCCATTGAGAATAAGAACATCACTTGAAAATCCGTGGTACGGGTTGGCACAATACCAAAACGGGTTAAATATTGGGTCACTAACGCGGCGGGAACACCAGTATCAAGTAACTTGCCATCATCCCCCATTCCTGGCGCTAAGATACTGACCTTAATCGGATCGAGCATGCACCAATCTTTAGGAATATCGTCAAAACCATGCCACTTATCGCCCGGTTTCATGATCCAAAAATCTTGTGTTGTTGCTAATAATTCTGCAGGAGCATCCTCAAAACCATATTCAATCCCAGTATCAGGATCAATAATAGATTCTGCATTCCATGGTTTAAAGAACCAATCACCATCAGCGACAAACTCACGGTGTAAACGTCCCATTGCCTGACGATAATCTACCGCTTCTTTGATAACTTCATTGGTTAATGATTCACCACGGTTACCCGCCATTTGTGACACTGCAATATCATTTGAAACACTAATAGCATATAGTGGCGATGTAGTTGCATGCATCATGTATGACTGATTAAAGCGTTCAAAATTAATATGATCTTTACCATAGCGTACATGAATCCATGATGCTTGAGAAAGCGCATTTAATAATTTATGGGTTGAATGAGTGGCAAAAACCGTTGGCCCGTCATCTGGCATTTCTTGAGGCTCACCTCGCATAGCAAAATGATCGGTATAAATAGGGTTGAAACGTGCATAGCCATACCATGCTTCATCAAAGTGAATACGGTTACTACTCTCACTTAAAATATCTTGTGCACGCTTTGCGTTGTAACATAAACCATCATAAGTACAATTTGTAACAACAGCATATGTGGCCATTCCACCCGCAAGATCTTTTGTTAGTTCGCTACTTTGTGCCGATTTTTTTAACCCTTCAGGTGACATTTGATCGGGATAAATCGGACCAATAATGCCGTAGCGATTTCGGGTTGGCACCATATAAACAGGCAATGCCCCGGTTAACATCAACCCTTGCTCAATCGATTTATGGCAATTTCGATCACAAATCGCTAAGGTATTTTCTCTCATACAAATTTGCATAATGGTACGGTTTGCACCAGACGTACCCGTTACCAAGGAATAAGATTTATCAGCACCAAAGACTTTGGCGGCATAGTCTTCACTTTCACCAAAAGCCCCCGTATGATCAAGTAATGATCCTAAAGAACCTCGCTCAATCCCCATATCTGAACGGAACAGCCCTTCACCATAATAATTATAAAACCGCTGACCTTCTGGTGTTTTAAGAAAACCGACACCGCCCTGATGACCGGGAGCCGCCCATGAATATTCATGAACACTGTCATATTTCATCATGGCATTTGCCAATGGTGGTAATAGCTGATCACGGTAACGTTGCATCGCTGCAATCGCACGCCCAGCCATAAAATCAGAGGTATCTTCTAAAATCCATGCAAACTCACTCACTAATGACATCAAGTGACGATCGACGGTTAAGGTCATTTTCTTACGTTCCGCGAGTAAGAAAACAGGGACTCCTTGTTGGCGTTGGTTTAATTTTTCAATCAAAGAAAAGAACATATCATTCTCTTCTTGTTGCTGCCCCGTCATGCTCGATGTCAACATAAAGCAATCAATGGCCATATTAACGTTTAGCATCGAATAACAATCATCGTAAGTAGATGCTTTGGCAACAATAATCGATTCATCTTCAAATTGTTCAACTAATCGATCGATAGCATTTGCAACCACACCTGTAGCTTGAGAGTTATCAAAAATTAGCACTCTCATATGCTTACCATAATTCAACATATACAATCCTTTAATATCAGAATAATAATTAAAATTTCGTTAATACTATAAAATTCACGATGACACTTTATTATTTAACGCTTCTCGACTAGCAATAAACCCATAGAAGAAATAACCAATTAAAGTGATGATAGCGCCATAAAATACCGCTTCCTCACCAGTAGAATAAGCACCATATATACTATAGAGCACTGCTACCGACCCAATAATAATACCGTTCTTATATTCTTTTTGATCAACATTACTTTGCCTCATAATTATTCCGAGCGCTGTTAATGCTAATACATAAGGCACCATATTTATAAATACGGCTAAATTCACTAATACGTTAAATTGCTTTAATAGTGTTGGTGAAATAGTCATAACGGCAAGTAACAATTCAAAGGCTAGCATAATCATCATGCCTTTAAATGGCGCGTCATACTTATTTACATCACCAAAGATTTTAGGGAATAAACGCATATCTGCGGCAACTTTCGATACTTGAGCATTAGTAAATTGCCAACCTAGTAGCGATCCTACACAAGCCATAATCGCCATAGCCGTAATAATTTCACCAACTAATGGACTAAACATTTGAGCAAAAACAAGTCCAAAAGGAGAGTCCGATTTTGCTAAAATCTCATTAGGAATAATGCCTTGAATAACTGTTGTAGAAGCAATATAAGTCGCCGCTGAAAACACCGTGGCCAACATACATGCAAGAGGAACATTACGTTTGGGGTTTTCTACTGTACCTGAGTTAGCACCTGCGGATTCAATACCTAAAAAAGCCCACAACGTCAGTGCCATACCTGAATAGATCGCACTACCAACCGAGATATCATGCGGGTTCCAAGCTTCTTCAAAAACTTTTGCATCAAACCAAAACCAACCAATAATTGATAATCCCAGTACCGGAATGATAATACCCCACACTGTAATTGTAGATATTTGCCCAGTGATCTTAGCGCCTTTCACATTGGCAAACATAGTAATAATTAAAATGGAAATCACACCGACAAAAGTATGAATCGGAGTTTCTTTTAACCACGGAATAAAGTATTCCAAGTAACCAACACACGACACTGCAATAGCGACAGCACTAATAACAAGACACACATAGTAAGTATAAGAGGCAATAAAAAAACTGGATTTACCATGCGCTTTTTCAGCATAAGCAGACATACCGCCATCGTCAGTACAATACATACCACATTTAGCAAATGCATAGGCAATGGCTAAAGCTCCAATGGCTGTAACAACCCAAGCAAGTAGTGCGATCCCTCCTGTGGCAGCTAAACTGGAGGGCAATAATATTATCCCCGATCCCATCATATTAACGGTAACTATGGTCGTTAATCCCATTAGTCCCATTTTGTTACTATTTGAACTCATAGTGTAAACTACCTTATAGCTTAATTAATTATATTTAAAACCATATTATTAAAATGGAATTACCCATCACTGTGTGTTGTAGCATCAAACTGAATAAAGGCATTATTACCACCAGCACCAGGCTGTACCGTTTGACCAGATAATGTCACTAGTTGCCATTGTGGACCAGCAAGTGTTGGTTGATTAGCTTGCGGAGCAGCATTCTGTGGGGGAGCTACACGATCTAATTTAACTTCTAATGGTTGTTTTGCATCAGTTGCAAACGGATCCATAGCCGACGTTGAAGTCATGATTAATTTATCATCAACTTTTACTGTGGCACGTACATTATAACGGTGATTCGCTTGTATTTTATTTGCGTCATAATTTAACGTAACGGGATAAGGTGGCGCACCTGCAATATCCATTGATTCAGTACTCAATGTTACTGATGGTGCATCTGCAAGAGACACATCTTCAAGAGCAACATTCAGCACCGCACCTGGTGGTAACATACGGCGATCTAAATAGATAACACTGACTTCTAATGGTTTCATATCGGCTTTTTCTGCTTTAACAACAGCTGTAGGTTGCTGAGGGGCCTTTACCGTTGCTTCATTATCATTACATGCTTGAAGCATCAGTGCTGATAATATTACTGATGTTGCTAATACTACTTTTTTTAGTTTGAAAGCCATTATTTTTCCTTAAATTTACATATGCTTATTTGAAGAAATTACGTTGCTTATTTTTGAGTGACTCATCATCAATATAAGCTTATTTTTAATTGTACAAGCGATGATTAGCCACTAAGTTGATTGAATGTTAGCACTTATCTTTGCAATAATACAGCATTCAAAATAACAAAAAAGCATACATAGTCGCAGTAATTATAAAATAACCATGCTATAGATGCTCACTTGCAACACGATCTAGTGACTCATAACACCCAAATATTTCTTTGCCTTGTAAATAGCGGCGCAACATATCAAACATGACCGTTGAGATGATCCAACGTCGATTATAATTACTATATTGACGCTTAAATATTAGCTGCTGACACCAACAACCATCAGGCGTTGTAAGGCCTAACATAAACCCACCTTCCGTTGATGATGGTCCTGTTGTTAATGTATATGTTGCAGGTGCATGCAAATGTAATCGTTGACCTCGTAATGCTATCAATGTTGAGAATTCAGCAGCACACGCATTATCGTCAATATCATCAGCCATCACTTCACTCACCGCTAATCGAGCACTCAATGAAGGTACATCTTGAAGCCAATTAATTGCAAATCCACCTGAGCTTTGTTCTGATAATGCTAACGTTGCATCATCAGCTAATAAGTCAGCAATGGCGTTCAGTAAACCCTCGCCTTCAGCTACAACATTATCACCAAGCAGTTCAGCCATTTGTGCCAACAATATCGGCACCTGAGTGTCATTTTGTGGTGCAAATAATTTTATTTCGATAAAAGGCAATGATGAGCGATAACCTAAGCTGCATGTTTCAGGCAACGTTAACGCTTGAAACAAATCACTAATACCCGATTCAGATAAGCCATAAGTGTACAGACGATGACAAACTTTACTATCTGACACAGTAAACATAGTTTTCAAACGCGGCAAAATTTGTTCACTCACCATAATCTTAAATTCACTCGGTACACCCGGAGTGAAAAATAACCATGCACGATTTAACTGCATCATAAACCCACATGCAGTACCAACAGGGTTATCAATTAGCTCAGCACCTTCAGGTAACATCGCTTGTTTAAGATTAGCAGCAGGCATAACACGTCCCACTTGTTGATATTTGGCTGTCATTTCAGCCACCCAAGCATTTGATTGTTCCAAACCAACATTGGCAGCCATTGCCGCAGACGCTGCTGTAAGATCATCTGATGTTGGCCCTAAACCACCATTCACAATCACAATATCAGCACTAAGGCTGCACATTTCTATTTCTTTGGCTAATGCTTCATAGTTATCACCCACAGTAACTCGGCGTGTCATCGCAAAGCCTTGTTCAAAAAACTGTGCCGATAACCATGCCGCATTAGTATCGGTAATATCGCCATACAATACTTCTTCACCTGTACTGATCATCACTACACTGAGCATGGTTATTATGTCCTATAAAAGATTATGAATTAATTACAGTTTATGCTGAACATCACGCCATGGACAGAATATTATGCATCATCATTATTATTGATTTATTTTTCACATCACCAAACCAAGTGTAAATAAATATTTACACAATAAAGATAAGTTGACAGTCATAATCTCTATCGTTAATGTAGCACTTAGCAGCAAATTACCGTTAATTTACGATTAGATTCAGCTTAGAGAGAGTAAACGTGCGAATTACCCATCCTAATACAGCCTATCGATAGCCACAGTGGCTAAATCTAGGTGTAAACATTTTATAACACTTCATCTCGATTATGCCATTGTGGCCTGCTTTATATATAGGGAGCGACCACAGGTGTATTTATACCCCCTCCCAAGTTAAATTTTTATCCTTCAGGGAGCGACATAATCATGTCTTTAAATAAAACATTCGGCAGTATGCTGATTATTGCAGGCACCACGATAGGTGCAGGTATGTTAGCCCTTCCTCTGGCATCTGCTGGGTTAGGATTTACCACCGCCACTATGATTATGGTGGGTATTTGGGCATTAATGACCTACACCGCATTATTAATGCTAGAAGTCCATCAACATGCAGATCCTTCTGCAACTTTAAATACGCTCGCTTACGAATTATTGGGTCGTAAAGGGCAAACCATCGCAACATTAGCAATGTTTTTCTTATTCTACGCATTATGTGCCGCTTACATTGCTGGTGGTGGTAGCCAATTAAGTGAAAAATTATCAAGCTGGTCAGGCACGACAATTGCTCCTCAAATTGGTGCCGTTATTTTCACGATTGCGATTGCCAGTGTAGTATCAATCGGAACACACAGTGTTGATATGGTTAACCGTGTTCTATTTACAGCAAAAGTCATTGCTCTTGCAGTCATGTTGGGGTTATTACTGCCCTACGTTCAAGGACAGCATCTGGTTGAGATGCCAGTAGAGAAAGGATTAATTCTGTCAGCCTTGCCTGTTATTTTCACTTCTTTTGGCTTTCACGGTAGCATTCCTTCAATTGTTCGTTACATTGGCATTGATATCAAAGCATTGAAGAAAATCATGATCTTTGGATCTGCATTGCCACTCACCGTATATATCTTATGGCAGTTAGCCAGCCAAGGCATTATGGGGCAACCACAATTAATGGCGAATAGTACGCTTGGTGCATTTATTGGTAGCTTAAGTGAATTACTTCATAATCCAATGGTGGGACAATCAGTTTCTATCTTTGCAGACCTTGCTCTAGCAACATCTTTTCTTGGTGTAAGTTTAGGTTTGTTTGATTTTTTAGCTGACACACTTAATCGTGGTAATCATCTTTCAGGCCGTGGGCAAACCGCTTTAATCACATTTTTGCCTCCACTAGCTTTTGCTGTGTTCTACCCTCAAGGGTTTATTATGGCATTAGGTTATGCTGCTATTTCCCTCGTGATTTTGGCTATCTTTTTACCTGTAGCGATGGTTCGTGCACAACGACAAGCACAACATGCAACAAATACTGTATCAGGCTATATTGTTAAAGGTGGTTCATTTTCTTTGGGGATAATAACCATTATCGGTATTATTATTATTACCGCTCAGTTATTGCAAATGGTTGGAGTAATACCAGCTGTTGGTTAATTATATTACTTAATTATCACTATTTAACAGTAATCGTCAGATAGGCTCCTATACTTTAATATATTGAAGTATAGGAGCAACGTCATATTTAAAAATATAATCTAATTTCAGGAAGGCCTGTCTATCTGCAAATTTATACGAGCGAAAAAATGATATAAATAACGTTTATTTAATCTACGTAAGAAATGGGAAAACGCTCCATCTATATGAAGCTACATTTCATTGAGTAGATACAATGGCTGTTAAAAGCTCGATAAAAGAGACATATCACGTGATTAGAGAACAACATATTCCTCTTCACCTTGACCAGTTCTGTTTAAGATTTAATTATCGGCGCCAAGTTAACGATATATTCAATTCACTGATTAAATGCGGTACACAATCACCACCGATACCAAAGAAGTTATTAACATTGACTGAGTCACAATGATAATCAAGTAAGACTAAACATTATTTATATTTAACAACGCGACCATTATCAGTGAGTCCATTCGTTATAAATACTTTACCTTGATTTGAGATCAATACAGCTTCAATATCAGCCTGATGATTAAGGTAAAAGAGAGCATCATCTATAGAGGGTAAAAAGCCTGCGGTACTCCATATTTCACCATCAACAGACAGCTTTGAAATAATCGTCACACTCGCGATATTGCTTGAGATAGGCCTCCCTGTTTGTCCATCAAGAAGGTGATGGTATCGCTGACCATTATATTCAAAATATCGTTCATTAATGCCAGACGTTACCATTGAGTAATCTCGTAAAGGTACAACTCGACAGATATCACCACGCGAAGTAGCCAGCGGGTTTTGAATACCAACATTCCATGTTTGAGAGATATTCTCAGGCGAATAACCAATGGTCAGTACATTACCACCAAGATTAATAAAGCCGTGCTCGACCCCGTTAGCAGTAAGAAAATCTTTTATCCGATCAGCAAAATACCCCTTGGCGATAGCACCTAAATCTATCTGCATACCAGCTTGAGAAAGGTATACCGACTGATAGTCATCATCTAGGATAATTTTCGATGGATCAACAAGTTGTAATTTTTCCGCAAGCTCCGCATCAGTGGGAAACTTGGCATCTTTAAAACCAATATGCCATGCTTTTACCAGTGGTCTAATCGCCACATTAAACGGATTTAGAGGATCGACACTGATCGATTTTGATTTCTTAATCAGCGCATAAAGATCCGGCTTTACACGGACAGGTCGAATGCCTGCGTGGTTGTTGACGCGCATAAGTTCAGATTGCGCCTGATTAACTGTAAAACGTTGAGTAAACTCTTGAAGTTGCAGATAACATTCTTTGATCAACCCTTCACCACGTTCATTATGAACCACAAGATCAATAAAGGTTCCCATCATAGGAAAACGCGTTTTATAACAGTGCATTAAGTCTATACTCGTTAAATAGTAAAAAGGGAAGCACATGCTTCCCTTTTGTCTCATTAAACGCGGTTAGATACGCTATCACCGGCTATACGGCCATACGTGAAGATATCTATCAACGCATTACCACCTAAACGGTTACCAGCATGAATACCACCTGTTACTTCACCCGCGGCATATAGCCCAGAAATTGGTGCCCCTGTTTTATCCAATACACACGCTTTAGTATTGATCTTTAAGCCACCCATCGTATGGTGAACCGATGGCTTACGTGGCGTTGCATAGAACGGTGCTTTTCCCACTTTTAAGCCAAGTGCACCTTTGTGGAATTCAGGATCACGCCCTTCATCAACGTAGCTGTTATAACGGCGAATTGTTTCTATTAACGCTTCCGTCGGCACATTAATTTTCTGAGCTAATTCTTCAATTGAATCCGCTTTAATAATAATACCTTCTTCGATCTCACGCTCAATGGTTTCATCTGTGGTGTTAGCCGCCGTTTTACGGATAGCTTCATCGGCAATCATGTAAACAACACCGCCATTATCGAAGAACGAGCGAGAAAGCACGTCTCGACTTTCACATTCATCGACAAAGCGCTTGCCTTGATTGTTAACAAAAACAAAGTTTTCAGGTGGAACAATAAGACCTGTTAATAACGCACCAGATTTAGGATCACCAATAGGCATTAACTGAACATATTCCATACCCACTAAATCAGCACCTACTTTTTCACCGATTTCAATACCATCACCAATAAGTGCAGGTGAGTTGGTTGTTTTAATATCATCAGCAATCTCGTTCCAGTAGTTATTGTATTTTTGCAGCATTTTCGTATTTGCACCAAAACCACCAGAAGCCAGTACAACACCACAATTAGTGGTCAATACATATTTTGTACCGTCTGAATGAGTTGCTTTAATACCAACTACTTTTCCATTATCAACAATCAATTCTTCAGCTCGCGCATCCGTAATGATATGTCCACCTTGGGCAATCACTTGCTTTTGAAGTTTTTCGACAAACTCAACACCTTTAGGACGATTCGGTTTGTGCGCACGGCGCCATAAAGCACCAACAGCGATATCCACCATGCCACGGTTAAAGTCGATACCTTTTTCAGTTAACCAATCAATCGATTCCATCGCACGACTTGTTAACGTCTGTACCAAATCGTATTGACCGTGAATTAACTCACCATTAAGGTTAGTGCGTTTACCACCTAGGTATGTCTGAATTAGGTGCAGTTCAACTGAATCAAACAGGTAATTTTTCCCACTTTCAGTATCAAGGAAATAATTTGCCAATTGATCTTTCAGTGTACGGAAATCGGCAAGATATTCTTCTGCAATGTCTGACTCAGGTGTAGCGGCAATCGCTTTAAGGTAATCCACTTCACCAGCAATCGCAGGGAAATCTTTTACCCACTTAGGCTCTGCTGCATTCACCCAACCGCCTGTACGTACAGTGTTACCACCAACAGCCGGGAATTTTTCAAGCAGAATAACAGATTTGCCATTATCTAAAGCGGTAAGCGCTGCACTTAAACCTGCGCCACCGCCACCAACAACAACAACATCGACAGTTTTTTCGATAACTTCTGTTGACCATTCAACCGCTTCACGTGCTTTACAACGAAGCGCTTCAGAGTTACCACCCGCTAAATCAACAGCATCAGAGACACCGTCAATAACCGCTTGGCTACTCACTGTCGCACCAGAAATTACATCAATATTGAGAGTTTGGCCTTCCATAATCTGTTGCGGAATACGCTCAAACGCAGGGTTAGCAATACCGTCTGACTCTTTTGAAGAATCAACGATAATATCGAGGATCTTGTCGTCTGAGAACGTTACTGTTACCGGTAGTTTGCCATTGTGTCCGTAGCCATAAGCGATGTACTCACCAGGCTCAAAGCTGATCTCAACGTTTTGTAATTCTTTAATACGCTGGTGCTTTAATGCCTCAGCCTTACTATCAACAATCATGTAGTCCATGATTTCCCAAAGTGGTGTTGGGATCTTTAGTTGATATTGTTGCTCGATATCAGCGAATTCGGCACATTCTTCACCATTGATTGCTTTTGTCGCCCATGTTGGCTCAACAAGGAAACCTTTACCCACACTCACCATGTCGTAGCCTTGCGCTAAGGCTTGATTAGCATCAGAACGCTGAGCGATACCACCAACACCTATTACAGGGATTTTGGCAACATTTTCAGACTCAAGCGCATGGTATTTACGAATAAGTAGTTCTTTATCTTCAGGGGTTACAATCGAATTGCGAGCATAATTCCCCATAGAAAAATGAAAATAATCAAGACCACTCATCGCCAACTTATCAAGCAAGTACATGGTATCTTCGAAACGAATACCAGGCTCTTCGATTTCTTCAGGAGAAAAACGGTAACCAATAATAAAATCATCGCGTTGATGATCAGCGACAACTTTTTTCGCTCCATTTAAAACAGCAAGAGGAAATGCAGTACGCTTTTCAATATCACCGCCCCATTTATCATTTCGACGGTTTGAGTGCGGAGAGAAGAACTGCTGAATAATGTATGTATTAGCGCCATGGATCTCAACCCCATCAAAACCCGCAACGATTGCACGATTAACAGCATTAGAAAAAGCGTCAATCATAAAGCCAATTTGCTCTTTCGTCATCTCAAGTGGTGTTTCTGCATTATCACGAAGCGCAGCAATAGGGCTTGCAGAAATAGGTTGATGACCACCATTGTATTCGCCGTTTGCCATACGACCAGCATGATAGATCTGAAGAATGGCCTTTGAGCCTTTCTCTTTAATTGCTGATGCTAACTTCTTAAGCCCAGCGATCTTACTATCGGTATTGATGCCCAATGCACCGGGAAATGCTCTTCCGTAATTTTCGACAAACGCACTTTCAACAATAACTGCACCAGCATCGCCTGAGCGAGCAGAATAATAGTTGATCATTTCTTGCGTAACACCACCATCAAAAAAAGCAGATTGAATGGTCATAGGAGCCATAACAATGCGATTTTTAAGTTTTGCTTGTGATAAGCCTAATTGAATTTCATCTGTTAAATTATTCACTGATTCATATTCCAATATAATTTAATACTTATATAAAAAATCACTAAATATACAAATAGCTTTAAGTGATTTTTGAAATAAGAACTGAAGCAATTAAGTAATAATGAATAAAATTACTACAGGGATAGCTTATAGTAAAATGATACATCTGCATTTAATTCATGCACAATATTCATAAACCCATTAATATCTATCATTCTAAATTAACATTAAAAATCAAATAAAAACAAGGCAACACAAGCCGGCTATTAGCATTATTTAATAGCCATAATTAAATAATCTTCCATGTATTAACAGCTTGTAACATATAATTAAAACAACATCTAATAACATAATCCAATTTTATAAAAGCATCTCTATGCTCGAATTTATGCAAATATACAGAATTAAAAAACAATGTAGAGAACATCATTTAATCTGTATTAAAATAATAACATTCTCTATTAATATGAAGCCACATTTCATGGATATATATTATAATTAGTCATATTAAAAATTCGATAAAAGGGACATATCACGCAATTAGAGAAAAACATATCCTCGTTATCTTGGTGAATTCTGTTTTAGATTTAATAATCAGTACCTAGTTGAAGACATCTTCATACACTGATTAAATATCGTGCAAAATCAACACTGATACCAGAGAAATTATTAACCTTGGCTAAATATCAATAGTAATCATCGGTTACATTAATAAATACAGTATTTATATATCAAAACATGGACTAATATCACGTAGTTATCATAATATCATGTTTAATTTTTCCATTTCAGCTACTATTTTAAAACTAACACCTTAATAAAAAGAAAGAACTTGGAGATGGATCCATTCTCACCGCTCTATTATCTCCAAAACCCAATCTGGGTATTTGATGTTGATAATAAAAAAATTCTATGGGCAAATGATAAATCATTACGTTTATGGGAAGCGACATCTATTGAAGAACTTTTAAATCGTGATTTAGGTCAAGATATGTCTGCAGCCGCCGCTGCAACATTATTAGAATACCAACAAACATTTAAATTAAATAAAACAATTAAAACATGGTGGCGATTCAATCCTAAACAAATAACTAAAAATATGTTGTGCTTATTTTCAGGTATTCCACTAACTGATGGCCGCATGGCTATGCTTGTAGAAGTGATTGCTGATGAATCCTCTCTACGTCGAGATTTGGCCTTTTCTGATTGTTCAAATTTAGCTCTTTTGTTTAATGGAGATGGCACTTTTATTAGTTCAAACGCTGCTTTTTCAAGTTGTTATGGTAAAAATTTAGTTGATCTTTCAGAGTTCATTGGTGATATTGCCATTGCACAACAATGGCTAGAAAATGCTAAAAAAAATAATAGTTTTAAGTGCAATCGCTTATGTTGGACAGGTCAACGCCACAATTGGTTTGATATTGAAGCAAAATGGTTAAACGATAATTCACAATTATTATTACAACTAGTGAATGTCACCAAAGATAAAGAAAAACTGAATAAAGAAAAATATAATGCTGAGCATGATTTTCTAACGGGATTAATGAACCGACGTGGTATTTCTGCTGCATTAAAAGCTAGTCATCACCATCGTTCCCATTACAGTTTATTATTTCTTGATCTTGATGGTTTTAAACTTGTTAATGATTCTTATGGCCATGCTGCAGGCGATAAATTACTTCGAGCAGTCGCTATCCGTCTATTAAACGTCGTGAAAGATAAAGGTCTTGTCGCTCGTTTTGGTGGTGATGAATTTATAATTCAAATAGAGAAGCGTAATTATACCACCATCGAAAACTTTACCGATCAAATAATAAAAACATTAAGTCGCCCTTTCCATATTAAAGATATTGGTGAACTCTCTATCAGCTGCAGTATTGGTACTGCAAATTATCCCGATGACGCTAATAATTTTGATACGCTTATCACTCAAGCAGATATGGCAATGCACCGGGCAAAACAAAGAGGCCGTAATTGCTATTATCCTTTTTTACAAGAAATGGCCGATGCGCTATATCGTAAAATGACCTTACGTCATCATTTATCTCAAGCTCTCGAAAACCATGATTTTGAACTATATTATCAGCCAATTATTGATTTAAATAGCCAACAATTAAAAGGATTTGAAGCATTAATCCGTTGGCATGATGAATTACTCGGTCAAGTTTCACCAGCAGAATTTATTCCATTAGCTGAAGAAACGGGCCAAATAGTACCGTTAGGGCTCTGGATATTACACAGTGCCTGTCAACAACTAGCCTATTGGACCCAACGGTATGCTCAGCCATTTATTATTAGCATTAACCTCTCACGTGCACAATTACAGCCAAATATTGCCCAGACAATTGAACAAATCATTCGTCAATATAATGTCAATCCATCTCAGCTTGCTTTAGAGATTACTGAATCTACCATGCTACAAGATTATTGTGAAACCAAGCCCTGCTTAGATGCATTAGCTGCAATGGGAATTGAACTCTATTTAGATGATTTTGGTACAGGCTATTCTTCTTTATCACAATTACATGAGTTACCAATTAGTACGGTGAAGCTTGATCAAAGTTTTATCCAGGGCGAACACTCCAGCAATAAAGTGATCATTGAAGCAACCAAAGCTATTTGTGACAAACTCAATTTAAAAATAGTGGCAGAGGGGGTAGAAACGCAGGCACAGCTTAATTATATCAACCAATGTGGTTTTGATTATTGTCAGGGATATTTCTTTAGCAGACCTCTGCCGGTTTATGAACTTGAAGAAAAGTATTTTCACACCCCTGAAATGAGCATGGCCGCACAATCATAGTAATATACTATTCCCTATCATTAATTTGATAGGGAACTTACTATGTCGTCTAGGCGATATCCCGTCGCTCAGCATGAATTAATAAATTACGTGGCGTTATTGGTTTATCACAAAAAGTACCAAGCACAACCTCATAACCCTGCTCTTCAAGAAAACAAACGCGATCAAGTGCTAGCCAAATTTCAAGTGGTCGTCGAAATAATTGTCGAACTAATTCCATTCGTTCAATAATAGCAAATCGTTTTTCACCTTGGCGCTGCCACTTATCAAAATCAATATTCTCAGGTAACTGTACACCCCTTCTTGCGGCAGCCCACACACAAAAGGCTTCAAACCCTTGGTTAAGCAATGCTTTTTGTACATTTGGTACAGAAAGGTATGTCTCAGTTTGGCTAACTTCTCGCTGTAATAAATCAAACCCTAATCGAAAGCTCACTTCCACAAAGCGCAGTTGCTTAACTCGATTACCTGCAGTAACGGTTTCTTGCAAAGGAAGTCGTAAATCATGCTTAGATAGAACCAAGGTACTTGTTTTCGCAATCGTAGACATTGGTTGATAATGTGATTGACGAATGAGGTGATAACAGCACGGTGAAATACTCACTGCAGCCCCTTTATTAGCAGCGACCCGTTGCAGTAATGATACATGCAAATCACCACAAGCATGTAATGCAACAGCATGTTGCCGAGTCGTGATTGCGTTATCACTCTCACGACTAAATGCATCCGCATGAATAAAATTAATCGCTAACCCCAATTGCTTTGCCGCTTTTTCACCATCAATGCATAATTGTGATTGCCATTCAAGGCTCGTCACTGGCTGTTGGTGCGATGCAGCCAATACACGTCCTAGATACCCCTTACCCGCACACCACTCTAACCATGGCAATCCTAAAGGTGGTAACACCTCATTAAAAGCGATAATTTGCTGCCACTTGCGACCAGGAATACCACTATCAAACCCTTGTGGTACTGATCTGTCAGTACGCGTTAAAGGTTGGATTTTACTAACAAGTTGAGTTAATACTTCTGCATCATCAATCCAGGGCATTAAAGCTGTTGTTAAGGCATTGATATCATAACTTAATACCTGTAACTGGTTGTCATCTAAAGCTGTTAACCATTGGCAAAATGGCAAATTTTGATGCCAAACAAAGCCACGTTCAACAAAAGGCATAAACTGCCAAAACTGCCTGTTTTTTACCAATAAAGCATCGAGACGACGAAAAAGCTCAACGTAGTTAGACATAAACAACCATTAACCGACCTAAAATTGGGGGCTAGTGTATATCAAGCTTACGTTTGACACATTAACCAAATAAAAAAACCGCTATCACTAGCGGTTTCAATTATATTAATAACAACTCAGACGTTATCTAACCGGTAATTCCATTGAAGCAAACATATCATTTATTTCTGCAGCATTTTTTAATGCGATAGCCTGATCAACAACATTGCGAGTAAGATGAGGTGCAAAACGTTCCATAAAATCATACATATAAGTACGTAAGAATGTCCCTTTTTTGAAGCCTATCATGGTCGTACTTGAATCAAAAATATGACTCGCATCCAGAGCAACTAAATCATCATCAGCATTAGGATCCATTGCCATACTTGCAATCACACCGACACCTAAGCCTAAACGAACATAGGTTTTAATCACATCGGCATCTGTTGCTGTAAATACAATTCTTGGTGTTAGACCTGAGCGGTTAAATGCACTATCAAGTTCAGAACGGCCAGTAAAGCCAAACACATAAGTAACTAATGAATAAGCAGCTAAATCGTGAATAGTAATAGTAGGTTTAGTCGCAAGAGGATGATCTTTACGTACCACAATTGAGCGATTCCAATAATAACAAGGCAACATAATCATATCTTGATATAAATGTAGCGCTTCTGTTGCTATAGCGAAATCAGAATTTCCTTTACCCACAGCATCTGCAATTTGACTTGGCGTTCCTTGATGCATGTGTAATGAAACTTTAGGAAATCTCGTTGTAAAACCTTGAATCACATCAGGCAATGCATAGCGTGCTTGAGTATGTGTCGTCGCAATATTTAGCGTTCCCATTTCCGGATGAGTATGCTCACTCGCAACCGCTTTAATACTTTCAACACGAGATAAAATATCACGTGAAATGCGTACGATATCTTCGCCAGCTGATGTTACTTTCGTTAAATGTTTACCACTACGTTCAAAAATCTGAATACCTAATTCATCTTCCAATAAACGTACTTGCTTACTAATACCCGGTTGAGACGTATATAAACTCTCTGCGGTAGATGAAACATTGAGGTTATGATTTACGACCTCAACAATATAACGTAATTGTTGTAATTTCATGGTCTCGCCCAATCAATAATCCGTTACCTTTCATACTTAGTCCTAAAATCTTCAACTGATTTTCATCTCAAAGCATGATCGTGCAACCATGTAATAAATATTTTATATATTGAATTAACGTTGTTTCATAGTATTTATTTACTTTACACCATAAAAATACTATTTCATCATCAAATAAGCATGAAGCAATGTTAAAACTTTATATTCCAAGTCTTTTTTATTGCCGGAAAATAACACTCATTGTTACGTTGTAATGCTGCATGTTGAAGTAATTTCAGCATAAAAACAAAGCATTTAAATTAAAAAACCATATCTTTCTCTATCACGTTATTTAGTTAGCATTTTTTACTAACAAACTACCACCAAACAACGAGATAGTGTATCTTCCTAAGTAATACATCAACCATGGAAGATAGACACACTTTATGAGTATCCCTCTCGTTATTGGCTTAATCAGTCTTCTGCTAATTCTAGTTATTGGCTACAGCATTATCATTCAATACCGGCAACGGCTAGAAAATGCTAAACAGCAAGAATTGGCAAAGCAAGTCGCAATCATTGACGCCACAGAAGAACTCATTAGTAATGCGAGTCATTTACCTTATAGTAAAGAGCTCTTAGTTTGTCTCAATAAACGCATTCTTTATGCACTTGAAACTATTGCTGAAGTTGACACTAAAGATCGTTCATTGAAACAACGCATCCATCATGTAACCGAACAAATATCACATTTAGAAACACACTTTGATCAAACCAATGTTGTCCCTTTCCAAGTGCCTAATTCAGATCGCCAAGCCATTGGTATGTTACAGCTCGTAAAGCGTTTAAAGAGTGTAATTAAAGGAGAGCATGGTAAAGGTCGTATTGCCACTCAAGCCTATGTGCTTGAAAATACGCGCTTAGAAAACATGCAATTAAGAATTAATATTGAAAACGTCGTTAAGCGCGCTAATGATGCTCGCTTAAAACGTCAATTTGGTACAGCTAAACAATTACTAAAGAAAGGGATTGATGTTCTATCTTCTCGTAATGATGAGTATGCAACAAAAGCGCAGCAGAAACTTCAATACATGCTCAATGAAATTGATAATAATATGAGTGTCAGTAGTGAACAAGAACGACAACAATTACTCGACAAAGATAATGATGAATTAGATGTGTTATTTCAGCCAAAACGGAAATGGTGATTTAATTCTCTTTGTCTTACACTAGCTCAACGATAAAGGTCGCCATCGCGGCCTTTTTTACGCCTTCGATAATAATAAATAAAGACATGCCTTATGGATAACGACAACACTCAACAAGTGGTTAAGGAATTACTCAAGCCTATTAACCAATTTCTTCAATGTGAGACCCCTGATAGCTGGATTAATGAAGCCATTAAACCTGAGAATTTGATCCCATTATTAGTCGATCACTGTAATTGTGAATTAAAAGCAAGTCAGACTGCGATGTTTATGGTGCGTAAATACGCTGTAGACAAACAGAGTGGTGAAGCACTAATGGCATGGGCAAAACCTTATGAAGATTTTGTTTACGGTGGACATAACCGCTCAACAGCCCAGTTTCACAGTAAAAAAAATGGCCTACTCGCCCCACTAACACCGCGCAGTGATTTTTCTCATGGCCAAGAATTAATCGATAAAATGGTACGATTAATTAAAGAAGAGTTTCATCATTTTGAGCAAGTGTTAGAGATCATGGATAAGCGTGGCATTCCTTATAGTAACCTTCATGCAGGACGTTATGCTAAAGGGTTAATGAAAGCCGTACGTACTCATGAGCCAGCAACCTTAATTGATAAACTGATTGTAGGTGCATACATAGAAGCACGCTCTTGTGAGCGATTTGCCAAACTTGCCCCTTATTTAGATTCAGAACTGAAGAAGTTTTATATCTCATTATTGCGCTCAGAAGCGCGCCATTATCAAGATTACCTAACTCTGGCTGAAAAAATTGCGGGAACAAATATTGCCGATCGTATTCGAGTAATTGGCAGCAAAGAAGCAGAGTTAATTACCACTCCTGATGATACTTTCCGTTTTCACAGTGGTATTCCTATCACCGCTATCGCTTGTGTTTAAAATCATAAGATCACTAACACCTACAAAAAAACCGCCATATTTGGCGGTTTTTTTTAATCACAGAATAACGAATTACTCTTCTTCTGCTGATTTTTCTTTTTTAGGCTTTTTACGCTTATCGGTAATTTCCCACTTACCGTCCACAAATAGACCCGTCCAGCCTGTTGGCTTACCGTCTACTTCTGAACGCACGTAATTCTCTTTAGTTTTACGTGAGAAGCGAATCACTGTTGGTAGACCATCAGGGTCAGCCACTGGCGCATCGGTTAAGTATAAGAACTTAGGTGATAAACGCTCTTTAAAGCGTACAAGCTCTTCCACTAACGGTGCACGTGTTTCACGTGACTTAGGGAACGTACTCGCTGCCATGAACAAACCAGATGCACCATCACGTAAAACGAAGTACGCGTTGGTGTCTTGTGTACATGGAATTTCTGGCAAATGTACAGGATCTTCTTTTGGTGGCGCAACTTCGCCATTCTTTAGAATCTTACGGGTATTCTTACACTCTTCGTTAGTACACCCCATGTACTTACCAAAACGACCGTTCTTCAGTTCCATATCAGAACCACACTTGTCGCATTCAATCAGCGGGCCTTCATAGCCTTTAAGCTTGAACTCACCTTTTTCAACAATGTAACCATCACAACTTGGGTTATTACCACAAACGTGCAGCTTACGATCTTGATCAATAAGGTAAGCATCCATTGCCGTGTTACAAATAGGACAACGTTTTTTAGCGCGTAATGCAGCTGTTTCAACGTCTTCCTCTAGAACATTAACAATGCCTTCTTCACTGCCTAAGTTGATCGTTGTTTTACAACGCTCTTTAGGTGGCAATGCATAGCCAGAACAACCAAGGAAAACACCTGTTGATGCAGTACGAATACCCATAGGTCGTGAACATGTCGGACATTGAATATCCGTTAGCACGATATTATTAGGCTGCATACCACCTTCTGCTTCATCTAGCTCTGCTTTTTGAAGCTCGGCCGTGAAATCAGAGAAGAACTCATCGAGTACTTTCTTCCAGTTTTTCTCACCTTCAGCAATTTTATCAAGATTACCTTCCATACGGGCAGTAAAATCAAAATCCATCAAATCAGGAAAACTATTGTCTAAACGGTCAGAAACAATCTCACCCATCTTTTCTGCATAGAAACGACGTTGATCAACACGTACATAACCACGATCTTGAATGGTTGAAATGATCGACGCATACGTTGATGGACGACCAATGCCACGCTTTTCAAGTTCTTTAACCAATGCTGCTTCTGTAAAGCGTGCTGGCGGCTTAGTAAAGTGTTGCTTAGGCTCAAGTTGCTCTAACTTCAGTACATCGCCTACGTTAACTTCAGGTAATGTTGTATCTTCATTTTTACCTGACGGACGCTGTACTAATGTCCAACCAGCAAAACGTAAAGTACGGCCTTTCGCTTTTAGCAAGAAATCCCCTGCTTTAACGTTGATTGTACTTGAGTCATATTTTGCTGGCATCATCTGACAAGACACAAATTGACGCCAAATTAAGTCATACAACTTAACTGCATCTTGATCCATGCCTTCTAAATTTTCAGCTTTCACTTCTACGTTTGAAGGACGAATTGCTTCGTGCGCTTCTTGCGCATTTTTCTTACTGCCATAAACATTGGCATTTTCAGGTAAATACTCATTACCATACTCATTACCAATTAGCTCACGCGCTGCTTCAACGGCCTCTTTTGAAAGGTTAGTCGAGTCAGTACGCATGTAAGTAATATAACCTGCTTCATATAGGCGCTGTGCAAGGCCCATAGTGCGCTTAACACCATAACCTAGACGTGTACTTGCCGCCTGCTGAAGTGTAGAGGTGATATAAGGCGCAGAGGGCTTGCTGCTAGTTGGGCGATCTTCACGCTCAATCACTTCATACGCTGCTTTTTCAAGTAGCGCATGGGCAGCCATCGTATCGACTTTATTTTCAGGACGGAATGCTTTACCCGCCTGTTGTGCAACCATTAACCGTAAAGCGTCTTTGCCTACCGTTAGTGTATCTGCATGAATATCCCAGAACTCTTCGGGATCAAATGCATTGATTTCATGTTCGCGCTCAACAATCAGTTTTACCGCAACTGACTGTACACGACCAGCAGATAGACCACGGGCAACTTTTTTCCACAATAGTGGTGATACCATGAAGCCAACAACACGATCGAGGAAGCGACGTGCTTGTTGCGCATTCACGCCATCAATATTCAATTCACCTGGTTGTTCAAATGCTTGTTGAATAGCATTTTTAGTGATTTCGTTAAAGACAACTCGTTTATAGCGTGATTCATCGCCGCCGATGATCTCACGAAGGTGCCACGCAATGGCTTCTCCTTCGCGGTCTAAATCCGTTGCGAGATAGATACAATCAGCATCTTCAGCTAATTTTTGAAGTTCACTAACAACTTTTTCTTTGCCAGGAAGTATTTCATAATGCGCATTCCAATCATCATAGGGATCAACACCCATTTTACTGATTAGCGCTTTACGATCTTTCTTCTGTTTAATTGCTGCTTTTTCTTCAACACTCAACCCTTTAGTCGATGTTGCTACAGCTTTTTTACCGCCACTGCGGGCGCCCGTTGGCAAATCACGTACGTGACCAACGCTTGATTTTACAATGAAATCCTTACCCAAGTACTTATTGATTGTTTTCGCCTTGGCTGGGGACTCCACGATAACGAGAGATTTACCCATAATGACCCTATTACGTCCTCGTGCTCGCTAATTCTAAAAATATAAATAACTGCTTAGCTAATCATTAGCGCCACAACATTCGACCAATCTCATTAAGTCACTAATCGAAAAATTTAAGAGCAGTGAATTAATATGATGAGTTACAATTTGAGAATGATACATATTTGCAATTAATTATTGCACTTCATTTACGTAAAATACTCTTTACATATTGGGCTAGAAAACAAGAAGGTCAACTGCTTTTTAATTAATTTCGTCTATTTGGTTGTACCTTCCGCACTTGTTATTAAGTTGTGAATATTCAAAAAGCAACATTTACAGCCCTTTCAACGTACTGATAATCAAAATGATAAAATTAAAATTTACCTTATATGACAATCACTTTGATGCTTTATTGTCTCTGCAATAACAAAAATCCGCATCATCAATATCATTGATATAGAATTATTTGGTCAGCTTTACTAATTTTTTTTGCATTTAATCACAGTATTTATGCTTTTTAATATAATACCCGCCCATATTTGAATAGATATTAACCAATTAACAACCCTGTTATTTGTTTTCTCATAGCAACTTACTTAGACTGTGTTTATTCTACTATCAATGAGTATTTATCATGGCTAATAAAGCTGAAATTTCGATCAATGAGCTATTAATGATCGCCAATCAAATCATTCAAGATCACAAAGATTACGTTGAAGGTATGCGCGCGACATCAGTAATAGAAAAAGATGGCGTATTAATCTTCAAAGGCGAATACTTCCTTGATGATGAGGGCTTACCAACGGCTAAAACAACGGCTGTATTTAATATGTTTAAGTTCTTGGCTCATAAATTATCACCAGAGTTCACACTAAACACATTACTTGTTTAAGCAAAATTTAAACAAAAAAACCCGCGATCACGGCGGGTTTTTTCATCTCACGGGGTTAACCATTATTACATAAATGGACGCTGACCACGCGCAACCCACTTCATTAATAACGTATCTGCCGCTTCACTTGACGCACCAGAAAGCTTCTCGATTAACTTCTTGCGACGTACATATTTAACCTGTAATACTTCACGCGCTTTACAAGCTTCGGTGATCAAATCATCACTGGTGCTAATCTGATCCACTAAGCCTAATTCAAGGGCTTGTTGACCAAACCAATGCTCACCTGTTGCCACTTTATTTAAGTCAAGTTCAGGGCGATGAACAGCAATAAATTGTTTAAATAAACCGTGTGTTTCTTCAATCTCTTCTTTGAATTTTTCACGCGCTTTATCTGAGTTTTCACCAAACATAGTTAAGGTACGTTTAAACTCACCTGCCGTAATTTGTTCAAACTCAATATCGTTTTTCTTCAATACCTTACTAAAGTTTGGTAGTTGTGCAATAACGCCAATAGAGCCCACAATAGCAAACGGTGCTGAGACAATTTTATCCGCAACACACGCCATCATATAACCACCACTTGCCGCGACTTTATCAACAGCTATCGTTAACGTAATACCAGCCGCTTTTAAACGGTCAAGTTGTGATGATGCTAAACCATAAGCATGTACCATACCGCCACCTGTTTCTAAACGTAGCAATACTTCATCACCTTCAATTGCAATGGCTAAAATAGCGCTAATTTCTTGACGTAATGACGAGACTTCACGTGCATCAATACTGCCGTGAAAATCAATAACAAATAAACGAGGATCACGGGTTGTGGTTAAATTACCATTTTTCACCGCTTGTTTTACTTCATTTTGGCGCGCTTTATCTTGTTCTTTATCTGATTTTTTATCCGCTTTATCACGGGCTTTTAATAATGCTTTGTCAAATAAATGAGATTCTAACTGCTCAACGGTCTCTTTATATTGTTCAGTCAAATCGGTAACTTCTAGTTCACCTTTTTGAGAACCATGACGACCATTTAACGCTTTTGTTAATACCAATACACCCACAATCGCAATAACAACTGTCGCTATTTTGGCGAAAAACAAACCATATTCAAACAAAAATTCCAAGATTCAATCCTCTATTAGGCAAGAAAAAGCGCCATAATTTATTGTAAAAATGTACTAACTATCGCCATTCTTAGTTCGATTTATCTTTATAATAAATCAATATCATCGACACGATATTCACATAAAACTACATTCTCTCAGAATATAAATTCTGATATGTTTTAGTAGTAATCGATATTACAGTCAAGCTCAAGACTTGATGCGTTCTTAGATGAAAAAACACTCAAATATCGACAAAAAGACACTATTTAAAAGGAAGCTACTGTGGATTATCAAATTGCTGCGGATAATTTAAAAGATCGCGTGATATTAGTAACTGGGGCTGGTGATGGTATCGGCCGAGAAGCCGCACTCCAATATGCTGCTCATGGTGCGACCGTGATCCTGTTAGGCAGAACTGTCGCTAAGCTTGAAGCTGTTTATGATGAAATAGAAAAAAATGGCAGCAAGCAAGCCGCGATTATTCCATTAGATTTAATGGGTGCAACTAAACAACACTACATTGATATGGCAAATACCATTCAGCAGCAATTTGGGCGCTTAGATGGCGTACTACACAATGCAGGATTATTAGGCGCATTAAGCCCACTTGATCATATTGAAGAATCCGTTTTTGACGATGTGATGCAAGTTAACGTAAAAGCACAATTATTACTTACTCAGGCAATTTTACCATTAATAAAACAATCACCGGATGGTCGAATTATCTTTACCTCGTCTACCGTAGGTCACATTGGACGCGCTTTTTGGGGAACCTACGCAATATCTAAATTTGCCACAGAAGGCATGATGCAAGTCTTAGCCGATGAGCTAAGTGATACTTCAATTAAGGTCAATGCCATCAATCCTGGTGGAACCCGTACAGGTATGCGAGCACAAGCCTTTCCCGCGGAAGATGCTCGTTTACTCAAAACACCGTTAGATATTATGCCACTTTACCTATATCTCATGGGACCTGAAAGCCGCCATATCTCGGGGCAATGTCTTGATGCTCAGCCTAAGCGTAAGCCCGGCATTAGCAATGAACAATAAATAGTAGTTATAAAAAAGCCGACATCGCTGTCGGCATTTTAATATCAATTGTGCACTTTATGCATTAGTCGCGTTTAAACACTTACTTACGTGTACGAGGTTTAGCGGGCTTATTTGCTAATGGGTTACGACGATTTGCCGCATTGCCAGAAGGCTTACGCTTGCCAGAACCATTTTGTGGCTTATCTGATGAATTATAAGGCTTCTTCTCATCATCTCTTGGCTTACCTGCAATATGTACAGGTTTACCTTTAGCACGATCTGAACGAGGCTTAGCGTTATCGCGGCCTGTTGGTGCTGGTTTAGCACGGCCACGACCACCACGTTGCTCTTGTTGTTGTGAATCAACTTCAGCATTACGGCTTGCACTTGATGGTGCACGACGATCATTATTACGACCGCGACGACCACCCGTACCCGTTGTTTCTACACGCTCTTCATGACGACGAACAGCACGACGAATTTGACGAATACCTTTTTTGCGCTTCTGACCTTCAACAGTTAATACTGTTTCAGTTTCAGGTGGTAGCTCAACGGTAGCACGAAGTTCATTCACTTCTTTTAGTTCTAGCTCGCTCCAACCGCCACGAGGCATGTCTTTCGTTAAGTAAACATCACCATAACGAACACGTTTCAGACGGCTAACCGTTACACCCTGAGAATCCCATAAACGACGAACCTCACGGTTACGACCTTCAGTGATCACTACGTAGAAAGTATGGTTCATACCTTCACCGCCAGAATAAACAACATCTTCAAAGCGTGCTACGCCGTCTTCCAGCTCAACGCCTTTAACGACATTCTTAATCATCTGCTCGTTTACTTCACCAAATACACGCACCATGTACTCACGTTCAACAGTACGGCTTGGGTGCATTAAACGGTTAGCTAATTCACCATCAGTAGTGAAAAGTAATAAACCTGAGGTGTTAGCATCTAGACGACCAACTGAAACCCAACGGCCTGTTGTTAGACGTGGTAAACGATCAAAAACAGTACGACGACCTTCAGGATCATGACGAGTACATAACTCACCTTCTGGCTTGTTGTAGGCCAAAATACGGCAGATTTCTTCATCTGACGAAATTAATGCAATATTGTGGCCATCAATGCGTACACTAACGCTAAGATCATCAAGACGATCGCCAAGTTTAGCAACAACACCATCAACGCTCACACGGCCGTTTTGGATCATCAATTCGATTTCACGACGTGATCCTTGTCCTGCACGCGCTAATACTTTTTGTAATTTTTCGCTCATTGTAAACAAACCTTTGTCGCCTTCACAGGCGTCGAAATTCTCATCAAAGTCCTCTTCTCAGTTCTCTTTTTATTGTTGCAATGATTGCGCAAAAAAAGAAAGTGAGGGGAAATAATGCGAATAGCAATAATTTGGATTCTAGCGTGATAATCAATTATCTATCATGCTAGATATGTAGCCGATTATTATCGCAAATCTAACGGTTATTTACCATAAAAATAGCGATAAAAAAAACGTATCATAAACAATATGATACGTTTATAAAAATGCATATACCGCCAATGCATTTACTGTGGAAATTAAACGATTTTATTCAAACGGCGTAATATCACCAGCACCAATACGTACAATATCAATGTTACCGTCACTAAAATCGATAACGGTTGTTGGCTGCTCACTGAGATAACCACCGTGCATGATTAGATCAACAGCATGTTCTAATTGGTCACGAATCTCATCAGGATCCGCTTCTGTGGTCTCTTTACCAGGTAAAATCAAACTGGTCGACATCATTGGTTCACCCAAAGCTTCAAGCAGCGCTAAAGCAATATTATTATCAGGAACACGAATACCAATCGTTTTACGCTTAGCGTTCATTAATCGACGTGGGACTTCCTTGGTGCCTTTAAAGATAAAGGTATAAGCACCTGGAGTATTATTTCGCAATAAACGAAACGCAATATTGTCAACGCGGGTATATAACGATAGTTCAGATAAATCACGGCATAACAAGGTAAAATTATGCTTATCGTTTAAACGTCGTATTTGACAAATACGCTCCAGCGCTTGTTTGTTTTCCATCTGACAACCCAGAGCATAACCTGAGTCGGTAGGATAAACTACAACCCCACCATTTTTAATAATATCAACCGCTTGATTGATTAAACGCGTTTGCGGTGTTTCTGGATGAACATAAAAAAACTGACTCATTTTTCCTCCTTCGAGGCAGATAACTCCGTGGTTATTTCTGCCTCTACTCGCTTTTTCTCTACCGTCCAATTCTGCCATAACGGCACTACATCTTTCGGTAACCACAAATTGCGGCCTAATTCGGTCCATGGGGATGGATAATGAAAATCAGACCCTTGTGAAGCGAGTAAATTATATTGGATGGCGTAATCCCCAAAAGTACGTCGTTCTTGCGGTGCTTGTTGAGGTTGAGCAACTTCAATACCGTCGCCTTTTGCGTCAATAAAATGCTGAATTAAGCGCTTGATCCATTTTGCCGTCATTTGGTAACGACCGGGATGAGCAATAACAGCTTGACCACCAGCGGCATGAATCACGGTTACAGCATCGGCAATTGAGCACCAACTTGGTGGCACATAACCAGGATTACCTCGGGTTAAGAATTTCTTAAACACCGCCTGCATAGTTTTGGCATAACCTTGTTCAACCAACCAACGAGCAAAATGCGCACGCGTAATCGAAGCGTCGCCCGCTAATGCCATCGCACCTTCAAAAGCACCTGGCATTTTGTTCTTTTCTAACCGTGCGCCAATCTCTTTTGCACGTGCAAGTCGATGTTCGGCTTGGGCGTTAATAAATGAAATTAACTCAGGATGATTAGGATCTATATTAAGCCCAACAATATGAATATCAAAGTTTTGCCACACCGTTGATATCTCAATACCATTAATTAATGTAATCGGTAATTGTTCTTGTTCAATAACAGCATGCGCTTGTGCTAGGCCATCAATCGTATCGTGATCGGTAATTGCCAACACATCAACCCGCATATCCACGGCGCGTCGAACAAGATCTTGCGGCGATAAGCGGCCGTCTGACGCTGTAGTATGACAATGTAAATCAAACAACATAACTTTACTTCTTGACTTTGTTTTTATGAACTAGTTTACTAGTACGTAATTACTAGGAGTGATATGGCTTCTAACATCATAACCTTTAGCTAGTTTAAACCAATTCACCGCTATACACCTTGGTAATCCTTGGATATAGCAGCAGACAAATAGGATAGCGCCATGTTACAGCAAATTAGTACACAACGACCGCCTTTCTTGATTATTTACGAGTGGCAAGCAATGTTATGGCAACGGTAAAATACAGTAACATTCTGTACTTTTACTCAAGCCTATCATTATCGAAGGCTTTTTTTTGGTCCTCTCCATATAGCTAATCACAACTCAATGCATTGATTATTATATATTTGACCAAAATAAAATATCGCAACACACTTTGTTAATAATTATCGGTAAAAGTAAAAAACTAGTCTTGCTCAAATACTCAGTTTACGCCACTATCGAACAATAAAAGCAGGATTGTATTGGTACAAACGGCAAGGAGAACGCTGTGACAACTCACTCTATTGGATCGCATATCTATAACACGACACCAGAAAATCAACATCCAATTAAGGTACTTAACCTTGATGTACCCTACATGGCTGACCCTACTGATGCTTATTTTACGCTCTGTGGTGATAGCCCTTGCCATCTATTATTAGAATCAGCCGAAGTCGATTCTAAGCAAGATCTTAAAAGCTTATTATTGATTGATGCTGCCGTACGCATTGTCTGTCGTGGTAAAGAGGTGATATTAGAAGCCCAATCTAACAATGGCCAACGCATCCTGCATGTTCTAAACAGCCATCTCAAGTCTGATATTAAAGCCACCTATAATGCTGATACGCTGCGGTTACATTTTCCAACCCATGTGCAGACGTTAGATGAAGACTCTCGCCTACGCCAAACATCATCTTTTGATGCATTACGACTGATTCAACATGCCTTTGATACCGAAAATCATCCTCGCGATGCATTATTCATTGGTGGTTTATTTGCTTATGATTTAGTGGCTGACTTTGAACCACTTATCGCCGTTGATGCGGACAATAGCTGCCCTGATTATATTTTCTATATTGCTGAAACATTATTGATTATCGATCATCAATATCAACAAGCACATTTACAAGCGACCCTGTTTGAGCATGATACCCCGGCAATTGCGGATGATCTTCAACAACGTTTAGTCACACTTAAAACCCGTTGTCTTAATCCTCAGTCATTACCCGTTGCACCCGCTATCACCACCTGTGTCCCCGTTCCAACAATAACGGATCATGATTTCAATCAAACCGTTGCCGCTTTGAAGCAATTTGTTATTCGAGGTGATGTATTTCAAGTCGTGCCATCTCGACAATTTAAGCTGCCGTGTCCCTCGCCACTGAACGCATATAAAGCATTGAAGATTGGTAACCCAAGTCCGTATATGTTTTATCTGCATGATACTGACTTTACCTTATTTGGTGCCTCTCCAGAGAGCGCATTGAAATATTGTACCCAGTCTAACCAAGTTGAAATTTACCCAATTGCAGGTACACGTCAACGCGGCAAAAACAAAGATGGTTCCATTAATCTCGACCTTGATACGCGTATCGAACTAGAACTTCGCTGTGACACCAAAGAAAATGCTGAGCACATGATGCTAGTTGATTTGGCCCGTAATGATGTCGCCCGTATTAGCCAAGCAGGAAGCCGCCACGTAGCTGATTTATTACATGTTGATCGTTATAGCCATGTGATGCATTTAGTGTCGCGAGTCGTGGGTCAATTGCGCCATGATCTTGATGCCCTGCACGCTTATCAAGCTTGTATGAACATGGGAACGTTAACGGGCGCACCTAAAATTAGAGCCATGCAACTTATTCGTGAGGTTGAACAACGTCGCCGTGGAAGCTATGGCGGTGCGGTTGGTTATATTACAGGACATGGAGATATGGATACCTGCATTGTGATCCGTTCCGCTTATGTCGAAAACGGTATCGCCAGTGTTCAAGCCGGTGCAGGGGTGGTTTATGACTCGATACCACAAGCTGAAACAGATGAAACAAAATCAAAAGCACAAGCGGTAATCAATGCCATTCGTCACGCCCATCAAGGTTAAGGAGCACAAGATGACCATCACGAAAAATCACCATAATGCCCATATTGTGCTATTAGATAACTTTGATTCTTTTACTTACAACCTTGTTGATCAATTTCGAAGTCTGGGTTTTCCGGTCACGATTTATCGTAATCATTTATCAGCGCAACAAATCGAACACGCATTGCTTGAGCATAAAAATCCGGTATTAGTGTTATCACCAGGCCCTGGCGCACCAGCTGATGCCGGATGCATGCCTGAACTTATTCAACGAGTAAAAGGCAAAATCCCAATGTTGGGTATTTGCTTAGGACATCAAGCCATTGTTGAAGCTTATGGTGGTACCGTCGCTGGCGCTGGCGATATCGTCCATGGCAAAGCTGCGATGATGACTCACAATCAACACCCCGTTTTTGGTCAACTTGCCAGCCCACTCGCTGTTGCCCGTTATCATTCTTTGGTCGCAACTCATGTTCCAACGAGTCTTGAAACGATTGCTGATGTAAATGGATTAGTGATGGCGGTAGTTAATGAACACGACAAAGTCTGTGGCTTTCAATTTCACCCAGAATCTATCCTTACTACTCAAGGCGCAGAACTACTTACTCATACACTGGCTTGGGTTATGAAAGCACCCACTACATGCCTAAATACCCATTAAGGAAGATGATGATGAACGCTACTATTGCTAAACTTGCCGATAAACTCTACGCCCAACACCCCTTGAGCGAAGAAGAAAGCCATTTTCTCTTTGATGCAATCATCAACGGTGAAGTTGAACCGATTGTATTATCAGCCGTATTAACAGCATTAAAAATTAAAGGCGAAACCCCCGCAGAAATTGCAGGTGCCGCCAAAGCATTGGTTAAAAATGCCAACCCGTTTCCACGTCCAAATTATGATTTCGCAGATATTGTTGGCACGGGTGGCGATGGCGCGAATACCATCAACATTTCTACTACCGCCGCTTTTGTCGCTGCCGCCTGTGGGGTCAAAGTGGCTAAACATGGTAATCGTGGTGTATCAAGCAAATCAGGCTCATCAGATTTATTAGATAAGTTTGGGATTAATTTAGCCATGCCAGCTCAAACGGCACGCCAAGCGTTAGATGATCTTGGGGTCTGTTTTTTATTTGCGCCGGAATATCACGGAGGCGTACGTCATGCGATGCCAGTACGACAAACATTACAAACTCGCACGATTTTCAATGTGTTAGGACCATTAATTAACCCAGCCAAACCTAATATTCAATTAATGGGGGTTTATGATCTCGCTCTAGTTCGCCCTATTGCTGAAACCTTAGCAACAATGGGATTAAAACGTGCTGCGGTGGTACATGGTAGCGGACTTGATGAAGTTGCCATTCATGGTGAAACCCATGTGGCAGAAATTATTGATGGTGTCATTAGTGAATATACGCTTACTCCGGCTGATTTTGGACTTCAAAGCTACCCTTTAGAAGCCATTCGTGGCGGTGAGCCAGATGAAAACCGTACCATCATTGAACATATTCTGACGGGTAAAGGAACACCCGCTCAAGAAGGTGCCGTTGCCGTCAATGTTGCACTTTTATTGCGCCTTTTTGGTCATCACGATCTTAAAGCCAATACTCAACGCGCAATCACCACCATGCGTTCAGGTAGCGCATATCAACTTGTAGAACAACTGGCAGCACGAGGTTAATCATGGAAACAGTCCTTGCTAAAATTATCGCAGATAAAAAAATCTGGGTCGATGCACGTAAAGAAGCGCAACCTCTCGCCAGTTTTCGTCACCAGCTTACACCAAGTGATCGTGATTTCTACCACGCACTCGCCAATACTGACCGACATGGATGCCATCGCCCTGCTTTCATTCTCGAATGTAAAAAGGCATCACCGTCAAAAGGCTTAATTAGAGAAGATTTCAATTTAGATGATATTGCGATGGTTTATAACCAATACGCCAGTGCTATTTCAGTATTAACTGACGAGAAATATTTTCAAGGCAATATTGAGTTCTTACCGAAGGTACGCAGTCAAGTTACCCAACCAGTATTATGCAAAGACTTTATGATTGATAGCTACCAAGTCTATTTGGCGCGTCATTATCAGGCAAATGCGATTTTATTGATGCTATCGGTACTGGATGACGAACAATACCAAACACTTGCCGCAGTGGCTGAATCACTTCAACTTGGCGTTTTAACCGAAGTGAGTAATGAAGCCGAACTCACGCGCGCCATCAAACTCAAAGCAAAAGTTGTCGGAATTAACAACCGTAATTTACGTGATTTGAGTATTGATTTAAATCGTACCAAACAGCTCGCGCCCGATTTACCTAAAGGCACAATTGTTATTTCTGAGTCAGGGATTTATACCCACCAGCAAGTACGTGAACTTTCATCTTATGCTGATGGTTTTTTAATTGGTAGTTCATTAATGGCAGCTGACAACCTTGATTTAGCGGTTCGAAAAGTCTTATTTGGTGAGCATAAAGTCTGTGGATTAACCTCAAATGAAGACGCCCATCAAGCTTACCAGCAAGGAGCAACCTATGGTGGTTTGATTTTCGTACCATCATCACCGCGAGCGATTAATCTCGACCAAGCATTGACCGTTATCTCATCAGTACCTCTTAATTTTGTCGGTGTATTTCAAAACAGTCCATTGACAGACATTGTGACTACAGCAACAACTTTAGCCTTGGCTGCGGTGCAATTACACGGTAATGAATCACCACAATATATTGCGCAATTACGTGAAGAGCTACCGGCTACCTGCCAAATATGGAAAGCCCACTCCATCACTGATAGCGTACCAGATCTTACTCAATGGTCAGTCGACAAGCACCTGTTTGACAGTAAAGTCAAAGGCAAAAGTGGAGGCACAGGTATCACCTTTGATTGGTCTTTAATTACACCAGAAAACAGATCAAACAGCTTACTTGCTGGTGGGCTCAACCCAGATAATATACACCATGCCGCCTCGCTTGGTTTTAGCGGCTTAGATTTAAATTCCGGTGTAGAAAGCGCACCAGGTAAAAAAGATCCCCATAAATTAGCGGCAGCCTTTACGGCAATCAAATATATTAAGGACGATAAATAATCATGAGTAAATTGAATGCCTACTTTGGTGAATTTGGTGGTCAATATGTCCCTCAAATTCTAGTACCAGCCTTGGACCAACTTGAAGATGCTTTTATTGAAGCTCAACAAGATTCACAATTTCAACATCAATTTATAACGTTATTAAAAGAATATGCGGGGCGACCAACGGCGTTAACCTTGTGTCAAAATTTAACTCAAGGTACAAAGACCAAGCTTTATCTCAAACGAGAAGATCTACTTCACGGTGGCGCACACAAAACTAACCAAGTTTTAGGCCAAGCTTTACTGGCACAACGCATGGGTAAAACTGAAATCATTGCAGAAACAGGAGCTGGTCAACACGGGGTTGCTACGGCATTAGCCTGTGCTTTACTCGGATTAAAGTGCCGCATCTATATGGGCGCGAAAGATATTGAACGTCAAAGTCCTAATGTTTTTAGAATGAAATTAATGGGCGCGACGGTTATTCCCGTAACATCAGGTTCAGCAACCTTAAAAGATGCATGTAATGAAGCGATGCGCGATTGGTCTGCTAGCTATGACAAAGCCCATTATCTATTAGGTACCGCCGCGGGTCCTCACCCATTCCCAACCATAGTGCGTGAGTTTCAAAAAATTATTGGTGAAGAAACCAAGACCCAAATTATCGCTAAAGAAGGTCGATTACCAGATGCCGTTATTGCCTGTGTTGGCGGTGGCTCTAATGCAATTGGTATGTTCGCTGACTTTATCGAAGAAAGTAGTGTCCGTTTAATTGGCGTTGAGCCTGCAGGAAAAGGCTTAGATACCGACATGCATGGCGCGCCATTGAAACACGGCAAGCTCGGTATTTTCTTTGGTATGAAAGCGCCGCTAATGCAAGATGAACATGGTCAAGTTGAAGAATCTTACTCTGTTTCCGCAGGGTTAGATTTCCCTTCTGTCGGGCCTCAACATGCTCACCTTAACGCTATTGGTCGCGCAGAATATGGTGCAGTAACCGATGATGAAGCATTAGATGCATTTCAACTATTAGCCCGTAAAGAAGGCATTATTCCCGCACTTGAATCTGCACATGCATTGGCTTATGCACTAAAAATAATTGCAGATGACCCCGAAAAAGAGCAATTACTGGTGGTTAACCTTTCCGGTCGAGGCGATAAAGACATTTTCACTGTGCACGATATTTTAACGGCAAAAGGAGTTCTATAATGGATCGCTACCACAATTTATTTACTCAATTGAATGCCCGTAATGAAGGTGCCTTTGTCCCTTTTGTTACCTTGGGTGATCCAACACCACAACGCTCAATGGATATTATTGATACTTTAGTTGCCGCTGGCGCTGATGCCTTAGAGCTAGGGATCCCTTTTTCAGATCCATTGGCTGATGGTCCAACGATTCAAGGAGCCAATATTCGTGCTCTTGCCGCAGACACTACCCCGACCATTTGTTTTGAAATGCTAACTCAAATTCGAGCGAAATATCCTCAATTGCCGATTGGACTACTGATGTACGCTAATTTGGTTTTTGCTACAGGTATCGATCATTTTTATCGTCGCTGTGCGAATGCTGGCATTGATTCAGTATTAATTGCAGATGTACCCGTCAATGCATCTCTTGAGTTTAGAGTTGCAGCAGAAGCACAGGGTATTCACCCTATTTTTATCGCACCACCTAACGCTGATGCCGCAACCTTAAAAACAGTCTCAGAGCTTAGCGGTGGTTATACTTACCTACTTTCACGCGCAGGCGTCACAGGTGCAGAAACGAAAGCAGAAATGCCAATTGAGCCATTATTAGCCGCATTAAAAGCCCATAATGCACCACCAGCATTACTCGGGTTTGGTATTTCAACCCCAGAGCAAGTGAGTGAAGCCATAAAAGCAGGCGCTGCTGGAGCAATTTCAGGTTCAGCCATCGTTAAAATTATTGAAACCCATGTTGATGACCATCCAGCACTGCTCAGAGCACTGAGTACATTTATAACCAACATGAAAGCAGCAACACGTCGCTAGCCTATAATCCGCTACCCATCGCTGTCATCAATCAAATATTGGTGACAGCGGTATCATCATCCCCATCAAAATCGATTTTTTCATTAAGCTCATGGAACAGGTATACTCCTGTTAATTATCTTTAATGAGTTGGTACCAATGAAACAAATTATAGAATTTATTCCATTACTGATCTTTTTTGTATTATTTAAAACTAATGGTATTTTTGTCGCGACAGGTGCATTAATTATTACAACGGCAATCCAATTGATCGTTACGTGGTTTATCTATAAAAAAATAGAAAAAATGCAGTTAATCACCTTTGTGATGGTCGCTATCTTTGGTGGATTAACACTGTTTTTGCATGATGAAAACTTCATTAAATGGAAAGTTACCATTATCTATGGTCTATTTGCTCTCGCACTGCTTGTCAGTCAGATCATGCATAAACCATTAATTAAATCGATGCTAGGTAAAGAGATCACCCTTCCTGATAACGTTTGGTTACGTATCAATTTTGCATGGACAATATTTTTTGTTGTTTGTGCTATTGTAAACATTTATATTGCATTCAATTTTCCGCTTGATGTCTGGGTGGATTTCAAAGTATTTGGTTTATTAGCGTTAACGCTGCTATTTACTTTTGTGACGGGTGGCTATATTTATCGCCACCTACCTAAAAGCCCTGATGATAAATAAAGTTGTATAGCCGATGACTACTGAAAACAATATCCCTCGTGGACAGCTTCTACTTCGTACATTAGCGATGCCTGCCGATACCAATGCAAATGGTGATATTTTTGGTGGTTGGATCATGTCGCAACTGGATCTTGCAGGCGCTATTTTAGCCAAAGAGATTTCTCGCGGTCGTGTGGTTACCGTTTCGGTTGATAAAATAGAATTTAAAGCCCCCGTTGGTGTTGGTGATGTGGTTTGTTGTCACGGTGAATGTAAGCGCATCGGTAATACATCTATGAGTGTCGGCCTTGAGGTATGGGTAAAACCTGTTGCCGTTGATGGCATCGGTGAACGTTACCGCGTCTGTGAAGCGACATTTAATTATGTTGCTATTAACAGTGAAGGTCGTCCGCGTAAAATTGAAATTACGCAATAATCCTTCTCAATAAAAAAGCACGTAATAAATACTAAGCACTAACGACGGTTAGTGCTTTTTATTATTTGCTTAAATCTACTTGTCCATGTTCAATATTTAGTTAGTATGGGGAATACTAAAAACAACACGATGAATAATTCGTTGTTTAAACCATAACTAAATAGGGAATGCCGACGATGTGGTATGTAATTTTTTCTCAAGACGTTGAAAATAGTTTAGAGCGTCGCATGAGCGTACGTGAACAACATCTAGCTCGCTTAAAAGAACTTCAACAACAAGATCGTTTATTAGTCGCAGGACCAATGCCTGCCATTGATGATGAAAATCCAGGTGAGGCAGGCTTTACTGGTTCAACGGTCATTGCTAAATTTGAATCGCTAGAACAAGCACAACAATGGGCCAATGCTGATCCGTATATTGATGCCGGTGTCTACGCCAATGTTCTTGTTAAACCATTCAAAAAAGTTTTACCTTAAATCTATTCAGGATTAACCAGTGAACCTAACTACAACAAAAAAATGGCTTATCGCCGCTGTTGGCCTTTTCATCCTTGGTGGCTGTGCTTCACACGATCAACAAATGGTCGCTGAATCATTAGCACAATCACGAGCAGCTGCGATTGATAGTAAAGCACCCTATCCTAAAATAGATGCTTACCAAATCACTCAAGCTTATGCGAGTAAAAACACGGTAAAAATCAACATCATCTATGGTGGTAATGGGCGTGTAAAACCGACAACAGCGATAAAAACGGCCAGTGCTAATTACTGTAACAACGCTGAATTAATGCCACTATTTAAACATGGCGTTGATTATCTTATTACTATCCGTGATGTCAGCGGCCGACAGTTAGTCTCACAAACTATTTCAGAACAATCTTGTGAAGCACTAAAATAATCTACGCCGTATATTATAAAAATCCCTAACCAATGAATTGCTCCAATATAATTGAGCATTGCTGGTTAGGGCTTTTTATTTTTTATCCCGCCATAACTATTCTACCGGAATACTTTCTACATCAATAGCATCATTAATCTGCACTTCAAATGCACGCAACCGCTTATAAATCGACATTAATTCAACAATCGTACTCCATGAGTGCACCAAAAATTGAAAAGACTCTTCTACTTTTCCAAACGCCCTGAGTATCTGTTGTAATACACCCAAAGTTAATGCGCCTGAAATAATAGCTGGGCCCAATGCGATATAAGGAACTATCACGGTATATTGAATATATGACCATTTTGCGATATCAAAATATAAATAATGACGATAAAGATTAAAGTAATTTTTACGAACATTAAAAAAGAGGTCTTTTACAGTTTCAGGTTTGGCGCGATGGGCGTTATCTTCACCAAACACGAGTTCTTTACGATAAGCGGCTTCTACTTTTTGATTCTTAAATTCTAACCCTGGTAATCGAATACCAACAATCGCCAATAATACTGTGCCAAATAATGCTGAGATAATGGCTAAATATACCAATGATCGATCAACACTGCCTATCCATGGTAATTCAGTAACATTCTCACTTAACGTCCATAGAATAGGTAAAAACGCAACTAGCGTCATTAAGGATCGCATAAAGCTCACCCCTAGACTTTCGACTATACGTGCAAAACGCATCGTATCTTCTTGAACTCGCTGAGATGCCCCTTCAATATGACTAATTTTGTCCCAATGCTTCATGTAATAATCATTCATTGCGGTACGCCAACGAAAAACATAATGGCGAACGAAGAAATCAAGAATAACGGCAATAATGATATACACTGACACAATATTGAAAAACTCAATACACCCCGCTAAAAACTCATCAAATGTCACTGCATTGGGCTTAGCTAATGCCTTTTGAATAAGATCATAAAAACTACCAAACCATTCATTCACTTCTACGTCTATCTGCACTTTATACCAAGTAACATATAAAATAATGGCACTACCGACAATCGACCATAAAAACCACCGACGATCGAGAAAGAACGATTTAAACATAACTACACATCCTTAATGTATTTTGATTAAGTGCACCCCTTGCACTGCAAATAGAATCAATTGATCTTATTGTTAATCACTTATTTTAGTATTTGTCACCAAACTCCAAAACGCAACAAGTACACCACAATAAAGGTCATATAATTCATTCTAATAAACAAATCACTGCTAATTTTAGATAAAAAAATCCCTTATTTACTCTTAACTAAAACTAGTGGAGTCGATAAGGGATTTCTTATTTTAACGATTTATATCATCGCTATAAACTTAGCTCTGGCGCTCAAAAACTAAGGCTTTAAGCCCTGCTTCTGGTTCTATATCTTTAAATTCAGCCGGGTTTTCTAAACGATGAGAGAACACCATATCTGGCGCTTCAGCAGCCATGCCATCAATCAAAAATTGACTGGTTAACGTCGGATCATTAACGCAGGCTAAAACAACACCATCAGCAGTTAATAATTCAGGCAAGCGACGTAAAATCTTTTGGTAATCTTTAGTCAGAGCAAAGCTGCCTTTTTGAAATGATGGCGGATCAATAATGATTAAATCATAAGGCCCCATCTTGCGTACTTTACCCCATGACTTAAATAACTCATGGCCTAAGAAACTCACTTTCTTTAAATCATGGTTGTTTAAATGATGGTTATCACGACCACGACTTAATGCCGCTTTGGCCATATCAAGATTCACCACATAATCTGCGCCACCAGCAATGGCTGCCACAGAAAAGCCACAAGTATAAGCAAATAAATTCAGTACTCGTTTACCCGCAGCATGCTCACGCACCCAATCACGACCATAGCGCATATCAAGAAATAGACCGTTATTTTGATTACGCCCTAAATCTAATTTATAGGTTAATCCACTTTCAATGACATCTTGATAATCAGAACTTTGTCCCCACAACACTTCCATTGGCGAACCTTGACGATCACGGTGTTGGAGTAGTAAAGAACGGGCACCGCTAGCTTGCCAAGCTTCTGTTTGCGTCAATTTAACCAACAAATCCGTCAATGCTTGCATAAAATCAGCATCAGGTTCTTTGAATAAGGAAACCAGTACTTGCCCTTGAAGCCAATCAACCGTAATTTGTTCCAGCCCTAGCCAACAGCGACCGCGGCCATGAAACAATCGGCGAACTTCTGACGGTGGTGTTGCTAAAGCCGTTAATAAATGGGCTTCTAAAGTAGGTAACGCGCTAATTTCCATAATATCATTCAAAGTAGTCAATTAAGGCGGGCTATTCTATACGTTGCGCTCCAGAATACCAACTGCAGGAGAAAATAGAATCATTTACTCAGGTTTAGCACGTAAGACATATTCAGCTGAATAATCAAGTAAACTCGTGGAATGTAGTGTCAATGTTGCTGATGATGAAAGGAAATGACGCGGAGTAGTTTCAGGTAATATCAAATATTGTTGAGCACGATTTCGACGATGATGGGATTGACGTTTTTGTTGAGAAACTCGCATTTTCAGCGTACGTGAATGAGCACTGCGCATTGTAAACCTCTAACTAATACATTCTGTATATAGTATAAATTATCAATACCAAAAAGAAATGCGCATCCACGTTTTACCAATCGATTGCTGATAATACCATCAATTACAGGTCAACTGTTGATACTTTACTCACTCTACTATTTTTTACAGGCTAATACTGGCCATGATAACGTCCAAGGCTGCTGCCATTCAGTAAATGCTTGCTGCGCCTCTGCTGTTGACCATAATTCTCCGATACTAGGCGGACATAAAAATTGTTGCAGCTCACCTTGATAAGGAAAACGTAAACCATAAGCATGTAAATAGCCACGATCTGCCGCTTCATTACCATAAATATCATCACCCGTAATACCAGAACCAACACTGCGCAATGCCACGCGAATTTGATGGGTTTTGCCTGTATGGGGTTTGCATAAAAAGATACGCCGTCCTTCACCACCAGCAGCAGAAAAAAACTGAGTAATAGCAGGGTTTACTTTGGTCGTTTCTAATTTCCAACTACTACGACGTGAACGGGTCATATCACCAATAACAACACCTTGTTTTTTCTTTGGTTTTTTCGTCGCAATTGCTACATAAAACTTTTCAACCCGACGCTCAGCAAAATTAGCACATAATGCAGCAGCAGCCGTTTTATTACGCCCAAGTAATAGCAACCCTGACGTCATTTTATCAAGTCGATGAATGAGATACAGTTTTTCATCACCTGTTTGTTCAGCAACAGCGGCCAGTAATGGCTGATCATTATCATCTTTATGAACACTGATCCCAGGGTGTTTATTAATAACTAAGAAATCAGAGTGCTGGTAAACAAGATCAAACATAATGCAAATAACGCCTTTACGGTACAAAGATGGCGCGAGTATAACCAGCCACTCAAAAAAGAAAAGTCTTGCGACCCATATTCGATTTATTATAGAACACTAATCAGATTCAAAGACAACAACCGATAATAATATCGGTCCATTATTAAGCAGCTATTTTTTATATCAAAATGGTAATGATTCCTCAAAAATAACCTTGATCATTCAACATAAGCATTAATGAGCACTGAATATTAGGTTTTTTTCTCATTTCAATGCACTATACATACAAATTGTATTTATATATTGATGAAGTCATTCGATGGAACAGTTTTATCAAATCTTAACGTGGATCGGCATTTTCGCCTATTGGCTGTTAATTGCCGCTGTCACTGTACGCGTAGTCTTCAAACGTCGAGCTGTTGGTGTCTCCCTCGCATGGATGATGATTATTTATATCGTCCCTATTGGTGGTGTTATTGCCTACCTGCTATTTGGCGAACTTAATTTAGGAAAAAAACGGGCTGAACGCGCGCGCGAAATGTTTTTCCCGTTTGAAAGCTGGTTTCAATGCCTGACTGATTGCCCTGGGCACATGCCTCAAAAAATGAGTGATGTTGCAAAGCCAATCAACGATCTGTGTGAAAATCGTTTTGGATTACCCGGTTTAGTCGGCAATCATCTATCATTAAAATCATCAACCGATGAGATTTTACGGGCGCTTATCGATGATATAAATAACGCTCAAGATTCGATTCATTTAGAATTTTATATCTGGAATCCAGGCGGCCTTGCTGATGAAGTGGGTGTGGCTCTGATCAAAGCGGCAAAGCGTGGTATTAGAGTCCGCGTATTGCTTGATTCTGCTGGTAGCATGCGTTTTTTCCGTTCTCATTGGCCGAAACTCATTCGCGGTGCGGGTATTGAACTTATCGAAGCACTGGCAGTTTCACCGTTCCGCATGTTCTTACGCCGCCTAGATTTACGTCAACACCGCAAAATAGTGGTTATTGATGACAACATTGCTTATACAGGTTCAATGAACTTAGTTGATCCTGCTTTCTTTAAAGTTGATGCAGGAGTCGGTCAATGGGTCGATGTCATGGTAAGAATCAGTGGCCCTACGGTTTCGGTGCTTAATTGTATTCAAGCATGGGATTGGGAAGTTGAGACGGGACAACGTTTTTTACCGCCATTACCAACGTGTCAAATACCAACTGAAGACGAACCACAGTATGACACTGTACAAGTGATCCCTTCAGGTCCGGGTATGCCCGATGACATTATCCATCAGGTGTTGCTATTAAGTATTTACCAAGCAAAGAAAAGTATTGTTATCACCACACCTTACTTTGTGCCAAGTGAACACTTATTGCACGCAATGAAAGGTGCCGCTGAACGTAATATTGATGTTCATATTGTACTACCCGATAAAAACGATTCGACTATGGTTGAATGGGCAAGTCGTTCTTTCTTTAGTGATTTATTGAAATCAGGGGTACATATTCATCGTTTTCATGGCGGCCTATTACACACTAAATCAGTAGTGATTGATGATACTCACTGCTTAATCGGTACGGTTAACCTTGATATGCGCAGTTTATGGCTTAATTTTGAAGTCACAATGGCGGTGGATAATCTTGAATTCACTCATAAACTAAGCCAATTGCAGCAAAGTTACATTGCCGACTCAGAGCCTGTAGATAAAGAGCAATGGGAAAAACGTTCAGTACGTAATAAATTTGGTGAACGCTTCTTCTATATGTTTAGTCCATTATTATAATACAGTTAATGTACTGATAATAAATCGATAATAGCTTAAACATAAAAACAAAAACGCCTCAACTAGTGAGGCGTTTTTTATGCATTATGTGTAGTAATATTTGTAATTACTACATTGCAGCCATAAAGATTTGTGAAATTTCTTCATGTGTTGCTTGCTTAGGATTAGTAAAACCACACGCATCTTTTAATGCATTATCCGCTAACAATGAAACATCTTCAGCTTTCACATTAAGCTCTTTTAAGCCCGCAGGAATACCTACATCTTGAGATAGTGCCATGATTGCATCAATTGCAGCATCTGCGCCTTGTTGTGGTGTCATTTCATTCACATTCACACCCATAGCAGCAGCAACATCACGTAAACGCTCAGGACAAACTTGTGCGTTATAACGTTGAACATGTGGCAACAATACAGCGTTACATACGCCGTGTGGCAGATTATAAAAACCGCCTAACTGGTGCGCCATTGCGTGAACATAACCTAGTGATGCATTGTTAAATGCCATACCTGCCATAAATTGTGCATAAGCCATTTGCTCACGCGCATTTAAGTTTTGACCATCTTTAACAGCGGTACGTAAGTTGGCTTCAATCAGTTCTATTGCTTTAATAGCAACAGCATCCGTGATTGGTGTAGCAGCAATAGAAACATAAGCTTCAATAGCGTGAGTTAATGCGTCCATACCCGTTGCTGCGGTTAATGATGCGGGTTTTGCTAGCATTAATTTCGGATCATTAACTGACATTAGCGGCGTGGTGTTCTTATCAACAATGGCCATTTTAATATGACGCGCTTCATCTGTAATAATACAGAAACGGGTCATTTCAGAAGCAGTACCCGCGGTGGTATTAATAGCGACAACAGGTAGTTGTGGTTTTGCAGAACGGTCAACACCTTCATAATCACCAATTTGACCACCATTCGCGGCTAATAGCGCAATACCTTTTGCACAATCGTGAGGAGAGCCGCCACCTAATGAAATAACAAAGTCACAGCCGTTATCTTTTAACAGTGTTAAACCTTGATCAACATTAGTAATAGTTGGGTTTGGTTGAGTACCAGCGTAAACAACTGAATCAATTCCACGCTCAGTTAATAGCACCGCAACTTGCGAAACCACACCAATTTCGTTTAATACTTTATCCGTTACGATTAATGCTTTTTTAAAGCCGTGTGCCTTAATTGCATCTGCCGCTTCTGTTAAACAACCAGCACCCATAAAATTAACACTTGGGATATAAAATGCACTGCTCATAATAACTTACCTTATTTTTCAAATACTCATTATCAAATTGGTCTTTCTTATAAAACATATTTAATTAATGGCACTACCAACTAATTCCTCTTTGGTATTTTTACGCCTTTGTTTTAAAAATCTATTTGATCTAAAACAAGCATTGAAAAAACATTGCAACTTATCCACAAGAATATGAACTAGATCGCAAAACGATCATTATATTGTTTATCCACACGAACAATATAATTCATCAAGGAAACATTATTTCTGCTTAAACGCCCCATGAAGCAGTATCACGTTTCAATTTAATCGGTACAAAAGTCCAGTAAATGATTGTTTTATCATCTTACTACCACAGTGATTCCCCCCTACTATGCGATTAACACAGCATCTTATTACTCTTACCTCTTGAGAATGTTCACTCTTGGTCGATGTGAAAATTCCTGCACTACATATTTGTTAGGTGGAACATTATGACGTTTAAATTGACTCCAATTGCTATTTCACTGGTCTTGTCATTAGGCTTATTTGGGTGTAATAACGACAACAATAATCAAACCCAAGCTGAAGTCACCCTACCGGCAACACCCATTATTGATATGGGCGTTTTAAACTATATTGATCCTATGATTGGTACTGCAGCGTCAGGACACACATTCCCCGGTGCCGTAGTCCCTCGCGGTATGGTGCAATTAAGTCCAGATACCTTTAAAGGGACGAATACCGATACTGAAACAGGTCAAAACCCATGGCATTCAGCATCAGGTTATTGGGATGCAAGTGATTACGTTGCAGGGGATGTGTTAGCAACAGATTTAAATATTTATGGTTTTTCTCACACCCACCTTTCAGGCACAGGGGCAACAGATCTTGGTGATATTCTGGTGTTACCGTATTCTGATGACGCTAACCGTGAAAATAATGCCTTTGATAAAGCAACTGAAACCGCATCACCAGGTTATTACTCCGTGGTATTAAATAATGGCAACATTAAAGCAGAATTAACCACCACAACCCGTGTCGGTGTCCATCGTTATACCTATCAGCAAGGCGCTGATCGTAAAATCAAACTTGACCTTGCCCACACGCTAGCCGCCAACAATGGTGAATCTCTGCAAAACCGGGTTGAATTGGTTGATGAATACACCATTCGGGGTCGTCGTGTTTCTACAGGTTGGTTCCAAGGTCAAGATATCTTCTTCTATGCCCAATTTAATCAGCCAATTGCTCATGCATTGATTGCTCGTGATGGTGGCGAAGCAATGGACATGCAAATGGGCGCAGTTTACGGCTCAATCAATAGTCCAAATAAAGAACAAATAACTTACCTTGATTTTGGTAAAGGTGATCAACCAATTGAAATGCGTGTCGCTCTCTCTCCTGTCGATTGGGATGGCGCACAAAAGAACTTAGCAGCCGAAACGCCAACCTATAATTTTGCTAACGTTAAAGCCAATGCTGAACTTGCTTGGGCAAAAGAACTGGCTACGGTTCAAGTAAAAGGCGGTTCTGACGCTGAGAAAACCAATTTCTACACTGCGATGTATCACGCAATGATTGCCCCGGTTGAATATCAAGATGTTGATGGTCGTTACCGCGACTTACTGGGCAGTGTTCGTCAAGCAGACGGTTATAAAAACTATTCTGTTTATTCAACATGGGATACTTTCCGTGCTGTTCACCCCTTGCTAACCATTACTAATCCGCAACATGCAACTGACTTAGCTAATGACTTGATCCGTAAATCACAAGAAACAGGACTACTGCCAAAGTGGGAAGGTTATGGTGAAGAAACGGGTACTATGATTGGCTATCCTGCCACCGCGATTATTGGTGATGCGGTCGTCAAAGGTCTTGATGTTAATGCTAAAGATGCCTTAGAAGCGGCAAAGAAATCAGCTTATTACCGTCCATATGACTTCCCTCAAATTCCTGATCATACTTTGCAAGCCGTGATGGCAGGTCAGTTAAGTTATTACGAACGTGATAAGTGCGTTGGTTTACCTAACTGGAACTCAGTCTCTTATGCTTTAGAGTTTTCATACTATGACTGGACAATTGCTCAAATGGCAAAAGTAGCCGGTGATGACGCCGCTTATAAAGAGTTTAACGATCGCGCCTATTGGTCTTTAAATCATTGGGATAAAGACGCAGGTTTCTTTGTACCGGTGAAATTAAACAGTTGTGAAAAAGAATTCGCTTCTGATGTCTTTAATCCATATAGCTCTGATGCTTATTGGTACACTGAAGGTAATGCGTGGCAATGGCAGTGGACGTTCATGCAAGATATTAACAAGCTAACCGAGGTCATGGGCGGCACTGAAGGATTTAATACTAAGTTGAATGATTTATTCACAGCCGATGCCAATGGCGGTGAAAACCATCAAGATATGACCGGCTTTATTGGGCAATATATTCACGGTAACGAGCCATCACACCACGTGATTTACTTATATAACCGTACCAATGAGTCTTGGAAAACCCAAGAATACCTCGATAGAGTTTACAAGGAATTCTATAAGCCAACCCCTGACGGTATCATTGGTAATGAAGACGTCGGTCAAATGTCAGCATGGTACATTATGTCGGCAATGGGCTTCTATCAGGTAACACCAACGGATCCAACTTACACCATTGGTCGCCCTATTTTTGATGAGGTAAAAATCAAACTACCAACGGGTGATTTCACCATCACGGCTGATAATAATAGCAGTGACAATAAGTATGTGAAATCTGTACGGATTAACGGTAAACCTCTGAATGTATTTAATAGCTTTGAGCACAGTGAAATAAAAGCAGGTGGAACACTTCACTTTGTAATGACTGCTGATAAATCACAAGCAATGGCAGCCCGACTTAACTAAGTAAACCGTTGCAACTCACACCATTATTAGTACCATAAAAAAATCCCTCGTTATGGCTAGCGAGGGATTTTTTAGTTAATGTATTAATAACAACAAGCGATCAGTCTAATGATTCGTCTTATGACCAGAAGTCATCAATAGGTGCTGGTTTGTTTTTACGTTTCTTTTTACCCGTACCTTCAGGTTTTGCCATTGGCTTTGCTACTGCTAATAAAGCTTCTGATTCATCAACTTCAAAACCTTCAACTTGTTCACGCTCAAGTCGAACTTTATTCTTCTTCTCAATAACCTTAAAGTGATGGCTGTCTTCATAATCGATCAATGACAGTGCTAGACCAACTTCACCAGCACGACCACTACGACCAATGCGGTGCATATAATCTGCTGGGCTACGTGGTAAATCAAAGTTAATCACCACTGGCAGTTTTTCAATATCAAGACCACGAGCAGCAATGTCTGTGGCAATTAATACGTCAATTTCACCTGACTTAAACGCTTCTAATACTCGAGTACGCGCACCTTGGCCGCGATCTCCGTGAAATACTTCAGCGATAATGCCACGCTTAGACAGTTTATCCGCTAAGTGCTCACAGCTATTTTTAGCATTAACAAAAATAAGCGCCTGACGCCATTGATGTTGTTTAATTAAATGAGCTAATACTGCGGTTTTCTCGCCCTTATTAACCGTAAAAACACGTTGTACTAATGTGCTTGCATCGACACTTTGTAGTTGCAGTTCAACAGGATCGTTAAGTAATGCTTGAGTTAATAGCTTAACTTGTTCAGGAAACGTCGCTGAAAATAATAATGTTTGCTTGTTATTAGGTAATAACGCTAGTAACGCAGACAACTCTTCAGTAAAGCCAAGACTTAACATACGATCGGCTTCATCAAGTACTAAGGTTTTAACCCGATCAAGTTTTATGGCATTACTTGAAATCAAATCTAATAAGCGACCTGGAGTTGCTACTAAAATATCAGTGCCGCCACGTAGAGCTAGCATTTGGGTGTTAGCTGATACGCCACCAAACACAGCAACAGTTTTAATAGCACCGTTGAAATGTGTCGCATAAGATTTAATGCTATCTGCAACTTGTTTTGCCAGCTCACGGGTGGGAACTAAAACAAGACCAGTAACATAATTACCTTTCGCATTTTTATTCTCAGAGGCTTTAGTTTGATGTAACTGTTGTAACAACGGCAAAGCAAAGGTTGCCGTTTTGCCTGAACCTGTATTTGCCCCCGCAATTAAGTCACGTCCCGCTAATACACTCGGAATAGCTTGTGCTTGAATAGGCGTTGGCTGTTGATATTCCAGCTCCGTTAATCGTGCTAACAAAGGCGGAATAAGGCCAAGTTCTGCAAAGTTGGCTGGTGTTGTAATAGTGGTCATTAATATACAGGGCTCAAAACTAAAATAATTGCTGTCATTTTAGCTTATTTAGCCTGTACTCAGTTAGTGATATTCCTTTATGGGGATGACGAGTGTATTTATGGAGGATTAATGGGGCTATTTGACGGGTTATTGTCTGTCATATCGAAAGCGAAACATGAGCTATCCGTGATCTATTCACCGCGCCATTGAGCATTAAAGATGCCAATAAAAATATGCTTAAACATCAACGTAAATAGTAACCTTACGACATGCTAATAGTAGATTCCCTATCTCGTTCGTAACCTCCTGTAGGGAATGACGGGGGAAAGTTCAGACGTAAAAAAGCCGCTAACTTTCGCTAACGGCTTTCTTGAATGTGGCGGAGCTGCTTCGAGGATTAGCGGATTTGAACCCTGCTTTACTTACTCGGTCTAATCACCCACTTTCATTCAGACGTAAAAAAGCCGTTAACTTTCGCTAACGGCTTTCTTGAATGTGGCGGAGCTGCTTCGAGGATTAGCGGATTTGAACCCTGCTTTACTTACTCGGTCTAATCACCCACTTTCATTCAGACGTAAAAAAGCCGTTAACTTTCGCTAACGGCTTTCTTGAATGTGGCGGAGAGATAGGGATTTGAACCCTAGATACGCTATAAACGTATGCTGGTTTTCAAGACCAGTGCTTTCAACCGCTCAGCCATCTCTCCAATTTTTATATCTCTTTAAAAGAGATATGGCGGTGAGGGAGGGATTCGAACCCTCGATACGTTGCCGTATACACACTTTCCAGGCGTGCTCCTTCAGCCACTCGGACACCTCACCACATTGTTGCCAACAACGCTTTGCTTGTCGACGGCGTGTAATATATTGATTTATGGGATCAGGGTCAAGGGTTTTTATGTGAGTTTTTTCTATTTGCCGACTTATACTGCGAATTGCACTGTTCTTGTACCAAAAGCTCTAATTTCTCCTCTTTAAAAACAACAAAAGCACCTCATGGGTGCTTTTGTTAAATTCAAATAACGGTAAAAACTATTTAAATTGTTGGTTGAGCGCACGCAGTAACACGGAACATTCTGCGGCATAACTCAAGAAACTGACCATAAACGACGCCTAGTGCGCCTGACACTAAGATGTTACTCATTACCGCGGCAATAACTTGTTCTTTATTTGCGCCTACAGCAAATAGAATACACGCGTAGATAGGTGACTGAAACACAACATAGGCCACCATATCTGATATGCCTTTCATCCATCGTGCAGGAGACAACCTACGGCCACAACCAATAATATAATCACGGAACATGCCATAGGGCCATGCAATCGCAATATTAATCGGTATTGATAGCGTACGCGATGCTAATGACTGTTCAAACGACATCCCTGAAATAAAAACTTCAATCATCATTCCAGTAACAAAGCTAAACACCACCATTGCAAATATATCCGCAGCGGCATTTCTAACCTTAAATGGCACTTTAACAACAGACATTCACTCCCCTTACTCTAGCAAAATCGACCAGTATTATCATGGTTAACGTTACTTAAAGCTATCTAACTAACACCATGCAGTTTATGTGCGCATTAGAACAGCTTTTATATAAAATAAGGTTCTGTATTTAATATTGGTTTCGAGTAAATAACTGCTATTTTGGTTAAAAATAGGTTTTTTATCTGGTATAAAAGTAACCATTAAAGCATTTAATTGTCACTGTTAATTTCTTTGATATAACAAAGTAGCAACAAGTAAAAATCCGAATTTAACACTAAATTCGGATTAGTTATTTGTATGTATTTATCTAACTTATTACGCTAAAGATGGCTGCGGTAATTTAGGTAACTTAATGGTTAGCGCGATAATGAGTGAAACAATTAATAAGACAAACATTAAATAGAACGTCGCAATAAAACCACCAAAGATAGAAGCAACAATCGAACCAATAAAACTACCGACACCAAACCCTAAGTAAATGATACCGTAATTTTTAGTCAGATTGTTTAGACCAAAGAAATCACTCACTAATGAAGGGAATACGGTGATTGTGCCGCCAAAACTAAAGGTAATGCAGGCAACCGCAATATAAAAACTCATCTGGCTTTGATGAGCAAATAGTAATGCGCACACGCCGGTTAAACACACCACTAATGAAATAGCCACAACCTTTGTACGTGCCATTTTATCAGATAGAACACCTAACACTAAGCGTCCACTTAGATTAGCAATAGCGATAATAGCAACACTGGCAGCAGCAACGTCTAATGATAAGTGTACGTAACCCTGGCCAATATCTTTGGCAACACCAATGACATACAGACCACTCATACAAACAGTCAAGAAAACTAAAGCAAGCATCCAAAACTGTGGACATTTCATAGATTGTGAAAGACTAAAATCACGCACTTCAGCAGCAGATTCTGTGGCAGATACTTGTTGTTTAGGTGCATCTTTCATCATTAAGCCACCAATGATAACCATGACCATTGCAATAATGCCCCAGTAATCAAAGGTACTTTCTAAACCATTATGCTCAAGAAAATACATATTAATAAATTTAAAACCTAAACTACCTAAACCATATGCACCAATAGCACAGGCTGAAATTAACCCTTTACGCTCAGGAAAGAATTTTACGCAATTAGACAAGGTCATTAAGTACCCGGTACCGTCAGCAAAACCAATTAACAGGCCAGCAAATATATATAACAACCAAATATTGGTAGCATGCGCTGTGAGTAATAAACTTACCCCTAGTAAAATGCCGGCACCAAGAGTGACATTACGCACCCCAAACCGTTCTTGCATTTTACCCGCCATTGATGATGCAACCGCCAAGGCTAAACTCATAATACCGAAAGAAAAAGCAACACGACTGACTGGCTCAGATAATTTACCTGCAAGCTGAGCGTTAAATAAACTCCATGTATAAACTGAACCCAAAGCAAACTGAGTAATGATGGTACCCAGCAACGTAAAATAACGGCTGCGACTGGTAAGTTGATTGGTCATGGTGACATCCTTTTTTGGTGAAATACTCAAGGCCATATTGCAGATTGCCTTGCTGCTGTTCACCAAAATACGACAATAACCATAGATAACAAGAGGGTAAAAAAACAATAAAATCAGTGGTAACGTATGAGGAATAAAATGCAATATAGCGGCATGAAATGCATTTTGCCGCTAATCATTAGTTAGCATTTACAACTGCATTAAACACCGAAAAGCTTTTAGATTACTACGACTCACAGGAATATGCGGCTCAACATGGGCTAATTTGATCATATAAGTACTATTAACCCATGGAATGATCTCTTTAACATCATTAATGTTTATGCAGTAAGATCGGTGGCAACGGAAAAAATCACTCGTTGGTAAACGTAGCATTAATTCACTTATCGTAATCGGTGCCACAAAACACCCTTCAGCAGTATAAACATGGGTCACTTTTTCATTAGCAATGGCACAGCAAATATCACTAATCGCAGTAACATGAATATGATTATTAAGCATTAAATTAATAGTATGACTACGTATATTTGTCGTAACTTGCGGGGGTTCTTGTTCTTGAGCCCGCGCCTGTAACTTAGCTAATAAGCCGATTACTCGCTGCTCGTTAAGTGGCTTCAATAAATAATCAACCGCTTCTAATTCAAAAGCATCGACTGCATATTCTTTATAAGCTGTTGTAAATACGATTTGAGGCTTATGAGAAAATTGAGCAATATTACGCGCTAACAACATGCCATCAATTGATGGAACATTAATATCTAAAAAAACAACATCAACCTTGTTAGATTGTAAAAATTTAAAGGCATCCAGTCCATCATCAAACGCAGCAACAATATTAATAGTGCTATGTTTTTCAATTAAATAAGTTAACTCTTCACGAGCAAGATATTCATCTTCCACGATCAAGGCATTTAGTTGCATGATATCAATCCTGTTCTTTTACAAAAAATTGCATACTAGTTCCTTGCTCAAGCCGACTAATATGCAGTCCATCGCTATAGAGTAATAATAACCGTTGGTGGACATTATTGAGTCCAATATGGTGTGAATCTATTTTGCTTTGGTATAATTTATCGATTATTTTTTGACTTATACCAACACCAGTATCAGTGATCGTAATCGCCACATCATCCACTCTTCTCTTTACTGAAATAACAACTTTTCCAGCCACACGAGAAGGTTGAATACCATGTAAAATAGCATTTTCAACTAATGGCTGAATCAATAAGCATGGTATGCGAGGATGGACATCATCAATATCAAATTCCACCTCTAGTTTTGAACCAAAACGTGCTTGTTCAATAGCGACATAATCTCGAACTTGTTGGATTTCTTCTTGAATATCAATCAATTCAACATCTCGTTCTAAATTGTAACGTAGAAAATCGGCTAAATTTGCAATCAGCTGCCGAGCTTCATCTGGACGAATACGAATTAACGTTGAAATCGCGTTAAGTGCATTAAATAAAAAGTGCGGATTTATTTTACTTTGCAGGGCTGAAAATTCGGCTTTTGCTGCCATTTGCTTTAGCTGTTCAATACGTGAAACCTCCATCTGGGTAGATATGATTTGTGATAAACCAATCGCCATTTCACGCAATGACATTCGAATATGATCTGGCTGACAATAAAATATTTTAAGTGTGCCACTTACCTCACCATTTTCCCAAAGTGGAATAATCAGTAATGAATGAAAATTATGTACATTGAGGTTATTACTTATTATTTGTTCACCACTTTCTACTGCTTGGCGAGTCATTTGGCTGATTTTATGGTGCGCATCTAAAAAGTGCTCTTCCCCACGACCAACATAAGCACGTACATCTTGCGTATTAGTAATTGCTACAGCGTCAGCATCCGTATAAAACCGAATAATACTGCATACTTTTTGTAGGGCATTACGGTTGTTAATACGAAAATAAGGTAAGGTTTTATTCGCAATATCAAGGGCTAGCTTTGCTTGTTGAGCGGCAATAAGATCTTGCTCTTCATCGAGATCTTGGACTAATTTAATAATTAACCCAATCGATAATGTACCAAGGATCATAGGGAAACTAATATGTGTCACAATATTGTAAGCCAGTGTTTTATTGTGTGATAGCAACACAATCAATACCATCGTCAGTATTTCACAGCACATTCCCGCCAAAATACCTAATTGGGCATAATTTTTTTTAGCACATTTACAATGAATCCAGGTTGCTAATAAACCAGCAAAAATACTCGTGATTAAGCACGCTACTGATGTAGGGCCATCAATATCAATTAAATAACGGTGAATGCCCGCAATAATACCCGCAGGAATACCTATCCATGGCCCAAAAATAATACCACCAGATAACACTGCAATAATACGTACATTAACCAGTGAACCATCAACATTTAAACCTGTATAAGTACTAAACACCGCAAATATAATAAACAATGCAGAGATCATCGCGGTTTCAACAGGCCGTCGATGGGTTTTCTTAACGATAGATTGAAACAATTGGGTACGCGTTAATAAAAATAATGTCATCAACATTAAGGCGGCGCGCTCAAATACGGCCAATAACATCATAAACTGTTCGCTATACATTGCTTCACCTTAACCATAAGTAAAATTATGAGACACTTAAACCGGTTTAATACCGCAAAGACATTACGTAATTAAGAATTATGTTATTAGTGAAAGCTTCATGTTTTAATTAAAATCAACAATAAGCAATTTAATGTCAGCAACTGCACTTTGTCCGTCTTTTTTGACACAAGATGATAAATATCTTTGACCATTACTAGGTTGTTACCAAGAGACTGTTACAATAGTGGTATAAAGTTCAGTCATGCATGTATAGTTAACGCACCTGAACACTTAATCATTATTAAGCTGAGATTGTTTTATGCCTTCACAACTAAGTACTATCCTGGAAAACTCTCAACTAGCAGATCAATTGCTATCTGAATCACAAACTCGTGGCTTTGTTACTGCCATGGCAGCAGCACCACACCTGATTGATCCTACAGAATGGTTAGCGTTTATGTGGGGTGGCGAAGAAACATCACCTTTCGATAACCATGAAGACTTAGAAAATTACGCAAAAGCAATCATTGCAATCTGGAACGAAGCTCGCGCTGCATTATTTGAAAGCACTTGGCAATGGCCTGAAGGCTGTGCATTAGACGATAGTCAGATTGTTACCGAAGTAACCAGCAACTTCTGTGAAGGTATGTTACAAGGTTGGCAATTAGCACGTGATGACTGGGAGACAATAATGCCGCCAGAAAGTGAAGATAATGCCCTACTTGGTGGCGTATTACTTTCTTTTAGCTTGTTATTTGATCCTGAAACAGCATTAGAAGCACTTAAAGAACAAAACGCAGACGCATTGGCGCAGTTTGAAGAAATCTTCAACGCGATTCCCGTTATGCTATGTGGCCTAACACAACGTGGGGCACAATTAGTTGCCGCCCAGTAATAGTTGACTGAAATAGCAATAAAAAAGGCGAATCGATTCTGTTAACTCAAATGAGTATCAGAACGGATCGCCTTTTCTTTTGTTACAGTAAGTAATTACTTACGCATTACCTTTTACTTTTAATTGTAACTCAGCTGCAAAATCTAACATTCTGTTGAGTGGAACAAGTGATTTCACTCGAATAGCTTCATCAACAAAAATTTCATGTTGCTGACCACCTTCAGCTAAAGCTGTATAAATGGCTTTCAAACCATTCATCGCCATCCACGGGCAATGTGCACAGCTACGACATGTCGCCCCAGCCCCCGCTGTTGGCGCTTCAATTAATTCTTTATTTGGCACCATTTGCTGCATCTTAAAGAAGATACCTTTATCGGTTGCCACAATTAATTTAGTTTGCGGTAATGTTGTTGCCGCTTTTATTAATTGACTCGTTGAACCAACAGCATCTGCTAGTGCAACTACACTAGCTGGTGATTCAGGGTGCACCAAAATAGCCGCGTCAGGGTGTAGATGCTTCATCTGTTTTAGCGCTTGTGCTGAAAACTCATCATGCACAATACACTCCCCTTGCCACAGTAACATTTCAGCGCCAGTTTGCTTTTGAATATAACCACCAAGATGGCGATCTGGGCCCCAAATGATTTTACAACCTTCGCTATCGAGATGATCAATAATTTCTAACGCGATACTCGATGTTACTACCCAATCAGCCCGTGCTTTCACTGCGGCAGAAGTATTTGCATAAACCACTACTGTATGATCAGGATGCTGATCACAAAACGCCGTAAATGCATCAACCGGACACCCAAGATCGAGTGAACATTCAGCCTCTAAGGTTGGCATTAATACTTTTTTTTCAGGGGTTAATATTTTTGCTGACTCGCCCATAAATCTCACCCCGCAAACAATCAAAGTTGTTGCTGAATGTTGATTACCAAAGCGCGCCATTTCAAGAGAATCACCGACAAAACCACCCGTCGCTTCAGCTAGGGCCTGAATCTCGGGATCGGTGTAATAGTGTGCAATCAATACTGCATTGCTACTCTTTAGCAGTTGCTTGATTTTTGTAATGTAAACCTGCTTTTCATTATCCGATAATAGCGCTGGTTTAGGTGGAAATGGATAGACCATTTCCGATGGATCAAATGTAATATTCATTATTCATTTGCTCGTCAGCATTCCTTACGTGTTTGATCATTATACGCATGATTTTTGAAATATCATCATTAACCAATGACACTTGTATAACAGCACATACACATAAAATACGACTTTTGCGCATTATATTTCTAAGACGTATATATAAAAGTGAAAACTTATCAATTTTATTTTGAGAATTCTCTGAGAACATCTCAGAAAAAATATTATTGATATGCATCACAGTTTTAAAGCTTACTATATTAAATAATATCTTATCGCTGTAACGCACTGATTTAACTACCTGTAGAAGAGGTGAGACATTGATGAATGTCTATAACTATCATCAAGCTAGCCCTTACGGCACATTATTATAAATTAAGCCGAAAAGCCTTTCTCACTTGAGAAAGGCTTTATTTTTAAATGTTAGACTATTTTTTGAAACACAAAAAAACGTGCTAATAATTTCTTTCGGTAAATGAGTATTACTCAACACTTTCACTATATTTACGTTTTGACCAAAAAAAACATGGGCCTCAAGTTCGGTAACAGAAATAGGCCTATCTGTATGTTCAAAAATATACTTTATGAATCGATAGTTTCCACTACCATCACGTACTGAAATTATTTTTTTACCATCACAAAAAACGGTTTTAGTCTTGTCATCAAAATATAAGTGTTGCTCTTTCTCATCAAAAGACATCAACAAATAGATATAAGAAACAACCGTCATGACACAGAAAAAGATAAGCATCACAATCATAAAGATATTCATTTATCTAACCTATTGAGCCTGTTTACAAATTTTAGAAATATTCTTCACAGTAACCCAATGACTAAATCGTTGAGGATCATTTTGACATAAGGTAGTAATTGAGCCTGTTTGTGCTGTCCAGCCATCTTGTTTCCATTGCTTAATTTTAGCTAAGATAGTGGCTTCTGAATTGGTATGGTGCAGCGATTGATCAATAATATTAAACGCATTCTCCCCTGCCATTTTAGTGACATTCTCTTGATTCATCTTTACGCCATACATAAAGATGCCTCCAGTGATCCACCCAGACAAAGCCAATAAAACTAAGAATACCGACATTAATTTATTCATAAAAATAACCTCGGTAGTTATATACGTAAACGGCAGATTGTTACGATGGCAGAATCAGAAAGAATACGTTTTAATTTGTCACGATCATTATCACAAATTGTAGTGACAGAACCCGTTTGAGCTGTCCATCCTTTTGCAAACCATTCTTGAATTTGCGCGATAATTTCTGGATCTGTTTTTTTATCTTGTAATGATTGGGAAACAATATTGTAAGCATTCTCGGTGATCTTATCGTTAATGAAACTACGATCATTATTTAGATGTGTAAACATTAAATAAGCAGCAAACAGCCAGCCAGAAATAGAGATCAATGAGTAACATAATATTTTTTTTTGACTTAACAAAATAACTCCAACTATCCATAGTAATAACATTACATAGAGCAGCAACAGCTACTCATTTCATAGATGCGCATAATACCAAAAAAAACAGTAAATTCCATGATAGTTTTCATTATTACAAGGGCATTTTTGAGCCTTCTATTATTCATCAAATAAAAGCCGATAAGCTCTTATTAACAACCAATAAAAGATAAAAAAAAACCCACAAAAAATGCAGGTTTTTAAAATATTAAAACAACAATTTTAGTGCTTTGATAAATTTGTTAACGCAGACTGTGCTTGCTTCGCGCTAGTTGAGTTGGGGTACTCTTTCTCAACTTCCGTATAGTAAGACATCGCTTTAACAGTATCATTGTTACGCTCAGCAATAACACCAAGCTTTAGCAATGCATCAGCCCGTTTACTTGAATCTTTAATACTAGCAACAACTGTAAAATTCTTTGCCGCTTGAGCTAAATCATTTTGAGAAAAATGCAACTGACCTAACCAATAGCTCGCATTCGGCTTATACACAGAATCAGGGTAAGTGGTTAAAAAAGACTCAAATGCTTGGGTTGCACCTTGATAATCTTTCTTTTTCAAAATCAAATTCACAGCATTTTGATAAGCATCATTCTCACTCATATTTTTAGAGTAGGCTTCTGTCGGTGCTTTGGCTGTCTCTTTCGCTGCTGGTGCTGTTTTTGCAGGCTGACGACTTAACTGATCAACGTCCTTATATAACTGTCGTTGACGTTCTTTCATCTGCTTAATATCGTAGCTATTACGTTCAACTTTGCCACGAATATCATCAATATCAACTGACATTTGATCTAGCTGACGTTGAACCTGCAATTGTGATTGCCCTTGTGCTTCCAACATACGCTCTAATGTTTGTAAATTAGCCGCTGAAGCAGGCGCGGCGACCACTTGGGTCGCCGCACCAACCAGCAACACTAATGCAAACTGACGCATTATTTTGTTACTGTTCATAATTATCAACCTAAATCTTAATTAGTATACGATCACTGCACGGCGGTTTTTCGCATAATCCGCATCAGTATGTCCAAACAATAGTGGTTTTTCTTCACCATAACTAACGATAGACATTTGATTTGCTGATACACCTAGCGCTTGCAGGTATTGAGCAACAGCGGTGGCACGACGTTCACCCAATGCAATATTGTATTCAGGTGTACCACGTTCATCAGCATGGCCTTGAACAACCACTTTTGTATTTGGATGGTTACGTAAGTATTCAGCATGAGCTTCTAGCATGTTTTGATATGCTGGTTGAATTTCAGCGTTATCAAATTTGAAGAATACTGTTTGCTCTTCTTGACGCAACTTTTGCATTTGTTGTTCATGCAATTGCTGTTCAGTCATCGCACCACTTTGAGAAAGTGATGTAGAAATAGAGGTTTGACCTGCGCCATTAAGACCACCGACACCACCCATTTCAACACTGCCAGTTTGGTTTTGAGATCCAGCAGAAGTACCAGCACTGTCTGTTGAACTACATGCTGCCAATGTCATCATTGGTAACGCAATGGCTAAGCCTTTTAAAATTCGGTTAAGTTGCATCTATTTTCATCCTTCATCATTCAGTAATACCCATTAATTGGATATATTATTGTTCTATAATCCTATTATAGGAATGGACCCCAAGCTGGTGCACGTACTCGTTTACTTGTTGAAGGTAAACGTGCTTGGAATCGACCGTCAATAGACACTAGAGACAATTCATAACTATTATTTTGTGCTGAGCTATAAATAATCATACTGCCATTAGGTGCAATACTTGGTGATTCTGCTAATTTTGCTTTCGTTAAAATCTGAACGGCGCCAGTTTTTAAGTCTTGCTTAGCAATGTTATAGCCACTATCAGAACGGTTAACCATCACTAAAAAACGACCATCAGGGGTAATTTGCGCCCCCATATTTTGGCTACCTTGCCATGTTACACGTTGTGTCTCGCCTGTGGCTAAATCAAGATGATAAATTTGTGGGCGTCCACCACGATCTGACGTGAAATACATTGATTTACCATCAGGCGTCCAAATTTCTTCAGTATTATTAGCACGTCCATGGGTTATTTGACGTAATTGCTTTGTTTTAAGATCTTTAATATAAATCTGTAAACTGCCTGTCTTTGATAACACCATCGCTAGCTTAGTGCCGTCTGGTGAGAATTGTGGTGAGCCATTATGACGAGGGTAGTTAGCAATAAGCTCACGCGTGCCTTTATAAATATTCAGCACGAAAATTTCAGCTTTACCATTTTCAAAGCTTACATAAGCTAACTTACTGCCATCAGGAGACCATGCTGGTGACATCAATGGTTGCTTTGATTTTAAAACGACACGCTCGTTATAACCGTCATAATCGGCAACACGTAATTGATACGGAAATTGCGCGCCTTGATTATCATCAACATAAGCAATACGTGTTAAAAATGCACCACGCTCACCAGTCAGCTTTTGATAAACCATATCAGAGATACGATGTGCATATTGACGCATACGATTTGGTTTTACGACAGCACGGTTATTTAACAGTAAGTAATCACTCGCGGTACCTTGAGCATCACTATTCAACTTACCTTTAACAATATCAACCAATTGGTAGCTAATGACATAATTACCTTCGGCATTTTGAGTAATACTCCCCGTCACGACAGCATCAACACCTAATTTAGTCCAAGCACTATAATTAATTTGGCTTTCATTATAAGGACGTTGAGGTAATTTACTATTTGCTATTGGACTAAATTTACCACTACGTTGTAGATCAGAAGCTATAATAGCTGAGATATCAGTCGGTAATTTATTTGTGCCTTGCCATTCAAAAGGCACAATACCAATTGGGCGAGCGGAATCAACACCATCAGTGATGACTAAATCTAGTGCTGCATGTGCAAATTGGCTAACGCTTAATAAGGCAAAAAACATACCTATCATCCAACGTTTCATCAATCGCTCCTTATAGTTACGAAAGCCGCAACTATTGTTGCGGCAAAAATAAAGTCTGTATTTAACAATGACTACGGACTAACCGTTAAGTTAATAACCCGTAATTGTTTAACCACATCAGGGTTATCTGGCATCGGAAATTCACTTACTTGTAATACTGCAGATTTAGCAGCACGGCAAAGCGTATTATTTCCCGCTAACTGTGAAACATCTAACACTAAACCATTCGCTGACAAACGTAAGGTTAATTTACATTCTTGACCTTTAAAGCTTTGATCAACCAATAGATTTTGTTGAATCATTTGCTTATAAATAGTGCCATAACGTGCCACTTCATCAGCAATATGCTTACCTCGCGCACCACCTCGTTGTTCATTTTCAGCTTCTAGTCCTGAAAACATATCATTGAGTGCTGCGTCTTGTTTAGCTTGTGCTTTGGCTTTAGCGTCTGCTTTGGCTTTTGCATCTGCCTTCACTTTAGCGTCTGCCTTCGCTTTAGCGTCTGCCTTCGCTTTAGCGTCTGCCTTCGCTTTAGCGTCTGCCTTCGCTTTAGCGTCTGCCTTCGCTTTAGCGTCTGCCTTCGCTTTAGCGTCTGCCTTCGCTTTAGCATCTGCCTTCGCTTTAGCGTCTGCCTTCGCTTTAGCATCTGCCTTCGCTTTAGCGTCTGCCTTCGCTTTAGCATCTGCCTTAGCTTTAGCGTCTTCCTTCGCTTTAACTTCTGCTTTCGCTTTAGCGTCTGCCTTCGCTTTAACTTCTGCTTTCGCCTTAGCGTCTGCCTTCGCTTTAACTTCTGCTTTCGCCTTAGCTTCTTCAGCTTGTTGCTGCTGCAATTGACGTTGTTTTTCCGCTTCACGGGTTGCCTTTTCAGCCGTTAACTTATCCTCTTTTAATTGACGGATACGTTCGGCATCGGCTTTACGTTGTGCTTCAAGTGCTTCAGTTTGTTGCTTTAAACGGGCTTGACGAGCTTGTTCTGCATCTTTTGCTGCTTGGCGCTGTTGACGAATTTGCTGAGCTTGTTGATTCAAGATAGCAGGATCAATCATCGTCGCTTGAATAGTATTACCGACCGATGGTTTTTTATCGAAGGTAAAATCAGCACCCCATAATAACAGCACAATAAACAGTGCATGTACGAAGACAGATATAATGACTGATGTCGAATAATTACTCTTTTTCATGCCTTAATTTCCAGGCTTATCTAATGGATCAGTCATTAAACCTACCGATCCAACTCCAGCATGGCTTAGCGCATCCAAGGTTTCGACTATATTTGAATAAGGTGTGCGTCCATCACCCCCAACCATTACTAACGTTTTAGGATTGCTAGCAAGCTCTGCTTTTACTCGAGCAATTAATTCATCGAGGCTCAAGCCATGCGCCATATCATCATTATTGATGCTCACCCCTAAATTGCCATCTTTATCAACTTCAACAATGATAGGAGGTGTATCGTTATCTTGGTTTAACTGTGCGATTGTTTCAGAAGTCTGTGTTTTAGGTAAATCAACATCAACTCCTTGGCTTACAAACGGTGCTGTAACCATGAAGATAATTAATAAAACCAACATAACGTCAATATAAGGGACGACATTGATTTCTGCCGTCATTTTGCGTTTCTTCGGTTGATAAGCCATTGCTTATTACTCCTGATTCGCTGCAAATGCCTGACGGTGTAAAATACTTGAAAACTCTTCCATAAAAGTGGCATAAGTATGTTCAAGTTTAGTCACTTTGTTAGTAAGGCGGTTATAAAACATAACTGCTGGAATTGCAGCAAATAGACCCATCGCTGTCGCAACCAAAGCTTCAGCAATACCTGGAGCTACCATAGCTAATGTTGCTTGCTTTACGGCACCCAGAGCAATAAATGCCGTCATAATGCCCCATACGGTACCAAAAAGACCAATATAAGGACTGATTGAACCAACAGTAGCAAGGAATGGTAAATTGGTTTCTAACTCATCAACTTCTTTTGATAGTGAAACACGCATAGCACGTCCAGTACCTTCCATTACCGCTTCAGGCACACGGCCATTACTGCGATGTAAGCGCGCAAATTCTTTAAAACCTGAATAGAAAATTCGCTCAGATCCAGAAAGATCATCTTTACGTTGTTGTACTTCTTGATAAAGCTGCGAAAGATCGATACCAGACCAAAATCGGTCTTCAAATTGAGTTGCATTACGTTCAGCACTTTTTAAAACTTGTGAACGCTTAATGATCATTGCCCAAGAAGCAATCGACATTCCAAGTAAAATAAGCATAACCAGTTTTACCAACAAACTTGCTTGTAAAAAAAGGTCTAAAATGGTTAGTTCTGAGTTCACTTAATTGTTCTCCAGCTTTAATTGTGCAGGTAACGCTATTGGTTTCATGATGGTTGGATCAATACAAGCAATTTTTACAACGGCACGGCAAAATACTACATTATTATCATTAACCAGCTCTTGATTAAACGTTATTGATGCACGACGTGCGTTTTCAATCGTGGTATTAACAACCAGTTGATCATCTAATTTAGCACCACGAATAAAATCGATATTCATGCTACGTACAACAAAACTCATTTTATCTGCAAATAATTGCTGCTGATTTAAGCCTATGTAACGTAATAACTCAGTTCGAGCTCGTTCAAAAAATTTCAAGTAATTAGCGTGATAGACCACCCCGCCAACATCTGTATCTTCATAATAAATGGTAATCGGCCATTTAAAAATATCTTGTTCTTTCATTTAGTATCCATAACCGTCATGCCTACACGGTACTAACAATCGCGCTTGACACTACTATACCCTAAGTCATCCGTTGATAGTTATCATGGAGCGAATAGATAACCGCATTTAACTGAAAAATGAAATTTGTCAGTAGGTTCTGACAATCAAATCACAATTCTGTTCAGTTATCATGCATTAAAACCGAATTGTTAAAAATGGTTACAATTTACTCCTATAAAAAAAGCCTGTTCCATTACGGTAACAGGCTTTTTAGCTCTACAGATTAAGTGTTATAAAAAACGTAATCCGAGAATATAAAGCAATATAGGCAGTGCGATATACGGTGTAAAGAACACCTGAAAATACCATCGATGAGGAACAAAACCCATGCCAAATACCATTGCGCTACAGGTTGCCCAAATCATCAACGGTGCTAAACCTGCACTGAATCCACCAATATCTTTGGCAAATTGATGCGGTTCCCACATTAATAGCCCAGTAATAGTCAACGCCATTACTACTGCTAATAATTTAAGAGGTAACACGCTCAAAGGTGCATGAATTAGCTTAACCGCACGATCTATCTTACTCACTGTCTTTATCCATATTTTCAGTCGTTTCAAGCCATAATGCGTTGACAATACCGAATGAACAAGCCAGTAAAATACCTAAAATCCAAGCAAAATACCACATAGTTCGTCTACTCCTTAGTACAGTGAAGTCTTGTTGTCTTCGATATATTTAGTATCAAGACGACCAAACATTTTGTAGTAACACCATGAGGTGTAAGCCAAGATTACAGGTACCATAACAAATGCTACTACTGTCATAATCTGTAATGTGTATTCAGATGATGTTGCATCCCAAATAGTCAAACTTACATTTGGATTTAAGCTTGATGGCATAATGAATGGGAATGTTGCAAAACCAAACGTTAACACCACACCTAAAACCGTTAAGCTTGAGAACAAGAAAGCAAAGCCTGCACGTTCAGCGCGAGAACATAACGCTGTTAGTAAAGGCATAACGACAGCAATGATTGGAGCAATCCACAATACTGGGTAGTTATGGTAGTTAATGAATAACGCACCCACTTGACGAACAACGTCTTTCGTTAATGGATCTGATGCTACATTTGGTAATACTTGAGATGTAATCACATAACCATTAATGCCTTGAGAGACAAAACCAGCAATGATAAACACAACAGCCATTAATATTGCAGAGATTGCTGCAACATTACGCGCACGCGCATGGATAGCATTCGTTGTTTTCATTTGTAGGAAAGTTGCACCTTGAGTAATAACCATCAATAGGCTAACAACACCACAAAGTAAGGCAAACGGATTCAATAAACCAAAGAATGACCCAGTATACGTCGTCATCATAAATTCGTTTATTTCAAACGGTACACCTTGCATTAAGTTACCAAAAGCCACACCAAAAATAACTGGCGGTACAAAGCTACCAACAAAGATTGCTTTATCCCATAAGCCACGCCATTTTGGATCAGTCAGCTTAGAACGGTAATCAAAACCTAACGGACGTAACCAAAGAGAGGCTAATGTTAAAATCATTGCAACGTAAAAACCAGAGAATACCGTTGCGTAAACTAATGGCCATGCTGCAAATAACGCACCACCCGCGGTGATCAACCAAACTTGGTTACCATCCCAGTGCGGTGCAATTGAGTTAATCATTACACGACGTTCGTTATCTGTCTTACCAATAATTGGTGACAGCATACCGACGCCCATATCAAAACCATCTGTGATTGCAAAACCGATGCACAATACACCAATTAGTACCCACCAAATGATTCGCAAGCTTTCATAATCAAACATTATTCTGTTTCTCCCTGCTTACACTTCAACCTGACGTGAAACCACATCTTGTGCTGTATCTTTTTGCTCAAAATGATAACGACCTGTTTTCAAGCTACTTGGACCTAAACGTGCAAACTTAAGCATCAAGTACACTTCAGCAATCAAGAACAGAGTATATAGTCCGAAAATTGCAGCTAGCGAGAACCATAATTGTGATGGTTCAAGATTTGATGCGGCCATATGTACTGGTAGAATTTCACCAACAGCCCATGGTTGACGACCATACTCGGCAACAAACCAACCCGCTTCAATTGCAATCCAAGGTAATGGAATACCAAACAATGCAGCTTTAAGTACCCACTTGTTACCTGTGATTTTATGACGGCAAGACTGTACAAATGCAGCACCAATAATGGCAAACATTAGGAAGCCTGCACCCACCATGATACGGAAGCTAAAGAATAGCGGCCATACACGTGGAATTGAGTCATCAACAGCTTTTTGAATTTGCTCTGGTGTCGCATCAACAACTTTATCAGTGTACGGCTTCAATAATAAGCCATAACCTAAGTCACCTTTTACTTCATTGAAAGCTGCAACATTTGCTGGTGTTCTTTCACCTGAACGTAATTTCTCAAGTAAACCATATGCCACCATACCGTTACGAATACGTACCGCATGTTGCTTCTTAAGATCACGAATACCCATTACTTGAGTATCAAGTGAACGCGTTGCAATAATACCCATTAGATATGGAATCTTAATTGCGTAATCTGTTTCCATTGTTTCTTGATTCGGGAAACCAAACGCGGTGAAGGCTGCCGGTGCGGGTTCAGTGTGCCATTCAGCTTCAATTGCTGCTAATTTTGTTTTCTGAACATCACCTAGTTCATAACCTGATTCATCACCCAAAATCATTACAGAAACGATTGATGCAAGACCAAAAGCAGCAGCAATTGCAAATGAACGACGAGCAAAGGCAATATCACGCCCTTTAAGCATGTAGTATGAACTTACGCCAAGAATAAACATCGCACCACAAACATAGCCAGAAGCTACGGTATGAACGAATTTAACTTGAGCAACAGGGTTAAAGATAACTTCTGCAAAGCTCACCATTTCCATACGCATGGTTTCATAGTTGAAATCCGCGCCTACAGGGTTTTGCATCCAACCATTAGCGATTAGGATCCACAATGCAGAGAAGTTAGATGCTAATGCAACTAACCATGTCACTGTAAGGTGTTGACGTTTTGATAGACGATCCCAGCCAAAAAAGAACATACCGACTAGAGTGGATTCAAGGAAAAACGCCATCAGGGCTTCGATAGCCAAAGGCGCACCGAAAATATCACCAACATAATGAGAGTAATAAGCCCAGTTTGTACCAAACTGGAATTCCATGGATAGGCCTGTAGCCACACCCAATGCAAAGTTAATCGCGAAAAGCTTACCCCAGAACTTTGTCATGTCCTTATAGATTTGCTTGCCTGTCATAACATAAACTGACTCCATAATGGCAAGTAAAAAAGCCATACCTAGAGTCAGGGGAACGAACAAAAAGTGATACATCGCAGTAAATGCGAACTGTAACCGCGATAGTTCGACGACATCAGTGAACATTGATAACTCCTTTTTTCACCAGCTGACTGGCGCAGTACTACACAGTGTACCGATTATTGGGCTTAGCCAATCGTAGATAACAAACCGCAATATTGGTGATATTTCTGATCGCATTTATCGTATTGATAATAACGGCCATCTTATTTGTTGCAGCTTTGTATCAAAAATATTGTTTTACTGTTATTATTCTACAGCTAATAAAGTCAAGGCTAATATTACAGATATCAGCAATAATCTTCAAAGTATTTATTAATAGTTTTGCTTTGATATTTATCAAATAAAATATCACCGCAAGATATCGACAGCACCAAGTATGATCTACATCAATAAATAATGCATTTTTTTGGCGCTATGCCACAAATTACAATGTTTATATTTTTAATATCTGTCTTTAATACTGTCATATCACAATATAATCTATTCCTATTCCTTCATAACCACCCACTGCTTTACTGTAATTTGATTGTTCAACAAATCTAAGAAAAGTATTATGAAACAAAGTTTTGCAGAATTCCACTGACGCATAAATACATTCGTAGAAAACATTACAAAAATAAGGTAATTATAATAATTCCATAATAAAAACTTACAATTTATAAATAAAAAACCATATAGAACAAAATGTTACTTGTCCCATTGATAGCCGTTATTCATCATTATTTTCTTAGTCGATCATTTTGGATTAAATAGATTTTGATTATGAGTAAATATTTTTCAGGTGTTGTTGTTTTTTAATACCAATATATAGCTTTTTAAAATAAAAATGCCCTACTCATTTTCTATTTAAAGTAATAACACCGTTATTAAATAGTAATCAATGTTATTTTTAATAACATTCTTGTTGAACGTTTTTTATTACTTGTTGATTAGAAATATCATCCATAAAATCGAGATATAAAAAAACGAGACATTAATAGTCTCGTTTTTTATACATTCATTATCTTTCTTCTTATTTTGTCTTGGGTATATCAAGCCCAAAATGTAAATAAGCACGCTGAGTTGCAATACGTCCACGAGGAGTGCGCTGTAAAAAACCTTGCTGGATTAAATAAGGTTCAAGCACATCTTCAATAGTGTCTTTTTCTTCACCAATTGCAGCGGCTAAGTTATCAAGTCCAACGGGTCCCCCCATAAATTTCTCAATAATTGCCATCAATAATTTGCGATCCATATAGTCAAAGCCACTACTATCAACATCAAGCATATCAAGGGCTTTATTGGCTATATCAGGGCAAATATGACCATCACTTTTGACTTCTGCGTAATCACGCACACGACGTAATAAACGGTTAGCAATACGCGGAGTACCACGAGCACGCATTGCCATTTCCATCGCGCCGCCATCATCAAGTGATAAACCAAGGTAACTCGCACTTCGTGAGACGATATCTTTTAGATCTTCAACTTTGTAATATTCTAATCGCTGAGTTATACCGAAACGATCCCGTAATGGTGATGTTAGCGATCCCGCCCGCGTTGTTGCACCGATTAAAGTAAAAGGTGGTAAATCAATTTTAATCGACCGCGCTGCAGGGCCTTCGCCAATCATGATATCTAATTGGTAATCTTCCATTGCTGGATAAAGTATTTCTTCAACCTGTGGGCTTAAACGATGGATTTCATCAATAAATAGCACATCATTTTCTTCAAGGTTGGTTAATAGCGCGGCTAAATCACCGGCTTTTTCAAGCACAGGTCCAGATGTGGTACGAATACTCACTCCCATCTCATTAGCAACAATATTCGCTAAGGTCGTTTTACCTAAACCTGGAGGACCAAAAATCAATAAGTGGTCAAGCGCTTCATTTCGCAATCTTGCGGCTTGAATAAAGATTTCCATTTGATCACGGACATGATCCTGACCTTGATAATCATTCAGTAACTTAGGACGAATAGCACGATCAATAATGTCGTCTTCGCGCGGTGTCTCGAAATTACTCGAAACCAGTCTATCGGCTTCAATCATAATAAATACCTATTACAGAATGTGTGATCACACCATTGAACGTAATGCATCACGAATCATCGCTTCACTGGTCATTTCAGGTTGTGCAACTTGAGCCACAACTTTCGCTGCAACTTGTGGTTTATATCCTAAAGCAATCAATGCACTAACAGCTTCATCTTCAGCGCGAGCTTGATTTGATGGGTTCTGAATTGCAGCATTGGATGCGGCAGTATCAAGAGCTGGCGTAAAGAGATCCCCTTCGCCCCATCCTTTGAGACGATCTTTCATCTCAACCACTAATCGTTCAGCAGTTTTCTTACCCACACCTGGAATTTTAACCAATGTCGATACATCTTCTAATTCAACACTGCGCACAAATTGGCTGGCGGTCATGGCTGATAAAATCGCTAAGCCTAATTTAGGGCCAACACCATTGGCTTTAATAACCTCGCGGAATAATTCGCGCTCACTTTTTTTATTAAAGCCATACAATAATTGGGCATCTTCACGCACGACAAAGTGAGTAAAAATAATCGCTTCTTGGCCTAACTCAGGTAACTCATAGAAACAGCTCATTGGCATGGAAACTTCATAACCAATACCGCTCACTTCAAGTAATACTTCTGGGGGCTGTTTTTCAATCACAATTCCGCGTAGTCGGCCAATCACAACATCATCTCTATAATAGGAAGTAAACTGGCACTAGAATAATAAACTACTGGATCAATATCCAGCCCTTTATGCATGTCATCATCAAACAACACGCCATCTTATTACTATAAAAATAACCAACCCAATAAAAAAGCAGCCACAGCTGCTTTTTATGACCACAATTACCTAACCACAATATTCATTGCAATGTGAATAAATTAACGGTATCGACCACGGCGAGCGCTGGTTGCTTTACCGGCCATCGCGATTAGCGTTTTATGAGTATGCGCATGACATATAGCAATAGCTAAAGCATCGGCGGCATCGGCTTGCGGTGTCCCATCAAGTTTAAGTACCGAACACACCATGTGTTGTACCTGAACTTTATCTGCGCCACCATTACCTACGACAGCTTGTTTTATTAATCGCGCAGCATATTCACTTACAGGAAGATCAGCATTCACCGCCGCCACAATCGCACTGCCACGGGCTTGTCCAAGCTTAATGGCAGAGCTGGCATTCTTACCCATAAACACTTGTTCAATCGCAAAACAGTCGGGTTGAAATTGAGTAATAACCTCAGAAACCCCTGCGTAAATCTGTTTTAATCGGCCAGGAATATCAGGGCATGATGTACGAATACAGCCGCTACCTAAATATTCTAGCTTACGACCAACTTGTCGAATAACCCCGTATCCCGTAATACGCGAACCCGGGTCAATACCTAAAATGATAGACATGAATCCAATATTACCATTTGCTTAATACACCAATAGTTTATTGCAGTTAGTTATCTCAGCAGCTGATATATAAACAATGACTCAGCACTCATATAAATAACTCTGTATAAACATTGGTATAAACATAAAAATAAGCCGACCACTTATTGCTAAGGGTCGGCCTGTTATTAACTATCGTTAATGAGATTAATAATAGTTAAGTAAATCAAATTAAGTAATTTAACTTACTTATTCTTGATCAATTTTCTTTTTTGCAATATTAACCGCAATTGAAAGTTCTTCCAATGACGCTGGATTTGCTAGGCTTGGCGCGTCTGTTAATAGACATGCCGCAGCCGTTGTTTTAGGGAATGCAATAACATCACGAATGTTATCAGTACCACAAAGTAGCATTACCAAACGGTCAAGACCAAATGCAAGACCTGCGTGTGGTGGTGTACCAAACTGTAGTGCATCAAGTAAGAAACCAAACTTCAAACGTTGCTCTTCAGTTGAGATACCTAGAATATCAAACACTGTCGATTGCATTGCTGAGTTGTGAATACGAACTGAACCGCCACCAACTTCGTAACCATTAATAACCATATCGTATGCATTAGATAATGCATCAGCAGGGTTAGCCGCTAATTCTTCTGGTGTTAGGTTTAATGGAGAAGTAAATGGGTGGTGCATTGCAGACAATGAACCATCTTCATTTTCTTCAAACATTGGGAAATCAACAACCCAAAGTGGTTTCCATGCAGACTTATCAGTTAGCGCTAGATCTTCACCCAGTTTAAGACGAAGTGCACCCATCGCTTCTGTAACAACACGCTTGCTATCAGCACCAAATAGAATAATATCGCCAGATTCTGCTTGAGTACGCTCAAGTAAGTTCTCAACAATTTCTGCGTTTAGGAACTTAGCTACTGGAGATTGAACACCCTCAATACCTGCAGCACGATCGTTAACCTTCATCCATGCTAAGCCCTTAGCACCGTAAATACCTACAAACTTAGTGTATTCATCAATTTGCTTACGGCTTAGAGATGCGCCACCCGGAACACGGATAACAGCAACGCGACCTTTAGGATCATTTGCTGGTGCTGAGAATACTTGGAACTCAACATCTTTAACAATATCCGCAACATCGACTAACTCTAGAGGGTTACGTAGATCTGGCTTATCAGAGCCAAAACGACGAGCGGCTTCTTCAAATGACATAACAGGGAATGCGCCAAGATCTACATTTAGTAGCTCTTTCCACATTTCTGTGATCATTTTTTCAGTTGTCGCACGTACTTGATCCGCTGACATGAACGATGTTTCGATATCGATTTGAGTAAATTCAGGCTGACGATCAGCACGTAAATCTTCATCACGGAAACATTTAACGATTTGGTAGTAACGATCAAAACCAGACATCATCAACAATTGCTTAAATAGCTGTGGTGATTGTGGTAATGCGTAGAATTTACCTTTATGTACACGACTTGGTACTAAGTAATCACGCGCACCTTCTGGTGTTGCTTTAGTTAGTACTGGAGTTTCAATATCTAAGAAAGCATTATCATCAAGGAAACGACGAACAAAGCTTGATGCTTTAGCTCGTAGCTTGATGCGGTCGCTCATTTCTGGACGACGAAGATCTAAATAACGGTATTTTAGACGTTGTTCTTCTGAGTTCTTTTGGTTGAAGTCAAGAGGTAACGCTTCTGAACGGTTGATGATCTCAAGGCCAGTTGCATAAATTTCAACTTCACCTGTAGCCATGTCTTTATTACATTGGCTTTCAGGACGCTCACGCACTTCACCCGTTAGACGAATACAAAACTCGTTACGTAATTGGTTTGCTAGTCCGAAGATCTCTGTCATATCAGGATCAATAACAACCTGAACCACACCTTCGCGATCGCGCATATCAATAAAGATAAGACCGCCCAAATCACGGCGACGGTTAACCCAACCGCATAAATCTACTGTTTGTCCTGCAAGGGACTTATTTAGGTGTCCACAATAATGGGTGCGCATAAGAAATTCCCAATCTATCTGTATTAGCATGTTCGTACTCGAGTCACAGCTCACTGCTAGCCCAAGTACAACTGGTTCAATCCCGACCGCTTGCTGTCTAATTTACGCATAAAATTGGATAGCAAGCAGGCCAAGAGGCAAAAATAACAAGCTATTATACCCAAACAGCCTCAGTTTGCGAAGTGAACAGCACGTTTATTCGCATGATCTACCGCCAATCAAAAATGGAATCGTAATTAATTCTTTTTCAGTCATGGTTATTTAGGCTTTTTAGGATGAGTTACGCTAAAATCCTAAAGTCTTATATCAATGGCGTGGACTTCAGATGACATTAACCGCAGCTAAAGTACAACCACTTCGAATAGGCCTAGCACAATGGTCGCATAATCACTGGATTCATAGTTTATATGGTAAAGGCTGCAAAAGTGGTGAGCGCTTAGCTCGTTATGCTGATGTATTTTCAACAGTAGAAGGCAATACCACATTTTATGCTATACCGAGTATGGCAACAGTACAAAAATGGCATGATGCAACGCCGCATGATTTTCGATTTACGTTTAAACTACCGCAAACCATTACTCATCAACAACAATTACGCCATTGTGATCAAGCCGTCGCTGATTTTTTAAAAACGATGTATGTCTTAGCACCTAAAACGGCTATTTGGAAAATTCAACTTCCAGCTCAATTTGGACCTGATTCCCTGCCTATTTTAGCACAATTTTTAGCCAAATTCCCAAGCCACCTAACAACAGGGGTTGAAGTTCGACACCCAGATTTTTTTGCCAAAGGCTCAGCCGAACAAGCGTTGAACCGCTTGTTAATTGAACACCGTAGCAATCGTATTATTATGGATAGTCGGCCGCTTTTTTCTGCAACACCCACCTCTGAGGTAATTATAGATGCGCAACGAAAAAAGCCCCATGTACCGGTTCATGCTATCGCCACTGCAAACAACCCTGTTATCCGTTTTATTGGTCATCCCAATGATAGCAACAATGACCCTTTCTTTAAAAATTGACTCCAACGACTACCGTTATGGATAGCCGAAGGAAAACAACCGTATTTATTTATCCATTCACCCGATAATAATGCGGCACCAGAATCAGCACTACGCTTATATCAACGCTTACAAAACCAATTATGCTCGACGGTCTGCTTACCCGATTTAGGTATACCAATCCATCAACAGTCACAGCAACAAATTACACTGCTATAGCTATTAGCTAACTGTGATGATTATTTTTGAGCAACGATATGATATTGATGAAAAATCTTTTCACTGATAGCTACCATTACTTTGTTAAGCTCAGGCAGTGTTTTAAGTTTTGAATTGGCAATAAAAATACCAATAAACACAGGTTGATGATCTTTATTCCATACCATTGCGGTTAACGTGCGAGATCCATTGACACCACCGCCACTACGATCTGCAATATTCCATCCTTGGGGAAGCACAGCACGCGCTAACCCATCAGAGACCATATTATTTGTCATCCATAATTGTAATTGCGCTTTATTTTCAGCATTAAGCACATTGCCAATTAATAATTTTTTGACGGTATTCATCATTGCGATAGGCGTTGTCGTATCATTTTCAGCCCCTTTCTCAACATAATTTAGCTTCGGCTCAAAGTGATCAAGTCGCGTATTATTATCACCAATCGTACGTAAAAAAGTCGTTAAACCTTGAGGGCCACCAATCAGCTCTAACGCTAAATTCGCCGCATAATTATCACTCATTAACATTGCAGCACCACACACACTTTGCAGTGACATTTGGCCACCAACAAAATTTTGCGTAATCGGATTCCAATTAATTAATCCCGCTTTTGTAACATCAATCTTCTGAGTCAAACTTAATGTATTTTGTTGCACGTCATATAACACATTCGCGCAAGCTAATGTTTTAAATACACTCATCATTGGGAAACGCTCAGAACCATTAAAATTCCATTGCGTGTTATTCTGAGTATCTATCACAGCAACACCAATTTGCCCCTGAATCTGCTGTTCAGTATCACGTAAATACTGTTCCAAATTAGCTGCTGATGACGCATATGAAAATAAGGCTAATAAGCTAAACACCCAATATCGTTTCATTTTAGATCCATTAAAGTAATAAAGACCGCTGAATTCTAAAGAATAAATTTATCAATAACAATCGGTCATTCACGAACCATTAACATTGTTTTTTATAAAGACCTACAATCAATTGATCGCAATTTATAAAAGAATACCTCTCCAGATTCGCACTTAAAATTACATCCATCAAATAAATCATTAACACCACTAACCGCCACTCATTCAACAATTGTTAAAGACAAATGATGCTATTTTATCTACAATACGCGACCTTTCAAAGGTGATGGATCACCTGATAGAGCGCTTTAAACCAGCCACTATCGTAGTCCCTGTAGGATACCTGTTCTTTATATATGATGAGGTTCGTGAGAATGGCAAGCCACGATAATATTTTTTCTACGCCAATTGCAAAACTGGGTGACTTTACGTTTGATGAACGTGTCGCTGAAGTTTTCCCAGACATGATTCAACGTTCAGTACCCGGCTATAGTAATATCATTTCTGCTATTGGCATGCTTGCTGAACGTTTTGCTAAGCCGCATTCGAAAGTATACGATCTTGGTTGTTCACTTGGTGCTGCCACTTTATCGATGCGTCGTCATATTGATCAGGAAGGCTGTGAAATTATCGCGATTGATAATTCAGCTGCAATGGTTGAGCGTTGCCGTTTATTAGTGAATGCCTACCGTTCTGAAACCCCCGTACAAGTTATTGAAGCAGATATTCGTCACGTTGATATTCAAGATGCTTCCGTTGTCGTGCTTAACTTTACTCTCCAATTTCTATCTCCCGAAGATCGTCTCGCATTATTAGAGAAAATCTATGCTGGTCTACGCCCTGGCGGTATATTGATCTTATCGGAAAAATATATATTTGATGATGAACGCGCCAATGAGTTGCTGATCGATCTTCATCACGACTTTAAACGAGCCAATGGTTATAGCGAATTAGAAATTAGCCAAAAACGTAGTGCTATTGAAAATGTAATGCGTCCAGATAGTATTGAAACGCACAAACAACGTTTTAATAATATCGGTTTTTCTAGCTCTGAAGTATGGTTCCAATGCTTCAATTTTGGCTCAATGTTTGCGATTAAATAAGGTTTATAGTTCCAATATGTTTAGTTTTTCTGCTTTTTATCAACTTCTTGCTCAACATGAGACCTTGCGTCCATGGTTAAATACTCTGCCGCAACAATTAAGTGATTGGGAACAACAAGAACATGGTGATATGGCTCGTTGGGCACGTGCACTGCAAAAATTCCCTACTGATAAGCCTGATGTTATTGATCTTAAAAATGACGTTAGCCTACACAATGAGACCCCAATTGCTGACGGTGAGAAAAAACGTTTAGAAAGTCTATTACGTTTACTTCACCCGTGGCGTAAAGGCCCTTTCACTGTTCATGATATCCACATTGATACTGAATGGCGTTCTGACTGGAAATGGGATCGTGTACTACCACATATCACACCACTAAAAGGCCGCAGTGTATTAGATGTTGGTTGTGGTAATGGTTATCACATGTGGCGCATGCTAGGTGAAGGGGCAAAATTAACTGTTGGTATTGATCCTTCAAGCTTATTTTTGATCCAATTTGAAGCCATTAAACGCTTAATGGGTCAAGATGAGCGCGCGTATTTATTACCATTAGGTATTGAGCAATTACCTGAGCTAAAAGCGTTTGATACCGTGTTTAGCATGGGAGTGTTATATCACCGTCGTTCGCCTCTTGATCATATCCTCCAATTGAAAAATCAATTACGTGCCGGTGGTGAAGTTATTTTAGAGACTCTGGTCATTGATGGCGATGAAAATACTGTCCTTGTACCGACACACCGTTATGCACAAATGCATAATGTCTACTTTTTCCCCTCTGCCAAGGCATTAAAAGTGTGGATGGAAAAATGTGGCTTCGTTGATGTTCGTATTGTTGATGAGAATATCACTACTACAGACGAACAAAGATCAACCAATTGGATGACTAATAATTCCTTACCAGAATATTTAAATCAAGATGATAGTTCAAAAACTATCGAAGGATATCCAGCCCCAAGACGTGCAATCTTAGTCGGTAGGAATCCTGACTAACGACTGACAAAAGGGATGCTGTGCGCATCCCTTTTTTGATGTAAACTAATGTTGTTATTATATAAAACAGACGCACATAGGAGATATGATGCTTCGTCTTAGCGTATCATTAATTGCACTAGCGATACTTTCAGGATGTACCTCAAACGCAACGCTAGAGAAAAACCACCAACAAACTTTAGCCGCTCTCAATAATGTCGAAACCCACCTTGATAGCAAAATCAATAACGTTTCTACACATGTTGAAAACCAACAACAATATATTGGCCAACTTGAAAGAAAATTAGCATCTATCTCAAAAGATATAAAATTTCTTAAGCATAAGAGCCTAACTCAGCCTAAAGTCATTGTTGAAAAACAAATTATTCGTGTTCCAGTTGAACAGCCTGTTACTGATTCTAAGACTGCTAACGGTAAAGTGATTTTAGGACAAGAAGAATGGGTTTGGATTGACTCTGTTAAAAGCCATTTTAAAGCCCGTGTAGATACAGGTGCGACAACATCATCACTTAATGCGGTTGATGTACAAACATTTGAACGCGATGGTAAAGAGTGGGTACGTTTTAATTTAAGCCATGACTCTGCAATCGACACACCCGCTGAAATTGCAGCGAATGACAAAGCGAAACCAGAAACCATTGAAGCGCCTATTTTCCGTTGGGTACGTATTCGTCAGTCAACGTCTGAAGAAGCAGTGCGTCGTCCAGTGATCGAAGCATGGATTACATTAGGTAGCTTGCACGAAAAAACACAGTTTACATTAGCTGATAGAACAAAGATGGATTTCCCAGTTCTACTTGGGCGTGAATTCTTTAAAGATATTGCATTGGTTGATGTAGGTAAACAATTTGTACAAGGAAAGACTGAGCCAAAGCCAGTCCAAGTTAACAAATAAATCAAGAGGCTGTCATGACGTCTAGAATACCCTTTTATATACTGATATCCCTGCTGATAATTTCAGGTATTGGATTAAGCGTGTATCGCCATGATGTTTATGGTGTGCCATGGACTCCTGGAAAAGAACGCGCGGTATGGGAAGTAGAAGCACGAGTACAATTTGATGCAATCGGCGATCCCGTACAAGTAAAAATGTCAGCACCAGGAACACAACAAGGATTTACTCTTATTGATGAAAGCACTTCATCACCCCCTAATTATTCTGTTGTGATCCACAATACTAAAGACGGTCGTGAAGCTGATTGGGCAACACGTACAGCAATTGGTAAACAAGTGTTGTATTACAAAACACAATTATTAGTTGATGATCACGCACGCTATAAACCAGTGCCACCCAAAGGTGAACCCGCTGACGTTAGTTTAAGTAATCCACAACAAACAGCAGCAACAGCACTGTTAACTCAAGCGCGCAATTTATCTGCTGATGATGTGACATTAGCCCGTGAATTAATTCGCGAGTTACATGATAAGCAGAATCAAAATGCTGCCGTATTACTTGATACAATGTCACCAGCTGATGTTGTTACAAGCCTATTGTCACTAGAAGGTATTCACTCTCGCATTGTCAGTGGATTAACGCTTGAAGATGGTCGTCGTCGTCAAAGCGTATCACCGATGGTTGAAGTGTGGGATAAGCAACAGAAAAATTGGCAGTTATTTAATCTCACAACTGGCGAGCAAGGCAAACCTGAAAATGTGATGATTTGGAACCAACAAGGTAATGCATTACTTGACGTTGTTGGTGGCCGTAACTCAAATATCAGTTTCTCTATTATTGCTCAAGACATTACGCCACAACGTGCAACGCAAGAGAAAATTAAAGTTGAAGATCTTTTAAACTTCTCAATTCATAGTTTGCCTCTTGAAGAACAAGCAATGTTTAAAACCATCATGTTAGTGCCTATTGGCGCGTTAATTGTGGTGTTCTTGCGAATCATTGTGGGGCTAAAAACATCAGGTACATTCATGCCAGTGTTAATTGCGGTTGCCTTTGTGCAAACTCAGCTATTAACTGGTATTGTCGGTTTCCTATTGATTGTCGGTACAGGTTTGATCATTCGAAGTTACCTCTCGAAACTCAACCTACTTCTGGTCGCTCGAATATCCGCGGTGATAATTACCGTAATATTGATCATTTCAATATTCACTGTGGTAGCGTTTAAGATTGGTTTGATTGAAGGTCTAACAATTACCTTCTTCCCAATGATCATTTTGTCATGGACAATCGAGCGGATGTCGATTCTATGGGAAGAAGAAGGGGCGAAAGAAGTGTTTATTCAAGGTGGCGGTTCGCTGTTAACATCCGTGTTAATTTACCTTGCAATGACAACACCAATCATACGTCACTTAACATTTAACTTTATTGGCGTTCAATTTATTATCCTTGCAGCTATCTTAATTTTAGGTAACTACACCGGTTATCGCTTAAGTGAGCTTCGTCGCTTTAAGCCACTGACCGAGGACTAATATATGTCATTATTTTCACAGTTTACTTCACCAAAAAAACTGCGTGATCGTGGCATCATGGGAATGAACAAACGTAACCATAGCTATATCGGTCGTTATAATGATCGTAGCCGTTTTCCCCTTGTGGATGACAAGCTAAAAACCAAGTTCATTGCTCAACAAGCGGGAGCAACCGTTCCCGATTTGATTGGTGTTATCGATAGCCAAGCCGCTGTTAAACATATTCATCAGATGGTTAAAGACTGGCCTGGGTTTGTAATCAAACCCGCTCAAGGTTCAGGCGGTAAAGGTATCTTAGTGATTGTGAAGCACAAAGATGGAATTTATGTAAAACCATCAGGTGCCGAAATCAATCAACAAGATGTTGAACGCCACATTACCAATACCCTTGCCGGACTATTCTCGCTTGGTGGTAAAAATGATGTTGCGATGGTCGAAAACCTGATTCAATTTGATAATGTGTTTGATGGTTTTAGCTATGAAGGTGTACCTGATGTACGCGTGATCGTATTTAAAGGCTACCCAGTGATGGCAATGATGCGTTGTTCAACAGCAGCATCTGATGGCAAAGCTAACCTTCACCAAGGCGCTGTTGGAGTGGGAATTGATATTGCCTCAGGCAAAGCGATTCGAGCAGTCCAGTTTAACTTACCCGTTGAACGTCATCCCGACACTGAACGTTTATTAAGTGAGCTTAAAGTACCAGAGTGGAACAAGCTACTGGTACTTGCAGCCAGTGCATGGGAAATGACCGGTTTAGGCTACATTGGTACTGATATGGTATTAGATAAAGACAAAGGTCCGATGGTACTAGAGCTAAATGCTCGCCCTGGCCTCGCTATTCAAATTGCGAATGGTACGGGTTTATTACCACGTCTGCGTCATATTGAAGCTATGGGAGTCACGGCACACACACCAACGCCGGAAGAACGCGTGGCTTACTGTGCATATCAGTTTGGTGCTAAACCTGATTTCTAAACAATTATCAATGCGATAATATTATTAGCCCTGACATGTTCAGGGCTTTTTATTGCCTAAAATAAATCATTAAAGTTATTGTTTTTTATGTCGATAACCTTAATACCTTATTCAACATGGCTTGTTATTAATTACATGCAAACTCAATCACTTGATAATGTACAGCTTATTAATGAAATTCAACTCGGCACAAACCTTAACCATGCGGTTGAAGGTGGGCATCGCGCTGATTTTGCGTTAATGTTAGCGTTATTATCTTCTGATCTGCATGAGAACATTCCTGTTGATACCACCCCTATCGAAACACAATCATCACAGCAACTGCGAGCTTATTTTGAAATTCCAGCATCACAGCCCCTCACAGCAACAGCAGCTTGCTATCAACGCGCAGCTGAACAAGCACATGCTTTTCATCAAGCAAGTTTAACCAGCACCCGTTTACTCGCACAGTTACAGCCAACAGCTCTGTCCTACCCGCCACAACAAACAAAAGGTTTACCGGAAGATTTGTTTCATAACTTATCGACTCACGAACGTCGTAAGCTGCCACCAGTTGAACCAAAACCACTGCAAGCAACACCGCAAGATCTGTATTTAGCATTGATCAAATCTAAACGTATGAGTGAAATAAGCTGGGCTGCCTAAGCTAATATTTGCAGTTAGTCAAAGATAAAATATGCTATTTATGATGCAAAAATAATAACCATATTTGATCGTGATGTTGCTCATAATTTCTTCTTTATTATTATTAGTTTGCGAGCTTATTGACTAGTATTGATGATAGTAATGGCCTTAGATATAACTGCTATAATATTAATACCAATAAGGCTTTAAATAAGACGATTTAAACATTAAGGCTAGGAATATATGCATATCGGACAATCAGTCGCTATCATCACCGATGCTGGTAATCCTATTGGTAAAGCGGTGGCACTTCATTTCGCATCATTAGGGGCAACCTTGGCACTGGTCGATAATAATGAAATTGAACTAAAAAAAACCTTACAATCTTGTCAAAAAATCAGTGAGTCATCCGCAGCTTTTTACATAGAATACTATGATGAACCCAGCATTAGCACCCTCTTTCAGCAGGTCAGGAAGCGATTTGGAACAATTAATATTTTATTGAATACTTGGACAGGTGCAGAAATACCGCATTTATTATCACCGACCTCTATTAGTGATTTTAATAACACCATGCAAAAAAGCGCCGCCAGTTTTTTTATATTTGGTAAAATAGCCGCCGAATTTATGCAAAATCAACCTCATCAAAGTGTGATTATTAATTTAGCCTTAAGCCATGAGAACCATCATCCTCATACACCAACCACCAGTAAAACGGTTATCAGTGGCTTGACGCAAAGTTGGGCCAATGAACTGGCAGATTTTAATATTCGCGTTGGTGGAATTGTGCCAATTAACCTACAAGATAAACCCAATGAACAACAGGGTATTGTCAATGTTGCGATGCAAGACGAAATTGCACGTAATGTCGAATACATTGTGCGTAATGATTCGTTTAGTGGGCGAATGATAGAATCAGAAATGGGCGTCTAAACAGAATAAAATAATCATCTAATCAAGCTGGCTGAGTATGAATACTTGGCCTTTTCTATGTTTAGAGGTTGCGAGGTTGCGAGGTTGCGAGGTTGCGAGGTTGCGAGGTTGCGAGGTTGCGAGGTTGCGAGGTGAATTTTAAGCACTTATCAATGATGATGTAAATCCCCCCAAAACAAAAAGCCCGTCTATTGCTAGACGGGCTTTTTTATATTTTAGTCAGTAAGGATATTAAGCTTTTGCTTTTTTACCTTTTGCAGCAACTTGTGCTGGCTCTGATTTCTTAGCTACTGCTGTATCTTCAAACGTTTCGCCGTCAGCGTATACTTTACCGTAGTAAGAAGCGATTAATACTTCTTTAAGCTCTTTAATCAATGGGTAACGTGGGTTAGCACCTGTACATTGGTCATCGAACGCATCTTCAGCAATTGCATCAACTTTAGCCATAAACGCAGCTTCATCAACACCAGCAGCTTGAATTGACAATGGAATATCCAATGCAAGTTTAAGCTCTTCTAACCAACCAAGTAACGCATTAACTTTCGTTTCAGTATTACCTTCACGGAAGCCTAAATGCTCTGCAACTTCAGCGTAACGAGCACGTGCTTTAGGACGGTCGTACTGAGAGAACGCAGCTTGTTTAGTTGGGTTGTTAGTCGCATTAAAACGAACAGTATTCGAGATTAATAGCGCATTCGCAAGACCGTGTGGAATATGGAATTCAGCACCTAATTTATGTGCCATTGAGTGACACACACCTAGGAAAGACTGCGCAAAAGCCATACCAGCGATTGTTGCTGCATTGTGAACTTTCTCACGTGCAATTGGATCTTTCTTACCGTTAACGTAAGAACTTGGTAAGTACTCTTTAAGCATCTTAAGTGCTTGAAGAGCGTGACCATCTGAGTATTCGTTAGCAAGAACAGAAACGTAAGCTTCTAATGCGTGCGTTACTGCATCATAACCACCGAATGCACATAAAGACTTAGGCATATCCATTACAAGGTTAGCATCAACAACTGCCATGTTTGGCGTTAGTTCGTAATCTGCTAATGGGTATTTTTGACCCGTCTTTTCATCAGTTACAACAGCAAATGGTGTAACTTCAGAACCAGTACCAGAAGTCGTTGTGATACATACTAATTCAGCTTTTTGACCCATTTTAGGGAACTTGTAAATACGTTTACGGATATCCATAAAGCGCATTGATAGGTCTTCGAAATCAGTTTCTGGATGCTCGTACATTACCCACATGATTTTCGCAGCATCCATCGGTGAACCACCACCAACAGCTAAGATAACATCAGGTTGGTAACTTGCACATGCTTCAGCACCAGCTTTAACTACTGCTAATGTTGGATCTGCTTCTACTTCATGGAATACTTCAACTTCCATGCCTTTCTCTTTCAAGATTGAACGTAGGTCATCGATGTAACCGTTGTTGAATAAGAAACGGTCAGTTACGATTAGTGCACGTTTTTTACCTTCAAGATCAGTCATTGCGATTGGTAAACAGCCGCGACGGAAGTAGATAGATTTTGGTAGTTTATGCCACAACATATTTTCTGCTCGCTTAGCTACAATTTTCTTGTTGATAAGGTGCTTAGGACCTACGTTTTCAGAGATAGCATTACCACCCCAAGAACCACAACCTAGAGTTAGTGAAGGCGCTAATTCAAAGTTGTAAAGGTCACCAATACCACCTTGAGATGCAGGTGTATTCACAAGAATACGAGCAGTTTTCATTTTGTCACCGAAGTACGCAATACGCTCTTCGTTATTATCTTGGTCAGTGTAAAGAACTGATGTATGACCAACACCACCTATGTCTAAAATGATACCTGCTTGACGCACAGCATCTTCAAAGTCTTTCGCTTTAAATAGACCTAGAGTTGGTGATAGTTTTTCATGAGCAAATTCATCATCCCATGAAGCTTCTAAGCCTTCACCAATAAGAATTTTAGTTGCCTTAGGCACTTTAACATTTGCTAGCTCAGCGATTTTGTACGCTGGTTGGCCAACGATATTAGCGTTAAGTGCGCCATTGATAAGCAGTACTTTACGTACTTTATCTGCATCTTCTTTACTTAGAACAACCGCGCCGTATTCAGCAAAACGAGCTTTAACTTCATCGTAAATTGATTCAACAACGATTGCTGCTTGCTCAGAAGCACAGATAACACCGTTATCGAATGTTTTAGACATTAGGATAGAAGAAACAGCACGTTTGATATCAGCAGTTTCGTCGATAACTACAGGTGTATTACCTGCACCAACACCGATTGCAGGTTTACCTGAAGAGTAAGCTGCTTTAACCATGCCTGGACCACCAGTAGCAAGGATCATGTTAACATTATCATGCTTCATTAGTGCATTTGATAATTCAACAGAAGGTTGGTCAATCCAACCAATGATATCTTTTGGTGCGCCCGCTTTAATTGCTGCATCTAATACAACTTTCGCTGCGTAGTTAGTTGCATTTTTAGCGCGTGGGTGTGGTGAGAAAATACAACCGTTACGTGTTTTAAGACAGATTAGCGATTTAAAGATTGCTGTTGAAGTAGGGTTTGTCGTTGGAACGATTGCACAAACAATACCTACAGGTTCTGCGATAGTGATCGTGCCGCCTTCATCGTTACGATCGATAACGCCACACGTCAATTCATCTTTGTATTTATTGTAAATGAACTCAGAAGCAAAATGGTTTTTAATAACCTTGTCTTCCATGATACCCATGCCAGACTCTTCTGCAGCCATTTTTGCAAGCTCGATACGAGCAGTTGAAGCAGCTAGAGACGCAGCACGAAAGATTGTATCAACTTGTTCTTGTGAAAAGCTTGCAAATTCTTTTTGAGCCGCTTTAACACGTGCTACTAAAGCATCAAGTTCAGCTAAATTAGTTACAGGCATATTCTTTCTCCAAAAATAAAAACTATAAAATTCATTAAAAATCATTTAGTAAGAATATGCTGAAATCTTTTTACATAAGAGCGTTAAAATTCATTAACACTTTCAACAATACACATACTTAGTAAATTGCTTTCAAAACTGATTATAATTTTTCACACTGTAAAAGAAATTGATTTAGATCACCACACCATCAAAATGGTGAAATAATCATTAAAACATGAAATATAGTGTTTTTATCATACTTTTACATGCAATTTCATGAGCCTAACGGTTGATTTAACTAATATCTATCAAAACCATTTATTTCACAAGACGAAATATTACGTAATAAAAATACATTTACTAGCCCCTATCACGTCCAAATGTGACAGAAATCACGATTTATTACGTTAACTGCTCAATATTTGTTGCATATAATCCTGCTGAATAATTGATTCACTAAGCCTAATATACAAAATCACACTTTACATAATTTATCTGACATAAAATTATCCACGTCTGAAGTCGCATTAATTGGCTTTTATCGGTAGATGAAATAGTTCGCTTAGATTAAAATATGGCCGCAATGGTATTTTTCAACCATACATCCTTATAGAACACGGGCAGAGATAATGGTTATAAAGATCACATAATTTAGCTATCGTTTGATCTTTATTACCAATATGACAATAAAAACACATATTGTTTTTATTATTCTCGCCACAATAAATGAAGGTAATTTAATAGGTAATAACTATGCAGGCTTTTGATATAGCAATATTTTTACACTTTTTCGTTGGGCTTATTGCCACTGTCAACCCTGTAGGTATCATGCCTGTTTTTGTGTCACTTACTGGAGCAATGAGCCCAGAAGAGCGAAATAAAACCGCATTAACAACCAATGTTGCAGTTGTTATTATTTTAGTTGTCGCATTAATAGCTGGGCAACATTTACTGGATCTATTCAGTATTTCTATTGAGTCATTTCGTGTTGCAGGCGGTTTACTGCTACTCAGCATCGCATTTTCAATGATGAGCGGTAAAATCGGCGAAGTTAAACAGAACAAAGAAGAGAAATCAGAGTCCATCAGCCGGGAACAAGTGGGAGTCGTTCCGTTAGCGATGCCATTAATGGCCGGACCGGGTGCTATTAGCTCAACCATCGTATACGGCGCTCGCTACCCAGGCTTGACATCTACCGTGGGCATTGCAATCACGATTGCCATCTTTGCATTTTGTTGTTGGTTATTATTCCGCTCAGCCCCTTATATTGTGCGTTTTTTAGGTCAAACAGGCATTAACGTTATTACACGTATTATGGGTTTGATTCTAGCGGCTCTGGGTATTGAGTTTATAATCAACGGACTACGCGTGATGTTGCCAGGATTAAGCTAACTATTACTATCAACGATCTAAGCCTCAGCCTATTCATTCGCTGGGGCTTTTTTACCTCTGATAAATACTTAAGTCACTGCTGGGTTTTGATATACTAGATACTATTCAAGCCAATTAATAACACACCATAAACATTAAAATATTACGTTGGCGTCTTATCTGTTAATAAATACAATTAAATTATGACAAAACTAACACTCACTCCAAGACAGCGTCTCTATCAAATTATTTTCGGCACTTCTACCCGCTTAGGTCAATGGTTTGATATTGCTTTAATTATTGCCATTGTAAGTTCTGAAATAATTTTAATTATCTCATCAGTTGCAAGCATTGAATCGCAGTACTCCCATTTATTGGTTATTGCTGAATGGTCATTTACGATTCTATTCACTATTGAATACATTTTGCGCTTATATTGCTCTCCGCGTCCCCTTGCTTATATGCGTAGCTTCTATGGTGTGATTGACTTAATGGCGATTTTACCCGCTTATATTGCCTTTTTAATTCCAGGGTCGAACTACTTACTCATCATTCGCCTTATTCGTGTGTTACGTATTTTTCGCGTTCTCAAACTGGCAAGGTTTCTTCGTGATTCCAATATATTATTACGTTCACTTCGTCACGCCCAGCGTAAAATATTTGTCTTTTTTAGCTCAGTTTTAATTCTGGTAACAGTGTTTGGCTCGTTAATGTTCATTATTGAAGGTCCTGAAAATGGCTTTACCAGTATTCCCAAAAGTATTTATTGGGCAATTGTCACAATCACTACGGTTGGTTATGGCGATATTGTGCCGCATACCGTCATGGGTAAGGCATTAGCGTCATTAACCATGTTGTTGGGTTACTCCATTCTTGCGGTGCCTACGGGTATTATTACTGCAGAATTAAATCAAGAGATGAAGACCCATCGTGACCTTATTCGTTGCCCTAATTGTGCGACAAGTGGTCATGAAATGGAGGCTGAATATTGTAATAAATGTGGTACGAAATTACCTGAAACATTATAACGCCAATAAAAAGCCCGTACTAACACTGAGTACGGGCTGTTTACCATCAAAAATGATGTTTAAGTCATCGTGTGTAAATTAATGCTGTTGAGTGTGCTGTTGTAAGAAGTTAACCGCTTTATCTGGAAAATCAGTAAAAACACCATCAACCCCCGCTTGATTATAAAACACCTCTAACATGCCATCGTAATCTTTAACATAGGCTGGAATACGATCTTTATCCGCTCTAAAAGTATAAGGATGCACAACCATACCGTTCGCATGGGCATTTTTCACCATATCGGTGAGTTCAATGTGACCTAAAGTTGAACTGTCTTTCACTATCATCGGTTTCCACGGGCCAATACCATCAGCATATTGAGACAAGACTTTCATGCCATTTGGCTCAAACATCCAATCATAATTATAAGGATGTGCTTTACCTGCTTTGTCATACTCCATGGTCTCATTCCAATCTGTTTCCGCCATCAACTGTACTAAATTCAAATCCATGCCCATGGCTGGCATTAATTGATCATTAATACGTTTAAGCTCATTGAAATCAAACGTTTGTAAATAAACATTACTGTTTTTATCAATATAACCATATTGCTTTAGTACTGTTAATACCGCTTTACTGATGTCTTTGCCTTCATGGCGATGAAACCATGGCGCTTTAATTTCTGGATACAAGCCAATGTCATAACCCAAGGTTTTATTTAACCCCTGAATCATTTCAATTTCTTCTTGGAACGTTGGAACGGTAAAATGAGACTTCCAAATAGGGAACCGTTCAGAAAAACCTTGTACTTGCTTACCTTCCTTAATATCAAAGCCTTCTGTCACACTTAACTGTTTAATCTCTGCCAAGGTAAAATCAATCGCATAAAAACGACCATCTTTACGGGCTCGATTGGGAAAAACAGCAGCAACATTGGTCACCCGATCCAGATAATGGTCATGTAACACCACCAACTTATCATCTTTCGTCATTACCACATCTTGTTCGATATAATCTGGCTTCATCGCATAAGCAAGTGCCTTTGCTGGTAAGGTATGTTCAGGTAAATAACCTGATGCACCACGGTGGGCAATAACGACTTTATCAGTATTAGGTTGAGCAATAACATGCGTGGACAATACAGCGCAGCCAATCATTGTTGCTAGAATCATTTTTTTCATTATTATTCCTTTAATCACACATTGGTTCATATCGAACATGTAAATGCTCATTCGAAATAAATGATACGGATAATAAATGACAGTTTTGCGATCGAATGCGTATATAATGCTTTTTTCAGCTTAAATAATAACTTTAATTCTCAAATGGTGACTTTAATTCCAAAGTGGAATAAAGCTATTAAATATTCATCGTATCGACTTATTTATTTCATACTTTGCTTCTACCACGTCTATAACGTGATAAAAATCAAACAGTAATAGCAGTAATAGCAGTAAAAATCATATAAACAAGCTGACATTACGCCGATAACATAAAATAAAGATATAAAAAAACCGAGGCAGAATACCTCGGTTTGATAAACAACAGATTTAATTATTTACGACGCCAAGTTGTACCTTGTGCACCATCTTCTAAAATAATGCCCATCGCAAGTAACTTATCACGCGCATCATCAGCAGCAGCCCAATCTTTCGCAGCACGCGCATCTAAACGCTGTTGAATTAACCCTTCAATTTCAGCCACGTCATCTTCTTCACCTGCACCACCTTGTAAAAAAGTTTCAGGATCTTGAGATAATAAGCCTAAAATGTCAGCCAACTCTCGCATACGCGCACCTAACAAAGATGCAGCTGCAATATCATCCGTTTTAAGACGGTTGATCTCACGCGCCATATCAAACAATGTAGAATATGCTTCAGGCGTATTGAAATCATCATCCATCGCTTCTTTAAAACGAGCAACGAACTCTTCACCACCAGCAGCTTCTACTGATGTATCTAAGCCACGTAGTGACGTATATAAACGCTCAAGTGCTGAACGCGCTTGTTTAAGATTATCTTCACTGTAATTAAGCTGGCTACGGTAATGACCAGACATTAAGAAGTAACGTACAGTTTCAGGATCATAATGATTTAATACGTCGCGAATAGTGAAGAAATTACCTAATGATTTAGACATCTTTTCACGATCAACCATCACCATGCCACTGTGCATCCATGTATTCACATATTGACCATCGTGAGCACAGCATGATTGCGCAATTTCATTTTCGTGGTGAGGGAATTGTAAATCTGAGCCACCACCATGAATATCAAAATGATCGCCAAGAATAGATGAGTTCATCGCTGAACATTCAATATGCCAACCAGGGCGACCAAGGCCCCATGGTGATTCCCATGTTGGTTCACCAGGCTTCGACATTTTCCACAAAACAAAGTCTAACGGACTGCGTTTTGCCATATCGATATCAACGCGCGCACCCGCTTGAAGTTGATCAAGATCTTGCTTAGAAAGACGACCATAATCGTCATACTTGCTCACTTCAAACATTACATCGCCATTTGATGCAACATAAGCAAAGCCACGTTCAATTAAACGCTCACAAAGCGCAATAATTTCAGCAATAAATTGCGTCGCACGTGGTTCAACATCAGGACGTTTCATGCCTAAAGCATCAAAGTCAGCATGCATTTCACTAATTAGGCGTTCTGTTAATGATTCACAGCTTTCACCATTTTCAGCAGCACGCTTAATGATTTTGTCATCGATATCAGTAATGTTACGAACAAAAGTAAGATCGTAGCCTGAGTAACGCAAATAACGCGACACAACATCAAAAGAGACAAATGTACGACCATGTCCGATATGACATAAATCGTAGATCGTAACGCCACAAACGTACATACCGACTTTGCCAGGATGGATGGGTGTAAATACTTCTTTTTGTCGTGTGAGCGAATTATAGATCTTTAACATGTCTCAGCATTACTCATTAATTTCAAATTTGTCGTAATTACACCTTTTATAGCATTTGATCGCAAGGAAAATTCAAGGATGGATGCTATTTTAGCAATTAGTGCAGATTAAGCGGGTAATGTTTGTCTGACACGGCTAAGGTAAGTTAATATCCACGCTTAAAGAAAATACTCCATTAAAGGAAAAAATCATGATCACTCTTCACACAAATTTCGGTGACATCAAAATTAATCTTTTTGAAGATAAAGCACCGGTAACATGTGCTAACTTCCTACAATACTGCCGTGACGGTTTCTATAATGGCACTATTTTCCACCGCGTTATTGATGGTTTCATGGTTCAAGGCGGCGGCATGCTTCCTGGTATGGAAGAGAAAGAAACTCGCGCAACAATCAACAATGAAGCAAACAATGGCCTAAGCAACAAAACAGGCACATTAGCAATGGCGCGTACTAACGCACCACACTCTGCTAGCTCACAGTTCTTCATTAACGTAAAAGATAACAACTTCCTAGACTTCACTGGCGAAAACATGAGTGGCTGGGGCTACTGTGTATTTGCTGCTGTTGTTGAAGGCATGGATGTAGTAAACAAAATCAAAGCAGTAAAAACAGGCCGTAACGGTTACCACGACGACGTGCCTGTTGAAGACGTTATCATCGAAAACGTAACAATCGAAGACTAATACTTCGCAAAGGGCGGTCAATTACCGCCCTTTATTAATCTCTTATGACCACATTATTTATCTCAGATTTGCACTTAAGTGCTGAACGTCCTGACATTACCGCTTGTTTCTTACGCTTTATGGCCGAAGAAACCCACCATATCGATGCCTTGTATGTATTAGGGGATTTATTTGAAATGTGGATAGGCGATGATGAAGACTCCCCTTTCTTACAGCAAGTCAAGCATGCCTTCAAAATGCTGACTGATGCTGGTACACCGTGTTACTTTATTCATGGCAACCGTGACTTTTTAATTGGTAAACAATTTAGCCGTCAAACGGGAATAACCTTATTGCCTCAGCATACGGTGGTTGATCTATATGGTACACCAACCTTAATTTTACACGGTGATACGCTATGTATTGAAGATCAAGCCTACCAACGTTACCGTAAAAAAGTTCACAATCCTGTTATCCAATGGTTGTTTGCCCGATTACCATTATCATACCGAGTTAAAGTCGGGGATAAATTCCGCAGTAACAGTGGTAAGAATAATCAAACTAAAAGCCAATCGATTATGGATGTTACTCAAGTAGAAGTGGTACGGGTAATGCGCGATGCACATGTCACTCAAATGATTCATGGCCACACACATCGACCTGATATTCATGATCTTGATATTGATGGCATTCCTGCACAACGCATTGTTCTTGGTGATTGGTATGATCATGGCTCAGTGCTGGTATATCACCCCGATGGATATCAATTAGAAACACGCGATTTCAGTGCTTCTAACTCGAAATAATAAGTATAAAAAAAGGTACGACATGCGTACCTTTTTTATTGCTATAAAATCTCATACTGATCATTTATTAGCGTAATACTTATTGTGCTTTTACCACTGTAGGCATCACTTTTCTATCAGCAAGCCATGAGCGGTACATAGTGAACGAAGTATAAAACACCACGATACACACTAGCCACGATAACACATACATATTTAATGACTTCACTAAATATGCAGCAATGATCACCATTATCGGTCCAACAACGGCAACGGTTACCGTTGCGCGACTATTAAAACGATTATGGCGAATAAAGCTAGCTGATGAGAAAAAGCTTAAAAATGCACATGAACACATCATGACCGGAAAGGCCGCCAACGGATTCATCCCCAGAAGGTAAATCATTACCATACAGGGTGCATACAAACCAATACCCACCGTCATTAACGCGCCAAAAATAAAGTTACCAATAATTCCAATAGCCAATTTCCAGCCGCTTAAACCCAGGCTACTGCCACCTAATGGAAAGAGCTTTAATTGACCAGCAAGCATTAAGCCTGCCACAATTAACAAAGCAACACTCATTACGATGCGAATATGTTGCCGATCCCAACTAGAAACTAACCGCGCCCCCATTGTGGCACCAACGCAGGCTGCCGCCACCAAGCTTAATAATGTCACTGAATCAACAGCGACAGCAGTCATAAAAATAAATGACTGAAACACAGTGGGGAGTACTGATTGGCTATTCAGTGTTCCAGGTAATTGTTGATCATCAATAAGCTTAAACTGTTTATAACCTGAGGTCATAATGGCAAAACTGCCAATACCTAAAGTGTCACAAAAGTGCGCAAAGCCACCGATAATCGCAATCGGGATAATACGTGTATCAGCTTCCTGCTTGTGATTTCTTCGCCATGCTGCCAACAACATCACACAAAAGATACCACCACCAACAAGCAATCCCGCTTGTATCAAGGTAAATATGGACATAACTACTATTAAACAAAAAAGAGGGTTATTTGAGGAGCACAAAAGGTGCATTGCAAATGGCAATTATTCCAGCCGCAAATATTATGTACTTATACGCTATGAGTTACCATTGTTTTAGTCATTCCATCAATATATTGCGGTAAATATAAACACTGATTGCTAATTGAGATAATGAAAACGTAAACTACCCCTAATTTCTTTATTAAAATCGGCTTAAAAAAGATGTCAAAACACCATAATGAATGTCCTTGCGGCAGCCACAAACCGCTTGTTGAATGCTGTAAACCCATTCATCTTAATCATGCATTAGCAACCCATCCAGAACAGCTTATGCGTGCGCGTTACAGTGCTCATGTGCTGGGTTTAGTTGATTTTGTAATACAAACATATCACGCCAGTTGTGAAGCAGAACATCACCGTGAAGCCATTGCCGAGTCGATTAACCTTAAATGGCTAGGCCTAGAAGTTATTAGCAGTGAAATTGCGGCTGATGGTCAGGGTTTTGTTGAATTTAAAGCAGGTTATAAAGAAGCAGGTGAAGAATATATACTGCAAGAGCGTTCTCGATTTGTGCAAGAATCCATTAATGGTCAATGCTATTGGTTTTACATTGATGGTGAATACCCTCAGCTACCACCAAGCGAACAACCGCCAGCACCGAAGCCAATAACCGTTACTAAAACTGTTGGTCGTAATGATCCTTGTTCATGCGGTAGCGGTAAAAAATATAAAAAATGTTGTGGCTAATGCTAGCGTATTAACACCACTCATCAATAAAACTGAGTAAGGATGCTCAGTTTTATTGATGCATTATTTGTTGCGCCATTGAAAAAACACACTTAAATAATTTACATTTAAAGAATGCTATCCTCTATCTTTAATTTTAAAAGTAAAACAATCCATTATAGTTCATCACCTTACCAATAAAAATACTGCACCCCATCCCTTCAGCGCATCAATACAAACAATTAACATTTATTTTAACTTTTCGCTTAAATTATTGTTGCAAAAAACAACAGCCTTCGTTAGTGTGAATGACAACAACAAATAATGTTCACCCTTATTGAGTAACTATTTATGCGTATCCAAATGATTCTATCTCAACATCATCATCATCCTGACTAGTCTTTCGGGAGGATACGCCTCACCCTGGAAGACGTCTTTTTTCTTCCAGTGGTCATAACGGAATATCTCATTCAGACCCTCGGAAGAAACTTCTTTCGAGGGTTTTTTAATACCTGATTTTCAATTTGAAATTTTTATTATTTGAATGAATTTAGACAAGGAATATACCTATGCAAACACAACGATTACGCATTGCGATTCAGAAAAAAGGCCGTCTTAGCAAAGAGTGCCAAGATCTACTTAAACGCTGTGGTGTTAAATTTAATATGGTCGGTGAGCGATTAGTGGTTCACGCCGAAAATATGCCAATTGATTTATTACTCGTTCGAGATGATGACATTCCCGGTCTGATCATGGATGGCGTGGTGGATTTAGGTGTTATTGGTGAAAATGAACTTGAAGAAGTTAGTCTAGAGCGCGCAGCACGTAACGAAGCCAGTGATTATCTCAAACTACGTCGACTAGATTTTGGCGGCTGCCGTCTTTCTATTGCGATTGATAAAGACATTGATTACAACGGCCCACAAGATCTTAATGGCAAACGTATTGCAACTACTTACCCACAATTAGTCAAACGCTACATGGACAATATTGGGGTTCAATTTACAACCTGTATGCTCAATGGTTCTGTCGAAGTTGCACCACGAGCAGGTTTAGCCGATGCCATTTGTGATTTGGTATCGACAGGTGCCACCCTTGAAGCTAATGGCTTAAAAGAAGCCGAAGTAATCTTGCGATCTAAAGCGGTATTAATTCAATCAATGGCAGTGATCAGCGCTGAAAAACAAGCCCTAATTGAACGATTACTTATTCGTATTCAAGGTGTTATTCAAGCTAAAGAATCTAAATACATCATGCTACACGCGCCCACTGATCGCCTTGACCAAATTAAACAATTATTACCAGGCGCTGAAGATCCAACCGTATTACCATTAGCAGGAGATAAAAGCCGCGTTGCAATCCACCTTGTGAGCTCTGAAAATCTGTTCTGGGAAACCATGGAGCAACTTAAAGAATTAGGTGCGAGCTCTATTTTAGTCTTGCCCATTGAAAAAATGATGGAGTAAGTCATGAAAACCGTACTATGGCAATCACTCACAAAAGACCAGCAACAACAACTGTTGGCGCGCCCTGCTGTAAATAACAGCGCGAATATCACGGCTATTGTCAGTGATATTATTCAACAAGTCCGTCAGCAAGGCGATAGTGCACTATTTACGCTTACCGAAAAATTTGATGGTATTCGCCCTACAACACTCGCTGTTTCAACAACTGACGTTAATGCGGCTTGTGCTCGATTAAGTGATGATATGAAAGCATCCTTAGAGCAAGCACATCGTAATATCACCACCTTCCACCTTGCACAACAACAACCAACATTACGCGTTGAAACACAAGCAGGAGTGATTTGTGAACAAGTTACGCGTCCGATTAATTCAGTTGGGTTATATATTCCCGGCGGCAGTGCGCCATTACCATCAACCGTATTAATGTTAGGTGTGCCGGCTCAAATTGCAGGTTGTCGTAAAATCGTATTATGTTCCCCACCTCCGATTGCCGATGAAATTTTGTATGTTGCCAAACTATGTGGCATTAACGCTATATATAACGTAGGAGGTTCACAAGCGATTGCCGCAATGGCTTATGGTACTGACACTATTGCCAGTGTTGATAAGATTTTTGGCCCAGGCAATGCCTATGTCACCGAAGCAAAACGACAAGTCAGTAATGACTTCAACGGTGCAGCAATTGATATGCCAGCCGGACCCTCTGAAGTATTAGTCATTGCCGATGAAACAGCTGATCCTGAATTTATTGCCGCTGATTTATTAAGCCAAGCCGAACACGGGCCTGATTCACAAGTTATCTTAGTCACTTCAAGCCAAACTATTGCCGATCAAACTGCAGCAGCGATTGAAAATCAATTGCGCCAACTAACACGGGCTGATATTGCTCAACAAGCTTTAACATCTAGCCTTTTGATCGTAACCGAAACATTGCACCAATGTGTCGCTATTTCCAATCAATATGGTCCTGAACACTTAATTGTTCAAACCTGTGAGCCAAGAGAGTTAGTATCATTGCTTGATAATGCTGGTTCAATTTTCTTAGGTAAATGGTCACCTGAATCTGTGGGGGATTATGCTTCAGGCACTAACCACGTATTACCAACCTATGGCTATACCCGCACTTATTCAAGTCTCGGCTTAGCTGATTTTAGTAAACGAATGACAATACAAGAATTATCTGCCGACGGTTTACTCGGTATTGCAAAAACAGTGACCACAATTGCAGAAGCTGAAGGCCTTGACGCTCACAAACACGCTGTCACTATTCGGGTTAATAAATTAACTGCACAACAAGAGAATTGATCATGAACATAGCCCAACTAGCCCGTAAAACCGTGCGAGAATTAACCCCTTATCAATCAGCCCGTCGTTTAGGCGGTAAAGGTGATATTTGGCTTAATGCTAATGAATCACCATTTGCCAATGAATACAGTATTAATCTTGCTGGATTAAACCGTTATAGCGAGTGCCAACCACCAGAGCTGATCAAGGCTTATGCTGACTATGCTGGCGTTGACCCACAACAGGTTCTAACTTCTCGCGGTGCCGATGAAGGTATTGAGCTGATCATTAAAGCTTTCTGTGAACCCAATTGCGACAGCATTCTCTATTGTCCACCCACTTATGGTATGTATGCCATTAGTGCAGAGATCAACGATGTTAACGCCAAAGTTGTACCGTTAACGCCTAAATGGCAATTAGACCTTACTGCCATTGCAGAGCAACTTGATAACGTCAAGATCGTGTTTGCTTGTAGCCCTAATAATCCAACCGGTAATTTATTGGCACGTAACGATATTATTGCCTTATTAAAGATGACGACAGATAAAGCATTAGTGGTTATTGATGAGGCTTATATTGATTTTAGTCTACAAGATAGTGTCAAAGATTTACTTGCCACCTATCCACATTTAGTCATTCTACGTACCTTATCTAAAGCATTTGCACTGGCAGGATTACGATGTGGGTTCACCTTAGCTAATAAAGAAATCATTGAAATTCTGCTTAAAATCATTGCACCTTACCCGGTGCCGGTGCCTGTAACTGAAATTGCAGTACAAGCCCTATCCGCAGCAGGTCGTGCGCGCACCAAATTTCAAGTATTGGATCTATGTGCTAACCGCGCTTACCTACAAGCAGGCCTTAGTATGTTAACCGGCGTTACTGTCTTTGATGGTTATGGTAACTACCTATTAGTGAAATTTACTGATGCCGATACATTATTTAATTCGCTATGGGATAACGGCATCATTTTGCGTCGTTCACCGATTGAAAACTGTATTCGAATCAGTGTCGGTAACCGTGACGAATGTGAAAAAACCCTCGCGTTTATTCGTGGTCAATTACAACAACAATAAGGACATTGATTGTGAGCCAAGAAAAAATTCTATTTATCGACCGTGATGGCACCTTAATTGTTGAGCCGCCACTAGACTTTCAAGTAGATCGATTAGACAAGCTACAATTTGAACCAAATGTTATTCCAGCGTTACTTGCACTACAAAATGCTGGCTATAGCTTAGTGATGGTCACTAACCAAGATGGTCTAGGGACTGATAGCTATCCACAAGCTGATTTTGATGCCCCTCATACGATGATGATGGATATTTTTAGCTCACAAGGAATTCACTTTAGTGACGTATTGATCTGCCCCCACTTTGACCACCAGCAATGCAGTTGTCGTAAGCCAAAGTTGGGGTTAGTCAAAGACTACTTACAGCAAGGTCGCGTTGATTTTGCTACTTCAGCAGTGATTGGTGATCGTCAAACAGATCTTCAATTAGCAGAAAATATGGCGATCCGAGGTATTCAATACCACCCGCAAACCATGAACTGGCAACAGATCGTCACCGATCTCACCACCCAACCACGGATCGCAGAAGTGGTACGTACCACTAAAGAAACAAATATTCGTGTCAAAGTGAATTTAGATCAAACGGGCGGTAATACAATTTCAACCGGATTAGGATTCTTTGATCACATGCTTGATCAAATCGCCACTCACGGTGGTTTTCAAATGACATTAACGGTTGATGGTGACTTACACATTGATGATCATCACAGTGTTGAAGATGCTGCCCTCGCCCTAGGTGAAGCACTACGTCAAGCGCTTGGAGATAAGCGAGGTATTGGCCGATTTGGATTTAGCTTACCGATGGACGAATGTTTGGCACAATGTGCGTTAGATTTGTCTGGTCGTCCTTATCTTAAATTTGATGCCACATTTAGTCGTGATCGTGTGGGTGATCTTTCTACGGAAATGGTACCTCACTTCTTTCGTTCATTGACCGATACCCTAGCCTGTACGCTGCACTTATCGTCAACAGGCAATAATGATCACCACATTGTTGAAAGTTTATTTAAAGCCTTTGGACGAACGCTGCGCCAAGCGATCAAAGTGGAAGGTAATGAGCTTCCAAGCAGCAAAGGAGTGTTGTAATGACAGCAACAAGCAACACTCTACAACGGGTTGTGATTATTGATACAGGCTGTGCCAATGTATCCTCAGTGCGCTTTGCTATCGAACGTCTAGGTTATCAAGTGAACGTCAGTAAAGATCCTGAGATTGTGCTTACTGCTGACAAACTCTTTCTTCCGGGTGTCGGCACCGCCAGTGAAGCGATGCATAACCTACAACAACGTGATTTAGTCAACTTGGTAAAACAAGTAACCAAACCGTTATTAGGTATCTGTTTAGGAATGCAGCTACTTGGCAAAGAATCACAAGAACACGGTCAAAATGGCAACGACATTATTCCTTGTTTAGCTTTGTGTGATGCGTCAGTTGAGAAAATCCAAGCAGAGGGATTACCACTTCCGCATATGGGTTGGAATACCATTACACCACAAGATAATCACCCGCTATTTAAAGATATTCCAGTGGGAAGCTATTTTTATTTCGTTCATAGCTATGCCATGCCAGTGTTTGACAATACCGCACAGCAAGGTGGCAAAACCATCGCCAGTGCGCAATATGGCCAAAGCTTTACAGCTGCAGTGCAAAGCGGTAATTACTATGGGGTGCAGTTTCACCCAGAACGCTCAAGTAAAGCTGGCGCGCAACTGATAAAGAACTTCTTAGAACTATAAAAAATCAGCAATAACCATACAAAGGACATGTGATGATTATTCCCGCATTAGACTTAATCGATGGACAAGTTGTGCGTCTATTTCAAGGCGATTACGGACAAGTGACTGAATATAATGTGAACCCAACAGAACAATTTGCCGTTTATCACCAAGCGGGGGCTAACTGGCTGCACTTGGTTGATTTAACTGGTGCTAAAAATACTCAAGCACGCCAACTGACGCTTATTCGTCAATTACTGGCAAGTACGCCAGCTAATATTCAAATTGGTGGCGGAGTACGCTGCGAACAAGATGTCAGTGATTTACTCCATGCTGGCGCACAACGGGTAGTTATTGGCTCAACTGCCGTTAAACAACCAGAAAGGGTTAAAGGTTGGATCGAAAAATACGGTGCAGAGCATATTGTATTAGCCCTTGATATTAATATTGATAACAACGGCAACCGTATTGTGGCGGTATCAGGCTGGCAAGAAGACTCAGGTGTCACCATTGAAACGCTACTTGAAGACTTTCTAAAAGTAAGATTAAAACACGTCTTGTGTACTGATATTTCACGCGATGGCACACTCACAGGTTCAAACGTCGAATTGTATGTTGATTTATGCCGCCAATATCCACAAGTCCAATTTCAATCATCGGGCGGCATTGGCTCACTTGATGATATTACAGCATTAAAAGGTTCAGGCGTGGCTGGCGTCATTGTGGGTCGAGCTCTGCTTGACGGTAAATTTAGCGCTGAACAAGCGTTTACGTGTTGGAATAGCTAAGGAGAACACATGTTAGCTAAACGTATTATTCCTTGTTTAGATGTTCGTGATGGTCAGGTTGTAAAAGGCGTCCAATTTCGTAATCACGAAATCATTGGCGACATCGTACCACTGGCAAAACGTTACGCTGAAGAAGGTGCAGATGAACTGGTTTTCTATGATATTACCGCCTCAAGCGATGGCCGAGTCGTTGATAAAAGCTGGGTATCTCGCGTTGCAGAAGTGATTGATATTCCATTCTGTGTCGCAGGTGGCATCAAATCAGCTGAAGACGCAAGCCGTATTCTTCAATTTGGTGCCGATAAAGTTTCTATCAATTCACCAGCATTGGCTGATCCGTCATTAATCACCACACTAGCGAATAAGTTCGGTGTGCAATGTATTGTTGTCGGTATTGATTCCTATTTTGATGCTGAAACGGGTCAATATCAGGTCTATCAATTTACGGGAGATGAAAGCCGTACCAAAGCCACTCAATGGCAAACACGTGATTGGGTTGAAGAAGTCCAACGTCGTGGCGCAGGTGAAATCGTATTAAATATGATGAACCAAGACGGCGTGCGTAACGGTTACGACTTAGATCAACTCAATATGGTACGCAGTGTCTGTAACGTGCCTTTAATTGCTTCTGGTGGCGCGGGTGAAATGTCACACTTTCATGATGCATTTCAACTCGCCAATGTTGATGGCGCACTGGCGGCATCAGTATTTCATAAACAAATCATTAATATTGGTGAGTTAAAGCACTATCTAAAACAACAACAGCTGGAGATTCGACTATGAGTTTAACAACATCTATTGATTGGGAAAAAGTAGCCGGATTGATCCCCGCTATTATTCAAGATAACAACAGTGGCCAAGTATTAATGCTGGGCTACATGAATGATGAAGCGTTAGCTAAAACATTAGCCACTAAACAAGTCACTTTTTGGTCACGCACTAAAAATCGCTTATGGACCAAAGGGAAAACATCAGGCAACGTATTACACCTAAAAAGTATTCAGCTCGATTGCGATCAAGATACGTTATTAATTCAAGTCAATCCGATGGGTCCTACTTGTCATTTAAACACCACTAGTTGTTTTGGTAATGATGACACGACTAATACTCAACCGGCACTGGTGTTCCTTCATCAACTTGAACAAGTACTGGCTGATCGTAAAGGTGCAAATCCCGACTCATCTTACACCGCGAGCCTCTATAACCGTGGTACCAAACGTATATCGCAGAAAGTGGGCGAAGAAGGGGTTGAAGTCGCGCTTGCGGCAACGTCGGGTGATAAAGCGGAATTAGTCTGTGAATCAGCTGATCTTATTTACCACTTATTGGTTCTATTACAAGATCAGAATCTTGCTCTGGAAGATGTCATCAATAAACTTAAACAACGTCACCAACAATAATGAGTAATCGTCATTAATATGCAATACGTAATAATCTCATAAATCATATAATAAGATTCAAACAACACCTGTTATTCTGATATTACTTATTTTATTACGCAACGAAATTATTATTGCCGCACAAAAAAAGGAAGCTATGCTTCCTTTTTTTATTCATTTAAATGCGTATTATCGCCCCAGTGCTTCTTTATAATGCGCTCGGCACACTGAGAGGTAAAGATCATTACCACCAATCTCAACCTGATTACCATCAGCAATAGCATTACCCGCTTCATCTTGACGAATAACCATATTTGCTTTACGACCACAGTGACAAATTGTTTTTAGCTCAACTAATTTATCAGCCCAAGATAATAAATAACGACTACCTTCAAATAACTCGCCAAGAAAATCAGTACGTAATCCATAACATAACACTGGAATATCTAATTTATCGACAACTTCAGTTAATTGATAAACTTGCTCTTTGGTTAAAAATTGGCATTCATCAATTAGCACACAATCAATTTTTCCTGCATTCGAAAAGTTGATTAATATCTGGTACAAATCATCTTTTGAATTAAATAATTCAGCATCTTCTTGTAAACCAATGCGAGAGCTAACTTTACCTTTACCAAAACGATCATCAATCGCCGCCGTAAAAATAATTGGCGTCATGCCGCGCTCACGGTAGTTAAATGATGATTGTAATAATGTGGTCGATTTCCCAGCGTTCATTGCTGAGTAATAGAAATACATCTGGGCCATTAGCTTTCCTAGTCATACGAATTACATTTAAAAATCGCGCAGATGCTACATAAAATTACTGGTAATGGAAAGTACCTAGGTCAACAACTGTTATTGTTACTATAAAAAAACCAGTTGATCATCATCAACTGGTTCAATTTACGCCCATTGGGTTATTTTAATAACGTTTACTATTAACGTAATGCCGCCCCTTTTAATGGTCGGCTCGACAACCATGATAAAAGGAAACACATTAATATAAATGCAACGGTTGCCACTAAAAATGCTAACGCTAATGAATCTGTAATCCCTAAGGTTAAGAATCCAATCGCAGAAATAACGGCCACAGATAATGCATAAGGTAATTGGGTCGCTACATGATCTATATGATGACAACGAGCACCTGTCGATGACAATATCGTCGTATCAGATATTGGAGAACAGTGATCACCAAACACCGAACCTGCAAGCACACTTGCAAGCATAGGTAACATTAAACTAATTTCAGTCGCCCCAGCAAGATCACCAGCAATAGGTAACATTATGCCAAATGTTCCCCATGAGGTGCCGGTTGAGAATGCCATAATGCCTGATAATAAAAACAGGATCATTGGTAGTAATGCAGGATTAATATTACCTTGAACAAGGGTAGATAAATATTGTCCCGTTTTCATATCACCAATAACGCCACCAATACTCCATGCAAACAATAGAATTAAAATTGCACCAAACATTGATTTTGCGCCAACCCAAAGTGTGTTACTGATCTCTTTTGCTGCAATACGTTGACGAAACACAGGAATAATCGCGGCAATTAAACCAAAGCTACCACCAAGACATAATGCTTGGCCAACATTGGTATTTTCAAAAGCGCCTAATAATGAAAATGGCTTACCTTCTGTAACAAGAACTTGATAGCCCGTAAATACCATAAAAAAGAACGTAGCAATAATAAGAATAATAATTGGCCACACTAAATCACCAACTCGTCCTTGCAAACTCTCTTTGATATCGAGCTCTTCTGTTAAGTCTTTCGCCTGATCATCAACATCACCGCCGACATCAGTTCCACGGCCATGACTAGCCGCTCTTTCATGTTTTCTCATGGGTCCAATATCCCACTGGAACCATGACACCACAAACACCATTGCTAATGCAAAAATAGCATAAAAATTCATTGGAGCTAACGTCATAAAGGCACTTAATGGCGTATATTCAGTAACGCCGTGAGTCACTAATATACCGCCGATAAGCGTAATAATGTAAGCTCCCCAACTTGATGCTGGCATTAAAACACACATAGGTGCTGCCGTTGAATCAAGAATATAAGCAAGCTTTGAACGTGAAACTTGAAAACGATCAGTCACAGGACGGGCAATAGAACCAACCGCAAGGCTATTAAAATAGTCGTCGACAAAAATGAATACCCCTAAAAAAGCGGCCAAAAGTTTTGCCCCACGTTTGGTTTTAATTTTTGTCTGTGCCCACTCAGCAAAAGCACGAGTCCCCCCAGACAAAGTTAATAACGCAGTGGTCATCCCGAGCAATATTAAAAACAGCACAATACTCATATTCCAAGTATTTATGCCATCCTCTGCAATGAATAACCCTTTAATTGATGTAACAAGATAGGACGCTGTATTAGCGAAAGAAAAATCATTAAGAAATAATGCTCCAAGCACAACACCTGTACCTAAAGACAATAGAACTCTACGCGTAAGAATCGCCAAGCCAAGCGCGACTAATGGCGGAATAATGGATGTTAAGGAGTGGGAATAATCTATCAAAGTTTATAATCTCTACGACAACCAATTCTGGTTAGAAGATCTACTGCTAGATATAACCATGATGGCATATTAAATTGAGTATATAGAAAGAAGGTTAGCCTTTCCAGCCTCTACAGTAGCGCTCCATAGTTATATCTTTATCTACTATGGCAGTATTACACTTATTCAATGTAACCCCAGTAAGAGTATTTGATATATGCTTCTTACTTCGGCATTGACCCCTTTCACTAATAGTCATAGGTATCACCCTCATATTAGTTACTAATAAACAATGCACCTCTACCCTTATCATTAAAGATGTAATGAAACATTCTACGTAAACGATTCAACTTTGCAACACTGTAAGTTAAAATTATTAACAATAGATATCACAAATGGATTAGCAACAACTATAAAGGTTCAGCAATAACGAAGCGGTATACCATTTTTAATTTTATTATCATTTAACATATAAAGAGCAACAACAATAACTAAAACTGTTTGGCTCATATTTATACTTTTAATGAAGAAATATTTTATAAATAGTGTCATATACCGAACATAACTATTTTTTAAATAAAGAAATGATTAAAATGTTTTACACGTAATGTATAAAAGTATTACTATTGCAAAAAATGTTTTAATGCTGCTATTATTATTTACAGTTAATTAAAAATAACAGGAAATATAAAATGTCTGATGCAATGAAAGCGCTTTTAAACCTTCGAAGCCTACGCGCACTTTCGCGCGAATATACACTAGAGCAACTTGAAGAAGCGTTAGATAAACTAACAACAGTTGTTACTGAACGTTCAGAAGCTGAAGCTGAAGAACAAGCTAAAGAAAATGAGCGTAATGAAAAACTAGCTCAATATCGTGAAATGCTATTAGCCGACGGTATTGACCCAGAAGAATTACTAGCAAGTTTAGCAAAAGCACCAAAAACTAAACGTGCAACTCGTCCAGCTAAATATAAATTCATCGATGAAAATGGCGATGAAAAGACATGGACAGGCCAAGGCCGTACGCCTAGCGCGCTAAAGAAAGCATTAGATGATGGTCAATCTCTTGATGAGTTTGAAATCTAATCTAAGATTTTAAATAAAGAAGCCTAACTTGTTTAGGCTTTTTTTATATCTGCTATCAATATTACGATTATTATTTCGCTTATAAATATCGCTAGCAAGAATAAAACAATATATATTAGTGACAATCATAAATAACAAAAAAGCCAGACATTAATGCCTAGCTTTTTTATCACTCATTAAACTTGTATACAGATCTAATAATAACTGTGTTATTGAATACGATCAGCTAATGCACTTACTGCTAAAGCAAAATAATGCGAACGATTCCATTTAAGTAATGTTCGATAGTTTTCATATATTAGATAGGACTTACCTTCACCGCCATCAGGCTGAATTAACCATGCTTGAATATCAGCAGCAGGTAATGCACCATGACTGCTATTCATCACACCTAATTTTTTCCATTCTGCCAGTGTCTTTCCTTTTTCTGTTTCCGTACCTTCATAACTCTCAGCTAATACTTGGGACAACTTAACTGGACGTCCCCACGTATATTCACTATTCCAGCCAGAAAGTTTTAAATAATTAGCCGCTGAGGCAAAAACATCCGCTTTTGTATTCCAAATATCCGCTTTACCGTCGCCGTTACCATCAACAGCATAAGTAAGATAAGAGGTTGGCATAAATTGACACTGACCCATCGCACCAGCCCAAGATCCCTTCATATCATCAATCGTAATATGACCATCTTGTAATATTTCTAATGCAGCCATGACTTGTTTACGAAATAGAGCTTCACGACGACCGTCATAAGCCAATGTTGCTAATGCTTCAACAACATTGTAATTACCTTGAATCTTGCCAAAATTACTTTCTACGCCCCATAAAGCGACAATAAACCGCGGTTGAACACCATATTGTTTACCAATACGTTCTAACGCTTCTTTATTTTGTTGATAGAGACGATTCGCTTGCTTTACTTTCCAGTCAGGCACTGCACGAGTAATATATTGCTCTAATAACAGTTTCTTTTCAGGTTGATTATTATCAGCTTTAACAGCATGCGCTGTATATTTAATACCGTTAAATGCGGCACCGATTATCGGTTCAGAAATACCTTTTTCACGCGCTTCTACTTTTAATTTATCCACATAGGCATCAAATCCTTCTTCATTAGCAAATGCAGAAGAGGACATTCCAACCCCAAGGGCAACAAAAATCGATATCAAACGCTTATACATAATAGCCTTATTTTATTATTTAGCGGCTTTATCAGCCTTATATTGTTCTAATAAATTAGTCACTGGTGGTGGTACCTGTAAATAAAAACCTACAGTACCCAATGCTTCTTTTACTTTCTCAACATCAGCCAGTGCCAACGTTCTACCTTCTAGCTTGATTACCATAACAAATTGAGGTTTGCCAAAGGTCGACATTAATTGTGCGGGTACGTCCGCAAAATCATCTTTTTTATTAATGTAGAGATAAGTATTGTCTTTTTTTAAACTTTTGTAGATTGAACACAACATATAATTAGCCTATTTCATTTATGCGCCATACATTTCAGCACAAGATTACGAGCAATCATTCACTATTGACTCAGTTTTAAGTTAATTGTGTGAGAAGTTTGTCTGAAAAACCAACGTCAGCGCAAGGATAGCTTGCCCCTAACCGCGAGTAAATATACCATGCTAGTACCTTTGTGATAATGAACTAAATGGTTAATTTAAAATCTTAGCCATAATATACCTATGACCAAGATAGCTGAACTAAAAGGGAGCTCGTTCACGCTCTCTGCTCTTCATTTAGTTGATAATGACATTAGTAAAGTAACTAATCAGCTAAAAGACAAAGTTGAACTTGCACCAAATTTTTTCGCTTCTGCACCCGTTGTTATTGATATCTCACAAGTTGATACAGATATTAATTTTGAACAACTAAAAGCGGGAGTGATCGATGCAGGTATGATCCCTGTCGGTATTGGTGGTTGTAAAAATAAAACACAGCAAACACAAGCAAAAGCAGCTGGTTTTGCTATTATGAATGCGGCAAGACCAGTTAAAGATGAGCCATCTGAATTTTTAACTGAAACATTAGATACCCCAGTAAGTACAGATAATAAAGAACCAACGTTAATTATTCGTACACCTGTTCGTTCTGGGCAGCAAATTTATGCTCGTAATCGTGATCTCGTTATTCTCAGTAATGTCAGTGCTGGTGCAGAAATTCTTTCCGATGGTTGTATCCATATTTATGGCACGCTACGTGGGCGCGCTATTGCGGGTGCAAATGGTGAGCAAAGTGCGACAATTTTCTGTCAAAACTTACAATCTGAACTAATTTCTGTTGCGGGAAACTACTGGCTGAGTGATAACATTCAGGAAGAGTTTTGGGGCAAAGGTGTTGTCATATCTCTTGAAGACAATAATCTCAGTATAGAACACCTAGCTTTATAAAAGTTTTAAGAAGGAATTGAGTAAATGGCACGAATTATCGTTGTTACCTCAGGTAAAGGCGGCGTTGGTAAAACAACATCAAGTGCTGCTCTTGCATCTGGTCTAGCACTGAGCGGTAAAAAAACTGCAGTTATCGATTTTGATATCGGCCTGCGTAATCTCGATCTCATTATGGGTTGTGAACGCCGTGTCGTTTATGACTTCGTTAATGTTATTAATGGCGAAGCAAATCTAAGCCAGGCGCTAATTAAAGATAAGCGTGTGGATAATCTTTTTGTATTGCCAGCCTCACAAACACGCGATAAAGACGCGCTGTCCCGTAATGGTGTCGAAAAAGTATTTAAAGAACTAGCCAAAATGGGTTTCGATTTTATTATCTGTGACTCACCAGCTGGTATCGAAACAGGTGCCTTAATGGCGCTGTATTTTGCAGATGAAGCGATTGTAACAACGAACCCTGAAGTGTCTTCAGTTCGTGACTCTGACCGTATCCTAGGTATTCTAGATTCGAAGTCTCGTCGTGCAGAAAAAGGCCGTGAACCAGTTAAACAACACCTTTTACTTACACGTTACAATCCTGCACGCGTTAACCAAGGTGAAATGCTAAGTGTACAAGATGTTGAAGAAATTCTTCACATTCCACTACTTGGTGTTATCCCTGAAAGCCAAGCAGTATTGAATGCATCCAACAAAGGTGAACCCGTTATCTTTGATAAAGGTTCCGATGCAGGACTAGCCTATGAAGACACAGTTGCACGTCTACTTGGTGAAGATCGTCCTTTCCGTTTCTTAGAAGAAGAAAAGAAAGGCTTCCTAAAACGTCTATTTGGAGGCTAAGTGGCTATGGCACTGCTCGAGTTTTTCCGCCCGAAAAGAGCGAAAACTGCAAATGTAGCAAAAGAACGGCTACAAATTATTGTTGCTGAAAGACGTAGTGCTGGACAGAAATCTCCAGCCTACCTTCCACAGCTTAAGCGCGATATCTTAGCTGTTATCAGCAAATATGTTCAGATTAATCCTGAACATGTTTCAGTAAATCTAGACCATAACGGTGATGAGTTATCGGTACTAGAACTTAACGTCACATTACCTGACGAAGAAAAATAATAAAGCCCCGCTAAGTATCACTTGGCGGGGCTTTTTATTCTTTGGTTATTATTATCGCTATAATACGTCGCTTAAATTATACCGTTACGACACCCAACTTATTTTTCATCCAGTATTGCTAAAACACGAGATTCAAATAAACCCTGACGCCAGTTTTTTAGCATTTCTGGACGTTTTTCATCTGCACGTTGATATTTCCATGCCCATGAAAGTAATTGGTGAATTTGCTTTTTAGACGCTAAAAATTCAGGGGCTAATCCTGTTGTTAATTCAACGTCTGTCACCACATCTTTTAAACGTTTGACCATTTGTTTATAGCCAGGAAAATCAACTAAACGTTCAATTGCCTGCGGGTAATCTTTGTAATTAATCGCATCACAATCATGTACCATTTTTAATAAACGGTTACCATGACGCTGAATTTCCATCGGCTCAAAGCCTTCTTTTTCAAGCACTGAACGCGAAGTTATTTCTAAACGAGCCAATTTCCACAAATGTAATTCTTTAACGATAAAGTTAAGTGCAATATCACGCTTTCTTGCTTCACGAACACGCCAAGCTGCCAGTTGCTGTAATATAGCCAATTGCTTTGGTGTTAATTGCCAAGCATTTTTAATATCAAGATACGCTTTATTAGGATCAAGTACTTTTGTTCGACGTAACATGATTGCATTACATTCTTGCTGTAAAGCTTCCATATACCCAGCAGCTTCAACTTTAGCCAATAGCGTTTCATATAACGGCTTAAGATAATGCACATCGGCAGCGGCATAATCTAATTGTTTGTCAGTTAATGGACGAGCTAACCAATTTGTACGTGCTTCGCCTTTATCAAGCTCAACGCCCACATATTCCTTAACTAATGCACCAAACCCCGTTGAAATGCCATGACCTAGAAATGCAGCCATAATTTGAGTATCAAGCATCGGTACAGGTAAACAGCCAGCATGGTGCTGAAAGACTTCAAGATCTTCACCACAGGCATGCAGTACTTTAATCACAGACTGATCACGCAGTAATGCCCATAATGGTTCCATGTCTTCAACATTAAGCGGATCAATCAGTGATAAATATTCACCATCAAACAGTTGAATCAGACCTAAACGAGGGTAAAGCGTTCGCGTACGTACAAATTCAGTATCAAGCATAACAGCTGTATGCTGACGTGCTGACTCACACCGTAGGCGAAGCTGCTCAGTTGTTGTAACAATCTCGAAATTCACAATGTACCTTTTTATGACAGAACGACCCCGTTTTAGAGCCAATTAAATATTTTATAGTAAAATGCCGGCATAAAAGCCGGCATTAGATACGTGCTAGCACAATCAGTTGCTACTATTTTATCAAACCAACATTTATTGTATGTCAGTAAAGATACTACTTAGTGGTTTGCTGCGCTTTTTTATCTGACTCTTCACGTAAAACTCGACGTAAAATTTTACCAACGTTAGTCTTTGGTAAATCATCCATAAATTCGACAATTTTAGGAATTTTATAGCCCGTTAAATGCTGTCGACAATGGGTAATTAATTCTTCGCGCGTTAAACTATCATCACGTTTAACCACACAAAGTTTTACCACTTCGCCTGACACTTCATGTGCCTGGCCAATTGCAGCAACTTCTAGCACTTTATCGTGCAATGCTACAACATCTTCAATTTCATTTGGGTAAACGTTAAATCCAGACACTAAGATCATGTCTTTTTTACGATCAACAATATGCAAGAAGCCTTCATCATCAAATTTGACGATATCACCCGTTGAAAGCCAACCATCGTCGGTTAACACTTCTTTGGTGGCTTCTGGATGCTGCCAATAGCCTTTCATTACCTGAGGGCCACGTACTTGCAGTTCACCAACTTGATCGATACCAACCACGTTACCTTCATCATCAACCATACGTACATCAGTTGAGGGAACAGGTAAGCCAATAGATCCATTATAGTAAGTTAGGTTATACGGATAAGCCGCAACTAATGGCGAACACTCTGTTAAACCATAACCTTCAAGTAAATAATTACCCGTGATATTTTGCCACTTTTCAGCAACTGCACGTTGAACGGCCATACCACCGCCAACAGAGAGGTGTAAATTACTGAAATCTAATTTAAGAAAATCAGGGTTATTCACTAATGCATTAAATAACGTATTTACGCCAGTAATGGCTGAAAACGGGTAGCGTTGTAATTCTTTAATGAACGTTGGAATATCACGAGGGTTGGTAATCAATAGATTTTGCCCCCCCATTTCCAACAACAATAAACAGTTAACTGTCAGAGCAAACACATGATACAACGGCAGTGCAGTCACGATTAACTCGCGGCCTTCACTTAATACAGGACCATAAGCCCCTTTTGCCTGCATCACATTAGACACCATATTATGGTGAGTTAGAATGGCACCCTTAGCAACACCTGTCGTACCGCCAGTGTATTGTAAAAAGGCCATATCGTTGCCAGTAATGAATGGCTTAACATATTGCATTCTGCGCCCTTTACGTAAAGCAATACGCATTGAGGTCGCATGAGGTAAATGGTATGACGGCACCATTTTTTTAATATATTTCACGACGAAGTTAACTAATGTTCCCTTCGGACGAGATAATTGATCGCCAAGGCTGGTTAAAATAACATGTTTAACACACGTATTTTTAACGACAGCTTCCAATGTATGAGCGAAATTAGACACAATAACAATGGCTTTTGCGCCAGAGTCGTTAAGTTGATGCTCTAATTCTCGCGGTGTATAAAGTGGATTAACATTCACTACTACACACCCAGCGCGTAAAATACCAAACAATGCAATCGGATATTGCAATAAGTTTGGCATCATGACAGCGACACGATCACCTTTTTGCAGTTTAAGCTCATTTTGTAAGTATGCAGCAAATGCACGGCTACGCTCTTCCAACTTACGGAAGGTCATGACCTGCCCCATGTTGATAAATGCCGTTTGATCTGCGTATTTACGTACAGATTGTTCAAACATGTCGACCAAAGATGAATATTCATCTGGGTTAATTTCTGCCGGTACATCTTCCGGATAGCGGCTAAGCCAAACCTTATCCACGTGCACTCTCCTTTAAAATTAGACTGCAGTGCGCGCCTATCAACTTCACAAAACGGTAATGCTATAAATAATATAATTCGTTATAACGGCACTACCGCATATTTAATTTTGGATTAAAAATTGAATCATGGCGATATCTATTGATACCAAAGATAAATCAATAATTAATCTAATTGAGTGGGGATAAAGGCTCGAATATGACGATAAACATCATTCGAACTTTGTAAATGACAATGATGTCCCCCGAACACCATCACTTGTGTAAAATCGTTAATACCCCATCCATTAGCATCACATTGGCGTAATGTCGCGTAGCCATCTGTACCGATAATCGATAATACAGGTGCTTGAATACTACTTAACAAAGCCTGTGCATGTTGTTGTGCCATTCGGTATAAAGAATCACAACGAAGACGAGGATCATGACGCCAATACCAGCGGCCATCACGTTCAATTGTCGCTCTCTTAACGACAGCATCAAGTAACGAGGCTGGTAATCGATTTACGTTCGCACGAAGCGTCACAGCTTCTTCAAATGTCGCCATTGAGCGCTGCTGCAAACGTTGTTGTTGTCGACGATAACGCTGTCGACTGATTATGCCCATTCGTAACCGCTCTGCTGCCATATGCGGAGGTTCAGTTAATGGTGACAATCCTTCAATTAATACAATTTTATCGACATATTCAGGAAATATTGCGGCATAACATCCCGCAACAATAGCCCCAAGTGAATGACCAATAAGATGTACTTTTGCAGGTTTAAACTGCATAATAACTTGATGCAAATCATCAATATAATCAACAAAATGGTAATAATTATCGGCACTTTTATAATCAGATTTACCATGTCCAGGCCAATCCAGTGCAATAATGTCATAATCAGTGATTAATAACGGCCATAATGATGCAAACGTAGCGGCATTATCTTGCCAGCCATGTAAAAGCACCACTAAGGGTCTTGAGGTACTTACTGGCGTCATTACATCAATACTGCTACAAGCAGCAAGGTTATACTCTGCTAGCGTTAGCGTTATCTCTTTCATAACAGTTATAAGACTACTCGTTCAACAATTCGGCCGTTAACCCCGAAATTAGGCATCATTAAATCATTACCCCATCGATCACAATTAAATGAATAACAAGGCTGACGCGTCCAAAACGGATCATCTAATTGTACCTGTTGTTGTACTTGCCATAGTTGCTCACCGAATACTTGCACCACCGGAAAAGTATATGGGTATTGCCCTATTTTTCCCTGCTCATCACCGGAAAATTGCCCAGCAACCGTCAATAGACGACCTTTGGCATATTCAATTGGCTCTAAAAAGCCATGAACATAAGCAATAAACCGTCCTTGAGATTGTGCATGTAATATTGGACGACCATCAGCCGTTAATGGCATCGCCACCATTTCAATACGTGTTTGTTGCTGTTCATTACGAATCGAAGCAATAACACCACCAAGACGAACATCTTTACCTTCATTCGCCTGAGGGTGCTGCAGAATAACCGTTAAATCAGTAATAGGATCTTTTGATTTCGTTACTAACGTTGCAGGTAAGCTCGCGCAGCCTACCATAAACACTAATATCACCCCAAGAAATAGCTTACCAAACATCTAAAACCTCCACACATTTGTTTAATAACTCGACAAAAAATAACATATCTCACTACTGAATTCCTATCTCAACAGGAATAGTACGTGATCTTATGTCATCAATAATACAGGCTTTAAAATAACGAGAGAGAAAACGAATATGGCTACAGCTAGCGCGGGCAATGGTATAGAAACACGAATAATTGCTATTCGGTGTACATAATTGTAGATGCCATAGTAGAAAAGAAAGTCAGACTTAATAGAATAAGGGGATATAAAATACGAAGAGTGATCAGTAAAACTGCCACTCTTCGTGTTTTTACGCAATGTTATCAGCCATTACAAACAATGTTGATATCGATAATATTACTCGCGACCAGGCAATTTCTTCCACGTCACAGTATCACGTAAATAAACCGGACTTGCGGCTTCTGCTGCAACAATTTCACCACGAGCAAAAGCATATTTAGCCAAATGCACCATATCTTGTGAATCAGGATAAAGCACACTACCTAATTGCGCTTGCAATGGTAATTGATTTAATAGTTCAGGGTACGCTTCCCAGCCTGTACCTGCTGTTAACCATGCATTGGTATCAGCTTGTACGTTCGCTAATAAAACATCAGGTGCAATTACTTGCTCATTGCCCAATAATAGCCAATCACCATCAGTTTTACGCTGGTATTGTCCCCAGTAAAGCTCACCCATGCGGGCATCAATCGCCGTCAATACATGATCAGCTTGATGCAAACGGAACGTACCTTGCGCCATAGCCGCTAAAGTAGATACCCCAATCATCGGTAAGTTAGCACCAAAGGCTAACCCTTGTGCAATACCAATACCAATACGAACACCGGTAAAGCTACCAGGACCACGACCATATGCTAATGCATCAAGCTGCTTTAGCTTTACGCCAGCGTCAGCAAGAACTGCATCAATCATAGGTAAAATTTTCGTCGTGTGCTCACGAGGAGCATATTCACAGCGAGAAATAACGTCATCGCCGATCATTAGCGCGACAGAACAGTTTTCAGTTGCAGTATCTACTGCCAGAATTTTGGTGCTCATTCAAGCCTCTGAATGTTGGGTCTCGTCAGTAACAGATAGATTCATATCCGTTAAACTCGACAAAAATTCGCTAACCCCTTCGACACTTCGCGTGCGTGGAATTGGCGGTAAACTTCTCAAAAATACAGCGCCATAAGCACGAGTGACTAAACGATTATCGCAAATCACTAATACCCCTTTATCTTGAGTATCACGAATTAAACGGCCGACACCTTGCTTTAAGGTGATCACAGCATCAGGTACTTGTACCTCAGCAAAGGGATCTCCTCCACGAAGGCGACAATCTTCAATACGTGCTTTTAATAATGGATCATCGGGTGCTGTAAACGGTAATTTGTCTATGATAACACAGCTAAGGGCTTGGCCTCTAACATCAATGCCTTCCCAAAACGCCCCCGTCGCAACTAATAATGCATTACCTCGTTCAAGATATTCCGCTAACAGCTTTTGTTTACTGGTTTCACCTTGTGCTAGTACGGGTAAATCTAGTCGAGCACGAAAGCCTTCGGCAAGATCTCGTACCATTTGATGCGAGGTACACAAGAAGAAACAACGTCCATCATTAGCTTCAATGACCGGGGTTAACATCTCAACTAACTTATCTGCTAATCCATAACTATTAGGTTCAGGTAGATGCCGCGGCACACACAACAAAGCTTGAGTTGCATAATCAAAGGGGCTCTCTAATGAAAATTGTTGTTTCGGTTGCAGCCCTAAGCGGTGACTAAAATGGCTAAAGTCATCATCAACAGCTAAGGTTGCTGAAGTAAAAATCCACGCCCCTTTCTGTTCAGCCATACGCTCACTGAACTTATCAGCCACAGATAACGGCGTAATATTTAAACTAAATTGCCGTGGCGTACACTCATACCAATACGAATACCCCATAATGCTGGTATCCATTACTCGTTTTAAGCGAGCTTTTAATAGAGTCGCTCGTTCAAAGGCCGAATCTAATAATTGACTACGCCCTAAGGCTAATTTAAGCACATCATAAATTAAATCAAGGGCATCATTAAGACGTACTAATTCACGTTGTACCGCGGGTGTTTTTGAAGCTTCACGCCAATTACCACGAAAACCGGGATCGCCCAAAATAATCCGCATTTCAAACGCCGCTTGTTGTAAACGAGCCGCTGCCTTTTGCAGTTGGCGCATATCTTTCGCTTCAGTGCGATAGCCAATTTCAATATCTTTTGCTAATTCAATTAACTGCCGGCTCGATAGATTTTGACCAAAATATTGACTCGCAATATCAGGGATCTGATGGGCTTCATCAAAAATAAATACTTCAGCTTCAGGAATTAGCTCTCCAAAACCAGTTTCTTTAATAGCAAGATCCGCTAAGAAGAGATGATGGTTAACGACCACGATATCAGCCTCCATCGCTTTACGACGCGCTTTCACTACAAAGCAATCATCATAAGACGGACATTCTCTGCCAAGGCAATTATCGTTGGTCGAGGTGATCATCGGGATCACAGGGCTATCTTCAGCTATTTCTTCACATTCCCCCAGATCCCCTGTTTTAGAGGCTGATGACCACTGGCGGGTTTTAATCAATAAACTCAGCATGACAGGATCTGAGTGATCACCATGGCTTTCAGTGATCTGGCGGCTGAGGCGATCTATACATAAATAGTTTGAACGCCCTTTCAATAAAGCCACTTTTCCTGTAAACCCAAGTGCAGTTGCCATTAAGGGTAAGTCACGATGAAATAATTGCTCTTGAAGGTTTTTTGACCCCGTACTGATGATGGCTTTTTTACCACTGACTAATGCTGGCACCAAATAGGCAAATGTTTTACCTGTTCCCGTCCCTGCCTCAACCACTAATTGTGATTGTTGTTTAATCGCATCAGCTACCGCTTTTGCCATATCAATTTGAGATTGTCGAGCTTGAAATCCGGGAATGGCTTTATCTAACGCACCACCAGCGGCAAAAAACTTAGCTATCATTCACTTCGCACTATTGGTTATTTATACAGTATCAATTGTTCTATTATGCCTATTTTATTACGCGACGACCAGCGGTGTAAGACGCTATTTCTCGATACTAAAACAGCGCCCATAAGAAACTATTTGACCCCAACGCAGTATAAGCGTCATAGTGATAAATTATGATTTTTAGACAGAGCACAACGTTGCCGTCATCAGGAATAGACATGGAAAAGAAAACATTATTAACGGAATGCCCTGATAATATGGGGCTTATCTCCAAAATCACCAACATATGCCATAAACATCAGCTCAACATTATTAATAACAAAGAGTACGTTGATAATGCTAAAAACCATTTCTTCATGCGAACAGAGTTAGAAGGCTATTTTAATGACGAAACGTTACTGGCTGATCTAGACCGCGCTTTACCTGCGGGGAGTAAGCGTCGATTAATTAGCTCTGAGCGTAAGAAAGTCGTTATCATGGTGACCAAAGAAGCCCATTGTTTAGGCGATATTTTGGTTAAAACCTTTGACGGGTCGCTAGATATAGATATTGCGGCAGTAGTAGGTAACTACGATAAACTACAAAATTTAACCGAAAAATTTGATGTGCCATTTCATCATGTTTGCCATGAAGGGCTTACACGTGAACAACATGAAACAAAATTACTTGCAGCAGTACAACAGTATTCACCTAACTATGTCGTACTAGCAAAATACATGCGTATTCTCACGCCTAATTTTGTCGCACAATTTCCGCATAAGATTATTAATATTCATCACAGCTTTCTACCCGCATTTATCGGTGCAAAGCCTTACCAGCAAGCTTTTGAACGTGGTGTGAAAATCATTGGTGCGACGGCTCACTTTGTTACCAACGATCTTGATGAAGGCCAAATCATTACCCAAAACGTGATTCCGGTTGATCACACGTTCAGTGCCGAAGAAATGGCAAAATCTGGGCGTGATGTTGAAAAATCAGTATTGAGCAAAGCGCTTGGTTTAGTGGTCGATGACCGCGTATTTGTTCACGGCAATCGCACTGTGATTCTTTAAAAATAATAACTGATTGATACATGCCACAGCTTGATTTAGCCGTGGCATTTTTTTCGCTTAATTTACCTTAACAAAATACATAATTACTCTTTTTCGCTCGCAATCACTGCTGCTAAAGAATGTGAATGTAATTTTATGCATATATTATCTTTTTTAAACGCATAGGTTGGATTAGGTAAGCGTTCATGCTCACCAGCAGGAGAACTCGCTTTAACTTTAATTCCCTTTTCAGCCAACTGCTGCCAATGTAACGCTGGAAATGTTGAGTTAATCGACTGTTCTAATTGTTCCAATGACATCGCGTTTCCGGGAATAACAAACTCGACATGCTCCCAGCCTTGTTGTGGATATACTTTCTCACTTGGGTAAGGTAACTCTAACGCTTCAATCGTCCACTCCCCTACTTGCAGTGGGGTATCAAAACCAATCACCACAATCGGACGTCCATTAATAATAGCCTTTGACCATTCAGTACCATACGCTAGCCATGCCTGATGAAGTTCCAGTGCAATATCCTGAGAATTAACTCTTAATGCAATATGATCTGCTGTATACGATGAGAGCGATATTCCGATTTCATCAGCTAAACCAATAATGCGATTCATAAAAGCAGGTAAATCAGCTAACATTTGCTCTGGGTGTAAGCCTAATTGTTTCAGATTTTGCATTTTGCACCTTCAACCACGTAACATTTAATAAACAACAGCATAATTACTCACACTTTTCGCATTATCAAGAACTAAACTAACCCTAATGGAGCCCTTATCAGGGCTGAATTTTGGCTTTATTTTAGTCTATTTTAAAAACTTTAAAAAAAATCGCCTACAATCTCTTTTTCCAGTTGCCAAAGTACCTAACTATGTGGGTATTATTAGGGTAACGCATACTGCTTATTCAAGATATTGGTGTTTATATTAAATTAACACTACCATCAAAAAATACTCACGTAGCTTTGGTCGCTTTTTAGTTCAGCAAAAAACACTTTAGCTCCGTGAGTATTTTTAACGGCATATCTTGCTATCTGCAGAGGTTTTTGCCACATATTTATGATTGGCGTTACAAACGATTTAAGGAACAGCGAGTGAATATTCAAGCACTTATTAATAATAAAGTATCACAAGCATTAGAAGCCGCAGGCGCACCAGCAGGTAGCCCAGCAGCAGTTCGTCAGTCAGCAAAAGCACAGTTTGGTGATTACCAAGCAAATGGTGTAATGGGCGTAGCTAAAAAACTGGGTATGAACCCACGCGAATTTGCTCAAAAAGTTATCGACTGCCTAAAACTAGATGGTATTGCTGAGAAAGTTGAAATTGCAGGCCCTGGCTTTATTAACATTTTCCTAGATAAAGCATGGTTAGCCGCTCGCGGTGAAGAAGCGCTAGCAAGTGATCGCCTAGCCGTTAACACTGATGAAGCACAAACAATTGTTGTTGACTACTCAGCGCCTAACGTAGCAAAAGAAATGCACGTAGGTCACCTACGTTCAACTATCATCGGTGATGCTGTTGTACGTACCCTAGAGTTTTTAGGTCACAATGTTATTCGTGCTAACCACCTTGGTGACTGGGGTACCCAATTCGGTATGCTGATTGCTAATATGGAGCGTAAAGAAAAAGAAGGTAGCGATGTTTCAATGAACATCAGCGATCTTGAAGGCTTCTACCGTGAATCAAAAGTGCTTTACGATGAAGACGAAGAGTTTGGTGTAACTGCACGTAACTTCGTTGTTCGTCTGCAAAGCGGTGATGAATACTGCCTTGAGAAATGGCGTCAACTTGTTGCTATCACACTGAAGCAAAACCAACGTAACTACGATCGTCTAAGTGTCTCTCTAACAGATGCAAACGTAATGGGCGAATCAATGTACAACGACATGCTTGCACCTGTTGTTGCTGATCTTAAACAAAAAGGTCTTGCTGTAGAAAGCGACGGCGCAACCGTTGTATTCCTTGACGAATACAAGAATAAAGATGGCGACCCTATGGGCGTTATCATTCAAAAGCGTGATGGTGGTTACCTATACACTACAACCGATATTGCTTGTGCTAAATACCGTTACGAGCAACTTCATGCAGACCGTGTTCTTTACTTTATCGACTCACGTCAGCACCAACACCTAATGATGGCTTGGTCTATCGTACGTAAAGCAGGTTATGTGCCTGAAGAAGTTTCTTTAGAGCACCACGCATTTGGTATGATGCTAGGTAAAGACGGTCGTCCATTTAAGACTCGTGCTGGTGGTACTGTACGTCTTGCTGATCTTCTTGATGAAGCAGAAGAGCGTGCAAACAAGCTAATCGAAGAAAAGAACCCAGAGCTAAGTGCTGACGAAAAAGCAAAAATTGCTACAACAGTTGCAATGGCTGCGGTTAAGTACTCTGATCTTTCTAAGCACCGTACTACAGATTACATCTTCGATTGGGACAACATGCTAGCATTTGAAGGTAATACAGCACCTTACATGCAGTATGCATACACTCGTGTTGCGTCTATCTTCAAGCGTGCAAACATTGAACTTAAAGATCTAACATGCCCTATCGTTATCAATGACGAAAAAGAGCAAGTATTACTATCTAAGTTACTTCAATTTGAAGAAGCCGTTCAATCTGTAGCTCGTGAAGGTCAACCACACCTAATGTGTACTTACCTGTTTGAACTTGCAGGTCTGTTCTCTAGCTTCTACGAAGCATGTCCAATTCTTAACGCTGAAGAAGCTGTTAAGCAAAGCCGCTTGAAGTTAGCACTACTTACAGCTAACACCATCAAGAAAGGCTTGGATCTTCTTGGTATCGAAACACTAGAGCGTATGTAATTACACTTTATTGTGATAGCTACTTATTGTAGTAGCGACATAACAAAAAGCCTTCATTCGTGAAGGCTTTTTTAATGGTATTTATATTAAAGTACTTATATTAAAAATCATTGTCCAAATCGTAAACCACCATCATGTAACCATGTCAGTTCTTTCTTAGTAGATAGCCGCCCTTTCACTGCATTTCGATGCGGAAAACGGCCAAACTCTTTAATTACATCTAAATGACTGTTCGCAAATTCATAAAAACTATCAAACACTGCAGCATTCTCTGGCTGAACAGTTTTACGCAATAAATCAAATCGAAACACACTCTCTTCTTGATCTTCTAAATCTTCTGAATGCTCTAATGGTAAATAAAAAAACACCCGTTCAATTGCTGCAAGTTCAGCATCTTGATTAAGGGCTAAGCCCCGCTTACAAATAGCCAAGGCTAATAAATCATAACGAAAAGCAGCGTTTAATCCGCGGTAAATATTACGTGGAAATTGATCTAATAAAATAATTAAGGCAAGCCGACCCTGCGCGGTATCGCTCCAATGATTAAGTTCACCATTACCCGCCTGACTTACCCAGCGTTGAAACTTAGAGATAATATCAGCATCAACCTCAGCGCCACCTAAAAACCACAGTGCATGTTTGTTATTACGGGTCACTTCACCGTCTAGCTCACCAAACCAGTAATCAAGAATAAATTGATACTCAGCTACCATTTAAGCCCCCCATTAATATACACTTCAGCAACGTTTTTATTGGATAATCATTATCTATAAAGTAACGATTACGTATACCCAAAGGATAATACCAATTACGCCAAATTAAGCTTACTATAATAAATATTGCTCAAGCTTGTGAGCTAGAATGTACTGTTAAGGAATAATTACATGAGTTTCACTCTTCATCCGCAATTAATGGCAGATACAACCATACTTGGCGATTTGCCTTTATCACGAGTATTGCTTGCTAAAGAAGCCCTTGGCCCATGGCTAATTTTAGTTCCACGCTATGAATCACTACGTGAAATCCATCATTTATCCGAACAAGATCAACAGCAACTAATGCGTGAATCATCTGCAGTTGCTGCCTTATTAGAGCAAGACTATCAGGCTGAAAAAATTAATATTGGTGCGTTAGGTAACCTTGTGCCTCAACTTCATGTTCATCATATCGCACGTTTTAGCAATGATGTTGCATGGCCTGGTCCTATTTGGGGTAATACCAAAGGTATTCAACGTAGCGAAGAAGTACAGCAAGCATTAGCTGAAGAACTACGTCAAGAGCTAATGAATATTGCAGGTTTTAGTACCATTACCGCGTAGTGTTATTACTACGCAGATAATTACTGCCCCTTACATGTGTGTAGTATCTAATATAAAAAAAGCAGCCTGCTGGCTGCTTTTTTAATGGACGCTAATGATTGTTAGCGCATCACTGTGATAGATAATTCATTTGCTGCTAAACATCGATACCACACATCTTTAGCTGTTTGACAGCATTGCGTACTATCGCAGCCAACCAATTCCTTACCAATAGTTCCTTTACGAACCCAAACAGCAAGCATGGCATCAACACCATCTTCCGACATACCAAAATGCAGTGAAAGCTGTTTACGGCTTACGCGTCCATTATCTGTAATATATTGTTTTAATTCTTGTAAAATCATTCAAACAATAATCCTTCTAGATGAGACTGCTTTTTACCTTGTCGCTTCATCAGTAAATAAATTCCGACGTTAATGACAATGAAGAACGCAATCCAAAATGAACTACTGGCTGGGTGTACAGCAAAATCAGCAATCTGATAGAACAATGAAGCAAAAGTATATGCCAGTAGCATTGTCCAACCCGCAATAAAGCAAGCAAACTTCTTACCAAACTCACGCACATATGCACCCATCGCTGCCGCACATGGTGTATAAAGTAGGATGAAGATTAGGTACGACATAGCAGCAGCGCCACTTACAAACCGTGATTGAATGTTACCGAAAACTGATTGATCAACACCTTGATCTTCAGCAACCGCCGTTTGGTTCTCAAGGCTACCCACCTCAATACCCAACGGATCGCTAAAGCTTAATGCTGATAGATTATCACCAATAGAGGCAACGGCTTCTTTTAAGCTACTAACAAGATCGTACTCTTCGTTACCGCCATCAAGGGCTGGTGCATACAAACTATTTAACGTACCAACGACCGCTTCTTTAGCAAAAATACCCGTAATAATACCTACGGTTGCAGGCCAGTTATCGGCTTTAACACCAATAGGTTCTAAGACAGGTGTTACAACTTGTGCTGCATGCGATAACACAGATTTTGATGTATCTTCATTACCAAATGAACCATCAGTACCGAGTGAGTTAAAGAAACTTAAAATAGTCACTACAACCACAATTGTTTTACCAGCACCAAATACAAAACGCTTCAGCTTCTGCCATGTTTTAATGACAACGTTACGCATTGTTGGTAATTCATAGTTTGGCATTTCCATGATGAAGCTGTCACTAGCACCGGGATAAAGCGTATTACGCAGAATAAGACCGGTCATAACAGCAGCGACAATACCTAAAATATACAATGCAAAAACAACATTTTGACCATTGTCAGGGAAGAATGCAGCAGCGAATAAAGCATATACAGGTAAACGAGCACCACATGACATAAACGGTGCCATTGCTGCTGCTAACTTACGCTCGCGTTCTTGTTCTAAAGTACGCGTTGCCATAATAGCAGGTACGTTACAACCAAAACCAAGCACTAATGGAACAAATGCTTTACCTGGCAAACCAACTTTTTGCATCACTTTATCAAGTACAAAAGCCGCGCGCGCCATGTAACCTGAGCTTTCCAATACTGCAAGGAACAAGTATAGACAGGCAATGACAGGAATAAATGTTGCAACAGTTTGAATACCACCGCCAACACCATTAGCAATAATGGTTACTAGCCAAACAGGTAAATGGTTATCTAATAAATAATGACCACCATCAACTAAAATTGCACCAAAGCTAATATCAAAGAAATCAATAAATGCACTGCCTACGTTAATCGCAAACATGAACATTACGTACATTACCAAGAAGAAAAATGGGATACCAATAGCACGATGTAATAACACACGGTCAATTTTATCGGTAAGACTATTGCTTAAACGGCCTTCTTGGCGACGTACTTTTTGACATAATTGATGTAAAAAAGTGTATCTAACATCTGCAACTTGAATATCAGGATCAACTAAATCCAACATTTGTTGACGAATAGCACAGGCTTGCTGCTTATTTTCTTCAGACAATGTATGAATAACAAGCGTGTCATTTTCTAATACGCGAATTGATTGCGCGCGAGGGTTTAACTTTTCATCATGAATAAATAATGGTTTTAATTTATCTACAGTTGCTTCAAAATCATCACCATAATCAAGTGAAAAGTCTGATACAACAATGCCTTGAATCAGCATTTTATGTAGTTTAGATTTGAATTCGCCAATACGTTCCATGTTATTCGCAGATAATGCGACCACAGGGCAACCTAGCGCTTTTTCTAATGCTTTAAGATCTAATACTTGTTGTTGACGTTTCAATACATCCATCTTATTAAGTACAACCACCATTGGTCGACCTAATTCACGCAACTGCAACGTCATGTATAAACTGCGTTCAAGTGATGATGCATCAACAACGTTAATAATAACATCAGCCGGTGTCGTCAAAATGGCACGCGATGCAATTGCCTCATCAAGACTATTAGCATCATTTGCACTATCAAGGTTATAAATACCAGGAAGATCGGTTAAAGAAAAATCATCACCATTATGTTGGTAACGACCCGTCTTCTTTTCAACAGTGACACCAGCCCAGTTACCCACCTGCTGTTTTGAACCTGTTAATCCATTAAACAGTGTCGTTTTACCGCTGTTCGGATTACCGACGGTAAGAATGTCATATTGCATTATTTAACCTCAACTTCTATATCTTCAGCAATTTTTTTACGGAGCGCAATATCAACACCACGCACTCGAACCTGAAGTGGATCCCCTAAAGGTGCTAAGCGAACAACTGTAATTTCTGTATGCGGTAGTAACCCCATAACCATTAATTTTTTACGCGTTACAGCAGGCAACGCGGACATATTAATCACTGTACCGCTGTGACCACACGACATCTCTGACAGTTTCATAACTAAACGGCTACCTTAATAAGAATTATTTTCATTACGATGTAGAGAATTTTACACTTTGATACGAAATTAGTCTTGTCTTAAATCAATTATTTCATGCCTGTTTTGAATAAATAGTTTCAACTAGTAACTATTTATTTAACAATATAAATAACTGCAAATTTTTAAAATACCAGTTAATACATTCAAAATTTAACAAGCAAAAAAAAAGCGTACCTTTCGATACGCTTTTATCACAACCAATACTGTCTCTATTAACTCGGCATTTGTGTACTTAATTGTTTTTTATACGCTTTAACATTACGCATAAATTGAGTACGCGTGCTACCTCTTAACGGCTCAGCTTGTGGTAAAGGCACTTTCATCGCATTAACCGGACGACCATTTTTAATTAATTCAAAATGTAAGTGTGGCCCCGTTGAACGCCCTGTATTACCACTTTTGGCAATACGTTGCCCCATTTTAACTTTATCGCCCACTTTGACTTGGCGTTTGCTTAAATGTAAATAGCGCGTCATGTGTTCTCGGCCATGCTTAATAACAATATAATTGCCCGCAAGTGGATGATAACGAGATTTCACTACCACGCCATCACCAGCCGCCAAAATAGTAGTTCCAACAGGCACAGCAAAGTCAGTTCCATTATGTGGTGAACGACGTTTAGTAATAGGATGCAAACGATTTGGATTAAATGATGAACTGATTCGGTATGAACGCAACAGTGGGATCCGCTTAAAACCACGGTTTAAACTACGTGCATCTTGATCATAAAATTGGTCGTCTGCACCACGAGCGATAAATATTGAATGGCCACGACGCTGGCTTTTATAGTAGAAGGCATTAATTTTACCTTTACCTACCGCCTTACCATCAATAAATTCACGATCTAATACCACACCAAATGAATCGCCTTTACGGGCATCACGACCAAGATTCATTTTCCATTGTAATGCTTTAACTACATTACCAATTTGAGTTGGCGTTAACCCTGCATCACGTGCAGAATTATAAAAACTACCGGAAACACGTCCCGTTAATGTGACAGGCTTAATATCACCTTTTTGTTCAACTTCTTTATAAACATAACCTTTTTTAGTTAGGGTATAAGTATCGGTCACTTTTTTACTGCGAATAATACTTAACGATGTTAATTTGCCATCAGCATCGACTTCCCACTCTAATGTTTGTCCAACGCGTAACTGTTGTACGGATTTATTCGCATCAATTAAACGGTACATCTCAGAAATAGGTAAACCATATTGAGAGAAAATAACCCCTAATGTTTCCCCTGATGCTACGCGGTGTTTGGATTCTGTTTCAGCATGAGCTTGTACTAACTGTTGTTCAATCTCATCTTTGGGGGCTTGGAATTGTGGATCATTTTGATCTAAAGACGCCCCCATTGGCTCACTATCAGATTCTAATACTTCTGGATCGGTGAGATTAATAGGCACAGCAATAGGCGCTGGTTTTTTAAAGCTGGGGAAATGTATTGTATGTTTGGAAGGCTGCCATACAATAGCAGCCACCATCAAAATTGTAGTCGAGAATAACGCAATTTTATGCTGCAACGGCAACATCTTTAAAGATGCTACCGCAGCGATATAATATTTCATGATTAATTAAGACACTTACTAAATCGTTGTCCAAGTTCATTAAGAAAGCGGACATATCCTCCCTTGCCCTCAACGATATCGGTAGCCATTGGGTCAAGAGTCCCTATTTTAACATTCGTTCCTTTGGTTACAGACTTCACAACAGCTGGCGAAAATTGCGGCTCACTAAAGACACAATACGCTTGGTTATTTTTTAATGATTCACGAATAGATAACAATGTCTTAGCGCCTGGACGACGATCGGGTTCAACCGTAAAATGACCTAAATTATCTAATTCAAATTGTTGTTCAAAATAGCCATAACCATCATGAAAAACATAATAACCTTTATCACTTAACGGTTTTAACTGCTTATTAAGCTGAGTGACCGCTAACTGAACTTCTGTAGTGAATGTTGAAAGATTAGCTGTATATGTCTTTTTATGCAATGGATCATACTTGATCAATGCCTTAGTTATGACATTTGCTGCCTGCACAGCTTGATCTGGACCTAACCATAAATGTGGATCAATACCATGATGGTGGTGATGATGACCTTCATGCTCAGATTCATGGTCATGAGCAGCTTCATTTTCATGACCGTCATGATCTTGCTCTTCCTCAGAATAATAGCGGAAACTAATGCCCTGTTGCTGGCTTAATGCAATATTTTCAGGCTTTGATGCCATTGTTTTGGTTAAAAATGACTCTAATTCAGGTCCAACCCAAACCACAAGATCCGCTTGTTTTAATTTTTTAATATCTGAGGGACGTAATGCATAATCATGAGGTGATGCACCTGACGGAATAACATATTCACTGGTCGCAACACCTTGAGTTAATTCACTAACAATCAAGTTTAACGGTTTAACAGTAGTAACCACATTAAAGGTATCAGAGGCCAATGCAGAGCCAGAAACGACGAGAGCGGTAGCACAAAATAGAGAAGTTAGACGGTGCATGATTTTTCCCATAAAAATGTAGAGCAGCAAAAATTATTGATTATCAGCAAAGAAATTTTTCTCAATTGGCTATAATCGGCTCGTATTAACAGTAACACATGTAAAACGAAGATGTTATAATATAACATCACATTTTGGCAAACTCTTATTTTAAGCTCGCTTTATGACAACATTAGTAGAATTACAATCACTCACAGTGACCTTCTCTGGACGTAATGTTTTAGATAATGTTGCACTCAAATTAGAGCGTGGTGAAATTACAACCCTTATCGGTCCAAATGGCGCAGGTAAGTCCACCTTGGTTAAAGTGATCACCGGATTACAAAAGCCAACATTGGGAAAAGTTATCCGTCAAAAAGGATTACGAATAGGTTATGTACCGCAAAAACTTCACCTTAACAGTACACTGCCCCTTTCTGTCGATCGCTTTATGCGTTTAGCTGGACGTTACTCATTGGCACAACGCCATGAAGCATTAACCATGGTTAATGGCGCGCACTTAATGGAAAGTGACATGCACCGTCTATCTGGTGGTGAAATGCAACGGGTATTATTAGCTCGAGCATTACTTCAAAAACCGGATTTACTGGTCTTAGATGAACCTGTTCAAGGGGTTGATGTAACAGGTCAATTAGAACTTTATCGTTTAATTCAACAATTACGTGATTTACTCAATTGTGCAATATTAATGGTTTCCCATGACCTACATTTAGTCATGGCCAAAACAGATAAAGTGATCTGCTTACAACATCATATCTGTTGCTCAGGTAGTCCTTTTAGCGTAACCAACCATCCTAAATACATTGCATTATTTGGCCGCCAAGCCAGCGACCAATTAGCGTTATACCAACACCAACATAACCACCAACATGATGATTCAGCAACACCATCAACATGCTGCAATAATCATCAGGATAATAATAAATAATGATTGAGTTTCTACTTCCCGCGTTAATTGCAGGTATTGGGATAGCCCTTTTAGCCGGCCCGCTAGGGTCATTTGTAGTATGGCGAAAAATGGCTTATTTCGGTGATACGCTTTCACATGCGTCATTACTGGGTATTGCTTTAGGCTTTTTGTTTAATATCGACTTAAACCTTGCGTTGGTTATTTGTTGTTTAGTATTAGCTGTTATTTTGGTGACCTTACAAAAACAGCGTTATGTCGCAACCGACACATTACTTGGCATACTCGCTCATAGTGCATTATCACTCGGGTTAGTTGCTGTAAGCTTTTTAGATAATGTGCGTATTGATTTAATGGCTTATTTATTTGGTGATTTACTGGCGGTTACTACTGCAGATCTAATGTGGATTTATGGTGGTGGCGCTATCGTGTTAGCCTTACTTATTTATCTGTGGCGACCACTATTATCAATGACTATCAGCGAAGAAATGGCGCAAGTTGAAGGTGTGAATGTTGATTTAATGCGGTTATTATTAATGCTTATGGTCGGAATGGTAATTGCGGTAGCAATGAAATTTGTTGGTGCATTAATTATTACGTCATTGCTAATTATTCCAGCAGCAACCGCACGTCGTTTTGCTAATAGTCCAGAAGCGATGGCTGTGATTGCCTCTATTATTGGTTCAATTTCTGTAGTGATAGGGTTAGCAATGTCATGGCACTATGACACACCAGCAGGCCCTTCAGTAGTGGTATCGGCAGCAGCATTATTTATGCTTAGCCAATTTAAACCCACTCGACGTTAACAGTCTTTATTACAAAGATTGTAAATAAAAAACCCGCTACACATTAGTTTGTGAGCGGGTTTTTATACAATGTCTGTATGATCATTAACACCGTATCTACGTTAGCTTACCAACCCGTCACTTCGCGTAATGTCTTACCAATATCAGCCAAGCTTTGCACGGTTTTTACACCTGCGGCTTCAAGAGCTGCAAATTTTTCTTCTGCCGTACCCTTACCACCAGAAATAATCGCACCAGCATGGCCCATTCGTTTACCTTCAGGGGCCGTCACACCAGCAATATATGACACGACAGGTTTAGTGATATGGTTTTTAATATATGCAGCAGCTTCTTCTTCGGCAGTACCACCGATTTCACCGATCATTACAATAGCTTCTGTTGCTGGATCTTTTTCAAACATATCAAGAATATCAATGAAGTTTGACCCTGGAATAGGATCACCACCAATACCAACACACGTTGACTGACCAAAGCCTTCATCGGTTGTTTGCTTCACTGCTTCATAAGTTAAAGTGCCTGAACGTGACACAATACCCACTTTACCTGCTTTATGGATATGACCGGGCATGATTCCAATCTTACACTCATCAGGCGTAATAATACCTGGGCAGTTAGGGCCGATCATACGTACGCCTTTGGCATCTAAACGTACTTTAACATCCAACATATCCAAAGTCGGAATGCCTTCAGTGATGGTAACAATTAATTCAACACCAGCATCAATAGCTTCTAAAATTGCATCTTTACAAAAAGGTGCTGGCACATAAATAACGGTTGCTGTTGCTCCTGTTGCTTTAACTGCATCACGAACAGTATTAAATACCGGTAAACCTAAATGCGTAGTACCGCCTTTACCCGGAGAAACACCACCCACTAATTGCGTACCATAAGCCAATGCTTGTTCTGAATGAAATGTCCCCTGCCCACCGGTAAAACCTTGGCAAATGACCTTCGTGTTTTTATTAATAAGTATCGACATTATTTACCCTCCGCGGCAGCAACAACTTTTTCAGCGGCTTCTGTTAACGAAGTGGCAGCAATAATATTGAGACCACTATCAGCCAGTTTTGCAGTACCAACTTCAGCATTATTCCCTTCAAGACGTACCACTACTGGCACTTTTACACCGACTTCAGCAATAGCACCAATGACACCTTCTGCAATTAAATCACAACGCACAATACCGCCAAAAATATTCACTAAGACAGCTTTAACGTTGTTATCTGAAAGAATAATTTTAAACGCTTCTGTAACACGTTCTTTAGTTGCACCGCCGCCTACATCCAAAAAGTTAGCTGGGTGACCACCATGAAGATTAACAATATCCATGGTTCCCATTGCTAATCCAGCACCATTAACCATACAACCAATACTGCCATCAAGGGCTACGTAATTAAGTTCCCATTGTGCCGCGTGGGCTTCGCGCTCATCTTCTTGTGAAGCATCATGCATCTGACGTAATTTAGGTTGGCGATATAATGCATTTGCATCCACATTAACTTTACCGTCAAGACAAACTAAGGTGCCTTCATCTGTAATAATTAATGGATTCACTTCAAGCAGTGCTAAATCACACTCAGCAAACATAGTGCCAAGCCCAAGGAAAATACGCGTGAATTGCTTAACTTGATCACCTTGCAGACCTAATTTAAAGGCTAATTCACGCCCCTGATAAGGTTGTGGGCCAACTAAAGGATCTATCGCCGCTTTATGGATTAAATGTGGCGTTTCTTGTGCAACTTTTTCAATTTCCACACCACCTTCTGTCGATGCCATGAAAACAATACGTTGTGAACTACGGTCAACAACAGCACCTAAATATAATTCAGTTGCAATGCTAGATGCCGCTTCTACCAATACTTTAGTTACAGGTTGACCCGCAGCATCTGTTTGGTAAGTCACTAAATTTTTGCCTAACCAATGTTGAGCAAACTGCTTAATACCTTCTTTATTATCATGTAGCTCAACACCACCAGCCTTGCCTCGACCACCAGCATGAACTTGACATTTTACGACCCATTTTTTACCGCCAATTTTACCTGCTGCCGCAGCTGCTTCTTGTGGGGTATCACAAGCATAGCCATCTGGTACAGGTAAACCATATTCAGCGAATAGTTGTTTTGCTTGATACTCGTGCAAATTCATAATGTTCTATCCGTTTTTATCCCTTTGGGACTCGTTAAATCCATTTGAGATATTCTTTGATACCTCTTCATCATTGCGCCATGTTTACTGTGTCCCGTTACAGGGAGAACGTTAACCGAATAATGAGCACTTATTCGGTTAACGATGTAATGCTTATACGTCCAGTAATAAACGTGTTGGATCTTCAAGTAATTCTTTAATTGTCACTAAATAACCCACTGACTCGCGACCATCCACTAAACGATGATCATAAGACAGCGCAAGGTACATCATTGGTAGAATTTCAACCTGCCCATTAACCGCCATTGGACGATCTTGGATTTTATGCATACCTAAGATTGCAGCTTGTGGCGGATTAATAATTGGCGTTGACATTAATGAACCAAATACACCACCGTTAGTAATCGTAAAATTACCGCCAATAAGATCATCAACCGTTAATTTGCCGTCACGGCCTTTAATGGCTAAGTCTCGAATACCTTTTTCAATCTCCGCTAAACTTAACTTATCACAATCTCGTAACACAGGGGTAACTAAACCGCGTGGAGTTGAGACTGCAATGCTAATATCAAAGAAATTATGATAAACAATGTCATCACCATCAATCGATGCATTTACTTCAGGGTAGCGTTTTAATGCTTCAACAACCGCTTTAACATAGAACGACATAAAACCAAGACGAATACCATGGCGCTGCTCAAACACATCTTTATATTGTTTACGCAGATCCATAATAGGCTTCATATTAACTTCATTAAATGTCGTTAACATCGCAGTACTGTTTTTCGCTTCCAGCAAACGTTCAGCAACGCGCTTACGTAATCGCGTCATTGGTACACGCTTTTCACTGCGATGCGCTAAAGGTAATTCATGCTCAATTTTCGCTTCCATCGTTTTCGGAGGCGCAGTAACAGCTACAATATTTTTTAAATAAGTATCAACATCTTCACGAGTAATACGGCCACCAACACCAGTACCTTTTACTTTTTCAGCAGCCACACCATGTTCACTTAATAAACGGCGAACAGCAGGACTTAATGCTTCAGTATTTTCTTCATTTAACGATGCTGTATTACGTTTATTTGGTGATGATTCCGCATCGGCAAGTACATCTAATGTTGGCTCACCTGCAACTGCATTAACTTTGATTTTGCCAATCAGTTGCTTGGTTAATACCGTTGTGCCTTCAATTTCAAAAATAGCTTCTAATATGCCATCTTCTGGGGCTGGAACTTCAAGTACAACTTTATCAGTTTCAATATCAACCAAGACCTCATCACGAGTAACAGTGTCACCTGGTTGTTTATGCCATGTGGCTACAGTTGCATCAGCAACAGATTCCGGAAGGTCAGGAACCAGAATTTCGATTGTCATATCGGTATTGTCCTTTTGTTCTCGTTCTAATTATTAGAATGGTCTTGAGATTGAATAGTTAATGCGTCTTCAACTAACGCTTTTTGTTGTTTCAAATGCACTGACATATACCCTACCGCAGGTGACGCTGATGCAGGACGTCCGGCATAACGTAAAAATGACCCAGCAGGTAAAGCAGAATAGAAGTTATGTTGACTAGAATACCATGCACCTTGATTTTGAGGCTCTTCCTGACACCAAACGAAATCTGTTACATGTTGATAGTCAGCAATAGCCGCTTCAACATCTTCTTTCGGGAAAGGATACAGCTGTTCAATCCGCACAATGGCAACATTTGTTTGTTCATTTTTACGGCGCTGCTCTAGCAAATCGTAATACACTTTACCGGAACAAAAGACCACACGTTGCACATCTTGAGCAGGTAAAGTATCAACTTCACCAATTGCAGCCAAGAAAGTACCATTCGCAAGTTCATCTAATGTTGAGGTACACAATGGGTGACGCAACAACGACTTAGGTGACATCACAATTAATGGACGGCGCATTGGACGTACAACTTGGCGTCGAATCATATGATAAACTTGGGCTGGAGTTGACGGCACAACCACTTGCATATTTTGTTCAGCACATAATTGTAAATAACGTTCAAGACGTGCAGATGAATGCTCTGGTCCTTGGCCTTCATAACCATGTGGCAGCAGCATGGTTAAACCACACATACGTCCCCATTTTTGCTCGCCAGAACTAATAAATTGATCTACCACCACTTGCGCACCATTGGCAAAATCACCAAATTGTGCTTCCCAAATGGTTAATCCACTTGGCTCAGCGGTTGCATAACCATATTCAAACGCTAATACCGCTTCTTCAGATAGCACTGAATCAATCACTTCAAACGGCCCTTGACCATTATGAATATGAGTTAACGGAATATAAGTACTGGCATCTTCTTGATTGTGTAACACCGCGTGACGATGGAAAAACGTACCTCGACCGGAATCTTGACCCGTTATGCGAATACGATGACCGTCATCAACCAATGTTGCATACGCTAAATTTTCAGCCATACCCCAGTCAATGGCTTTTTCACCTGCAATCATCGCTAAACGGTCGGTATAGATTTTTTGGACTCGACTTTGCAATTGGTGACTGGTTGGATACTGACATAAGCGTGTGCCTAACTCTTGTAAACGCTGCTCGTCAACTTTACTCTTCCAATCAACAGTCCAATCGTGACCTAAGTATGGTGCCCAATCAACCGAGTGCAATTTCATTGGTCGCCATTCTTTGACCACACACTCGCCACGATCTAATGCATCACGATATTCATTGACTAAACCTGTTGCGATATCTAATCCAAACGCGCCAATGTCAGTTAAATAATCGGCATACAATTTACGTGGCGTCGGATGTTTTTTGATTTTTTGGTACATCAATGGCTGCGTAGCGTTAGGTTCATCAGCTTCGTTATGACCATGACGGCGATAACACACTAAATCAATCACGACATCACGCTTAAACTCATGACGATAATCAAACGCCAGTCGAGTCACAAAAGCAACCGCTTGTGGATCATCAGCATTGACGTGAAAAATAGGTGCCTGCACCATTTTAGCTATATCAGTACAGTATTCGGTTGAACGCGTATCTTGAGGATTTGAAGTCGTGAAACCTACTTGGTTATTGATAACAATACGTACCGTACCACCAACACTATAACCACGCGCTTGAGACATATTAAAGGTTTCGGCAACAACGCCTTGACCCGCAATAGCTGAGTCACCGTGGATAGTAATTGGTAACACTTTATCGCCAGTATCATCACCTAAACGATCTTGGCGAGCACGAACTGAACCAACAACAACAGGGTTTACAATTTCAAGATGCGATGGGTTAAAAGCAAGTGCAAGGTGTACATCACCGCCTGGGGTTGAGAAATCAGCAGAGAAACCTTGATGGTATTTCACATCACCGGTGCCCCAGCTCTCACCATGTTTTCCCGCGAATTCATCAAACAGATCTTGTGGCTTTTTACCTAATACGTTAACTAACATATTTAAACGGCCACGGTGAGCCATGCCCACAACCACTTCACGTACACCTTGTGAGCCCGCATGACGAATCAACTCTTTCATCATTGGAATCATGGCATCGCCACCTTCTAACGAGAAACGCTTTGCACCAGGGAATTTCGCACCTAAATAGCGCTCAAGGCCTTCAGCAGCAGTCAATTCATCAAGAAAGCACAATTGTTCGTCGGTAGTAAATGATCCTGTTCCCATCACAGATTCAAGTCGCTGTTGAATCCAACGCTTTTCTTCGGTGTCAGTAATATGCATATATTCAGCACCAATTGATCCACAATAGGTCTTTTTTAGGGCTGCATATATTTCACTGAGTTTCATGGTCTCTTGACCAATGGCAAACGAACCAACATTGAACGTTTCATTGAAATCATCGGCGGTTAGCGAGTGAAATTCTGGATCAAGATCAGCAACATGATCACGTTGCCATAACCCTAATGGATCAAGATTTGCGTTTTGGTGACCTCTAAAACGGTAGGCATTGATTAACTGTAAAACTTTAACTTGTTTTGCATCAACGTCAGGATCATTAACAACAGCACTTAAGAAATGGGTTTCTTTTGCTAATCGTCGAAAATAATCACGCACACGAGAATGAGGTTGTTCAATAACCATATCATTAACGACAGGCAAGCCAACAAATACCTCTCGCCATTGGGTATCAACTAACTCTGGATCGCTAAGATACAACTCGTAAAGATCTTCTATATAAGTTGCGTTGGCACCAGCTAAATGTGAAGACTCAAGCCATGCCTTCATAACGCTATTCTGCATTATTTTCCCTTAACTACTGATTTATCGCCATTGGCATCGGTTTAATACCGAGCATTACGGTTAGAGGCCAATGCTTAGTTAACATTGAACCACTAACATATCGATATTTTTAAACTGCTTGTTTAAGCAGCATTGATTTTATGTGTCCAATCGCTTTTGTCGGATTTAATCCCTTAGGACAAACATTTACACAGTTCATTATGCCATGACAACGAAAAACACTAAATGCATCATCAAGTTCTGATAATCGTTGATCAGTCGCGGTATCTCGACTATCAATTAACCATCGATAAGCCGCTAACAAACCCGCAGGACCGATAAACTTATCAGGGTTCCACCAAAATGATGGACACGATGTCGAACAACAAGCGCACATAATACACTCATATAGACCGTCCAATTGAGCGCGATCTTCCGGCGCTTGTAAATTTTCTCTTGCGGGCGGTATTGTCGCATCATCAATTAAAAAAGGCTTTACTTTTGCGTAGTTACTATAGAACTGTTCCATATCAATAATCAAATCACGTATCACAGGTAACCCTGGTAACGGACGAATGACAATCGCACTGGTGTTAATTAACGCTGATAACGGTGTAATACACGCTAACCCATTTTTACCGTTCATATTAATACCGTCAGAACCACAAACGCCCTCACGACAAGAGCGACGGAAAGACAAGCTAGCATCTTGTTCTTTAAGTAAAATTAATGCGTCCAGTACCATCATATCTGAGCCATCAGGTACATCAAGCTGATAATCTTGCATATAAGGAACATCATCAGTATCTGGGTTGTAACGGTAAATTGAAAAATTCAGTTTCATCGTGGTGATCTCCCGTTAATAAACACGCGCTTTTGGCGGAAACGCTTCACGATGAATCGGCGCCATATTGACATCACGTTTCGTCATCGCTTCTGTTTCTGGATTATAAATAGAATGGCATAACCAATGAGTATCATCACGATCGGGGAAATCAAATCGCGCATGAGCACCACGACTTTCAGTACGATAATTAGCGGCAATTGCTGTTGCCATTGCGGTTTCCATTAAGTTATCTAATTCTAAACATTCAATACGCTGAGTATTAAACTCAGTTGAAGTATCATCTAATCGTGCATGCTGTAGACGTTCACGAATTGCTTTCAGCTCTTCCAAGCCAGCAGCCATTGCCTCGCCTTCTCTAAATACCGAGAAATTGTTTTGCATACACGCCTGCAAGTCTTTACGGATTTGAACAGGATCTTCACCTTCTTGAGTATTATTCCAACGGTTAAGACGAGCAAGAGAGGCTTCTATATCCGCTTCTGTCGCAGGTTTAGCTTCAGCTTGTGCCAATAATGTATGACCTAAATGCAATCCCGTTGCGCGTCCAAACACAACTAAATCAAGTAATGAATTGCCCCCTAAACGGTTAGCCCCATGCACGGATACTGATGCAATTTCACCGCAAGCAAACAAGCCTTGAATTTCTTCGTCCGCCCCATTCGCATTTTGTTTCAATGCTTGGCCAGAGACTTGTGTCGGTACGCCACCCATCATGTAATGGCAAGTTGGAATAACAGGAATTGGCTCTTTAACAGGATCAATATGAGCAAATGTACGTGACAATTCACAAATACCCGGTAAGCGCGATTCAAGAACATCTTTACCTAAGTGATCAAGTTTTAACTTCAAGTGAGGCCCCCATGGACCATCACATCCGCGTCCTTCACGAATTTCAACCATCATCGAGCGAGCCACTACATCACGACCAGCTAAATCTTTAGCATTTGGTGCATAACGCTCCATAAAGCGCTCACCATCTTTGTTAAGTAAATAACCACCTTCGCCACGACAACCTTCAGTAACCAATACGCCAGCCCCTGCAATACCCGTCGGATGGAATTGCCACATTTCCATATCTTGCATCGGTACACCTGCGCGTAACGCCATACCAACACCATCACCCGTATTAATATGAGCATTGGTGGTTGATGCATAAATACGCCCCGCACCACCCGTCGCTAAAATCGTCGCTTTAGCTTTGAAATAACACACTTCGCCAGTTTCCATGCACAAAGCCGTACAGCCAAGAATAACGCCATCTTCATTTTTAACTAAATCAAGAGCATACCACTCAGAAAAGATGGTCGTTTTATGCTTAATATTTTGCTGATAAAGGGTATGTAACAATGCATGACCGGTTCGATCTGCGGCCGCCGCTGTACGCGCCGCTTGCTCTCCGCCAAATTCTTTTGATTGCCCACCAAATGGACGCTGATAAATACTGCCATCATCAAATCGAGAAAAAGGTAAGCCCATTTTTTCTAATTCAATAACTGACTTAGGTCCATTTTCACACATATACTCAATCGCATTCTGATCACCAATATAATCAGAACCTTTCACCGTATCATACATATGCCATTGCCAATTATCAGGATGAGAATTCCCTAAGGCAACGGTGATCCCTCCTTGTGCAGACACCGTATGAGAACGGGTTGGGAACACTTTTGATAACAAGGCACATTTTAAGCCTTGCTCTGATATTTGTAGTGCAGCACGCATTCCTGCACCACCCGCGCCGATAACAACGGCATCAAATTCACGAACAGCAATGCTCACTACACACCCCACACAATAAAGAAACCTGAAAATAGGTAAATAAATAGAATTGCGACAACAGCAAACTGACAGCCAACCCTTAATAGTGCGGGTTTAATATAATCAGTAAGCACTTGCCATAAACCGATCCACGCATGAATTAAAATGGAGACCAAGGCTAACAGGGTAAAAATTTTAGTGGTCAGTTGCCCAAAAAAGGCTTGCCACGAAGCAAAGGTAATTTCAGGACCAAATGTAAAAAACCCCACTAAATAAAGGGTATATAATGTTAGAATAATGGCGGTTGCACGAATTAAAATAAAATCATGTACGCCGTTACGCCCAACAGAAGAGACACTGGCTACCATACTAATACTCCTGCAAACACGGATAATATCGCCACAATAACAAAGCTCACCTTAGTACTAGCAAGACCTGTTTCCATTTCTTCAAAATACCCAAAATCCATCAATAAATGGCGAATACCCAGAACGAGATGATAAAACAACGCCGTTAATATTCCCCATAACACCAATTTAACCACCACGCTATCTGTCACACTAACAGCAGCAGTAAATCCCTCAGGAGAAGACAACGACAGGTTCATTAGCCATAATAAAATAGCGACAGCAACGAACGTAATCACGCCCGATACCCGGTGTAGAATTGACGCGATCGCCGTTAAGGGAAAGCGTATAGTTTGTAGGTTGAGATTGACTGGTCTAGACTTCTTTACTTTCACATTTTGCTCACTCAGCTTTATTAAAAGCATTTTATTTTTATTAAACGCTCTGATTGTTTCTATAGTGAGCCATCAAGAAACAGTTAAAAAATGCTACGTTACCATTAAAAGCAAAGTGTTGAGCAATATAATCGCTTTGTCTTTCAACCGCATTCCTTGCGCAGTTTATTAACAACTATTCATCTATATCACAACCAAATATCAACGTAACTATACCTAGCGTAACATTCAAAAACAAACTCAGTTACAATATATTACACACCAAGTTCACAAAAAAAGTACAAATATAGAAAAGTTATTAACAAGCGCACATTGATGAATACAAAAATTGACAATTGCTTCACCGAGCGGTACAACAAATATACATCCGTTTCGGATTCAGGATTCTACAAATAACAAAGGAGATTGTTATGGCAGATAAGAAAGCTACTCTTCATATAGAAGGGAAAGCACCTATCGAACTGCCGATTATCGAGGGCTCAGAGGGCCAAGATGTAATCGATGTGCGAAAACTAGGCGCAAACGGTTTTTTTACATTTGATCCAGGTTTTCTAGCGACAGCCTCATGTGAATCTCAAATCACGTATATTGATGGCGATAAAGGAATTCTGCTACATCGTGGTTTTCCTATCGATCAATTAGCGAATAATGCTGATTACTTAGAAGTCTGTTACGTTCTGTTATATGGTGAAGTCCCTACCCGTGCTGAGTATGAACAATTTCGTACTACAGTTACTCGCCACACCATGGTGCATGAGCAAATCGCAAGTTTCTTCCATGGCTTTCGCCGTGATGCCCACCCAATGGCAATTATGTGTGGCGTCGTCGGAGCTTTATCAGCGTTCTACCATGATTCATTAGATATCAATAATGATCTTCACCGTGAAATAACCGCCTTTAGATTATTGTCTAAAATGCCAACCTTGGCCTCAATGTGTCATAAATACACCACTGGCCAGCCTTTTATTTATCCTCGTAATGATCTCGATTACGCTGAAAACTTCCTTCATATGATGTTTGCTACGCCATGTGAGGAATATGAAGTCAGCCCAGTTGTGTCACGCGCAATGGATAAAATTTTCACCCTTCATGCCGATCATGAACAAAACGCATCAACATCAACCGTTCGTTTAGCCGGCTCTTCAGGTGCGAATCCATTTGCTTGTATTGCAGCAGGTATTGCTTCTCTTTGGGGGCCAGCTCACGGTGGTGCCAACGAAGCATGTCTAAAAATGCTGGAAGAGATTGGTAGCGTAGACAATATTCCTGAGTTTATTGAGCGAGCCAAAGATAAAGATGACCCATTCCGTTTAATGGGCTTTGGCCATCGGGTATATAAAAACTACGATCCACGTGCAACAGTGATGCGCGAAGCCTGTCACGAAGTACTTGAAGAACTTAAAATTGATGATCCATTACTTGATGTAGCGATGGAACTTGAACGTATCGCACTGTCAGATGAATATTTTGTCAGTAAGAAACTATATCCGAACGTTGATTTCTATTCGGGTATTATTCTCAAAGCGATTGGTATTCCAGTATCAATGTTTACGGTTATTTTTGCGATGTCACGTGTTATTGGTTGGATTGCGCATTGGAACGAAATGCACAGTGATCCAACGAATCGAATTGGTCGTCCACGTCAGCTTTATACGGGTTATTCACAACGAGAGTTTAAACCTCTCCATGAACGTGAGTAACTGAGGTTCGAGGTTCGAGGTTCGAGGTTCGAGAAAATAAAAAGGTTGAGACTAAAGCTCAACCTTTTTTACACTTAAAAAACAACAGTATAATTACCAATTATATCAAAGTAATTAGTTACACTGGGTTATTGATATCAATAAATTCAACATCACAACCATGTTCTTTCGCTAGCCATTCACCTAATGCTTTAACCCCATAACGTTCTGTTGCATGGTGCCCAGCGGCAAAATAATGAATACCAAGTTCACGTGCAATATGGGTTGTACGCTCTGATACTTCACCAGAAATAAACGCATCACAACCTTGCTCTACCGCAAGTTCAATATAATCTTGACCACCACCAGTACACCAACCAACTTTTTTGATTAAAGCGGGTGCATTATCACCAATATGTAGTGGTTCACGTTGCAATGCCATCGCAATACGCGCTGCAAATTCTTCCCCTGTTAATGGCGTATCAAGTTCACCATAAATAGCAATTGAACGAGGGTTATTAATTTCTAATCCACCACTAATATCTAATCCAAGACGCTGCGCTAACTGAACGTTATTCCCCACCTGCGAATGAACATCAAGCGGTAAATGATAGGCATAAAGATTAATTCCATTTTCAATCAAAGCCTTAATACGACGATACTTCATTCCTCGAATTTCAGCAGCCTCACCTTTCCAGAAAAAACCATGATGAACGAGAATAGCATCTGCATGTTCGGCAATTGCACGATCAATCAATGCCTGACAAGCAGTAACCCCAGTGATGACCTTGTTGACCTCAGTCTTACCTTCTACTTGTAATCCATTAGGACAATAATCTTTCATCAATTGTGGTGATAAAAAATCATTTAACAAAGCTTCTAATTTAAGATTATTCATTGTCCAACCTTTTTTAATAACGTTATGCTATTGACTCTACAACATCTTATTCAAAAAATATCAGCCTTTAGTGACAATCTCAATCAACAACATCAATCACTCACAATGCTTATCTTATTATAAATACAAAAAAAGCCGCCATTGGCAGCTTTTTCAACAACAAATTGTCATACTAAATAAATCAGCTAACGACGTGAAGTACCATGTTCAAGTCGTGACAACCATAATGGTTTCGTGCTCGTCTGTGACCAGCAGCGGTACATATAACTCGTAAACCGTGTACGTTTATTAATAGGAATAAAAAGCAGCACCGGGAAACAGACGAAACCTAATAAAATCGTATAAATACGACGAGAGATAATATTCGCCATAGAAAATTGAGTGTACATTGCTAGCTCCTGCTTTTATAAACCTATTGGTACTTTAATCCAATAAATGAATGAATACTACAGAAATCAGGTCAATGATTAGCCAATAACAATAAAGAAAACGTTTACCTTAAGGAATATGTCAATATGTTACAGAATCATGATTTTTATCATCAAACAACGGCTGACTTTCATATGTTATTGACGATGCCTAATCTTGTGACCACCTGTGATTACGCGATGAGTAACCAATGGCTACACCAATTTTCAAAAAAGGCTATTATTCCAACCAATGTTCATTACCACGGTAATACACGTTTAGGCTTTTATTATCAATGGTTATGGCAACAGTTAATTATCCATCATCCCGATTACAGCCTTATTGGTGAAGAAATTCAATTACAGTGGCAACACCAGACTGTCGGTGCCATTGATTTTTTAGTCCATAACCATGGCAATAATGAAATTGAACATTGGGAAGTCGCTATCAAATTTTATTTAAGCTTCCAGCACCAATGGCCGGGTCCAAACGCTAACGATAATTTAGATAAAAAAACAAATAGAATGCGGAATCATCAACTCCAATTAACTACCCACCCTGCCTTTAGCCATCTCGACTATCCTCTGCCAACACAGCGTCGATTAATTATGCAAGGCCGCTTATTTAATGCGTGGCCAGAGGCTCAATCAGGCTCCGCTATGGTAATAAACCCCACCAGCCTCAAAGGTCATTGGTGTTATTGTTCACAAGCATCAGCACTGACTTTGCGCGCATTAGAAAAACGACAATGGATTGCGCCCCCCTCTTTTTCTCAATTAACAACAACACTTGATATCACTCAAATTATGGTACCGACGCAAGCAGTCGATAATAATGATACCGTTTGGTTTATTGTGCCAAACCATTGGCCTCAGCATAATCGTGAGCTATAAAAAAACGCCCTAATACTCTTTCAATAATGAAGAGAGTAATTAGGGCGTTTTTCGAATGTATTATCCGTTATGGCGCTAAGTTATTATAAACCAGCATCACTAAAGACTTTACTTACAATATCTTGTGCTTCTTTTTCGATAAGGGCTAGATGCTCTTTACCTTTAAAGCTTTCACAATAAATTTTATAGATATCTTCTGTACCCGATGGGCGAGCTGCAAACCAACCGTTTTCGGTCGTTACTTTCAAGCCACCAATCGCTGCACCATTACCTGGAGCATGTGTTAGTCGAGCAAGAATAGGTTCGCCTGCCAATGTTTCAGCAGCAACCATTTCTGGAGATAACTTGCTTAACACTGCTTTTTGTTCTTTATTAGCAACAGCTTGTAAGCGTGCATATTCTGAACTACCGAATTTAGCAGCAAGTTCATCGTAGTATTGTTGTGGGTTCTTACCTGTTACCGCTGTAATTTCTGCAGCAAGTAGACACAAAAGAATACCGTCTTTATCGGTTGACCAAGGCGTACCATCTTTACGTAAGAAAGAAGCTCCCGCACTTTCTTCGCCGCCAAAGCCCAAAGTACCGTTGTATAAGCCATCAACAAACCATTTAAAGCCAACAGGCACTTCAACTAATTCACGACCTAGTGCTGCAACAACACGGTCAATTAATGCACTTGATACTAATGTTTTACCAACAGCAACATTTTTACTCCACTCACTACGGTGACGGAATAAATAATCGATACAAACGGCAAGGTAATGATTAGGATTCATCAAACCAGCAGGTGTTACGATACCGTGACGATCGTAATCAGGGTCATTACCAAACGCTAAATCATAGTTATCTTTATAAGCAAGTAAACCTGCCATAGCATAAGGTGATGAACAGTCCATACGTACAACACCGTCTTTATCTAATGACATGAAACGGAACGATGGATCGATAGATTCATTTACTAATGTTAGGTCTAATGCATAATATTGAGCAATCTGACGCCAGTATTCGATACCAGAACCACCAAGTGGATCAACACCTAGCTTTAAGTTTGCTTTTTGAATTGCTTCAATATCAATAACATTTGCTAAATCAGCAACATAAGGTGCCACTAAATCTTGTTGTACAACAAGTTCAGAAGCAAAAGCGTCAGCAATTGACACACGCTTTATGTCAACCATACCATTCGCAATAATATCATTTGCACGTTGCTCAATAGCAGTAGTTAACTCACTTTCAGCTGGACCACCATGAACAGGGTTATACTTAATACCGCCATCTTGTGGTGGATTATGCGATGGAGTAATGACAATGCCGTCTGCTTTATCTGCATGTGCTTTATTGTGGCAAAGAATAGCATGAGAAATGCCAGGCGTTGGTGTGTAACCTAACCCTTCTTGTACTACTACTTTCACGTTATTCGCTACTAGCACTTCTAATGTTGAAGTGAACGCTGGCTCAGATAAAGCATGAGTATCCTTACCTAAAAATAGCGGTCCAGTTAAACCATTTGCTAGACGAACTTCAGCAATCGCTTGAGCAATAGCCCAAATATGATGCTGATTAAAAGTACCTTTATCAGCAGTACCACGATGTCCAGAAGTACCAAATGCTACCTTTTGTAGCGGATCAGTAATAGTTGGCTCAATCAGAAAATAATTAGCAACTAGTGCTGGAATATTATGCATATCTTCTTGCTGAGCGCGTTGACCCGCACGTGGATGGATTGCCATTGTCTTATCCTTGTAAAAACTCAATAGTGATTAAATTTCACCACAAACTTTATCAATAATATCAGAACTAAACCCCATCTTCGTCATTAATTGGTCAATCATTTGACGCTTTCTGTCGGTATTAGTATTTGTGATCACCCAAAATGGAGTGGTTGGGATAGCTTTAGGTTTTGTTGTTTTACCACTGGTGAGCAATGTTTCTTCATCATGGGCAAAATAAACGCGTGTACGTCCTTTAATTGCCGCTGCTTCAGCGAAACCGTCAGCATCAATACGATAAAGAGAAGATAAGATCAGCATAAAACGGCCAATGGCTTTTTCTTGTGCCGCAAATTCATCTGAAATTAACACAGTACGCATTTCTTTAACGCGATCTATGGTCGGCTCATTACCAGCATCTCTGCTCACAACAATGCCTTTAGGACGAACAGGCATCACAACTGCAGGTTGCTGCAATTGCTCTTCTGGCACCATAAGCAAGCGACGTAAAATATCAGAAGCGCTTTCACCAATATGTTGAGTTTGGCTAGCGATATAACGATATAGCTCTTCGTCTACCTCAATAGTCTTCATGGTATTATTCATTATCATTCCGTTTAAAATTCTGGGTACGATTATAGCCTGATCCGAGGTTATACTCTATGGTAAATACCACACCTAACTAGAGAAAATAGCCAGTGAATCTTCATTTTCGTGCTGAGGGCAAGGGTAAAACGATCGTTTTGATCCATGGTTTGTTCGGCAGCGCAGATAATCTTGGTCTTTTAGCCCGAGAATTAAAACATCATTATCACGTGATCAGCGTCGATCTTCGTAACCATGGTTTATCTCCGCACAACGATCTATTCAGCTATCAAGATCTTGCTCAAGATATTATTGATACGCTTGATCATTTAGCCATTGAACAGTTTGATGTGGTTGGGCATTCAATGGGTGCTAAAGTTGCGATGGCATTAACGGCCTTAATCCCTCAACGTATCCATCACCTCGTTGTTCTCGATATGGCTCCCGTCGCCTATCAAGGCCACCGTCATCAAAACGTATTTGATGGCTTACGTGAAGTTAATCGTCATTTAATCACTAAACGCAGTGAAGCAGAACAGTATTTAGCACGTTTTATCAATGATGCTGGCGTACGACAGTTTTTATTAAAATCGTTAGTAAAAACAGAAACAGGTTACCAATGGCGATTTAATGTTGAAGGCTTAATTGCTAATTACGCCACAATCATGGGCTGGCACCCAGCTTCGCAACCATTCACAGGTAAAACTTTATTTATCAAAGGTCAACTCTCTGATTATATTGAACCTCAATACCGTGATGCGATCATGGCACAGTTTCCAAACGCCAAAGCACATGTGGTAGCGAATACAGGTCATTGGCTTCATGCGGAGAAATCCGAAACGGTTAATCGAATTATTAATCAATTTTTGGACCAATAAACTAAAATAATACGCCATTATAATTGATGGTTAACTACAGTAGACTACAGGACTAACTATTAAATCCCTTACTCTACTGTGATATAGTCCGTAAAGGTTTGATAGCAATCCGATAAGACTTATTGCTATCTTCTGCTCTAGAGTAATGCAATGAAAGCGACCACTAAGTAAGCTAACGTCATTAACTATGAGCTATCATGCCCTTATGATGTAGGGCTACAATAAACAATGATGATATTTGGGCGAAAAAACATCAAATCGCCATCAAAAAGTAATTATCATTGTGTCGTTTATACTGATTTCTGTAAACTGCCCAAAAGCAGTTAACAATTTAATATGGGTAATATCTACTATGGCGAGCGTTGGACTCTTCTTTGGTAGCGACACCGGTAATACCGAAGCTGTCGCTAAAATGATTCAGAAGCAACTAGGTAGCAAGCTAGTTGAAGTAAAAGATATCGCGAAAAGTAGTAAAGAAGATATCGACAACTTTGATCTGATACTACTAGGTATTCCTACTTGGTATTATGGTGAACCACAGTGTGATTGGGATGACTTTTTCCCAGAGCTAGAGCAAGTTGATTTTTCAACTAAACTTGTGGCTATCTTTGGTTGTGGTGACCAAGAAGATTACGCAGAATACTTCTGTGATGCGATGGGCACTGTGCGTGACATCGTTGAAAGTAAAGGCGGCACAATTGTTGGTAATTTCTCAACTGCTGGTTATGAGTTTGAAGCATCAAAAGCATTAGTTGATGATGCAAACTTCGTTGGCTTATGTATTGATGAAGACCGTCAACCAGAGCTAACAGCACCACGTGTTGAGCAATGGGTTAATCAAATCTTTGATGAAATGTGCCTAGCTGAACTTGCTGACTAATCACTAGCAGCAATCCAATAAGAACGCGCTTTAATGGCGCGTTTTTTATTTTTATCAAATATATTACGGCTTCAGACAATAACATTCCGCTACATATTCTTACCTACCGCTATAATTTCAATAGTAATCAACGATAACAAAAATTTATCAATTCGCTCATTCAATGGCTAAACCCTAAAAATAAAAACCATAAGTTTAACGACAGCTTAACCAAACTTACCTTATAGTAATCAAACAAGACAACACACTATATAAACTGGTATGATGAGGCATTTATTTACATTTTCGTTACAAATCGACAAGAAAAATAAAAGTAACACTTCTGCTAGATAACTGACCTTTTAAGGTTTATTGTTATCGTTGCGTCACTTATAATGAATCTATATGAGAAAGACTACTGCAACATTTTTGCAGCTAGCCAACAGGAAAATCGGATGTCAGATAATAATCACGCGCTAAAGCAAGCTGGTCTTAAAGTAACACTTCCTCGTCTTAAGATTTTAGAAGTGCTTCAACAACCTGATTGCCAACACATCAGTGCTGAAGACCTGTATAAAAAACTCATCGATATCGGTGAAGAAATTGGCCTTGCGACCGTTTACCGTGTCCTTAACCAATTTGATGATGCAGGCATTGTAACTCGTCACCATTTTGAAGGTGGTAAATCGGTATTCGAATTAGCCACTCAACATCATCATGATCATCTCGTTTGTCTTGATTGTGGTAAAGTAATTGAATTTTCAGACGAAATGATTGAGCAACGCCAGAAAGACATCGCGGCACGCTACAATGTTCGTTTAACAAACCATAGCTTGTACCTATACGGTCATTGCATGGATGGCGATTGTAATGCCGATGAAACGTTACACGACGAAAAATAACAATGACTAGTTATTTTCGCCCTAAAAACCAGTGATCAGTATCACTGGTTTTTTTATCACTCAATCTTTGTCGCGACCCACATCACGATTCAAATAACGTTACAATTGATTGCGTGACAAATAATGGTTAATTACATATATATCAGTTAGTTACTTATATAGGGAATTAATCATGAAATCGAATTCATTAACTGTCGCTCTAATCACTGCTTTATCTTTAGGCTCTATGTCATCGGTTGCCAATGCCTGCACTCGTGTTTTATGGCAAACTCAAGATCAAGGTACCTTTGTTGCTCGTACCATGGACTGGTCAGAATCAACCCAACCGACATTAGTCAATTTCCCTCAAGGCTCTGAATATTCCACCCATTTAAGTCAATTAAATAATGTTAATGCTAAATATGCCGTTACCGGAATAACCGCCTATGGCATTGTTATGGATGGTATTAATTCACAAGGATTAAGCGGAAATGTTCTTTATGATGCCGAGATGGATTTAGGTAAATCAGACCCGCAACAAAAAGCAGGGGCAATAACGTACTTACGTCACCTATTATCACAATATAAAGACGTTAATGAATTAGTAGCAGCCATCAAAGATACACCACCGATTGAAGAGCTTATCAAAGGCATTCCAGTACGGATTGCACTTCATATTTCAGTTCAAGATCCAACCGGTGATAGTGCAATTATTGAATGGCGCGATGGCAAACCACAAATTTGGCATGGTAGACAATACACCGTAATGACAAATCAACCAGGTTATGCTCAACACCTTGCAAATATTCAACGCTCAGCACGTGGCTGGGGAGAACAAGATGCGCAATGGAGCCAAACAAACTTAGGAACGGGGGGTAATACAAATCCTGAAGATCGTTTTGTTCATGCCACATACTTTTCAAAGCACTTGAAACAACCAACCAGCATTATAAATGGCATTCTTAAGCTAGATTCTACTGTATTCCGTATTCCTCACGATGCACCAAACCGCCCAGTTAATGGCAAAATGGCAGGCTATGCCACGGAATATACAATCAATACCCATTTACAATCAGGCCAAACATTTATTCGTTATCAATGGGGAAATATTTACGCCCAATTTAACTACGACGTTAAAGCGATTCAGCAATCACAAAAGCTGATAAAATTTAATATTGTTAATAATGAATTAGCCGGCGACATTACTCAAAATATCATTGCCTCAAGTAAATAATTGACACCCTAACGACATAAAAAAAGCGCCTATTCCATTACTGAAATAGGCGCTTTTTAGCAAACATTAACGACTAATTAGTCACCAATTTTTGCCCAAGTATCACGTAGACCTACAGTACGGTTAAATACTAGGTGATCTGCACTTGAATCTTTGTTATCAGCACAGAAATAGCCCATACGCTCAAACTGGTATGCTTTTTCAGCTTCTGCTGCAACCAATGCTGGCTCAACAAAACCGTGCAATACCGTTAGCGATTCAGGGTTAATCACTGATACGAAATCTTCTGCAGCACCTGGATTTGGCACAGTAAATAGACGATCGTATAAACGAATTTCTGCTGGAATACCTGCTTGTGCAGATACCCAGTGAATAACACCTTTCACTTTACGACCGTCAGCTGGGTTTTTACCTAGCGTGTCTTTATCGTAAGTACAGTAAATAGTCGTGATATTACCTTCAGCGTCTTTTTCAATACGCTCAGCTTGAATCACGTATGCACCACGTAGACGTACTTCTTTACCTAATACTAAACGCTTATACTTCTTGTTCGCTTCTTCGCGGAAGTCTTCACGCTCAATGTAAAGTTCACGGCTAAATGGCACTTCACGCGTACCCATTTCTGGTTTATTCGGGTGATTAGCAACCATTAATGTTTCAGACTCACCATCAAAGTTTTCAATCACAACTTTAACGGGATCTAGAACCGCCATTGCACGAGGTGCATTTTCATTTAGATCATCACGAATACAAGATTCTAGTGAGCTAATTTCAATGGTATTGTCTTGCTTAGTTACACCAATACGCTTACAGAATTCACGCATAGAGCCCGGTGTAAAGCCGCGACGACGTAAACCAGAAATTGTTGGCATACGTGGATCATCCCAACCGTTAACAAGTTTATCGGTCACAAGTTGGTTTAGTTTACGCTTAGACATCACAGTATATTCAAGGTTTAGACGACTAAACTCATACTGATGTGGTGTGCAATCAATAGTGATATTTTCAAGAACCCAATCGTATAAACGACGGTTATCCATGAACTCAAGCGTACAAATAGAATGCGTAATGCCTTCTAACGCATCAGAAATACAATGCGTAAAGTCGTACATTGGGTAAATGCACCACTTATCACCCGTCTGGTGGTGATTTGCAAAACGAACGCGGTAAATAACCGGATCACGCATAACCATAAACGGTGATGCCATGTCGATTTTCGCACGTAGACACATTTTGCCTTCTTCAACTTCGCCGTTCTTCATTTTTTCAAATAAGGCTAAGTTTTCTTCGACACTACGATCGCGGTAAGGACTATGTTTACCCGCTTGCGTTAACGTACCGCGGTATTCGCGCATTTGCTCAGGACTTAGCTCATCAACATATGCTAAGCCTTTATTAATTAATTCAATGGCAAACCCGTGAAGCTGATCAAAGTAGTTTGATGAATAACAAATCTCACCACTCCACTCAAAGCCTAACCAGTTAACATCGTTTTTAATAGACTCAACATATTCGATGTCTTCTTTCTCAGGGTTGGTGTCATCGAAACGTAAGTTACATTGACCCTGATAGTCCTGAGCAATACCGAAGTTCAAACAAATAGATTTCGCATGACCGATATGCAGATAACCATTTGGTTCTGGCGGGAATCGGGTATGTATGCTTGTATGTTTGCCACTTGCTAAATCCGTATCAATGATTTGACGGATAAAGTTAGTTGGACGAGCTTCAGATTCACTCATCTATTACACCTCGTGTACTTACAGGATTGAGAATTATGTACAGTTCATCAATATGAACTATGACTTTACACTATACCTCAATGCCGCTATGCAAAAAATCAAAAACGCAGTTATAACAAACAATAGTTGTGATTTTAATTAATAACGCGCAATAAAAAGCCGACGATGGTCATCCCATCGTCGGCAATAAAGCGATCATATAATGATCAGAGCTTACATTGTTATTAGTCGATTACAGTGTTGTTACACGACTGAAACGTTTACCATTACCACTTACAGCGCGGATTTCAACTTTGCCAGTCACACTTGGTTGTGCTTTCGCATCATAAGTGTTCCATGTTTTACCTGCATCCGTTGAGTACTGTAGTGTCAGACCTGGCATGCTTACGTTCATCGCAAGTTTACCGTTTTCAATCTTAGCGCCAGGTACTGGTACGCGGTATTGAATACCCGCAGCATCAAGTTTCGCAAGTTCACGTTGACCTAATACGTTAGCAAAACGCTGCCATTCATTATGAAGTGCTTTCTTGTTTACATGGTTAGAATCTTGAGAATATTCAACACCTACTTGGTATTCATTTTCCCACTCACCTTTATGCCATGCTCGTTCAGCAGCAGCTAATACACGAGGGAACACCATGTATTCATACTGCTTATCGTTACCTACTGTCTCACTCCAAAGCTGAGCAGAAAGACCATGGAAACCTTTTGATTTCACAGTACCTTTACTTGTAAAGCCATTGCCATCACGGTCAAGTGATGTTTCAGCATTTTGTGGTAAGTTCTCTGGCGCAAAACCAAACATCTTACGAGTATCTGTTGCACGTGTTGCCCAGTAGTAGCCACGCTCTGATGGATCTACTTCATATGGCATATCCATGTAAACATAATCAGGGTTTGATACTACAACATCGTAGCCTTTATCAGCCCACTCATAAGCTGATGCACCGCCGCCCCAGTACAGAACGTCCCAGAAGTTTACACGTACATTATCAGTACCAAATGCTTTTGAATCTTTTGAATACTTCAAGCCATCTTGCCATGCTTGGAAGTTTTCAATGCCCTTACCATTGACGACTTCACTGATTTTCTCAGCAAAATGACTTGGTAGGTGATCATAATCAGCCACAACACCTTCTGCGATCAATTTCTGACACATTGGTGATTTCTGGTATGGCTTATTTTGCTTAGATTGGTCAATAGAACCGGTCCAAGCTGTTTGCTCTGCAGCATTAATATCTTGGAAGCCTGCGTTTAACTTAATGTTTTTCGCTTCATCGCCACCGAAGTGCCATGTATTTAGCGGCATACCCGCTTCTTTATGCATAGCTTGAAGTTCAGAAATAACTTTATCTACAAACTTTACAGAAGAATCCATACATGGGTTGATGAAACTACGCTTATCGTAGAACTGTACGGTGGTTACGTTTGACGTATCTTGTGGATCCATCAAACGGTATTCGTTCGCTTCATCCATCTTGCCTTCAGCAGCAAGACGTTTATAACGCGCTTCCATCGCAACCACGGCTGCACGTGCGTGTGCTGGCATATCGATTTCAGGGATCACTTCGATACCACGTGCTTTCGCGTATTTTAGAATATCTAAGTAGTCTTGCTTACTGTAGTAACCAGAGCCATCGGTATCTGACGTTGGGCCTGAACCTAATTGAGGTAACAGACATGTTGTTTCAGATAGATCATGACAACGCTTACTACCAATGTCAGTCAGTTCTGGTAAACCAGGAATCTCTACACGCCAACCTTCATCATCAGATAGGTGGAAGTGGAATTTGTTCATCTTGTACGCAGCCATTTGGTCTAACGTACGCAGAATAACGTCTTTTGAGTGGAAGTTACGACCCACATCAACCATCACGCCACGGTAATCAAAACGTGGAGCATCAGTAACTTCTAATGTAGGAATACTATTTTTAGCACCTGTGCTCATTAGAGAGATCAGTGACTGTACGCCATAGAATGCACCTTGGTCATCAAAACCAATAATAGTTGCACCTGTAGGAGTTACATCCAATGTGTAAGCGCCAGCGATTTGCTGATCTTTAGCAAATGAACCCGGTAGACGACTTACTTTTACTGGGTATTGACCTTTAGTATTAACACCCAATACGTCAAGACGCTCATTCACCGCAGCCATCATGTCAGCTGGCAATGTGAAGTTAGCAATTTTAATACCGTTTGCTAATGAAACAGTGTTGCCTGTTAGCTTGGTACTTAATGGCGTGGGAACAATGGTTGCAGCCACTTCTGTCGTAGCTAACACATTGATATCTTGGTTTTTATTAAAACGTGTTTCAGCGGTTGCAAGCACGTTATTATCGGCTTTAACACGCTTGAATTGGTCACCTTTAAGTGGCACCAAGTAATCACCTGGATCTGCTGAATCTGTACTCTTAATTGTTTGTGGCGCAGCATCACCTGATGTTACGTATGCACGAGGCATGTAGTCATTTTCGAAAAGTGTCCAGTATTCGCCAATGTAAGGAATAACAACCTTCTCACCTTCAGCAAAACCATCAAACTTGTCTGTTGGCTCTAACGTATGAAGGTCACCTGTTACGTGTGTAACTTTAAATTGGTCGTTTTGAACTTCAAGAATTTGGCGAATGCTGCTGAAATAAATTTTCCAGTCAGTCCCCGTTACTGCTGGGCCATTATTTTCCAGCGTTAAATTAATTAGATCACAAGATGCCCATTCTGCGCCTAGCGTCTTACACTGTAGGCCTTCTTCTGCACCGTGTTGAGTAACAATTTCATAAGTAACATCAAGGTTATTAGCTAAATTTTTAACAACCTTCTCATCATCATTTCCTTGAGTTGCACAACCAGTTACTGCTAGTGCAATGAAAGATGCTAACGCTGTAAGTTTAATAGTCATGAAATATTCCTTTCTCCCGATATCCCTTAAAATGAAGGGAAAATCTATATAGAGCCCAAAAGTTGGGTACTCAAAATGCCGGTCTTGATATCTTACAATTAAAATATCAGGACCGGTCTAATTAAAAGTGTTGCGGTATTTCGTGTGTCGCCTAATTACTTAAGAATTTAAATAATTATGGAAGTTTTACTGCTGATAGATCTTCTGATGCTGGAATCTTTTTCATTTCGCCAGCAACGATTTCAGCTAGAGGGCCAAGGATAACTTGTAGGTTGTTTGAACCTAGTTTAACCACACCCATTGCACCTAGTGCTTTTAATGTTTTTTCATCAGCTAGGCTACTGTCTTTTAGTGTAAGACGTAGACGAGTGATACAAGCATCAATGTTTTCTAGGTTACCGTGACCACCAAGCGCTTTTAAGTATTGCTTAGCTAACTCACCAGTTTCAGTTGAACCTTTTACTGATGATTTGTCATCTGCTTCGTCATCTTCACGGCCTGGCGTTTTAAGATTAAACTTAATAATCGCAAAGCGGAAGATTCCATAGTAAATACCGAAGAATGCAATACCTTGAAGAATCAACATGTACCAGTTAACTGCTAATGGGTTACGTGCTGACAATACCATGTCGACAAGACCTGCAGAGAAACCGAAACCAGACATCCAGTGCATTGATGCTGCAATATATACAGAGATACCTGCTAATGCTGCGTGGATAACATAAAGTGGTGGTGCAAGGAACATGAATGCAAATTCTAGTGGCTCAGTAACACCAGTGAAGAATGATGCAAAACCAGCAGCAATTAATAATGAAGCTGTACGCTCTTTATTCTTAAGCTTCGCTGTGTGGTACATCGCTAATGCTGCACCAGGTAGACCAAACATCATTACTGGGTAGAAACCCGCTTGATACATACCAGTTACACCTGGAACACCTTGACCACTTAAGAAGTTAGGAATGTCGTTAATACCAGCAACATCAAACCAGAAAACTGAGTTCAGTGCGTGGTGAAGACCAACAGGAATCAATAGACGGTTAAAGAATGCATAGATACCAGCACCTGCTGCACCCATACCTTGGATACTTTCACCAAAGCTAACAAGACCGTTGTAAACTAGTGGCCATACGAACAGTAATACTGCTGCGATAGCGATACCAGCAACGGATGTTAGAATTGGAATTAAACGCTTACCACTGAAGAATGATAATGTTTTATGCAATTCAACGTTAGAGTAACGGTTATAGATTTCTGCAGAAACGATACCAACCAAGATACCAACAAATTGGTTATTAATCTTAGCAAAAGCGGCTGGAACAGCACTTGCGTCGATACCTTGGATCATTGCAACTGATCCTGGTGATAGCAACGTAGTTACAACAGTGTAACCAACGAAACCAGCTAGTGCAGCTGCACCGTCTTTATCTTTTGACATGCCGTATGCAACACCAATTGCAAACAATACTGACATGTTATCGATAATTGAAGAGCCCGCTTTAATCAGGAACGCAGCAATTGCTGAGTTTGCACCCCAACCAGATGGATCAACCCAATAGCCAATACCCATTAAAATTGCCGCTGCAGGAAGTACTGCAACTGGCACCATTAGTGCTTTACCTACTTTTTGAAAATATCCAAGAATATTCACCCTTAGTTCCCCCTATGGTTTTCTTAGATGCGATAGTGATAGCTTTTTTTTGCCATCTCTTTTTTGTCCTTTGCAGTTTATGAATTTTATTTCGCTCCGCAAATTAAAACATCATCATTTGTGATCTTAATCACCGACCGAAGACAGAACTGAGTGATTTTGCTAGCTCGATCATAAAACTTATTTTATCATTCGAAACAAAGGCGCTATGCCGCTAAGATTTTTCCTGTTTTAACTATCTTCAACGAGGTGTCAACGTGAGACTAATCCCGCTTAATAACGCTAAAGATGTTGGTTTATGGTCTGCTCGCTACATTGCAGATCGCATTAATAAGTTCCAACCAACAGCTGAGCGTCCATTTGTGCTAGGTCTACCTACAGGTGGTACACCACTTCCGACATACCAGCGTTTGATTGAATTATACCAAGCTGGCGAAGTAAGCTTTAAAAACGTCGTGACATTCAACATGGATGAATATGTTGGTATGGCGGCTGATCACCCTGAATCATACCGTAACTTCATGTATAACAACTTCTTTAGCCATGTTGATATGCAAGAGCAAAACATCAACTTACTTGATGGTAATGCCGCAGATCACGAAGCTGAATGTCAACGTTACGAAGACAAAATCAAAACTTACGGCCGCATCAATTTATTCATGGGTGGCGTGGGTAACGACGGTCATATCGCATTCAACGAACCTGCATCATCACTCGCTTCTCGTACTCGTATCAAAACGCTTACGCACGAAACTCGTATTGCAAACTCTCGTTTCTTTGATGGTGATATCAACCAAGTTCCTAAATATTCATTAACTATTGGTGTGGGTACACTACTAGATTCTGAAGAAGTAATGATTCTGATCACAGGTCACAACAAGGCACAAGCACTTGAAGCCGCTGTTGAAGGTTGTGTAAACCACCTATGGACTGTATCTGCACTACAGCTTCACCCTAAATCAATGATCATTTGTGATGAGCCATCAACTCAAGAACTTAAAGTGAAAACAGTTAAGTACTTCCAAGAGTTAGAAGCTGAAAACCTGACACACATCTAATCTAGAACCGTGTCATTTTTAGGTACGAAATAACATTTATTGTTTATCGTCACCGAACATTGAATAAACGCCGCCACCCTGACGGCGTTTTACTTTCCTCATTGAAATTAAACACAAAAAAGAATAATTGTGACTATTAACAATACAGTTATGGTTTACAATTCGCTTGTTAGCGATATATCCCTTCTCTATAGCTCGTTTTTCGTATTTTAGTGACCAATGCCACAGCCCAAGCAAGCATCAACAACGATTTCTTTATTTTTACTCATAAGAAAGTATATTAGTGTGTTAATTAATGTATTGAAAAATGCAATACATCAAACAATTCGACACTAATAATCATCAAAATTAATTAAATCCGTGTCGAATAATAGGTAGCGCTTTGATAAAGACGATAACGATAACTCATCATCATAATCATCTTCAGGCGATAATTATTAACGCTAATTACGAGCAGAACTAAATTATGACAGGCGGACAAATTGGTAATGTTGATCTGGTCAAGCAGCTAAATAGTGCTGCGGTATACCGACTTATCGACTTGCAGGGCCCCATATCTCGCATTCAGGTCGCTGATATTAGTCACCTCGCGCCTGCAAGTGTCACTAAAATCACCCGTCAGTTACTGGAGCGTGGCTTAATAAAAGAAGTCGCTCAACAGGCTTCAACGGGAGGTAGAAGAGCTATCTCACTGACAACTGAATCAGTGAACTTTCACTCTATCGCTGTACGCATTGGCCGCAACAATATTGAAATAACCCTTTATGACCTCAGCGGTAAACATATTACTGGTGCGGCCTACCCATTTTTATATTCAGACCAAGATGTATTAGCCGAAGGCCTCATCAAATATATTCAAGAATTTATTGATAATAATCAGAATGTAATGAAAGAATTAGTGGCATTTGGCATTATTCTTCCAGGGCTTGTGAACCCAGAAACCGGCACAGTTACTTACATGCCAAATATTAACGTTCACGACTTTGAACTTGCACATATTCTACAAAAAACATTCAATATTATTACCTTTGTCGGTAATGATGTTAGAGGCTTAGCACTGGCAGAGCATTTCTTTGGTGCCAGCCGTGATTGTAAAGACTCCATCTTAGTTAGCATGCATAACGGTACAGGGGCTGGCATTATCGTTAATGGCCAAGTCTTCCTCGGCCAAAACCGTAATGTCGGTGAAATTGGTCACATTCAAATTGATCCTTTAGGTGATAAATGCCAATGCGGTAATTTTGGCTGCTTAGAAACGGTAGCCTCTGATCCTGCGGTCATTATGCATGTCAAAAACCTACTCAGCCAAGGCTACCCAAGTAGTTTACAAGACTTGGAAGAGGTCACTATGCCTGCCATTTGTGACGCGGCTAACAATGGTGATGAACTGGCCATTCAAGCATTACTGAAAGTCGGTCACCATCTTGGTAAAGCTTTAGCAATGACGATTAATTTATTCAACCCGCAAAAGATTATTCTGGCGGGTAATATTACTCAAGCCCAAGCTATTGTATTACCTGCAATACGTCGTTGTGTGGAAAACCAATCATTATCTGCTTTTAATCATGATTTGCCGATTGTCGCGTCAGAGTTATATAACCAACCGACCATAGGTGCTTTCTCTATGATTAAACGCGCCATGCTTAATGGTGTACTGCTACAACGCTTACTCGAAGATTAAGTCACCACGATCTCCATTCATAAGAGCGAATAACTATCGTTCTTATCAAACCACCATTACAAAAAAGGGGGATTAATCTCAAATGATTAATCCCCCTAATGCTATTATTGTTACCAATTATATTTCCGCACACTACTTGCAAGGATGTAGTCTAAGATATGGAGCTACTGTATATTAGCGCGGCTTTTCTAGCCGGTTTTATTGCCCTTCGTTGTAAATTACCCCCTTTAGTTGGCTTTTTAGTCGCTGGCTTTACGCTTAATAGTTTTGGTTTTCAACCGACACCAGCACTGACAACGTTAGCCGATCTTGGCGTGACATTATTGTTATTTACCATTGGCTTAAAACTTGACATAAAAACTTTACTTAACAAAGAAGTATGGGGCGGCGCAACCATACACAATCTATTATCTACCGCCTTGTTTACGCTATTTCTGTTAGTGCTAAAACAATTAGGACTAACAATGTTTGCCGAAATGGCACTCAGTCAATTAGTACTGATTGGCTTTGCATTATCATTTTCTAGTACTGTTTTTGCCGTCAAACTGCTACAAGACAAAGGAGAATTAAACGCTAAATATGGTACCGTCGCGATTGGTATCCTGGTTATGCAGGATATTTTTGCAGTACTCTTTCTCACTATATCCAGCGGTAAAATCCCAGATATTACTGCACTTGGTTTGTTTGCCCTGCCTTTACTACGTCCATTGTTATATCGCATCCTCGATAAAGCTGGACACGGTGAAATATTAGTCTTGTATGCAGTTATACTTGCACTGGTTGCAGGTGCAGGTTTATTTGAAATTGTCGGGATGAAACCAGACTTAGGTGCCTTGATATTAGGCATGCTAATGGCTGGTCATCCTAAAGCATCAGAGATGGCTAAATCATTGTTTAATTTTAAAGAACTCCTCTTGGTATGCTTCTTTTTAAACATTGGTCTCGCAGAATCCCCTACCGTCAATGGTATGTTAATGGCACTGGTATTAATGCTGCTATTACCACTTAAAGGCATTCTTTATTACGCCGTATTCCATTTATGTCGCTATCGTGTACGAACCTCAATGTTAGCCACGTTAACCTTATTTAATTACAGTGAATTTGGCCTTATTGTGGGTGGTGTCGCCTATAAAATGGGGTTATTACCGGGTACATTTTTAGTGGCCATGGCTATCGCCGTCTCCTTATCATTTCTGCTCGCTGCACCACTGAACAGTATGAGTCATAAACTCTATACTGAAGCGGCTAAGCGACTAAAAGAATTTGATCCTGATCGATTAAATTGTAATGACAAACTGATTGATTTAGGAAATGCCAGTATTCTTATTCTAGGCATGGGACGTATCGGTTCAGGCGCCTATGACGAGTTAGAAAGTCGGTATGGTCAACAGATTATTGGGGTTGAGACTCGTCAAGAATCAGTAGAGTTACATCGCCAGCAACAGCGTAATGTCATTCATGGTGATGCCACCGACCCTGATTTTTGGGAACGAGTTATCAAAAATCATCACATTGAGCTTATTTTATTAGCGATGCCAAATGGCACCGCCAACATTTACGCTTTAGATCAGCTTAAAAGCCGCCATTTCCAAGGAAAAATAGCGGCTATAGCTAAATACAGTGATGAAGAAACCCAATTACATCAGCAAGGTATTGATGCTGCCTTTAATATTTACAGCGAAGCAGGTAGCGGTTTTGCGCGTGATGTCTGTGACCACCTTCAACCTCAGATATCCCCTCTCAAAACGTCCTAAGTTGCGCTTCAAAAGTTAGATATTTCGCAATGAAAAATAAACAATGGCGCCACCATTGTTTATTTTTTTAATTAAAAAACTACCGTTAAATAGATAATATTCAGAAAAAGCCATTTTAAATAGATAATATTCACCACCAGCGCTTTAATTAAATATAATTACAATAATTGGTTGTAATTTATTAACGAATACGTGATTTTAACAATCAACGAGAAAAGAGATGTGGCATCAACATCAATTATCATAATGATAACTTATTAGCTACATGATACATTTCCATTAATTATGGATAATAAAAATAAAACGTTTGGAGTAGTATTATTATGTGTTCAGTATTCGGTATCCTTGACATCAAGAGCGACTCATCAGTACTTCGTACAACAGCTCTTGAGCTATCAAAAAAAATGCGCCACCGCGGCCCTGATTGGTCAGGTATTTATGCCTCAGACAATGCTATTCTAGTTCATGAGCGTTTAGCAATCGTTGACCTTAATAGTGGCGAACAACCGCTGTACAACACAGATAAAAGTCATGTACTTGCAGTAAATGGTGAAATCTATAACCATAAAGAACTACGTGCTGAATTTGCACCTGATTACCCTTTCCAAACAGAATCTGATTGTGAAATTATTTTAGCGCTTTATAAAGAAAAAGGCCCAGAACTGTTAGATTACCTCAACGGTATCTTTGCCTTTATTCTTTATGATGAGCAAGAAGATGCTTACCTTATTGGCCGTGACCACATTGGCATCATTCCACTTTATCAAGGCTATGATGAGCATGGTAACTTCTATGTTGCATCAGAAATGAAAGCACTAGTCCCTGTGTGTAAAACAATCAGTGAATTTCCTCCAGGTACTTATCTTTGGAGTAAAAAAGGCGAACCTGTTCGTTACTACAAACGTGACTGGATGGAATTTGATGCCGTTAAAGACGCTAAAACAGATAAAGTAGCATTAACCGATGCGCTTGAAAGTGCCGTTAAACGCCAATTAATGACAGATGTACCTTATGGGGTATTACTGTCAGGTGGTTTAGATTCATCCGTTATTTCTGCTATCACGAAAAAATTTGCAGCTAAACGTATTGAAGATGATGAGCAGTCACAAGCATGGTGGCCAACACTGCACTCCTTTGCTATCGGCCTTGAAGGTGCTCCCGATTTAAAAGCAGCGAAAATTGTAGCAGATGCAATTGGTACGGTTCACCATGAATTAACCTATACCGTTCAAGAAGGGTTAGATGCTATTCGTGATGTGATTTACCACATTGAAACCTATGATGTCACCACGATTCGTGCATCAACCCCTATGTATTTGATGTCACGTAAGATCCGTGCAATGGGTATTAAAATGGTACTTTCAGGAGAAGGTGCTGATGAAATCTTTGGTGGCTATTTATATTTCCATAAAGCGCCTAACGCAAAAGAATTTCATGAAGAGACAGTGCGTAAATTGTTAGCGCTTAATATGTTTGACTGTGCACGCGCGAACAAATCAATGGCGGCATGGGGCATCGAAGCACGAGTACCGTTCTTGGATAAAGAATTCCTTGATGTTGCAATGCGCATTAACCCTCAAGATAAAATGTGTGGCAACGGCAAAATGGAAAAACACATTGTTCGCGAGTGTTTTGAACACTACCTTCCAGAGTCTGTTGCATGGCGCCAAAAAGAGCAGTTTTCAGACGGTGTCGGCTATGGCTGGATTGATAGCCTTAAAGAAGTCGCGGCAGCTAAAGTCACCGATCAGCAATTAGCTACTGCTGCGTTCCGTTTCCCGTATAACACGCCAACAACAAAAGAAGGCTATGTTTACCGTGAAATTTTTGAAGAACTATTCCCATTAGAAAGCGCAGCTAAATGTGTTCCTGGTGGTCCATCTATTGCTTGTTCTAGTGCCAAAGCAATTGAGTGGGATGAGAGCTTTAAAAATGCCGCCGATCCATCAGGTCGTGCGATTGCCGCGGTTCATAACCAAGCTTACAAAAAATAAATAAATTTACCGCATAAAAAAACCGCCATCAAAAATGGCGGTTTTTTTTAATTAATAACAATGTGTTATTAACGTTCCCAATAAGCTTCTTCTAGGCTATCTTCACGCTCAGGTAAGCCACGAGAAAGACGAGGTGAATACTGGGCTAATACTTCATAACTTACACGGTTTGCGTACAAACAAACTTGTGAAAATGATGAGTAAGTTAGGAAAGAATACTGGTGCTTACTTGAATTTGGCACGTTTTCTTTATGGTAACGGTTAGCAGACATATCATGTAATAACGCAGATAATGCACCATCACCAGCACCGTTAGTATTTTTAATACGCTCTGGGCCACCCATATATGGAGCGATATGTGAATAAACCTTAGTTGGGTTTTCACACGTTGCTTTAATCATTGGACGACTAAATTCGTAACGGTTAAATTCAGCAATATCACCTGGTAATAGTGGCAACGCAGTTTCACGTTTTGCTGACTCTTCAGTATAACCCGCAGTGTATAACCCAACAGGGCCCGCAGTACATAGTACAAGATCAACCCACTCAAGAGTTTTATCTGCTGCAACAAGAGGATCTGACTCGCCAGTTAATGCTTCGCCTTCGTCTTCGTTCATTGCAACCACAGTAACATGATCACGTAAGAAATCACGCCACCACTGTGGATCATCTTGAATAACGAATTTAGTACCCAATGTTAATACAACAGGCACATCATATTTTTTCGCGTACTCAATTGCTTGCATTGTTGCAGCTGGCATTGGGTCGCCTGGCTTACAACGAACAAGATAAGCGGTCAGTACTAAAGCTGATGCGTTTTCAAATACGCACTCAGGAATACTATCAGGCTTCAGTTGGTTCATTCGACCTTCGTTAATTGCGAAGGTACGCTCACCATCTTTAGAAATCAGCGCAAAACAACGGCCAATAGGACCATCTACAGGTTGTAAATAGTTCATATCCATACGGCTTGAGGTATTACAAAGATAACGGTACGCATAGCTACCAATTTCAATGTCTTTACTCATCACGCCTAATAATACAGATTTATCATCGGCTAATACTGAATAGTTATGTAAAGTATTACCGATTGTGCCGCCAGCAAACTCATGAGTCACAAGATTATTTTCTTTTAGCTCATGGTAAAGCGCTTCAGCTTTTTCATCAGTAATAACTAATGAATGCCCTTTACTTAGCTCATAACGTTCCAGAAACTCATCATCAACGTAGGCTTCAATATCAACCAATGTTTGATCGATACCCACAACATGAGTACGTGTTAAACGCTTCTCTATCTTCGTTTGACTTAGAAGTGGATCGCGAGCATGTACGGGAAAATAATGCTTAGATTTTCGTTGGCCTGGAAATTTCATGTCAATGGGCTGTCAAGTTGTAAATTTTGCGAATTCTATCACAGAATTTGGTACATAAAAGCAAAAGCTATCATAGGTTTTGCGAATAATAGCCATAAACAATAACGCAAACGTTATCGTCAAGGGAATAATTTTCCTGTCGCTATCGGCATTACCATCCTTGTGTATGCTGCTTAACCAAGCTTTCCATCATTGCTATATGAGCAGAATCATCATTTAAGCATGGGATCAAATTAAACTCTTTGCCACCTGCCTCAATAAATACCTCTTTACATTGTTCAGCAATCTCTTCTAAGGTTTCTAAGCAATCAACCGAAAAAGCCGGGCACATTACATCCAACCGTTTTATGCCTTTTTCTGCTAACGAGCGAATCGTCGCTTCAGTATACGGTTTTAACCATTCTTCACGCCCAAAAATAGATTGATAACTCATGCTCATTTTTTCTCGCGCCATATCAAGCGACTGAGCAAGTAACACGGTTGTTTGATGACAATGATCTGGATAGGGATCGCCATTATCTGCATAACGTTGGGGAATGCCATGATAAGAACATAATAAATAATCTGGTTGTCCTTTCTCTGCCCAAACTTTTTCAACAGATTGAGCTAACGCAGCAATATAATCAGGGTGATCATAATAATGGTTCACAAACCGTAATTCGGGTAATTCAGGCACTGTTTTCAACTCTTTAGCAATACGATCAAAAACCGCAGCTGTTGTCGTCGCTGAATATTGAGGGTATAGCGGCAACACAAGTATTTGTTTGCACCCTTGTTGCTTTAATTGCTGCAAGCCTGATTGAATACTCGGCTCACCATAAGTCATTCCTAATGCAACAGGAACATTAAGCTTTTGTTGTAGGGCTTGTTGCTGACGACGAGAATACACCATTAACGGTGATCCATCATCCATCCATACTGATTGATATAATTTAGCCACTTTAGGTGAACGTATTGGTAAAATAATGCCATGCAAAATAGGACACCATAACCAACGCGTCATATCCACGACTCGCTTATCATGCAAAAATTCAGCTAAAAACTGTTTCACGCCAGCAGTTGTTGGTGCATCAGGAGTACCAAGATTAACCAGTAATACCCCATAGTTATTATTTATTGTCATCGGTATTTATCCTTTATCTTTACTCTATTTATTCCCGTCGCTGAAAATACGTTATTTCCAGCCTCAAACGAATACATTTCAGCAACAAAAAATACTCAATCTTGTTATAACATCTTATAACACCCGTATATTAAAACCAAAAAAAACGAGCATTACCAATTGGTAAGCCCGTTTATTTACATCGTTATTAGCTATTATAAATATTAGCTAATCAACAATGTTATTTATGCTAGTGCTTTCTCAAGCTGTGCGCTTACTTCAGCAACAGGTAAAGTACCATCGAATTTAAGGTACTTAGTGTTACCAGCCGCTGCTTCTTTACCGTAGTACTCGATAAGTGGTGCAGTTTGGTTATGGTATACCGTTAGACGTGCACGAACAGTTTCTTCTTTATCATCTTCACGGATAACAAGATCTTCACCTGTTACGTCATCTTTACCTTCAACCTTTGGTGGGTTGTAAACAGCATGGTAAGTACGACCTGAAGCAAGGTGAGCACGACGACCCGCCATACGCTCAACAATCACATCATCAGCAACATCAAATTCAATAACGTAATCTACAACAACGCCATTTTCTTTAAGACCATCAGCTTGAGGAATTGTGCGAGGGAAACCATCAAGTAGGAAACCTTTTGCACAATCTTCTGCAGTGATACGCTCTTTAACAAGACCAAGGATGATATCGTCAGATACAAGTTGACCTGCATCGATCACTGATTTTGCTTGCTTACCTAGTTCAGTGCCCGCTTTGATTGCTGCACGTAACATATCACCAGTAGAAATTTGAGGAATACCAAATTTTTCCATGATGAATTGAGCTTGAGTACCTTTACCTGCACCTGGAGCACCCAGAAGGATAATGCGCATTGTGTTCCCCTTTAAAATAGAGTGGAGATTTGCAAAAAACTGAAAATACACTGATTAGCGCTCAGTCGCAAGCTTGGTACTGTGACCAAGCTGCGATTGAATGATTTATCAGAATAGTCTGTGATTTTGATTGGTTAATTGATTATTTAACCAACAATTTGTTTACGGCAGCTAAGAACTGTGAAGGATCGTCCATTGTGCCACGCTCAGCAAGCATTGCTTCACCAAACAAGAACTCAACCCAACGGCCAAAGACTTCTTCGTCAGCTTCATCCGCCATTTGCTTCACTAAGCTATGCTCTGGATTTAACTCAAAGATGTACTGCACTTCTGGTGCTTCATGACCTGCTGCTGCAAGCAATTTCGCCATTTGCGTGCCCATTTCATTTTCATCTGTCACCATTACCGCTGGCGTATCATGCAGTTTAAATGTTGGACGTACTTCTTTAACCCGCTCACCAAGGTATGTTTTGGTACGCTCAGTTACTGATGTGAATTCTTTTTCTGTTTCTTTTTGCTTTTCTTTTTCTTCTGCATTATCAAATGAAGATAGATCAAGATCAGATTTTGTGATCGCTTGGAATTTCTTACCTTCAAACTCAGGTAAGTGACCCATTAGGTATTCATCAATACGATCGTACATCAAAATAACTTCTAAGCCTTTCGCACGGAACTGCTCAAGGTGTGGGCTGTGTTTCGCCGCATTGAAGTTATCTGCAGTTAAGTAATAAATTTTATCCTGACCGTCTTTCATGCGGCCAAGATAATCAGCTAATGAAACCGTCTGCTCTGCTGTATCATTCTCTGTTGATGAGAAACGTAACAACGTTGCAATCTTATCGCGGTTGCTAAAATCTTCAGCTAAGCCTTCTTTTAGCACCTGACCAAATTCTTTCCAGAATGACTGGTATTGCTCTGGCTCATTTTTCGCCATGCGCTCAAGCATTTGTAACACACGTTTAGTACACGCTTTACGTAGTGCTTGAGTTACTTTGTTGTCTTGTAAAATTTCACGAGATACGTTTAGAGGTAAATCATTTGAATCAATTAAGCCGCGCACAAAACGTAAGTACGTTGGCATGAACTGCTGAGCATCATCCATAACGAACACACGTTGCACATACAATTTAAGACCGTGTTGGCCATCGCGGTTATTAAGATCCCACGGTGCTTTTGATGGAATGTATAATAAGCTAGTGTAATCTTGCTTACCTTCAACACGGTTATGACTCCATGCTAATGGCTCGGCATAATCATGGGCGACGTGGTTGTAAAACTCTTTGTACTCTTCATCGCTGATATCAGACTTATTACGCGTCCACAGTGCCTGCGCTTTGTTAATTTGATCCCATTTTGTTCCAGTAACCTTGCCTTCTTCATCTTGTTCTTCTGTTTGAATAAAGACAGGAATACCAATGTGATCAGAATATTTACCAACGATCTCACGTAAGCGGTGCTCTTCTAAAAACTCTTGTTCATCAGCACGCAAATGTAAAATGATATCAGTACCACGGGTCGTTTTAGTGATGGTTTCGATGCTGTAATCACCTTCACCTGCTGATGTCCAGCTTACGCCTTCTTCGGCATTCACTTCAGCACTACGAGTATTGACTGTAACATTATCAGCAACAATAAATGCTGAATAGAAACCAACACCAAACTGACCAATCAGTTGTGAATCTTTGGTTTCATCTTCATTTAGTTGAGCAAAAAATTCTTTAGTACCTGATTTAGCAATAGTCCCTAAATGCTCAATCGCTTGTTCACGCGTCATACCAATACCATTATCACTAATGGTTAATGTACCCGCATCTTTGTTAACTGATAGCTTTACACATAAATCAGCATCGTTACCGTAAAGCGCTGTTTGAGACAAGGCCTTAAAACGTAATTTATCAGCAGCATCAGATGCATTGGAAATCAATTCACGTAAAAAAATCTCTTTATTAGAGTAAAGAGAATGAATCATTAAATGCAGTAGTTGTTTTACTTCCGACTGGAAGCCACGTGTTTCCTTTTGATTATCAACTGTTTGCTCGCTCATTTCGACTCCAAAAAATTTATGAGTAGTATATAAAGATAAATATGGTCAAACTGTATGATTTCAACCTAAAATAACATGTTTTTTATTTTTATATTTTTTGAGTAACGGTTTTATATTTTTAGATTCAGATAGTATTCAGAAAAAACATATAAAATACTATTTATATAAAACCCTTGGCAAGGCTAAACCAATGACGGCAAATGCAACTAAGTATTTGATTGGAAATCGTTTTATTTTCGATCCTAATGATAACAGCTTAATAGATAAATGTGATAATAATGAATTAACTCGACTTGGTAGCAATGAAAGTCGAGCTTTAAGTTTGCTCATTGAAGATCCTAGCCTAATTATTACTCGCCAACGAATTCATGATTATGTATGGCGTGAACAAGGGTTTGAAGTCGATGATTCGAGCCTAACGCAAGCGATTTCGACCTTGCGTAAGGCATTAAAAGACTCAACAAAATCACCTGAATTTGTAAAAACAGTGCCTAAACGTGGCTATCAAATGATTGCTTCTGTGGAGGGTTACATCTGTCAAAAACAGTTATTAGAACCCGAAACAAAGACTGATGAACCAGCGGTACTTTCTACACCACCAGAATTTGAACCGATACTTTCTTCACCACGTAAAGAAGCGTATAGCTATACACCTACAACTGCACATTATCCTCAGGATAAAGTATCAGAGGAAAATAAGTCGACATTGATCTCGTGGAAAGGTTGGTTAGCATTAGCGATTGCGTTTGTATTGCCAATTATTGTTAACCTCAGCATGCCACCAAAATCTGTTGCTTTTACACCTTTATTTGATGTTGATGGGGTAACTATTTATGCGTCTAAAAATAACACTGAAATCAAACAGTGGCAGGATTTAATCCGAACTTGTGTAAACAGTTACATTCAATATCACAATAATCCAGAGATGAAACCGTCGGAAGTTATTGTGACTGGCGGTCAAAATAACCAATTGTATTTAAACTATTTACATAGTAGTAAGCAGCCTGCAGAAAATGTCACACTGCGTTTACTCACGAGCGGTAAGGATAACTCAAATTTATGTCGCTAACGGCTTCTAACCAAATAACCCGTCTTTTACACAAATACTGGCCTTTTTTGATTTTAATTAGCTCAATTACTCTGTGTTCATGGGTTTATTATTCAACAGACTACAAGCAACAACAGTTGTTGATGTCGCGTGAATGGCAAAGCACGACGATTAGTCAAATAGAATCATTACCACAATCGTCACTGCAAGAATTACGCAAAGTAAAACAAAGCAGTAATATGGTATTTTTACCTAACCATACTTATTCTCGAATCACGATTCTTGAGTTACACAGTGATGAACCACAACCCCTAACGATCCATATTTCAGAGTCAGGTCGATGGGATGTCAGTGGCGGCTATTTATTAACAGAACCATTAGAATTTAAAGATATCACATCAGGTTCAAACCATGATTTTGATAGTAAACAGCTAAATATTATTAGAGATATCTTTAGGATGAATGCTCAAGAAAGTCGGCGCATTGACACTATCAACGAGCATACCTTATTACTGACTAGTCTCACTCATGGCTCTAAGGTGTTGTATTCAACAAAATAATCCCTTAACGCTTAAGACTATATAAATAGCAGTAAATAAAAAACCGCGCTCAAAGAACGCGGTTTTTTTATTGCAATAATAACCATGGCTACAATCGCTGCCGTCCAGCAAGAGAGTGTGATAGCGTGGTGCCATCAACCAATTCTAACTCGCCACCAACGGGTACACCGTGAGCAATTCGGCTCGCAGGTACATTATATTCATGACAAAGTTCAGCAATATAATGGGCAGTTGCCTCGCCTTCAACCGTTGGGTTGGTAGCTAAAATTAATTCATTAATTGCTTCTTTTTGTAAACGAAACTCTAGCGTATCAAGACCAATATCAGCAGGACCAATACCATCAAGTGGTGATAAATGGCCCATTAATACAAAATAACGTCCTGAAAATTGACCGGTTGCTTCTACTGCTACAATATCTGCAGGGCTTTCGACCACACAAATAATACCGTTCTCTTTACGCCGAGGGTTATCACAAATTGCACAAACATCATCTTCGGTAAACGTACGACAATCACGACAATGACCAATCTCAGTCATGGCTTGATTTAACGCATCAGCGAGTTGTAAGCCACCTTGACGATTTCGTTGTAGCAAATTAAAAGCCATCCGTTGTGCTGACTTAGGGCCAACCCCAGGCAAACAACGTAAGGCTTCCATCAAATGCTCCAGTAAATGACTGGTTCGCATTGATTAAAACGGTAGCTTAAAGCCAGCAGGTAAATTCATACCGCCGGTAACACCTGCCATTTTTTCTTTTTGTGTTTCTTCGATACGACGTGCTGCATCATTGAATGCCGCAGCAATCAAATCTTCAAGCATGTCTTTATCATCTTCCATTAGACTTTCATCAATTTCAACACGACGAACGCTGTGGCTGCCTGTGATAGTTACTTTAACAAGGCCAGCACCAGATTCACCAGTAACTTCCATGTTAGCAACTTCTTCTTGCATCTTTTGCATGCGCTCTTGCATTTGCTGCGCTTGCTTCATCATGTTGCCCATACCGCCTTTACCAAACATATCTCTTCTCTCTCTATCGGGTCTGGTTAAAAATTTTAAACAGGTCTAATACTTTCTTCATCCAGTTGTGCAGCAAAACGCTGACAAATGAAATTAACATTAGGATCGTTAGCTAAACTGTCTCGCGCTTGTAGCAATTTTTGTTGGTACAAACTTTCGCGTAATTCAAGCGGTGTCTGACCTTGCTCGCCTAAAACAATCGACAATTGTACAGGTGCTTGTAACACCTCACTCAAGGCACTGTTTAATTGTGCCGTCGCTCGATCAGCTTGCAAATGTTTCTGAGCTGAACGTAAATACAATGTAATGTGATCATCCACACGTTCAAAAGCCGAATTCAATGCTAATTGCTGAATTAATTTTGGCACATCAAGCTGAGTGACTAACTGTGACCAACTATCCTGATTTGCAGCTTCATTGACAAGTAATTTCGCCATCTCAGGCGTTTTTTCATGTTCTAAAGCGCGCTTCAATACTCGTGGGGTTAACTCAGGCTTAACATCGGCCTCTAACGCTGGCTTTGCCATCGGTTTCCAACGATATTCATCGTCTTCAGTCGCATTATTCGCCACTGTCGACGCCGGCATCGCATGGGATTTCATTGTTGGCATCGAGGTTTGCTTACTCGCAATCCGATCCATCACTGAAGTTGCGACTTTTTTAGCTGGCGTCGTTAGATCCTTTTTTGGCGACGTGCTCGTTGTTTGTCCGTCTTGGCCACGTTTGGTCTGACTACGTAATTGATTACGCGCGGCTAATAACCCTGATGCTGCCGATGGTCGAACAGGCGCAGCATCTATTGATGGTTGCGTCACCGGTTGTGGTGGCTGTGGCACTGATGATTGTTCCTGTGGCGCAGGCGCAACAATAACGTCAGGCATTGGTGCTGGAGCCATCGGTGCTGCCGACTGAGGTGCGACAACAGGTGCTACCATTGATTGAATATTATTCGTTGCCGGTGTTTGCATTTGTGCTTTTAATGCTTGTACTCGCGAGACACCGCTGGTCGCGGGTGCCACTAACGGTGCAGGCTGACTACTCGGCACCACAATCGCCTGAGGCGTAATACTGCCACCACTAACAGGACGGAAAGCAAGCATACGCAATAACACCATTTCTAAGCCAGTACGGCCATCGGGTGCAAACGACAGATCTTGACGCCCTTGTAAGCAAATTTGATAACACAATTGTACATCTTGTGGTGTCATCAATTGGCTCAATAAATTAATTCGCTCAGCATCAGGTAAGCTATCATCTAAACTTGCTGGTAATGCTTGGAACATTGCCACTCGGTGCAATTGTGCCGATAATTCACGTAATAAACTGTCCCACTCAATACCGATCGAGGCTAACTGCTGCAAACTTGCCATTGCAGTATTAGCATCAGCTGTTGCCACCGCTTCAAGTAATGACAACGCTTGATCGGTATCTAATGTACCTAGCATTGTCGCAACAGTTTCAGCACTAACATTACCATTACCCAATGCAATCGCTTGGTCTGTTAAACTTAATGCATCACGCATACTGCCTTCAGCTGCACGAGCTAGCAACGCTAATGCACGCGCTTCATACTCGACTTTCTCTTCCGTTAGGACTTTATCGAGTTGGGCATGGATTTGTTGGTGATCAAGATGTTTTAAATGAAACTGTAAGCAACGCGATAAAATCGTTACTGGTAATTTTTGCGGATCAGTCGTCGCCAGAATGAATTTCACATATTCTGGTGGCTCTTCTAATGTTTTCAATAATGCATTAAAACTATGACGTGAAAGCATGTGCACTTCGTCAATCAGATAAACTTTAAAGCGACCACGTGCAGGTTTATACTGCACGTTATCCAACAATTCACGTGTATCTTCAACTTTAGTGCGTGATGCAGCATCAATTTCTAGCAGATCAACAAACCGTCCTTCATCAATTTCACGACAGGTTGTACATTTACCACAAGGCGTAGCTGTGATGCCTTGCTCACAATTTAACCCTTTAGCAAAAATACGTGCAATCGTCGTTTTACCTACTCCACGCGTACCACTAAAAAGATAAGCATGGTGAAGCCGATTTTGCTCTAAGGCATTACCTAGTGCAGTTAATACGTGTGATTGTCCAACCACATCAGCAAACTGGTAGGGACGCCATTTTCGGGCCAGAACCTGATAACTCATTTATAAATAACCTTAATCAATCTGGACTGCATCTGGTGTAACGAAACTCGCCACTCTTTCTTTTATTCTCGCCATCATAGCTATAATGATAGTAACCGATATCGATCATTATAAAACAAAGAAAATAAACGAAATAGTAATGAGGTATGTAAAACATTGAAATCAGCATCAATGCTAGCATAGTGCTGTTTAGTGAGCGAGAGGGCGCTAGAGTAAGCGCCCAATGATTAGCCAACTATCACCTTAATAGGAAATATGCTTAAGCTATAGCGTATTAATTAGTGACCAGGAAAATCACAAATAGAGTAAACGTCAAGACCCAAGCCTTGTAGACGCGCTTCACCGCCGATATCAGGTAAGTTGATAACAAATGCCGCATCCTTAACATCACCGCCTAAACGGCGTACTAAGTTAGTGGTTGCTTCAATTGTGCCGCCCGTCGCCAATAAATCATCAACAAGTAGCACTTTGTCACCCGCAACAATCGCATCTTTATGAATTTCTAGCGTGTCTTTGCCATACTCAAGTTCATAACTTTCAGCGATCACTTCACGCGGTAATTTACCCGGCTTACGTACAGGTACAAATGCAACCCCAAGTGCTAGAGCTAAAGGTGCACCAAATAAGAAACCACGAGCTTCTGTACCAATAATCTTAGTGATGCCTTGATCTTGATACTTTTCAGCTAAAATCGCAATCGTAGCGCGATACGCTTCAGGTACTTCCATTAGGCTTGTTACGTCACGAAAAAGAATACCTGGCTTAGGATAATCTTGAATTGATTTAATGCTATTGGTAATTAAATTTAATGTTTCTTGATTCATCATTCTTTCCGTACTTACTCTGACGGCAAACAGAGTAATCTTAAGTTAAAGCCTGCTAGTTGCAGACAAAGCATAAAAATAGAGCCGTTAATAACAGCCGTATTTTTATGTGACAATCGAGCATTTTATGAGTTTTCGTCGAGTTCGGCAACTGACACAGAATCAGGTTGAATATCAACAATGGGTAAGCGATTAAAACAGTACAATAAAACCACACATCCCGTCAGTAACATCCCCTTATGCCACCATAATGGCACCATAATAATAGAGAAAGTAAAACTGAGCACGATCATGATCAATCCCCGCCGTTTCACAACCGATGTCACGGCTCCATGCTGATGCCAATTAACTAAAATAGGTCCCAGTTGTGGGTGTTGATGAAGCCAATGATTTAACTTAGGCGAGCCCCGCATAAAACATGCGCTAGCTAACAATAAAAACGGCGTTGTAGGTAATAAGGGTAAAAAAATCCCCATGACACCTAAGACGACGGCAATCCAGCCAATAGCGACTAAAATATAGCGTACCACTCGACTATTCACCTTTTTTCCTTCGTTCAAGCTTTTATTACCTCAATCAACCTATTAAACAACCCTAATATTTTTCCTATTAGGTAATTTACTGCGTGTAACGATAATTAGTTTTAATTGTTAATATACCGCATCATTCATTAGTAAGCGTTATATCTCGCAGTAAATTAAACAATATTTATTAAATTCGTTTAAAGAATTGATTCAAATCACAACAGTATATTGAATCTCGATTAGACTAATAAACATAGAGATACTGCATTAGATACTTATTTAATCGCAGTATAACAACACCCAATCAAAGCATAGCTAATATTATTAATCACTAGCTTTCCTATTGAATATCATCACTATGGCTATCACCGATATGAATTATAAAAATTTTCAGTATCCGTTAGAAACTGAATACTCATCGCTAGCAGAAAAATTAAAAAATGAAATGCTAATCAATCATTTAAATAATAATGCCGACACAATAGATAATACCGATCTCAATGATCTTATCGTAATGGCTAAATCGTCCTTTATTCCTAATCTTTTTGATATGGCAATACGATTAGAAAAAGTAGATGCTGCAGTATGCTCATTTAAATTAGGAATGTATGGCTTATGTGCTGATTGTGAAGAAGAGATTGAATACAGCGATCTCGAACAAGATCCAGCCCAGCCTCGATGCAAATCATGCCGTGAACATAGTCGTTATCATCACGATTAACTATCACTAAAAGTCATATTGTTATTACGAATAAGTAAAAGGCAACATAAGCTGCCTTTTACTTTTAAATCACAAAATCATTACATCACTACACTGTAATTTCTGCGTAACGACTAATTAAAATCTTTTTCGGCCATCCAAATTTTAAACGCTTTTTTATCTTCTTTAGACGCTTTGGTGTACCACATCTTAAGCTGTATTAATGCATCGCCTGTGATTTCAACTTTCCCCGTTTCATTATCAACATTCACTGAAACTTGTTGTAAATCAACAGCATTACCCTGTTCAATCACAATGCCATTATCGCGATTATAAGCAGCAATAACCGCTTCAATATCACTGTATGCGGCAAAACCATCACCTTGCAACTCAACCCCAACCAATGGCTTTGTTACACCATTTTCAAGGGCTAATTGCCATGTTGCACCACGTTCAAAAAAAGCTTTTGCTTGTGATTCAGTTGTTAGTCGAGGCAATATTATTTCAGCATTCTGATCCGCTAAATCAATATCAAACAAATAAGGACGAGTTGTATAAATTGTTGTTTTTGAACCACGTTTAACGTCACCATCAAAACGAACTACAACTTGGTGTTTACCGTCAGTTAACTCAACGCTATCAACCTCACTCCAGCCTTGACCTTTCACTTCTTTACCATCAACGGCTAATAACTTCACTTTATCCGCCACCGTCAATGTTGCAGCTTGTGCCGTTACTGAAAACAATGCCATTAATAGCCATAGATTTTTTTTCATGTATTAATCCTTAATATTTTTATTGGCTGATTATTGTTATCACTACTATCTGTTGTCAGCGCGATAACAATAACCACCCTCTGCTTAACAAAACAAAAAGTAGCAAAAAGCCGCCAAGGAGGCGGCTTTATATAACGATTCTTATAAACAGATTAGAATGTTACTTCAATACCAGCTACGTAGCCGAAATCAGAGCTACGTGATTCACCATTTTCTAGGAACTTAGCGTCAGTTGTACCGATTTCACCGTATACGTTAACATTGTTATGCATTTTTTGAGTTACGTTAGCATATACTGCGTAAGTATCGCCTTTCTGATCACGACGATCATAATTGTTGTAACCAATAGCAAACGTTGTTTTATCCATCGTGTAATCAGCAGCAATTTGGTAAACATTTCCACGTAACTTATCTACGCCTAATGCATTTTTATATTCAAGTTGACCGAAAGATGCGGCTAAACCAAATTGACCAAATGCATATTCAGCTTCTAGGTTGTAACCCTCAACATCAATAACACCAGCTGGTTTAAATGTTGTTCCAGGAATATTGTCAGCAGTATAGTAGTAAACACGTGCGTCAAGACCACCAACGCGGTAACCAATACGCGCATCAGTTACGTAAGTATTAACATCACGAGAGATATCACCACTACCGTCAGAAATTAGACCATTGTCTTTCATATCATGAGAAGCACCAAAGTAGAAAGTACCGTTATCATAAACATACTTAACTACGTTGTTACCATTTGTTTGTACGAAGTCAATGCCTTCAGAACCTAACTCATAATCTTTACCAATACCTGAATCATCAGATACTAAGTATTGACGACCAAATGTTAACGTACCGAAGTTACCAGAGAAACCTGCCCATAACTCATCACTCGTTACATCGCCATCTTCGAATTCAAAAGCCATACCAGCTACAGTTGTTAACTGCTCTGAAATTTTAATGCTTGTTGTTAACGCAAGATCTGCATCATCAATACGGAATTTAGCATCATTTTGTGGTGCATAATCTTTCCAGAATTGTACTTCAGCTGCGCCAGAAAGATCAACTTTAACGCCATTTGCATCGTAAAGGTTGATGCCAGCATTCGCAGAACCAGCTGCAGTTAGAACTGCTAGCGCTAATAGAGTTTTTTTCATGATATGTCCACTGCCTTTCTTATTGTTGTAAATCTCAGTCCTGAGATTCCCTGTCCTTATATTCCCCTGTCATGAGTTCTATTTTTAAAACAAAACACTAAAACACAAAGGAAGTAATTTATGGCTCACATCCTGACAGAAGTTCAATATTTTTGTCAAATAATCTAAATTAAATATAAAAAAACATAAAACACATCACAAAAACAAATAGTTACGAAAAATAGATTCGATATTAATCACAAAGAAATAAGTAAAAAAATGCAATTAACATTAAATTAATACCTATGAACAGCGGTGTTTTACATAACTAATCAACCTAAAAACACAAAAAAAACAGCATAAAACACTGTGCTAAATTCAAATGAGCAGCATTTAAATTTACTAGCAGAAAGTGCCTATAACGCAAATGTAATAGAAATAAAAAATCGTGAGCGATGCCTCACTTTAAAATATAAATAGCGTAATTTTTGTTACCGCTCACATTTAGTGCTTCATGCTATAATGCTTTTCCCGGCCCTTATGAAGTTTCAACCATGCTGCACAACACCATAAAAAGCGACATCAAACAGTGTTACATCAACCTTGGTCATCAACTCGATAACTTTATTCCTCGTCGTGCACAAAACTATTTAGTTGCAGAAATAGCGAAAACACTCGCAGGTGAATACCATAAAAAGAATCGAGTTCTCGTTGCAGAAGCAGGGACGGGTATTGGTAAATCTCTGGCCTATTTAATTGGCGGGATCCCTTTTGCATTGTTCAATAATAAAAAACTGTTGATTTCAACGGCAACCGTCGCCCTTCAAGAGCAATTAATTACCAAAGATTTACCGTTGTTTAATCAAATTTTCCCACGAGAATTTAGCTTTATTCTTGCCAAAGGACGTCAACGCTATTGTTGTAACCACAAATTAGAAGCAAGTTGTTCAACCGATAGCGAATTACAACTGGGAATGTGGGAAGAAAAACCAAAAAAATCCGATCTTGATTTACTTAAACGGATGCTAAAAGCTACTGAACAAAACAAATGGGATGGTGATCGTGATAGCTGGCCGACAACGATTCCAGACAAAGTATGGCAACAAATTATGGCGGATAAACACAGCTGCCATGCAGGAATGCCTAAACACCGTAGCTGCCCTTTTGCTAAAGCACGAGAACATCTAGATAAAGCAGATGTTATTGTGGCAAACCATGCCTTATTAATGGCTGATATTGAATTAGGCGGTGGTGTGATTTTACCTGAGCCGGAACAGACCATTTATGTGATTGATGAAGCACACCATTTACCACAAGTCGCGCGTGACTTTTCATCTGCCGCATCCAGCCTCAAAGGGGCTGCTACATGGCTTGAAAAACTCAATCAAATTGTGGCTAAATTTGCTGAGCTGGCCGACTACCAAAAAGCAAACCGATTCCAAAACGCAATTCAAGACAGCGTGCAGCATTTAGTACCGACTTTAAATCAAATCGCCAACACTATTGATTCAAGCAAATTCAATAAAGATGGTGTCTATCGCTTTGAGCATGGTGAATTACCCGCATGGCTCGAAGAAGAAGCAAAAGGTTGTAAAGATGCCAGTAAGAAAGCATTACAATCATTAGGTAAAATTCAAGATCTTATCGCTGAACGTACCAAGGAAAATGTCATTATTCCACGTTTAGGTGAGCAAGCACTTACTGAGATCGGTTTTTACCTTCAACGCCTTGAAAATTTAGAAAAAGTTTGGTCTTTAATGGCACAACCCAACCATAAAAAAGGCGCACCACTTGCACGTTGGATAGAAAAAAGTCCTGAACGTGAGAATGATTACATCATTGAAGTATCACCATTAGAAGTCGGCTATCGTCTTGATCAACTGTTATGGAGCCGTGCTGCGGGCGCTATTTTGGTGTCGGCAACATTACGTGCATTAAATCAATTTAGCTTCTTTTGTCGTCAAGCGGGAATCTCTGATGCAGAAGCAGAAGGCACGCGTTTTCTTGCACTTGCATCACCGTTTGATTATCAAAACAACGCTCGGTTAGTTATTCCAGCGCTAAAACTTGAGCCACAAGCAGAACAATTTACCGATCTACTGATAGAAGTATTGCCTGAATACCTTGAAGGTGAAACCGCAAGCTTAGTATTATTTTCATCTTACTGGCAAATGAACAAAGTCGCCGATGCCTTGCGACCATTAACCAAGAAAAACAAGTGGCAATTACTGGTTCAAGGTGAAGAATCACGTAACGAAACGCTAAAAAAACATAAAGACAATTGTAAAAATGGCATCCCTAGCATTTTATTTGGCACTGGAAGCTTCTCTGAAGGTCTTGATTTACCTGGGGATTTATTAGAAAACCTAATTATAACTAAAATTCCATTTGCCGTACCAACATCACCAGTAGAAGAAGCACATGCAGAATACATTGAAAGTAAAGGCGGTAACCCTTTCTTACAAATTTCTGTTCCAGAAGCGAGTAAAAAGTTAATTCAATCAGTAGGTCGCCTGCTGCGAAAAGAACGCGATTCTGGTAGAGTGGTTATTTTAGATCGTCGTATTATTAATCGTCGTTATGGAAAGGCATTACTTGATTCTTTGCCTCCATTTAAGCGCGTAATTGAATACAACTAATCATCTTAGCCATAATAAAAAGCATTTAAATGATTGATATGATTGAACCAGGTACATTAGCGATACTTGGCGTAGTTGCATTAGCAGCAGGATTTATTGATGCAGTAGCAGGCGGTGGCGGCATGCTTACCGTTCCTGCTCTATTGTCCCTTGGTCTTCCCCCCCATATCGCACTTGGTACCAATAAACTGGCAGCAAGCTTTGCTTCCTCAACGGCGGCATGGACGTATTACAAGAAACAATTATTTAATCCACAATTTTGGAAGGCGTCCTTTGTTGCAACTTTTATCGGCGCAATTATTGGTACGCTGACAGTGAATCTCATCAGTGGTGCATGGCTAGAAAAAATCCTACCTTTAGTGATTTTTGCGGTCGCTATTTATAGCTTATGGCATCCACACCCAAATCCTGATCAAACACAATTACCAGAGGTAACCAAAACCTTTAAACGTAAACAGTGGCTACAAGGATCGAGCTTAGGTTTTTATGATGGTTTAGCAGGCCCCGGAACTGGCGCATTTTGGACGGTATCAAGTTTGGTCTTATATCGATTAGATATGCTACGCGCTTGTGGACTCGCAAAAGCCATGAATGTCACCAGTAATATAACTTCACTTATTACGTTCATTATCTTGGGTCATGTGAATATTGCGCTAGGTTTAATTATGGGCGTATGTTTAATGATAGGTGCATATTTAGGGGCTCATTCGGCCATTCATTTTGGCGCTAAATTTATTCGTCCCGTTTTTATTACGGTCGTGTTTATTCTTGCTGCTAAATTAGCGTGGCAAGCGTGGTTTTAAACATACCCGTTTATAGGTATAACAATGATTGATCTTTCTCGATTACAAACGCTTATTGAACAACTACAACATCAAGCAGAAGAAGCCGATCGTCTTCGCGGTGAAGCGCAGCGGCCATTATTTGATCAACAATTATTTCGTCATCGAAGTAAATTACTCACACCTTGCGTTGTTGAAATTACACAAGAACTGGCAACACTACAAAAAGAACAACAAGCGGGTAAATTATTGCCTGAACGTACCCAGCATATGTGTGAGAAACTTATCGCTCAAATAAATGCCATTCAACGTGAACTCGCAACCCAACATATTCGTAAAAATGAACCACAGCAAGCCGCTAAATGGCAACGTTCGATCAATGACGTATACCAAGATCTTAATAAGCATAGAGATTGGGAACGCCGTTTAAAAGCTATGCTTCGAGATAAAGAATCGTTACTCAACCGTTGTGGTTCTCAGCTTGAACAGCAACAAGCTCAAAAAGAGATCCTTGCCTTAGAAGGCCGTATAAGCCGTTGCCAAGCAGCATTAATAACACTCGAAAATGAGATTAATCGCCGTGAGAGAAAAGGCTAATCTTCTCTATTCTCAACACCAAACCAAAGAGATCCATTAATGAGTAATGCACCAACATCATTAGACAATGCACCAGCAGAAATTAAACTTGCAGTTGATTTAATCTGCCTATTAGAAGATAACGATATAGATCCACAAATCGTTTTATCCGCACTTGATATTGTGCGTCATGATTTTGAGAAAAAACTGCAATCACCATCATCAAAATAATAATCAACAGCCATAAAAAAAGGCTGAATTAATCAGCCCTTTATAATATCTATTTTATCTTAAAAATAAATTAGTTAATGCCCGCACGCTTTAGCAAACCAGCCATCAATGCTGAACTTGATTTTACTTGCTTTGATTTATTTTTCAGATCCTTAGCAAGCGCTGTATCATTAACATCATTAGCAATGAAGATCATTGATTGGTACATATCACGTGGCGTTTTAATACGCTCTTTATCGTTCAATGGCTTAAGCAATGTGACGACATCAGAGCCTTTCTTTTTATTTTCAGTTGTGTAACGTAAAATTGAATCAAGTAAACGATCCATATCAACCATAAATTCAGAGTTTTCAGTACCCTGTTTTTTCATTTCTTTAAGGTTTTTCTTACGAACCTGATTAATAACAAATGCTGGTTGATTAATTTTACGATAAGCGAAGATACCCGCTAGCACCAATAACGCTACACTACCAGCTGCAACATAACCCCAGATAGAACCTGAAGATTCAGCAACAGGCTGAGCGACAGCGGCAACGTTTGCAACAGACTCTGGTACATCAGACATATTTGTAACCTTTTACTTTAAGAATTCGGAATGCGGTGAGACCTTACCACCTACTCGATAAACTGCTATATATTTTATCAAAAATTAGTTCAAATAGGAGACAGAGCTCAAATGTATGCTCATTCTGCCGTTTTCAACAACAAAAATAAAGCACTGCTAGATTGATTTTCAATCAGCAGATTGTAACTATTTGTCTAGCAATATAAAAACGTTAATTTGCATCAACATCTATTTTTTCACCAAGCATTAAACCGTCATTAACACCACACATTTGCCCGTTACGTCGTATTGGCTAATCACGATGAACAAATTAACTAACAACACACATATTTATGCTTAAAGTTTAGTTGGTTTTTCACACAATGATAGTATTAACATTTGTACCAATAGTAACAATAAAGCCGCGTTCATCACGACAAATAATCTATCGTGATAATAAGCGAGTTACTTCGTTATGACGGTATCGGTTTGGAACGTTTTAATTTTTGCACCATGACATACATACTTGGCACTACAAATAAAGGATCGACAATACCGAGTGCCATACCTGCGATAATAATTATTCCTAACGATCCCATTGCATTTGCTCCTGGCCCAGCTTCGCATAACAGCGGCAATGTGCCCAAAATCATAGTTAATGAGGTCATTAATATCGGCCTTAAGCGCGTTTTAGTTGCTTCTAAAATTGCAGCGCGAGGCAAATAACCTTGAGCTTGTAATTCATTAGCAAACTCAGTGATCAAAATACCGTGCTTACAAATCAATCCAATTAAAGTAATTAAACCAATTTGTGAATACACATTTAAGCTGTAATCACTAAAATATAAAGCCCACAAAGCGACAGATATAGTGATAGGTAATGACAACATCACCACTAATGCATCTACCACACTTTCAAACTGTGCACTTAATACCATGTAAATAAACACTAATGCTGCAATAAAGACGAATAGCATTTGTTGATTGGCATCTAAATATTGTTTGGCGCTGTCAACATAGCTATAACGCGCATTGGTCGGCAGAAGCGTTGGTAACATTTTATTTAACGCATTGATCCCCTGCCCCATGCTGACACCATCAGCCAATCGAATCGATAATGACGCCGATGTCGCACGATCATATTGATTAAGCGCGTGTGGCCCTAATTGATTATTAATACTAATCAACTCAGATAATGGCACTAAGGTACCATTATTATTACTGATCCTAAGTTGTAAGAGTGCATTCGGTGTTAAAGTATAAGCCGACGCTAATTGTAAATGGAGAGGATAATTAGCACCTTGATAGCTCATATCATTATTGAATGTCTTACCACTCATGGCTAATTTTAACACTTGCTGAATATTATACAGCGACACACCATATTGAGATGCCAGCACACGGTTGATCTGGATCTTAAACTGATTTTGATCGAATTTTAATCCACTTCTTGCATGAACAAATAACGGCGACTGCTGAATCTTATGAGCAAGCACTGTCATCTGTTGGGATAACGTTTTTTCATCAGCACTGCTGCTAACATTAATATCAATGCCATTACTATTACCATGTCGCCCACCTCCCGTTTCAATGGCGGGGATCACACCAGTAAACACCGTATTACCACCTACTTTTAAACGCGCATCGATCTTTTCACTGATCGCCTGTGCTGATAGCTGACGTTGATCCCATGGTATTAACGTTACAAAACCACGAATAAAATCACTACTGGTCAAAATAGCCACATGCGCAATATCAGGGATCTGACGCAACTGCTTATTCATATTGTTGATCATTCGTTGCTCAGTAGCATCGTCACTGCTGCCCACTAAAGGCTGAAACAAAAAGATTTGCCCGGAATCTTCTGCAGGTAACATTTCTGATGGTGTCTGCATAAATGGCCAATAACTGCTGACTAAAATAATCACCATCAACACTAATGTCATTTTACGATAATCGATAGTTGAGGCTAATACGCGCTGATAAACCATCGCTAAATGAGTTAACTTATTATTAATCCACGTTTCAAATCGACCCGCGGGGTGATGATTCATCATTTTACTGCACATCATCGGCGATAACGTTAATGCCACCACACCAGAAATAATCACAGTCCCCGCTAAGGTAAACGCAAACTGCTGGAACAACTGACCAGTAATACCATCGACAAGTCCAACAGGAATATAAACCGCCGCTAATGTTAAGGTAGTCGCTATAATAGCAAATCCAATTTGACGACAAGCAACCACGGTCGCTTTACGCACAGATGAGTGATGCCGTAACTGACGATGAACATTCTCAACCACGACTATCGCATCATCAACCACCAGCCCAACCGCTAATAACATCGCCAATAAGGTTAATGAATTAATACTAAACCCTGCGAGCTTTAAAATAATAAACGAACAAGATAAGCACACCGGAATGGTCACAATAGGAATCAAAGCAATACGTAAGTTACCTAAAAATAACCAAATCACGCCAGCAACTAACAGTACAGCTAATCCAATCGCAAAATAAACATCATTGAGAGAAGTAATAATAAAGGTCGATTTATCTAACAATACCGTCGCTTTCATACCACTTGGTAGGGTAGTCGAATTAAGTAATTGGTGTACTTGTTGTGATAACACTAACGGATTAGCCGTCGCAGTATATTGTGGATTAAGCACAAACAGCATCGCATTCTTCTTTGAAAAATCCACTAAAGGCTGCAATTCAAGTTGGCTACTGGGTGTACCTATGGTTACCGTGGCAATTTGTGATAAGCGAATCGGTTGTTGGCCATATACCGCCACAATGGTATTACTAATCGCCGTTAAATTTGAAATAGCCCCTGTTGATACTAATTGGTATTGACTTTGTGTTCCCGATGTTTGACCACTTAATGCGGTAATACTGTCAATATCAGCTAATTTGTTGATAACCTTATTTAGCGTCAAGCCATAGTGCTGCACTTTATCTGGATTGATCGTAATTAACACTGATTGTGCAGAGCTAGGAGCAACACTTACCGCTCCTGCTGCGGGCAACTGTTCAAGCTGTGGTAATAACGAATTAATACCATATTGATGAAATTCATATTGTTGTTGATGTGGCCCAGGCGTTAAACCAATCAGCATTGCAGGCATACCCTGATCATCAGATTTAAAAACATCAGGTGTTATATCATCCGGTAACTGACTTTCAATATTACCGATATCATTATGGATCTCACTTACCAAGGTATCTATTCCATGTTCATCAATACTGGTAGCTACATCAATAATTATACTGCCTCGACCTTGGTGAGCCGTTGCTGTTAAATGACGGATCCCTTCCGTACCCGCGATAGCGTTTTGAATCGGAATCAGTACTTCCGTCATCATATTTTGCGCAGCAATAGCATTGTCATACACAACAATTTGAATTTTTGACTGACTAATTTGAGGTGTATAACGCCAAGGTAACTTTTGACTAAACAACAACCCTATAAATACGGGTATTAACCATAATACGGTGCACAATACTGGGCGACGAAGACAAAGTTCAGTTAATTTCATGCTTGAATTGCTTGTGGTTGAGTATTGGTATTGGTATGTACATGTTGAGGATGAACAATCTCTACTTTTTGATCGGTACGTAAATAATTTTGACCATTCACAACAAGCTGCTCACCAACGTTTAAGCCCGATAAAATTTGTACATAGCCATCATAATAATCACCTACTTTTACATTGCGTAACCGCGCTATATTATCAACCACAACAAAAGCTTGAGCCCCTTGAATATTGGTCATCAAAGCGGATGTCGGTATCGTTATTTGATGAGGTAATCGTTGTGTTTGTTGAACAACCTTGAGGTATTGTCCAGCAGAAAAGGGAGCGAATGGCGGTAACAGCGCTTGTAATGTTACTAACCCCGTAGCGGTATTGGGTGCAATATAAATCACACGTCCAGTCTCTTGAATCGATGGTATTAGCTCTGATTGCACCAAGACATGCTGTCCTAGTTTATAATCCTGGCGATGTAATGCAGGTAGTTGATATTCAATCTTTAATTGATGTGGCGTGTATAGCGTTGCTAGGCTATTACCCACGGTAACAATATCCCCAACATGGTAGTCGGTTGAGCTAATTACGCCCGTAAACGGCGCTTTAATTGTCAACTGAGCTAATAAACTTTTATCTTGATCAAATTGTGCTAACGCCTGTTTGTAACTACTTTCACTGTCATCATAAACACTACGTGAAATTAGACCTTTGGCACTTAACTGCGCTTGACGTTGCCATGCCTGCTGCGTCGCCACTAACAATGCTTGATCATGAGCGACTTTAGCTTCCGCTACTTGTGGATCCAATTGTACTAATACCTGCCCTTTAGTGACAGTTTGACCTGCATTAAACAAAATGGCCGTGATCTTATTGGTCTGTAAACATTTTAATGCCACGACATTATGGCTTTTTACCACACCATAGCCCGTCACTTGCTGAATAATAGTACGTGATTTAATTGGCTGCGTTTCAACTTGAATCACAGGAGCCACTGGCGCTATAGCGATAGTGTTTGAACCACCATCACAACCTACCAACGTAAATGCCATGGTAGTAATAACCAACATTGAAACCGCTGTTCGTTTTAACATGATCTATTTCCTAGAACATAAAACAATATGAGCTAGGATAAACCAGCACAATATACCCATAAGGAATACAATATTATCAAGGCTGATTGTTTAATACATCATTACCTGTGAACTTTACGCTGTTTTACATTAACTAAGACAAAAAGAGCAATTGGCGCTCAACATCGCCGAATTATCATGCTGAATAATGACCGATGTGTCCGTTCACTACTGATTCAAGAAAATAACAATAAGCCGATGATTAACCCACCAGCAAACATTCTTACCTGTCGCAGTGATGAATTAGCATTGCATCAATTTCTCAATGGCAAAGACAATATTGCAGCACCTAAAATTATTTGCGCTTGTAAGCAAATAACCAAACAACAATTAGTATCAACTATCACTGAAAAACACATACAAAATGTAGAAGCATTAAGTCAAGCCACAACCGCTCGATAATGACCATAAAACAAACAATGAGAAGCTTGTTTTTTATTCGATCTTATAAAACCCACTATGTTGATTAAAAATATTTATCGTCACAATAAATATTTTATATTTTAAGCATGAAAAATATCCGTTGAGAGCCTTAGAAAACGAAAACAAACATTAACTACCTAATAAATAACAATAGTTTTAAATGTAACAAAAAAGTAAACGTTAAAATTAGAACACAATAATATTTTGTCACATTCAAATACAAGTGATAATAATTCTCAATTACGTAAATAATAGTTTACAGTTATTTTTTTGCTAGCCGTGTATATATTTGCATGTATTTTAAATAATCTTTAGCATCTATTTCCAATGCAGACACCCATTAAATAAAAACATTTCAATACATATTATTATTTAATGAACTTATATAAATATATTATTATCCAATATAACAGGACCTATCATGAAAAAATCAATTCTAATTACATTACTATTATCAAGCACAGTACTAGCAGGTTGTAATTCAATTAAAGAGGCTGCAGGTAATATGGTATTAGGCGAAGATTTAGTTCAAGCCGCTGAAAAACTTGATCACTGTGATATGTCTGGCTTAAATACATTAGAAAATATTGCAAAGAATAACCATGATATGAGAGGTTCTGCAGCACTTATTGCACTAGGTGCAAACTATGCGGCAGCAGGTAATACAGCCAAAATTAATACTATTGCTAAACAATTACATGCACAGACACCAAATAAAACGCTTGAATTTGTAAAACAAGAAATTATTGATTCAGGTAAAACTCAACAACAAAACCGCATTAATAATGGTTTATCTGGTAACTGCCAGTAATAAAAAAGGTGGTTATTTATTTAACCACCTGTAATTATATTTTTTAATTTAGATACGATACTATTTATATTAGTACTACTCTATTTAAACTAAATATAAAAATCTTTAATTCCTTGTAATAAATTGTTCACCGCAACTGCGGCTAAAATCAATCCCATTACACGGCTAATAATAGCGGCACCAATATTACCAATCCATTTTTGAATTGTTGTCGCACTCAGTAGTAATAGCAAACTGACAAATAAAACCGCCATCATCACCCCTGCGGTTATTGCTTGATCCACCACTGAATAACGATGGTTATCAGTTAACATCACCACCGCCATCATGGCACCAGGAGAGGCTATCGAGGGAATAGCTAAAGGATAAACAGCGAGATCCGCAAGTTCTGAATGACTAATATCTTGAGTTAATTTTTGTTCCTGTTCTGGCTTACTTTCACCAAAAATCATCGTTAACGCAAACAGTAATAATACTAAACCACCAGCCGCCTGAAATGCAGGCAGTGGAATTTGCATTGCTTCAAGTAATAATTGCCCAGCGACTAAGAAAAAAATCAAAACGCCACTCGCAATCGCAACAGCTTTTAATGCCACTTTACGACGCTGTTTTAATGTTAAATGTTGAGTCTGTGATAAATAAACTGGCACCGACCCGATAGGATCAATAACAGCCCAAAGCACAACAAACTGAGTAATTATAATACTAAGCAAAAATCACCTCTCCGATAATGAATACAAATTCCATTTACTAATAAGATAGTCATCTTATTCTATTAAAGATTTTAGTTTTGGTTATAAACCTAGCCTGACAATGCTACAAATAAACGTCTAATTTCAATTTATTGATATCTTTTTGAAAGATATCAATAAAAAGATAATAACTCGATTTTACAATTTCTCAGCTGCCGCGGTAAATCCATTCGCAGAGAGATTAAATCCAGCAATATCGACATACTCTTTCTTTTGAAATAATGTCAGTACTTTGTCCATATTGCCTGAATTATTACCAGAATAAGCATATGCAGTACAATTATGTGTTGTAGGATCGTAGTGAGTATTTACGCGTAATACAATTTCATCCGCAACATTTAAATTACTGAAAGCAGGCACATATAACCAATTACGACATGCTGTTGCTCGTGTTTCCATATGATCAAGAAAATCAATGCGAGATAAGCGTTGGCCGTTATTAGTAAAATGAAAAATATAAGCTTGATTACCGAAATCTGTTTTGGTCACGATTTCATTTTGCGCAGGGAGCGCTTGGTAACTATTGTGCTGTGTCGTACCAGCAAAGGCACTAGGAGCCATAAAACTTAATGAAAGCAAAAATGAAGAAATAACGGTAGTTCGGTTAAGCACTGCGTGCACTCCAATGGCTAAATGTCGCTAATAGTCATCTAATATGACTATTAGCGATAATAACGCAATAGCTTTTACCGTAATTTTATTTTCAGCTTTGGTATTTATACAGTTTTTTATACTGCAGTGTTAATCAATCAATACTAAAGAGTCTAAAATACCTTTACCACTATGAATGCCACCTTCATTTTCACTTGCAGGCTTACTACGAATTAAATATCCCGCGTAACCATCAAGGTCAGTAACGGGCTGGCCTTTAAAATAAGCGGTAAATAAACCTATTTCACTGACTAAATCATTCACGACCGTCGATTTAGCATCACGAATAGCAACAGTAGGTACGTCTCGTTCATGAGGATATAAACGCTGCATTAACGCCCAAGCATCATATTCAGCAACCGTTAATTTCGCTAACGTTGCACTAATATCATCGCCAAAAACACAGTGTCCACCGCCCTCGCCTTGATTCTTAAGTACCCATTCACTTTTTATCGCTTCAGTATTAAACCAATGAATCGTATCAGTATTAATCGGCTTCATTTCTGCTAACACACTTTTAATTAGCTGGGCTTCTTCAAGAGTAACTCCCCAACGGACATACTCTTGGGCTGGCATCATGGTTAATAACATTTGCATCGTTTTACTGGTTGCCAGCTGCTGACCAACCGTAGCATTAAGAGCAACATGGTGCTGCTCAATAAAAACGCGTATTTGGCTTAAAGTATAACAACACACCGCTTCATTAAGCTCGGGAGCGCAATAATCTGAATATTGATAACCCGCACGTAAATACACCACATCTACCGCGCCAACCCCGTCTAAGATCAAGCGTTGATTTGGGCCAGTTATTAATTGGGCACTTAATTGTTCAAAGGTACGTCTTACGGTACGCACGCCTTGTTGCTGCAACGCTATTTCTAACAGATGCTGATCATAAACATTATCTTCATTTTTCTGCACCACCATTAAAAATACCGGTGAGCCTTGCTCATTAAAATCGGCTTTTATTTGGGTTGCAGCGGTCACAATGCCATTAGCTAATTGTGTTAAGCCTTCATTTTCAGCGGGTATTGCTGCGGTATCTTCTAACCATGATTGATAGGTTTCAGGCCATTGGCGTTGCATAAAGGCATGAAATTCAGTTGCACGTTGTCCAAATGGAGCCATCCCCGCAGCAATACCATTAAATTCAATGACTTTAGCGCCATATTGACGATCATCCATAAAATCCGTTCGCATTAACAGTAATGGCTGACGAGCAGGATCAAGTGGGTGAGTGGCTGTGCCATGGATTTGCTGATGAAGCGCCATTAAACGACCAAAGAAAGGATCCGCTTTTGCCATATCACTCAATGAGGATTGTAAAAAATCAGGATCTTCAGCCACATTACTGATCAATTTAGTAAGAAGCGGCACCACACGACGTAAATGCGCATAAACCTCTCGCTCTATCGTCATCGGAGCAATACTCAATGGACAGTGCTTGGCTGTATTATCCGCTTGACGAAAAGCCACACCATGCATAATTGCCCATTCACAAACATCTTCAATAATCTGTGGTGCAATCACTGTTTTTTTATTGATATTCATACTTTAATCGCTCTTTAATCTAGCCTAATTTGACACTGATGTTTATCTATAATGTCGACGACAGGGTTGCCGATGTGAGTCCAAAGGTTGTGGTTAATTGTTCATTTTGCTGCTGCTCTTGTTGTGCTAAATAGAGATCTCGATAATCTCCGTCTTGAGTAATTAAAGCATCATGTGTTCCACTTTGGACAATTTGACCTTGATTCATCACTAAGATTTGATCTGCATTTTGAACCGTCGATAGTCGATGAGCGACAATAATGACTGTTCTGCCATCTTGAATATTATCCAAGGCAATTTTGACCGCTTCTTCTGTTTCACTATCAATATTGGCGGTGGCCTCATCTAATAAAAACACCTGTGGGTTGTGAGATAACGCTCTCGCCAACGCTAACAATTGCCGCTCTCCAACCGATAACGATCCACCACCAATGCTTGGACGATGATGATAACCGCCATTTAAGCGTTGAATAAAATCATCCGCTCGCACCTGTTTAGCAGCATTAATCGCACGCTCTTCATTCAGTGTCGCATGCGACAATTCAATGTTATCAAGCACCGAGCCACTAAAAATGGTTGGATCTTGAGAAACTAAACCAAACATTTTGCGCAACTGAGCTTCAGGGATCGACACTAACGGCTGTTCACCAACCAATATTTGTCCTTGCTGATGTTGATAAAAACGCATCAAAACATTGATAATAGAGCTTTTTCCACTGCCGGTATGTCCAACTATCGCAGTAAATTTCCCACCTTTAGCGACAAAACTAACATCTTTTAAAACAGGCTGCCCCTCTTCATAACTCAAGTTAACATTGCGAAATTCGATATCACATTGTGGCGGCATCGCAACATTCATTGTTAATGAAGATTGAGGTTCAGGTTTATCATCAAACAGTTCAAAAATACGCTTTGATGATACTGTCGCAATCTGCAACTTTCGTAGCTCCATTGATAGCTGTCTAAAGGGGTCAAAAAAGCGTTCAATATAGTTTAAGAAAGCATATAACGTACCCACATCAATAACGGTAGTTAACGATCCGGTTGCAAACCATGCCACAATGCCCGCTGCAGTTAATGTAGACACTAGGCGGGTTAACGGAATCAACATTAAGCTATCAATACCGATAGATTTAGACCGAAATGCAAACCATCGTTGATTTTCCTGCTCAAACTTATTTCGAAAAGCATCTTGCTGTCTAAAGGCTTGAATTAATGCCATGCCTTGTAACGACTCATTTAATCGACCATTAATAGAGCTTATCTGCTCTCGAACCCCATTAAATACTGGCATTGAGATTTTTCGATATAAATGCATCGTAAACAACAAGGTTGGAATCAGCACTAAGCTCAATAACATCAAGCGCCAATCCAGCATTGCAATCGCAATAAAAATCGCGCTAATTCGTAATCCACCTTGAATAATCGTTGGAATGGTCGACACAAACATTTCACGCATTGATTCAGTATCATTAGTAATATATGACACCAAAGTACCCGCTGGTTGTTTATCAAAAACACGAATTGGGTAATTCAATATATGGCTAAACAAATTTCGACGTATATCATTGATAACCAATAATGCACTGTGACGAAATGTTACCGCTTGCCAATAAGAAAACAGTGCAGCAATTAAATAAGATCCCATTACCGCAACGATAAGCCAACCAAGGTGTTGCCATTCAAAGTGTTGCGGCACAATCACATCATCAACAATAATCTTCGCTAACCAAGGGATCGTCATCTCAGCAGCCACCGCGACAGCTAACAACATAAACGCCACCACGAATCGGGCTTTATGAGGCAATGAATAAGCCAGTAATCGCCAAAATAACGTTGTTTCCCCCGCCGTCGTTTTAAGCATGCGTCACCTCTGCTGACAATGTAGACTGTGTCTTCGTCGCTCCAGCTGAATTCAAATGTGTTTGACGTTGATAAACCGTTGCATACCACCCTTGTTGATGCATTAATTCAGCATGAGTGCCTCGTTCGGCTATCTGCCCTTGATCCAAAACCAAAATATGATCCGCATGAATCAAATTAGCTAAACGCTGCGTCACTAATACCATCGTTTTATGCCGTAATGTAGCTTCATATTTTTACGAATGATCGCTTCCGTTTTCATATCTAAAGCGCTAAATGGGTCATCTAATAACAAGATATTGGCACCAGAAAGCAATGCGCGAGCAAGGGTTAATCGTTGTCGCTGCCCACCAGATAAGTTAGTCCCACCTTCACGAAGCATACTATCAAACCCCTGCGGCATTGCTTCAATTTCAGATTTAATCGCTACCATTTCAGCAACATGCATAATTTCTTTACGTGTTGCATTAGGTTGAGCAAAAGCAATATTTTCAGCAATTGAACCGGAGAATAACAACGGCTTTTGAGGTACCCAGGCTAAATGTTGACGTAAGCTATCAAACGTCAGTAAATCAGTACCATAGCCACCAATGTAAATTTCAGAGGGCTTTGTCAGTGGAAATTGGCGCATGATTAAATGCAACAATGTACTTTTGCCACTTCCCGTTGGGCCTGTAATACCAACCAATCCTGCCGCTGGTACCTTAACTTGAATATCTTGCAGCGCACATTGATTGGCATCTTGATAAGCAAATTCAACAATATTGATTTCTAAATTCGGTTCAGCATCTTCAGGTAATATTTCACTGCCTTGTTTTACATCCGGCTGCTCTGCAAATAATGCTTCTAAGCGTGACCATGATGTATTACCACGTTGAAACACATTAAATTGCCACCCAAACTGCATAAATGGCCCCATTAATTGCCCCAAATAAAGGGTAAATGTCGTAAATAAACCAATGGTTATATTGCCCTGTGAAATCAACCATGCGCCATAAGCCAATGACAAAACAAAAGAAAAGCCATAAATAATTTGAACCGTTGGTGCAAACGCCGCATCCACTTTAGCGACAGCAAGATTCGTCGTGAGCGTATTATCTAACGATTGTTCAAATCGCTGTTCTTGGCGCGCACGAATGCCATGTGAACGAACGGCTCGCACGCCAGCGACGGTTTCACGGGCTTCTTCATTTAAATCAGAAAAACTGGCTTGAGCGGCATCAAATGCTTGATGTAAACGCGAACCATATCGATGCGTACAATAAATTAATAACGGGAAAGGCAGCAGAGCAACCGCTGTTAGCTGACCACTAACAACAAATATCATTCCGAAAATAACAGTGAAACCGGCAATAAAAGAGTCGACTAATGTCATAATGCCCATGCCCGTTGATTCTTCTACTGCATTGAGATCATTGGTTGCATGTGCCATCAAATCGCCAGTACTACGACGGCCATAAAATGATGGCGGTAATAAAGACAGTTGATGAAACAGATCTCGTCGTAACACCTGTGTTATCGCAATTGCAGCCCCATATAATCGGCTTTGCCACACATAACGTAAGCCATACATTGCCAGTGCTGAACCAACGATGCCACAAACATCAATGATCAATGACCTCAGAGTTAAACTACCGTGATTAATATCATCAACGATATGACCAATTAACCATGATGGAATTAAATTAAGTAAAGCAACCACTTGCAAAGCAACGATTGCGATTAAATATTGACGCGCAAACATGCTAATGTAGTGGCGTAACTTCCAAATAATAGCCATAAATTATTTCGCCTTAACCTATCTCTATTATTGTTCGTAAATTTTCAGCCTGAAGATAACCATTAAAAGCCATAGGAAGCATTAATGAAGACCCGTTTTTTGGTAACGTGATGTGGATGATTCCTTTAACTGTCTTTTTATTCTGTTTAGTTATCATTTGCAGTTCATTTCACAAAAAGTATTAACTCTCATAAGACGAACAAATATCAAAAAAGACGCAAAAAATAGATAAAAAATTTCACAATTAAAAAATATTATTTAAAATCGAATATAAACAGATAGTTAACAACAACTATTGACGCTTGGGGTTATTCTTGGCTGATAAATAATTTGACCATTATGATTAAATTCAAAATCACAACATGCCACTAATTGTTCACGAAATTTAACGCGAGCTCGCTGAATTCGACTTTTAGCACCAGAGAGTGATAAGCCTAATTGATTAGCGACTTCTTGTTGAGGCATACCTTTCAGTTCAGCTAAACGTAACGGCTCTGCATATTTCTTTGGTAATGAATCAATTAATGGATATAAGCACAATGCTAATTGTTCATGTTGATCTGATACCAAATCATCATTGGCGACTAAATCTTCTGGTAACTCAAGAAAGTGTTGATGCTCACGATAATGATCAATCATTCGATTTTGAGCAATTCGATAAATCCAGCTTTTAAATTTATCAGCGGAGGTCAGTTGGTGTAGATTATTACTTGCTTTGATATAGACATCTTGAACAATATCATCCGCTAAATCAGCATCACCGAGTTGCTTTGCTACATAACGTCGCAGCTGATCTTGATGTAATAACCATTGTTCTAACATAACCCTGTCCTCAATATTTATTGCTTATAATTCCATATTACTAGAATAATGGACAATATAGTGACGCATAGTAACAGCTTAACAAAAAAGCACAACGTCGCCATTTAACAAAAACACCATGGTTTGCTAAAAGTCATGGCGTATTTGAAATAGACTCTTTATTGTTGTGCTTCTTTCTTATCGCGATAACTTACGACACAGAAGAAAATGTCATGCCAATCAAAAACCAAAATATGCTCGGGGCGGTGTTAATTCTCATTGCGACGTTTTCCTTAACACTGAAAGACAGTGCAGATAAATATCTTATTCAACACGATTACCACCCTATTCAAATGGTTTTTTTTCGATTTGCGATCCCTTTTTTATGCATGGCTATTTTTATGCCCAAACAAACCAAGGTAGCTATTTTCGCCACCAATGGTAAGTTGATATTACGCGCCTTATTATTCTTAGTGTGTGCAGTCACATCGGTTATTGCGTTAAAATATATTCCGTTAGAAATGTATATCATCATTGTGCAGATGGGCAGTATTGCTTATATGCTTGGTGGCACTTTGTTTTTTAAAGAAACCCTGACACCAATAAAAATTATCGCTACATTATTAGGCTTTGTGGGCGTAATTATTGTTATAAACCCAACCAATATCGATGGTCTGCAATGGGTTTATTTATTACCTTTACTGATTGCTGTTGCTAATTCAGGTTATAATCTTATTACCAAAACTATTGATTCAAGCATCTCATTATTATCGGTGTTAATTAATTCATTCTTTATTTTAGGCTCAATATCTACGCTGCTTTTAATTGCTCAACCTCAAATGTGGATAACGCCATCCTTAACGGCACTACCTTATTTTATAACCATTCCTATTGTTACCATCATATCGCAACTGTGTTTAATTAAAGCCATGAACATCGCAGAAGCATCACATATAGCGCCATTCTTTTACTTTCAAATTATATTTTCTTGTATTTTTGGATACTGGATGTTTGATGAATTACCCACTTTTTATACCATTACTGGTGGGCTTTTTATTGTTGCAGCAGGGTTACTTATTACCTATTCTAATTATTTTCCTACAAATAAAAACAAGCAATAATAAACATGGCTTTAAAAATAAAACAGGTTTGGTGATATTCAATCATGATCAAAATGGCTTTTTCTAATAAGCCACCTGATCATAATCATTAATACTATGCGTTTGAATTTACGCCATCATCCATCATATTACTTGTACCGTATTACTTTTCCATTAGCCCTTTACTATGAAAATACTCCGCAATAAATGGACGTGATTCTTTCGATAACGTTGCCGTTACTGCACTTGACCAATCTTGTTGTTTATTATGAGTCGAACGCTGCTGATAATATTCAATCATCTGTTGGTCATATTCAGCCAACAGCGGTTTATTTAATGGTTGATATTCATTTTCATGCAAAATCATATCCATCGGTAAGCGTGGTTTTGATTGTGGATCTTGCGCAGGCACACCTAAGCACATACCAAATAATACCGCGCTATATGGCGGTAAATTCAATAAAGCATCAACCTCATGGGGATTATTACGCAATCCTCCAATGTAAACCCCACCTAACCCCATTGATTCTGCGGCTAATAAACAGTTTTGCGCCATAATGCCGCTATCAATCGCACCAATTAAAGCAAGCTCGGTGTACTCAGGTTTTATTCCAGCGCTAATAGAATAGTGACGTTGATAATCAATACAAAACACTAAAAACTCAGCCGCTTGTTTTACATAACCCTGATCACCTGCAAGATGTGCCAATGCTGTGCGTTTCTCAGGATCAGTAATGCGAATAATCGATGTCGCTTGGATCATATTTGAACTAGAAGCCGCAATACCTGCCGCAATAATCGTCTTTAATTGTTTAGCAGAAATAGCATCATTCGTAAATTGACGAATAGAGCGATGACCAAGCATAGTTTGAATAGTGGTATTCATTGATAGAGATCCATCCGAGTAGATATAAACCAATAGCGAAGAGCAACAGTACTCTGCTAACCCATCACTACAATAATTGTTATTCGACAAAACTAATAACAACATACTAAATAAGCAAGCGAAAAAAACGAATACAATAATTTCGTTTAGACTACTAATTATTTTGTTATCTATTTATTTATATGTTAGCATCACCCACTTCTAAATCGCACAGTATGATTTCATCATCATACTCCCAAATAAAAGTAGTTAAACTTGAAGATTACGCCGCCTTAACCTCTCTCTAATGAGCGCCTGCTCATTATTCTAAATGCAGCTCTCTTGCTGTCACTCTGCTATGCCTGCCATAGCTAAAACTTCCTGATCCTAAATGTTTGCGGATTTCATCCGTGGCTTTTACACGTCTAAAATATAGAGATAACATGTTAGATTACATAAAAAACAACTGGTTATATAATATAAAGAAAGATCTCCTTGCCGGAATTGTGGTTGCCCTAGCCCTTATACCAGAAGCTATTGCGTTTTCCATTATTGCGGGTGTTGATCCTAAAATTGGTTTATACGCCTCTTTTTCGATGACCGTTATCATTGCTGTTGTCGGAGCAAGATCAGGCATGATCTCAGCGGCAACTGGGGCAATGGCATTATTAATGATCACCCTTGTAAAAGAACACGGGCTGCAATACTTAATGGCCGTTACTATCCTTACGGGTGTAATACAAATAATGGCCGGGTATTTAAAGCTTGGTAATTTAATGCGCTTTGTGTCTAAACCTGTTATTACTGGATTTGTTAACGCGTTAGCAATACTTATTTTTATGGCTCAACTTCCAGAATTAACACATACAACTTGGTCTGTTTATCTATTAACAGCCAGTGGATTAGCCATTATTTACCTATTTCCGCTTATTCCTCTCATTGGAAAACTTATTCCTTCACCGCTAGTCTGTATTATCACGTTAACTATTGGTGCAGTATTGCTGAAATTGGATGTACGCACAGTTGGTGATATGGGTCAATTACCCGATACGCTACCTATCTTTTTATTGCCCGATGTTCCCCTTACATTCCATACTTTACAGATAATATTTCCTTATTCTTTAGCGCTTGCTGCTGTTGGATTACTCGAATCGATGATGACAGCAACCATTATTGATGACTTAACCTCAACTACAAGTAACAAAAACCAAGAGTGTAAAGGGCAAGGCATCGCAAATATAGGTACGGGTTTACTGGGTGGAATGGCAGGCTGTGCCATGATCGGTCAATCGATGATCAATATTCAATCAGGAGGAAGAAGCCGCTTATCAACCTTGTTTGCAGGTATTGCCTTATTAATAATGATTTTATTTTTAAGTGATATTCTAAAGCTTATTCCAATGGCCGCTCTAGTCGCAGTGATGATAATGGTATCCATTAGTACATTTTCATGGGATTCCATTAAAAATATCAAACATCACCCGTTATCAAGCAACATTGTTATGCTAGCAACGGTTATCGTCGTTGTGACAACCCATAATCTAGCGATTGGCGTCTTCATTGGCGTATTACTGTCATCAGTCTTCTTTGCACATCAAGTTAGCCAATGCGTTGTCGTAAAATCAACGCTGGAAAATGAACAAATTTACAATGTTTATGGGCAAATATTCTTTGCTTCTGCGGATCACTTTTCATCTTTCTTTGATGTTAATAACGTTGCTAAGCATGTCAAAATTGATTTATCGTTAGCGCATTTTTGGGATCTCACGGCCATAACAGCATTAGATAAAACCATCCTTAAATTAAGATCACAAGGTGCAACCACTGAACTTATAGGCATGAATGAAGCAACCGCCAAAATAATTAATCAATTCGCGGTTCATGATGATCCAGAGTTAAATCAAAAACTGTTAACCAGCCACTAATAACGCTATTTAAAAGATTAGCTTTTAGTCTTCGCTTATTCTAATAATATAACCGTAAACAGATTGCCAACCGTGATACCTTACTCGTTGAAAGGTATATAAGGTTGGCTTTCTTATTACAATATTAAAGACAGGAGTAACGTCATGAATATTAGCCATCTTGACCATTTAGTTCTCACCGTGAAAGACATTAATATTAGTGCTGATTTCTACCAGACAGTTTTAGGCATGGAACGGATAACTTTTGCCAATGGTCGATTTGGATTACGTTTTGGTAACCAAAAAATAAACCTCCATCAATATGGCGCTGAATTTGAACCCAAAGCGCAAACAGTGCACATGGGTAGTGCTGACTTATGTTTTATTACCAATACTGATTTGGCTCAAGCGCCGCAACATATTAAGCAATGTGGTGTCACCATTATTGAAGGCCCCGTTGAACGCACAGGCGCGATGGGTAAAATTATGTCGATATATTTTCGTGATCCTGATGGTAATTTAATAGAGATCGCCAATTACCGAGCTTAAAGCTATATTTCATCAGAATCACCCTACTATTCAGCTGTATCTTTGCGTTTTATGCAAAACTGTTACGCTTATATATCGATTACATCATTTAAAAATAATTAATATACTCTTTCCAACAAATCATAAACAACAAAAATAAAGGTATTATTATGAATAAGCGTATTGATATTGCAAAAGTTCAACCAAAAGCATTAAGCGCAATGTTAACGATTGAAAATTACTTAGCTGAAACTGAATTATCAAATCAATTAAAAGAAATTATTAAAATTCGCTCATCAATGATCAATAAATGCGCTTATTGTATTCAAATGCACACTACAGCTGCATTAGAATTAGGCATCGATCAACAAAAACTATTCGCTATTTCTGCATGGTCAGAATCACCATTATTTGATAATACTGAAAGAGCACTATTAAAATTAACAGATGAGATGACATTAATTTCAAATAATGCTGTTACTGATGAAACCTATGCTGAATGCTTTAGTTTATTAGGCGAAGTAAAATTAGCAGAAGCAATGATGCAAATCATCATGATTAACTCATGGAATCGCTTTGCACTAGCAACTAAAATGAAACACTAATTATAATACTTACCCCCAATGTTTAGTTTAAATATTGGGGGTTTTTGTTTACAATTTTTAAGTGCTATATGGTAAATTATACTTAATAACAAAGGATATTATTATGTTAGATTTACTAGGGGTATTTGAGCAAGTTGTTGTTTCTGGAAGCTTTTCACAAGCAGCGAAAGCGTTAAATATGGCTCCATCATCAGTAACACGAAACATTGATAAACTTGAAAACAAGATCAAAACCACCCTGTTTAAACGTAGTACTCGTCAATTAATATTAACTGAAGATGGTCAATATTTTTATCAACAATCGATTAAAATACTTGAACAATCTCGAAATCTATTATCAGAAATGCAAGGAAATAATAATACGCCAGAAGGTGCTTTACGTATTTCAGTATTTGAAACTTTTGGTAATATTTATCTGACGCATTTAATTCCTGATTTTTTAAAACGCTACCCTAAAATAAAAATAGAATTAGAGTTAAATAATAATCTGGTTGATTTAAACAGTGATAATATCGATATTGCAATTCGTATTGGTACGCCTATTGATAGTAATCTTAAAGCTCGACACCTTCTTACCAACACCACCTCTTTAGTTGCGACCCCTGAATATATTAAAAATAATCCTCAAATAAAAACCCCACAAGATCTAAAAGATCATAATTGTTTAATTATCAGCCATGAACGTCAACGCACTAATTGGTATTTTAATTCAAATAAAACACTAACTAAAATATCAGTAACCGGTAATTTAGCATCAAAAGGTGGTTCGCCATTATTAAATGCGGCATTACAACATCTGGGGGTATTATTATTATCTGATTGGATGGTTAAACCCTATATTGAAAGCAAACAATTAGAAGTCTTGCTGCCAAAGTGGACAGTAACACATAACGAAAACACCAGTGGTGAAATCTATGCCGTTTACAAAAGCGCCCAATATCTAAAACCGCAGATCAGAGCGTTTCTTGATTATTTAGCTGAACAATTACAATAGCTAACCACTACTGATGACCTGTGGTTGCTGCGATCATTTGGTTGTTTGTCTGAAATAATAAATCGAACAATAACGTAAATATAAAGGTATAAATTAAGAAGAACACTAAGATCGCCATTTCCATACTGATGGCTTTCACCAAGCTAACGTCATACCACCACATATACAATGGAATGGTAAATAAGAATAGCCCAAGCTCAAAAAATATGGAGTGGGTTAATCGAACAGCGAGGGTTCTTTTTTTAATATGCAGTTTAGTTTCAATCAATTCAAAACAAGAGTTAAAAGCATAATTCCAAATCAAGGCTATCGTTGACACCATAAAGGCAACTGGCAGTGAATTGGACGATTCACCATGGTTGAGCATCGCTAATAAGAAAGTACTTAATATGATCGCAAGTATTTCAAAAGAAATAGCGTAAACAAGCTTACGGGTACGAGGTGCAAGAACAATCATTAAACATGCTTTATGCTTAAAAGTCCGGTCCGCCCCGAAATTATTCTAGCGCTGTAAGCTACGGTTTCTGCTTAGGCATTAAGTTTAATTCGATGATATAAAAAAGCAACCATATAATCCCAATACATCGATCTAACTCTCCCGCATTGGTTAGCATAAATAGCTCAATCAACAAACTATCGCGCACGTTCCTTATATTAAGGAACGACGGATTTAACGCGAGGATTTTATCATTAGCACAAAATTAAATATTACGTTATACCGCGGTTATTTTTCTGCGTACTAATATTTGCTCAAATAATCCTAATTGCTTTTCTGATAGCTGACCATAATTGGTAACTGTTTGATTAAGATTACTTAAATAATCTCGTTCCCAATGAGTCAAACTGTCAGAATGTAATAGCAATACCGTGTTAATTTTATTCATTAACGCAAGATTATTCGTCATTCTCCCATTCCTTATCCCAGGCTTGCTGTGCTTTAATATTTTCAATACGTTCACGAACACTCATTGTTCGTTTATTCACGGCTAATGGCTTTTTTTTCTTTGGCTTAGTATTAGCTTCTTTAGCTGTAGGCTTTGTCATGGTTTACCTTATTGATTTTGAATATACAAATCTGGCTTATGCTGACAGATAACTAAGTCTTTGAAATTAAAAACAACATAATTGAAATGCGTTAAGTTTTAGCAAAGGATATTCACAATGAAATACAAATCCACATTGCGCCGTTGCATAAATTAGAACAACAATAATAAAGAATATTTACCTATATGTTCTATTAAACGTTCAGATTTTAAGAAATTTGTGCCATTATAACACATTTTTTATACAATTGCTGGGGTGATATTTTTACCAAAAAACCAAGATAATACTCAAAAAAACTATCACCTCTAATACATTACTCCTATTGATAGACATTACTATAAACATCATAAAAATAAGTTTTTTGTTTGCATAAATATCATTGATTTTTTAGGTAGTAAGCGCATATTAAACTCAAGTGATATTACATCAATATCACTGTTTAATCTGTCGTTGGCCAAGCTGACCAACCTCAAAAAATAGAGGTTAGTGTTATGAGTAAGTCGCTAGATACTAAGAAAGGTAATAAAAAACCATCTTTAACGACAAAAGAGAAAAAAGCTAAAAAATTAGCTAAAATCACTAAAAAAATAGCAGCTAACAACTAACGTTAGGCTGTCATTAGCAAAGCTTCTAATACATCACAGTGATTAGAAGCTTTGATATTGATATCTCGCAAACTATTATCAAACCTTCTGTTCTATCTGCCCTTCACGCTAAAACGTCATATCCTTCGCTGTAATATATTTCAATTAAAATCTGTTAATTTCACTTCAACGTCAGAACCTGTTTATATAAGCTCTAATATAAAAGCATCACCTCAAAGAACGATACTTATATTCAATAACGGATGATTCTTTCTATTTAAGTATAAAATCACAATTTAATAATATACGGATAATCATCCATAACTTTAATTACATCACTCAATTTATTGATCATCGTAAAATAAAAAGTGTAATGCAGGTTATTATCCGTCATCTCGGAAGGGAGGCACGAGCTATCCGTGATCTATTTATCACGCGCTTGAGCATTTAAAGACGCCAATGAAGATGGTTATTGTATGGTGATTACACTAATTTAGAAAAGTTACTAACACGGAAATGCCCCAAAACTGTTTAGGTCAAATATTCATTCATATCGTATTAACGTGATTTTGGATTAGTTTTACTTATATATTTAATTTTACTATTTCAATACAAAACTCTTTTTCACCTTTCTGCTTTTTTGAGTAACAAAGTATCACTATAGTTATGCATCAGTATGCATAATTAGGTATAATTGCCTAAGTTTTCAGGCGTGCTTATTCGTAATGTAATAACTCTTATTAATAAGCTGTCATACCTTTTGTAATAAACAGGAAGTTTATCGAAATGAAATATGAAGTAAATGATGTAATCGATGGTCGATTTCAAGTAAATGGTCTTTGCAATGATGAGGGTGGAATGGGGCAAATCCTATTTGTTAAGGACTTACAACAGCAATTAGATGGGGATTTAGTCCTCAAATATTGCAGAAAAGAAGACGAAGAATATGTAAAACGATTTAAAAGAGAAGTTCGTCTACTCGAAACATTTAATGGTAATTCTAAAGTTGTAACTATTTTACATAGTAACACTGACAACGATATTCCTTACTTTGTGATGCCATTTTATTCTGACGGCGATTTAACTAATCTTATATCAGGAATTATGGATGATCCTGCCTATCAAGAGTCAATTTTCAATAAAATGATTGATTGTATTCAAGAGTTGCATTCAAACAATGTCTTTCATCGCGATATTAAACCACAAAACTTTCTAATTGAGGGTGATAACATTTTGGTGTCAGACTTCGGTCTAGGAATGGATCCCAATTCCTCATCTCGATTTACTAGTAGTTCTATGTTTTGGGGGACACAAGGATATTTGCCGCCTGAATATCAAAATAGCGGCTTTAAGCATGCCGATGAGCGTGGAGATATATTCATGCTAGGAAGAAGTTTGTATGTTTTGCTTACAAGACAGAATCCTACTTTTTTAATGGATACAGGGCTGCATCCTGCAATTTTTCATGTGATTCAACGGGCGTGTGAATTGGACTATAATCGTAGATACAAGTCGCTTTCTGAAATGAAACAAGCAATGAAATCAGCATACGATGTTATCTTGAACCGAGGTGGAAGTTTAGGTGAGGTAAATCAACTGATATCTACTATCGAAGACCGATTGAAAAACGAGAGTAAATACACACCTGAACATGTAATACAGTTTATTGAAAAACTCCTACTGCTGAATCGTAGCGATCAAAACCGCATTTGTATGGATTTATCTCGCTCGTTTATGTCTATCTTGCCTCAACAACATATTTTACCTTATTTAGAAGATTTCCTAAAAGTTTATCAGGTAATGGTAGAAAGCTATCAGTACTCATGGGGTTTTGCAGAATCAATAGCTTTAGGTATGGCAAATATTTTCAATAACCCACTCGTTGAGCCGAAACTAAAAGCTAAGGCACTCGAATTAGCAATTGATGCTGCTATTCGAACGAATCGATTTGCTGCAATGGACACATGCACGTCTATGATCACTTCTGTAACCGATCAAAATTTAGGGAATCATGTTGTGGCTACAATGCAGAAGTTTACCAATAGTTTTGTTGATGACATCGAAGAATCACAATGTAAATGTAACGCGATAACAAACTACCTGACTTCTTTAAAACAGATATAACAAAGAAGGATATATATTACGCAGCCGACACCTATCCGAAGTGTTGGATAAGTCGAGCTGCTTTATAAGTAAATATTGCGAAGATCATCAAGGGTGATGCTGAAAAGAAGTCGAGCGTTACCCTTATTTTTCCTAATATCTGCCAGTCTAAATAAAGCAAGTTACCTAACTCGTTTCTGTCCATGGGCGTTCTTGCACGCCCTGAACGACAGTAATCGAAACTGCTACAACAGTTTTAGTCAATAACCAGACTTTATGTTGACCAATAACACCTAAGAGGAGGTCAACATGAGAAAGTCATCATCAGAAAAATGCAGCGGGATAAAAAGACCATTCAAGTTGGAAGAGATTTGGCGAATAAGAACTAGGCTAGAGCTTGAAAACGACCTAATGCAACTTGCACTATTGAACCTAGCCATTGATAGCAAGTTGAGGGCGAGTGATCTACTAAAACTGCACGTATATGATGTTTCTTCGCAAGGAGTGATCTATGAGAGGGTTCAATGCACCCAGCAAAAAACAGGTACAGATGTACACTATGAGATTACTCCGAGAACACAACAGAGTATTAGTCGGTGGGTTTACTCTGCATCCCTAGATACAAGTAGCTTTTTATTTCCAAGTTGTCGCCGCAAAGGGTAACCTATCAGCTACTCATTCTATCGCTCAATTATCAGAAACTGGGCTGAAAAACTGGGATTGAATGCTGACTATTACGGCACTCATTCCATGCGCCGCACTAAAGCCACTTTAATCTATGCCAGAACAAAAAACATCAGGGCTGTACAGATCTTACTTGGACATTCGAAGCTAGATAACACAATTCGATACCTTGGCGTTGAGCTAGAAGACGCTCTGAGACTATCTGAGAAAACAGACTGCTGACAGGAGGGATCTGCTACAGGCTTTTCCTCTGAAAAGCCTGTGCCCCTTTATCAGTTAGACCTAATACTCATTCATATCGTATTAACGTTATTTGGGATTAGTTTTTATTATTGTTCGAACCCTGCTCCTTGCCATCAGCTTTTAAAGTAACAAAGTGTTACTACGATAATGACATTATATGCATACCCAAAGTAATATCGCCTAGATTTTTAGACATCGCGCTACGTGCAAGTAATAATGTTTATTAAATAAGCAGTTAACTGGCAGGTGACGCTGTATAATACAACTAATAATGGTGAAATATGTCAGAAAGGGCGAGTATTCGATTTTACGATGTGAAACATTGTGGGCTGTTTAAAGCCAGAGCGCGTCAAAGCACACTGGGTAGTTTCAACGAAATTTTACACAATATCTATAATTGGGCTACAGAGCCAGGGCGCTTAGTTCTGAATACATGTAGTTACGAGGTCGGGGAAGATTTTGAACAAGAGTTTTTAGAAACGTATTTGGTTTCAGCTCAAAGATATAGTGAAACTGGTGACTACTTATTTTGCTTCTGGAATCGAACGCATGCCAGTGGTGATTCTGTCTATGCTTTGGATGCAGGCACTCAGTTGATCAATGTTTCTGACCAAACATTTCATCAAGGTAACTTGCCGGAAAGCTCAATTCCGGGATATGCAACTTACTTTTGGTTCATGCCGTCTAAATCTGTAATGGCTACAATTACTTTTGGTAATCCTCGCTCAGGTATGAATGCGTTTAGCTATTGGCTAGAGAGCTTTTTCCGTACTGAAAGTCGTTTTGCCACTTTTGATGAAAGTGATCAGTTTATCGGTTTTCAGTCTGCTGACGGCATGATTTATAACGATCTTGAACCTAGATTTAGTAAACAGCTGTATCGAAACCCTTCAAAAAGACAACTTATACTTTCAAACTGTCAGCATATTCGTGGAGTAGTTCGCCGTATCAATCTTGAACGTGGACAGGTTGCAGATAAGGGATTAATCGACAATTTAAAAAGTCGTGTCGGCATATCGACGGAAACAGAAATTCATGCTCATGATGTGTCGCTTAAATATGAATTTAGCTATACACCGACCATGGATGAAGTCCAAGAAATGTTCTCAGCATACGAGACTTCACCAAGCAAAAGTAATTGGGAGGACGTAGGTTTTTTATTTCCTGATAACAATGGTTTTGGCGCTGAGAAAACAGAATGGCTGAGCAAGTCATTTGCTAAAATAAAATTAACGATCGATATAGAGTGGGTTTTGATTGGGCAACTTGTTAAAGGCGATGTGCTTCTTCAGGCATTGCATTCTCACAGAAATGAACTGCTCAACTTATTAGAAGATAACGTGTCAACTTTGGAGCAACGGCAGACCGCATGAAGTCTAAATTAGCAAAATTTATTCTGCTAGTTACCATGTTGCTTGGTTCATATTATGCGGTGACTTTGGGGATGGATATTTCTTACGCCAAGCAAGCGACCTTATTGGCGGAGATTAGAAATGTCTCAGCTATAATTTTTGGGGTAACTGGCGCTTGGTTAGCTCTTATATACCCTAAAGCTTTAGCATCATCAGAACTGGCACTTAAAGCTGCTAATGATGCTGTTTATGAACAAGCGAAACATGATAATGATGTATTGCTTGGTTTTATAAAAACAATCATTATTTCAATAGTTGTTATCGCAATTAGCGTTGTAATTCCTCTCGTTAAAGAAGTTGCTATTCAAATCAGCTTTGTGACTGAATATCGTAATTACCTTCGAGGAATTCTGTTCTTTACAATTTTTGTACTAACAATCATTCAACTATATCTTTTGTTTGCGACGTTTCTACAAACAAAGTCTGCGCTGAAAGATGTTAAGCGCAAAATTGCAGAAGCTAAAACTAGGAATGAACGTTCACATAATCAGCATCACTAAGTTAGTTAACAGATAAAGATATGTGACGTGTAGTCGACACCTCTTACACAAGCCTACGACCTTAGATAAGTTAATATTAAAAATAACTTGAAGGGTGATGTTGAAAAATCGAACATGACATCACCCTTATTTTTTCTAATACCTACTAGCCAAAATAAAGCAGAGTACGTAACACACTTTTGTCCACAAACTAGTTACAACAAAAATAAAAACAATTCGCTCTACAACACGCTAATAGTAGATTCCCTATCTCGTTCGTAACCTCACTGTAGGGAATGACGCGGGGGAGGTTCAGTGGTTAGGTAACTCTTGGATCACATAATATTTGAATCACATGGCGCTTAGACCAAATGACGCTTGTAATACGCTTACAGATCTAAATATGTGAGTAGTTTGGTAGTTTGGTAGTTTGGTAGTTTGGTAGTTTGGTAGTTTGGTAGTTTGGTAGTTTGGTAGTTTGGTAGTTTGAAGATTATAACGAAGTATTTATTATTGATAGTAATAAAAAGAACAAAACAATAATATTGAACTACACTGTAAAGAGTGAATTAGAATGTAACTTTTTGATAGGAAAGGGATTTGCTAAACGCTAGATGGGTGGAAGCCCCCACCAGCCACATCCCGGCACACACGACGCCTGCTGCGGTTGCTCCCTTCCGGGCCTGGCCGAGTTCACAGGTTAGTGTTGCGGGAGGACCAATGGGGGCCTCCATAGATTCTTTGTCTCTTTCGAGAACGGGAAGGATTATCTATTAACCTCGCCAACAATGCAAGCCGTTATCTTACCCTTTTGTTTGACTGCTGATTATTTGCTCGAATTTAAACAAAATAGTAATAAAGTCAACCTATTGCCCATTAGTTAAGATTATTCATCCTCTTCTTCAGGATCATCTAATAGTGATTCACCTAACAAGCCTCCGCCTAATACTAATAGCCATGAGACTAAAATCGGATTCTCAACACTAAATTGTGGCAACACCACTAAGGTCGTAAATCCAATCGCGGGTAATATACAAGCAAGGCGTGGAATCCAATCTTGATGTTTCATTTTAATCAGGCTTTGTAGTGCTGCGATTAATCCTGTAACACACAAGCCAACTAATGCCGCAGCTCCCATTCCACCTATCCATAGTGGTAATACCGCGAGTAATGGCCACCATGTGTTACCGGCAATAGGACGCCAACAACGGGCGGCATACCAAATAACACCAATCGCGATAATTTGCACTAAGGTTGCACTGATACTGCCCTCTAGCTTGCCTTCTCCTTGCAATGCCATTAAACCAACATTCATTGAGAGTGCAATTGAGATCATCAATGCGCCAAGCTGCCAACAGCCTTTGGTGGAGATACAAATCATCAGAATAGGTAGCATCATAAATAAACTGATTGATAATGCTAACGGTTGTTCAGGCAGCATCGCACCGTAGGCACCTAAGCCACAGAGCAATAGCCAACCTGCAACACCGCTTTGTGGTAGTAGCCACAGAGCAGGAATAGCAAGTGCTAACACGGGCAACTCCCCCGCAGTTTGACCGAGAGCACTGACACCTAATACCGTTAAAATTAAGGTAACGGTAACCAATGAAGCAGCATACAACATGGCAACACCTCCTTGCGTTATCCTGTTGTCTAAAAAGATAGAACCGCTATTATTTACCAAGCATATTATTTAACGGCTACTTATTAAATATGGACGACTTTTGCAATCAAATCTATAGCCAAGTCTATCAAATTCCATTTGGGCTGGTTTCTACGTATGGCGATATTGCTAAATTTGCCGGTTTTCCTGGGTATGCTCGTCATGTCGGACGCTTAATGGCGACCTTACCTGAAGGCTCAAAAATACCTTGGCATCGTGTTATTAATAGCCAAGGCCGGATTTCATTAAAAGATGATGCATTATTAAGACAGATAGCGGCATTACGAGCAGAAAACATTGTCGTCTCTGACACTGGGCGAATATCACTACGCTATTATCGATGGCAAGGGCACTCATAGGCATATTGGCAGCAGCGCTAAATCAGCATACCATTCCCCTAGTTTTTATTTTTCAGGATGTACCATGAGCAAACAATTAGATGAACTACTAACTTTATTGCAATTAGAGCAAATTGAACGTGAACTCTTTCGAGGCCAAAGTGAGAATTTAGGTTTACCACAGGTATACGGTGGTCAAGTTATAGGGCAATCTTTATCAGCAGCGAAGCAAACGGTAGATCCCGAGCGTCATTTACACTCTTTTCATAGCTATTTTCTTTTACCGGGTAATCCAGAAAAACCGATTATCTATGATGTAGAAACCCTACGTGATGGTCGCAGTTTTAGCACTCGTCGTGTAAAAGCCATTCAAAATGGCCGCCCTATTTTCTATTTAACGGCGTCTTATCAAGCGGATGAACAAGGGTTTGAACATCAAGCTACAATGCCAAATGTAGTGGGTCCTGATGGCTTAGCGTCTGAAAGTGATTTAGTTGAATCGGTTGCACAATATTTACCGCCAAAGATTGTTGAGATGTTTGGTAACAAGCGCCCGATTGAAGTACGCCCAGTAACGGTCATTAACCCTTTAAAACCAGCGATTGCAGAACCAAAGCAACATTTATGGATAAAAACCAATGGTGCAATGCCTAATGATTTAAGCATTCACCAATATATGCTGGCTTACGCGTCTGATTGGGGATTTTTGACCACATCATTACATCCACATGGCGTCACACTCTTTAGTCCTCATATGCAGGTCGCGACCATTGATCACTCAATGTGGTTCCACCGTCCATTTAAAGTTGATGAGTGGTTACTGTATGTAATTGATAGTCCATCAGCGAGTGGATCACGTGGCATTGTGCGTGGTGAAATTTATAATCAGCAAGGACAACTTGTTGCATCGGCGGTTCAGGAAGGATTGATTCGCCAGCGCTAACTAAAACATGACATAAAAATAACCCCAAATCACTACAACAATGACTCGGGGTTATTTTCAGTATGCAGGCGCAGTTAAACGGGTAATGCTGTGGTGTATTTTAGTGGTTCCATTGCAAAGGTGGACGTCACATTAGTCAGGTCAGATACAGACGCGACTAGTTTTTTATACATATTATCAAAAGCTTGCATATCAGCCACTTGTACTTTCATCATGTAGTCATATTCCCCAGCCATGCGATAAAATTCCATCACTTCAGGAAATTCCGTTACCGTTGAAACAAAATGATTAAACCAATCTTGTGAGTGGTTGCTGGTCTTAACTTGTACAAATGCAGTAAAGGCGATACCTAATTTTACAGGATCAAGCAGTGCTACCCGTTGGCGTAAAATACCGTCTTCTTCAAGACGCTTTAATCGTTTCCAACATGGAGTGGTTGTTAAATTCACAGCGTCTGCAAGTTCTGCCAACGGCATGGTTGCATCATTCTGCAATAAACGTAATAACGTTCTATCAACACTATCTAAAACTGCCATTAATGCCACCAATTAGGATAAAAAGATAAATACTTCCTAAAAAATACCTTTTATTCAGCGAAGAGGCAAAAAAATTACTAATAATAACGATCGCTACCACTTTATTTATGTAATCTCACAATAGACAACTATGAGTTTTAAATCTACAGTGGTAGATGTTATTGAAAGCCACCACCGAAACCAAGAACAATTTCCTATAAAAACAATAAAAAATAGAACGTGTTTTTACTTTAAAATTTAAAAGTAGAATTATTTTCCACAAAGCGTCAAGCAAACAACAAATAAAGCAAAGATTTTTTTATTACCATTGTTTACTATATACCCATGTTGCATCAAGGGAGTTGATTAAGTAAACACTCGATGGATTCGAATTAAGCAAAGAGGTAATACGTAATGAATATGACTGTAAATACCGTACCAGAACACAATGCTTGGATCAGTAACTCAATCAAAGCCATTGAAGCAGACTACCAACGTTCTGCCGATACTCATTTGATTAAACTTGATATGCCCAGCCTTGAAGGTATCGATATCTATCTAAAAGATGAAAGTACGCATCCGACGGGAAGCCTAAAACATCGTTTAGCACGTTCATTATTTTTGTATGCGCTCTGTAATGGTTGGATAAACCAAGATACGACGGTAATTGAATCGTCATCAGGCAGCACCGCAGTATCAGAAGCCTACTTTGCTCGTTTACTCGGACTGCCGTTTATTGCGGTAGTACCACGGAAAACAGCACGCAAAAAAATTGAGCAAATTGAATTTTACGGTGGTAAAGCCCACTTTGTTGATTCATCAGCCGCTATTTATGAAGAATCTCGTCGCTTAGCCAAAGAATTAAATGGTCATTATATGGATCAATTTACTTATGCTGAACGAGCAACTGACTGGCGTGGTAATAACAATATTGCGAACAGCATTTTTAACCAAATGAAATTTGAGCGATTTCCAATTCCAAGCTGGATTGTAATGAGCCCTGGAACAGGTGGTACATCGGCCACAATTGGTCGCTATATTCGTTACCAAATGCACCCCACTCAATTATGTGTGGTTGATCCTGAAAATTCTGTCTTCTACGACTATTTTAAGGAACGAGATACTGCGATTACGTTAACAACAGGAAGCCGCATTGAAGGAATCGGACGACCACGCGTTGAACCCAGTTTTATTCCCAATGTTATTAACGAAATGCGCAAAATTCCTGATGCAGCCAGTGTGGCAACCGTCCATTGGTTAGAAAAGATCATTGGTCGTAAAGCAGGAGCTTCAACAGGTACTAACTTGTATGGCGTATTGCAAATAGCGACAGAAATGAAACAACGCGGTGAAACAGGTTCAATTGTGACCTTGTTATGTGACAGCGGTGAACGTTATTTAGAAACCTATTATAACGACGACTGGATCACCGCCAATATTGGCGATATTAATCCACACCTAGCTCAATTGCAGCACTTACAACAAACGGGTGAGTGGCCAGTATAACGAATAAAGAACAACCCCTTGGGTTGGTTAGCTACAGCGCCAACCCCCCTATTTTTATTTACAACCCGGTTATATTTTGTGTCTTTAAGCAAATACGGATAAAACTAATTGTGCTCTGCATTTTATCAATTAGGTTTATATGGATAACGTATCACGCTTATTTTATGCCGTACACTTTGTACGGCTTTTTTTTATCGGTGCTATTTGTCATCGCTACTTTTCTATCGCCTTCAGCTGAGTTAGCATATCCCCATGCTAATGAAATCATCATTAGACTATTATTGTACCGACTGTTTCTCGGTAATCACTCACAAAGGATAATTCATCATGGCAAAAGCCGTAGTTGTTTTCAGTGGCGGTCAAGATTCGACCACGTGTCTCATTCAAGCATTAGCGCACTACGATGAAGTGCACTGTATTACGTTTGATTATGGTCAACGCCACAAACTAGAGGTTGAAATTGCCGAGCACATTGCCAAAGATCTTGGTGTTGCCGCACATAAAGTCATGGATGTCAGCTTAATTGGTGAGCTTGCAATCAGTTCATTAACCCGCGATAGCATTCCTGTTTCTCATGAATTACAAGCCAATGGTTTACCTAATTCATTTGTACCAGGACGTAACATTTTATTTTTAACTTTAGCGGGTATTTATGCCTACCAAATTGGTGCAGAAGCGGTGATCACAGGTGTTTGTGAAACAGATTTCTCTGGCTATCCTGATTGCCGCGATGAATTTGTACGCTCACTTAACCACTCGTTAGTGCTCGGTATGGATCGTCAATTTACTATCGAAACCCCATTAATGTGGCTCAATAAAGCCGAAACATGGGCGCTTGCTGATCAATATGGCAAGCTAGATTATATTCGCGAACAAACATTAACTTGTTACAACGGTATTGTCGGTGATGGCTGTGGTGACTGCCCATCTTGCGATTTACGTCGTGCCGGCTTAGAAGATTACTTACAGCATCAAGCGACGGTTATGGCTGCATTGAAAGCCAAGCAAGCACAACATAAAGCGTAATCATTATCGCATTGATTTAAATAGCAAATAATATAAAAAAAGCCGACATCAATACTATTGATGTCGGCTTTTTATTTTGCGTTATTTGGGTACTGATTAATCGCGGTAAAGTGCAAAATCGGCAGCACAATCAACAAGCTGCTCACGAGTTAACATGAACACACCGTGACCACCATTCGCAAACTCTAGCCACAAGAATGGAATATGCGGATATTGCTCTTCCATGTGGATCATTGAGTTACCCACTTCACAAATCAAAATACCGTCGTCTTTAAGGTAATCCGGTGCATTTGCAAGAATACGACGTACCAATTTTAGACCATCACTGCCCGCGGCTAAACCTAGCTCTGGCTCATGACGGAATTCTTCTGGTAGGCTGTCCATATCTTCTTGGTCAACATACGGTGGATTGGTCACGATAAGATCGTATTTATCTTTTGGAATATCACGTAAAAGATCAGAACGAAGCGGAATCACTTGCTGCTCAAGGCCATGATCCGTTATATTCTGCTCAGCAACAGCGAGTGCATCAGTCGAAATATCAACAATATCGACTTCTGCTTCAGGGAACATGTGCGCACAAGCTATACCGATACAGCCACTGCCCGTACACAGATCCATGATACGTGTTGGTTCTTGTTGTAAAAAGGGTTCAAAACGGTTTTCAATGAGCTCACCAATCGGTGAACGTGGTACTAATACACGTTCATCAACGAAGAACTCCATACCGCAAAAGTAGGCAACATTCGTTAAGTATGATACGGGTGTACGATCATTGATTCGACGCATAACACGCTCAACAATACGATGACGCTCACTGCTTGTTAAACGAGAATTACGCACTTCCGGTGGAACATCCAACGGTAAGTAAACTGTCGGTAGTACCAGTTGCACGGCTTCATCCCACGCATTGTCTGTACCATGACCATAAAATAGGCCAGCAGCGTTAAAACGGCTAACCGTCCAACGTAGCATGTCCTGCAATGTGTGAAGTTCGCTGACAGCTTCGTCGACAAAAATCTTATCCAAAATAGCCTCCGATAAACGCTACAATACCACTATATAATTGTTGGAATTTCATTATGAGTAATAAAAATTCACCGCTTGAAGATGATTTTGATCTCTTCAAGGCAGAGGTAAAAGGCGTAAAAAAGTTCACGCATGATACCATAATCACGCCCCGTCAACAGAACTCAAAAGCAGATAAAGCAAAAGTGATGGGCAAAGAGACTCAAAATCATGAGTTTTATTTCTCAGATGAATTTGAGCCCCACCTTAGCGACACGGGTCCAACCCAATATGCGCGAACTGGCGTGTCTAAATATGAAGTAAAGAAATTACGTCGTGGTGTATATGTGCCTGACATTTATCTTGATATGCACGGTATGACACAACAAGAAGCAAAACGTGAATTAGCCGCAATGATTGCCGCTTGTATCAAAGAACACGTGTCATGTGCTTGTGTTATGCATGGCATTGGCAAACATATTCTCAAACAAAAAGCACCAATGTGGTTAGCACAACATCCTGATGTGATGGCTTTTCACCAAGCGCCTTTAGAATTTGGTGGCGCGGGCGCGTTGCTCGTCTTAATTGATATACCAGAGCGCTAATACCGTGGTTTTACCATATGGCCAACTTTGATTACTTTACCACGGTTAAATAACGTCACTTCTCCTGTCTCACAGACTTTAAGGCGTTCTTTAACTGCGGTTTCAACATAGAAATACTCACAATCATCATTACGGGCGCTATCAATACGCGCAAAAATGACCAATGGCGGAGCACCGACTTCATTGGAATAATTAGCAAATGTTAAGCTACTGCCCGTTTGTGAAATATGCATGCCTTCAGTTTGCCCATCAGACCATTTCACCATACCGTTAGCTGTAATATGGGCTGGCTCACCCACACTGCATCCAGCCATAAACAAGACACCCGCCAGCGCCATAATCTCACACTTCGTCATGGTCATTTATTACCTATTATTTATGTGGTTGATGCTGCCACAACAATTTGCTCTTTCCTGATAGTGGATCATAATCAATCGCGGCAATCGCAGAGGTTAAAAACATAGGTGGTTGTAATCCGGGAACTAACTCTGCTGTTAAATAGCCTACTAGCGGTAAGTGTGAAATCAACAGTAACGATTGTGGTTGCTCGGTTTCAATGGTCGCTTTAATAAAATCAGCCACCGTTTCAGCATCACCATAAGGGGTAATATCTTCAACGCTACCGACTTGAGTCGCGGTAGGTAAGCTCTTTACCATTGCTTGCCATGTTTGTTGGGCTCGTAAGTAAGGGCTAACCCATACTTGATCTAATTCTCCCTTCAAATGTGATGCTAATAATGTTGCCATTTGCTGTGATTGCGCAATGCCACGCGTCGTTAATGGGCGTTCAGCATCACTTGCAGCAAAATTTTCGGCTTCACCGTGACGCATAATATAAATTTGCATAGATATTTCGATAACCTCAGTTAAACAATCGCAGATCCTACTCACATCATCGAGTCGGTCGATCATTATTACATGCTTTTATTATTGGTATAACCATAGAGTTTTAATTCTGTGGCTAAGCTTACTTTTTAATGGCTCAATTGGTTAACTCATCACTTGTTTATTTAATTTATTAACAGAAATGCGACTTATAATTCATCTAATCGCATCTTCAATTTGCCAGCCTTAATATTGAACGTCATACTTAACCTAATTCCCTCAAAAATAGGCTCTTCCTGTGCATACTAGCCCTAACGATCATAAGCAGTATCGCTATCTCACTTTAGCGAATGAACTTCGAGTACTGCTCGTTCATGATGCTGAAGCGCCTCGCTCTGCTGCTGCATTGTCTGTCGAGATAGGCCACTTTGATGATCCCACGGATCGTCAAGGCATGGCACACTTTCTTGAGCATATGCTTTTTCTTGGCACCGAAAAATACCCACGCGTCGGTGAATTCCAAACCTTTATCAACCGTAATGGTGGTAGCAATAATGCATGGACAGGCACTGAAAACACTACGTTTTTCTTTGAAATCAGTCCCCATGCATTTGAAGAGGGATTAGATCGCTTTGGCCAATTTTTTACCGCCCCATTATTTAATGAAGACGCGGTTGATAAAGAACGTCAAGCTGTTGATTCTGAATACAAACTAAAAATAAAAGACGATGTACGTCGTTTGTATCAAGTGCAAAAAGAAACCATTAATCAAGCCCACCCTTTCGCTAAATTTTCGGTTGGCGATCTCACTACGCTTGATGATCGTAATGGCCAGTCTGTACGTGATGATCTGCTGGCATTTTATCATCAACATTATTCAGCTGATGTGATGGGGCTGGTGCTATTAGGCCCACAATCATTAGATGAACTAGAACACTTCACTCAAACGTTCTTTAGTGAAATTCCTAATGCTACCACTAAAAAATTAGCAATAGACGTGCCATTTGTTACTGAAAACGAATGTCAGAAGTTCATTCAAATTGAACCTATTAAAGAATTACGTAAATTAACTTTATCTTTTGCGTTGCCATCTGTTGATGCGCATTATCAAATTAAGCCGTTGTCATACATTGCTCACCTACTGGGAAATGAAGGCACTGGCAGTTTAATGGCAATATTAAAACAACGAGGATTAATCAATACCCTTACCGCTGGCGGTGGTGTCAGTGGTAATAATTTTCGTGAATTTACCATTGGTTTAAATTTAACCCCTAAAGGCCAGCAACACACAGATGAAATCGTGCAGTGCGTGTTTGCCTTTATTGCTTTAATCAAACAGCAAGGGTTAAATGCATGGCGTTACCAAGAGAAGAAATCCGTCTTGGAAATGGCATTCCGTTATCAAGAGAAAAGCCGCCCTCTGGATACTGTCAGTTATTTAGTGATGAATCTGCTGCATTACAACGCGGAAGATATTATCTACGGCGATTATATGATGGAAGGCTATGATCAAGATCTACTTGAACAACTATTAGCTTACCTTAGCGTGAGTAATATGCGCTTAACCTTAGTCGCCCAAGGTGGACACTACGATCGGGTTGCTGCTTGGTATGACACCCCTTATTCAGTGACACCATTCACACCACAACAAATTGAAAGCTGGACCAATGTCAGCCTTGATGACGCATTATTATTACCAGAGCCTAATATTTATTTGTGTGAACAATTTGAACCCTTGCCACTTGAAGCAGGATCTGAATTACCCCCACAATTAATTCAAGATTTACCCGGTTTTCGTTTATGGCATAAACAAGAACATGATTTTCGCGTACCGAAAGGCATTGTTTACGTCGCTATTGATAGCCCACATGCCGTGAGTTCAACGGAAAATATTGTTAAAACACGGTTGTGTGTCGAACTGTTATTAGAAGCAATCAATGAATCGGCTTACCCAGCTGAAATTGCAGGAATGTCTTACAATCTTTATGCTCATCAAGGCGGTGTAACCCTACAGCTTTCTGGCTTTAGTGAAAAACAACCTCAATTGATGCAACTGATTTTAGCGCGTTTTAAAAATCGCCATTTTACTCAGCAACGGTTTGATAATATCAAAGCCCAAATGTTACGTAATTGGCGCAATGCAGCAGAAGATAAACCAATCTCTCAGTTGTTTAATCAACTTACAGGATTATTACAGCCGAATAATCCGCCTTATCCGCACCTTATCGAAGCACTGGAAACCATCACTATTGATGAACTACCACCATTTGTTGAGGCGATGTTTGCCGAAATACACATTGATACTTTTGTCTATGGTAATTGGGTCAAAAAAGATGCGTTGGCACTGGCTGAAACCCTCAAAGATGCCTTTAGAGTCACTGACCAATTATACGGTGAATCACAACGTCCATTAGTGCATTTAGAAAACAGTGGCACCTTAACTTACGAGTTAGATTGTCATCATGAAGACTCAGCGATTTTGATGTATTACCAATCTCGTCAAACAACGCCACACAAAATTGCGATTTATACACTCGCTAATCATTTAATGTCGACCACGTTTTTCCATGAATTACGGACCAAACAACAGCTTGGTTGTATGGTGGGAACGGGTAATTTGCCACTAAATCGTCACCCAGGATTGATCTTGTATATTCAATCTCCTGTGGCTGAGCCAAGTTATTTATCCGATGCTATCGATGATTTCACCAATGCTTTTGCACTTGTGTTATTAGAGTTAAGTGAAGCACAATGGCAAGCGAGTAAAAAAGGACTTATTGCACAAATTTCTGAGCCCGATACTAACCTACGTTCACGTGCACAACGGTTTTGGGTCAGCATTGGCAATAAAGATGAAAACTTCAATCAGCGCCAATTAGTGGTTGAAAAGCTAAAACAACTCAGCCGTGTTGATATGATTAAGTTTATTGTTGATACGGTTAAGCCTCGTACCGCAAACCGGTTAGTAATGTATTACACGGGGAAAACCCACCATGATGCAGAACCATTAACAATCGGCAAAGCCATTGAATCTATAGCTGATTTTCAAAAGAACGCTTACTAAATAAAAAATCCCATTTATGTACTTTCAACTAGAAAGAGTTCAACATAAATGGGATTTTTATTTTGCACTCTAATCTGATCTACTTTTATTATGATAAAAATCGCTTTCATAAGATTTCAGTAGCCAATTAAGCCCTCTTCAAACCATAATGTTTATCTCGAATATATCGCTATTACTATCACGAATTAATATAGATAGAAATGCTTACGATAGTAACGAATAGATTAGAAGAGGACTCACGTGACTCAACAATGCCCACATTGCCAAATTGAAATACACGCGCCAAAACTGAACGCGTATGAAGATAATTTTGTTTGCCCGCACTGTGCTGCCACTTTATCTCACAGTCAGATTGATATCTTTCTCTATGCTTTCTGTTTTATTGCATTGAGCGCATTATTGCTGATATTAGTGGGCCATGTGAACACCTTCATCGCGTTAGTCTTTGCCGCTGTGGGTTATCGTCTTTGCCGCAGCAAATTATTTGAATCTCATTTTCGTTTAATTCGCTGTACGTACTAATATCGAACTCATAACAATAAAAAAGCCTGCATGATGAAGTATCCAACGTTAAGGATCACTGCATTGAACAGGCTTTTTTTGTTACGGTTATTTTTAAACATCTATTACACGATCAACGCTAATAAAACCGCTTTTCTTGTTGCGCCATCTCGACTAAATAATCACAAGGTGCAAATCTTTCACCATGAGCATCGCTGTATTCACGCATCATATCAACCACCAAATCAATGCCTAGGTGATCCATGTAATGGAATGGACCGCCAAGGAATGGTGGAAAACCAATACCAAATATAGCGCCAATATCACCATCACGAGCAGATTGAATCACCCCTTCATGTAAACAGCGAGCAGCTTCATTAAGCATCATTAACGTACAACGAATCGAAATATTGGCTTCAGTTAATCGCTGTTCTGGTGTGATTCCAAGTAAGGTATAAACCGATTTATCCACTTCTTTATTATTGGTGTTATACAAATAGAACCCTTTACCACTTTTACGACCTTTACGCCCATCTTGTTGTAATACATCAAACATTGCTGGTGTCGCAAAACGCTCACCGAGCTCTGTGACTAAAATAGGGCTGATCTTAGCACCAATATCAACCCCAACTTCATCAAGTAATGTTATTGGTCCAACCGGAAAACCAAAATTAAGTAACGCCGTATCAATATGTTCAATAGGCTCACCCGCTAATAATATTTGAGCCGCTTCATTCATATATGGCGCTAAAATACGGTTAACATAAAAACCGGCTTTATCAGCAACGACAATCGGGGTTTTACCTTGTTTTTTAGCTAATGCAACCACAGTTGCAATGGTTGTGGCGGAGGTTGTTGCGTGTGGAATAACTTCCACTAATGGCATTTTTTCAACCGGACTAAAATAGTGTAAACCAACAATATTTTGTGGGCGCTGCGCATTTGCTGCAATTTGATGAATCGGAATCGAGGACGTGTTAGTTGCAAAAATTGTGTGCTCGAATGTATTGGCTTCGATTTCTTGCACCATCTGTTGTTTAAGCGCAATATCTTCAAATACGGCTTCTATCACCACATCAGCATGAGCTATACCACGATAATCAGTGCTGCCAGTAATACGTAACATCTGCTGTTGCAGTTGTGGTTTTCGAATAATATGCCGCTGACGTTGTTTATTTAAAATGGCATAGTTATACGCGAGTGCATGCTGAATACCATCATTAGTAATATCTTTTATTCGTACCGCTAAACCCGCTTTCATGGCTGACACATGCGCGATCCCACCGCCCATTAAACCGCCACCCAGTATCGCTATACGCTCGATATTAATTGGCTCAGCATCGGCACCTGTCTCTTTTTTCATCGCCGTCGTAGCAAAGAAAATATCGCGTAATGCGCTTGATTCCGCAGTCATTACCAAGTCACCAAACACTTTCGCTTCTTGTTCAAGCCCGGCTTCAATGCCTTTTTCTAAACCATATTTTACAGTATCTAAAATCGCATCAATGGCGGGATAACATCCACGTGCCTTTTGCTGCGCTTTTTTAGCGGCTTGATCAAACACCACACTTCGGCCAAAAGCATTACCAGCCATCGCCCAATCTTGAAATGAATGGGTACGAATTGGCTTAGTGGTTAAAGCCACTTGTTCTGCTACCTGTAACAAAATAGTCTGTGGCACAACTTGATCAACCAACCCTTTTTTTAAGGCTTGCTTTGCTCGTACCTGTTTACCCGTGAGCATTAATTCTAAGCCATTTGCAACACCAATGAGGCGTGGTAAACGTTGGGTTCCACCAGAGCCTGGTAATAAGCCTAATTGCACTTCAGGTAAGCCTAAACGCGTAATATCATCGTCGGTACAAATTCGACTATGACACGCTAATGCCAGCTCTAATCCCCCGCCTAAACAGGGTCCATGAATAGCAGCCACGACATGTATTGGTAAATTTTCAAGGGCATTAAATAGCTGTTGACCTTTATTTGCTAGCGCTTCAGCCTCAGTGGCTGTTTCACACTTTGCCAACATACGAATATCAGCACCAGCAATGAAGTTATTCGTTTTACCTGAATACACCACCAAACCTTTAAGTTCGGGATGGTGAGTTAATTCAGCTAAGACATCATTAACCTGATCAACAAAAGCAGCTTGTAAGGTGTTCATTTTTTCATTGGCAACATCAATTTTAAGCCAGCCAATGCCATTATCGCCATAAGATAAACTAAATGCTGATTGCGTCATTATTCTGCCTCCAAAATCATTGCTGCACCAAGGCCACCAGCAGCACAAGCGGTGTTTAATGCAAAACCACCACCTCGACGTTGCAATTCATGTAATGTTTGAATGATCATTCTTGCGCCTGTCGCAGCAAAAGGATGACCGTAAGCAATCGAGCCACCAAGAACATTAAATTTATCCATGTCTATATCACCAAGCGCGTTATCTCGACCCAGTTTTTGTTGAGCAAACCGTTTAGAACTGAACATTTTTACATTGGCTAAAGTTTGAGCTGCAAATGCTTCATGCATATCAATTAAGGTTAAATCACCAAGAGTCAATCCTGCACGTTCAAGGGCTAATGGACTGGCATAGGCCGGCCCCATTAGCATATCTTCTGCAACATCAATCGCAGTAAATGCATAAGAGCGAATATACCCAAGCGGAGTCAAGCCTAATTCTTTTGCTCGCCCTTCTCGCATCAATAATATTGCCGCAGCACCATCGGTTAATGGGGTTGAATTAGCCGCTGTAACACTGCCATGTAAACGATCAAATGCTGGCGTTAGTTTCGCGTATGCTGCCAATGTTGAATCTTGACGAATGTTATTATCACGATCAATCCATTGTTGATAAGGCGCTGAGAATGCAGTTATTACTTCATTATTCAATAACCCATCTTGCCATGCTTTAGCCGCTAACGTATGAGAACGATGCGCAAAAGTATCTTGTTCTTCTCGACTAATCGCATGACTTTTTGCCATTTGTTCTGCCGTTTGTCCCATGCTCAATCCCGTTGAGTATTCAGCAATGGCAGGTGGTACTGGCATCAGATCTTTGACGCCTAATGCACTGAGTAATTTTAAGCGTGCCGGCATGGTTTTGGCTTTACTTAATGCTAATAACGTCGCAGCCATTTTTTTACTGACCCCAATAGGTAGCATTGAGGTTGAGTCAGCACCGCCCGCGATACCAATATCAATCGAGCCGGCCATAATACTTTCCGTTACATTAACGGCAGCTTGAAAGCTGGTCGCACAGGCTCGCGTGACACTATAGGCGTCAGTGTGAATATTCATTCCCGTACCCAGTACGATTTCACGCGCAATATTTGGTAATTCAGGGGTTTGCACAACTTGGCCAAACACAACTTGATCAATTAACTGTGGATCAAAGTCAGCCACTTGTAGCATTTCATTAACGGCTAACTTACCCAAATCAAGGGCGGATAAACGATCAAATGCGGTTGATTGACGTGCGAATGGTGTCCGTAACCCGCTAACAATAGCAATACGTTCACCGTTACGTGTGGTGATATGTTGAAGACCCGTCATCGCAACTCCTTGTCACAATTATAATTAACCTCAATTGCGAGGTCAGACCACATAATTGTAACCACAAAGTAATCAAAAAAAAACATTTGTTTAAAAATGCTTCTTAAATGACGTTTTTGACGTAAAACACTTCGACTTTAAGATGGGTTGTAGTATAAAAAAGAACAATTACTCTGTGACTAAATACTCATAAAATATAGGTATTATTTTAAAGGGATAATGTCGCGGGGGCTAAATTTAAGCAAAAAAAAACCACACCCTTAGGTATGGTTTGAATTCACGCAGAAAGCAATCAATCAGCGTAATAAAATAATCAATTAACATAAAGCCAATTGCAAATCAGGAAAACCCCTGATAGGAGAAAGTAAAGTCAGCCTTCAAAAGGAAGTTGTCATCTTGCTCAACAGACGGTATTAACTATTATTAAGTTATTCAACTTAACCATAACCTCAACCATCAGATGACCCGACAACTATAACCTACCACTCAGAACAGAATTTGAACCAGATCAATTTTATTGCTATTTATACGATCTTATACACAAAAAGATAGTGCATCATTCAAAAAAGTTATCAGATGGCATCATTAATTGGTGCAATAACGCTAAACAGGCTCATCAATGATAAAAAAATTTTTTAGTAACAAAAAAGCTTCTGCTACGGTCTGTTTAAATATGGATAAACAAAAACGTTACGAAGCCCTTGTTAGAGCATGGCACCAAGATTTATATCGCTATGCTTATTGGTTATCTCATGATCCCCATATTGCTGAAGATTTAGTGCAAGAAACATGTCTACGCGCATGGAAATCATTAGATAATTTACAAGATGATAATGCTGCTAAAGCGTGGTTGATCACTATTTTACGCCGTGAAAATGCGCGTAGATTTGAACGTAAACAATTTGACTTAGTCGATATTGATGATCACCATATTGCAGACACTAAACCCAGTGTCGAAATGGATGCTGACCAATATTTATTACATAGACTAATCATGAAGCTAGCCCCCGAATATCGAGAACCGTTAATTTTACAAGTGATGGCTGGATTTAATGGCGATGAAATCGCGGGGATCTTAAACCTGAATCGCAATACTGTTATGACGCGACTTTTTCGTGCTCGTAACCAACTAAAAGAACAACTTGAAAAGAAAACGACTCAAAAGGGGAATCATCATGGATGATCTAGAATTTCGTCGCCGTTTACTGGCAGATCCTAATGATAATGACCCAGAACTGATTAAAACTAAAAATCAGTCCATCACTAATCGCCATTTTTCCAATGAATTACAGCAATTAGATCAACAACTAAAACAAGCATTGCAGGTTGATATTCCTGATAATCTGGCTGATAGGATCTTATTCCATCAATCAAGTCAGGTACATCCCCCAAAACAGTCTCACTATAAACGCTATCTATCTAACGGGTTAGCCGCGTCTGTAATGTTTTTTGTCGGAGTTATGGTAGGGCAACAATATGGGTTTTCACCACAGCATCCTACGCAGCAGGTCTTTACTCCAATATCAATGTCAAGTATCGCTTTACAACACGTTAATGCTGAAGCGAAATTTGTTGAGCATACTGATGAAGCAGTAACGTTGCAGCAGGTTAATGCCAAACTTAAACCTTTTGGTACCAGTATGAATCAGCTACCCGGCCATATTTATTATCTCAATTATTGTGGTTTTGAAGGTAACCGTGCCTTGCACATGGTTGTAGGTACCGATAAAGGGAAAATGACGGTATTTATCGTGCCACAAACCAGTGCGCAGATGGCGACAGACAGTGACCATACCAATAAAAGTTTATTATTACCCCTACAAGATGCCAGCTTAATTGTTGTTGGAGACAAAGATCAAAAACTAATGCCAATTGCAGAAAAACTTAAATCTGAGCTTTACTGGCAAATCTAGCCAATAAATCGTTACACAACGACCTAAAAATCGATATGTTTAGTAAAATATCGATTTTTAGTTGTCACTTAATCTGCTTATTTTTAATGATATATATTCAAATGATCCAAAAATAACCCAAATGAACATGATAAAATATGTTTCCCAGCCTAAACGACTGGTCAGCTTTGATACGGCTCTCCCCCCCCCTACAATCATCGCCAATCAGTCATATATAGACTGGACTAATAAATATAAAAATCATGATCAGGAATCATAAAAGCATGAACAAGAAGCAGATATTTACACGCTCAGTTATTACTGTAGCCATCGCCTTAGCATCGTCACAAACAATGGCTGCGGGCTTCCAATTGAATGCCCAATCAGCAACAGGTTTAGGTCGTGCATTCTCTGGTGACGGTGTTATTGCTGATAACGCATCGACTATGGCCAAAAACGCCGCTTCAATGGCTCTTTTTGACGCACCAGCATTATCATTAGGTGTTATTGCCATTGATACAGATGTGAATGTTACCAATGCCCAATATAATAATAAATCTATAAATGACACATCAATTGGTGGCACTAGCTACGCACCGAACATCTACTACATTCAACCTATTAATGATAAATTTTCAGTAGGTGCTTCGTTATATTCAAACTTCGGCACTAAAACTGAATTTGATGATAATTATGCAGCCAATGCATTCGGTGGTTTAACTGACGTTAAAAGCGTTAATTTAGGTTTAAGCGCTGCTTACCGTATAAACCAACATTTTAGCGTTGGTGGTGGTTTAGATATTATTCATGGTAGCGGTAAATTAAAACGTTATATTCCAGCAGGCACAATTTCAACGCCTATCGGAAATATAAATACCCCTAAAGTAAATCTACTTGATATTGATGCAGACGGCCTAGCACTTGGCTTCAATCTTGGCACAATCTACGAATTCAATGACAATAACCGTTTTGGTTTATCATACCGTTACAGCCCAACACTAGAAGCTAAAGGCGACATGCATTATGCGGGCGCTAATATTGACGGCCAAAAATTAAAAATACCACTACCAGATATGCTTGAATTCTCTGGTTTTAATAAACTAAACGATAAATTTGCGGTTCACTATAGTATTCAATGGATCCGTTGGAGCGAGTTCGACGTCTTAGAGACATCAGGTAACGTAGAGCTGAATAATTACCAATGGCAAGATGGCTGGCACTACTCTGTAGGTGGCACTTACTACCTAAACAATGATTGGACACTACGTGCAGGTTACATGCATGACACCAGTGCTCAACAAAAGAGTAATACCTCTATTTCAGTTCCTGATTCTGCACGTGACTGGTTATCAAGTGGCTTCAGTTACCACGTTGATAGCAAATCAACTATCGATTTCGGCCTAACTTACCTGATTGGTAAAGATGTTAATGCACAAGAAACAAATCCTATTGGTATGTCAGTAAATGCGACTACCCGTGCAGATGCATGGCTATACGGTCTACAATACAGCCGTTCATTCTAATTTGAGCGTACAGTAATAATCAATTATAAAAAAGAAGCCGTAGTGGCTTCTTTTTTTATACGCGAAATAATAGCCAATCTTTATTTTACTCATGATAACCGACCAAAAAACAAAGAATAACGCACAAATAACCATCAATATAAACCGCTGAATTAGCATGAGTTCTCGTACATGTGTACGCTCAAATATTAATAGCTTGGTCTTATTGCACAAAGCCTACCCGATAAAAAACCACAAAAACACAAAAACACAGCATAATACATTTAATAAGGCTATTTTATAAGATAGCTTTTAACGCATTTTATTGCTGCGAGTATCATTTGCGTAATTATTTCCGTGAACAATATATTTATCTAACATGACTAAAAATAAAATTACTTTAGCCTTAGCGATTACTGCTGCTATTGGTATCAGCAATCAAGCCGCTGCCGCAGGTTTTCAATTAGCAGAATATTCTGCTACAGGTCTAGGACGTGCTTTTGCTGGTGAAGCAGCAATGGCTGATAATGCCAGCGCCCAATTCCGTAACCCTGCAATGTTAACGTATTTAAAAGGCATCCAAGTTTCAGCGGGTGCTATTTATGTTGATCCAAACATTGATATTGACGGTCGCCATACTCTATTTGGTCAAACAAGCACATCTGACTTTGCTAATAACGCTATTATTCCTAATTTTTATTTTTCTCGCCCATTAACGGATAAAGCAACAATTGGTATTGCGTTTGGTACTCACTTTGGTATGCGCACCGATCTTGGCACCGATTTCAAAGCCTCTATGTTTGGTAACCAAGCTGAAGTTCACACAGTAGAGATCAACCCTAACCTTGGTTACAAAATTAATAACCAATTAAGCGTAGGTGCAGGTGTGCGTTATGTTATGGGTAAAGGTCATTTTGGCGCAGCACTGCCAGCTAATGCATCATTAGGTATGATGCAACCTTTAGCTGGAAAAAATCTAAAATACATGGAAGGTGAAGATAATGCGTGGGGCTGGCAAGCAGGTACAGCATGGCAGATTAATGCTAATAACCGTATTGGTATTAGTTACCAATCAGCAGTTAAACTTAACCTTGAAGGCCATGCTTCTGGTCTGGCTTATGGTAATAAATCATTACCTGGGATGTTACTTATCGAGCTACCAGCATCAGCTGAAATCGCCAGTTTCCACCAACTAAATGATCAATGGGCAGTGCACGCGAGTGTTAACTGGACTGATTGGAGTGCATTTGAAAAGCTAGAAGCTAATATTCCTGCTCTTGGCACTAATAACCCCGATCTAATCAAAAAAGAAAATTGGAAAGATAACTACCGCTTTGCTGTTGGTACCACTTACCAAGTAACCAATAAGCTAGTCTTACGTTCTGGTATTGCGTATGACACCTCAGCGGTTGATGAAGCAAACCGCACTCAAACTATTCCTGAAACTGACCGTACGTGGTTAAGTGTGGGTGCAGGTTATGCTTGGTCTGAAAACCTAACTTTAGATGCTGGCTTTACTTACATTTTCGCTAAGAATGCACCAATGAAAGAAAGAGATGACAAACATCCTGAATTTGGTCAATTTGAAGGCCAAACATCAGGTCACATTTGGTTAGCGGGTGTACAAGCAAGCTACCGTTTCTAATCTGATACGTAATTAGCGACCAACAAAAAGACCGCCAAAATGGCGGTCTTTTTTATAGCATGAATTAATCAATAAAATTAATCACTATCAATTTCATCTAGATAGCTATCATCAAATGTTTCAGCTGCTGGCTGATCACTGACTTTACCATCACTGGCGGTAAAATTCTTATATTGAATATACGCATCACGGGTAAAGATATACGGATCAGGTGAGCTCTTTAGCATCGCTTCTTGATTGACTAATGCTGCACGATCTTCCATACCTTCAAAGATCCACTTACCTAAGCCTTCCCAGAAGTTTAATAGACTCAATGGCAAATAGAGATCATCGACAGAATCAGTAAAGCCTCTAAAGGTAATCGGGCCATAAACAGGTAACATCAAGTAAGGACCGTTACCAACACCGTAATAACCAAGGGTATCGCTAAACTCACGATCTTGAACCTTATTAATATCCGCAGCTGATGCAATATCAATCAGACCCGCCAAACCAAAAACAGTATTAATCCAAAAGCGGTTAAAATGGGTTAGCGCCTCTTTACCATGCAAGGTAAGTAAGCTATTTACCATCCCTGCTGGTTCATCAAGGTTTGATAAAAAGTTAGCAATACCAGTACGGGCAAATGACGGCGTGTAATTCACATAGGCGAGTGAAACAGGACGAGCAACATATGGATCTAAATAATTAAAGTTTAAATCCCACATCGCGCGGTTAAAGCCTTCAAATGGATCATATACTGCATCCGCCGCAGTATTATCGCCATCAATATGATCAACAACATTTGTTGATACCGTTTGCTCAGTCGCCTTATCGGGTGATTGAGCACAGCCCACCATGCCGATACTTAAAATAATTATCAGTAATAGCTTTTTATTCAAAACATACACCTAATAAAAAACAGGCTGAACACAATATTCAGCCTGCCTTATTCATTTTAGCAATTAATTACTTAATATTGCTTATTAATGACAAACGCAGTTTCTCCACCCAAGGGGGTCTGGCTACTTTGACCATACCAATCGCCTTGTTTAGTCATCACGTTACCATCGCTATCAACACGTGCTTTAATGATCATTTCTGACAATGATGATAGCTGGCGTTGTGGAATCATGCTGTCTTTATCCGTTAACGTTATCGTTAATGGGAATGTTGTCGACAACGGTAATTTCACAGCCGCAATCGGCATTGGTGAACCGTCAGCATCATGTACCGAAATAATAATATTACCTTGTTTTGGTAATACTACGTTTTTTCCTAACGCTATAGTAGCAGTAACTTGCTTACCTGTATCGATATTTTGCGTTTCAGTTGGTGTTGTTTGTTCATCAATTGCCGTTGGATCTGGTGCAACTGTTGAACCATCAGCACCGTTAATACGCATTTTTGCACGCGCAATACTACGGGTTAGCATCGGTGTACGAGAATCCTTTGGCCCAATCAGGGTTTTCATCATCGTCCAATAATCGACAGCTTGCTGGTAATGCTTCTGCTCAAACGCATCAAATGCGAGTAATGACAGCGCTTGAACGTTAGTGTGATCAGTCTTAATTACTTGACGTAAAATTTGACGCGCAAGCTCACTTTGACCAGGTTTGCCACTTAACATTAATGTTTGTGCATAACCTAAGCGAATAGCGGTATCAACAGGGTTAAGATCATACGCGCGTTTCATTGCCATTTCAGCCGTTGCTGCATCACGATTAGCTATCGCAATTCGACCTAACAGTAACCATCCCATAGGATCATCACCGTCTTTGTGCAATTTAGTTCGTAACGCTAAAGTAAGATCCGACATATCTTGATCAGACAGTGGCTCATTAGCGGCGTTATCACCCATTAAACGTTGTGTTAGCTCTGGTAAGCGATTCACGGCTTGATGCCATGCTTCTACTTTAGCACTGCTACCTACAGCACCATAAACACCATAGCAAATACCCACAATTAAAATAAGGCCAGGTACAACCATTGCAGGGCTAACATATGTTGCTTGTTGCTTTTCAGTAACAGGCAAGTCATCCAATAATGTTTGTTGTAAGTCCGTCACCATATCTTGCTGGCTATCGACTAAACCTTCTTGTGATTCTTCTTCAAGTTCATGAATACGATCTTTAAAGAAGGCTTTATTAAGCTCATCTCGGCTTGCTACATCGTCATACTCTTTGCCGATATACATCGGAATTACAAAGATGGCGATCGCAATTAAAACCAAAACAGCGGTTAAAATCCAAAACAGCGTCATTTATTTACCTTTGTCTGATTATTGGTAGCTTCAGTATCTTGCTGCGCCATTTCAGCCAACAACCCCTGCAAACGTTCCGACTCAACATCATCAAGTGGCTCATCTTTGCTTAGCTCAGTTTTTTTACGTGAGCGATAAACTAAGATGCTAAAACCAATCACAATAAAACCAATAGGACCGGCCCATAGGATCATTGTTGATGCTGTCACTGCGGGATCGTAGGTTACGAAATTACCGTAACGTGCAATCATGTAATCAATGACTTGTTGATTGGTTTTGCCTTCTTTTAACAGCTCAAACGTCTTCATGCGCATATCTTCTGCTAAGGTCGCATTAGAATCGGCAATACTGTTATTTTGACATTTAGGACAACGTAAAGTCTCTGTTAGCTCTTGAAACTGCTTTTCTTGTGCCGGATTTTTAAAGTCGTACACATCAATGGCTGCCAATGCTGGCGCAACCATTGAAAAAGTCAGTCCAAGTGCGAACATCAAAGCAAAAAAGCGTTTCATGATGCTTTTGCCTCCGCTTGAGTGTTGTTATTTTTTGCCTCGGCTTGTAGTTTCTTATAAAGAGGCTCAAGGGTCTTGTTCCAGTTTTCTGGATTAACATCACCCACATGGCGGTAACGAATAATACCATTCGCATCAATTAAGAAGGTTTCAGGCGCACCATAAACACCAAGGTCCATGCCTAACATGCCATTACCATCAAACAAAGAAATCATGTAAGGATTACCCAGCTCTTTAAGCCAGTTAATCGCTTTAGGTCGCTGATCTTTGTAGTTTAAGCCAATAATCTTCACCCCTTGCTTCGCCAACACGTTCAAGTATTGGTGCTCAGCGTAACAAGTCGGACACCACGTCGCCCACACGTTCAATAGCAGCGGTTGACCTTTAAAAATCGTTTGCTGATATTCTTTACCCGGCTCAAATAAATCTTCAAGCTTAAAGGCAGGAACAGGCTTACCCACTAATACTGATTCAAGTTTTGTTGGATCATCACCAGCAGCGTTACGGCTTAGTTGGACCATAAACATCACAACTAACGCCAAAAACAACACTAAAGGAATAAATAATAGCTTCTTATTCATTAGTTAGCTTCGCCTCCGATTTTTGATCATTTGCAGCAATATTAGCAGGCTTACGGAAACGGTAACGCTTATCGCTGATAGCAAACGCACCACCAAGTGCCATTAAGAACGCCCCCATCCACATCCAGTTAACAAATGGTTTGTAGTAAATACGTACTGCCCATGCACCGTCATTACCTAAACGCTCACCCATTGCAACGTATAAGTCACGGGTAAAGCCACTATCAATTGCCGCTTCCGTCATCATTGAACCCGCAACGGTGTAGTAACGTTTTTCAGCGTGTAGTGTTGTGATATCAATACCACGGCGGCTGATTTCAAAGTCAGCTACATAACCGTCATAGTTAGAACCATCTGCATCGCGTAAACCTGCAAAGTGGAAGTCATAACCTTTAACGTTAACTGATTGTCCTGGTGACAAACGTAAATCACGCTCAATACCGTAGTTCGATACTAACGTCATACCAATGATAGCAATCGCTAAACCTAAATGGCCTAACATCATCGCCCAGTGGCTACGTCCTAACTTACTCAGACCTTCAAGGAAAGAATGACGGTGGGTTGCGCGACGGTAGATTTCAACAAGATGGAGAACAATAATCCACACTGCCATCATCACACCAACAACCGCTAACGGCTCAACCACACTTGCAGTTAAGTAAATAACCAAGAATGAGAATGGAACGGTGAATAAACCACACCACAACATTGGTTTTGCGATTGAAGCAAAGTTATCACGTTTCCAACGAACCAGAGGACCGATACCCATTAAGAATGAGAATGGCACCATTAACCATGTAAATAGGGTATTAAAGAACGGTTCACCAATAGAAACAGAGCCTAAGCCTAATTGTTTATGAACTAATGGTAGTAACGTACCAATCAATACCACTAATAACGCAGCAACTAATAATAAGTTATTGGCTAATAAGAAGTTTTCACGTGAGAACAATGCATAGTTACCACGAGAACGAATTTGACCACCACGCAGTGCATAAAGCAGTAATGAACCACCAATAACCACCACTAAGAAGCCAAGAATAAACATACCGCGTGACGGATCTGACGCAAATGCGTGTACAGAAACCAACACACCAGAACGGACTAAGAACGTACCTAATAAGCTTAGTGAGAAAGCAGAAATCGCCAGTAATACTGTCCACGCTTTAAATGTACCGCGTTTTTCAGTGACTGATAATGAATGCATTAATGCTGTGCCCGCAAGCCATGGCATTAATGATGCGTTTTCAACTGGATCCCAGAACCACCAGCCGCCCCAGCCAAGTTCGTAGTAAGCCCACCATGAGCCTAGTGCGATACCTAAAGTTAGGAATGACCATGCCGCGATTGTCCACGGACGTGACCAACGTGCCCAAGCCGTATCTAAACGGCCGGTCATTAGTGAGGCAATAGCAAATGAGAATGCAACAGAGAAACCAACGTAACCCATGTACAACATTGGTGGGTGAACAATTAAACCGGGATCTTGAAGCAATGGGTTTAAGTCACGACCTTGTACTGGGAAGTCTGGCAATGTACGCAAAAATGGATTCGATGTTACGATGATAAACAGTAAGAAACCCACTGCAACCATACCCATAACGGAAAGTACACGCGCCACTGCTTCTAGAGGCATACCACGGCTAAATCGAGCAACAGCTGCTGCCCAACCCGCTTGGATAAGTACCCATAGCATCAATGAACCTTCATGCCCGCCCCATACTGCGGTTAAACGGTAATACCATGGCAGTAAACTGGTTGAATTACTGGCAACATACGCTACCGTAAAATCATTGCTATAGAACGACCAGCTCAAAATACCAAACGACAATGCAAGCATGCCGAATACTCCGTAGGACAGTGGACGTGCCATACGCATCATTGCTTGGTTACCAACCGTGGCACCATACAATGGGTAAATGCTGGCCAGCACCGATAGCGCTAATGCGGCTATAAGTGCGAATTGGCCTAATTCAGGGATCATTGATCACTTACCTTGTAGTTGTTCTTCAGTGTACTGAAGTCGTTTATGGTTTATCTTCATTGCATCTGCCACTTCTGGTGGCATATATTTCTCATCGTGCTTTGCAAGCACTTCACTTGCTTTAACTGTGGTCGGGTTAATCAATACCCCCTGCGCCACAATACCTTGGCCTTCACGGAACAGATCCGGCAAAATACCATCATAAATAACGGTAACCGAAGGACCAATATCAGCCACTTTGAATGTAATTCGTAATGATTGAGGATCACGCTTAACCGACCCTTTCACTACCATGCCACCAATACGTAACCGCTGCCCAACTTCAGGCTTAGCACCACCATCGGTCTTACCGTTAATTAATTCTGATGGCGTGTAGAATAGGTTCATATTTTGGTTAAGTGCGTATAACACCAGTCCAACCGTTGCACCGAGTCCAAGCACTAACGCCAGTACAATCACTAAACGTTTTTGACGTCTTGGGGTCATAGGGTGTTCTCCAATTTTTTGGCTTCTTTAATACGTTGCTCACGCGCCATTTTATTGTTTATTTCTCGTAACAAACGTCGTTTAGTTGTTAAGCTCGAAAATAAAATCCATAACATGGATAGAAAAGAAATTGCGTAGGCACTCCAAACGTAGCCTGCGTATCCACCCATCGCAAAAAAATCATTTATAGAATCAAAATACATAGCTATCTCACTTCACCAGTTTCTGTACCCAAGGGCGATGACTCTCACGTAATAGAATTTCATTACGTAACCGCACCAGCGTAACAGCCGCAAAGAAACAACCAAAACCAAGTAACATCACCAACAATGGCCATAACATATCGTTTGACATTGATGGTTTGCCAAATTTAGAAATCGTTGCACCTTGGTGTAAGGTGTTCCACCATTCAACTGAATAGTGAATAATTGGAATATTAATCACGCCCACAATCGATAAAATCCCCGCAGCTTTTGCGGCTGTTTTGTGATCATCAAACGCGTTATACAATGCAATAACACCAAGATATAAAAACAATAGAATCAATTCAGAGGTTAAGCGAGCATCCCAAACCCACCAAGCACCCCACATAGGCTTACCCCAAATAGCCCCTGTAATAAGAGCAATAAAGGTAAACACGGCGCCAATAGGTGCCATTGCAGCAGCAGCCATATCTGACATTCGAATTTGCCACACAAGACCAATGAAAGAAGAAATCGCCATTGTTACATAAATACTCATCGACCAAATTGCAGCGGGTACGTGAATATAAATAATCCTAAAGCTATCGCCTTGTTGATAGTCGGCGGGAACAAACAATAGTCCCCATACAGATCCCACTAAAATGGAGATCAAAGCGATAATAGAAAACCAAGGCAACAACTTACCGCATAGACGGTAGGTGTTTTCTGCTTTAGCGTAAGGATGTAGCCACTTCCACATAATGCTCTCAACTTATAATCAATAATAAATACGTCACTGAGAGCAACATCATCACTCTCGCATTCTTCACTGCGCACCCCTCTTTTGAGGCCGACGCATTAAAGAAAAAATTCATTGGTTAATGGACACTGATCCTTAGTGCTGCGGCAACAGCAAAAGGAGCTAAGGTCAACGATCCCACTAACATCGCGCCCATAATGGCTAATTGGCCATCATAAGCCATGCCTAAACTTGCCGCCTCAATCGCAGAGGTGGCGAATATAAGCACAGGTATATATAAAGGCAGTATGAGTAAGCTCAATAAAACGCCACCTTTTCGTAATCCAACCGTTAATGCCATGCCAATTGCGCCCAAAAAGCTCAATGTTGGCGTACCAATCAGCAACGTTAATAACACCGCGATCCAAGTATGTAAATTAAGTGACAATAAAATCGCCAATAACGGGCTAATAAGAATCAACGGTAATCCAGTCAACAACCAATGCGCGACCATTTTAGCAAAAGCGGCAACGGATAATGGCGTTGGCATGAGCAACATTTGCTCTAATGAACCATCTAAAAAATCATCACGGAACAACCGTTCCATCGACAGCAATGCTGCTAATAATGCAGCTACCCATATAATACCTGGGGCGATACGGGCTAATAAGTTAGGCTCAGGGCCAATACCTAATGGAAACAACGTAATAACAATAATAAAAAACCACAGCGGATTAAAAATATCCGCTTGTCGACGATAAGCAATTAACAACTCACGACGAATAATTTGCATAAGGGTGTTAAGCATTATTGTTATTATCCTAGCTTAATTTTTCTTAAACGGTCACTATCGACAAACATGTCTTGGTGAGTGGTTAACAACACCATTCCTCCACGCTCTGCATGGGATAAAAACAGCGCTTCAAGCACTTTTACACCTTGTTTATCTATTGCTGTTAATGGCTCATCAAGTACCCATAATTTATGATTACTTAGCCATAATCGAGCCAAAGCAACCCGACGTTGTTGACCCGCAGATAGCTGTCCGGCACTAATATCTTCACGGCCAGCTAAACCAACATGTGCCAACGCCTGCCATAGTGCATCATCACCACTTACTTTAGGTGTTCCTTTGAGATCGGAGCCTTGTTCACAGGTATGCATTGCCTGAAAAAAAGCCAAGTTCTCAAAGGCCGTAAGCTCTCGCTTTACGCCTGTTTGGTGACCTAAAAATAATAGAGCTTGATGATAATCCTCACGTGCAGTCGCAATATTTTCATTACACCACAGCACATCACCACTATCTGGGTAGCCTAAACCAGCAATAATCCTTAATAAGGTCGTCTTGCCTGCACCGTTTGGACCTTCAATTTGAACTAACTCACCACTTGAAATAGTGAAGTTTAATTCATCAAATAATACGCGTTCATCACGAACACAGCTCAAATTTGCTACTGACAACATAAAATGATGTATCCTAGGTGTCACAAAATAGCCGCATAGTACCACAATGGCTAACAAATTGACTAAACTGCTCAGCTTCTTAATCGTTAACTAACGTAAGTAAATGTGAAACAAATGCAAATAAAAACATTACCTAATATGCCTGCGTTTTTAGAAAAACTTTCGACAATTGAAACAGTTAACGTAACGTCTAAACCTTCACATTTAGAATCACTACCAATAATTGCTAACAACCACTCAAAATTTATATCTCAACTGCCGCAATTATTATTATCTATGAATAGCTTGCAACGATTAGTTACAAATTTATTGATTCCGTTAAACTTAGGTACAGTTAAGTCACCCCATTCAACGCCTCACGTACTTCAACAGTTATTTAACCAATTATTATTGCCGAATAACCAAGCAACATTAATTACATGGTTACAGCACAATACCGGTCATCAGACCTTGGCCACCTTATTACAGCAACTGTCACAGCCCTCAAGCCTACTTAATCAATGGTTGGGCCAACTGGGTCCTGAACAGCAACAAGAGTTCAGCGCATTGTTACGTCTTGCAGGTGAACAACGAGGACCTGAAAATCAACGTTCACCCGATAATAACAATATCCATCTACAGTGGGTGCAAGACAACGGCCAAACAGTATTACTACAAATAAACAATCGTTCACAAAAGAAAACAAATGCTGTTAAGAATAACAATAGTCAATGGACCGTCAAATTGAGTTTACCTATTGGTGCAATAGATATTATGAATGTTATCGCTTGTTGGCATCAACAACAGTTGAGTACATGCTTTGAATGCTCCAATAAAACGTTATTACATCATATTGAACGGGGAACGCCTTATTTAATTTCACGATTACAACAATTAGGTATAAATAGCACACCACCCCAATATAAACTGGCACCTCCCCAGCAACAGCATCAGCCAGCTGTCGTATCTGGTCTTTCAATAAAGGTGTAATAACAAAAGGTATGGTATGACAAACAAAACAACGCCGAATGCTCAACAAGCTATCGCACTGCGTTATGATGGTGAGCAAGCTCCTTATATCGCTGCTAAAGGTTACGATAAATTAGCACAGCACATAATTGAGCAAGTAAAACAGCAAGGCGGCTTAATTCATCAAGATCCCATACTCGCACAGTATCTCAATAGTTTTGATCTCAATGATCATATACCGCAGGAATTGTATTTGATTATTGCCGAACTCATTGCATTTTCATGGTATCTAAACGGCAAAACCCCTCCGGGATGGGAAGGGTTTGAAAATATTGATATTACGGCATAGTTCAATATTTAGAACGAGGCATTAACGTCGATAATGTTGCGGCATACTTTTTTGTAAGCTCAGCATTAATTCTGCTTCTGCTTTTGGCAAGTCGCACTCTTTCATTAACTCGTTAACATCTGCCCCTAATTCAACCATCTTGCTGGCACGGCTGTATAACCGCCCACCAGAATCATTCATGGCGATCTCATTTTGACGTTCTTCAACCCGTTCCAGCTGCTCAATCATATCAACCAATTTATTACTCATACCAATACTGCCAGTACGTAACTCATTAAATTGTTTCGTTAAACTTTCATGCTGTAACCGGCTATTTTTTAATACTTTTTCAATAGCTGAAAATTTCACTTCTAATGCTTTTCGCGCTTGACGTTCACGGTTAATTAATACCGCCGCCGTTATCGCAATCACCACTGAAATCGCAACAGGTAACCATTGTTGAAGTATTATATCCATTACAAATATGCGACCTCATCCCACTCGTCTTCTGACAACAGTTTGTTTAAATCAACTAATATCAGTAACTGATCATCATGGTTGCTCACACCTTGAATAAATTTGGCACTTTCTTCAGTACCAACACAAGGGGTGCTATCAATTTCAGAGTTACGCAGATAAACCACTTCCGCCACACTGTCGACTAAAATGCCAATCACTTGCGTTTCCGCTTCAATGATCACAATACGCGTGCTATCTGAAATATCACCACGCTGTAAGCCAAAACGAGCACGAGTATCAATAACGGTAACAACATTGCCACGTAAATTAATAATACCGATCACGTAATCTGGCGCACCGGGGACTGGCGCGATATCTGAGTAACGTAACACTTCTCGCACTTGCATAACATTAATGCCATAGGTTTCATTTTCTAATTGAAAAGTCACCCATTGCAAGACGTGATCGTTAACGCCATCTTTTTGTATTTCCGTTATATTTACTTGGGACATAGTCTTTCCTCTTTAATGCCTCAACTCGCGCCACTATTAACATCTAAGCCTTTATTCAACATTTGAATTAATGCATCAACATGGATCAGAGCACACATTTTTTGTTTTACCATTCCCGCCAACCATGGCCGTTTACCCGCTTGTTCTCGCCAACGGAGATCAGTTGACATCAAGGTTTGCGTGCCATGTAATTTATCGCAAGCCAAGCCCCACTGACTGTTGCCTAACATCACCATATAGTGATAATTATCGCGATAATCATTATTGGTTAGCTTATCGGCCATCACCCAACGCGCGGTATCAACCACATCGACATGATATTGTGGTAACGGTGCTAAACCTAAATACCAAGCAGGACGACCGACAATATGGTTCAGTTCTCCAAGTTGGTAAATGGCACCTAACTCGGTTAATGCCACCGCAAACATCATGCCATTGACTTCAAAAAACAGCGCTTGGAATGGCTGTTGCTGGCCGAGATGTTGCCATGTAACAACCGCTGGTTCTGGTTCTGGTTCTGGTTCTGGTTCTGGTTCTGGTTCTGCATTAATCACAATCACAGCTTGAGGTTCAACATCAACCTGTGTTGGTATTTGATCTAATAACTGTTGTAGTTGCTGTGTCGATACCGGTTCACAAAAGGCTGTTGGTTGAGTAGCAGACACAGGTTGTGGCTCGGCGTCTAACAACAAATCACCAAAATAATCGTCTAATGCCTGTTCACTGGTTAACGGTTTCTTATTCATCGTAGGCCAACCTTGTTAAATGACTCAGGAGGGTTTTATAAGCAAAAACCCCTCGACAATTATGAGCATACAATGACGGTGGCATATGTTTAATACTGGCATCACGGAACTTAGTATCAATAGGAATAGCAGACATCCACACTTGATCTGGGTAACGTGTTTTTAAGTCTTGTAACGTTTGTAATGATGCACGAGTACGTTTGTCATACATCGTTGGTACGATAGTGACATCAAATCCTGATGGCTTAGAACGCTGCATGATCTGCAAGGTACGCAACATTCGCTCTAAGCCTTTCATGGCTAAAAATTCCGTTTGTACTGGAATTAAAATTCGATCACTGGCTGCCAATGCATTGACCATCATCACCCCTAAAATTGGCGGACAGTCAATTAATACATAATCATAATCAGCAGCAACACTGTGTAAGGCTTTTTTTAATACTAACCCCATGCCACTGCGGTTCCCCATCGAACGATCTAAAGTCGCTAATGACATATGGGCTGGAATGATATCGATATTTTTAAATGTGGTGCTTAAAATCAATTCTCTGACGCCATCACGCGTAATCTCAGGCAGTTGAAATAAATCAAACAAACTGGCTGGTACATAATCAGCATCAAAATTTAAATATGTTGTCAATGAACCATGCGGGTCGGTATCAACCACTAATACCCGTTGGTTCTGTTCACTTAATAATCCAGCTAATGCTATGGTAGTGGTCGTTTTCCCTACTCCACCCTTTTGGTTTGCAATACTCCAAACAACCACCGTCAACTCCTCACGACAAACCTAATTCAATTAAAATACATTCAGCAATACGGTCGAGGGGAAGATCATGACTAGAAATGCCAGCTTTAGCAACTGCTTGTGGCATACCATATACGACACAGCTATCTTCATCTTGTGCCCAAACGGTCGATCCATTGGCTTTTAACATCCGCGCACCTTCACGCCCATCAGCACCCATGCCTGTCAGCACTATCGATAGCACCCGATCATTAAACACTTTTGCCGCTGATCCAAACGTCACATCAACACAAGGTTTATAGTTCATTCGATCGCCACCATCAATAATTCGTAACCGTGCTCCAACGTTACGTCCATCGACCATCATCTGCTGTCCACCTGGCGCTAAATAAGCAACACCAGCGCGTAGTATATCGCCATCTTGGGCTTCTTTTACTTCTATACGGCATAAGTTATTCAATCGAGCGGCAAAAGCGGCGGTAAATGTCACGGGCATATGTTGCACTAACACAATCGGGTGAGGAAAATTAGCCGGTAATTGAGTTAATATTTTTTGTAAAGCAACCGGGCCCCCCGTAGATGTACCAATGGCTAATAACTGATATTTTTTCCCTGATGCACGAAAATGAAATGGCATTGATGGCGTCATTATCGAACTCGCTATTGCTGAACCAGCCAATGTACGTCCAACACTTGAAGTAACAGTGGGGTTTGCTGTTGCCATTACCTTAGTCGGTGTCGCTGCGGTATGACGCACCGACGGAATAGATACGGGTTTGATTGTCGCTGCAACACTGCTATTGCGGCGCAAATAAAACCGCTTACCTGCTAATTCTGCTACGCGTTTTTGTAATAAATCGACAGCATCATCACGATTACGGGCAATATCTTCAAATTTTTTCGGTAAGAAATCTAATGCACCAGCATCCAGAGCATCTAACGTTGCTTTAGCGCCAGCTTGGGTTAAAGAAGAAAACATCAAAATAGGTGTTGGGGCTATTTTCATTATTTCACGGACGGCAGTGATTCCATCCATCACTGGCATTTCAATGTCCATCGTAATAACGTCAGGTTGCAACGCTTTAACCAACTCGCACGCTTCTTTGCCGTTAGTTGCATTACCTACAACAGTTAATCGAGGGTCTGCATTAATAATTTCACTGACACGCCGACGGAAAAAACTTGAATCATCAACAACTAACACCTTTATTGCCATTTGTTTTCATTCCTTTACATAAACAACACCGCAAGCCTAAACACTGGCGGTTTACGGGGTATCATTGTTAATAATTAACGTCTTACATAATGATTTAATAAATTAGGTACATCTAAAATAAGCGCAATATGACCATCACTGGTAATGGTTGCCCCTGCCATTCCTGGCGTTCCTTTGAGCAATTTATCTAACGGTTTAATCACGACTTCTTCTTGACCAATCAAACTATCAACTACAAACCCGATCCGCTGATGACCCGTTTGTACAATCACCACATGACCAAAACTATTATGTTGTTTGTTCGTTGTTGATTTTTTTGATAACCAATCTTGTAAGTAAAATAATGGAATCGCTTTATCACGCACAATAATGGTTAATTGACCGTCAACGGTATGGGTTTTAGTCAAATCTAAGTGGAAAATTTCATTCACATTTGCTAACGGCAAGGCAAAAGGTTGCTGAGCTACGCCGACCATTAATGTTGGTAGAATCGCTAATGTTAACGGTACCTTAATGTCAATACGTGTCCCTTTTCCTAAGGTAGAATCAATCACGATTGAGCCATTAAGTTGGTTGATACTGGTTTTAACCACATCCATACCAACACCACGTCCTGAAATATCTGAAATTTCTTTTTTAGTTGAAAAACCCGGTGCAAAAATCAGATTATAAGCATCATTATCACTCAAGCGTGAAGCTGCATCGTGATCCATCATGCCGCGATCAATCGCGATTTGACGCAATCTATTGGCATCCATTCCACTACCATCATCAGCGATAGTTAATCGAATATGATCCCCTTCTTGCGAGGCTGATAATAACACTTTACCCACTGGCGATTTGCCTGCCAGCTCTCGTTCTGCAGGCATTTCAATACCATGATCAACTGAGTTACGGACTAAGTGTACTAATGGATCAGCAAGTGCTTCCACCAAGTTTTTATCAAGATCGGTATCTTCACCCACCATCTCAAGCACAATTTCTTTATTGAGACTACGGGCTAAATCACGTACCACTCGCGGAAAACGACCAAAGACTTTCTTAATCGGCTGCATGCGAGTTTTCATTACCGCCCCTTGCAGATCCGCAGTCACAACATCTAATGTTGATACCGCTTTTGACATTTCTTCATCGGTGGTATTTAAACCTAAGCTAACCAGTCGATTACGCACCAATACCAACTCGCCCACCATATTCATAATGATATCGAGAGTCGAAGTATCAACACGTACCGTTGTCTCCGCTTGAGGCTTAGGTTTATCTTTAGCTGCTGGTAATGGTGAACGATTGACAGGCTCACTGACCACTATTGGCGCGACTGACACTGGGTTTTCAGTGACTGGAGCTTCAATAACAGGTGTACTGACTACCGCTTGATTCACACTAGCAGCATGATCAACCTGAGGTGCACAACCAATACCATGTAATTCATCTAATAAGCTTTCAAATTCATCATCAGTCATTAAATCATCGTTAACAACGGCAAGGTTTTCATTTTTAATAGACGGCAGAGTTATTGCAGCTGAAGAATTGCCAGCACCGGGAGCATTACCACTACCATGTAACTCATCTAATAAACGTTCAAACTCATCATCGGTAATATCATTACTTTCAACACTTGTAACAGTATTAGCGATAACAGCGGTTGATGACGACGATGGTGAATTACCTACACCATGCAATTCATCTAATAAGCGTTCAAATTCATCTTGAGTGATATCGTCAACAGAATTAGCCGCAATCGCACTTGTCGGTGCAGCAGCCGCAAGAGGTTGATGACTAACCACAGCGGTTTCAGCCATTGTCTTTTCAACAATATCGACTGTCGCTGCAACAACTGCTGGCGGTAAACTGTAATGATGCAACTGATCCAACAAAGTTTGATCGGCTTTGCTTAATGGTTGATGCTCTTGTACTTGAGCAAACATCACATTAATACAATCTAGCGCTTCTAAAATGACATCCATCAATTCTGATGTCACTTTACGCTTACCCGTACGTAGCAAATCAAAGACGTTTTCCGCGCCATGACAAGCATCAACTAACTCAGTTAATGATAAAAAACCTGCGCCACCTTTTACGGTATGAAAACCACGGAAGATAGCATTTAATAATTCACTATTATCTGGACTACGTTCAAGTTCAACTAATTGCTCAGACAATAATTCAAGGATCTCTCCGGCTTCAATCAAAAAGTCTTGTAGGATATCTTCATCTAAATTAAAACTCATAAATTCCCTCTAAAATCCAAGACTTGAAAGTAAATCATCAACATCATCTTGCGATGAAACCGTATCTTTACGTTGCTGAGGATTAATAATAGGTCCTTCCGCAGTAACCCCTAATGGCAGCAGCTCTACGCTAGAAGATGATGCTTGTTCTATTCCAAATGCTTGCAGAATATCCAACATTCGATCTTCAACTTCATGCACCAAGGTGATCACTCGTCGTATGACTTGCCCAGTAAGATCTTGAAAATCTTGTGCCATTAAAATATCGGTTAAATGCTCTCGTAATAGTGAGCTATCTTGATCAACTTGAAGCAGTAACGCATTGATATCATGACAAAGTTGTTTAAAATCAGTTAACGCAATTTGCCCCACCATTAAGCGCTGCCATTGCGGATGCAGGCTATGTAATGTTTGTTGTAATTGCTCAGCAATCGGCAAGGTTATTTCAACCGCATCCATAGTTCGGTTTGCCGCTGCTTCTGTTTTATCAATTACATAAGATAAACTGTCGCGCGCATCAGGAATATCGGTTCTCGCTAAATCGTTCCAGCGAGGATCCAGCCGAAAACTCACCAATGAATCGTGTAACTGGCGAGTCATTTTTCCAACTTCCTCATACATAGGCGCATGATGACGTTCAACTAAAGTTTGCACGAGTGTATTGGCTTGTTGTTGCTGGTTTTGTTCAAGCAACACCACTAACTGCTGTGCTTGCTCCAATGAAATCATGGTTATATTTCCCTATGCCAAAACACAATCACTATTGTAATCGTTCAAAAATCTTTGCTAGTTTTTCTTTTAATGTCACTGCATTAAACGGTTTTACAATATAACCATTAACGCCAGCTTGAGCGGCCTCAATGATTTGCTCACGTTTAGCTTCAGCTGTAATCATTAACACAGGTAAATGCTTTAATTGCTCATCCGCACGAATCTGACGTAACAAATCAATACCTTGCATTCCTGGCATATTCCAATCTGTTACTACAAAATCAAAATCACCACGTTTTAATAGTGGTAGTGCTGTTAAACCATCATCTGCTTCTACTGTGTTATTAAACCCTAAATCACGCAGTAAATTTTTTACAATTCGACGCATTGTTGAAAAATCATCAACAATAAGAATTTTCATGTTTGTATTCAAAATTGCCTCCACAGCGAAACCTGTGTTGTTCTTAGTTATAAAATAATTATGGTTTATGTTTTATTGAAATTAGGCAGCCCAAGCTTGTAATTTAGCTCGTAAGCGCTGCATCGCTTGGCTATGAATCTGACAAATACGTGATTCACTGACACCAATAACAGCACCAATTTCTTTTAAATTCATTTCTTCATCGTAATACAGCGATAACACCAAGGCTTCACGTTCTGGTAAGGTTTTTATCGCCGCAGCTAAACTATGGCGAAAACTATCATCAACAACATTCTGCAACGGCATATTTTGATCAATATCATCCTCATGCATCATGGTTTCTTCACCACCAGCAAGATCGGCAATACCCACAATACGGCCACAATTAACGTCATTTAATGCTTGATGATATTGCTCTAGCGGCATCTCTAGAAACTGTGATATTTCAATGTCCGTTGGATCTCGTCCAAGGCTGTGCTCTAGTTTTGCAATCGCATCACTAATACGCCGACTATGTTTGTATACAGATCGCGGTACCCAATCACCACGTCGAATATCATCTAGCATCGCACCACGAATACGAATTCCAGCAAAGGTTTCAAAACTAGCCCCTTTAGTGGGATCATAATTCTGTTGCGCTTCTAATAAGCCAATCATGCCAGATTGAATTAAGTCTTCGACCAAAACACTGGGTGGTAACCGTGCCATTAAGTGATGAGCTATTCGTTTAACCAACGTCGAATAACGCTCAATAAACGCCTGTGGGCTTTGTTGGTAACGGCTATAAGTTAACGTTTTATTCACGAAAAGTAGCCTCCATGGCTCGTGGTTTGTGCACCAACAATCGTTCAACAAAAAACTCTAAATGTCCGCCGGGGTGATGCGGAAGTGGCCATGTCATTGCTTTTGATGCTAATGAATTTAATGCTAATGCCGCCGGGCTGTGTGGGAATGCTTCGACCACTATTTTTTGGCGTTTAACCGCTTGGCGAACATTGTCATCAAGTGGAATACATGCCGCGAGCTCAAGGTTAGCATCAAGAAAACGTTCGGTTACTCGAGTTAGCTTAATGAATAAATCACGCCCTTCACGATAACTACGTACCATGTTAGCCACAATCTTAAACCGTTGAATATCATACTCACGACTCAAAATTTTCATTAATGCGTATGCATCTGTGATCGAAGTCGGTTCATCACAAACCACAATAATGATGTCTTGAGCAGCACGAGCAAAACTCAGCACCATGTCTGAAATACCCGCCGCAGTATCAACTAAGAAAAAATCAATATCATACTGTAAGTTGCTGAATGCTCGAATTAACCCTATATGTTGCGTCGGGGTTAATTCAGCCATATTTTGAGTACCTGAAGCCGAAGGTATAATTTTTACGCCGTAAGGGCCTTCGATAATAATGTCTTCAAGTTCACACATTCCCGCCAATACATGCGACAGATTGCGTCCTGCACGTAAACCAAGCATTACATCAACATTCGCCAATCCAAGATCAGCATCAAGTACCATGACCCGCTTGCCTTGACGCGCCATTGAAATTGCCATATTAAGAGTGACATTGGTTTTACCTACGCCCCCTTTACCACCTGTAATCGTAATGACCTTCGTCGACGTTAATTGGGTCATTCGACGTAAACCACTCGCTTGATCGTACATGATGTTCTCAGTCATAAAAATCAGCCGAAATGTTATCTGAGCTATCACTAGACCAGAGATGAGATTGCTGTGACAGTTCTAGTTCTAACAACTCATTTGCGCGCGAAACGAGATAATTCCCGGTCGCTACTTTCAAGTCTTCAGGAACCCGTTGACCGTCCGCTAAATAGGCAATCGGTAACGCATTTTGAATAGCGACACCGATGATTTCACCTAAACTCAACGATTCATCCAACTTGGTTAATACACAGCCCGATAATGGAATACGACGAAAATGTTCAAGTGTTTCTTGTAGTACTCGTCGTTGGGATGTCGCAGGCATCACTAAATAGCTGCGGATTTTAGCGCCGCTATTTTGCATTAAGGTATCTAATTGTTCTGACAAACGAATGTCGCGTTGACCCATACCGGCGGTATCAAGCAGCACTAATCGACGATGACGCAACTGATGAAGTATATCGGCCAGTTCCTGTGCATCTTTAGCAACTCTTACAGGACACCCCATAATTCGGCCATAAGTGGCCAATTGTTCATGGGCGCCAATACGGTAATTATCGGTGGTCACTAACGCTATTTGTTGAGGACCAAACTCCATCGCAGCTCGTGCCGCTAGTTTGGCAACCGTGGTAGTTTTTCCAACCCCTGTCGGGCCAAGTAATGCCACCACGCCACCATTTTCTAAAATACAGTCGTCTGTGGTTACTAATTGATCGGCTAATAAATCAAGTAAAGCGGGCCAGGCTTCATTGGTAGGCAAATCTTCCGGTATATAGCACGCTAATTGATCAGCTAATTGATCGGATAATCCCATCTTTTCAAGCCGTTTGATCATCATCGCCCGCATCGGTTCTTGGCGTTCAACTTCTTGCCACATTAACCCTGATAATTGATGTTCTAATAAACGTCGAATAGACACGATATCGGCTCGCATCGCATCTAATTCATCATCTTTTTTGATGTTTTTTGCTTCATAACGACTCGGATCTAAACGAGGTTTACGCGCGGTACTAGCATAGTCATTACGCCCAACATTTGTCTCGTGTTCATAATGTTTTGATGATGGACGAACATAATTCCCCACATTGAGATCTTGTGCCGAATCATCATAACGACGAGCCTGTTTCGACTGAGATAACGACCGTTGTCTGTCGGTGCTAGCGTGTTGACGCTGTTGTTCATGACTCTCGCTGTGGTAATAATGCTGTCGAGCTTGATCGCGACTTAACTCATTAGTGCTATTTAGCGCTGATTGTTGCTGATGCTGGGTTTGATGTTTAGATTGGCGTTGCAACAAGGCAGTTAATGAATCCACTGAGGCCATATTATCGCTCCCCTCTGTTGCTGCGGCATAATTTTGCAGTACGCTGGCAAACTGCTTTGAAACAGAAGGCGTTACATTAACTTTATCATCCGCCAGTTTTCGCCTTGCTTGGCCTAAACCTTGTTCTAATTCATCACGTACGGCATGGTTTGTTTTTGCAACTGGTTGGCTTGTTTCTGCATCAACTGCAGCCACTATCTCAACCCCACCCGAGACTTTTTTATTTGACATAATCACCGCATCAGGGCCAAGTTCTTCTTTGACTTCGCTAAGTGCGGTTCTCATATCCTTGGCAAAAAATCGTTTAATTTTCAAACTTAGTTCCCTATCAGCAAGTGCTTAAATTAGTGTTCACTTTCAACATTATTAATGACCTACCGCATTAACAATTCGAATTTGCTTTTCATCGGGCACTTCTTGATAAGAAAGTACTCTTAAGGTCGGAATGGTATTTTTGACAAATTTTGCCAAGGTAGAACGTAAAACACCGGAGGTTAATAACACCGCAGGTTCACCTTTTAATTCTTGTTGTTGTGTTGCTTCTGTTAGTGAACGTTGTAAACGCTCGGCTAATCCAGGCTCAATACCCGATGACTCCCCCCCAGCAGACTGCATCGTTTGATGCAATATCTGTTCCAACTCAGGGACTAAAGTAATGACGGGTAATTCTGCTTCTATTCCGTTGATTTCCTGACAAATTAAACGTTTTAATCCAATACGAGCAGCGGCGGTTAAAATGTCAGGATCTTGACTCTTACTAGAGTACTCAGACAGGGTTTGAACAATGGTTCGAATATCTCGTAGTGGAATCGCTTCATTAAGTAAGTTTTGCATTACCTTCACTACCGCCCCTAATGGCAATTGATCAGGCACGAAACCATCCACTAATTTCGGTGTTGATTGCCCTAACATTTCAAGTAAGTTTTGTACTTCTTCATGGCCCAGTAATTGAGCAGCATGGTTAGTGAGTAATTGACTTAAATGGGTCGCCAGCACAGTGGCAGAATCCACCACGGTGTAACCTAACGCTTGTGCATGTTCACGTTGAGAAACTTGAATCCACACCGCTTCTAAACCAAAAGCAGGATCGAGCGTACGTTCACCATCAATATTGCCAAACACTTGGCCGGGATTTATGGCTAAATCCATGTTGGGATGAATATTAGCTTCGCCACAGGTAACACCCATTAGGCTGATACGGTAGCTATTAGGAGGGAGTTCCAAATTGTCACGAATATGGACAGGAGGCACGAGAAAACCAAAATCTTGAGATAACTTTTTACGCACACCTTTAACGCGCTCTAACAACTCACCACCTTGATCTTTATCTACCATTGAAATAAGTCGATAACCCACCTCAAGACCAATGGTATCTACGGGCTGCACATCATCCCATGACAATTCTTTCATTGGCTGCGCTGGCGCCATCGCATGTGTTGGTGGTTCTTTTTCAACTAATGCTGCTATTTTATCTTTCTTATAACGCCAATAAGCTGCACCACCAATAATGGCAGCTAACAGTAAAAACGGCACATGGGGCATGCCAGGAACAATCCCCATTACAAATAAAATAACCCCAGTAATAATCAAGGCTTGAGGGTTATTAAACATCTGAAAATACATCTGCTGGCCCATATCCTCGTCAGTATTTTGACGAGTAACCAACATCGCGGCACCAATAGACAACAACAACGATGGAATCTGTGCGACTAAGCCATCACCAATGGTGAGTAGACTATAAATCTCCATCGCTTCCATAAAGCCTAAGCCATATTGCGTCATACCAATGATCAAGCCACCAATAATATTGATAAACAAAATCAAAATACCAGCGATCGCATCCCCTTTAACAAACTTAGATGCACCGTCCATCGAACCATAAAAATCCGCTTCTTTGGTCACTTCAAAACGACGCGTTCGTGCTTGCTCTTGATCAATAAGACCCGCATTTAAATCCGCATCAATCGCCATTTGTTTACCGGGTAACGCATCTAGCGTAAAGCGAGCACTAACTTCTGAAATACGCCCAGCACCTTTGGTAACAACCATGAAATTGATAATCATAAGGATAAGGAATACCACCAAACCCACAGCATAGTTACCGCCAATCACTACCGAGCCAAAGGCATCAATGACCTGTCCTGCCGCATCAGAACCTTCATGACCATGCAATAACACCACCCGTGTTGAAGCTACGTTAAGGGCTAAACGTAATAAGGTGGCAATAAGTAATACGGTAGGAAAAGCGGCGAAATCGAGAGGACGACGGGTGTAAACAGTCACTAACAACACCACTAATGACAACGCAATATTAAAGGTAAACGTCATATCCAATAATAATGGTGGCATTGGCAGAATAATCATCGCCAAGGTGGCTAACACCATCACTGGTGCACCAATAGCGGGCATATTCTGTAAACGCGCTAACGGTAAGCGCGTAGCAAAAGGAATTGAAAGCTTCATTCTATTGTCATCAAATCACGATTATTGGTATAAAAGTGAGGCTATGAATCGACACTGAACCATAAACCATCACGAAGGCCTATGACTAAGCAATTATCATGCCGCATAATTATGCCATTATTTTGACAGTAAAATTATACTGTTAGGCTTCATTTTATTGCATTAATGACGTAGCTCTGATGGAATATCTGTTGCAGCTGCCGATAATATAGGTCTTTGTCCTTTTCCTCGACGATAAGCTTTTAATTGAAAAACGTAAGCAAGCACTTGCGCTACCGCAACAAACAACCCATCAGGCACTTGTTGTTCTAATTCAGTGGTATAGTAAATCGCACGTGCTAATGGTGCGGCAGGAACAATATCAATATTGTGTTTATTGGCAATTTCACGAATTTTAAGTGCTAGATGATCGCCACCTTTGGCAATGACGACTGGCGCGGCGTCTAATTGAGGATCATAACGTAATGCCACAGAAAAGTGCTCAGGGTTAGTGATCACAACATCTGCCTGAGGAACATCCGCCATCATGCGGCGTTGTGCCATTTCGCGCTGTAGCATACGAATACGACCTTTAACTTCCGGTTTTCCCTCTGAGTCTTTATATTCGTCTTTAATTTCTTGCTTGGTCATTTTTAATTGATCGCTAAAATGCCAAATTTGATAAGGCACATCAATGGCGACCACAATCAACAACGAACAACAGATCAGTAATACAAAATTCAATAGAATATCTAAGGCATGAAAATAATTAGCAGGAAAGATTTCGATACTGAGCTGAAAAAAGTCATTCAAACTTGAATAAATTAAATATCCAGCCACACTGGCAACTAACCCAACCTTAAGTATCGATTTAATTAATTCAACCCAACTTTGACTGCCAAACATGCGTTTAAGACCACTCATTGGGTTCATTTTTGAGAATTTTGGCATTGCCGCTTCAGAAGAAAAACGCACGCCACCGAGCCCTGCTGCTCCAATTAAGGCGGCAGTAAATAAAAATACTAAAATAATAACCAGTGGTAAAAACACCTGCCATATCGCAGTAGAAATCACTGAAAATAGTAAGTGAACATCAAATGCTTCTTCACGACTGAGAGTAAACATTCGACTCATGACCTTGGCTAATGCGGTTCCTAATCCCTCACCAAACCACATTAAACCCACTGCACCGGAAACCAATACAGCAACGGAGGCTAATTCTCTTGAGCGCGGTACTTGACCTTTTTCTCGCGCCTGCTCGCGTTTTCGCGCGGTGGCGTCTTCGGTACGTTCTTGACCGTCAGCATCCGACATTGTGATTCGTCCATGGTGAAAAAAAGTGAATGTAAGAAAGATAAGCAGCGCAATAAGCCGTTATAGAACGGAATTTACGGTTAACAATCTAGCCGAACTAAACGACAAACTTGATCGAGCCCTGTTTGCCAAATAGCCTCATATTGCGGCACTATCCCCAGCACAATAAACCAACTGATCGCAAGCCCAAGTAACAACGCAAATGAAAAGCCTAATGAGAAAATATTTAACTGGGGCGCAGCACGGGTCATCACGCCAAATGACAGGTTAACGGTTAATAGTGCAATAACACCAGCCAGCGCCATATCAACCCCAGCTTTAAAAATATGCCCAAACCACCCTGCTAATTGGTGATAGTCAGCAGCAACTAACATACTGCTGCCCACAGGTAAGGTCGTAAAACTCAACACCACCACATTCAGCATCGTCAAATGACCGTCAGTGGCTAAGAACAATAATATCGCCAGAAACATATAAAATTGTCCCAATACGGGGGTATTTTGACCATTAGCAGGATCCACCATTGAGGCAAAACCTAAGCTTGATTGCATGCCTAAAATTTGTCCTAACAATACAAAAGTCTGCGTAATAAACTGGGTCACTAACCCCATCGCCACTCCAATAATGATTTGTTGAGTAGTAACAATAAACCCGGCCAAAGAAAGTAACTCAATGTCAGTCGGCACTTTAGGTAGCATTGGCATCACAGTAAAAGTGATCGCTAATGCCAGATATAGCCGAATTTTAGGTGACACAAAACGCGCCCCAAAAAAGGTCATTGCCATCATCATTGAAGAAATACGAGTAAACGGCCAAAAATAATTGGCAATCCACTCTAATAATATGCTGGAGGTATAGTGCATAAACGGTGACTACTCACGAGACAAACACGGTGGCGAGCTGCTATCAATACAATTAGTACAGCAGTTGTGGTATCTGATCGATAATACGAAAAAAATAATCCATCAACATGCGTGTCATCATGTGCCCAAAGAACATCAGTGCTAATAACGTCACCACTAAACGTGGCAGGAAACTCAATGTTTGTTCGTTAATCGAGGTTGCCGCTTGAAATACCGCGACCACCAAACCAATTAATAAGCCCGGAATAACAATTGCGCACACCATGATCAACACCATGTACAGCGCTTCTTGAAAAATACCGACAAACGCTTCAGGAGTCATCGTCTATTTATCCTTACTCTTTAAGTAGGCTTTATAAGGTGCCAAAACTGGCGGCTAACGTAGACAGAATTAAATTCCAGCCGTCTACCAAAACAAACAACATCAATTTAAACGGCAATGACACAATCATCGGTGATAGCATCATCATACCCATCGCCATCAATACTGACGCCACCACTAAATCAATAATTAAGAACGGTAAAAACAGCATAAATCCAATCTGAAACGCAGTCTTAAGTTCAGAAGTAATAAAGGCAGGCACCAACACCGTTATAGGAACAGTTTGTGGATCCGTCGCAGTAGAACCTGAAATATTAACAAAGGTTTCCAGATCTTTAACGCGCGTTTGCTTCAACATAAACTGTCGCATCGGCGCTTCAGCTTTAGTTAATGCTTGTTTAGCACTGATCTGTTCATTGATATAAGGCTGCACTGCATCGTTATTAATTTTATCGATAACAGGCGACATCACAAAAAAAGTCAAAAACATTGCGATACCAATAATCACCTGATTTGATGGTGTTTGTTGTAAACCCATCGCTTGACGCAAAATCGACATCACCACCACAATACGGGTAAATGATGTCATTAAAATCACCACCGCAGGCAAAAATCCCAACGCGGTCATTAACGCTAATATTTGCAAGGTGATGGAGTAATCTTCACTACCATCAGGGTTCATGGTGACTGATAATGCAGGAATACCACCATGGCCAGTTCCTGCAATTAAATGTGATGCGCTACTTTCCGCTGTCATCGCCGCTTGAGTAACACTCTCGGTTGCCCAAGCAGGGGTTGTTATGATCCAACCGCTGCTCAGCAACAGTAATAAAGCGATTTTAAAATACATTGCGGGATTATTTTTTATCATTGGTGGTCATCAATCGGCTCAGCTGAGATGCAAAATCATTGGCTGGCACATCTTCCATGATTAAAGGTTGCTCAAGCTTACTCAGCAACGAGATATTATGCTGCGTGATACCAACTAACAGCTGTTCATCACCCACTTGAATCAGCGCAATTCGCTCTCGCTGTCCAAGCGTTAATTGCTTTACAATCGTAAGTCGCTGGTCACTACTGTGAACGCCCACTAAGCGCATTTTTTTTAGCACCCATGCCAAAAACAGAATAATAACAATCACCAACACCAATGACGCTAAGGTTGTGGCTAGATTAAGATCGGGGGCTTGCCCTAAAGTCACTGACTGATCCATCGTTAACTCTTACCGTAATTTTTTAATGCGTTCGGTTTGGCTAATCACATCGGTTAAACGAATACCAAATTTATCATTGACCACCACCACTTCACCGTGAGCAATCAAAGTACCATTAACCATCACATCCAATGACTCACCTGCAATTCGATCAAGCTCAACCACAGAGCCTTGGTTAAGTTGCAGCAAGTTACGAATACTGATTTGCGTACGGCCAACTTCCATTGAAATCGTCACCGGAATATCCATAATGGTATCAAGTTTACGACGCTCATCATCAGAGATCGGGGCGGTATCATCGATTAACTCTTCCAATGGTGCTGGTTGAACACTGTCTTGTTGTTCGGCAAGGGCTGCCGCCCAGTCATCTGCCATTTGTTGATCATTTTGAGACATGATTTTTCCTACTAAAGAGTCAATTAATGAGTGTCATCAGTGTTATTCATTTCTAATAAAGTCGAACTTAAAAGTTCACGATCTAAAAAAGCCAAGTCGGTTTTCACCATATCTGGGCGTTTTAATTTATCGGTAATTTTCAGCGCAACATTATCGCCACTACGCCCCATTTTGGCGCGATAGGTCGGTAAATCTTCAACAAAAATCGTGGCTGACTCTGGCATCGAGATTGGAATAACATCTCCCGTTTGTAGCTCCATCAAATCACGTAATGAAATATCAATATCTAATAACTTAGCGCGTAGATTTACAGGTACATCCATGATTTCATCACGTAATGCATGGCTCCAACGGACATCGGTATCCATTTTGTCACTTTGTACACCGGCATCGAGCAATTCACGAATCGGCTCAACCATTGAATACGGCATCACCACATGAAAATCACCGCCACCACCATCAATCTCAATATGGAATGAGCTCACCACAATCACTTCGGTCGGGCTGACAATATTGGCCATGGTTGGGTTAACTTCAGAGTCGATATATTCAAACTCAACCGACATCACGGGTGACCATGCTTCACGGTAATCTTCAAACACCAATTTCAGTAGCATTTGTACAATACGGCGTTCCGTTGGGGTAAATTCACGCCCTTCAATTTTGGCGTGAAAACGACCATCACCACCAAAGAAATTCTCAACCAAAATAAACACTAATCGTGCTTCCATGGTGATCAATGCGGTTCCTTTTAATGGTCTAAAACGCACCATATTTAAACTCGTAGGCACATAAAGCGTATTTTGATACTCACCAAATTTGATCATTTGGACGCCATTGATTGACACTTCAGCCGTTTTACGCAACATATTAAATAAACTGATCCGCATATGGCGCGCAAAACGTTCATTGATCAATTCAAGGGTCGGCATTCGGCCACGAACAATCCGATCTTGCGAAGAAAAATCAAAAGCCGTTATACCAGAGCCTTGATCACCATCACTCGTATCATCATCAGGTTCATCAACACCATGCAATAGCGCATCAATTTCATCTTGGGTTAATAAATCACTCACAGCACACCTATTGCATCACAAAGCCAGTAAATAACACCCGTTCAACCACAGGCATGTTCGTCATCTTGTTCATCGTTGCTTGTACGGTTGTCAATGCTTGTTGACGTAACTGTTCACGCCCTTGTGGTTGGCGTAATTGCTCAACCGTGGCTGCTGCAAAAGTTTGTAGCAATACACTTTCAACCAATGGCACATGTTTTTTAGCCAACGCTTCATTTTGTTCACCACGAACCATTAGCTGTACTTTTATTTGCACCACGCGATCACGTTCTTTACCACTAACATTAAAAATAAATGGTTCAGGTAACACGATATAATAAGCCGACACTTTCAACGGCGACTGAGTTGATGTTGAGCCAACCTCTGCCGCTTTAGCTTCTGCTGATGGTGTGGTGAAAAACCAAATGCCACCACCAATCACAACGCTCACAAGCAAAATAACCAAGCTAATGACAATTGTTTTTTTTCTATTTCTAGCCATCATTATTTATCCTGCTCGCTATTTATTGCGGTCTTTATTACGACATGACATTGCTGCATGTTTTTCCTTATTGATTAAACCTACGCGATTAATATGACCAAAAACGCTAAGCGTAATAATCAACTTGGTCTTTGTGTTTTGCTACGAACATACTGATGGGCAAATCCCCTTGATCACTTTCAGCGATGAGAGATCCATCATCAGCCATTATTGTTAAAGAGGATGGCTGCCCTGAGTGTGACTGTGAATGTGCAGAGTTATTAGAGTTGTGCCCCGTAAATTGGTGACTATTCTCTTGTTGTACCGAGCTTTGTGCGAGTTGTAGCCCTTGTTGTTGTAACATTTCGCGTAAACGTGGCATCGCTTGTTCAACAATATCGCGGGCTTGGTGATTATTTACCGTAAATTGCACCGAAGCTTGATCTTGGTTAATACTCAATTTAATCTGAAGTTTGCCAAGTTCTGGTGGATCTAACCGAATATCGACATATTTTAGGTTCTTTGCCATCATCATATTGATCCGTTCATGAACCTCTTCGCCAGCCTGTTCATGAGTAAGAACTAATGACGATTGCAAAGCGTTGGTCATGGGCGGTAATTCAGGTTTCAGCATTGGTGTTGTTGATGCTGTCGTTAATCCCGCTAACTGTTGAACCAATGAATCAGCTTGAGAATGGTTATTTACGCCTTGTTGAGGTCGATTATCGTCTACCAACAAAGAAGCACCATCAAACACAGCAGGATTAATAAGCATATCGGTACTAGGTGTTGAGGTAGATAAAGAGCGATAAGAGGCTGGCAATGGCAAATTATTGACACTAATATCAGAAATAAGCTCGGCATCACTCTGTGCGCCAGATTTTTGTCCATCACTATTTGCTGTCGCTTTTGCCGTCAGAGCCTCAGCCGCAGTTGTCGCTACGGCCATAGCTGGCATGATAAACGCAGCACTTTCATTGGTGGTTTTAATGGCTGTTTGAGCTGCTACCAATTCATCTTGAGTCAGTACAGCATCTGTTGTTGGCATGACGACCGATGGCAAGCTTTTGCCGCTCGCATCAACAGTCTCAGTTTGTGTTTTATCGACTGAATTAAGCTGCTGGTTAGATTGTGTGAGTTGCTGTAAAAAGACATTGCCTGCAGCCATTAACTCTACTGCGCCATCAATGACTCTCTCGCCGTCATCAGCGTTCATTAATGATTTATCAGTTGCGGTATCGGCAATTATTGAATCTGCGATTAATATTTCACTTTCATCATCAATAACGTCAGTGGTAGAGGGAATGTTTACTTCACTCTCAATATTCATCTGTTCAGCACTCATCGCTGCTTGATCAGAAAGTAATGTGAGTTCGCCATCAACCACCGCTAACGGAGGCATTTCATCAAGCGCTTGCTGGTATTGCTCTAAAAACTGACCATCACCGAATGGCGTAGTGTCAGGTATTGAACTGGCAACGGAACTGCCCGTCACCAATTTTGGCGTTTGCGCAGATGACACATTAAATAGATTCATAGTAACTCTTTTAATACGTGTCGCGACAGACGACAAATAAATGAATAACTGTTTGATTAAAGCGTCAAAAAAACGTTTCATTCAAAACTAATGTTCTATCCTAATGCAAAAAGTAAACCAGTTTTTTAGTTCTAGCGTTGTTGGCGACGTGCAAATTGTAACGTTACAAATTCATCCATCATTTTTTGTTCTTGTTTATTCAAAAAAAGCTGCCGTTCACGCTGTTTTTTTTCCAGTAACCATTCAATACCACGTTTTTTTTGCTGCATGGCTTGCCAATGCTGACGGCATTGCTCAATTTGATTAGCAAAATAGCCACCCGCCTGTTTTTGCTTCTCTAATGTGGTATCAAGTTGAGTTAAGAATTTTTGTAAATGGCTATATTGGCTTGCACTCAGCCCTTGTTGCCCACGCTCAGAAAGCTGACGACAGTAATCTAATCGGTACTGTTCAATTTGAGCTAATTGCTGTAAATAATTTTGCTGTTCAAGTTGCGCTTGATTGAGGGCGAGGCTAGCTTGATGTTCTTGTTGTTGTGCTTGTTCGATTAATAATTCAAATGTTCTCAATGGCATACTATAACGACCTTGTCTTCAATTACCTTATTACCAAGTTCCATTAGCTACCTAATGTAGATCGCAACATATTGACGCACATTTCATACGGTACCGCTTCTTTCATTTCTTGCTGTAAATAATTATCTAATTTCGGTTTAAAACTAAAAGCTTGATCAATCGTTGCATCAGTTCCCGGTTTATAGGCACCAATAGCAACCAAGTCTTGATTTTTACGGCAAATAGATAAAATTTGACGTACGGCTTTCGACATCAGCATATGGTCATCACTAACGATGGCTGGCATAACACGACTAACAGAACGCTCAACATCAATTGCAGGATAATGCCCCGCATCCGCCATTTCACGCGATAACACAATATGACCATCGAGGATCGCACGTGAAGCATCAGCAATCGGGTCTTGCAGATCATCACCTTCACTTAATACCGTGAAAAAAGCGGTGATCGAACCTTGATTTTCATTACCATTACCTGCCCGTTCCACCAGCGCAGGTAACTTAGCAAACACCGATGGTGGATAACCTTTGGTTGCAGGTGGTTCACCAACGGACAATGCAATTTCACGTTGCGCCTGAGCAAAGCGGGTTAATGAATCCATCAGCAGCAACACATCAAACCCTTGATCGCGAAAATACTCGGCAATGGTGAGTGAGGTTTGGCAGCCTTTTAGACGCATTAATGGCGAAGCATCGGCAGGCGCGGCTATCACAACGGCTCGCTCACGGCCTTCTTTACCTAAAATTTCATCAATAAATTCTTTTACTTCTCGACCACGCTCGCCAATAAGCCCCACCACCACAATTTGCGCACTGGTACCGCGAGTCATCATACCCAGCGTGACCGATTTACCCACACCAGAACCAGCAAAAAGACCAATCCGCTGTCCTTTTCCGACTGTTAATAAACCATTAATAGCCTTAATACCAACATCAAGGGGTTCTTTAATCGGTTTGCGTGATAAGGGGTTAATGGGAGCCGAGGTAAACGCTGCTCGTTGCTCAGTAAAAATAGGCCCTAAGCCATCAAGTGGATTACCAATACCATCAATAACACGCCCAAGTAATTCAGGCCCGACTGGAATACCACTGTTATGCAAAATAGGGGTAACTTTAGCACCTGGCATCACCCCTGATAATTGCTCACTTGGCATTAAAAAAAGCGTTTCACCAGCAAAACCCACCACTTCTGCTTCTAGTTCACCAGTGAGGGTTTCTACTTTACAGACACTACCAACAGGGGCGCGGCAGCCTATCGCTTCAAGGGTTAGCCCAACAACACGATCCAACCGCCCTGAAGCCACAGGTTTACAAGCGGTATTTGCAGTTTGGTAGCGACTTAGGCGTTGTGCGAGGGTCATAACACTGGCTCTTGCAAGTTACTGTTGAGTTCATTAAAGGTGGTCAGTGAATGCAAAATACGATCATCAATTAAATAATCAACACTAGAACTGCCACACGCCAACTGTAAATCCCCTCGTTGTAAACTCGGCTCTGCAATTAATGACCATTGACGTTGTTGCAGATCAGCCTCATCAAAGCTGGCATGAATTAACGCAACATCTTCTGGATGTAAATGTATTTTAATTTCTCGCTCGGCTATCGGTAGCGTTGCTACAACTTCACGAACAGTATTGAGTAATACTTGAGGATTGGTTTTAACTTCAACGCGAATCAATGCCTTGGTTAAACCATTCACCAATAACAATAATTGTTGTTCAACTTCAGTGTCGACTTTAGCAATAGGATCTGCAAATTTATCCATCACCGCCGTTAATAATGCCACTTGTTGATCAATTTGAGCTTGAGCTTGTTCTAGCCCTTGCTGTAAGCCTTGTGCCAGCCCTTCAGAATGCCCGGCTGTAACCCCTTCAGCATGGCCTTGGGAAAAACCTTCGCTATGCCCAGCTTGACGCCCTTGCTCAACCCCTTCGTCATAAGCAGATTGCTGCATGGCTTCAAGTTCTGCCGCGGTTAATGGTGGCGGCGGAGGCTCAGGTTGAGTTAATTGCTGTTGCTGTAATTGTTGTTGCTCAAGATAATATTGATGATCATAATTAAGCGCATTTTCAGGTTCATGATCACTGTCGTGGCTGTAATCAGGGTATGCCCAGCGTTCAAGTTCTTGGGCTTGATGTTCTGACACACGCATAAAACCACGACGACGTTCATCACTCATAGCAACACCTTTTCCTTCAACTTACATTGAACCACCGCATTACTATTATAAAAATTCATCAGTGCCACCATTGCCAGTTAGCACTAATTCACCCAAATCAGATAAACGACGCGCAATAGATAAAATTTCTTTCTGAGCCGCTTCAACATCAGCCACACGAATAGGCCCCATGGCTTCTAAATCTTCTTGTAGCATTTCACCCGCACGTTTAGACATGTTGCGATAAAACTTATCACGTAACATATCATCTGCACCTTTAAGGGCTTTTTGTAATAGATCTTGCGGCACATCTCGCAATAGAATTTGAATGCCACGATCATCAACTTCAATCAGATTATCAAACACAAACATCAAGTCTTGAATTTGAGTCGCTGTTTCTTCATCGTTTTCACGAATTTGATCCATCAACAGCCCTTCAACGTTATTATCGAGATAGTTCATGATTTCTGCTGCTGCTTTTAAGCCACCAATTTTAGCGGCTTGTGCACCCGCTTGACCCGCAAACTGTTTTTCCATAATGTCGTTTAATTCATGCAGTGCCGCAGGTTGAACTTCTTCCAAATTAGCAATACGCATCATCAAATCTAACCGCACGCGTTCAGGGAATTGCGATAAAATTTCAGCGGATTGTTCAGGCTCTAAATAAGACAACACGATGGTTTGAATCTGTGGGTGCTCATTTAAAATAATACTGGCAACTTGGCGCGGATCCATCCATTTTAAAGAATCAAGTCCACGCGAACCGCTACCCATTAGAATTTGATCAACCAAATTATTGGCTTTATCTTCACCTAATGCTGCCACTAACGCATTACGAACAAAATCTTCGCTACCCATACCAATGCTGGTGTATTTTTGAATTTCTTCTAAAAATGAACGATGAACACTCGAGACTTTATCTTGATTTAAGTTCTTCATGCTTGCCATCGAGCCACCGACTCGCTGCACCTGCTTCGGATCAAGATGGCGAATAATACTGGCGGCATCTTGTTCATTAAGACTTAATAATAAAATCGCAGCTTTTTCCGTGCCATTAAGGCTTTTAATATCAAATTTATTATCGATTGGTGCTACATCATTAGCCATCTTCATTCATCCAGCTTTTCACGACTTGTGCAGCAAGATCCGGTTCATTGGCAACCAACGCCCGCACTGCTTTCAGTAAATCTTCATCTTTATGTAAATTAGGCAGATCTAAACTACTACTGCTTAATTCAAAGCTTTCATTTGGATCTAAGTCACCGCCGATTAAGCTGGTGCCATCACTATGACTATTGTGGGTTAAAATCGGTAAGCCATTTTCATCTAACGGTGTGCCATTAGCCGCTTGATTTGGGTATAGCAACTTGTTCATTGCTGGACGCACCAAGACGATAATCACCACAATAATCACCAAGGCCGCTGCAAGCCATCGAATCCAACTGCTAAAATTCGGGTTCTCCCAAATAGGCACATCAGCCAATAATAGTTCTTCAGGCAGCGCAAATGGCACCGATAGTACTTCCAATAAATCACCACGCGCCTCTGAAAAACCAATACCGCCCATTAATAAACGACGAATTTTAACAATTTCAGCTTCAGATACTGGTACTCGTGTGATCTCACCCGTTTTAGGATCAACTATTGATTTATAATCAATCGCAACCGACACCGTTTGACGATCAATAACACCTGTTTGCGCGCGTTTATGGCTTATCGTGGTGTCTAACTCATAGTTACGGGTAGATTCACGGTGCATGCGACCATTACCGCTGCTTGTGCCAGCTTGCATGTCTTTTATATTTTCGGGAATAGCACTACTGACAGGAGGTTGGTTGCTTAATGCTCCAGGAATACCCGCTACCACTTGACCACCATTGCTATCTTCACGCGTAAACTCACTTCGAGTAGCCGCCGTGGCAGGGTCATAGCGTTTACGGGTTTCTTCTAAGGCGGAGAAATCCATCGTTATATCAACTTGTGAGGTGTAATTTCCCACCCCTAAAACAGGCATCAAAATAGCGTCGATTTTTTCCCGTAAAGATTGCTCTTGTTTACGCTCTAATTCGTATTCTTTTCGTTTAGCGGTTGAGGAAGGATCTTCAGTACCTGAGCTTAATAAACGCCCGTGTTGATCGGTCACCGTAACGCGAGTAGGACGTAAACCAGGCACCGCCGTTGCCACCATATCAACAATGGAATCAACTTCTTGCTGCCCTAGTGCTCCGCCTGATGCTAAAGTCAGAAAAACCGTCGCGGTAGCATCTTGATTATGACGCACAAACACACTTTGTTTTGGCATCGCAAGCAACACTTGCGCCTTACGTACTTGACTAATTTGTTCGATAGCACGCGCTAATTGACGTTCACGGCTTAATTTTAAACGTTCATTTTCAAGCCGCTGTGAAACACCAAATCCCATGTCTTTTAATAAAATATCATCGCCTTCAGCGGTACGACTGTTTAAACCACTGCGGGTTAAATCTAATTTTATACTGCTATATTTATCAGCAGGTACTCGAATGGTATTGCCATCAAGTTGGTAATCAATTTTCTTTTGATCAAAGTGATCTAAAATAGGGATCAATTCTTCGGTTTCATAGCTACCCAATGGTCGCATTTCGGGCTCTTTTATCCACACCACGACCATGACAATTAGCGCGACACAAATCGCAACCGATAGCACTAAAATCACCTGCCGTAACAGATCAAGATTGCCTAAAATACTGTCAGTACGCGATGCTTTCTTTTCAGCAAGATCGGGATCTTGAGCAGCATCGCGTAATATCGGTGAAGTATTATTATTTGCAACCGTAACGGGTTGATTAACAATTTGATCTGACACTATTTATTTCTCACACATATAACTAATGATGCGCTATCACATCGACGGATAACAACGATATTTATACCGGCATATTCATTAATTCTTTGTAGGCCTGTACCATTTTATTACGCACTTGCACCGTCGCTTCAAACGCCACACTGGATTTATTACGGGCAATCATCACATCAGATAACGACACACTGCGATCACCTTGATCAAACCGAGTAGCAAGATCACTTGACTGCCCTTGAAGCGTATTCACCGACTTAATGGCATCATTAAGTAAATTGCCAAAATCAGCACTAACCTGTTGTCCTGTTACGGGACGAATATTATTTTGAGCATCTAAACGCATTGCCTGCATTTCAGCCGCTAATCCATTAACTTTCATTGCAAAATCTCACTGTGTTTATCGCTACTAAAAAAGGTTTGTTATATCTATAACCCATCGATTATGCGGGGAGTTCAATGCCAGCATCACGCATTTTGGCTAATTTATAGCGTAATGTACGTGGACTAATACCCAATTTATCGGCCATATTTTTTCGATTACCTTGGCAAGCAACTAAGGTATCTAAAATAATATTAAATTCTTGGCCGCGTAATTCATGGCCTAAACTTTCCGCAACTGTGGATGATATTGAGTCAATTGTCGTTGTGGTCGACGGTGATATTTCGCAATCAGGCGCGGTAGAAGGTGTAACCATCTGTAACCAATCAAGTCCTTCAACCAAAATATGTTGCTCAGTTATCATAAGGTTATCGTGAATGATTAACGCGCGTTGAATCACGTTATCAAGTTCACGTACATTTCCGGGCCATGTATATTGTAATAATTTGTTGAGCGCACATGGTGCTATGACAGGGATCGCCATCCCTTGTTGACTCGCATGGCGTTGTAAAAATAACTGCGCTAACGGCACAATATCGCCCTTACGCTCCATTAATGCTGGCCATGTCATTGGAAAAACATTTAAGCGGTAATACAAATCTTCACGAAAACGCCCCTTCGCAACATGATTTTTTAAATCACGATTACTGGTTGCAATAATGCGCACATTCAATTTAATGCTTTTACGTCCACCTAAACGTTCAACTTCACGTTCTTGCAATACCCGTAATAATTTAGCTTGCAAGTTAATGTCCATTTCACTGATTTCATCCAGTAAAATCGTACCTGCTTGAGCTTGTTCAAACTTGCCCGGACAGGCTTGTATTGCTCCTGTAAAAGCCCCTTTTTCATAGCCAAATAGCATCGCTTCTAGCATATTTTCAGGAATAGCAGCACAGTTAATCGCCACAAAAGGTCCATCACAGCGTAAAGAATGGTCGTGAATATAGCGTGACAACACTTCTTTACCCGACCCACTAGGACCTAAGACCATCACGCTGGCATCTGTTTTAGCGACTTTTTCTGCCATTGCTAACAAATGCAAACTTTTAGGATCCGCTGCGACCGTATTGGTAGCGTTGGATCGGATCGGTGCATAGCGACCAACCATATTTAACAAAACTTGCGAGGCAAATGGTTTAGCCATGTAATCAAGTGCCCCCTCTTTCATTGCTGCAACAGCATCTTCGATATTGGCGTAAGCGGTCATTAATAACACTGGCATTTTCGGCCATTGCAATTTAATACTACGCAATAAAGCTAAGCCATCCATGCCCGTCATTTGCACATCAGAAACCACAATATCAACCGATTCAGATTTCAATAGCACTAATGCGTGTTCTGCACTTTCCGCTTCTAGCCATTGATAACCCGCTAATGCAAGCGTATCCACTAACGCTTCACGCAAACCTTCGTCATCTTCTACGACTAATACTCGCGTTTGACTCATGCTTCACTCTCCATAGTTAACTCGAACCATTATGCGGCTTGAACTGATGTGACTAACGGTAACTGCAAGGTAAATGTGGCCCCTTGCCCCAATTGTGAATCTAATATCAAACTACCGTGATGGGCTGATACCACCATCTGTACCACAGCCAGTCCTAATCCGGTGCCTTGTTTACGAGTGGTAAAAAAAGGTTCTAACACTTTTTGATGATGCTCTGCCGCAATTCCTGGGCCGTTATCTGTCACACTGAGTAATAGCATTTGATCCTGCTGTTGACAGCGCACTGCAACTCGGCAACCTTTGCCAGCCATTTGAATCGCATTAGTGATCAAATTACCCACCGCGCTCGCTAATGCATTTTCATTGCCCATTAAACGCAATGTTTCATCGTCACAGTCAATGCTAAAATCGACATCATGACTCAAAACTTGGGCTTCTATCATTGCTTCTAAACTGTTGAGTAAACTTTCAATAGTAAATTCACTCACCACTTTATTGTCGCCACCTTTGGCAAATAACAACATATCGTTAACTTGTTTTTCCAGATCATATAATCGATCCACCAGCTTAGTTTGAAAACGTGTTCGCGTGGTTGGAGTTAACCCTGCTGATGCTAAATTAGCGGCGTACAACAATGCACTGGCTAACGGAGTACGCACTTGATGTGCCAACGATGCAACCATTCGCCCTAACGACGACAAACGCTGCATTTCACTTAACCGTGACTGTAGCTGGCGGGTTTCGGTTAAATCAGTGATCACAATAAGCTGCCCAGCCGCAGAAGCTGAAATAGCAAGCTTCACTTTACGGCCACTGCGCAATGAAACCTCATGTCCATCATCATCTTGGGGTGCGAAACTACGTTGAATAATCTCTCCCCAACGTTGACCGATTAATGGTTCACCAAGTAACCGCAAGGCTTCTTGATTAGCTTCACTAATTACGCCCTTTTCATCCAATAAAATGACGGCAACAGGCATTACTTGTAATACTTGCTGATAACGCTCAACTTGCTGGTTTAACGCTAATAATGTTTTGGATGAGTCACTCATGATTAATCTGCAACAAACGATGATGGTCATACCATGCAAACAACATGCCATTATTAGTCATTATTTATCAGTAACTTATTGTAAAATCATACTATTTACTAATGTCATATTTATGACGCTAATAACACTTTTATGATGCTGCGTGCTTTTTTTAGCTTATAAGGGCATATTTATTATTAACAACACCTCAATAACTATTGCTAACAGTGATATTAGATGGGGATTGATTGAACAATTATGTTGAAAACAACATAAAAAAAACCACCGCCAAATTAATGGCAGTGGCTTTTTTTATATTGAAAGCAAGTTAAGATAAATTAACTGTCTTTTGATAATCCATATTTACGCATTTTTTCTACTAACGTTGTACGACGCATACCCAACATGTCAGCAGCACGTGCAACAACGCCTGATTGCGCATCTAATGCTTGGCGAATCATTTCAACTTCAAGTTCAGCCAGCATCTCTTTAAGATTTAATCCTTCAGGTGGTAAATCATTACCTAATGATGCGGTATCTGTTTCTTCAACCGCAAACATATCTGCTAACGCTTGCTGTTCTTGTTCTTCAATAGACATCATGCTGCTTTCCGGCACAAAATCAGGAAGCTGGCTATAACGGTATTTTATTGGCAAATGATTAACATCAACCATTTCACCAGGATAAAGAATCGTTAATCGTTCGACCAAATTCGCCAATTCGCGAATATTGCCCGGCCAATCATGCAACATTAATGATGCAATCGCACGTGGTGTAAAGTGGATCCGTTTAGCACCTTCTGCTTCCATACGGGTAAGCAGCTCTTGTAATAATAACGGAATATCTTCGATACGATCACGCAACGCTGGCATGTCTATTGGGAATACATTTAAGCGGTAATATAAATCTTCACGGAACAATCTCTCGGCAATCATTTTATCCAGATCACGATGGGTTGCCGCAACAATACGTACATTCGCTTTAATGGTTTGAGTGCCACCAACACGTTCAAAGCTACGTTCTTGTAAGACCCGTAATAATTTCACTTGCATCGACATTGGCATATCACCAATCTCATCTAAAAATAAAGTACCGCCTTCGGCTAATTCAAATCGGCCTTTACGGGTTGAAATTGCCCCTGTAAATGCCCCTTTTTCATGACCAAATAATTCACTTTCAAGTAAATCAGCCGGAATAGCGCCACAGTTAACAGGTACAAATGGGCCTTTGCCACGCTCAGAATGATAATGCACATTACGCGCAACCACCTCTTTACCCGTGCCTGATTCACCTAAAATCAACACGCTTGCATCACAAGCAGCGACTTGTTCAACTAAACGACGAATATCACTAATTGCTGTACTACGACCAACCATGCTTCTAAATAGCATGTTCTTACGGCCTAAAGATGGTACTTGATGAGTGCGCTTGCCTAAATATTCTTGGCAATGACGAAAAGCATCGGCGAGTTGGTTGTAATGCAGCGGAAATTTAAGATCACCAATATAATTGGGTAATTCAGCTAATAACTCATGATGGTTCGTTAACGCAACCACAGGAATTTGTGGGTACACTCTCAACATCTCAATAATACTAGTGAGTTTTTTGGTATTGGTTATTGTTCCTAGCAGACAAACACCCCACGGTTGCTCCCATAATGACACGGTTAAATCTTGTGATGACAGCGCATTATGATGCTCACCCATAAAGTTGAGGATGACACCTAAATCATGACGTTGCTGTGGGTCGTCATCAATAACAAGCGTATTTACTAAACCGTGCATAGATGGATATTGCCTTTATAAGAGTACACCCTGACGGTATATTCAATGTAGCGAACAGAACAACAATCAAGAAGAGAGTAGCTACATTGTAATTAATGTGCACCATAAGGCAAGATTTGACGTATAAAAGCTGTGACACCAATACAAATAACAATGTAATTGATCAGGTTTTATGCCAATTTAAGACTAAAAACGCAAAAAAAAATGGTTATCGGCAACTCTAATTACGGTTACCGACGCCCAAAAACAGTTAGTTTGTTTCAGTAAGATGGTGATATTCCGCTGGAATTTGGTCCCAAGCTGACTTTATTTCGCGTAGCATACCAATCACATCATCAATAGGCTGAGTGACATTTTCAGCATTAGCGCGTGAAATCTCGCTACCCATAAAATCATAAAGCGCATCAAGGTTTTTAGCGATATCACCACCATCTTCCATTGATAAACAATCACGCAAACTTAGTACAATATCTAATGCTTTGGTTAAACGTTCACATTTAACCGCAATATTACCTTGTTCCATCGCCGCTTTGCCCTGAATAAGGCGTTCTATCGCCCCAGCGTATAACATTTGAATGATACGGTGCGGTGAGGCGCTGGCGAGTTGTGCATTCACTGAAACTTGCTTATATGCCTGAAGAGAACCACGCATGTTATTATCCTTTGTTTAGTAGCGAGACATTTATCAATAAACATTGGGTTTAGAGGTTATTGTCCATGTTGTTGAATATTGCTGTAGAGCGATAATGATTTTTGACTTTTTTTCGATCGTACCAATTGCATACCTATACGATCTTTATGCTGTTGTAATAAACCTTTCATGGCCTGGGTACGAGCAACAACGTCATCAAATACCGCCCGTGATAAATCCGCATGTTTAAGCACAACTTCCACTTGCTGATGACGCAAAGCGACTAAGTTTTCAAGTTGCTGCGGAAAATCATCAGGGTAATCTTCCGCAAGTAATAACTGTTCGATTTGGTGTTCTAATTGGGTTAGTTGCTCTAATATTATGAGTGGCTGCATTAATATCCTTAATCAAACGACATCATCAAACTCATCATGCTACTGAGTTGATTATTCATCTGACCGATGGCTTCATCCATCGCTAAAAACTGTTTATAAGTACGATCTTCATAAGCGGCCATACGTTTATTAAGATCGGTCATGTCATCGTCTAGTGATTTTTGGCGCTCTTTTAACGTGTCTTCTTTAACAGACAATGAACCATCGGTTTTATCAGTAAAACTGTCTAACAGCTTATCGGCTTTAGCCAAAAAGCCACTGTCTTCTTGAGCAAAAAACTGACCGATAACCGCAAAATTTTCGCTGATAATGTCATCAAGCTTATCGCTGTCTTCTTCAAGCTCTAGTGTGCCATCACGCTGAATAGAAATACCAAAATCAGACATTTGATACAGCTTGCCATTAATCTCAATCGGCTCATTGAGTAAGTTACGCATTTGGGTGGTCACTGAACGGGTTAAGCTATCACCGTTCAATGCCCCTGCCCGATTAGGATCATCTGGTTCTTTATCTGCATCAAATCCGGTTAACTTATCAATGGTGCCCATTAAGCTGTTATAACTATCAACAAACGATTTCAGTGAATCTTTGGTGCTTTTCTCATCATTTTCGATAGTGATTTTTACCGATTTAACATCGATATCATCGGTTTCGGGATTACTTGAGCCTGAAGTACCAGTGAGCTTTTTAAGATCTAACGTCACCCCTTCAATCACATCTTCAAAGGTATTATTACTGCTGCTAACGGTAGTGAAGTTATCGATCATGATTTTGGCATCTTGCGCTGCCTGCATCTCATCAACTTTACTGTCCACCATGCCGTCTTTATAAGCAAGTGATGCTAATTGCCCCGTCATGGCAGAGGTATCAATCTCAATGGTATTTTTCTCACCGGTTTCTTTGGTTGAAAATACAATTTTTGAACCGCCGTCTTCACCAGTATTAATTAAGGTTGCGGTAACACCGGGGTTATCTTCAGCATTATTAATCGCATCAACCACTGACGATAAATCATCATTGTCTTCACCGATATTTAAGGTCATCGATTTATCACCGACCTTAATTACCATTTCACCGCTACCAAGAGAGGCTTCTGGATCAGCGCTAAATAGTTCTTTACCCATCAATTTATGTGACTGTGCCATTTGCTGAATGTTAATGTTATACACCCCGCTTTTGGCTTTAGCGGTGGCTTTTATCGATAAATAATCACTGTTATCAGACGAGGCTTTTTGACCATTAAAGGCTTCATCTTTGCCAAATTTTTCTAGCATGGACTGCATTGCACTGACAGATGATTTGACCTGACCGTAAGCACTCAGAGAAACATTAACTTGCTTTTGCTGATTGGTGATTCGATCCGATTTTGGTTTACGTTCAGCGGCAACTAATTGCTGTGTCATACCTGCAATATCTAGCCCAGATGCCATTCCGGCAGCACTTAACCCCATAGTTATGTCCTCTACACTGTTTTACTGATAGAGCCCAAAGCATGCTTGGCTAAATTTTTGTTTAACTCTAGCAATTCTTGTGCCGGAACTTGGCGAATTACATCACCGGTTTTATTATCAACAATGGTGGCTATCTGCTTGCCTGTTTCCTCATCTTGGTGGAAACGTAGACTGCGATTACATTGTTGTAATGCTTGTTCAATCTGCTTAATGCGTTCTTGCTCTGCAATAGGATCAAGCGTGAATGAATTAAGCGGATTGTCATCAAGAGGGTGATTAACATCATCAACATCCGTTAACGCTGTTATCAGTGGCAATGGCTTGCCGCTAGGTTGTAATTCACTATAAGTTGGATCAGATTTAGACTGATGAGTAGTATTAGCCGTCGCTGAAGTCGTACTATTTAGTGATGTCTGTAGCGCGGTATGTAGCCCTGTTGCAGCAGTAGTAGAGGTGATCGCCATAGCCAGTTCCTTGAGCATATTTGTTAGCGATTAAAATACAATAATGCCCTGCTGATAGTATCAACAGGGCACGATATTTAGAGCGGATTAACCTAGTAGGCTAAGTGCCGCTTGTGGAATTTGTTTTGCTTGCGCAAGGATAGAAGTACCTGCTTGCTGTAGGATCTGACCTTTAGTCATGTTGATAGTTTCAGAGGCGAAATCAACGTCTTTGATACGGCTGTTTGACGCATTAACGTTTTCGTTGATGTTAGCCAAGTTGCTCATGGTGTGCGTCATACGGTTTTGGAAAGCACCGATTTCCGCACGCTTCTCGTCCACTTGCTCCATTGCTGAATCAAGTACGTCGATAGCGTTTTGTGCACCTTCTTGAGTTGATAGATCTAGGCTTGCTACTGATTCAGTGGTTACTGTGCCACTTACTTTTGCTGCCGCTGCGCCATTTAGGCTATAATTTTCAACACCAGTATCAAACTTAGCTTTTGATAAATCGATATCGAAAGTACCAGCGACTTCAGCTTCAGCTTTTACACCATTTGTGGTTGATTCACCTTTAGGAGCAGCAATAGAAGCTCCACCTGCAGTACTTGTCGTACCGATAGTTATCTTATCTGTTGTTGCTCCAGCAATAAAGTCAGCTTTAATTTCTAATTGAGAACCATCACTTTTACCAGTAACAGCTATATTGCCGTCTTTATCTAAACTTGCTTTTATACCATCAACGGAACCATCCGTAATTGTTGCCATTTTATCGTTAATATTTTTAACGATATCAGCATTGGTTGCATCTTTGGCTACTGCTATTTTTTGACCTGCAACATCAAGGTTAAAACCTTTAGTTGCGGTATTAATATCAGATAGCGTTTGTGTTGCTTGTTCTGCATCCACAGCCGCTTTTGATTCAACATCACCATTCGTCACTTTAATATTGCTGATACCGTCAATATTATTTAGTTTGTTCTGTAAATCTTCTGCAGTCATATCTTTAGTTACTTCGATCTTATGCTCTGTGTCACCAAGCTTTAGACTAAAAGTAGTATCACCTGTTGATGAACCACCAACAAACTCATCAGCTAATGCTTTAGTTACATCTTCTACACCTGAGTATGAGCGACCAACAGAGTGTGAAGAAACATCCATCAACTCTAGGCTTTGTGTTTCATTAGAGTTAGCGCCAATTTGGAAAGATTTTGAACCAAATGAACCATCTAGTAGGTTCTGACCACCGAAACTGGTTGTATCAGCGATACGGTTCATTTCGCTTTGCAATTCACCCATTTCTTTCTGCATTGCGTCACGGTCTTTATCAGAGTTTGAACCGTTAGCAGATTGAAGAGCTAGCTCACGCATACGCTCCATGATAGTGGTTGATTCTGACATCGCACCTTCAGCCGTTTGTGCCATTGACACACCATCATTAGCGTTACGCATTGCGACGTTTAGGCCATTAGTTTGGTTGGTCAAACGGTTTGAAATTTGTAGACCGGCAGCATCGTCTTTAGCAGAGTTAATGCGCAGACCAGATGATAGTTTTTGCATGCTGTCGGCAACACTGCTGCTTGCACTGTTAAGGTTACGCTGGGCAGTCATTGCTGTTACGTTAGTATTAATTGTAATAGCCATAAAGGTGACACTCCTTGGTATGATCTTTCCCAGACGTGGTGCCGGGTTAAAAAGAGATTTAATTAACTTAGTGCTAAAGTTAACGGCACCTTTTGGCGAAGCTTTAGGATTATTTTTAGGTTTTTGTAGGCGAGGTTAACGCACACCCCATCCCCGTCATTCCCTACAGTGAGGTTACGAACGCGATAGGGAATCTACTACCCACGCGTCGTAGAGTTACTGTGATTGTAATACGGTTTTCACTGGCTTCTTTAAGGCTCAAGTACGCGTTGAGTAGATCACGGATAGCTTCAATGGTATGGACTCCCCACCTTACTGACATTGTCAGCTACAGTTATAGCGTCAACCAAAAAGGAGCCCATACCATGAATAAGCCTAGCACTATTTGTATTGATCTCGCTAAAAACGTTTTTCAAGTTGCATTGTTTAATCAACATGGAAAATTAAAGCCTAATCAAAAAATGTCTCAAGCTAAAATGGTCACATTTATAGCCCAATATCCCGCATCTATGATTTATATGGAGGCGTGTGGTTCTGCTCATTATTGGGGGCGATATTTTCAAAATAATAAGCATCATGTTCATCTTCTCCCACCTCAAATTGTCAGGATGTATCGAGCGGGTAATAAAAATGATGCAAATGATGCTCTTGCTATTTATGAAGCAGCCCAACGTCCAGACATACACTTTGTTTCAGTCAAAACAACTGAGCAACAAGATATAGCAAGTGTGTTGCATCTCAGAGAAAGTTATATAAAACAAAGAACAGCGATATCAAATCGGATTAGAGGCTTTGCCTTGGAATATGGAATAAAATTCCCGCAAAGCACCACTAAATTACGTGCTTTACTTCCTCTTGAATTGGAAGATCCTAATAATGGATTAACGTCTTCTGCCCGTTTTGTTTTACATCAGCTTCTTAATCAGCTTATTGAACTTGATAAGCCTATTCAGGAGGTTACTGATTATTTAATTGCTTATGCTAAACAGATACCAGCTTGTCAGTTATTAATGACATTAAGAGGTGTTGGCTGGATAGTTGCCAGCGCACTTTATGCTCGAATGGGCGATGCTTCAGCATATAAATGCGGACGCGATGCAAGTGCCAGTATAGGTTTAGTCCCCGCTCATTCAGGTAGTGGTGGTCATAATAAGCTATTAGGTATAAGTAAAAAGGGAGATCGAACATTACGTGCAGTGGTTGTGCATGGGGCAAGATCTGTCGTTAGTAATATCAAAGATAAATCAGATCAACTTAGTTGCTGGCTTCGAGCCTTACTTGAAAGAAATCATTTTAATAAAGTTGTTATAGCATTAGCCAATAAGACCGTCAGGATGGCTTGTGCCATGCTGAAATCAAACCAACCTTACCAAGAAAAGCTGCCTGCTTAGTAGTGCTTAGATAAGGTTGCGATGTAACATGAAGTGCAATATCTCACCAATGTAGTTGCAAGAAACCGTGGATAACGTGTAATCAAAGCAGGCAAGGAAAAATCTGAGAGGGACGACGGTGTTGATACACCTTTAACTCGTATAGAATCCTTGCAACGTGAATGAAGCCATACAGGTTCGGGGTAGCTCCCCATAAAGAAACCGAATATACGTGCACTTGCCAACACGCTTTCTCAAACTCTTGCATTACACGGGGAGTCCATATACGTCCCTCGCCTTCCGAGATGACGCATAATGGGCTGCCACAGACTCTTTGTTCTGCTCTTCCTCGAAACTCGCCCCTGCTTTTACCTATATTCTGCTCTTCCTCGAAACTCGCCCCTGCTCTTACCTATATTCTGCTCTTCCTCGCCCCTAGCAAACTCGTCCCTGCTCTTACCTCTCACCCCTAAATATAATTAAACAATGACAATTGCTTGGTTTGCCCAAACGCTTGCTGCGAGGCTTGCAATGCCATCATTTGTTGATTCATATCCATGATTGCTTTGCTGTAATCGAGATCTTCTAAGCCACTTTGCGCCTGATTTAGAGTTAACTCAAAATCAAGATGCTGTTCTAACTGGCGATCGACCTGCTGCATAATAGTGCCGACTTCTGAACGCTGTTGGTTCATATGCACAAAACCACTGTCGAGATCATCAATCACTCGTTGTAAGTTTGCTTCTGCCGCAGGGGATGAGGTTGGACGCTCTGCGTTATCAATCGCACTCTGAATCGAATCAAAAATATTGATGGTTTGAGCTGGCTTTAAGCTAATATTATCGCCACTGTTGATATCACCAAATTTTAAATTAAGGGTGGCGCTATCGGCAGCTGCAGGATCTTTATAAACGATGCCTTGTTCTGAATCATAAGCTTGATTTTCAGCGACGACTTTACCCCCAACGGTTAAGTTATATTGCATCTCTTTGGTTGTTGTACCATCGGCAGCAGAGACATCAACTTCATTGAAACTCACTTCAATAGCTTCAGCTGATCTAAAATCACTGGTAGTGGCAGATAACAAATGCAGTTTAGAGCCATCAGTTAAGCCACCAGCACCATCACTGCTTTTATCACTAAAGACTGGTCGAAAATCACCGTAGCTATTAGGAACATCCGTAAATAATTGATCGCCGGGTAAACTGGTTTTTACGTTTACTGATTTATCTATTTGCGCATAACGCGACTGGCTATCACCATGATAATCCATGCTGCCATCAGTGGCTTCCATAAACGGCTTAGTATCCGATTGATAGCCCGCAAACACATAGTTACCGGCTTCATCACGGCTATTGGCTAGTTCAAGTAAGCCATCACGCAAGCTAATTAATTCATCTTTAAATGCAGTGCGGTCATCACTTGCCATCGCACCATTAATCATACCAAGTACTTTTTGCTTGGTTGCGCCAAGGTTATCTTCAACACCAGCTATCGCGGTTTCCATGGTTTGCAGACGATTATTTGCAAGGGTGATGGCACTATTATATTGATCGATTTGAGTTAACTGTTGGCGGTAGTTTTGAATCGTTACCGATGATACCGGATCATCCCCTGCAGTTTCGACCCGTTTGCCGCTAGATAATTGACCGTTAGTTTGATTCAGTTCGCCTTGCTTACGCATTAAGTTGGAGGTCAGATTTTGGTACTGACTGGCGGTTGAGACGCGATTGATCATGACAACTCCTCGTTATACTGCGCGCATTAAGGTATCAAAGGTTTCTTTCGCCACCGACATAATTCGTGATGACGCCATATATGATTGCTGAAACTTCATTAAATTAGCGGCCTCTTCATCAAGGTTAACCCCTGATAAATTCGACACTCGCTCTGAGGCTGAATCAAAATCAAGCTGATTCACTTCACTTAATTTATCGGCATTTTTTTTGAGCATCCCAATATCAGTGGCTAAGCCTTCAAATAAATCAATCACACTTGATTTACCGTCTGCCATGGTTTTTTGGTGCTGCACTTGCTGCATCGCCAAGAAATTGCCATTACCGCCTTGAGCATTTTGAGTGCCCAGTTCAATTTCAAAGCTGTCGTTAGCTTTTGCGCCAGCAGATAAACTCATAACGGAAATTGACGAAGTAGCGCCCGTTTTAAAAGCAATGGTGGCGCCATTTTCAGCTGAATATTTATTATCTGCTAATTCAACATTGGTATTGGTTTTTAAGTCAGTAACGGTAACTTGATCGCCCGCGGCGTTTAACTGTAATTGATACCGACCTGCGGCATTATCAGACACAGCAGTCGCTTTGGTGATGGTTGCCGAGCCCAGATTAGATTCAGCCGCTATTGCTGTTAATTGACGGTGTCCCGCCAGCCCACGAGGATCGGTTAAGGCTAAACTAATATCCGCTGCACCACGACGTAAAGGTTGAATAATGGCGGTTTCCGTTTCACCCGCAATCAAAGAAGGTTGCTCATTAACGATGATTTCTAAACCATCAACCTTGGCAACAAACTTACCTTCATCATTAGCTTCAAGTTGAGTTTTATTACCTTGGTGATCAATAACCATATGGCTAATAGCTATTTTTTTATCTATTCCTTCCACAGCCTCACTGACTAATTGATAATCACCGATTTTAAGTTGATTAATATCATCAATTTTAACGCTAATATCACTGCTACTACCAAAGGGTTTAAGTGCCCGTTGTGACATCGCATTCGGACTATTAATATCATTGAACAACGCTTGTCCTTGCTGACCATTAAGATCAACCCCTTGTTGCTGAAGATCATTCATTTGCGATCCAAAGCCAAGCGCCATTTGTCCGAGTTGATCCAAACTTTTATCAATAACATCATCACGCACTGTCAGCATTGCACCTAAGCTGCCACCAATGGTGTCGCTTTTAATCGGTTTACTATTATTGCCATTAATTAACGCGATTTGTTTATTGGCAATATCCGGATCGCCATCGACTAATTTAAGTTGTGAAGCACTTACACCTGACACCAAGGTATCACCGCTACCAATGATAACTGTATTGGCTAAACTGCCTTTATCTGCCAACACGGTCACTTGCGTATATTGGGCTAATTCATTAATCAGAGTACGTTGTTGATCAAACAGATCATTACTATCATCGCTGCTAGATTGTTGCTGCAAACTGGTATTGACCGCGGCAAGTTCTTGCCCTAATGCATTCACCCGCTCTAAAGAGACACTCAATTGCTGATTAACATCAGTACGAATATTGGTTAGAGTTTCATGGGCATTATTTAAGTTCACCGCGGCTTGATTGGCATGTTCCAGTACCGTTTGACGACTACCCAGATCATTAGGATTATCAGCTAAAGAGCGCACAGAATGATAAAAATCGTTCATACTGTTAACGCTATTAACTGCACTTTTAGAGGTAAAATCATCCAGCATTGCTAAATGCTGTTGTTTAACATTGGCTTCTTCTAGTTGAGTGGTGGAAAGCGTCAGTTCGCGAGCAGCAAATTGATCATAAGCACGACTGACATTATCAATATAAGCACCAGTACCATAGTAACTATTACCATTCCACTGCGCATCATCGGCTTTTTGTTCAACAACTTGGCGGCTATATCCTGGCGTGTTGACGTTGGTAATATTATGACTTGCCACATCCAATTGTTTTTGAGATGTGCGTAAGCCACTCACCCCAATTTGCATCAAATCTACCGCCATCGCCTGTTTGCTCCCCACTAAAATTCAAACCATTATCGGCAACAATCGTGCGATAACGCTGTTGCTAACAAGCAAGATCTGAACCACTTTTAAATAAATTCTATCTTTAACGGCATTGTTTAAATAAATACTGTTAATTGGCATTTATTTACTTATACTTTTGCCGTTGCTGCCGATATAGATAAAACACCATCAAAAACAATGGCAAAACAGCCTTCAAAATAAAGGATATCGTTAATGAATATTTTACTTTCAGGACTGATTGGTTACGCAATAAAAGAAGTGGTGGTGCCACTAATCACCGATAGCGTTGATGATAAGCAAGATAAAAAACAAGTGTCTGATAAGGAAGTGGAAGGAGCGTTATTTGAGAGTAACGATCTGATCAAGATGGTATCAAGTCTAATTGATATTGTGGTGTGATATTTTTATTACGGTATTAACGATTCATTCTGCTATTGTTATCCCCCTTTGATCACTATTAACTTTGATTACCATTCCTAATCACAATAACCACGTATCACAATAAGCTCTGCACTTTTTTCATGACAGCTAACACCTTATTGCTGTAATTCGGATCAGTGGCATACCCCGCTTGATGAATTTCACGAATAAATTGCTGCGGCTGGTTACTGTGCGTTAATGCTTTTGAATAACGCGGGTTGTGCTGTAAGAAATTAACAAAATCATCAAAGCTATGTTGGTAAGAATCATAAGATCGAAACGCCGCTTGCTCTTGTACGGCAATACCATCATGAAATTCTAATGTCTTAGTGGCAACTTTTTGCCCCTGCCAACGCGGATCCGCTTTAATATTAAATAAATTATTGCTTGAACCCAGAGCATTATTAATCACCTTCTTTCCCCACCCAGTTTCTAATGCTGCTTGTGCAATCAATAATGACGGATCAGTACCTAGCGCACGTGCTGCACGCTGAGCATAAGGCTTCATATAACTCACAAATGCTTCTGCAGAGGAAAAACTTGTCGGTTCAGTTGGTTTTAGTGGTGATTCTGTGGTTATCGTTGGCTGTGTTTTGGCAATAACAGTGAGCATTGTTGGCTGTGATTGCTGCTTATCTGATGGACTCAGCTTACTAGCAGGTGACTCTGCTAATGGCAACGCAATCACATCAGTATTAATTGGACGAATTAAAAACGGCTGCGGCTGTTGTTGTGGATATAAATCTGTTGTTGGTTGGTGCTGACTATTATCTTGTTGCTCACCACCTAACTGCTTAACAATCATATCTGCCAGCCCAAGACTACCTGTGGTACTTAGCTGCGACGACATTTGTTCGTCATGCATTTGTTGATAAAATTTGCCATTATTACTGCTCATTAAATCGGATTCAAACGCACTATTGGCTTCACGCATCGATTTAAATAACATCTGCGTAAAAATAGATTCAAATTGAACCGCGGCCTCACGTAAAGAGCCTTTTTTATCCTCACCAATGCCTGCCCGTAGGCGATCAAGGCTACTTAAATCATGAATAAAACCAGGATCTATTTGTTTCATTGCCGCTCTCTTAAATATCAGATAATAATTAACTGGCCTTCAATGGCACCAGCTTGTTTTAATGCTTGTAAAATGGCCATCAAATCTGATGGTGCCGCGCCAACTTGATTGACCGCTCGCACTAATTCATCCAATGTCACTCCGGGTTCAAATTTAAACATGCGTGCATCTGATTCATTAACGGTGATCTGAGAATTAGGCACCACCACTGTATCGCCACCAGCAAAGGCATTAGGCTGACTCACTTGTGCATTCTCTTTAATTGATACCGTCATGCCACCATGGGTAATTGCCGCTGGACGTAATTTGACATGTTGTCCGATAACAATGGTGCCAGTACGTGAATTAACAATGATTTTGGCTGAGCCTTCAGCAGGATCAAATTCCAAATTTTCCACGGTCGATAAAAACGCAACGCGCTGACTGACATCACGTGGAGCACGCACACGAATCGAAGTCGCATCGACAGCTGACGCCATTTGTGGTCCTAAAAATTGATTAATCGAATCGGACATTCGTTGTGCAGTGGTAAAATCAGACTCATATAAATTAAAAGTTAAATAATCACCACGGCCAAAGGGATTTGAAACTTCTTGCTCAACCATTGCACCATTAGTGATTCGACCAACGGTAGGCGTATTACCAACAACTTTAGAACCATCTGCGCCCTCAGCACTAAAACCGCCCACCACTAAACTGCCTTGTGCAATCGCATACACTTTACCGTCAAGGCCTTTTAGAAACGTTTGTAATAATGTGCCGCCACGTAAACTTTTCGCTGAACCAATCGAAGACACGGTAATATCAATGGTCTGCCCTTGTTTAGTAAACGCAGGTAAGGTGGCATTCACCGCAACTGCCGCGACATTTTTGGTTTTAGGTTTAGTACCGACGGGTAATTGAATCCCAAAATTTTGCAGCATTGCATTAAAGGTTTGCTCAGTAAAAGGGGTAGTTTCACCAGTTCCCGGCAAACCCACGACTAAGCCATAACCGACCAATTGGTTACTCCGTACGCCAGCAACCGCTGCAACATCTTTAATACGTGCCGCCTGTACAGTTGTGGCGAAGAAAGTGAATGCCAGTAAACATATTGTCGAAATTCTCAAGCGATTCTCCAAGACAAGTTAAAACGATAAAGCAACCAACCTTATACAAAGGCGAGATGAATAATGAGATTAAAAAGTTCTATTAAAAAGCAACATTAAAAAAGCGGGATAACCAATTTTGCTGCTGAACATCTTGCCGATCGCCAGTACCTGAATATTGAATGCGCGCATTAGAAATACGGGTTGAAGCAATAGTGTTATCTTGATCGATATCATCCGGACGAATATTGCCGCTTACACGAATATATTCCTCACCGGTATTGAGCATTAACCATTTCTCACCGCGAATAACTAAGTTGCCATTACTCAACACATCAATAACTTCAACAGAAATGGAACCTTTAATGCTGTTACTTTGATCTGCCGATGTTGATCCTTCAAAGGTATTATTATTTGCCATCGCATAAGACAGGGTATAATCATGCAGAGTGACGGGTTTGCCACCCAACTCAATAGGTTTCATGTGAAGATCGGTTTTCTTATCAAGATCTGAACTGGCATTTTTCTTCGCGGTGGTTTTTTCTTCAAGCAAGATTGTCACAATATCGCCAATACCGCGCGGCTTGGTGTCATCATATAAATCTTGCGCTTGATCTTGATTAAATAACGATCCGGTTGCAGTTGCATAATGTTCAGGCTTAGCTTGCGGTCGAACCGGATTCCATGCTGGATCATTCATTTGAGCATCATCACGCGCGCGTAAACGGTCAATTAAACTCTTTGATTCAGGCTGTTTACCTTCAACAGCATCAACATTAGTCGTGGCTTTTTCAATATCACTGCCCACTGAATCTGGCGTTGACATACACCCGCTTAAACTACAAACAAGAGCAATCAATAGCCAGCGTCCATGGTGATTTGAATGTACTTTCACAGCGATTTCCTAGCTAATAAACTTATAGTTGCTGATTAACGTAACTCAACATTTGATCAACGGTTGAAATCACTTTGGAGTTCATTTCATAGACCCGCTGCGCTTCAATCATATTCACTAGCTCTTCAGTCACATTGACATTGGATGTTTCAAGCATTGATTGACGAATAGAGCCAAAACCTTCTAAACCTGGTGTACCTTCTTGCGGATCACCGCTGGCTCCTGTGGGTAAGAATAAATTTTGTCCAATCGGCTCTAAACCTGCGGGGTTAATAAAATCGGTGGTGGTTAATTGCCCTAGCACTTCATTTTCTTGTTGATCACGAATACGCGCCGACACTTCGCCATCAGTACCGACAGTAATACCCACCGCATTATCAGGCACTACAATTTCAGGTTGCACCGGATAACCGCTACCACTGGTGACTAAAATACCTTGATCGTTAATCGTAAATTGACCATTACGGGTATAACCAATATTGCCATCAGGCAGTAAGACTTGGAAAAAACCATCGCCTTCGATCATCATATCCATGGCATTATTGGTGGTTTGCGTATTACCTTGAGTAAACACTTTTTGAGTCGCAACCACTTTTGAACCTGCACCCAGCATTAAGCCACTTGGCGATGTGGTATCTTGGGTTGATTTACCGCCGGGCTGATTAATATTTTGATAAAACAGATCTTCAAAAACCGCGCGACTTTTCTTAAAACCTATGGTTGATGCGTTAGCTAAGTTATTAGAAATGGTTGAAATATTGGTTTGTTGGGCATCTAAACCCGTTTTACTGACCCACAATGCTGGATGCATGATGATCGTCCTTTAGTAATTAGCTGATACGCATCAGAGAAGAAGAAGATTTATCCATTTCTTCGGCTGTTTTCATTAACTTCACTTGCATTTCAAAGTGACGCTGTAAATCGATCATATTGGTCATTTCGGCCACCGCATTAACATTACTGCCTTCAAGCATGCCTTTAGCTAAACTGACGCTAGCATCGGCATCTAATGGTTCACGATTACCAATCACCTTAAAGAGACCATCTGTATCTTTAAACAGACTTCGATTTTCAGGTTTGACTAACTTAATACGATCAACCGTTACCATCACATCTGATGGTGCTCCCTTAGGGATTACTGAGACCGTACCATCTTGACTAATCTCAATTTTATTAATCGGCAGAGGAATAAAGATCGGGCTATCATTGCGCCCTAAAACAAGCTGACCATTACTATTTTGCAGCATGCCCATCTGATCAACGTTAAGATGTCCCGCGCGAGTATATCCTTCTTGACCACCCGCATCTTGAACAGCCAACCAACCATCACCTTGTACCGCAACATCAAGATCACGCCCAGTATTGATCATCGAACCTTGAGCAAAATCATTGCCCGTGCGCTCCGCCATAGTAAACACACGACTCGGCACTCCATCACCAAAAGCCTGCATACTACGCGCTTGCTGTAAGTCAGCACGAAAACCTGTAGTGCTCACGTTAGCAAGGTTATTGGCATGTACTCGCATGCCTTGCATATCTTGTTTTGCCCCGCTCATAGCGAGAAACAGCGCCCGATCCATTTTTTTGACACTCCTCTGTGCATTAGCCGATTTAAAGCAAAAACTACGCCAAGATGTGGATAAAGAATAACAACGGCTAAGAATTGAGAACTGAAGATACAAAAACGCCACCGATAACGGTGGCGTCGAGCGATTAATAATAATTAACGCATTTGAAATTAACGGATCTGAAGAATATTTTGTTGCAGCTGATTATTAACATCCAATGCGCGTGAGCTGGCTTGGAAGTTACGCTGGGCACTGATCAAATCCACCAGCTCTTGAGTCATATCAATATTTGATTGCTCTAGAGTGCCACTTTTGATGGCGCCAAATGAACCTTGAGATGCATCCCCCCACACCACTTCACCCGACTCTTGGGTTGCATTCCATAGCGAGCCACCAAGTTGCGTAAGCCCTTGCTCATTGGCAACTCGAGCCATCGCCACGCGACCAACAACTAAATCTTTACCGTTTGAATAAGACGCCATAATGTTACCTTCAGGATCAATATCCACTTTAGATAAATACCCTGTTGATGCACCATCAACATCCTGAAACTTACGCACTTCAAACGCCGATGCATACTGCGTTGGATCTTCATAATTCATGGTGATTGCTTGAGTGCCATCCGCACCACCCACATCAATAGCCGCCTCGGCAAAACTTTCCATCTGAATATTTAATGGTGTTCCAGGAATAGCAGCGTCAGGCGGTACTGCTGGTGTTGCTTTTAGTGGTTGTCCATTAGCATCAAACTTCATCATATACCCCAGATGACCATTTGAACCTGCGACTGAATACCCCGTAGGTAAAGACTCTGCTTTAGCATCTAATGCTTTTTCTTTACCGTTATTATCAGTCACGGTTTGGTAGACTTCCCATGTATTGGCATTAGTTGATTCTGGTGCCACGGCATTAGGATCATACTTAGCCACATAATAAGTGGTCATTTTATATGGCTTACCGAGTGAGTCATAAATAGTTGATGAGGTAGAACGACTAAATGAGTCACTATTTGCAAAATCAAATGGCTGCGTTTTAGGTGCAGTCTCTTTGTTAGGCAAGTTAAGCGAAACTTTGATATTTTTAGACGCCGTTGGCTGTCCAAATACATCATCAATTTTTAAAGATTTAGCCTCATAAGAAGCAACAGTATTTGAATCTTGATTAACAGGATAACCGAGTAAAAACTTTCCTTCCGCATTAACTAATTCATTTTCATTGTTTAACTGAAACGCACCATTACGGGTTAAATTACTGTTTGCAGCTTCATTTTTATTATCTGCCACCGCAAAAAAACCCGCACCAGATACTCGTAAATCTAATGGGTTATTGGTATAAATGCTTGAACCTTCATGGAACTGTTGTGCCACGGTTGAAGTTTGTACACCACCACCCGTCGTGGTTTTAGCGTTTGAGAAGATGGAATTAGAATACACATCCCCAAACTCTGCCCGTGACTCTTTAAAACCAAAAGTATTGGCGTTAGCAATGTTATTACTGGTGGTATTTAAATCCTTTTGCGCAGCACCCAAGCCACTTAATGCGATATTCATGCTCATCGTAAATTATCCTTGTTGTGTACTAAGTGGTGCCGCTGATTGTGCACTTTTACCGATTTGTAAAACTTCGGCTAAGTTGACAGGTTTGGTCACCCCCGCCAGATTTAACATTACTTTGCCGTCACTATTACCTAATAAAACACTGTTAACATTAGCGTGAGTTAATACTTCAAATTGTTGGCTTTCGCCGCCAACAGTTCCCGATACCGAAAAGTTATATTTGCCTTGTGGCATCACATTGCCAGCATCGTCTTTTCCATCCCATGCAAACGGATGTTCCCCGGCTGATTTTGCGCCAAGAGTAATAGTTTTTACTAATACGCCTTGCTCATTTTCAACCCGCAGAATGGCGTTATCGACCCCTTGTTGCATGCGTACCATGCCCGCCATTTCACCGTCATGGTTTTTCAATGCCGATGCACTTGGAATAAGCACATCTTGTCCAACTAACGATGAGGCTTGCAGCGCTTGGTTTGATGTCATAGCACTATTGAGTGAACCAAATTGCTCATTCATTTTATTGATACCATCAACGGTAGCAAAAGACGCCATTTGAGCGATCATCTGATCATTACCCACAGGCTTAAACGGATCTTGTTGCGCTAACTGTTTAGTTAACAACGATAAAAAATCGTCTTGTTTTAATTGATTAGTGCCCGTTGTAGGTTGTTCTTGGGCAATCTTTTTATCTTGCATGCCTTTTAACTGGTCAAGATAAGAAAGAGATTGCCCGGCACCGTTAATGGTTGTCATAACACAAACTCCTTAGCTTATTTGCCCATCTGCAAGGTTTTCATCAGCATTTGCTTACTTGCATCCGCCACTTGAACATTATTTTGGTAAGAGCGTGATGCGGAAATCATATTCGCCATTTCTTCCATCACATTGACATTAGGTTTATAAATATAACCAGCACTGTTCGCCAATGGATGCTCAGGATTATATTCCGCACTTAATGGCTCATTACTTTCAACAATCCCCTGCAGTTGTACTGGCACGCTAGCATCGCCTTGATTAGCACTATCAAGCGCTGCCGCAAAAATAGGGTAACGCGCTTTATAAGTTTCTTGCGCTGAGCTACTGACACTGTTGGCATTGGCTAAGTTACTAGAGGTGGTATTAAGTCGTACTGATTCAGCACTCATGGCAGAACCGGTCACATTAAAGATATTAAATAAACTCATCCATTATTCCCCTTTCAATGCCTTGGTTAAATTCTTAAATTTAGAGCCTAAAAAATCGAGCGATGCTTGATATTCAATACTATTCTGCATAAATAAATTTTGTTCTAATTGCGCATCAACAGTATTGCCATCACCAGTATCAGGCTGAGTTGGCACTCGATAAAGTTGTTCGCCATTGGCGGCTGGAGAGGCAGTAATATGCCGCCCATTGGTACGATTAAGGCCAACATTTGCCCCTGCGGTTGCCGATTGCAGGACGCGGCTAAAGTCGATATCTTTTGCCTTAAAGCCTGGAGTATTAACATTCGCAAGGTTGCTCGCTAATGTTTCTGCACGTGTTGCTCGTGCACCAACGGTATACTGATGAATACCTAATGCTTTATCAAAAGAAATCGACATACTTTGCCTCTACGGTGTTATTTACTGTCACAGTGACAACAGCAGTAAAGCAAAGACAATGCCAAGATGGAAAAGGGAGGAGGAAAAAATAGGAATAGCAGGAATAGCAGGAATAGCAGGAATAGCAGGAATAGCATACAAGGTCTAGTTCAGGGGTTCGAATCCTAAAATCCTTGAATCCTCGCCCCTAAATCACCTGCTCTTGCTATTATTTCAATTTATAAATAATACCGGGATTACAACGTACCATTTCAAACCGATCGCAGAGTCCGGTTAATGATTCAGAAGCACCCAGAAATAAGTAACCACCAGGGTTTAAACTGGCTGCTAATTGATTTAACACTTTTACTTTGGTTTCAGGTGAAAAGTAAATGAGTACATTACGGCAAAATATTACGTCAAATTTACCCAATAGAACGTAGCTGTCTTTTAAATTTTGAGTCCGAAAATTAACCAGCTGTTTTACGCGTTGGTTAACTTGCATGCCACCACTAATATGTGATTCAAAAAATAGTCTTCGACGTTCAACAGATAAACCACGACTTAGCGCCAGGTTGTCATATACCCCTTCACGACACATATCAAGCATGGTCTGTGAAATATCGGTCGCAGTGATCTGAATGCTGGGTAATAGCCCCGGTCGTTTCAATTGCTGTTCTAAAATAGTCATCGCCATTGAATACGGTTCTTGTCCTGACGAACTTGCCGCTGACCATATTTTTAATGGCCTTCTGTTGGCTGCAAGTTCAGGTAAGATCTTATCGGCTAAAACAGTAAAAGGATAACTATCACGAAACCACAGTGTTTCATTCGTTGTCATTGCATCTATCAGTGCAACCCGTAATTCTCGATTACGCCCTTTCAATGCGCCTTGCAATAAATCAGACAAAGATGGCAACCCAAAACGTTTAATGAGAGGACTTAAACGACTTCGCACTAAATATTGCTTACTGTCCCCCAAAACAATGCCACACTGTGCTTCAAGAAAATGACAAAAGTCATAATAGTCTTGATCATTTACCGTTAATGTTGTCATCAATTACTCTTTCTTGTTTTTGTCGTTTATTGCATATTAAATAGATTTATTATTTAGAACTAACGCAAGCAGCAGTCGCTGTGGTCATGGCATTTTTTACTGCTCGACCTAGCTCATCAGGATTAAATTTAGGAATAAAGGCATTAGCACCCACACGTTCAACCATCGCCTGATTAAAGACCCCACTCAGTGAAGTATGTAAAATAACATGCAGATCTTTTAACGCGGAATCATTACGAATCGCAGCCGTTAAGGTATAACCATCCATTTCAGGCATTTCAATATCTGATATCACTAAAGCTAGTTGTTGATAAATACTGTCTTTTGCAGCCATGGTTTGTAATGTTCTAAAGGCTTCTTTACCGTCTTTCACACAAATGCAATCACAACCGATAGATTCAATCGCACGCTGCACTTGCTTACGCGCTACCATGGAGTCATCGGCAACGAGTACCGTTTTTACTGTTGGTGTTATTAAGCTAATTTCATTCAGTAATTCACTCGATAACCGAGTATCAACAGGTGAAATTTGATCAAGGATCTTTTCTACATCAAGAATTTCTACCAGTTCATTATCAATTTCAGTGACGGCTGTAAGGTAATTATTTCGTCCTGCGCCTTTTGGGGGTGGTAAAATCGCCTCCCAATTTATATTCACAATTCGCTCAACTGCTGACACTAAAAAGCCCTGCACCGAGCGGTTGAATTCAGAAATGATAATAAAACAATTGCTGATATCTTCGACAGGTCGTCCGCCTGTGGCAAGGCTCATATCTATCACTGATATTGTTTGTCCTCGAATATAAGCGATACCTTTAACAAACGGATGTAAATTCGGCATCGATGTTAACTTAGGACACTGTAAAACTTCTTTAACTTTAAAGACATTAATCCCATATCGCTGACGCCGATTAAGTCGAAAAGTAAGTAATTCTAATCGATTTTGTCCTACCAACTGCGTACGTTGATTAACGGAATCTAAAATGCCTGACATGTGAAAGGGTTTCCTGTCTGAAAATATTAACAACACCAATACAAGCAATTTTTCAAATAATTACTTATGATAAGCCGCTTAATAACCGCATGATTACCACCGACAGAGAGCATAACGCCGTGATCACTCATCGATATTTAAACTTAATTTGCATTATTATCGGCAGTTTGTTGCTGAACTTTAGTATTAATGTTCATGCCACATCTATCTCACAACAAAGCCTTATTCAGCAAACAGCAGCAGAGCATATAAAACGTTCGTTAGCGCCATCTGATTTTGGTAGTGTTAATATTACCGCTGCAACATTAGATTCTCGATTACGGTTTCCTACCTGCTCAAGTCCCCTAGTAGCAACCACGCCGGGTAAACAAACGTTATCAGGTAATGTTACGGTACTGGTACAGTGTAATAGTGAAGATTGGCAGCTCTATGTGCCGGTTAATGTTCAACAGACTCTGCCACAAGTGATCGCCACCACCCACCTCGGCCGTGGCGCTTTACTCAGTGCTGCTAACGTAAAAGTTGCCATGGTGGAAAGCCGCTTTCAACGTGGTGTCAGCTTTAATGATCCTCAACAAATTATTGGTTCAAAAGTAAAACGTACCGTGAAAGCAGGTGATGTCATTCAAGCAAATGATATCTGCTTAGTGTGCCGCAATGACAGTGTGTTAATTCGAGCCGGGCAAACAGGATTAGCCATAGTTACCACCGGCAAAGCATTATCAGATGGGGCTATTGGTGATGAGATTCGCGTGCAAAATAGCAAATCAAAGCGAATCATTGATGGGGTCATTACAGCGGTAGGAGAAGTCTCGGTAAAATATTAACAACAACCGACAATAGGCGGCTAAAAATCAAAAATAATACATCATAATATTTTGGTATTCGTAAACAAAAAAAGCTAAAGTTTATAGTCTATACGTCGATAATTGACTATAACGCTATTGGCATCGACAGGTACTACATTATGACAAACATTGATCATCTTCGTGGTGGGCAACCACTAAATACAGCTCGTACGGTTAACCATACCAAAACGGCAACAACAAATACGCCATCAACCACTACAATTGAACCGCAACACGACGCGGTATCTTTAAGTTCTCAAGGTAAAGCGGTTGGTCAAATTCATCAACAATTAGCAGCAGAAACCAGTTTTGATGCCGCAAAAGTTGCTGAAATAAAACAAGCCATCGCTAATGGCAGTTATACTATTGATGCCGACAAACTCGCTAATAATATAATCAAGTTTGAAGATGAACTTAACGATCTTTAATGCTGTTCTTATTAAGAACTGATGTTATTAATAGACTAATATTATTGCGCATTCACTGTAAGGATCTTGGTTATGAAACACACTATTGAGCAATTGCTTGAGCTTCAACACACGGCTTTGGTCTCTCTTGCTGAATTACTCAACCAAGAAAAAACAGCCATAGCTCATCGACGAGCGTTAGAAATAGAGCAATTTGCAAAAGAAAAACTGACACTGATCAATAGTATTCAACAACATGATTATCTTATTGCTCATCATTCACAGCGGCAACAATTACAAGACGATGCATTACTCGGTCAGCATGTTGAAGAAATTCAACAGCTCGTGACATTATGTAAACAACGTAATGACATCAATGGCGAAGTATTACAACGGGCGCAATTAAGTTTTCATAAACTCAATAACCTATTTCAACAAAGTCGAGGTCGCCACCAGATGACCTATAATTGTGATGGTAAGGCGCAGAATGTTCGCTCATTAGGCACCAACCTTAAAGCCTAATAGTTAAAACATCACTTGTTGATTATTGGGTACATGAAACACTTCGCCGTGTTGCTTCATACGTTCCATTAAGCCTAAATTTAATTCCATTTCAGTTACATAGCTATCACCTACAGGATAACTACGGATCACTTTGGCCCCTCGAATAATACCATCAACAGCACCATTCGTATTTTCAGGGCCTAGTTGCTGATTTGATAACGATGTTGTTGCTGAAATTCGTAACCCATAAATTTGTTCTGATAATTCACGGTACGCATCCACTTTTGATGCACGCATTGCCCGTAAACTTTTTTCTTCTTGAGTACGCCCATTTTGCTCACTAATTGACGCGTAACCAACGGCAAATACTCTTTCATTACTATTGGTTAAATTCGGGTGAGTACCACTATTTGAAGAAGAACACCCAGATATTAAGATTAATAACACCATTATTAGCCATTTAGTCATCACGGTTATCCTTAAGGTCGTAACACAATATTATTGGTAGTAGGCTGTTGTTGTTCCGTTCGAATAATCACCCCATTACGGATTTGAATCTTATTCATAAAATCCAAATCACGCCCAATACGCTCTGCGGGTAAAAAGCCTTGTGCCGTGGCAATAACAACATGCGATCGCATTCCGATGATTCTTGCATTCACAAGCACACCGCCGCTTTGACGTAACATTGTCCCCGTTAGCACATAATCAACCGGCTGTTGCGCTGACAATTCTTGCCAATTACGACTAATACTAAAATCACCATTACGTGTTACTTTAATCACCCCTGTTGATTTGTAATCAACGACCGTAAATCCTCGTTGCTGCATCTGAAACATAAAATTTTCACTAACCACATTACCCAACCAATTAGTGACCCCCATATCTTGCAGATCAACAAACGACGTCACAGCCAAAGGCGTACTTGCAGTTAAATATTGATTGGACTCAATAAGTTGATTTGTGAGTCCTTCAACAAAATAATCGACCGTATGACGAGGCGTCGTTGTTAGCGAATACCCCGCTGAAGAAAATGGTTCTTTACCGTTATAAACTTGGGGTCCTGTACAAGCTGTTAATAGTAGCGCACACACCACCAGTATAAATTTGTTCATTGTTGGTCACTCTTGCTACGTGTGATAAGGGATATATCGTTCACGAATACAATTTCTTTAATGAGAAGCACCAATTGGGAACACTCTTTGCATTCCGTTGTGGTTATGTCCTGATCAAAGCAAAAAACATACCTAAATTGGCCTTTTATGAATAAAAAATTATTACTCTGTTTAAGTGCGTTATGGTTGTTCGTATCACACTCAAGTCATGCCCAATGGGTACAGGTGACAGGTGAAGCTAACATTCTTGAAAGTAAAGCGACCGCACGCGTCAATGCCTTAGAAAATGCGGTCTTTCAAGCAATGACATTTACGGGAGGTGAGATTGCCAGCCTACCGATGCTTAAAACTTATTTGCAAGAAGATCGGCAACAATACCGTTTTAGCGGTAATGAAATTCGACATATTAGCGTGCTAGAACAGAAAGATGCTGGCGGCAAAATGTATGTTACAGCCAGAATAGATATTTACCCATCGGCAAAAAGTTGCCACAAGGTACAATATAAGAAAGGATTATTACTGGGGAAATTTTCACTCGCGGAGCCACAACAAGCAGCGATGGGCAGTATTTATCAGCTAGGGGATGATTTTTCAAAGGTCTTACAAAAAAATATTCAGCAACGTTCGCAAAGTTTTTTAGTAACAGGTGTAACCCAAGTGCCTGTTAGTGCTAACCATGCAGATGCGATGATGATGTTAGCTGAAGATAATGACGCACAATATTTGGTCAGTGGTGAGATCACGGATATTTCCGCTACCGTTGATGATCATCTATTACAACCCAACACCATTAATCGTCAATTTGCGTTAACTCTTAATATAATGGACGGTAAAACAGGTGAGACAATCTACCAAAATAGTTACCGTGATATTGGTTTATGGCCCTTTGCTCGTACAAGTTATGTTGATACTAAAACGGCACGTTTTTGGGTATCACCGTATGGGCAAAGTATTCAACGCGTCACTCAAAATATGATGTTAGATATTGAAAGTGCCCTTTCATGCCGCGCTAGCCTGCCTGAAATAATTAATATCCATCAAGGCGTCGCTCAAATCAATGTTGGTCGAGTACATGGGGTTCACAACGGTGATCAACTTAAATTATGGCACAGCGCAGGGTTTATCGATCAGAAAGGTATTCCACGCAACCGTATGGTTGAAACAGCGATCACACTTACCGTTAATCGAGTCTATGAAAAGTCTGCAGAGCTTAGTGTTAATCAACCACAACTGACATCTAGCATTCAACCTGGCGATTTACTGACCAAGCAGTTGAATCAATAACACTATTTTCTTAAACTCTGTTGATTTTCGTGTACACTGTGCGAACGCTTCCTTAGCTCAGATGGATAGAGCGTCCCCCTCCTAAGGGGAAGGCCGCTGGTTCGACTCCAGCAGGGAGCACCATATTAAATAAAGGCTTAGTGATCATTGATTACTAAGCCTTTATTGCTTCTAGGATAAATTAATCAGCTTTCACTTTATTCGTCTTAATCCCTAAGACGTTACGTACAAATGCTACAATGCGGAAAATATGACTAATTGCAGTGAAGTAACATACAAACATCACTAAGAAAGCAACAAACATCGTTGACTCAGCAATACCTAGATAGTCAGCCCATAAACCAATAACCGAACACGCCAATGCCATTGAACAAATCGTCAATAATGTTTGACGAGGTGATAATCCAAGTCGCTGGAAGATGTGGTGTAAATGTTCACGATCGGGTTGAAATGGTGACTGGCCTTTACGAATACGACGGATCATAATCGTCGCCATATCCATTAATGGAATCGCAATTAACCATAGCGCAGTAACGGGTTTAAAAGCATATAACTCGGGATCTTGGGTTGCTTTTATCAGTAACCATACAACTGTAAAACCAATAAACATACTACCGGCATCACCCATAAAGACCTTAGTTCTAGAGCCAAAAGGAATACCAAGATTAAGCATGATATAAGGAATAATAGCAGTCACAATTAAGCCACAAACCGTCCCTAAATATGTATTGCCCGATAAGAAAAACACCACACCTATAGAGCCAATAGTTACCGCTGCTAATCCACCTAATAAGCCATCAATACCATCAACCATATTAAATGCGTTAATTGCACCAATAACACCAATAACAGTGATTACATAGCTAGCAAAAACAGATAATTGAATGGTTTCACTGCCCATTAAAAAGCCAAGATTGTGGAGGCTATGGCCACCAATTACAATCATAGCGATAGAAATAGCTGCTTGGACAATTAATCGTATTTTAAAACTAATGTCTAAACGATCATCAAATGCACCAAGAATAATAAGCACTAGAGCAGAGCCTAAATATAAATATAAATCACGGGTGTGAGGTAGAAATGACAAAAAGGTAACAGATATGGCCGCAAATATAGAAATACCACCAATTAAAGGAATTGTACCTTTATGATGTTTTCGTTCATTAGGTTTATCAACTAAACCCACTCTTTTGGCTACAACTCTCATCACAAATAAAAAAATCAATGATGAGATAAAGATAAAACAATATCCAATAAACATAATAAACACTTTTTTAAATCTTATACATTCCGAAAATAAAAAAGAAACAATAGAAGTAATAATACTGACTATTACATTTCTACTGTTTCTATTATTTACGATCATTCATCAATAAAAAACATATAAATATAATTTATTGATTGCTATTATTAATCTTCTTGGAATATATCTCGAGTATAAACTTTATCAGCTACATCACTCAATTCTTCAGCCATACGATTAGAAACAATAACGTCACACTCGCCTTTAAATTGATTTAAATCTTTAATAACACGAGAATGGTAGAATTCATCTTCAGTTAATACTGGTTCGTAAATAACAACTTCGATACCTTTCGCTTTAATACGCTTCATAATACCTTGAATACTTGAAGCACGGAAATTATCAGAGCCTGACTTCATGATTAAGCGATATACGCCAACACGCTTTGGACTACGTTTCATGATTGAGTCAGCAATAAAGTCTTTACGGGTTGTGTTTGCGTCAACAATAGCACCGATAATGCTATTTGGTACATCTTGGTAGTTAGCACGTAACTGCTTAGTATCTTTTGGTAGGCAGTAGCCGCCGTAACCAAATGATGGGTTATTGTAATGACTACCAATACGAGGGTCTAAGCCAACACCTTCGATGATTTGACGCGCATTCAAATCATGTGTTTCAGCATAAGTATCTAGCTCATTAAAGTAAGCCACACGCATTGCTAAATAAGTGTTTGAGAATAGTTTAACTGCTTCAGCTTCTGTTGAATCAGTAAATAGAACATTAATATCTTCTTTGATCGCGCCTTGCTGTAGTAGTTCAGCAAATACTTTAGCACGCTCACTTTGCTCACCAACAATGATACGTGATGGGTATAAGTTATCGTATAAGGCACGGCCTTCACGCAAGAATTCAGGTGAGAAAATAATATTATCACAACCAAACTTTGCTTTAACTTCTTTAGTATAACCCACTGGTACTGTTGATTTAATAATCATCACTGCATTTGGATTAATCGCCATAACATCTTTAATAACCGCTTCGACTGAAGAAGTATTAAAGTAGTTATGAACAGTGTCATAATCTGTTGGTGTTGCAATAATTACATATTCAGCATCTTTATATGCTAATTCTTTGTCTAATGTCGCAACAAAGTTAAGTTCTTTGTTTTCTAAGAAATATTCAATTTCACGATCAACAATTGGTGACTTTTTATTATTAAGAAGATTTACTTTTTCTTCAATAATATCAATAGCAATAACTTCGTTGTTCTGTGCCAATAACATGGCGTTTGACAGACCTACGTAGCCTGTACCTGCAATAGTAATTTTCATGAAATCTCTCTTAGATAATACTTTCAATAGCCGTTAGGTATTTATTAATTATAATTTTTTCATCGAATTCGCTTTCAATCTTTCGACGACTCGCTAAACCCATATCAAGACGTTCTTGATGGGTATGCTCAATGATTTTAGTGAGCATTTCCACCAAACTTGCGGTAGAACGTGTTTGACAAAGATAGCCATTAATCCCATGGTCAACTGTTTCACGACAACCAACATTATCAGTCGTAACAATAGGTTTCCCCATAGCACCTGCTTCAAGCAACGATTTAGGCACACCTTCACGATAGAAAGAAGGTAACACCATACAATCTACTTTTGCTATCTCAGCTTCAACAGTATCTGAGAAACCAAGATAATTAACAATGCCTTCATCAACCCATACTTGCATTTCAGCTTTTGAAACAGCAGATGGGTTATTTACATCAAGAAAGCCAAGTAAATTAAATTGTACTTTATCGCCATAACGTTGCTTTAGTTCACGAGCAGCTTCAACATAATGACCGATACCTTTATCGTAAAGCATACGCGCCACTAATAAGAACGTGACAACGCCATCATCAGCCGCTGGTGATATTGCAAAGCGTGAGAGGTCTGCACCAGAACCAGGTAAACGATCCGTCTTTGAAATATCTGCCAGTTTGTTATCAATGAATAACCCGCGGTCATCTTCATTTTGAAAGAAAATTTTACTGGCTCGACGTTGACTAAACTTATACAAAGCTCGTGCAATTTTTGCCGTCATATTTTCATTGATAAAAATAATGCCAAGTCCAGCAATATTATTAATGACTTTAGTACCATTTTTTGACGCAGCCACAGTACTATAAATATTATTTTTAGGTGTAAAGTTTAATACAACATCAAACTTTTCAGCTTTAAAAATAGTATTAAAAGCAAAATACGTTTTAGCATCATTAATTGGATTTGTGCCACCTTGATCAATATCAATATGGATAAATCGCGCACCTAATTGTTCAAGTTTCACTGAATAATCATCTCGAGGAGAAATGGCTGCTACAGTATGACCCGCTTCAATTAACGCTAATATAGTGTTCTTTCTAAAGTTAAATAAATACCAACTTGTATTGGCTGATATAGCTATCTTTGCCATGGGATCACTTATTATAAAATTCTTTATACCAACGAACGAGGTTCGCAACGCCTTCTTTAACACCAACTTTTGGGGTATAGCCAGTTACTTTAAATAGATCTTGAGTATCTGCATAAGTTTGGTATACATCACCAGGTTGCATGCCTCGGAAGTTTTTAGTTGCTTCAATACCTAATTCAGTTTCAATGGCTTTAATAAATTCCATTAAGTTAATTGGGCTACCGTGACCAATGTTATATACGCTATAAGGTGCAGAGCTTGATGCTGGTGTACCTTCTTCAACTGTCCAATCATCATTACGGGCAGGAACAACATCAGCGATACGAATAACACCTTCAACGATATCATCAATGTAAGTAAAGTCGCGCCACATATCACCATTGTTGTTGATATCAATTGTTTCGCCATCCAAAATTTTCTTAGTGAAAATATAAGGAGCCATATCTGGGCGACCACAAGGTCCATACACAGTAAAGAAACGTAATCCAGTTGTTGGCATGTTGTACAGGTGAGAGTACGAATGCGCCATTAACTCATTAGATTTTTTCGTTGCTGCATAAAGAGATACAGGATGATCTACTGTATCTGATGTTGAAAATGGTGTTTTAGCATTAAGACCGTATACAGAACTTGATGATGCATAAACAAGGTGGCCAACATTATTATGACGGCAACCTTCTAAAATATTAAGGTGACCAACAAGGTTACTATCTGCATATGCCATTGGGTTTTCAATCGAGTAACGTACACCAGCTTGAGCGGCAAGGTGAACAACGCGATCGAATTTTTCATCAGCAAATAAATCAAGTACATCTTGCGAATGAGCAATATCAATTTTCTTGAAAACAAATTTATTATTTTCTAATAATGGTGCTAAACGTGCTTCTTTTAACGCTACATCATAATAGTCATTGATAATATCGATACCAACAACGTCATGACCTTTTTTTAATAATTCTTCACTTACTTTTGCACCAATAAAACCGGCCGCGCCCGTTACTAAATATTTCATTATTTTACCTTATAATCTTGAGTCCATAGATCACCGATTTTTAAGTCCCAATCATCAGGCATCGTTAAAAATCCGGAGGCTGAATACATTGTCAGCTCACTAAACGTTATTTTTCCATCATAAAAATATAAGTCGACTCGTACAAAATCGTATTGTTGACCAATTTTTTCTGCAATACGGATCATTTCATCGATGTATTCTGGTTTTTCTGGTGCTGGATGACAACGAGGATGATGATATTCAAACCCAAGCTCCTCCCAATTAGCATCATAAAGATTACGAGTCATACTGGTAAATCGGCCAGAATCTAACTGGATAAAACCGACTTTGCCGTTGAATACATATAATTTGTAATCATCAGGCTCATGACCATCAAACTCTAAATACTCTTCAATAAACACCCGTGGTGGAATATTTTCATATGCCCACTCACCTAATGCACCTGATTGATCTTTTTTCAGCCAATCTTTTGCTAACGCTTTCATCTTTGTTTTAGGAAGATGATTACCATGACGAATAATTTCAATTGTCTGGCTAGTATGGTTAGCTTTATATACGTAATCTTTAGGTAATGTTGATAAATCTAAATTATCAAGAGACTCAGGAGAATCCCCCACCCAAAGCATTTTTGGTAGATATAATTCAGGAACTATATCTTTAACAAAATCTTTGGCTTTTATTTTATCAGCACCAATTGTTAATAATTCACTGCGATCTGCAATCTTTTTACACTGAATTTTTTTGTTATATGTCCGAGGATTATCAAAATTAATAAATCGCTTAAATTTACGAAAAAATAAGATTTGCAATCTTGTTTTAATTGGTATTTTAGAGATGATCTTGGAGAACAATCTAAATTCTAGACTTTCCACGTTACACCCTCACTTATTAATACATTTTATTTACTTAATATGATTTATAAATATAGAATATCTGTCATTTTAACAATAAATAATTACCATTGTTGAAAGATGTTTTATTCATAAATTGTATGGTTAATTTATGATAATATTTTCTATTCTATAAGACGAAACATAACTATATTATCTCTTACTGTCCTTCAATAAGCAGCATTTATTAGCACAGACTTTAATATAGTTAATCAAAATTATATTGACATTACGGATATTGATAATATTTTTAGTCACCATATTTATGGTTAAACGCTACAATTTACCGCTTTGTTAACATCAACATCTACTTTTTAATAAATATTTAGCACTTCAATTATCTTTTCACTTTAAATCACTAAATAGAAAAACACTCTTATAAAAGAAAATATTATAGCTTTAATAAGCTAATATTTATCAATTTTCATATTTACTTCTAATCATAAAAGAGTGGTATAACTTAAAACACTAATTCTACTTTCACCTCCAATTATAAACGTAGGAGAAGAGAGTGACTACCTATTAAATGAAATACTTCCATTTTTTATAATCAGATATAGGTAACCACATTATCAATCGTTAACAACATTGAATATATTAAAAACATTGAATAAATTAAAAGAACGATCTAAATATATAATAAATACTTATTATATTATCCACATCAACTATTAACCATTAATACTTTTTATATATTCAATATGATTTTTAAATATTGGACCATTATTTGCTTGATGGAAGTTAATTTCTCCCCAACCTGCATTATATTCGATAATTGACATATTACCATTATTATCAACGGTCAAATCCCACGAAATAATACCATGACTTTTTAGCCATTTATGCTTATCTTTAGCAAGTTCTAATAAGTCATTAAAATAAGGAATAACATAACCATCAGAGAAATTAATCAATGTTCCTGGATGTTGTTCATATTTATTAAAATGATGATCAATTGCAAAATCGCGTAACTTTCCAGTCTCATCAACACCAATAGATATGCCACCAGATGAAGAATTATCGACTCTACCACCATTTCCCATTCTTAGTACTGTTGAAATGGGATAAACATTGCCATGATAAGAAAAAGTCATAACTCTAACAGTATTAATCGATGATGGATTAAAAATAGCTAAATCATCATGCTGTTTTATAACCGGCTGAACAACAAAATCATACTTTTTATCGAAATAAGACTTTAAAAATGGAATAATGTGGCTTGTATTACCAATCTCAACACTCTTTCCACCACCAGTACCAATACTGCGTTTAATTACAAATTCATTATCCGCTGATTCATGCTCCAATAATATAACTAAATCATCAAATTTAATTACTTCACTCTTGCTATTATAAATAGTGCCTGAAATACAATTAGCTATATCAGGTACTGTATGGCTATTTAATATATTTGATATATAACCTTTATGATCAAGAAAATCATTAAGGCTGAAATCATTAACCTTAGATTCAACTTTATTATAAAAATAAGGTTCAGATAAATATTTATCTGATTCAATACCACATACTGATTGGTATCGATGGTTCCAGAAGCGCCCTGTAATTGGGCTAAGTAAGTTTTTACACTTTAACGATTCTGGATTTTTTATACCATACTTAACGTATTTAGCATTGGCTAAAACAGAATAAGCTAAACGACGAACATTACTATCTTTCATAGCTAGTGAAACCTTATACAACTTATAACAATAATGAATAGAAATTATATTTAAATTCATTTCATAAAATGCTCGATAGGTGGACTATCAAAGCAAACGACTAATCTTGTCGTTTATTATTATAAGCATCTAGATTTCGATAAAATAACTAATAATTTAGACTTATGCCCAACTTTCAGGAGAATAAATAATATTAAGTGTAAATGTTTATAAAAAAAGATAATTTACATTATTTCAACAACAAAAATACCCACTATCAATTGATATTCTTTATGTATTCCATGTGCCTTTTGAAGACAGGGCCATGAAAAGCTTGATGTGATTCCAAACCACTCCAAGCAGTATTGCATTCAACAATAGTAACATAGCCATCATTATCTACACTTACATCCCAGGAGATAATTCCATGACTTTTAAATAACTTATGCTTATCTTTTACCACTTCAACCATTTCATTAAAATATGGTATTTCGTAGTTATCAGGAAAACTAAGTTGTGTTTGGGGATGACGAGTAGTTTTATTTAAATAACAGTCAAAACCAAAAGTAGTTAAAGAACCATCATCTTTAATTCCAATACACAAACCACCGGCACTAACATTATCAATTCGGCCGCCAGGTCCACCCATTTTTACCATACTTGAAACATGATGAACATTATTGTCATAAGCTAATGTCATAATACGTACAGTATTTAGTGATGATGGATTAAAAGCAGCTAACAAATCATGTTGTTTAATTAATGGTTGGATAACGAAATCATATTTCTTTTTTGCATATAAATTAAAAAAAGGAATAATTTCATTCGCACTTCCAATCTCTACACTTTCACCACCACCAGTCCCAACACTTCTTTTAATAACAAATTCAGTATTATTAGGATCATTACGTAATCGTTCAGCAACTATATTTGCATCAATAACTTTATCTTCAGCATCATAAACAATACCAGAAATATAATTAAACAGTAATGGAATTGCATTTGACTGTAAGATCGAAGGTAAATAGCCTTTATGATTAAAATAATCGCTTAATTCAAAATTATTTATTTTTGCTTCTATCTTATTAAAATAAAAACAATCTGATACATAATCATTTGACTGTATTCCAGAGAGTTGCTCAAATTTATAAGATGAAAAACGTCCCATTATTGGGCTTAAATTATTTTTCCGTTTAAAAGACTCAGGATTCTTAACACCCCAAATTAAATCTTTTATTGTTACACGAAGCTCAAAAAAACGACGACGTAAAAAGCTATTTTTCATTTTAAACCTTAACTTTACTAAATTATTTATAATAAATAATTTAGTAAACATTTCAAAATCCAAGTTAGATTTGTATTTATATTAATTACTTACTCAACATTACATAATAATAAATTAAATCATGAAATAATTTCTTTGACCTTAGAGATATAGTTATCATTTGAATAATCCTGATAAAATTTATCTAAAGTCGATTGCTCTTCTTTTTTTGTATTTAAATTATCAAAAACAAATTGAATAGATTTCGGACTAAAATCATCCATCAATATTGAAAGATTAAGCTTATCTGCAATCTCAACCATACCACCATAATTCATAGTTAATACTTTACAGCCAGCAAAAACACCTTCAACCAAGGTTAATGGTGCATTTTCATAACATAATGACGGTAATAATACATATGAAGAGTTTTCAAAAATAGATTTTACAATTTCAAATTTTTGTAACCCATGTAATACAATAGTAATATTTTGCTCTTTCAGAGTATCAACTAGTCTCTCAATATCATCAAAATAAGGACCTTTTCCAATAATGTTGATAGTAATATGCTTAGGTGATACTAATTTTGAGTCAGCTATCGATTTAATAAAATCATAAATTCCTTTATCTTTACTTAAACGCCCAGCAAAGGTAATAACAACGTCATCATTATCAAGTTGATACGATGAAATAGTTGCAGATGTCGGATTATGTACAACACTTACAATAGAAGGATCGAATCGCTTGACTACTTGCTTATAAATAAATTCACTCGGACACATAAAATGATCAAACGTTTTTTGCAAATTCAATACAGAATAATATGGATACCACTGCACTAACCTTGCCAATCCATAAATATAGCTACGTCTATCAAGTTTTTTAGTCACTAATTGTTTAAATGAAGGTGGATCTTTAAAGAATTTTTTTTCTGTATTTTCATAATAAGATAAAGAATTTGAAGCAGAAACTATATGGTAATCATGAACAGTCATAATTACTTTAGCTCCAGTTTTTTCTTTATATTTATTAATTTCAACTAAAAAAAACGGACTCCATAAGTGATCAAAGTTATGGATTAAAATAATTTCTGGCTTACTAATTGCTAATTTTTTTCTAATTATATCAATCGCGCTATAATTGCAACAATATCCTACAGCATTAAACTTAAAATAATCATCACCAAAAATATAATCAACATTATAACCTTGATCTGAGAATAATAATCCAGACTGTGTTGCTACATGTCCAGCACCACCTCCTCGATGATCACTAATAACCAGAATTTTTTTACTCATTATTATTTACTCTTTATTAATCAATTCTTCTAAAAGGTTAAAACTGTTTTCACTATTAAAATCACGGACGTCAGATAATGTCTTTCCGTTTAGAATTAATTCTAGTTTATCAACAAATATTTCCGTATTAAAACATGGAACCAAGTAGCCATTAATTCCATCACGAATAATTTCTTCAGGACCACTTTGACAGTCAAAAGAAACAACAGGAGTACCTGCAGTTAATGATTCTGCCAATACATTTGGATATCCTTCATAAAGAGAGGTTAATATCGTTACTTTTGCTCGATTATAATAACTATTAACATCATTAGTTGAACGAACTCGTAATATTTTAATATTATATTTATTTTCTATGACAGATAATTCTTTATCTAATTGCTCTTCAAGAACACCTTTACCAACAATACAAACTTTAGCTTGCTCTTTATTAATAATGCTATCGATAACGGAAACTAAATACGGCAACCCTTTCTGCTTGCTTATTCTACCAACAAATAAAATATCAATATCTTTCTCTACATTTTCTTTTTTATAAACACTAGTAGATACTGGATTATATATAACTGTAATTTTACTCTCAGGTACAGAAAGGTAATTTACCATGTCATTTTTCATGTCATTGCATTGGGCAATAAAACAATCAATACGACGATATATTATTTTAGTTAATAAAATAGTCACCCATTTTTTTATTGAATTTTTAGATGTATATAAATCTCGGCTTAGATAATTCACATTACGAGATATTAACTTAAATTTCTGTTTACAGCCAAATTGGCGATAGAACCATAATGCAATAGACATTTGATGATTAAATACTATAACTGTATCAGAAAAGATAAAGTTTATAGCCTTTACCTTTTTAATCATCGATGAAGCATCATGACAACCTAAAGTTATAATCTCAACACGCTTATCTACAAGATCAATATAAGAATCTTCATACTCTTTAAATATAACAATTCGTATCTTATAGCCATTATCTACCAAATAGTTTGCATAATTTACACAAACGCGCTCAGCGCCACCCTTCCTTATTGCATCAATAAATAAATCTATACTTTTTTGTGACATAATATAACCAAATAAATAATAGTAAGTAATCAATAAAGGCTATTAATTAAACCTTTTCTTTCGATAATAAAAATAAGATACAAGCAGGTATAATCATACTTACTATTAGCTTCATAGCTAAATCACCTATTGTTGAATCTATATTGATATAATGATTAACCAAAAAGCTAGAAATAACTATTGGAATAGTGATTAATAATAATCTCTTGAAATATTTTAATACAGGAAAATTGAAATATTTATATGAAACTATAATATTAACAAACCATTCAAATATGGTTGCAAATATTATGAAAAATAATACAACATAAATACCATAAGAATGGATAATGAAAAATAATACTCCAAGAATAAATTTAACAATCAATCTTATTTTAAAATATAAATCAGTCCGTCCTTCAACTGATAAAATATTACCAAATAAATTAGATAATGGCACAATAAAGAAAGCAATAGCTAATATTGATAAAAAAGGACTAGCATCAATCCATCTTTCACCTAATAACTTCAATACTATATTATGAGAATTAAATGATAACCATAATGTAATAGGTAAATAAACAGCTACAATATAAGAAGCTATATTATTTAAATTATCAAAATAACACTTATTATTATTTCTTAATTTACTAATAATAGGGTAATTTACACGACGAACAACTGTTGTTATCGTCATAGATGGTACTTCTGTAAGTTTTGTAGCCTGATTATAAAAACCAAGATCCGTTACAGAATAAAACTTACCAATACCCAAATTGAACATATATCTATACGCAACATCAACAACATTGCCTAGTAATAATTTATATCCAAAATTTAAATGTTCTAATAATAGTGGCATTTTAAAATGCCCAGTTGGTCTCCAACCGATCACATACCAAAAAATAGCACATCTAATAATAGATAAAACAACAGCTTGTGCAATTAAAGCCCATACACCAAAGCCAAGTTTAGCTAAAATTAATGCAACTATACCACTGAAAATAACCGAAAATAATGTAATTTTAGCCTGTGTTTTGAAATTAAGATCGATTGTTAATTTTACACGTTGAATTTGTTCCAATGCAGTAAATATAATACTTAATGCATATACTTTGAGGTAAATTTCAGCTTGGGGTAAATTTAAAAAATGCGATAAAAATCCTGATGATAAGAAAATAATAACATAAAGCAATATACCAAGTGTTATATTAAAAATGAATACTGATGTAAAATCATCGGCAGATGGTTTAGATTTTCTAATTAGACTACTATTTAAACCACCGTTACCTATAACATTCGATAAATATACAACGACTGAAATTAAACCAATCACACCAAAATCAGCAGGAGTCAGTAGTCGAGCTAACATGATGGTAATAATTAATTGGCTACCCTGAGAGCCAACACCATCAATAAAGCTCCAAAAAAAAGCTTTGAATTCTCGAATATTCACAAAAACAGATCCCTTTGTTTACTCGACTTCACTTTTGGTTCCATTGTCTGACTCCTCTAATTCTGGTTTATTATTAAAGACTAAAAAGAAATAGAATATAAATCCAAAGTATAAAAAACTTAATTTAGTTAATAATATAACTAAAAACATAATTCTATTGAGTAATGTTTTAGATTTAATAAATAAATAAGATATTATTATTGCTAATCCAGCAAATCCAAATTTAATGATAAAGAATAACCACATACCATTATCATTCAACGAAGCTATACCTAATTTAAATATATCTCCTGTTGTGTTCATTATATGTGCAGCTTCAGGCATAATACCTAAAGCACCATTGCCAAAGATAAGGATCATTAAATTCTGATCAAATACCATATCATTCAAATTACTACGAATATCTTGAGCATCACCACCCAATGAAGTTAGGCGCTGAATAGCAATACCTATAATAGCAGCCACAAGTAATGGGGATAACAAAAACAAAATATATTTCAAGTAACTCGCTTTACTGCGTAAAAGGAAATAACCAATAATGATTAATCCATAAACAATTGCGGCAACAGAAAAAGATAAAATAATAGATAAAGCAGAGAAAATAACTAATTTATCTACTTTCGGATTTAAATAAAGTTTGGATGCTAAAAGAACAACAATAAATCCGGCATACGTTGATGGTTCTTCATAGAATCCAGTACAACGATATATATTACCAATAAGAGGGACAAAGATATCACTGCCATATCGTGATGACTCCCCTGTTATTAATTTTAATGGATCAATATAAATACCAGTAGGGAATACTATTATAAATTGAATAAAGAACATCGATAAATTAAGAATTAAAACATATTTAATCATTCTTTCTAATTTATCGGTATCCCCTTTTAAAAATACAAAAGTACTATATACCGAGAATAACTTTACGATCATACCCACAGTAAAACTATAATAAGTATAATTTATTAGATTATGTATATGAGGGTAAATTTTAAGTAGTGAAGGTAACGCAATTAGTGCAATAATTCCAGAAAGCAATATAAAGGACTTAGTACTCTGACTATCAATCTTATGATCACTATAAGTAAAGTGTAATACCCACCCTATAGCTATTAATGGAATCATTAAGTCATATCTTAACTCATTAATGTTTTCCATAAATCCGATAAAGATAATTGCTACAGATATCCAAAATACAACTTGGCTTATTTTAGTATTTGACATCATATTTATTAAATCATAATGTGAAGTGAGATGTATAATAAATTACCAAGTTATACATTATAATTTGGTAATTTATTGTATATATAATCAGTAAATATAATGAAAAACAGAACTAAGTATTTAACTTTATATTTAATCAATATGGAATTTAATAAGAGGGGTCGCCTTCCCATAAGCGGCCTAATCAAAGATCGTATGCTTTATTTGTAAGCCCTGAACGGCCACTTCCCTGAGCAAAAGTCAATTCACCAAAGTAAATAGCACCATCGACATTATAGAAATCAACACGAACATAACTAAATGGTTCAGCTAATGTTTTAGCTGCAGTTAACATTAGATCGTAATTCTTAGGCATTTCAATTGATGTTTTAATGCATACGCCAGTATCTGAGTACAAAGTATAGAATGGAAGCCAATTCAATTCATCATCAAAGAAAGAACGAGTATGATTACCACTACGGTCAAAATCTATTTGTACAATGATTTTAAAACTACCATCATTTTGTTTGAAAACATGGAATTTATAATCACGAACATCAGTTTCGCCTTCTTGAGGAGATAACCTTTTTTCAACTAATACACCTCGTTTTATGTCACTATACCAAGGTTCATTTAGCTGCTTACCATAATCTACTTTTAATTGATTATTTACATCATCAACCTTACGAGTAATCTCATCATCTGTAGCTTCAGTTGTGATTAAATAAACTGGTCCAGAATTATGATTCGCTTTTAATAACAAATCACCTTTATCAGCAAGAATTTCTTTAATTTTATCTACAGTAATACTATCGCCAACATAATAGTTTTCAATAATGTAATCTGAAGATAGTTTTTCTGCTACATATTCTTTAGATTTAATCTTATCAGCACAAACACTAAATAATTCATGTTTAGGGTTATGCTTGCGATAGTTTATTTTTTCATTATATGTTTTAGGGTTTTTAAATGATGGTATATAACCAGTTTCACGTATAAAACTAAAGTTATATCTTAATTCTCTAGCTAATTTACTTTTATTACAAATAAGATTAATTATTTTACGCATTACTTATATCTTTATATAAAGGGAAATTATAATTATGGCAATTACTTGCCATAATTATTTTGAAATTAAAAATAACTTATCAATACTTTTTAAAGATAGCTTGATTACTTGTTTTCTTCATTGCGTTATTTAAAACAAATCCATCAACTTCAATACCATTATCTTCAAACTTTTGCTTAGCTTGTTCGATATCTTTTAAAGTATCCTCACCATAACTGCCAACCATTACTGTTGTACCAACAGTAGCACCGATAATCGCAGCATCAACAACAGCTAATACTGGTGGTGAATTAACAATAACAACATCATAGTGTTCAGAAGCCCATGCTAATAATGTTTTAAATTGATCATGCATTAGCAATTCGGCAGGTGAATGTGCATGTTCGCCACCAGAAATATAATCTAGATTAGCAATTGTAGATGTCTTTATTACTGTTTTCAGATCATTTTTACCACTAAGTAGCTCAGCTAAACCATTTGCTTGCTTACCATTTAGTGTTGATGCAATTTTACCTTTACGCATATCGGCATCAATAATTAACACTCGCTTACCTGCTTCAGCCATTAATGCTGCAACATTAGTAATAACAAATGTTTTTCCTGATTTAACCATTGAACTAGCGCTTGTTAATAATACTGTATTATTACTTGCATTATTCATCGCTAACAACATGCGGTTACGTAACATACGTAGTGCTTCAATTGAGATATCATCTGAATCAACTTCCGCTAAAATCGCATTAGGCAGCTTCTTCGTTTTTGGTACTGAAGCAAAAACAGGTAAACCCATTAGTTTTAATTGCTGAGGATCAACAACGGTATTATTCAAAATAACACGGAATAATGCGATTAATGCACCAAGAATCAGGCCAATAATAGCAGGAGCAATAACGAGCATTACACGGTTAGGTGCAATAGGCTTAACACTACTTGATGCTGTATCAATAATTTGAACACTTGCAGAACTACTAGCTTTAACTATATTAAGCTCTTGAATTTTATTAAGAATTTGCATATATGTTTGCTGATTAACATCAACATGACGCGTTAAGCGAATAATTTCACGTTGTGTTTCTGGCATTTGATCAATTTTACGAGTTAAACGATTCTTTTGAGCCAGTAAATCATTACGTTTTTCAATTAATGCTTTATACAGTGGATGTGACTTAGTATAGCTTCGTGAAATATCGGCCTCTTGGAAACTCAATTCATTAATTTGACCCGTTAAAGCAACAAGCTCGTCAAGTGAAGATTTTGCTTGCAATTCTATATTAACTGATTGATTAGCTTCACGGTATTGATTTAACTTATTTTCAGCCGTGGTTAATTCCACTTTGATTGCTGGTAGACGTCCTTCTAAAAACGCTAAGCTCTTATCTGCACTTGCCGCAGCTCGGTCTGCATTCAATAAGTAATAGTTTTCACTGATACTGTTCAGAATACGTTGAGTCTTTAATCGGTTCTGACCCTTTAGTGAAACTTCAACAATACCGGTATCTTTACCTTTTTCAGCTGCAATTAATGATTCTTGGAAATAAGCAATAATATCAAAGCGAGAAATTTGTTTAACTGTAAAAGTGTCATTATTCGCACCAGTTAACGCTGTTACCAATAAATCATAACCTTGTTCTTTAACTGGTTGCCCTACAAAACCCGTTAATTTAACGTTTGCATTATCTTCATCAGTTAATGCAAATTCACCAGTATCTATATTAACAATCTTTAACTGGTAAACATTTTTTTGTGCGTTAGTCGGCATAGAGAAGTGCGCTACAGTTGCACTACTTTGAGTATGAGTTAATCGTGCAAAACCTTTACCAAAAATAGGGAAGTAATCAGGAGTAACTGACGTTGTTAGGTTTAATTTATCGACTGTTTTACCAATAACGCGACGAGATTTAATTAACTCTATCTCGGTAACTGCTGATGATTCAGTTGTAAATTCTTTTGCCATCGCTTCTCCAAAAGCAGGAGAGCCATCACTTTTTGAATCAACTTGAATCAATACATCAGATCTATAAATAGGAGTAGCAAAAACAGAATAAATCAGACCTAATAAAGTAAAAACTAGGGTTAAAGCAAGAATAGATTTTTTACTATCTCGCAAAACACCAAAAATCTTACCTAAGTCGATTTCTTCATTCGCTGTCGAAATGGATTTTACTTGTTTATTACTAATGGCAGTCATGAATGATTTCAATCCGAAATGGTTAACTAAAAGGAATTTTTAAAAATTTTCGATTAAATAATAAGAGTATTTAACTACATCTAAGACATTATTTACTCTATCGATGAGTTCTCAGACAGACAAACAATGAAGATATATGCCAATAATCAAATACGCTACCGCCCTAAGGTTACAGCCCCTCATTTGCGTTTATCTTACTTCATCTTTTATTTTTTCGTGTTAAATCTATTTATGACCATATAAAAACCTTTAAATCACGGATATATATGGCGGTTAATTAACAATCACATTAAATAATAAAATTAATTAACCAATAAACATTTAATGGTTAATTAATTTCCATTGATACAATTGTTTTCAAACGTGACAACAATAAAGAAAATAATAAACCAACACCATTTAAATCTTTTGAATTAACAAGAAAACCTAAAATAAAAAAATAAAATACATAAAAATCAATATGATAAAGAATAGTAAACACTAACAATAAATTAAAATCAAAAAGAATATTAAAATAAAAAAAATAATTTAAGTACTAAAAACAAGCATAGTAATAATTATTACAATGTTTACCATGTCAATTATTCGCACGGTGAATATATTAACGACAATTATTAACTATAATTAAATACGACATAAAAGAAATAAATATATACTTAATAAAAAACACTTATACTACATCAAATAAAACTCATTATTTAATAAAACTTTTACTTATATCATCTAATAAATTAAAAAAATCTATAATTTAAATAACGAATTTTGCTAATTTCAAAAGCTTATTTTCATTTGTTTTTTGGACTTTACTATATATGTCTTATTATATTTGATATAAGATTTTCTAAATATCAGTCATCTATATTTAGGGTATTCATATGAAAATAACTTCTGTAATGATCGCTTTAACAACCGCTATTTTATCACCAATAGCAATGGCTAACACACCCGTACAACTTTCTGTACCTGGTGTAAATTTACCTGCTGGTAATGTCTCTGGAGCGCGTTTAAACATACTTTACGGCCAAACAAACCAAGTAAAAGGTGTTAACTTTTCATTGCTAGGCTTATCGACTATCAATGATTTTACCGGACTTAACTTTGGTTTAGCCTTTGGTGTTAACCATACTACATCCAGTATGAAAGGTTTAGAATTTGGTTTAGCTAACTGGAACGAAGGCAAAGCTACAGGTGCTGACTTTGGTTTAGTAAACTACACAGCCAATAATTTTACTGGCGCTCAATTTGGTACCTTCAACTACGCTGGATCACTTAATGGACTTCAGTTCGGTTTAGTTAATGCGACAGACCACATTAATAAAGGAGTGCAGATAGGTTTAATTAACTATGATAAATCAGGCACTTTTGTAAGTAAAAACCTTCCAATTTTCCCAATTATTAATGCGCGTTTTTAAATATAACTAAACGCAAAAAACCTCGTCAGATAACTGACGAGGTTTTAAATTTGGTGGAGCTAAACGGGATCGAACCGATGACCTCTTCGCTGCCAGCGAAGCGCTCTCCCAGCTGAGCTATAGCCCCAATATGATGCTTATAGTATTGATGTTTTTAATAAATGTCACGACGATAAAACAAAAAATGTGATCTACTTTACGCTAGTTATAAAAAAAGCGGAAACATCAACGATGCTTCCGCTTGTCTTTATAAAAACAAATACTTAAGCGTTAGCTTCACGCTCTGCGATATAATCTAATGCCATCTTAATACGTGTAATAACACGCTCTTTACCAATCAATTGCATTACCGCATCAACTGATGGCGATTGGCCTTGACCAGTTACTGCAACACGCAGAGGCATACCTACTTTACCCATGCCTAACTCAAGCTCTTCACAAACTTGTGTTGTTACAGCATGTAGATTTTCAGTTGTCCATTCATCTAATGCTTCAACTTTAGCAAGTGCTAGTGCCAATGCATCTTTAGCAACTGGACGTAAGTGCTTCTTAGCTGCACCCGCTTCAAACTCACTGAAGTCTTGGTAGAAGTAGCGTGATTGCTCTGCTAGTTCGATCAGTGTATGACAACGCTCACCCACTAACGTGATAACGTCAGTAATAGCAGGACCATTTTCAATGGAAATTTGTTTTTGATCTAAATGCCATTGTAGGTATTTAGCAACATATTCAGGTGCTGCTGTTTTAATGTAATGATTGTTTAGCCATAACAATTTATCAGTATTGAATGCTGATGCTGACTTGCTTACAGACTCAAGCGTAAAGCAATCAATCATCTCTTGTAGTGAGAAGATTTCTTGGTCACCATGCGACCAACCTAAACGAACTAAGTAGTTTAGTAGAGCATGCGGTAGGAAACCGTCATCACGGTATTGCATTACACCAACAGCGCCATGACGCTTAGATAATTTAGCGCCATCATCACCTAGGATCATTGCACAGTGTGCAAACTCAGGCACTGGTGCACCTAATGCTTCATAGATGTTGATTTGACGTGGAGTGTTGTTGATGTGATCTTCACCACGAACAACTTGCGTAATACCCATATCCCAGTCATCAATAACAACACAGAAGTTGTATGTTGGGCTACCGTCTGTACGACGAATAATTAAATCATCTAGCTCGCTGTTAGCAATCTCAATATGACCACGGATCTTATCATCAAAGATCACTGTGCCTTCTTTTGGATTACGGAAACGAATACAGAAAGGAGAGTCAGCTGTTGCTGCTGCATTTGCTGCAACAATTTTTGGGTGATTAGCATCATAGCGCGGTTTTACACCGTCAGCCATCTGCTGCTCACGAATTTCATCAAGCAATTCTTTTGGGCAGTAACATTTATATGCTTTATCTTCTGCAAGAAGTTGATCAACCACTTCGTTATAACGATCAAAACGCTTAGTCTGGTAGTAAGGACCTTCATCCCAATTTAATTCTAACCACTCCATGCCTTCCATGATCGCATCAATCGCTTCTTGCGTTGAACGCTCAAGATCTGTGTCTTCGATACGTAATACGAATTCACCGCCCATGTGCTTAGCAAATAGCCATGAATACAATGCTGTACGCGCACCACCAACGTGCAAAAAGCCTGTTGGGCTTGGTGCAAAGCGAGTTTTAACCGTCATTGAGATTACCTTATGAATGATGGATGACACAGTAAAAGCTACTGTGCTGAATCTATTGGTAGGTATTCTAGCACTGTGGGCTAATTCTACAATAATCAGGAAGACGAGAGCGTAAAATAGTCATGGTGGATGGGTCACAATAAAAAATTAGAGAGTCCATTCTCTATTATCAAATCAAAAGTCGTATGATTCACCACCGTGTTGCTTACATATAAACCAAGGAACAAAAACCGTCTCATTATTTGATAAGTGACAGTATGTTTGACCAAAACCACCAGCGCCATTGGAACCACCTGATGCAAAAACATTTGAACTGACAGCTAGTACCATCGCAGCCATAATACCAATAATATATTTTTTCATATAATCACCTTCGTTAGTTGAGTTACCTAACTCAATTGTAGGAAGAAGATGAATAATCCAGTTCTCTTTTTTAAGATAATAAAAAAGCCCATCGAAATGGGCTTTTAAATTCATACCTAACTAATTGTTATATTAGAAAGTGTAAGGAATAATAACTTGGAAACGTAAATCTGTTTCATCAGCAGAAGCTGCACCAGCAAACTCATCACGCTCTAGCATTGTTGCGTGTAGACGAATGGTAGAACCTTTAAGTGCACCATTTGGTACTGAGTAAGAAACTGTACCGTTAACTGCATACTCGCTCTCGTAATCCCAGTCACCCATAGCGCCATCAGCTGCTGACTTGCTACCAGAACCGTAACCGAAGCCTAGGTAGTAGTTCCAACCATTGCCTTGGTCATATGATAAACGGTTGTAGATCGATACTTCGCCTGATTTGTTCCAATCAGATAATGCATCCCACCATAGTGAATATGTACCATTTGTCATACCGTATGTGTAAATCATACGAGGGTTAACATCACGATCGTTATCACTCTTCGCGTATTGAAGATCTGTCATCCATGAGAACTGACCGAACTTAGCGTTGAATGATAGACCCGTGGTGTAACCAAGGCCATCATATTGTACGTCATCATTTACACCGTAGAAATCGTATGCAAGTGACATGTTTTCATTGATATTATACTTAGCGTAAACCTTGTAACCTGTTGTATCAATTGCATCATGATGACCAGTTGCTTGATCAATATCCCAGTCTACACCGTTTTGATAACGGACATCAGTTACCTGACCAATACCAAATTGTAGGAATAAGTCATCAGTTGCATTACCTTGAAGGCCTAGAGAGTGCGCAATACCCCATTTCGTATCAGCCCAACCAGTAGGCGCATAATCTTTTTCACTTAGAATCCAAGGAGCTGTAAATTGGTCTGCAATAAAGTATGTTGCTTTAAAGTTACCAAAGTTTGCATTCAATTCAGCACCACGGTATGTACCAGGAACGAAAGACCATACGTTACCTAAAACACCATTACCATTCGCTTGAGTAAAACCAAAACGACCATCTACATTTTGGCCAGCTTTAAACTTCAATGCCGCTTTAGTAATTTTAACTGGGTCACCATCACCTGAACCCCAATCTAAATTCGTTGATGTTGATATTTCATTAGCAAGGGTACGTCCATAGTTAGGGCTATTTTTACCACTATGAACTGCACTATCATTGTACAAATCACCAGATACATAACCAGCGATATCCGCGCCTAACCAACCATTATGGTAACCAGATGTAAAATCTAAAATAAGGTTATAAGCAGAGTAATCTAGACGGCTCCACGAATCGCCATTTTCACCGCCAGGTTTACCTGAAGTACGAGTACGTGAACGCGTATCAACAACAGCAACACCTGCTAATGTTGAATCATCAAGAAATTCATTAACAGCTACCACATACTCTGGACCTGCTGCACTGTCTTCCGTTGCCATAACTGGTGCCGCTGATAATGCACCTACCATTGCTGCGGTTAAAGCCGAAACTTTAAAAAACTTTGATTCCATGGAATAACTCCTAAAAGATATTAGCTGTTTACTTGCCCCTGAAAGGTTGGCCGCCGAAGATGGCAAGTAAATCTCTTATATGTCAGTCGAATCATTTCGACCAATACATATTATTTCGTTTTAAATTGAACTTTTAACTTACTTCGACATTAAGACTACTTTCGCGGCGCAAAACATCAATAAGAACTTACTTTTTAATAGTGAAAATATGATTGAGTGCAAACTTTTGACGCTATCGTGATCAATGTCATATGTTTGATACATCACTTCACACCAAATAAATAATTAAATAAAAACAATAACTTAATACAATGGCGAGATATTATTGTGAACAGCGTCGTATTTTACAAATACAATGATTAATAATATACAAAACAACACTCTCATTGTTGCTTATATGAAAATTTGATTATGACCACCATTAAATAAACGCTAAAAATTAAGTCTTTCATCAATAATAATTACCGATTTCCACCCCAAAAAAAGCCCCACAAGGTGGGGCCTCAGTCTCAAATATTGGTCTTTTTATGCGTTATTGATTAAATCGACGAGCTGTTCTTCATCCCAAATTTCAATATTTAACTCTTGAGCTTTGGTCAATTTAGAACCAGCGGCTTCACCTGCAACTAATAAATCAGTCTTTTTAGAAACACTGCCCGTCACTTTCGCCCCTAATGCCTGTAATGCCGCTTTAGCATCACCACGGGTTAATTGTGACAATGATCCTGTTAGCACAACAACTTTGCCATCTAGCGGTAATTCAACTCCTGCTTGCGGCTTTTCAATCACAGGCCAATGAATACCTTGTGCCAATAAATCATCAATAACGGCTGTATTGTGAGGTTCACGGAAGAAATTGAACAAATGAGCGGCAACCACTTCACCGACATCAGGTACTTTTATTAACTGATCTTTAGAGGCCAGACTGATCGCCTCTAATGTTTCAAAATAATTAGCAACATTAGCAGCGGTCGCTTCACCCACCTCACGAATCCCTAATGAATAAATAAACCGTGCAAGGGTTGTTTGCTTCGACGCAGATAAAGCATCAACTAATTTTTGCGCAGATTTAGGCCCCATGCGCTCAAGTACCGTTACTTCACCAGCACTAAACTTAAACAAGTCAGCAGGCGTCATCACCATCTCGCGATCAACCAATTGCTCTATCACTTTTTCACCACAGCCATCAACATCTAATGCTTTACGTGAAACAAAATGCTTTAGTGCTTCTTTACGTTGCGCTTGGCAAAATAAGCCACCAGAACAACGCGCTACAGCCTCTCCTTCAACACGTTCAACTTTAGATTGGCACACAGGACATTGTGTTGGAAAGACTATCGCAACAGCATCAGCAGGGCGACGAGATTCAACCACCGCGGCTATTTGAGGAATAACATCACCAGCACGACGAATGATCACCGTATCACCAATCATGACCCCTAAACGTGACACTTCATCAGCATTATGCAACGTCGCATTACTGACGGTAACTCCGCCAACAAATACTGGTTCAAGTTTTGCTACTGGTGTTATTGCACCTGTGCGGCCAACTTGAAATTCAACATTGTTTAAAATGGTCATTTCTTCTTGGGCTGGAAACTTATAAGCAATCGCCCAACGAGGTGCACGCGCAACAAAACCTAATTGTAACTGTAGATCTAACTGATCAACCTTGATCACAACCCCATCAATTTCATACCCTAATAATTGGCGTTTATCACCGATCATTTGATGGTACTCAATCACCGCCTCAATGCTATCAACCATTCTAATTTCTGGGCACATGGGTAGACCCCATGCTTTAAGCTGGCATAGACGTTGATATTGCGTGTCCGCTAATTCACGTCCCTCAACGACTCCTACCGCATAAGCATAAAAACTAAGTGGACGCGTTGCGGTAATTTTAGGATCAAGCTGACGTAAACTTCCGGCTGCAGCATTACGTGGGTTAGCAAAAGTTTTAAGGCCTTTTTTAAGTGCTTTGGCATTTAGCTCATCAAAGCCTTTCTTTGGCATAAAGACTTCACCACGCACTTCCAAACGCTGCGGCCAATCATCACCGCGTAAACGTAGTGGGATTGCACCAATCGTACGTACGTTATGAGTGATATTTTCACCCGTTGTACCATCACCTCGTGTTGCTGCTTGCACCAGAATGCCATTCTCATACAATAAACTTACCGCTAAGCCATCTAACTTAGGTTCGCAGCAGTAATGAATACTGCTGTTATCTCGTAATCGATCTTGAAGACGTTTTTGAAAATCACGTAAATCATCATCATTAAATGCATTACCTAATGATAACATTGGAATTTCATGGGTTACTTGAGTGAAACCGTCTAAGGCACTGCCACCAACACGTTGGCTTGGTGAGTCAGGTGTTACCCATTGTGGATATTCAGCTTCTATCGCCAATAACTGTTGCATCAGACGATCATATTCAGCATCCGGTACCTCAGGGTTATCTTCAACGTAATAACGATGGCCATGATAATCTAATTGTTGTTTTAAGCTGGCAAGTTGTTGCTGAAGGTCGGTGCTCATTTCAATTCCTACCTGAAGAAAATGTCGATTAATGACTCTGATTACAAAACAGTAAATCATTATAGTTATATCAGTAGATACAATAAAATTCAGGCCCCCGAAGGAGCCTGAATTTTTATCAATAATAATAGTTTATCAACTTAGCATTGATTATATTTTACTGATTTTTCTCGATATGCTGCAATACGATTTGGCGTGATCATGACACGATCTTGATCCATCACATCCGCATTAAGTTGATCAGCAATTTGCTGCGCTGTTTGCAACATCATATTGAAGTTACTTGATGCTTTACCATGACATGGCAACATTAAGAAAAAGCCAATACCAGGGGTTTCAAAATGCTGGTAGTTTGTTTCTGGAAATGTGCCCGGGTTAAGCAAATTAGTCACAGAGAAAATAACAGGCTCAGTACCCGCTAAATCAGCATGACGGTGAAAAACTGAATTTTCGCCAAAAATTAATCCATTACGCTCTAAACAAGCAAATAATGATGGCCCACGCAGCACCTTACCCTTACGAGCATGTACACAAACAGATAAATAACTTGGCGGTAGAGGTTCTGGCTCTGGTAATACTTCAGGTTCGATGATCGTTTCTGGCTCAGAAATAACCTCAGGCTCAGGTGTCACTACTGCAACAGCCTCCGCTTTGATCTCTTCTTCAACTGCTGGTGTAAAAATAGGAGTTGGAGCAGTCGTTACATCTTCTGCAATTGCTGGCTTAACATCCGCAACACTTGGTTGAGGCGCAACAGTAGGCTGAGGCGCAACACTTGGTTGAGGCGCAACACTTGGCTGAGGCGCAACACTTGGCTGAGGTGCAACACTTGGTTGAGGTGCAACACTTGGTTGGGGCGCAACACTTGGTTGAGGCGCAACACTTGGCTGAGGTGCAACACTTGGTTGAGGTGCAACACTTGGTTGGGGCGCAACACTTGGTTGGGGCGCAACACTTGGTTGGGGCGCAACACTTGGTTGAGGCGCAACACTTGGTTGGGGCGCAACAGTAGGCTGAGGCGCAACACTTGGTTGAGGTGCAACACTTGGTTGAACTGCAACAGTGGGCTGAGGCGCAACACTTGGTTGAACTGCAACAGTAGGCTTAGGTGTTGAGCCAATGTGCATTTGTGGTTCAATACGCTCATTTGCAACCACTTTTACAGGAGCGGTTGTACTTTGAGGCGCAGTTTCACCGAGTAATGGGTCATGTTGGGGACGTTCACCAAAACTAAAACCAGGCTCTTTACGTTTTGACACTGGTTTTGTTGTCATTGTAATAGTGTCTGCTTGGTTTGACTTAGTCTCAGTTACTTCCGGCGCAGTATTCACAACACGGACGTCACTAACACTCTCTTGGGCAATATCTTGACTCTCAAGATTTGCTTCATCTATTTTACTTAGTGGCTTCTCACCAAATTTAGCTGGTTTTTCTTTTCTACTTGTCCATAGACCATGAAAAAGAAGCGCTGCAATTGCTAACGCACCAACAATAATAAGAACCAGACGCAATTCCTGCATATGAATACTCTAAATTAACTCGTTGTCCCTTTACGGGGTTAATAATAGAAAAAAATCTACTAGGAAACTTAATATCTAGTTAGAATTTCTCACCGAATGACTTACTGTACCAAAACTCACTTGGCAATGAGAAGATGAATATCGAGATTCCATCAAGGATAGTGCCAGCTTGACGTTTTTTGTACAAATTTACATCATTTTTGTATTATGACTCATCCTTTTTATTTTGTTGTTAAAGTAGTGACAACAATTTTGTGGTTTGATTCCATCCTACCGCTACCGTTAACATTGATAAAGAAACCTAAACAAATGAACAGTAAAACACTAAAAAATGCTTGTTCAGGAGAAAGAAATGCCACAACAGCATAATGTACAACCAACAACCAGCGGTGCTGGTTATTTTTTTCAAGGCCTAAAACTCGCATCACAACCAGGAACGCGACGTTTTGTTCTTATTCCTTTATTGATCAATATTGTATTACTTGGTAGTGCTTTTGCCACCTTATTAGATCATCTTGGTGGTTGGATTAACCATTGGCTAAGCTACTTACCAAGTTGGCTTGATTGGCTGTCTTATATTTTATGGCCATTACTGGCAATTGCCGCTCTGGTGTCCTTCTCATACTTCTTTAGTACGATAGCTAACTGGATTGCTGCACCATTTAATGGATTGCTAGCTGAATACCTTGAGGCCAAACTCACAGGAAAAACACCGCCTGATGATAGTTTAAAAGCATTAATAAAAGATCTTCCTCGTACCATGGGTCGAGAATGGACCAAGCTTAAGTATTATCTACCTAAAGCGATTGGATTACTCATTTTAATGTGGATTCCAGCGATTGGCCAAACAGTAGCGCCAGTATTATGGTTCTTATTCAATGCTTGGATGATGACCATTCAATATGTAGATTACCCATTTGATAACCATAAAGTATCCTTCCCTGAAATGCGCGATGCTCTTAAACAAAAAAGAGGCCAAGCATTAAGTTTTGGCGCCGTTGTGATGTTATTAACCATGGTACCTATTATTAATTTATTTGTAATGCCAATTGCCGTGTGTGGCGCGACGGCAATGTGGGTTGATCATTACCGAAATCAATTCAAACGCTATTAATCTAAATTTATTACTCAAATAAGGTCAATCACGATTACTGTATTGACCTTTTTTGCTTTTATTTCTAATAAAAAAAATGCCACTTAAACAACAAAACACCACCAGATCTTACAACCTAAACACCCTTAATAGTATTAACTGTCACATAATAACAATAAGATATAACCATTAATTACTTTGCAAATATTGAGACAGGTATATGCTTAATCTATTCAACATTGAGTCTAATTTGTCACGAAGGAACGAAGTATGAGCAAAATATACGAAGATAACTCTCTCACTATTGGTAACACTCCGCTGGTACGTCTTAATCGTGTCAGTAACGGTAAGGTGCTCGCAAAAATCGAAGCACGTAACCCAAGCTTTAGTGTTAAATGCCGCATTGGTGCCAATATGGTATGGGAAGCAGAGAAAAATGGCTTATTAAAAGAAGGTGTTGAACTTGTAGAACCGACCAGTGGTAATACAGGCATCGCGCTGGCTTTTGTGGCTGCAGCTCGTGGCTATAAACTTACTCTCACCATGCCAGAAAGCATGAGTCTTGAGCGCCGCAAATTATTAAAAGCACTTGGTGCAACATTGATTCTCACTGAAGCGGCTAAAGGTATGAAAGGCGCAATTGATAAAGCAGAAGAAATTGTCAATTCAAATCCAAGTAAATATCTATTGCTACAACAATTTAATAACCCGGCTAACCCCGCTATTCATGAAAAAACCACAGGGCCTGAGATCTGGGATGCTACCGATGGCGAAATTGATGTCTTTGTCTCAGGTGTCGGTACAGGCGGCACAATTACAGGTGTAAGTCGCTATATTAAACAACAGCAAGGCAAAGCTATTACAGTGGTTGCAGTAGAACCATCAGAATCCCCAGTCATGACTCAAACCGTTAATGGTGAAACCGTTCAACCAGCACCGCATAAGATTCAAGGTATTGGTGCCGGCTTTATTCCTGGCAATCTTGATTTAGCACTGATCGATGAAATTGAGCAAGTTAGCTCGGAAGATGCGATTGATATGGCGCGTCGATTAATGGATGAAGAAGGTATATTGGCGGGAATTTCATCAGGAGCCGCCGTTGTTGCTGCAAATAATATTGCTGCTCGACCAGAATTTGCTGATAAAAACATTGTTGTTATTTTACCCAGTTCTGGCGAACGCTACTTATCTACAGCACTTTTTGCGGGTATCTTTACAGAAAAAGAAACCCAACAGTGATCACACTTTGTGATGTTATCTAGGTATATCTACCCTCAAAAAGGCCCTTTGCGGGCTTTTTTGTTGCATTTTATTCTTAGCTTTACTATAAAGCTGATGCGCTTTATTTTTAGCATCAAAATAAAAGGACAATTATTAGTCAATTTTGATTAATACTAAAAAAAGTTTTTCATAAAACTTTGACTTGGATTAAAGCTAAGACAGTATGTTATTAGGTAGTTTATACTGCTTACACAACATGCTGAGACTATAATCACAGCGGTTATAGCTTGTAAGGCAAACTATTAATATAACAAATATATCTAAATCGGGGTGAAATATGTATCAGAAGCAAGTTGAAATTACTGCACCAAACGGCCTACACACTCGTCCAGCGGCACAGTTCGTTAAAGATGCAAAATCATTTGAAGCTGACATCACAGTAACTTCAAACGGTAAAAGCGCAAGCGCTAAGAGCTTATTTAAGCTTCAAACTCTTGGCCTAGTTAAAGGTGCAGTAATTACTATTGCAGCTGAAGGTGCACAAGCTCAAGAAGCAGTAGATAAGCTAGTAACTCTTACAGAGCTACACGACGGCGCTGAAATCGCAATGTTCCGCGAAATCTAAGCTAAGTTTGTATACAAACGAGTTTCCAGTTTTTAGTTAATTTAAAGGTAAGGCTATGATTTCAGGTATCCTGGCGTCTCCTGGTATTGCTTTCGGTAAAGCATTGCTATTGCAAGAAGAAGAGATTGTTCTAAACAAAACTCCAATCGCTGCAGACCAGATCGATAACGAAATTCAACGTTTCTTCGACGCTCGAAAAAAATCTTCTGAGCAACTTGAAGTTATCAAAGAAAAAGCACGTGTCACCTTTGGTGAAGAGAAAGAAGCCATCTTTGAAGGTCACATCATGTTGCTTGAAGATGAGGAGCTAGAAGAAGAGATCATAGCCCTTATTAAAGATAAGCATTCAGCGGATTACGCGATTTATTCTATCATTGAAGAACAAGCGCAAACCCTTGAATCACTTGATGACGAGTATTTAAAAGAACGTGCAAGTGATATCCGTGATATCGGTAGCCGTTTTATTAAAAACGCATTAGGTATTAATGTTATTAATTTAAGTGCTATTGATGAGCAAGTGATTTTGGTTGCTAACGACCTAACACCATCAGAAACAGCACAAATTAATCTAGAGTTCGTTCTTGGCTTTATTACTGATATCGGTGGTCGTACTTCACACACCTCTATCATGGCTCGTTCACTAGAAATTCCTGCAATTGTAGGTACAAATAACATTACATCTTTAGTTAAGAACGGCGATATGTTAGTTCTTGATGCAATCAATAATCAGGTTGTTATCAATCCAACTGATGATGAATTAAACAAATTTAAAGCTATCCGTGATGCTAATAAAGCAGAGCAAGAAGAACTAGCTAAGCTAAAAGATCTTCCTGCAATTACACTTGATGGCAAGCAAGTTGAAGTATGCGGCAACATTGGCACAGTTAAAGACTGTGCTGGCGTTAACCGTAATGGCGGTGAAGGCGTTGGTCTATACCGTACTGAATTCTTGTTCATGGACCGTGATTCTCTACCTACAGAAGAAGAACAGTACCAAGCATACAAAGAAGTTGCAGAAGCAATGCATGGCGAGCCAGTGATTATCCGTACTATGGATATCGGTGGTGATAAAGATCTACCTTATTTAGATCTTCCTAAGGAAATGAACCCATTCTTGGGTTGGCGTGCAATTCGTATCAGCCTAGATCGTCGTGAAATCCTTCGTGACCAATTCCGTGCTATTCTGCGTGCGTCAGCACACGGTAAAGTACGTATCATGTTCCCGATGATTATTTCGGTTGAAGAAGTACGTACACTAAAAGCTGCTATTGAAGAATTTAAGGTTGAATTAACCGCTGAAGGTTTAGCGTTTGACACTAACATCGAGATCGGTGTTATGGTTGAAACACCAGCAGCCGCAGCGATTGCACACCACTTAGCGAAAGAAGTTTCTTTCTTTAGTATTGGTACCAACGATTTAACCCAGTATACTCTAGCAGTTGACCGTGGTAATGAGCTTATCTCTCATCTCTACAATCCACTATCGCCTGCTGTACTTACTGTGATCAAGCAAGTTATTGATGCTTCTCACGTTGAAGGTAAGTGGACAGGTATGTGTGGTGAACTTGCTGGCGACGAACGTGCAACCCTACTTCTATTAGGTATGGGTCTGGACGAGTTCAGCATGAGTGCTATTTCTATCCCTCGCGTTAAGAAAGTTATCCGTAATGCTAACTTTGCTGACGTTAAAGCAATGGCAGAGTATGCTTTAACTCTTCCAACAGCGGCTGAGATTGAAGAGCACGTAGAAAAATTCATCGCAGAAAAGACCATCTGCTAATAAAATATAGCTGCAGATAAAATAACAACGCTTAGGAGCAACGATATGGGCCTGTTTGACAAATTAAAGAAAATGGTTTCTGACGACAGCAGTGAAGCTAGTGTAATTGAAATTATCGCACCACTTTCTGGCGAAATCGTTAACATCGAAGATGTGCCTGATGTAGTATTTGCTGAAAAAATTGTTGGTGATGGTATTGCTATCAAACCAACTGGCAACAAAATGGTTGCACCAGTAAACGGTACTATCGGTAAGATTTTTGAAACTAACCACGCTTTCTCTATTGAGTCTGACGATGGCATCGAGCTTTTTGTTCACTTCGGTATTGATACTGTTGAACTTAAAGGCGAAGGTTTTACTCGCATCGCTGAAGAAGGCCAATCTGTTAAAGTTGGCGACACTATCATCGAATTCGATCTTGCACTTCTAGAAGAGAAAGCTAAGTCAACATTGACGCCAGTAGTTATCTCTAACATGGACGAGATCAAAGAGCTAATCAAGCTATCTGGTGCTGTAAACGTTGGTGAAACACCAGTACTACGCATCAAGAAATAAGATAGTTATTATCTTAATAAAAAACGCAGCTTTCTAGCTGCGTTTTTTTATATCTATTATAAATCCATCTTTGCTTATAAAAACACACTAAATCGCCTCTGTGCCACTTTCTCTATTCATCTTGATATATTACATCTCAATTTATTAAACCGCTCATAGGTAATACTAGCCCCATTAATTAAGTGATTATCCTTTAAAAACATTAGGTCAAAAACTTATTGTGAACGGCATAATACTATAGACATTATTACTGACTATTTATGAGCAGCCATAAAAAAACGCCACTATAAAATAGTCGCGCTTCTTATATATCATCATAATTCATATTTAATTGATGGCTTATGCTGTCATCACCTCAACTTGTAATTTAACATGTTCACAATTGGGTTCGCCAGATTCAAACAGCATTGGCATATTTAATCCTGTCGATAATGTTTGTGCCAAAATAGTTCGCCAGCCACCATCATCTAGTCGTTCTTGTACTTGTAACGCAATGCTAACACTTTCAGCTGAAACATCGAGTAATTGCGCACTGCCTACCACTTCACGGTATGAATGATGATTATTTTCACTTAAGCCTTCAAAAAAAATGGTTTCTTCGCCTGGCAATAAAGACAATGACGTATTAACCATTTGTCGTAATCGACAAGCACTGTGTATTTCAAAACTGACATCCAACAGCCAATCAGCCATCGCCAGTGGGCTCAATAATGAACTAAGAAATAATTGCCCTTTACCCATTGTTAACTTTTCCATTGCGATTACCTCTCTACAAGCTAATACGCAAACACATCTTTGACTCGTGAGCTTCGAACTAGATATAACCCTAGCCAAACCGTTAATAACAAGGTTAATGCACCAACCCAAGAGAATGCACCTTCACGCAACTGAAGTGGCATAGTTAATTTGGCCACCTAGTTAGAGGTGATATCATCACCTCATAATTTAATAGGTGACACTATGACTAAAAGAATACGCCCTAATTTTACACCTGAATTTCGATTAGAATCAGCACAACTCGTTTTAGACCAAGGCTACTCTGTAAAAGAAGCTGCGGAAGCAATGAATGTTGGTAAATCAACAATGGATAAGTGGGTTCGACAGCTGAAAGATGAACGTGGTGGAATGACACCGAAAGCAACACCAATGACGCCTGATCAGCTTAAAATTCGTGAATTAGAGAAGAAGATTAAACGGATTGAAATGGAGAAAGAAATACTAAAAAAAGCAACCGCTCTTTTGGCCTCGGACTCATTCAAAACTTCATATTAGTTGATGAATTAAAAGCTTATTATCCTGTATCTATCCTTTGTCATGTCTTTGATATTCATCGCAGTAGCTATAAATATTGGACTAAACGGCCTAAAACGCAGTCAAAAGAGCAAGTGCTATTATCTAGTGAAGTGAAGGCTGCACATCGTGCCAGTAGTGGCTCTGCTGGAGCCAGAACAATTGCAGGTATCGTTACGACTAAAGGCGTGCCGTTAAGTCGATATAAGGCAACTAACATCATGAAACAACTAGGATTAGTCAGTTGTCAGGTTAAAAAACATCGTTATAAAAAAGTAGAAAATGAACATTTAAATATTCCCAATACATTAGATCGCCAGTTTGCAGTTACTGAGCCTAATCAGGTTTGGTGTGGCGACGTGACATATATTTGGTCAGGACAACGTTGGTTGTACCTTGCTGTTGTGATTGATTTATTTGCCCGTAAAGTGATTGGTTGGGCAACGTCAGGCTCACCCAATACAGATCTAACAGGTAAAGCCCTTTCGATGGCTTATGAAGTTCGAGGGGCGCCTAAAAGTGTTATGTTTCATTCAGATCAAGGCTGTCATTACACAAGTAAACAATATCGCCGATTACTTTGGCGGTATCAAATTACACAAAGTATGAGTCGACGTGGAAATTGTTGGGATAACGCCCCAATGGAACGATTTTTTAGAAGTTTTAAAACAGAGTGGATGCCAACTGCGGGTTATCGCTCATCGAATGAAGCTAAAGTGGCGATCACTGAATATATTATCCGATATTACAACCAAGTCAGGCCCCATCAATATAACGGTGGCTTGACGCCTAATGAATCAGAACGCCGATTTAATAATGAATACAAATCAGTGGCCAATTTTACTTGACCACTTCAAACACGAGATGATATATTTGCAAAGCAAAATCGATACTGTAAGCAGCTATTAATAATTTTTTTCCATGCTGCCACAGATAATGTACAACTTTATTATTGCTATTACGCTGACCCGATAACCACATTAATAATAAGGCAGGACTTCCCAATACCATGCCTATATAAAGTGTCTCTCGAAGAGGATAAATCAACTCAAGCAATTGTCCGCCTTGGGTTCGACTCACCCCTGCCATGATAAAAATCACCAATGCTTTCGCATTAAAAATCAGCGCTAGCCATAGCATCTTATTTAGTTTTAACTGCCCATGATCATCATAAGCATTGATAGGATAAAGCAAACAACTTCCCTCTTACCTGTTTAACTCAATACGCATCAATTAAGATAACATCAATACACTATGGCTTAATTTCGACTCTAATCGATCACTGCATATTAAGTACTATTTAAGCGCTATTTTTGTGGAATACCGCACTTTTCATTTATGCATATTGCCGTATAAGTCACGTTTTTTGATCTAAAACCAACAAAAACAGGTTATTTCTCAACCAACACCTATGGCCCAAATAGGTTGGTTAATTCTTTTTAATCATAAAGTTACAATATGAATATAGTATTAACACTATGTTCATCTAAAACTGGAATTTTCATACAAAAAACCGTAAATATATAAATTTCAACATATATACCAACAACCATACATACAGCAACACTGCTGCTAAAATAAAGTAATCAGATATAATCACTCTTAATAACCATTTATCAATAAGGTCACTAGTGCGTATGACGACCATGAAAAAAAATACAGTACCTTCTGCAGAAACACAGATAGAAGCATTACGTGTTGCTAAAGCCACGCAAAAAGAAGGTCAAACAAAAGAGCAAACAAAACTTATCGCACAAGGAATTCAAAAAGGGATTGAACAATATAAAAAACAACAGAAAGCCAAAGCCAGAGAGCGCGATAAATTAAAGAAGAAAACTCAGCAAGTCAAAAATACTCAACTTGAAACCACCGCTAATACGTCATCATCAGCCCCACAAATTATCTATAAGCAACATTGGCTACCGTGGGGACTTATTATTGTTTCTTGGGTTGGCTTTGGGGCTTATTTAGCCTATACCAGTGCACTATGATGAGAGCAAATATGAAAATTATTGGTTTTATAACAGCGATTGGTGGCTTAATCAGTGGTTGTGCCGATCCTCAAGCGACACCATGGCAACGTCAAATAGACATGCCTTGTGATAATAAATCCCATTGTGTATCAACACTTGAACAACGTGAAAAGTTTAAGCTTGCTCCCTTCAGGCTAACCGCTAAAGGTATTCAACGTTGGTCTGATATTATTGCTGTCGCCCAAACGTTACCAGGAGCAAAGCTAATCGAACATGATGATACTTACTTTCATATTGAAGTCACCAGTGCTGTATTTGGCTTTGTGGATGACTTTGAAGTCAAACAACACGCACAACAACTGCATGTAAGATCTATCTCTCGCAGTGGTTATTCTGATTTTGGCGTCAACCGTAAACGAGCACACCAATTTAGAACCCAATTAGTCGAACAACAATTAATTCATGACACATCGACCACCAGCGATTAATACGATACCGCAAATTCACACATCGTAACTCGACTCAAAAAAAACCATGACAATCCAAATGTTTATTTGAATTGTCATGGCTTCATTATGGTGTTGTTAACGCTATTTAATTTACTTTTTTATCTTTACCTAGCGACAATAGCCACACACTCACAGCTGCGACGGCCACAAAACCAGATAAAATAATCACAGGCATTGCTGCATAACCCAACACATGCCAAATTACTGATTCTAGCGTACTCATCATTTCTCCTTTGGTTTATTGCCACCCAGCCACATCTTTCATGTCTGGTAACTTATGGGCAATCCCCTTATGGCAATCAACACAGGTTTTATCGCCAGATGCTAATGCGGTCGAATGCTGTTTTGCACTACGTGGCGCTTGCTCAGAAAAGTCCATATAATTGAACTGATGACAATTACGGCATTCTTGAGAATCGTTATTTTTCATACGTTGCCATTCTCGTTCAGCTAAATGACCACGACGAGCATTAAACTTTTCAGGGGTATCAATTGTACCCATCATATGAGCAACAATTTCTTTTGAAGCCTGTACCTTACGCACAATTTTATCCGTCCAATTATGAGGTACATGACAATCAGAACAAATTGCCCTTACCCCTGATCGGTTAGAAAAGTGTATCGTTTCTTGAATCTCTTTTACGATTGGCGCATGACAACCAGCACAGAATTCTTCTGAGTTAGTTTTTTCCATTACGGTATTAAACCCGCCCCAGAATAATAGTCCGCCCATAAATCCCATAAAGAGAACCAGTCCGACAGCGACTTTACTGGGTGTTTTTAGTCGTAACCAAAATGTTTTTAACAACTTCATAGATCAACCTTTTTACTATTCAGTCACGATTAACGTAATGCACTTACACGTTTAAAGTCATTTTCAACTAATGGCTTAGCGTCTGCTTGAGGCACATGGCACTGCAAACAAAAATAACGGCTTGGTGATACATCAGACAACACTTGGCCTTGCTGTGGTGACACATAATGGGTCACACTGATCTTGGTTGCCCCCATCTCTTTGGCATTTTTCCAACTATGGCAAGCAAGACACTTATTAGCATTAAGTGACACTTCGTAGTGACGAATGGTATGTGGGATCAGCGGTGGCTGATAAATATAATCACTGTCTATTACCCCTTGATCCTTTGGGTAATGCTTCATTAGATCCGCTGGGCGTGTTGCTTCAATTTCAGCTAAACCACGTAATGACTCAAGTCCACCAATGCCACCGGGATTATCTAATTTAGCTGCAGCGGCAATATTTGCCGTTGTCTTCGCGGTTTCAGTTGCTGTCGTAACATTGTTATCATCACTATGTGCAATGCCGGTGAGCATCAGTCCTGCAACTAATACTGCAAAAATTAATTTCTTCATGCTGTTCTCCGTTTCTGTACATATTCTAGTTACAGCGAACGACAACCCTCGTCCGCTGAATTAATTGATTAGATCTTGGTGATCTTGATAGGACATTTCTTAAAATCTGTCTGTTTCGACAATGGATCAGTTGCATCCAAGATCAATTTATTAACTAAAATATTGGCATCAAAGAACGGTACAAAGACCAATCCAACCGGTGGACGATTACGACCACGCGTTTCTACTCGACAGCGTACTTCACCACGGCGCGATGACAATAACACTTCATCACCACGACGAAGGTTACGGGCTTTTGCATCTTGTGGATTGATGTAGCACGATGCGTCTGGCACCGCTTTATATAGTTCTGGTACACGACGCGTCATGGTACCTGTGTGCCAATGCTCTAACACACGTCCAGTACACAACCACATATCATAATCTTGATCAGGCACTTCCGGTGGCGCTTCATAAGGTGCTGAAATGATTAACGCCTTACCATCAGGTTTGCCATAAAAGTCCCAGCCAGTGCCTTTTTTAGCGTAGGGATCAGTGCCTTCTTTAAAGCGCCATTGGGTTTCTTTACCATCCACAACAGGCCAACGTAAACCACGAACTTTATGGTAAGTATCATAAGGTGCTAAATCATGCCCATGACCACGACCAAAACTTGCGTACTCTTCAAAGAGCCCTTTTTGAACGTAATAACCTTGCGCTTGAGCATCATCATTCAATGGTTGCGCTTCGGTTAATGGGAATTTATCAACGTGACCATTAAGGAATAAAATATCGTACATCGTTTTACCGCGGTACTGAGGCATCTTATTAAGTAATGCTTCGTCCCACACTTCTTCAACCTTAAACCGCTTTGAAAACTCCATGATCTGCCATAAATCAGACTTAGCATCACCAGGCGCTTTAACTTGTTGATACCAAGCTTGAGTACGACGCTCAGCATTACCATAAGCGCCTTCTTTTTCAACCCACATAGCCGTTGGTAGAATCAGATCAGACGCTTGAGCGGTAACCGTTGGGTAAGGGTCAGAACAGACGATAAAGTTATCTGGATTACGGTAACCAGGTAAACGCTCTTCATTAATATTAGGACCCGCTTGCATGTTGTTATTACACATCACCCAATACGCGTTTAATTTACCGTCATTCAGCATTCGATCTTGCTGCACGGCGTGGTAACCCGGTTTAGGTGGAATCGTACCTTCAGGCAACTTCCAAATATTTTCAGCAATAGCACGGTGCTTAGGATTAGCAACCAGTAAATCAGCCGGTAAACGGTGAGCAAACGTACCTACTTCACGTGCAGTACCACATGCTGAAGGCTGACCGGTTAATGAAAATGGACTATTACCCGGCGTTGAAATTTTACCGGTTAATAAATGCAAGTTATAAACCAAACTTTGCATCCATACACCACGAGTATGTTGGTTCATTCCCATGGTCCATAAAGACATTACTTTGAGTTTAGGATCGGCATAATATTTAGCTAACTCAACCAGTTTTTCAGGTTCAACACCTGACATTTGTGATGCTTTTTCAAGGGTATATTCCGCAACTGACGCTTTATATTCGTCAAATGTCATTGGGAATAGTTCGCCTGAATTAGGGTTTTCAGCTTGCTTTTGTAATGGATTATCATCACGTAAACCGTAGCCAATATCCGTTTGAGCACGTTTGAAATGAGTATGTTTATTAACAAAATCCCAATTCACAGCATCGTTTTCAATGATGTAATTAGCGATATAGTTAGCAATAGCTAAATCAGTTTGCGGATGGAAAATCATGCCATTATCAGCTAATTCAAACGAACGGTGCTCATAAGTCGACAACACATTTACTTTTACATGGGGATGACTTAAACGACGATCAGTCATTCGTGTCCATAATACAGGGTGCATTTCAGCCATGTTTGAACCCCAAAGTACAAACACATCTGCATGCTCTAAATCATCATAACACCCCATCGGCTCATCAATACCAAAGGTACGAATAAAGCCAACTACCGCAGACGCCATACAGTGACGGGCATTGGGATCGATATTGTTTGAACGAAAGCCTGCTTTCATCATTTTAGAAGCCGCATAGCCTTCCATGACAGTCCATTGGCCTGAGCCAAACATACCAACACCTGTAGGGCCTTGCTTTTTCAATGCTGCTTTCCATTTCTCAGCCATCACATCAAACGCGTGATCCCATGAAATAGGCGTGAACTCGCCTTCTTTATGGTACTCACCATCTTTCATGCGTAATAATGGCGTTTGTAAACGATCTTTACCGTACATTATTTTCGATAAAAAATAGCCTTTAATACAGTTAAGGCCTTTGTTTACAGGTGCTTTGGGATCACCTTGCGTCGCAACCACTCGTCCATTTTGAGTCCCGACTAACACTGAACAACCCGTACCACAAAAACGACAAGGCGCTTTATCCCATTTAATCTTCGTTTCATCAGAACTCACAATTAAATTCGTCGCTGATGCTGGTAACGAAATACCCGCTACCGCAGCAGCTGATGCTGCAGCATTTGCTTTCACAAATGCTCTTCTTGTCATTTTCATAGCTTACCCTCAGCTTGTGTATCGTAGTGCTCAATATGGTGATAGACCAAAAAAGTAATTAATACATGATCTAAATTATTAATTTTATCAATTGCATCTGTTACGTAGCCTTGGTTCTCTGTCTCAAGTACTACGATAATTTTCCCTTCTTCACTTGTCGCAGGAATTTCGGTGTTCGGTATTGCTAAAATCTGTTGGCTAATCGTTGCTAAATATTGTGGCTTAACGTGAACGATAAGGCTTGAGGTATGCACTTCATTTAATGTCATGTTTACTCTCTATAATTCTTTAAATTTAAGGCGTTATCATTTCAATCGCAGCCACAGGGCAACCGCTTATACATGCACCACATCCACTGCAATCAGCCTGATTGATAACAGGTTGAGCAACCTTTGCCACTTGTAAAGAAAAAGTGATTGCTTGTGTTTCACATTGGTCGCCACAACTACGGCATTCAATGTTATTGAGTGCGAGACACGATGAATTAATCGTAGCCACTTGTGTCCATGGAGGTTGGGATTGGAGCTCAAATAAAGGTTCAGGGCACACATCTGCACATTGATAGCAAAAACTACATTCACCTTCCCCATGATGAAAATCCACCACTGGAAAACCACCATCACCTTTTATAATCACCTTTGTTTGGCAAGCATCAATACAAGCATTACAACGTAGACAATGATCAGTGAAGGTATTTTCGTCCTTTATCCAAGGCAAGCGTGGCTGTGGGGATAGCTGCTTACGAGTAAAAAAACCTCGACGGGAACGATTAATCACAGCGCTCTCCTTTATATATGTAAACATTATATGATGACCAATTAATCTCTCTTGCTGTCATTCACTTTCTATTAATGTTCTTTTACGTTATTTTTAAATATCGTCATAACTGCGAACATACCCCCTAAGGGGTAATTGACCCTATACTTTGATCTAGATCAATAAAACATAGTGGATAATATCTAACATTTGCAAATTTATCGTTTAATCAGTCAGTGCAAAATTAGCAGACTCAATATAATCCTAATAAATAATACCTAGCATCCCTTTCCATTAACAATCATTCATATTTATAGGTTGGCGGCAATTCATGCAACAGCAAAAAGTTAATTCCGTTACCACCACAATTGGTCGTTCAATGGTAACTATTCTATTTTTAGTTGCGACAACGACGAGCTTAGCGCTATGTATGTTAGTTTCGAGTCTTAACGATGCGGCAGCAATCAACACAGCAGGCTCACTAAGAATGCAAAGTTATCGCTTGGCATTTGATATCGAAACTCAATCTCCATTACTTAACTCCCATACTATTGAGTTTGATCAATCACTGACATCGCCAACAATGCAGGAATTACATCGTTGGTACACTCCACAAACAATACAGCACCATTACACAGAATTACTCTTAACATGGCAGGCTGTACGTTCAGAATTAGATCAAATAGATAAGGATGGCTATTTAATTCAAGTCGCCCCTTTTGTAGAGCGTATCGATCAATTTGTCTTTGAATTACAACAATCATCCGAAAACAAGTTACATCTTTTAGCACTTATTAGTGCGGTAGGTTTATTACTCATTTTGATGGTGGTGTTATTTACAATCCAATTTACACAGCGCCAAATTGTAGCCCCGCTCAATCAATTAATGGCGGGATGTAAACAAATTAAGCAACATCAATTTTCATTAACCATCAATAATAAGAGTAAAAACGAATTAGGAATTTTAGCGCGCACATTTACCCAAATGGCTGCAGATTTAAATAATTTTTATTACGATTTAGAACAAAGCGTCAATGAAAAAACTCACCGTCTGCGCCATGCTAATGAATCGTTGAAAGTGTTATATAACTGCTCGCAACAACTATCAGTTAGCCGCTTAACTCATCACCATTTTCAACAGATGTTGGAAACATTAATTGCGATTGATGGTTTAACTGCAGCTAAGTTAATTATTGAAGAATCAAATGGCACCACCACTGAAATTACCGTCGGTGAAGAACAATCAACCACTTGGCACCGACAGCAATTATTAATTGATGGTGAAACAATGGGGCAACTATGGTGGCAATATCAATTGCCTTGTCCTGATCTGGCATTGATTGAAAATATCGCTAATATTTTAAGCCGTGGAATTTATTACAACCGAACTCAAAAACAGACCGAGCAGTTATTATTAATGGAAGAGCGAGCGACAATTGCTCGTGAGCTGCATGACTCATTAGCACAGTCATTATCGTATCTTAAAATTCAATTAACACTATTAAAACGACAACTTACTAATACCGACAATCGCCAGCAACAAACCATACAAACTATTGATGAAGAGCTATCAAATGCTTACACCCAATTACGCGAGTTATTGAGTACCTTTAGATTAACCATCAAAGAAGCCAATTTCAGTGAAGCATTAACACAATTATTAATACCATTACGGGAACAAACGCCAGCGCAATTTAACATTGAAAATCACTTACCATCAATGGCATTAATTGCACATAATCAGGTCCATTTATTACAGATTATTCGTGAAGCAGTATTAAATGCAATCAAGCATGCTGATGCCAAGCAAATCAAAATTTCATGTCATCAACAACACGGCATTATTAATGTTGAAATTGCTGATGATGGGGTTGGATTTGATCCCTCAAACTCAAAACTTAATCACTATGGCTTAAACATCATGCAAGAGCGTGCTTCTCGCTTAAAGGGCGAATTAACCCTTTACTCTCAAATCGGCGTTGGCAGTCAAGTTAAGTTGCAATTCGCATTATCAGAAGGATAAAAAGATGACACCTTGGAAAGTAATGATCGTCGATGATCATCCATTAATGCGTAGAGGTATTGGCCAGTTATTGAGTTTCGATACTAAATTTGATGTTATTGGTGAAGCCAGTAATGGTAATGAAGCCATTGCCCTCGCCCATAAACTGCCCGTAGATCTAATTTTGTTAGATCTCAACATGAAAGGTATTTCAGGTTTAGATACTCTGATTACGCTTCGTAATGAAGGCATAGATGCTTGTATTGTGATCCTTACAGTGTCGGATAACCATGCTGATATTAAAACACTTATCGATGCAGGTGCTGATGGCTATTTACTCAAAGATACCGAGCCTGATGAATTAGTCGCTTTACTAAAAACCGCACTAACGGGGGGTAAAGCATACAGTGAAGTTGTAACGGCATTTCTTAATAACAATGGCACTGAAAATACATTATTTTCAAGCTTAACGGAAAGAGAAAATCAAATATTACAAGAAGTAGCCAAAGGCCATAGTAATAAGGTTATTGCAGATTCACTGTTTATTTCAGAAGCCACTGTAAAAGTGCATATGAAAAGTTTATTACGCAAACTGCAAGTCAAATCTCGTACGGCAGCAACAGTACTTTATCTACAAACCTTAGGTTATTAGATACATAAAAAACCGCAGTGATAAACACACTGCGGTCATTAATCATTATGATAGTACTAGCTTACAACGCTAAAGATGTAATTAAATCCTGTTCTCGCGATTCAACCCATTGCAGGTCAAAAGGTCCCCAGTCACTTAATTTATAATACCCATCATTATGACGTCGCCCATCTTGAATAAAAGTCAATTCAATACCAAGCCCAGGTAAGGCTTTTAATACATCTTGAATCGTCCGTCGGGGCCAACCTGTTTGTTCAATTAAACGAGGAACATTAGGACGTTCCGTGTGTTCAACAAGTAAAGCCAGATAAAGTCTACGGGCAAAAACCGGATTCAGTTCCATTGGGGCCTCCATAATATACTGTATCTATTATTGCCCGTTCTCAAACAAGGATGTTGCGTTTGATCAACGAGACATTCGGTTTCATCATTATGGATACAAATAAAGGTGAACTTACTCGCATTATTCTGATTATCATCATTCAAGTAAGTTACCGTAAATACTCCCAATAAAAGTACAACGGTTGCGATAACCTAATAATCTCGCTATAAAAGATAATCTACTTATTATAAAAAAGTCAGTCAAATATGAACACTATCGCTTATGGCATTAAAAACTGCGACACCATCAAAAAAATGAAGCAATGGTTTACTGCTGAAAATATCGCTTATCAATTTCATGACTACCGTACTGATGGGCTTGATCTTGCACAACTTGAAATCTTTGAAGCAGCACTTGGCTGGGAAGCCATGGTCAATAAACGCGGTACAACTTTCCGTCAATTAACCGCAGAACAAAAAGCCAACCTTGATCGAGAGACAGCATTACAATTAATGCTAGAACAACCCGCCATGATTAAGCGCCCGTTATTACAGCATAATAATCATTACTACTTAGGTTTTAAACCTGACCAATATAACGCTATTTTTCTTACTAAATAACAAGGATACAAGGATGTCTGACAGTCCCGTTATTACACTAGCAAAAGATTTAATGTCTCGTCCTTCAGTCACACCTGAAGACGCAGGTTGCCAACAAGTTATGATCGCGCGCTTACAAACATTAGGGTTTAATATTGAAACCATGGTATTTGAAGATACGGTAAATTTGTGGGCTCGTCGTGGCACTCAAGCACCACTGTTTGTGTTTGCAGGTCATACCGATGTTGTGCCTTCAGGTCCTATCGAGCAATGGCATACACCGCCTTTTGAACCCACCATTATTGATGGCTACTTACACGGACGTGGTGCTGCTGATATGAAAGGTTCACTGGCCTGTATGGTTGTTGCGATTGAACGTTTTATTGCCCAAAATCCCAATCATAATGGTTCAATTGCACTGCTCATCACTTCTGATGAAGAAGGCCCATTTATTAATGGTACCACTCGCGTAATTGACACCCTTGAAGCACGTAATGAAAAAATAGACATGTGCATTGTAGGTGAGCCATCAAGTACTGATACTGTTGGTGATATTGTCAAAAATGGTCGTCGTGGTTCTATTACCGGTGATCTGCTCATTAAGGGCATTCAAGGCCATGTTGCCTACCCACATTTGGCCAATAATCCGATTCATAAAGCCCTGCCCGCATTAGCTGAATTAGCCGCAACCCATTGGGACAATGGTAATGACTTCTTTCCGCCAACCAGCTTTCAGATCCCCAATATTGCTGCTGGCACTGGCGCATCAAATGTTATTCCCGGCCAATGTGATATACAGTTTAATTTCCGTTTCAGCACAGAATTAACCGATGTTGATATTAAACGTCGTGTACATTCAATCCTTGACGCACATGGCTTAGACTACGATTTAAAATGGACCTTAAGTGGTCATCCCTTCTTAACTGACAGTGGTACATTAGTTGATGCCGTTGTTGCTGCCATCACTGGCATTAACCATACTCCGCCACAATTGCTGACAACAGGCGGTACTTCAGATGGCCGTTTTATTGCACGCACAGGCGCACAAGTGGTAGAACTAGGACCCGTTAATGCCACTATTCATAAAGTGAATGAATGCGTTAAAGTCACCGATCTTGAACGGCTAACTGACATGTACCAACAGATTCTAAACAATATTTTATAATTACACCCCACCGACGTTCCTCATCATTAATGCTGTTCAGATAACACTATTGAACAGCTAATAATGCGATATTTGATAGATAATTATGCATTGTTATTATCATGAAACCATCGAAGCTAACCGGCATTCTTGATACTCTATAACAATGATTTAGACTCATGATCAATCACGCATATAAGATGCAGTGAATTGATATAGACATTATCGTTGTGAGGTGAATATGGAATGGTTTTTTAATCCTTGGGTTATCTGTGTGATTATTATTGCGGTGATCGCCAGCAATATTGCCGCTTTAAAATACACCGCTTATATGCGTACAGGACTCAAAAAAAGACACCCGCCGCAAACACCATTTGACGACTCTCAGTCATCACACTCCACGGATACTCATAACACTCACGACAACAACCATTCACAGGATAAAAATGACTGATATAAAAACATTAGATAGCCGTATTGTGTACCAAAATAAATGGATGACAGTACGCGAAGATAAAATCCAGCGTCAAAGCGGTGCCGAAGGCATTTATGGTGTGGTTGAAAAGCCCGATTGTGCCGCTATTTTAGCGATTGATAATGGCCACATTCATCTAGTACAGCAATTTCGCTATAGTATTCAACAACGGTGTTGGGAAATTCCACAAGGGGCATGGGAAGCAAACCCGGATGCGGATCATCTTGATCTTGCAAAAGGTGAACTGCAAGAAGAAACTGGATTAATTGCAGATAACATGGTCTACCTTGGCAGCCAATTTATTGCTTATGGTTTTTTAAATCAAACCTGTCACATTTATCTCGCGACCCAACTCCACTCAGCACCAGAGCAACACCGAGATGCTGAAGAAGAAGATCTCATCAGCCAATCTTTTTCTATTATTGAATTTGAAACAATGATCATTAACGGTGAATTAAAAGATAGCGTCACCATTGCCGCATATGGGCTTGCGAAGCTTAAACAAGCAATTTAACACCAATAAAAAAGCTGCCATTTTATCGGCAGCTTTTTTGATATGTATTATATTATGTTATTAGTTACGGACGACTCAGGTAATCAGCAATACCAACCCATTTATAACTGGTCAATTCTTCTAAGCCCATCGGACCTCGTGCATGCAGTTTTTGTGTAGATACCGCAACTTCTGCACCTAAACCAAATTGCGCACCATCAGTAAAACGGGTTGATGCATTCACATATACCGCCGCAGAACCTGCTGCATTAACAAACCGCTCAGCCGCTTGAATGTTATTGGTCAAGATTGAATCTGAATGGCTAGCATTATGTTTACGCATATGCGCAATAGCTTCATCAACATCAGCAACAACCTTAACGCCTAACGTATAACTTAACCATTCAGTATCAAAGTCACCCGCTTCTGCTTTACGCAGTAAGCTTGCTTTACCTTCAAGTAGATTAAACGCAGCATCATCAGCCACTAAGGTTACTTGGGCTTTATTCATGCGCTCAACTAAACGAGGTAAAAAGGTCGCCGCAATCTGTTCGTTAACTAATAACGTATCCAATGAGTTACATGCAGAAGGCCGTTGTACTTTCGCATTTTCAACCACATCTAATGAGCGGGATAAATCAGCACTGTCATCAACATACATATGGCTAATACCAAAGCCGCCAATGATAACGGGAATAGTGCTATTTTCTTTACACATCTTATGTAAACCAGCACCACCACGAGGAATGATCATATCAACATATTGATCAAGCTTAAGTAATTGCGAAACATATTCACGATCAGGCTGTTCGATATATTGCACAGACGCTGCAGGTAAACCCGCTTTAGCTAATGCAGATTGAATTACTTTTACCAATGCCATATTCGAATGGAACGTCTCACGGCCACCACGCAAAATACTCGCATTACCCGTTTTAAGGCACAGAGCTGCAATATCAATGGTTACATTAGGACGTGCTTCATAAATAACACCAACAACACCTAACGGTACTCGACGGCGGCTTAAACGCATACCATTTTCAAGTACACGACTATCAAGTTCTGCACCAACAGGATCATTTAAGTTAATAACATTGCGCACATCGTTGGCAATAGCACAAATACGCTCATCGTTAAGTAATAAACGATCGATTAACGCATCAGACATACCACTCGCTACAGCAGCGTCCGTATCTTGCTTATTAGCCGCAAGAATAGCCGCTTGGTTTGCTTCTAATTCATCTGCAATAATCGCTAGTGCAGTATTTTTTATCGAGGTTGCAGTGGTCGCTAATTCAAACGCAGCCTGCTGCGCCGCTTGTCCCATTATTTCAAGATTCACAATAATTCCTTACTTAAATTCAAATTCAATGCCTGATAAGTTATCGGGTGAATTATCACGACGACTAAATAACGACCATATCATCACGGTGAATAGCAGCATGACCGTATTCATAACCTAAAACCTGATGAATATCATGGCTGTGCTTACCCGCAATTTTAGTCATATCATCACTTGAATAACGACTAATACCCCGTGCTAGTAAGACGTTTTTGCTATCAAAAATACGTACTACTTCACCACGTTCAAAGGTGCCTTTTACCTGAGTGATCCCTTTAGCAAGTAAACTACTGCCTTTTTGCTGCACTGCGGTTACAGCACCATCATCAATCACAATATCACCCGCTGGCGGTGGACCGGCAAGGATCCATTGTTTACGACCTTCAAGTGATGATTCTAAAGGTAGAAAACGTGTTCCCACCGCTTTACCAGCGGCAAGATCAACGATCACATCAACGCGACGTCCCGCAGCAATAATAACTTCAATACCTGCACGGCAAGCCACTTCTGCGGCTTGTAACTTAGTCGCCATGCCACCAGTGCCTAATCCACCAACAGTACCACCGGCTAATTTACGTAATTTATCATCAATGGTATGTACTTCATGGATCAATTCAGCATCAGGATTACTACGTGGATCAGCAGTAAATAAACCTGCTTGGTCTGTCATTAATAATAGTTTATCTGCACCGCCTAAAATGCCCACCAGCGCAGAGAGATTATCGTTATCGCCGACTTTGATCTCAGTGGTTGCAACAGCGTCGTTTTCATTAACAACTGGTACAATGCCATTATCTAATAACGCCACCAACATATCGCGCGCATTTAAATAGCGTTCGCGATCATTTAAATCAGCGCGCGTTAGTAACATTTGACCAATATTGATCCCATAAATACCAAACAAGGTTTCCCACTCTTGAATTAAGCGGCCTTGTCCAACTGCGGCAAGTAATTGTTTACTCGCCATCGTTTTGGGTAGTTCGGGGTAACCTAAATGCTCACGACCAGCCGCGATCGCACCAGAAGTAACAATAATAATTTTATGGCCTTGACTACGTAACATCGCGCATTGACGCACTAACTCAACCATGTGGGCACGATCAAGTTTTAGTGTGCCACCTGTTAGCACGCTAGTTCCTAGTTTGACGACAATTGTATGTGTTGCGGCACCTGCGGCAACGTCTTGCTGTTGTGCTTGAGATTTTTTTGAATCAGCCATGAGATCAAATAGATTGAAATAATAAATGTTCTTTGTTGTATCAATCCCTACCGAAAAGCACAAGAAAAAAACAATGACAAAATCAATATTAATCGGCTTTAGAAGGATGTTTAAGCATAAACATCCTTAATGAATAACCCCTATACCACGTAGCGACAATATCAGTGCATCGTTATGAGAATTTCACAGCGGCAGTATTTCATGTCGCCAGTGGTCATTTGAGTCAACTTAAACCATCAATTAGCTTAGTTAGCTGATAACTCAATTAGCGGGGTTTGAGTTAATTTTGCAGCGGGAGACAATGTTAATTGACACTCATCAATAATAAAGGGCGTTAATTTTGAGTAAAAATCCGTTAATGTTTTTAATACAGCGTCTTTATGTTTTGCAGGTAATTTACCATCAACCCACTCACCTGCGGCATTAAAGCGACCAAAATCATACTCATATTCATAGCCAGTATCGGTTGCCGTCATCACTAACCACCAGCCCCAAAACTCACGTAGTTCAGGTTCTTTTTCAGCATTGACACAACTGGCTAAACAGTCAAAAAAGAACCGTTGAGGTTGTGATTTTTTCTCACGAAGATAAGGACCTATTGCTGTCAATTTAGACATCAAACGGCCATGCGGCGGAAAGCTTGTTGCTATTGTCATTGTTTTGTCCATCCATAGTCAGCGGTATTGAATTCGCAAGTAATACTTACTACCTTTGATATTATCCCTAACGCATTAAAACATACGCTTAGCACAATAATAATTGATTATAGTATGGATAATATTTAACAAAATAACAAACCATAGCTATCAATTTTGCTAACAATATCATGACAATATATTTGGTTATAAAAAAACGGAATCGCACAATAGTACGATTCCGTTACTGTTAAATCTCATATTGTCGCTGTGATAATTATTTCATTTTATCATCAAGCCATTTAACCACTTCAGTCATTACGCGATGGTAACCATCATAAATAGGTTTTGCAGGTAAAGTGATCGCTTTACCACCATAGCTTGATAACGCAATCAATTGGTTATCCATCTCTGGGCAAACAGGATCGTTTTTTAAACCAATACCAAGCATAGGAATGTCAACGCGGCGACGACCAAGTATTCCTTGGTTTTTTAATGACCACGCAGGTAAATGAGATTTAATACTTGCTTCAGCTTGGCCATTCTTACCCATGCGTGATGCCAATACATCCAAATACATCCGTGGAATTTTATCTAATAACTTCGGCTGTGTAAGAAAGCTATTGATAGCTCCCCCGATGCTAACGCAGGTTTTTAGTCGTGTTGGCTCCATAAACCCAAGTCGAATTGCAGCATTACCGCCCATACGCAGCCCTAACATTGCTACATTGCGGTTATCGACCCAAGGCACATCACGGATTTGTTGCAGTAACGCTTGGTGCAAACGGCTGGTATCTTCGGTTAAATTCCAGCGATCACTGTGGCCCACAGATGGCATATCAAGCGTGACCATTGCATATCCAGCAGGGCCTAAATAATCTTCATATAAACGCCACAAATCACTTTGTAATGTTGCTAAACCACCACTGACAATAACTGTCGGTAATAATTTGTCAGTGCGCGGAAGATGAATGAATGCCTCAAAAGTCTTATTTTCATATTTAACATCAATCTTACGCATATCATGCGGCCGTAGTTCAATTGCCTCTCGGTAACTTTGATTGGCCTGTAACTCAGCTTGATCAGCCAGCTGATCACCTTTGATATAAGGATAAGCAGCAATGCTATAATGGGTACTGGCTTTAAATAATAGCTCTGATGCTGCTAGCTTCTCGCCATTATTAGCCGCCGTACGGGCTAATTGCTGATAATTTGAAGCTAACTGTGACCATTCGTAGGTCCAGTTACCCGGACGATAACCAATAACGGTATCAAGTAAATGATCACTGGTACGAGGGGCATTAGAACCCGCTATACGCGCTAAAACAGCTTCTTGCTCAACAGGATCAACACCTTGCCATATCCATTGTGGGCGACGTAAGACACGATACCATTCAAGCTGACTTTCACCATCAAGAGCATTGTTTACATCCCCACTACGGACATGCGCAATCTTAACAATATTCGATGTCTCTTTGCTGGTTTGACGTGGAGCAAATAGCTTCTCTGATAAATTTTGTTTTGATGGTTCCGACACGGCATCCTCCAACGTATATATCACTTCTCTTAATAGACCTAGATAATATACCTAAACGGCTGCCAATAACTAAAATCCATAAAAAAAGACGTCAACAACGTGACGTCTTTGATAAAACTTAGTTTTCAAGCTCGATGATTACCGCAACATAACTTGATTGCTGAATCAGTGCTGAAATAAACGAATTACTTTTTCGCAATAGGATCGACGAAAGTAACCGCCATATCCCAAGGTTGTTCAATCCAAGTATCTTGTGGAATACTAACAACAAAATCATCAACTAAATGCTGACCCGCAGGCTTAGCACATACTGTTACAAACTTAGCGCGTGGGTACATTTCACGAATTTTTTCAGCAGTACCACCAGTATCAACCAAGTCATCAACCACGATAAAGCCTTCACCGTCACCATCAGCTTGCTTGATCACTTTCATATCTCGCTGGTGATCATGATCGTAGCTTGCGATACATACGGTATCAACATGACGAATGCCTAATTCGCGCGCCAAAATAGCAGCTGGCACTAAACCGCCACGACTAACTGCAATAATACCTGTCCACTGCTCTGCTGGTAGCAATTTTTCTGCTAGCTGGCGCGTGTACATTTGCATGTTATCCCAAGTGATGACGAATTTATTACTCATAGTAAAACAACCTCTGAAACAGCGATTTAAAACCGCATAAATTTATGTAAACGTATATAACATTACGCTTATAAGAAAATAATCTTCGCAAGAAATAGCGCTGAAATAACCCATACACTCATGTTTACTTCACGTCCCTTGCCACTCAATGCTTTTACGACCGCAAATGTGATAAAACCAAGACCAATACCTTCCGCAATTGAATAAGTTAAAGGCATTAGTAAACACACAACCACCACCGGCGCCGCTTCTGTTAAATCTCGCCAATCAATCGATACCAAACCTGACATCATTAAAATCGCGACATAAAACAGCGCACCCGCCGTTGCATAGGCTGGAACCATTCCAGCCAATGGGGCAAAAAATAAGGCTAATAAGAATAACACGCCAACTGTTACGGCTGTTAGACCTGTACGACCGCCAACTGCGACACCCGACACACTCTCAACAAAAGATGTGGTATTTGACGTCCCCAATAGTGCACCAATCGAGGTTGCAGTACTGTCGGCTAATAGTGCTCGGTTTAAACGCGGTAATTTGCCGTCTTCACCAATTAAGTTTGCTTTAGTTGCAACACCGACCAATGTGCCTGCGGTATCAAACAAATCAACAAACAAAAAGGCAAACACAATTGAAATTAACCCCACTTCCATCGCGCCTGAAAAATCAAGCTGCATAAAGGTTGGAGCAATGCTTGGTGGCATTGACATAATGCCGTTGTAATCCACTTCACCAACAATAATGCTGATTGCAGTTACAATTAAAATCGCAATTAATACCGCCGCTTTAAAACCACGTTGTACTAAAGAAATCGTCAGGAAAAAACCGAGTGCAGCCATTATTGCTGGAAAACTGGTTAAATCACCGGCGGTGACTAATGTTGCAGGACTCGCCACAACAATGCCTGATGTTTGCAAAGCAATGAACGCTAAAAACAGACCAATACCGGCTGAAATACCGATACGTAATGAATGAGGAATCGCGTTGATAATCCATTCACGGACGCGCATAACACTCAATGCAATAAAGCATAAGCCAGATAAAAATACTGCTGCTAATGCCACTTGCCATGTATGACCCATACCTAAAACAACGGTATAAGTAAAAAAGGCGTTAAGTCCCATGCCCGGTGCTTGTGCGACAGGATAGTTAGCATAAAAACCCATCACAAAGCAGCCAATCATTGCCGCTAAACAAGTAGCAACAAACACTGAACCTTGATCCATTCCTGTACTGGCTAGCATAGTGGGGTTTACAAAAATAATATAAGCCATTGTCAGGAAGGTAGTAACACCTGCCATAATTTCAGTGCGCACAGTTGTGCCATTTTCAGTGAGTTTAAATAACTTTTCTAGCATGCTTCTCGGTTCCTTAGAGATACGCAATAAAGTAACAAACAACGCCAAGAAATAGAAAACGATTGCGCAATCCATTTCGGGGCTGATTATAATCATGCGATCACGCAATTTCCAGATTTTATCGTTGAAAAGCGTAAAACAATAACTATCAGTCTTGATATAACTTAAGTAACGTCTATTTAAAGTATATTTATCAGTTAATTAAAAATAAAACATCCATGGCTATTTTTTGAACATTTACTTTTTAAATAACTAAACAAGTGTTAATAAAGGCCGATAACCAGAATAAAAATGAGGGTATAACATGAAAAGCAGCTAAAAAAACGCCACTTCAAAGGGAAGTGGCGGCAGAATGTTGCAGATAACTGGATAGTGTTATCGAGATATTCTTAATTTAAGGGGATGAACAAACTTGCATTTGTTTCGTTGAAAGCAACAAAACAATAAAATCTAATTAGTAACGGTACGGCGTTGGGTAATGGAAGTTACTTGTATATACAGTACGGTTATTCCAAAAATGTGTCATTGAAGAAAAAATTTTCATTTAAATCACCTTAGTCATAAGTACACCAACGTCATCGTTAGTGGCTTGCCATCGCGGCTCACTTATTCTCGGTTCCTTGGAGGCGATATCTCGGGTTCATCCTGAACATGTCGTGTTAATCATTGTGCCTATCAATTAGGCATGACTAAACTATAGTCAAAATGAAATAAATTTACAACGTTTTTTTTAAGTAGATCACACTTTCTGCTTTTTTAACTTGAGATATGGCTTTTCGTGTAAATTTATTACATTATTATTTGGTTATATTTCAATCCCTCTCTTTTTGGATATTTTTCAGCACATTTGATCATATAAAAGACATAACCACAATTATGATTGAGGATAACGGCATCAGTGCCGTAATAACCGCAGAAATCAGTGCTATAAGATTTTATTATTTGCCCTATCTCCCCTAAAGGCAGAGTGATATGCTAAAACCAAAGCGATAAAAACACTCGCTACCTATTTTGTCATTTTACGGCTAAGACCCTACAAAATGACACTAGCCCAATCTCGTATATTAAAAGGAAGGCTACCGTGTCTGAAATTACTCAACTATCACCAAAAGCTGTTTGGCATTTCTTTGATCAGATTTGTTCAATCCCTCACCCTTCTAAATATGAAGAGCAACTAGCACAATACATTGTGTCGTTCGCACAGGCGGAAGGATTAGATGTTCGTCGTGATAATGCCGGCAACGTTATTATTAAAAAACCAGCAACAGCTGGCATGGAAAACCGTAAAGGCGTTGTACTTCAAGCACACATTGATATGGTGCCACAAAAAAATGAAGACACTGTCCACGACTTTACTCAAGATCCAATTCTGCCATTTATTGATGGTGAATGGGTAACGGCGACAGGCACAACACTAGGTGCAGACAATGGCATGGGTATGGCTACCTGCCTTGCCATTCTAGCGGCTAAAGACATCGAACATGGTCCATTAGAAGTATTATTAACCATCGATGAAGAAACAGGCATGACAGGTGCTTTTGGTTTGGAAGCAGGCTGGCTTGAGGGTGATATTCTATTGAATACTGACTCTGAGCAAGAAGGCGAAGTTTACATGGGTTGCGCAGGCGGTGTTGATGTTGCGTTGACCATTGATATTCAACGCGAAGCTGTTCCGGCTGAACATCAAGCAATTAAATTAGTTGTTAAAGGCCTAAAAGGCGGTCACTCAGGCTGTGATATTCATACTGGTCGTGGTAACGCGAATAAAATAATGGCGCGTTTCTTAGTGGGTCATGCTAATGAGCTTGATTTACGTATCAACAATTTCACTGGTGGTAGCTTACGTAATGCCCTACCACGTGAAGCAAGCGTTGTTGCAACATTACCAGCGGCAAATATCGATAAGCTTAATACGTTATTTGCTCATTACCAACAAATCGTTAGTGCTGAATTAGGCCATGTTGAAACTGACATTACCTTATTTACTGAAGCATGTGCACAACCTAGCGATGTTATGGTACTGGCTGACCAAACACGTTTAATGCATACGTTAAATGTTTGTCCTAACGGTGTTATTCGCATGAGCGATGATATTGAAGGCGTAGTAGAAACATCATTAAACATGGGTGTAATCACGACTGAAACAAACACAGTAACGATCCTATGTCTGATTCGTTCATTGATCGATTCTGGTCGTAGCTACGTTGAAGGTATGTTGCAATCATTAGCGGCACTTACTGGCGCACAGTGTGTTTCATCTGGCGCATACCCAGGTTGGAAACCTGATGCTGATTCTGAAATCATGCAAGTATTCCGTGATACCTATCAGCAGATGTATGGAAATAAACCTAACATCATGGTGATCCACGCTGGTCTTGAGTGTGGCCTATTTAAAGAACCATACCCAGAAATGGATATGCTATCTTTTGGCCCAACAATCAAATTCCCTCACTCTCCAGATGAGAAAGTGAAAATTGATACCGTACAAATGTTCTGGGATCAAATGCTAGCGATTCTGAAAAATATTCCTGTTAAAAAATAACTCGAATAATTGAAGTATGAATTCAAAACGGGCCTCGTGCCCGTTTTTTATTGGGGTGTATTAATCTTTATTATTATCAAAACTAAATGATAACTGCTGGGCTTTTAATCCTTGCTCTAAACCCACACTTAATCCAATAAGACGAATTTCTCGTCCTTGTTGACGTGTCAGTGCTTCTGTTAACAGTGGTATAAATTGCTGTTTATCCAATAACGGGTAACTATGCTCTACTGTTGTTTGCTGAAAATCGGCAAATTTTAATTTTACCCCTTGTTTAGCAATATTCAGTTGCGGCCGTACTTTTCGCAACCGCTGTTCAAGCTCTAAATGTAAGTGCTCAATTACCTGCCAACATTCGTCATAACTGGCTATATTTTTACTAAACGTACGTTCAACGCCAACAGATTTTCGCTGACGTTCCACAATCACTTCACGCTCATCGATACCATGAGCACGTAACCATAATGATTGTCCAAACTTACCGAACTGTTGCAGTAGCTGCTGTTGTGCATAATTTTGAACATCACGGCCGACATACAATCCTTGTTGATGTAGTTTTTGAATAGTGACTTTCCCAACCCCTGGAATTTTCTCCAGTTTTAGCTCTGCGACAAAGTCATCCACTTGTTCGGGGGTTACTACATATTGACCATTGGGCTTATTAAGATCAGATGCTACTTTTGCAATAAATTTAACCGGAGCAATGCCAGCAGATGCCGTTAGTTGCAACTCTTGTTCTATAGCTTGTCGAATATGTTGTGCAATCAAGGTTGCAGAGCCGTGCAACATCTCACAATCACTGACATCTAAATAAGCTTCATCTAATGATAACGGTTCAATTTTATCGGTGTAGCGAGCAAAGATAGCCCGTATTTGCTGAGAAACTTGACGATATATTTCCATTCGTCCATGCACTAACGTTAAATGCGGGCACAGTTTCATTGCTTGTGCAGTCGGCATTGCTGAATGCACCCCATATTTACGGGCGAGATAATTACATGTGCTCACCACCCCTCGTTGCTCAGAACGCCCACCAATAGCGATTGGAATATCACGTAAAGCCGGGTTATCACGCATTTCAACAGCTGCATAAAAGCAATCCATATCAACATGGATAATTTTACGTTGGATAGACAATGGATTGGTCACAGCAAATACTCATTAATGAACACAGCAAATAACTGTTTTTATATACAGTCATTATACGACAATTTACTGAATCAGTGCCAATATAGCAATGACCATTTTTCCAAATGGGGCGATGGAGAATGTAACAGAAGCTACATCACAGCACTTTTTTATCGGCTTGGATTTCATTTAAATTACACTCATAAAAAAACCCAGGTATGACAATTTCGTTGTCGTACCTGGGTTTCAGAGTAAGTAATAACTTACATTGTGTGATTAAAACCGATTATATAATCTGATTTTTCTTCCATTCAGCCTGACGTGCAGCACGAGCTTCTCGTTTTTTACGTGCATCACACGGTTCAGGACAATCACATTCTTTTGCGATACCAATGCCGTCTAAACCGCCACAACTACCACTAACAGACTTACGCTGAAAAATATACCCTACTGCCATTGCAATAATAACCAGTAGAAAAACAGCAAATGTTACTAAATAAATTGCCATGGAAGCCTCTATTATTTTTTATCTACGTATTGCTCAAAAGTCTTTGATTTGTATTCAACAAAGCCATCTTTGGTTTTTACAATCAACATAACAGGAATATTTTCTTGGTTTGCTAGTGCAATTGATTCATCCTCACCCATTACAGAGAAGGTTGTCGCATAAGCATCTGCCGTCATGCATGATGGCGCAATAACAGTTACCGACACTACATGATTATCAATAGGACGGCCAGTTTTAGGGTTAATCAAGTGTGAATAACGTACGCCATTTTCATCAAAGTAATTACGATAATCACCTGATGTTGCAATCGCCATATCACCCGCCTGAAGAATTTCTTGTACCGCACGTTCATTCTCTACTGGTTTTTCAACAGCAATACGCCATAAAACATTGGCTTGATTTTTACCTTGCAAGCGAAGCTCACCACCGACATCAACCATGAAGTTTTTAACGTGTAAATCATCTTTTAGATAATCAGCAACCACATCAACACCATAGCCTTTAGCGATTGATGATAAATCGACATATAACTTAGCTTCATCTTTAATAAGTTTATTATCAGGTAAAACTTTCACATGCTGATAACCCACTTCAGATAAGCGAGTCGTCACTTCTTTATCGGTTGGAATTGATTCAGGGCGTGCTTCAGGGCCAAAGCTCCATAAATTAACCACAGGTCCAACAGTCACATCATAAGCACCATTACTAACCTTAGAGATACGTAAGGCTTCAGTGATCACTTTCGCGGTTGCCGCAGAGACAGGAAAAGCTTTATTGGCTGGCGCTTGATTAAATAAACTTAATTCTGAATTTGGACGGTAAGTCGACATTTGATCGTTAACTAACTCTAAACGACGATCGATCTCTTTTTGAATTTCTTTTGCTGTTGGCAAACCATCTTGATTTATTATTTTAATTGAATAATAGGTTCCCATTGTCGAGCCATTAATAGTGATTTGCTGACGCTGATCACTACAGCCGGCAAGCGCTAACAATGCTGTAATCACAAATACAGCCCGAATAAGGAACATTTTCATTCAACTACTCCAATGAAATAAAGGTAATTTTTACTCTAGGGACCATAGTTAGTCATTACTAACTGATAATAACCACAATAAAAATAACATTATTATTCATTAATAATGAAAAAGGCTGACCTTAATAGGCCAGCCTTCTTTCAAGGCGAAGGGCTAGTAATTAGCCACCGAAATCATCCAATAGAATGTTTTCATCTTCAACACCAAGATCTTTCAGCATGCTGATAACAGCTGCGTTCATCATTGGTGGACCACACATGTAGTACTCACAATCTTCAGGTGCTTCATGATCACGTAAGTAGTTTTCATAAAGAACGTTGTGAATAAAGCCAGTGTAACCATCCCAATTATCTTCAGGCTGTGGATCTGATAGCGCACAATGCCATACAAAGTTAGGGTTCTCTGCAGCTAGTGCATCAAAATCCTCTTCATAGAACATTTCACGCTTAGAACGTGCACCGTACCAGTAAGACATCTTACGCTTAGAGTGTAGACGCTTAAGTTGGTCGAAGATATGTGAACGCATTGGCGCCATACCTGCACCACCACCTACGAATACCATTTCATTTTCAGTGTCTTTCGCGAAGAACTCACCGAAAGGACCAGAAATAGTACACTTGTCACCTTCTTTCAGTGACCAGATGAATGATGACATTTGACCAGGAGCTACATCAGGATTATTCGGCGGCGGCGTAGCAATACGTACGTTTAGCAAAATAATACCGAACTCTTCTGGGTAGTTAGCCATTGAGTAAGCACGGATGATATCTTCATCAACCTTAGACTCGTAGCGGAACAAGTTAAACTTATCCCAGTCGCCACGGTACTCTTCTGGTACATCAAAGTCTGAGTATTTAATGTGGTGAGCCGGTGCTTCAATCTGAATGTAACCACCAGCACGGAAAGGTACTGTTTCGCCATCAGGAATTTGAAGCTTAAGCTCTTTAATAAAGGTTGCTTTGTTATCGTTAGAAATAACAGAACATTCCCACTTCTTCACACCAAAAATTTCTTCAGGAAGCTCGATGTCCATGTCAGATTTAACGTTAACCTGACACGCTAGACGTTCGCCTTCACGTGCTTCACCTTTAGAAATGTGATCAAGTTCTGTTGGTAGAATATCACCACCACCAGATTTAACTTTTACACGACACTGACCACAAGAGCCACCGCCACCACATGCTGATGATACGAAAATACCGTTAGCAGAAAGTGCATTCAGTAGTTTACCGCCCGCACCTGTAGTGATCGCTTTTTCTGGATCGCCGTTTACTGAGATAGTAATGTCACCTGATGGTACTAGCTTAGATTTAGCGAATAAAATCACTAAAACTAGAGCCAGGATAATCAAGGTAAACATGCCTACGCCAAGAATAATATCCATTGACTATTCCTTCCTTATCCTGATTACAGCTGTACGCCAGAGAAAGACATAAAGCCTAACGCCATAAGACCAACAGTGATAAAGGTAATACCTAAACCACGAAGACCCGCAGGTACATCTGAGTATTTCATCTTCTCACGGATACCCGCAAGCGCAACAATTGCCAACATCCAACCAACACCAGAGCCGAAGCCGTAGACGATTGATTCTGTGAAGTTGTAATCACGTTGCACCATGAAAGATACACCACCGAAGATTGCACAGTTAACTGTGATCAACGGTAAGAAAATACCTAGCGCGTTGTATAGTGGCGGGAAGAAGCGATCAAGAACCATTTCAAGGATCTGAACCAATGCTGCGATCACACCAATGAACGTAATAAAGTTCAAGAAGCTAAGGTCAACACCTGGGAAAATTGCACCATCTTTAAGTACATAGTTGTACACAAGATTGTTTAACGGTACAGATAGTGTCAGTACTACGATTACCGCAACACCTAGACCAAAAGAGGTCTTAACTTTCTTAGACACAGCTAGGAAAGTACACATACCCAAGAAGAAAGATAATGCCATGTTCTCGATAAAGATCGAGCGAATCAATAGGCTAATATAATGTTCCATATTCCTCTTACTCCTTCGCTTCTACTTGTTCTGGACGGAAAGTACGAATAATCCAGATCATGAAACCAATTAGGAAGAACGCAGAAGGAGCCAACAGCATTAGGCCGTTCGGGTGATACCAACCGCCATCAGAAGCTAGAGGCAATACCTGCATACCAAATAACTTACCTGAGCCTAAAAGCTCACGGAAGAAAGCCACAGTAATAAGTACAAAACCGTAACCTAAACCGTTACCGATACCATCAATAAATGCAGGTACTGGTGCAGATTTCATTGCGTATGCTTCCGCACGGCCCATTACGATACAGTTAGTAATGATCAAACCAACGAATACAGATAGCTGCTTTGATACATCGTAAAGGTATGCACGTAATACTTCGTCAACCACGATTACCAATGATGCGATAATCGCCATTTGCGCAATAATACGCACGCTGTTTGGAATTTGATTACGAACTAATGATACGAAGAAGTTCGAAAATGCAGTTACCAATGTCACTGCAATTGTCATTACAAACGCAGTTTCTAACTTAGTAGTTACCGCTAACGCTGAACAAACACCAAGAATTTGTAATGCAATTGGGTTATTGCTGATAAAAGGTCCAAATAGGATCTTTTTCATTTCTTTAGTATCAGCCATTATTCAGATCTCCTGCACGTAACTTAGCAAGGTAAGGACCAAAGCCCTGTGCACCGAACCAGAAATCGAAGGTATGCTGTACGCCGTTACTTGTTAGCGTTGCACCAGAAAGACCATCAACTTGGTGATCAGTACCTACAGGTGCACCACCCTTAAGGATTTTAATTGCAGGTTTGAAGTTCATATCATACAACTTCTTACCAACAAACTGCTCACGCCATGTTGGGTTTTCAACTTCACCACCAAGTCCAGGAGTTTCCGCCTGATCGTAGTAAGTGATGCCGTCAATAGTATTACCATCGGTTGCAACCGCAACGAATGCATACATCATTGACCATAAACCGTTACCGTGAATAGGTAGGATCACTTTAGTTAACGTACCAGCTGCATCTTTAACAAGATAAACAGTCGCCACATTTGCACGACGAATGATCTTTGCTAAATCTTCGTTAGCTGGAAGTTTGATAGATTCTTTATCATTCTTCGCAGCGTCACGTTGATTATATTTAGCTGCATTTTCGCCAGCAACTTCCGCAACATAATTACCCGTATTAATGTTTACAAGCTTAGGCTCGATAAACTGGTTATATGTTTGCTTAATGTTAGTGTCTTTATTTAGCAGACCAGCAACAGCAAGAATGTTGCGTTGTACGTCAAGTACTGCATTTTCTTGCTGTTTTGGACGCAGAACAACTGCTGCTGTAGATACGATGATTGAACACACAAGGCTCAATACAACTACAAAAATCAGCGTTCTTGAGAAGCTATCCTTATTACTTGCCATGACGAGCCAGTCTCCGTTTGATGTTGCCTTGAACAACTAGGTTGTCAAATAGAGGTGCAAATAGGTTAGCAAATAGAATCGCTAGCATCATACCTTCTGGATATGCAGGGTTAACTACACGTACCATTACAGCCATTGCACCAATCAGTGCGCCATACCACCATTTTGCTTTATTGGTGAACGCAGCCGACACTGGGTCTGTCGCCATAAACATCATACCAAACGCAAAACCACCTAACACTAGGTGCCACTGCCAAGGCATGTTGAACATTGGGTTAGTATCAGAACCAATGATGTTAAATAGCGTTGCAGCAACGATCATACCGATCATTGTACCAGCGATAATACGCCATGAAGCAATGCCCATAACAACAATAAACAGGCCACCGATAAGGATAGCGAGTGTTGATACTTCACCAATTGAACCTGGAAGATGACCAACAAATGCGTCCATCCAAGTGATTGATTGACCAGTAATAGTGTTAACTACGTCTGCTTGACCACCTTGAGACCACTGACTTAGTGGTGTCGCGCCAGAGAAACCATCCGCCGCATTCCATACTAGGTCGCCAGAAATCTGACCTGGGTATGCGAAAAATAGGAAAGCACGACCAGCAAGTGCTGGGTTAAGGAAGTTACGACCAGTACCACCAAAAATTTCTTTTGCGACAACGACACCAAAAGTAATACCTAAAGCGGCTTGCCAAAGTGGTAGTGTTGGCGGAACGATCAATGCAAAAAGAATAGAAGTTACAAAGAAACCTTCGTTAACTTCATGCTTACGCACCATACAGAACAACACTTCCCAGAAACCACCTACCGCAAAAACAACTGCGTAGATAGGTAAGAAGTAAGTTGCACCAAGTAGCATCTTGCTACCCCAACCAGCAGTTGCTGATAGCGTGCCGCCTAACATCTGGGTAAACCAGTAATGCCAGTCAGCAGCAATGACTGCTGTTAGTTTGTCTGCTGTGTATAAGTGGTTAAGACCAGCAATAGCTTGATCACCTACGTTATACATACCCCAGAACATTGCTGGGAATACCGCAAACCATACCATGATCATGATACGTTTTAGATCGATGCTGTCGCGAACGTGCGCAGATGAACGCGTCACTTGTCCTGGCGTATACATAAGAGTGGCAAACGCTTCATATAACGCAAACCAACGCTCATGCTTACCACCTGGTTCAAAGTGGTGCTCAATACTTTCGAGGAAATTCTTGAAACCCATGAATTACCCTTCCTTCTCAATTTTGTCCAAACACTCACGCATCATTGGACCAAACTCATATTTACCAGGACACACGAACGTACATAGTGCTAGATCTTCTTCATCTAGTTCTAGGAGGCCCAATTGTTGTGCACTGTCAATATCACCTGCACAGATATCACGCAGTAATAATGTTGGTTCAATATCAAGCGGCATTACTTTTTCATAATTACCGATTGGCACCATGGCACGCTCACTACCATTTGTCGTTGTTGTCATGTTGAACAACTGACCTGGGAAGAACTGGCTCATGAAGGCACGAGTAACAGAAAACTTGTTTTTACCAGGAACAATCCAGCCTAAGAATTCTTTCTCATAGCCTTCACGTAAAGCAGAAACTTGTAAGTGGTAACGACCAAGGTATCCATGAACACCTTCAGCTTTAACACCGTTAAGTACTGAACCTGATAGCACGCGTAATTGACCTGGCATCATTTCTGAATCAGTTAAGTCAGAAATAGAAGCACCAATCTGAGTACGTACTAAACGAGGATTAGTCACTACAGGGCCAGCTAACGCAACAACACGATCAGTGAAAATTTCACCAGTCAGGAATAACTTACCAAACGCAATCACGTCTTGGTAATTGATATTCCATGCAATATTCTTCGCGTCTGCACCGAACAACATATGAATATGTGTTCCGGCTAGACCTGCTGGGTGTGGGCCGTTAAATACATGCTCTTCAACATTCGCTTCTGCTGAACGAGGTAGGCTTGCACCTGATTTACATACGTAAACTTTGCCGCTGGTTAAACGTGAAAGCACAGTTAAACCGGCAATGAACGCTTCATTTTGCTCATTGATGATAACTTCAGGGTTAGCCGCTAATGGATTGGTATCCATTGCAGTAACAAAAATCGCTTTCGACTCTGAACCAACAGCGGGTACTTTACTGAACGGGCGCGTACGAAGCGCTGTCCACATACCTGATTCAACTAATTGATCAACCACAACCGCACGACTTAACTGTGCTAATTGCGCTGCATCATATTTGTTAAATGTGATTTGCTCATCACCTTCTACACCAATAACAACTGATTGTAGAACGCGCTTAGCACCACGATTAACTTCTATTACCTTGCCGCTAGCTGGTGCAGTGAATTTAACGCCAGGGTTCTTTTTATCTTCAAAAAGAACCTGACCTTTTTTCACTACATCCCCTACGCGAGTATGCATTGTAGGACGCATACCAACATATTCTTCGCCAAGCAAGGCGACTTTAGAGATGGCATTACCATCATGTATCGCCTGGGCTGGAGTCCCTGAAATTGGGATATCCAAACCCTTTTTTATTGTAATCATACGCACTTGCACTACATTAAAGGGAAAAAAGAATTTTCATATTGCGTAATTAAGATACTACGTTCCTTGGCCTGATATCGATGAACAGGCAGTGGTAGAAACCACTGAACGACTCCGTATCGCAACATCCAGTTAACTATCGCGCCACAAACATTAATGCGCGAGTAATTTTTCAGCCCGCGATTCTACCATTAATTAACTCGTTTTTTCTATGGTAATCCACGCGATTCCGTGTGAAAACCAAGCAACAAATAAGACGCAATAGGTTTATTAACTAATAAACATGATCAACTGCACATTTACGGGAATTTTTCACATAAATATTAAATTTCAAATCCAATGATTTATTTAACATTATTGTAAAAAAACACCCCCAAAAACACATCATGTCAACATAAATACAAACTTATCAATAACCATGTGATAGTCAGTTGTATTTTAACCATAACATTAACAACTCACCAACAACACCGCTAACTAATAGCCAAAACAGTAACCACTTCAAAATGTCATAAAAAAAGCCGTTTTGTTAACGACTTTTATAATTATAGACACCCTTATCAATTATCTAATGTTGAACCACCATGACAGTGTGGTGATGCGGGTGCCTGTGATTGTTGCTGCCATTCTGATTCAGTATAAGTATGAATTGCAAGTGCATGAATATGATTTGCTAATTCATCGGCTAAACACTGATTTACCGCCCGATGACGGGAAATAAGACGTTGGCCTTCAAACTGAGCACTCACGACAACGACTTTAAAATGACTTTCAGCACCTTCCGGAACGTTGTGCATGTAACTTTCATTAATGACGTCAAGATGCACAGGCGTAAAACTGTGATTTAACTTTGCTTCGATTTGGGGTTGAATCATAATGTCCTCAACTAAAAAAGCAGCTTTTTCAACACCAATAATAACAATTCCTCATTATTATGGTGTTAACTTGCTAGATTTCCTTTCAAGCTTTTCACTGTTCTGCGAAAATACTCTACTATTTCTTCGTCAACATACTCGAAAGTTATTCTTAATGAAACCAGAGCTAACCTTGCACCAACGTACATTAACGTTAACCCGTTTCCCTGTACGCAAAAATGAAACCCTGCAAGCATGGGATGCCGCAGATGAATATTTGATCAATCATTGTCATACGATGGATATTAATCCTCAACGACCAGTATTGATCCTCAATGATAATTTTGGTGCATTGAGTTGTTGGTTTGCAGATCAAGCACCAGTAACAACGGTGACAGATTCCTTTATTACTCAGCAAGCCATTACTAATAACCTAAGTGTTAATAATTTACCGGCAGTCACTATTATTGATTGTCTGGCAGAATTACCAGCAGAGCCACAGCTAGTTATTATTAAGCAACCGAAAAATAACCGCCTATTAAGCTGGCAGCTACAACAACTTTGCCATCTATTGCCACAAGATTGTATGGTTATTACCGCGGGTAAAGTAAAAGAAATTCACTCTTCAACGTTAAAGTTGTTTGAAAAATATTTAGGTGAAACAAAGACATCATTAGCCGTTAAAAAAGCACGGTTAATTTTTACTTCCGTCAATAAATCATTAACAGCCCCAATGCCACAGCCAACAAGCTGGACAGTACCTGATCATAATTTAACGATGACTAATTATGCTAATGTCTTCTCAAGTGATAGCTTAGATATCGGTGGCCGATTCTTATTAGATTTCATTCCATCAAAGTCACAATATAACGATATTATTGACCTTGGATGCGGTAATGGTGTGATTGGTATTAAAGCGGCTCGATTAAACCCACATGCTAACATTACCTGTGTTGATGAAAGCTTTATGGCAGTAGCCTCCTGTCGTGATAATGCGCAATTAAACCTGCCAACAACAGAAAAATTTAACGTAATGGCATCAAACTGCCTCGATAATTTTGACAATCAAAGTGCAGATCTGGTGTTATGTAATCCACCATTCCATCAGAATAATACCATTACAGATCATATTGCTTGGCAAATGTTTTGTGATGCTCAGCGAATATTACGTCAACATGGAGAGTTAATAATCATTGGTAATCGCCAACTTAAATACCATGAGAAATTAAGCCGTATTTTCGCGAAAGTCGACACCATTGGCAGTAATGATAAATTTGTCGTATTACGTGCAATAAAATAAACCTCATGTATTGTCGTCTAAATCAAGATTTAAACGACAGTAACAACTTTTATTAACAAAATAAGCAAAGGGAATGCTTTATGATCAAAAAATACGTTGTTCTAGTATCAACATTGGTATTAAGTGCATGTGCTACGACACCACCAGCGCCCGTTGCATTAATGCCCACAGCCGTCTTCACATCACAGCCATGGGCCAATAACAAAGCACTTAACCTAACTTGTGTTGATCAAGCGCCAAATAGTTATATCGCCGTTATTGATAATGGCAGCACTGAAAATGTGCAGGTCATTCAACCTCAACAGCCAATAGCATTAACATTACGTCAAGCATTAGCACAACAGCTAACAGGTCAAGGATTTAGCATCACTAATAATGCAACGTCCACCATGGCAATTAGCGTTGAAAAAGCATTAATTACTGTTGAACAAGGACTGGTGAAATATGACATGCGCAGTGAACTGCAATTACAGTTGGTGGTAAATACCCCTAGTGGTCAATTTACTAAACGTTATTCAGGTCGCTCAAGTCGTGAAGATGCACTAACCGCATCAAATAAAGAAATTGCAACAAGCATGAATAAACTCATGAATTCTGTACTTCATGAAATCGCTAATGATAGTGAATTAAATAAATACCTTAAGGAGAATGTATAATGTCGCGTTTTTTATTAGCTTTATGCTTATTGGTTGCACTACCCGTTAGTGCCGCAACTAAAGTATTGGTTACCACTAATATCGGTAGCTTTACCGTTGAATTAAATGAAGCAAAAGCACCAATCACAACTAAAAACTTCTTACGTTACGTCGATGATGGCAGTTACGTGGGCACTATTTTTCATCGTGTCATTCCTGGTTTTATGGCGCAAGGTGGTGGTTTTGATAAAGCATTAAAACAACGTCCAAGTTACCCGCCAATCAAAAATGAAGCGGATAACGGCTTACCTAATGATATTGCGACCATCGCCATGGCACGTACTCAAAATCCAAACTCAGCTACGCGCCAATTTTATATCAACCTCGCAAATAATGCGTTCTTAAATACTCAAGGCAACCGAACAGGCTATGCTGTATTTGGTAAGGTAATAAAAGGCTTCCCTGTTGTTGAAAAAATGGCAACGATACCGACAACCTCAAACCCACAAACGGGCATGAGTGATATTCCACAACAACCGATTATTATTGAAGCCATGAAAGTCATTAAATAATGTGATCACGTCACCTGTGCGTGATCACTCACGTAACAGGTGACATCTATGTTAACACTTGCTTATAATCGCACAGCTATTCCAACTCAAGAACGGTATTTACAACAATTTGTTGTTGATAATGCCCCCATCCTTGCGCTAAATGCCATTGCCGCTAGCCACGGACAAATTACTTATATCCAACTGCAAAATTTATTTAACCACCAATTAGCTCAATGGTGGACACTTCCTTATGATAACCCACAACCAGCTAATCAATATGAAGCCAGTTATTGGTCGTTAATTCAAACATTGAGCGGTATTAGTGATTATCAATTAATGGGGGATCGTTTTATCCAACATAAGGTTGCTACCCTCAGCTGTTACTTACTCAATATTGGTCCTTGCCCTAAAATCACGCTGATAAATCGTCCCTAATGGTGTTAATTTGCGTAAATAACACTAAAAATAGAATTAAATTGTAAAATGTTTGTCTGAGAATCATCAAGTCAATGCGTAAAAATTTGAGAGCTGCTAAGCTTTCGTTTTACAATAAAATTTTAAATCTTCAGTACGCTAGCAACAAGTATTGTGACCTTGATTTTCAGAGGAATATATGGATAAAGCGACACCTCAAGCAGACACCCAAGGTTGGCGAGTTTACGCCAACCCTAAAGCCTTGATCATGTTAGCACTTGGATTTTCATCAGGATTACCAATCTTATTAGTGTTTGGTACTCTGTCTTTTTGGCTACGTGAAGCCGACGTGAGTAAAACAAGCATTGGATTTTTCAGCTGGGTTGCCTTAGCTTATGGCTTTAAATGGGCATGGTCTCCCCTAGTCGATCGTTTCCCATTACCCATTTTTTCATCTTTATTTGGTCGCCGTCGCGGCTGGATGCTATTTTCACAAATTGTAATTATTTTATCCTTATGCGGCATGGCATTAAGTAATCCACAAACAGACCTGTTTCAATTCGCCCTTTTTGCCATTCTGGTTGCATTTGCTTCTGCAACCCAAGATATTGTTATCGATGCCTTTCGTATTGAACTTGCAACAGAGCGTATGCAAGCCGCATTGTCAGCAACCTATTTAGCCGGTTACCGTTTAGCGATGATCATGGCAGGTGCCGGTGCTCTTGCTTTTGCCGCCTGGTTTGGATCTGATTCCGGTTACGATCCTAGTGGTTGGAAAAGTGCCTATTTCATTATGGCAGCTATGATGCTTATCGGGGTGATCACCACCCTTATTGTCAAAGAGCCAACTATAGATAACAGCGCTATCAACACCATTGAAGCCAATTACAAACAAGAACTTATTAATAACGGTTACAATAAGCATCACGCAAATTTAAGTGCTTGGTTCTACACTGCGGTGATCATGCCATTTCGAGATTTCTTTCAACGCTACGGTAAAAATGCACTACTCATACTGTTATTAATCAGTTGTTACCGTATTTCAGATATTGTGATGGGCGTAATGGCGAATGTGTTCTATGTCGATATGGGCTTTACTAAAAATGAAGTCGCTTCAATATCAAAAGTATTTGGAGTCGCAATGACCATTGCTGGCGCAGGATTAGGCGGTATTTTAGTCAGTAAGTTTGGCACCCTTAAAATACTGGCATTAGGTGCAATGTTATCGGCAATCACTAACTTATTATTTATTATGTTTAGCTATGTCGGTAATAACCTTGAAATGCTGACATTGGTTATTTCCGCCGATAATCTTGGTGCAGGTATTGCTACAGCTGCATTTATCACATTTATGTCAAGTCTAACCAATGTGGCATTCTCAGCAACTCAATATGCTTTATTCAGTTCGATAATGGTATTATTCCCTAAATTCCTTGCGGGGTTTTCGGGCGTCTATATCGATCACTTTGGTTATAACGTATTTTTCTTAACCACGGCCTTAATGGGAGTGCCCGTATTAATACTGATCCGCATGTTAGCCAATAATTCAGCACTTAATATTATCGCTGAGCCTACCCGCCCATCTTGATAAAAACATCAATTTAATTTATCCGATCTCGAAAGCTAGATCGATACAGCTAGCTTTCGATACTCTCCGCTAAAACTAACAATTTTTATTGCGTTGCCGTTAGTCTATCAAGACAGATTAAAGTTCATTCTTATTGATATTCAATGGATCAAGATCACACTTTTAGTTAATGTAATCGATTACACTAGATCGCGATCACAAATGGTAAAGGATTGCGCAAACGTTTCATTCCCAAACGTGTAATAAAGCACTAGAATCAGCGCCAACAAACGGGGCGGCCAAATCCCACCATCTATCTAGATCAACATGAGCGAGATAAAAAGATGCGCAAATCACTAGTAGCATTCAGCGTTTTAGCAGCAACAGCACTTCCTTCGTTAGCTAATGCAGCAGATTACTCTGACAACATCCACAAAAATGATTATAAGTGGATGCAGTTCAACCTAATGTACGCGTTAAAAGAATTACCTCGCCCTGCAGATGCACATACAGGTCACGATTACTTAGAGATGGAGTTTGGTGGTCGTTCAGGAATCTTTGACCTTTATGGTTATGTTGATGTATTTAACCTAACAAACTCTGATAGTAGCGATAAATATAAAAAAGAAAAAATGTTCATGAAATTTGCACCACGCATCTCTCTTGACGCATTAACAGGTAAAGATCTATCTTTCGGTCCAGTAAAAGAACTTTATGTAGCAACACTATTTAACTGGGGCGGCGGCTACACATCTCAAGGCTTAGATCCAACAAATGGTGCTTTTGATCCAGTTAACAACTATTTTGTTGGTCTAGGTTCTGATATTGAAGTGCCATGGTTAGGCAAAATGGGCTTTAACGTTTATTCTCTATATGACATGAACGCTAAAGACTGGAACGGTTACCAAGTATCAACTAACTGGTTCAAGCCAGTTTACACCTTTGAAAATGGTACTTTCATTTCTTACCAAGGTTACATTGATTACCAATTTGGTATGAAAGAGAAATACTCACAAGTTAGTAATGGCGGGGCAATGTACAATGGTATCGTATGGCACTCAGATCGCTACGCAGTCGGTTACGGTCTAAAAGCTTACCATAATGTATATGGTCTAAAAGATTCAGCGACCCTAAAAACTTCAGGTGTTTCACAATACTTTAGCCTATCTTACAAGTTCTAAGCTGACGGTATAACACCACAAAAAAGGCGCTAATAGCGCCTTTTTTTGATCGCTGTAATTAGCCACGATGTTATGATGCGACAAATTAGGCTAATAACGGATTAAACTGTGAACATAACTCTGCTAGGTGCTGGTGCTATTGGTGCATTATGGGCCATAAAATTAACCCAACAACGACACAATGTGCAGTTATGGACCAGAAACGCTGAAACCAAAGCAACGCTGCACTTTAATGAATTAACAACGCCAACAACAACAAATGACTATTCTTTTAGCTGTAATAGCCCAGATGATCTCGCCGCTTGTGAATTGTTAATTGTTACGGTCAAAGCCTTTCAAGTCACAACAGCACTTACACCATTATTGCCTTATTTAAACACCGATTGCGTAGTGGTTATTATGCATAATGGCATCGGTACTCAGTTGCAGATTCAGCAATTATTGCCCCATAACCCGATTATCTATGCCACGACCTCTCAAGCTGCCTTTAAACCCACCCCAACAACCATTCAGCATACTGGTTTAGGGCAAACATCACTGGGCGCTATCAATGATTATGCGCAATCTCTGTCCCATATTGCGGCACTATTTGGTGCCGCTTTAGCGCCAACCCAATGGCAAGCTAATATCTATCAGCCGCTATGGCAAAAACTGGCCATCAATTGTGCCATCAATCCACTGACAGCTATCCATCAATGCTGTAATGGCGATTTAGCCCGTCCTTGCTACCAGTCACAACTCGATGGTATTTGTTTAGAAGTGGCACAAGTTATGACAGCGGAAGGCTTTACAACTACTCAACAACAGCTACGCCACCAAGTTGATAATGTTATTAAAGCAACAGCCAGTAACTATTCATCCATGAATCGTGACATTTTTCATCATCGACTCACTGAAATCGATTATATTAATGGATATTTAGTTCAACAAGCCCAACGCCATAACATTGATACTCCAATTAATTATCAATTATGGCAGGCTATTAAACACATGGAGTCACTAGACCATGCCTGAGTTATGTCCTCGCGTCGTTGTTTGTATTGCCCCTGGCAGTGAAGAAATGGAAGCAATTAATACCATTTCTATTTTAAAACGGGCTCAATTTGAGGTTATTGTTGCCAGTGCAGCAGAAGATGGCGCATTAATTGTTGAGGGTTCACGCGGCATTAAACTGGTTGCGGATACCGCACTAATTACAATAGCCGATGAACAATTTGATGCCGTGGTATTACCCGGAGGCGTTGCAGGAGCAGAGCATTTTCGTGATAGCCCGTTAGTGGTCGAATTTGTAAAACAACACCACTATGATGGTAAATTGATTGCCGCAATTTGTGCCACGCCAGCTATCATGTTTGCCGCCAATGACATGTTTCCTAAAGCACTAATGACTTGTCACCCTGCTTTTCATGATCAAATTCCAGCACCTCAATTACGCCCTAAACGTGTTGTGTATGATAAACATGCTCACTTATTAACCAGTCAAGGCCCCGGTACAGCACAAGAATTTGCACTTGATCTTGTTACTCAGTTAACCAATAAAGCCACAACTGCCGCTATCGCCGAATCAATGGTTGTGTGGCCAAATATGCATTACGATGTTATGCCTGAACGTTAACGGCACCACCAGCATAAAAAAGCCCTCAATGATCAGATCATTGAGGGCTTTTTTGATGTCATAAGCACGGCATAAGATCCGCGCACATGGCATTAATTATAATGGGCGATATACTTTTACGTTCTCAAAGCCATTCTCTTTCAAGTACAGCGCTTGTAAACGACTCATCACACCATGAGCACAGTAAAGTAAGTAAGTCTTCTCTTTTGGTAAATCACCAAATTGAGTCGCTAACTTGTAGAATGGAATATGTTTAACTTCCACACCATCAAGTTCTAGCGGGCTTTCGTCTTCTTCATCTGGGCTACGAATATCAAGTACAACAGCATCAGCTGAGATATGCTCAACTAATTCAATTTCAGGGGCTTGTTCTTGGCTCTGTTTTTCGATTTCACGAATATCCATCACTCGTGCCTCATCTATAACGCGATCAAGAATAGTAAAATCAAATTTCGCTTCTTCAATCTCAAGCTTTGATTTTACCGCTTTGACTGTTGGGCTCTTTGAAATCACACCACAGAATTCAGGCATGGTTGCAGCAAAGTCTTCGGTACCAATCTGACGAGAGACATCGATAATATCTTCTTTGTCCCAGTTGATCAGCGGACGCAGAATCAAAGTATCAGTCACATTATCAATATGACGTAAATTCGTTAGCGTTTGGCTAGATACTTGGCCTAATGCTTCACCCGTCACTAATGCTTGAATACCAAACTTCTCAGCAACACGACCCGCAGCACGCATAAACATACGCTTAAGGATCACGCCCATTTGACCATCATCGACTTTTTCTAAGATCTCACCAACAACAGGATCAAAATCAACAGCGATAAATTTAACTTTGGCAGATGAACCGTATTTTTTCCATAAGAAGTGTGCAACTTGCTTAACACCAATCTCATGGACAGGACCACCAAGATTAAAGAAGCAGTAATGGACTTTACTGCCACGTTTAATATGAAGGTAACTTGAAACACCGGAGTCAAAACCACCAGAAATAAGACTTAATACGTCTTCTTGCGTACCTAGAGGGAAGCCACCTAGACCTTTATGACGGAATAATACTTGGTTAAGTAAGTTATTCTCAATTTCAATGTTAACAGTAACATCAGGTTTTTTCAGTCTAACTTTTGCAGATTCAATCGCTTGGTTAAGACCACCACCAACATAACGTTCAGCTTCAATCGAGGTAAAATCATGTTTACCTACACGTTTTGCGCGAACACAGAATGTTTTACCGTCAAGACTGTCACCAACAAGTTGTAGTGTTTGCTCAAAGATATTATGAAGATCAGTAAATTCCGTCTGTTGAACTTCAAGTGAATGGTGAATACCAGGTGTTTGCGTTAGAGCGGCAAGCACCATCTCACGTTTAGTTTCATCAGGTTCGTTCACTTCTAATGAAAAGCGACGATTATAAACACTAACAGACTCAGACTGACGCTTTAAAATAATGCGCAGGTTAGACTCAAGAATTTTGATAAAACGCTTACGTACTGAGTCACTTTTAACAAAAATCTCTGGATGTGGTTTAACTATAAATTTCATAACACACTTCGCTTTACTGGGTCTAAAGTACCAAACAGAATAAAGTACCAAACGGAATTAAAGGCGCGAATTATACAGCAAGGTGTCTGCCACTGGAACAAGGATATACGAACAGCACAACTTATCTTACTCAGTCACGCACTTATTATTGGTGTTTATGCTGTTTTTACCTTAGTCACAATCACACCAACCAGCAAATACCATCACGAAAAAAGACCACTCACTTATTTTACTTCAGCGCTCACTTCTTTAGAATAATGAGGCCGTCCTTGTACAATTGAAATTTCAACCCGTCGATTACGACTTCGCCCTTGAGCAGTTTTATTATTCGCAATGGGCGAGGTATCGGCCATACCCACAACGCGCATTCGCTTACGATCAAAACCTGTTACTTGTTCCATAATCTGAGCGACGGATACTGCTCGTTGTGATGAAATATCCCAATTGGAACGATACAATTCAGAATCTAGCGGCAAATTATCAGTATGACCACTAATTCGAATAATACCTGGAACATCTTTTACCAACTCAGTAACCTGCTGAATAAGAGGAATAAATTTAGGCTGTAAAAAGGCAGAGCCTTCAGGAAATGCGCCTTTTTCTTTAATACGAATCACTAACTGCTGCCCAAACGATTCAATCTCCACCGTATTATCAGTGATCTCTCGCGCTAAGGCTTGGGTTAAGACTTGAGCCATTTGCGACTGCATTTGTGCTTGTTGTTTAGAATGGTCACTGGGGCCATTATTTGACGTTGTATCTTCTTTACGCCTTCCGCCATCACGTTCATTGACGCCATCATGAAAATCTAATGAACGCTTAGTAATATCAATGGTCTGCTGCATAATCACTTCAATCGGCGTTGGCTCTGGCCGTCCTGGACGAAACTCTTGCGCAATAACACTGGTACCTTTGGGAATATCATTCACGTTTAATACATTTTGAACCCCAAAAGCATTTTTCATCGAGCCAGCAATTTGCTGAAATTTAAGTACATCCATTTCAGAAAACGATAACAATAATACGAAAAAGCACATCAACAAGGTCGCAAGATCAGCAAAAGTAGCCATCCATGCTGGTGCACCTTTTTTCTGTTGTGGTGGTAAAGAATCCATCATCCACCCTTACTCATCAAAATTGATCCGACGTTTTTTCTCATGCAGATAATTTTTCAAATAACTATCAATCACACGTGGATTTTGACCTTCTTGAATCGCTAACACACCATCAAGAATCAACAACCGATTCAAGCGCTCTTCATTTTTACGCAGCATTAATTTATCCGCGATGGGTAATGCCACCATATTAGCCAAAATAGAACCGTATAATGTGGTTAACAATGCTACTGCCATTGCTGGCCCAATTGACTTAGGATCATCCATATTCGATAGCATCGCCACCAAACCTATGAGTGTTCCTATCATTCCCATTGCAGGTGCAACATCCCCTAACGCAGAAAAAATACTTGCCCCTTGTTCATGGCGCTCATTGGTCAATGCAATGTCTTTTCTTAATATCATCCTTACTGTGTCAGCATCATGGCCATCAACCAGCAAATCAATACCTTTACGCAAAAACGGGTTTTCTACTTCCATCTCTTCCAATGCAAGAAAACCGCCTTTACGAGCAGAATCGGCCATAGTGACAATTTGCGCAATAAGGTCATCCGGTTTATCGGTTTTAAATATAAACGCTTTAGCCGCAATTTTAGCAGCGCCAAAAAACTGACTGATATTGTATTTCATCAGCACGATAAACAAACTGCCGCCAAAAACGATCAATACCGAGGAGGTATCGGCAAACATCACCAAATCGCCCCCCACCAACATTGCCATTAAAATAAAAGCGAATGACCCAACCAATCCGATAAGTGTTGCCAAATCCACGCAAGAACTCCTTCGCTGTCGTTTTTAATTTTTAATTTAACGATCTGACAGCCAATTAACATAGGACAAGAATTTATAAGGATAATGTTCAGCGTTCATTAAACCGCAGCACCATATCGCTCCATAAAATAAAACATTGCGATCATAGAATAAAACGTCAACAGTACTATCTATCGCAAGCTAACTCTTTATCGACCATAATGACGTTTCATTTAGGGTTTTATTTCCATCATTGAGTGATATTTATTGCTCCCAACGATGAAAATTACTGTCTGTGGCACAGATTACTGTGACATAATTTGACCTTAGATAGTCACTACGTTATTTTTCTTGCACTTAGATAAGAGTGAAAATGATATGGCAGCAAAAAAACCTGAAAATATGGCATTCGAAGCCGCACTTGATGAGCTAGATGCCATTGTCAATGAACTAGAATCGGGTGATATCCCACTGGAAGATGCGCTGAAGAAATTTGAGCGTGGTATTTCATTGGCTCGCAACAGTCAGCTAAAGTTAACTCAAGCAGAACAGCGCGTAGAAATTTTATTACATGCTGATGATAATGCACCATTAACCGACTTTGAGCCAAGCCATGACGAATAGTGTACCGCTATCGCAGACGCTTAAAACGCTGCAACAACGTAACAACCAATGCCTAATCGATTGGTTAAATAAACAACCTTTTTCAGACCAAACCCTGCTAAAGGCCATGAAGCATGGTACCCTATTGGGCGGAAAACGTGCTCGTCCTTACCTGACATACGTAACCGGTGAAATGTTGGGTGTCGATTATGATGATCTAGATACTGCCGCTGCGGCTGTTGAATGTATTCATGCATATTCGTTAATTCATGATGATTTACCCGCAATGGATAACGATGCATTGCGTCGCGGTCAACCCACTTGTCATATTGCTTTTAATGAAGCGATTGCTATTTTAGCTGGTGATGGATTACAAACGTTAGCCTTTGAAATTATTGCTCAAGGTCGTTTAAGTCCAGAAGGACATCAACAACGTATTGCCATGGTTAGCGAATTAGCGCAAGCCTCTGGCGCAGCTGGTATGTGCCAAGGACAAGCACTCGATTTAGAAGCTGAAGGCCAACACGTTGGACTAGAGCAACTAGAATTAATTCATAAACACAAAACAGGCGCCTTGATCCGTTGTGCGGTTCGCTTAGGTGCACTGGCTGCTGGTGAAAAAGGACGTGAAATTCTGCCACAGCTCGACAAATATGCCGATGCCATAGGCCTTGCATTTCAAGTTCAAGATGACATCTTAGATGTAATCAGCGACACTGAAACGCTAGGTAAGCCTCAAGGTTCAGATCTTGAGTTAGATAAAAGTACCTACCCTGCACTACTTGGGTTAGAAGGTGCGCAACAAAAAGCGCAGCAACTTTATCTAGAAGCACTACAAGCATTAGCAGCAATACCTTACAATACCTATCAATTGGAAGTTTTTGCCCGATATGTTATCGAGCGCAACAACTAAAATCAGTAAAAGCGCCGAACTGTTATGACTTTGGATATATCAAAATACCCGCATCTCGCATTAGCTAACACGCCAGATGAATTACGATTATTGCCCGCAGAAAGTCTGCCTCAAGTCTGTGATGAGTTACGTACTTATTTACTCAAGACGGTTAGCCAAACCAGCGGTCACTTTGCCTCCGGACTCGGTACAGTTGAGCTTACCGTTGCGCTTCACTATGTCTATAATACTCCGTTTGACCATGTAATCTGGGATGTTGGCCATCAGGCTTACCCGCATAAAATTTTAACGGGCCGTCGCGATCAAATGTCGACCATTCGCCAAAAAGGTGGATTACATCCTTTTCCTTGGCGTGATGAAAGTGAATACGATGTCTTATCTGTCGGCCACTCATCAACATCAATCAGTGCTGGTTTAGGCATGGCGATTGCGGCTGAGAAAGAAGGCCTTGATCGTAAAGTTGTCAGCATTATTGGTGATGGCGCGATTACGGCAGGCATGGCATTTGAAGCCATGAACCATGCCGGTGATATACATAGCGATATGTTAGTCATTCTTAATGATAATGAAATGTCGATTTCTGAAAATGTGGGTGGTTTAAGTAACCACTTAGCACATTTGTTGGCAGGTAACTTTTACGCTTCCATTCGTGAAGGCGGTAAAAAAGTACTCTCAAATGCACCACCAATTAAAGAAATCGTTAAACGTGCAGAAGAACACATTAAAGGCATGGTTGTGCCAAGCACGATGTTTGAAGAACTTGGCTTTAATTACATTGGTCCAATTGATGGCCATGATATTGATGAGTTAGTTAAAACACTCAAGAATATGCGTCATCTTAAAGGACCGCAATTTCTGCATATCATGACTAAAAAAGGCAAAGGTTATGCGCCAGCAGAAGCCGACCCAATCAATTATCATGCGGTTCCAAAATTTGATCTAAGTGAAAAACCACTGCCAAAAGCAAAAAATACCAGCCCAACTTTTTCTAAAATCTTTGGTGATTGGCTATGTGATATGGCGGCAGTTGACGACAAACTGATGGCAATTACCCCCGCCATGCGTGAAGGTTCTGGCATGGTACGCTTTTCAAAAGAATACCCAGACCAATATTTTGATGTTGCTATTGCAGAACAGCACGCAGTAACACTTGCAAGCGGTATGGCAATTGGTGGTTATCACCCTGTTGTAGCAATTTACTCTACCTTCTTGCAACGTGGCTATGATCAATTGATTCATGATGTTGCTATTATGAACTTACCTGTCATGTTTGCGATCGATCGTGCAGGTTTAGTTGGCGCTGATGGTCAAACCCATCAAGGTGCATTTGATATTAGCTTTATGCGCTGTATTCCGAACATGGTGATCATGGCGCCAAGCGATGAAAATGAATGCCGTCAAATGCTCTATACCGGCCATCAACATCAAGGTCCGAGTGCTGTACGCTATCCACGCGGTTGTGGTCTAGGCACTGAAGTTGAAACTACCATGACAGCACTGGAAATTGGTAAAGGCATTGTTCGCCGTCACGGTGAGAAAGTGGCCATTTTAAACTTTGGCGCCATGCTGGGTTATAGCTTGGATGCAGCTGAAAACTTAAATGCAACCGTTGCCGATATGCGTTTTGTGAAACCGCTTGATGAAGCATTAATTCTTGAACTAGCAGCGAATCATGATGTGCTAGTTACTGTTGAAGAAAATGTGATTGCTGGCGGTGCAGGTAGCGGTGTTATTGAGTTCTTAATGCAGCAAAAATGCATGAAACCAGTATTAAACATTGGTCTGCCCGATCGATTCATCGAACAAGGGACGCAAGCTGAATTACACCATATGTTAGAAATCGATGGTGTTGGCATTGAAAAACAAATTGTTGAATATCTTGCTAAATAAGCATTAATTTACACTTACAGCAATCAAAAAAGCCATGAAGCATACTCTTCATGGCTTTTTTATTGTTTGTTCGTTAAACTCAAACTTAGAAACCTAGCCAGTAACCAACAAACCACAACGAAATCATTGCCATAAAGCCAGCTAACACATCATCAATCATGATCCCAAAGCCACCTTCGACATGTTTATCTAACCAGCTAATCGGCCATGGCTTTAACATGTCAAAAAAGCGGAATAGAATAAAACCTGCTAATATCCACTGCCATGATACGGTTGGTGCAACAGCCATCGTGATCCAAAAACCAACGAACTCATCCCACACAATACTGCCATGATCATGCACCTTCATGTCAGTAGAGGTAATATGACAAATACGGATCCCGATCAGAGCGGCAACCAAAACCGCCACTAAATACCAACCAAAAGGCAATTGAGCAAGAACAAGGTATAACGGAATGGCGGCCAGCGTTCCCATCGTACCAGGAATATATTTTGCTAAACCACTGCCAAATCCTGTGGCTAATAAGTGCCAAGGATTATTCATTTTTAATAAATCTTTTGGATTTGTACTCACGTTAATACCCTAATTATTTGTTACACCAAAATGATCCCAACCGGATAATTTCCAACTCAATGGCTTACCTAACTGTAATAACGATAAGCCACGACCCGTAGTCACTTGACCAATACAGCTATATTTAACATTAGTATGCGCTAAAGCCATCGCTAATGCATCTCGATTAGCTTTTGAAACAGTAAAGCAAAGTTCATATTCTTCACCACTGGTTAAAGCTAACTGTTGCGCTTGTTGACGATCACCATTACAGAATGTCAGTAAATCAGCAGATACTGGTAATTTTTCGACATCAATCTCAATCGCAACTTGAGATCGGTCACCAATATGTTTTACATCCGCAATCACGCCATCAGAGATATCCAATGCCGCCGATGCAATACCACGTAAAGCCTCACCCACATTCACTCGAGGTTGTGCTTTGAAATGGCGTTCAACAAGCACTGCCGCGAGAGATGGTTCACATTGAGACTGATTTAATATCAAAGCAAGCCCTGCAGCGCTATCACCCAGGTTACCTGTTACATAAATATCATCACCCACTTGTGCGCCACCACGGGTTAATGCCTGGCCTTGGGGCACGAGACCTTGTACGGTTAAGGTAATACTTAACGGGCCTTTAGTGGTATCGCCACCAATTAATTGAATATTATATCGATTAGCAAGTTCAAAAAAACTATGGCAAAAAGGCGCTAACCACGCTTCATCAATTGTCGGTAATGTTAACGCTAAGGATACCCATGCAGGCGTGGCTCCCATTGCAGCTAAATCACTGATATTAGATGCTAATGCTTTATAAGCCACTAACGCAGGATCGGCATCAGCTAAAAAGTGTGTGCCTGCAACTAATGAATCGGTGCTTACTGCAACATGGTAATTGGCGGGAACATCCACTAGCGCACAATCATCTCCGATCGCTAACACAACATCATCACGCTGCTGTTGTTGGTGTGCGAAATACTGTTTGATGATATCAAATTCACTTTTTGCCATGATTTTCTATTCCTTTAATAAAAAAAAAGCCAGCTAATAAGCTGACTTCTTTCATCGTACTTAACGTAAAAAATTATTTATCTTTTTTACGTAAAGATGGTGCAGCTTTATCTAACACACCATTGACGAATTTGTGGCTATCTTCAGCACCGAAAAGTTTTGCTAATTCGATGGCTTCGTTGATCACAACTTTAAATGGTACGTCTTCACGCTTAACCATTTCGTACATTGCAAGACGAAGTAAAGCAAGTTCCATCTGGTCTAGATCCTGAAGTGGACGAGACAAGTATGGGCGCATTTTGCTATCAAGTTCTTGATGGCTTAATACAACACCTGCAAATAAATCACGGAAGTAGCTAACATCAGTCTCAGGCGCTTTACACACAGGCGCATCAGCTTGATGTTCTTCTTCTTCAAACTTATCGCCTGAAAGGAAATATTGCTCAATATCCGCAACATTACCTTTAGTAAGTTGCCAAGAATAAATTGCTTGTACAGCAAATTGACGTGCATTACGACGCGCGGCTGGTTTCACAGTAACCCCCATTAGGATTCGATTTGGGACAGGACATTTACCATTTCGAGCGCGCTTAGTGCAGCCTCTGCCCCTTTATTACCAGCCTTGGTACCGGCACGCTCAATGGCTTGTTCTATAGAGTCAACAGTCAACACACCAAAAGCTACTGGAGTATTATACTCTAGTGCTACTTGTGCTAGACCTTTATTACACTCACCGGCAACATAGTCAAAATGAGGTGTTCCACCACGAATAACAGAGCCTAAAGCTACGATAGCATCATAGCGATCACTCTTCGCGACTTGCTGGGCAACAAGCGGTAGTTCATAAGCACCAGGGCAACGAACAACAGTGATATTATCTTCACTAACCTGACCTTGACGTTTCAGCGCATCTAATGCACCTGAAAGTAAACTTTCGTTAATAAAGCTATTAAAGCGTGCAATTACGATAGCAATTTTTGCGTTTGGTGCCGCGATGGCGCCTTCAATTACCTTCATGGGCCTTCCTGTGACTATGTCTTTCCAGTTTGAGAAACCGCGGGAGTCTAACACACTTTACGATATGTCTGCTACGCACAACCGTCGGTTTCAGTGGATTTGTTAATATTTATTGCTTATTCGTTGTAGAACCAACCAATAAGTGTGCATTATCAATAATAATAATGCTCCGTGAATTCATCTCAGCAAATACAATACGCTATTATTCGCAAATATATTCAACCACTTCAAGGCCAAAGCCTGATAATGAATGGTAACGTTGTGTACTTGATGACAATAAGCGCATTTTACCAATACCTAAATCAGATAAAATTTGCGAACCGATACCTACTTGGCGTGAAGGATTGTATGGATTCGCCTTTACTTGTGGGCGACCTTCATTTTCAGCTGCAATATTTTTCACTTTATTGATAATACTATCGGTTGACTCTTGTTTACTCAACACGACGAGTACACCATTTTCAGCACTAATACGCTGCATTGCCGCTGGCAATGTCCACTGAGTCGCACCTGATTGAAGAATATCTTTAAAGGTATCTTGTAAATGCACACGTACTAACGTAGGTGCATTGGCTTCAACGTCGCCTTTACGCAGCGCATAATGAACTTGATCGTCGATTTTATCGCGATACGTGATCATATCAAACTCACCAAACTCGGTATTAAGCTTACACTCGCCGACACGCTCAATCGTCGTTTCATGCAAATTACGATATTCAATAAGATCAGCAATCGTGCCTAATTTTAGGCCATGTTTTTCAGCAAATACTTCTAATTGAGGACGGCGCGCCATGGTGCCGTCATCATTTAGAATTTCAACAATAACACTTGAAGGCTCAAGACCAGCAAGACGTGCAACATCACAACCTGCTTCAGTGTGTCCAGCTCGTGTAAGTACACCGCCTTCTTGCGCCATTAATGGGAAGATATGACCAGGCATAACAATATCAGCCGCGGTTGCATCAGCAGCCACAGCAGCTTGCACTGTGCGAGAACGGTCTGCCGCTGAAATACCCGTTGTAACACCCGTTGCAGCTTCAATAGAGATAGTAAAAGGCGTTCCAAATTGTTCAGTGTTATCTTGAACCATTAACGGTAAGCCTAATTTCTGACAACGGGTTTTGCTTAATGTTAAACAAATTAAGCCACGGCCATTTGTCGCCATGAAGTTAATCGCTTCAGGGGTGATATGTTGTGATGCAATAATAAGATCACCTTCATTTTCACGATCTTCATCATCCATCAGGATAACCATTTTTCCTTGGCGAATATCATCAATGATTTCTTTTGCACTACTTATCATAATACTACCCTTAATCTTATGTTGCTTTATTGAGCATAAAGCAATGCTTAACCGAGAAACCCAGTTCTCGCCAATAAATCCATTGTTACTTGAGATTGCTTTTCCGCCGCTTTATCACCGAGCATTAATCGCTCAAGGTAGCGCGCGATAACATCAACCTCAAGGTTAATTTTTCGACCAACATGGAAATCAGCCATCGTAGTTTCAGCCGCAGTATGTGGCACAATCGTTAACTTAAATTCGTCACCACGCACAGCATTAACGGTCAAGCTAATGCCATCAACAGCCACAGAGCCTTTCTCTGAAATATACTTAGCAAGTTGCGGTGGCACTTTAATCCAAAATTCAATCGCACGACCAATATGTTGACGCTCAATCACTTCAGCAACAGCATCAACGTGGCCTGAAACCATATGACCACCAAAACGCGTCGTTGCCAACATCGCTTTTTCTAAATTAACCACTTGGCCTGCTTTATAATTCACAAAAGCAGTACGGTTTAATGTTTCCAATGAAAGATCAGCAACATAACCTTTACCCGTTAATTTAACGACGGTAAGGCAAACACCGTTAGTCGCAATACTATCGCCTAATTTAACATCTGATAAATCTAGCGATCCTGAATCAACAGTAACAGAAACATCAGCACCTTTTGGTGTCATGGCTGATATTTTACCGACAGCTTCTATAATTCCAGTGAACATGATAAACCCTTAATTTCACTATTTTATTTATTATTTTGTACTGTTGCTATAATACGAATATCATCACCAACCAACCCCACATCAGTAATGGTTAACAGTGGTGTTTGTGTCATTGATGTTAATCCGGTGATATCAATCAAGCCACGGCTATCACTGCCCATTAGTTTAGGGGCTTGATATAAAATCAAACTATCAACCAATTGCTGTTGCAATAATGCTCCTGCCAAACTAGCCCCCGCTTCAACCCAAATATGATTAATGCCATAGTCGGCTAACCGCGACAATAAAGCCACCAGATCAAGTTGGTTACTGTTGGGTTGAGTTGGAATTTTCCATTGCTGCACGGAATCGGGCCACGCTTCAGTACCGAGCATAGTACGAGCAAGAATGGTTTCTCCGGGTAAATTGAAAAGTTGATATTCAGGCGTCAATCTATTCTGACTATCAATAATAACCCGCATAGGCTGGCGTAACGCTGACTGAGGGTATTGTTGCTGAACAGATGCATCAAGCTCATTCCAGCGTACATTAAGTGAAGGATCGTCAGCAATAACCGTCGCACTGGTCGACAAAATAGCCCCAGCACAGGCACGAAATTGTTGAACATCCGATCGCGCTTTAGGGCCAGTGATCCATTTACTGGCCCCATTTGCTAACGCAGTTCGCCCATCTAAACTCGCGGCAAGTTTGAGCTCAACATAGGGCATTTGATGGGTCATTTGTTTAATAAAGCCAGGATTCAATGCTTGTGCTTGCAAAGCTAAAATACCAATATCGACTTGAATACCTGCCGCTTGCAACAATGCAATACCCCGCCCAGCAACAGCAGGATTAGGATCCACCATCGCACACACAACCCGTGCCACATTGGCATTAATTAATGCTTCAGCACAGGGCGGCGTTCGACCATAATGAGAACATGGTTCTAAGGTAACATAGACGGTCGCCCCTTGAGCACGTTGTTGTGCCTGCCGTAATGCAAACACTTCAGCATGGGGTTGTCCTGCTTGATAATGATACCCTTCACCAACAATGTCGCCATTATTTACAATCACGCATCCTACCTTAGGGTTAGGTGCTGTGGTATAACGACCGCGCTGAGCCAGTACTATTGCTCGCGACATCATTTGTTGATCAGTGTGTGTCATTATTGTTGGTCTTAACGATTATTTGTTTTAACGTTCCAGCTTAGCGATTTCTTCACCAAACTCACGGATATCTTCAAAACTACGATAAACAGAAGCAAAGCGGATATAAGCGACTTTATCCAATTCTTTTAAAGCTTCCATCACTAAATTACCTATCATCTCAGATGGTACTTCACGTTCACCGGTTGCTCGAAGACAAGATTTTATACTATTTACCGCACGTTCAATGTCGTCAGTACTCACGGGACGCTTTTCTAGCGCACGTTGAATACCACCGCGTAATTTTTCTTCATTAAACGGATCACGGTTGCCATTCGTTTTTACTACGCGAGGCATCACAAGTTCTGCCGTTTCAAACGTAGTATAGCGTTCATTGCACGCTAAACATTGGCGACGTCGGCGCACTTGGTGGCCATCTGCAACCAATCGAGAATCGATTACTTTGGTGTCATTTGCACCGCAAAAAGGACAATGCATTTAGCCTCCTACATTCAATCGACTCAGTGTAACTCATTTCATCACTTTAATGAGACTATCCCCTTCCTTTTTTATAATAAATAGCCTTAAAAGTAACAATTATCATCAATAATGGTACATTTTATGTTATTTAGACAACAAAAAAGGCTTACCTCTAAACAGGCAAGCCTTATCTTGATATGCAATAATAGGTATTTAATACCGTATCATGACTAAATTATGCGTAAACGGGAAGACGCTTACAAATTTCAAGCACTTTCTCTTTAGTCGCTTCAATAACAGCAGCATCATTGATGTTATCTAAAACATCACACATCCAGCCTGCAAGTTGACGTGCATCATCGGCATCAAAACCACGACGAGTAATTGATGGTGTACCTACGCGAATGCCTGAAGTTACAAATGGGCTACGTGGATCATTGGGTACACTGTTTTTGTTAACAGTGATATTTGCAGCACCCAATGCTGCATCTGCTTCTTTACCAGTGATACCTTTATCAATTAAATCAACAAGGAATAAATGGTTTTCTGTACTACCAGAAACGATGTTATAACCGCGCTTAATAAATTCAGCTACCATTGCTTTAGCGTTCACAACCACATTTGCTTGGTAAACTTTAAACTCAGGTTCCATCGCTTCTTTAAAGGCCACCGCTTTCGCTGCGATAACATGCATTAACGGGCCGCCCTGACCACCTGGGAAAACAGCAGAGTTAAGCTTTTTGTAAAGATCTTCGCCTTCGTTTGACAAAATCAAACCACCACGAGGGCCAGCTAATGTTTTATGGGTTGTTGTAGTAACAACATGTGCATGAGGCACAGGGTTTGGATAAACACCGGCCGCAATTAAGCCCGCAACGTGTGCCATATCAACGAATAAGTAAGCGCCAATTTTATCAGCGATTTCACGCATTCTTGCCCAATCAACCACTTGCGAGTAAGCCGAGAAGCCACCAATGATCATTTTTGGTTTATGCTCTAACGCTAATGCTTCCATTTCTTGGTAGTCAATTTGACCATTTTCATCGATACCGTAAGGAATGATGTTGTATAACTTACCCGAGAAGTTTACAGGTGAGCCGTGCGTTAAGTGACCACCGTGTGCCAAACTCATGCCTAATACCGTATCACCCGCATTCAATAATGCCATGTAAACCGCATTATTGGCTTGAGAGCCAGAGTGTGGCTGAACGTTCGCGTATTCTGCACCAAATAGCTGACACGCACGGTCAATCGCAAGTTGCTCAGCTTTATCGACAAACTCACAACCACCGTAGTAACGCTTACCAGGATAACCTTCAGCATATTTATTTGTTAGCTGAGAACCTTGTGCTTCCATTACACGTGGGCTGGTGTAGTTTTCAGAAGCAATCAACTCGATGTGTTCTTCCTGACGGGCTGTTTCTTCCTGAATAGCTGCAAATAGTTCCGCATCATAATCAGCAATATTCATATCGCGCTTTAGCATCTGTATCTCCTGACTCGGCAAAGTTTTATACTATTTTTAGTGATAAACGAAAAGTCACAAACCTAGACGCCACGCGGGCGCAATCGTTTCCGTTTTCATTTCTTATCTGTAGTCTATATTACATAAATTGATCTAAATCAGAAAGTCCTAAATGTGGTTTTCTTTGTTGTAACAGTAATCAGTTACTAAATTGACGTCATGATTCAATGGTTATTTATTGACATAAAATACAGCCATAAAAAAGGAGCTGCACTGTGGCAACTCCTCTTGATGTTTCATCATGATTAACCATCACAAATTAAATAGCATCTTCATCTTCTTCGCCGGTACGAATACGTACCACACGCTCAATATCAAACATGAAGATTTTACCATCGCCAATTTTACCTGTTTGGGCTGTTTCTACGATGGTGTCGATACATTGCTCTGCAACTTCATCAGTCACTACAATTTCAATTTTCACTTTAGGTAAAAAATCAACCATGTATTCGGCACCACGATAAAGCTCAGTATGGCCTTTTTGACGACCAAATCCTTTGACTTCTGACACTGTCATGCCTGTGATACCCACTTCCGCTAACGCTTCGCGAACATCATCAAGTTTAAATGGCTTAATAATGGCTTCAATTTTTTTCATTATCATCATCCTTTGCTGAGCAGAAGATCGGGATCGTGATTACGAACACCGACTTGATTAAATTAAAGCTATTATCACAGATTCAATGCAGTAATTTAATACCATTTAATATTCTTTAATGTAATTAGTCTCCATTCGTCGCAAAAGTAGCGACACGGAGTACAGTAATACCAAGCCATTGATCACCATAATAACAATATCATGATGTTTAACCGGAAAAATATTAGGAATAAAAGGAATTAAACTCACTTGAAGAAATAACGTTGCAGCCGGAATGTAAAAATAAAGTGGTATAAACCCCCATTTCTTACCTCGAAATAATCCAATACAAGCAAGTATTCCTGAGATCAATACCAATATAGTGACACTCATCGGTACCATGCTAAGTAAATCAAAGCGTAAGGCTTGAATGATCATATCAAAATGTTGAATAAGACCAATAACAACTAACACTGCAAGTAATTTAGTTGCACCGATTAGACGGTAACTACTGGGAACATCCCATCCCATTGTTTCATCCTTGTAACGACGCCGTGGTCATTTTTACGTATTCGTTACGTTAATTATCCCAATGTTCTTTCCCGGTTAATGTGATCAATATCAACTTCATATTTAAATTTATAAGTGTCACAGTTACAGTATAAAAAAAGCTGCCAATAAATGACAGCTTCTATATGTTTAATGAATGTATCTATTAGCCTAGGTTAACCCGCGCATTACGGAACATTCGCATCCAAGGACTGTTTTCACTCCAATCATCTGGGTGCCAAGAGTTAGCCACGGTGCGGAATACTCGCTCTGGGTGCGGCATCATAATCGTGACTCGTCCATCTTGCGTGGTTAAACCTGTAATACCGTTTGGCGAACCATTAGGGTTAGCTGGGTAATTTTGAGTAACATTGCCGTAGTTATCAAGATAACGCAGCGCAATCGTGCCTGACTGCTCAATCGCCGCCAAATGCTCGCCATTACGTACTTCAACTCGACCTTCGCCATGTGAAACTGCGATTGGCATCCGTGAACCTGCCATTTCATTAAAGAACAATGAATCACTCTTTTGTACTTCAACTAAACTAAAGCGCGCTTCAAAACGTTCTGATTCGTTACGCACAAAACGCGGCCATAAATCAGCACCTGGAATCAGCTCGTGCAGATTAGACATCATCTGGCAACCATTACACACCCCTAATGCCAAAGTATCTGAACGAGTAAAGAATGCAGCAAATTGGTCACGGGCAATATTGTTAAATAACACTGATTTTGCCCAGCCTTCACCCGCGCCTAATACGTCACCGTAAGAGAAGCCACCACACGCCACTAAACCATTAAAGCCATCAAGTTGTACCTTACCGCTAAGAATATCACTCATGTGAACATCTTTCGCTTCAAAGCCTGCACGATCAAACGCAGCCGCCATTTCAACGTGAGAGTTAACACCTTGCTCACGTAGAATTGCCATCTGTGGTTTCGCACCAAAATTAATCGCTGGTGCAATAAATGGCGCTGCAACATCTTCATTAATATCAAATGTTAACTGAGTATGTAAGCCTGGATCTTGCGTATCTTTCTTGGCTTCAAATTCTTGTAATGCTCCGGCTGGATTATCACGCATCGCTTGCATTTGATACGTGGTTTCAGCCCAGATTGCACGTAATTCAGTGCGATTCTGTTCAAGAACTAAATCATTACCATTCCAAATACGGACTGTGTCTTCATCTATTACAGTACCAATAATATGGCTGCATGCTGCTAAACCATTTGCCGCTAATACCGCTTGTACGGCTTCAACATCATCACTACGCACTTGAATCACAGCACCTAGCTCTTCACTAAATAACGCTGCTAGCACATCATCACATGCATCCGTTGTAGTGGTATTAATATCAACTTCAATACCAGTGTGACCTGCAAATGCCATTTCAGCTAAAGTGACATATAAACCACCATCACCACGATCATGATAAGCCAATAGCTTCTCGTCACGCACTAAGGTTTGCATCGCATTAAAGAAGCCTTTTAATAATTCAGGGCTATCAACATCAGCGGCTTTATCACCTAACTGCTTATAAACTTGTGCTAAAGCGGTCGCACCAAGACGGTTTTGACCACAACCAAGATCCACCAGCAATAAGCTTGATGCGCCTTTATCAGTGCGTAATTGCGGTGTCACTGTTTTACGAACATCTTCAACGCGACCAAAAGCAGTGATCACTAATGACAATGGTGATGTGACTTCTTTTTCCTCACCATTTTGCTGCCACTTAGTTTTCATTGACATTGAATCTTTACCCACAGGAATCGTTAACCCTAATGCTGGGCATAACTCTTCACCAATGGCTTTTACTGCTTCATATAGACCAGCATCTTCACCGGGATGGCCTGCTGGTGACATCCAGTTAGCCGATAAGTTAATCCGCTTCATATCGCCGATATCAGTACCTGCAATATTAGTAATTGCTTCACCAACCGCTAAACGCGCAGAAGCACCAAAGTTAAGCAGCGCAACAGGCGTACGCTCGCCCATCGACATCGCTTCGCCGTGGTAACTATCATAGCTTGCCGCTGTTACTGCACAGTTAGCCACTGGCACCTGCCAAGGACCGACCATTTGATCACGTGCAACTAGGCCTGTCACACTACGATCACCAATGGTGATTAGAAACGTTTTTTCTGCGACGGCAGGCAGACGTAAAACACGTTGCGTTGCAGCTTCAATGGTGATCTCACTGCGATCAAGCGGCAGCCCAACTACTGTCAGCGTTTGTGCATCACGGTGCATCTTCGGCGCTTTACCCAATAAAATATCCATTGGCATATCAATCGGGGTGTTATCAAAATGACTATCTTCAAGGCTTAAATGACGCTCAGCTGTGGCTTCACCCACCACCGCATAAGGGGCACGCTCACGCTGACAAATAGCATCAAACGTAGCCATATTTTCAGGCGCAATTGCTAATACATAACGCTCTTGTGATTCATTACACCAAATCTCAAGTGGGCTCATGCCTGGTTCATCATTAGGCACATCACGTAATTGAAATTTACCACCACGCTCACCATCGTTAACTAATTCAGGTAAAGCGTTAGAAATACCACCCGCGCCTACATCGTGAATAAAAGCTATTGGGTTGTCATCGCCCATCTGCCAACAACCATCGATCACTTCCTGACAACGACGTTCCATTTCTGGGTTTTCACGCTGCACTGAAGCAAAATCTAAATCTTCTGCTGATTGTCCTGATGCCATTGATGACGCCGCACCACCACCAAGACCAATGTTCATTGCTGGGCCGCCAAGCACAATTAACTTGGCGCCAACAGGTATTTCTTTTTTCTGCACATGATCAGCACGAATATTACCCATGCCACCCGCAATCATAATTGGCTTATGATAACCACGGATTTCTTCACCAGCGTGAGAAGTGACTTTTTCTTCGTAAGTACGGAAATAACCCAGTAGATTAGGACGACCAAATTCGTTATTAAATGCCGCGCCACCCAGTGGGCCTTCTAACATGATATCAAGTGCTGTCACGATACGATCTGGTTTACCAAAATCGGTTTCCCACGGCTGTTCAAAACCAGGCACACGCAAGTTTGATACAGTAAAACCAACTAAACCCGCTTTGGGTTTGCCGCCAATACCGGTTGCGCCCTCATCACGAATTTCACCGCCAGAGCCTGTTGCTGCACCCGGCCACGGTGAAATTGCTGTTGGGTGATTATGGGTTTCAACTTTCATCAAAATATGGGTATCTTCTTGATGATAAGTATATTGACGTGATTGTGGATCAGGGAAAAAACGCCCAACGTGAGACCCTTCCATAACCGCAGCATTGTCTTTATAAGCAGACAACACGTGCTCATGGTTATGCTCATAGGTGTTTTTGATCATTTTAAATAATGATTTTGGTTGATCGACACCATCAATCGTCCAATCGGCATTAAAGATCTTATGACGGCAATGCTCTGAGTTCGCCTGAGCAAACATCATTAATTCAATGTCATTGGGATTACGCTCAAGCTTGGTAAAATTTTCAACCAAGTAATCAATTTCATCTTCAGCCAATGCAAGGCCTAAGGTGAGATTCGCTTGCTCTAATGCTTGACGGCCACCCGTTAGAATATCAACACTTTTCACTGCTGCCGGTTGTGCTTGTATAAATAATGCGCCCGCGGCTTCAACATTATCGGTCACCACTTCCATCATCCGATCATGAAGTAGCGCTTTTAAGTCATCCAATTGTGCTGCAGTAAGTGGTAATGATGATTCAACATAATATGCTGTACCACGCTCAAGACGTTTAATCGTTGTTAAACCACAATTACGTGCAATATCGGTCGATTTTGAAGACCAAGGAGAAATCGTGCCAGGACGAGGAGTAACAAGTAGCAATAAACCTTTAGGCTCGTGCTCTGCAATCGTTGGACCGTATGTGAGTAGACGGGTAAGTTTAGCTTGTTCATCAGCGGTTAGCGTTGTCACCACATCAGCAAAATGGGCAAACTCAGCATAGATATGAGTAATTGGCAGATCTAACTCATGACAACGCTCAAGTAACTTATTAACGCGAAACTCAGACAAAGCGGGTGAACCACGCAAAATTTCCATGTGCAAAGGTCTCTCGATTAGCAGATTAAAAAAAGTGATATTGAGGTAAATTTCAAACCGTAGAAACTTATCTCAATAGCACCTAGTACAAGACTATTCACTGCTTAACTATCACAACGTTATTCACGAGTGCCTAGTATAAGGGAAAAAAATTTGTGACGTAACACCTGACGCAACCGTTTGCGTGTTTTTTTTTCAATCTTAATCAAAATATCAAAAAAACACTATTCCATCTTATTTTTGGGTCATTTTTTAACCGTGAAATAGGATAATGTCCCTTAATCCATTCCGATCTCTAAATTATGATCATTAACTGAACAGTTCAACTTTGCGCAATTAACAGGGTTTGATATAAAGAACATTAATGTTCAGATTAGGTCCGCTTAGTTGATAAATATTCAGTTGTTCACTCTACTTCGTCGTTTTATAAGTCTGCTGTTACTTGCGATATTAACCAATGGCTGTCAATGGCAAGAGAACACGCCCACCAGCCTTGAGAAAATTCAAGATAGTGGTGTATTACGAGTAGGAACGTTAAATAATCAACTGTCTTATTATATCGGCGCAGAAGGTCCAACCGGGCTAGATTATGAACTGGCACAGACCTTTGCTAAAAAGCTCGGGGTTAAACTTGAGATCACAGCGATGTTTACCCTCTCTGAATTATTTCCCGCATTAGAACGCGGCGATATTGATATTATTGCCGCAGGGCTTACAGTGACGCCCGATCGTCTTCAAGGCTATCATCCCGCACCAGCGTATTATTACGCTAGCCAAATCGTGGTGTATAAAAAAGGCCAACGTCGACCGCGTAATCTTGATGAATTAGCTCAAAATAATAAACGCTTAGCTGTTGTCAAAGGCTCAAGTCATGAACAAAAATTAAAGCTTATTCGTACCACTCACCCAACCTTGAAATGGCAATCAATTCCAGAATCAGACATTAACGATCTATTAATTAAAGTCGCGACAGGTGAACTTGATTATACCGTTGCCGATTCTGTTGACGTGGCGTTATTGCAACGTATTCATCCTGATATTGCTATCGCTCTTGAACTGACACAAGACGAGCCAGTAAGCTGGTTTGTAAAACAAAGTGGTAACGACAGTTTGTATGCATTAATGATTGAATTTTTTGGACAGATGAAGAAAAACGGCACCATGACGCTGCTGGAAGAGAAATATTTCGGTCATATCGATCAATTTGATTATGTTGATACTCGTGCTTTTTTACGCGCAGTTAATACCACCTTACCCCAGTGGGAAGCCTTATTTAAACAATATGCTAATGGCTTTGATTGGCGTTTATTAGCCGCGCTTTCTTATCAAGAATCACATTGGGATCCACAGGCAATATCACCAACGGGTGTCCGTGGCATGATGATGCTCACCTTACCGACGGCAGAATCAGTAGGGGTCACTAACCGTTTAGATCCTGAACAAAGCATTCGTGGCGGCAGTGAGTACCTGCGAAAGATGATCGCCCGCGTCCCTGACAGTGTCGAAGAACATGAAAAAGTCTGGTTTGCGCTCGCTTCTTATAATGTTGGCTTTGGACATTTAATGGACGCTCGTCGACTCACCAAAGCACAAGGAGGAAATCCTGATACTTGGGTCGATGTTAAGCAACGCTTACCATTATTAGGTCAACGTAAATATTATATTCAATCACGTTATGGTTATGCACGTGGCAATGAAGCACTGAATTATGTTGAAGGGATTCGACGTTACTACCAAAGTATTATTGGTTATGAACGGGCTCATAGTCGTCAATTTGAAAGTGATAATTTAAAAATTGTTGATGGCCTACAAACGATTACACCAACGCCATCACCACCATCTATCATCGTTGAGTAATCATGCACTCTTCTGAATCAGAGATAGTGATTTAATCGTATTTATCGACGTCGATTTAGAATAATCGACTCATTTTTTACACAATGAGAGTTTGATCAACGTTTGATGATGAACCTATAAAGATCACTATCAAAAGATGCATTGTTATGCATAATAAATACATTGTATCAACAATGACATTATTAACGGCGTCAGCGATATCTTATTTGCTGAAGAATGCTTTGACCGTTATGTCAACGCTATGGATGGAACCATGAAAGTTATCAAATTAAGATCAAAAACACCGCGCATTGCTAAACACCTCACAACCGCAGCAACACGTCGCAAACGTCTAAGTAGTAATATCCGTAAAAAAATTCTATGGCGTCAGCGCAGTTGTATTCTGACGGCAACGGCAGAACATAGCAGCCCAAGCTATTAGCTAATAAGCTTGGAATCATTTATCTAATAATAAATCACCACCAAGCTTATTCGATTTAACTGAACTCAATCATCATGTTGCTGTTGCCTTGCTAATAATTTAGCCGCTTTTTTCTCGGCACGACGGCGCTTAAAAAAAGCTTGTAACTGCGCTCGGCATTCCGTTGCTAATACATCACCCTGAAATAGCACATGATGATTAACACCTTCATAACTAAGCAAATTCATAACACTGCCCGCCGCTCCAGTTTTAGCATCATGAGCACCAAACACCACTTTTCCAACACGACTATGAACAATAGCCCCAGCGCACATCGGACACGGCTCTAAAGTGACATACAATGTCGTATCAATAAGACGGTAGTTTTGTAGCATTTGTCCTGCTTGACGTAATGCCATCATTTCAGCATGGGCGGTCGCATCATGATGACCAATAGAGCGATTCCAGCCTTCGCCAATGATCACGCCATCATGTACCACTACCGCACCAACAGGCACTTCGCCTTCAGCTTCAGCTAGAGCGGCTAATTCCATTGCACGACGCATAAAAACATCGTCTGTTACTGCTGAATCCTCAGCATCTAATTCTTTATTTAACATCCGTATAAGTACTTACAAATCATAATGGCTAATGTGAGGTAATTGCTCTGCAAGGTAATCCACCAACATTCTCACTTTAGGTGATAAATGACGGTTATGCGGGTAAAGCGCCCAAATGCCTTCATCAGGCTCTTGGTAATTCGTTAAAATAGGAACAATAGCCCCTGATTCTAAATCCTTATCTATATAATAGTCAGGTAATTGCGCTAAGCCGATCCCTTTAATCACCGCATCACGTAAACCATAACCACTATTACAATTAAGGGTACCGCTAACACGAATACTTTTTTCTTTACCTGATTCTTGGAAGCGCCAGTGATCGTAGTTACCAATCAAGCAATTATGCTGACGTAATTCAGATAATGAATGTGGAATACCAAATTTCTGTAAATAAGCGGGTGAAGCACAAACATACATGGTGCGGCTGGTTAAACGCTTCGCCATCATTGATGAGCTGGTCAAACGCCCTAAACGAATTGCGAGATCAAAACTGCCTTCCACTAAATCAACTTGACGGTTAGTTAAATCAATCGTTACTTCCACTTCAGGGTATTGCAGCATAAAATCATTAACCAACGGCATAATGTATTTTTCGCCATAAGTCACCGGTGCAGTTAATTTGATCAACCCTTGTGGCTTACCGCGTAAATTACTGATTGCACGCTCAGCATCTTCAAGGCCGTCTAATACTTGACGACAATGTTGATAATAAACATTGCCTTCTTCCGTTAATGAAACCTTACGTGTAGTACGGTAGAATAGCTTGGTATTAAGTCGGTTCTCTAACGCACTGACTTGGCGACTCACTTGCGCAGTCGAAATACCTAATCGTTTTGATGCTGCAGTAAAACTTTCCGTTTCCGCGACAGCAACAAACTCGGTCACCCCTTCCCATAGAAACATTTTAAATACCTATTACTAACATGAACGATCGCAAAAATGACGATTACGCTGCTTATTATTACACACGTGTAAAAGTAATTTGCACTTTTAGGTAATTATCATTATTCAAGAAACAAATACAATAGCTAGCATCGAAACGGAGCAATAAAATAATTATTTTTCCTTTTCACCCAATTTTCATCTACTTTTGACGAAGTAGAAATAAATACAACTAGAGTGAAGATTATGACTGACAAATTTATCAAATCAAAAGCGGCTATCGCATGGGGGCCAAAACAGCCTCTTTCTGTTGAAGAAATTGATGTAATGTTACCCCGTGCTGGCGAAGTATTAGTTCGCATCGTTGCAACTGGCGTATGTCACACTGATGCATTCACATTATCTGGCGACGATCCAGAAGGTATCTTCCCTGCGATCCTTGGTCACGAAGGTGGCGGTATCGTTGAAATGATCGGTGAAGGCGTAACAAGTGTTGAAGTTGGCGATCACGTTATCCCTCTTTACACTGCTGAGTGTGGCAAATGTAAATACTGCCTATCTGGTAAAACTAACCTTTGTCAGGCTGTACGTGAAACCCAAGGTAAAGGCTTAATGCCAGACGGCACCACGCGTTTCTACAAAGACGGTCAGCCTATCTTCCATTACATGGGTTGCTCTACTTTCTCTGAGTACACTGTACTTCCAGAAATCTCTTTAGCTAAAATCAGCAAAGAAGCACCACTGGAAGAAGTCTGTCTTCTTGGTTGTGGCGTAACTACCGGTATGGGCGCAGTACTTAACACGGCTAAAGTTAAAGAAGGCGACACTATCGCTGTGTTTGGTCTTGGTGGTATCGGTCTTGCAGCTATCATCGGTGGTACTATGGCTAAAGCTAGCCGTATTATTGCAATTGATATCAATGAAAGTAAGTTCGATCTAGCAATGAAACTAGGTGCAACTGAATGTATTAACCCAATGAAATTCGACAAGCCAATTCAAGAAGTGATTGTTGAATTGACTGACGGCGGTGTTGATTACTCTTTTGAGTGTATCGGTAACGTCAACGTGATGCGCTCAGCGCTTGAGTGTTGTCACAAAGGTTGGGGCGAATCAGTGATCATCGGTGTTGCTGGTGCAGGTCAAGAGATCTCTACCCGTCCATTCCAACTAGTGACTGGTCGTGTATGGCGTGGTTCTGCATTTGGTGGCGTTAAAGGCCGTTCAGAGCTTCCAGGTATCGTTGACCGTTACATGGCGGGTGAATTCAAACTTGATGATTTCATCTCATTTAACATGGGCCTAGACGACATCAACAAGTCATTTGACCTACTACATGAAGGTAAGAGTATCCGTACGGTTATTCACTTCGATAAGTAAGCTTTTTATACCTCAGCATTACTATAATAACGCCATAAAAAATGCGCAGAGTCCCTACACTCTGCGCAGCTTTAACAAGAGACCAAATCCAATGCCTTTAGAAAATATTAGCTGTAACAAAAGTGCTGGCGGCTGGCATAAGCAATATACTCACCGCTCAGAAGTTCTTAATTGTGATATGCGTTTTGCTATTTACCTGCCACCGCAATGTGCCGCAGGGCAAAAAGTACCGGTTATTTACTGGTTATCAGGCCTAACATGTACTGATGAAAACTTTATGCAAAAAGCAGGTGCACAACGCATGGCGGCAGAATTAGGCGTTGCGATTGTAGCCCCTGATACTAGCCCACGTGGCGAAGGCGTTGCCGACGATCCACAAGGTGCTTATGATTTTGGTCTAGGTGCTGGTTTCTATGTTAATGCCACAGAAGCGCCGTGGAATCGTCATTACCATATGTATGATTACATCGTAAATGAACTGCCAACATTGATTGAAGCACACTTCCCTGTCACTGAGCAGCGTGCAATCAGTGGTCACTCAATGGGTGGACATGGTGCACTCATGATCGCCTTGCGTAATCCGAAGCGTTATAGCTCTGCATCTGCATTTAGCCCTATCGTTAATCCAATGAATTGCGCTTGGGGCCAAAAAGCATTTACCGGTTACTTGGGAACAAATACTCAAAACTGGAAGCAATATGATGCAAGTGAATTGATGCGTATTGCTGAGATCAAATTACCAATGTTAGTTGATCAAGGTACGCACGATAACTTCTACAATGACGGTCAACTTCGAACTGAAACCCTGATTGCGGCAGCAGAAACCAATAGCTACCCAGTTGAAGTTCGTATGCAAGATGGTTATGACCACAGCTACTACTTTATGGCGTCATTTATTGATGAGCATCTGCGTTTCCACGTTGAAAACTTCAATAAATAACCGCTAACTTTATTAAACTCCTTTTTTGCAGACAGGGTTTAATAAGACACAAAAAAGCCTCGGCCAGTCTAAGTCTAACTGTTCGAGGCTTTTTATTGTTTGACGATAACGCTGTATTAACACTAGCTATATTAAAGCTAATTACCGTTATTACAGTCTATTAATTACATGCTGTAAGTGTAAGGCGCTTGAACACCTAGAGGAATACCTAGCGTCCAGAATACTAACAAGAAGATAGTCCAACCAATTAGCATTGCAATTGAGTACGGCATCATCATTGACGCTAATGTACCAATACCTGAGCTCTTAACATAACGCTGCATGTAAACAACCACTAATGGGAAGAACACCATCATTGGCGAAATAATATTAGATACAGAGTCGCCAACACGGTAGGCCGCTTGGGTTAATTCAGGCGAGATACCTACGGCCATTAACATTGGTACCATGATAGGACCAATCAATGCCCACTTAGCAGACGCAGAACCCACTAACAAGTTAACACTTGCTGTTAGTAGAATCATACCAATGATAGTTACTTGTCCAGGAAGGTTCATTTGTTGCAATAACTGTGCACCAGAAAGTGCTAATAATGTACCTAGGTTTGACTGGGTAAACGCAACTAAGAACTGAGCAATAAAGAACACCATTACCATAAAGCCAGCCATGCCCGCCATTGTGGTCGACATTGCTTTAATTACATCACCGCTTTGCTTAAATGTGCCCGCAACTTTACCGTAAATAATACCCGGAATAACAAACAGAATAAAAATCAACGGTACGATAGATTGCATTACTGGCGCATTAAAGGCTGCCACTTCACCGGATGGTGAACGCAATGGTGATGTTTCAGGCCATACAGCAGCAACTAATAGCACAATACCAACGACCATTGTCCAGCCAGCGTATGAGAATGCTTTGCTTTCTAATGGTGTAAAAGAGCCCATATCTGGTGCTTCTTCTGCATCAGTATCAATTGCTGTTTTTTGTAAACGAGGCTCAATCACTTTATCAGTGATATACCAGCCAATACCCACAATAACAAATGATGATAAACCAGTGAACATTAGGTTTGCTAACGGGTTAACAATGTAAGTTGGGTCCATGATGCGCGCTGCTTCTTGGGTGAAGCCCGCTAATAATGGGTCGATACCAGAAGGAATAAAGTTAGCAGAGAAACCACCAGAAACACCCGCAAACGCAGCCGCAATACCGGCTAGAGGGTGACGACCCGCAGCGTGGAAGATAATACCACCAAGAGGAATAACCAACACATAACCGGCATCAGCCGCAGTGTGCGATACAATTGCCACTAAAATCAGCATCGGCGTTAATAGCTTAGCTGGCGTGACATTTAGCATTTTTTTCAGACCGGTATTGATAAAGCCAGACGCTTCAGCAACACCAACACCTAACATAGCAACCAAAACAATACCTAGTGGCGCAAAACCGGTGAAGTTTTTCACCATATTAGCCAAGAAGCTTGCCATGGCATCGCCCGTTAGCAAGTTATTCACTTGTACCACATCTTTAGTAACTGGGTGCACAAGACCGAAATCAAACTGTGATAAAACAGCCGAAAGAATCCAAACGGTGACTAAGCCCCAAAAGAACAGTAAAGCGGGATCAGGAATTTTATTACCTGCGCGCTCAATACCATTTAAAAACTTGTCCATCGCACTCGTCGATGGAGGTGGTGCTTGCTTTAGTGTTTTTTCGTTCATGGTAATGCCATGTCCTTATGCTGGTTATGTTTGCTGTTTGGATCTACTTACATGTAGTCGATCTCATTGTGTTTTTCGCCCAAATAAATTCTGAATATTCGCTGAACGATTGTAATGAAATTACCACAACAAACAGTGTTATAGACCTATTTATAACACTCATATACCACAACATATTGTAACCAATCATTAATACGAAACTTACTAAAAACAATAAAAAAACATATCTGCAACATTTATGGAAATTTACGATTTATCTTCCCCTTACCTACCCCCTTATTAGGGCTACTCTCCTTTTGCTGATACACAAAAATAAACAACCACTGTTAGCTTTTGCCCTTCAATCGCCTTAAATTACAACAATAAAAAAAGCACCCGTAGGTGCTTTTTATTATTCAATTCGTGCTAATAAGCCCGTAATTATTCCCACTCAATCGTGGCTGGTGGCTTACCAGAAATATCGTAAACAACACGTGAGATGCCATTAACTTCATTGATGATACGGTTTGATACTTTACCTAAGAAATCGTAAGGTAAGTGGGCCCAATGCGCGGTCATAAAGTCGATAGTTTCTACCGCACGTAGCGATACAACCCAATCATACTTACGGCCATCGCCCATCACGCCTACAGAGCGTACAGGTAAGAACACAGTAAATGCTTGTGATACTTTATTGTAAAGATCAGCGTTATGTAGCTCTTCAATAAAGATTGCATCAGCACGACGTAGTAAGTCACAGTACTCTTTCTTCACTTCACCTAATACACGTACACCTAAACCAGGTCCTGGGAATGGGTGGCGATATAGCATGTTATAAGGTAAGCCAAGCTCTAGACCGATCTTACGTACTTCATCTTTAAATAATTCACGTAATGGTTCAACCAAGCCCATTTCCATATCATCAGGCAAACCGCCAACGTTATGGTGTGATTTAATCACATGTGCTTTACCCGTTTTAGACGCTGCAGATTCGATAACATCAGGGTAGATAGTACCTTGTGCTAACCACTTAGCATTTTTTAGTTTCTTTGATTCTTCATCAAAGATATCAACAAACACGTGGCCGATGATCTTACGTTTTGCTTCTGGTTCATCAACACCCGCTAATGCATTTAAGAAACGATCTTCTGCTTTAACGTGAATAATGTTTAGGCCAAATTTATCACCAAACATATCCATTACTTGCTGACCTTCGTTAAGACGAAGTAAACCATTATCAACAAATACACATGTTAGCTTATCGCCAATTGCACGGTGAATAAGCATCGCAACCACTGATGAATCAACACCACCAGAAAGACCAAGGATAACTTCATCGTCACCCACTTGTTCTTTGATTCGTGCAATCGCATCTTCAATAATATTGGCTGAAGTCCATAGCTTTTCACAGCCACACACATTCATTACAAAGTTTTCAATTAACTTCATGCCTTGACGGGTATGCGTTACTTCAGGGTGAAATTGCACTCCGTAGAAACGCTTATCTTCATTTGCCATTGCAGCAAATGGACAGGTATCTGTTTCAGCGACTTTAATGAAATCCGCTGGAATTTCGACAACTTTGTCACCGTGGCTCATCCATACATCAAGTAATGGTGTACCATCCGCAGCAACAGCATCTTGAATATCTTTTAAGAAAGCAGTCTGCTCAACAATTTTAACTTGCGCATAACCAAATTCACGCTCATCAGAACCGGCAACTTTACCACCCAGTTGTTCTGCCATGGTCTGCATGCCGTAACATACACCAAACACCGGAACACCCGCTTCAAATACATACTGTGGTGCGCGAGGAGAACCCGCTTCAGTTACGCTTTCAGGACCACCAGAAAGAATAATACCGTTTGGATTGAAATCACGGATATCAGCTTCATCAACATCCCAGCTCCAAAGTTCACAGTAAACGCCGATTTCACGGATACGACGGGCAATTAACTGAGTGTATTGCGAACCAAAATCCAAAATAAGAATACGTTGGTCATGAATATTTGCGGTAGTGGTCATTATAGAGCTATCTCAAAAATTGAATGTATTGGGGGCTATATTTAGCCCCGATTTTATCTAACTTCACAACTTAGGCAATCGTTTTCGTTCAATGAAGACTGACTGCTTAATAATTAAGCCATACGGTAGTTAGGAGCTTCTTTTGTAATCGTCACATCATGTACGTGTGATTCTTTCATGCCGGCACCTGAAATACGTACAAATTCAGCTTTAGTGCGTAAATCTTCAATTGTTGCAGAGCCAGTTAAGCCCATGCTTGAACGTAAACCACCCATTTGTTGATGCACAATTTCCTTCATCAAACCTTTGTAAGCCACACGACCTTCAATACCTTCTGGTACAAGTTTGTCAGCTGCGTTATCTGATTGGAAGTAACGGTCAGAAGAGCCCTTTGACATTGCGCCTAGTGAACCCATACCACGGTATGATTTGTATGAACGGCCTTGGTACAGTTCAACTTCACCTGGTGCTTCTTCAGTACCCGCGAACATTGAGCCAACCATTACACATGACGCACCCGCAGCGATGGCTTTACATAAATCACCAGAGTAACGAATACCGCCATCCGCAATAACTGGAATACCGTATTGATCAGCCACTGATGCAGCTTCTGAAATCGCAGTAATTTGTGGAACACCCACACCAGTCACTATACGAGTAGTACAGATTGAACCAGGGCCGATGCCCACTTTAACCGCACTTACACCTGCATCAATCAGTGCGCGAGCACCTTCAGCAGTTGCAACGTTACCACCCACAATAGGCAAGTTCGGGAAAGCTGCACGTGTTTCACGAATACGTTGTAAAACGCCTTCTGAGTGACCGTGAGATGAATCGATAAGTAATACGTCAACGCCAGCTTCAACTAATGCAGCAACACGTTCTTCATTACCCGCACCAGCACCAACAGCAGCACCAACACGTAAACTACCGCGCGCATCTTTACATGCATTAGGTTTACGTTCTGCTTTTTGGAAGTCTTTCGCTGTAATCATGCCTTTTAGGCGGAAGTTATCATCAACAAGCAGCACTTTTTCAACACGATACTTTTGCATGATAGCTTCAACTTCTTCACGAGATGCACCTTCTTTAGCAGAGGCTAGCTTCTCTTTTGAAGTCATTACTTCTTCAACTTTAATTGAAAGGTCGGTAACAAAACGAACGTCACGACCAGTAATAATACCGATCAATTCGTTGTTATCTGTAACCACAGGGTAACCTGCGAAACCATTTTCTTCCGTTAAACGCTTAACATCTGCAATAGTGTTATTTGGTTTAACGGTAACAGGCTCTGCAACAACGCCAGCTTCGAACTTTTTCACCATGCGAACTTCAGCCGCTTGTTGTTCGATTGACATATTCTTGTGGATAAAACCAATACCACCCTCTTGAGCGAGAGCAATAGCTAGGCGACCTTCAGTCACTGTGTCCATAGATGCTGATAGCATAGGAATGTTAAGAGCAATCTCTTTCGTGAGACGGGTGCGCAGATCGGCAGTGTTAGGTAGGACTGTAGAATGAGCAGGAACTAATAATACATCATCAAACGTCAACGCTTCTTTTTTAATTCGTAACATGCAATATCTCACACCAATTTAAAGGTTTACAAAGAAGATTAAAATATTGCGAACGGATTATACGTATGAAGCAATCGTTTGGCTAGTTTTATTTTTTATTTTTTAATTGACAAAAAACATTTGCTGTGTAGTATATTTCGGTTAACTATCCGGTGATGCGGTCGACGAAATACGGCCAAGATCTGTCCATTGATCTGCCTAGGCGTTTTTCGTTCTATTTGATAGTTTTCTGACCGCCTGCCGCCATTCATTCGTTAGCAGGTGCTTCCTTCGTGACTCTATTCGCTTCTCAAAGCCAATCCAACGATCGTATCTACACCGTTTCTAGTCTCAATGCGCAAGTCCGTCTAATCCTTGAAAATGAAATGGGGATAGTATGGCTCGTCGGTGAATTGTCGAATTTTTCAATGCCGGTTTCTGGCCATTGGTATTTCACCCTTAAAGATTCTCGTGCCCAAGTTAAATGTGCGATGTTCAAAGGTAATAATCGCCATGTCACCTTTAAGCCTGGCAATGGTAATCAAGTATTAGTTAAAGCGCGCCTATCCATTTATGAGCCTCGTGGTGACTATCAGTTGATTATTGAAAGTATGCAGCCTGAAGGTGATGGCCGTTTACAACAGCAATTTGAACAACTCAAAATGAGCCTTGCTGCTGAAGGTTTATTTGCTCAATCATTAAAAAAACCATTGCCACAACAACCACAACGTGTCGGTGTTATTACCTCTAAAACAGGTGCGGCTCTTCACGATATTCTGCACGTATTAAAACGTCGAGATCCAAGCTTAGCTGTGGTTATTTATCCAACTATGGTGCAAGGTGATGGCGCAGCCATATCAATAGCTCAAGCGATTGGGCGAGCAAATTCACGCCAAGAATGTGATATTTTAATTGTTGGCCGTGGGGGGGGTTCATTAGAAGATTTATGGGCATTTAATGAAGAAATTGTTGCACGAACAATTGCAGCAAGTCAGATTCCGATCGTCAGTGCCGTTGGTCATGAAGTCGATGTCACTATTGCTGATTTTGTCGCAGATATGCGTGCACCTACCCCCTCAGCTGCGGCAGAATTAATCAGTCGTGATAGCTCTGCACAAACCGATAAAATTGCTCAGAAACAACAACAACTACGCCATGCGATTCAGTTTTATGTTGCAGATAAAAAGCAGCATGTAAATCAATTAAAACATCGTTTAGATCGCCAACATCCACAACTACGTTTAAACCAACAACAACAGCATTTAGATGAGATCAGCCGTAGACTTCAGCAGATAATGCTGAAAAAAATACAAATACAGCAACAACGTATTACTCAGAACCAATATAAATTATCACTTTATTCACCGCAGCAACAACTGCAGCATCACACCACAACACTCGTTAACACTAAGCGACGTTTACTGGATGCGATGGATAGACAATTATTAAATGCTAATCATAAATTAGTCTTAGCAGCAGAAAAATTAGATACGGTCAGTCCACTGGCAACGCTTAGCCGTGGTTATTCAATTACACGTGATGATAAAGGGGAGCTTATTCGTCGCTGTGATCAGGTTAAAGCAGGGGATCAACTGATTACGACGGTTACAGACGGTAAAATCCATACCACCGTTAATAGTCATTAATTCTCGCCCCCATCACTCTTCAATGCCGCAATAGCACTCTTTTATTGCGGCATGATAGCGTTAAAAGATTAATCTTCCGCTTTATTAAATACGACCTTTACTCGTGATTTTGATTTTAACTCATTACAATAATTACAAAAATAACTCGCAGAGCCACACGCTTGTAATTTTTCTAATTGTTCAGAACAATCAGGACAAAATGCAGTTTTAGTCACTTTTTGTTGACAATAATCACAAAAATATCCCTGATCTTTCCAACTTAATTCACTCTCACATTGTGGACAAGTATTTTTAATCACTCTCTTTTACTCCTAAATGAATTTATTCTAGCATGCAAAATTATTGACTAAGATGCTACTAAATTTAAACACCATTCTTTAAATCTTAGGCACACCCCTAACTATATTTCATCCTTTGATTCGATTTATCAATGGTGAATATACCGTCATGATCCCCGAGATGATCATCACCCTTATGGGTGATCATTGTGTTTATTAAATCTGATCAGCGATCAGCTACTAAAAGAATATTTATCAATACACATCCCGAAAGCATAAGTTACATATTCTGCATATGGATTTCAAACAGAATAAAACTCTAAGGCTTCTACTTTAAACCCCATAGATCTAATATTTAATAAATTAAGATCATACTTAAAAAAGAATAAATATTGACCATATTTGCCATGCTATACATTTCGATAATGCCGATTTATTCTTATTCAATAATAGTCACCAGTATAAAAAATCCCACTAACATTATAAAAAATAGACAATTACAAATATAAAAAAATCGTCCGCAGACGATTTATAAATAATAATGCCATCTTATTTACGCGACGGTGGCGGTCGTTATCATGACAATTTCTTGCTCAGAGATAATCTCAAACTTTACCGTTAGCGCGTGATATTCTGCTAAAGAAGTTGCATGTGTTCCACCGCAGGGAATTTCAATTATCCCCTCATCGCCAAGATCACATTGCCAATAACGCGAATCGGTTAAAGCATCACCTTCGCGACGCATTACTATCGGCGTCGCTAATTGCAGCCATTGTGCAAGCTGCTGATTCATACGCAATGTTATTTCAGCTAAGTTCGCCACCATCTCTGCGCTATTTAGGCCTCTTTTACGCAAGGTCTTACCTAAGCGATAATGATCGGTGCTGCAATTTTCACTGACAATACTCTTTTCTTGTGCATAACTATGAAAATCATAATACCCAAGTTCATCACGCCGACTCGGATCTTTCCGCCAAAAATCAGTATGTAATACCTTATTTAATGCTAATGATGATAAATGACCACCACTGTGACCACGACTCAAACTCTGTTGATATGCTTTATCAACCACCAGTGTTACTTCTTCACCAACACACAGAGTTACTGCTGATGCTATATGGTGCACCACAACAAATACCCAGCCATCAGTATCACGCTTAACAGGAATATCAGCGGCAATGTACAGTTGCTGAGTCGCTATTTCTATCGCGCCTACTACACAGTCGATCACCGTGTATTGCTCGGTTTGAAACACTAAGTCACCACGATCTGCGGGATGATCTGGCCAAATATGACTCACAGGATGAAAGGGTGTTTGTTCAGTAACAATCCATGTGCCGCTATTTTCAGTAACAATAGAACAAACAACTGTCGTAGTTATTTGCCATCTATTTTGTGTAAAAAAAACGGTGGTTGGATTGATCATTATTGGTGTCGCAATCATTGGTGTAACAGCTGCCATGATATTTTCCTTATAAAAAAGCCCAACACTATGGTTGGGCTTTCACATTTAGAGACAACACACTTAATCGCTAATATTACTTTCTGCGATCGTGTAAAGCACTCGTTAAGCGCTTACGTTGACGTTCTTGAGAAACAGTCAACTTCTGCTTTGTTGTTTCAAATGGGTTTTCACTATTCTGGAATTGAATTCGAATAGGTGTACCCATCATTTCTAATGACTTACGGTAGTAGTTCATCAAGTAACGTTTGTAAGAACCAGGAAGGTCATTTACTTGGTTACCGTGAATAACAATAATCGGTGGGTTGTAACCACCAGCATGGGCATATTTTAGTTTCACACGACGGCCACGAATCATTGGTGGCTGGTGATCATCTTGCGCCATTTGCATAATACGGGTTAGCAGTGATGTACTAATACGCTTAGTTGCTGACTTATATGCTTCAATAACTGATTCATATAAGTGACCAACACCAGTACCGTGTAGTGCAGAAATAAAGTGAATGCGTGCAAAGTCAACAAAACCAAGACGACGATCAAGTTCAGATTTAACACGCTCTTTAACGTCGTTATCTAAACCATCCCACTTATTAACTGCAATCACTAATGAACGACCTGAGTTCAGAACAAAACCAAGTAGGCTTAAATCCTGATCTGAAATATTTTCACGCGCATCAATGACTAACAATACAACGTTAGCATCTTCGATAGCTTTCAATGTTTGAATAACAGAAAACTTCTCAACAGCCATGCTCATATTCTTACGACGACGAACACCTGCGGTATCAATCAATACGTATTCTTGACCATCACGTTCCATTGGAATGTAAATAGAGTCACGTGTTGTTCCCGGCATATCGTAAACAACAACACGTTCTTCACCAAGAATACGGTTAGTTAACGTTGATTTACCCACATTAGGACGACCAATGATAGCCATCTTAATTGGTTGTTCTTGTAGACGTTTGTACGCAGCTTCAGCATCTTCTTCAGAAAGGTTTGCTTTCTCGATGTCTTCAACTGAAGTTAAGTCTTCAAGCGTTAGTTCGCCATCTTCACCATTTTCAGCCGCTAACTCTGCATTTAACTTATCAGAGAATGGTGCTAACGCACGCTCCATCAACGCCGTTACACCGCGGTTTTGAGTTGCTGCAATTTGGAACATCGCATCAACGCCTAAGCGCCAAAACTCAGCACAAGCAGTATCAGGATCAATACCGTCAACTTTGTTAACCACTAAAAATGTTGGCTTTTCACGGCTGCGAAGGTGTTTTGCAATTGCTTCATCAGCAGAAGTTAATCCCGCACGACCATCAACAAGGAACAGCACAACGTCTGCTTCTTCGATTGCCGCTAATGACTGTTCAGCCATTTTGGTTTCAACACCTTCCTCTGTGCCATCAATACCGCCGGTATCAATAACAATAAATTCGTGCTCTTCTAGCTCAGCTCTACCGTATTTACGATCCCTAGTTAAACCAGGAAAGTCTGCAACTAGTGCATCCCTCGTGCGGGTAAGACGATTGAACAACGTCGATTTACCCACGTTTGGGCGCCCGACAAGGGCAACAACAGGAATCATAACTACCTCTTACTTTTCATAGTCTTAATTGACATTTTACCGTTCATTCTTGCCTCAAATAAGCATATTTACTTATCTTCATCCGACAATAATATACACAACGGATATAACAACAACGGCTCCAACTGCATAAGACAGCTGGAGCCGACAAATTAATCTAGCGACAGTATACCGACTTATTTCGATATTTGCATTTTGTTGATTTCACCATCACGGGTAACAACAATGAAGCCATTGTCATCAAGTGCAACGGGTGGAACCGCAATACCACTACCATCAACAGATTCTTGTGAAACAAATTCACCTGATTGAGTATCTAACCAATGTAGATATCCTTCAGCATCACCCGTCACTAAATAGCCATCAATAACAGCAGGTGCACTTAGTTGGCGGTATTGAAGATCTTTGTTTTGCCATAGCTCAGTACCACTACGGGCATCAACTGCGACGATATGATCTTTAGCTGTTACTAAGAACAACTCGTTTCCATCAACCACAAAATTTGTTGCTGATGAATAATTACGTTTCCACGCAATTTGACCACTACGAAGATCGATCGATACTAATGATCCATTATAGCCGATAGCATATAAACGATCGCCTGAAATTACAGGAGCGGCATCCACATCAACTAAACGATCAATTTCAGTTGAACCTTTAGGGGTTGAAATGGTTTGCTGCCATAGCACACGGCCATCATTTAAGATCGCACCTTCTAAACGGCCATTTGATAGCCCCCAGAAAACACCACCAGAGATCGCAACTGGAGAACTTGTACCACGTAATGTTAACGTTGGAATCTCATTGTTGATTTGCCATTTGCTCTTACCTGTATCAGCATTAAGCGCTTCAAGCACACCACTACTGGTGTTAACAACAACAATACCGCTATCAACTAAAGGTTGTGATAACACTTCACCAGCGACTTTAGCACGCCAAACTTCTTTACCTGTTGCAGCATCTAATGCTATTACGTCAGCATTTTCAGTACCGATAAAGATTTTTCCTTCTGCTAAAACTAAGCCTCCAGAAATTTTAACGCTAGTCTCTTTCTCTAAATCATTTTTCCATAGCACTTTGCCGTTGCTAGAATCTAGAGCTTCAACTAAACCATCACGATCAGCAACAAAGACTTTACCTTGACCAACAGCGGGCGTTAGCTTTGAATAGTAACCAGAAACACCATCACCAACACTACGACTCCAATCTGTTTTAGGCGTAAAAGTATTGTCTACTTTAGGCAATGGTGCCATGTGAATAGAATCAACTTCGCTCGCACAACCAGATAATACGCTCACAGCAATTGCTACGGCTAAAGCGCGTTTTAACACCTTATGCATTATGTTCGCCTTATTGAGCTAAGTCATTAAGCTTCATTTGCAATGCTGGTGATGAACCATCTTGCTGAGCTTCTATATATGCATCACGAGCTGCTTGAATATCGCCTTTTTGCAGTAAGATATCACCGCGTAATTCTGCAATATTTTCATTCCAGCTTGGAATCGTTACTTTTTTCAGTTCAGCTAACGCTTCAGTGAATTTCTGCTGTTCTGCGTAAATACGTGCAAGACGTGTTACTGCTAACGGTAAAATAGCGTTATCTTTAGTGTTACTGATCACCCAATTAAGTTGTTCAATCGCACCGTCAAGATGATTATTTTCAACTTGAACTTTCGCTAATTGTAATGCAGCAAGAACAGCATATTGACTGTCTTTGTTAGCTTCGATGAACGTTTGCGCTTCAGTAACAGCAGTTTTACTATTATTGTCGAGAGCTGTAACTACTTGAGTATAGGAGTCTGATGCTAAATGTTTCGCAGCATGGACTTCAGACTGGTAGTAACGCCAACCTAATAGACCACCTAAACCAATCACGGCGCCTAGAACAACGGCTTTGCCGTTCTCTTGCCACCACGATTTTATCGCTTCAACCTGTTGTTCTTCTGTGGCGTAGTCGTTCACTTCCTGTCCTCTCTTAAATCAGTGCTGCCAGCTTCGCGGCAACCTCATCCTGTGCCATGGTTGTTTGTTCACCGCCATGAAGATCTTTAACCACAACGGTGTTTTCTGCCATTTCATTTTCACCAAGAACCAATGCAATTGCTGCACCTACGTTATCAGCGCGTTTAAATTGCTTTTTAAAATTACCACCACCAAAGTTAGACATAATGCGTAACTGAGGTAATTGATCACGTAATTTTTCTGCAAGCATCATACCTGCTGCTAAAGTACCTTCTCCAGCCGTTACCATGTAAACATCAACCGAACGACGAACATCGTCTTGCTCTAATGCTTCCATCAGTAATACTAGGCGTTCAAGTCCCATAGCAAAACCAACTGATGAGGTTGCTTTACCACCTAGTTGTTCAACTAGACCGTCATAACGACCACCACCACATACTGTACCTTGTGCACCTAAGCTATCAGTGATCCACTCAAATACAGTACGGTTATAATAATCTAAACCACGTACAAGGCGTTCATTTACTTGATATTTGATGCCAGCAGCGTCTAATAGTTCACATAATCCAGTAAAATGTTGCTGTGATTCTGGATCTAGGTACGCAGAAAGCATTGGTGCATCAACAAGAATTTCTTGAATCGCAGGGTTCTTAGTATCTAAAACACGCAATGGATTGGTGTACATGCGACGCTTAGCATCTTCGTCTAACACGTCCATATGCTGTTCAAGGAACGCAATCAGTGCAACACGGTAATCTGCACGCGCTTGCAGTGAACCAATAGAGTTTAACTCTAGACGAACATGGTCATTAATACCAAGTTCACGCCATAAACGTGCTGTCATCATGATAAGTTCAGCATCAACATCAGGACCATCAATACCAAATACTTCTACACCAACTTGGTGGAATTGACGGTAACGGCCTTTTTGTGGACGCTCATGACGGAACATTGGGCCCATGTACCATAAGCGCTGTTCTTGATTGTAAAGCAAACCATTTTCAACACCTGCACGTACACAGCTGGCTGTACCTTCTGGGCGTAATGTTAAACTATCGCCATTACGATCTTCAAAAGTGTACATTTCTTTTTCAACAACATCAGTAACTTCACCGATCGCACGTTTAAACAAATGTGTCGACTCAACAATTGGCATACGAATTTCATTGTAACCATATGCACTGATCACTTGTTTAACTGTGCCTTCGACTTTTTGCCAAAGTGGAGTTTGTGTTGGAAGGCAATCGTTCATGCCTCGAATTGCTTGAATTTGTTTCGCCACGATTATTCTCAGTTTTCGATGGGGATTTAAATCGAATATATAATTTATTGCAGAAATAGTGAACCACACTGTCACAATAACAGCATGGTTTTTGCTATTTTATCTTATTGCTTAATATCAATACGATTGTTTAGGTTTAACATTGAGGCTTTTGCGCGGATTTTCGCCTCAAGCTGATCAATAACGTTGTCGTTATCAAAGCGCTCTTTTTGACGAATACCATCTTCATAGAAAGCACTCTTACGGTTACCACCAGCAATACCTAAGTGAGAAGCTTCTGCTTCACCTGGGCCATTCACTACACAACCAATAATAGAAACATCCATCGGTGTAATAATGTCTTCTAGACGTTGCTCTAATGCATTAACCGTCGCAATGACATCAAACTCTTGACGAGAACAGGTTGGACACGCGATAAAATTAATGCCGCGCGAACGAATGCGTAATGATTTTAGAATATCAAAACCCACTTTGATCTCTTCAACAGGATCTGCCGCCAATGAGATACGTAACGTATCACCAATGCCTTCAGCAAGTAACATGCCTAGACCAACCGCAGATTTCACTGATCCAGCGCGCGCACCGCCCGCCTCTGTGATACCTAAATGCAATGGTTGTACAATTTGTTTTGCCAACTGGCGGTAAGACTCAACCGCTAAAAACACATCTGAAGCTTTAACACTAACTTTGAATTGATCAAAATTCAGACGGTCTAAAATTTCAACATGACGCAGCGCTGATTCAACCAATGCAGCGGGGGTTGGCTCACCGTATTTTTGTTGAATTTCTTTTTCTAACGAACCGCCATTAACCCCGATTCGAATCGGAATATTTTTATCACGCGCACATTCAACCACCGCACGAATACGATCTTCACGACCAATATTGCCGGGGTTAATACGTAAACAGTCAACGCCATATTCCGCGACTTTTAATGCAATGCGGTAATCAAAATGAATATCAGCAACTAATGGAACATTTACTTGTTGCTTAATCAACTTAAACGCTTCAGCAGCATCCATTGTCGGTACAGAAACACGTACAATATCAGCCCCTACTTTTTCCAATGCACGAATTTGAGCCACCGTTGCATCAACATCGGTGGTAAGAGTGTTAGTCATTGATTGAACGGCAATTGGAGCGCCATCGCCAATAGGTACATTGCCGACATAAATTCGGCTTGATTGGCGACGTATAATGGGTGATTCGTTATGCATGTCTTATCATTCTCTATTACTGCGGCAACGTTAACGTTATAGGTCGACCTGCCGGATAACGACTAAGATCGAAAGGTTGCCCTTTAAGTTCTATTTTAACGGCACTCGGTGCACCAAGTCGAACGCGAAATGGTGCCTTACCATTAATATCAAGTGTTTGACCTGCGGTCTTAATACCACTTTCGAGACGTTTACCATTAGCGTCACGAATATCAACCCAACAATCTGCAGCAAACGCCAATTGTAATGCAGGTGCAGCTTCAACCTCGGTTGTCACCGCTGGCGTTACTACTTCAGGTTCTGTGGTTGCAGCAACAGGCTTCGCCGCTATTGTAGCAACATCGGTAATCACTGCTGGCGTTGATACGGCATCTGGATTAACCGGTGTGGTAATAGCAGCAGAAGCCGTTGATGGCGTACCATCAGTTACCGTTGCGGTCGATGTATCAATAGCGGAAGATGTAACTACCGCAGCCGTAGTGGTTGTCTCTGTTGCAGGGGTTACCTTATCAACATGAGCAACATCAACGACTGGCGTTGTATCTCGATCTAAATGGCTATTTTGCCACCACCACACAGCGGTCACACCAACAAAAATAACCGCAAGGATCCACGTTAGTCCCATTATACGGCTATCATGCGCTTCACGGTTAGTGCGGCGTGAGAAACTTTGCATTTCTTGTGCTTTAGGTTTGGAGTGACCGTAATCATCCAATAAAGCGACAACAGCAACGTCATCTAGCCCCACATACTTTGCATACGACCTCACATACCCTCGAGTAAATGTTGATATTTTTTCACTGTCAAAACAGTTACTTTCAATATCATTAATCACCGATAAGCGTAATCGTAAGCGATTAGCGATATCTAGTTGCGAATAACCCAGTTGCTCACGAGCTTGGCGAAGCATATCACCAGGGCGAAGAGCCGCATTTTCTGGTTGTGGCGAATCGTTATTTTCAGTATTCATTGGCTAGATAATTCTGATATTGCTGAGAATTAGGAAATTGTTCTTTTAATAAGTTAGCGTATTTATTGACCAAAGTTAACCGTCCATCTTGGTTTTCTAACTGAATGAGCAACAACAAACTATTTGCTGTATATCCGTATCGCTTATTAAATTTAAACAACCGTACGCGAGCATCTTTATAATTATTAGCCTCTAATTCTAACTGCGCCAGTTGCAATATTGATTTTGGACGATATGGATCATGTGAAAGTGCTTTTTCAAAATAATCTATCGCTTGTTCGTCATCGCCTTGTTTACGGCTACATAAACCTGCGTTTTCATAACTTGCTGAAATAAGGTAATAGTAAGGTTGATTAATGGCTTTAACAAATGTATTAATCGCTTCATCATAACGCCCTTCGCTACACAAAAAGGCCCCATAATTATTAAGTACATCACCATTTCGAGGTGAGTCTCTTAATGCTTTTTTATACATTTTTTCGGCCGATTCTTTCTCACCAACCTTTTGGTAGTAATAGGCCATGGCATTTTGCACACGATAATAGTCAGGCGCATAATTTAACGCTTGTTCTAAATTTTCACGTGCACGTTGCCATTGACCTACTTTTAAATAGTTTAACCCTAATGTCATTCGTGCTTCAGCAGCATCAATGGCATTAAATTGTTCTGCGCTATCTTCTACTGTCACAGTGGCACATCCGGCCAACAGCAAACAAGAAAATAATGGATACTTCATCCATTGTATCATTTTTACTCACCTTAACATCCGTGTTAAACCGCGAAGTGGTTATAATAGCTAAGCTAATTTAAAGGGTTTTAACTGCAATAGACTCACCCATTGATTGCTTCGCTTGAGTACGTTTAGTGCGGTCGATAACATCACCAACCAACTGGCCACAAGCGGCATCAATATCGTCACCACGTGTTTTACGTACAGTTACAGTGTAATCATACTCCATTAGAGTTTTCATAAAGCGATCTATACGTGAATTACTAGGTTTTTTATACGGTGAACCAGGGTATGGATTAAATGGAATCAGGTTAATTTTAGCTGGTGTGTCTTTTAATAAACGTCCTAATTGACGAGCATGTTCCATATCATCATTAACATGATCAAGTAACACGTATTCAATTGTTACACGACCACGGTTCGCATTGGTTGAATCAACATAACGACGAACTGCGTCTAGGAAGGCTTCAATATTCCAGCGATCATTAATCGGCATGATTTGTGAACGTAATTCATCCGTCGGCGCATGCAGTGAAATAGCCAGTGCAACGTCGATAGTACCGATCATTTGCTCTAGGCCCGATACAACACCAGACGTTGAAACAGTAACGCGACGCTTAGATAAACCAAAACCTAAATCATCAAGCATAATTTCTAATGCTGGAATTAAGTTTTTCATATTCAGCAGTGGCTCACCCATACCCATCATTACGATATTAGTAATAGGACGGCGACCGGTTTCTTTTTGAATGCCAATTTCTTTCGCTGCACGCCACACTTGACCAATAATTTCAGAAACACGTAAATTACGGTTAAAACCTTGTTGGCCTGTCGAACAGAATTTACATTCTAATGCACAGCCTACTTGAGAAGAAACACACAAAGTTGCACGATCTTCATCAGGGATATAAACCGTTTCTACGTCTTGATCGCCAACACGCATTGCCCATTTGATGGTGCCATCATTTGAGTATTGTGCATTAGAGACTTCAGGTGCACGAATTTCAGCAACACGCTGCAATTTTTCACGCAACTTTTTGTTGATATTGTTCATTTGATCAAAGTCATCACAACCGAAATGATAAATCCATTTCATTATCTGATCTGCTCGGAATGGCTTTTCATTTAGCTCTTCGGCAAAGTATTTACGCAGACCTTTGCGATCGAAATCCAGCAGATTAATTTTGACAGTTGTCATCGGTTGGTGCCTCACTAAAAATGACTATTGCTGCGCCTTTATAACTCGGAGATCTGCAAATGGCAGCCTCATCGTAGTTACCAGGGTTTAAGGCGCGAAATTGTACAGCCTTTAGGCGCGGGTTTCCACCCGTTCAATGTATGGTTATTTTTGCGGTGATAACAATCTTGATGCTTAAAATAATAAAGGGAAGCCTTAGCCTCCCTTTAGTATTTGGTTTTGCTTATTTTTTCAGCAACTAATCATTACTCACTACGTGGACATAACTCATCAGCGGCAAAAAAGTAGCTGATCTCACGTTCGGCTGATAGTGGACTATCTGAACCATGAACCGAGTTGTAACGTAAGCTAAGTGCAAAATCAGCACGAATAGTGCCACTATGCTGCTTCTTGTGGGTTCGTTTTACCCATCAATTCTCGATAACGAACAATTGCATTTTCCCCTTCAAGCACTTGTACCATCACCGGGCCTGAAGTCATAAAATCAACTAATTCATCATAGAAAGGTTTACCTTCATGTTCAGCATAAAACCCTTGAGCTTGAGTTTTAGTTAGCTGTAACATTTTAGCAGCAACAATTTTTAAGCCTGCATTTTCGAAACGTTGATAAATAGCGCCAATTAAATTTCGTTTAACAGCATCCGGCTTTACGATTGAAAACGTTTTTTCTATTGTCATTATTATAATTTCCTTTTGAGTCTAGTTGCCGTCCATTTACTTAGTCGCACTTCATCGCCACGAATAACTATTGTTAACTTACAATAGCAATCCTGCAATATTTGCAATACCTAAGCCCGTCGCACCGACTGCCCAACGTGGATCGGCACTATCACGATAACATGCAGCCAAATCAAAATGAATCCAACTGCAATTATCTGTATCAACAAAGCGTGATAAAAATCCAGCTGCATTTGATGCCCCCCCCATACCGCCACCTTTTTGAACACGGCTATTGGCGGTATCTGCAAATGCAGAAGGACAGTAGCCTTGATGCCATTTTTCAAGAGGTAATGGCCATGCAGGTTCATTCACTAGCTCTGATAATTGTTGAGCACGGGTTAATAATGCTTTATCAAACCCAAAAATGGCATTGTAATCACTACCAACAGCCATCATTGCGGCACCGGTTAATGTTGCAGCATCAATAATTAACGGCGCTTTAGTTGCAGACGCCATTAATAAGCCATCAGCAAGTACCAGCCGCCCTTCAGCATCGGTATTTACAATTTCAACCGATACCCCATTGCTATACGTTAACACATCGCCAAGTTTATAAGCATCGCCTGACACCATATTTTCAGCACAACAAAGAATAAGTTTGACCCGCTGCGTTAAACCTTGTGCAATGGCATACCCTAATGCAGCAGTAACTGTTGCAGCGCCCCCCATATCGCACTTCATACTGACCATGCCTGCACTGGGTTTTAAACTGTAACCGCCTGAATCAAAGGTGATCCCTTTCCCGACTAAACACGCACTGATAGGCGCATCAGGATCAGCACTAGGATTATAATCAACGCTCAGCAATACTGGTGGATGTTGGCTACCTCGGCCGACGCTGTGAATACCAATCCAACCATCAGCTAATAATTCATCACCAATAATCATTTGGGCACTGATATGATCGCCACCTATCTCAGATAAAAACTGCACCGCTGCTTGGGCTAATTTTTGTGGATAAATGCTATCAGGACCTGTATTAATGATTTTCCGCGCCCAATCATGGCTATGCCGACGTACATTTAACAATTCAAGCTCATCTTCATCAATCGATGCCCATTTAATGGCAACCGTATCCATGGTAGCGGCAAAACCACAATAAAAAGCCCATTGACGCTCATAATTCCAACCATCACCACTCAAACTTACCGCTTCAACCCCTTGTGTTTGAATTTGTCGGCCCGCTTGTTGAATACGACGCAAACCAAATGCATCACCATAATGCACAGTGACACTGTCAGTTTGGTAACTGATTAAGGCATTAATACCCCAAGGAGCGCGTGCGGGCTCCTTTGATAAATTTACTGTCAACATTATTGATAACCTCTTGTTTTATTTATAGTCTATATTTTTTATTTAGCGTAATTTAAATATAAAAAAAGCCCTCTTAAACGATTTCAACTAGAAACAAAATCATTAAGAAGGCTTTATTTTTTAACTGTTATTATTGCGCTAAAATACGCGCTAAGGTTTTAACACCCATACCGGTTGCGCCTGCAGCCCATTGATCATTACCGCTCTTACGGTAAGTACCACTGGCATCAATATGCATCCAGCCTTGCTGGTAATCATTCACAAAATACGATAAAAATGCTGCTGCGGTACTGGCTCCAGGCATAAAATCCCCACTGGAAATGTTGGCCAGATCAGCAAAGTTTGACGGCAGCATTTTACGGTGAATTTCAGCTAAAGGTAATGGCCACATACCTTCACCTTCTTGTTCTGCTGCTGCTAATGCTTGACGAGATAGAGCCTGATCAAAACTTAATAGTGCATGGTAGTCATTACCTAACGCCATTTTGGCAGAGCCCGTTAATGTCGCGCAATCAATAATTAATTCAGGGTGTTGACTATTGGCATACATCAAACCATCAGCCAGTACTAATCGTCCTTCGGCATCAGTATTTAACACTTCAACGGTTTTACCATTTTTATATTTAATGATATCGCCTAATTTTAATGCACGGCCTGAAATCATGTTTTCAGCACAACATAAAACTAATTTAATTCGCTTATTAAGCCCACGTGCCATTGATAATGCTAGACCACCTGTTGCTAATGCTGCGCCACCCATATCAGCTTTCATTGATGCCATACCTGCTGATGGCTTAATGCTATAGCCACCGGAGTCAAAGGTAATGCCTTTACCAACAACACACGCAAAAACAGGTGCATCAGCATCACCCGTTGGATTGTAATCTAAACGTAACATCGCTGGACGGTGATCAGAACCACGACCGACAGCATGAATACCATTCCAACCTTCATCTAATAAGTCGTTACCTTTAACAATTTTGTAAGTAACGTGCTCAGGGGCTAATGACTTAATAAACTCACCAGCACGCGCTGCCAGTTGTGATGGCGCAACCACATCTGCGGGTTGATTGATAATATCGCACACCCAGTTAATCGTTTTAATTCGTGCCTGTAATTCGGCTTCATCCGCTTTATTTAATGGCTCCCAAGTCACCGAATTATCAGTCTTTGGATTACGATACCCCTGCAGAAATGCCCAAATTGCGTCTAAGCCCCATGCCATGCCGATTAAGTTAACCGCTTTAATGCCTTGCGCATCAAACCGACGACCAGCACGTTGAATATCGCCCAAAAGATCATGGGTCGACACATGAATCACACTGCCTTCTGCACCAAAACTAATTAATGCATTTGTTCCCCATTGCGACCCTGCCGCTTGATGAGAAAGACTCACAGACATTATGGTAGACATTGATAAGCTCCTTGATAAATACCACACAGCCAAGCAATTAAATAAAGCTGATTACTGCGTCATTGTTATACTATTTTTATAACCAATAAGACTATGCCCATCCCCCTTGCGAGGCAACAATAAAACAGGCTTTTCGTGGTTCCAATTATTGTTCGTCAATCCAGCACATCTGTACGGCTTCTAAAATTTTCTCATTACAATGGTCAACATCATCATCAAATTCATCCAGTGCCACGATCCAATCCCTTAAATCAGTAAACCGTACTTGGGTCGGATCTATCTCTGGGTATAATTCAATCAGCTCAATAGCAATATCACGTGAATCAATCCATTGTAGACTCATAATAAACCCTTATTTATCGAATAAAAACAATCTATTAACTTTACCATACTTAATTTAACCACATTTAATCAATATCAATTCCATTAATTACGTGGTCATCTTTAAAAAACATTAGCTCAGAGACGTATTGTGATTGGTATAAATAGCCGTACCCCTAATCAACAGTTAAAAAAATAGGCCACCATCATGGCGACCTATCTTAATCATCAATTATTGGGCTTCAGAAGCAAGATTGACGGTATAACGTGGAATATCAACCACTAAATCTTCATCCGCTACTCGAGCCTGACAACTTAAACGAGATTCAGGTTCAAGTCCCCACGCCTTATCAAGCATATCATCTTCAAGTTCATCACTCTCTTTTAGAGAATCAAACCCTTCGCGAACGACAACATGACAGGTCGTACATGCACAAGATTTTTCACACGCATGCTCAATTTCGATACCATTGCGCAATGCAACATCTAGGATAGTTTCGCCTGATTGCGCTTCTAAAATAGCGCCTTCTGGACAATGTTCTTCATTCGGTAAAATTATAATCTTAGGCATGCCTAAACCTCATCAATAGACTGACCAGCGAGCGCTTGACGAATAGATTGATCCATTCGACGTGACGCAAACTCTTGGCTGGCCTTATCAGTTTTCTTAATTCCAGCTTCAATTGTACGAGCGTCGCCACTCTGACGTAATTGAACCAGTTCCATCATTACAGTTTCTAACTCTTCACGTTCTTGAGCACTTAATAACGTGTTGCCGTCTGTTGCCAGAGCAGCAATCAGTCCTTCAAGAACGCGATCGGCTTCTACCTGTTGTTCCGCTAATGCACGTGCATCTTTATCATCTTGAGCAAATGTCATTGAATCTCGTAACATGGTAGCAATTTCATCATCCGATAAGCCGTAAGATGGCTTCACTTGAATGGAAGATTGTACACCACTGCTTTTTTCCATTGCCGTTACAGACAATAAGCCATCAGCATCAACCTGATAAGTCACACGAATATGTGCAGCACCTGCCGCCATTGGTGGAATACCGCGTAAAGTAAATCGAGCTAATGAACGACAATCACTCACCATCTCACGCTCACCTTGAACGATATGAACCGACATTGCTGTTTGGCCATCTTTAAAGGTGGTGAATTCTTGAGCGCGAGCAACGGGCAATGTGGTATTACGTGGAATAATTTTTTCGATCATGCCACCCATGGTTTCAATGCCTAATGACAATGGAATCACGTCTAATAGCAGCATATCTGCATCGGGTTTATTACCCACCAGAATATCAGCTTGAATAGCTGCACCAATAGCAACCACTTGATCAGGGTCAATCGAGGTTAATGGTGTTTTACCAAAAAAGTCACCTACGTGTTCACGTACTAATGGCACTCGAGTTGAGCCACCAACCATGACGGTTTCAATCACATCGTCAATGGTAATATCAGCATCTTTTACTGCACGACGACAGGCAAGTAAGGTTTTCTTTACCAATGGCGTAATTAAGTCATCAAATTGTTCACGAGTGATATCACCCTGCCAACCTAAAACATTAATAGTCACACTGTCGGCATCACTTAATGCTACTTTCGCTTGTTGAGCCGCATCTTGCAGTTCACGACGTTGTTGTGGCGTAAGTGTCTCGGTTAATTGCGCTTGAAGTAAAACCCAGTCAGCAAGCAGTTGATCAAAATCATCACCGCCTAATGCTGAATCCCCCCCCGTTGCAAGCACTTCAAAAACGCCTTTTGATAAGCGCAAAATTGAAATATCAAAGGTGCCACCACCAAGATCATACACTGCAATCACGCCTTCTTGACCAGAATCGAGGCCATACGCAATCGCTGCTGCTGTTGGTTCATTAAGTAAGCGCAAAACATTTAAATTAGCGAGCTTAGCGGCATCTTTGGTGCCAGCACGCTGCGCATCATCAAAATAAGCAGGAACGGTGATCACCACCCCTTCAAGATCGCCACCTAAACTTTCTACTGCACGCTGACTTAATGATTTTAAAATTTCAGCGGATACCTGAACTGGGTTCATCGTTCCTTGACGAGTCACTAGCTGCGGTAAACCGTTTTCTGATGCCGTAAATTGATAAGGCAATTGTGGATAACGCTGCTCGATATCAGCCAATGAGCGTCCCATCAGACGTTTTACCGATAGGATAGTATTAACTGGATCTCGTTGTGCGTAAGCGCGCGCGGCATCACCCGTAATGACATGCTTTTCAGTATAATGCACAACAGAGGGTAAAATTGAACGCCCTTCAGCATCTTTTAATGTTTCAGCAACGCCGCTACGAACGGCTGCGACTAATGAGTTTGTCGTCCCTAAATCAATACCAACCGCTAATTTTTGTTGATGCGGTGCTGCACTTTGACCGGGTTCAGAAATCTGTAAAAATGCCATTATCGTTCCTGTCTAAATAACGCAAGTGCTGATTAGTCGAATAATGATTCTTCAAGACGTTCGACTTCATCACGCAACTTAACAATAAACTTTAACTTACGTACTGCATCTGCAGCTTCAAACCAATTCTCTTGGCTTAATAAACACGTCAATTTATCCAACTGTGCCTTATACATAGCTGTTGCCTGTTGTTCAAAATCAAACAAAGCGGCTTCAGGATCAGTTGAATCAGAAATAACTTCCAACGCTTCACGTAGCTCCATTTGCTGCATCAAGAAATCCATATCTTGCAACGTCTTTTGCTCACCACGAATATCTTCATCGCGTTCAGCAAGCATATATTCAGCACGGGAGACAGGATTCTTTAACGTTTGAAAAGCATCGTTAATCTGAGCCGCTTTTTGTACCGATAGTAATCGATCACGTTCAGATGCAGTAGCAAAGTTGTCAGGATGGAATCGACGTTGTAATTCGCGGAATTGTGTTGCCAGTAAACCACCGTCAACATCAAATTGAAACGGTAATCCAAATAATTCGAAATGATTCATAATCGCAGCCATATATAAAAAATAAACCTGACAACTCACTCACCATAATGGCGGCCAGCAGCCAGGTTTAATAAAACACTATGAGCAATTACACGTTGAAACTTTCACCACAACCACATTCGCTTGACACGTTAGGGTTGTTAAATTGAAAACCTTCGTTTAGGCCTTCTTTGGCGAAATCAAGCTCAGTACCATCAAGATAAACCATGCTTTTTGCATCAACGATAATTTTTACACCTTGCTCTTCAAAGACCTGATCCCCTTCGTCAAGTTCATCGACGAACTCAAGGATATACGCCATACCCGAACACCCTGAAGTGCGAACGCCGAGGCGTAAACCAATGCCTTTGCCTCGGTTAGCTAAAAAAGTCGATACGCGACTAGCTGCCGCTTCAGTGATAGTAATGGCCATACTTCAAACCTCAGAAATTATTTTTGTTCGTGTTTCTTTTTATAATCGCTAACTGCTGCTTTAATTGCATCTTCTGCAAGAATTGAACAGTGAACCTTAACGGGTGGTAACTCAAGCTCTTCTGCAATTGCAGAGTTCTTGATTGATGCAGCTTCGTCTAACGTCTTACCTTTCACCCATTCAGTGATCAGTGAGCTTGATGCGATAGCTGAACCACAACCATAAGTTTTAAATTTTGCATCTTCAATGATGCCATCTTCAGTTACTTTGATCTGAAGTTTCATTACATCGCCACAGGCTGGTGCACCCACCATACCGCTACCAATGCTTTTATCGTCGTTGTCAAATGAACCCACGTTACGCGGATTTTCATAATGATCGATGACTTTTTCACTATATGCCATGATAAATTCCCTCGAATAATGTCTAACCGCAGATTAGTGGTGTGCCCACTCAACTGTATTTAAATCAATGCCATCTTTGAACATATCCCAAAGAGGTGACATTGCACGTAGCTTATCTACTGCTTGTTTAATTTGAACAACAGCATAGTCAATTTCTTCAGCGGTAGTAAAACGACCAAAAGAGAAACGGATTGAACTATGTGCTAGTTCATCATTAAGGCCTAATGCACGTAGTACATATGATGGCTCTAAGCTTGCAGAAGTACATGCAGAACCTGATGATACAGCAAGATCTTTCAATGCCATTAGTAATGACTCGCCTTCAACAAACGCAAAACTAATGTTTAGGTTGTTGGGAATACGGTGTTCTACATCACCATTAATTGACATCTCTTCGATGCCTTCAAGGCCTTTTAGTAGACGCTCACGCATCTCAACAGCGTGTTGGTAATCTTGTGCCATCTCAAGCTTCGCAATACGGAAGGCTTCACCCATACCCACAATTTGGTGAGTTGGTAAAGTACCAGAACGGAAACCACGTTCATGGCCGCCACCGTGCATTTGCGCTTCAAGACGAATACGAGGCTTACGACGCACGTATAGTGCACCAATACCTTTAGGACCGTAAATTTTGTGCGCTGAGAATGAAATCAGATCAACTTTCGTCGTTTGCACATCAATCGGCAGTTTACCTGCTGATTGTGCTGCATCAACATGGAAAATAGTTTTGTTTTCACGACAGATTTCGCCAATTGCTGCAATATCTTGAATAACACCAATTTCATTATTCACATGCATAATAGAAACCAGCACAGTATCTTCACGCATTGCGTCGCGTAGTTTTGCCAAATCAATAAGACCATTTGACTCAGGCTCAAGGTAGGTTACCTCATAGCCTTCACGCTCTAATTGACGACATGGGTCAAGAACCGCTTTGTGCTCAGTTTTACATGTAATAACGTGCTTGCCTTTCTTGTTATAGAAATGCGCAGCACCTTTAATTGCAAGGTTATCAGATTCTGTAGCACCTGATGTAAATACAATTTCACGTGGATCAGCATTAACTAACTCAGCAATATACTCACGAGCAGCATCAACCGCTTCTTCCGCTTGCCAGCCATAACGGTGTGAACGTGACGCTGGATTACCAAACGTACCATCCATAGTTAAACACTGAACCATTTTCTCAGCAACACGAGGATCTACCGGGCAAGTTGCAGAGTAATCAAAATATATTGGCAGTTTCATTTTCTTCTCCGAAAACACGAACGTCTGGTCTCTAGGAGCGGACATCGACACCGATAGGGGCGCTGTCGTGTGATTTTTTATTTGCAAACGATGGCTGATTATTACTCCGTAGGATTACATCCTGACGATCAGCAATAACTTGTACATCATTATCCTTCATCAACTCACCAAGAGTGATGTTATTCAAAAATCCGCTGATACGATCACTTAAATCATGCCATAGAGTGTGAGTTAAACAGCGCACACCACCTTGGCAGCCGCCTTTCCCTTGGCATTTAGTTGCATCAACTGATTCATCAACCGCAGCGATAACCATACCAACAGCGATATTGCTTGCATCTTCACCCAAGCGATAACCACCACCAGGACCACGAACACTTGTGACCAAGCCCGCTTTACGAAGACGCGAAAATAGTTGTTCTAGGTAGGACAGTGAGATCCCTTGACGTTCTGAAATATCAGCCAACGGTACTGGTCCATTATGTGAGTGCAATGCTACATCTAACATTGCAGTCACCGCATATCTTCCTTTTGAGGTCAACTTCATAACATGGCTACCTACTTGAATGTATACAAGCAGTCTCCCATACCTGACTATTTTAGTCAAGTATTTAACCCACTAAAACAATAGGTCTTTCGCTATAATTGCGACCATGATTACTTGTTGTTCTTCTCTAAGGTTTCAATCGTTTTTTCTACTGACGATAAAATACCACGTAAAATGTTCAACTCTTGTTGCTCAGGGCGAGCACGAGTAAACATACGGCGTAATTTTACCATTACCATGCCAGGGTGGTTTTTATTAATAAAACGCGTTTGGTTGGTTACTTTTTCAAGATGCTGGTAAAAACGCTCTAATTCTTCAGCGCGCGGGTATTCATCAATAACTTGAGTAGATTGATGTTTAGTCGCATCCAGATATGCCATGCGAACTTCATAAGTTATTGTTTGTACAGCCATTGCTAGGTTTAATGAGCTATATTCAGGGTTAGCAGGAATATAAACATGGCAATGACATTTTTGTAATTCTTCATTGGTCAAGCCGATACGCTCACGACCAAATAAAATAGCTACCGGATGCTGCTCTGATTCTGCAATGACTTTAATGCCATTTTCACGTGGGTCTAATTGTGGCCATTCTAACGTACGAGAACGCGCACTTGAACCAACCACTAAACCGCAATCAGCAACGGCTTCATCTAATGTTTTTACAATTTTAGCGTTCTCAACTACATCTGCAGCACCTGCCGCTAAAGCAATTGTATGACTATCAATCTCACACGCAGGATCAACAAGAACAAGGTTAGTTAACCCCATTACTTTCATTGCGCGAGCTGCTGAACCGATATTTCCAGGATGTGACGTGCCGATAAGGACAACGCGAATTTTATCTAACATGATGTCGCTATATTCCAGTCTAATTTAACGCTCAGAGATAGTAGCACAGCCATCACAAAAATGAAGAAAACATGTCTATTTGATGAACGTTAATACCTATTAGGTCCATCAATAAATAAAATACTGCCATTTTCATTTTTTTCCACATCGGCTAACGTCGAAAAAATAACCACTTCCATTTTTTTATAGCTCTGTTATACTCGCCGCCGCTTTTTATGTTCTTTAACATCCGTTGGGAAAATCCTATGCATCCGATGCTTAATATTGCCATTCGCGCCGTGCGAAAGGCTGGTGACCATGTCATTAAATCTCTAGAAAAACCTCAATCTATTGAGGTTGCTAATAAAGGTAATGATGTTGTTACCAATATCGATCATGAAGCAGAAGCTATCATCATCGAGACAATCCTAAAATCTTACCCTGATCACTGCATCATTGCAGCTGAGTCTGGTACGAAAGAAGGACGTGACAAAGAGTGTCAGTGGATTATTGACCCAGTGGATGGCACCAAGAACTTCGTTCGTGGTTACCCTCACTATGCAGTTTCTATCGCTCTACGCATGCGTGGCCGTACAGAAGTTGCAGCCGTTTACGACCCAGCTCGTAACGAACTATTCACAGCTACTCGTGGTGCAGGCGCGCAACTTAACAGCCTACGTCTACGTGCATCACAACCTCGTGATCTAACGGGTACTGTGTTAGCAACAGGTCTTCCTTTTGCCGCTAAGCAACACGCTGAAAGCTACCTAAAAATCCAAAATGCTTTATTTGTAGAATGTGATGACATGCGTCAATCAGGTTGTACTGCATTGGATCTTTGTTACCTAGCTGCTGGCCGTGTTGATGGCGTATTCAAACTAGGCCAAAAGCCTTGGGAACTTGCTGCTGGTGAACTAATCGCGCGTGAAGCTGGTGCTATCTGTGCTGACTTTACAGGTAACACTAACTACCTAACGACTGGTAACATTGTTGCTGGTAACGCACGTGTAGTTAAACCAATGCTAGCTAAAATCCGTGAACTCGGTAGCGAAGCATTGACTAAGTAATCACTGATTACTACCTGTTAATAAAAACGCCCCGCTGATATCCACCAGCGGGGCGTTTTTGTTTCTATTACTTTTATTTTTAATTCTATTACGGCTTATATTTAACCTCACCCACCTCGGCTTTATTGTCCCGTTTTTACTCATTCTCATACTTGTACTCATACTTGTAATGCTCACACGTTACTACGGCTGACTTTGTCCACTCAGTCTGTTTATTCAAGCTTTTATTTTATCCATAGCCTTACACTAAAAATCCATTAAAAATAGACAATAAAATCATATTGTCATTACTGTCCGTCTTATTGGACACATAAAAAAACGGAGCCCGAAGACTCCGTCTAGATAGATAGTTATTACAACATCTATTTATGCGTTACCGTTAAGGCATGGCATCCAGTTCTTCACCTTCTTTATCTATCGGCGTCGGCATTAAGTGCTCACGGGTAATACCCAATTTAAGCGCTAACGCAGATGCTACATAGATTGAAGAATAAGTACCAACCGTGATACCAATTAATAAGGCTAAGGCAAAACCTTGAATCATTGCGCCGCCTTTTAAGAACAAGGCAATAACAACAAACAAAGTAGTACTGGACGTAATTAATGTTCGACTTAATGTTTGAGAAAGTGAACAGTTCATAATTTCTTCAGCGGTTTGCTTACGCATCTTACGGAAGTTTTCTCGAATACGGTCAAACACCACGATAGTATCGTTAAGTGAGTAACCCACTACTGTTAGCAATGCTGCCACAATAGTTAAATCAACTTCGATTTGTAGTATCGAAAAAATACCAACCGTAATAATAATATCGTGTGCTAACGACAATACTGCACCAGCAGCTAAACGCCATTCAAAACGTACAGAGACATAAAGCAGAATACACAGCAATGCGATAAGAATCGCCAAGCCACCCGCTTCAGCTAATTCATCACCCACATTAGGGCCGACAAATTCTACACGGCGCATTTCAACTTGCTGACCAGTACCGGTTTTTAAAGCATCAATGATCTGGTTCCCCAGAATCTCACCTTTAATACCTTCACGAGGCTGTAATCGCACCATCACATCACGCGCAGTACCAAAGTTCTGCACAATCGCATCACCAAAACCTGACTTTGCTAGTGAATCACGAATTAACGGTAAATCCGCTGGGTTTTGAAAGCTAACTTCAATTAGCGTACCGCCAGTAAAGTCTAAGCCCCAATTTAAACCTTTGGTTGATATTGTCGCAATAGAAGCTGTAATCATCATTAGCGAAAAAATAAACGCTAATTTTGACCAACGCATAAAGTCAGTAACTTTATCGGTATTCAATAATTGTTTCATTTATGCGCCCTCCTAAATTGACAACTTATCTACGCGTTTGCCGCCATAGATTAAGTTAACCACAGCACGAGTACCGATAATTGCCGTAAACATCGAGGTTAAAATACCGATCGATAGTGTCACTGCAAAGCCTTTAATTGCCCCCGTACCAACAGCAAATAAAATAATCGCTGTCATTAGAGTGGTGATATTGGCATCGGCAATGGTGCTAAACGCATTACCGTAACCTTGTTGAATCGCTTGTTGCGGGCTGCGTCCATCACGTAATTCTTCACGAATACGTTCAAAAATAAGCACGTTAGCATCAACCGCCATACCGACGGTTAATACAATACCGGCAATACCTGGCAAGGTCATGGTTGCCCCTGGAATCATCGACATTACGCCAATAATTAACACCAAGTTCATCATCAATGCGAGGTTAGCAATCAAACCAAAACCACGGTAGTACAATAAGGTAAATAGCATTACAGCGACCATACCCCAGATACACGCCTGAATACCCATATCAATATTCTGTTGACCCATAGATGGACCAATGGTGCGCTCTTCAACAATTGAAATCGGTGCAATCAACGCACCTGCACGTAATAACAATGCGAGGTTGTGCGCTTCTGGCTGTGAATCAATGCCTGTAATACGGAAGTTACGTCCAAGTGCCGTTTGAATCGTCGCTTGGTTGATCACTTCTTCGTGCTTTTCAAGAATGACTTTACCTTCAGAAGTACGATTACCGCTGTCTTTGTACTCAGTAAATACGGTCGCCATTAATTTGCCGACATTATTACGTGAGAACGCCGTCATTTTGCTACCGCCTTCGGTATCAAGCGAAATATTCACTTGAGGACGTCCATATTCATCAGCACTTGATGTCGCATCTGTAATATGAGAACCCGCTAAAATAACGCGCTTTTTCAATACCGCAGGACGACCATCACGGGTCATCTTCACTTCACTACCCGCAGGAACTCGTCCTGCTGCGGCAGCCGCAAGATCGGCACTACTATCAACCTCACGGAACTCAAGTGTTGCAGTTGCGCCTAAGATTTCTTTTGCGCGTGCAGTATCTTGAACGCCTGGTAACTCAACCACAATGCGGTTAGCACCTTGACGCTGTACTAATGGTTCAGCTACGCCTAATTCATTAACACGGTTACGTAAAATCGTAATATTTTGATCAACAGCATAATTACGGATTTCTTGAAGACGCGCTTCAGAGAAACTAGCGATTAATACAAAACGTCCTTTCGCTTCACTTTCAGTAAAGATCATATCGGGATGAAGAGGCTCTAATACCGCTTTTGCCTGCTCAAGTTGAGCGGCATCGCGTAAACGTACAGAAACCGTTTCTTTACTTTTATCAATGGCACGATAACGAATTTTATCTTGGCGTAGTTCAGTTCTGAATGTTTCTTCTTGCTGACCTAATAGCTTTTCCATCGCCGCATCCATATCCACTTCCATAAGGAAATGAACACCACCACGTAGGTCTAAGCCAAGCTTCATCGGTGTCGCACCAATAGCTTCTAACCAAGAGGGGGTTGATGGCGCGAGGTTAAGAGCAACAATATAGTTGTCGCCTAACTCACTATTAAGAATATCGCGGGCACTAATTTGAGTATCAGTATCTTGAAAACGGACCAATACAGAGCCTTTTTCAAATACAACTGACTTATAGGGGATATTGTTCTTTTTTAAATCTTCGGTGACAGTATCCAGAGCGTTCATAGTAACTGAGGCGCCACGCGCCCCAGTTATTTGAATCGCTGGATCTTCACCGTATACGTTGGGAAGTGCATAAAGCAAACCTATAATTAGTGCGAACAACACTAATAAGTTCTTCCACAGAGGGTATCGGTTAAGCACTGCTATGATCCTTCAAAGCGAATGTTTTTTATAGTCTTATAAAGACTTCATTGTGCCTTTTGGCAAAACGGCGGTGATGAAGTCTTTTTTGATAGTAACTTCAGTGTTGTCGTTTAGCGCAATAACAATGTAATCACTTTCAGATGAAGACTTAGTAATGCGACCTAAAAGACCACCGTTTGTCATTACTTCATCGCCTTTACTCATCGAGCTCATTAGCGTTTTGTGTTCTTTAACACGCTTAGCTTGTGGACGGTAAATCATGAAGTAAAAAATGACAGCAAACAGACCCAGCATAATGAATAACTGGTACGGTGAACCACCTTGAGCAGCACCTTCAGTTGCGGCATGTGCTTGAGAGATAAAAAAGCTCATTTATAACGTCCTCGGTTTATTATGATTTATACAATTTGTAATGGTGGAACTTCACGGTCACGACGCGCGTAGAATTCTTCTACAAATGCATCGAAACGATCTTCTTCAATCGACTTACGAATACTTGCCATCAAACGCTGGTAGTAACGTAGGTTGTGAATTGTATTTAAGCGCGCACCTAGAATTTCATTACATTTGTCTAGGTGATATAGATACGCTTTTGAGTAATGACGACAAGTGTAACAGTCACACTCAGGATCTAGTGGTGTTGTATCTGTTTTATGTTTCGCATTACGGATCTTGATCACACCGCCAGTCACAAACAAGTGTGCATTTCGTGCATTTCGCGTTGGCATTACACAGTCAAACATGTCGATACCGCGACGTACACCTTCAACAAGATCTTCAGGCTTGCCTACACCCATAAGGTAGCGCGGCTTGTCTTGCGGTAATTTTGGACAAGTATGCTCAAGAATACGGTGCATATCTTCTTTTGGCTCACCAACAGCCAAACCGCCCACGGCATAACCGTCAAAACCAATATTCGTTAGGCCTTCAACAGAAACATCACGCAAATCTTCATATACGCCACCTTGTACGATACCAAATAGCGCATTTGGATTTTCTAGCTTATCGAAATGGTTACGACTACGTTGAGCCCAACGGAGTGACATTTCCATCGACTTTTTAGCTTCATCGTGGGTTGCAGGGTATGGCGTACACTCGTCGAAAATCATTACGATATCAGAGCCTAAGTCATACTGAATTTCCATCGACTTTTCTGCGTCCATGAAAATTTTGTCACCGTTTACAGGGTTACGGAAATGTACACCCTCTTCAGTGATTTTACGCAGTGCACCAAGACTAAATACTTGGAAACCACCTGAATCGGTTAAGATTGGACCTTTCCATTGCATAAAGTCATGCAAATCACCGTGCATCTTCATCACTTCTTGTCCAGGACGTAGCCACAAGTGGAACGTATTACCTAGAATGATTTGTGCACCTGTCTCTTCAACTTCTTCAGGTGTCATACCTTTAACAGTACCGTAAGTACCTACAGGCATAAATGCAGGGGTTTCAACCGTACCACGTTCAAACTGCAAGCGACCGCGACGTGCGCGACCTTGCGTTTTATCTAATTCAAATTTCACAAGACCTCCAAAAGCCAGAGAAACAATCTGACAATATTCCCATTATGGGATTAAGCCCCACAGGCTATTGCCTGATCAGCCACAAAAATAATGGTCGTTTATAACGGCCATTGTCGCTCTCAACATTGGTGTTATCGTAAGTAAGCATAACGGCAAAGTGGAGCCCAAAAGTATTTATTATGTTGTAAATTCTATAGAAATAAATTTATATCATATAGCAGAGACAACAAAGGCTGCAATTGTAACAAAAAGCAGCCTAAATACTTAATTTTTAATAAGTGTTAACGTAATCAATATCACACATTTTTACGGGTAATAAACATCGAGTCGCCATAACTAAAGAAACGATATTGATTAGCCACTGCTTGATGATAAGCATTCATGGTGTACTCATAACTAGCAAATGCACTCACAAGCATAATCAATGTTGATTCAGGCAAATGGAAATTAGTAATTAATACATCCACTAGCTGGAACTGATACCCTGGGAAAATAAAGATTTCAGTATCACCAAAGAAAGGTTTTAGCTCTGTGCCATTTTTGATCGCATCTTGTGCAGCACTTTCTAGTGAGCGTACCGATGTTGTACCAACGGCAATAACACGACCACCATTAGCGCGGGTTTCATTAACCGCAGTAACCACTTCTTGTGGCACTTCAACATATTCAGAGTGCATGTGGTGATCGTTAATATCATCAACACGTACTGGTTGGAATGTTCCAGCACCAACATGTAAGGTCACAAAGGCAAAATTAACACCTTTCGTTTTTAGATCAGCCATCAGCTTATCGTCAAAGTGTAAACCCGCAGTAGGCGCTGCAACCGCACCCGGCTTAGCGTTATAAACTGTTTGGTAACGCTCTTTATCTGCATCTTCATCTGGACGATCAATATACGGTGGTAATGGCATATGCCCCACCGCATCTAAAATCTCTAATACAGTTTTATCGCTGTTAAAACGAATTTCAAATAGCGCATCATGACGAGCAACCATTACCGCAGAAAACTCACCATTTTCACCTAATAACAACTCGTTACCAGGCTTTGGTGGTTTAGATGCGCGCACATGGGCAAGAATGGATTTATCATCCAACATGCGCTCAACTAACACTTCAATTTTACCACCAGACGCTTTATGACCATACATACGCGCAGGAATAACACGGGTATTATTAAACACTAATAAATCCCCAGCCTCGACCAGATCTAACACATCTTTAAAACCTTTATGTGTTAATTCACCAGTGTTGCCTGTCATATGCAGCAAACGACTCGCGGTACGTTCAGGTTGTGGGTAGCGAGCAATTAGCTCATCTGGTAACTCAAAATCAAAATCAGAAACTTGCATCGTAATACGCCTTAAATAACAGCAAGCGAGCATTATACTTAACTCCACCAAAGATGCGAAACTCCGAAGCAATTAAAGCGCAGATTCCATAACGAAATAGCCGCTGTCCTTATTAATTTTCCTTGATTTAGCAATAAAAGAAAAAGTTTAATCATTGGTGACATTTGAAATTTATGACCACTGTCATGGGATAATCTTCCATAATTCGCTACATTCAAAAGAGTAGATTTCGAAATAATATCTTAGCTAGTAGATAACAGACGGGAGGTTTCTATGTTTACTGTTGCCGATATGATGACACTAAAACCGCACACATTATCACGTAATGACACCCTATTTGATGCCAAAGAGATGATGCAAACCCAGTCTATTCGCCATATACCGATTACTGATCATAATCACCATTTACTGGGACTCATTTCGCAACGTGATGTTCTTGCCGCTCAAGACTCTAATTTAAAATCTATTATCACTAGTCATTCACACTCACCATTAGAAGCTTTACTTGAACATTGCATGAACCGTAATATTTTTAGTGTTGATAGCCACGCAGGACTTAAAGAAGCCGCACTGTATATGCAAAAACATCAAATTGGCTGCTTACCTGTGCTTGAGAATAAACAACTGGTGGGGATTATTACCAACAGTGATTTTGTTGCGATTGCGGTAACATTATTAGAAATGCAAGACGAAGTGGATCCTGTTGAACAGGAACAAGACAACCTTGAGGATGACGATCTACTGAATCAATTGTAATACTCAATAGCAATAAAAAAAGGGAGCGTCACGCTCCCCTCGATAGTTTAATGCCGATATAAATAGTACTTATTTAAACTGTTCTTCTTCAGTTGAACCCGTCAATGCCGTCACTGACGAATTACCGCCTTGAATGGTATTAGTCATAGTATCAAAGTAGCCCGTACCCACTTCTTGTTGATGGGCAACAAAGGTATAGCCTTTATTCGCTGCTTCAAACTCCGGACGTTGTACTTTTTCAACATAATGACGCATACCTTCGCCTTGCGCGTAAGCATGTGCTAATTCAAACATGTTGAACCACATATTATGAATACCCGCGAGCGTAATAAACTGGTACTTATAACCCATGTTCGCTAATTCTTGTTGGAATTTAGCGATGGTTTCAGCATCAAGGTTCTTTTCCCAATTAAACGACGGTGAACAGTTGTAGGCTAATAACTGATCAGGATATTGCTCATGAATGGCTTCGGCAAATTTACGCGCCTCTTCTAAACATGGCTTGGCAGTTTCACACCAAATTAAATCCGCATAAGGTGCATACGCAAGACCACGTGAAATAGCCTGATCAATCCCCGCACGAACACGATAAAAGCCTTCGGCAGAGCGATCACCGATAATAAAATCTTTATCGTATGAATCACAATCTGACGTCAACAGATCCGCCGCATTAGCATCAGTACGAGCAATAACCAAGGTTGTCGTTCCAGCAACGTCAGCCGCTAAACGTGCCGCCACTAATTTTTGTACCGCTTCTTGAGTGGGAACTAACACCTTGCCGCCCATATGACCACATTTTTTCACTGACGCTAATTGATCTTCAAAGTGAACCCCAGCAGCCCCCGCTTCAATCATGTTACGCATTAATTCATAAGCATTTAGCACGCCGCCAAATCCAGCCTCTGCATCGGCAACAATCGGCAAGAAATAATCAACACCATCAGCAGGTGAACCACCGTTAGACCATTGAATTTGATCCGCCCGTCGAAAAGAATTATTGATCCGCTTCACCACCGCAGGCACAGAATCTACTGGATATAGTGACTGATCAGGGTACATTGCTGATGCGGTATTATTATCAGCGGCCACTTGCCAACCTGATAAATAAATCGCCTCAATACCGGCTTTTGCCTGTTGTACTGCTTGCCCACCCGTTAAAGCACCTAAACAATTAACATAGCCTTTTTTAGCACTACCATTAACTAATTCCCATAATTTATCAGCACCACGTTGAGCAATAGTATGTTCAGGAATAAATGAACCACGAAGATTAACGACTTCTTCTGCGGTGTAAGTACGCTTAACGTGTTTCCAGCGTGGATTTTCAGCCCAATCTTGTTCTAGGGCAGCAATTTGTTGTTGGCGAGTTAATGTCATAATAATATCCCTCTAGTCAATTGGCAGTAATCCGTTATTACACTAAGTAGTCATAACCTTTTAAGGTTAAAAAGTTGTCTAACTCATCACTGGTTGCTAAGTGCGACATTAAATAGGTTGCCTCGTCAAAGCGCCCAGTTTCAATCCGCTCTTGGCCTAACTCTTGCTGTAAGACTTGCATTTCTTCAGTCAACATTTGAGCAAATAAGGCTTTAGTTACCACTTGACCATTGGATAACGTTTTCCCATGTTTTATCCATTGCCAAATTGACGCTCGAGCAATTTCTGCCGTTGCTGCATCTTCCATCAAGCCATAAATAGGCACACAACCATTACCTGAGATCCACGCTTCAATATATTGCACAGCCACACGAATATTATGTCGCATTCCCGCTTCTGTTCGCTCGCCATCACAAGGAGCTAATAATTCAGCCGCCGTAATTGGCGCATCTTGTTCACGGCTGACATTTAATTGATTGATACGCTGATCGAGTACTTCGTCAAAAATAGCGCGCGCAGTATCCGCTAGCCCTGGATGAGCAACCCAAGTACCATCGTGGCCATTATTCGCTTCCAGCGCTTTATCAGTTTGAATCTTATTTAACACCCATGCTTGTTGCTTGGGATCTTTCGCTGGAATAAAGGCAGCCATTCCCCCCATTGCTAATGCACCGCGACGATGACAAGTACGGACTAATAACCGTGAATATGCGTTAAGAAATGGTTTTTCCATCGTCACCACTTGGCGATCAGGCAAAATACGCTCAGGGAAATTACGTAAGGTTTTTATATAACTAAAAATATAATCCCAACGGCCACAATTAAGCCCAACAATATGCTCTTTAAGATTAAATAAGATCTCATCCATCTCAAACGCAGCGGGTAAGGTTTCAATCAATACCGTTGCTTTAATGGTGCCGCGGGTTAAACCAAATTCATCTTCAGTGAAACTAAACACATCACTCCACCACGCCGCCTCCCTAAAACTTTGCAGTTTAGGTAAATAGAAATAAGGGCCACTGCCTTTGGCTAATAATGCTTGGTGGTTCAAATAAAAATACAATGCAAAATCAAGTAAAGCACCGGGGATTGGTTGTCCATTCCAGAGTATATTTTTTTCTAATAAATGCAGACCACGGACGCGACAAATCAATACCGCCGGATCATCATTAAGTTGATACTGCTTGCCCGTTTGAGGATGGGTATAACTGATGGTGCCATTAACTGCATCACGCAAATTTTGATGCCCATCAAGAATCGCATTCCATGATGGCGCAAAAGAATCTTCAAAATCTGCCATAAATACTTTTACGTTAGCATTTAATGCATTGATCACCATTTTACGATCAACGGGGCCGGTAATTTCGACACGACGATCTTGTAAATCATGGGGAATATTTTGTATTTTCCACTCTGATTCTCTAATAGCGTGAGTCTCAGGTAAAAAATCGGGGAGTTGACCACGATCAATCGCTAATTGCTGCAATTCACGAGCCTCTAACAATAACGGTACTCGCTCAGCAAATCGTTCAACTAACCGCGCAATAAAGGATAATGCATCTGCAGTTAAAATCTGTTGTTGCTGTTCCGTCAGAGGTTGCTGCAGTAATAACTGAGAATGAGCATTGGCTTGAATGGCTGTGTCTGTCATATTGCACCTCCAGCATGTAACTTAATCACTACTTTTATCAATAACAAAAGCAATGACTCCCTGTTGAATTATTCTAAGCACTTATTTACGTTGCCGTAACCTGCGTCGGAATGCAAATAACACCGATTTTACCCAGCCTAAAGCAAAAAAACAAAAATAAAGATATTCAATAAGTTACAAATAAAGCATGCCTGTGTAATATACTTAATTCATAAAAATCTTAGCAATTAACTCGGAATTTAGCTTTTTGCGTAAACAATGCTTTTTTGTAGCTAGTTACGTAATTTAATTACAAAGCATGGCGCAATAGCAATTATTTAAAAAAGTGTTTTAAACAAATAACTAAATATAGATTAAATATAACCGTATGATTAATATAATTATTAGTTTTAATAAAAGCCAAAAATAAAATAAGCGGAGGTCATAATAACTAAAATAAATATTTGCTTAGTTTGTAGAGAGAAATAAATTTAACCAACAAAACAGTAAGTTATAGATAACTCACTCGATAATATAATATTTTAATTATTATTAGAAAGTTGCTATTTTCAACTAAAAACAGCCCCAAATAGCTATAGTAGAATGCAACCCCAATAAAAAAGCCTGAACAACGATAATAACGCCACAAATAATAGTGCGCGTCATTCATCATTACTTCAGGCATTTACGTCATTATCATAATAAAGAAGGCTTACAATAAATTTTTAACGATATCGCCTAACTTATCAAACGTTGCTATACGGCTTGATGTTGGTCGCCATACTAAGCCAATTTCACGGTAAGCATCTTGACCGGGCGGTTCAATAACCACTAAATTTTGATTTTCTAAAATTCCATGATTTATTGCCATTTGTGGAATAAACGTCGTTCCCAAGCCATTGGCAACCATTTGTACCACAGTATGTAAACTCGTTGCCGTAAAGGGATTAATTTTCTCTTTCGCCGTCAATTGACATGCAGATACGGCATGTTCAGTTAAGCAATGTTCTTTTTCTAATAAGAACACGGATTTATCGGGTAAATCAGCATAATGCAATGGCATCGTCACAGAATCCGCTTGGTGCTTACTGATCACCATTTTAAATGCATCTCGGCCAACCACTTTACTCGACATTCCCTGAATATCGACCGGTAATGCTAAAATTAACACATCCATTTCACCATGGTGCAGCGCTTCTAATAAATTAGTGGTGGTATCTTCTCGTAATAATAAATTCAATTTAGGGTATAACGCATTCACCTGTTGCACTAAGCCACACAGCAAAAATGGGGCAATAGTAGGAATACAGCCAACCCGTAATGGGCCTTCCATACCATCACCACAACAACGAGAGAGCTCAACCAAGTCGCGACTGCACGCCAATAATTCACGTGCTCTATCAACCACCTGCTCACCCATAGACGTAAAAACCAAGGTTTTCGCTTTGGTATCACGCTCAACAAGGTGACAGTCGAGTAACTCTTCAAGATTTTGAATACCAGAACTTAATGTCGACTGGCTCACAAAACACCGTTTAGCTGCTTCGCCAAAATGATATGTTTCCGATAGAGTAACTAAATAATGTAGCTGTTTAAGTGATGGAAATTTATTCATCGTATTTTTCGATTACTTTAATCTGTTTATTCCGCTTTTTTCAATTTAACAGTTTAGCTATAGTTTGTCTCGTCCAAGTATGGAGCCCGCCTAAAAAGGTTGGCAACCCCCAATATTTAAGGAGCACCAAAATGGTACTAGTAGGTCGTCAAGCACCAGATTTTACTGCTGCAGCGGTTCTAGGTAACGGCGAAATCGTTGATACTTTCAACTTTGCAGAATTTACTAAAGGTAAAAAAGCAGTAGTTTTCTTTTACCCACTAGACTTTACTTTCGTATGCCCATCAGAGCTTATTGCTTTTGATAAACGCTTTGAAGATTTCCAAGCGAAAGGCGTAGAAATTATTGGTGTTTCAATTGATTCACAGTTCTCACACAACGCATGGCGTAACACTGCTATTGAAGATGGCGGTATCGGTCAAGTTAAATACCCGCTAGTTGCTGATATTAAGCACGAAATCTGTAAAGCTTACGATGTTGAGCATCCAGAAGCTGGTGTTGCTTTCCGTGGTTCTTTCCTTATCGATGAAGACGGCATGGTTCGTCACCAAGTAATTAACGATCTACCACTAGGTCGTAACATCGATGAAATGCTACGTATGGTTGATGCGTTGAACTTCCACCAGAAGCATGGCGAAGTATGTCCAGCTCAGTGGGAAGAAGGTAAAGCAGGTATGGACGCATCACCAAAAGGTGTAGCGGACTACCTATCTGAGCACACTGCAGATCTAGGTAAGTAATTACCTGCTAACACCACGCTCACGGTGTTATAAATCGCATTAGTGCTACATAGAGCCAAAGTCAGCTCAAATAAAAATAGAATGAGGCCCGGAATATACCGGGCCCTTTTTTTATCTCGTGTTTACCACGTTATTTCATTTTCAACCAACCGCACATAATCAATCACCGCTATTCGCCCCCTCTGCAATAATCTTCTACACTGAATACCCTCTTAAATACCATACTGTTAATAATCAATGACTATTCAACTTGAAGTTTGTATCGATAATCTTGAATCGCTTCATAATACGCAACAAGCAGGCGCAACCCGTATCGAACTGTGCTCATCGTTAGCATTGGGTGGACTCACACCTAGCGCTGGGTTTATGTCTGCCGCAGCTAAATATGCTACCATTCCTGTTTATGCGATGATTCGCCCGCGCCAAGGTGATTTTTTATTCAGCAGTGAAGATGTTGAAGTCATGCTGGCAGATATTTTTGCGGCTAAACAAGCAGGATTACAAGGTGTGGTTGTCGGTGTATTAACCGCACAGGGCTTAGTGGATAACACTATTCTTACGAGTCTCGTTAAACAAGCTCAGGGAATGGGGATCACCTTTCATCGCGCCATCGATCAATGTGTTGAGCCTATGGCTGCACTTGATACGATTATGGCGGCTGGCTGTGAACGCATTCTCACTTCAGGTTTACAAGCCAATGCTTATGACGGTATTGGTATGATTAACCAAATGCATCAATACTGCGGTAATCGCTTAAAAATTATGGCAGGTGCGGGCGTCAATAGTCATAACGTCCGTGACATCATTGCTCGAACAGGCATCAACGAGATCCACCTTTCGGGTAAAACCACCCGCCCAAGTCATATGATTACAGTAGCGAAACAAGCACATATGGGTAGCGCAGACATTGACGATTTCGCGATTCCAATCACAGGTGTCGAAAATATAGCGGCAGTGGTGGCTCAACTTAAGCTGTGATAATCATTACCACCACCAACAAAAACGGGACGTATCATCTTAATTTAAGATCATCACGTCCCTTTTATTTTTACGATATCGCTTAATTTTAGTGTCGCTACAACATAAGCAATGTTCGTTGCTAAAGCATATTTTTAATATCTTCAGGATTTGTGTGGCGAATATCTTTGCCTTGTACAAAATAGATAATATATTCACAAATATTTTGGCAACGATCCCCTACCCGCTCAATCGAACGCGCAGCCCACATTACCTTCATCACATTTGGTATTGAATTAGGATCTTCCATCATATAAGTCATTAATTGCCGTATGATCGCTTCATATTCACGATCAATACGATCATCTTCTTGATACACTTCAATCGCCGCTTTTACATCCATTCGTGCAAATGCATCTAAGGTTTCATGCAACATTCGCACCGCGTGCTGACCTAACGATTCCAGTGAAACTAATAAGTTATATTGCTTATTGGTGAAATTTTCTGACGCCACTTTAGCAATACTTTCAGCAACATCACCAATCCGCTCTAAATCAGTAATGGTTTTAATAATCGCAATCACTAACCGTAAATCACTGGCTGTCGGCTGACGTTTAGCAATGATACGCGTGCAAGCTTCATCAATAGCCACTTCCATCGCATTGACTTTATGGTCGTCTCTAATCACCCGTTTGGCTAATTCTTCATTTTGTTTATGTAATGCTTTTAAGCTATCTGCTAACTGCTGTTCAACCAAGCCACCCATGGCTAACACATGGGTGCGAATGCTTTCTAATTCATGGTTAAACTGACCAGAAATATGACGGCCAAGGCTAATTGTATTTAACATGCTGTCGGTCCTTAACCATAACGCCCGGTAATGTAATCCTCAGTGCGTTTTTCTTTGGGAGTGGTAAATATATCATTGGTACTGGTATATTCCACTAGCTCACCCATATGCATAAAAGCAGTTTGATCGGAAACTCGCGCCGCTTGCTGCATATTATGAGTGACGATGATAACGGTATATTTGGCTTTAAGCTCATTAATCAACTCTTCAATGGTCAAGGTTGATATCGGATCCAAGGCTGATGTCGGCTCATCTAATAATAAAATTTCAGGTTCGATGGCTATTGCTCTAGCAATGACTAATCGTTGTTGCTGACCGCCTGACAAACCAAATGCATTCTCATGCAACCGTCCTTTTACTTCATCCCACAATGCCGCTGAGCGCAATGAGCTTTCAACCGCATCATCAAGCACGCGGCGATCGTTGATCCCTTGCAATCGCAGTCCGTAAACAACATTTTCATAAATAGATTTAGGAAAAGGATTGGGGCGTTGAAATACCATTCCGACTTGACGCCGCAGCGCTGCAACATCAACATTTTTATCGTACACATTCTGACCATGAAGCATGACTTTACCATCAATATGACAGCCATCAATCAGATCATTCATTCGATTAATACAGCTTAACAAGGTTGATTTACCACAACCTGAAGGTCCGATAAATGCTGTCACCTGACCTTTAGCAATTCGCATATTGATATCAAACAATGCTTGCGTTTGACCATAGTGCAAATTCAAACCTTCAATGGATAAGGCCGTTTTATCTTCGGCTAATAGCGATAAATCTAATGGCTCAAATAACCCCAGTGGCGGGTGGTCAGTAAAGAGCGAACGATCGTTATACATAGTTGTTCTCATCTTATTGATACTTAGGGTTATTGCTCTAAAGCGCGGAATTTTTCCCGAAGGTGATTACGAATCGCAATAGCCGTTAAGTTTAAACTGATAATAACGGTGACTAATAGAAACGAGGTTGCATACACTAATGGGCGCGCAGCTTCAACATTAGGGCTTTGAAAAGCAACATCATACACATGATAACCTAAGTGCATGAATTTTCTATCTAAGTGAACATATGGGAAATGCATATCTAGCGGCAATGTCGGTGCCATTTTCACCACCCCCACCAGCATTAATGGTGCAACTTCTCCTGCCGCCCGAGCAACAGCAAGAATCAATCCAGTCATGATTGCAGGGCTCGCCATTGGCAATACAATGCGCCATAAGGTTTCAGCCTGTGTTGCCCCTAGCGCCAATGAGCCATTACGTACCGAGCTTGGAATACGGGCTAACCCTTCTTCAGTTGACACAATCACTACTGGTAAGGTCATGATAGCAAGTGTTAATGCTGACCATAAAATACCCGGCGTGCCAAAAGTCGGAGTCGGCAATTGCGCAGAGAAGAACACATCATCAATAGTGCCGCCAACCATATACACAAAGAAGCCTAATCCAAACACACCATACACAATTGAGGGTACGCCCGCGAGATTGATCACTGCAATGCGAATTAAATTAGTAAACCGATTATTACTGGCATATTCATGTAAATATACCGCCGCAAGCACGCCTAGTGGCGTCACCATGATACTCATTAATAGCACCATAAACACCGTACCAAAAATGGCAGGGAAAACGCCACCTTCAGTATTGGCCTCTCGTGGTGCTTCGGCTAAAAACTTATAAACTTGATGGCCCCAATGCTGTACTTTTTCAAGCCATGACAAATTATTGGGTTGCCACATATCCAGCACTTGCATCATCGGAATAGTGACATTAGCGCCACTTTGATCACGTAACACTAACGCGTCGTGATCTAATTGCCCCTGTAATGCAAATAATCGATTCTCAATATTTTTGTAAATCGTATTATAATTGGCTTGCTCACGATCAATTCGCTGCCCATCCGCCACCGTGAGTTTACCGCGTAATTCTAAACGGCGTTTTTCAATACGTAACCGTTCTAAATTCCAGTTAATATTGGCAATTTCATTGTTTTGTAATGAGCGTAATTCCGAACGGACTTTATTGGCTTGTGCTAACGCTACCGAAAGTTGAGATAACGGTTGAGGTTCACCGCCTTCAATCACACTGACGGGATAACCATAAAACTTACCATTACTTTCACGATCAACCACCGCAATATTATTGGCGATTTGTTGATGAATGATTTGAGTACTTAATACAGTTAAGAAATCAAGTGCACCCTGACCGCGATTCCCGGTTTTAATTAAATACCGTGGCACACTGTCTTCAGTAAATTGACTAACGTCGACCCCAGCATCGGCAAGTTGATCTACCGGCACCATAGTACGTTGATAAAGTTCACCAATAACGACTTGCGGTTTGCCATTGAGATTAACATCAAACTGATACACAGGGGCCGGCCAAAAATAGCTCAAGCCTTTATAGCCAATCAATAACAATAAACCAAGTACAGCAACCAAGCTCAAGCTGACGGCACCCGCGGTTAACCAAATCCATGGTGAACCAGATTTAAACCATTTAATCATTGCTGTATCACTTATTATAACGAACTGTATTTTGCACGTAGTCGTTGACGAACAACTTCAGCAATCGTATTAAAGACAAAGGTAAATACAAACAGCACAAAGGCGGCAAGGAATAACACTCGATAATGCGAGCTACCCACTTCTGATTCGGGCATTTCAATAGCGATGGTTGCAGCTAAAGTACGTAACCCTTGCAGTAAGTTCCAATCCATAACAGGGGTGTTGCCCGTCGCCATTAATACAATCATGGTTTCACCAACTGCGCGTCCAAGTCCCATCATGATCGCAGAAAAAATACCGGGGCTGGCAGTGAGTAACACCACTTTGGTTAAGGTCTGCCATTGGGTTGCCCCTAAAGCTAGTGAGCCTTTAGTTAAATGCGCAGGCACCGAGAAAATAGCATCTTCAGCAATAGTAAAAATCGTCGGAATGACGGCAAATCCCATTGCAATACCGACAATAAGCGCATTACGCTGATCATAACCAATCCCTAAATGGTTGTTTAAATAGCCTTGTAAATCACCATTAAAAAACTGCGTTTCAATCCACGGACTTAAACCAAAACAACCATAAGTTACCGCCACAATAACCGGAATTAACAAAGCGATATGGAAACCATTAGGAATACGTGAGCGCCATTGCCCAGGCAGCATTGACCAACTCCACCCAACCACAATAATGGCTAACGGTAAAAATACGATTCCTAGTGCTATTCCCGCCAGATATTGTTCAACAATAGGCGCTAACCATACCCCTGCTAAAAATCCCAAAATAACAGTAGGTAATGCTTCCATCAATTCAACTGTCGGTTTGATCACTCTTCTGACTTTATTTGACATAAAGTAAGCGGTATAAATCGCGCCAGCTAATGCTAATGGAATCGCAAAAAACATCGAATAAACCGCCGCTTTTAGCGTACCAAACACTATAGGCACTAAGCTTAATTTCGGCTCAAATTCATCACTAGCAGAAGTGGATTGCCATACATAATCAGGCTCAGCATAGCCCTCATACCATACTTTTTGTAATAACGATGATAACCCAATATCAGGATGCGCATTTTTAACTTGGTAGCTCTGCCATTGCCCATTATCGAGTGTTACTAATAAATTCGCTTTGGGAGAAATGGCAATATCTGTTGGAACCTTCGTGAAGACTTTATCTTTGTATATGACTTTACGTTCAGCAGTGTAATAAGCCGATGTCGTGCCATCTTTCTGAATCGCAAAAAAGCCTTTACGGTAATATTCCGGCACTATTTTAACTAATGGACTGGCAGAGAAATGAAAAGTTCTAACACTGATTAACTGACGCTGCCCTTGCTTCACCACTTCAAACCATTGCGAAATCGTATTATCAGAATTGGTGATCAATAATGAATTTGCGCCAGACAACAGGGTAATCGATACTGGCTTACTGTTACCTGTAGCAATATTTTCAATTTTACGCAGAAAAGCCGTGTTAGCGGTTAACTTATATAAATATAAATTTGACCCACTCAGCACATACAATGTTTTACCATCTGGGGTTAATTGAAAATCATCAATTTTAGCGGGAGTATTAGTGATCTCAAACCGCTGCTGTTGCCATCCATTTGCCCGCTGCGCCACATTTTCAGGCAGCAATAAACTCAATCCATAAAGGTGGTTGGTCGCCGTTTTTCCGACTACGATAGTACGATCATCACGCCCAGAAATGGCTAATTGAGTAATGGCCTCTCCTGCGGGAGCTAGCGCTAATGGCGTTTGACCAAAAGGATATTCAATGCTGGGTTGTAAGTGCTTATTCGCCGCTGCAAACGTAAGCGAAAATTCAGGTTTAACAATCTTAACCTGCCCTTGTGCCGTACCATAAGCCACCATACCGTCACGAGGCAAACTTAGACCGTATGCAGTTGGATTATTGATAATAGTCTGCTGTTTTAGCACCTGTGCTTGTTGCGTTGATGACTGAAGATCAACAAAAATAACCTTGCCATCGCGACTAAAGCGATAAGCAATGTTATTACTATCATCCACCCCTAACAACGCTGTTTTGCTGGTTACTGGTAATGATAAGTGCTGTTTAGGATTAACAGCAACAGATGAGAAAATAGGCACAATCACATACAACAAATAAAAGAAAATCAGCATCAAGGTGATCAGCACAAAAATACCACCCGCTGTAACGCCAACGCGAGTTAATTTATCTTTACCTCGACGAAAACGATTTTCTTTCCTTAGTAATGTGCTGGCGTTTGCCATTATGACCTCTAACCTATTTATACGCTCAAAAGTGTATTGCTATTTAATGACAGATTTATGACAACGCCCCTGGTAACGATGATTTGAGTTGGCTAAACCTCGTTTTACAGCCATGCTTAAAAAACCACCATCAAATAATCACCACCATCATGTTATAACGACAAGGACTGACGTAATGAAACAACTGATTGTGACCATTATTGGTAAAGATAAGCCCGGACTTGTAGAACAACTCTCTGATACCATTTACTTCAACCATGCGAATTGGTTAAGTAGTTCACTTAGCCAACTTGGCGGGCAGTTTGCGGGAATAGTACAAATAGACGTTGCGGATGAACATCTGTTCTCACTCCGTCAAGCATTAGCCGACATTGAAGCATTACACATTCACATCGTAGAAGATCATACTCAAACCGTGACCACTTATGTTGCCCAGCAACTCACGGTAACGGGCAATGATCGTCGTGGTATCGTCAAACAAGTCACTCGCCATTTAACTCAACTTGGCGTTAATATTGCCAAATTAAAAACAGAGACTCAAAGCGCCCCTAATTGGGGGTATCCTATTTTTATTGCTGAATTTCAATTACAAACACCGCATGAAATTAGTGCGGCCATGATTCAACAGCAACTCGAACAACTCGCCGATGATTTAACTATCGATATTGAAACACTTAGCTAAATCAATCAGATGGCGTACATTAAAGCAATGTAACGCGAATCATGATGTTTTACCATGTCATTTGATATTGTTGGCGCTAAAGTAATAAGGATATTAACCTCAAATGGCCATCAATCAGATTTATCTTGAAAAAGAATGCAGTTGGCTCGCCTTTAATCAGCGAGTCCTTCAAGAAGCGGCGGATAAATCGGTGCCACTACTAGAACGGGTTCGCTTTCTTGGTATCTATACCAATAATCTTGATGAGTTTTACAAAGTCCATGTCGCTAAAGTTAAACGTCAACTATTACGTGGAAATAATCAAGATAGCGCCGCATATTCATTGCTAAACCAAATCCAGCACCAGACGCAACAAGCCCAACAAGCGTTTGAGAAAATCTATGCTGCATTGATTTGTGAGATGGCGCAGTGTGGTATTTATCTTAATAATGAACAGCAACTCACGCCTGAACATCAGCAATGGCTATTGGCTTATTTTCGTCAGCATATTTTGCCACATATCATAGTCACCCCCCTGACAGACACCTTTGAAATCGATCAATATATACACCCTCACGGCTCATACCTAGCGGTAATGGTAAAGCATCATCATGATATCAAATATGCGCTTATTGAAATGCCAACGGCTCAATTACCACACTTTGTACAACTACCATCGCATAATAGTACTCATCATCTTATGGTTATCGAAAATATCATTCGTCACCATATTCGAGACATTTTTAATGATCTTCCCTCAACGGTTCAATTGAGTGTTTATACGATAAAAATAACACGAGATGCTGACTATCAATTGCAGCAAAACAGTGGTGATAATTTATTACAACAACTAGCACAAGGGCTCACCCAACGTTTAACGGCACCCCCACTTCGGTTTACCTATCAACCGACAATGCCAGCAGCAATGCAGCACTTTTTTTATCGCAATCTTAATCTCTCCGACTACGATACAGTGATGGCCGCAGAGTGTTCTCAGCATTTTAACGATTTAATTGCTTTTCCGATTATTGGTAATAAATACCTTAGCTATGCGCCATTACCCACCATCGATAGTTACCCGTTTCGTCATGCTAAAACTGTTTTCGATGCCATAAAACATCAAGATATTCTGTTGTATTACCCTTATCACAGCTTTGAGCATGTCACTGATTTTGTACAACAAGCCGCATTCGATCCTACCGTTAGCCATATTCGCATCAGTATTTATCGCGTAGCCAAACAATCTATTATTATCGATAGCCTCATTAATGCCGCGAACAATGGTAAACAAGTCACGGTAGTGGTTGAGCTACAAGCCCGTTTTGATGAACAAGCCAATATTCACTGGGCGCAACAGTTAACCGCCGCAGGGATCACGGTCTTATTTGGGGTTGCCAATGTCAAAATTCATTCAAAACTGTGTCTCATTACTCGGCAGGAACAACATCAATCCGTAGATTATGCTCATATTGGTACGGGTAACTTTAACGAAAAAACCGCCACGTGTTATACCGATTTTTCATTGTTTACCGTACATTTAAAAATTACCGCTGAAGTTCGGCAATTATTTGATTACATTGCAAATCCAACCAAGAAAGTTCACTTTAATTACTTGCTCATATCACCAACCGATACACGCACACGGTTATACCAATTAATAACAAATGAGATTGATAACGCTCAACAACACCGTCCTGCTGGCATCACCCTTAAACTGAATAATTTAATCGATAAGGGGTTGGTCGATAAACTTTATTACGCCAGTCAACAAGGTGTGAAAATTCGATTAATTATTCGAGGCATGTGTCGCTTGATCGCAGGCATAAAAGGCATCAGTGACAATATTACCGTTATCAGTATTGTTGATCGTTTTCTCGAACATTCACGAGTGTATATCTTTACTAATAATGACGATCCTAAGGTGTTTATTTCTTCTGCTGATTGGATGTACCGTAATATTGATCGCCGCATTGAGGTCGGTTGTCCCGTTCTGGCGCCTGTACTTAAGCAACGTATTATTGATATCACTAATCTACAACTGGCTGATAATGTCAAAGCACGTATCCTTGATCAATCAATGAGCAACCGTTATGTCAGTCGTGGCAAGAAGCAAAAAATACGCGCTCAAACCGCTATTTATCACTATTTAAAACGCAGTGAAGATCAACATCAACAACGCGCACGTAAGGAGCAAAAATATCATGCTAAATTATAATCCACCACAACAACACCTTGCTCCTCCACGACACATTGCTGCACTTGATCTTGGCTCTAACAGTTTTCATCTTGTGATTGCGCGCGTTGTTGGTCACAGCTTACAAATTGTTAGTCGTTATAAACAGCGGGTACATTTAGCATCAGGGCTTGATAATCAATATAACCTCAGCCAAGCCGCCATTGAACGAGGTTTAGCCTGTTTGGCAATGTTTGCAGAACGACTGCAAGGGTTTGCACCACAAAATGTTCGAGTTGCAGCGACGTATACGCTGCGCCAAGCACGTAACGCTGATATTTTCATTCGTCGAGCTGAAGCGATAATGCCGTTTCCAATTGAAATTATTGCAGGGGCAGAAGAAGCGCGGTTAATTTATTTAGGCGTAACCCATACTCAGCCTGATCATGGTAAAAAATTAGTGATTGATATTGGTGGCGGCAGCACTGAATTCATCATTGGCTCAGGATTTGAAACCGATATTGTGCATAGTAAGCACATAGGTTGTGTAAGCTATAATCAAACCTTTTTTGCAAATGGTAAGCTCGATAGCGTTAATTTTGCCCAGGCACAATTAGCTGTTCACCAAAAATTAGAAACAATAATTAATCAATATCAACATATTGGCTGGCAAAAAGTCATCGGAGCATCCGGTACGATTAAAGCGATTCAAGAGGTATTGATAGCGCAAGGCCATCATGACGGAATAATAACCCAACCGCGCTTACACCAACTTATTACAACAATCATCGCCTGTAAGCACCAACACCAATTAATATTAAGCGGCTTAAATGACGACCGAAAACCTGTTTTTGCTGCTGGCGTAGCGATTGTAAGTGCTATTTTTTCAGCCTTTAATATCGATAAAATGCACTTTTCCGCAGGGGCTTTACGCGAAGGCGTATTGTATGAAATGGAACAACGTTTCCGTCATAGTGACATACGCAGTCGAACCGCAACCGCAATGGCTGAACAATATAATATCGATAAGCCTCAAGCTGAGCGCGTAAAAAATACCGCCCTTGCTCTTTATAACCAACTAACATTACCACCGACAGATCAACAACCAACCTTAGCCACGTTGTTAGCATGGGGGGCATTACTGCATGAAGTAGGTCTTAGTATTAGTTACCCCGGTTTTCATCGTCACTCCGCGTATTTATTACGTTTTAGCACCATGCCTGGATTTAATGTCGATCAACAAACTTTGCTCGCCACCTTAGCCCGCAGCCAACGAAAACGACTTAAACTTGATGAACTGCCACCATTAACAATCTATAAGCGTAAACAGCTATACCCGTTAATTCGTGCCTTACGATTAGCTGTCACCCTAAATGGTCAACGCAGTTCGGTTCCACTGCCATCAATAACCGTTAACGCCAATAACGAACATTGGCAATTAATGTTGCCAAAAGATTGGCTCGCAACCAATACTCTCCTCGCCGCCGATCTGGCAACCGAGCAACAATATTGGCATAAGGCAGGCTGGAAATTAAGTATTGAGGAAAATTAAGGGGCGAGTGGCGATAAATTAAGGCCGGATTTGCTAGCTAAACAATAATTTTTAGTGAGTTTGAAATAAAATATGAGTGACTGCTCTATTTTTAAATTTAATAACATAGTTAACAAAATAATCATGTTGTATTTTTGTGGATATTGACTGTTTCAACGTATTAAAACGAGGCTTATCAGCTCAGTTTAATACGAAGAGTAACCGCGTGGTGCGAATTAGATGGATACTGTTAAATAGGGCTGTTTTCGTAGGAAAGTAATACTAGGTGTCGAGTGACTTGTATTTGTGGTCTTAGAATCGTTTCTAGAGGCGATTTGATGGGTATTTGAGTCACATCAGACTGATAAGCGATTTATGCTGAGATGGTATTGTTAATATTTAGTTGGTTTAGATAAATCTAAGAATATTTTGAAGGTCACTACGAATCTAATAGCGATGGATTATTATATTTACAGATCTATCAATTTCACCAAGTTCGTCTGCCATTTTATTAATTGAATTATTACTATAGAACAATCAAAAAAAATTTTGGTCTCAATGTGTTTTTATTAGAAAAAACAATTACTTGCGATCAACCCCTCTTTGTTCTATGATTTGGTTTTACATCTGATACTTGGAATATATTATGACCCTATGTTTCTATTTATTAACTTACTCCGTTAACCCATTCACTAACCTTGATAGTGATAAAGAGAAAGCAAATAAAGTACGAGCTAAGATTGCTGATATTTCACATAACGATTGGAATAAATCTAACAATGTAGAAACTACATTTAAAGGTAGTTTTATCGTTAATGGCATAACAAGAGAACAAAAAGAAGCAGCATCAAAGGATTTTGTTAAGGAACAATTTGTTCATATTTTACGTGAGTATGATGCTAATTGTTATGACGTAAAAATAGAGTGTGAAATGATGATAAGTGAAATTTATTCAAGTTTTTCTTTTGACGTTACGTGGTCTCGGCCCATATAAAATGCAGACTGTTAAATACAGTCATTTACGTTAAATTTTAGGTATAAAAACACATTCGGTTAAATACGTTTTCTAAGCTTCTTGTGCGGCAGTGAATCTTTTACAGTCGACAAATGCCGCATTTTATTTAATTTTCTATACTTCACATTTTAATACATTGATATTAAAGACTAATATTCTATCTTGAAAATGGTACCGACAAAAATGGCGTGAAATCGATAATTTTAATTTAATCAGTAAAAACAGTTGGTTACATTCTATTTTATATATTTGGCGTATCTAGTTACCTGTAATTTTGTTGTTGTTGATTTGATCTCAATAAATGGCATTAATATATGCATCACCTGAATTTTATTGGTGATATTAAATGACTAAAATAATGATTATTCTTTCTCTTTTGTTTACTGTAATTGCTCTTATTACAGGGCATACGATTACAGAAATTATGGACGTTTTAAAACTTATTTTATTGTTATCTTTAAGATGCCGCTTTTGAGGTGTTTACATTATAAATCAACCAATTAGGTGAAACATGAAAGCTAGTGTTGTTATTGGGTTGCAATGTGTTTTTTGTGATAGTGCCCTAGAAAGTGATTTAAATAATGAACCGTTATCTGGTGACATAATTGAATGTCAGAATTGTCATCAACTGAATGATTATGATTCACTTGTTGATGTTGCCGTTAATAAAGAAGTTGATTCTCTTTTTGAAGATGGTCTCGGTTTTTAGCCTAAATGGAATGAGGGGGGCTATATGTTTTTAATGTCTAAGGGTGAAGTTTGTGATTTGCAGCTTCCATTATTAATTGATTTTATTGGGTTGTTAGATGAAAAAATAACTCAATTATTATCGCAAGTTGATCAATATAATGATGGCTATAATGTTGGTATTTATGAAAATACGGAATATTTTATAGGTATTGGATTTGTAGCAATGCAGCAGTACATGGTTGATACTATGTGGAATTCAAACATAGACAAAAAAACTGCTCTTAAATATGGTTCCGTATCATCTAACGGTAAGACTTGTATCTCTTTAATTAATTCTGCTGCCAATTGGTGGAAGCATGAACCTGAAGGAAAACTCAGCGAATACACGTTTCAAGATGTATTTGATATATCTAAGTCTTTAGAATATCCATTATCTAATGTTCTCGCACTTCTATGTGAATCCAATAAGGTTGAACTTTTATCAGTGATTCGACATTTAGAATCTTGGCGTGATGAATTTGTCACGGTGGTAATGAATCAAAAGAAAACTACAAGTGTTTATTAGTACGCATAAAATTTTTCTTGTTAAATGACCGTCCACTGAGGCGGTCTTTTTGTATCTGAACGTTATCGCGTATTGGATCACATAGAATGGATGCTGTTAAATTGGTTTTATAATCATGAATTATTGTCTTATTTAGAGTTAATATATTTACAGCGTTATTTCATCATAACTATATGTATAATCATGAATTTTAATTCATGTTCAGAATAAGAAAAGTTGTGATGAAAATGATTTTTATTGGTGTGTAATAAATCTTGGAGTATTAATGGAAAATTTAAAGATACCATATGGATTAAGTGAAATAGGTGAATTAACTCCAGTAGAAAATGCAGAAAAAGGAAAGACGTACGATTGTCCTAGCTGTGGAGTACGGTTAATTTATCGGGCAGGAGAAAAAAGAGTAAAACACTTTTCTCATCCCCCTTCGTCAAGCTGCAATTTAGAGTCGGTATTACACATTACAGCTAAGAAATTGGTTCAGACTGTTATTGAAAAAAACGCTAAAGGTAATCAAGTAATATTATTAGATAATCATTGTCGAAACTGCGGAGATGTTTACTCTATCAGTTTGCCTGTAAATACTTTTACAAGTGCAGAACTGGAGGTCAAAGTCGGTAATTATGTTTGCGATGTGGTTGGATATCGTTCTGATTCTATCGGTTTAGCTATAGAGATATTTAATACTCATGAGGTTGATGCAATAAAAGCAGAAAATTTAAAGACATACTGGATAGAAATTAAGGCTGAGGATGTTCTTCTCAATCCGTCAAATTGGATTCCAACACAGAGTAATCTAAAAGATTCTTACTGTAATAATTGTAAAAATCATTTTAAGCATGTAATTGAGACAGCAGATAAATATGGTATTGATCAATCTCTATATTCACCGATAAAAATTCCAACTAAAGCAGCATATATTGCAGATGTTGAAACTTGCTTTAAATGTAAGCAAGAGATTCCTGTATTTTGGTGGATGGGAGTGCCTTTTAGTGAAGTAGAACCTCCAATATTAAAACCTAAAACAATTAAATTCAGATACTCAAAGCAGTATGGTGGGTCATACTGGGCAAATACTTGTGCAAATTGCGGCATGATACAAGGAGATAATTTTCTATATATTTTTGATAATGCTCCATTTAATAGTCTTCCTCTTTCTGATAAATCTCAAAGTAATAATACAAATGTAAGAGTCACTTCTGGACAATCAGCCGTTTCTGAGTTTATGAAGATTATTAACCGTAATTTTTAATATCTAGAGGCTTCTTAGGATATTGGACTTGCAATGTTGGTACGCATAAATAGATTAAATGTTAAATATCGCCCAAATTGAGGCGGTATTTTTGATGATTAAGAATAGACAAAATGGTGACATTTAGCTCCATATCACCATTATAATTTTCCATGATGACATTTAAAAATGAATGAAAGGTACTATTTAGTTAATGAGGGTTTTATATTGAAACGTCAATTTGTTAGTTTTGAACAGTATAAAAAAAAAGCATTACAAGACCCAGAAATCAAAAAAAATTATGACGATCTAGCTGAAGAATTTAAATTGATTAGTGATCAAATAGCATTACAAAAACAAAGCCATAACAACACAGCAAAGAAATAGTTGAAGTAGTGATTTGTGAATTAGGTAACATCACAACGTGGGTTTATCTCTGTTTTCTCTTAGAAAAAAACATTAAAACACCAGCTATTCTGTTCGTTCTAAATGAATAGCGATCATGTTGAGTACTCATAAATAGATTTGATGTTAAGGCTACCTCAGTAGCCTTAACACCAACCTCAATCTTTCAGCTCCAACTTAACCAGATTTTCATTCACAATCGCGACAGGTAATCGAATTTGGACAATATTCTGCCTATCACTGAATAAAATAAACCGTGAAAATTCTGGCTCCATCGGTACTAAGGCTTAATTAGATGGTCCGCCTCACTCTAAAGCCGCTAGGCTTTAGTTGTGAGTATCTAGAGAGGCGAACCATCATGTTAATTAAAGTACTTGGTATTGATTTAGGCAAAACTTCATTTCATCTAATTGGGCACGATTATGCGGGCCGTGAGGTATATCGCAAAAAATGTAACCGTGCTCAACTATTAAAAATATTGCTTCAACTTGATAAAACTACTGTTGCGATGGAATCTTGTGCTGGATCTCACTGGCTAGCAAGAAAGTGCCAATCTTTTGGACATAACACCAAACTAATCCCTCCTCAATACGTTAAACCCTATGTAAAAACTAACAAAAATGACTACATTGATGCTGATGCTATCGCTGAAGCTTCTGCTAGACCTTCAATGCGTTTTGTTAGTGTCAAAACTGAAGAATCCCAAATTTTATCTGCAGTACAACGTATCCGTTCTGGGTTTATTAAAGAACAAACAGCAACGATGTGTCGCATTGGTGCACTACTACTTGAATTTGGTATCAATTTTCCTCGTGGACACGCTGCCATGGGAAAATTATTTCAATGGCTTGCCGATAAAAATCACACCTTACCACCACTTTTGCTTCAAGAATTAGCTGTTCTTTATGAGCATTATCAATATTTACATCAAAAGATTGCTGAGCAAGATAAAAAGATAAAAGCAGTTTTGAAAGAATCAGAAATGGGTGAATTATTACAAACTATCCCAGGTATTGGACCGATGATTGCGAGCGCATGTTTATCAGAAGTACCATCACCAAAAGATTTTAAAAATGGACGACATTTAGCAGCATGGGTAGGCTTAGTTCCTCGTCAATATTCAACAGGAGGGAAATCCACACTGCTGGGTATCAGTAAACGAGGGAATAAGTCATTAAGGACATTATTTATTCATGGAGCACGAGCTTTGATATCAAGGCCAAAAATAGCTGAAGCTATTTTTGGGGATTGGATAACAGAATTATTAAAACGAAAACCATTTAATGTTGTAGTTGTGGCGTTAGCTAATAAGTTGGCAAGGATCGCTTGGTCAGTAATGGTAACTGGATTGCCATTTAGAAAACTAAATTAATCAGATTTGCATGTGTAGAGAGATAACAGAACGGTTAAACCACCAGATAAAGGACCTGATACAAAAAACAGTGATTATACACTTTCGGCTTTTTAAGGATTATCTGGCGCGGAGCTTATCGTGGAGATGAAGTTTAAGTAAGTTAACTTCAATTAAACTCCGAATACATTAGCGCAAACCAACCTCGTTATCGAAATTTGCACTTGCAATAACGAGGCGGACCATACATTTTTGTTGGGGCCTATTTATGTATAGATACAACCCGCGCGAATAAACATAAGCTCTAATGGCCATACAAGACATCAAAATCAGGAATATTCTGCTCCCAAATAGGCACATCTTCGCCAACAACTGACTTTAGAATCTCGATAAAGAGCTTCGTTTTAATAGGCGCATCTCGATGAGGGTACACCGCATAAACTGTTCCATAATCATCAATATTTAAATGAGTCATGATAGGAACTAGTTTACCTTCAATGATCTCATCATTAAGCATTTGCGCAGAAACAACCGCCAATGTATTTCCCGCCAATACACTTTTGACCATCATTTCTACATCATTAACTTTATAAATAGCATTAAGCTTAAATTGATGTTCGTTTTTATTTTCATCAAGATAGCTAAATTTATCAATTAATAATCCCGGTGCCGAATAAATGGTTGCGGGTAACGTTTCTAATCTTTTAATTGTCTCTATTTTTCCGTGTTGTTTAATAAAATCAGCAGAAGCGACAATTAATAAACGACTTCGAGCAATCTTTCTTGATATCAAGCTGGAGTTTTTAGCCTTACCAATTCGAAACCCAATATCAAAACCTTCTTGCACTATATCAACCATTCTATCTTCTAATCTAAGTTCACACTTCACATCAGGATATTGATGCTGAAAAATAGAAATCGCATCTTGTACATATTGACGACCAAACATCATAGAACTGGTGATCTTCAATGTTCCTTTGGGCTCTGAACGATAATTTTGAGTTAAGCGATGAGTATTTTCTAATAGTAGAAAAAAAACACCCTGAGTAAATTTCTTTATTCAGGGTGTTTTACGTTACTGCATAAATAGCAACCACAGAGCTTTAGAGCATTTATTGGCAGTCTACACACGTTAATGTAATATTAACGCGCCGCAACAACCTTAACACTAGCGTCAATCTTTCAACCCCAACTTCACCATGTTTTCATTCACAATCGCAACAGGTAATGGAATATAACCATCTTTTTGCACTATATTCTGACCATCACTGGATAAAATAAACCGTAAGAATTCTTGCTCCATCGGTGCTAGAGCTTTGTTGGGATGTTTATTGATATATAAATATAAATAACGTGATAACGGGTAATTACCGTTAATTGAGTTCTCTACTGTTGCCTCAACATAATCAGAGCCTTCACGAGCAACTGGAATAGCGCGAATGCCCGTAGTTTTATAGCCAATGCCTGAATAGCCGATGGCATTAAGCGAGGTTGAAACAGCCTGCACTACCGAAGCTGAGCCCGGTTGTTCATTAACGTTATTACGAAAATCGCCACGACATAAAGCACGCTTTTTAAAGTCACCATAGGTGCCAGATACAGAATTACGACCAAATAATTGAATATCCCGTTGTTGCCAACTATTAGGTAAGCCTAGTTGTCCCCATTGAGTAATAGGTACTAATGCGCCACAACGTAAAGTTCGTGAGTATATTGCATCTAACTGCTCGAAATTAATGCCTTTAAGCGGGTTATCTTCATGCACAAATACTGCTAATGCATCTACTGCTACTTTAATTGCTGTTGGTTTATAACCATATTCTTTTTCAAACGCCTCAACTTCTTTGGTCTTCATTTCACGGCTCATTGGCCCTAACTGTGCCGTTGCTTCCACCAGCGCAGTTGGGGCTGTTGATGAACCTGATGTTTGAATTTGAATATTAACGTTCGGATATTGACGTTTAAAAGCCTCAGTCCAATAGGTCATTAAATTGGCTAACGTGTCTGATCCTACCGATGATAAATTACCCGAAATGCCACTGACTTTATGATAAGGCTGCAACTGAGTATCAACCTCAACGGTAGAGGTCGTTGCAGCCATAACGGGGGCTAATGCTACTACGCTCCACAATGTAACGGCGCTGAGTGTAGTCGTAACCATTTTAGTGAGTGGCGACAATAACATTAGGTATCCTTACCCTTTAAGAATGATCATTGGTGATGGCATGTGGCAATCTGGTGTCAGCCACTAATCGACTTGGCAGCGTAAATGAGAAGGTACTGCCCTTATCAACTTCACTTTCAATTTCTAGATGTGCATCATGATGGCTTAATGCGTGCTTAACAATAGCGAGCCCTAAACCACTGCCGCCAGTTTCACGTGAGCGGGCTTTATCAACTCGATAAAAACGTTCAGTTAATCGATGAATATGTTGTGCAGCAATACCCTCACCACTGTCCGTTACTTCTAATCGAGGTCCTGTTGGTGAGCGATACCAACGCACATGAATAGCAGCATCATTCGGAGTATGTTTAACCGCGTTATAAACCAAGTTTGAAATAGCACTGCGGAGTTGATCATTATCGCCAAAGACTTTTAAGCTGTTATCAACATCAAAGGTAAATGACTGATCTTTATTACTACTGAGTGACATGGCTTCTTTTTCTAAAATATCAAGCATTGCAGGCACATCGACCATTTCTTCTAGTTCAATCGTCGGTGCCGCTTCAATTTTAGATAACGTTAATAATTGCTCAACTAACGCATTCATACGCGCTAATTGTTCGGTCATCACGCCATGAGCACGATCCCACATTGGTCCCATTAGCATTTCAGGATCTTGTGCCATTTCAAGATACCCTTGCAAGACGGTCATTGGGGTGCGTAGTTCATGGGACACATTGGCAAAGAAATTACGGCGCATGCCTTCCAGTTGTTTTAACTGTGACACATCACGTACCGCCATTAAATATTCACCCTCAGTGTAGCGCATGATCCGTAATTCTAGAGTGCGGTCATAATTCATCGGTGAGGTTATTTCTAATGGGGTATCAAAAGCTTGACGAGAAAGGTAGCGTACAAAATCAGGGCTGCGTAACAAATTACTGATAGGTTGACCGCTATCATCAGGCCAGCGCAAACCTAATAATTGTTGGGCTAATTTGTTGCACCAGACAATATTACCTTCGCTACGAAACACCACCACTGCATCGGGCAATGATTCGGCACCATTACGGAAACGACGAATTAAGGTAGTCAGTTCTTTGCGACGGCGACGGTTACGCTGTTGTAAGCGGTAAATACCGTTAAACAGCGGTTCCCAACTGCCAGAGCCTGAAGGCGGCGTTAAGCTACGATCTTTCCATAACCAATTCGACATTTTAAGTTGGTTATGAAAATGCCATCCAAGTTGGATCCAACTCGCGATCAATAAAAACCACGGTAGATAGCCAAAAATAACACCAAGTATAAGCCAAGGAAGATAAAATAATATCAGCTCCCCAACCAACTTTTTCCATGTCAATCTTTCCACATGTTTACTCCTAGCTGTAACGGAGTAGCACAGTGGTTCCGTTACGCTATTTTTCTATTCGATAAAACCAACACAACCTTCATTGCTATCACAGGCGCATGATAATAATGAAGGTAACGAGTTTGCCACGGCGGGTAAGCACAATGGAATATTTACATGCGTGTCGAAAAACGGTATCCCGCCCCACGTACGGTTTGGATCATTTTATCGTAACCACCATTTTCAAGCGCTTTGCGTAAGCGACGAATATGGACATCAACGGTACGATCTTCAACATAAACATTGGTGCCCCACACATTGTTCAACAACTGCTCGCGGCTATAAACACGTTCTTGGTGAGTCATAAAAAAGTGCAGCATCTTAAACTCAGTCGGGCCCATATCTAATGGTTCATCAACAGAGGTTACGCGATGTGAAACAGGATCTAGCTTCAATCCTTGCACATCAATCACATCATCTAAAGCCGTTGGTGAAGCACGACGCATCACGGCTTTCAAACGTGCCATTAACTCTTTCGGTGAAAAGGGTTTGGTGATGTAATCATCCGCACCCACTTCAAGACCACGCACTTTATCTTCTTCTTCACCACGGGCGGTTAACATCACCACTGGAATTTGGCGAGTCAATTCATCACGCTTGAAATGCTTAATCAGGTTAATGCCAGAGCCTCCAGGTAACATCCAATCCATTAAGATCAACTCAGGATACGGCTCACACATTTTTTCTAATGCACTATCGTAATCTTCAGCTTCTATTGCTTGATATCCATTTTGCTCTAGGACAAAACACAACATTTCGCGAATCGGTGCTTCGTCTTCTACTACAAGAATCCGTCTTGCCATAATAAAATATACCTAGTCGTTTGTTTTCTCTGACATGCATCATTATGTGTGTTCATTATGACACTTTTGTGACTTTTTCAGATAAAGCGCGTTTTAATATAATTAATAATAACCGTTTAAAATAGGCTTATTAGTTGATATTGCAAGAAAAAAAGCCATGTAATTAATGGCAATCTTATTACCCTTTAATGACAATTTGACTACGTCCACCACCAATAGCTTCGACAGCAACTTGAACCCCAATCCGCTCCACTAAAGTACCAACATGTGAAATCACGCCAATCTGACGCCCATCCGCTTGCAGAGCATCTAAACAAGCCAATGCCATCTCTAAACTATCAGGATCAAGCGTACCAAAACCTTCATCAATAAACAGTGAGCCGAGCTGGCGCGTATCTGCCGCAAGCGATGCTAATGCCAACGCTAACGACAACGACACTAAGAAACTTTCGCCACCAGAAAGCGATTCCACACTGCGGACTTCATCGCCCATATCATGATCGATAACTTGCAATGCTAATGGGCTACCAGGAACGGGTTGCAAAGCATAACGCGGGGCTAAATCTTGCAAATGTTCGTTCGCCGCTAACACCAATTGTTGTAAGGTTAACCCTTGTGCCAAGGTTCTAAATTTATTACCTGTTGCTGAACCGATCAACTCATTCATTTGTAACCACAACTCGGTTTGGGTCTGTTGTGTCGCTAACGCAGATCGTAGATCCCCTGCCTGTTGTTCCGCTTGCTCGGCATGGACTAATTGCTGACGTAATTGAAACACCTGATCATCACTGTGCTGTTTTTGAGCCAGCCATTCCGTCATGGTTTGCTGTTGTGAACTCACATCATTGCTGATGTCATGGTCAGTAAACCAACCTGTCGCTAATTCGACCAACGGCTGATGCTCAACATCTGCTTGCTGACGCTCTTTTAATACTGTTTGGCTGGCAGATAATGCCTGTTCTATTTGTTTAAGTTCAGCCCGTTGTTGTTGCAACCATGTATCATCTTTACTCAATAATGCGGTCAATTCAGCTTCGGTAAGGGCTAATTTTTCAAACCAATATAATAAAGTATGTTGTAATTTTTCTTGCTCTTGAGTTACTTCTAACAATTGCTGTGTCGCATGGTGATTGTGCGCCTCATTCGCCGCCATCGCTTCAGCTAACTGATTTAACTGGGCTTGTTGGTGCTGTAATTGTTGTTGCTGGTGTTCAAGCTCAGCTTTGGCTTTATTTTCAATGACATCTAACGATTGCTCACCAATGAGCTCAAGCCGTTGTTGCCAATATAGCGTTTGTTGTTGCGTTAACTGATGATCTTTATTGGTCATCTTCTGTAACTGCTGCTCGTTATGCTCAACGCCACTGATTAACTGAGCCAATACAGGAGCACGTTCAGCTAACTGTTTTTCTAATTGCTGTTGTTGGCTAACATTGGTTTGATATTGCGCTATTTGTTGCTCAAGTTCAGCAATAAAACTATTTTTACCTTGCTGAGATAATGCAGTTAACCACCTATCATCACCATAAATTGTATTTAATGCCTGTTGTCTTTGTTCGTAGACTTTTTGTTGGCTTTCACATTGTGACACTAACGCTTTTTGCTGTTCTTGCGCTTGCGTTTGTTGTTGCGACAACTGATGGTAGGTTTCTTTGAGCTCAGCTTGTTGATGACCTAATTGCAGCAACTGTTGCTGTTGCTGTTTAACCTCGGTGATCAGTTTTTTACGCTGCTCGCCTTGGATTTTAATGGTCTGCATTTGTGCTATCGCATCATCCTGCGCTTGTGACCAATTGGCTTGATAATGTGCCAATTGAGCCACATCACTGACGGCGGATAAGCTAATTTCAGCCAACGTTATCGCATCAAGATCAAGCGCCATTAAATCAGACCAATGACATTGTTGCTGACTGACTAATGTTTGAATATTCGCATTAAGTCCATCAATCTCTTGCGCTAATTCGGTTTGGGTGTGTTGATCTTGCGTGATGGTTTGGGTCAGTTGACGCTGCTCGGCATGAACATCTTGCAATTGTTGGGCTAGCTGCTGCAATCGCTGCTGTTGCTGACTAATAATGGTGGCAACTTGCGGATTATGTTGCTGATATGGATGTTCAAGCGCACCACATAACGGACATGCTTCGCCCTCAATCAATTGATCACGATAATCAGTTAAGTTCATCACCGCACGACTTTGAGTCAGTTGATGATCAACTTCTTTATGTTGCGCGTCTAATTGTAATAATTCAGGGGCTAATACGGTTAAACGGTGTTGATTATTGGTGATCGTTACCGCTAATGCTTGCTGTTGTAACTGCAATTTATCACGTTGCTGTAGCTGTCCATGCCACTTATCTAAGCCATATAAACTGTCTTTTAATTGGCTATTACACTGCTGATAAGCACTATAATCCTGACGTTGTTGATCTTGTATTTGTTCTAATTGAGCAAGATCATGCGCTGCAACTTGTACCGTTAACTGTTGCTGTTGTGCCGCGAAACCTGATAGCTGTTGTTCTAAGTCAGCTTGTTGTTGAGTGATTGTGGTTAATGTTATTTGACGTTGTTTAATATTCGCTTGCAGGTGAGCAATATCGGTTTGTGCTTGCTGAAATTGGTTAACGTTATCTTTGATCGCGTTATGCTGTTCGGCTAACGCTTTCACCGCTTGCGTTGTCTCTAACTCAACCACCAGCTGTTGGTACTGTTGCTGCGAGGCCTGTTGTTGCTGTTGCTGCTTTAATAATTGCTCACGGTTAAGTGCTAACGCGTTAGTTAACTGTGAAACTTGCAGTTGTAACTCATCACGTTGCAACTGTAAGCCATGATGTTGTTGTTCAATGGTGGCTGCTTGCTTTAATTTTGGTTCTAGCGCATTAAACACCTGTTGTTTTTGAGTCAGTAACTGTTGGCATTGCTCAGTACTTGCTTGCAATTGCACTTGCTGTTGGTGGTTATCTTTTAAAGTAGCGCTGCTTTGTTGCTCTGTTACCGTCCACTTACTGACTTGCTGTTTAGCTTGTGCTAATAACGTAAAGTCACCACGGGCAGGCAAAGCTTGTTCGTATTGTTGTAACTCAATATAACGTGGTGCTGCTTGTTGTTGAATGTACTCAGCTTGCTGTAACTGTTGCTCACTGTCAGTAATCCGTAACTGTAACTTTACCGCGGTTAGCATGACATCCTGATGCTGTTTTAATTGCTCAAGCTGTTGTTGCTGAGTATTAACTTGCTGACGTACAACCTCTAACTGGCTATTTAATGCCAATTTTTGCTCATCCGTTAATAAGGCCACATCGCCAAGCTTATCTTGTAACTGAACCAGCTTTTGTTTTTCCTCAGCTGAACGCTTATAAGCCGCCATCGACAACCGACCGTAAATTTCACCGCCCGTCATTCGTTCAAGTAAGGTGGCTCGTTCATCAGCACCCGCTTTTAAAAATGCCGCAAACTCACCTTGAGGTAACATCACAGCACGACGGAACTGATCAAAACTCAACCCAATTAAACGTTCTATTTCAGTTTGTAATTCTTGTTTTTTACCCGCAAAACGTTGCCCAGTTTCAATGTTCTCTAACCATTGTTCAGCGGCTTGCATTTTACCTTCAGCACGACCACGAGCACGACGCACTTGCCAATGGGTACGCCAATGCGAACCATCGTTAGCAATAAAATCTACCTCGGCAAAACCCTCGGCTTTACCGCGCGATAAAATACTGCGCACATCGTTGGCTTTAATGCGGTTATCGTCATCATCACGCCCGATTTCAGCATCATTTTTTTTATTAGATTGCAGGCGAGGAATACGATCGTATAACGCTAAACAAATCGCATCGAGCAAGGTTGATTTACCCGCGCCTGTTTTACCCGTGATAGCAAATAAGCCCGCTTCGCCTAAGCGTCCACCAGCAAAATCAATCTCAAACTTGGTTTGTAAACTTGCTAAATTTTCACCACGCAGTGCAAGTATTTTCATTTTATTATTCTCTCTTATTGTTGTTCTTCAACTTGCACTAATAAACTTTCAAAAGCGGCTGTCATCGCAGCATCAGGTTCACCATCGTATTTTTTATTCCAGCTCAGCGAAAATACTTGTTGTGGTGACACTTCGGATAAACGTTGATGCTGCAAACCTTGTTGCTGTTCAATTTGTTGATAATGCGGGGTAATTTTAGCCAATCGAACCGATTTACCTTCCAACGCTTGTAACACTTTTTCACGTAATAAAGCTTGGGGCTTATCAAGTAACACATGCACTTCTAAAAACGGTTGTTGCTCACGAGGAAGCTCATCATCAGATAGCGCTTTAAGTGCCACTAATACTTCATCTAAGGGCGCAGGTTTAGTTGGTACTTTTAGCATATCAACACGACGAGGAATGGTAATTGGCTCAATATTAGTAACGTCAGTGCCGTCTAATTCAACCATCACAATTTGGTGACTATAATTACGCTCAGCCATTGATAATGGTATTGGTGAGCCGCAATAACGCACATGTTCTTGCTTAGCGACTTTCTGAGCCAAGTGCAAATGACCAAGGGCAACATAACTAACATCATCGGCAAAAATAGTCGCTGGCAACGCATGTTGATTACCCCCTAATACCCGTCGCTCTGACATTTCAGATATTTTGCCTGACGCCATATACGCATGACCCATACCGATTAACGCTTGCTGAGGTTGTTTACGCTCACGAGCAGCAGCCGTCATTTCGGCATACAACACTTCAACCCCTTTAATCAGTCGATCATCTGTTTCAGCTAAATTTTCAGTGCGTAAATCCGCACTACGTAAAAATGGCACCGCTAACACCCATGCAGCTTGTTCACCGTCAGCATTAGTTAATGGCACTAACATCCGCTCACAATCTAATTCGCCATTATCTAATCGGTGAATACCACCGACTAAATGCAGATCAAAGGCCTTTAATAACGCTTGTGGTGCATCGAGTTTACTGGGTGAATCATGGTTGCCACCGATCATTACCACATCTAATTTGGGCAATGTTTTAGCTAATCGCGCTAAGAATCGATATAACATTTCCCACGCACTGGCGGCAGGGTTAGCAGTATCAAAAATATCCCCTGCCACTAATAAGGCATCCGCTTGTTGTTGCTCAAGGGTATCAGCAAGCCAATCTAAAAATGCTTGATGTTCGGTTGCGCGGCTATAGCCATGTAATTGATGGCCGAGATGCCAATCAGAGGTATGGATAATTTTCATAATGGGATAACACTACCAGCCAGAAATAATCATCAGATTGTACCGTGTGAGCCATCAACTACACAGGATTTTGATTACTCACTAATAGTCACCATAACTAAACATTATCATTTTAATAAAAATTGATAATTTTATATTATTCAAGACTTAGCCTAGTATTACCAGCAACAGAAAATGACCAATTAATCATCAATATTTGAGGTAAATTATGAAAATGAATCACGTTGGCATCATGGTTGGCGATATGGATACCGCGGTTGAGTTTTATACCAAAGCATTGGGTCTTGATATTGTGATGGGTAATACCAAAGTAACAGAAGAGCGTGAAACAGCCATTGGTCGTATGTGTATTGCTGTTTTTGGTGAAGGTTTTAAAGGCTTTAATATTGCCCATTTATTAACTAAAGATGGCATCGGCTTTGAACTGTTTGAAATGAAAGACCGCCAACAACGTCATGAGGTTGATTTCTCTCGCATTGGTATTTTCCATTTCTGTCTTCAAACCGATGACTTTCATGGCGTTATTGCTCGAACTGAACAATACGGCGGTAAAGTACGTATGGATATCATGCGTTACCACCCAGAGGATGACAGCAACACCTCCCAAATGGTTTATTTAGAAGACCCTTTTGGTAACTTGTTTGAGCTGTACTCACATACTTATGAAGAGACTTACGCGACTGATTACGAGTAATAGACACCAATTACCTGTCATAAGGTAGAAAAACATCCCCCCCTAAAGAGGATTGGTAGATATACCAATCCTTTTTTATTTTTAGAGAGAACGATAAACTTTATAGCTCATGAAATACGAATGCAGTTCATTTTATGAGAATAACATTTGTATTGATTTTATTTGATTATAGACTTCAGACTTTAGATTAAAGTGGCAACTTAGGCCTGCTAACCCTATTTGCAAAAAGGCTCTCGCTAGAACAGCTTAAACAATATAGTGTCGATACTCTCCATCATTTAAAAAACCACGAGCATTGATCACTCGGCCATTAACATCATGGCAATCATCACTCATTAAAAAATTATAAATTGGCATGATTTCTTTTGGTTCAGGCAATGTCATCGGATCTTCGTCAGGCATGGCTGCGGCACGCATTTCAGTTCGTAACTTCCCTGGGTCAATGATATTGGTCCTTATATTTGTGCCCTGATACTCGGTCGCAACAAGTCTACCTAACCCCTCAGTAGCAAATTTAGTTATGCAGTAATCAGCCCAACCTTCCCAAGCTTGGTGACCTACAATCGAGCTAGTGAAGAGCAATCTACCTGCCTCAGAAGCCTTAATCATTGGTAGTAGAGATTGCAATAATAAAACGTTTGAACGGATGTTAATATTATATGCTATGTCTAATTCAGAAACCGACATGGTTTCGAATGAACGCAGTCCAAAGAAAATAGCAGCATTAAATACAATGCCATCCAATTTTTGAGCTTTCAATTTGATAAATTCAGCAAGATCATCACAACTTTTTTTTGTTGTTGAAGATAAATCTAAACACGTCACTATTGGTCTCAAGTAACCAAAAAATTCGAAGTTATCCGCAAGCTCTTCCAGTCCATTGAGTTTTCGGCCATGTAGAATGACTTGGGCTCCATCGGCAGCTAAACTTCTCGCGACACTCTCTCCAATTCCACGGCCTGACCCTGTTATTAAAATTGTTTTTCCACATAATTTTTTCATATTAATTCTCATTTATTTTCTAATGCTTTGACTTGAGAATATAAATATATATATTTTAATAATGGAATTTAATAGACAGAAATAGGACGGTTTATTTCAAAAATGAAACATCACTCTTTAGATGATTTGCAACTATTTGTTTTTGCATCAAAATATAGAAACCTCACAGAGGCATCTGAGTACTTAGATGTTCCGTTAGCGACATTAAGTCGGAGAATAAAACGACTTGAGGAGCAACTTGGTTGTAGATTAATAAACCGAAGTGCTCATCACTTTTCATTGACATCTGATGGTGAGAGATACCAAAAACTGTGTGAGCCTTTGGTACAAGGGCTAAATAATGTTACTGAACGTATCGCACAAGATAGAAAAGCACTCTCTGGTAAAATTAAAATATCTGCTCCTATTAATATGACTCAAGTATGGTTAAAGTATTGCATTTATGAGTTTGCTGAAAAGCACCCAGATATATGTATTGATTTGGACGTTCAAAACGAAAAAATTGACTTAATATCCAAGCAGGTCGATATCACATTTCGTATTGGTGACTTGATCGAAATGAATTGGGTTGCGAGAAAACTATGGCATCTTCCCTTCGCTTTATGTGCCTCTACATCTTATTTAGAGCAGCATCCCCCGATTACACACCCATCTGATCTAGTAAAGCATCGCTTAATTACAGTTAACAACGATAGTGACTGGGAATTAATCAATCAAAGGAGTGGTGAAGTTTTTTCATATCATGGGCCGTTTAATTTTTCTTCTAATGATGTGCTGTTAGCTAGAGACGCAGCGACTAAAGGGCTAGGTATAACATGGATACCACCTTATTATTTCAATAATCACGATCAAGATAACCACAATCTGGAGCCCGTTTTACCTAATTGGCAAGGACATGAAAGAGAAGTTTATATCATGTACCGAGATAGAGATAAGAGGCCAATGCGAGTGGATGCCTTTATCAATCATGTTTATGAATGGAAATCTAAATTCCATCTTGCTCTGTAGCCACACAACTAAAATAGGTAAAACGATTGAAAAGACTCATGTGTATTGCTCGTTAAACGATGGTTGAAGTGGTCAAGTAAAGCCAAGCGCTTGCTGCCAGGGTATCTGAAATCTTAGGCGATATAGATCGCTCATTTTCATTGCTCTGGTATTTATACCTGGAGTCATTGGACTGAAGTGGATGTGAATAAAATATCTGACTTGTGGAATGCGAACAATATGGCGGTAAAGTACGTATGGATATCATGCGTTACCACCCAGAGGATGACAGCAACACCTCCCAAATGGTTTATTTAGAAGACCCTTTTGGTAACTTATTTGAGCTGTACTCACATACTTATGAAGAGACTTACTCTACAAAGTATGAATAATATTTTTGAGTTAAAGGATTGGTGATCGCCAATCCTTGCAACAATCACAAACGCTACTTAGTAATTTACAGCGGTTGAGTTAAGATAAGCCCCCAACTGTTTACCCTAGGAAGTGTGACTAGCATGATGTGGTTTAAAAATATACTGACTTACCGTTTTACGCGTGAGATTGACTTAAATGCAGACCAAATAGAAAAACAGCTGGAAGAATTCCGCTTTACACCTTGTGGTAGCCAAGACATTCAAAAATTTGGCTGGGCACACGCATTAGGTAAACATGGCGATATGTTTACCCATGTTTCTGGTGACAACATTTTAATTTGTGCTCGCACAGAAGAAAAAATGCTGCCAGCGTCAGTGATCAAAGAATCATTGAACAACAAAATTGAAATGCAGGAAAAAGATCTTGGTCGTAAATTGAAAAAGACTGAGAAAGATACCCTCAAAGACGAAATCGTGATGGATTTATTACCACGCGCATTCAGTCGTCAACATCAAACTTACGCGTTAATCATGCCTAAACTAGGCTACATTGTGGTTGATGCGGGTAGCTACAAAAAAGCTGAAGATGTTTTAGCATTATTACGTAAATCAATCGGTAGCTTACCGGTTGTTCCGGTTGTACCTGAAAAACCATTAGCATTAACCCTGACAGAATGGGTTCGCAGCAACCAATCACCACAAGGTTTTACCATTGGTGAAGAAGCTGAATTTAAAGCGGTTGAAGAAGACGGTGGTGTGATCCGTTGTAAGCAACAAGATTTAAATTGTGATGAAATTCTTGCGCACATTGAAGCGAATAAAGTAGTCACTAAACTGGCACTAAACTGGCAAGACCGCATTGATTTTATTCTAGCGGATGACTTAACCGTTAAACGTCTTAAATTCTCTGATGAATTAAAAGATCAAAACGAAGATATCGACCGTGAAGATATGGCACAGCGCATTGATGCTGACCTGTCATTAATGGGCGGCGAGTTCTCTGCATTTTTGCCCAACCTATTTGATGTTATCGGCGGCTTAGAAAACAAAGGCTAATCCCTGCGTTTTTAAAATTGAGCTTTCAGCTATATAGGCATTGCTTGAATAACAAAAAGAGCCATCACGTGTTAGCACATGACGGCTCTTTTGCTATTTACTGATAAACTGTTCGTTATAAACGTTTATCCGCGCTACATACTCATTCCCATGCTTGCATTGGCTTTTTTACCTAAACGGTAATACCAAATAGAAACAGGAATAAAGATAAGGTTCATCACGGTGGTGAAGTTCAAACCAAAGCCTGATTGATTTAATGCACGTACTGTTTGGTCAGTTGTAACCCAACCAAAGCCATTAAAGATCGCATCAACACACAAACCTGTAAACAAGATAGAAACGAATAACAATCCAACCATCCATTTCGTTGGACGTTTACCGTAGTATTTTTGGTAAACACGGATCATTGGAATGGTTAACACATCCGATAGAATGAAACCAATCACGCCACCAAATGAAATACCACCATGCCACAATGCTGCCGCTAAAATCAGATTACCTACAGAACAAACATAAGCAATCATTGCCACAAAAATACCAATAATCACATCTAAGAAAGAATGTAACCACACAGGTAAACCAGCATCATTACTAATAAACAGATCGCGCCAACCATCTTGAGGCATTAATGCAATTAAAATGGAAGATACCACTACCCCGATCAGGATTTCTTTACCAATCATGGCAATATCCATTTGGAAGAAACCCGCAGACTTGGTAATTTTTTCCATGGTGGCAGATTGAGGCTCAGCAGCCATCTTCATTGCAGAATGATCGCCAGACTTCATGCTTGACATATCCATGCCACAGTCACTGTCGTCAGACTTCATCTTAGACATGTCCATGCCACAGTCACTGTCGTCAGACTTCATCTTAGACATGTCCATGCCGCAGTCACTGTCGTCAGCCTTCATGTTTGACATATCCATGCCGCAGTCACTGTCGTCAGACTTCATCTTAGACATGTCCATGCCGCAGTCACTGTCGTCAGCCTTCATGTTTGACATGTCCATGCCGCAGTCACTGTCGTCAGCCTTCATCTTCGACATGTCCATACCGCAATCACTGTCGTCAGCCTTCATCTTCGACATGTCCATGCCGCAGTCACTGTCGCTAGCCTTCATCTTTGACATATCCATGCCGCAGTCACTGTCGCTAGCCTTCATCTTTGACATATCCATGCCACAGTCACTGTCGCTAGACTTCATCTTTGACATATCCATGCCGCAATCACTATGATCACCGCTCATTTCAGACATATCCATACCACAACTTGCTTTTTGCGGTTGTGCATCATCTAAATGCTGGCGTAATTCTTGTTCAACATCTTTAGGATAAAAACGGCTAAATAAAAACCCAGCGGTTACAATTAAAATCAAGCCACCGATTACCTCACCCCAAAAAAATGTCCAGCCCATCAAAGCAACTAAGACAATGAACATTTCTATGATCAAGTTGGTACTTGAAACCAAAAATGCCATTGCGTTAGCAACAGTCGCTTTTTTCGTCAGTAAAGTATGAGACAGTGACGCCGCAGCATATGAACATGATGATGACACCATGCCTAAAAAGGTAGTAAAGCCAAGACTAACTACGGTCGTTTTACCTAAGTGCTTAACCACACTTGAAACGGGTAATAAATTACGTATCCATGACGACAACATTAAACCAAATGCTAATGGCCAAAAAATTTGCCAAACCATATTCCCAAATGTAGAAAACAAGTGGATAACCAATCCACCAATATCTTGCCCGATCATATATACCTTCTTAATATACTGCGATTAAACTAGTAGCAACATTGTGCAAATAATCCTCACATGTTGCCCTAAAATATATCTAATGTATTTAATGCATACTAAGTTTGTATTTTAGTGCATTAACGAACAGATTAAACTTCAATAATTGCTATTGAGAATAGTGCTAAATTTCCGTTAATGGTGCGATCAATTGCCGTAGAGAATCATTATTTTCAAGAAAATTGGCAATGTGGGAATGAAAAAAGTAGAATCTCGCCTCCTCCCTATAGCACTAGGTGTTATAGGCTGATTTGGAATCAGACATCTAAGAGAATTGAGCAATGTTTAAACCAGAATTATTATCTCCAGCCGGTAGCCTTAAAAACATGCGTTATGCCTTTGCCTATGGTGCAGATGCTGTCTATGCAGGTCAACCACGTTACAGCCTTCGCGTTCGTAATAATGAATTCAACCACGATAACCTTAAAATTGGTATCGATGAAGCACACGCACAAGGTAAAAAGCTGTATGTGGTTTGTAATATTCAACCGCATAACTCTAAGCTTAAAACCTTTATTCGTGATTTAAAGCCAATTGTCGATATGGGTCCTGATGCGCTTATCATGTCAGATCCAGGTCTAATCATGATGGTACGTGAAGCGTTTCCTGAGGTTGTTATTCACCTGTCAGTACAAGCAAATGCTGTTAACTGGGCAACCGTAAAATTCTGGGCAAGCCAAGGCGTTGAGCGTGTTATTCTTTCACGTGAACTATCATTAGAAGAAATTGAAGAAATTCGTGAGCATTGCCCTGATACTGAACTAGAAATCTTTGTTCATGGCGCACTTTGCATGGCGTATTCTGGTCGTTGTTTATTATCTGGCTACATCAACAAACGCGATCCAAACCAAGGTACATGCACTAACTCATGCCGTTGGGAATACAAAGTAGAAAAAGCCGTTGAGAATGATTCAGGTCAAATTGTTGAAGTTCAAGATGCAATTCAGATTCAAGAAGTTGAAGAGCGTCCAAACAATACATTAGGTCTAGGTAAGCCAATTGATGATGTTGTGCTACTAAGTGAATCTCACCGTCCTGAAGAAAAAATGGCGGCATTTGAAGATGAGCATGGTACTTACATCATGAACTCTAAAGATCTGCGTGCGGTACAACATGTTGAGCGCCTAACTAAAATGGGTGTGCACTCACTAAAAATTGAAGGCCGTACTAAATCGTTCTACTACTGTGCTCGTACTGCGCAAGTTTACCGTAAAGCGATCGATGATGCTGTTGCTGGCAAACCATTTGATGACTCATTACTGGGTACATTAGAAAGCCTAGCGCACCGTGGTTACACTGAAGGTTTCCTTCGTCGCCACACTCATGATGCTTACCAAAATTATGATTACGGTTACTCAATTTCAGAAACTCAACAATTTGTTGGTGAGTTTACAGGTAAACGCCGTGGCGACCTTGCTGAAGTTGAAGTAAAGAACAAGTTCATTGTTGGTGACAGCCTTGAAGTAATGACACCGCAAGGTAACGTTGTCTTCAAACTTGAAACCATGGAAAACCGTAAATCAGAAGTAATTGATGATGCCAAAGGTAATGGTCACTTTGTGTTTATTCCAATGCCATCAGATATGGACCTAAGTTTTGGTCTATTAATGCGTAATTTAAGTAACGGTGAAGATACCCGTAACCCACACGCACCTAAAGACGGTAAATAAGCATTATGGCACTGCTCATTACAACTAAATGCATTAACTGTGATATGTGTGATCCTGAATGTCCAAATGAGGCCATTACCATGGGGGATGAATTTTACGAAATTAATCCTGATCGCTGCACTGAATGTAAAGGGCACTATGATAAGCCAACCTGCCAGTCAGTTTGTCCGATCACCAATTGCATTATTACTGATCCTGAACATATCGAATCAGATGACGAACTACTTGAAAAGTTTGTCACCTTGCAAGGTCTTGCTTAGTCATCACTAATAAACCGTATCAAAAAAGCGCCGCTCAGTTAACTGGGCGGCGCTTTTTTATGTCATATCATTTACTAGTTCTAGCAAAAACCTAACTTTTTAATACTATCGCACACATAGGTGGTAATACTTTCACAGGTTTGGGCTTAGGTTTAACAGCCTTAACTGATTCACTCGTCACCGGTGCTTTATAATTAGGTGACCACGAGGCAAGTTCAGTACCACAACCATCACCTGCTGGCGGTGGTGCTTGTGTTTCACAAGTCGTACTTCCTGCTGGGCAATTTAAGCGCACATGGAAATGGTAATAATGACCAAACCAAGGACGTACTTTACTCAGCCAATTACGGTCTTTCCACTTTGCTTTACAGAGTTGTTGTTTGATCACTGGATGGACAAAAATACGTGCAACGCGATCATCACTGGCAGCAAGTTGAATTAATTGTGCTTGCTTTGAACTCCAATTCTTATCAATGATCTTGTAATTTTTCACATCAACCATCGGCAGTGCTGAAATTGTTTTTAATGCCTGTGGTGATAATGGTTGTTCAGGTATACGCAACCAAATATCAGCATCAAGCCCAGTTTGATGGCTGGCATGACCGGAAGAGAATCGACCGCCACGTGGCATCGCAATATCACCCACCAAGACATTTCCAATTTTTAATTGCCGTGATTGCTTCATCAATTGCTGCAAAAAAACAATCATTTCGCTATTACCATAATAACGTCCACGCTCAGAACGTATCACCTGATAGCCATCACCTTGCAACGGTAAACGCTCACCACCAGCAAGACATCCATTAGCATATGAGCCTATCGAACTAGAATCACCTTGACTTGGTTTTTTTACTTTTTCCCATGGTGTTGCCATTACGCTCTGACTTATACAAACCAGCATCAACCCAGAAATTATCATCCTTAACACATTATTCTTCCTTTTTAACCTCAATTTCCTTAATGATAACGCAACCCTCAGACGATGCAAAATTCATCTACTAAACAGTAGTTCGTTGTTTAGTTTTAAAATGTTTTGATAAATAATAGTTATTCAAATAGTAATAGCACAATTATCTTATTATTTTTTCAAATCAAAAATAACAAACCAATACTAATGGCTTTTTTAAATAAAAAAATATCCATTATTTCAGCGATAAACCGTATTTTTTATAAAATAAAACTATATTACTAAATAAACAATCTTAACATTGTTTATTTAGTAACCCTTTATTTTTCCATTAATGACACTTAAGATTGCATTTAATTAGATGTGTTTAGTAACTTATATCTGCTTTTTTATTATCATTATTCATCGCATCAGTGTTATTTAAGAGTGCGGGATAACTAAACTACCATTAGTAAATAAAACATAACAAATTGATTTGTAATTAAAATAATCGTAATAATGAAACATCACTATTACCTCAATATCGCGAAAAGTAAAAAGGTAACAACCTCCAAAATATATATTATCTTTACTGAATTTTACTTAAAAAATGCGTTACTTATTTGTCACACATTATATAAATATATTTACCATTAAAAATGGAACATGACTAAATATAATAATGCAGTCACAGTTGCAAATGACAATGATTATTACTACATCATAAGCAGCAATAATTTTGATTTAAATCACTCTCCTCACATCATTACCTTTCATGAGTTATTAATGATATTTAAATAGTTATTTATATTATGTAATTTATTATTTTGTTTTTTATAACCTTGCCTTTAATAGCAAAATTTGACGACTTTATATTGACCCATATAATAACACCTTAGATTTCACCCTCTTCTTTATTTCTCATAAGGTCTTTTTAGATTGAATATAAGTAGACGTCAATTATTTAAATTGTGCGCGGGGGCTGTAGCAACCACAACAATTGCTTCGCTTGCCACAATTCCGCAAAAAGCATGGGCACAGGCCCGTGAATTCAAATTAACCGCAGCCAAAGAAACGCGTAATACGTGTTCTTATTGTTCAGTAGGTTGTGGCACATTACTGTATAGCACAGGTGCTACAGGCGGTAATATTAAACAAAAAGTGTTCCACGTTGAAGGTGATCCCGATCATCCAGTAAGCCGTGGTGCATTATGTCCTAAAGGTGCGGGCCTAGCTGGTTTTGTTAACAGCGAACAACGTTTGAAATTCCCAGAATACCGCGCTCCAGGCTCTGATAAATGGCAACGTCTAACATGGGACGAAGCCTTTAGCCGTATCGCTAAACTTATGAAACAAGACCGTGATGAAAACCTTATTCAGAAAAATGAACAAGGCACTACGGTTAACCGCTGGCTAACAACAGGCATGCTTTGTGCCTCAGCGGAAAGTAATGAAAATGGTTGGTTAACACAGAAATTTGCCCGTGGTTTGGGTATGGTTCCTGTAGACACTCAAGCGCGTATTTGACACGGTCCAACGGTAGCAAGTCTTGCTCCAACATTTGGCCGCGGCGCGATGACCAACAACTGGGTTGATATTAAAAATGCCGACCTTATTCTTGTTATGGGCGGTAACGCAGCAGAAGCACACCCTGTAGGCTTCCGCTGGGCGATTGAAGCTCAAAAGACCAATAACGCTGAAATTATCGTGGTTGATCCACGCTTCACGCGTACAGCAGCAGTGGCTGATCACTATGCACCGATTCGTTCGGGTGCTGATATTGCTTTCCTTTTAGGTGCTATTCGTTACCTAATGGCAAGCAGTCAAGTGAATCATGAGTATGTTAAAGCATACACCAACGCTAGCTTTATTGTGCGTGATGACTATGCATTCCACGATGGTCTATTCTCTGGTTATGATGCTGAGAAACGTCAGTATGATCGTAGCAGCTGGTTCTACCAACTTGACGATCAAGGCTATGCATTAAAGGATGAATCACTACAACATCCTCGTTGTGTATGGAACTTACTTAAAGATCACGTATCTCGCTACACGCCTGATGTTGTTGCTAATATCACCGGCACACCGATTGATATGTTTGATCACGTCTGTAAAGCACTGGGTAGTACTGCGGCGGATAACCGCGTTGCCACTATCTTGTATGCGACAGGCTGGACTCAGCACTCTAAAGGCGCTGAAAACATCCGTTGTATGGCAATGATCCAATTACTATTAGGTAATATGGGCATGGCTGGCGGCGGTGTTAATGCTTTACGTGGTCACTCTAATATTCAAGGTATTACTGACCTTGGTTTATTAGCACAAAGCCTACCGGGTTACTTAAAACTACCTTCAGACAAAGATGTTGATTTAGCTGCTCACCTTAAGCACCACACCCCAGTGGCACTTGAAGCAGATCAAACCAACTACTGGCAGCATTACCCAGCATTCTTCGTGTCATTACTGAAGTCTTTCTACGGCAAAAGTGCAACAGCTGAGAATAACTTTGGCTACGATATGATGCCGAAGTGGGATCAAGGCTACGACATGTTGCGCGTGTTCGAAATGATGAACAAAGGCGAAATGAATGGCTATATCTGTCAAGGTTTCAACCCTGTTGCATCAATGTCTAACAAGCAAAAAACATTGGATGCTTTATCTAAGTTGAAATACTTAGTGGTTGTTGATCCGCTTGCAACTGAAACCTCTACGTTCTGGCAAAATAAACCTAACGTTAATGAAGTTGATACTGCAAGCATTGACACTGAAGTGTTCCGCTTACCTTGTGCATGTTTCGCTGAAGAAGATGGCACTATCGTAAGTTCAGCGCGCTGGTTACAGTGGCACTGGAAAGCTGCTGATATGCCAGGAGAAGCAAAAGGTGATGCTGAGATTCTAGCGGGTATCTTCTTGAAGATGCGCGATATGTATCAACAAGAAGGCGGTACATACCCTGATCCTATCTTATCTCTTGATTGGAATTATGCGATCCCTGCGGCACCAAATACCAAAGAGCTAGCACAAGAACTTAACGGTAAAGATGCTAACGGTAAGCAACTATCAAGTTTTAGTAAACTAAAAGCGGATGGTTCAACCAATGCGGCTTGTTGGTTATACACCGGTAGTTGGACTGAAGCGGGCAACCAAACTGCACGTCGTGATAACAGCGATCCTTCTGGTTTAGGCATTGCACCAAACTGGGCATGGTCTTGGCCGGCTAACCGTCGTGTATTGTACAACCGTGCATCAACACGTCCTGACGGTACGCCATGGAATAAAGCGCGTATGTTAGTGGAATGGAACGGTAACAAATGGGTTGGCCCAGATGTACCTGACTTTAACGCTAAATTGCCACCATCAAGTAATGCGGGTCCATTTATCATGCAACCTGAAGGCGTAGGCCGTTTGTTTGCACTTGATAAAATGGCTGAAGGTCCGTTCCCTGAGCATTACGAACCATTTGAAACACCGATTGGCACGAACCCATTACATAAAAATGTGGTTTCAAACCCAGCGGCACGTTTATTCAAAGATGATGCAGCGCAATTAGGTACTAAAGCGGATTATCCATTTGTGGGTACCACTTACCGCCTGACTGAACACTTCCATACTTGGACCAGTCACTCTCATTTCAACGCGGTATTACAACCAGAACAATTTGTTGAAATTGGTGAAGGTTTAGCGAAAGAGCGTGGTATTAACAATGCTGATATGGTGCGTGTAACTTCTAAGCGTGGCGCTATTGTCGCTAAAGCTTATGTATCTAAGCGTATTACACCACTGCATGTTAACGGCCAAGCAGTTCACACAGTCGGTATTCCTATTCACTGGGGCTACGAAGGCGATACTAAGCCGGGTTACCTTGCGAATACGTTATCGCCATGTGTGGGTGACGCTAACTCACAAACACCGGAATACAAAGCATTTTTGGTTAACGTAGAGAAGGTGAAGTAAGCCATGGGTATGGAATCACAGAATATCATTCGTAGTTCTGCTACATCGTCGCTTACTCCATCACCTGATGCGCGTGAACGTCAAATTCAAGTAACTAAATTAATTGATGTTACTTGCTGTACGGGCTGTAAAGGCTGTATGGATGCGTGTAGCGAGTGGAATAATTTACGCGGTAAAGTAGGCACCTTTGAAGGTTCTTACCAAAATCCGCCCAATACCACAGCTGAAACGTGGACCACTATTCACTTCAAAGAAATTGAAGAAGATAACAAGTTTAAGTGGTTATTTAGTAAACACAGTTGCATGCACTGTTCTGATCCTGGCTGCTTAAAAGCATGTCCAGAACCCGGTGCTATCGTGCAATATGAAAACGGTGTTGTCGATTTCAACTCGGAAAAATGTGTTGGTTGCGGTTACTGTATCGCTGGCTGCCCATTTGATATTCCGCGAATGAACCCCGTTGATAACCGCGTTTACAAATGTACGTTATGCCTTGATCGCCTTCAGGCAGGTCAAGTGCCATCATGTGCAAAAACCTGTCCAACAGGTGCATTACGTTTTGGTCCTCGTGAAGAAATTCTTGAGTATGCCAATCAACGTGTTGCTGCACTGCAAGCTAAAGGCCATAAAAAAGCCGGCATCTACAACCCACAAGGCGTGGGCGGTACGCATGTAATTTATGTTCTACACGATATCACTGATCCTGAGCGTTATGATCTGCCAAAAGATCCTAAAATCAGCGAAACAGTGAAGTTATGGAAAGATGATCTTAAGCCACTTGCCGCTGCTGGTTTAGTCGGTACTTTGGCTCTTGCTGCTATTCACCGTGTAACAGTGGGTCGTAGTCGTGTGGCTGAAGATGAAGGAGATGAGAAATGAGTTTGAATAAAACAATTTTACGTCATAAACCTTTAGATCGTGTTGTGCACTGGACAGTCGCATTAACAGGTATCTGGACTTTATTGTCTGGCTTATCTTTTATGTTTGCGCCACTGCACTTCCTTAGCTATGTCTATGGTTCGCCACAGCTTGCGCGTATTTTGCATCCGTTTGGTGCGATTGTGATGACTGTAGGCTTATGCTTCTTAGTCTGTCGTTATTGGAGTCATAACCACTTTGAAAAAGGTGATCTCCAATGGATGTTAAAAGTTAAAGATGTTTTAACTGAGAACGAAGAAAACGTACCAGAAGCGGGTCAATACAACGCAGGGCAGAAAATGCTCCTACGTCAATTTATTGCCTGTGCCGTATTGTTGCTAGTAACGGGTCTCATTGCATGGCGTGCTTACTTTTCAGCTTACTTCAGCATTGATGTTGTACGTATTGCCTTAATTGTTCACTCACTCGCTGCCCTTGTATTTGCTTTAAGCTTAATTGTCCATGTTTACATGGCGTATTGGGTAAAAGGCTCAATCGATGGCATGTTAGAAGGTAAAGTTTCTCCCGCTTGGGCAAAGAAACATCACCCACGTTGGTTCCGTTCGCTAACTAGCAACAAAAACCAACACTAACAACAAGCTCTAGAACGGATAATCCTTGATGTTTATCCGCTCTTTATTTCTATACCAACCGAGGTTTACCGAGGTTGGTATTCTTATAATTGGATACTTGCATGAGCGTTAAAATTTTAGATAAAAACACCATCGTTAAGCAAAAAAGTGATGGCTTTAATCCGTTAATCATTGGTAACCCTGCAACCATTTTTCATGCCCGCGCCGCACGTTTACGTCAGTTGGCACAAGATTCTTTTATGGCAGATTATCTATTACTAGCGGGTCAAATAGTGCAGCAACAAGTGCATTTAGTTGAAACGTTTAATAGCGCCGTACAACAACAATTACAAACAGAAACGCTAACATGGCCGATTGAAATAGACAGCACTTGGCAAGCAATTTTAGACCCAATGCTAACCCAGTTAACCTCTGCATTACGTTCGATTGCAAGTGATGATATCGTTAAAGTTATCGATAGCATTAACCAAATAGATCAACAAACATTACAGCATTACTTTCATGCCCTGCAACAAAACCAACCGGAACGTGTTCCTGCTGATATTGCGATTATTCTTTGGGGTTGTATCAATACGCTAATGAGCTTAATTGTCACTAATACCCAATTAGAGTGGCAACCAGAAGCCAATGCCAAACAATCACATTGCCCTCTTTGCGGTGGCGCTCCTGCGGCAAGTTTAATTCAAGGCAGTGGTCATCGTTACTTACATTGCAGTCAATGTGAAACAGAGTGGCATCGACTACGTGCTGAATGCACTCAATGTGGTGACGGCGAGAATATTCAACTGCAAAGTGAATCACTAGAAGACAGTGTTCGTGCTGAAACTTGTAGTCATTGCCAAAGTTACTTAAAGATGTTGGTGCTTGAAAAGAACCCTCAGTTAGATCCCATTGCTGATGATCTCGCCACACTGGTACTTGATCAAAAATTAAGCCAAATGGAATTATATCGCAGCGGCTTCAACCCTTTTTTATTGCCTCTTGCTCAATAACTATCGTCGAGTAACGTTATGATTATTGCTACAGCTGGCCATGTCGATCATGGTAAAACCAAACTGTTACATGCCCTGACTGGGATCAATGCCGATCGACTGCCAGAAGAGCAACAACGGGGACTCACGATTGATTTAGGCTACGCATTTATGCCGTATCACTCAACAAAATCTAACCACCAACAACGGTTAGGTTTTATTGATGTGCCAGGCCATGAAAAATTTCTCTCCAATATGCTAGCTGGCGTAGGCACCGCCCATCACGCAATGCTGATTGTTGCGGGTGATGAAGGCATGATGCCGCAAAGCTACGAGCATCTCACTATTTTACGCTTACTCGCGATGGATAGTTTAACGGTGGTGATCACTAAATCTGATCTCACCAGCCTTGAGCAACAACTGCAACTCGAAGCAACATTACACCAATTATTACTTCAATATGGCTTTACTCAATCGACTATTTTTCATTGTTCAGCGCATACAAATGACGGTATTGATGAACTCAAACAACACCTGATTGATCTTGCGGATAATGAACAGCAATATGACAACACCCTCAATTTTAAGCTTGCTATCGATCGCGCCTTTCACGTTAAAGGTTCAGGATTAGTTGTTACTGGCACCGCATTAAATGGTCATATCAATGTTGGTGATAACTTGTGTTTAGTGAGCCATAATCAGCTTAAAAAAGGCCATAGCCAACCGCAAATTGTACGAATCAAATCTATTCATGCACAGGGGCAGGCAACGGAATCTGCGACGGCAAACCAACGGGTTGCGCTCAATATTAGTGGTGACATTGATAAAGCAAACTTAAACCGTGGCGACTGGTTATTACAGATAGCACCCAAGCAAATAATTAAACGGATCACGGTAAAATTAACCGCTAACCATCTAATTAAGCATTGGCAAAATAGTCAAATTTTCCATGCTGCCACCCATACCACAGGCCATATTGCATTATTAGAAGATAAGCAATTAGCACCAAATGATAGCGCGGTTGCTGAAATAACCTTTGATACGCCATTGTGTTTAACCGAGCAAGATCGCTTATTACTCCGTGATCCCGCCCAAAAAATAAACCTCGGCAGTGCGGTAGTTATCGATCTATTACCGCCAAATAGAGGCAAACGTGCTCCGCAACGACTTGAATACCTCAATCAACGAGCAGCCTTACATTCACTCCCTGACATCATTGCATTTAAGCTTCAACATGCACCACAGTCACAGCAACAATTGCTTGAACAACATCAGTGCCAAATCAGTGTTCTTAACCAACTCGTGACCGCTGATAGCAGCATAAAACAATACGGTGATTACCTGTGCTTTGACAGCTATCAACAAGCATTACAACAGCATATTATCGCCACACTAGAGCAATATCATCAGCAAGCACAAGACACCCTTGGTATAGGTAAAGATCGGCTATACCGTATGACTGCACTTAATCAACCTCAAGTAATTTTTAATGCAATTATCAACCAATTGCTAAACCAACAGCTGTTAGCAAATACCCGTGGCTGGCTGCATTTAGCGGCGCATCAATTACAATTAACACCGTCTGAACTACAATGCTGGCATCAAATAGAACAATTAATGGCAACCCATCCTCAGCCTTGGTGGATACGCGATCTCGCCTCAGAAATGGATGAAAATGAAGACAGTTTGCGCAAACTCAGTTATAAACTGGCGCAATTAAGTTATGTTGCTGCGATAGTGAAAGATCGCTATGTCAGTCATCAATACCTAGTACAAATGGCAACCGCAGTGCGCCAACATACGACTCAACATCAGAAGTTAGAAACGGCTGAATTTAGAGACATTAGTCAGTTAGGGCGTAAGGTTGCAATTCAATTATTAGAGTATTTTGATAAGATTGGATTTACTAAGCGTAAATTTAATTATCGCGAATTAAAAGATCAGGATTTATTACAAGAATAGGAATACAGCGAAGAAAGTGGCGGAAGAACATAGGAGTCGAACCTACCCAGGACTGCTGGCAGCCCTACCCGGATTTGAAATCCGGACGCATCACCGGATACGACGTTCTTCCTTCATTTTGAGATTGTATTTTATTGCTTAAAGGTATAATTCGCAACCGCTATCTACATTCAATGATGATAGCGGTTTCTTTTATAGATCATATGATTAAATAAACATCTATTTCATCTGCTGATCAAGATTAAGAATCGTCAATGCATTACTCACACTAGTTGCAAGTACATCAACTACTCCCGAACGCAACGCCCCCAATAAAGCCAATGCCTTACTGTTTTCAGCCGCAGTCACCACCACCGTTGGAATATGACGCAATTCATCCATCGTTAAACCAATCACTCGATCGCTCATCATGGTATCAGCTTGCTGACCTTGGCTATCAAAAAAATCATAGCCTGCAATATCGCCCACAACCCCTTTTCGAATGCGTGCTTCGACTATTTCTTGAGGCGTGAACCAACCTAATTTAACCATGTGGCTATTTTCATTCATATCACCCACGCCAACTAACGCCACATCAGCGCGACGGGCACGATCTAAGGTTTCTTTGACCGTACCATTTTTCATGAAGGCTTCTTTAACAATAATGTCTTCCACATAAGCGGGAGCATAAAGAGTTTCGCTGATACCATCATATTTTTTTGCCAGCTGACGGCAAATATGATCGGCATTAATCGCATTACCAGAACGATGCGTACCACCAATTCCACACACAAAACGACAATTACGATGTGGCACCACCCCAACATGATTCGCAATTGAAGCAATGTTACGGCCTTGCCCAACCGCCACCACCATATCATCAGATAATGTTGCTGCCAGATAGCCAGAAACCAAGCTCGCGACCTGTTGGCGTTGAGTTTCATCATCAGGTTGATCAAGTGCAATCAACGCTCGCTTCAGCTTAAACCGTTCAATCAACTGTTGTTCAAGCTTTTCACTAAAGACAGGGTGATATTTAACCGTAATTTCAACCACACCTTCTTCTCGTGCGCGACGGAGTAAACGGCCAATTTTAGCGCGAGACATGCCAAAACGTTGTGATATCTCTTCTTGCGTGGCGCCTTCTTGATAGTAAGCAATGGCAATTTCAGTCAGCTGATCACTCTCAGCATGATTATTATCGTTATTCAAACTGCTCATCACTATGCCCTTTAGGTACTGATAATTAACTATAAAACGCTATTCTAACACCACCGTATAAATTTCGTAATTACTCACTAAATAACAAACAACAGCATACCTATCAAAAAATATTTTTATTCACTTTAATCAAATACTTACCCAAAAAAATCAATATTTATAACCAAAAATTAACATTCCGTTAATACGTCATATGCAATTAGTTTTTTTAATGTACACTCATCATGTTCATAAACCAAAGTGATATATAATAAATACCACTAGATTTATCGTGACTTATCACAAAAAAAAAATCAACAATATTGGGAGTATAATTTTGTGAGCAAACATTTAAATTGGGTAGATTATGCAAAAGGGCTTGGTATTATATTAGTCGTTTACGGACATATAAGTGAAGGTGTATTCAATGCTGGTATGACAATGGATAAAAGCTTATATACAACTATAGATACTATGATTTATAGCTTTCATATGCCTCTCTTTTTCTTTTTATCTGGTTTATTTTTTACTTCATCTTTAACAAAAAGAGGCTTTAAAAATAATATAATAAATAAATTTGACACTATATTTTATCCTTATATTATTTGGTCAATTCTTCAAGGTATTATTGAAGCAACATTATCTAAATATACCAATGGTCATGTAACTTACACTGAAGTATTTAGTCTTTTATGGGCACCAAGAGCACAGTTTTGGTTCCTTTATGTTCTATTTTTCACCTTTATCATTGCTAGCATTGTATTTATAAAAAATAGAAACACTAATTTAATGATCTCAATAGTATGCTTTTTTTCTCTGATTTATATTTTCCAGAGCCATCTACCATCTATATATGTTTTTACTTTATGTTATGTACATATGGTATTTTTCTTTATTGGCGTACTTGTTATCCAATTAGATTGGATCAATAAAATCAATAATTTAAAATCTTTTCTTCTAATATCTCTTCTTTTTGTTATCAGCCAATATTGGTTTGTTATCATTGAAGGATTTAGCCGTTTAGATAGAGGATTATATTCTTTTATTATTGCAATTATTGCAATTACTTTTATTGTCGCGCTATCAATGCAATTGGTTAAATTAAACCTTCGTTTCTTAGCTTATATTGGTGAATCATCTCTTTATATTTATTTACTTCATGTTTTAATAGGAAGTGGTATACGAATTATTTTACAAAAAGCATTTCATATTGAGTCAGCCTCTATTCAAATAATTGTAGGTTGTATCGCTGCAATTGGCTTATCATTAGTTTTTATTGAACTCACTAAAAAGTTTAATTTATCATTTTTATTTAAAGCACCATGGGAAAGTTCTAGACAATAAAAGAAGATCATAACTAACATATCAAAATAAAAAGGGATCAATATTGATTCCTTTTTATTATTGATAATAATCCCCTATCAGTTAATAACAACTTCATTTTTCAATAGTCAAATAACTTACCTACTACTTTGCATCTTTAATATTGTAACCGAGCATCACCCCAGCCCTTTATTATCATCACTAATCAAAACTAACTTAATGACTTAACATTCCCTACAATGAATACCTGCGAGGGTGATAAGGTGTCTACTATCCGCATATTATAGAGTTACACTTTCCGTTGGCGTCTTTGATACTCAAACTAACCCCACGTCATTCCCTACAGTGAGGTTACTAACGAGATAGGGAATCTATTATCAACACGTTATAGAGTTATTATTTTAGCTGTTTTTTTATTGGTCTTTTTGATACTTAAAATAACTCACCAATAGCGCGTGCCTCCCTTTCAAGATGACGGATAATAGCCCCCGCTATTATCACCATTTTCTATAGACGAAAAAAACCCGAATCTTTCGATTCAGGTTTCTTTAATAATGTGAAGTGGACGGGACTTGCCATAGCTAACATTACAACCAGAGCATCAGCGCGCCACTTATCTCTATAAAATAATGGCGTGACTGGCCGCTAAGCTTCCTAATCGAAGCTGATTTATGACTTAATCCTCTGACGTCATTCCCTACAGTGAGGTTACGAACGAGATAGGGAATCTATTATCAGCACGTTGTAGAGTTATTGTTTTCAATGCTATTTTAGCTAATTTTTTATCGATATCTTTAATGCTCAAACACGTGATGAGTAGATCGCGGATAGCTCGTACCTCTCTTCCGAGATGACGGATAATAGCCCCCGCTATTATCACCATTTTCTATAGACGAAAAAAAACCTGAATCTTTCAATTCAGGTTTCTTCAATAATGTGAAGTGGGCGGGACTTGCCATAGCTAACATTACAACCAGAGCATCAGCGCACCACTTATCTCGATAAAATAATGGCGTGACTGGCCGCTAAGCTTCCTAATCGAAGTTGATTTATGACTTAATCCTCTGCCGTCATTCCCTACAGTGAGGTTACGAACGAGATAGGGAATCTATTATCAGCACGTTGTAGAGTTATTGTTTTCAATGCTATTTTAGCTAATTTTTTATCGGTATCTTTAATGCTCAAACACGTGATGAGTAGATCGCGGATAGCTCGTACCTCTCTTCCGAGATGACGGATAATAGCCCCCGCTGCTATTATCACCATTTTCTATAGACGAAAAAAAACCTGAATCTTTCGATTCAGGTTTCTTTAATAATGGCGGAGTGGACGGGACTCGAACCCGCGACCCCCGGCGTGACAGGCCGGTATTCTAACCAACTGAACTACCACTCCGCAGTGTCTATTCAGCATAAATGCAACTTGTTTTGCCTTAAGATTTTCTTAAAATCTTAAAACAAGAAAGCGAAGCCTGGCGATGTCCTACTCTCACATGGGGAGACCCCACACTACCATCGGCGCTATTACGTTTCACTACTGAGTTCGGCATGGGATCAGGTGGGTCCATAACGCTATGGTCGCCAAGCAAATTCTGGTTTATTTATTGTCTTATGACAATAAATAGCAATCTGGGAAAATCTAACTAGTTGTTCTCAACACGCATTCAAGCGTTTGTAGAGTCCGTCTCTTCTCTTATGAGAAGGAAAACCCCTTGGGTGTTGTATGGTTAAGCCTCACGGGCAATTAGTATCAGTTAGCTCAATGCCTCGCAGCACTTACACACCTGACCTATCAACGTTGTAGTCTTCAACAACCCTTTAGAGACCTTAAAGGTCTAGGGATGACTCATCTTGAGGCTCGCTTCCCGCTTAGATGCTTTCAGCGGTTATCGATTCCGAACTTAGCTACCGGGCAATGCATCTGGCGATACAACCCGAACACCAGCGGTTCGTCCACTCCGGTCCTCTCGTACTAGGAGCAGCCCCTCTCAATCATCCAACGCCCACGGCAGATAGGGACCGAACTGTCTCACGACGTTCTAAACCCAGCTCGCGTACCACTTTAAATGGCGAACAGCCATACCCTTGGGACCGACTTCAGCCCCAGGATGTGATGAGCCGACATCGAGGTGCCAAACACCGCCGTCGATATGAACTCTTGGGCGGTATCAGCCTGTTATCCCCGGAGTACCTTTTATCCGTTGAGCGATAGCCCTTCCATTCAGAACCACCGGATCACTATGACCTGCTTTCGCACCTGCTCGAATTGTCATTCTCGCAGTCAAGCGGGCTTATGCCATTGCACTAACCTCACGATGTCCGACCGTGATTAGCCCACCTTCGTGCTCCTCCGTTACTCTTTGGGAGGAGACCGCCCCAGTCAAACTACCCACCAGGCACTGTCCGTAACCCCGATAAGGGGTCAACGTTAGAACATCAAGCATACAAGGGTGGTATTTCAAGATTGACTCCACAACCACTGGCGCGGTTGCTTCAACGTCTCCCACCTATCCTACACATGTAGGGTCAATGTTCAGTGCCAAGCTATAGTAAAGGTTCACGGGGTCTTTCCGTCTAGCCGCGGGTACACAGCATCTTCACTGCGATTTCAATTTCACTGAGTCTCGGGTGGAGACAGCGTGGCCATCATTACGCCATTCGTGCAGGTCGGAACTTACCCGACAAGGAATTTCGCTACCTTAGGACCGTTATAGTTACGGCCGCCGTTTACCGGGGCTTCGATCAAGAGCTTCGACGCTCTTAATAAAAAGAGCACCTAACCCCATCAATTAACCTTCCGGCACCGGGCAGGCGTCACACCGTATACGTCATCTTTCGATTTTGCACAGTGCTGTGTTTTTAATAAACAGTTGCAGCCACCTGGTATCTGCGACTCCCGGCAGCTTAGAGAGCAAGTCTCATCACCGCTAGGAGCGTACCTTCTCCCGAAGTTACGGTACCATTTTGCCTAGTTCCTTCACCCGAGTTCTCTCAAGCGCCTTGGTATTCTCTACCTGATCACCTGTGTCGGTTTGGGGTACGATTTCTTATAATCTGAAGCTTAGAAGCTTTTCCCGGAAGCATGGCATCAATGACTTCACTACCGTAGTAGCTCGACATCGTATCTCAGCCTTAAGATGAACCGGATTTGCCTAATTCATCAGCCTACATACTTGGACCTGGACAACCGTCGCCAGGCTCACCTAGCCTTCTCCGTCCCTCCATCGCAATTATAAGAAGTACGGGAATATTAACCCGTTTCCCATCGACTACGCCTTTCGGCCTCGCCTTAGGGGTCGACTTACCCTGCCCCGATTAACGTTGGACAGGAACCCTTGATCTTCCGGCGAGGGAGTTTTTCACTCCCTTTATCGTTACTCATGTCAGCATTCGCACTTCTGATACCTCCAGCACACTTTACAATGCACCTTCAACGGCTTACAGAACGCTCCCCTACCCAATATGAACAAGTTCATATTGCCGCAGCTTCGGTGTATAGCTTAGCCCCGTTAAATCTTCCGCGCAGGCCGACTCGACCAGTGAGCTATTACGCTTTCTTTAAATGATGGCTGCTTCTAAGCCAACATCCTGGCTGTCTGAGCCTTCCCACATCGTTTCCCACTTAGCTATAACTTTGGGACCTTAGCTGGCGGTCTGGGTTGTTTCCCTCTTCACGACGGACGTTAGCACCCGCCGTGTGTCTCCCGGATAGTACTTACTGGTATTCGGAGTTTGCAAAGGGTTGGTAAGTCGGGATGACCCCCTAGCCTTAACAGTGCTCTACCCCCAGTAGTATTCGTCCGAGGCGCTACCTAAATAGCTTTCGGGGAGAACCAGCTATCTCCGAGTTTGATTGGCCTTTCACCCCTAGCCACAAGTCATCCGCTAATTTTTCAACATTAGTCGGTTCGGTCCTCCAGTAAGTGTTACCTCACCTTCAACCTGCCCATGGCTAGATCACTCGGTTTCGGGTCTAATCCTAGCAACTATGACGCCCAGTTAAGACTCGGTTTCCCTACGGCTCCCCTAAACGGTTAACCTTGCTACTAAAATTAAGTCGCTGACCCATTATACAAAAGGTACGCAGTCACCCAACAAGTGGGCTCCTACTGCTTGTACGTACACGGTTTCAGGTTCTATTTCACTCCCCTCACAGGGGTTCTTTTCGCCTTTCCCTCACGGTACTGGTTCACTATCGGTCAGTCAGGAGTATTTAGCCTTGGAGGATGGTCCCCCCATGTTCAAACAGGATATCACGTGTCCCGTCCTACTCGATTTCACTAATAATGCATTTTTGGTTACGGGGCTATCACCCTGTATCGCGGCACTTTCCAGAACCTTCACCTAACGCAGAACTAGCTTAAGGGCTAATCCGGTTTCGCTCGCCGCTACTACCGGAATCTCGGTTGATTTCTCTTCCTCGGGGTACTTAGATGTTTCAGTTCCCCCGGTTTGCCTCATTAACCTATGTATTCAGTTAATGATACTTGCTTATGCAAGTGGGTTTCCCCATTCGGAAATCCCAGACTCAAGAGGCTTTTACTGCCTAATCTGGGCTTATCGCAAGTTAATACGTCCTTCATCGCCTCTGACTGCCAAGGCATCCACCGTGTACGCTTAGTCACTTAACCATACAACCCCAAGAGGTTTCGTATGTTCAAACAACCAAGGTTTGCGTTTAATACTCCGATCAAGAAAATATTAAACATTGGTTTTTCGCCGGACTCATTTATTTGTCTTCACTTTAAAAAGTGAAACCAAAATCAAGACACTTGAATGTGTGTTGTTTGAGAACTCGTTTTTATCCTTCTTTTACAAGAAGCAATAAAAACATTTTTAAAATTAATCTTTCGATTAAATTTACTAGTCAGCTTTCCAGATTGTTAAAGAACATGTGTTTTTGTCATTTTTAAAGATGACTAATCCACTTTCTAATCACACTCTTGCGAATGCATTTAGAAAGTGGTGGAGCTATGCGGGATCGAACCGCAGACCTCCTGCGTGCAAGGCAGGCGCTCTCCCAGCTGAGCTATAACCCCATCAAGTTTTACTTCTTAGGAGAAGTTCTATTCAACAGAAAGTGGTGGGCGATACCGGGCTCGAACCAGTGACCCCCTCCTTGTAAGGGAGGTGCTCTCCCAACTGAGCTAATCGCCCATCGTTTTACTTCCGATGAAAAGAAGTGGCGTCCCGTAGGGGAGTCGAACCCCTGTTACCGCCGTGAAAGGGCGGTGTCCTAGGCCTCTAGACGAACGGGACTAAGTTTTCTCTAAGTTATGGGTAACTTAGATGTTCTTTTACATTTTAACCAGGCAATCTGTGTGGACACTGCATAAAACAGCATAAGTCTTTAGGTAAGGAGGTGATCCAGCCCCAGGTTCCCCTAGGGCTACCTTGTTACGACTTCACCCCAGTCATGAACCACACCGTGGTAAACGCCCTCCCGAAGGTTAAGCTATCTACTTCTGGTGCAGCCCACTCCCATGGTGTGACGGGCGGTGTGTACAAGGCCCGGGAACGTATTCACCGTGACATTCTGATTCACGATTACTAGCGATTCCGACTTCATGGAGTCGAGTTGCAGACTCCAATCCGGACTACGACGTACTTTGTGGGATTCGCTCACTATCGCTAGCTTGCAGCCCTCTGTATACGCCATTGTAGCACGTGTGTAGCCCTACTCGTAAGGGCCATGATGACTTGACGTCGTCCCCACCTTCCTCCGGTTTATCACCGGCAGTCTCCCTGGAGTTCCCACCATTATGTGCTGGCAAACAAGGATAAGGGTTGCGCTCGTTGCGGGACTTAACCCAACATTTCACAACACGAGCTGACGACAGCCATGCAGCACCTGTCTCAGAGTTCCCGAAGGCACTAAGCTATCTCTAGCGAATTCTCTGGATGTCAAGAGTAGGTAAGGTTCTTCGCGTTGCATCGAATTAAACCACATGCTCCACCGCTTGTGCGGGCCCCCGTCAATTCATTTGAGTTTTAATCTTGCGACCGTACTCCCCAGGCGGTCTACTTAACGCGTTAGCTCCGAAAGCCACGGCTCAAGGCCACAACCTTCAAGTAGACATCGTTTACGGCGTGGACTACCAGGGTATCTAATCCTGTTTGCTCCCCACGCTTTCGCATCTGAGCGTCAGTCTTTGTCCAGGGGGCCGCCTTCGCCACCGGTATTCCTTCAGATCTCTACGCATTTCACCGCTACACCTGAAATTCTACCCCCCTCTACAAGACTCTAGTCTGCCAGTTCAAAATGCTGTTCCGAGGTTGAGCCCCGGGCTTTCACATCTTGCTTAACAGACCGCCTGCATGCGCTTTACGCCCAGTAATTCCGATTAACGCTCGCACCCTCCGTATTACCGCGGCTGCTGGCACGGAGTTAGCCGGTGCTTCTTCTGTTGCTAACGTCAAACAGCCAAGCTATTAACTTAACTGCCTTCCTCACAACTGAAAGTACTTTACAACCCGAAGGCCTTCTTCATACACGCGGCATGGCTGCATCAGGGTTTCCCCCATTGTGCAATATTCCCCACTGCTGCCTCCCGTAGGAGTCTGGACCGTGTCTCAGTTCCAGTGTGGCTGATCATCCTCTCAGACCAGCTAGGGATCGTCGCCTTGGTGAGCCATTACCCCACCAACTAGCTAATCCCACCTGGGCTAATCTCAGCGCGCGAGGCCCGAAGGTCCCCCGCTTTGCTCCCATCTCGTAAAAGATCGGAGATTATGCGGTATTAGCTATCGTTTCCAATAGTTATCCCCCACACTGAGGTATATTCCCAGGCATTACTCACCCGTCCGCCGCTCGTCAGCAAAAGAAGCAAGCTTCTTTTCTGTTACCGCTCGACTTGCATGTGTTAGGCCTGCCGCCAGCGTTCAATCTGAGCCATGATCAAACTCTTCAATTAAAGTTTTGTTGTCTCTTTCGAGACGGCTCAATGAATACTGACTTCAAAACTACCTTAGTAATTTTAAAGCTATTACCGCTTCCGTTTCTACAAATAGGAACAGAATGGTAATGAATTGACTGTGCTAAATAATCTTCTCTATAAATAGATTAGGTTATTTGTATTGGTCACTCAGTTCATTGATAAATCTTTCGACTTAACTATTCAACGAGTGCCCACACAGATTGCATGGTCAAATTGTTAAAGAACACACTGAATATCGGTAACCGCTTGCGCCGTTGTCCGTGTCAGTGAAGTCGCATTATAGGGAGATTTTATTGGCTGACAATCGTTTTTTAACAAAAAAAAACCGTTTGAACATTTTTTGTTCAAAACGGTTTACTTTGGATTAAATTGTGTCTTTTTAGCGATGATAGCCGTTGTTTAATCAAATTCACTGTATTTAGAGATAGCGGTTTTTAGAGATACCGCTTGAGATACGCCACGGCGATCAGCCCAACTGACACTAACATTAATAGTTCGCAGTGCATCTGATAACGATAAAGTGTTGGCATCACAAGTAAGTGTATAATCAGTACCACTCACCATCGATTGCAGACAATTAGTTGGTGCTGCCATACTTTCAAAAGCAATCAATCCAGTCGCGCCACTGATACTACTGGCGCGGGTTTGGTAATACTCCATCTGCGCTTCTGCTATATGAAGTGCATCTAGAGTCTTTAATGCGTTTTCTGCTTTTACTTCCATATAAGCTTGCATCTTCACTAAACCCAATACACCAACAGAAAGTACACCAAGAGCAATCACTACTTCTAATAAGCTAAAGCCTATTATTTTTTTGATATTCGAAGTCATGCCAAGATCCTTGTATCCATGAAATTTTTGAATTATCGTTAGGGCTAGCATCACCTTTAAAATTAAAACTCATAGAACTATTAAAGACAGATAATCTACCAGGGGAATCTAAAACAAGTCCTCCTACAGGAACAAATGATCCAGCCTGATAATAGACCGCTTTCTTTTTATCGTTTGCACCTAGAGTGTCACCACTACTTATACCATTCCATTCAACACTTATATCATCAATAAGATCTGTGTATAAATGGTATATCATCCCATAAAATTCAACAGCACCATAAGTAGCAAATATTCCATTTTCAATAACTAACAAACGAGCTGTTTTATTTAAACCACCAACCAGTCTTCCATCCTTTAAATCACAATGACCATTAACCCAAACTTTATTATTTATTAAGAAAGCATCGCTTATTTTTTTATCACACTCAGTAATTGAACCATCAATTTCAATAAATTCTTTCTTTATATTAGCCAATTCATTTCTAGATGCACCAAAGGCATTCTCAAACGGATCAAATGTATCATCAAAAACAAAATCGCCTTTTATATTTAACTTTGTTATATTATCTTCAGTCGAAGAATTTTCTTTTAAGTGCGTTTTAACAATACATTCTGCATTTTCAGGAAAATTATTATAAGGTCCATCTTTTTTAGGATTAAAAACCTCTAACTCCTTACCACTATTTTCATAATAAAAATTATTACTATATCTAATAGAAACACATTTATATTTACCATTTGAATCAACATCTTCAACATCAGGATAAATATCATAATCACCAATTAATTTTAAATCTGATCTTGCTTGTATAGCTCCAGCTAAACGTGAGGATAAATTTATTTTTTTCTTGATTATTTTATTCGATATACCTACATACTCACTATTAATGTAATTTTCATCATCTATAGATACATTTACATCAGCTAAATTTAATGTACTTTTACAATCAATAAATGTTGATTTTGCATCTGATATATTTCCAGCCTTTTGAATTTGAGAAAACCCACACTCCAGCCCACCTTCGGCCGCCCAGTGCGCTTGCCTCGCTAATACTTCATTTTGAGTACGTTTAATCTGATAAAATAAATTCTTATATGAAGCCAATGAAAATAACAGCGCCACTATTAATAACATGCTGGTAATTAATAATGTCGTCATCCCTGACTGTTGATGCTTATTCATTATGCCAATTCCTTGCTTTAATCTGAATCGACTTCGCAGTACTTACTGCATCATCATTTTTTAAATGCGCAGCAAGCGTTATTTTAATTAATTGACTGGTCGCACTCGCAGAGCTAATAGGTTTATTCTCAATATCAAATTGATTTACATAGATCTGCTTATCATAAATTAATGAATAAGCATCTGTTGGATTACAAGCTGTAGATATCGTTTTTATTGCCGAAGATACGCGATAAACTAATTTTTTATCTTGTTCGTTATACATCAATTCATTATATCGACGCCCATCAGGAGAATCATAAGCGTAAGCTAAACAGTTATTCTCAGGATTTACATAAACGACATTACTCGCACCTGATAACTTCAGACTTGAAGCCCCACTCGACACATACCCTGCTCGTAGTACATCTTCTTTAATTAATCGAAAAGCATCATTCACATCTTGCTCTAGTAACAACTCTAATGAACGCTTATTCGCGGCTTGATAACCAGATAAAAAAACAGATCCCACAACACCAATGGCAATTAAACCCACCGATGAGGCTATGAGTAATTCAATTAAGCTAAAGCCTTGATTAGCACTCTTCATAAGTACCCAACTTTTCAGAACCAGCTTCTAAGCAGGTATAAATACGCCCAGTAATGGTATAAACCGTTGTTTTTAATTTATAGTCACCAATGCTATAACGATAACTACCATTAGCATTAGGTTTTCCATGAAGAGGATCAAAAGAAAATTGATTCAATGTGCGGCTATTTCCAAAATTTATTCCAGAAAAGTTAGCACTGTCAATAGATGAAAGACCACCCGTATCAATATAGTCACAACTTTCTTTACTTACATCTATTAAATCTTTTGAAGTAAAAATACACCAATTACTGTGTATCCTCGAAATAGGCATGGAACTATACACATACACCTCCCCTCCACGCATCACCGCTTCTGATTTGGCTTGTACCAATAACCATTCTATTTCTGTCGCCAAGCGTTTAACTTTATTCGATTCAATGAGGCCACTGAAACTTGGGGCTGCCATTGCTGCAACAATGCCGATGATCACCACCGTGAACACCAATTCCAACAGAGTAAATCCCCGCTGACGGTCACCATTGTGATGTATGTGATGAAAATGCGTGGTAATTTCGCGAGCCATTCCCCAAATCCCTATTAACGTCATTCTGATCCCTAAGAACAACTTGATTCAGAGTTTATCACCACCGCAAAATAGCAGAATAAGGATATCAACCAGTTATCGAGACAACTCGAATATTTAAGAGATTACGGAAGATGATTAAACAAAAAGGCGTGACGCTGATCGAAATGTTGATTGTAGTGGCAGTCATTGGAGTATTAACCGCCATTGCTTACCCTTCATATCAATCGCATGTATTGAAGGGGCATCGTACTCAGGCGATGGGGGATCTGATTATGATCCAGCTGGCTATGGAAGATAAACGTACAGGGGGAAAGGCTTATTCAGATTTTGATGGTCATACGAATTCTGAAATTGAAACTGATCTTTGCGGTAGTTGCGTAAATGAAGAGCGCTATAGCTATAAAATTAGCGCGTCTGACACAACATACACCATTACAGCAACACCAAACACAATACAAGATTCAGATGAGTGCTCTGAACTAAAGCTAAATCAAACCAGTAAAGGATCACCGTCTGAGTGCTGGTAATATTTTCACTGGCTTCTTTTATGCTCAAACGCGTGATAAGTAGATCACGGATAGCTCGTGCCTCTCTTCCGAGATGACGGATTATTTCCTTTATGGTGAGGGGCTTAGTTCTACTTATTCCACTAATTAAGTGGTCATATTTTTTAAAAAGCTCGATACCCTATCGCCCTCGCGGGTATTCACTGTAAGGAATGACGGATATTCTTGGTATAAAAAAACCGCTACTAGCATTCACTAATAGCGGTTTTTATTTATTCTTTTTTACGACTGATTAGTTGGTTAAATCGTCGAAAAACTTCTTTACACCGTTGAAGAAACCTTCTGATTTTGGCTTGTGCTTACTCGCATCTTTACCACCAAATGTTTCTTCCAGTTCTTGCAGTAGTTCTTTTTGACGCTTGCTTAAATGTACTGGTGTTTCAACCACCAATTTACAGATAAGATCACCGCGTAAACCACCACGAACCGAATCAACACCTTTACCACGCATACGGAACATACGGCCCGTTTGCATCTCAGCCGGTACTTTTAAGCTTACACGGCCATCAAGGGTTGGTACTTCAACTTCACCACCTAATGCTGCCATAGTGAAACTTACAGGTACTTCACAATGTAGATTATTACCTTCACGCTGGAAAATGTGGTGATCTTTAACATGTACTTGAACGTACAAGTCACCCGCTGGTGCGCCTAATTCTCCAGCTTCGCCTTCGCCCGTTAAGCGAATACGATCGCCAGTATCGACACCCGCAGGGATCTTAACTGAAAGCGTTTTAGTTTCTTCTACACGGCCTTCGCCATGACACTTATCACATGGATCTTTGATAATTTGGCCACGACCATGACAGTGTGGACATGTTTGCTGAACCGCAAAGAAGCCCTGACGCATCTGCACTTGTCCAGCACCATGACAGGTACCACATGTTGTTGCAGATGAACCTTTTTTAGCGCCTGAACCGTCACAGCAATCACAACCAACTAATGTTGGTACACGGATTTCTTTCGAACAACCGCGAACAGCTTCTTCCAACGTTAGTTCCATGTTGTAGCGAAGATCTGAACCACGCTGTGCGCGTTGTTGACGACGGCCACCGCCACCACCAAAGATATCACCAAACACATCACCAAAGATGTCACTGAAGTCTGCACCGCCGCCGAAGCCGCCGCCGCCACCGCCCATACCACCTTGTTCAAAGGCTGCATGGCCGTATTGATCGTAAGCAGCGCGCTTTTGGTCGTCTGTTAGAATTTCATAAGCGTACTTCACTTCTTTGAATTTCTCAGCAGATTCCGCATCACCCTGGTTACGGTCGGGGTGGAACTTCATTGCTAAGCGCTTATAAGCTTTTTTAATGTCACGCTCACTTGCGTCACGAGCCACACTTAACACTTCGTATAAATCACGTTTCGACATAACTTGATTGTCACCTAGCTAGATATAGTTACGGGCGTTAGAGTAACCTCAAACGCCCGTAATTTAAACAAGATGTTAATTAATAGATATTAATAACGTCTTATTTGTTGTCTTTAACTTCTTCAAACTCAGCATCAACAACGTCGTCGTCTTGCTTAGCTTGTTGCTCGCCAGTTGCGCCATCAGCTTGTTGTGCTTGCGCTTTTTGTTGAGCGATTTCCATTAGCTTTTGAGATGCTGCAACAACCGCTTGTACTTTCGCATCGATTGTTTCTTTATCTTCGCCTTTGCGTGCTTCTTCTAGTTCAGCAACAGCAGCTTCGATTTTTGCTTTCTCATCAGCAGGAAGTGCTTCACCAGCTTCTTCAATTTGCTTACGAGTACCGTGAACAAGTTGGTCAGCTTGGTTACGAGCAGTTACTAGCTCTTCAAACTTCTTATCCGCTTCTTTGTTAGCTTCAGCTTCTTGAACCATCTTCTCGATGTCAGCATCGCTTAGGCCACCAGACGCTTGGATAGTGATCTTCTGCTCTTTACCTGTAGTCTTGTCTTTCGCTGAAACGTTTAGGATACCATCGGCATCTAGGTCAAACGTTACTTCGATTTGAGGCATACCACGTGGCGCAGCTTGAATACCTTCTAGGTTAAATTGACCTAGAGATTTGTTGAAGCTTGCTTGCTTACGCTCACCTTGAATAACGTGGATAGTTACCGCGTTTTGGTTATCTTCAGCAGTAGAGAACACTTGGTTCGCTTTTGTTGGGATAGTTGTATTCTTCTCGATAAGCTTAGTCATTACGCCACCCATGGTTTCAATACCAAGAGATAGTGGAGTAACGTCTAGAAGTAGCACGTCTTTAACGTCACCAGCAAGTACACCACCTTGAACAGCAGCGCCTACAGCAACAGCTTCATCAGGGTTAACGTCTTTACGTGGCTCTTTGCCGAAGAATTCAGTTACTTTAGCCTGAACCATTGGCATACGAGTTTGACCACCAACAAGGATGATGTCGTTAATGTCGCTAACAGATAGACCAGCATCTGAGATAGCTACTTTTAGTGGCTCAAGAGTACGTTGTACTAGATCTTCTACTAGAGATTCTAGTTTCGCACGAGTCACTTTGATGTTCATGTGCTTAGGACCAGTCGCGTCAGCTGTGATGTAAGGTAGGTTAACATCAGTTTGCTGTGCAGAAGATAGTTCGATTTTCGCTTTCTCTGCTGCTTCTTTTAGACGCTGCATTGCAAGAGGATCGTGCTTAAGATCGATACCTTGCTCTTTTTTGAACTCGTCTGCTAAGTAGTTGATTAGACGTGTATCGAAGTCTTCACCACCAAGGTGTGTATCACCATTAGTTGCTAGAACTTCAAATGTTTTCTCGCCTTCAACTTCATCGATTTCGATGATTGAGATATCAAAAGTACCGCCACCAAGGTCGTAAACAGCGATAGTGCGGTCGCCGCCAGTCTTATCAAGACCGTAAGCTAGAGCAGCTGCAGTTGGTTCGTTGATGATACGTTTAACATCCAGACCTGCGATACGGCCAGCATCTTTTGTTGCTTGACGCTGTGCATCGTTAAAGTATGCAGGTACTGTGATAACTGCGCCAGTTACTGGTTCGCCCAGGAAGTCTTCTGCAGTTTTCTTCATTTTCTTTAGGATTTCAGCAGATACTTGAGGAGCAGCCATTTTTTGGCCTTTCGCTTCTACCCATGCATCACCGTTGTCAGCCTTAACAATTTTGTAAGGCATGATTTCGATATCACGCTGAACTTCTTCGTCTTCAAAACGACGACCAATTAGACGCTTGATAGCGAATAATGTGTTTTCAGGGTTAGTTACCGCCTGACGTTTTGCAGGTTGACCAACTAGTGTTTCACCATCTTGCGTGTATGCAACAACTGATGCTGTTGTACGCTCGCCTTCTGCGTTCTCAATTACACGTGGCTTGTCGCCGTCAAGTACTGCTACACAAGAGTTAGTTGTACCTAAGTCAATACCAATGATCTTACCCATCAGACAATCTCCGAAATTCGTTATATGTTCTTAACTATACCCATATATCAAATGGGTTAGCGGTTCGGGATAAACCCGTGACAAATACATTTAATGTCTTATGACTACTAGATAAGGTCGCCAGATTACTTTTCAAGGGGCGATCCCAAAAAAAATGCAAAAAAATAAAAAAACCCACCAAAGTGGGTCTTATTTTGCGTCATTATCAAGTAAGTCTTGAATCATTCGCTGTAAATTACGCTTGAGTATTCACGTTACCCGCAGCGGCTTTTGATACCATTACCATTGCTGGACGGATCACACGGCCATTTAGCTCGTAACCTTTTTGCATTACAGCCATGACTGTATTAGGTGCAAAATCAGCACTTTCTTGCATCGCCATTGCTTGATGGAATTCAGGATTAAAAGCTTCACCTTGTGGATCAATCACTTTTAGGCCAAATTTACCAACGGTTGTTGTCATTGTCATCAATGTCAATTCAACACCTTCCATCATTGCTTTAGTTGCGTCGTTATTCTTGTCGGCCATTTCAATAGCGCGCTCAAGGTTATCAATAACTGGCAATAATTCTTCAGCAAATTTGTTTAATGCGTATTTACGTGCTTTATCAATTTCTTGCTCAGAACGACGACGAACATTCTCGCCTTCAGCACGTGCGCGCAATGCCGCATCTTTTACTTCATTAACTTCTGCATCTTTTGCTAATAAAGCAGCTTCAAGTTCTGCAATACGAGCTACGTATAACTCTTGCTCAGATTCAACAAACTCACCCTCGACAGCTTCGACTTCAACAGCTTCAACTGTATCGTTTAGCTGCTCATCCTGTACATCGTGTTTTTTGTTAGTCATGCGTTGGTTCTCCGCCAAGATAAAAGGGTTTTATTCACTCAGTAGCCTTATTAGATAAGTGCCACTTTTAAAATAGTCTTGAGCATATTATGGGGATGAAGTTCAATGATTCAAGCCAATATTGACAACAAACCACGACAAGTTGTTTTTTCTAAGGCTATACTGACCCACCATCATTTGTCGGAACAGGGACATGAAGCGTATTTTTGATACTATCGCGTTAATTGGCAAACCACGTAATCCTGAGGCATTACAAACTCACTCAAGCCTATATGAGTGGTTAACCGCGCAAGGCTATAACGTGTTAGTCGATCATCGATTAGCCAACGATATTGACGTACCTGAGCATTGTTTTTGTGATTTGCTCACCATTGGTGATAAAGCAGATCTCGCAGTTGTTGTTGGTGGTGACGGCAATATGCTCGGTGCTGCTCGCGTTTTATCACGGTTTGATATTTCAGTGATTGGCGTTAACCGTGGCAATCTTGGTTTCCTGACTGATCTTGATCCTGAAGATTTTGAGCAACAGCTTGCTCTAGTATTAGCTGGCGAATTTATCAAAGAAGATCGGTTTTTACTTGAAGCTGAAGTGCATCGTCACGGGCAAATAAAAAGCCGTAATGCCGCATTAAACGAAGCGGTGTTACATCCAGATAAAATTGCCCATATGATAGAATTTGAAGTTTATATTGATGATTGCTTTGCTTTCTCGCAACGTTCTGATGGCTTAATTATTGCGACCCCAACAGGTTCAACAGCCTATTCACTATCAGGTGGCGGCCCAATTTTATCAACCAGTTTAAATGCCATTGCACTGGTGCCAATGTTCCCTCACACCCTGTCTTCTCGCCCATTAGTCGTTGATGGCGATCGTTGTATTAAACTGCTGGTGTCCCCCAATAATGGCAGCACCCTAGAAGTCAGTTGTGATGGTCAAGTATCGCTTCCCGTAAGTCCTGGTGATGAAATTCATATTTATCAAAGTGAAGATCGCCTGCAACTGATCCACCCTAAGAATTACAGCTACTACAATGTCCTACGTGGCAAATTAGGCTGGTCGAGTCGACTATTTTAAAATAAACACCACTTTTCTCCCTCAAAACCAGCACATTTTAGCGGCTGGTTTTTTGTAACTACTCAAAAAGTTAATCTAAGTCACATTTTATCTGAATAATTATCGCCCCAGTACTTTACTGGTTATAGATACAGTATATACTGTATGAAAAAACAGGTGTTGATTTAAACAGGTGAACACAATGCTCGCGCATATGACGATCTCTAATTTTGCTATTGTCAAAACTCTTCAATTTGAACTAAAACCCGGCATGACCACCATTACAGGTGAAACCGGTGCAGGTAAATCTATTGCAATTGATGCCTTAGGTTTATGTTTAGGTGATCGCGCTGAAGCCTCTATGGTGCGACCAAATGAAGATAAAGCTGAAATTTCAGCCGCATTTTTATTGGCAAATAACCAAGCAGCTCGACGTTGGCTCGAAGATAATGAGCTCATTGATGGTGAAGAGTGTATTTTGCGCCGTGTGATCACCAAAGAAGGCCGCTCACGTGGTTTTATTAATGGCAGCCCTGTTCCCGCATCGCAGCAAAAAGCGTTAGGGCAACTACTGATTAATATTCATGGTCAACACGCACACCAACAGCTAATGCGCCCTGAATATCAACAACACATGCTTGATCAATATGCAGGTCATCATCTATTAATTGATCGTACTCGCAGTGCTTATCAACGCTGGCGTCAAGCACATAACGAGCTAAAACGCTTAACCCAAAGCCGTGATGAAAACGAAGCACAAAAACAACTCTTACAATACCAAGTTAAAGAGCTTGATGAATTAGCCCTTGGCGAAGAAGAATTCATTGAGATCGAAGAAGAACATAAACGCCTATCAAATTCAGGTGAACTGGCTATTTCAAGTCAAACCGCCTTATCGATGCTTTATGACAACGATGATGGTAACGCGCTGCAACTGTTACAAATGGCTTGTCAGCAAGTGAACAACCTTGGTGAATATGACAGCAGTTTAAGTGCGATTCCGCAAATGCTGGAAGAAGCCATTATTCAAGTTCAAGAAGCAAGCCAAGAGCTACGCAGCTATCTTGATAATTTAGACATGGATCCGCACCGCTTAATTTACCTTGAAGAGCGTTTAGCTAAAATCATGTCGATGGCACGTAAACACTATGTAATGCCAGCCGAGCTTTATCAAAAGCACCATGATTTACTGAAAGAACTTGATAACCTTGATTGTAGCGATGAACGCCTAGAAGACATGGCGGCTAACGTTGAAAATCTACGTCAACAATGCATTGAAGCGGCTGAAAAGCTAAGTAAAAGCCGCCAACGTTACGCCAAAGAGCTTGACCAAAAAATCACTGAAAGTATGCATATGTTAAGTATGGAACACGGTGAATTTGAAATTGCACTCACCAGCGATCCTGAGCGTATGTTAAGCCCATTAGGTTACGACAGCATTAATTTCTTAGTTTCAACTAACCCAGGTCAACCATTACAGCCATTAGGCAAAGTGGCCTCAGGTGGTGAGCTTTCCCGTATTTCACTTGCGATTCAAGTGATCACCGCTCAAAAAGTTGAAACGCCAAGTTTGATTTTCGATGAAGTCGATGTGGGTATCAGTGGGCCAACAGCCGCTATCGTCGGTAAAATGCTACGCAAACTAGGTAAATCAACCCAAGTTATGTGTGTGACTCACTTACCACAAGTTGCAGGTTGTGGTCATCAGCAAATGTTTGTCGCCAAGAAAACCACCGATGGTCAAACTGAAACACAGATGCGTCCATTAAGCACTGATGATCGTATTGCTGAACTAGCACGTCTATTAGGCGGCAGTGAGATTACTGAGCGCACTCTCGCAAATGCGAAAGAACTGCTGGTTGCGGCATGATTTAATTTCGCATCTTGCGCGAATATGAAATAAACTAAAACCTTGATGCAACTATTGCGGCCAGCAGTAGTCGAATATCAAAATATATTACTTTTTTTCTTTACCGCTTTTTACTTCTGCCAAGACCTTGTTTATCATCGCAGCAGTTAAAGCTAAAAAGCCAGGATGCTATGAGTTGGAAAAACATTGCAGCCCTAACCTTAGTGTTGGGCTTACTTAGCGGCTGTTCGGTCGCTGAACGTTTGGTTTATCGTATTGATATTGACCAAGGCAACTATGTAGAACAAAAAAGTGTTAATACCTTGCGTGTTGGCATGACGAAAACGCAAGTTCAATATGTGCTGGGTACACCTATGTTAGTTGACCCAAGTTACCCCAACACATGGAACTACATTTTCTACGAACAAAATGGTCATGATAAGCCGGTTCAAAAGAACTTGTTCTTAACTTTCAACCAACAGGCACAGCTTGTTAGTATGAAAGGTGATTACAAACAAGGCCCTAACTTCATGGATCCTATGAATTAATTCTATTCATAGAAAATGGTTGTTTTCAAAGTAATAAAAAAAGCTCGCTAATGGCGTAATGCATGTGAATTAAGATAATTTACGCTTCCTTGAAGGCCTAGTCGCATAGCGACTAGGCCTTTTCTTTACTGCCCTTGGATAACTTCTTTCCTGCCTTTCTGGTAGTACAAAGCTTTCTGCCATATCAAGTATATATCTCAATATTTCAGGATACCGACCAGCTGCAACCGCTGGTAATAGTTGAAGTTGGCTTGTTAAGAATATCGAGGCTTGCTTAAAGCCTATTTGATACGGCATGACACTTTTTAATGAGTATGCCATTTGGCACATCATGAACCGTAACAAGTTATAAGCTAATAACATTCCCCATAATTCTTGAGTCACTAGCGCTGGCGTTTTGCTTCTTAACGTTATCGTTCCTTGTAACATATATTGTTTCATTTCTCGGTAACCCAGCTCAATCTCCCAACGGTGGCTATAAAGCTCTGCAATATCAGCGCCTATATAACGTTTGGGATCGGTCATTGACGTTAATAATTTCACTTCGCGACCTTTGATCGTGGTTGTCACTAAGCGTGCTTCCATTGTCACGGGCGCATCAATCCACTTTTTTCGAGCTTGTGGCGACAAGGTTAACTCTATGAGTTATTGGCCTTTACCTAGCTTTCTTAACGTTTTGTATTGGGCGCCTTTACGTAATGGGATAAGCCAATGCCTTTCTTGCCCCGTACTTTGCCATTTATGCAGTAAGCCTAAGGCGTAAAAACCACGATCAAACAGCGTTAGACTATGATCTGGCGCTTTTTCAATGAGTTGGGCTGTTAAATCAACCTCACTGACAGAAACAGAATCAAATGCAGCGCTATTTAAAAGGTGGCTAGTTAGTTCCATATGGCAAACCATACGCACTTGAGGATAATCGGATGTTGTTGTTTTATTGCCTGTTCTTGAAAATGCTTGGTCATTTTCTTTTGTGTCTGGCGTACGCCAGACAACACCATCGACAGCATGCAATGTGAGACCATGCCAATCCGGATGAGGTGTTTTCTCATGCCACAACTGTTGTGTTTTATTAAAGACAGCTTCTACTGGTTCATGCCCTAATTTCTTACGAGCATGAATCACAGCACTTGGGGCAACAAATGGCTTTTTTCCTGGTAATAGGATGTCTAATTGAGACACCACTTTGCTCATCGACAAATGTCGATAAAGTGACATACCAACGACACTCCAAACCATTAACTCCATTGGTAATCTTCGTTTTCGAATAGTTGTAACACCTGTATCTAGAAGGCATTGGTCAATAAGTGTTGGACAAAGTAAGTCTGATAAGCCGTTTAATTTATCAGCTGAGAAGGCATGTATCTGTTCAAGTGCTTGTCTTAAAAACATAAAAAAATCCAAGTGCATTAAATACACTTGGATTTTTACACATCTACAGGATCGTTCAACTGATCATTTTGGGCTTAACTGATCAGCATTACGCTAATGGCGAGCTTTTTGTTGTCTGCAATAAAATAAGTATTACTTTTCAGCGTCTTTTTTAGCTTGTTCTGCACGCTTGCGGCGGATCTCACGCGGATCAGCCACTAATGGACGATAAATTTCAATCCGATCGCCATCGCGTGCGGTCGCGTCTAATTTCACATTACGACTATAGATACCGACTTTATTGATGTTTAGATCAATCTCAGGGTACATGGTTAATATCCCTGATTGTTCGATGATCGCTTGAATCGGGGTTTCAGCAACAACCGCCAGCTTTAACACCCGCTGCACGTTGGGCAGTGCAAAAACAACCTCAACATGAATTAAGGGTTGATCAGAATGCATACACTTCTCTTGCTCGCTGTGTGAACGCCTGCACCATATTACTGGTCAGATCGCGAAAAACTTTACCAAAAGCAACATCAATTAGCCCACTGGTAAATTCAAACTCTAAGTTTAATTCAATCTTACAAGCAGTGGCATCAAGCTCAGTAAATGTCCATCCGCCGACTAATTTTCGAAAAGGGCCATCCACCAGCTGCATTTGAATCTGGTTAAAATCGACCAATTTATTATGCGTCACAAATGTTTTGCGTATACCGGCTTTGGCAACATCAACCGACGCCATCATATGACTGGCAGAACTCTCAATGATCTTACTGCCCGCACAACCGGGTAAAAACATCGGGTAAGACTCAACATCATTCACCAAGTTAAACATTTGTTGGGCACTAAAAGGCACCAGTGCCGAACGACTAATTTGTGGCATAGCTTCTCCTTCATCGAACGCATCCTCACTCTGAAGATAAAATCTATTCGCTGCGTTTAGTCAATGATACCATTACTGGGCTATCGACCAAAATAACAGTTACCATCAAGCGGTATTATGGTAACGTCAATAGCTTATTCGACCAGAAAAATCACTGATATTAGATTTTGTTCTGGGACTGCAACAATGACTCTACGAGGTCAACATGGCTAAAAAACCAAAGCAAAGTAGCAATACTATTGCCAAAAATAAAAGCGCTCGTTTTGAATTTGCCATCGGCGACGAATACGAAGCAGGTATGGTATTACAGGGTTGGGAAGTAAAAGCTATCCGTGACGGTAAAGTAAACATGACTGAAAGCTATGTTTTCTTACGTAACGGTGAAGCATTCATTTCAGGCTTAACCATTGCGCCATTAAACGCGGCATCAACCCACGTTGTGGCTGATCCAACCCGTGTACGTAAGCTATTGCTTAACCGTCGTGAACTGAGAAAACTAGAAGATTCAGTGAACCGCGAAGGCGATACTATCGTGGCATTGGTGATGTACTGGAGCACTTCTTTCGTAAAAGTGAAGATCGGTACTGCACGCGGTAAGAAACTGCATGATAAACGCGCTGACAGCAAAGCCAAAGATTGGCAACGTGATAAAGCCCGTATCATGAAAGGCAATAACCGTTAAGACACCTATGCAACATGATGTTAGCATTTGAATAGTAATCAATCACTTGGTCAGTGAATAATAATAAAGCTATTGACCTAGTTAAATATTCTGCTAACATCAAACGCATCTGGGGCTGATTCAGGATTCGACAGGATCACGAAGGCTTGTGGAGCATGTCGAGGTGCGGTTTGCCTCGTTAAACAACCGCAAAAAAATAGTCGCAAACGACGAAAACTTCGCACTAGCAGCTTAATACCCTGCTAAGAGCGCTCCTGCCCTAGCTTCCGCTTGTAAGACGGGGAATAACAGGGGTTCAAACCCAAACGAGATAGCGAGGGATTCTTTGACTAGAGAGATGAACCGCGAAATAGAATTCTGGTATGTATTAGCATAGCGTGTCAATTCGCAGTGTGGATACGAGAATAAAGATTGACTAAGCATGTAGCGCCATCTGTTAGACTGATTTTGGACGCGGGTTCAAATCCCGCCAGCTCCACCAAACGTTTGGAAAGGGCCACTTCTTTGGAAGTGGCCTTTTTTAATGCCTAAAACTCAATGAAATCATCATATTACTTTGTTTTAATTCCTTATATTCCCTTCAATAGGCTTACTTTAGCTCATAGTTGATGTACAAAATTATGGCTGTCCTTTGTTTCCTATGATGGGCTGGTGGAGTGAGCACATAGAACGTGCGGCATAAGGTAGTCTATCGGTTACAGGAAGAAATCTATTAAAAGTGGTTTAACAAAAAATATAATTGAGCCACTATTCAATTAATAGTGGCTCAACACTATGCCTTAAAAGTAACTAACTTAAATATTTTGGAATATCACTTCAAATTACCAGCTTATACCCGTTAGTTTTCAACCATTCTTTATGTTCAAGGTAATCAGGCATTACTCGTTCTACTTCACGCCAAAATTGTGGGGAGTGATCCATCTGGATTAAATGGCACAACTCATGAATAACTACGTAGTCCACTACACGATTAGGTGCCATCATAATTACCCAGTTAAACTCGACATCACCATAAGGTGTACAGCTACCCCAACGGCTTTTAAATGACTTAATTCTGATCACGCCCGTTTCTACGCCAACAATGCCAGCATAGCGTTCAACTTTTTCTCTGATCTTCTTCTCAGCTTGGCGCTTATACCACGCTATCAGCCCTTTGCGCGCATAAATACTGTGGTTGATATCATCGGGAAGTGTAATTGCTAAACGACCTTGAATAAGCCGTATAGATTGATAATCGCCATGATTCACTTTCAAGCGATAATTACGCCCTAAATACGAGAACGCCTCACCAGAAACAAACTCTTTATCGCGTTTAGGCGCAGCTTGTTTATGGATAGCCAGCTTTTCAATAATCCACGTATGTTTGCTTTCAACAACTTGTACAATACGTGAAAGATCTAATGCTTTAGGGACGGTAATAGACACCACACCTTCAATCACATTAATGGTGACTGTTTTGGTGCGCTTAGTACGAATTATGTTAACTACATAACCATTAGCCGTTATCTGTTCTAATACCGCTTTATCTGTTGCCATTACTTACCAAACTTTGTTTTTGCCAATTCCATAAATCGCTCTTGTAAGATACTGACCAATGCTTTATCGCCAAATGAGCGCATCAGCACATCTCGTTTAATCTCTTTCTTCATGCGTTTAATTTCATCTGGTTTATTGAAGAAATCAACAATCATTGTCGCTTCATTGATGCGTTCAACAAGCACTTGGCTGGTGGCCTTAACTTCTTCAAATACTGCTTCTTCAACCACACCACCACTGCTTACTTTAACCACTTCCGCCATCAATATATTATAAAAGGCATATTCTGTTTCAGATAAGCCTATATCTTGTGCGGCCTGTTTACGTTCACTGGCGATGTTATCAACCATATATGATAACAACTCAAGTTGCTGATCCCACTTGCCTGCCGTTTTTTCAATAATGTCACGTAAGCGCAAACTTAGTGAACGATAGTACTCAGGATCTTCATCAAGGTTAATGGTGATATGATGCTTAATTGCACTTTCCATTTCCGATGCTTTGGCTTCATCTGATTTATTGGCTTCTACGCTTTGTTTAAAGTTGGCAGCTAATAAATCTACAGGTGGAATTTTAGGATCAACACCTGTACTGAAAATATGGTTATCCACCAGCGCTCTTACTTTCTCACCCACACCCGATAAATCCATCCCCGTATCATGATAAATATTTCGAGCGTGATTATGTACCTTACCCAATAGCTTTAAATCAGCAATAAAAGGAGCCGCTGCCGCATCAGGTAAGACAATGTTCATCTGCTTACCAAAAGCCTTGAACGCCATTTCAAATTGCGCTCGCACCACTTCATCTTTAATTGCCAGTACATAATCTTCAATGTCATCCCCTTTCACATTTTTGAAAAAGGACATCGATCTCGTATGGGTCGCCTTTAACTTAGGGATTTCATCTTTTAAGCTTTGGTACGTTCCTTCAACATCATCACTACTAAATAATTGTAGCGCTTCAGTAAGATACCCAGATAAACCATAATAATCGACAATGTAGCCACAACTCTTACCTTTATAAGTACGGTTCACACGGGCAATAGCCTGCATTAAGGTATGATCTTGTAGCTTACGGTCGATATACATAACTTGAGCAATAGGCGCATCAAAGCCTGTTAACAGCATATCTTTAACAATTAAAAAGGCAGTATTATCGAACTTCTTATTTTTTTCTTCCGTTCCTACTTTATCAACACCAAATGGCTTTTTAAAATTGGCTATCGCTTTCTTTTGATGCACTTTATCGGTGTACTTGGCAATGTATGGCTTATCATTATGATCGCCCGAAATAATCACTTCAGAGAGTGGCGCACCTAATTCATCCAACGTTTGTTTATAGATAGCCGCAGCATGACGACTACCAACCACAATCATCGCTTTAAAACCGTCAGGGCGAATATGTTCACGATAATGCTTAATTAAATCTAAACACACCCAGCGAATACGTGCAGGCGCTTCACGAACAGCACGTTCAACACCATACTTTTTCTTGATTTCTCGTTGTTGTTCTTTGGTGTAACTGCCAAAGTATTCTTCAAACAGCTTATCTAATGATTCACCCGCAACTTCAGTTTTAACTTCTCGACCTTCATACAACAAACGCACCGTTGCCCCATCATCGACAGCCTCATTAATCTTGTACTGATCAATATAACCACCAAATGCTTGTGACATCTTTTGGGTTTTAAGTAACGGGGTTCCAGTAAAGCCAATCTTAGGCGCGTTGGGTAATGCCGCATTGATGGTCATGGCTAAGCCACCAAATTGGGTACGGTGTGCTTCGTCGGCTAATACAATGATTTTATCGCTAGGGTTCAAACCACTAAAACTTGATTTCCCCCCTTCCGTTAGCTCTTTTTCCAAATCAACGAACTTTTGCACCATCGCTGTCACAAGATCAGAACTGTCTTTCTTTAATAGCTCTTTTAATGTTTTAACGGAATCCGCGTTATAAACGGTTTCACCCTGTGCATCACGAAAGGTATTTGATAACTGCTCATCAAGCTGAGTGCGGTCGGTAATAAACACCAATTTATACTGTTTGAGCTCTTCATCACGACGCATTTTTACGGCTAACATCACCATCGTCAGTGACTTACCACTACCTTGGGTATGCCATACCACACCTGATTTATCTTGACGGGTCTTGCCTGATTTAATCCGTTCGATAACTTTATTCACTGCACGATATTGCTGATAACGAGCCACCTTTTTGATCATGCGCCCATCATCAGTTTCATAGATAACAAAGTTCTGCAAAATATCGAGGAAGCTAACAGGGTTAAATACACCTGCTAGCAGTCGTTGTTGGGCTGTTATACCTGAAGAGCTAGGCAATTCAATATCAAGGGCTGACGGTTCAAACTGATGATGCTCAGAAACAAAACGTTCTAAGTCCCATTTACCTTGCTTAATACGTAATTGAAGGGCTTGTGTTTCTAGTTGTGCATCAGTAAATGGATAGGCATCTTTCCAATCACCATAATGCTGAGCATTAGAACTGATAGTGCCTATTTTAGCTAAATCACGACAGCTCGATACCATAAACTGGTTATACCAAAACAGTCTTTCAGCACCTTCATTGTCTTCTGGGTGGCGCAAATTAGCATAACGTCTTAACTGATCGATCCCTGCTGACATCGGACTACTAATATACGGAGACTTACACTCAATTACCGCTAACGGAATGCCATTAACAAAACAAACAATATCAGGGATGATGTTTTGATTAACACCTTCCACTTTAAACTGATTTGTACACAGAAATTCATTGTTCTCTGGATGATCAAAATCAATCAGCTTAACCGTTTGACCTTTACGGCCTTTGCCTAAATCTTGTTCCACCGAAATATAATCCACCAGCATGTGATAGATAGCGTGGTTATATTCCATTAACGCAGCAAAGTGAGGATGGGTGATATCACGTACAACTTTGCGCAGGTTCTCTTCACTGATCCAAGGGTTAATGCGTTTAATCGCAGCCGATAGACGTTGCACCAATACTACATCTTTTAAAAAAGTACGCTCAGGCTCACCATCCACAATATAGTCAGGTGATAACTTTTTGCCATGAACATATACCCACCCCATGCTGATTAACTGAGCAATTGCAGGGGCTTCTACTTTATTAAATTCGTCTTGATTCATCGTCTACGTCTTAACCATCGAATAATTGTGGCTGATTTTACCGATAATCTGTTTTAAAAACAGTGATTAATAATCATCTATCTGCATATTTTGATTTTTAGATAATTTCCCCCCCTCCTGGGCTCCTTTGTAATTTGGCATTATCACCACCGCCAACTAATGGCGCATTGATATTACAAACAAGAGGAATAAGATAATGGACCAACATGACTTAGATAATCGCTCATGCCAACTAGACCCAGAGCATGATGCTTATTGGCAAAGTCGTGGGGAAGATGAGCGCCCTGATGACTGGCAAGCTCAATTAGAAGATGGCGAATAAATCTAAGATTAATATGTAGCGATACATCGCTGTATCGCTACATAAAAAAATAAGAATGGAACACCAATGAAAGATATTAATTTGATCAACGATCTTTGTGCCCAACATAAGCGCTTTAAAGACATTGAGAATGAATCAACCATAGTAGCAACAACACCTAAAAATCAGTATTTAGTTGTACGTTTAGATGGCATTAACCTTAGTCGAATTTATTTGAAAAACGATATTGTAAATAAAAAATTCAAAATGATACTGACAAAAGCAGTACAGCAAACTTATTACCGTCTACACCGTAAAAGCCCAACGAATGCTCAACAAATATTTCTCGCAGTATTCATTGCATCAGATGAAGTTTCTTTTATTTTAAATACACATGATAACTACTACGATGACCGTATATTAAAAATAGTAACAACATTAGCATCAACACTCAGCTTTCTCTTTACCAAAGAAGGCATACAACACAGTTTAGAATCAGAGCACACAATATACGGCGCATTTGATGGCAAGCCTCTAATCTTAAAAGACAAACAACAAGTAAAAGACTATATCGCTTACCGCACGGCTATTTATTATCGTAATACTATGGGAAAAGAGCTGCGCTTAAATGGTGTGTCTGACAATGAACTTTACAATGAGAACAACCACAATAACCTCGCCTACTATCAAGCAAAATATCAAGAATTAAACCTTAATATAGAGACAATGAAAAAAAGCTGTACCGTGTTTATTCCTTGCATTGATGACGATAAAAAATTAAAGCCACTAAAAAATAAGTCATTAGCAAAGCTCATTGAACTTTACAGCAACAGCATCGATAAATTTGAAAACTATTTAGCGGATGTGAACCAATAAACATACATGAGGTTGTACGCTTATGAAGCGTACAACCTGATTATTCTTTTAATAAAAAGTGCTGGTGGCAATGATACTGATAATATTGAGTATATTGGCTAAAAACCCGCTTCCAAATTGCAGTAACATCAATATCTGTACCAAAATCACACTCTACTTTTTTGGTTTTTTCTATTAACAATGCATCAATGCCAAGTGCCATTTTTGACAGTAATAAAAGATGGTTGCTCCAATCAAAATTAATGGATTCAGAAAAAGCATCAATAAAAGAGCGTAGCTTCTCTGCTGAAGGGAGATCTTGTTGCTTAAACCATTTCTTCAGCACATTGTATTGAGCATCTTTTAATGTTTCTACTGTGTCTTCTTTTTGATTAATTGGAATAAACGAGGCCAATTGTCGGTTACTCACGACAATATCGTTTTCATCTAAAATACACCGAATGACTTCCCAACAAGAATGAAAACACGTTTCAGTATTATCTGGTTGAGTATAACGTTCAATGATTCTGCAAATGGCACTATGAACAGGTTTATTATCAGCATCTACATAGCCAATGTCATAACAAGCAATGCAATTCAGCAGAAAATCAAATTCAAGTTTATATGCATTTTCAATCCATTCTAGCTTTTGGCTCTTCGTCAAAGCCTGTACATCTACGCCCTGCAATATTTTATTAAAAGAAATAAAAACAGCTTCATTTAATTGAGTGTACTGCTGATAAAATGGATGTAATTCTGTTTCCCAGTATGCTTGTTGATCCGTTAAATTAATCTCGCCAGCATAATGTTTCTTTTTACACGCTTCATAAAATACAATTTCTTGCTCGCAACGTTGACTAACAAAATCCACCAACTTTTTATAGTGCAATAATTCTTGTTGATTAACGTTAGGATTATTTTGCATCTCTTGATACATCAATAATAACCCCAACCAACCAGATGCATTCGAGTTAACGGCTAAAGCTCTATCTAGCAACGGGTACTTATTAGGAAGCATGAAATTAATAAGTACTTTAGATGACATCTTCATCACTTCGGTAAACCTTAAAAATATACTTTTACCTACACCATGTCGATGTATGTTATCTAACGAGCTAGGTGATATTTTGGGTATAGATGCATCTTGCTGGCGCATTAGCTGATGCAATGTTTTGGCATCATGTTTGATATTTAAAAAGGCATAGATTTCTTTGACTGGTGGTAGAAAGTGATTTTTATGCCCTTCTTCAATTTTAAATTTATTATCTTTAGTAATGCGTTGGGCTTCTTGTTTTATCTTCTCTTCGAGCAGTTGCTCATCTGATTGTGTATTGTCCATTGTCACAACATAACCTTGAAATATTTGCGGGTACAGAAACAAAAACACCTTCATCATGTGAAGGTGTTTAACAATAATAAGGTATTAAAATAAAGCTAGACCTTGCCCCCTAATGATAAATCATCAGGGTTCGGAGCAGGAGTAATTGGAGAGCCCGTTTCCATATCAAAACAACCACTTTCTTCGGTTCCTTTAAATGCACGTATCAGTCTAAGTTTCATATTAGGACAATTAGCAAATACTGTAAGCCAGATACTAAAAAAACCTTCCGAAATTGCCCAGCCAATAGCCATATCTTTTAGCAAATTGTTTTGAGGTTGCTGTTGAATCATTGTTTCAGCAGTTTGAGCTTTTACCCATGCTTGCATCCTTTGAGAAACACGGTCAATCTCAACTTGTACTCCATTTGCATCAAGGGCTCTGAGCATTTTCTTATCAAGACCAACCAGTTCTAAAGATGCTTGAGCATAACTACTTTCTGGAGAAGTTAATCTAGTAGAAACCGAAATTTTTCCATCTTCAGTATATTGAAAAGCCCTAAAAGTATTATCTCTATCTGGTATTAATAGTTTATCTAAATCGACCTTTTTATCTTTCTTAGTCGAATTACAATTAACACAAGCCAAAAGAAAGTTCGTCCATCTACCAATTAATTCAGGGTGTCCATCATCACCAGCTTTAGGTTGAATATGTTCAACTGCTAAATTAGTTTTTATTGGTCGTTCACAGTATGAGCAATAACTCCCCAATCGACCTATTAATGCTGGTTTTGCCTTAGTATAGTCATCATAGTCAGAATCTATTGGAGAGGCTGCTCGTCTAATTGGCCGCATAGCTTTACTCCCCTAACTGAACAACACGTTGCATCTCTAAGAATGCTTGAAATGCGGGGTTATCATCATAAGGAGCTATAGATTCAGCCAATCTATCTTTGAATTGTTGAAGCTTATCCTCTGGCGCAGATTTAGCTTCATCAAGTGTCTTCAAGTACTCAGTTGCTACACCTTTCATTTCAGCATAACGACTACTAGTATCTGGAGAGTTAACATCCATCACTCCCACGGCTATATCTGACAAAGTCTTATTAGCTAATTGAGCAGGTGCTAAGCCATCAAGCATAATCAATTCTTCATTAGAGCGTAGTGATTGAATTAGAAATGGTGAATGCGTTGTACAGATAAACTGAATCTTTGGAAATATAATCCGTAAATCTTCGATAATATGTCGTTGCCAACGAGGATGTAAATGAAGATCCAATTCATCAATAAGTACAACACCTTCAGTAAGCTCTAAGACTTGCTCACCAAAATGTGGATTTAGAATTGCTGCTTTTTGTGCAATATCAGCGACTAAAGCTAACACGCAACGTTGACCATCACTTAACATATTAAAGGGTTGTCGCTTACCATCTTTAAATGTTAAGAGTAACTCTCCTCTTTTCGGGTCAAAACGTAAATAACTCGCATTTTCAATACAGTTAAGTACAGCATTACGAACGACAGTTAGCATCATTGGTTCTTGCCCTAACTGGAATGCTTGCCACTCTTGCTTCGCAAACCATGAAACAAGCTCTTTTGATGCTATACGAGGGTCTACGCTGTGATTATAAGCATCTAATCGCGATGGTTTAACATTGTCTGAAAATATAGGCGTTTTTTTATTGCGACTTGATTTTGCTGCTCTTGGATCTTGCCATAAACGCATCGTGCCGTAATAGCTAATCAGTGGTAGGGGGATTTCTTCAGATAATTGCTGATCACATTGCCTAGCTAAAGCCGTCAGTTCCCCTGCATTACCATAGCGAGTATTACCTGTTGGTGATTCTTTTGAACGCTCCCAAGAAATATCATTGTTATTAACGCTTCCTGCCGCTGATATTGCAACAGGCCATGCTTCAATAAACTGTGCCTCACCTTCACGCTCAACATAGGTAAGAGTTGCATCCGTCTTTTCTAGGTTTTTTTTATCTTTCGTTTTTTTAAAACCAATTAGCCAACTGGCTATCGCTACAGATGCAGCATCAAGCACTGCTGTTTTACCTGACGCATTTTGACCTACAATTAAATTGAATTGAGGATGAAAGTTAAATGTCTCTTGGCTGTAACAGCGAAAATTAGTCACTGATAGTTGATTTAGTCTCATATGATTCTCAATATATTACATTTAATTTAATTTTATTTATCTTAACGGAAATAAAACATCATAGTCAGTTGGATTAAGCGATAAAATTCGACATGCAATGCATGCCGAACGATAATAAATGGACATTATTACTCTACTTCAACACGGACTTTGCCTGTTAGTAGATCTTGCATTAGGGCTTTTTTAATAGCGTTTAACTGGGCTACTTTCTTTACTTTCTCATTTAAATAATAATCAATAGAATCTATCTTATTCACAATCATCTTTTGTTCAGTGATACTTGATATTGGAAATTGTAATTGTTTAATTGTAGGTCCGGTTACAACTTGGCGCCCACCATCAGATACCATTTGACTTAATTGCAAGGTAACAGATGGCCCATTAACAAGTTGATACATTAGATACTTAGAATCAACCTTACTTTTATCTGTTGATATTCTCATTAGATTAGAGGACATAATCCAACCAATGGCTTCTTTAGGAATTACAACTGAACGGCCTACATCTGCCACTCGCGAAAAAACCAAGTCTCCTTCGGAAACACTGTAGCCACTCAATTCTCTAGCTTTTTCATTAGTAACAAAATAAATATTTTTTGTTTCTAATTTACCTACGCCAAGATTCTGAATATTAATTACAGGAACTCCTTTCTCTTTAAAGTCACTAGATTTTAAAGAAGAACCAAAAGGGCCTGTTTTTAATACTGGCTTACGTTTTTCAGACATGTCGTCTAATGTCCAAACATTCCACCCCTTAGGAATACGCCCTACAGGTGAATCCTTAAACTCAGTATGCGGCTTTCCATCAATACCGACACCACGGGTTAACAGCTCTTGCATCATGCCTGTTTTTAAGTCTTTCAGTTTATTGATTTGTACCTGTGTTTTTTCAATCACATCATCAACAGACGTCAGAATCGCTGCAATTTTTTGTTGCTCATGTAGTGGTGGCATTGGCAATTCAAGTTGCTTAATATCCTTTAAAACAACACGTCGAATAGCTGAACCTGATTTTGCATTCTCTAATTGAGAATAAAATAAAGAAGATTGTAAGTATTGCGTACAGTAATCTGGGTTTATTTGATTTTTTTTCAATCTTATAATAGCAATAGAAGATAAAAGAACTATCTTTTGTTTCTGTTTATAAACAAAGGTTTTACCAATAGTTCCATCTTTAGAAAAAAGAACGTCATCATATTCAGGCGAGCAATTTCCTTTTACTAAATTATCAAAGTCCATTTTCGAAATTTTTCTGCATGAACTAACATTTATCTCACGATCTGCCATATTCTGAACTGTAGCTATTGGAAAACCACACTCCGATGTTATGGGCGAAAAATGAGAACCATCAGTAATTAGCTGCGAATTTTTTTCTAATGTCGTGATTTCCCAATCATTAGGCAGTAGGTTACTCATACCCCAACTCCTTCAAGTAACAATGCATCACTTGTTCAGCTTCTGTGACTTCTATATCCAACTCATGAAGCGAAACTTGGTATTTATCCCACCAGCGTTCTAATTGGCTTATTACCTTGGTATCAACTTCATCGCTAACCGCTTCAACCACAGTACGGATCTGCTCTTTACGCTCGATCTCAGCTTTAAATACAAAGTAAGCATCATCTTTACGATCAAACACTGTTGATACATCAAAACCGTTTAGAATTTCTTCTGCAATGTAAGCATCTTGCACTTCACGTACAGGTACACCACCATGAAGTAGCGCACGAACATCAAAGATTTCTGCTGGTGGCGAGGTGTCAGCGTAACGACGAATATTTAAGTTAAAGTCGTTGTCGGCAATTTCAGAGTAAGGCACCACTTTTGAGTAACGCTTGATGTCTTCAAAGTTATTGAAGGTAGTAACAATCTTAGTAATGTCTTGTTCACGCAGTTTGTTCTGATTTTTACCTTCTTGAAACTCTAACTCACCATTAATGAACAGTACTTTACCTTTACGATCACTTGGTTTGTTCTTATTAATGATCAACATACACGCTGGAATACCCGTACCGTAGAATAAGCCTGATGGTAAACCGATCACCGCTTCCAGTAAGTCATCTTCTAGTATGCCCTGACGAACGGCTTTTTCACTCGCACCACGGAATAACACACCATGCGGCATAACAACGCCTACCATGCCCTCGGCATTAGTACTGGCAATCATGTGTTGTACGAACGCTAAATCACCCGCATCTTTCGGTGGTGTGCCGTAAGGGAAACGACCAAAGCCATCGTTATCACATTCCTCTTTACCCCACTTTTTCAAAGAGAATGGTGGGTTCGCAATAACACGGTCAAAACACATTAACTCACCCGCTTGGGTATGCTGAGGCTCACGTAAGGTATCACCTTTACGAATGTCAGCATTGAGTACGCCATGTAAGAACATATTCATCTTACAAATAGCCCATGTGTTTAGGTTCATCTCTTGTCCGTATAGCGACAAGTTCGATGCATTCTCACCCTGTTTTGCAAGGTAGTTACGCATTTGAATCAACATACCGCCTGAGCCTGTTGTTGGATCATAAATACGCATTCCCGCATGAGGCTTTAACAATGCCACCAGCAGTTGTACCACTTCAGATGGGGTATAGAATTCACCACCTTTTTTACCTGCACTATCGGCAAACATCTTGATCAGATATTCGTAAGCCGTACCTAATAAATCTGGGCGTTCAAAATCGCTATTGCGCAGGCGGTGTTGGCTAAAGTGCGATAACAAATCACGTAGTTTCTTATCAGACAGTTTATTTTTGATGTTGAAGTCGATAGTGACCAGTACCCCTTCAAGGCTTGGATTACACTCTTCAATCTCTTCTGTGGCTTTGTTTAATGTAGCGCCAATATCATGCTTTAAATCTTTCAGAACGCCCCAACGTGCGTTGACTGGCATGAAGAAAGTATCATCATACTCATCTTCATCTTGCGCAAGTTCTTCTGCTTGAGCTTGGGTTTTACCGCTATCAAGGTAATGCTGAATAACCTTTTCTTGTTCTTCTTCAAACGCATCAGACAGGCGCTTTAAGAACATCATACCGAAGATGTAATCTTTAAATTCAGAGGCATCCATGTTGCCGCGCAGGATATCAGCCGCTTCCCACAGGAACGATTCAAGCTGTTGGAGAGATAAATGATTTGTCATAGCACTTCTTTTTAATGGCTGGTGGCACAAGGAAGACACAGCGCCCTAAGATTGAACAGGATTTTACAGGGAGGGGACTCATTCAACAATGAGGAAAATGAAGTCACTGTCGCATAGTGGAAGATAAGTACTTTATATAAAAATAACATCATTAGGACTACACCTTATTCCAATGTCTTTTTACTGTTGCTATCCCTAATCCAAGTTCTTGTGCAGTTTTACTTTGTGATAATCCACCAGCTTTTTTAGCTTGTACTGCTATGGTCGTATTACGGGCTTCTGGTCTACCAAGTTCCTTTCCTTGAACTTTTGCCCGTTCAATTCCTTCTTTAGTACGTTCCCTTATTCGATTACGTTCAAACTCAGCAAAGGCTGCAAACATTTGTAGCATAAGCTTTCCTTCTGCACTTGATAAATCAGCTACAGGCAAATCTAAACAAACGACCTTAACCCCTTTTGGGGTTAATAAATTAATCGTATTTTGTACATCAATATTATCACGCCCCAAACGGTCTAATTTTAAAACAACTAACATATCACCCGTTTCCATTTGGTGATTAATCAGCATTTAAATTGCTCTCGCTTCATTGCTTCCACTGAGCCTGAAACCGTTTCACTTACTACCCGTGAATCAGAAACGTCATAACCTTTTTGACGAATGGCAATAATTTGGTTTTGTGTTGTTTGTTCTGTTGTTGATACTCGACAATAAGCAAAAGTACGCATCTTCGTTAAACCCCCTCCAAATTGGTATCAATAAACGGAGGTATTCAGTGTATTGTTTAAAGCGATTGATGATGCGGTAATGGATAGTAATGAGTCACATCAAGAAGTGATGATGTAATACCTATCCAACCCAGAACTGGCGAAAGGCTTTGCTCGGGTAGTGTTTGATATGTTGAAGGGACAGTAATAAACCCTGACATCATAATATTTAAGGCTATAGGCACTTACCTATAGTCTTTTTATTGCTTGTTTTTTAGTCAGTTGATTGTGTATCACTGATAATCACTAAATATCACTGATCTATCACCATCTCATCACTTAATGTTTATTCTTTATAGTCATATAGTTACCTCAACGAAACGAATGAGATAACACATTATGAGCAATAACAATCACAAAGCAGATCAAGCAAATAAAAACAAAGGAACAACAGGCACGAATAAAACTTATCAAAAAGTTTTAGATAACCGTAGCCGCCAATTAAAAGATAAGGAGTAAGCTATGCCAGACTCATCCGATATGACTCAAGATGAACTAGATATTTGGTCTGATATCAACAACCCTAATAATGATGCTGATATGGATGATTGGGCTGATGCACATAATCCAAATAATGATGATTATCTAGATAATTAAGTACTTCGCTGGTGGATATAAAATCAATCTACCAGCCATTTTCAATGGTTAGTAAGACAATGACAGAACAAAAAGAAAACACAAAAAAAACGTATCGCTATACAAAACAGTTAATCAAACTAGCTATCGAAAATGGTTATACAAATCAAGAGATTGCAGTAAAATCAGGTTTGAGCTCAAAATCAATCGCTGTAGTATCACGTTGGCGTAATGGAAAAGCACTGGCAACTGAGCGCCAAGTACAGTTTTTCATCAATGAATTTGGACACCTATTGAAGCGAAAGATGGAACATCTTTTTTATAACCAAACAGAAAACCCATATGAATTTATTTATTATAAAATAGAGGGTGAAATACTCTTAACTCACACCTTAAACTACAGAAATAGCAGATCGAAACCAATAGGAAAAGTTGGAGTTTGTAAGTTTGTCATACTTAATTTAGGTAGTGTTTTTCATCTATTAGAACAAAAAAAAGTAGGCTTAGATGATGATGGTTCAAATATTGATAAGTTATTAAAAAATAAGAAAATAAGCAATAATGAACAAGCCAACTGGTATTTAGTAAAAACACATAAAAATTTATCACCGCAAGAACTTGTGGATACCATAGATTATATTGTGAATACATTCTGTCATTCAGAAAATAAGTTAGCCAGAAATATACGTAATGATGCACTTTATCTTAAGTACATAATCAGACAATTGTTACTTAAAAATGGATACACTATCAATGATATAGTTGATCTTTAAGTAGATATGCTGATAATAACCGAACCCAAATAGCCCGAGGAGAGCTGATCTCCTACATGAAGTTGGACACACAACTTTACAATAAATGCGAAGGCAATAAGCCACACCACCTAATTGCCTAAATGGTGTTAGGTCGTGTTAAAGCATTTCCGGTACTAAGTGATTTGCCACTGGCTAGGTGAAAACGGTGAGCCAAGTAGCCGAAATAATCCTTAGTAATATGGGATAGGGGTGGGTAAAGCCAGACCATTTGTCTTTATGACTTATCGTCTGGCTTTTTTGCATTTAGCAAACAGTTTAATACTAAAACAATCCGCCATGAGTCATGGTACAAAAGCAATCACTTACCACAAACCTAAAAAGGTCATACGAAAATAGTGTGCGACCTCATTTGCCATAAAATCTTTGATTGATATAAAAGAATATTGAATAACAAATACAACGTTAAAGTTGTATTATTAAGAGAATTGAGCGAATTAAAGTCAAAGGTTTAACTATTAAAATAAAAAAAACGCCAGCAAATCTACATTGCTAGCGCCTTAAATAAACCATCATGTTACGTATAGCGCACATGGTGGTTTAATGATTACATTGAGTGACTACTCATCAATGCCGCAATCAGTACAACTTTGTAATACGATTTCGTGTTCAAACACAGCGGTCTTGCTATCATCAGCTAGTAGCTCTGCGATTTCTTCTGCTACTTCTTGCTCATCTTCTGCTTTCACTTGATTTGCTAGTGCTTCTTCTGAGTAACCATAGAAGTTTAATAATAAGTAATCACGCGCTTCATCTTTAGTACAAGTCACGTTCACCAACAATTCTGGATCAACATTGCCTTGTGCGATCATCGCTGTTACTTGTGCGACAACCTCTTCTTTCATTGCTGGTGTTAACCAACCAAGATCTGCGTTTACTGTATTTTTGTTGCATTTATAACAAGGCAGTTTATGAAAGTAATATTGAAAGCTAGTCATGAGTCATTTCTTCTTTAAGTTTTGTATTACACGATTATGAGGTTTTTCTCAAAAAATACTATCTCAATAGCCATTGAAGATAAAAACTCTTGCTGAGAAGCAAATAACTATCATCACCGCATTCTTAGATAATACTTATGAGGCATTAATAACCCGCTCATTTAACTATAATTGGCATATAATATTAATAAATTGAACTAATAAGTAAGTATTACGAATGGATAATATGCAAAAGGGGATCCATTATAAGATCACCCACCCAGCTCATAAACTATGGATGATTGCGTTAGTTGCCGCAGCAGGATCTGCATTATGTATTGGTATTCTTGCCTTTGTCGATGGCGTTGCTAAGGGTGACTATTTATTAGTCGCACCGTTTGGCGCCACCATGGTGTTGGTCTTTGGTTTACCACAAAGTCCTTTAGCCCATCCTAAAAATGTCGTATTCGGTCACTTAACAACAGCGATCATCGGCATTATCTTTGCCAATCTTTTACCGGTAACGTTTTGGTCTCTTGGGCTGGCTGTAGGTGTGGGGATTTTCATGATGATCATGCTCAATGTTACCCACCCACCCGCAGGCGGAAACCCGTTATTGATCATGTTAGGTGCCCATACCAGCATTCTGTTTGCGTTTTATCCCATTTTTGCAGGTAGCTGCATCATTGTTCTCATTGCACTGTTGTACCATGCGTTAGTCTCTCGTCTAGAATATGCATGGGTTAATAAACCTAAAGAAGGCAAAGATGTATAAAAAAGTATTGTATGCGCTAGATATCGATTCTAAGCCCTATCTTCTCAAAGCGATGGCTTTAGCTGATCAACTTAATGCAGAACTGTTTGTCGGTTATGCAACCAACCTTGATGAACAACTATTTTCTGATGATGCCTATTTAGGAAATAAAGTTGGGGATGGTATTGTTAATACAGAAAAAGCCGAGCTAGAAACAAAAATACAGGCGTTAATTACAGACACGACCTTAAATAGAGATCATGTTTATATTGTTAATGGACCTGTGGGTATGGCTATTGAACGATTAGCGACAAATTTAGAGGTTGATTTAGTGGTGATGGCTAACTCTCACCATTATTTTAGTTTTTTATCTAAAAATGCGCTTCTCATAAAATTAGCGACTCACCATGATTTTTTAAGTTTGTCTTGATGGTAAGCGTATTACCTCTATTAAAGGTCTTATTTGATGGTCAAATAGGACCTTTTCATTAACCGAATCACTTCATTTATTATTCATACCTAACTACCGCTGTTACTAATCATCACCTCCCCTTTAAAACACACCTTTATCAATAATAGGTTTTGGCTATTGAATGTATCGGCTTTAACGATTTCCTTAATATCCCTGTTTTGACAATAATGGCCTCAGAGATTTGATTTGCACTACAGCATAAAAAATTAAAATTATTTTCAAAAGGATTCCATATTATGATTAACACTGAAATCAAGCCATTTAGCGCTACAGCATACAAAGAAGGCAAATTCGTAGACATCACTGAAAAAGATGTTTTAGGTAAGTGGGCAGTATTCTTCTTCTACCCAGCTGACTTTACTTTCGTATGTCCAACTGAGCTTGGCGACCTAGCTGACCATTACGCAGATCTACAATCTCGCGGTGTTGAAGTATTCTCTGTATCAACTGATACTCACTTCACTCACAAAGCATGGCACGACAGCTCTGACACAATCGGTAAAATCAACTACTTCATGGTAGGCGACCAAACCGGTAACATCACTAATAACTTCAACGTTATGCGTGAAGGTCAAGGTCTTGCAGACCGCGCTACTTTCCTAATCGACCCACAAGGTGTTATCCAAGCAATGGAAATCACTGCAGAAGGTATTGGCCGTGAAGCTGAAGACCTAATGCGTAAAGTGAAAGCAGCACAATATGTTGCAGCACACCCAGGTGAAGTTTGTCCTGCAAAATGGAAAGAAGGCGAAGCAACACTAACACCTTCTCTAGACCTAGTTGGTAAGATCTAATCCTATTTAACCTTTGATGACAATATTCATTTTTGACGCCGAATCTGAAATAAATATTGTTCATCCTGCTTTTAAGTAAATCATTTATTTAAAAGTAATAAGGCATCAAACATATATCGCATGTTTGGTGCCTTATTAATTAGAAGACCTTCAAACATATTTACGCCTTTTTATATAGGCAATATGTCGTATTACAGTAGACCCGCATTGATTATCTACTGTTAAGCCGTGAACAAATTAAAAAGGCAAGATTATGTTAGAACAAAATATGAAGCAGCAGCTACAAGCGTATTTAGAAAATTTAAAAACAGATGTACAACTGGTATTAAGTTTAGATGATAGTGACACTGCACAAAAACTGCATGAATTAGCTTACGAAATTGCAGAACTAAACGATAAAGTGAGTGTTATTGAAGACAGTAATGCCAGCGTACGCAAACCTGTAATGCAAGTGGTTAACCCAACCAAACAGACCTCAATGAGCTTTGCTGGTCTGCCAATGGGACACGAATTTACTTCATTGGTATTAGCACTACTGCACAGCGGTGGTCACCCAATGAAACTAGAACAACCAGTTATCGATCAAATTGCAGCATTAGATCAAGACATCGTTGTTGAAACCTTCATTTCACTTTCTTGCCAAAACTGTCCTGACGTTGTGCAAGCATTCAACATGATGGCAGCGATTAACCCACGTATTAAAGCAAGCATGATTGATGGCGCAGCTTTCCAAGCTGAAGTCACTGAACGTAATATCATGGCGGTACCGACTGTTTATGTAAACGGTGAAGTCTTTGGTCAAGGCCGCATGTCGCTAACTGAAATTTTAAATAAGCTAGACACAGGCGCCGCTAAAAAAGCAGCAGCAAGCCTTAATGATAAAGCCCCATTTGACGTATTAGTCGTTGGTGGTGGTCCTGCTGGCGCATCAGCTGCTATCTATGCTGCACGTAAAGGTATTCGTACTGGTGTTGTTGCCGAGCGCTTTGGTGGCCAAGTAATGGATACCATGTCTATCGAGAACTTCATTTCTGTTAAAGAAACAACGGGCCCTCATTTAGCGGCAAGCTTAGAAGAGCATGTAAAACAATATAACGTTGATATCATGAGCGAACAACGTGTTAAGAATATCGTTGCTGCAACAGATACTGATGATGGTTATGCCCACATTTATTTAGAAAGTGGCGCAATTTTAAAATCTCGCAGCGTGATCATCAGTACAGGTGCTCGCTGGCGTGAAATGAACGTCCCTGGTGAGCAAGAATACCGTAACAAAGGTGTGGCTTACTGCCCTCACTGTGATGGTCCATTATTCAAAGGTAAACGTACTGCGGTTATCGGTGGTGGTAACTCAGGTATTGAAGCGGCAATTGACCTTGCAGGTATTGTTGAGCATGTTACGGTGCTTGAATTTGCTGACACCCTACGTGCTGACCAAGTGTTGATCAACAAAGCAGAAAGCATGCCGAATATCGACATTATTAAAATGGCACAAACCACAGAAGTGGTTGGCGATGGTACTCGCGTAACGGGTATTAGCTACAAAGATCGTAACACTGATGAAATCAAACACATTGAACTTGCAGGTATCTTTGTTCAGATTGGTTTAGTGCCAAACACTGAATGGCTAAAAGAGTCAGCCGTTGCCTTAACACCACGTGGTGAAATCGAAATTGGTGCTCACGGTAATACTAACGTTAATGGCATCTTTGCTGCGGGTGACGTGACAACTGTGCCTTTCAAGCAAATCATCATTGCGATGGGTGAAGGTGCAAAAGCAAGTTTAGGTGCATTTGATTACTTAATTCGTACTCCAGCACCAACTGCTAAATAATTCTTTTATTTATACAATAAGAAAATAATAGTAAAGGCCTGTTCTTAAAGAATAGGCCTTTTTGCTTTTTATCTCTCTAAACACAGTAATAATCCTCACTAATGAAACAAGATATAAGCCTTATTTATAAAAAAGAACGAGGAATGATTTTTATTATAAATAGTTTATCGATAATTCGTCTTATTATCCTTTATATAGAACAACAAGATTCATAATCTTATATTATATTCAAACTCACCGCTTACATGCCTATTGCGCATATAATACTATATTTAACATTCCTCAAACTCGTATTATTCTGTAATGCATCAATAATAAAATTAATACCCATAAAAACTACTTCATTTTATTATTGACTTAACTATCAATTACATTGGTTATTTTACAAATTAAATCCCAATTTACAAAAATAAAAAAACATATGCTATCATATTTTTTAACACTTTAGAGTTTACTTTTAAAACATTTAAAATCAAACCTTTATAACAATACGCCGTTTTTCTTTTGTCTATTCTGATCTCCACCTTCATCCATAATTGCAGAATCAAGCGACACCATTTTAGAATCAAAACTTATTTCTTTCTGCGTATTTTGTTCCCTTTTTTACCCATCTTTCCTGTGGGGTATATTTCTTTAACCAAATCAATCGCACTTTTTAAGTAACAATGATTCCTTTTCTACACTTTTAAGTAATATCTTTTATAACTATTGAGAATTCATATTTTATTCATCCCCCCTATTTGAAGCAGGAAGCTAGTTACATGGAATATTTAGAGCGAATTAAGCGTTTAGCTAAAGTTCAAGGCATCAGCCAAAAGCAACTTGGTGAAGCATTAAACCTTCAACAAGGCACAATGAGCCGTAAGCTTTCAGGTAAATACGGTATTGAAGTTCGCGAATTAGAAAAAATCGCTGAAACACTTAATACATCAATTGGTTATATCCTAACAGGCCAAATTGATACTGGTACGCAAGCAACGACAACTATCAGCACTGAACACGATAGCTCTGCAACGTGCACCTATATTCCAGTGATCCACCGTAAAGATTTTTCAGCTTACAATTTAGGTGATTCAGTTGAGGTGATCAGTAAACGTGCGATCCCCCAGCATTTAGAGCGTGATGCTTGCCTAGGTTTATTCATTGATAATGAAAATATCTCACATTGTGCACCAGTGGGTAGCTATGCATTAGCAACCAAAGAAGCAGCTTACCGTCCAAAGCAACCTGTCTTTGCTTCTGTACGCGGTAGTGAGCCTGATTTTTACCACATGACACAATTGGCTGATGGCGTTGTATTCTCAACCTCACAACCTGATTTTCCAAACCTGTTTGTAAATAACGGTGAATTTCAAATTCACGGTTACATTATCCAATCAGACTGGGCTTACGATCGTTAATCACGACCACTGCTCAATTAGGGTTTAGAAAGCTCATCGATTGATGGGCTTTTTATTACTTTTGTTTTCAACATAAAGCGGTTATTTTTAAGTTATTCAATACTCTATTTAACCGAATTTATCATTATGCCCACCATTATTGTCGCCTCAACCAACCCTGCAAAAATCACTGCTGTTACCGATGCCTTTACAGCTGCCTTTCCTCTACAGATATTTACCACCACGGGTGTCAGCACTGACAGTGGTGTACGCGATCAGCCATTAACCTGTGATGAAACATTACTAGGAGCAAATAATCGTGTTATTTCTTGTCGCGAACGTTATCCCAATGCCGATTACATCGTTGGCTTAGAAGCTGGGCTCGATGACAATTTTACATTTGCGTGGATGGTGATAGAACATCAAGGACGAAAATCTACCGCCCGTTCGGCTTCGTTACCGTTGCCGCCATTGGCATTAGAAAAAATAGCCCAAGGAATGGAGCTAGGAGATGTGATGGATGAGATGTTTGCTCAACAAAACATTAAACAAAAAGGGGGGGCTATTGCGATGCTAACCCACCATTTATTGAGCCGTAGCAGTGTTTATCAACAAGCTTTAATTCTCGCATTAATTCCTTTTTTACATCCTGAATTATATTAATAAATACAATTTAGTAGTAATAACTAATGCGCGATATGTTCATGAAGCTCATGATAATTATTCAAAGGCAGAAGGGACATTTTTTGCGAGAAAATCAGCTAACCATGCTTTGGTTGCATCGTCTTGATGTTTTAGTTCATTTGAGCCACGTGTAATAGTAGCAACGCCGACACCAAGTAACTCACTAATTTTACGTTGGCTACGTTCACCATTTAGTAGCTCATGTACTATGTTCACTCGTGCGATTAATGCTTCTCTTTCATCATGAGTTAGTAATACTTTAAACAGTAACTGATCACGTTGTTCCGCAGAAGCTTGCTGGAGTAAATCTAGAATCTGTTGCCAATCAGTATACTTTGGTGAGTCTACAGCCATTTTCGTTTATCCCGTAAGGCATTATATACGCGGTGCAGTGTACCGCGATTCCTACATCAGACCAAGTAACGGTGCTATTTATAGCGCATAAACAGATAAGTAAATCATCACTATCATTCCCCGATCCTATGCCAAAAATCATCATTATTATTTACCAAATTAATAATGATGATGAAATCAGAAAGAATAAAAATAGCCATATACAGCATAATTATTTCTTTTTATAGCATATGATTTTTGATAAAACAGGCCACCTATAAAAATATTTCTTTTTTTTAGTGTTAAAAAAAGGAAACACACATAATATATAGCAAAAGCAGTAAATATTTTATCAAACAGACAATATCTAATATGAAATATTTATGATTCACCCGTTTAATATGTTGATTGCAAATAAAAACTTGACATAGAGATAACAGATCAAAATCATTAAGTTAGTTATACTTAGGTATTCGTAAATGACACTGTTTAATCGGTTGATATATAAAAACACGAATAAATATATTAATGTTAATTATAAAATATACAAATAACATTTATAAGTTAGATAAATAACAGGCAGAGAACCTAAAATGGAAAGTTTACAATATCGATTATTTTCAGGAATAGTATCCAAACTACCAATAAAATTAAGATTACAACTACTATATTTTAGAAAATTTAAAAAATTCATTAATTATTCGAATCCACAGACATTTAATGAAAAAGTACAATTAAAAAAAATTCATGACCGCAGTGAATATCTAACTCTTGGTGCCGATAAATTAGCAGCTAAAAAGTTTGTTAAAGAAATCGCACCAGAACTATACATTCCAGAAACATTATGGGTTGCTAAGTACGTTGCTGATTTTGATACATTCCCATTTTCAGAAATGCCAAGTAATTATGTATTAAAGGCAAACCATACAAGTCAAACCATTGAATTTGTTCGTGATAATAATCACTTATCTAAACAAGAGATGAAAAATTTCGCATCTCGTTGGTTTAAGAAAGATCAATCAGGATCGCTAGGCGAATGGGGATATAAAAATATTCCACCACGTGTTTTTGTTGAAGAGTTTCTAGACTTTAATGGCACGGTTCCTGATGATTACAAACTGCATGTAATTGATGGAAAAGTAGAATTTATCCAATTAGATCAAGGACGTTTTGAACAGCATTATCGAAATATGTTTGATCGAGATTGGAATGAACTTGGTTTTGTCTTAAACAAAAAACCACGCTTACTGCCAGTACCTGAAAAACCACCGTTCATTGATCAAATGATTGAAATAGCAGAACGCATTGGTAAATATTATGACATGGTTCGTGTTGACCTTTATTTCCACAATAATCAAGTCACATTCAGCGAACTAACCATGTACCCAGCGGCTGGCTTCTCTATGTTCCCTGATGAATGGAACCATAAATTTGGTGAACGCTGGATATTAGATTATCCAACCTTTTCTCAAAAGAAATAATCATACGTTTTCATATTATCAAATAAAATTATTTTTGCTCTTATTTATATAGCCGCTACTATCACATCTCTGCATAACAGTAGCGGCTTCTTTTCTTATTAATTTATATATTTAATAAGTTTCTTAAATACATTATATCTAATTATTATTTAAATTGTTAATAACGAGCAGTTAGTTCTTGTGGACTAAATAATACCCCTTTACGCCCCATCAATTCATTATAATAAATATCAAACATCAATACATTTTGAACATAACCACGAGTTTCATTAAATGGTATTTGTTCAATAAAAGCATATACATCAAGTTTACCATCAGTCACTTTTTTCCATTGTGACACGCGGCCAGGGCCTGCATTATAAGATGCAAAAGCATAGACACGGTTATTATCGTTACGCTCTAACATCATTTTCAAATAGGCACTACCTAAACGAATATTAACGCTAGGATCAAATAAGCTTTGTTTGCCTAAATATTTATAATCAAGTTTTTTAGCTGTTTCTGCTGCTGTCGCGGGCATAAGTTGCATTAAGCCACTCGCACCAACATGCGATCGAGCATGAATATTTAACGCACTTTCTTGACGCGCCAACGCCATCATTGTCGATGCTGGAATGTTCCGCTGTTCACTAAAGAAATCAAATAGCCACTTATGTGCCAATGGAAAACGCAATGTCATATGATCCCATAACTTACCCGAAATCGTAGCTTGAACAGCAAGGTAATGCCATTGATGTTTATCAGCATAAACCGCTAATTGACGCTTAGTTTGAACATTGGTGATTTTTGATAATAAATATCCCCATTCACGATTAGCCGCGGTAACTTTATTAAGTGCAATCAATTCTTTAACTCGCGCTAAACTCTTTTTATAAGGCTTTAATAACGCGGTTGATGTCGGTGCATTGGTTAGTGGGTACACAAGCGGCTTATGTAATATTGTTGCCGCTGCTGCACTGTAAAAATCACGCTCACCTAATAGTGACGTGTAAATTTTATCCGCTTGTTTTTTCTTACCATTTTGCGCTAACAACTTCGCTTTCCAAAATGTCCAACGCGGCGTCTGTTGCGCTTCTTTTGGTAAGCGATCAATCCACAACTGGGTCTGTTTCCAGTTCGCCTCACGAATTGCATTACGCACACGACGCTCTAACAGGCTGGCATTGTCACTCTGTGCTAATTTGCTGTCACGCCATTTTGCTAATGCCGTGTCTGATGTCGACATTAATCGAGAAGCGACCGCATCGGCCAATGTTTGCTTGGTAGCTTTGTCAAAATGTTGCCCACGTACTACTTGGTCATACTCAGCAACCGCCTGTTTAGTATCCGTACGAGCAAGCAGTAAAAAAGCATTTTGAGTCAACGCTTGATTAAACGGCGTTACTTTACTTTTCTTCGCAAATACCCCCACGTTTTGCGGTTGATCATATAACGCTAACACAGCCTCACCAGTTACTTGGGCATCACCGGTTAAGAGCTTATCAAGGTAATTTAATAAGCTTTTATTGCCTTTTGCATAAGCCAATACCATGCGATCTAATACCATGGTGTTGGTTCGTTTCCCCGCAGCACTCCAGCTATCTAATAAATCATCACATCCAGCTGGCAACGAACGGCCTGTTTGCCACAATTTATCAGCACCTTGCCACGCTAATTGAGCATGGCCTGTTTTTTCTTTGGCATAATAAAATGCACACTGAAGATCGGTATTACGTGGTACTGCTGATTGCAGCATTAAAAAAGCACGCCACTGCCCAGTCTTCACCAATTGATTCAAATAGCGATTTTTAATCGTCTGACTAAACGGTAGCATCTTATATTTATCCACAAAAACCTGCACTTGACTTGGCTTTTGTGTTGCTAGCTGAGCATTAAATTCACGGTACTCCAAATAAGGATAAAGCGGATATCCCCCTAATTGAGTCTTTTTTTGATGAAACACGGCCATATCATTAGCTGAAAACGCATTTTGTGCTTGTTCATACCATGTGCGTTGTTGATCTAAAGAAGCCGCTTGGGCTGTTACAGTGCTTGTTAATCCGACCGTCAACAAAGCAAATGAAAAAACGCGAGAATAACTAAATAGACGTGCCACGATTAACTCCATATCAAAAAACGCTAGAAAGCGTGTACAATCCTTGCTCAATAATAGCAAAAAAAAAACCACATCAATGTAAAATCAAGTTATTGCATAGACACTCTATGCATTCACGGAACTATGATTACGATGGAATCTGATTGTGATAGTAACCATGATAATAAACAATCTCTTTCTAACGCTAAAATACCTTACTTAGCCGCGAAATTAATAACAATTCAAGTGAACTTTTAAAGATTATAGGTACTATAGTAAGCTTCATTTCAGAGTAGAGATCACACACGGATATGGCTGATTACGTCTATACCATGTCGCGAGTGGGCAAAATTGTCCCACCTAAGCGTCAAATCTTAAAAGATATTTCACTGAGTTTTTTCCCTGGTGCAAAAATTGGTGTCCTTGGTCTTAACGGCTCAGGTAAATCAACCTTACTGCGCATCATGGCAGGCATCGATACTGATATTGAAGGTGAAGCACGTCCTCAAGCAGGTCTTAAAGTCGGTTACCTACCTCAAGAGCCGGTATTGGATGAAACCAAAACAGTACGTGAAATTGTTGAAGAATCTGTTTCAGATGTTAAAGAGGCGCTCATTCGTCTCGATGAAGTCTATTCAGCCTACGCTGAACCTGATGCTGATTTTGATGCACTCGCAAAAGAACAAGGCGATTTAGAATCGTTAATTGAAACCAAAGATGGCCACAACCTTGGCATGCAACTTGAGCGTGCTGCCGATGCACTGCGTCTACCCGATTGGGATGCTGTGGTTAAAAATCTTTCTGGTGGTGAGCGTCGTCGTGTCGCTATTTGTCGTTTATTACTTGATAAGCCCGACATGCTGCTACTTGATGAACCTACTAACCACTTGGATGCTGAATCAGTGGCGTGGCTAGAGCACTTCTTGGTTGATTACAGTGGTACAGTTGTGGCTATTACCCACGACCGTTACTTCCTTGATAACGCAGCGGGCTGGATCCTAGAACTTGACCGTGGTGAAGGCATTCCATGGCAAGGTAACTACACCTCATGGCTTGAGCAAAAAGATGCACGTCTAAAACAAGAATCATCTCAAGAACGTGCTTTGCAAAAAACCATTGAAAAAGAACTAGAATGGGTGCGTCAAAACCCTAAAGGTCGTCAAGCTAAATCAAAAGCACGTATGGCGCGTTTTGAAGAGCTTAATACTAGCGATCACCAAAAACGTAATGAAACCAATGAGCTTTTCATTCCGCCAGGTGAGCGTTTAGGCGATAAAGTCATTGATGTTAAAAATCTAACCAAATCGTTTGGTGATCGTGTATTGATTGATGATTTGTCATTCAGTATGCCTAAAGGCGCAATCGTCGGTATTATCGGTGCTAACGGCGCGGGTAAATCAACCCTATTTAAGATGCTAAGTGGTGACGAACAACCGGATTCTGGCACTATTGAGCTAGGTGAAACGGTGAAATTGGCGTCAGTGGATCAGTTCCGCGATAGCATGAACGACAACAACACGGTTTACCAAGAAATCTCTGAAGGCGCTGATATTCTTAAAATCAACAATTTTGAGATTCCAGCACGCGCGTATGTATCACGCTTTAACTTTAAAGGCAGTGATCATCAAAAACGCATTGGCGACTTATCAGGTGGTGAACGTAACCGTGTTCACTTAGCGAAACTACTAAAATCAGGCGGTAACGTATTACTGCTCGATGAACCAACCAACGACCTTGACGTAGAAACCTTACGTGCATTGGAAGAGGCCTTACTTGAGTTCCCTGGTTGTGCCATGGTTATCTCACACGACCGTTGGTTCCTAGACCGTGTAGCTACGCATATTCTTGATTATCGCGACGAAGGTAAAGTGAGTTTCTTTGAAGGTAACTTTACTGAATACACTGATTGGTTGAAGAAAACATTAGGGGCTGATGCCGCTGATCCTCACCGTATTAAGTACAAGCGTATCGCTAAATAATCTATTTCATCTAACCAAAGAGCTGTTTCAACAGCTCTTTTTTTATCACAAAAAATCAACTGTTAAATCAATGGCTTTTATTATTGTTGCATAAATAGAGACTGTATCGCCTCATTTTTGTGACGTGATAACTAGCAATCATTTCACCAAAGACATAGACTCAGTAGCTTATTATTTATCTCTCGTTGGTACAAATCCCCCTCTACAATGGTATTTTAGCCTGCTGTTTGACCAACTTTCTCTTATTTATCAATAATAACTGTCTATTATGCCTCATTTAGAACCATCAGTATCACCATCCAGCACTAAACCTTCACGTCCGCGACAGCACTATTACCGTGCAGTGATCATCCTTGCGGTATGCGGTCTACTTAGTTATGGTGGCTATTCAATGTTCCACCTTTACCAAAACGCTAAAATTTCACAGATCAAAGCCCAAAAACTCAGTGCACAAGCATTAGCATTGAGTGCATCACTGTCAGAAGAAACGGCAATGAATCAAGATCTCAATCAAGCATTAGCCGCCAAGAAAAAATCATTAATTGCACTGAATCAGCGGATTGATGATATGGAAACTGTATTGGGTATTGAACCACCAGCTGATAACCAAACCATCACCCAACGGGTCGATACCGCAGCCATTAACTCGGCCGTTAGAGCGACCTTGTTTCAATTGATTCCCAATGGTGCTCCAACCCCTAATGTTCAATTAACATCTGGTTTTGGAACACGTGTTCATCCGATCACTAAAAAACGCAAACGTCATGATGGCCTTGATTTTGCGGCTAAAATTGGCACTCCAGTTTATGCCCCTGCCGATGCAGTTATTGAACGAGCCCGTAGCAGTAATTATGGTTATGGTAATCAATTAACCCTTAATCATACGATGGGGTTTATTTCGACTTACTCACACCTAAGTAAATTTAAAGTGAAACAAGGCGAGTTTGTTAAAAAAGGCCAACTTATTGGGTGGACTGGCAATTCAGGATTATCAACAGGCCCCCATTTACATTATGAAATTCGCTTTTTAGGCAAACCATTAAATCCACGACCATTCGTGAAATGGGATATTGAAAATTTTGATGCTTTATTTAAACAAGAAAAAAATGTCCAATGGGCATCACTGTTAAATACCATCAATAGTATGGTCGCAATGCAGGTGCAATTGACTGGAGATGAAAATCACGACCTTGGTATTACCACCGCAAGTCATACTGAACCATCACCAAACCAAGGCAACCTATAAGCAAGAACAATTTCACCGACAACGAATAATAAAAAGGCCAACCACATTATCGTGATTGGCCTTTTTGTTGACCTTAATTGACGCTATTAATATTAATTAATCAGTTCAATCAATTCATGGATAGTTTTGACCGCCACAATTTTTGCACCCAACCCTTCCATTGATTTATGGTAATTACGATAAGGAATAAAGATTTCCGTAAATCCATGTTGCGCCGCTTCTTTTACTCGCGGTACACCACTGTCTATTGGGCGCACATCACCATTTAGACTTAGCTCGCCCATAATGCAGGTTGTGCGTGGCACCACAAACTCATTTAGGCTACTGAGTAATGCCGCCACTAACGCCAAATCAATGCAGGTTTCTGACTCATCAATTTTTAACCCACCGACAATATTGAAAAAAGTATCATGGAAGATTTTGGTTTTCGCATGCTTGCGTAAAATACCCGTTAGCATTTTAATACGATTCATGTTTAAACCAACACAAACCCGCTGAGGAAACTCCCCTTCAGTTTCAGTGGTTAAACATTGGATCTCAAGTAAAATATTCCGGTTACCTTTACGAATACAGGTAATTGCAGAGCCTGATGATTCAGTGGTTGACCCCGATAAGAAAATTTCACTAGGGTTATCAACACTGAGCATTCCGCGCTCAGTCATACGGAAAATACCGACCGTATCAACATCACCAAAACGGTTTTTATTGGCGCGTAATGTCCGGACTTGACCATCATTAGTATCGATATGCAATAACGCATCGACAATGTGAACCAATGTCTGTGGACCTGCTATTTCGTTATTTTTATTAACGTGGGCAATCAAAAACATAGTAACGTTGTTTTGTTTGCAATATTGCGTCAATGATTGCGCCGCAGTTTTTACTTGTGACGGTGAACCTGGGCTACCATTGGCCAATTCGGTTGATACCGCTTGAATGGAGTCAATAACCGCAAACTTAATCTGTTTCGCATCTAATTCAGCGATAATCGCTTCAACACTGGTTTCTGCCATTAGATATAAGTTATCTTCATTGCAGCTTAGTTTGAGACGATTAACACGGTTTTTAAACTGTGATAATGATTCTTCCGCAGTACAGTACAACGATGGCATTAATTTCGACATTCTTGCCACTAAATCAGATAACAAGGTAGTTTTACCCGCTCCTGGATCACCTGAAATAATATTGACTGAGCCAGTGGTTAATCCACCGCACAACACGCGATCAAGCTCACCGATGCCTGTTAGCATTTTTTGGGCATCAACCGCTTCAACTTCATGTAATTTTTTAGAACCGCCGCCCGCAATACCTGCGTATCCAGACAGACTTGAACGAGCTGAGGTTGCGACGCCACTTTTGGTATTTGGAATAGTAAATTCAGTGATAGTGTTCCATGATTTACACCCTGAACATTGGCCTTGCCAACGCGCAAAATCCATTCCGCAATCACTACATACGTATGCTCGTTTTGCTGCTTTTGCCATTCTATATCCTACATCAGTTTATTATTCACAATCACAAACCATTTTAGCGTCAATAAACTATCGAATAACGACAAATATATGTCAGTTACCCCTAAATTTTTTACGCTGTTGGTCGATGATACAACTAGCCATTCATCAATAGATCCAAATCATGCATCTCGACAATTATAAAACATTGATTGAGCAATTATTGCCAATTTATAACCATCCCGATTTTGAGGTCGCGTTCAAATCATTAACTGACCACGAAACAGGTCCAGTGCGACTCCAAATAAAAATGGAAATCAATCGCTTAATGACCCCTTGCAATAAAATCATTGATCTACGAGGACGGGTTAAAGGTCAATGTCGAGAATATATCTTTAGTGGTCATAGCCATTGGTTAGATGATGTGGCTATTAACATTTATCATCACCGTAAAGCGGTGTTTGCTGGACAATATTGCTATGGCTTGTATGAAGAATTAATTAATACTCACAATAATTTTCGTATTCTTCACCAGCAACAAAAAATGCCACCGATCTACACTACACCAGAAGATAATCCATGTAGCTTATTTCAAGCCCAGCTAATTCGATTTGGATACTACCTTAGCCGCGAAGAAAAGCGACTCAGTATTGCCACGCCAATCGCATTAACCTTGAGTAATGAGCAACAGGTGTTAGCCACCACGGTTGATCTGTCTTTTTCGGGCGCGAAGTGTAAGGTACCCGCCGCATTTGACTATCAATTAGGTCAAACCATTACGGCATCATTTCCTCAACTGGCACAACAATACCAAGATGCTCGCCTCAATCAAAGCCACCATTACCGTATTTTAGGCATTGATGATATTCAAGATAACGACAATATAAAATGGTTACGTTTATTGGCATTAACAGACAATACTGCCTTGCAAGCGATCATTAAGCATGATCAACACCAATCGTTAAGCCGTAACAACCACGATGACAAAATCATTCAATTGCGCACCCAAGGTTATGAGCATTGCTATCTTAAACATACCCTTACGATGCCGTTATTTTTTGCAGGTGAGCATTTAAAATACAGTTTATTGACTGACCATAATCAACATCAATGGCAATACTGGCATGATGAACGCAATCAACCCGTGATCAATCATCTGTTGTCTGCAACGCGAATCAATAACCTTGAACTAAGTGGTATTTCTCATACCAGTACCTTAATTTATAGCTTCTTTCATGAGCACCAAGGCCAACGCTACTTTTATTCGGCAGCCCTTCCTGAAATGACACGCCAACAACGGCTGTTATTTTGGCAGATAGGCGCTAAGCGTGATAGTTGGCGCGTTATGCGGTTAACCATGTACCCATTAGCCCAAAATGACATGCAAGAATTGGCACAACTCCCCCCTGAAATGATGCCTTACTGTCAGGATTTATCACATATAGGGACGTTAGAAGATTTAACCCATCAAGAGGTTCAGTCTGATTACCTGTGTGGTGTGACATCAACCTTAACCCCACAAGCGTTGAATCAATTCCGTCATCAGCGAAACCCTATCAGCCAAGCTGAAGCGATTCATTTTGATCCCAAACCGCTACGTAGCGAAGACCGATTTAGTTATAAAACAGCAATTACATTACAGCAAGATCATAAGACCATCAGTGGTACTTCCATTGATTTTTCTAGTCGAGGACTGAATATCAATTTACATCAGCCTTTACGATGCAAACAAGGTGACACGGTCCAAATTGAATTTACACAATTAGCCCGCAGCACTAAAAACGATATTCTAAAAAAAATGCCTTATCAGGTTATTCGCACGAGTCCTAGTGGTAAAAATATTCAGTTGATAACCATTGAAAATGAAGAGGGATTATTAGGTGGCCAATTTCTTCGTTCTTTAATTGAGTCAAACCTTGAAAAATTAGCCCTGTGCAAGGAGCCGCAACCATCGGCAGCACTGTTGCTAACCATGCATCAAATGCTACTGACACGGTTGCATAGCTTGCCATATTTTGCAGAAAAGATAGATCATAAAATAAAAGTTAAAGCCATCGGATCCAATTTCCCATTATCACCCCTAGCAACCATGTTGCATCAGCTAAGTGACAATGAACGTTTAGATCTTGATGTGATTTTTAAGCAACGGGTTAAACAAATGCTCGCCGATCCTATGCGACCACGGGATAAACAACAGCAACAACAGCCGTTTATTCATGAGTTATATTTAGCGGTTGAATATCGTGATAAGCAGGTACATAGCATTGAGACTAAACTGCGCAGTGATTTCGATGATCTGGCCGCACAACGGGATTATATTCAGTACGCTCGGCAACACGGCGATCTATTTGCAGTGCGCATTACAGCGCTACCATTATTAAATCCACTGACGGCATTGATTGGTGAAAAACTCAGTAAATTAGCCCGCTTAACATTACACCGTGCACGTGCATTAGAAATGGAATTTACGTCATTAATTGGCTGTGGTGAGATTTTTGATATTACCGATGAAGTCTTAATTCGGCTTGAAATACATTAAGTCTAATAATACTCCGCACTCACTCAAGTGCGGAGTATTTTGCATAATTTAACGTAATAACAAAATCACTAGCTTAACGGTTACCATGCTAAGCGTTGTTCGGCTAACGATGCCGATAAAATACAAATAATCGCGCCTAAATTGGCATGTCGAATCGCTACATCAGCTTGCTGCTCAACATTGGGTTTCGCATGATAAGCAATGCCCAATCCAGCAATATCCATCATCAACAAATCATTAGCACCGTCACCAACCGCCACCGTATTATGGGGCTCAATATCAAATTCTTCAGCCAGAGCCAGTAAAATTTCCGCTTTTGATTTCGCGTCAATGACTTTCCCCGTCACCTTACCTGTGAGCTTACCATCAATAATTTCAAGGGTATTTGATGTCGCTGACACCAAGTTAAACTGTTGTTTAAGGTGATCAGAAAAATAGGTAAACCCACCCGATGCAATCGCAACTTGCCAGCCATAATGGTACAAAGTGGCAATAAGTTGTGGTAATTCTGGCATTAACGGCAACGTATCCCGTACTTGCGTTAGAATCGCTGCATCAGCTCCAGCTAACGTTGCGACCCGTTGACGTAAGCTTTGTTCAAAATCTAACTCGCCTAACATCGCCCGTTCAGTCACTGCGGCAACCTCTTCACCGACCCCTGCTAAGGTGGCGATTTCATCAATACATTCAATTTCAATCGCGGTCGAGTCCATATCTAACACCACAATCCCTGGCATTGATAAATCAGGAATATCACTGACATAAGCGACATCTAATTGCAGATCAATCACGATCTGTTGTTGGGCCGGTGTTAGCTCGCTGGCAATCAAAATCACATCATACGATCCCACTTTCCAAGCTGCGACAATCTCAATATTAGTGATGGCAACAGCATTAATAGCGTCAATATTATCGAGTGTGATATGGGAACCATATACCAACCAATTTGCTTGGCGTTTACTGGTATTGGTGACAGATAATATTTCTGGAAAGCGTTTATATAAGGTCGGGTGTTTATTGATTTTGAGTACGTTAGCAACATCCATTGCGTCATCCTTAACAATTTAATTACTATAAACCTAACGATTGTGCACATGAAGAGCAAGTTCAATTGTAAACTTATTGTTATATCAATAACTAATAAACGTCAATTAACTTATTTTAAATCATAATCTTATATCTTATTTTATTTATTATCCATTTTACGGGGAAGTGTGTTAATAAACAGTAACAAATCCTTAGCGGGGGGAAATAATCATCCGTTATTTTTTTAGTGTAGAATAACCTTAATCAGAGTAATCGGGTGATATGAATGATCCAATGGAACACTAAGCGGTGGCAACGTCAACGGCTACAAAAAGCCATGATCTTGTTTGTATGCCTATTAATATCTATTGGCATACTGCAATATGGCGCGATCCTTAGCCAACAAAATTATCAAATGCTCAGTGAGCAAACTCAAACCTTATCGCAAGTTATTGTTCGTCAAGCCGCTAAAAATGCCGCCGCTGATATTAAAAATAAAGATCAGCGCCAACTGCAATTATTAGTCAATAATTTAGCGGCTGAACCTCTTATCTTAGATGCGACTATCTATAATCTTGAAGGGGTAGCACTTGCAAAAACAAAAACGGCCTTGCCATTAGAGCAACTGACAGGATTATCGACACCATTAGCCATGGCTAGTATTGGTCGCCAACAAATTGCAGAGCCAGTGTTGATGAATAACCATATTATTGGATTTATGCGCATCACGCTGGAACGCGATAAATTACTCACGCATGCCATTGATCAAATGTCGACCATGACAGCGATTATTCGCGGGCTGATTATTGCGGCACTGCTTATTGGAATCTTACTGACCGTCGTCTTTAGTCGTCAACGTTATCAAGGCAGTTTTCCTTTTCTGCATAATCAGCATCAGTAATAGTAATAGTATTTTACCCCCATAAAAAAGCGGCAACAGCCTGAACTGTTACCGCTTTTTTTAATACTTATGACGACTGATATACAGTGTCAATCAAGCATTTTATTACTCAGCATCGCCAAGTAATACTGATTCTAGTGCAATTTCAATCATCTCGTTGAACGTTAATTGACGTTCTTCAGATGTAGTTGCTTCACCACGTAGGATATGGTCAGAAACAGTACAGATAGTCAGTGCCTTAGCACCAAACTCTGCCGCAACACCGTAGATACCCGCCGCTTCCATTTCAACACCAACAATGCCGTATTTGTCCATTGTTTTAAAGAAATCGAAATTTGGGTTGTAGAACAAATCAGCTGAGAAGATATTACCTACTTTAACCGGAATACCTTTTGCTTTTGCTGCATCTACTGCATTTTGTACCATGCCGAAATCTGCAATTGCTGCGAAATCATGGCCGCCAAAACGGATACGGTTTACTTTAGAATCTGTTGATGCGCCCATACCGATAACAACATCGCGTAATTTAACGTCATCACGTACCGCACCACAACTACCAACACGGATAATTTTCTTCACGCCAAAGTCTTTAATTAACTCTGTCGCATAAATAGAACAAGAAGGGATACCCATACCGTGGCCCATAACAGAGATCTTACGACCTTTGTAAGTACCAGTGAAACCAAGCATGCCACGAACGTTACATACTTCTGTCACATTCTCTAAAAATGTTTCAGCGATGAACTTAGCACGTAGCGGATCACCCGGCATTAGTACTACGTCTGCAAAATCGCCCATTTCAGCATTAATATGTGGAGTAGCCATAGTTATATCCTTTCTGTTAATTGAATCAGCACTCAATGATGACAAGCTATGTTTATGCTTATCGGCTGTCTCTTGCTGATCATCGTTTAATATCGATCTAATAACGATCGTTATCGTACAAATATGTCCATTTTTTACTACGCAAGGCGATTAACCTCATGATTAGTCGCCTTGATGTTCAAGATAAAGTCACAGTATTACGTTTTATAAGAACGATTTACCGTAATCCATATCAGAAGTACCAAAATGTGTTGCTAAGCTTTGACCGATGTCAGCAAATGTTTCACGACGACCTAATGAGCCCGCTTGAACTTTTGGTCCAGTTACGATCACTGGAATGTGCTCACGTGTATGATCAGTACCAGGCCATGTTGGATCACAACCATGGTCAGCGGTAATAATTAGCACATCGTCTTCTTTTAGCAAGGCTAAAATTTCAGGTAAACGACGGTCAAAATACTCAAGTGCCGCAGCATAACCTGCAACATTACGACGGTGGCCGTAAGCTGAGTCAAAGTCAACAAAGTTAGTAAACACGATGCTGTTATCACCCGCAACATCAATTTGTGCTAACGTTGCATCAAATAAAGCAGGAATACCGGTTGCTTTTACTTTGCGAGAAATACCACAGCCCGCATAGATATCAGAAATCTTACCGATAGAAATCACTTCGCCTTGCTTCTCTTCAACTAACTTTTGCAGAATAGTTGTTGCAGGTGGCTCAAGTGATAAATCACGACGGTTACCCGTACGCTCAAATTGGCCTTTACCAGCACCAATAAATGGACGCGCAATAACACGGCCAATATTATAATCTTCTAGCTCTTCACGCACGATATGACAAAGTTCCATCAACTTATCAAGACCGTAAGTCTCTTCGTGACATGCAATTTGGAATACAGAGTCAGCAGATGTATAGAAAATTGGTTTACCTGTTTGCATGTGCTCTTCGCCCAAATCATCCAGTACTTGTGTACCCGATGCATGGCAGTTACCTAAGTAACCGTCTAAACCTGCACGCTCAAGGATGCGATCAGTTAGCTCTTTTGGAAAGCTATTAGTCTTATCGCTGAAATAACCCCAATCAAACAATACTGGTACGCCCGCAATTTCCCAGTGACCAGAAGGTGTATCTTTTCCTGATGAAATTTCTTTCGCATGGCCAAACGCACCTACGATTTCAACATCAGTGTCCATACCTTCAGGAAAATGACCACATGACTCTTCACATGCTTTTGCTAAACCTAATTTAGTTAGGTTAGGCAGATAAAGGGCACCACTACGATCACCATTATTAGCTTCACCACGTGCACATGCTTGGGCAATATGACCAAGGGTGTTTGCACCCACGTCACCAAAATCAACCGCATCTTCCGTCGCGCCGATACCAAAAGAATCTAAAACTAAAATAATTGAACGTTTCATGTTTGCTCCGTTATACGTCTTGTTCGCCAATACGACGGTATACTTCAGGGGTTGGCTCTGACTGTGTATCAGCAATACTGATATTGGCACGAACCGCTTTAGCTGCTTCTTGCCATTGCGCTTCAGTACGTGCGTGTACCATTGCTAATGGAGTATCTGCATATACTTCATCACCAAGGCGAATCATATTTGATAAACCAACAGCATAATCAATGCTATCGCTAGCAACACGACGACCACCACCCATGCCAACAACAGCCATACCTAAACCACGGGTATCCATCGCAGTTGCAAAACCGGTTGTTTCAGCAAATACAGGTTTAATGATCTCTGCTTTATCAAGATAGTTATCATAATTATCGATAAAATCAGTTGGACCACCAAGGCCTGCCACCATTTTGCCAAAACGTTCTGCTGCTTGACCATTATCTAACACTGTTTGAAGTTTCGCACGTGCTTGCGGTAAATCTGATGCTAGTTTACTGATAACTAACATTTCAGCACACAATGCCATGGTAACTTCATATAAACGAGGGTTACGGTATTCGCCCGTTAAAAACTGTACCGCTTCACGCACTTCAAGTGCATTACCCGCGGTTGATGCTAACACTTGATTCATATCAGTCAACAATGCAGAGGTACAAGTGCCCGCACCATTAGCAACCGCAACAATAGATTTGGCTAATTCTTCTGATGCTGCGTAAGTTGGCATAAATGCGCCTGAACCTACTTTTACATCCATCACCAAGTAATCTAGACCTGCCGCTAACTTCTTCGACAAAATAGATGCAGTAATTAATGAAATATTATCCACTGTCGCCGTGACATCACGGGTCGCATAAACACGTTTATCAGCAGGAGCTAAATCGCCCGTTTGACCAATAATAGCCACACCCGCTTCTTTGGTTACTTTACCGAACACTTCATTGCTTGGCGTAATGTTGTAACCTGGAATTGATTCCAGTTTATCTAGCGTACCACCCGTATGACCAAGACCACGACCGGAGATCATTGGTACATAGCCACCACATGCCGCTACCATAGCGCCCAGCATTAAAGAGGTCACATCACCCACACCACCAGTTGAGTGTTTATCAACAATTGGGCCATCAAAATTCATGTGGCTCCAATCGATCACCATGCCTGAGTCACGCATTGCACATGTTAAAGCAACACGCTCATCCATGGTCATATCATTAAAATAAATCGCCATTGCAAAGGCTGCGATTTGACCTTCAGAAACAGTATTTTTAGCAACACCTTGAATGAAAAAATTAATTTCATCGGCAGTTAAAACAATATTGTCGCGTTTTTTACGAATAATTTCTTGAGGTAAGTACATGACGATCCTCTTACTGATATGGATTTTAATAGGGAAAATTAATTATTTATTTATAAAACCAAACTATTATTACGTTAAATTTTACGTGCACAAAACCTGTCAGTGATGGCAAAACATCATTGAAAAGCACACTAAATAAAATAAATAATTATGGCTAATATATAACGATTAGCATCAATAATAAGCGTTGAAAATAATAAGGTGGCATGACACCACCTTATTTAACTAAAGCTTAGTAACCGCCTTGTGCCGCTTGCTCGCCTTCACCTAATGTGTGAAGTAAGTTGGCAAGTAGGCTTGATGCACCAAAACGGTAATGACGGCTATCTGCCCACTCATCACCAAGAATAGTGTTTGCCATTGCTAAATATTGTTGTGCATCTTCAGCGGTACGCACGCCACCAGCAGGTTTAAAACCAACTGTTTTTGCTACGCCCATATCTTTAATTACATTCAACATGATTTCAGCGTATTCAGGTGTTGCGTTTACAGGCACTTTACCTGTAGATGTTTTAATAAAGTTAGCACCTGCATTAATACAAATTTCAGATGCTTGCTTAATAAGTGCTTCTGTTTTTAGCTCACCTGTTTCGATGATAACTTTAAGCAATACATTATCACCACACGCTGCTTTACATTGCTTCACAAGCTCAAAGCCTACTTCAGCATTGCCAGCCATTAGCGCGCGGTATGGGAATACAACGTCTACTTCGTCTGCGCCGTAAGCAACAGCCGCTTTTGTTTCAGCCACAGCGATCTCAATATCATCATTACCATGTGGGAAGTTAGTGACTGTTGCAACACGTACATCTGGTGTACCTTGCTCACGTAGTTGCTTCTTAGCGACTGGAATAAAACGAGGGTAAATACATACTGCAGCAGTGTTACCAACAACTGTTTTTGCATTCTTACATAGCGCGATCACTTTTTCGTCAGTGTCGTCTTCATTTAATGTTGTAAGGTCCATTAATTTTAATGCACGTAGTGCTGCAGCTTTTAAATCGCTCATGACTTTCTCCAGTCGTAATGTTTGATCGCGGTAGTATTAATATTACTACCTGAATACTCGATATGAATTCAGCAGTGACCTCATTTACTTCACTGCGGTGCAACAGCATTCATTGCCATTGTCATCTATGAGCGGACGTTATTCCTTGAAGACCCAGAAGAGAATAAACCCCTTCTAGTTGCTATCCTTTTCACCGCGTAAACTTACCCCAGACAAGATTAAGTCGCCTTAACCAGTTAAGGTTTTACTTCACTTATAATATCAACTCAACCACGACTCGACCATTAATCTCGTGTTTCCTGTGGTGGATAATATGTTTACTGAAATAAAAAGTGTTTTCGCAACTCATGCAACTTAAACATAAAAAAAGCCGTTTTTTGCATAACAGTTATTGGTGATGCAAATAACAGCAATAACGTTATCAATTACAACCGCGATACTGTTTCTATAAGAGAATAATAACAGAGTGAAAATTAAGAAAGGGGAACGCAATCGATTTTATTACATTAAACCAAACTTAAATTTCATGACTTTTGACGAATAAAAAAAACGCCACAGCATCAGCCATGGCGTTTCTTATCTGAGGTTAGTCTTTATTTATAACTATGATGCTAGTGTAATAAATAAACCTGCAATTGTTGCTGACATTAGGTTAGATAATGTACCTGCCGCAACAGCCTTCATACCAAAGCGAGCGATTTCAGCACGACGCGTTGGAGCTAGACCACCTAAACCACCCAGTAGAATTGCTACTGAAGATAGGTTTGCGAAACCACACAATGCAAATGAGATGATAGCTTTAGTCTTATCAGACATTTCAGCACCAGTTTGTGCTACTAACATGCCGCCATCAGCTACATCTTTTAGGTAAGGGGCAAAGTTTAGGTAAGCAACGAATTCGTTAACAACAATCTTCTGACCGATGAATGAACCAGCAACTTGTGCTTCACCCCATGGCACACCAATAAGGAATGCAAGTGGTGAGAATACGTAACCTAGAATCAGTTCTAGTGTTAGTTCAGGCATACCGAACCAACCACCGATACCACCAAGCATACCGTTAATTAGTGCAATTAGACCGATGAATGCAAGTAACATTGCGCCTACGTTTAGCGCTAGTTGCATACCAGATGATGCACCTGCTGCTGCTGCATCAATAATGTTAGCGGGTTTTTCTTCACTTTCATCTTCATCGTTACCCGCAATCTGCTCAATAGGCTGCTCAGTTTCAGGCTTAATGATTTTAGCAAACAGTAAACCACCAGGGGCTGCCATAAATGAAGCGGCAATCAAGTATTCTAGAGGCACACCCATTTGTGCGTAACCTGCAAGTACACCACCAGCTACTGACGCCAAACCACCACACATTACCGCAAACAGCTCAGACTGAGTCATCTTAGGTACGAACGGACGAATAACCAATGGTGCTTCCGTTTGACCTACAAAAATATTAGCTGTTGCAGACATTGATTCTGCATGAGAAGTGCCAAGAACTTTACGTAAACCGCCACCTAGTACATTGATAACAATTTGCATAACGCCGATGTAGTACAACACACTGATAAGTGCAGAGAAGAAGACGATAACAGGCAGTACGCGTAATGCGAAGACAAAACCACCACCGCCAAATAATTCAAACATCTTGTTTGATGTTAAGCCACCAAATAAGAAGTTAATACCGTCATTACCATAACCAATAACGTTAGCTACTGCTTGCGACATGCCATACAGCACATCACGGCCTACAGGCACATAAAGAACAAAGGCACCTAAAAGAAATTGGATAGCAAATGCACCACCAACAGTACGTAAGTTGATCGCTTTACGGTTATCAGATAGAAGTACGGCAAGTAATAGCAGTACCACCATCCCAACTAGGCTCATTAGCAGGCTCATGATTTATGGAATCCTATAGTTAAGTTTTGGCGTATTGACAGTTAGGCTCTTTTATAGAGTCGGCGCATTATACTCATGGAGTTCCTGATGATGTAATGCAAAGATCACAGTTTATGAGGAAATTTGATGTACCATAATCAGCTATTGTGACTCGTATCACATAACCCTTATTTAAAGAGCCTTGCGATCAACGCAAACGTTTGGCTTTGGCAGCAAAATCACACCTTTATTTGAAATAATTCAGTACATGTTAAGGTTGTTGCTTGTGCTATTTGTGCATAGGTGTCACCTCTTATATCCGCCAATGTTGTAACAATATCGACTAAACGCTCAGGTCGATTTGGCTGACCTTGATAGCCTGACACTGGCATATCAGGGGCATCTGTCTCTAATAACAGTGCTGATAATGGTAATTTCGCTATAGTAGCGCGGGTTTTTTGAGCGCGACTATAAGTAATAGTACCACCAACCCCAATTTTGATACCGAGATCAACAAGCTGCGTTGCCTGTTGGTAACTGCCACTAAATCCGTGATAAACACCGCCCATTTTAGGTGGCTGCTGACGCAATAATGTAACCAATTCAGCAAAGGCTTTACGGCAATGTAGTATCACAGGTAAATCATGCTCATTGGCTAATTGAAGTTGCGCTTGTAACCATTGTAATTGTTGGTCTCGATTAACGTTCGCCACAGCAAAATCTAACCCACACTCTCCCACTGCCACACACTGCTCATCATTCTTGGCGCTAGTGAGCAGACACGCTAATTCAGCCACCACATTTGCTGTATGTTGATGACTAAAAAAAGGGTGAATACCTAATCCATAATATAAGCCTGAAAATTGCTGACATAGGGTTGCAACCGTGTGCCAATTACTGCTACCGACCGTTGGAATAACCAACGCTTTCACTCCCGCTTGCTGTGCTTGTGTCCATGCTTGAGCGGGATCGGCTGCAAATGGTGCAAAGTCAAAATGACAATGGCTATCTATCACAACCGGTTGTTTGGTGGTTACTGCCATAATTTGAGTCTCTATATTAAGAAGGTGATGCATATTATGCCGTGAATTAACCATCAAACGGGTCATTATTTACCTTTGTGAGTAATTCTCGCTGCGGCTAGATTGAGTATAAGGATAAAATCAGCGACAATAGTGAATAACGCACTCCATTCAAAAAGAACATGCTAATGTCGCAAACACTGTTTCAAGGCGAAGTATCGAAACGTCGTACTTTCGCTATTATCTCCCACCCCGATGCGGGTAAAACCACCATTACTGAAAAAGTATTGTTGTTCGGAAACGCGATCCAAAAAGCGGGCACCGTAAAAGGTCGTGGCTCTAACCAGCATGCAAAATCTGACTGGATGGAGATGGAAAAAGAACGTGGTATCTCGGTAACTACATCAGTGATGCAGTTTCCTTACAATGCTTGTTTAGTTAACTTACTTGATACTCCTGGACACGAAGACTTCTCAGAAGATACTTACCGTACCCTAACTGCGGTTGACTCTTGTCTAATGGTTATCGATGCCGCGAAAGGTGTCGAAGATCGTACTCGTAAGTTAATGGAAGTAACCCGTCTACGTGACACTCCTATTGTTACCTTCATGAACAAATTGGACCGTGAAACACGTGATCCAATGGAATTGCTTGATGAGGTTGAAGTTGAATTAGGTATGGCATGTGCGCCAATTTCATGGCCGATTGGTTGTGGTAAAGAATTCAAAGGTGTTTACCATATTCACCGTGATGAAACGATTCTTTATAGCACAGGTCAAGGCCACACTATTCAAGAACAACGTATCATCAAAGGGTTAGAGAATCCTGAGCTAGACGTTGAAATTGGTAGCGACCTTGCGGCTAACTTACGTGAAGAACTAGAGTTAGTTATTGGCGCATCAAATGAATTTGATCGTGAACTCTTTTTAGCCGGTGAACTAACACCCGTATTCTTTGGTACTGCACTGGGTAACTTTGGTGTTGACCATATGCTTGACGGCTTAACTGAATGGGCTCCAGCACCATTACCTCGCCAAGCCAATACCCGTGAAGTTGAAGCAACGGAAGAGAAATTCTCAGGCTTTGTGTTTAAAATCCAAGCAAATATGGATCCTAAACACCGTGACCGTATTGCATTTATGCGTATTGTGTCAGGTACTTACGACCAAGGTATGAAGATGAACCATGTTCGTACTGGTAAAAACGTCAGCATTTCTGATGCCGTAACCTTTATGGCGGGTGACCGTTCACGTGCTGAAGTCGCTTATGCGGGTGACATTATTGGTTTACACAACCACGGTACGATTCAAATCGGTGATACCTTTACTCAAGGTGAAGATTTGAAGTTTGCTGGTATTCCAAACTTTGCCCCTGAACTTTTCCGTCGTATTCGTCTAAAAGATCCACTAAAGCAAAAGCAATTGCTAAAAGGCTTAGTACAACTTTCAGAAGAAGGTGCGGTGCAGGTATTCCGTCCGCTACAAAACAACGATCTTATCGTTGGTGCGGTTGGTGTACTTCAGTTTGATGTGGTTGTGGCACGTCTTAAAGCTGAATACAACGTTGAAGCGATTTATGAAGGCGTTAACGTAGCAACTGCACGTTGGGTTGAATGTGATGACGCGAAGAAACTTGAAGAATTCAAGCGTAAGAACCAATCTCACCTAGCACTCGATGGCGGTGATAACTTATCTTACATCGCACCAACCATGGTTAACCTAAACCTTGCTAAAGAACGTTTCCCTGAAGGTGATTTCCGCGCCACTCGCGAACACTAATCCCCTCACAGGTTACTAATACCAAAAAGGCCGTATTCATCTGGATACGGCCTTTTTATTGGTCTTTATTTATAGGTACTTTATAAGTAAATCAGCCAAAAGGCATAAACATATACGCCATGATCAACGCATCTTCACGACCATCAACCGCAGGATAATAACCAACACGACGATTGGTTTCATTAAATCCGGTTGCTTCATAAAGCTTATACGCACCAATGTTACTCTCACGTACTTCAAGCCAAATTTCTTCCGCTTGTTTTGCTTCTAACGCATCAATAAAACCATTAAGTAATAACTTACCGTAGCCTTTACGTTGCTGAGCTGGATCAATGGCAATATTCAATAAAGTACCTTCACCTGCGACAACTTGGCCAAAGCAATACCCAACCACTTGCTCATCAACCACTAATACATAGTTGGCCGCAATTCGGTTAGGCTCTTTGCGAATCATTGATTCTGCCCACGGAAAGGTATTCGCTGCTTGTTCTATACGCCAAACATCATCGGTATGGTGTGCTTCTAATGGAATAATTTTATGAGTCATAACTACAAATCTGTTGCCATAATGCTTTCTTAGATGAAGGATCATTATGCATAAGTTTTAATGAGGCCGAATTCAGAACCTGACAACCCGTCGGGTATGTCCCTTGGCAACCCGCAAACCAACACCACGTTAAATGATGCGCTGCGATTTGATCAAGTGCCGATAGCGGCAAGGATAATGCTTGCTCTGGCGTCAATTTCATACTTGATAAAATACGTCCAAACAACCAAGCATCATGCTCATTCAATTCCTCAGCCGAAATAAAAAGCAGCTTACACTCAGCGGGCAGATTGATCACAGGTAGCACTTGGTTAGGAAAAAGCTCAGGCTTTCGCACTTGCCAATAAGTGATCCCCATTTCCTGTAACACCTGAATATCGCGTTGCTTCATACCCTACCTGCTATGGAATATAAATGGAGGCTGATCCTAGCAAATCCGCACTGCTTTGTACTCATAAACTATCATCTTCTGTCTCTAATGGTTTAAAAACAACAATGCCGACATAATGTCGGCATTGATTATTATTATTCAGCCATTATCAGCATGACATTTTAGTCATGGTAACGTTGTGCTAATGCATCAGCAGCAACCATTGCTTGGTAGACGCGGTCAGCATTGACCTTAACCGCCATATTACACATAGTGTCACCTTCAGCGCAGGCAATCTCAGCCACTTGACGCCATTCAGATTCCACCATTTCTTCAATACCGAAATCAGCTAAAGTTAATGGTAAACCAGCTGTTTTCATTACATAAATAACGTTTTCAATTTCTTCAGCATCGGCTTTTTCAAGCACTAATTGAGTTAGCAAACCAAACGCTACTTTCTCACCATGCTGAATATGGTGTAATTGTGGTAATGAAGACATACCGTTACTAACAGCGTGCGCAGCCGCTAAACCACCAGATTCAGCACCGATACCACTGAGGTAAATCGTTGCTTCAACCATTTCTTCTAATGCTGGAGTCACCACATGGCGACGCGCGGCATCCATTGCCATTTCTACGTTTTCAACAATCAACTCATAGCACATAAGCGCCATGCCAAGACCGGTACGTGATACGCGTTTTTGTACTAGGTTTAAACCGTCAGCATAACAACATGCACGAGCTTCAAAGAAGGTTGCTAGCGCATCACCAATACCTGCGGCAAAGAACTTAGTTGGCGCTGCTGCAATAATACCGGTATCAGCAATAACAGCATCTGGGTTTTGAGGTAGGAATAAGTAACGGTCAAATTCACCGTCATCTTTATATACCACAGATAACGCAGTACAAGGTGCATCTGTTGACGCAATAGTTGGGAAAATAATAACGGGAATGTGAGCAAAATGCGCAACCGCTTTAGCCACATCCATGGTTTTACCACCACCAATACCCACAACTACATTTGCGCCAAGGTGTTTTACGATCTCATGGATACGACCAATTTCAGTATCAGTACATTCATATTGAAATTGTTCTGCATGAGCAGTAATGTCCGCTTGTTGTAACGCTGGTAGTGCTTCTTCTTTAACTTTATTAAGAATAAATTCATCACAAATCAATACAGCATTATTACCAAAATCTTTAATAAAACCGCCAAGTTGTGGCAATAGGTTTTGACCAATAATGAATTTTTTTGGTGAGGTAATACTACGAGGGATCATGAATGTCATTCCTTAATGATTTATTATTAGCAATAAAATACCACCACCAAATATTAAGCTAAATGACAAATAAAGAGTTCTTACTTCTCAATATTAACCTTATTGCAGTGCAATATTAATAGGTTATTAATGGATATAAAAAAACCACGCTCCTCCTCGCAGATAGTAATAAAACTATCGTATTAAAAGGAAGAGCGTGGCTTATTAGTTACTGCCGAAAAGTCAGTACTTCATTTATTATGCTAAAGCATTAAACTCTTCGCAGTATTCAACCAATCCTTGATGTTGCTGTACACTACCCGGCGCAATTTCTAATACCATAAAGGCAGCTTCTGTTCCTGGCCAACGGCAAGTTAAACCATGTGGTAAAGCTGCTTCATAGCCAGCACGATGGTAATAATTAGGATCACCTAATACCACCACCGCAGGATAATCAAAATCAGCTAATGTTGCTTGCGCTTCTGCTAATAATGCTAAGCCAACCCCTTGATTACGATGGTCTTGATGAATAGATAAAGGTGCAAGCCCTTGCCAATTTGTTTCTTGTCCTGCCACCGTTACTGGGCTAAAAAAAGCATGCCCAATCACTTCACCTTCGTCAGTACAAGCGACTAATGATAAGGTTCGGCAACCATTTTCACGCAAGCGCATCACTAAGTTCGCTTCGGCATCAGTATCAAACACTGATTTTAATAATGCATCGATCAATAAAATATCAGCGGGTGCTTCAGATCTAATGAGCATGTGTAACCTCTTTATCAATCACGTTAGCCTGCATTCCCTGATGAATAAAATCAGCTGATTGCTGTAACACAAATTTCACGGCAGAAGGCAAAGAATCAAGATCAATACTGTCCATCAAGTTCTTCACTTCCAAACCCAATTCAGTATCACCTTCAATACGAAGGCGACGTTGGAAAAACAGTGTATCAGGATCTTCTTTACGTGCTGCAATTAACACTAAGTCATTACACTCGCCACTAAAGCTCACATCATGGTGTTCACAGTGTTCCGTTACTACCAATGCTTCATCTTGATAACTAATGAACCACTGTAATCCTAAATCACGCACTTCAACTTTTAACCAGCGATCCTCCAGAAATTCAAAATCGCCATCGGCCAATGCTTCTTTGAAAACCATCGCAAGGCTATCTAACATGATCTTTTTTTGAATAGAGAAAGGTGTCAATTTTGCAGGGACACGTAATAATGCCGGACCATGTTGAACCAATTGTTTTCTAAGTTGAGCAATCACTATTTGTATTCCCGTTTAAAGTCGAACGCTAAAAATGAATTGTATGGCAATCTTAACCATTTGTTTTATGCCTTAAGTCAAAAAAAAGCAATTGCCTCACTAAAACAAGTCATTATTTTGTTAATAAGCGTTATATTTACGCCTACTAACATTTACACTAGTTATCAATTAATCGCACCTTATTATTAACATTCAACTCATAGAGCCAAGGATTAAACATTGATGCAGATAGAGCAACTTGACTATTGGTTTCCTCTTTTAACAAATAATAGTCCTTTCCTGTTTGCGATTATTGACGATCAACACTGTTACCATCGAGTGAATAATCGTTATAGTGATATTAGTGGTAAATCACAGCATCAATTAATTGGCAGTAACGACACAGATACCCTTGGTCACTATTATTACCAATGTTTAAAACCGTATTATGAGCGAGCATTTAATGGTGAAGTTATTGAAGCGGAAGTGACCATCAATGACACGCCACATCACACCTGTTTACATATCAGTCTGGCGCCTTTGACAAATACCTCAGGTAAAATCAGTCATATTATTTCGCATTCAATTGATACCTCAGAACGTCATATTTTAATTCATTCATTACAAGAATCTGAGCATCAATTAATCCAACTTCAAAACCTAATGACCGATGGAATCTGCATTGTAGAAAAAAATATCATCAAAAATGCCAATCAACATGCTGTCGATCTATTAGGTATGACATCTAAGCCTGCTTTAGTTGGACAACAACTTGAGCACTTATTGTTAGATAATAACCACCAACCTTGCCACAGTAAAAAATTTATCTCAGCATTCCAGGATACTAATCAGCATTATTATGCCATTAATAATATTGAGCGTGCGCCATTAACCATCACAACGATACCAATAACCATCCTCGGTGAGTCAGCGTTATTGATCAAACTAACACCTGTATTCTGTACCAATGATCAACAACATAAAATAGAACAACTTACTCAACTTGATCCATTAACAGGGCTCTATAATCGCTATGGTTTTAGTCGCCAGCTAGAGCAATTAATGAAAGCTAATACACCGCTGTTCATGCTCTATATAGACATTGATAACTTTAAAAATATTAATGATTCATTAGGCCACCATATCGGTGACAAAGTATTACAAGAAATAGCTCAACGACTGCAGCAACTGTTACCTGAAGATGCCATTATTGGTCATCTAAGTGGTGATGAGTTTGCGGTTATATTGACTAACCCAGAACATGAAAACAGTGGTGAAATGATCGCAGAGCAGATTATTGCACTGGTTAATTTACCGTTTGATCTACGTTATTTCAGTAAGCACCTTTCGTGCTCAATCGGCATGGTCAAATCACCTGGTAATGGCCATGATGCTCGAATGATGCTGCAAAATGCCGACACCGCCATGTATGAAGCAAAAAATCGTGGTCGTAATCGACTCGTCATTTTTAGTGAGGCGATGAGCAAAGAAGCAAGAATGCGCTTATGGCTTGAAATAGAACTTCAAAAAGCATTGCAAAATAATGGCTTAGAAGTGTGGTATCAACCTAAAGTCAATGCCAAAAACTTTGAGATTGACGGTGCGGAAGCATTAGTACGCTGGAAACACCCCGTTGAAGGTTATATTAGCCCGGCACAATTTATTCCCATTGCAGAACGGGCAGGATTGATCGAACAACTTGGTCGTGTTGTTATGCGAGAAGTATTTACCACAGTTAATCACTGGAAAAAACAACAGTTACTAAAAGGTCGCGTCGCGATAAACCTGTCATCACAACAGTTTGAGAATCCGAATCTCATTAGTTTTGTTGATAAATTACGCCAATCAACTGGGATCAATGCTGATGATTTTACCTTTGAACTCACCGAAAGTACGGTAATGAGTGATGGCGAGCATACCATCCAAATGCTAAATGCAATTAAGCAACAAGGGTTTGCGTTATCTATTGATGATTTTGGTACTGGCTATTCATCATTGTCTTATTTAGCGCGCTTTCCCCTTGATGAACTTAAAATTGATCGCGCGTTTATTAAAGATATCGACACCATCCCTAAACAAATAATCCTAATTGAAAATATCATTAATATTGGTAAATCACTTAATATGAGTGTTGTCGCTGAAGGCATTGAAACCCATCAACAAGCCACCTTACTTTCAAACCTAAATTGTGATTATATTCAAGGGTTTCATTTTCATCGCCCAATGCCAAAGCAAGAATTAGAAAGCTTATTATTAAAAGAAAAAATTTATCTCAACGGTTGATATAAGTCTAAAAACACTATTATTTAGTAACAATTTTATTGTTTAATATCAACAAAACCTGCCTCGCATCAAGATCTATAGGCCTAAACACTTCTACTATGAAGCTATCGTTTTTACGCAAAGATTGGATAATTAAATAACATGGAGCTTCTTTGCCCTGCTGGTAATCTTCCAGCATTAAAAACCGCCATTGATAATGGTGCGGATGCGGTTTATATCGGTTTTAAAGACGATACTAACGCCCGCCACTTTGCTGGTTTAAACTTCACTGAGCGCAAACTAGAAAAAGCAGTGCAGTATGTTAAAGATCATGATCGTAAATTGCATGTTGCTTTAAATACCTTTGCTCATCCTGATGGCTTTAATCGTTGGGCAAAAGCGGTTGATAATGCGGCGGCAATGGGTGTTGATGCGCTGATTGTGGCTGACATTGGCGTACTTGAATATGCCGCAACAACTTACCCTGATTTAGAATTACACCTCTCTGTTCAAGCATCAGCGACTAACACTGCCGCGATTGATTACTATAAACAGAATTTCAATATTAAACGCGTGGTACTGCCGCGAGTGTTGTCCATGCATCAGGTAAAGCAATTAGCCCGTAATACTGATATGCAGTTAGAGGTATTTGCATTTGGTAGCTTATGTATTATGTCAGAAGGTCGCTGTTATTTATCTTCATACATGACAGGTGAATCGCCAAATACTGTTGGGGCTTGTTCACCCGCAAAGTATGTACGCTGGCAAGAAACGCCTCAAGGGTTAGAATCGCGCTTAAATGAAATCTTAATTGATCGCTATGCCCAAGGCGAAAACGCAGGCTATCCAACCCTATGCAAAGGCCGTTTTGATATTAATATCGATGGTGAACAAAAGCGTTATCATGCGCTTGAAGAGCCAACCAGCCTTAACACACTTGATATTTTGCCTGAGTTATTTAAAGCCAATATCGCCTCAGTCAAAATTGAAGGTCGTCAACGTAGCCCTGCATATGTTGAACAAGTGACACGTACTTGGCGCGCGGCGATTGATCACTATTTAGCTAATCCTGAAGGCTACAGTGTTAATCCAGCATGGAATGCATGTTTAGGTAATCTGTCAGAAGGCAAACAAACAACATTAGGTGCATACCACCGTAAATGGCAATAAGGGATCATTATGAAATATTCACTTGGGCCATTACTCTATTTTTGGCCTCAGCATGATGTTGAAACCTTCTATCAACAAGCTAAGCATAGCAACGTTGATATTATTTATTTAGGGGAAACAGTATGCTCTAAGCGTCGCGCACTTAAAGCGGCACAATGGATTGATATTGCAAAAGATCTTGCCACCAATGGTAAGCAAGTCGTGCTATCAACCATGGCATTGCTAGAAGCCCCTAGCGAAGTTAACATCATGAAAAAATATATCGATAATGGCGACTTTATTGTAGAAGCTAACGATGTATCTGCTATTCAGTTAGCTTCACAAAACAAAGTTCCGTTTGTGGTTGGACCCGCCGTTAATTGCTATAACGCCCAAACGCTACAACTGTTTGTTAAACAAGGCATGACTCGCTGGTGTATGCCGGTAGAACTGTCTCGTGATTGGTTAAGTAATACGCTAACCGAATGTGAAAAACTGGGGATCCGCCAACAATTTGAAACTGAGGTCTTTAGTTATGGCTATCTACCATTAGCTTATTCTGCCCGCTGCTTTACTGCTCGTGCTGAAAATAAAGCCAAAGATGATTGCGAAACTTGCTGTATTAAATACCCGCAAGGGATCACAGTTAATAGCCAAGAAGATCAAAAAATCTTTACGCTTAATGGTATTCAAACTCAATCGGGTTACTGTTATAACTTGATTAATGATTTGAAAGGTATGAAAGACATGGTCGATGTGGTGCGATTAAGCCCAATGGGGTTAGACACGCTGACATTGATTGATGACTTCCGTGCTAATGAACAAGGCACGATTCGTCACCCACTTGCGGATGGGCATCAATGTAATGGCTATTGGCATAATCTAGCCGGATTGGATATTAGCTAAAGGTTCGAGGTTCGAGGTTCGAGGTTCGAGGTTCGAGGTTCGAGGTTCGAGGTTCGAGGTTCGAAAAGAATAAAAAATAGCCGCTGATGATAGCGGCTATTTTTATCGACATTATTTCACTGATACACTTGGCGAAGAAGACGCCGCGGCTGCATTTTCTTCTGCTGTAAAAATACGATTTAGTTCTAATATAGAGAATCGATGTTCAACAAATTCATACACATTTCCCGCTAAAGCAAGCTTATATAACATCACCGCCGTTGGATAATCTTGTTTATTTTGATAGGTCTGTGCTAAATAAAAATACCCTTCCGTCAGTCGCAGTGCTAATTGTTGATTATCTTTACTCTGCTCGGCAATCTCGGTTAAGAACTGCTCTTCAGTGATCTCACCAAGATACATTCTAACGATCTGCCAACCCCAATCTTTTTTATCACTGACCGCATAACGTTGTTGAAGTAAGGTTCTAGCTTGCTCTGGCGTATATTTCAAATCATTAATGTATAACCAAATAACACGGTAAGGATCATTTATATTAAGCAGGTAATGAGGCAATAAATCTTCATTTGCAAGTGTATAACGTTCGCCATAATAAAGCGCTATACCACGATTTCGGTGAGCGTAAGGATGCTCAGGGGCTAAATCTAACGTTGAATCAAACGATTCATAAGCAGAATCAAACATGCCCATTTGAGTAAAAATCACCCCAGCTACATTAAATAAATCCGGCTGGTTTGGATTAATCGTGAGTGACTTATTAAAATCAAGTCGCGCCAAATCACGTAGACCTAAACTGTCATGCAACAAACCACGATCATAATAAATAGTGGCTAGTGTTGTTGGCGGAATATTGGGTTGTTGTAATATTTGTTCAATCCGTACCAACTGAATCTGTTGTTGAAAATTAGCTTGATAAGGGACAGCCATCGGAGGCTGAGTCCATTGGGTTGGTGCTGTTGAACATCCACTGATAACCAGTGCAGTAGCAATTACAGCATATCGAATATGACGTATTATCAACTCAGTTCTCCCTGTGACATTAATGACGATCCAGCGTCTATGACAATATTTAGATCAAAAAAAGGGGCTATTAAGCCCCTTTATATCATGATATTAGCAAAACGCTTAGCCTTGTGGCTGTTCGTCTTGTGCAGGAGCTGCGGCTGGCGCTTCTACTGCTTCTTTCATGCTTAGACGGATACGGCCTTGACGGTCGATTTCAAGTACTTTAACTTGAACTTCTTGACCCATCTGTAGGTAATCAGACACTTTCTCTACACGATCTTGTGAGATTTGAGAGATGTGAACTAGACCTTCTTTAGTACCGATAACTGATACAAACGCACCGAAATCAACGATACGCATTACTTTACCAGTGTAAACACGGCCAACTTCAACATCAGCTGTGATTTCTTCGATACGACGGATTGCTTCTTGTGCAGCAGTACCTTCAGTCGCCGCAATCTTCACTGTACCATCATCTTCGATTTCGATAGTAGTACCAGTTTCTTCAGTAAGTGCACGAATAACTGCACCACCTTTACCGATAACATCTTTGATCTTCTCAGGGTTGATCTTCATCATGTGAATGCGAGGAGCAAACTGAGAGATATCTTCACGAGGAGCATTGATTGCATTATCCATTACGCTAAGGATGTGCTTACGCGCGCCTTTAGCTTGGTTAAGTGCAATTTCCATGATCTCTTTAGTGATACCTTCGATCTTGATATCCATCTGAAGTGCTGTGATACCGTCGTCAGTACCCGCAACTTTAAAGTCCATGTCACCTAGGTGATCTTCGTCACCAAGGATGTCAGAAAGAACAACGAAATCATCGCCTTCTTTCACAAGACCCATTGCGATACCCGCAACAGATGATTTGATTGGCACACCAGCATCCATAAGTGCTAGTGAAGTACCACATACAGAAGCCATTGAAGATGAACCGTTAGATTCAGTGATTTCTGATACTACACGTACTGTGTATGGGAATTCGTCAACAGATGGCATTACTGCAGCAATACCACGCTTCGCCAACTTACCGTGACCAATTTCACGACGCTTAGGCGAACCAACGAAACCAGTTTCACCTACACAGTATGGAGGGAAGTTGTAGTGAAGAAGGAAGTGATCTTTCTTCTCACCCATGATGCTATCAATGATTTGTGCATCACGTTGTGTACCAAGCGTTGCCGTAACAAGTGCTTGTGTTTCACCACGAGTAAATAGTGAAGAACCGTGCGTACGTGGAAGTACACCAGTACGTACGTCTAGCGCACGAACCATGTCTTTTTCACGACCATCGATACGTGGAAGACCAGCAATGATGCGGCCACGTACAACTGTCTTCTCTAGATCGTGGAAGATAGTGTGGATTTCTTTTGCGTTTGCATCAACATCTTCAGCAAGAATCGCGTCGTTTACTTCAGCAGCAATCTCGTGGATGCGATCGTAACGCGCCATTTTTTCAGTGATTTGGTAAGCTTCAACCAGCTTAGCTTCAGCTAACTCAGCGATCTTAGTTTTAAGCGCTGTGTTCTCAGCAGGTGCAGCCCAATCCCAAGCAGGAGTTGCAACTTCAGCAGCAAACTCATTGATTGCATTGATAACAACTTGTTGTTGATCGTGACCGAAAACAACTGCTTGTAGCATTTGCTCTTCAGATAGACGATCAGCTTCTGATTCAACCATTAGCACTGCGTCTTTAGTACCAGCAACAACAAGATCTAGACGGCTTGCTTCTAGCTCTTCATTGCTTGGGTTAAGAACGAATTGATCGTTAATGTAACCAACACGTGCCGCACCGATAGGACCATTGAATGGAATACCAGAAATAGCAAGTGCTGCAGAAGTACCAATCATTGTAACCATATCAGGGTTAACAGCAGGGTTTACAGAAACTACTGTTGCAATAACTTGTACTTCGTTTTTGAAATCGTCAGGGAATAGCGGACGGATTGGACGGTCGATTAGACGTGCAGTCAGTGTTTCGCCTTCAGAAGGACGGCCTTCACGCTTGAAGAAACCACCAGGGATTTTACCTGCAGCGTAAGTACGCTCTTGGTAGTTTACTGTTAGCGGGAAGAAGTCTTGGCCTTCTACTGCTGTTTTCTTACCAACAACAGAAACGAACACTGAAGTGTCGTCCATGCTAACCATTACTGCAGCAGTCGCTTGACGTGCTATAACACCAGTCTCTAGAGTAACCGTGTGGTTACCGTACTGGAAAGTCTTTACGATAGGATTCACGTGAATTTCCTTAAATATATTCCGCTTTCTATTTGCAGGTCAATTATAACCAACACAAACATAAGCGTCATGTAATGATGTCCACTTTTGTAATGATTTACGTATCGCGACTAATGAAAGTTCTCATAATCAAGAAAAACTTTTATTAGCCGCGACCTGAAGGTCGAGGAAAACGACTCGCAAAGTCATAACAAGTGGAAATAGGCAGTTATTTACTCGGCACCCATCATATCTCTGCGAAAGCATTCATACAACAAACTTGAGCTTAACTCCGGTACAGATAGTAGACGAAATTATGAAAGATGACAGGGGGACGTATAAATAATAGCGGTATCTATAATAAAAAGAGCAGATAAAAAGAAAGGAGCCTAGGGCTCCTTTCTTAAAGCAATCTTAGCGACGTAGGCCTAGACGCTTGATCAAGTCTTGGTAACGATCTAGGTTTTTACCTTTAAGGTAATCTAGAAGCTTACGACGACGAGAAACCATGCGTAGTAAACCGCGACGGCTGTGGTGGTCATGCTTGTGGTTAGCAAAGTGACCTTGAAGGTGGTTGATTTGCGCTGTTAAAAGTGCAACCTGAACTTCAGGAGAACCAGTATCATTTTCACATTGTGCGTAATCTGCAACGATTGCTGCTTTAGTTTCTGCATTCAGAGACATAACTCATTCCTAATACAAGATGTTTTAATTTGTGCCGCCAATCTCTGATTCAGCCGACACCCAAGCCGCGGATTATACTGATCAGCGGAACTAACTACAAGCGAATAATTAACCAGTTTTATTTTTAATCTCAAGCAACTCATACACAATAATCATGATGATTTCGTGTGCATAATAACGAGCGATCGGCTGGTATCATTATTGTTCTTGTTCGTTTGCCATTACTCGTTTTGGTGCCAACATGCCTTTTGCATCAATGGTACCAACACCAATAAACTCAGCAGTATCCCCAACGGTAATACGCACTAAAGTGCCTTCAGCGGGAACAACCTCGGCAGCAACAGGATTACCATGTAGTACATGCACAGCCGCTTCTGCTGTAATATTTACTGCTGGTAAATCTTGTACCGCAGTATCAGTTGGCAATAATAATGCATCTAATACTGTACCGGGTTCAATTTCATCCGCTATAGCTTGGTCAAGCATCGCCTGTAGCTGCTCAATCGTTACCATACGCTCATAAGGAAAGTTAGATACGCCAGTACGACGTAAGTAAGTCACATGAGCGCCACAACCTAGCATTTCACCAAGATCATCAACAATAGTACGAATGTATGTGCCTTTTGACACATGCAGTTCCATTTCAACTTCGTTGTTATCAAAGCGCAGTAACTCAACTGAATACACAGTAATCTTACGCGATTCACGAGGAATAGAAATTCCTTCACGCGCGTATTCATATAATTTACGGCCTTGATACTTTAATGCTGAGTACATCGATGGAATTTGATCAGTCGTGCCACGAAAGCTATCAATACAAGCTTCAAGTTGATCGCGTTCAACATTTACAGCGCGGGTTTCAACCACTTCACCATCAGAATCAGAGGTATCAGTACGCTCGCCTAATTTAGCAACCACACGATAACGCTTATCTGAATCTAATAAAAATTGTGAAAACTTGGTCGCTTCACCAAAACAAAGCGGTAACATGCCCGTCGCTAAAGGATCAAGCGCACCAGTATGGCCCGCTTTTTGTGCAAAAAAGATACGTTTCACTTTTTGCAGGGTATCGTTAGAACTAATGCCTGTTGGTTTATCAACCAAGATCACACCGTTAATTGGACGACCTTTACGACGACGTGCCATGTTTACTCCTCGCCTTTTTCTGCTTCGTCTTCATCACCACGACGATCTTCATCGTCACGTACCGCTTTAGATACTAGGTTTGAAATACGCATACCTTCAGTTAACGACTGATCGAAAATGAAGTTAAGTTCAGGTGTCACACGTAGGCGAATCTCTTTACCTAGTAGTGAACGGATGTAAGGTGCCATTTCACGTAATGCTTCTAAACTACCTTCAGCAGTTTGCTCACCAATTGGGAAAAACGTTACATAAATTTTGGCGTAGTTCATATCACGCGATACATCAACACTTGAAATAGTAGTCATTGCAATCGCAGGATCTTTGATCTCACGCTGTAAAATTACAGCCAATTCTTTTTGTAGCTGTTGCGCTACACGTTGGGTACGGCTAAATTCTTTTGCCATTTTCTTGCTCTCTCTAAGAATAATGCTCTTGAAAGAATGGGGAGCCGAAGCTCCCCATTATCATTATCATGTTGAAAAACAACTATCTACACTGATTATTAATCAAGTGTACGTTGGATTTCAATAATTTCGAATACTTCGATCTGGTCACCAACGCGAACGTCGTTGTAGTTCTTAACGCCGATACCACACTCGTAACCGTTCTTAACTTCAGGCACGTCATCTTTAAAGCGACGTAGTGACTCAAGCTCACCTTCGTAGATAACTACGTTTTCACGTAGAACACGAATAGGGTTGTTACGCTTGATAGTACCTTCAGTAACCATACAACCAGCGATTGCGCCGATCTTAGGTGACTTAAATACGTCACGTACTTCAGCAAGACCAATGATCTCTTGCTTGAACTCAGGAGCCAACATACCGCCCATCGCCGCTTTAACTTCGTCGATTAGTTGGTAGATGATTGAGTAGTAACGTAAGTCTAGGTTTTCATTTTCGATTGTTTGACGCGCAGACGCATCAGCACGAACGTTGAAACCAAGTACGATAGCGTTAGAAGCTGCTGCAAGTACTGCATCAGTTTCAGTGATTGCACCAACACCTGAACCTACAATGTTAACTTTAACTTCATCAGTTGAAAGTTTACGTAGTGAGTCAGCAATTGCTTCAACAGAACCTTGAACGTCAGCTTTAAGCACAACGTTTAGCTCAGCAACTTCACCAGCTTCCATGTTAGCAAACATGTTTTCTAGTTTAGATTTTTGTTGACGTGCTAGTTTAACATCACGGAATTTACCTTGACGGTAAAGTGCAACTTCACGTGCTTTACGCTCATCACGTACAACAGTCGCTTCGTCACCTGATGATGGAACACCAGAAAGACCAAGGATCTCAACAGGAATAGATGGACCTGCTGATTCAATTTCTTGACCTTGTTCGTTGCGCATTGCACGAATACGACCATGCATTAGACCACAAAGAACGATATCGCCTTTACGCAATGTACCTTCTTGAACAAGTACAGTTGCTACAGGACCACGGCCTTTATCAAGACGTGATTCGATAACTACGCCAGATGCCATGCCTTCTTCAACTGCTGTTAGCTCAAGAATTTCTGACTGAAGTAGAATTGCTTCTAGTAGACCATCGATGTTAGTACCTTGTTTCGCAGAGATGTGAACAAACATGTTCTCACCGCCCCACTCTTCAGGCATAACGTCGTATTGAGCTAACTCATTCTTCACGTTGTCTGGGTTTGCATCTTCTTTATCGATCTTGTTTACCGCAACGATCAAAGGTACACCAGCCGCTTTTGCGTGCTGAATTGCTTCGATTGTTTGTGGCATTACGCCATCGTCTGCTGCAACTACAAGTACAACGATATCTGTCGCTTGAGCACCACGAGCACGCATAGCAGTAAACGCTGCGTGTCCAGGAGTATCAAGGAACGTGATCATGCCGTTTTCAGTTTCAACATGGTAAGCACCGATGTGCTGTGTAATACCACCAGCTTCGCCTGAAGCAACGTGTGCTTTACGAATGTAGTCAAGTGTTGATGTTTTACCGTGGTCAACGTGACCCATGATAGTAACAACAGGTGCACGAGAAACTTTCAGTAGGTCGTCTGCATTACGGTCAGAAAGCACTGCTTCTTCAAGCTCGTTTTCTTTACGTAGAATAACTTTGTGACCCATTTCTTCAGCAACTAGTGATGCAGTTTCTTGGTCAATGATTTGGTTGATAGTCGCCATAGCGCCCATCTTCATCATTACCTTGATAACTTCAACGCCTTTAACAGACATTTTGTTCGCTAGCTCAGCAACAGTAATCGTTTCACCGATAACAACATCTTGCTTAGCAACTTGTGCTGTTTTATCAAAACCATGCTGCATTGAAGCTGGTTTGTTCATTTGAGGCTTACCGCGACCACGTTGGTTACGACCGCCACGGCCACCACGTTCGTCTTGCTTAGCCGCTGGCTTTTTCTTTTTACGACGGCGAGAAGTTTCTTCTTTGCGGTCTTGTTCGTCTTCTGCAGCACGAGCATATGTTGATGTCGTTGTATGGTAATCAGATTTTTCCATACTTACTGCTTGCTCAGGTTTTATCCCGTTTTTCTCGTTCTGTTCTGCCATTTTGCGAGCCTCTTCTAGCTGACGCTGACTTTCTTCTTCGGCTTTTCGCTTGGCTTCCTCTTCCAGACGACGCTGTAGTACTTCAGCATCTAACTTAGCCTGTTTGTCAGCGACGATGCGCTTAGCTTTTTCGTCAGCTTTACGCTTATCCTGTTCGGTACGATTCGCTTTATCCTCAGCGTCACGCTTCAATTTCTGTTCTGCTTCACGCTCAGCAGTTTCTGTTGCCTTACGCTGCTCTTCAGCTTGACGTAATGCAGCTTCCTCTGCCTTACGTTTCGCTGCTTCTTCTGCGGCTTGGTGAGCAATCGTATCAGCTTCACGTTGCGCTTCAGCTTCTGCTTCGCGCTTAACAGCATCTTCTGCTGCACGTTGTTCATCCTCAAGTGCTGAACGTTTCACGTAGGTGCGCTTTTTGCGCACTTCTACTTGAACATTTTTGCTCTTACCACCGTTGCCAGAGACACTTAATGTACTACGTGTCTTGCGCTGCAGAGTCAGACGAGTTGGAGCGCCGTCAGTATTGCCGTCACTACCATGCTCCTTTTGGAGATGGTTAAGTAACGCCTGTTTTTCGGTTTGGCTTACATTTTCATCAACATTCTTAGCAATCCCAGCATCTGAAAGCTGTTGAAGTAAACGGTCAATTGGCGTACCAATTTCTTCCGCCAATGTTTTAACTGTAACCTCTGACATAATGCTCCTCCCTTGCTTTATTTTTTGATTACGCTTCGTCGCTGAACCAGCAAATATTACGCGCAGCCATAATTAGCTCACCCGCTTTTGCATCGTCCACGCCTTCAATGTCGGTCAAGTCATCAGTTCCTTGATCAGCAAGATCTTCAAGCGTACAAATACCTTTTGCTGCAAACTTAAACGCTAACTCGCGCTCAAGACCTTCCAGACTTAATAAATCTTCTGCCGGTTCTACACCGTCAAGCGTTTCTTCTTTAGCAAGCGCTAATGTAGTCAATGCGGCTTTTGCACGGCTACGTAATTGCTCGATAGTCTCTTCATCAAGACCGTCAACATCCATTAATTCACTTAATGGAACGTAAGCAATTTCTTCTAGTGTAGTAAAGCCTTCTTCCACCAATACAGTTGCGAAGTCTTCATCAATATCAAGGTGCTTAGTAAACACTTCAATTGATGCTTGTGCTTCTGCTTGGTGTTTTTTCTGTAAGTCTTCAACTGTCATTACGTTTAGTTCCCAGCCAGTAAGCTGTGATGCTAGACGTACGTTTTGACCGTTACGACCAATTGCTTGTGCCAGATTATCTTTCTGTACAGCAATATCCATTGTGTGGTTGTCTTCATCAACAATGATTGAATCAACTTCCGCTGGAGCCATTGCATTGATCACATATTGTGCAGCATTTTCATCCCACAATACGATATCAATACGCTCACCGCCAAGCTCACTAGAAACAGCTTGAACACGTGCGCCACGCATACCAACACACGCACCCACTGGGTCAATACGCTTATCGTTAGTTTTTACTGCGATTTTCGCACGAGAACCAGGATCGCGAGCTGCGCCCATAAGTTCAATCAGTTCTTCGCCCATTTCTGGCACTTCAATACGGAACAGCTCAGATAGCATCTCTGGCTTAGAACGCGTCATGAATAACTGGAAACCACGAGCTTCAGGTGCAACTTTGTACAATAGACCACGAACGCGGTCGCCTGGACGGAAGTTTTCACGAGGAAGTTGATCATCACGTTGGATGACTGCTTCTGCGTTGCTACCTAAATCAATGATTACTGCGTCACGATTTACTTTCTTAACAATACCAGTGATTAGCTCACCTTCGTTGTCAATAAACTGTGCCACAATTTGCTCACGCTCAGCTTCACGTACTTTTTGTACGATCACTTGCTTAGCTGTTTGTGTAGTAATACGGTCAAACGTTACAGATTGAATATCATCTTCAACATAATCGCCAACGGAGATTGTTGGATCTTCATACTGTGCCGCTTCTAACGTAATTTCAAGTGTTGGTTGAGTTACCTCTTCTACTGCTTTCCAACGACGGAAAGTTTCGAATTCACCTGTTTTACGATCGATAACAACACGAACTTCAATTTCTGCTTCGTGTTTCTTTTTAGTTGCTGTCGCTAATGCAATTTCAAGCGCTTCAAAAATACGCTCGCGAGGAACAGCTTTTTCGTTGGATACCGCTTCTACGACAGCCAAAATTTCTTTGTTCATTTCTAATGCCCCAATTTAGCGGTTAGAATTTTGGAACTAGGTTGGCCTTGGAGATATTGCTAAGTGCAAAGGACTCGTCATTGCCATCTACGTTAAGTGTGATCAGTTCGCCTTCAACAGCGACAATGTCACCTTTCCACTTACGACGGTTACCCATCGCCATTTTTAATACTAAGCTAACTTCATGACCAATAAATTGTTGGTAATGTGCAGCTTTGAAGAGTGGTCTTTCCAATCCAGGGGAAGACACTTCTAAGTGGTAAGCAACAGTAATAGGATCTTCAACATCCATTACTGCACTAATCTGGCGGCTCACTTCAGCACAACCGTCTACATTAATACCATTTTCATGGTCAATAAACACGCGAAGTGTGGAGTGTGCACCAGCACGGATAAACTCTAAACCAACAAGTTCAAAGCCAATAGCTTGAACAGAAGGCTCAAGTAAGTCGGTTAATTGTGTCTCTAAAGCTGTCAAGACAACCCCCCGGAAACAAAAAAAGGGCATAAAGCCCAGTAAATACCTGAATGGTCATGTTTCAGATAATAAAAAACCCCGAATACGGGGTTTTTTATTACTGGACCCTGATTACTAAGATCATGCAAGCAAGAGTCTCAGTAAGAAAACAAACATTCAAAAATAAGAATAGTCTATTTTCAGGAAAGTGGTTGCGGGGGCCGGATTTGAACCAACGACCTTCGGGTTATGAGCCCGACGAGCTACCAAGCTGCTCCACCCCGCGTCCGATTCTGAACAGAGTATACCGTTCAGATGTTACTATTACAAGTAACCAGTATAATGGTGCCGAGAAGGGGACTTGAACCCCTACACCTTGCGGCACTAGCACCTCATGCTAGCGTGTCTACCAATTTCACCATCTCGGCTAAATCTTTACTTACTGAGATTTTTCACTTGTTGCTGGTGTTGTTTCAGCAGTGTTCTCAGTCGTTTTTTCTGCTGCAACTACTTTATCAGTAGAAATTGCAGTCTTTGGTTGTTCAACAGTTTGTGTTGTAACTGGAGCCGAAAGGTCGTCCCAACCACTTGTCTCTGCTGATTTCTTAGTACTGATATTGCCAAGCACAAGACTAATCGCAAAGAAAATGATTGCACAAAGTGTTGTCATTCGAGTTAGAAAATTTCCTGAGCCGCTAGAGCCGAACAAAGTTCCTGATGCACCAGCCCCGAATGAAGCTCCCATATCTGCGCCTTTACCTTGTTGAATCATTACTAGGCCAATTACACCAAGCGCAGCGACAAGATAAATCACAAGTAGAATTTCGTACATGGGTTCCACCTATGGTAAAATTGCTATACCGACTTTGCTTTAGCAGTGCCAGCGCATTCCTCTTATCTAGAGAGCGAATGAATACTAGCGAAACCCTGTGGTAGAGACAAGTAATATTTACTCAAAAAGTGAATATTCCGAACCGCTTGCACAACATTTAGCCAAAAACAAAGTAATCAAAATAAAAAGGCTGACTATATTTTATTAGCCAGCCTTCACCATCATTGAATAACACTTAAAAAATTAAGTAGTTATCAACAATTGCATTTAGCAGTTTTCTTTTACTGCTGTTGCAATATCTAATGCATATTGCTTAACATCAGCTGCATTTTGGCCTTCAACCATAACACGAATCAATGGCTCTGTGCCTGACTTACGTAATAATACGCGACCATTATCACCTAATTTTTTCTCAACGGCTTGAGTTGCAGCAATAACAGCAGCTGATTGTAGCGGATCGCTTTCACCTTTAAAGCGAACATTTTCTAGCACTTGTGGGAACATTGTCATGCCATCACTCAGCTCTTTTAAGCTCATTTTGCTAGATACAATAGAAGCCATAACTTGTAGACCCGCTACAATACCGTCACCGGTTGTTACTTTATCAAGTAAAATAACGTGGCCAGAGTTTTCAGCACCAATTAGCCAGTTATTTTTGATTAGCTCTTCCATTACATAACGGTCACCCACTTTTGCACGTACAAAAGGAATGCCTAGATTTTTAAGTGCAACTTCCATGCCCATATTGGTCATTAATGTACCAACCACACCACCTTTTAGCTCACCACAACGTAATGCATCACGAGCAATGATGTAAGCGATCTGATCACCATCAACTTTATTACCTAGCTCGTCAACCATGATCACACGGTCACCATCACCATCAAGTGCAATACCAAAGTCAGCTTTTTCTGCTAATACTTTAGCTTGTAATGCAGCAACATCTGTTGCACCTACTTTATCATTAATATTGACACCGTTAGGCTCGCAACCAATAGTAATAATTTCAGCACCTAGTTCACTAAATACTTTAGGCGCAATATGGTAAGTTGCACCATGGGCACAATCGACAACAATCTTAAAACCTTCAAGGCTTAAATGATTAGGGAATGTGCCTTTACAGAACTCAATATAACGACCTGCCGCATCATCAATACGGTAAGCTTTACCTAATAATGCAGACTCAACACACGTTAATGGTTTTTCCATTTCAGCTTCAATTGCAGCTTCAACGTCATCGGGTAACTTTGTACCTTGCGCAGAGAAGAATTTGATGCCGTTATCGTGATAAGGGTTATGTGATGCAGAAATCACAATACCCGCTTCAGCGCGGAACGTGCGAGTTAAATAAGCAACAGCGGGTGTTGGCATTGGACCAGTAAAAGCCGCTTTTAGACCTGCAGCTGCAAGGCCTGCTTCTAATGCAGACTCCAACATGTAACCTGAAATTCGAGTATCTTTACCGATTAATACTTTTTTAGTACCCGTTTGTGATAATACACGACCAGCCGCCCAACCCAATTTCATTACAAACTCAGGTGTAATCGGACCTTCACCAACAAAACCACGAATACCATCAGTACCAAAGAACTTACGTTCAGCCATTTTACACTCCTAGCTTTCTTTTTTATAAGTATATTGATTGTAATTAGCTTAGTGCTTTTTGTTACAATCATTCACTGTAATAAGGTTATATCTGCATTATTTGGAATAATTCATCACCATATTACAGACTTTAATAACATCAATTGTCTCTTGTACGTCATGAACTCGAATTATTTGCGCACCTTTCATTGCTGCAATCGTCGCACACGCTAGACTGCCAGCAACACACTCAACGGGAGGCTTATTTAATAATTTCGAAATCATTGACTTACGAGACATTCCCGCTAATAGCGGCAAGCCAAACTGATGAAACTGTTCAAGTTGTGCTAATAGTTGATAATTATGCGCCACTGTTTTACCAAATCCAAAACCAGGATCTAATATAAGCTGTTGACAAGTAATCCCATGCTGTTCACAAGCTTGAATCCGTTCAATCAAAAATTGATTAACGTCTACAATCAAATCGTCATAGTTTGGATCGGACTGCATTGTACGCGGTTGGCCTTGCATATGCATCAAGCATATAGGAACATTTGCTTGTGCCGCAGCGTCTAATGCACCTAAATCTTGTAATGCGCGAACATCATTAATTAAATCAGCCCCCGCATTAACCGCTTCAGTCATCACTTGCGCTTTACTAGTATCAATTGAAATCCAACAATCAAACCGTTGTCGAATTGCCTCTATTACTGGAATAACACGAGCCAGTTCCGTCTCAACATTAACATCAGCCGCCCCTGGTCGCGTCGATTCACCACCAATATCAATGATCGCCGTGCCAGCCTCAATCATAGCTTCAACATGACGTAATGCGTGATCTAACTGGTGATATTTACCGCCATCAGAAAAAGAATCTGGCGTAATATTAACAATCCCCATCACTTGAGGCGTTGTAAGATCAAGAATCTTACTTTTACTGATTAGTTGCATATTATGACTCCGCAAATTTCAACAAAAAAAAACCCCGACCTAAGTCAGGGTTTTCTATTTACTTAGCAATTATGCTCGAGGCGTACTATCTGTATCATCTTTCTCAGATAGCGCATCGATACCGTCACCAACTGGCTCATCAGGAGCAAGTTCAGTTTCAGGTGCATTTCGCAACGTATCGCCATCATCACTCCAGCCTTTTGGTGCTCGAATTTCAGCTTTACGTTCCATTAAGTCATCAATCTGACCTGCGTCAATGGTTTCATATTTCATCAATGCATCTTTCATTGCATGCATGATATCCATATTATCAACCAAAATCTGACGTGCGCGTTGGTAGTTACGATCAATCAGAATACGAACTTCAGTATCAATCAGCTTCGCTGTGTCATCAGACATATGCTTACTTTGTGTTACTGAACGACCAAGGAATACTTCACCTTCGTCTTCTGCGTACAATAATGGACCTAACTTGTCAGAGAAGCCCCACTGAGTCACCATCTTACGTGCAATATCAGTAGCGCGTTCAATGTCGTTTGATGCACCTGTTGATACTTTCTCACGACCATAGATAAGTTCTTCAGCCAGACGACCACCGTAAAGACTTGAAATCATAGATTCTAAGAATTCACGAGAATGACTTACACGATCTTGTTCAGGTAAGTACATTGTCACACCTAACGCACGACCACGTGGAATAATGGATACTTTGTACACAGGATCGTGATCCGGTACTAAGCGACCAATAATTGCGTGACCGGCTTCATGGTATGCCGTTGATGCTTTCTGATCTTCAGACATCACCATTGACTTACGCTCTGCGCCCATCATGATTTTGTCTTTTGCTAGTTCAAATTCAACCATTGAAACAGTGCGCTTATCACCACGAGCAGCAAACAACGCAGCTTCGTTAACAAGGTTTGCAAGATCGGCACCAGAGAAACCTGGTGTACCACGTGCAATCAATGATGGATTCACATCACCGTCTAGCGGTACTTTACGCATGTGAACTTTAAGAATCTGCTCACGACCACGTACATCTGGAAGACCAACAACAACTTGGCGGTCGAAACGGCCAGGACGAAGTAAAGCTGGGTCAAGTACATCGGGACGGTTAGTTGCGGCAATAACGATAATACCTTCATTACCTTCAAAGCCATCCATTTCAACCAGCATTTGGTTTAGTGTTTGTTCACGTTCATCATGACCACCACCAACACCAGCACCACGTTGACGACCTACAGCATCGATTTCATCGATAAAGATAATACAAGGCGCTGCTTTCTTCGCTTGTTCAAACATATCACGGACACGGGATGCACCCACACCGACAAACATTTCAACAAAGTCAGAACCAGAGATAGTAAAGAACGGTACTTTAGCTTCACCAGCAATCGCTTTTGCTAATAAAGTTTTACCCGTACCAGGAGGACCAACCATCAACACACCTGTTGGGATTTTACCACCTAGCTTTTGGAAACGGCTTGGATCACGTAAGTAATCAACCAATTCTTTAACGTCTTCTTTAGCTTCATCACAACCCGCTACATCAGCAAAGGTTGTTTTGATTTGGTCTTCACCCATCATACGTGCTTTAGATTTACCGAACGACATGGCACCTTTGCCACCACCGCCCTGCATCTGACGCATAAAGAAGATCCAAACACCAATTAGTAACAACATTGGGAACCACGAAATGAAGATTGAAGCTAAAAGGCTTGGTTCTTCAGGAGGTGTACCCGCAACAGCTACATTTGCGTTAATTAAATCGTCTAACAGTTTAGGATCATTTGCGACAGGTAAGTATGTTACATAGCTCGCATTATCACGTTTGGTTACAGTGATTTCACGATCATTGAATCGTACTTCCTTTATCTGATCCTGACCGATTTGACGGACAAATGTCGTATAATCGACTTGGCCTTTGGTACTATTACTATTGGTTCCGAAACTCTGGAATACAGACATAAGAACAACAGCAATGACCAGCCATAAAATCAAGTTTTTTGCCATGTCACTCAAGGTGTTAACCTCGCGATAACTAAAAGATGAATGTAGATTACTACAGTTTGTAACCTGTAGCCACAATATAGACTTCACGCGAACGATCTCGCGAGGAATCTGGTTTACGAATTTTGACCACTTTAAACATGCTACGAATATCAGCGAGATATTGGTCAAAGCCTTCGCCTTGGAAAACTTTTACCGTAAAACTGCCATTCGGTGCAAGTACTTGTCGACACATATCTAATGCAAGTTCAACAAGGTACATAGCTCGAGGTTGGTCGGATGCAAGATTACCACTCATATTAGGTGCCATATCAGACATTACCACATCGACCATTTCTGGTTTAATGCGTGCCAATAAAGCATCTAATACTGCTTCTTCACGGAAATCACCTTGAAGGAAACTAACTCCAGGTAGTGAATCCATTGGTAAAATATCACAAGCGATGACCTGTCCATCATCACCTACAATTTCTGCCGCATACTGTGACCAACCACCAGGTGCAGCACCAAGGTCAACTACAGTCATGCCAGGTTTTAATAATTTATCTTTATTTTGAATTTCTTCAATTTTAAAGAAAGCACGAGAACGATAACCTCGTTTCTGCGCTTCTTGTACATATTTATCGTCAAAATGTTCTTTTAACCACCGGCCGGAGCTAGCGGATTGTTTTTTTCTACTCATGCTAAACCTAATGCGTTGCCATACTTAGTAAGTATACGTCGGCTAAAGACTTTATCGCACCTAATTCACTAGATTGCGCCCTAAAAATGTGCAGTGCAACATAATCACTGTAAATTTTCCGACTCTCATCTATTAAACAAATTAGTCTTCTAGACTAGATGGCGGTAGAATGTCGCGTTTTCAACCCTTGTAACTAAAAAAATAGAGTCATCATGAATCTAAGCACAAAACAAAAGCAATTCTTAAAAGGTCTAGCTCACAACCTAAAACCTGTTGTTCTTATGGGTGCGAATGGTCTTACTGAAGCAGTATTAGCCGAAATCGACCTTGCTCTAAACCACCACGAACTGATTAAAGTAAAAGTAGCGTCTGAAGATCGTGAAACTAAACTTTTAATCGTTGATGCTATTATTCGCGAAACTAAAGCGGAAAAAGTACAAGTGATTGGTAAAACTTTAGTGATTTACCGCCCAAGCGAAGATCGTAAAATCGAACTTCCTCGCAAATAAAAAAGGCCGCCTAGCGGCCTTTTTTATTGCTGTCGTTGGCAATAATTTCTTTTTGCTAACGACAAACTCTACCGTTATTAATAAGTTAACGCTTATTTGTCAAACATAGTCTATATTTTTAGTTACGACAAACAGCAATTAATTATTAAACGTATTGTACATCCATGATTTCAAATTCTTTTAAACCACCTGGGGTTGTAATTTGAACTTCATCACCGACTAATTTACCAATTAAACCGCGTGCAATCGGTGAGTTTACTGATATCAAGTTTTGCTTAATATCGGCCTCATCATCACCCACGATACAATATGTCATTTCTTTATCACTATCTAAATCTAATAGTTTGATAGTCGTACCAAAAATAACTTTGCCCGTATTCGCTAATGTTGTTACATCAATCACTTGAGCAACAGATAGTTTGTATTCAATATCACGAATTTGCGCTTCACAAATACCCTGTTCTTCACGTGCAGCATGGTACTCAGCGTTTTCCTTTAAGTCACCAAGTTCGCGAGCTTCAGCAATTGCTTGAGAAATCAGCGGACGACGCTTCAATAACACCTCAAGTTCTTTTAGTAGCTTCTGTTCACCGCGAACAGTCATTGGTACTTTTTCCATAAATAAATAGCCTCTGTAACCTGATAGCGCTCGCCAATTTCAGGTAAAAATAGTCAACCTAACATTAAGCTAGCCTGACAGAATAAAAATGATTTGGTTTATTTTAAACAAAGATGACCCAGAGATCATCATTGATAAATGATAATCCGCATTTAACTGTTATTTATCGACGAATTATTTTGTTATACCGCGATTAAAACACCAAAGCTGAATATTGACGATAATAATAATCAGTATTTATTTGTTGTTAGCGCTTACTATCCCTTCTGGCTTTATCTCTAAATACAAAAAAAGACACCTTGCTTAATCAACATTAAAAAGCGCGTCAAATCACACTATTTGAAATAAAAATATTTTTTTTAAGCATAAAAAATATATTAATTTCTAAATAGAGCTAAAATATAAAAAATAATTAGAACTTTTACTTATTATAATAACACACTGATTAATAAAACAATAAGTAACAAAAAAAACCTAAAAATGCTATATGTAAACTATTTTTCAGTTTTTTTTACTAACATATTATCAATGACACAAGTAAAAAGAACGCCATAGCATTCAGCATCGAAATGCAACTTATAAAAAAACTATATATAAAGGATTCGGCAATGAACAAGAACCTAATTGCTCTAGCAGTAGCAGCAGCGACTTTCTCTGGCGCAGCATCAGCAGCAACAGTTTATTCAGACGACACTTCTAGCCTAGCTATCGGCGGCCGTGTAGAAGCTCGTGCTCAAGGTTTAAATGGTGATATTCAAGACACATCTCGTGTTCGTCTTAATATCGATGCTCAAACTAAAATTAACGATGACCTAACAGCTCTTGGTTATTTTGAGCATGAATTCAAAACATCTCAATACCCAGGTAGTGCTGAAGATGGTAGTGAAAATAACGACTATAACTCAGCTGATGGCGAAAATGATTACAACCGTTACCTATATGTAGGTGTTAAGAGCAATACTTACGGCCAAATCGTTTATGGTAAAGCTGACGGCGCTCTAGGCATGCTAACTGACTTTACCGATATCATGGAATACTATGGTAACGAAGCTGGTAATAAAATTGCAGCTGCAGACCGTACAACAAACAACCTAGCTTACACTGGCACTTTTGGTGGTTTAACTGTTAAAGCTAACTACGTTGCTAATGGTAAAGCAGACGAAAGTCAGAAAAATACAACTGGTTTCTCTACCGCTGCAAAATATGACTTCAACAATGGCCTAGCAATGGGTGTTGGTTACGGTCAACAGAAAAACCAAGGTGCTAATGAAGCAACTAATTTAAATGCAAACCAAACTTTTGCATCAGTATCTTACACTATGGGTGATCTATACGTTGCTGGTCTATACCAATATGCTCGTAACGTGGGCTACTTGTACTCAACAGCAGATACAACAAATACTGATTACCAAGGTTTCTCTCTAGCTTCTGCTTACACAATCAATAAAGTTGTTCTACGTTCTACATATAACTTTATGGAAAACACAGATTCAAACAACAAGATGGCAAATGCGCTAGACTTTGATGCAACCTACTTCTTTACTTCTAACTTCCGCGCTTATGCAGGTTACACTATTAACCTACTAGACAAAGCTAACGCAGAGAAGATTTCAGGTACAGCAACACCAGCGGCATACCTATACGACGATCAATTCGCTCTAGGTGCTCGTTACGACTTCTAATTTTAATAATTAAAAGCGTACCCCAAAAGCGTCGACTTCGGTCGGCGCTTTTTGTTATTTAATCGTAACTGAACACTTAGACGGTACATTTTTACTAAAGACATTAAAAAAGCTATCATTACAATTAACTCTATTTATACAATTGTATTCTGATATGCTAAAACGACTTATTTGCTCAGCCTTGCTATTAACAAGCATGCCTTCATTTGCTGCATTTTCGCCTCAGCAAGCCCTCAAGCAATTACCGACAGGTAGTGACGCCTCACTATTAGTTGTTAACCCAACGACCAATAAAGTCATCTACCAGCACCAAGCAAGCCATTTACAAGCCCCAGCGAGTACACAAAAGCTATTAACTGCACTTGCAGCTAAATTGTATTTAGGTAATGACTTCCGTTTTAGCACTAACCTTGAGACTCAAGGTAATAATGTTATTTTAGACTTTAATGGTGATCCAACATTAAAAAGCACTGATATTGCTAATCTGCTGCGCCAACTCAAACAGCAAGGTACAAACACCATCAAAGGCAATCTTTACCTTAATGGTGGCCATTTTACAGGCTTTGAACATGCCGTTGGCTCACCATGGGATATGTTGACACAATGCTACAGTGCGCCATCAAGCAGTATTACGTTAGAACATAACTGTTTTGAGGGGGCGTTATATTCAAATATGGCCTTTGGTGCTAAAACACGTTTAAATATTCCAAGCCATCAACCAGTAACGGCAACAAATGATGCGATTGTAGTAACGAAAGCTCAGCAAAAAGAACAATTATGTGAATTATCATTACAAGCAAATGATAGCAATCACTACCATATCACGGGTTGTATTCAACCAAAGAAAGATCCACTACCACTTCGATTTGCAGTTCAAAATACCACGTTGTATTCAACAGCAATTATTAAGCAGCAATTAAAACGTGCAGGTATACATTTAGACGGTAAAATTTTACGTAATGACACCATTACAGGAAAGGTTGTTGCCACTCATCAATCAGCACCGTTAACCACTCTGCTGTATATTATGCTTAAACGCTCAGATAATTTATTTGCCGATAACCTTGCGAAAACCATGGGCGCTAAATACTTTAATCAAGCAGGTAGTTATACCAATGGTGTAGCTGCTATTAAGGCAATTCTAAAACAAAAAGCCAATATTGATTTATCAAACACCATCATGGTTGATGGCTCAGGTTTATCACGCAATAACCGTTTAAATACGCATGATTTAATGGAAGTGCTTACTTACATTTATCATCACCCTAAACTAGGATTAATGACCGATTTACCCGTTGCAGGCAAAAGTGGCACCCTTCAATATCGTAAAAGCGTCCGTAACGCACCATTAAAAGATCATATTATTGCTAAAACAGGATCGTTATTTGGTACTTATAACCTTGCAGGTATTATTAAAACCAAATCAGGTCAACCATTATTGTTTGTACAGTTGGTCACCAACTATTACCCAACCGCGGCTGAAGTAAAAAACAGTCCACTGCCACCAATCAATCAATTTGAAAAGCAATACTATACATCTCTGTATAATAATTACTGATTCACTGTCGCTGTTATTAAGCTAATCGTAACAACTAAAAAGCCCCATTTATTGACGATACCTTAAAAAGTAGTTATCAATAAATGGGGCTTTTTTTTATCTTTAATAACAGCAGTTATGACCATTAATCACATATTCAGCATCAAGTACCACAATTAATGGCCTAAACCTAAAATCCAATTAATAGTACTAAAATAAATAACCATTCCCGTAATATCCACCATTGATGCTAGCACCGGACTTACAAGTACCGCTGGATCTAAATTAAATGCACGCGCAATTAGCGGTAATAACCCACCAGCACTGGTCGATACCACGACTTGAATAGAAATAGCAATACCAATGGCTAGCGCAACCATATAAAGACTGATCCCTGTGGGTAATAGCACATGCCCACTAAAAAAGACCACCCGCCCAACGATCACAGCAGCTAACCCAATAGCAATCACTAGCGACACTCGAAATTCTTTCCATAATACCGCTATCCAGTCACGGGATCGTATTTCATCCATCGCTAATGCGCGTACCACTAACGTTGCCGCTTGTGATCCGGTATTTCCTCCCGCAGCTGCAATCACGGGCATGTAAATAGCCAACAAGACTAACTGGCTCAATGTATCTTGATAATGAGAAATAATCAGCCCAGATACAATCCCCATCAGCGCTAGGCCAACAATCCAACCTATACGTTCGCGCACATGGTTAAAGACACTATTTTGTAAATAATGTCCCACAGGTTCAACTTCAGAGCAGATCAAACCTAGCCCGTTAGCGAGTTGGCGCACTTTGACATCTTCTTTACGTTCATCAAGCCGATCAAGTAATAATTGAACATGGCGTAAAGGACATTCATGAAGCATAACTAAGGCTTCAGACAAGGGCATTTTAGCTAATAATTGTGCTTGCTCATCTAAATCATATTTTAGAAAAGCATTACGCACAGCCAGTGCATCACGTTGATCTAAGTGGGCACCTGTTGCGGCAGCATAGGCTGCAAAATTCATTACTGTCATGGCGTTTTATCCGGTTAACTGATACTCAAACAAGAGTAATAAGTAGCGACCGTCGCAATTTAAAACTTGAACCACACAATTTCAGGCATGCCATTAGGCCTACCGCGAATAACAGCCATTAATTGACTGATGGTGAGGGTATTCAATAATTAAATTGCACTGAAATATAAACGGGAAAATCGAGGAAGAATGTCGTGGATAGGCTATCGCACAAAAAGAAGGACATAGTATTCCGAGCCTGGCAGCACGGAACTGTTACGAATACCGTTACTAGGCTTGATTTTCCACCATCATACTCGGGGGCTGGTCGGTATCGTTCACTTACATCTCCAAAAATATATCGCCTACTGCGACGACTGCATTGTACGCTATTAGTACATTGCTGCAACTAAATCTGGCCTTTTCTAAAACACAAAAAGCAATAACATTAATAGTTAACTCTTTCAGGTATCGTGTAATTTAAAATAATGCCATAAAAAATAAAAAGCCGATCATTTTCATGATCGACTTCTTAACAATGACACCATCAGTGCTATTTTATAACCGATAACAATTCTGCTATGTGGTTATTTGATCATTGCATGTAGCTCTTGAATAGAGGTTACCGTATTACGATCATCGGCAGTATGCGCCAAACAAGCAGCAAAACCAGCATTCAAGGTTGTGGTGTAATTTACCTTCTCAGCGAGAGCACTACGACGTAGTACTTTTGAATCTTCAATTGCTTGACGACCTTCCGCTGTATTAACAATGTAGGTGTATTCATTATTCTTAATACGGTCAAGAATATGAGGACGACCTTCATGTACTTTGTTAACTAAACGAGGATTAATACCCGCTTCACCTAAGATAACCGCGGTACCGTGAGTCGCATCAAGTTGATAGCCAAGTTTGATTAATTTAGACGCTAAATCAACCACTCGTTTCTTATCCCCTTCACGTACCGATAGTAGTGCACGACCACCTTCAGGGTACTCTTTTCCACAACCTAGTTCAGCTTTAGCAAACGCTTCTGCAAACGTATTACCAATACCCATTACTTCACCTGTTGAGCGCATTTCTGGGCCTAACAATGGGTCAACACCTGGGAATTTATTAAACGGTAACACCACTTCTTTTACAGAGTAATACGGTGGAATAACTTCTTTCGTAAAACCTTGTGAATCAAGAGATTGGCCAGCCATTACACGTGCGGCAATTTTTGCAACAGGTACGCCAGTTGCTTTTGAAACAAAGGGGACTGTACGCGCAGCACGAGGGTTAACTTCGATTAAGTAAACTTGGTTATCTTTAACGGCGAACTGAGTATTCATTAACCCGCGAACCCCAAGTTCAAACGCCAAGTTCTTCACTTGTTCACGCATCACGTCTTGGATTTCTTTGCTCAGCGTATAAGCTGGCAATGAACAGGCTGAGTCACCAGAGTGAACACCCGCTTGCTCAATGTGCTCCATGATGCCAGCAATAACAACTTGTTCCCCATCACAAATTGCATCAACGTCAACTTCAATGGCATCGTCAAGGAAACGGTCAAGCAATACAGGAGATTCGTTTGAAACGCTAACAGCTTCATTAAAGTAACGACGTAAATCTTGCTCATCGTATACAATTTCCATTGCGCGACCGCCAAGTACATACGATGGGCGCACAACTAACGGGAAACCGATGATTTTTGATTTCTCAATCGCCTGTTCCATCGTCGTAACTGTTGCGTTTTCTGGTTGTAATAAACCTAAACGGTCAACAGCTTGCTGGAAACGTTCACGATCTTCAGCGCGGTCAATGGCATCAGGGCTAGTACCGATAATTGGCACACCAGCCGCTTCTAATGCGCGAGCAAGTTTAAGTGGTGTTTGACCACCGTATTGAACAATCACACCTTTAGGTTTTTCAACACGTGCAATCGCTAATACATCTTCCAGAGTGACGGGTTCAAAGTATAAACGGTCAGAAGTATCGTAGTCAGTTGATACCGTCTCAGGGTTACAGTTAACCATGATAGTTTCATAACCATCTTCACGTAATGCTAGTGATGCATGAACACAACAGTAATCAAATTCAATACCTTGACCGATACGGTTAGGGCCACCACCAAGAATCATGATCTTTTCTTTAGTGGTTGGATTTGCTTCACATTCCTCATCGTATGATGAGTACATGTAAGCCGTGTCTGATGAAAACTCAGCAGCACAAGTATCAACACGCTTGTACACTGGGTGAATATTAAATTGGTCACGCAGTTTACGAATTTCAGCTTCAGCAACACCAAGTAGTTTCGCTAAACGTGCATCTGCAAAACCTTTACGTTTCAGGCTACGCAGTGCTTGCTCATTTAAGCCCGCAAAACCTGCCGCTTTAACGCGTACTTCATCTTTAATGATGTCTTCGATTTGAACCAAGAACCAGCGGTCAATACCGGTTAGATTAAAGATACCATCAACAGACATCCCCGCACGGAACGCATCGCCGATATACCAAATACGCTCAGCACCCGCGGCTTTTAATTCATAACGAATTTTACTCATTGCATCCGGTTCTTCAAGATCAACCATCTCGTCAAAACCGTTAGCACCCACTTCTAATCCACGTAATGCTTTGTGCAATGACTCTTGTTGGTTACGACCAATAGCCATTACTTCGCCCACCGACTTCATCTGAGTTGTCAGACGGTCGTTCGCACCGGCAAACTTTTCAAAGTTAAAACGTGGAATTTTCGTTACTACATAATCGATGGTTGGTTCAAATGATGCAGGGGTTGCTCCACCTGTAATATCATTCATCAGTTCATCAAGAGTAAAACCAATCGCCAGTTTTGCCGCAATTTTAGCAATCGGGAAACCCGTCGCTTTAGACGCCAATGCTGATGAACGTGATACGCGTGGATTCATCTCGATAATAACCATACGGCCATCTTCAGGATTAATACCAAACTGTACGTTGGAACCACCCGTTTCAACACCAATTTCACGTAATACCGCTAGCGATGCATTACGCATTAGCTGGTATTCTTTGTCCGTTAGTGTTTGCGCTGGCGCAACCGTGATTGAGTCACCCGTGTGAATCCCCATCGGGTCAAAGTTTTCAATTGCACATACGATGATACAGTTATCGTTCTTATCACGAACCACTTCCATCTCGTATTCTTTCCAGCCAATCAGTGATTCATCAATCAACAATTCACTTGTTGGTGATAAATCTAGACCGCGAGAACAGATTTCTTCAAATTCTTCTTTATTGTATGCAATACCACCACCGGTCCCCCCCATCGTAAATGACGGACGAATAATACAAGGGAAACCTACCATATCGAGCACTTTATAGGCTTCTTCCATAGTAGTTGCAGTATCTGCGCGAGGACACTCAAGGCCAATCGCTTTCATTGCTTTATCAAAACGAGAGCGGTTTTCAGCTTTATCAATTGCGTCAGCTGTTGCACCAATCATTTCGACATTAAATTCTTTTAATACGCCATACTTTTCAAGATCTAAGGCACAGTTAAGCGCAGTTTGGCCACCCATCGTTGGCAATACTGCATCAGGACGTTCTTTTTCGATGATCTTGCGTACTACTTCCCAGTGAATAGGCTCTATATATGTAGCATCCGCCATATCAGGGTCGGTCATGATCGTTGCAGGGTTAGAGTTAACCAGAATAACGCGGTAACCCTCTTCACGCAGCGCTTTACATGCTTGTGCACCAGAGTAGTCGAATTCACACGCTTGACCGATAACAATCGGACCAGCACCTAAGATTAATACACTTTTAATGTCAGTACGTTTTGGCATTTTTTACTACTCCCGGTTTAAGCGCTGTGTTTCTTAATTAATTCGATAAAGTGATCAAATAGTGGTGCTGCATCATGAGGACCAGGGCTTGCTTCAGGGTGGCCTTGGAAACTAAATGCAGGCTTGTCGGTACGATGGATACCTTGTAGAGAGCCATCAAACAGGGATTTATGTGTTGCACGTAAATTATCAGGCAATGTTGCTTCATCAGCGGCAAAACCGTGGTTCTGGCTAGTGATCATTACCACATCACGTTCAAGATCTTTTACTGGATGGTTTGCACCATGGTGACCAAATTTCATTTTCACCGTTTGAGCACCACTCGCCAAAGCTAAAATCTGGTGCCCAAGACAGATACCAAAAATAGGTAAGTTCTTATCTAGAAATACTTTGGTCGCTTCAATCGCATAAGTACATGGCGCAGGATCGCCAGGACCATTTGATAAGAAAACACCATTTGGATTTAATGCTAACACTTCTTCCGCTGTTGTTTGCGCAGGAACAACCGTTAGACGGCAGCCACGATCAACCAGCATACGTAAAATATTGCGTTTAGCACCAAAGTCATAGGCAACAACATGGTACGGTAGCTCACTGTCATCTTTCGCTGCGGGTAAACCGCCCGTTAATGTCCATGAACCTTGCTTCCAACTATATGTTTCAGTTGTAGTCACCTCTTTCGCTAAATCCATGCCTTTAAGACCTGGAAATGCTTGAGCTTGAGCGAGTGCCGCAGCTTCATCAAGATGGTTACCTGCAACGATACAACCGTTTTGAGCGCCTTTTTCACGTAGAATTCGCGTTAATTTGCGAGTATCAATATCAGCGATACCGACAATATTTTGCGATTTAAGATAGTCAGAAAGGGATTGTTCACTGCGGAAATTAGAAGCGATAAGAGGAAGATCACGAATTACCAAACCTTGAGCATGAATTGCCGTTGATTCTTCGTCTTCAGTATTAGTGCCGGTGTTGCCAATATGGGGATAGGTAAGAGTAACGATCTGTTGCGAGTAAGAGGGGTCAGTGAGAATTTCCTGATACCCCGTCATCGAGGTATTAAAAACAACTTCACCAACAGCCGAACCATCTGCCCCAATGGACACGCCGCGGAACACTGTCCCATCTTCAAGGACTAACAGCGCAGATTTGCTCAAGACAACCTCCAAAAAATAAAAATGCAATTAAAACAGATAAATTTGCAACTACCCATTCCATTTAACGCCAAAAACCCTTAACTACTGATTTTTGACAAATTGCGCAAATTCTATGGATCAGTTAGCAATCTGTCAACATTTAACCGTAATTAAATTTAAAAAATCACACACAATCACCACTTTCTGGCTCAAACACTGTAAATAACAACTTTCATTGCAGGTTTAGGACTATCGAATAACATTAGTTAAAATGTAATCGATTGCCTAGGTTGCAAATACGTTAATCTAAATTAAAATCACACGCAAACGATAAAATAACCAAACTTAAGTAACACAAACAATCAAAAATAATCAAAACAAGCACCAAACGCTAATTATTACAACAAAAGCCAGCGTTATTTCAGCCTTTTACTCTAGTTGACATTTCAAACAACAACCTTACCTCCACAGTGACAATTTATGCATAACTATCCTGTTAATTTACATAAACAACAATGGTGTTCTTATTAATTTAGATATAAAAAAACCTGCCATTAGGCAGGTTATCGACAGTTATTGATGTGCTTTTTATAATCGATCTAAATCAAGTACATCAGTCATAGTATAAAAACCCATTTGTTTTTGGTTTAACCATGCCGCTGCACGTACTGCACCATTGGCAAATGTCATTCTATCAGTCGCTTTGTGGGTAATTTCAACTCGCTCACCAATATCAGCAAACATTGCGGTATGTTCGCCCACAATATCGCCAGCTCGAATAGTTGCAAAACCAATCTCATCACGACTGCGTTCACCTGTAATGCCTTCACGTGAATACACAGCAACATCACTGAGCTTGTTCCCCATCGCTCCCGCAATTGCTTCACCCATACCAATGGCTGTTCCTGATGGTGCATCAACTTTATGGCGATGATGTGCTTCAATGATCTCAACATCACAATAGTCACCCATCACTTTGGCAGCTTTCTCTAGCAATTTAAACACCAGGTTAACACCGACACTGTAATTAGGCGCCATAACAACAGCTATCTGCTCCGCGGCAGCATCAATCAATTGACGTTGTGACTCAGTGAAACCGGTTGTGCCAATAACAATTTTTTTATGATGTTGTAGGCATAATTCAAGGTTCGCTAGCGTCACAACGGGTGCCGTGAAATCAATTAACACATCAAAGTCATCAATTGCTTGACGTAAATCGTCAATAATCACTACATTCGCTAAACCAATACCCGCTAATTCTCCAGCATCGGCCCCTACCAAGCTTGAACCAGCACGCTCAGTTGCAACCGTTAATGTCGTTGCATTTGATAATGCAGTGGCTTTAATTAGTTGACGCCCCATTCGTCCGGCTGCACCGGCTATCGCAATTCTGACCATTAACGTGCATCTCCTACACTATTCATAATAATATGTTCCACTGTAGCTTGTTGACTATGATAAAAAAAGCCCCAGTTTTCACTGAGGCTCATCGTTAACTAACAAACACTGTCTTAGATATTTTTCACTTGTAATTCTCGTGGTACTTCAAAGAACATGTTTTCTTCTCGACCGGATAATTCTTCAACATCAGCGGCATTAGTGAGCTGTTTAATTCGTGTAATGATTTGGTTCACTAACTCTTCAGGCGCTGAGGCCCCCGCAGTAACACCCACGACATTCAGACCTTCAAGCCATTGTGGATCAATATCTTCAGCACTATCAGTTAAATAAGCAGGTGTACCTAATTTCACTGCAAGTTCACGTAATCGATTTGAATTTGATGAATTTTTAGAACCGACAACAATCATAGCATCAACAGTTGCAGCCATTTCACGCACCGCATCTTGACGATTTTGGGTTGCATAACAGATGTCATCTTTACGCGGGCCTTGAATCTCTGGAAACACCTGGCGTAGACGATCAATAACATCAGCAGTTTCATCAACCGATAACGTTGTTTGACTAACAAAATGCAAGTTTGACGGATCTTTTACGACGAGCATATCGACATCTTCTGGTTTTTCAACCAAATACATACCACCGTCATGATTAGCATATTGTCCCATGGTGCCTTCCACTTCAGGATGACCCGCATGACCAATTAATACCACTTCCATCGCTTTACGGCTTGCACGTGCAACTTCCATATGAACTTTAGTCACTAACGGACAGGTTGCATCAAAGACCGTTAATTGACGTGCTTTCGCTTCATTCCTAACCGCTTGTGATACCCCATGAGCTGAGAAGATAACAATATTGTCGTCAGGCACTTCGGTTAGATTCTCGACAAAAATAGCACCGCGCTGCTTTAGCCCTTCAACAACGAAACGGTTATGAACCACTTCATGACGCACGTAAATAGGTGGCTGATACATTTCTAATGCACGTTCAACAATGCTAATCGCACGATCAACACCAGCACAAAAACCACGGGGATTTGCGAGTAAGATTTTCATCAATAATGGCTCTTAACGTTCAATGGAGACAACTTCGACCTCAAAGGTAACTGTTTTGCCTGCTAATGGATGATTAAAATCAACGGTGACAGAATCACCCACTACTTGTGTAATTATTCCAGGAATATCATGTCCATCAGGGCCAGTAAAAGCGATAATACGCCCCACTTCAGCGGGAGTATCAGCACTAAACTTACTCAATTCGACATGGTGAATATTATTGGGATTTGAAGGGCCAAAAGCATCTTCAGGCGCTAAATCAAACTGTTTTTTTTGTCCCGCTGCTAAACCTAATAAACATTTTTCAAAGTTCTCAGTTAAACTACCATCACCGATACGAAAAATGACTGGTTTAGCATTAGCGAACGTCGATTCAGCCACCGTCCCATCAGCTAATTTGATTGAGAAGTGCATCAACACTTCACTATTATCCTTGATCACTGACATATATTATTCCCTACTCTTAGTTACTACTATTTAACAACAAAGTGCCGCGGGTATCAACGTATGGACACTAGGGTTTTATCGCTACTCACGAATAACAATCCGCTTTCAAACCTCAACTCGTCTTTTTCAAGCTGCTTAATAGATATAATATTACGCCACAAAAAATAGCCACATCGGCTAAATTGAAAATAGCAAAGTGATGGTTTTTATAATGAAAATCTAGAAAATCAATCACAAATCCATACTGTATACGATCAAAAAGATTACCCAGTGCGCCGCCAATAATAAAAGCACAACCAATATTATGTGCCGTTTGAGTAATTGAAGCCTGTCGCATTTTATAACTTAAAAAACCACAAGCAACGACAGCAATCAGGGCTAACAACCATCGTTGCCAACCGCCTTCAGTACTAAGAAAGCTAAACGCGGCCCCCATATTATGAACATAATACAGATTCATAAATGGCAATACCGTAATCGGCGTTGAGCCATTAACCGTCATTGTGCCAATAATAAAAACCTTACTCAGGTAATCAATCATAAAAATAATTATGGCCAACCATAGCCAGCGAAGGCCTGAGCGTTGATCAAATTTTGAGTGTAACTTTACGTTAGACATTTGATACTCCTTAATGATGCCATAGGAGCGCCGCGACAACCTGGCAGCGTTACTACCTGCAATGTGTTATTTCCAAACATAAACCATCAGAATATTAATCAAAAAAAAACGCCACCAGTCAAAACAGGTAGCGTTTTATTTTAATAACGAATTAAAACTTAGTGAGCTTTAACTGCTTTATCAGCTTTAAAGCCATCAAGAATTAACAATACAGCACCCAAACAAATGGCTGAATCGGCAATATTAAATGCAGGCCAATGATAACTACCGTAATAGAAATCAAGAAAATCGACCACAAAACCATGGTAAAGGCGATCAAATAAGTTACCTAACGCGCCACCAATGATCAACGCATACGCAATATTAGCCATTTTATTGGTTACTGGCGTACGACGCATCCACAATGTTAATAAGCCACAAACACCAAACGCAATCGCTGCAAACAACCATCGTTGCCAACCACCCGCACTACTTAAAAAACTAAATGCGGCACCAGTATTGTGCACATACAGTAAATTAAAAAACGGCGTGATCTCAATCCGGTTTGGCCAGCCATAGCCCATCGTGTCCATCACCAATAGCTTAGTGCCATTGTCGATAATAAATACCAGAATCGCTAACCATAGCCAGCGAATACCCGATTGTTTAAGCGTCAACGCTTGCTGAGGTGCTGAATTAGTCATTAGGCAAATTTACGCTCTTCGCCGTCGCCATCGATGTTAGTTACACAACGACCACACACTTCTTCGTGTCCAGCAATAGTGCCTACATCAGCAACATGGTGCCAACAACGCTCACACTTCGCCGCTTCAGAAGCATTCACTGTCACAAATAATCCTTCGATATCTGTTTCTTGTGCGCCTTCAGGCTTGCTATCAGCAACCACAACGTGTGCTTTTGATGTTAGCAATACAAAACGTAATTCGTCTTCTAGCTTATTCAGTTTAGCGGCAAGCTCTGCATTTGCAGCTAGCGTTACTTCTGCTTGTAGTGAACCACCGATAACTTTTTCGCTACGTGCAGTTTCAAGTAACTTGTTCACAGCACCACGAACTTGTTGAATCTCAGCCCAGAAATCGTTGTTTAGCTCTTCATTTTCAGCAAGACCGAATAAACCGTCGAACCACTCACCAGTAAACACGAATTGATCACGCTTACCTGGCATTTCGTTCCAGATTTCATCAGCTGTGAATGACATGATAGGTGCCATCCAACGAACAAGTGCTTCTACGATATAGTAAAGCGCAGTTTGACAACTACGTTGTGCATGACCACCACGTTTTGCTGTGTACTGACGGTCTTTAATCACGTCTAAGTAGAAAGAACCCATTTCCACTGAACAGAACTGCATTAAACGCTGAGTTACTGTGTGTAGATTGTAGTCTTCGTATGCTTTAACGATCTCTTCTTGAGCCGCCATTGCACGACCTACAGCCCAGCGATCCAGTGCAACCATTTCTTCAACAGGCACACAATCAGTTTCAGGATTGAAGCCATTTAAGTTAGCAAGGAAGAAACGTGCAGTGTTACGAATACGACGGTAAGCATCTGCTGAACGCTTAAGAATTTCGTCAGAAACAGCCACTTCACCCGTGTAGTCAGTTGATGCAACCCATAGACGAAGAATATCAGCGCCAAGCTTGTTAGTGACATCTTTCGGTGCAACCACGTTGCCCACTGATTTCGACATCTTACGGCCTTGACCATCAACCACGAAGCCGTGTGTTAACACTTGCTTGTACGGGGCTTTGTCTTTCATCGCTACAGATGAAATCAATGATGACTGGAACCAACCACGGTGTTGATCTGAACCTTCTAGGTAAAGATCTGCTGAATGACCATGAAATTCAGGACGGCTATCAACCACAGAGAAATGGGTAACACCTGAGTCAAACCATACATCAAGAGTATCAAGTACTTTCTCGTAAATCGCTGCATCTTCTGCGCTCATTACGTCAGTCAGTTCTAGATCCCACCAAGCTTGAATACCCTTTTGCTCAACAAGCTGTGCTACTTTTTCAATTAGCTCAGATGTTTGTGGGTGAAGCTCTTGCGTTTCTTTATGGATAAATAAGGCAATTGGCACACCCCAAGTACGTTGACGAGAGATACACCACTCAGGGCGACCTTCGATCATACCTTCGATGCGGCTTTGGCCCCACTCAGGCATCCATTGTACGCTCTTGATTTCTCCTAATGCTTTTGCACGCAGACCAGCTTTCTCCATTGAGATAAACCACTGTGGCGTTGCACGGAAGATAATTGGCGTTTTATGGCGCCAGCAATGTGGGTAGCTGTGAGTGATCTTAGAGAAATGTAATAATGAACCATGTTCACGTAATACATCTACAACCACTTCGTTTGCTTTAAATACGTGTTGACCAGCAAAGATCTCAGTATCAGGTAAGTAAACACCGTTACTACCTACAGGGTTAGCAATTTCAAGATTGTATTTTTGACCTACCACGAAGTCTTCTTGACCGTGGCCAGGTGCAGTATGTACACAACCTGTACCAGATTCAGTGGTAACGTGATCAGCAAGCACAACTGGTACATCAAAGCTGTAGAATGGGTGATTAAAGCGCATTAGCTCTAATTCTTCACCTTTACAGAAACCTAGGATTTCTGACTCTTCAAAGCCAACACGTGCCATTACTTCTTTTACAAGCTCTGCCGCTACGATTAAACGTTGTGGTTGAGTGTGTACATCTGTAACAGGTGTTTGTACCAATGCGTATTCAAGATCAGCACTCACAGCAACACCGCGGTTAGCAGGCATTGTCCATGGTGTCGTTGTCCAAATAACAATCGACACGTCGCCTTCACCTTGGTCAGCAACACAGCCAAACTTCGCTAATACCGCAGCTTCGTCTACCGCTTTAAATTTAACGTCGATAGATAGCGATACTTTATCTTGGTATTCAACTTCAGCTTCAGCCAATGCAGAACCACAATCAGTACACCAATGAACAGGTTTAAAACCTTTAAGTAGGTGATCTTTATCTGCGATTTTACCTAGTGCACGAATGATGTTCGCTTCAGTGCCGAAATCCATTGTACGGTATGGCTTGTCCCACTCACCTAGAACACCTAGACGCATGAAACTTTCTTTTTGACCTTCAACTTGGCCTGCCGCGTAAGCACGACATTTCTCGCGGAATTCAGCTGCCGTTAATTTTTGACCCGGCTTACCAAATTTCTTTTCTACCATTAATTCAATTGGTAGACCGTGACAGTCCCAACCTGGGATATACGGTGAATCAAAGCCAGAAAGCGTCTTTGATTTAATAATAATATCTTTAAGAATCTTGTTTAACGCGTGACCGATGTGAATATCACCGTTAGCGTAAGGAGGGCCATCGTGTAATACGAAAGATTTTTTACCTTTCTTAGCTTTACGAATTTCACCGTAAAGATCTTCATCATACCAACGCTTAAGCATTGCAGGCTCACGTTGAGCTAGGTTGCCTCGCATCGGAAACCCTGTTTCAGGCAGGTTCAGGGTATCTTTATAGTCACTCATGGATTCTAGATTCCGTTACTTGGGCGAAGTTGGACATTATTACGCTCAGACAGCCACACCCGTGCTGCTTGAGCATCTCGTTCGATTTGTAATTTCAGCGCATCGAATGATTCAAATTTTTTTTCGTCACGCAACTTATGGCGCAACACGACTTCAAGCTGACGACCATAAAGATCCGCTTGATAATCAAATAGGTGTACTTCAAGTTGCTGTCGTACACCTTTTACCGTTGGTCGGTGGCCAACATTAGCCACACCAGCAATAGGCGCGGCGGTAATACCCAATACTTCAACCGCATAAACCCCTGCGACAGGTGTTACGCGACGTTTAAGTGGAATATTCGCTGTTGGAAAGCCGATAGTACGGCCTAATTTTCTTCCGTGTGAGACACGGCCACGAATACTGTATGGTCGACCAAGCATTTGTTCTACTTGATCTAATTCATTATTCGCTAAAGCGTGACGAATTGCAGTACTGCTTACTCGCTGCTCAGAAACACAAAAACTTGTTGTACTAATTACTTCAAATCCGTATTTCTTACCAGCGGCCACCAGCATCGCAAAATCACCACGTCGCTCTTGACCAAAACGAAAGTCATCACCAATAACCAGAAATTTAACACCCAATTGCTTTACCAACAAGCATTCGACGAAATATTCAGCAGTCATTGATGCAAAATGATGATTAAAATTAACACACAATAATCGATCAATACCGACTTTTTTCAATTCTACATATTTCTCGCGAAAACGGGTCAACCTTGCTGGGGCTTTATTACCCGCAAAAAGCTCTTGTGGTTGCGGTTCAAACGTCATTACCGTGGCGGCTAACCCCATTGAGTGCGCTTTGGCTATGACTTGTTTAAGCAACGTTTGATGGCCAAGATGGACACCGTCAAAATTGCCAATGGTCAGCACACAACCATGATGACGTGGCTGAATATTGGGTATACCTCGAATTAATTCCATAGGTAATTTAACTATGTCAGTACTCATAAGGCTATTTGCTCATCCTACAATAAGATCACTTGTTTATATGATGACCAATAACAGCCAAAAAAATTAATAACTGCGGTAACTAATCCACCACCATTACGGTTAAAAACCACTTTTTAGCGTAACGCTGGTGAATTATATACTACTCGGCGGTTTCAATCAGCTCTCTGCACGCAGATGACGCGGGCGAACACCCAAAACAATGGCACACAACAGATAAATACTACTACCGCCTAAAATCAAGCCAAAGAGCCATACAACACGCTCAAATAAATGGAACGCTAGCCATTGCTCGGTAGAAGGACTGAACCATAATAATCCACTGACCATGACTGCACCTGCAATGACTAATCGCAGTACAAACAATAATGTCTGGCGACTCACTCGGTAAATATTTTCTTTATGTAAACCTCGGTATAACAACCCTGCATTTAGCAATGCTGATAACACACTCGCAATGGAAAGGCCGACATAACCATAAAATGGTGCAAAGATACCGTTAAAGACCATATTGCTAACCATGGCAATAATACCAATTTTCACTGGCGTTTTGGTATCTTGACGAGCGTAATAACCAGGGGCAAAAATTTTAATCAACATGTAGTTAAGTAAACCAGCTGATACCACCCACAGTGACATTGCGGTTTGATTGACATCATAAAGATCAAATTCACCGCGCATGAACATCACCATCAACATCGGTTTGGCTAAGGTGATCATACCGAGCATCGCAGGAATACCCAAGATCAACACCATTCGCACTCCCCAATCCATCGTATCTGCAAATTGTTGAGGTGATTTATCAACATGTTTACGCGACAAGGCAGGTAAGATCACGGTGGCAATCGCAATACCAAATAAACCTAACGGGAATTCTAATAAACGATCAGAGTAATATAACCAACTGATTGAACCGGTCATTAGAAAACTGGCAATTAACGTATCGAGCAATAAATTGATTTGCGTAACCGAAACACCAAACAGTGCCGGTAGCATTAATTTACGTATTTTCGTCACCCCAGGGTCATTCCAGCCCCATTGTGGTCGAACTAAATACCCTTCTCGATATAAAAATGGCAATTGAAAACAAAACTGCACTAAACCACCGATAAAAACACCAAGTGCTAAACCAATTTCCGGCTTGGCTAGATGAGGCGCAATAAATACCGCACAGCCAATAATGGCGATATTAAGAAACACCGGCGTAAACGATGAAATCGCAAATTTACCCAATGTGTTTAAAATAGCACCTGATAATGCTACAAAAGTCACAAACCACAGATAGGGAAAAGTAATTTTCAGCAATAAACTGGCTAACTCAAATTTTTCAGCTCCGGGAGACGTCCCTTGCATCCAATCCCAAAACCAACCAAAACCAAATAATGCCGTAACGGCACCAGATCCTAATACCCCGAGCAAGGTCACTATGGTAACAATACCACCCAGTGTACCTGCAGCACGTGCAATTAATAATCGGGTTCGATCAACATCGCCAGCTGCATGGTATTCAGTTAATACTGGTACGAAGGCTTGCGAAAAAGCCCCTTCAGCAAAAAGACGGCGTAAAAAGTTAGGAATTTTGTTGGCAAAGAAAAAAACATCGGCCGCAGCCCCTGCTCCCATGAGGTTAGCCACTACCACATCTCGGACCAAACCGAGCACGCGAGACACTAAAGTCATGGCGCTAACTATCATTCCAGAGCGTAAAAGACGCTTACTCACAAAAAAACCTCATAAAAGATGTTCAGAAAGGTGACTTCTGAATCGAAATACTGGTAAAATCTGTCGCCATATTAACCGTGTTAATCCGCAAGTGCCAACTAGATTGGTATGGCGGTTATTTGCACGAATCATTTGACAATGATTAAGATTAAGGGCATAGTCCTCGGCCTTAAATTGTCACCATACCAAGATTTGGGAGTTACACCCTTGGCAAATATCAAATCTGCTAAGAAACGTGCACTAACTTCAGAAAAACGTCGTCAGCATAACGCTAGCCGTCGTTCTATGATGCGCACTTTCTTCAAGAAAGTAATTATCGCTATTGAAGCTGGTAATAAAGAAGCTGCAACACAAGCTTTCGCTGAAATGCAACCTGTTATGGATCGCATGGCTACTAAAGGCCTGATCCATAAGAACAAAGCTGCACGTCACAAAGCTCGTCTAACAGCGAAAATCAAAGCTCTTTAATTTTAATTAATGAGTCTAGATTAAAAAAAACCGACCTTAGGGTCGGTTTTTTTATGTCTATTTATTAACCATTGCCTATAAAACTAGCATTTAGAGACAAAATCTTGTTAATTTTATAGCTGAATTTATTTCACATCTTCGAGCATAAAATGAAAAAAACGCTGTTACGCGGCTTGTTCAACGTTCTGCCGCTAGTATTAAGTATTTGGTTATTCTGGTCACTTTTTGAGTCATTAGATGAAGTAGGCAATTTTTTATTTGGTCTAGTTCACATTACCGAACTCTTCAAAGGTGCGGGTTTTTTACTCATTTTGATCTTATTGTTCGTTGCTGGATTACTTTTTTCTGTCAGCCCTATCGCATGGCTATATGATTTTGTGATTCGCCAATTGATGCGATTTCCATTTTTTAAAACGGTTTATAGCAGTATTAATGATATTGCCTCACTGATGAGCAGTGACAATAAAAATAAGAGCCAGCAAACCGTGCTAGTGCATCAAGCTAATAATACCTACGTAGTAGGGTTCATTATGTCTAACGACACGCCAGAACCGCTTACAAACGCATTACCTGATGGAAATTGGGTACCGGTATTGTTTCCACTTAGCTATCAAATCGCGGGGATTACAACGCTGGTGAAACGTGAGGACTTAACGCTCGTTGATTGGTCGTTTGAAGATGCAATGCGTTATAACTTAACGGCCGGCATTTCAATTTCAGCCAAAGATAAAGAAGAGAAAGAGAAAGAAAAAACCACTACCGACGCTACCACGACAAAAGCACCGTTATAGTAGCAACGATTAACGCCTTACTATTATTGTTTCTAATTGAAATGTATAAGGCGTTAATAGATCATCAATACATTAAAATAATGTACTAAAATCAGCGGCACAAATGCGTTTTACTGCTGGGTGCATGATCATTCGCTCAGCAAAAATAACAAAATATTCATCGCAAATATCTGTCACTCGCTTTACTTCATAAAGGCGACTATTGCTAGTCAATTCATCGGCATAAATAGACGGCGCGATAAACATCGATTTATGATAACAGGCAAACGCCTTCATTAGCGCAGCATCATCAAACTCACCTAAAATATTTGGCGTAATACCTTGTTGATCAAACCATTGATGCAATTTGCGTCCCATTGCGGAACGGCGACTAGGTACCAACAACTTATAATCTTCAATACACGCCGGAAAATCTGCATCAGATAAATCGTCGGTACAAAAAAAACTCATCGCTGATTCACCCAATTTTTTACTGTATAAACCTGGATTTTGGGTCGAGCTCACCGGACAATCCGATAAAATCATGTCCAATTTATGTTGAGATAACTGCTCTAGCAACATTTCGTGGGTTGATTCAAAGCAACTTAATTGAATGCGTTGATCGTTAGGAATGCCTTCTAACAACACTTGACTCACTAACCGTTTTGACAACGCATCAGCCACGCCCACTTCAAATAATTGGTTATCACGTTGAGTGTAATTAATACGATCGAGCATTTGATAGCTTAAATCAAACATCTTATCAGCATATTTAAACACTAATTGACCAAGCTCTGTTGGTTCAATATTACGTCCAACGCGTTTAGTTAGCTTACCTTTGAGGCGATCTTCTAATGATCGAATCTGACCCGTCACCGTCTGTGGGGTTAGAAATAATGCATCAGCAGCTTTCGTTACTGAACCTTGCTTGCAGACCATCCAAAAATAATAAAGATGGTTATAATTTAAGTGAGACATTGCCGCTATTTTAAATAAAAAAACCCAGCGGCAAAGCTTACGCTGTGCCTCTGGGCTGTTCAATCTTTGACGGCATAAATTACAATAAAATCAAACCAAGATCGTATTTAAATTGTAATTAACGTTGCTGTCGTTCTAAGTTACGTACTCGTTCGCCGCCACGCTGTTCTAATGCTCGTTGACGAAATGTACTTTCATTATCAACTGTCGTTGTTTTAACGACTGTCGCTTTAGCGTCGTTAATTCCTTGTAAGTACGCTTGGCATAACTCAGAACGATCGCCATTAATACACTGCTGATAATCTGCAGCAACACTGGGTAGTGAAAATAAACACGTGATAATAACTAGCAACGTTTTCATATTACACCTCTGATTTAGGTAGTGTTTTACTCAACATTATGTAACCAACGACAGCGGCAACTGTTGAACCTAATAAGATTCCAAGTCGTGAATAAGTTGCAAAACTCTCGTCTGCACCAACAAATGCCAGTGATGAAATAAAGATCGACATGGTAAAACCGATGCCACACAGTACTGACACTGCAAAAATATGCTTAAAGTTAATTCCATCTGGTAATTTAGCTAATCCTGTTTTCACTGCAATAACACATGCAGTAAATATGCCGACAGGTTTACCAATAAATAATCCAGCTGCAATACCCACAGGTAACATTGACGATAGGCTTGCCAGTGATACCCCTGTTAATGAAATTCCCGCATTTGCAAATGCAAATAATGGCAAGATTAAGAAAGCAACATAAGGGTGTAATGCATGCTCAATTGTTTTAAGCGGTGAATGGGTATCTGTACGGCCATCTTTGCCCGCTAATGGCACTGCAAAACCTAACACAACACCTGCTAATGTGGCGTGAACACCTGATTGCAGCACGCTGAACCATAAAATAGCACCGACAATTAAGTACAGTGGAATGCTGGTGATATTCTTCAGGTTCATAATAACCAGTGTCGCTGTTGCAGCAAAGGCCACGGTGAGCGCAATAGTTGATAAATCAGAACTATAGAATAAAGCGATAATAACAATCACGCCTAAGTCATCAATGATGGCTAATGCTAATAAGAACACTTTTAGACTTACCGGAACACGGTTACCCAGTAATGCCATCACACCCAATGCAAAAGCAATATCGGTTGCCGCTGGAATCGCCCAGCCTTTAACTGCCATTGGATCGCCGTAATTAAATGCGGTATAGATTAACGCAGGGGCAATCATACCGCCCACCGCAGCAATAGCAGGAAAAATAGCCTTTTCTTTAGTATTTAGCGCACCTTCAATCAGCTCACGCTTCACTTCTAATCCAATCAAGAAAAAGAAAATCGCCATCAGACCATCATTGATCCAATGTGCTACTGATAATCCTGCAATATAGCTATGTAGCGTATCGGTATATAACGATGCCAATGGTGAGTTAGCAATAACCATTGCAATTAATGCGGCGATAATAAGAATAATACCGCCAGCTGATTCTAATTTAAGAAACTTACGAATAGCATCGGTCATCAACCGTTACTCCTTTAACTATATTGTTCACGCGATCCAAGCAACCCTAACTTATAGGTTAGCTAAATACTTGGTCATCTCAATTAAATTTAGTGTAAACGGCAGTCTTACTAACTGAAAAATCGTTTGTATAGATATAAATACTCGGTAAAACCGAAAGGTTGTGGTTATAGCGCTACTATATCCGTACTGTTAAGTTGTCGTTTTTCATTATCTTTATACTAAAAACAAAATAAATCGCAAAATTTTACTTTTAATAAGTATATTTTTGTAATTTTTAACGCTAAAAACAAAAAATATTGAAAACTATTAAAAACCAATTAGAAACAATCTACTAGGGCATATTAATGCAACCTGACATTGTATAATTTAATCGGTTGCCCTCTCATTTCCCTGACAAACCCCAAACAAATATCCATTTATGACACTCAGTGTAATATTTCTGAAATATAACCAAACTACTATTCACGCAGATTTCAACAAAATGACACCAAAACGACATATTCCTGTCATGGAGAAATGATTATGACTACCCAAGCCACTACTGCTGCATCTAAGTTCAGCTCTATGCGTTGGGTCCGCTGGGCCAACCTAGCGTTCATGCTATATTTGTTACTCGTTGCTGTATCTATGGTCAGCGGCGGCTTTAAATGGTCTGTAGGCGAACAAGCAAAAACATTATTTGAGTTTGCCTCTCACCCTGTTGCAGGCTTAATGATTGGTCTGATTGCTACCGCACTTATTCAATCATCAAGTACAGTAACCTCAATTATCGTTGGTCTTGTGGCGGGTGGTTTACCTGTCGAAACGGCTATTCCAATGGTAATGGGTGCTAACATTGGCACCACATTAACAAATACATTAGTTAGTTTAGGTCACGCTCGTTGTAAAGAAGAATTCCGCCGCGCATTTGCAAGTGCGACGGTACACGATTTCTTTAACTTATTAGCGGTTGCCATTTTCCTACCATTGGAAATGATGTTTGGTATTCTTGATAAGTTATCAGGTTGGTTAGTGTCACCGTTCTTAAAAGCGGGTGACATGAGCATGAACGGCATGGATTTCATGAAGCCGTTAACGCAACCAGCCGTTGATTTAGTAAAAGGTCCACTAGAAGTATTTGGTCATAACGGTGGTTTTGGTCTGATCGTTCTAGGTATTGCGTTAATTTTTGTCTCTATCACGTTAATGGGTCGCCTAATGCGAGGCCTAATGGTAGGTCGTGCACGTGATATTCTAAAGAGCGCAATCGGTCGTGGTCCATTACATGGTATTGCTTCTGGTACTGCGGTAACCGTACTTGTGCAGTCATCATCAACAACAACAAGTTTGATGGTACCTCTTGTTGGTACAGGTGTATTAACAGTACGTGAAGTTTACCCGTTTACCCTTGGTGCAAATATCGGTACGTGTATCACAGCTCTACTAGCAGCAACGGCAGTATCAGGCGAACATTCAGTGTTTGCACTACAGATTGCACTGGTGCACTTATGCTTTAACGTGTTAGCGACAGTATTGATTTACGGCGTACCGTTCTTACGTGAAATTCCACTTAAGTGCGCGTTCTTCCTTAGCGATTTAGCAACGAAGAATAAAGCCGCTGTTGCGGGTTACCTTGGCCTAGTGTTCATTGCAATCCCAGGTTCAATCCTAGCGTTTACTGCTTAATCGTTACGCTAAGTTAAATAGCACAAAATAAAAAGCCCCGCACAAGTAATTGTGCGGGGCTTTTTGTTATCTCTAATTCACCATCAATAAATTATGATCATCGAGCTAGATAATCGTATTGTTATACTGAAAATGGGTATTGAATTGGCGCATGATGCTCATAACCCACCACCTCAAAATCATCTAAGGTTACCCATGTTTCTAAATCTTCTAACGAAGTGATCTTAGGGTTAATAATTAATTGTGGTGATGCAAATGGTGTACGGGTTAGTTGCTCATCGCGCATTAATGGTAATTGATCTTCATAAATATGAGCATTAATAATTTTATGGTAAGCCTGACCTGGTTTTTTACCCGTAATTTGCGCCATTAACGCCAACAAAGTAAATACTTGGACTTGGTTAAAATTAAGCCCTAACGGCACATCGCAAGAACGTTGAGCACTGGTGAGATACAACGTATCCCCTAACAATGAAAACGTGTGGGTATGCATACATGGACGCAAACAACCCATATCAAACTCACCTGGATTATAAAACGTCAGAATTTCACCACGATCATCAATGCCTTTGGTTAAATCATCAACAATCTTTTTCAATTGATCAATGACTGTACCATCGGCTTTTTGCCAGCGACGACCTTGAACGCCATAAACGCGCCCCATATCATCTGCGCCTTTACGGTGCGGATTATCGAGCCATGCTTGGTTATCATTGGCATTGGCATTCCACGTATTACAACCAATAGCACGAAATTGTGCCGCGTTATCATAACCGCGTAAGTAACCTAGCAATTCAGCAATCGCGGCTTTCCAAAAACTTTTACGGGTAGTAATTAGTGGAAACTGATTATTAGCAACATCATAGGTTAAATCAGCATTAATCACTGTCAGGCAACGTTTGCCAGTTCGTTCATTTTCAATCCACACACCGTCATCAACGATCCGCTGACACAACGCCAAGTACTGTTTCATTTATCCTACCCGTTAAATTAATGACGCCCAGCAAAAGCTAGGCGTCGAAAAGTCGTTACTCTTAATTCTATCAGAAGATAACAAAATTAAATCTAGCCGATATCAACTCAAGAACATTTTAATACTGATAATAAGCAGCAGTATCGCAAACAGCTTTTTAAGCGTTGCTGTTGGTAAACGCGTCACCAATGCCGCACCATAGCGCGTGGTCATCATTGAAGTGGCGGCAATCCCTACTAATGCAGGTAAATATACATAGCCCAGGCTATATGCCGGTAAATCGGCACTACCGACACCAGCAAAAATAAAACCAATCATGCCCGAAATGGCAATCAAGAACCCAACCAGTGAAGCCGAACCAATAGCTCGTCGCATTTCAATGCCAAAATAGCTTAAATACGGCACAGTTAATGACCCGCCACCAATACCCGCTAAACTAGATAATAAGCCAATTACACCGCCGCCAATCGCTGATGCCAGCGGACTCGGAAGTGGTCGAGAATGGGTAACTCGCAACGATAACATCATTTGTAGAGCAAGCAGCAATACGATCACTGCAAACACTTTTGGCAAATACTGCGCAGGCACTAATTCCGCCACCACACTGCCGCCAAGGCCACCAATAATAATGCCAGGCGCCAACACTTTAACTACTGAAAAATCAACATTTCCCAATCTAAAGTGATTGCGGGCAGAAGCCATTGATGTCATTACGATACTTGCGAGTGAAGTTGCAAGTGCAATATGCATTAACATTGCTGGCTCAATACCTATTTGCGGTAACAACCATACCAATGCTGGTACCACCAGCAAACCACCGCCAATGCCCAATAATCCAGCTAATAAACCGACAACGGAGCCTAAGATTAAACACATCAAAAACAGCCACATCACGCTTTCATGCATCATAATCACCCACACATTTTTTCACACTACACCACCGTTATTTATTACCTGCACGAATAAAACCACCCAGCTGATATTGTTCAATAAATGCTGTCGTTAATTGACGAACATCATCAGCAACATCAACTTGTAGCGCCTGAGTTGCTAATGATGTCATATCTGAACCATTAATATGCCGTAAAATATATTTAATTTTCGCGACATTACGCGCATTCATACTCAACGAACGATATCCCATACCGACTAACAACACCGCTCCAACAGGATCGCCCGCCAACTCACCACAGACACACACAGGTAATTGATACCGTTTAGCACTATCGACAATATGTTTTAAGGCATGTAAAACTGCAGGATGAAGCGCATCATAGACATTCGCTACCCGCGCATTATTACGATCAACAGCCAATAAATATTGGGTTAAATCATTACTCCCCACTGATATAAAATCGACCCGTCCAACTAAAGCATGCAATTGATATAACATCGACGGCACTTCAATCATGATCCCAATTCGAGGCTTATGCAGCTGTTGTCCTGCCGCTAATGCCGTTTGAGCGACATCGGTATATGCTCGTTCAATTATGGCTTTAGCATCATCGAGTTCATTTATCCCCGAAATCATCGGCAATAAAATATCTAAATTAGTCAGCCCAATACTAGCTCGCAGCATGGCACGTACTTGAATCATAAATATTTCAGGATGATCAAGCGTAAACCGAATGCCACGCCAACCAAGAAACGGGTTATCTTCTTCAATGGATAAATAAGGTAATGGTTTATCGCCACCAATATCTAATGTTCGCATCACCACGGGTTGATCGGGGTAAGTGTGCAAAATTGCACGATACTGGTTAATTTGTTCTTCTTCGGAAGGAAAACTGCGTTGTAGCAAAAACGGCACTTCAGTGCGGTATAAACCCACCCCATCAATGCCTTTGTTTAATGCTAAATGTGAATCAGCACTTAATCCGGCATTAATATGTACCATGATCCGCTGCTGATCTTTGGTTACTGCATGTTGCTGTTGATCGCATTCAACGATCTTTTCAAGCTCATCATCTTCACGCAATAAACGACGATACTCAGCCAACACATGCCGATTAGGGTTAACCAGTAAATCGCCACGATAACCATCAACCACCACCAAATTGTTGTGTACAGTTTGAGGTGTAAAATCGACTCCCATGATGGTCGGAATACCTAATGCTCGCGATAAAATGGCGGCATGAGAGTTAGCCGCGCCTTCTTGAGCAACCACTGCTGCTAGTTTTCCAGCAGGTACAGTGGCTAACATTGCCGCCGTTAATTCACGAGTCAACAAGACAATCGGTTCATCCCATTGTTGTTCATTAGGCTTATCATCACATAAAAAATATAATAGCCTTTGTCCTAACTCACGAATATCACGCGCGCGCTCTTTAAGGTAAAGATCTTTCATGTTAGCAAAACGGTTTGAATATGTTTCAACCACTTGCCGTACAGCCCATTCGGCTTGATCCCCTCCAGCTATATGATGTTTAAGATCCTTACGTAACAAAGGATCATTAAGCAGGTGACTAAATAAGTCAAAAATGGCGAGAGTTTCTTTTTGTAAGTCGCTATCAAACCGCTTTCGCAACCGTCGAAATTCTTTACCCGCAGAATCTATCGCAATGGTTAAGCGTTCTTGTTCAGCATGGCAGTCTAAACATGATGCTGGCGCCACATGCTCTAATAATGGCTGTGTGTCATCCCACCATGCTTTGGCAATCGCGACCCCAGTTGATGCAGCTGATCCCGTGAGGTGCAATCGGTGGCCTTTTTCAAACCACATCCCTTGTGCTTTCGCATGCGCTAAAATACCCGCCAACTGAGCTGCTAGCGTAACTAAAAAAGACTCTTCACTTTCGGTAAATTCACGTTGCTCGCGCTGCTGGACAACAATAACGCCGAGAACTTGGCGTTGATGAATAATGGGAGTACCAAAAAAAGATCGAAAAGATTCCTCTCCGATCCCTGGTAAATGTTTAAAGCGGGGATGTACTCGAGCATCTGCAACATTTAATGGCTCAGCTCGTTGACCCACTAATCCTACTAATCCTTGATCAAAGCGTAAGCTAATGCGTCGTCGAGATTTATTCAATCCCTGTGTCGCCATCAGGGTATAAACCTGACGCTGATGATCGGCAATGTACACCGAACAACAATCGGTTTTCATTACCAAAGTAGTATTGGAAACTAATTGATCCAATGCATCAATCAATGTGTGGGCGCTGACAACCTTGTCAACAATTTCTCTTAGCTGTGTCAGCATAACGAGCCTTTAATTGTTCCCTGTGAGCCAATAACCTCGACTTGCTAATTACGTTTTTTAATGCGCTTAAATTTACGTTCTTTCCATTCTTTAAATGGCATTGCAACAGCTGCAAACTCCTTTAATGCTCGACGATATACGTCACGCTTAAAAGAGACAACTTGCCTTACTGGGTACCAATAACTTACCCAGCGCCAACCATCAAACTCAGGTGTTACACCACGCTGCATATTGACCTTGGACTCATCGCATTCCAAACTCAGCAAAAACCACTTTTGCTTTTGACCGATACAAACAGGTTTTGAATCCCACCGCACAAGACGCTTCGGTAATTTATAACGTAACCAGTGTCGGCTTGACGCAATTATCCTGACATCTTTTTTGGTTAATCCTACTTCTTCATACAATTCACGGTACATAGCTTGCTCAGGGGTTTCACCTTCATCAATGCCACCTTGCGGAAATTGCCAAGAATGTTGTCCATATCGTCGAGCCCAAAATACCTGGCCATGGCCATTGCAGATAACGATCCCTACATTAGGGCGGTATCCATCGCCATCAATCACTGGACGACCTCAAGTATAAATATCTATTAATAGTGATTTTTTCATAGTAGACGTGATCGGTAAACAAACATTCATCAATATCGCCGAGTTTTACACAATAAAAACCAGATTCTGGATAACTTTGCACACTGATTACTTTACAGACAGCCAAATGAGACATGTCCCACATTTATTCACTCTTTCTGTGGATAGATTTGTGCAGAAACCTAAAAAAAGCCGATTTTAGTAACAAACGACACCTTAGTCACGCATCACTATAATTGAATTAATTTTTATTTTTATCATTAAAAACATCAATATAAAACCAATTCACCTCTATAATAAAATAAAATAAAGACAACTTTCACATCACCAAAAAACGATCGGTTAAATATCAACCAATAATGACGTTACCCACAATTACCGCCTCCTCACTGTGAACAACACCGCATCATAATGGTTATTTTTACAACTTATTACTGTATAAATACTCAGTTATACTATTATGAAATATTTTCAAAAAAAAAGCTGTGGATATCTTTTTATTTTAAACTTCGTATTAAATAACATCGACCTGTCATCAAAGATAAAAGCCTCAACCCCTGCTACAACGCCTATTCAGCAGCAATGATCAACCACAATCAACATTCACTACCAATGATCAACACCGATCCTCATCCACCAACCCATACGAATATGATAGTATTAATTGCGATAAAAAATTGAATATAACTGACTATCACGACACTTTATGAATATAAAAATCATCCGTTCAACGCCAAAAACAGAAGCTGAATTACTCAATCGAGCCCAACAATTGGCTGGCATGACTCTTGGTGAATTAGCCGCAATCGCGGGCATCATTCCCCCTCCGGATCTTAAACGTGATAAAGGTTGGGTTGGTCAATTATTAGAATGGCACCTCGGTGCAACGGCGGGCAGTAAACCGGTTCCCGATTTTATTGAGCTCGGCATAGAACTAAAAACCATACCGATCAGTTATCAGGGGAAGCCACTTGAGACAACGTTTGTTTGTGTTGCCCCTTTGATTGGAGTGCAAGGCTTACAATGGCACAGCAGTCATATCAGACAAAAACTGGCACGGGTATTGTGGGTCCCCGTCGAAGGAGAGCGGGATATTCCACTTGAAGATCGCCATGTTGGTTCAGCATTACTGTGGAGTCCGAGTGCCGAAGAAGAAGCACAACTACAGCAAGATTGGGAAGAGTTAATGGATATGATCGTGTTAGGGCAAGTAGAAACCATCACCGCCCGTCATGGTGAAGTACTGCAATTACGCCCAAAAGCCGCCAACAGTAAAGTCCTCACCGAAGCTTATGGCGCAAATGGTCAACCGATTAAAACCTTACCGCGTGGCTTCTACTTAAAAAAACAATTTACCGCGCAATTGCTGCAACGGCATTTTATTTAGTCATATTGATTCCAATAGATTAATCAGGCGTGACTTTGACGAAAACACCGCGGTGGTGGAATTAATTGATGCTTATTTAATAAACGATACATCGTCGCACGTGAGACACCAAGTTCACGTGCCGCTGCTGATATCTGCCCTTTATTATTTTCTAATACGGTTAATAATGCATTTCGCTCAGATTCTTCACGCACTTTTTTTAAACTTAATTTATCGTCAATTACGCGAGGAATATCTAACTGATCCGCTTCAATGCATTTATTTTCCGCAAGCAATACTGCCCGCTTTATTTGGCAAATAAGCTCCTGCACATTACCCGGCCATGGATATTGTAATAACATCGCTTGCGCCTGTTCAGATAAGTATTTAGCGACGCTGTTATATTGACGTGCATATTTTAATAATAAAAACTCAGCCAAGAAAATAATATCATCACTGCGCTCACGTAGCGGCGGCACAGTAATAGAAACGACATTTAAGCGGAAATATAACTCACGTCGTAACGTCGCTAATGTCACCAGATTATCAAGCGAGTGATGTGTTACTGAGATAACCCGCATATCAACGGCAATCGCATTACCATCAGGGTCGTAGTAACTCCCTTCAGCTAACACTTGATACAGAGATTGCTGGCAAGCGTCTGTTAATAGGGTAAACTCTTCAAGCACTAACACCCCATTATTGGCCGCTTCAAAAACAGATTGGGGACCATGTTCTGTCTCTATTATCCAATCAGCGGTCATGGTTTCACAGTTAACCCGTATTACCTGCTGTTTTGCACGCGCTGAAGCTTTAAAAATAGCATCAGCAACTAATATTTTTCCGGTTCCAATTTCACCACTAATCACAGCAGAGACATCACTTAATGCAATCCGCTTTACTTGATCGCGCAATTTTTTCATCACTGCCGTAGAGCCTTGTAGCCCTTGCTGGCCAAAATTACCTAATTGTGGCCATACCTTACGCTCTAAATTAAGCATACCAATCTGATGGCCGATCGTTTGTAATAATCGCTCTGGCGGAACGGGGACTGAAAAATAATCAAGACAGAAATTAACGATAAATTGGCCTATCGCTTCATTGGCAAGTTGCTCATCACGCACTATCGCAATCCAGCGTACTTGTTTATTACGATTTACCATTGCAGAAAAGCTATGAATACTAAAATCATCATGGCTAAGGTCAACAACACCAATGCAAGGGCCGATTTCTAACAGTAATGTTTCTGCTGTTCGTAAATCATAACAACGATGACATAACCAACCAGCACTTTCCATTGCTGGTAACCACTGCTGATTATTACCGCCAAAAATAACTAAGGTATTAGGAATAACAGCCTTAGCTTTTTTTACCATCCCGATAGTCATTCTTCCCTCCATTAATAACGCAATTATCTCTTTAGTGGTATTTAACAACTGCTTTATTAATAATATACGAACAAGTGCAACTTGTTTAGTATAATGTGGTTTTGGTAATATAATCTGTTGATGTAACTCGAATTTTTATAAAACAAATCGCTATTTGTCGCTTTTTTGACTCTTTTTTCGAGACAAAAAAAAACCACCGCATTAGGCGATGGTTTTTTTATATTACGACACGATTAATTATTTAGTTGTGGGCGCATTGCCGGGAACAAAATAACGTCACGAATTGTATGTGTGTTAGTAAATAGCATTACTAAACGGTCAATACCGATACCTTGACCTGCTGTTGGCGGTAAACCATGCTCTAGCGCAGTAATGTAGTCTGCATCATAGTACATAGCTTCATCATCACCCGCATCTTTAGCATTAACTTGTGCTTTAAAGCGTTGGTCTTGGTCTTGAGCATCGTTAAGCTCAGAGAAACCATTCGCTACTTCACGACCACCGATGAAGAATTCAAAACGATCAGTAATGAATGGGTTTTCATCGTTACGACGAGCAAGTGGTGAGATATCTGCTGGGTATTCAGTAATGAATGTTGGTTGCATTAGTTGAGGTTCAGCGGTTTCGCCAAAGATCTCTTCTAATAACTGACCACACGTCCAGAAGCTTTCAACATCAACATGCACAGACTTAGCAATCTTAACCATTAGCTCACGATCAGCAACGCCTTCGTAAGTTAATGCTTGGATTTCTGCATGATCTGGGTTGTATTGCTTGATCGCATCTAGCATGCTGATACGCGCGTAAGGGCCAGCAAATTCAACTTCAAACTCACCATAAGGCATTTTTGAAGAACCTAGAACGTCAATCGCAACGCTGCTTAGCATTTCTTCAGTAAGATCCATTAGATCATGGTAATCAGCGTACGCCATGTAGAATTCCATCATAGTGAATTCAGGGTTATGACGTGGAGATAGACCTTCATTACGGAAGTTACGGTTAATTTCAAATACACGCTCAAAACCACCAACCACTAGACGCTTAAGGTAAAGCTCAGGCGCAACACGTAGGTACATGTCGATGTCTAATGCATTATGGTGAGTCACAAATGGACGTGCTGTTGCACCACCAGGGATCACGTGCATCATTGGCGTTTCAACTTCCATGAAGTTTTTTGTTACCATGAAATTACGGATCGCTGAAACCACTTTTGAACGAATGATAAATGCACGACGAGAATCGTCATTTACAATCAGATCAACATAACGTTGACGGTAACGCATTTCTTGGTCAGTTAAACCATGGAATTTCTCTGGTAATGGACGCAGTGCTTTTGTTAGCAACTCGTAGCTATCCATTTCGATGTAAAGATCACCTTTACCAGATTTATGTAGCGCCCCTTTAACACCGATGATGTCACCGATATCTAGACCAGAATATTTTTCTTTTAGCTCTTTCTGAACATCTTTAGATGCATAAGCCTGAATACGGCCAGATACATCTTGAATTGCAAGGAAAGGACCACGCTTAGCCATTACACGGCCAGCGATTGCAAACACATGACCGGCTTGTTCAAGCTCTTCCTTAGTCATCTCACCGTATTTTGCTTCTAGATCTGCCGCTAAGCTATCACGACGGAAATCATTTGGGTGGCCATTTGCTTTACAACCTTTGCGGATCATGTCTAATTTAGCACGACGTTCAGCAATCAGTTTATTCTCATCTTGTACTTGGTCAGTCATGGGGTATCCCTTAAAATTTTACTGAAATTCGGTTAAAGACCTGATTTCAAGCTAGCTTCAATAAAACGGTCTAAATCACCGTCCAATACTGCTTGGGTGTTTCGATTTTCCACCCCAGTACGTAAATCTTTTATGCGGGAGTCATCCAATACATAAGAACGGATTTGACTGCCCCAGCCAATGTCTGATTTGGTATCTTCACTGGCTTGCTTTTCAGCATTTTGCTTCTGCATTTCATATTCAAACAATTTCGCTTTTAATTGCTTCATTGCTTGATCTTTGTTCTTATGCTGAGAGCGATCGTTCTGACACTGTACAACAAGGTTTGTTGGTAAGTGTGTAATACGTACCGCAGATTCAGTGGTGTTTACGTGCTGACCACCCGCACCTGATGCGCGGTATACGTCAATACGTAAATCAGAAGGATTGATATCAATAACGATATTGTCATCAATTTCTGGATACACAAATGCTGATGCGAACGAAGTATGACGACGGCCGCCTGAGTCAAATGGTGATTTACGCACTAAACGGTGAACACCTGTTTCGGTACGTAACCAACCATAAGCATACTCACCGCTAATACGTACTGTGACAGATTTCAGACCGGCAACATCGCCATCAGAAATTTCAATGATCTCGCTCTTAAAGCCTTTGGCATCAGCCCAACGCAAATACATGCGGAGCATCATTGATGTCCAATCTTGTGCTTCAGTACCACCAGAACCTGCTTGAAGGTCAAGATAGCAATCAGAACTATCATGATCACCAGCAAACATTCGACGAAATTCTAACTTAGCTAACTTAGCTTCAAGCTCAGCTAACTCAGGTTCAATCTCATCAAAGGTTTCTTGATCGTCTTCTTCAACCGCTAACTCAAGTAGACCCGCAACGTCTTCAACGCCTTGGTCTAATAAGTCAATCGTTTCAACTACCGCTTCCAGTGCTGCACGTTCTTTACCTAACGCTTGAGCGCGTTCAGGTTCACTCCATACATCTGGTTGCTCTAACTCTGCATTGACCTCTTCTAGACGCTCTTTTTTAGCATCATAGTCAAAGGTACCCCCTAAGGATGTCAGTACGTGCTGACACATCCTCAAGTCGGTTTTTAATAGGATTAATTTCGAACATCGCCACGCTTCATTACCGAAATGGACATAACCGCAAGATTCTATCGAATTGTAGATAGAATATACAGGGGGAGTGAAAGGTTATCAGAAAATTAATCGAAATATGGTGACAATCTAGGCTGTCGACGCCAAGATCCTCACCACTTTCGGCTAAGTTCTCATGCTGGCATTATTTTGCAGCTAAATGTTCAACCATCAATTGCACGCTACGATTGCCGCGAAACTCATTAACATCGAGGCGATACACCAATTCAATTTGCTGTACTGAAGCATCTGGCCACCGTTTAAGATCAACATTAAATGCTATCGCATCGATCACACTTCCCCCCGCTAACGGCTCAACCATCATTTTTAGATGTTTTCCTGCCACCAGCTTTTGGTGTAATAATCGAAACGAACCATCAAACGTCGGTTCAGGAAATTGTTGTCCCCATGGCCCACCTGCGCGTAATATTTCAGCAGTCTCAAGCGTTAGTTCATGGGGTTGTAGTTCACCATCACTGAGTAATACACCTTGCAATGCATCTTCATCTAACACTTTACGTACTGCGGCATCAAAAGCGAGACTGAAGGCGTCCAATTGAGACTCAGGGATGGTCAATCCAGCCGCCATCGCGTGACCACCAAATTTTAAAATCATACCAGGATGTTGTGTATCAACCACATCTAACACATCGCGCATATGTAATCCGACAATAGAGCGACAAGATCCTTTAATTTCACCGTTGCCTGCATCAGCAAAAGCAATCACTGGGCGATGATATTTATCTTTGATCCGCGAGGCTAAAATACCGATCACCCCTTGATGCCAATCACGTTGAAACAGCACTAAACCATAAGGCATATCTTGCTGATTAAACTGTAACCGTTCACAAATCGCGAGACCTTCTTCTTTCATCCCTTGTTCTATTTCTTTACGAGTTTGATTAAGCGCATCAAGCTCTGACGCCATACGTCGTGCTGCTTGAATATTGTCACACAGCAGTAACTCCACTCCGAATGACATATCGTCTAATCGTCCTGCAGCATTAATTCGCGGCCCAAGTGCAAAGCCAAGATCACTCGCCACTAATCGAGCAGGATCACGATTAGCCACTTCGATTAATGCTTGAATACCAGGGCGGCATTTACCAGCACGAATACGTTGTAAACCTTGATGGACGAGAATGCGGTTATTACCATCTAAAGCCACCACATCAGCAACCGTACCCAGTGCCACTAAATCAAGCAGTTCAGCTAAATTAGGCACGGCCAGCGCTTGTTGTTCAAACCAACCGTTATTACGCAGTTCTGCTCGTAAAGCCAGCATCAAATAAAACGCGACCCCAACCCCACATAATGCTTTTGAGGGAAAACCGCATTGATCAAGGTTAGGATTCACCATCGCATCAGCAGCAGGTAAACAGTCCCCTGGTAGGTGATGATCAGTAACCAGCACTTGTACCCCTTGTGCCTTTGCTGCTGCCACACCAGCAATCGAAGAGACGCCATTATCCACCGTCATGATAAGTTCTGCACCACGATCAATCGCTTGCTGCGCCACTTCAGGACTAAGACCATAACCATCATCAAAACGATTTGGCACTAGGTAATCAACATTGCGACACCCCAACATTTTCAACGCCAACACTGATAATGCAGAACTGGTGGCACCATCGGCATCAAAGTCACCCACAATTATAATGCGAGTATTATTGGTAAGTGCGGTAACTAATAATGTTACTGCATCAGCCATACCATAAAGCTGATTATAATTAAGTAATCCTTTCGCGCCGCGTTCAAGTTCTGCATCATTTGTAATGCCACGGCTCGCATAAATGCGTTGTAAAATAGCGGGGATCTCATTCGAGAAGCCTTGAGGATCGACAACAGGACGACGTTTGATTTCTATCATAATAACGGCTTCTTTAGTGGAATGATTATCTTTTCATCTTAACCAAATCACCGCCAACAAAAAAGCCTGATATCACTATCAGGCTTTTATCCACGATGACCAATGTTAATTAATGGTCGTAATTAGCTTTTCGCTTTGCTATCCAATAATTGCAGTAATGCTGCTGGCGGTTGGTAACCTGGAATCATAGTGCCATCTTCAAGCACGATTGCAGGGGTACCATTCACGCCCATCGCAACACCTAATTGGTATTGTTCCATCACTAAATCAGGACGAGGGGTGATTTTTGATTCATCAAAAGTACCGTTCTTTGCATCATGCATAGCTTTAACACGATCTTTCGCTCCCCAAATAGCACTCATTTGATTGAAGTTACTTGAACGCTCACCACCGCGAGGGAAAGCAAGGTAACGTACCGTAATGCCAGCATCATTATAACCTTGCATTTCATTATGCAATTTACGGCAATAACCACAGCTAGTATCAGTAAACACGGTTACCACATATTTTTCATTTTTAGCTGGATAAACAATCATGTCTTTATCCATTCCCGCTAATTTAGCTTTGTTTAACTGTGCCATTTTTTGCTCAGTTAAATTCACAGGTTCAGCCCCCGTGTTTTGGTATAAATGACCCGCTAGAAAATATTGTCCGTCATCAGAGGTATAAACAACACCACGTTCAGTCACAACTTCATTTACACCCGCCATTGGCGAAGCCGTAATTGAGCTTGGCGTTAAACCAATGGTTGATAGTTGCTTGGTGATAGCCGTTACGTCAGGCTTTGCTACCGCAGAAAAAGCAGTGAGTGCAATAGTAGTGGCTAGCACGGTGCGACGAATAAAATGCATCTTGTTATCCCTTTTCAAATGATGACAATCTCGATATAAAACAGACCGAGATTTCGACTAAATAGTTTCAATTGCGCTATTATTTTTATCCGCGCAGCATAAATGAAGTATCCCTAAATACAAATATTATCGCTAATTTTAGCTAACAACATCTCATAATTATGCACGAGGATGGTGACTTTGGTGTAATTGTTTCAATCTTTCAGTGGCAACATGAGTATAAATTTGGGTTGTAGAGAGATCACTATGGCCAAGCAACATTTGTACCACACGCAAATCAGCGCCGTAATTAAGTAAATGGGTAGCAAAAGCATGGCGCATGACATGGGGTGATAATGTATCGGCATCAATCCCGGCTAATACCGCATAATATTTAATTCGATGCCAGAATGTTTGACGCGTCATTTGACGTGCTCGGCGACTCGGAAATAGCACATCTGAGCTTTTCTCGCCTAATAATACGGGGCGCCCACTTTCAATAAACTGTTCAATCCAATCAACAGCATTCTCCCCCATCGGCACTAAGCGTTCTTTATCACCTTTACCGGTCACTCTCACCACACCTTGGCGCAAGCTGACTTTATCCATGGTTAATGTAACTAATTCGGTCACACGAAGCCCAGTGGCATATAACAATTCCAGCATCGCTTTATCACGAAGTTCAAGTGGATCATTAACATCGGGGGCTTCTAATAACGCATCGACTTGTGCTTCACTGAGATCTTTTGGCAACCGTTTAGGTAACTTAGGCGTTACTAACATGGCACTCGGATCATCAATCCGTACTTTCTCACGGTATAAATATTGAAATAAACGTCGAATCGCCGACACCATACGTGCGCGTGATGTTTGCTTATAGTTTTGATCAAACAGCCATAATTGATAACGTTGTAAATCATCAACCGAGGCGTGAGAAACAGTAATCGCTTGTTGCTGCATCCATTGTTGTAATTTTTTTAAATCATTACGATAAGAGGCAAGAGTATTGTCGGATAACCCTCGTTCCATCCACATCGCATCAAGAAAGCGTTCAATAATAACATCGTCGGTTACCATTTTTACCTCATCATAAGCTGTGTCATAAGACGGTTTAAATACATGGATAAAAACACAGTACTCAGCGCATGATAGGATATTTGCACTAAAAAGTAACCTCGTTATCTATTAATTCAACGGAATATTATACCGTTCAAGACCACGCTAACTTTGAGCTCAACGATCAATAGCGAGTACACTTTGGTTAAAAATAAAAACAGAGGATACACAGCATGAAAATTGGTTTGTTTTATGGCTCAACGACCTGTTATACCGAAATGGCGGCAGAAAAAATTCGTGAATGCCTAGGGGCTGATCTGGTTGAATTACACAATATTAAACACACGCCATTAACGGAAATGAACCAGTATGACATGCTAATTTTAGGCATTTCAACTTGGGATTTTGGTGAAATCCAAGAAGACTGGGAAGCGGTATGGCAACAATTAGATGGCTTACAATTACAACAAAAAACCGTGGCCTTATTTGGGCTCGGTGATCAAGAAGGCTATACCGAGTGGTTTTTAGATGCAATGGGTATGTTGCATGACCAACTCAGCTCAACTGGAGTACAATTTATCGGTTATTGGCCTAATGATGATAGCTATCAATTTCAGGCATCAAAAGCATTAACAGCCGATGAATCATTGTTTGTGGGTCTCGCTTTAGATGAAGATAGCCAATACGAATTAAGTGATGATCGTATTCATCAATGGTGTGAGCAAATCATGCTCGAATACGCTCAACTTATCTAAACTTGGATCATATTCATAAAAAAAGGGATGCTCATGCATCCCTTTTTTATATTTCAACAGCTACATTGTTATTGCACTGTTTTATATAACAACGGTGTGCTTATTTTCATCTTTAGATTGTTTACCACCGATGAAACGCGTTATCACTAAAGCAATAACCGTTGGTAATACCCATGCCATACCATAATTAAACATTGGCAATGAACTAAACAACGACATATCAAACTTCAGGTATTTAGCCACATCAATCATACTGAAAATCAGTGATACCAATAACACCACTCGGTATGCTAAGCGTGGATTAGGCAACCACTTGCGAATCAAGGTCAATGCCACTAATGAGATAGCAACAGGGTACAATGCAAACAACACTGGTATCGACAGAGAAATCAGCATATTTAAGCCAACATTTGCGACTACCGCACAGATTATGGCTAACAACACAGCCCACTTTTTATAAGACATTGGCGTTAGGGTACTAAAGTAATCAGCACACGCACTGATTAAACCAATTGCTGTTGTTAAACATGCAAGTAATACAATCGTTGATAAAATAATTTGTCCGGTTGAACCAAACAGCGCCATCACATAAGTCGTTAAAATTGCACCACCATTACCAACGCCAGCAGCAATGCCCGCACTGGTTGCACCAAGATAAAATAATGACACATAAACAAAGGCTAAACCGGCAGCTGCAATCAAGCCTGCATAAATAAGGTAAGTACAAGTTGTCTTATCATCCGTCACGCCTTTGCTACGAATAACATCAACAATCAGCATACCGAACATCAGTGCAGCAAAGGTATCCATGGTGTTATAACCCTCAAGGAAACCAGTAGTAAACGGTTGAGAGATATATTCACCTTGTGCTGCAATGATGGTTCCTTGTGGATTAATAAAGACCGCAATCGCCAACACCGTTAACACCACAAATAAAGCGGGAGTTAAAAATTTGCCAATCATGTCGATTAATTTACCGCGAGACCAAGCAAAGAACAGTGCTACCGAAAAGAAGATAATAGAAAAGAGGGTTAAACTGGTTTGGCTTGCATCAGTAAGAAAAGGTTTTACTGCCATTTCATAAGCAACAAGACCGGTACGAGGAGCGGCAAACGCAGGGCCAATAATGATAAAAATCAATACCGCCATTAACGTTGCGACCTTTGATGGTAAATCACGAGTCAGTCCCGTCCAACCACCACCCGCTATTGCTACCGCGATAATTCCAATTAACGGTAAGCCTACGGCTGTTACTAAGAACCCTGACATTGCTGATAACATATTCTCACCCGCAAGCTGTCCGGCTAACGGTGGAAAAATAATGTTACCTGCACCAAGGAAGAACGCAAAGGTCATAAAGCCTAGCGCAATGATATCTGTTATTTTGAGTGTTTTTTTCAAACTGCACCTTCCACTCTCTAATGGGTTATATATTGTGTCTGCATTTTTTATAATAAGTAGCACGAGTTATATGTTGCTATTAATTACGTGCCTTGCAGCATAATGACCAAAAAGGTTAACCTTAGCAATAGAGTAGCGAAAAACACCATATAATTCAGCTTAATCGCCAAAAAACCAGAACTAAACACTGGTTTTTAAAATCAAAACAAAACAAAAAACCAGTACAGAGTAAAACAACCATACTTATAAAAAACACATAACACTTAAATATCGATATAAAAACAGAATTTTAACAAAATCAACGTCATTAATTATAGTTTGATTATATAACCTTCGCTTTATATGCTTTTGTGTGTTTTATCAACATGGTAACTATCCAAAAACCAAGGGAATAAACAATGAGTCGCAGCTTTAACTTCAAACAATTCACCATCAATGATCATGGTTGCGGCATGCCTATTAGTACTGATGGCGTTTTATTAGGTGCATGGGCAGGTTTACCGCAGCAAGGGCATATTGTTGATATCGGTACAGGTAGTGGCTTATTAGCACTAATGGCGGCACAGCGCACCCAAGCAACAACAATCACTGCCATTGAATTAGATTCCAGCGCGGCAATGGCAGCAACGGCAAATTTTTCCGCGTCGCCATGGTCATCACGCTTACAATGTATTGAAAATAACATTACCCATTGGTGTCAGCATATTGCCCCTGCATCTATTGATAGTATTATTTGTAACCCACCCTATTTTAATGCAGGTCAACAAGCACACCAGCAACATCGCGCCACAGCACGTCATACCGACAGCTTTAGTCATCAACAATTACTAGAAACCCTTCGCTATTTATTAACAACAGATGGTAGTGCTAGCATTATTCTACCCGCCTATGAAGGTCAACAACTGATCAACCAAGCATCCGCTTATGGGTTATACTGCCAGCGTCGTTGCGATGTTCGCACAACCATGCATAAACCAATAATGCGCACATTAATCGAATTAACTAAAAATTGCGTCATTACTGAGCAACAACAACTTTGCATTCATACCGATAACACCTATTCCACTGATTTTATTAAACTTACTAAAGATTTTTACTTAAAAATGTAATCGGTTAACGTATAAAATATAATCAAGCAATAACGAATATTGATCATTAACTGAAGTTTTTATGTTTTAATCGGTGTTACTTACGCCAAGAGTGGCTATAATGCCGCCCCTTAATATAAATACCCATGTTCTGGTTACACGGCATAAGCACAGTGACGAGAGCATATTTAGCATTTGTCTTGGGAGAGATAACTGGTGAAAGACTTTTCCGAATTAGAGTTAGATAGCGAGCTATTACGAGCGATTGACGAGATCGGCTATAGCCGCCCAACCGTAGTTCAAGCGCAGGCTATCCCTCATGCCCTTGACGGTAAAGATGTCATGGCTTCTGCACCAACAGGGACCGGAAAAACAGCTGCGTTTCTGCTTCCAATGATTCAGCACTTGCAGGATTTTCCACGCAAAAAGCCGGGGCCTGCTCGTGTATTAATCTTAACGCCAACGCGTGAGTTAGCGATTCAAGTTGCTGAACATGCAAAAGCACTGTCTAAGTACACTAACTTAAAAGTATTCACTATTACCGGTGGTATTTCTTACGATGAGCATGCTGAGCTACTTGGTAAAACGCAAGATATCGTCGTAGCAACACCTGGCCGTTTAATGGAATACATTGAGTCTGAGAAATTTGATTGCCGCGCAATTGAATGTCTGATTCTTGATGAAGCTGACCGTATGTTAGACATGGGCTTTGGCAAAATTGTTGAGCGCATCAACCATGAATGTCGCTGGCGTCGTCAGAGTTTATTATTCTCAGCAACCTTAGAAGGTAAAGGCGTACGTGAGTTCTCAGAAACTATTCTAAATGAACCACTTGAAGTTAACGCTGATCCATCTCGTCGCGAACGTAAAAAGATTCAACAGATGTATCTTCGTTGCGATAGTATGGAGCACAAACTTGCTCTGTTAGAAAACATCATTAAAGATCAAGCTGAACGTACCATCATCTTTGTAAAAACACGTGAGCGCTTAGGTATCCTTCGTAGTCAATTAGACGCAATGGGCATTCCTTGTAACTGGATTCAAGGTGAAATGGCACAAGCTGCACGTACTAACATGATCACTCGTTTTCGTGATGGTGTAGTGAACGTACTCATTGCTACCGACGTTGCTGCGCGCGGTATTGATTTACCCGATGTAAGCCATGTTATTAACTTTGACCTACCACGTACTGCTGAAGTCTACGTACACCGTATTGGTCGTACTGCTCGTGCAGGCAAAAAAGGTACTGCTATTGCATTGGTTGAAGCACATGACCAAGGCATGATCGAACGTATTAGCCGTTACATGAAAGAAGAAGTGCAAGAGCGCTTTATTCATGGTCTACGTCCACAAACGAAGAAACCTAATACCGCCAAGAAAAAGAAAAAAGTTGATAAGAAAGTAAAAGAAGCGAAAGCGAAAAAGAAAATCAAACAAGCAGCTAAAAAAAGCCAAGCTAAGTCATAATTTTCTCTTTTACAAAACAGACAAATAAAAAGGCCAACGCTAATGCGTTGGCCTTTTTTTAGCATAAAATAATTACCGCTACATTAATTATTGCTGTTCACGCTTAAACACTAATTCAGTGGATGTTGATTCCGCTGCAACAAAATAATAGCCTGCACTATCAAACTGTTGTAACTGAGCAATAGACGTTAATTGATTATCTAAAATATAGCGAGCCATCATTCCACGGGCTCTTTTGGCATAGAAACTAATGACTTTATAGGTGCCATTTTTACAGTCTTTAAAAATAGGGGTAATTAATTGAGCATTGAGTTTTTTAGGCTTAACCGCTTTAAAGTATTCATTAGATGCTAGATTAACCACAATATTATCGCCTTGTTCAGCAACAGCTACATTAAGCTTATCGGTAATAATATCGCCCCAGAATTGATACAAATTAGTGCCACGTTGGTTCACTAGACGGGTGCCCATTTCTAAACGGTATGGCTGCATTAAATCAAGTGGTCGCAACACACCATAAAGCCCAGATAACATTCGTAAATGCTGCTGTGTATAGGCAAACTGTGCTTCAGTCATAGTTTCAGCGGCTAAGCCCGTGTAGACATCACCTTTAAATGCCAAAATCGCTTGGCGAGCATTATCCACGGTAAACGTTGGCTGCCACTCAGCAAAACGAGCTGCATTTAGTCCGGCAATTTTATCACTGACTTTCATCAAGCTAGCAATATCCATCGGTGTCAGCTCTCGGCAAACATCAATCAATTCAGCTGAATCAACGGTTAATTCAGGTAACGTATAAGTTGTTGTTGCTAATGGCGAGGTGTAATCTAACGTTTTTGCGGGTGATACCACGATTAACATAAGGCTTTTTCCTTTAAAGTCTGACGTATTTAGACTACCACCATCAATAGTAAAAACCACGTATAACTGCCGTGATTATTACTATTTCATTAATAGGTATACAACATTAATGTCGCGTTGATTTTACGACAACGGGTGCCGATTCATCCCAAATTCCCGCTTCAAGTTGAGCATGTAATTCGGGGTAATCTTGACGATTAAATGTGGGTATTTTTCCTAGCGACAACTGCTTGTTATAATCTTGAGCTAACTTAATCACCGTCCCCGACAGTAACACTATCGCGGCTAAGTTAATCATTGCCATCATGCCCATAGAGATATCAGCCATCGCCCAAACGGTAGGTAAGTCAGCCATTGCTCCAAACATCACCATACATAACACGACCACTCGAAAGACATTTAAGCCCACCTTGTGATTATGCTCTAGAAATATCAAATTCGTTTCAGCATAGGAATAATTGGCAACCAGTGATGTAAAAGAAAAGAAGAATATAGCCACCGCAATAAAAATCCCGCCCCAATCCCCCACTTGGGAACTGATGGCTTTTTGGGTTAATTCAATGCCTGTAATACTGCTATGTGGCTCATATTCACCTGACATTAAAATAATCGCCACCGTGGCAGAGCAGATAACAATGGTGTCCATAAACACCCCTAACATCTGTACATAACCTTGTGATGCAGGGTGCGGAGGATAAGGTGTTGCTGATGCAGCAGCGTTTGGGGCTGAGCCCATACCTGCTTCATTTGAAAATAATCCACGTTTTAAGCCATTAATCATTCCTTGTGCAATGGTGTAACCTAACGCACCAGAGGCTGCTTCTTCAAAACCAAACGCGCTGCGAAAAATCAACATCAAAATATGCGGTAACTGTTCGATATTACTCAGCATAATAAATAATGCCAATACGAGGTAACACAATGCCATCGTCGGTACTAAAATTTCAGCTGTACGTGCAATTGTACGCAGACCACCAAAAATAATAATGCCAGTTAATACCACAAGGCCAAGGCCAACATATTGTGGTTGCCACCCAAAAGCGACATGCGTGGCTTGACTGATTGAATTGGCTTGCACCGCATTAAAAACTAAGCCAAAGGCAATGATCAAACAGATAGAAAAGATAACCCCCATCCACCGCATACCTAAACCACGTTCCATATAATAGGCAGGGCCACCACGATAATTACCATCATCATCACGGGTTTTGTACAATTGCGCTAATGCACTTTCTGCAAAAGCAGTCGCCATACCTAACATCGCAATTAGCCACATCCAAAAAATGGCACCGGGGCCACCTAAGGTCAAGGCAACAGCAACCCCAGCCATATTGCCAGAGCCAACTCTTGCCGCCAAACTGGTACACAAAGCTTGAAAAGATGAAATACCCGACGAGTCTGACTTTCGACTATTTTTCATTACAGAAAACATATGTTTAAAGTGACGAAATTGAATAAAGTTGAGGCGATAAGTAAAATAAATGCCAATACCAATCAGCAAATATATCAACACCGATCCCCATAGCAAATCGTTGATAAAGTTAATTTGACTAGTCACATTTCACGCCTTAAAAATCGATAACTAATGATACAACGTCCTTTTCACTACCGTTATTAACCCAATAAAAAACAGCGCCAACATGGCAATAATACGTTACAGGTATTCTTTTTAACCCTGCCAACTTTAAAGCATAAAATCAGAGATAAGGTGCAAAACCATTATTAAAATAATAATTATTTAATTATCAGCATTTTTACAGTGAGTTATAAAACTTACAACTAAAAACATTTACTGATTATTACCCTCTAAAAATGGATTTGATTTAGATAATTAGTCGGTTTAACTACAGACTAATAATTAAAACTATAAAAATCCTATTTAACACCAATAATGGTCTCTTTTTTAATCACTCACTCAACAATTGTGATACTTGACACACAAAAGTTTCATATTTTAATAACAAATGAGAAACAGTTCAATTTTATTATTAGCCATTCTATGGTAATAAATACTCAAATCGCTTACACCAAGCGAAAAGTAGGGATAGGTGCTTTATGGATAGCTTTGCATTTGATGACATGATGACAATCGATACTGTTTCTCGTCGCTCTCGTGCTAAACCAGAAAAACGAAAGTGGCGTGAAATTGAAGCATTGAAAGACCGTCAAAGACTACGCAGAGAACTACAAGACATGGATATGTGTGGTAGTTTCAATAGTGATGATTTTGATTTCTAAAAATATTATTAAAACGGCCAGCATAAACGCTGGCCTTTTTTATTCCTAAAAGCGATACCTTGTGCCGCGACTTATAATTGCCAATTAATCGGTGATTTGCTCATCATCGACAATAAATTATTAGCCTCTGAAAAATGCTTACAGCCGAAAAAACCACGATAAGCAGATAATGGTGAAGGATGTGCTGACGTTAAAACGTGATGTCGTTCAAGATCAATTTTTTTACCTTTTTTCTGAGCATGTGCGCCCCACAATAAAAAAATCACCCCTTCGGTATTATCATTAATGTATTCAATAGCGCGATCAGTAAACGTTTCCCAACCAATTTTAGCGTGAGAGTGCGCATTACCTTGTTCAACGGTTAAGACGGTATTAAGTAACAGTACCCCCTGCTCAGCCCATGGTTGTAAATAACCATGCTCAGGAATAGTAAATCCATTGATATCCGTCGCTAATTCCTTGTACATATTAACCAATGATGGTGGCGTTTTTACTCCAGGTAATACCGAAAAACTCAACCCATGTGCTTGTTCAGGACCATGATAAGGATCTTGACCTAAAATCACGACTTTCGTTGCCATTAATGGCGTACTGAAAAAAGCATTAAACACATCATCTTGAGGAGGAAAAACAGTCTTACCCTCAGCACGAGCCGTAGCAACTGCTTGTTCGATATCATTAAAATACGGTAATTGTTGTTGCTGCTCGATAAATGTTTGCCAGCTTGCCGTCATAGGTTAACTCTCTTATTCAAAACTGCGTAAAGTCGTAATTTCATGGTGCCAGATATCAGGATTAATGGTTTCTAATATCAAAGGTATATTATTAAAGCGGTTATCTTGCATTAAGAATCGAAAGCAATCCCATCCAATCATCCCTTCACCTAGGCTATGATGACGATCCAAATGACTCCCTAAATCTCCTTTAGAATCATTTAAATGCATTGCTCGCAAATATTGCATCCCAACCACTTGATCAAATTCAGCAAACGTCGCTGCTGTCGCTTCCATCGTCCGTAAATCATATCCAGCCGCAAAGGTATGGCAAGTATCAATACAAACTCCTACACGAGATTTATCCTCCACTTGAGCAATAATCTCAGCCAAATGTTCAAAACGCCAACCTAAGTTCGAGCCTTGTCCTGCCGTATTTTCGATCACCGCAACTACATCATCAACTTGCTGATGAGCTAAATTAATCGATTCAGCAATGAGGGCTAAACAGGCTGATTCTGATATTTTTTTAAGATGACTGCCTGGGTGAAAATTCAATAAATGTAATCCTAATTGCTGACAACGTTGCATCTCATCAATGAAAGCTAACCGTGATTTTTGTAACTTCTCAGTATCCGGTGAACCTAAATTAATCAAGTAAGAATCGTGCGGTAAAATAGCAGTCGCATCAAAATTTAACTGCTGACATTTTGTCTTAAACGCCAGAATAGCATCAGCCTCTAACGGCTTAGACAACCATTGACGTTGATTCTTAGTAAACAATGCGAAAGCATTTGCACCAATAGCCGCAGCATTTGAAGGGGCATTGTACACACCACCAGCTGCCGACACATGAGCCCCAATCAGTTTCATAATAACTCCTACAAATAACCGCCAAACAACATATTAACAACACTAATAGCGGTCGTGATATTTAACATAAAAACCCACAAGATATGACAATCTATTCACCATAAGCATATAGTAACATCATAAAATGTCGTTATTTTACAACAAAATAACATTCAACTTATTTTTTAAATTTGATATTTTTAGTTGATTCGCCAGTAAAATGCAGTTAGATTGACCTAGCTCAATAAAACAGCCTTATTATATTTAAGGTTTTTCGTTGTAATTTGATCTACATCAATACACAAATGTGCGTTGAAGGTTATATAATAGGTAGCTCAATACAAAAACGAATAAATTAACAACAATTTTCTTGGAGAAAAGTTATGATTACTGGTATTCAAATTACTAAAGCAGCAAACGATGATCTACTAAACTCAATCTGGATCCTAGATAGCGAGTCTAATGAAGCGCGTTGTGTTTGTGCACCTGGTAGCTACGATGCTGACCAAATTATCGCACAAGCAGATCTTGGTGACATTGAGTACCGTGAACTAGCTATCGAAGCGCCAGCTAAAATCGAAGGTGGTCAACACCTAAACGTTAACGTTCTTAAGCGTGAAACACTACTAGATGCTGCTGCACACCCAGAAAAATACCCACAGCTAACTATCCGTGTATCAGGTTACGCTGTACGTTTCAACTCACTAACAACTGAACAACAGCAAGACGTTATCGCTCGTACTTTCACTAGCAGCCTATAATTTATAGCCTAGTGTGAGTGTCTTGATTTGAGCAAGATGCTGTAATAAAAAAAGGAGCCACTGGCTCCTTTTTTGTATCATGATGTTTTGATATCACATTATAAAACGGGTTGAACCGAGTATAAAATTGTCTTAATTGTAGCAAAATCATTAGCGGCTTCTAATGATAATAACGGCAATGCATTATGTTTTGCGAGCGGTGCAGGTAATGGTAAATCAGTACTAAGAATGTTATCAACCACATCTTTAAATTTAGCTGGATGCGCAGTACACAAGAATATGCCTGTTTCACCCTCGGCTAATTGTTGATCTAAAACATGATAAGCAATTGCACCGTGTGGCTCACATAAATAGCCATCGGCATACATTTGTTTTAATGTCACCGCGGTTTGTTGGTCATCAACGACGCCATACCCAAGCTCATTTAATCCCCACCCTTTAAGCTGACATAACTCTTCAATACGCGGCCAATTATTAGGTTGGCTAACATCCATCGCATTTGAAATCGTGGCAATGGTCGTCTTTGGCGTCCACTCCCCCGTTTGTAAATAACGTGGAACCGTATCATTTACATTCGTGGCAGCAATAAAGCGTTTAACCGGTAAACCTAGCGATTTCGCTAATAGACCTGCGGTTAAATTACCAAAATTACCACTTGGAACTGAAATTACGAGTTGTTCACGCTCTGCTTTTGATAATTGTGATACAGCCTCAAAGTAATAACAAATTTGCGCCATTAGGCGACTGATATTAATCGAGTTTGCTGAGTTTAGACCAATATCAGCCCGTAACTCTGCGTCATCAAAAGCTTGTTTAACTAATGCCTGACAATCATCAAAGGTGCCATTAACCGCAACAGTAGTAATGTTTTCACCTAAGGTACAAAACAATTTTTCTTGTAGTGGGCTAATTTTGCCTTTGGGGTACAAAATCACCACTTGAATATTATCCATACCATAAAAAGCATGAGCAACCGCGGCACCTGTATCTCCTGATGTTGCCGTTAAAATGGTAATGTTACCGTCACTATCAGTTACCGCAGCTAAAGATTGCGCCATAAAACGGCCACCAAAGTCTTTAAATGCTAATGTCGGACCATGAAACAGCTCTAATGCATACACGCCGTCTTTTACTTTATTGATAGGTGCTGGAAACTGAAAAGCACTATCAACCATTTGAGTCACAATCTCACGACTCAGCTCATCACCAATAAATGCTGATAAAATCTTACTACTACGACTCACAAAGTCCATTGCGAGCAAAGCATCAATATCACCCAGTTGTGGTAATTGTGCTGGAAAAAATAAGCCTTGTTGACGACCTAAACCTTGGCGCACTGCCTGACCAAATGACACTTGTTGTTGGTGATCTTTAAGATTATACAACTTCATGGTTATAACTCACTCCCTGTAACTTTTGCACCTTGTTTATCCAGCTGACAAACATGCACAAATCCTTGATCATTTTGAACATAATTATCGGCTAGCCAATTAGCTAACCGCTGTGCAACCTCAAGCTTGGTACAGATACTAAACATCGTTGGTCCAGAACCTGAAATACCACTCGCAATCGCCCCCGCTTCTAACGCATATTGTCGAGCTTGATGAAAACGTGGTAATAATTTTTCACGATAAGGCTCAGCCACAACATCATGGATCATTTTAGCGGCTAACAAAGGTTGTCGTGAGTGGCAAGCATGAATAAACCCGCCCAAATAACGTCCATGAGCAATCACATCCTGACGTCGATATTGAGCGGGTAAAATGGCACGCGCTTCAGCTGTTGGCACTTTAATACCAGGATATGCCATAACCCAATACCAATCATCAAAACAAGGCACCGCTTGACTAATAATCCCCATTTCTTGGACCATAAATTGCAATCCACCTAAGAAGCAAGGCGCAACATTATCGTAATGGGTACTCCCTGAAACCTCCCCTTCCATTTCCCCCATTAACGTCAATAATTCATTACTGGTTAATGGTTGCTGATGGAATTGGTTTAGCGCCTCAAGCGCGGCCACAATAGAACACGCACTTGAACCTAAACCAGAACCAATTGGCATATTCTTTTCTAATGTGACAGCCACAGGCAATAATGGAATACCTTTATGATCCAATTCACGTGCAAACACTTGCCAACAACGATACACAATATTGTCTTGTGCTTGCGGCGGTAACTTATCCACAAAAGCGCCGACACATTGCAGACTAAATGCCGATGTTCCTGCCGCGACTTCAACTCGATCTCCTAATAAAGAACCATCAATAGGAGAAACCGCAGCACCTAACACATCAAAACCGACACTGACATTGCCAATCGAGGCTGGCGCATAAACAACGACACTCATGTTATATACCTCGCTTCCAACCTAAGGTACGCATTAGATCGGCAAAGACACCTGCCGCAGTCACTTCCGTACCGGCACCATAACCACGTAAGACGAGAGGAATCGGTTGGTAGTAACGGCTATAAAACGCCAATGCATTTTCACCGTCTTTGATTTTAAACATCGGATCATCAGGGTTTACGGCAACAATCTTAACGTTACACTTACCATGATCAATCTCACCCACATAACGTAATACTTTGTCTTCTTTTGCTGCGGTCGCAGCCAGCTCAGAGAAATAGACATCGGCTTGAGGCAAACGAGCCATAAAGTCATCAACAGAACCCGAAGCATCAAAACCTGGCGGTAATGCTTGTTCTACCACCACATCTTCAAGTTCTAATTCTAACCCAGCTTCACGAGCCAAAATCAGTAACTTACGCGCAACATCCATACCAGAGAGATCATCACGAGCATCAGGCTCAGTAAAGCCATTATTACGTGCAACTGTGGTCGCTTCACTGAAACTCATGCCATCATCTAACTTACCGAAGATGTAAGATAAAGAGCCAGATAAGATACCCGAGAAACGTACTAATTCATCACCTGCAGCCAGCAAGTTTTGTAAATTTTCAATCACAGGTAAGCCAGCACCAACAGTAGTGTCATACATGAATTTACGATGACCAACTCGCGCAGCTTGGCGCAATTGTTGGTAATACGCCATGCTAGCAGTATTGGCTTTCTTATTAGGGGTAATAACGTGGAAACCTGCCGCAAGATAATCGGTATATTGCTCGGCAATAGTTTGATCTGACGTACAATCAACAATCACGGGGTTGATAATATGGTTATGACGGACTAACTCAACCATACGTTGTAATTGCAATGGTTCATTAACCGCCCCCATCAGATCACGCCAGCTATCTAGCATAAAGCCATTACTGTTAAGCAGTAACCCTTTACTGTTCGCCATGCCACAGACACGGATCACAATCCCTTTTTGCGCTAATTTTTGTTGCTGACGGTGAATTTGATCAATTAATTCACCACCAACGCCACCAACACCAACAACAAACACATCTAACGTATGTTGGCTATTAAATAAATTCTCATGACACGCTTTAACCGCTTCTGATACTTTATTTTGAGGAATAACCGCAGAGATAGCACGTTCAGATGACCCTTGTGCAATCGCTACAATGTTGACATCGACTTCTGCTAACGCCGTAAAGAAACGCGATGCAACACCATGTGAGGTTCGCATACCGTCACCAACCAACGTCACAATTGATAAATCATCACTAAACTCAACTGGCTCTAATAAACCTTCTTTTAATTCAAGCTCAAAGCTAGCAATTAATGCTTTTCTAGCTACCGTCTTATCCTGAGTTTCAATACAAAAACTAATGCTGTATTCAGATGAAGATTGCGTGATCAACACCACCGAGACGCCGGCGGTTGATATCGCACCAAAGACACGCGCAGCCATACCAACCATGCCTTTCATTCCCGGACCGGAAACGTTAACCATGGTCAAATCTTTTAAGGTTGTAATACCTTTAATATCAAGCTTATCTTCACCCGTATCTTGACCAATAAGCGTGCCAGCCCCTTGTGGATTAAAACTGTTTTTAATTAAACATGGGATTTGAAATTGCGCAATCGGAGCAATGGTTTTGGGATGCAATACTGATGCCCCAAAATAAGATAACTCCATCGCTTCTTGATAACTTAATGATTTAAGCAGGCGAGCATCTGGTACTAAACGTGGATCACAACTATAAACCCCATCAACATCTGTCCAAATTTCACAACAATCCGCGCGCAAACAAGCAGCTAAAACGGCGGCTGAATAATCAGAACCATTACGGCCTAAAGTGACTAATTCACCTTGAGCGTTACCGGCAGTAAAACCTGGCATGATACAAACGTGGTCTGCGGGTAATGGATTATTTTGGAAGTGCTGTGTTGATACCTCGATATCAACATGAGCTTCAAGATAGTCACCTTCGGCATGGAGATACTGCACGGGATCAATCAAACTTGCCGCCTGACCTTTGGCTTCCAATAGCAACTTCATGGTTACAATTGATAGCCGCTCACCTTTACTGATCACTTTGGCATACACATTATCTGGGCATAATCCTAATAACCGAATACCGTGAACATACTGTTGTAGTTGTTCAATCGTGGTGGCTAATTTGCTCTCTAATGTCTGATGATCTAACTTTGGTTCACGTGCTTTTAAACCATGAAAAAGATCATTAAATACCGTTTCTAATGTTGCTATTTGCTGAGCTGCAGCACCGGTTGTTACCGCACTCTCAATCACCGCAACTAAATTGTTGGTAACCTTACCTGGCGCTGATAACACCACCGCAACTTCGCCTTGCTTGGCATTGCTGGCAATAATATCTGCCGCTCTTAAAAATCGTTCTGCATCTGCTAGTGACGATCCGCCAAATTTAAATACTCGCATTCCCTACTCCCGAGTGACTATCCTGAACTATTTATCTCTCGATAAATATTACTCAACACTGATGAATTTAAATTTAAAAAAAAAGCCCGCAGCTCTTAATGAGTTGCGGGCTTATTGTAATTTTGCGCATATCAGCCCGCATCAACACCAGTAGTGTTAATGGTAATAATCATGGTGGTGGTGATAACGATACGGGGTACATTTGTCATAATTGTCATTTCTGTTTACACGCTGTTACCTTACGATTACATGGAATGTAATATAGAGTCAATAAAGTTTTTACAATTATTACAGAATACATACGTCGTACACATCTGCAATACGACGCACTTCACCGCTCAAAAAAACAACAATAATATTTGCAGTCAGCTACAGAGCATTGCATAGTAAATAGCAAAGAATAAAATTGTCATCATTAAGGATAAACTGATGAGTGCAGCCATGGAGTCACTGATCGCACATACTATTTTACAAGGCTCAGATGCCATGTTTGGCCGCTTTCTTGACGTCACTGCCGAGGCGCAACAACGATTTGAACACCAGCAATGGACGCTAGTGCACCAAGCATTAAAAACCCGTATTAGTTTTTATGATCATCATGTGGAATTAGTTACCAATCAGATTCAGATCATGCTTGGAGGACAATACGCAAATCAAATATGTCTGACTGCCGTGAAACAGGCTTATCAGAATTTATTGGTTGATTATCCACGTTATGATATTGCCGAAAGTTTTTTTAATTCGGTGTATTGCCGTATTTTCAAGCATCGTAATATCAACCGCGATAATATCTTTGTTCATAGCTCACAACAACACCGTATACCTACCTATCCCAGCTCATTAACCCGTCATTATCGAGTTCAAACAACCGTTGCGGTAATGATCGAAAGAATGCTTGATGATCAGCCTTTTACGCTTGATTGGAATGATAAACAACGTGATATTCAATTGCTGGTGACCCACTTAGAAGCTGAGTTAGGTGAGCGGCTTGATCAACACCTAACCTTAGAACAAATTCGTGAGCCTTTTTACCGTAATAAAGCCGCTTATCTGGTCGGTAAACTGACTTTTTCAAATGGTGAATCACGGCCTTTAGTACTGCCAATACTCAATCATAATGGTCAATTGTTATTAGATGCGGGTATCTGTAACGTCAATGATGTTAGCGTTATCTTTGGTTTTGCTCGTTCTTATTTCATGGTTTATAGCCCAGCCCCCGCAGCCTTAGTGCGCTTTTTAGCTCAACTGTTACCCAATAAAAATTTGGCTGAGCTTTATACTGCCATTGGGTGCCAAAAACATGGGAAAACAGAATTTTATCGCCAATTCTTAGATCATTTAGCACACTCTGACGACCAATTTATTATCGCTCCTGGAATAAAAGGCATGGTAATGTCTGTGTTTACATTACCGTCTTATGATTTTGTTTTTAAAATAATTAAAGATAAATTCGCTCCACAAAAAGACATTAGCCCTCACGTTGTTAAACAAAAATATCAATTAGTCAAAGAACATGATCGTGTCGGTAGAATGGCCGATACACAAGAATATCGTCATTTTAGCTTTCCACGTCACCGATTCAGCGATGAACTCATTCAAGAGCTACTCACTATCGCCCCTTCTATCGTGACCCTCACCGATGATGAGATCATAATTGAACACCTGTATATGGAACGGCGAATGATTCCATTTAATATTTATATTGAAACAGCAAATGATGCTGACTTACGCCACGCCGTTAATGAATATGGAAATGCGATTAAACAACTCGCCGCCGCTAATATTTTCCCTGGAGATATGTTATTTAAAAATTTTGGCGTAACGCGTCATAAGCGAGTGGTGTTTTATGACTATGATGAAATTACTTATATGAGTGAAATGAATTTTAGAAAGATTCCGGCAGCGCGTTACCCCGAAGATGAAATGGCCGCCGAACCTTGGTATAGCGTTGGGATTAATGATGTTTTTCCAGAAGAGTTTCGAACCTTTTTACTGATCAATCCTAAAGTAAAAAATTTGTTTAATGAATTACATCAAGATCTGTTTGAAGCCAGTTATTGGCAGCACTTGCAGAACAATATTAATCAAGAACTATATCCTGATGTTTTTCCTTATCATGCCCGTCATCGGCTACATATTCAAATATCCAAAAAATAACCGTCGTCAGTGAGTGTAATAACGGAGAGATTACGACTAAGTTGTGGCGATGATCATGAATACGCCACTTGATGAGTATTTATCACTTATAACACTTACTCTCTTCGTAATATGGCCTACTATTTAAAATAATGTCGGTGTGATAGGAGTGAGCATGATCAAATATTATATAAGTATTGTGGGAGTACTTATTTTTTTAGCCATGCCCGTCACAGCACAAGCGGCAACATCGATAGACACCAACCTAACTTATAATGGGGGTAAAAAACTCACATCAGGATGGTTTTTATCGTCACAATCACGTCAGCAACGTTTTGATATATGGCAGATAGACAGTGGCTACGCTTATTCAGTAACGGATAACACTCAGCTTTATGTTAGCACCCATCTAACCACCAGTACCGATCGTCAACCCGCAACAAGTGGATTAACCTCTGGTGTTAAATATTCTGTATCACCACGAATAAGTATTAATAGTGCCATTACATCAGACACCATTAATAACCAAACCTCATTAGGATTAGAGCTGAGTAGCCAATACGACGTCTCACAAAAAGTAAATGTACGGGCTACGGTTGATTATGCTGAGCTTGAAAAAATAATTGAGCTCGGCTTAGGATTCAGTTTTTAATGCACTCACATCTAACGCAGTACTACTCAAAATAATGCCATTTAAATCTGCATAAATATAATCATTAGGATAAATTAGCGTATCCGCAATACTGAGCACGACATTATGTTCTCCCATCTGCCGTTTATCCGTTTTAATAGGGCATGCCGCTAACGCTTTCACACCTAATGACAATTGTGCCAAGGTTGCAACATCTCGAATCGCACCATGAACAATAATCCCTTGCCAATTATTTTCTATCGCTAATAACGCCAGCTGATCTCCCAGCAATGCACGTCGACAACTGCCATGGCCATCAATAAATAGCACCTTACCTCGGCCATCGGTTGATAATAAATTACGCACTAAACTGTTATCCTCAAAACAGCGTAGGGTCACTATTTGCCCCCAAAACGGGGTATGACAGCCATAATCACGTAACATTAACGGCAAAAAACGAATATCTTGCGCATAGCAATCACATAAATCTGGTAATAAATCCTTCATTAGCCTTTTCCTATCACTATTAAATAAACAAAACAGGCAAAATTGACCGTATTTCGTAACAATGACCACAATATTAATTTATGAGATCTTTTTTACTAAAATCCATCAACCTTAATGAGTGCCAACCCTAACTGATACTGTTACAATATTTAGAGAAAGATGAACTATATGTTGTATTTTTTATTATCATTAAGATTAAATATTAGTCAATGGTATTGGGTTTTGTATATTATGATTACTATCATGACACTTTTTATCTACCCCGATATAAAAGTTAACTAAACTCGAAATATAACAAATGTTCTTCTCGCTGATTGATATAAATCAACAAACATATAAATAATCGACATCAAATAAGCTCTCCACATTGTTAGCGAGCTGTTAAGTGAATACAATTGTCGCATTATCAGGGAGATTGTAGCCAGCACCCCAAGCTTTATGGGGGATTTCAACATCTAATGCATGTTGAATGAAAGGATGGTGTACCACATAGGTTGTAACAATAAAGTGTTTATTTAAACATTTTGCCTATATGTGAATTTTTTTTATAGAATTTAACTATTCTGTGATTAACCAGATTTAGTTTCTGATATTAGGTACCGCCAAAATGCAAACCCCTCACATTCTGATTGTAGAAGACGAGCACGTAACACGTAACACCCTGAAAAGTATTTTTGAAGCAGAGGGTTATACTGTATTCGAAGCAAATGACGGCGCAGAAATGCACCAGATGCTTTCTGAAAACCCTGTGCATCTAGTTATCATGGATATTAATCTTCCAGGAAAGAACGGCCTTCTACTTGCTCGTGAACTTCGCGAACAAGGTGATATGGCACTGATGTTCTTAACCGGTCGTGATAACGAAGTTGATAAAATTTTAGGCCTTGAAATTGGTGCTGATGATTACATCACAAAACCTTTCAACCCACGTGAATTAACTATTCGTGCTCGTAACCTATTAACTCGTGCGATGAACCAAGGTCTTCCAACTGAAGATAAAAAATTGGTTGAGCGTTACGAGTTTAATGGTTGGTCATTGGAAATTAACAGCCGTTCTTTAGTAAGCCCAAGTGGCGAGCAATTTAAATTACCACGTTCTGAGTTCCGTGCTCTACTGCACTTCTGTGAGAACCCAGGTAAGATTCAAACACGTGCTGATTTATTAAAGAAAATGACTGGTCGCGAACTTAAGCCACATGATCGTACTGTTGATGTAACGATTCGTCGCATTCGTAAGCACTTTGAATCAGTTGCAGATACACCAGAGATCATCGCAACTATTCACGGTGAAGGTTACCGTTTTTGTGGTGATCTAGGCGAAGAGTAATCTCTTTTCTAAACCAGTAATCAAATAAAAAGGCACCTAGAAGGTGCCTTTTTTATTCTTAATTACTGCTGCTTTAGCCATGTTTTCAATACATTTATATCATCTTGATAGCTGTATTTAATTTCATCCACCCAGTCATTAATATTTTCCCACCACGCAGGTAACTCAGGTGATTGCGCCATCTGCGCCACTTGCTGAATATGTTTAAGACCTATAGAGCCCGCAGCACCTTTGATCTTGTGTGCTTCAAATTTAATACCATCTTGATCTTTTGCGATCATATTTGAATCTAAGATAGCCAAATAGTCAGGCATCATTTTTTCAAACATCGCAATACTGGTATATACCGGCTCGGTACCGACAATTTCAACGTATGAGGTTAGCATCTCTAAATCTAATAACGTGTCTATCATATTAGTTTGAGCACTATTACTACTATCAAGGCTATCGTCATTCTCTTCTATTTCATGGCTACAACTTAAAACAAGATTTTCAATAACATGAGTAATCGCTTTAACACTTAACGGTTTATTAAGTACCTCATCCATACCTTTTGCTAGATACTCAGTTTTATCATTAACAACGTTAGCCGTTAATGCGACTAACGCAGGCAAATATTGATATTGTTGACGTAACTTCTGTGCAATATCAAATCCTGTCATATCAGGTAGTTGAATATCCAATAGCACTAAATCATAATCTTCAGGCTTAAACATTGCTAATGCTTGATCACCACGCATTGCTACCGTCACTTCATGCCCTAGCCGTTCAAGTAATGATTTCGCTACCACAATATTCAGCTCAATATCTTCTACCATGAAAATACTTAACCCTGTCATTTCAGGGCGTACTTCATTAACCACATGCTCTTCTACTACGGTTTCAATTAATGGCACTTTAATCTTAACGGTAAAAGTACTACCCGCACCCAGTTCAGAATCAACGTAAATATCCCCGCCCATTAATTGAATTAATTGCCGTGACACAGCTAACCCAATACCTGTTCCAACCGCATGTAAATTATCATCCCCTTGTTGAACTTGATAATACATCGCAAAAATATTATCTATTTCGGCTTTTGGAATACCAATGCCACTGTCTTCAACTTCAAAAATAATATTGGCGTCGTGCTCATGAATTTCACTACTTACAGACAACACCACTCCACCTTGTTTAGTAAATTTAGTGGCGTTACCAATTAAATTCCACAGCACTTGCCGCAAGCGTGTACTGTCTACTTTTATATTTTTAGGTAATTGAGTAAGGCACTCTAAATCAAATCGTAGTCCTTTTTGTTCTGCCATTAATTGTGAGATGTTACCAATCTCATCAATAAACTCATAAAAGTCTAATGGTTGTGGTAGTAGCTCTAGACGTCGACGATCTGATTTATCTAAATCGATAATGTCATTAAAAATATTACCCAGAGTGATCGCACTAACATGTACCGTTCTTAAATAACCACGTTGTTCATCTGTAAGTTTAGTTTCTAATAACATTCGGCTTAATCCGACAATGCCATTAAGTGGGGTGCGTAATTCATGGCTGATAGTCGAAATAAATGCGGTTTTATCACTGCTGGCTTTTTCTTGAGCATTCTCATATTTTTTACGTTCAGTAATATCACGCCCAAACCCCATCAAGCCTAAACGTTTTCCATTACGATCATAAAGAGGCACTTTGCGTAATTCAAATAACGCTTTTCTACCATTCGGATAATCCAACCACTGCTCGTCAGTCATGGCAGTATTATCATCAAACAATTCTTGGTCAGTTTTAAGAATACGTTTAGCAACTTCAGCAGGGTAAACATCCCATGGTGTTAATCCCACTAATTCTTTTTCACTTTTGCCGACCAATTCAGCCATAGCACGATTACAGCCTGAGAACTGATTTTGCTCATTGCGGTAGTAAATTAAATCGGGCGATGCATCTAAAAACGATTTCAATAATGCACTTTTTTCAGCCACTGCTAATTGGGCATTTTCACGTTGATAGACTTCATTTTCTAAGTCTTGCATTGCCTCTTCACGCGCTTCTTCTGCTTTTTCACGCTCTTCAATTTCAGAGTTTAACTGTGAGATATTCGCCTGTAATTGTTGGTTTAACTCCATGTCACGTGCGCGCATTTGCTCTAACTTGGTGACTAATTGCGATAATCGTTGACGAGAATCTTCTAATTGATCAACCACCACCGATAAAAAATACACCGCCCAAGGGGTAATAAATAAACCAAAGGTAACGGAACGTATAATTTCGACTTCACGCATAGTGCCTTGCAGCAATAGCGTCACACTAAATTGTACCACTAATGCTAATGCCACTAACGCTGCAGCTAATAATAAACTAAAACGGAAAATGCCAAGCTTAACGAGAAGATCAACATAAAACTGGGCTAAAATTTTGACTTGTTTCATCAATGAATACCAATAGAAAAACAACCTCGCCACCATGGCGAATACTACTATTTATAATAATCGCTCTCGCCACTAGCACCTAAACGAAAGCTGTAAAGTTTTATTGTGGCGCACAAAAAAGCCTACTTAACGTAGGCTCCATTTAAACATTATTATGTAATGCTGGTAATTGATAAACAAAAGGATCATCGATAGCGCTCCCTTGAGCACCTTGTTTATCAAGAATACGTCCAATATCAGTCATGGCTAGCCAGCGATTCTCACACCACATCGGTGCCAGTAATGTTGGTCGACGAGCACTTGCAGCAACGCGATGATAAACCACTTTTGCAGGCGTTAGACGAATCATCTCGCTAGCAATATCAGTATAATGTTCAAGACTAATCGGCTGCAATCGACCCGCTTTAAAAGCTTGTCCCATCTTACTGCCTTCCACGATGTGCAACGGATGTAATTTAATCCCATCAACACCAACCGCCACGACTTTGTTTAGGGTCATCAAATTATCGGCCTTAGTATCTCCGGGTAGCCCAACAATTAAATGGGTGCACACTTTAATACCAAGCGCACGAGCACGTTGAGTAATCGCTGCATAACAAGCAAAATCATGACCACGGTTAATACGCTTAAGGGTTTTATCATTTGCGGTTTGTAAACCCAACTCAAGCCAAATCTCATAGCCTTGTTCTACATAGCCAGCCAGTAACTCTAACACCGTATCAGGCACACAATCAGGACGAGTACCCACACATAAACCTACAATATCAGCCGATATTAATGCCTGTTCATACATCTTTTTCAAACTTTGAACTTCAGCATAGGTACTGGTATAAGCCTGAAAGTACGCAAAATAACGCTTCGCACGATGCACCTCACCAGCACGTGCCGTAAGTTGTTGTTGAATAGGTACGAACTGATTTTTTTCGTCAGCAAATGACGCAACATTACAAAATGTGCAGCCACCGCGGCCAATAGTACCGTCACGGTTAGGGCAACTAAAACCACCGTGTAACGTCAGTTTATGAACTTTTTCACCATAACGATGTTGAAGGTCTTGCCCGAAAGTATTGACGAGTTGATGCAATTGCATGGTATTACCTAGCGTTTAAAACAATGAATAATCTACGTCAACGCAGACCAAGAAACAAAAGAGCCGCAACATATCATCAATCACCATGATGTAAATTGTGCTAAAACAAAAAAGCACCGCTCTATGTCGGTTCTTTGTTACTTTTGACCGACTTATTTACGCCACATAATAGGCAGTTTAAATGCTTAATTTATGCGTTAATTATGTTAATTTTTATTGGTAATTAATGTATCAAAATTGTAGGATGGTTACACTTGTGTGCAATTTATAAACAAAAAAAACACTAAAATCATGCTGTTTTAGTGTGGTTTATATGGCTATTTTGGCAAGAATAACGCGTTTTGTTATTCATAATCGTAATACAACAGAATTAAGTTTGTGAATGATGCGGTGTCATCACTACAAACACACATCAAGGATGCAGGACAGGAGTCCATCTCAATGCAAATTGATTGTGTAAATAAATTAGGGATAACCAAGCCTTAGGAATATGGCTTGATGTAACTGAAAGGATGTATCTATGACAGCTCAAGAGCTTAACAGTCAGGGACTTTATGTGCCTGAATTAGAGCACGATGCCTGTGGTATCGGCTTTGTTGCCCACCTTAAAAACCGTAAATCTCACCAGATCGTCACTCAAGCTCTCGATATGCTCGCGCGTATGGAGCACCGTGGTGGTCAAGGCTGCGATCCTAGCAGTGGCGATGGTGCTGGCATCTTATTGCAAAAACCCCATGAATTTTTATTAGAAGAAACGGTTAAGCTGGGAATTAAATTACCTGCTTTTGCACAATATGGTGTAGGCGTAGCGTTATTTCCCAAAGACGAACATAAACGTCAACAATGTCGTGATATTCTTGAGCGCAATGCTAAACGTCTCGATCTGGAAATTATTGGTTATCGAGTACTTCCGGTCGATAATTCAATGATCGGTGAGGATCCACTCAGCACGGAACCTCAATTTGAACATGTTTTTATTACCGGTGGTGCTAATTTAGATCCCGCCGTATTAGAACGTAAGCTTTACGTATTACGTAATTACACTGTACGTGTATGTTTAGAAAGCGTGTCCAATATTGGTGATGACTTCTACATCAACTCACTGTCATATAAAACCTTAGTCTATAAAGGCCAGTTAACGACAGCCCAAGTACCGCAATACTTCCTTGATTTACACAATCCAGCAATGGTCACCGCCTTAGCGTTAGTGCATTCCCGTTTTTCAACTAACACTTTTCCTCGCTGGCGATTAGCGCAACCTTTCCGTTATATTGCCCACAACGGTGAAATCAATACCGTGCGCGGCAATCTTAACTGGATGAAGGCCCGTGAAGCCATTCTTGAATCTGATTTATTCAGCCACCAAGAAATTAGTATGCTACTGCCAATTTGTCAGGAAGGTAGTTCAGATTCATCCAATTTTGATATGGCGCTTGAGTTATTAGTGCTTTCAGGGCGAAGTTTACCGCATGCTCTGATGATGTTAATCCCTGAAGCATGGCAAGAAAACACCAGCATGGATCCTAAGCGGCGCGCTTTTTATCAGTATCACGCCAATATTATGGAGCCGTGGGATGGCCCTGCATCTGTCTGTTTTACTGACGGTGTACAAGTCGGTGCTACATTAGATCGCAACGGGTTACGACCATCACGCTATACCGTCACTAAAGATGATTTTCTGATCATGGCATCAGAATCAGGGGTAGTAAAAATTGCCCCCGAAAATGTGCAGTTCCGTGGCCGCTTACAACCTGGGCGTATCTTCGTTGCCGATCTTGAACAAGGTCGTATTATTTCAGATGAAGAAGTTAAAGATAGCATCGCGACCTCACAGCCATATGAGCAATGGATCAAAGATAATTTACTAACACTAAAAACACTACCTGATGCTGACAACATGTACCACCAGCCAACCCCTGAGCGGTTACTGCATCATCAACAAGCCTTTGGTGTTAGCTCTGAAGAAGTTAACGATATTATTGTGCCACTCGCTAATGCTGGTTATGAACCACTAGGCGCGATGGGTGCTGATTGGCCACTAGCGGTGCTATCCCACCAATCACAACATTTATCTAATTACTTTAAGCAGTTATTTGCGCAAGTAACCAATCCACCGATTGATCCTATTCGTGAACGAATGGTGATGTCACTCAATACCTATCTTGGTAAAGATCAAAATTTACTGACGGAAACCTCTGAGCATTGTCATAAAGTTGAGCTCGAATCACCGGTATTATCTAATGCTGAATTAGAAAAAATTCGCGCCATCGATAATGAACACCTGCAATCTAAAACCTTGGATATCGTGTTCAGAGCCAGCGGCGAACAAGGCAAACTTGATCGTGCATTAAAACGTATCTGTCAATACTCTGAAGATGCGGTGGTTGATGGTTACTCAATTATTATTTTAACCGACCGCGCAGTTAACTCTAACCATGCAGCCATCCCCGCGATGTTAGCTGTGGGTGCGGTTCACCATCACCTAATCCGCAAAGGCTTACGTGCTAAATGTGACATTGTAGTTGAAACGGGTGATGCCCGTGAAACCCACCATTTTGCGACCCTTATTGGTTATGGTGCTAATGCCATTAACCCTTATTTGGTCACGGAAACACTGGTCGATTTACAACATAAACGAAAACTTGACCCAGAACTGCCAACTGATACGTTATTTGATAACTACCGTAAAGGGGTTAACGGTGGACTGCTAAAAATCTTCTCTAAAATGGGAATTTCAACGCTGCAGTCTTACCATGGCGCGCAAATTTTTGAAGCCCTGGGTATTAGCAAATCAGTGGTTGATAAATACTTCACCGGTACTGTTACCCGTATTCAAGGATTAACAATTGATGATATTGCCCAAGAGGTATTAGTACGTCACCGTGTTGGTTATCCAACCCGTGAAATTCCAGTACAAATCCTTGATGTAGGCGGTGTCTATCAGTGGAAACAACGCGGTGAAAAACACCTGTTTAATCCTGAAACGATTTCATTATTGCAACAATCAACCCGCAACAAAGATTATGACCAATTTAAGTTGTATGCCAAAGCTGTTGATGAACAAGGTGACAATGCTGCGACATTGCGTAGCCAGCTAGATTTTGTCAACAATCCAGCCGCTTCAATTGCACTGGATGAGGTTGAGTCACTTGATAATATTCTTAAACGCTTTGCAACGGGAGCCATGAGCTTTGGTTCGATATCTTATGAAGCGCACTCAACCTTAGCGGTCGCAATGAACCGCATTGGCGCAAAATCTAACTCAGGCGAAGGCGGTGAAGATCCGATTCGATTTGATAAAAAAGACAATGGTGATTGGGAGCGTTCAGCGATTAAGCAAGTAGCGTCTGGTCGTTTTGGAGTGACCTCATACTACCTCACCAATGCCGCTGAACTGCAAATTAAAATGGCACAGGGTGCAAAACCGGGTGAAGGCGGACAACTGCCGGGCGATAAAGTCGATGATTGGATTGGTGCAACCCGTCACTCAACCCCTGGGGTCGGCCTTATTTCACCACCACCTCACCACGATATTTACTCAATCGAAGATTTAGCTCAGCTAATCTATGATTTGAAAAATGCTAACCGTGACGGTCGTGTTAACGTCAAGTTGGTTTCAGAAGCTGGTGTTGGAACCATTGCTTCAGGCGTAGCCAAAGCCAAAGCTGATGTAGTGTTAATTGCAGGCTTTGACGGTGGTACCGGTGCATCCCCTATTTCATCGATTCGTCACACGGGTTTACCATGGGAACTTGGCTTAGCTGAAACCCATCAAACACTGCTTAAAAATGGTTTACGTAACCGAATAGTGGTGCAGTCTGATGGGCAAATGAAAACTCCACGTGACCTTGCAATTGCGACTTTACTCGGTGCTGAAGAATGGGGCGTAGCAACCGCAGCACTGGTGGTTGAAGGTTGTATCATGATGCGTAAGTGTCATAAAAACACCTGCCCAGTGGGGATTGCGACTCAAAATAAAACCTTACGTGAGCGTTTTGATGGCCGCGTCGAAGATGTAGTAACCTTCTTCCAATACATGGCTCAAGGCTTACGTGAAGTAATGGCTGAACTCGGTTTCCGCACCATTGATGAAATGGTTGGCCAAGCGCAGAAGCTTAAATTGCGTGATGATATCGGCCACTGGAAATACAAAAACCTCGATCTTAGTCCGGTACTGCACATTCAACCGCCACGAGCTGAAGATGGTATTTATAACCAACGCCAGCAAGATCATGGTTTAGAAAACGTACTTGATAGAACCTTGATTCGATTAGCACAACCGGCACTGACTACAGGTGAAGCGGTTACCGCACAACTGCCGATCATCAATACCGATCGTAGTGTTGGCACTATGCTGTCTAATGAAATATCAAAAGTCTATAAAGACCACGGTTTACCACTGCCGATGACGGTCAAATTTAACGGCTCTGCGGGGCAAAGTTTTGGGGCTTTCCTTGCTAAAGGGGTCCACTTTACCGTCGAAGGCGATGCCAATGATTATTGGGGGAAAGGCCTTTCTGGCGGTACACTCGTTCTCTACCCTGATCGTCAATCCGATATTATTGCTGAAGATAATATTGTGGTTGGTAACGTGTGTTTCTACGGTGCAACCTCTGGCGAATCTTACATTCGTGGCCTTGCAGGTGAACGTTTCTGTGTTCGAAACTCAGGCGCGAAAGTGGTCGTCGAAGGCATTGGCGATCATGGCTGTGAATACATGACCGGTGGTGTTGCCGTTATTTTAGGTCAAACAGGCCGTAACTTTGCTGCGGGCATGAGTGGCGGTGTCGCTTATGTATGGGATCAATTTGGTGATTTTGAAACCAAACTCAATGCTGAACTGGTTGATATTGATCCAATCGAAGCTGACGATAAAGCTGTTTTACTTGAGATGTTAGCTAAACATATTGAATTCACCGGTAGTACGGTTGCAGAACTGTTCTTATCTAATCTTGAGGCTAACCTCAAGCAGATGATAAAAGTCATGCCAAGGGATTACAAAGTCGTATTACAACAGCGTCAAGCTGCCGCTCACAACAAGGAAACGTTGGAGGCCATCAATGGGTAAGCCTACGGGATTTTTAGAATTTGGCCGTGAACTGCCAAATAAGTTAGATCCAAGTGTTCGTATTCAGAATAATAAAGAATTTGTCCTTAACGATGAATTTGGTGACAAAATTCAAGAACAATCATCACGTTGTATGGATTGTGGCGTACCTTTTTGCCATAACGCATGCCCGATTGGTAATATTATTCCTGAATTTAATGATGCGGTTTATCGTGATAGCTGGGAAGAAGCATGGAACATTTTAAGTTCAACCAACAACTTCCCTGAATTTACGGGACGCGTCTGCCCAGCCCCTTGTGAAAGTGGTTGTGTGCTTGGCATAAATCAAGATCCAATCACCATCTGTAATATTGAAAAAACCATTGTTGAAACTGCTTATCGTAACGGTTATGCCAAACCTAAAACGCCACGTTCACGTACAGGAAAAACCATTGCTATTATCGGTTCGGGTCCTGCGGGGTTATCCGCCGCAGAACAACTTAACAGTGCAGGTCATACTGTGACCGTGTTTGAGCGCGATGAAAAAGTGGGAGGCTTACTGCGATTTGGGATTCCTGACTTTAAACTTGGGATGGATATTATTGATCGTAAAATTGACCTGATGGCGCAAGCTGGTGTGAAATTTGAAGTCAATGCTCATATTGGGGTCGATATTAACGCCCAACAGTTACGCCAAGAATTTGATGTTATTTTGCTAACTGGTGGTTCAACTGTCCCGCGTAATTTACCTATTCCGGGGCGTGAGCTTAATGGCGTCCATTTTGCGATGGACTTTTTAGCCCAAAATAACCGCCGTGCAAACGATATGGATCTCAAGACAGCTGAAGTACATGCACAAAACAAGCATGTCGTTGTCATTGGTGGTGGCGATACTGGTTCAGATTGTGTCGGTACTTCCAACCGCCATGGCGCGGCAAGTATCACTCAAGTCGAAATCATGCCATTACCACCAGAGCAACGCCCAGCCAATCAACCGTGGCCGTCATACCCAATGATCATGAAAACCTCGACCTCACATGAAGAAGGCTGTGATCGCTATTGGAATATTCTGACCAAAGAATTTATTGATGATGGTAACGGTAATGTCAAAGGGCTACGGATCGCTGATATTGCATGGCAAGACGCCAAGCCTGGTGAAAGACCGAACTTTGAAGAGATAGCCGGAACCGAACGCATCATAGCCTGTGATATGGCATTTTTAGCGATGGGGTTTTTACACCCAGAGCCAACAGGCGTATTAGCACAGTTGGATATTAAACTTGATGATCACGGTAATGTTGCCACTCAGAATTTCGCTACCAGTCAAACTGGCGTATTTGCCGCAGGTGATATGCGAACCGGACAATCATTAGTAGTGCGATGCATCAATGAAGGTCGAGAATCAGCTCGTGTGATTGATAGCTACTTAATGGGTAACTCCCATCTTGAAGCGAAAGCGAATTCATTGATGCTTTCGTAAACTTATTATTGTTTGATTCAACTAAAAAATTTAAAGCCAGCGCATTAACGCTGGCTTTTTATTGGTTACAGCTCAGAAGATTATCTCCTTATACAATTTTATAACATATCATCACACCACCCACCAAGATTAATGCTTTTTTAATCTAAAAATACAATTATTAACCCTTAATTATTACTCAAAAAAACTTACAGCTGTAATGAATATAACTTTATTTCAGATAGTTAAGATTAATAAAAACCAGTTAATAGTTATAAATGTCATTTGTTAGCAATATTTGACCTTTTTGTAAATTATCGTTAGTTTGAAATATCGTAGGAGGCAAAATGAGTAATCAAGATTGATTTTCATTTTGCAGTAAAACTGTTTACAGCAAACAGGAGCAAGGGAGAATTGCAATGTCACTGTATAACCCATCACTAGAAAAAGATAACTGTGGCTTCGGTCTTATCGCCCACATTGAAGGCGAAACTAGCCATAAACTTGTTCGTACCGCAATATCTGCCCTCGATCGTATGACTCACCGAGGAGGAATTGCCGCGGATGGAAAAACTGGCGATGGCTGTGGCTTATTAATTAAAAAGCCTGATAATTTTTATCGTATTATTGCCGCAGAAAAGCAGTGGAATCTATCGCGTGAATTTGCGGTAGGAATGATATTCCTCAGTCAAGATCCTATCCTTGCTCAACATGCACGTGAAATTATCAACGAAGAGTTAATCACCGAAACCTTATCCATTGCGGGTTGGCGTGAAGTACCGATTAACTCAACTGTCCTCGGGCCAATAGCACAACAATCATTGCCAACCATTGAACAAGTGTTTATCAATGCCCCTGCGGGATGGAAACCACGGGACATTGAACGTCGGCTTTATATTGCTCGGCGTCGAATTGAAAAACGTATTACCGATGATAAAGAGTTCTATATTTGTAGCCTCTCAACCCAAGTCACGGTCTACAAAGGGTTATTTATGCCCGCTGATCTGCCTAAATTTTATCAAGATTTAGGCGATATTCGATTAGAGTCCTCGATCTGCTTATTCCACCAGCGTTTCTCAACCAATACTCAACCGCGATGGCCATTAGCACAACCATTCCGTTACTTAGCCCATAATGGTGAAATTAATACCATTACCGGTAACCGCCAATGGGCACGTGCACGCGCTTATAAATTTAGCTCGCCACTGCTGCCCGATTTAAAAACAGCGGCGCCATTTGTTAATGAAACCGGATCTGATTCATCCAGCCTTGATAATATGCTGGAGCTGTTTTTAGCCGGCGGGATGGATCTCTTCCGTGCGATGCGAATGCTCGTGCCACCAGCATGGCAAAACCACCCAGATATGGATCCCGCATTACGTGCTTTTTATGATTTTAACTCCAAGCATATGGAACCATGGGATGGTCCCGCTGGAATTGTAATGTCAGACGGACGTTACGCGGCGTGTAACCTTGATCGTAATGGCCTTCGCCCTGCGCGTTATGTGATCACCAAAGATAAACTGATCACCATCGCTTCTGAAGTCGGCATTTGGGATTACACCCCAGATGAAGTGGCAGAAAAAGGCCGCGTTGGCCCCGGTGAACTATTGGTTATCGATACTAAATTTGCCAAAATCTGGCATTCACAAGATATTGATAACGAACTGATGAGCCGCCATCCGTATAAGCAATGGATGGATACTCATGTTCAACATTTAGTGCCCATTGAGCAGTTAGATGATAGCCATATAAGCCAACGTAGTTTGGATGATAATCAGCTTAATACTCACCACAAACAATTTAATGTCAGCCGAGAAGAGCTCGATCAAGTACTGCGAGTTATTGGTGAAAATGGTCAAGAAGCCACAGGCTCAATGGGAGATGATGCACCAATGGCAGTATTGTCGTCACAGCAGCGTCCTATCACCGACTATTTCCGTCAAATGTTTGCGCAAGTCACTAACCCACCGATCGATCCTTTACGTGAAAAGCATGTAATGTCGCTTGCGAGCTGTATTGGTCGTGAAATTAATGTGTTCTGTGAAACCGACAGTCATGCTCAACGAGTGGCATTTAAGTCACCAGTGTTGCTGTATTCTGATTTAAAACAATTACTAGAACTTGATCAGCAATACTACGCCAGCAATCAGCTCGATATTAATTTTGATCCACAACAAACCGATCTTGAGCAAGCGATTATTAGCTTATGTGATAAAGCGCAGCAGTTAGTTGAACAAGGGGCGGTACTGATTGTGTTATCCGATCGCAGCATCAGCAAAGAGACTCTGCCGATTCCAGCCGCAATGGCGGTAGGTGCCGTTCAACGCCGATTAGTCGATAACAATTTACGTTGTGATACCAATATTGTGGTTGAAACCGCTACCGCACGCGATCCGCATCAATTTGCGGTGTTGTTTGGTTTTGGTGCTACGGCGGTTTACCCCTACCTTGCCTATGAATCATTGGCAAAAATGGTCGATAGCAATGTCATTAACAAGCCTTATCGCGAGGTGATGATCAACTACCGTAATGGTATCGATAAAGGCCTGTTTAAGATCATGTCCAAAATGGGTATCTCAACCATTTCCTCTTACCGTTGTTCAATGTTATTTGAAGCTATTGGCTTAGGTGATGACATTATTGAGTTGTGTTTCAAAGGGGTTTCAAGCCGTATTGCTGGCGCTGATTTTAGTGATATTCAACAAGATCTGCACAACCTTGCGCGTACAGCATGGCTAAAACGCAAACCGATTGATCACGGCGGCTTACTTAAATATGTTCACGGTGGCGAGTTCCACGCTTATAACCCGGATGTCGTTTCAACTTTACAAAAAGCGGTTAAATCTGGCGATTATCAAGATTATCTCGCTTTTGCAGAGCAAGTAAATCATCGCCCTGTAGCCGCTATTCGTGACTTATTGGCCTTAACGGATAACCATAATCCAATTGCGATTGAGAACGTAGAAGCCGCAACGGAATTGTATAAGCGCTTTGACTCAGCAGCGATGTCGATTGGCGCCCTAAGCCCAGAGGCACACGAAGCATTAGCAATTGCAATGAACAGGTTAGGCGGTTGTTCTAACTCAGGTGAAGGTGGTGAAGATCCACGTCGTTTTGGTACTGAGCGTAACTCACGTATTAAGCAAGTGGCGTCTGGTCGCTTTGGCGTCACTCCGCATTATTTAGTCAATGCCGATGTGATCCAAATTAAAGTCGCGCAAGGGGCAAAACCCGGTGAAGGCGGTCAACTTCCGGGGCATAAAGTTACCACTGAAATTGCCAAGTTACGCTTTGCCGTACCTGGCGTGACCTTAATTTCCCCACCTCCACATCACGATATTTATTCGATTGAAGATCTGGCGCAACTAATTTTCGATCTCAAGCAGGTCAATCCCAAAGCGTTGGTGTCTGTCAAACTGGTATCAGAACCCGGCGTTGGCACTATCGCGACAGGTGTTGCCAAAGCTTATGCCGATTTAATCACGATCTCAGGTTATGACGGTGGTACGGGCGCAAGTCCACTGACGTCAGTCAAATATGCAGGTAGCCCGTGGGAGCTGGGTCTGGCTGAAACCCAACAAGCATTAGTCACTAACGGTTTACGACATAAGATCCGTCTGCAAGTGGATGGCGGCTTAAAAACAGGGCTCGATGTGGTTAAAGCAACGATTTTAGGCGCAGAAAGCTTTGGTTTTGGTACCGCGCCAATGGTCGCGCTTGGGTGTAAATACCTGCGTATTTGTCATCTAAACAACTGCGCAACAGGTGTGGCGACACAAGATGAAAAACTGCGTCGTGATTTCTTTAAAGGCTTACCAGAACAGGTAATGAATTACTTTATTGGTGTTGGCGAAGAAGTTCGACAATTATTAGCCCAACTTGGAATCAAACAATTAACCGATTTAATCGGTCGCACTGATTTATTGCAACAACTGGATGGTTTTACCGCTAAACAATCAAAACTGGATTTAAGTCCACTATTGGTCGCACCGACACCACAAGCAGGTAAAACCTTATATTGTAGTGAAGCCAATACCCCATTTGATGATGCGCAGTTAAGCCAACAATTATTGGATCATACGCTAAGTGCAATAGAAACGCGCAGCGGCGGTAATTATCACTTCCCAATTTGTAATACAGATCGATCAATTGGCGCGCGCTTATCCGGTGAAATAGCTCATCGCTATGGTAATCAAGGCATGGCATCAGCACCGATTACACTCAATTTTGTCGGTACTGCAGGGCAATCTTTTGGCGTTTGGAATGCTGGCGGTGTAAACCTTAATTTAACCGGTGACGCTAACGACTACGTTGGTAAAGGTATGGCCGGAGGCAAAATAGCTATTCGTCCGCCACTTGGCTCGTCATTTAAATCCAATGATGCCACCATTATTGGCAACACTTGCCTATATGGCGCTACAGGTGGCAAATTATTTGCAGCAGGTAAAGCAGGAGAACGTTTTGCGGTCCGTAACTCAGGGACGATAGCGGTAGTAGAAGGGGCTGGTGATAACGCTTGTGAATATATGACTGGCGGAATTATCGCTATTTTAGGTAAGACTGGCGTCAATTTCGGCGCCGGAATGACGGGTGGCTTTGCGTATATCTTAGATGAAGATGGTGATTTTGCAGGACGCGTAAACCCTGAGTTAATTGAAGCAGTCGCACTTGAGCAACTCAAAATCCATCAAGAACATTTACGCGGATTAATTGATCGTCACCTGCAAGAAACAGGCTCAACTCGTGCGCATGAAATTTTGGCTAACTTTGACCAATGGATTCCAAAATTCTACCTTGCAAAGCCAAAGTCAGCGGATATCAATACGCTGTTAGGTCATCAAAGTCGTTCAGAATCTGAACTACGTCTTCAGGCACAATAAGGGAGGGAAACCAAATGAGCCAGAATGTTTACCAATTTATTGATGTCGAGCGTATCGACCCACCTAAAAAAGCGATTCAAATTCGAAAAATCGAGTTTGTCGAAATTTATGAGCCCTTTACCGAGCAGCAAGCGGGAGCACAAGCAGACCGTTGCCTCGATTGTGGTAACCCTTATTGTGAGTGGAAATGTCCCGTACATAACTACATTCCACAATGGTTAAAGCTTGCTAATGAAGGCCGAATTATTGAAGCGGTAGAGTTATCACATCAAACCAATACCCTGCCAGAAGTCTGCGGTCGCGTTTGTCCTCAAGATCGCTTATGTGAAGGGGCATGTACCCTTAATGACGATTTTGGTGCAGTCACAATTGGTAATGTTGAAAAATACATTACTGATAAAGCGTTTGAAATGGGGTGGAAACCCGATATGTCAGGCGTTGAACTAACAGATAAAAAAGTCGCCATCATTGGTGCAGGTCCTGCAGGATTATCATGTGCTGATGTTCTAGTACGTAACGGCGTAAAACCAGTGGTATTTGATCGCTACCCTGAAATTGGCGGCTTACTGACGTTTGGTATTCCTTCGTTCAAATTAGAAAAAGATATTATGGTCAATCGCCGTCGTGTCTTTACTGAAATGGGGGTTGATTTCCAACTTAATACTGAAGTCGGTAAAGATATCAGCATTGACACCCTACTCGCTGATTATGATGCGGTTTTCTTAGGGGTCGGCACCTATAAAAATATGCGTGCTGGGCTTGAAAATGAAGATGCTAATGGTGTTTACGACGCACTGCCATTCTTAGTCTCTAATACTTACAAAGTAATGGAACTTAACCAATCACAGCCTTTTATTGATATGCAAGGCAAGCGAGTTGTCGTCCTTGGTGGTGGTGATACCGCAATGGATTGTGTTCGAACTTCAATTCGCCAAGGGGCTAACAATGTTATCTGTGCCTACCGTCGTGATGAAGCCAATATGCCCGGTTCTAAACGTGAAGTGAAAAATGCACGCGAAGAAGGGGTTAATTTTATGTTTAACCTGCAACCATTAGGCATTGAGGTCGATAGTTCAGGTAACGTGGTTGGCGTTAAAGTCGTAAAAACCGCCTTAGGTGACGCTGATGCTGCGGGTCGTCGACACCCTGAACCCGTTGCCGACAGTGAACATGTCTTAGCGGCTGATGCGGTGATTATGGCATTTGGTTTTCAACCACACGCCATGCCTTGGCTCTCGCCTTATGATGTCGAGCTCGATCAATGGGGTCGAATTAAAGCCGCTAACACTGAGTTTGCTTTCCAAACTACCAATCCTAAAATCTTTGCTGGCGGTGACGCTGTACGTGGTTCTGATTTGGTGGTCACCGCCATTGATGAAGGCCGAAAAGCCGCTGATGGTATTCTCGATTATTTAAATCTATAACCGATCGCCCCATAAATACGCGTAATTAACCCCACAGTTGTATTTACAACGGTGGGGTCTTTCTGTGATTAGCCGAGTTTTGGCGAGAGTTTTGGAATAATGATTATGGCTCATGCTACAATCTTAGCCATATCAGCACGGCAAGTGCACCCCATCAAAAAGAGATACCATTCATGAAAATCGGCATTATTGGCGCGATGGAACAAGAAGTTGCCATCCTTAAAGATCAACTTACTGACTGTGAAATCCATAATACAGCAGGTTGTACTATCTACACAGGCAAACTTAACGGTGCAGATGTGGCGTTACTGCAATCAGGTATTGGTAAAGTATCTGCAGCAATAGGTACGGCTGTTTTACTTGACACCTTTAAGCCTGATGTAGTGATTAATACTGGTTCTGCTGGCGGTTTCGAATCAAGCTTGAACGTGGGTGACGTAGTTATTTCAACAGAAGTACGTTACCACGATGCTGATGTAACTGCATTTGGTTACGAAATTGGTCAAATGGCACAACAACCTGCCGCTTTCCTATCTGATGAAAAATTAATGTCTGTTGCAGAACAAGCACTAGCAGCTTTGCCACAACCACCACACGCGGTTCGTGGTTTAATTTGTACTGGCGATGCTTTTGTATGTTCAGCTGACAAGCAAAACTTTATTCGTACTCATTTCCCAACTGTAGTTGCAGTTGAAATGGAAGCCGCTGCCATTGCGCAAGCTTGTCACCAATTTAAGGTGCCGTTTGTGGTTGTACGCGCAATTTCTGATGTTGCCGACAAAGAATCACCAATGAGCTTTGATGAGTTCCTGCCACTTGCAGCACAGAGTTCTTCCGTAATGGTTGCTAAAATGGTTGAATTGTTAAACTAATAACATCAATGAGATGATAACTACTGATGACAACTTCGGCATTTATCGCCTCATTGACAACCAATAGCTCCCTGCTCGCTTTGTGGGGAGCATTAGTATTACATTGGTTATTACCCATCCCCTATCCTATGCACCCATTGCGTATCTGGCACCGTTTAGCCCTATTAATAGCAGCACGGGTCAACCATCCTCATGATAATTACGCTCAGCGATTATTAGCGGGTTATTTAGCTTGGGCATTAATGTGGCTTACTGTAGTGGTGTTATTATTCGCGACCAGCCAATTAGTGTGGTATCCCACTTTATTTCAATTAACATTATTATGGCTTGCCCTTGATTGGCAGCATACCAGCCAACTTAGCCATCAATTTAATTATGCTTATGGTCACAACGATAAAGCTCAATGTCGTCAATTGCTCGCCCCTTATCTTAATCGAAATACCACTGTATTATCCCTGCTTGGTTTAGGCAAAGCTGGCGCTGAAACCATCATTTTAAGCTATGGCAGGCATGTGGTTGGAGTTTTGTTTTGGTATGCGATCGGTGGTGGCATTGCTGCTATTTTATATCGATTAGCCATTGGTCTTGCACGAGCATGGTCACCGACACGTACTCAGTATGCGGTATTTGGATATCCAGCAATACGTATTGCAGCAATACTTGATATTCTACCGCTGCGCTTATTTGCTTTATTATTAAGTACGGGGCGTAATGGCCGTGTGGCAATAAAAGGATTACGGCAGCAAGGTGAAAACTGGCACTTACCCGGTCCCGGTTGGTTATTAGTGGTTATCGGTTATAAGCTCGCCTTATCTCTCGGCGGTCCAGCAATTTACAATAATGTCAAAATGGAACGACCTCGCCTTGGTGGTAGAATTACACCCGCCGCGCTACACATTGCACAAATACAACAACTCATCACTCAGCGACTTTATGTATGGGTCGTACTTGAAAGCTTATTATTATACTTTTTTGGTGGAATTTTATAGTGCGCATCTTATGTCTATTTATGTTGATTATCAGCACCATTACGCCAAGTATTGCAGCCACGTTAGCGCAACAAACCCAACGGATTATTAGCTTATCACCGCATACCACTGAAATGGCTTATGCGGCTGGATTAGGAAACAAGCTTATAGCAGTCAGTGCTTACAGTGACTACCCTCCCGCAGCAGAAAAATTAGAACGTGTAGCAAATTATCGCGGTCTTAAAATGGAGCGTATTTTAGCGCTAAAACCTGATTTAATTTTAGCTTGGCAAGGAGGAAATCCAAGCCGAGAATTAGCACGTTTAGAACAACTTGGGATTAAAATACTCTATTCAAACCCAAAAACATTGGCCGATATTCCCAAGACATTAGAACGACTGGGGCAATATGCCGATTCACCACAGATTGCACAGCAAGCTGCCGCTGAATTTAGACATCAATTACAACAACTGCAACTAACCAATCACAATAAACCTAAAGTACGCTATTTTTATCAATTAGGTTCAACGCCATTAATGACCGTTGCCGATAGTGGCTGGCCAAGTCAAATTTTTCAATTTTGTGGTGGCGACAATATTTTTGCAAATAGCAGTGTGGCCTACCCGCAAGTTAACCAAGAGCAAGTGATTGTTCGTCAGCCTCAAGTGATATTTAGTGCTCAACCAATCGCTGACACTCAACAATTATGGGCACAATGGCAACATCAACTGGTTGCATTTAAGCAACAACACATTTATCAACTAAACACTAACTGGCTAAATAGACCCACACCACGAACGTTACTTGCCATAAAACAAGTCTGTACCTTATTCGATCAAGTACGAGGCGATCACTAATCACACTATTGCGATAAACCCTGTGAATAATCTCACAAAGCATTTCATTATGGTTGTTACTGACGAATTTATTCGTACAATCTCTGCCGCTTAACTCAACTTCATTATTCTTGTAGGTACAGAGATGCTCATTTATTTTCTCGATATGTTTGGCACTGCCATTTTTGCTGCATCAGGTGTACTTATGGCAGGACGACTACGTATGGATCCTTTTGGCGTCGTGGTACTTGCAAGTGTAACAGCCATTGGTGGTGGCACTATTCGAGATATGGCATTAGGGGCAACCCCTGTTTTTTGGATTCATGACACCAACTATTTATGGGTGATTTTTATCACCTGTATCATCACCATGATCGCATCTCAACGCCCACGTCGAATGCCATGGTATTTTCTACCTGTTGCCGATGCTATCGGCCTTGCGGTATTCGTTGCTATTGGTGTTGAAAAGTCATTACGTTATGGTGCATCACCACTAGTCGCGGTTATTATGGGTGTGATCACTGGATGTGGCGGTGGCGTTATTCGAGATGTTTTAGGTCGTGAAGTGCCGATGATTTTCAGAACGGAAGTTTATGCTACTGCTTGTATTATTGGCGGTACCATTCATACCCTTAGTTTATCACTGGGAGTCCTACCGTCGATGGCTGCCATTATGGGTATTATTACCACCCTTTCGATTCGCTTAGCCGCTATTCGTTGGAATCTTTCTTTACCCACTTTTGCTCTGCGTAATTAACCTAACGTAATGACACCACTGATAATAAAAAACCGCCACTATGTAACATGGCGGTTTTTTTATATCTTTTGTTTATCATTTATTAAACATAGCGTTATTGCTTAATAGTCATGATATTGAGATAACAACTATTCTTCAATAACAACTCGACTACGTTGAAAACGACGGTAAACCAGCCAGACAATAGCAATAACGATAACCGCAGCAACAATCCAACATTGAGTTTGATATTTATGATAAAACGCCAAAATAGGTGCGACTTCGTCACGTAAATAAGTAGGCGCAACACCAAACACAAGTAACCACACGGTCACAGCAAGAAAGTTACCCGTAAAGAACAATTTAGCGGGCATTGCTGCAATACCACAGCCAATACACATAAATTGCTTAATACCTTCCACAAAACGGCTAATGATCAGCCCTAACATACCATAGCGATCGATAAAACCATGTAATTTGGTTAATGTTTTAGGCTTAATCCATTGTTTTCGAGTGACAACGTGTCCAAATTGACGCCCAATAAAATAACCAATGCTATTACCAATAAAGCTGGCGCTCCAGCCAACCATCAATACCGCGGGTAATGACATTTTTCCTGATGCCGCTAATAAACTTGCCACAACCAATAATGACTGTCCTGGTGCGGGAATCCCCATCCCTTCAACCGCAATTGCCAGCGCTAAAATATAATAGCCATATTGCTGCAGCAATGGCGTGAGTTCAGTAATAATATGTTGAATCGATTCCATGGCCAGTCTATGTCAGAAAAAAGAATTTGAATTTGTGATGATAGACCGAATTTAACAGAGACTCTAACGATCAAAGCTAAAAATTAAGCTTACAAAAATGAACTAATTTAGAAAAATTAACTCTCAGTAGATAAGAATATGTTTTGCAGCAAGATAAAGGTTCATTGTAGCTTGTTGTAAAAGTAACCATTTTGGGTTACTTCGACAAATTTTATAAAAACAATATTGAATATTTGGTCTTCAATAGCACCTGATATTGAAAGCCGTTACACTTAATATTATTTATTTTTTATCTAGTACCATCATGAATGGAAGCTCATTACCTCGTATGCCAAGAATAAATAAAATACTGATAGGGATAATCAGTAGTGCGGTTATTGCGCTTATTGTGGCTCCTGAAATTTATGCAGAGCCACCCGCTAAAACTGAATTTAAATATCAATTAGGTCAGCACTATCCGCTCGCTTTATCGCCATCATCAACGACTACGGCTAAACACCTACCACACTCAGCGTTAGTATGGAAAAACCATATCGTCGAAAATGGTGAAAGTTTAGCTATCGCATTTGATAGTGTTGGTTTAGACAGCGCTCTATTACATCAAATTGTTACAACCAACAGTAAAACCAAAAAACTGACGTCACTGCGCCCTGGGGATAAATTGAATTTTGGTTTTGATGATGCGGGTAAATTAATGGAATTACACCAACCATTAACCAACCTTGAAACCTTAATCATCAAACGTAATCGTGATAACAATGACTTTACTGCCACAATAACGAAACAACAGATAGAAACTCAAACCAATTACGCGCAAGCAACCATTGACTCTAGTTTCTGGAGTGCCGCAGATAAAGCAGGATTAACAGCCAATCAAATCATGGAAATAGCAGCGCTGTTCGGTTGGGATATCGACTTTGCACTTGATATTCGTGCGGGGGATAAATTTGAGGTGTTGTTTGAACAACATTACCTTGATGGCAACCCGATAGATCACGGCAATATTTTAGCTGCCACATTTACCAATATGGGACAAACATTTACGGCAGTCCGCCATGATAACGGTAAATATTATGATAAAGATGGTCAGGCGATGCGAAAGGCTTTTCTTCGCTCACCGATCAACTTCCGTTACGTCAGCTCTAACTTTAATCCGCGTCGGCTACATCCGGTAACCAAACAAGTAAAAGCCCACCGTGGCACCGACTATATAGCTCCGATTGGCACCCCTATTTGGGCAGCGGGTGATGGTGTTGTTATCGAATCAAGTTATAACCAATTTAATGGTAACTATGTCTTTATTCGTCATAATGGCAACTATGTCACCAAATATTTGCACATGACGAAACGCATGGTGAAAAATGGCCAGCGCATTAAACAAGGACAAACTATTGGTACCTTAGGCGGAACAGGACGAGTGACGGGCCCGCATTTGCATTATGAATTCTTAGTTAACGGTCAGCATCAAAATCCACGCACTGTTGATTTGCCCCAAGCGCATTCACTTTCAGGCTCAACACAAACCGTGTTTAAGCAGCAAGCAGGTGACAAACTAGAACAGGTAAAAAGCTACAGTCACTTATTAGCAAACAACGGTATTTTATTACCACAAAGCTAATTAATGGCTGTAATAGCTATCCATATTCAAAAAAAAAGCCGTCAGATAGACGGCTTTCTTTATAATACAAACAGATCACAGTATTACACGCTAAATGACGCACCACAGCCACATGTTGTGGTGGCATTAGGGTTATTCACAAAGAAGCGCGAACCTTCTAAGCCTTCAGTGTAATCAACAACACCACCCACTAAATACTGTAAGCTCATTGGATCAACAACTAATGTTACACCATTGTTTTCAATAGTCATATCACCATCATTGACTTTTTCATCAAATGTAAAGCCATATTGAAACCCACTACAACCACCACCTGTAATATATACACGTAGTTTTAATTCTGGATTTTCTTCTTCAGCGATAAGCGTTTTTACTTTATTCGCAGCCACATCAGAAAAAGTCAGCGGCAAATTAACATCGCTCATTACAAAACCTCTCAAACACTTCCATTAATTAAAGGTGATTATCTAATACCTGACTATTGTGTTCAAGTATTAGCCGTCTCAACTGGAGCATCATGTGGTGAATCGTGGCCTAATTTTTCTTTTTTAATCGTACGATGCAACAATTGGGAGTAAATCGGCTGACCACCTAACATTTGAGCCATCATAGTTGCACCCAGTGTAGTTACCACTAAGGGTAAAATAAGGTGGTAGTTATTGGTCATTTCAATCACCAATAAAATACCAGTAATAGGCGCGCGCACAGTTGCTGCAAATAACGCCCCCATACCTGCGATAGCAAATAAACCCGGTGCAATGCCTAAATGAGGATAAAGGTCGAGGGCTACGGTGCCAAAAAACGTACCAAATAAAGTCCCCAATGCCAGCATTGGTGCAAAAATACCACCAGGAGCACCGGATCCAAAACATAACAGTGTTGTTACAACACGAGCAAAGAACAACAGCAATAGCATATTTAAACTATAGTCGCCATTAGTCGCAGGAGGAATAAGGAAAACACCACCGCCAGTTAGCTCAGGGAAGTAAAGTAACAATAAGCCGAAACAACCACCTAATAAGCCTCCCGTAATTAAATAACGGGTACGATTATTATGGTGAATAGTGACAAACCAATCTAATGTAAAAATAATTAAACGGTTAAAAACGACACCAAAGCCACCAAAGAGTAGCCCTAGAACTAAGAATAACCATAATGAAGTCAGCGCGGGTGCATCATATTGCGGCATAGTAATAACCGCGCTTTGGCCTGAAATAAAGCGAAATACGATCGTCGACATCATCGCTGAAATCATTACACATTTAACTGAAATTAAACTGTAACGAAATTGAGGTCGCATCTCCTCAATAACAAACATAATGCCCGCCATAGGCGCATTAAATGCCGCAGCTAAACCACCAGCAGCACCAGCAGCAAGTAATGAGTGACGGCCTTCTTTATCTTTTAAACGGAAAATATCTGAAATCATACGACCGATATTACCGCCCATTTGTACAGTCGGACCTTCACGTCCTAGCACCATACCTGAGCCTAATGCACCTAAACCACCAAAGAACTTAACCGGAATAACTCGCCACCAGCGTACAGGACGCATTTCATCCATCGCGCCTTCAATTTCTGGAATACCAGAACCGCCAGCTTCAGGGGCAAAACGACATACAAGGAAATAACCAATAAAGGCTAAAATACCGCTGACAAGAAATGCCGCTAACCACAATGGCAGCACACTGGTAATTTCATCACGCAGCCAAACTGTTCGTTGTTCACTCACCCATCGCACACCAATTTCAAATAGTGTACCGGCTAAGCCAGCAAGCGTTCCGACTAAAGCCGAAAGGAATAGAACAGAAATAGGTGTTTTATCTTGGGTCAAAAAACGCCTAACCAAACCACTCGGTTGCAGGTGGAAGGGCATATGAAGACCGCGCGATTTTTCAGTCATTAGAGAGCCGTATTATATAAAGATAACGCCATTACAGCGAGAGGATGAAGATAGAATTAATACTATAGCCTAATCGAATGTGGTTATGATTTACACTGCTAATGTTGAAAAATAGCTTTGCAACTGTGACTTGTTTCTCAGAATCAACGGGTTTTATTTTAAATTTGGCTTCATTTAAAACAGTAAAATGACTCTATATTCAGCAACACTTTAGGTACAATAAGGCAGTTTCACTCCCCACACTTCTCTTGCCTATGGTTGATTAGGACAGATAATTCTGTGGATTGAATCACCGCCTTACTTTTTTATAGGATTTCACATGAGCAAAACGAACAAGTCAGCTGATTTATTTGCTAAAGCACAACAAAAAATCCCTGGGGGTGTCAACTCACCAGTCCGTGCTTTTGCTGGTGTTGGTGGCACACCACTATTTATTGAGCGTGCCGATGGCGCGTATATTTTTGATGCCGATGGTAATGCTTATATCGATTATGTTGGTTCATGGGGTCCAATGATTTTAGGACATAACCATGCCGCTATTCGTGATGCTGTAATTAACGCAGCGCAACAAGGCTTAAGCTTTGGCGCACCAACAGCAATGGAAATCACCATGGCTGAGTTAGTATCAGAACTCGTACCGTCAATGGAAATGGTACGTATGGTAAGTTCAGGCACTGAGGCGACCATGAGTGCAATTCGTCTTGCTCGTGGTTTTACTGGTCGTGACAAAATTCTGAAATTTGAAGGCTGTTACCACGGCCATGCTGATTGCCTATTAGTAAAAGCAGGCTCAGGTGCATTAACTCTTGGGCAACCAAGCTCTCCTGGTGTTCCCGCTGACTTTGCTAAACATACGTTAACTGCAACTTACAACGATTTGAATTCAGTTCGTGAAGCATTCATGGCTCAACCAGATCAGATCGCTTGTATTATTGTTGAGCCCGTTGCTGGCAACATGAATTGCATTCCGCCCGTACCAGGCTTCCTTGAAGGCCTTCGTGAAATTTGTGATGAATTTGGCGCGCTACTGATCCTTGATGAAGTCATGACGGGTTTCCGTGTTTCACAAGGTGGTGCGCAAGGGTATTACAACATCAAACCTGATATCACAACACTGGGTAAAATTATTGGAGGTGGTATGCCTGTGGGTGCCTTTGGTGGGCGTCGTGATGTAATGGAATTTGTCGCGCCAACTGGCCCTGTATATCAAGCAGGAACATTATCAGGTAACCCTGTAGCCATGGCGGCAGGTCATGCTTGTTTAACGGTACTAACAGAAGATGGTAATGAAAAACGCTTAGCGAAAACCACTCAGCGTTTAGCAACAGGCTTTAAAGCTTTAGCTGATAAACACGGTATTCCACTGGCGGTAAACCAAGTGGGTGCAATGTTTGGTTTCTTCTTTATCGATCAAGATACTGTGACTTGCTATGACGATGTGACCAAGTGTGATATTGAACGCTTCAAGCGCTTCTTTAATTTAATGCTTGATAAAGGCGTGTACCTTGCACCTTCAGCCTATGAAGCATGTTTTACCTCACTCGCACACAATACCAAAGAAATTGATGCAACATTAGAAGCGGCAGATTTTGCGTTTGCCACTCTGGCTGCTGAAGCAAAATAGCATTGTTTTAAAATAAATGAGCTAATGTTATTAAAAACATTATTTTATTAGTGCTATTATGAAAAGAAAGGTCACGAATGGTGGCCTTTTTTTATGATGAATATCAGTAACTATCTATTGCCAAAAATAAACGGCAAGCCCAGCAACAAGTACTAAAATAATTAGCACTAATGGTGGCTTACGCTTTTTTTTGTCATCACAACCACAATTACAACATCCCATAAGCTATCTCCTTGATAAGAGCTATAATCATCAAATAATGGTGATGATTATAATGATAATCTTTATCAATTACAGTGAAAATAGCTTTTATCGGTCGATTTTAAAAGGATACATATCGTGCCTCACCCATTAAAGGTAGAACCTCGTCACTGGATGCTAATAGTGGCACTCTTTGTCGCTTCTTACGCAAGTTATAAATTAATCGAGCCCTACCTTGGTCCGATTGTATTAGCGTTTATCATCTCTTTATTATTCACACCTATGCATAAGCGTTTACTTGCCAAAATGCCGACGCGTGAAAATACAGCGGCAATGCTGTCATGTTTTATTATGACGGTCATTATCGTTATTCCTCTATTAGTGGTGTTTTCATCGATCGTGCATCAAGGCACCACTGTGTCAAAAGAAAGCTACACTTGGCTAACAACCGGAGGGCCAAAAGAACTCTTTGCTCATCCTATGGCCCAAAAAACACTGGCTTTAATTGATAAATACTCACCATTCCATGATTTTGACCCCCAAGTCATCATTCAGAAAATCGCGACTACTGCATCTCAAGTCGGTTCTCAAGCGCTGAATATCAGTGCGCGTATTCTCGGCGATGCGACCAGTATCTTAGTGAATTTTATGATGATGCTGTTTGTACTTTTCTTCCTTCTACGTGATAACGACAAGATGATTGCCGCAATCCGTCACGTGATTCCACTGTCTCGCAGCCAAGAAGACACTATCATGGAAGAAGTTGAACAAGTGGCCAAATCTGCCGTACTCGGATCATTTTTAACCGCGTTAGCACAAGGTGTTGCCGGTGGTTTTGCAATGTGGCTATGTGGCTTCCAAGGCTTATTCTGGGGTTCTATGATGGCCTTTGCCTCATTAATTCCCGTGGTTGGTACCGCTTTAATCTGGATTCCAGCATCACTGTATTTACTGTTAATCGGTGATTGGGAATGGTCATTGTTCCTTGCAGCTTGGGGCGTCATTGTTGTCGGCTCTATCGATAACATCGTGCGTCCGTTATTAATGCAAGGCAGCTCAAGTATGAACACCTTATTGATTTTCTTTTCAATCATTGGCGGTATTCAATTATTTGGCTTAATTGGTATGATCTACGGTCCAATTATTTTTGGCGTAACTTTAGTGTTGTTTAAAATGTATGAAGTTGAATTCCAGTCATTCCTTCAACAACAAGATGATAATTAACCATCAATAATCCCTCATAGGCTGTCGGTATTATTAACAATAATAACGGCAGCCTATGATTATACTTATTCTCTCTAGCAGTGACTTTCCATCTGCCACTATTTATGGAACAATCCGCGCTCCTGAACCATGATGTCTATTTTGAGGCCAGTTAAATGTCTTATTCCGCCGCGAGCCAAGTGGTTGCTCGTCAATCTGAATTTTTTGAAAACCGCAAAGTCCTTATTGCTGGTGAATTAAATGATACTTTTGCCTCAGAATTGCTTACAACAGCTCAATCGGTAACAGTCTTTACCACCAATTATGGTTACCTAGGTGACATTGAACACCATCAAGCGATTAATTGTCATTTTGGTGCAGAACTTAACGCTGAACTCGATATTGATATGATTCTGCTTTATTGGCCCAAAGCAAAAGCAGAAGCGGATTATTTATTATCAATGCTACTGAGTAAGTTTGCAGCAGGCATTGAAATTTGTATCGTCGGTGAAAACCGTTGTGGTGTCAGAAGTGCAGAAAAAATGTTTGCGCAATATGGCCCATTAACTAAATATGATTCAGCCCGCCGTTGTAGCTTCTACTGGGGACGCTGTGATAACCCAGCCCCAGCTTTTGACATCAATAAATGGTTCCGTAGTTACCCAATTAATATTGCTGGTGTTAGCCTTACCGTGCGCTCTTTACCTGGCGTCTTTAGCCATGGTGAATTTGATAAAGGTTCAGAACTTCTACTCAATAACTTACCCGCGCTTAACGGTAAAGTACTTGATTTTGGTTGTGGTGCGGGTGTTATTGGTGCAGTAATGAAAGCCAAGTATCCTCAAATTAACCTAGATCTGTGTGATATTAGTGCTTTAGCCATTGAGTCAGCGAAAGAAACTTTCAAGGTTAATCAACTAACCGCTAATTTTATAGCCACTGATGTTTATAAAAACATTACTGGTCCTTACCAATATTTAATCAGTAACCCGCCGTTCCATGCTGGTTTAAAAACATTTTATACCGCAACCGAAACCTTCATTAATCAAGCGCCGAGTTACCTAAATAATGGCGGGGAATTAGTGATTGTGGCGAACTGTTTTCTGCAATATCCACCTTTGATTGAAGCCACTCTTGGCCAGTGTGAGATCAGCTCTCACACTAATAAATTCAATGTCTATACGGCAAAAAAATAACATATCACAACTTTACACTTCATTTTTGAATTTTATAAAGGGCAGTCAATACTGCCCTTTTTTATGACGTTAATTTCGTTAATTTTGTGCTTTTTGACACGATTCTATTTCTAGTTACTTGATCCATAATAAAAACATAGTATAAACACGACAATTCATCACGTTGAGTTAAAACGATAAAGGACAATCGTTAAAATCTTGATGTTCATTTTAACGTGACTATTTTTGTCGTTAAAACCGTAAATTCCACCATCTTATTCAGGCACCGGAATGCAGAATACTAAACGCTTCAAACGTCTTCAGCACACACTTATGCTGGCATTTTTAGTGCTCAGTATCACCCCATTGATATTGTCAGCTCTTTACTTTCTAAATTCTCACACTAAAGATTTAGCCGAGCAAAGCATCAGCCATCTGGCTTCGTTGCGTGATAATAAACAAAAACAATTACAGAGTTTCTTTGCCGCTAAAGAGTCTGAAGTAAAAAGCTTTGCTCGCTCTGAATTATCAAATAATAGTGGTGGACGATTTTACGGTTTAGTGGGTGCATTCCATCAACTTGGCAATATTGATTCACAACTTGATGCACAAGGTCGCGCTCATTATTTCAATTCAACCCTTACCACTAAAAGTGATCAAACCGCCAATAGTGGCTACCTTGGACATGAACGCTATCGTTTAATGTTTAAACGCTATAATGCCGTTTATAATGAGTATCTTAAACGTTCAGATTTTAAAGATATTATGCTGGTTGATATCTCTGGTGATGTCGTTTATTCAGTTAAAAACCACAACCTTTTTGGGGTTAATCTATTAGCAAAAAAAACCTCTCATAGCGCCTTACAGCAAACCTTTAAAGCCATTAAAGAAAAAACCCAGCAAAGCCCTAATAACCCAGAGCAAGTCCCGGTAGTCTTTACCGACTTTAGTGCTAATAGCCACAGTAATGAAACAACGGCTTGGTTTGCAGCACCAATTATCCAACAAGGCTACCTACATAGTTATGTCTTTATGGAGCTAAGTAACCAAAAGATAACTGAACTGATTAAAGACAATACTAAGCATATTCAAACCCTATTAGTCGGCACTGATCATAAATTACGCTTTGAAACTCAGCCGAAATTACCAATACAATTACAAAGCCAAAGCATCGATCAAGCACTTGCTGGTAAATCAGGTATTGGTAGCTTTATTAATTACGATAATATTCCTGTATTAGGCGCATTTTCGCCGCTAAATATATTAGATCACCATTGGGCACTAGTGGTTGAGCTTCCTGAAAAAGAAGCCTTTGCGCGAATCTTTGAATTAGAAAAAATCTTTGTCGCAGCCATGGTTACCGCCATTATTTTAGTCATCATTTCCTCACATTGGCTGTCAAACTCGATTACCGCACCATTATTACGCTTAACGTGGGCGGCAGAAAAAGCCTCTGGTGGTGATTTAGAGCAAAAAATTGATGGTACTGAACGTCATGATGAAATTGGACGATTAGCGATCAGCTTTGCCCGTATGCAACGCTCTATTCGCGAGAAAATTGGGCTTATTCGCCAGCAAAATAAAGAGTTAGAACATAACCTAACCATTATTCGTCAACAAAATAATGAACTCCAAACTGCGGATAAAATGAAAGACGAATTCCTTGCAACCACCTCGCATGAATTACGCACACCACTGCATGGCATGGTGGGGATTGCTGAATCGTTATTAGCGGGAGCCAATGGCGCATTACATCAATCACAACGCCGCCAATTAGAAATGATCATTAATAGCGGTCAACGTTTAACCACACTGGTTGATGATCTGCTTGATTACCATAAGATGCGTTATGGCGATCTTGATATTAACCACCAAGCGGTTGATATGTCTGTAGCTATTCGATTAGTACTGGAATTATCGAGCCATTTATTAGGCAATAAACCGATTCGAATTATTAATCAAATTCCAACGGATCTACCTCTGGTTGATGCGGACGAACAACGTTTAGAACAAGTGCTATATAACTTAGTGGGCAATGCGATTAAATACACCTCTGAAGGTAAAATTATTTTATCGGCTACAATATTAGAACATCAATTACGGATTCAAGTAGTTGATACTGGACAAGGTATTCCCAGCGAACAACTCGAGCATATTTTTGAACCGCTTATACAAGCCAATACCGGATCAGCTAATTACCGTCAAGGGGCTGGGCTTGGGCTATCGATCAGTCGCCAATTGATCGAACTAATGGGTGGACGCTTGTATGTCAGTAGCCAACCAATGGTAGGAACAACGTTCAGTTTCACTCTCAATTTAGCCAATGCCAATCAAATTGCAGCAATGGCGGCGAATCCCAATAAAAATCATTTCAAAGCGCCATTACTCAATATGGCAAATTATGATGCGTCTGATTTACCAGAAAATCCAGATGGCGAATTGTTGCTAGTTGTCGATGATGAACCGGTTAATTTACAAATACTAACCAATTTCTTACGTCTTGCTGGTTATCGAGTTCAAACGGCGGAAAGTGGCCCTCAAGCGTTAGCATTGATCACTGAACAGCAGCCCGATTTAGTGCTACTTGATATTATGATGCCTGAAATGAGTGGCTATGAAGTGTGTAATAAATTACGTAAAACACATTCCATGTTAGCGCTGCCCATCATTATGTTGTCAGCCCTGGGGCAAGTACAAGATCGCCTCAAAGGCTTTGAATGTGGAGCCAATGATTATTTAACCAAACCATTTAATAAAGAAGAACTTATAGCGAGAATTAGGGCTTATTTACAAGCAGGAAAAACCGAAATTGAGCGCCAGAAAAACCAAGCACTAGAACAGGAAATTCATCGTCGTGAACAAGTCGAAATTGGACTGATAGAAACCCAAAGTCGTTTACTTGGGCTACTAGATTCAACCAATGAGGCGATCATTTGTGTTCAGCACGAAGGTCGAATCCGTTATGCCAACAGTGCTGCGGGCAAACTATTTAAACGCACGCCAGAGCTATTAGAGCGCTATACCATTGACGATATTCTAGCGACCCCATTGCCAGCAGCTGTCACGGATAATCATCATTTTAATGGTCAACTTAGCTATTACATTGGTGACCACAAACAACAATTAATGACCGATGTTATCAATTTACCGATTGAGTCAGGGCTTAAACAAATGTTTGTCTTTGATAGCCAAGGACCATCGGCTGATCATCGTATCAACCTACTTGAAAATGCTATTGATGTGTTGTCTGAATTTGCCTTTAATGGCGATAAAAATAACCTTCAACAACTGCGAGAGTTAGGAGGAGAATTTACCCGTTTAGCCGACAAATTAGGGGATGGTGATCATAATAAAGCTGAAATAATTCGTCAATTATTAGTCGATGCCATGAAAGCAACCTTGGTGTTTTGGGAACAAGAATCACGTAAAAGTAAATTTGAATTAGCTGAAGAAAGTGGTTTATGGCGTGTTTATTTAGACCATAGTACGCTTCAAACGCGTACCTTAGATAAATATCTTCAACTTGAAACGTTACCAAAAACACCCCGTTGGCGAACTGTCATTAATACCATTGATTTTGTATTAGAACGTTGTCCACAATCTAATACCTATCGCCAAGAACTCGTCATTATGCGGGATAAGTTACATCATATCATTAGTCATAACTAACCCTAATTACCGTCATAATAGCGTCCAAAAAGGCTCTCTCAGAGCCTTTTTTATTATCTATATTATATCAACGACCATTCTCAGACGGCTCAATAGCACGATGATATGATTCAAACTCCCCCCTTTGTTGACACCACTATTCATGTCTTTGGTGTGCCACTATCACTTTTTTAATCTTTGAAATAATCCCGTTTGAATGCCTATAAATGATCAAGGTCACACTATCATTAATGGTCAAAATTAAATCATATTCATCAAAAAACGCCATTCTTCGGCGCTAAAAATAAATTCTTTTAGTTTATGAGAACCGAATCACAACAAACTAACAGCCAAAAATTTCCGTATAAAAATAAGCAAAAAAAACCATATGCGTTACATCACATCACGTAAAATAAAAATTAAATCTCCCTATTTTAAAAGAATAAATAAAGTAGTGAGCACTAACACTACAAATGTAACAACGACTTTCATATGTGATACTAAGCACGCTATTTACTAACTGCTCAATCACGTAAAACAATGAAATTAACACTTTTGACGGCAACAATTGTTTTTTTGACGTTTTTGACGGGCGACCACATTGACGATTTAACCAATACAGCCAATATTGAAGCCACTGAGAGCCTACAAGGCCATTCAATGGTTCAGCGTTACTCAGGTTCCAATGAAGTAGGTTTACAGCGCTCCAATGACGGAGCTAATTTTTATTTCCATTAGTGAAACAGAGCTAAGAGTAAGGAACAGCTATGCTTGCCAATATAAACAAAACTAAGTTAGCACTTGCAGTTGTTGCTGCAGCAACCGCTTTTACAGCACCCGTTGCTACTGCATCAGAAAAAAGCCAGCTAACAATCGTACCTGATTTCTACCCTACAATGGTGCGTAACTTTAACCCGTTTTTAGCAACAAACCTTCGCACAACAACTGAGTTCGTTTATGAGCCATTGGTAATCTTTAACCAAATGCAAGGTAACGAGCCTGTTATGCGTTTGGCGAAAGACTACTACATGTCTGACGACCTAATGAAGGTAACATTTGAAATTCGTGATGGCGTAAAATGGTCTGATGGTAAAGCATTCACTGCTGGTGATGTTGTTTACTCTTTTGACTTAGTAAAAAACAAGCCAGAGCTAGATCAAATCGGTATCAACAAGTGGGTTAAATCAGTTAAGCAAGACGGTAACAAAGTTATCTTTGAACTAACTGCTGCAAACTCAAACGTTCCATTTGAAATTTCAAAAGTACCTGTTGTTCCTAAGCACATCTGGAGCAAAGTTAAGAACCCTACAACGTTCACTAACGAAAACCCTGTAGGTACTGGCCCATTTACTGAGATCGACACATTTACTCCTCAGCTTTATGTTCAATGTCGTAACCCTAACTACTGGGATAACGCGAACCTAGAAGTTGATTGTTTACGTGTTCCTCAAATTGCAAACAACGACCAACTACTAACTAAGATCATCAACTCTGAGCTAGATTGGACGTCATCATTCATTCCTGATATCGACAGCACTTATGCTGCAGCAAATCCAAACCACAAATACTGGTACCCTGCTGCTGGCACAATGTCATTCATGTTGAACTACAAATCGCCAAAAGCAGGTAACAACGAAGCAATCAACAATGTTGACTTCCGTCGTGCGTTCTCTATGGCAATTGACCGTCAAACTATCATCGACATCGCGTTCTACGGTGCTGGTACACCAAACGATTACGCTTCAGGTCTAGGTGATAGCTTCAAATCATGGTCTGACGAAGCTGTACATAATGAGTACAAAGCTTTCAACACATACAACATCAAAGGCGCTAAAGATCTTCTAGCTAAAGCTGGCTTTAAAGACCTTGATGGTGATGGATTTGTTGAGTCACCAAAAGGTGAGAAAATTGAGCTTGAAGTTCAATCACCAAACGGCTGGACTGACTTCAACAACACTGTACAACTAGGTGTTGAACAGCTTCAAGAAGCGGGTATCAATGCGAAAGCACGTACTCCTGACTTCGCGGTTTACAATGAATCAATGCTGAAAGGCACTTACGATGTAGCATTTACTAACTACTTCCACGGTGCAGATCCACACCTATACTGGGACAGTGCGTACAACTCACGTCTACAGAAAGGTGACGGTATGCCACGTTTCGCTATGCATTACTTCAAGAATGCACAGTTAGATTCGCTACTAGACAGCTTCTACAAAACGGCTGATAAGGGTGAGCAAATCAAGATTGCTCATAGCATTCAGAAAATCATTGCTGAGAACCAAGTAACAATCCCAGTAATCTCTGGTGCTAACAACTTCCAATACAATGAAGCTCGCTTCACTGGTTGGTGGAATGAGAAGAACCCTAAAGGTCGTCCAATGGTATGGGCTGGTGTTCAAGAGCGTCTACTTCAAGTTCTAGACCTAAAACCAAAAGCGTAATATCTGCTTAAATTTGCGGTGCACGCCTTGTGCACCGCCTCTTCCCTCTAATCCTTTTTGCAATCAAAGGTATGGCGTTTTCGTCAGGGGGTTTTACGTCCTGAATTCAGCTCAGGAAGGCAAGCTGGATGTGTAAGGTGTGAGTTATGGGATTCTTTTTACGTCGTTTATCGTTTTATTTTATCGCGTTAATTTTCGCGGCAACGCTAAACTTTATTCTTCCGCGTGCGATGCCAGGTGACCCAGTTACCATGATGTTCGCAAACGCAACTGCACAGGTAACCCCTGAGCGAATTGAAGCCATGAAGAAGCTACTAGGCTTTGTTGATGGTCCTCTTTATGAACAATACTTTTCGTATTTAGCGAACGTATTTACTTGGAACCTTGGCACTTCAATTAAATTTTACCCATTATCAGTAAATGACTTACTCGGTGGTGCAATTGGTTGGTCACTATTTCTAGCCGGTTCTGCAGTAATTATTTCATTCTGTGTTGGTTCTGTATTTGGTATTTTTGCAGCATGGAAACGTGGCAGCAGCTACGATACTTTCATCTCTCCAGGCATGTTAGTTGTGCAAGCCGTTCCACCCGTTGTCATCGCGATGCTGGTGATGTTTACCTTTGCAATCGGCTTACAGTGGTTCCCTACAGGTAACGCATATACCGCAGGTTTAACCCCGGATTGGAGCAGCTTCGCATTCTATAAAGATGTGCTCTACCATGCCGCCCTACCTCTTTTCTGTGCCACTATTATTCAAATTGGCGGTTTCCTAATTGGCATGCGAAACAACATGATTAACTTGCTAAATGAAGACTACATCACCATGGCAAAAGGAAAAGGCCTGAGTGAAAACCGTGTGGTATTCAACTACGCAGCACGAAATGCAATGCTACCAAGTGTTACCGCGCTATCAATGGCGTTAGGTATGGCTATCGGTGGTCAGTTAATTATCGAAATGATTTTCAACTATCCAGGTCTGGGTACGGTGATGCTAAACGCAATCCATGCGCGTGATTACCAAGTACTGCAAGGTCAGCTACTTATTATGACTATGTTTATGTTGTTCTTTAACTTTATGGCCGACATCCTAATCGTTGCGCTAGACCCTCGTCTACGTAAAGGAGGCAAGTAATCATGAAAGGCTTATTTAAATTACTCTCTAGCAACCCGAAAGCAATGTTTGGTCTTGGCATTATTATCATTTTCATTCTAACAGCGCTATTTGCACCTTTTATTACCCAATATTCACCAGACAAAAGAACCGGTAATCCTCATGAATACCCTGCTTTTGTTGTCAAAGCTGCGCAAGATAATCCAGAAGGTTGGATCGCTAAAAACTTGGCAACCAACAAACGTACGTTATTAATGTCAAAAGATGCTGATCACGTACTCGGTACTTCTCGTATGGGTCGTGACATCTGGTCTCAACTTGTTTATGGCGCACGTACATCATTAGCTGTTGGCTTTGGTGCTGGTCTATTAGTGTGCTTCCTAGCAACAATTATCGGTATTTCAGCAGGTTACTTTGGTGGGCGAGTCGATGAATTCCTCACCGCATGTATGAATATCATGTTGGTAATGCCACAACTGCCGATTTTATTTGTTATCGCCGCGTTTGTTGGCCAAGCAGGACCATTAACCATTGCCATTGTAATTGCGGTCACCTCTTGGGCATGGGGCGCACGTGTCGTACGCGCACAAACCCTATCAATTAGAGAAAAAGAATTTGTAAAAGCCGCTGAAGTATTAGGTGAATCGTCTCCGCGTATCATTTTCGTTGAGATTCTTCCTAACCTTATATCTATCGTTGGTGCGAGCTTTATCGGTTCGGTGATGTATGCGATTAACGTAGAAGCAACTCTCTCATTCTTAGGCCTAGGCGATCCAAATGGCATTAGTTGGGGCGTAATGTTGTACAACGTTCAAACATCATCTTCAATGTTAGTCGGCGCTTGGTGGGAAGTATTAGCACCTTGTATCGCACTGATATTTATCGCGATTGGCCTTGCTATGTTGAACTTCGCAGTCGATGAAATTGCGAACCCACAGTTACGTTCACATAAAGGCATGCGTCGTTGGAAAAACCTGGCAAAAGAAACAGCAAAACAAGCACAACCGGTTGAAGCTATCCCTCAACCAGCACTAGAAGGCGGGACTAAATAATGACCGATCCACAAATCTCAATTCGTAATTTATGTGTTGATTATATTACTGATGCTGGCGATGTCCGTGCAGTTAATAATGTTAGCTTTGATATTGGTAAGGGTGAAGTTTTTGGTCTAGCCGGTGAGTCAGGCTGTGGTAAATCAACCGTTGCATTTTCACTTATGCGTCTACATAAGCCACCAGCATTCATTACCGGTGGTGAGGTAATCTTTGACGGTCATGGTGATATTTTAAAGAAAACGGATATGGCAATGTCAGCCTTCCGTTGGAGCGAAATGTCAATGGTATTCCAAAGTGCGATGAATGCCTTGAACCCTGTATTAACCATGGAAGAGCAATTTTGTGATGTGATCATGCGTCACACCACCATGAACCGTAAGCAAGCGATTCGCCGTGCTGAAGGATTATTAGAGATTGTTGATATTCACCCAAGTCGTTTACGTGATTATCCACACCAGTTTTCAGGCGGTATGCGTCAACGTTTAGTTATCGCAATTGCACTGGCGCTAAATCCAAAAATGATCATCATGGATGAGCCAACAACCGCACTTGATGTAGTGGTTCAACGTGAAATTCTACAAAAAATTTATGCATTAAAAGAAGAATTTGGCTTTTCAATTTTATTTATTACTCATGATTTATCACTGATGGTCGAGTTCTCTGATCGTATCGGCATCATGTACTCAGGGGAATTAATTGAAGTTGCACCATCAAAACAAATTCTTGAAACACCGTACCACCCATACACCGAAGGCTTGGGAAGTTCATTCCCGCCATTAACAGGCCCTAAAACACGTTTAACAGGCATTCCAGGTAATCCATTGAATTTACTTGAAATACCACAAGGTTGTCGCTTTCAAGCTCGCTGTGGAAAAACCCACCCAGCGTGTTTCAGTACGCCAACTCAGTTAAGCCAGATTGAACCAGGACGTTTATCAAACTGCCACCTATTTACCAATACAGGTAACTAGCAGCAACACATCGCATTTATAGGCAGTATTTAGGAGACACTATGAGCAAGCCTGTTGGAACACCGATTGTCGAAGGTAAAAATCTAATTAAAGATTTTTCGGTAAACAGTAACTCACTTAAAAAATCAAAGATGCGTGCAATTAACGACGTATCTTTCAAAATGTACAAAAGCCGTGGCTTAGCCGTGGTTGGCGAATCTGGCTCAGGTAAATCAACTACCGCTAAAATGATCGCTAAAATGTATGCCCCAAGTGGCGGCCACATTGAATATTACGGGCGTGATATTCAAACCATCACCAGCCGTGATGATGTAATGAAATACCGTCAAGGGGTACAAATGGTATGGCAAGATCCGTTTGGATCATTAAACCCTACTCATACTATTTTTCACCATATAGCACGTCCATTACTGATCCATAACAAAGTGCCATCGGGTAATAAAAAAGAACTTGAAGAAACGGTATACAACCTTCTTGAGCAAGTGGGTCTTATTCCACCAAAAGCCACCGCGGCAAAATTCCCGCACCAGCTTTCAGGCGGCCAACGTCAACGTGTCAACTTAGCCCGCAACATTGCCGTTGGCGCTGAGGTGGTACTAGCCGATGAACCAACTTCAATGCTTGATGTTTCAATCCGTGCTGGTGTTCTTAACCTGATGGAAGAGATGAAATTTGAGCGTGAAATGGCACTACTTTACATCACGCACGATATCGCAACAGCACGTTATATCGCTGAAGATCTTGCGGTTATGTACGTTGGTCACATGGTTGAGTGGGGCGATACTGAACAAATTATCCATAATCCACAACACCCATATACCCAATTATTAGTTTCAGCAGTACCCGATCCAAGTAAATCGATTCATACCAAGTTGAAAGGTAACAAAGGTGAAATTCCACTATGGACACCTGAAAGCTTTGGTTGTCCATTTGCGGGTCGTTGTATGCAAGCGACAGATAAATGTCGTGAGAAATTACCAGAAGTTACTCAATTATCTGATAACCACTTTGTTCGTTGTTATCTATACGAAAACTAAGCAACGTCACAAAACTAAGCACTAATAACACTTTTATTTTTATATCCATGTTATTTGTCGCACCAGCCGTTCAGTGATGGTTCCCATAAGGAGCCATCACTTATTAGCGACATTGGAGGCCCTATGCAGCTGTTAATTAATCACCTTGGTTATGAGTGCTTTAATACAAAGCAAGCATTACTACAAACAACATCACAAACACTGTCAGGCCAAGCCGAATTAGTGTGCAATCATACTAACCAAACTATTATGCAGCTGCCATTAACTGCATGTGGCACCACCGCACAATGGCATACGGGCAATATTTACCAAATTGATTTTTCTGCTTGCCAAAAAGCAGGTGATTACCGTATTCGTTACGCCAATATTGAAACACCTGTTTTCAGCATTGCTGAAGGCCTATTAATGCAACGTACTTTCAGTGATGTTCTACACTATTTCAAATCACAACGTTGTAGCGGCATTTATGATCATGCCGACAGCCAAGCGCAATTACTCAATAGCGAGACTCTCGTTGATGTTCGTGGTGGTTGGTATGATGCGTCAGGTGATGTCAGTAAATATTTAAGTCACCTTTCTTACGCTAATTATCTCAATCCTCAGCAGACACCGATGATTGTTTGGAACATGCTCAAAGCTTATGAAATTGCAGAAGATCAAGCTGATATTGCTGATTTCACTCGGGTACGTTTATTAGAAGAAGCGTTATTTGGCGCAGACTTTTTAATACGTATGCAAAGCGATGACGGCTTCTTTTACATGACGGTGTTTGATAAATGGAGCAAGTCGCCAGCACAACGTGATATCTGCGCCTATGCAACCCAAGATGGCATCAAAACTGATGACTATCAAGCAGGTTTTCGTCAAGGTGGTGGTATTGCTATTGCCGCTTTAGCTGCCGCTGCTCGTATAACAACCTTACCATCTTGCAGTCGTATTCCTCATAACGACAACGTGCAGAGTGAGTCATATCTGCAAGCAGCAGAACGTGGCTATTGGCACTTAAAACAACACAATATTAACTACCTCAACGATGGTACTGAAAATATCATTGATGAATACTGCGCATTATTAGCCGCGGTTGAACTTTATCGTACGACATTACAAAGCCGTTACTTAACGGAAATGCGTGATTGGGCGCAGCGCTTAAGCAATCGTCAAATGTCTGATGCCAATATTAACGATTATTGGTCAGCAACCGCAGATGGTAGCCGCCCTTATTTCCATGCGGCAGAAGCAGGCTTACCCGCGATTGCCTTAATGCAATATTTAGCCGCAGAGCCAGAAACAAAACAGCAGCAACAGTTACATCCAGTTCTGGTGAATACGCTTAATTTTGAATTAACGTTAACGACTGAAGTTAATAATCCATTTGGTTATCCACGCCAATATACCAAAGCTGTTAATGGTAATAAGCAAACAGCATTCTTTGTCGCTCATAACAATGAATCAGGTTATTGGTGGCAAGGTGAAAATGCCCGCATTGCCTCACTCGCGAGCATGGCTTATATGGCACAAGATCACCTCACCGATCCTAAATTAAAACAGCATCTAATGGACTATGGCCAACAGTTAATGAATTGGATTTTAGGCTTAAATCCTTTTGATATGTGCATGTTAGACGGCCATGGTCACAATAACCCTGATTACCTTCCACAACTTGGTTTTAGCAATGCTAAAGGCGGAGTGTGTAATGGCATCACATCCGGCTTTGAAAATGAACAAGATATTGCCTTTAATCCAGCAGCACAAAAAGATGACATGTTGCAAAACTGGCGTTGGGGAGAGCAATGGATCCCTCATGGTGGTTGGTATTTATTAGCCACTGCGCTGCAATTTAAGGAACGTCACCATGGCTAATTTCCCTTATCGTTATCTCGTGGGTATTGATGGTGGTGGCACGTCTTGTCGCGCTCGTATTTGTGATTTAGATGGCACTATTTTAGGTGAAGCCCAAACGGGTAGCGCTAATATTTTGCTTGGTAGTGACATTGCCATGGCATCAATTCAACAAGCCATTACTCTTGCGGCCCAACAAGCACAATTAACCTCAGCTGACTATTCTGCAATGACGGTTGGATTAGCACTTGCTGGCGCAGAACAACAACAAGCATGGCATGCTTTTATGCAACAACCTCACCCTTATGGTGCAATCACATTAAATACTGATGCTTATGGTGCTTGTTTAGGTGCTTGGGGCGGTAAAGATGGTGCGATTTTAATTTCAGGAACAGGCTCTTGCGGCATTTTACTACTTAACGGTAAGCAACATGTTGTCGGCGGACGTGAATTTCCTATTTCAGACCAAGGCAGTGGCGCAGTGATGGGGCTGCACTTAATTCAGCAAGTGCTACTCAGTGTCGATGGTATCGTGCCGAAAACAGAACTGGCTCATCATGTATTAACCCATTTCGATCATGATATTGATGCCATTGTTAGTTGGTCAAAAACCGCTCGGCCTTGTGATTATGGTCAATTCTCACCGGCTATTTTTACATTTGCCGAACGCAACGATCCACTTGCTATCTCATTACTGCAACAGACAGCCGCTGATATTGAAATGTGGATGCAAGCATTGATATTACGTGGTGCACACAACATTTGCCTAATGGGGGGGATTGGTGAACGTATTCAAGCATGGCTAACACCACCAATGCAACATCGTCTAGCAACACCTCAGGGTGATGCCATGGATGGTGCTATTGCAATGGCGCGCGGCAATCACAACCTATTTGTACGTTAAGGAAACATAAATGACTTATCGTCTTGATTTTACAGTAATAGAAAAAGCCAAAGGCTATTGCCGCTATGCGTTAAGTTTACATAACTTAACCGATCAGGCATTGCACGGATGGTCACTGTATTTTTTTATAAGCCGCTGCATTGATCCCGCTTCAGTCTCGGTGGGAACGATTAGCCAAATGGGTAGCTACAGTTGCCTATCACAATTACCGCCGTTAGAGGCTAATGGGCACTTTTACACTGAATTTACCATGAGAACCATGCCATTTAATCTTCATGATGATGGTATTCGTGAAGCCTTTATTGCTTTGGGTAATGACCAACATCAGATTGCGCCATTAAAAGTTTACACCACCGCAATTAATTTAGATCAAGAGTCGATCGAGCGTTACTGTACCCCATTACCTAACGTCGGTTGTGATATTGCATTAATTCCACAACCGAACCAGTTAACTCGTCTTCACGGTGAATTTGTTTTTAATCAAACAACTGCAATTGAAACGCCACCAGCTTTAGCGCAAGGGGCTATCAATTGGTTAAGTGCTGAATGTAAAAAACATTTTAATGAAACAATGCCAATTCACCCTCAGGGGAATATTCATTATCACGTTAGCAATGACATTATCGAACACGGTTATCAGTTATTGATTGAAAGCGATAATATTTGGATTCAAGCCAGCTCTGCAACAGGGTTTGTGCATGCGACCTCAACGTTATTACAATTATTACCTAATAGTCCTAGTCATGCGGCTAATGCGACTTATTGCGTACCAATGGTAGAAATTACCGATCAACCACATTATGGCTACCGCGGCATGATGCTTGACTGTGGACGTCATTTTCACCCCGTCGATCGTATTAAACATCTATTAGATCATCTAGCACGCTATAAATTTAATACTTTCCATTGGCATCTAACCGATGATGAAGGTTGGCGCATTGAAATTGATGCCTACCCTCAATTAACTGAAATTGGTGCCTGGCGTGGTCCAAATGAAGTTATCGTGCCACAATTTAGTCATATTGATCAACGTTATGGTGGTTTCTATACCAAGCAAGACATTCGTGATGTTATTGCTTACGCCAGCGATCGCGGTATCACTATTATTCCTGAAATTGATATGCCAGGTCACTGCCGCGCCGCCATTTTATCCTTGCCTGAACTATTAAAAGATCCCGATGATCATTCGGTATATCGCAGCATTCAAAACTACCCTGACAATGTTTTATCACCAGCATTAGCCGGAACTTACACCTTTATTCAAACAGTATTGGATGAAATTTGTGCTCTATTCCCTGCTCCATTTGTACATATTGGCGCAGATGAAGTACCAAAAGGTGTGTGGTCTGACAGTGTGGCTTGCCAACAATTAATGGCAGACAACAACTACCACGATCCAATGGAACTTCAAGGCCATATATTACGTTTTGCTGAGCAAGTATTACGTGATAAGGGCAAACGAATGATGGGTTGGGAAGAAGCCACCCATGGCAATAAAGTCAGTAAAAACACCGTGATTTTTTCTTGGCTTAGCGAAGAAGCAGGGCTTGAATGCGTCAAAAATGGGTTTGATGTAGTAATGCAACCTGCGCAATCTACCTACCTCGACCTTGCTCAAGGTTACTCTGCAGATGAAGCAGGTGTCGATTGGGCTGGCAAGTTAACCTTAGATAAAGTTTACAATTATCACCCACTTAGCATGATCGCTTCGGAAAATTCTGAGCGACAGCACATTTTAGGCATTCAAACGGCACTTTGGTCAGAATTAATAAATAACCAAAGCCGATTTGAATATATGATTTATCCGCGCTTACTAGCGGTATCGGAGATCTGCTGGAGCACACCACAACATCGTAACTGGGATGACTTTAAAGCTCGCTTAAAAGGTCAACTTAACTATCTAGACAAGGCGGGCATTAATTACCGCCACTGTGAATAACCACGCACACAGTAAAGTGAATATTTTAAGGATTAGAAATAATGAAATACGGTTATTTTGACAACGACAACAGAGAGTACGTTATCACTCGACCTGATGTCCCAGCACCATGGACCAACTATCTTGGTACTGAAAAGTTCTGCACAGTGATTTCACAAAATGCGGGTGGTTACTCTTTCTATAAGTCACCAGAATACAATCGTGTGACCAAGTTCCATCCTAACGCGACATTTGATCGCCCAGGACACTATGTTTACCTACGTGATGATGCAACAGGTGATTACTGGTCTATTTCATGGCAGCCAGTAGCAAAAAGTCTTGATGAAGCGAAATATGAAGTGCGTCACGGCTTGTCATACTCAAAATTTGCATGTGAGTACAACGGTATTGCTGCACAAAAGACATTATTTGTGCCGATTGGTGAAGATGCTGAAATTTGGGATGTAGTACTAAAAAACACCACGGATGAAGTGCGTACAATTAGCGCATTCTCTTTTGTTGAATTTTCATTTAGCCACATTCAATCTGACAACCAAAACCATCAGATGAGTCTTTACTCTGCAGGTACATCTTATGAAGATGGCGTGATTGAGTACGACTTATATTACAACACCAAAGAAAAAGAAGGTTACTACTACCTAGCATCAAGCTTTGCCCCTGATAGCTATGATGGTCAGCGTGATACTTTTATCGGTGCATACCGTGATGAATCAAACCCAATTGCGGTTGAAAAAGGCCGTTGTTCTAATCACGTGCAAACCTGTTACAACCATTGTGGTTCTCTACACAAACAATTCACCCTTCAACCGGGTGAAGAAGTGCGCTTTAACTACATTCTAGGTATTGGTAAAAACGAAGGCCAACGTCTACGTCAAAAATACCAAGATAGCGCTGCCGTTGATGCTGCATTTGCAGAAATCAAACACCATTGGGAAAGCCGTTGTAATAAATTTAAAGTCACGTCGCCAAACGAAGGCTTAGACACCATGATCAACACTTGGACGCTATACCAAGCAGAAACGTGTGTTGTATGGTCACGTTTTGCTTCGTTTATCGAAGTGGGCGGGCGTACAGGTCTTGGTTACCGTGATACAGCTCAAGATGCGATCTCAGTACCACATTCAAACCCAGCAATGACACGTAAGCGCTTAGTTGATCTGCTTCGTGGTCAAGTTAAAGCGGGTTACGGGTTACACCTGTTTGATCCTGATTGGTTCGATCCAGAAATGGCCGATGTTAAGCCATCAAAATCGCCAACAGTTGTTCCAACCCCAAGTGATGCCGATAAGATCCACGGTATTGATGATACGTGTTCAGATGACCACCTATGGTTAGTCCCTACTATCTGTAAGTACGTGACAGAAACTGGCGAAGAAAGCTTCCTTGATGAAGTGATCCCATACGCTGATGGTGGTAATGCAACTGTTTATGATCACATGAAAGCGGCGCTTAATTTCTCTGCTGAATATGTTGGCCAAACCGGTATCTGTAAAGGTCTACGCGCCGATTGGAATGACTGCCTAAACTTAGGTGGCGGTGAATCAGCAATGGTCTCGTTCCTTCACTTCTGGGCACTACAAGAATTTATTCAACTGGCTAAGTACCAAGGTAAAACAGCCGATATTGAAAAATACACTGAAATGGCTGCCAATGTTCGTGAAGCCTGTGAAACCCATTTATGGGATGACGAAGGTGGTTGGTACATTCGTGGTTTAACCAAAAATGGTGACAAGATAGGCACCGCGCAACAAACTGAAGGTCGTATTCACCTTGAGTCAAATACTCTTGCTGTTCTATCAGGTATGGCATCACAAGATCGTGGTGAGCAAGCAATGGACGCGGTTGATGAAAACCTTTACTCAGAGTTTGGCTTACACCTCAATGCACCCTCATTCTCAACCCCTAACGACGACATTGGTTTTGTAACCCGTGTATACCAAGGCGTTAAAGAAAATGGCGCTATCTTCTCACATCCAAACCCTTGGGCATGGGTAGCAGAAGCAAAACTAGGCCGTGGCGACCGTGCAATGAAGTTCTATGATGCACTTAACCCATACAACCAAAACGACATGATTGAAACACGCCTAGCTGAACCTTATTCTTACGTGCAATTTATCATGGGCCGCGATCACCAAGATCATGGTCGTGCCAACCATCCATGGTTAACAGGTACGTCTGGTTGGGCTTACTTTGCCGTGACTAACTTTATTCTAGGTATTCAAACAGGCTTTGATGGTTTAACTATTAATCCATGTATTCCAACTGAATGGCCAGGATTTGAAGTAACGCGTGAGTGGCGAGGGGCAACATACACAATTAATGTTACTAACCCAGATCATGTAAGCAAGGGGATTAAATCTATCACGCTTAACGGTCAGTCAGTCGAAGGTGCAATAGCGCCCCAAGCTGAAGGTTCTGTGAATACTGTTACGGTCGTAATGGGCTAATCACTTTTCGGGGAGTGGATTTACTCCCCTATTTTATTTTGCGAGAGAAATAGGAGTTCCTCCATGATTCAATTTGGAACCGGTGGTTGGCGTGCCTTTATTGGCGAAGAGTTCACTCAAGCTAATGTACGTTTAGTAGCACAAGCTATTGCTAACATCATGATCACAGAATCAGTAACAGAAAATGGTTTTATTATCGGCTATGACCGTCGCTTTTTATCAGATAAAGCCGCGACATGGTTTGCTGAAGTATTAGCAGGAAACAATATCAAATGTAGCTTTATCAACCGCTTTGTACCAACACCCATTGTTATGTTTAAAGCCAAACAAACAGGTGCAACTTACTCTGCTTGTATTACTGCCTCGCATAACCCTGCGGACTATAACGGCATTAAAGTCTTTATCGAAGGCGGTCGAGATGCTGATGAAATTATTACTCAAAAAATTGAACAACAAATTTCAGTATTAACCGTAGCCGATATTAAACATGTCGATTTCGAACAAGCTCAACGTGATCAATTAATTGAAATCATCAATCCAATGAACGAGTTCGTTGACTCGGTCATTTCTTTACTTGATTTAGACGCAATTAAAAAAGCTAACCTACGCGTTCTTATTGACCCTATGTTTGGTGTGGCAAAAAATGCCTTACAAACCGTATTGATCACCGGTCGTTGTGATGTTGATGTTATCAACGATGGTGAAAATCCAGGCTTTGGCGGCCTAATGCCATCACCAAGTGCGGCAACGCTTTACCGCCTTAAACATTTAGTGGCTCAAGAAGGTTATGATATTGGTATCGGTACTGATGGCGATGCCGACCGTTTAGGTATCATTGATGAAAAAGGTAACTTTATTCATCCTAATGAAGTGCTATTACTGCTGTATTACTACCTACTTGAATACAAAGGCTGGAAAGGCTCTGTAGTACGTAATATCGCAACCACTCACCTTCTTGATAAAGTCGCTGCGGCTTATGGCGAAAAATCCTTTGAAGTACCGGTTGGCTTTAAGCATATCAGTTCTCAAATGGAAGCCGATGACTCATTACTTGGCGGTGAAAGCTCTGGTGGTCTCACTATTCGTGGCCATATCAAGGGTAAAGATGGCATTTTCGCATCGAGCCTATTAGTTGAAATGATCAGCTCAACCGGTAAAAAATTATCTGAGCTATTAGATGAAATTTATGGCCGTTTTGGTTATGCCTATACTGCCGAGGGTGACTGTACTTTTAAAGCCGCAGAGCGTGAACGTCTTTATAATAAAATTTATATTGAAAAATCACTGCCTGAATTTGATTACGAAATCGAAAAAGTCAGTTACGCCGATGGTGCCAAGGTTTACTTTAAAAATGGTGGCTGGGCGATAGCGCGTTTCTCTGGCACAGAGCCTTTACTGCGTTTATTTGTAGAAATGGAAGATCAAACTCAAGCAGAAGCAGTTTTACTGCAATTTAAACAATTTCTTGCGGTATAACAGTTAGTTATTTTCATTGCTAAGTCCTAGTAACACGCCTTATAGCTGTTACATTGTGCAGATCAGTTGTTATGATCTTTGCCACAGGGTAGTCTTTTGACTACCCTTTTCTTTGTTACAACGTTGAAAGCCTCCAATTAACAATAATCAATCATTGGTCACAAACCACACTATTGATATTATCAATTAATCAAAAAACGCATCACATCACATACAATTAGCTAATTAAGGTCCATGCTTATCTCAACAAATAAAACTTTCTGCGTAAGGTAAGGAGTTGTTATGAAAAAGGCCATCATTGCTGTCACTATGATCGCGCTCGCCATGTTATTTAGCGAACATTTTCATTCATTCTCAGTTGGGTTTACACTGGCGATTGTTGCTGTCAGTTGTAGCTATTTAATTGCTTACCAAGCTATTCGTCGACCACAATATGCGATGAGTTTTTTAGTTGTTGCCGCATTGACGAAACTCGCTATTACAGTTACAGGTGTTATTTGGGTCTTTTCTGCCAAAATAATCCATTCACCACTAACATTCCTTATCGCTTATGCCCTTTTCTCTGTCGTTATTACTTATTTTGTTTCACGTTATCGTGCACGTCGCCGAGATATTAGTGACCAACAGCAACATGAAATCTTTCACACTGGCCTCTATGAATTGAAGTAGTTTTCTACAGACGAAAAAAAACCTGAATCTTTCGATTCAGGTTTCTTCAATAATGTGAAGTGGACGGGACTTGCCATTCCGAAAATCAGCGCGCCCCCGACATGACTGGCCGCTAAGCTTCCCAATAAAGAGCCTAACCAACTGAACTACCACTCCGCAGTGTCTATTCAGCATCATCTTACTTTTATACAGGCGAAAAAAAACCTGAATCTTTCGATTCAGGTTTCTTCAATAATGTGAAGTGGACGGGACTTGCCATTCCGAAAATCAGCGCACCCCCGACATGACTGGCCGCTAAGCTTCCTAATAAAGAGCCTAACCAACTGAACTACCACTCCGCAGTGTCTATTCAGCATCATCTTACTTTTATACAGGCGAAAAAAAACCTGAATCTTTCGATTCAGGTTTCTTCAATAATGTGAAGTGGACGGGACTTGCCATTCCGAAAATCAGCGCACCCCCGACATGACTGGCCGCTAAGCTTCCTAATAAAGAGCCTAACCAACTGAACTACCACTCCGCAGTGTCTATTCAGCATCATCTTACTTTTATACAGGCGAAAAAAAACCTGAATCTTTCGATTCAGGTTTCTTCAATAATGTGAAGTGGACGGGACTTGCCATTCCGAAAATCAGCGCACCCCCGACATGACTGGCCGCTAAGCTTCCTAATAAAGAGCCTAACCAACTGAACTACCACTCCGCAGTGTCTATTCAGCATCATCTTACTTTTATACAGGCGAAAAAAAACCTGAATCTTTCGATTCAGGTTTCTTCAATAATGTGAAGTGGACGGGACTTGCCATTCCGAAAATCAGCGCACCCCCGACATGACTGGCCGCTAAGCTTCCTAATAAAGAGCCTAACCAACTGAACTACCACTCCGCAGTGTCTATTCAGCATCATCTTACTTTTATACAGGCGAAAAAAAACCTGAATCTTTCGATTCAGGTTTCTTCAATAATGTGAAGTGGACGGGACTTGCCATTCCGAAAATCAGCGCACCCCCGACATGACTGGCCGCTAAGCTTCCTAATAAAGAGCCTAACCAACTGAACTACCACTCCGCAGTGTCTATTCAGCATCATCTTACTTTTATACAGGCGAAAAAAAACCTGAATCTTTCGATTCAGGTTTCTTCAATAATGGCGGAGTGGACGGGACTCGAACCCGCGACCCCCGGCGTGACAGGCCGGTATTCTAACCAACTGAACTACCACTCCGCAGTGTCTATTCAGCATTTAAGCAATTTGAAACTTAGCAATGTCCTACTCTCACATGGGGAGACCCCACACTACCATCGGCGCTACAACGTTTCACTTCTGAGTTCGGCATGGGATCAGGTGGTACCGCTGCGCTATGGTTGCTAAGTAAATTCTGTGTCTATTACTGTTAAATTAATAACAATAATATAAATTTGAGCCTGGCGATGTCCTACTCTCACATGGGGAGACCCCACACTACCATCGGCGCTATTACGTTTCACTACTGAGTTCGGCATGGGATCAGGTGGGTCCATAACGCTATGGTCGCCAAGCAAATTCTAGTTTATTTATCGCCTTATGGCAATAAATAGCAATCTGGGAAAAATCTGACTAGTTGTTCTCAACACGCATTCAAGCGTTTGTAGAGTCCGTCTCTTCTCTTTAGAGAAGAAAAACCCCTTGGGTGTTGTATGGTTAAGCCTCACGGGCAATTAGTATCAGTTAGCTCAATGCCTCGCAGCACTTACACACCTGACCTATCAACGTTGTAGTCTTCAACAACCCTTTAGAGACCTTAAAGGTCTAGGGATGACTCATCTTGAGGCTCGCTTCCCGCTTAGATGCTTTCAGCGGTTATCGATTCCGAACTTAGCTACCGGGCAATGCATCTGGCGATACAACCCGAACACCAGCGGTTCGTCCACTCCGGTCCTCTCGTACTAGGAGCAGCCCCTCTCAATCATCCAACGCCCACGGCAGATAGGGACCGAACTGTCTCACGACGTTCTAAACCCAGCTCGCGTACCACTTTAAATGGCGAACAGCCATACCCTTGGGACCGACTTCAGCCCCAGGATGTGATGAGCCGACATCGAGGTGCCAAACACCGCCGTCGATATGAACTCTTGGGCGGTATCAGCCTGTTATCCCCGGAGTACCTTTTATCCGTTGAGCGATGGCCCTTCCATTCAGAACCACCGGATCACTATGACCTGCTTTCGCACCTGCTCGAATTGTCATTCTCGCAGTCAAGCGGGCTTATGCCATTGCACTAACCTCACGATGTCCGACCGTGATTAGCCCACCTTCGTGCTCCTCCGTTACTCTTTGGGAGGAGACCGCCCCAGTCAAACTACCCACCAGGCACTGTCCGTAACCCCGATAAGGGGTCGACGTTAGAACATCAAGCATACAAGGGTGGTATTTCAAGATTGACTCCACAACCACTGGCGCGGTTGCTTCAACGTCTCCCACCTATCCTACACATGTAGGGTCAATGTTCAGTGCCAAGCTATAGTAAAGGTTCACGGGGTCTTTCCGTCTAGCCGCGGGTACACAGCATCTTCACTGCGATTTCAATTTCACTGAGTCTCGGGTGGAGACAGCGTGGCCATCATTACGCCATTCGTGCAGGTCGGAACTTACCCGACAAGGAATTTCGCTACCTTAGGACCGTTATAGTTACGGCCGCCGTTTACCGGGGCTTCGATCAAGAGCTTCGACGCTCTTAATAAAAAGAGCACCTAACCCCATCAATTAACCTTCCGGCACCGGGCAGGCGTCACACCGTATACGTCATCTTTCGATTTTGCACAGTGCTGTGTTTTTAATAAACAGTTGCAGCCACCTGGTATCTGCGACTCCCGGCAGCTTAGAGAGCAAGTCTCATCACCGCTAGGAGCGTACCTTCTCCCGAAGTTACGGTACCATTTTGCCTAGTTCCTTCACCCGAGTTCTCTCAAGCGCCTTGGTATTCTCTACCTGATCACCTGTGTCGGTTTGGGGTACGATTTCTTATAATCTGAAGCTTAGAAGCTTTTCCCGGAAGCATGGCATCAATGACTTCACTACCGTAGTAGCTCGACATCGTATCTCAGCCTTAAGATGAACCGGATTTGCCTAATTCATCAGCCTACATACTTGGACCTGGACAACCGTCGCCAGGCTCACCTAGCCTTCTCCGTCCCTCCATCGCAATTATAAGAAGTACGAGAATATTAACCCGTTTCCCATCGACTACGCCTTTCGGCCTCGCCTTAGGGGTCGACTTACCCTGCCCCGATTAACGTTGGACAGGAACCCTTGATCTTCCGGCGAGGGAGTTTTTCACTCCCTTTATCGTTACTCATGTCAGCATTCGCACTTCTGATACCTCCAGCACACTTTACAATGCACCTTCAACGGCTTACAGAACGCTCCCCTACCCAATATGAACAAGTTCATATTGCCGCAGCTTCGGTGTATAGCTTAGCCCCGTTAAATCTTCCGCGCAGGCCGACTCGACCAGTGAGCTATTACGCTTTCTTTAAATGATGGCTGCTTCTAAGCCAACATCCTGGCTGTCTGAGCCTTCCCACATCGTTTCCCACTTAGCTATAACTTTGGGACCTTAGCTGGCGGTCTGGGTTGTTTCCCTCTTCACGACGGACGTTAGCACCCGCCGTGTGTCTCCCGGATAGTACTTACTGGTATTCGGAGTTTGCAAAGGGTTGGTAAGTCGGGATGCCCCCCTAGCCTTAACAGTGCTCTACCCCCAGTAGTATTCGTCCGAGGCGCTACCTAAATAGCTTTCGGGGAGAACCAGCTATCTCCGAGTTTGATTGGCCTTTCACCCCTAGCCACAAGTCATCCGCTAATTTTTCAACATTAGTCGGTTCGGTCCTCCAGTAAGTGTTACCTCACCTTCAACCTGCCCATGGCTAGATCACTCGGTTTCGGGTCTAATCCTAGCAACTATGACGCCCAGTTAAGACTCGGTTTCCCTACGGCTCCCCTAAACGGTTAACCTTGCTACTAAAATTAAGTCGCTGACCCATTATACAAAAGGTACGCAGTCACATAACAAGTATGCTCCTACTGCTTGTACGTACACGGTTTCAGGTTCTATTTCACTCCCCTCACAGGGGTTCTTTTCGCCTTTCCCTCACGGTACTGGTTCACTATCGGTCAGTCAGGAGTATTTAGCCTTGGAGGATGGTCCCCCCATGTTCAAACAGGATATCACGTGTCCCGTCCTACTCGATTTCACTAAGACTGCATTTTTGGTTACGGGGCTATCACCCTGTATCGCGGAACTTTCCAGAACCTTCACCTAACGCAGAACTAGCTTAAGGGCTAATCCGGTTTCGCTCGCCGCTACTACCGGAATCTCGGTTGATTTCTCTTCCTCGGGGTACTTAGATGTTTCAGTTCCCCCGGTTTGCCTCATTAACCTATGTATTCAGTTAATGATACTTGCTTATGCAAGTGGGTTTCCCCATTCGGAAATCCCAGACTCAAGAGGCTTTTACTGCCTAATCTGGGCTTATCGCAAGTTAATACGTCCTTCATCGCCTCTGACTGCCAAGGCATCCACCGTGTACGCTTAGTCACTTAACCATACAACCCCAAGAGGTCTTGTATGTTCAAACAACCAAGGTTTGTGTTTAATAATCCGATCAAGAAAATATTAAACATTGGTTTTTCGCCGGACTCATTTATTTGTCTTCACTTTAAAAAGCAAAAACAAAATCAAGACACTTGAATGTGTGTTGTTTTGAGAACTCGTTTTTATTCAGAGAATAAAAACATTTTAAAATTAATCTTTCGATTAAATTTACTAGTCAGCTTTCCAGATTGTTAAAGAGCATGCAATTATCATTAGATAACCACTTTGTAATCACACTCTTACGAATGCATTTATAAAGTGGTGGAGCTATGCGGGATCGAACCGCAGACCTCTTCGCTGCCAGCGAAGCGCTCTCCCAGCTGAGCTATAGCCCCTTAAAGTTTTACTTCTTTAGGAGAAGTTCTCTAAAAGAGAAGTGGTGGGCGATACCGGGCTCGAACCAGTGACCCCCTCCTTGTAAGGGAGGTGCTCTCCCAACTGAGCTAATCGCCCTCCGATTTTTTACATCTTCGAGGAGAAGATGGTGGGTCGTGCAGGATTCGAACCTGCGACCAATTGATTAAAAGTCAACTGCTCTACCAACTGAGCTAACGACCCAATTTGCACTTCAAAGAGAAGTGGCGTCCCGTAGGGGAGTCGAACCCCTGTTACCGCCGTGAAAGGGCGGTGTCCTAGGCCTCTAGACGAACGGGACAATGTTCATAACGTAAGTTGTTGGGCAACTTACGTCGGCTCTTTTACATTTCGACCAAGCAATCTGTGTGGACACTGCATAAAACAGTATAAGTCTTTAGGTAAGGAGGTGATCCAGCCCCAGGTTCCCCTAGGGCTACCTTGTTACGACTTCACCCCAGTCATGAACCACACCGTGGTAAACGCCCTCCCGAAGGTTAAGCTATCTACTTCTGGTGCAGCCCACTCCCATGGTGTGACGGGCGGTGTGTACAAGGCCCGGGAACGTATTCACCGTGACATTCTGATTCACGATTACTAGCGATTCCGACTTCATGGAGTCGAGTTGCAGACTCCAATCCGGACTACGACGTACTTTGTGGGATTCGCTCACTATCGCTAGCTTGCAGCCCTCTGTATACGCCATTGTAGCACGTGTGTAGCCCTACTCGTAAGGGCCATGATGACTTGACGTCGTCCCCACCTTCCTCCGGTTTATCACCGGCAGTCTCCCTGGAGTTCCCACCATTATGTGCTGGCAAACAAGGATAAGGGTTGCGCTCGTTGCGGGACTTAACCCAACATTTCACAACACGAGCTGACGACAGCCATGCAGCACCTGTCTCAGAGTTCCCGAAGGCACTAAGCTATCTCTAGCGAATTCTCTGGATGTCAAGAGTAGGTAAGGTTCTTCGCGTTGCATCGAATTAAACCACATGCTCCACCGCTTGTGCGGGCCCCCGTCAATTCATTTGAGTTTTAATCTTGCGACCGTACTCCCCAGGCGGTCTACTTAACGCGTTAGCTCCGAAAGCCACGGCTCAAGGCCACAACCTTCAAGTAGACATCGTTTACGGCGTGGACTACCAGGGTATCTAATCCTGTTTGCTCCCCACGCTTTCGCATCTGAGCGTCAGTCTTTGTCCAGGGGGCCGCCTTCGCCACCGGTATTCCTTCAGATCTCTACGCATTTCACCGCTACACCTGAAATTCTACCCCCCTCTACAAGACTCTAGTCTGCCAGTTCAAAATGCTGTTCCGAGGTTGAGCCCCGGGCTTTCACATCTTGCTTAACAGACCGCCTGCATGCGCTTTACGCCCAGTAATTCCGATTAACGCTCGCACCCTCCGTATTACCGCGGCTGCTGGCACGGAGTTAGCCGGTGCTTCTTCTGTTGCTAACGTCAAACAGCTAAGCTATTAACTTAACTGCCTTCCTCACAACTGAAAGTACTTTACAACCCGAAGGCCTTCTTCATACACGCGGCATGGCTGCATCAGGGTTTCCCCCATTGTGCAATATTCCCCACTGCTGCCTCCCGTAGGAGTCTGGACCGTGTCTCAGTTCCAGTGTGGCTGATCATCCTCTCAGACCAGCTAGGGATCGTCGCCTTGGTGAGCCATTACCCCACCAACTAGCTAATCCCACCTGGGCTAATCCTGACGCGAGAGGCCCGAAGGTCCCCCTCTTTGCTCCCATCTCGTAAAAGATAAGAGATTATGCGGTATTAGCTATCGTTTCCAATAGTTATCCCCCACATCAGGGTATATTCCCAGGCATTACTCACCCGTCCGCCGCTCGTCAGCAAAGAAAGCAAGCTTTCTTTCTGTTACCGCTCGACTTGCATGTGTTAGGCCTGCCGCCAGCGTTCAATCTGAGCCATGATCAAACTCTTCAATTAAAGTTTTGTTGCCTCTTTCGAGACGGCTCAATGAATACTGACTTCAAAACTACCTTAGTAATTTTAAAGCTATTATCGTTCCAACAGAACGATAATGAATTGACTGTGCCAAATAATCTTCTCTATAAATAGATTGGGTTATTTGTATTGGTCACTCAGTTCATTGATAAATCTTTCGACTTAACTATTCAACGAGTGCCCACACAGATTGCATGGTCAAATTGTTAAAGAACAACACTGATTTCGTTGCTAGCCAATGGCTTACTCCGTGTCAGTGAGGTCGCATTATAGAGACTTCGATCACATTGGCAAGCGTTAATTTTCAAAAAAATAAAAAAAAATGCGACCTCGTACATACTATAATCAAATTTTCCAAATACGGTCTAAAAGCCATCATTAACAGGCTTTTTTATGCAGCTAGTAGAGCGGTAAAAGATTACCTATTTATACTAAAAGATAGCCATATAGTATAAACAGAACAAAAATGTCAAAATATTTACCAACTAAGAATAACAAGACATAAATAACAGCAATAAATTGTTAAAAAAACTTAAATTCACACAACAAGAACAACAATAAAAACAATCAGTAATAAAAACTCGACTTATAAATACTGATTATTCATATCTTATAGGTATGATAAATCCCCTTATGTCATATAATGGTGACATGTGTCACAAACAAAGCTAGTCCTTATGTTAGGATTCAGCCCTTTCATTAATTGGCATTCCGTTTGCCTCTTTAATTATAATTGAAAGTTATACAGGATTTTCTATGACAAACCAGAATCGCATCCTTCTGACGTGGATAAGCTTCTTATCCTATGCCCTTACTGGATCTCTGATTATCGTCACCGGTATCGTTATGGGAGATATTGCCAAATATTTTGATTTACCAATATCGAGCATGAGCAACACGTTCACTTTTCTTAATACCGGTATTTTAATCTCTATCTTCCTTAACGTATGGTTAATGGAAATTGTGCCGCTTAAACGCCAGCTCATTTTTGGTTTCATTCTCATGCTGTTAGCAATTCTTGGTCTTATTTTTGGCCATAATCTTGCTATCTTCTCTGGCTGTATGTTCGTATTAGGTGTTGTCAGTGGTATTACCATGTCTATTGGTACTTACTTAATCACTCATATTTACGACGGCAAAGAACGCGGTTCTCGCTTACTGTTTACTGATTCATTTTTCAGTATGGCTGGTATGATTTTCCCTGTAATTTCAGCAGCCGTACTCGCACACCACATGCAATGGTACTGGGTATATGCTGCAATCGGTATTATCTACCTTGCTATTTTTATCCTAACATTGATGTCTACATTCCCAGTACTAGGTAAAGATGCACCTCAAGAAGCTGCAACAAATGAACCTAAAGAAAAATGGGGTGTGGCTGTAATATTTCTAGCGATTGCCGCTTTATGTTACATCTTAGGCCAACTCGGCTTTATTTCTTGGATTCCTGAATACGCAACTCAAAAGCTAGGCCTATCTATTAGTAGCGCAAGCCAATTGGTAAGTTACTTCTGGGGTGCTTACATGATTGGTATGTGGATTTTCAGTGTATTACTGAAAAAGTTCGACCTTCATTATTTTGTTGTCGTTTTATCAGGTTTAGCGACAGTACTCATGTACCTATTTAATAAAGATACAGATCCACATAATCTTATCTACATTATTTCAGCGCTTGGCTTTATCAGTAGTGCGATTTACACCACTATTATTACCTTAGGCTCACAGCAAACTAAAGTATCCTCACCAAAATTGGTTAACTTTATTCTGCTATGCGGCACGGTTGGTACAATGCTAACTTTCGTTGTAACAAGCCCTATCGTTAAAAACTATGGCACACATGCGGCTTTAGTTACCGCGAATGCGCTTTATGCTGCTGTATTTGTTATGTGTGTATTGGTTGGTTTTGTTACCAAACACCGTATCAATAGCCACGATGGTCACTAATAGAAAAATAGCATAAGAAAAAAGCCTCATCTTGAGGCTTTTTTTATAATCAAATAAAAGCAGTGGTAACTGCTTTTATTCATTCATTAATTATTGTTATTAGGACGCATTGATGGGAATAAAATCACATCACGAATCGTATGTGCGTTAGTAAATAACATCACTAAGCGATCAATACCAATCCCTTCACCTGCTGTTGGCGGTAAGCCAAATTCTAGTGCTCGAATATAATCTTCGTCATACTGCATTGCTTCATCATCACCAGCGTCTTTAGCATCCATCTGGGCTTTAAAACGTGCATCTTGGTCTTGTGCATCATTAAGTTCAGAGAAGCCATTCGCAACTTCACGACCACCAACAAAAAACTCAAACCGATCAGTTAGGAATGAATCTTCATTACTGCGACGTGCTAATGGGGAAATGTCAGCTGGGTAGCCAGTAATAAAAGTCGGTTGAATTAACTGAGGTTCAGCCGTTTCACCAAAGATTTCTTCTAATAACTGACCACAAGTCCAAAATGGTTCAACGGTTAAACCAACTTCTCGTGCGATATCTGCCATTAGTTCACGATTCTTAACATCATCATAAGTTAATGCTTGAATACGTGCATTATCTTGAGTGTAATGTTGAATCGCAGCAAGCATCGTCATTCGAGTATAAGGTCCATTAAACTCAATAACATGCTCACCATAAGGTAATGCAGTATTGCCACAAAGATCTTTTGCAATAGTACTTAATAAGCTTTCTGTAAAATCAATTAAGTCATTGTAATCAGAATACGCCATATAAAATTCCATCATGGTAAATTCTGGATTATGACGAGGTGATAGGCCTTCATTACGGAAATTACGGTTAATTTCAAACACACGTTCAAAACCGCCAACAACTAAACGTTTCAAGTAAAGCTCAGGCGCGATACGAAGGTACATATCTATATCTAACGCATTATGGTGAGTCACAAAAGGTCGAGCAGATGCACCGCCAGCAATCGGGTGCATCATGGGTGTTTCAACTTCCATAAATTGTTGTTTAATCATGAATTGACGAATCGCAGCAACCACTTTTGAACGCATAATCATGGTATTGCGTGATTCTTCATTAATGATCAAATCAACATAGCGTTGACGGTAACGTTGTTCTTGATCCGTTAAGCCATGGTATTTTTCAGGCAATGGACGTAATGCTTTAGTCTGTAATTCATACTGATCCATATTGACATAAAGTTCACCGCGATCTGAACGGTGTAACTGGCCTTTCACGCCAATAATATCGCCAATATCTAGTCCATGATATTGTTCTTTTAATTGTTCTTGGACTTGCTTATCAGCATAAACTTGAATTCGTCCAGAGACATCTTGTAATACAAGGAATGGGCCTCGTTTAGCCATAATACGGCCAGCAACCGCTGTTGTATAAGTGGTATTAATTAAATCTTCCTTTGATTTATTTTCATACTCACAGATCAAATCACGGGCTAATTTCAAGCGACGAAAAGTATTAGGGTGACCATTAGCTTTGCTTGATTTACGAATATGATCAAGTTTTGCGCGACGTTCAGCAATCAGCCTGTTTTCATCAACTTCAGTGTCTAACATGATATTACCTTCTTCTATTAATCGTTTTATAAAAAAATGTAGGTAATCGAATATTTATTTAAAAAAATCATATTTATAATTCAATTACTGGCTTTCTTTAAAATAAATAACCACAGAATAAAAAACGTGATCAACCTCACAAAATATCGGAATTTGAATAATTATTTAAAATTTACAGTTATAAATGAAATATGAAATTACAGTTAACGCTAGAATAAAAAATTCCATCTATATATAAAAGCAAATAATATAGAATTAATCTCATCATAATAATTAATAGAATTAAAACCAAATGGCTTGGGTAAATTATAAAATTAATAACTGGTTATTAATTACAACAGAAAATTGTTTATATAAATCAGGAAAAAATTATATTCTCGAACCTAGAATAACTAAGCTATTAGCTTTTTTAGCCCAGCATCAAGGTATTGTCTTCACACGAGATGAATTAATTGAAAATGTTTGGGATGGTGCTGTTGTTAGTGAGCAAGTAGTAACACAATCTATTTTTGAATTACGAAAAACACTAAAAAAAATGGATGAAGACCATTGGATTATAACCATCCCTAAACGAGGTTATAAACTTGATATCGACGTACAACAAATATATGTCGATCCCAGTACAGGCTTTAAGTTAGAGGAATTTCATTCTTCACATGAACATACCAATGATACTTCAATACAAGCATCATTTCCCGCAGGGCCAATGACACGTGCGTTTAATGAAACGTCAAAAGACGCCCCATCGATCACAGTAACTCATTCAAATACTATCAAATGGAATCATTGGTTCTTTGATTTCTGCATTTTAACTATGCTTTTGATAACTATAATTTTTATAAGCTGGAGCAACGAAAAGGTTATTCTTCCTATCGCTGTATTAAATCCGCGCTTAATTCATATTGAATCCCCTCCGCAATCACCGACAAATCAATTGAATTCAATCGCAAACATAATAAAAGATTCACTATTTGCCTCAACAAACTATATCAGCAGTTTTAGTGCTCAACCTACTGCGGGTAAAACTCTCTCTTTATATATAAATCAACAACACCAACTGCACATTGAATTATTTAACAACATTTCAAAAACAATCATGTTACAAAAAAATATTCATATCGATCGTAATAATGCTTATATCGTAATTGATAAACTACTCAATGAATTAATACAGTCATTAAATTATAATCATAAAAATACCAACAATAGACTTAACTTAACGAATGCTAATACGTTATATGGCTATCTGGCGCTGCCCAATGCTATAAATAATAATGGTGACGCAAATATAAGTTATATTAAAAGCATAAATGAACTTATTAAAGATGCCCCTAATAATAGCTATTTATTAGCAAAGCGATACCTTGCTTATTCAATTATGCTAACTATCAATAATAAAATAACATCCATGCCTACGTTAATGAATTATGGCAAAGAATTAGAAAAAAGTATTACCAACCCTTCTCAATTTATCTCTAGTGAAATATATGATGCGTTAGCACTAAATAATCTTTATCAAGGCGATCTAATTGCTTCTGAACATTATCTATCACTTGCGGCATTGCAATCTAAACAAAATACAGCATTACGTTATATTTTATTAGGAAAAATAAGCCAACTAACACATAAACAAAAACAAGCTAACGAATACTATAGTATGGCTTTATATTTAGATCCCTCGCAAGAAACTCAGCAGCTCTGTGAGAAATTGGTTTTTATATCACAAATAAACGCTTCTGAATCCACACCGCCACATTAAAGTTAACACCTCTATATCGTCTTTTAATCAATATGACACGCAATTCAGCGACCAAGAATAATCGATTGAAGACGTCATTTTAGTGTCTCTATTTTCTTATTGCGTTGCTCTTATGGTGATACTTTTTAAGTCATGATGACATTCGTTAAAGGCTTATATTAATGATAACTCAATCCTTATATGAATTATGAAGCGACCTTTATTTAATTGATAAATAAATTATTTTTTCACACCACTTTTAAGTTACTGATTAACAAGGAAACAAAAATAAAATAAGTTAAAAAAAACCAAAATTATTATTTTTCAATCTTTGAGTAGAAGGTTATTTAATTAACTTTTCTATCTGCTGTAGATTAATTCGCAATTACTCGTCATTGATAATAACTATAGCAATCAACCAGTATTATCTCTGCCGTTAAATATGTTTAACCACTTGAAATATAATTATATTTTTTGGAGATTGTTGCATGTCATCCGATACGTCAAAAAAAATAGGCTTAATAGCCTGTACTGGTGTTGTAGCCGGTAACATGATGGGTAGTGGTATTGCTCTGTTACCCTCGACATTAGCAAAAGTAGGTTCTATATCTATTTATAGCTGGATTATTTGTTTAATTGGCGCGTTATCATTAGCTTTTGTTTACGCTCGCTTAGCAACGAATAACCCACAAGAAGGTGGCCCAATTGCATACGCTGGTGAAGTTTCTCCTGCCTTTGGTTTTCAAACAGGTGTGCTTTATTACCATGCTAACTGGATTGGTAACCTTGCGATTGCAATCACTGGGGTATCATACCTTTCTGTGTTCTTCCCAATTTTGAATAACACTATTCCAGCAGCTATCGCAACTATTGCTTCAGTATGGATTTTCACCATTATTAACCTGCTTGGTGGTTCATGGGTAAGCCGCTTATGTACACTGGGTTTAGTCCTTATTCTTGTTCCTATCGTTGGTACTGCTGTTGTAGGTTGGGGGCATTTTGATGCAACGACTTACATGCAAAACTGGAATACATCACACAGCTCAAACTCTCATGCGATAGTCAGTGCTGTATTGATAACTCTATGGTCATTTGTGGGTGTTGAATCAGCAGCGGTATCTTCTGGTATGGTGAAAAACCCGAAGAAAACCGTACCACTAGCAACCTTACTCGGTACGATTATTGCCGGTGTTATCTATATTCTATCAACCCAAGTTATTGCTGGTATGTTCCCAGCCTCTGAAGTTGCAGCTTCTGGTGCGCCATTTGCACTCGCTACGACAGCAATCTTCGGTGCTTGGACTGCGCCATTTGTTGCAGCATTTACCGCTTTAGCGTGCTTTACATCTCTAGGTTCTTGGATGATGTTGGTCGGTGAGGCTGGCAAACGTGCAGCTCGTGACGGTAACTTCCCAGCTGTTTTTGGTGAAACTGATAAAAATGGCGTTGCTAAAAAAGGCTTAGTTCTTGCGTCTATCATGATGACAATTCTTATGATTGTTATCACGCTATTTAGCTCAAGTGACAGCCATGCATCTAACCTATTTGATATTTTAACGTCAGATGCTGTGTTATTAACTATGCTGCCTTACTTCTACTCAGCGGTTAACTTAATTCGTTATGAAGGTATGACAACGCGCAATGTGTTTGTGATGTTATTTGCAGGTGTCGCATGTATCTTCTGCTTTATCGCCCTTATTGGTGCCGATCCATCTGCATTAGCTGCAACTTTCGTTGTTTCACTAGCCATCTTCATGTTCTACGCTCGTAAGCTTGGCTTCCGTCAACACTTACAACTAGAACAACAAGAACAGGCGAATAAAGTCGCACAATCTCACTAAATATCGAACCTCATAATATTATCAAGGCGCACAATTACACCTCCCTAATTGGAGTGGTGCGCCTTTGCTTACCCTGGAGATATTCAAAATGAATACCATTGCAATATTAAATAATTTAGGCGTATTCTTCAAAAAATACCCAGTACAAGAATTAGAACAAGCACTAGCTACTCGCGGTTATAAAGTCGTTTATCCTGTTGATGATAAGGATTTAATGAAGCTACTTGAAATGAACCCACGTATCAGTGGTGTGATTTTTGACTGGGATACTTACTCATTAGACTTATGCCAACAAATTAATCAAATTAACGAAAAACTACCGCTATATGCCTTTGCTAACGAGCATTCAACACTCGATATTAACTTAGCAGATCTTCGCTTAAATATTTACTTCTTTGAATATTGCCTTGGTAGTGCTTCTGATATTGCGCATAAAATTGAGCAAGCAACAGAAGACTACAAAGACAGTATTCTACCACCGTTAACCAAAGCATTATTTAACTACGTTGATGAAGCTAAATATACATTCTGTACTCCGGGTCACATGTCAGGTACAGCATTTAATAAAAGCCCAGTAGGTAGTATTTTCTACGATTTCTACGGTGCAAATACATTTAAAGCAGATATTTCAATCTCAATGCCTGAACTTGGCTCATTGTTAGATCACTCAGGTCCTCATAAAGAAGCTGAAGAATATATTGCGCGTACGTTTAACGCTGATCGTTCTTACATTGTGACTAACGGTACTTCAACAGCGAATAAAATTGTTGGTATGTTCTCAGCACCAGCAGGTAGCACAGTACTGATTGACCGTAACTGTCATAAATCATTAACTCATATGATGATGATGACCGATGTTGTGCCAATTTATTTCCGTCCTACACGTAATGCTTACGGTATTTTAGGTGGTATTCCTAAGAGTGAATTTAGCCGTGAAGTGATTGCTGAAAAAGTGGCTAACACTCCTGGTGCAACTAAACCTGGCTATGCGGTTATTACAAACTCAACTTATGACGGTTTGTTCTATAACACCCAATTTATCAAAGAATCATTGGATACTAAGTTTATTCACTTTGACAGTGCTTGGGTGCCTTACACTAACTTTAACCCTATTTACGAAGGTAAGTGTGGTATGAGTGGTGAAGCAATGCCGGGTAAAGTGTTCTATGAAACCCAATCAACCCATAAATTATTAGCGGCATTCTCACAAGCATCAATGATCCATGTAAAAGGCCAATTAGAAGAAGAATCTTTCAACGAAGCCTTTATGATGCATACTTCAACCTCACCACAATACGGTATTGTGGCGTCAGCTGAAATTTCTGCAGCAATGATGCACGGCAACGCTGGTCGTCGTTTAATTCAAGATTCTATTGATCGCGCAATTCGTTTCCGTAAAGAAATCAAAAAACTACGCTCAGAATGTGACGGTTGGTTCTTTGATGTATGGCAACCTGAGAACATCGATACCACTGAATGTTGGAACCTAAAGCCCAATGAAAAATGGCATGGCTTCAAGAATATCGATGAAGATCATATGTTCCTTGATCCAATCAAGATCACCCTACTAACACCGGGAATGAACGAAGATGGTGAGCTGTTAACATCAGGTATTCCAGCGTCTATCGTAGCTAAGTTCCTTGATCAACACGGTATTGTCGTAGAAAAAACGGGTCCATACAGCCTATTATTCTTGTTCTCTATCGGTATAGATAAGCCAAAAGCAATGCAACTATTGCGTGCACTTACTGAGTTTAAACGTGGTTATGATCGTAATATGACCATCAAGTCATTCTTACCATCACTATTTAAAGAAGATCCTCAATTCTACGCTAATATGCGTGTCCAAGATCTGGCTCAAAGTATTCACGATCTAACAGTGAAATACCAATTACCAGAGCTAATGTACAAAGCATTTGATGTGCTACCAGAAATGAAGATGACACCACATGCTGCATGGCAACAAGAGTTACGTGGTGAAGTGCGTGAAATACCATTATCTGAAATGGTAAACGAAATCAGTGCCAATATGATCTTACCTTATCCTCCAGGTGTGCCTGTAGTACTTCCTGGTGAAATGGTAACAGAGCAATCTCGCCCAGTATTAGATTTCCTTGAAATGCTATGTGAAATTGGTAATCACTTCCCAGGCTTTGAAACTGACATTCACGGTGTTTACAACGTTGATGGTGTTTACAAAGTAAAAGTGATCAAACAATAATATCGATTATTGATACGACGATTATTAAGGCATGCTTTGAGCATGCCTTTTTTGATTATTTTGTTATCACTCTAACAAAAATGCATACCAAAAAGGTATAAAGTGTCATATCACTGACTTTAAAGCAGAACATTGAAATGTTTAAAAAACATCTGTTAGCCTTAGTATGTATCTGTATTAGCCCTGCCGTTATTGCTGACCCCTCAGTACCACAGCCATCAAACACTATTAGCTATAACTTGTTTCTCATTCCTAATCATACCGTTGATAAAACCGTATCGACCATCAGTAACCAACTTAAACAACAGCAATTAGCATCACTTTATAGCCAAGGCTTTCTGCCACATATCACGCTTTATTTAACTGAATACCCAACTAATAATCTCAACTCACTCAAACAACAAGCGCAACAACTGGCAAACCAATGGCACCGTTTTGATTTAACGCTGGATCATATTCAACGGACAAAAGGAAATTGGTTAATGCTGGATGTTAACAATACACCTGAGTTACAACGATTAGCCGATACCGCAGCAATAATGGCGGCCCCACTTCGAACCATGGATCCAAAAATTCCGACATGGGTAAGCCACTATCCTGAAAAATTAGCTGCATTTCAGCGCTATGGCAGTCCAAATGTATTTACTAATTTTGAACCACATATCACCTTATTAGCACAATCTGATCCGCATAAACTGACCCAATTTATGACAAATTATGGTGATCAGTTTCAACCCGTGCATTTTAAAGCACTCGGCATTGGTATCGCCGCGGTTAATAGTAACGGCCAAGCTAAAGCGGTGATTGCAAGTTACTCATTTCCTAAATAGCAGCCATAAAAAAGCTTCAATCGTTAATTGAAGCTTTTTTAATAACAATATTAAACAGTAAACAAAGATAGTGATTACTCACATTCTTCTTCATTGGTATCCATCAATCGAGCTCGGCGTAACTCAGCCTCTGCCATCACAGCATTAATTTCAGCCATTAAGCCATCAATATCAGCATCCATTTCACTTTCAATAAATACACCCGTTAATTCAGTATCAGGATTGAGAGTGCCAGCCTGAAACAATGCCCACATTTCTTTCGCATATTGCGTTTCAAGTAATTCAGGTGCGTATTGGCCATAATAATGCGCCATATTATTTACATCACGCTCAAGCATCCATTTCGCATTATTATTTGCTGAAGCATCTACGGCTTGAGGTAAATCGATAATCACAGGACCTTGACCATCAACAAGCACATTAAATTCAGATAAATCACCGTGAATAATACCAATACATAACATACGGGTGATGTAATTAATCATCACCGCATGATCGCGTAAAGCTTGTTCTTTCGTTAGCGTAATATCATTTAAGCGAGGCGCAACAGCACCATCGGCATCAGTGATCAATTCCATTAACAACACACCGTCAAAACAACCGTAAGGAATAGGTGCGCGTACATCCGCTTTTAGTAATAAAGACAAAGCATCAACTTCAGCTTGTTGCCATACTTTTTCTTGCTCATCTCTACCAAACTTTGAGCCTTTTTCCATCGCGCGAGCACGACGACTATTACGTACCTTACGCCCCTCACGGTAAGTTACCGCTTTCTTAAAGCTGCGTTGGTCAATTTCTTTATAGACTTTAGCACAACAAATTTTGCCACCACTGCGAACAACATACACAGAGGCTTCTTTACCGCTCATCAGTTGAGATAAAACGTCATCAATAAGACCATCTTCAACTAGGGGTTGTAATCGTGGAGGAATCTTCATTACACCTACATTTACCAGTAACTAGGAATATACCTGTTTATAATATCGCATTATCGCTAGCTAAAATTTTTTAACAAGTCTTGCGCAAAAGGATTTGTTAATAAACTGACCGCCCACCAGCCAACAACAGTAAATATACGTCACAAAAAAAATATTATTAGCCATTAAAAACAACAACATAAAATTCCATTCTTCAATATAGATTTAGGTTTCAACGACTCGCATTATTAGTGTCAATAAAAAGCTAGCAATTGATAGTCACTAATTAAAAAATAACAATAATAATGAGATCTTATATGAAGAAATGCTTGGCTACGCAAAAAACATTACTCTCCATCGCTATCATTGGAGCAGTAACACTTTCCCCGTTAGCAATTGCTAACACCACACCTCAAAATGGCTTTATTAACGGCTCATCACTTAATACAAAACTCATCAGTGATACTCGTGTTCGTAGCAATAATACTCACCCTAACTCTGATTTTCATAGTCGATTAAATTATTCATCTTATAACGCTATCGTTGATTTTAATTCAGGCTATTACAATCAATTTATAGGCGTCGATGTTGCTGGTTATTTAGCAGGAGATATCTATAACAATAGTCTTCAAAATGATAATGATGAATATTTATCAAATGAGATCTCATTATCAAATAACCAAGATTGGGGCGCAGGTGATGGCCCACATTTCAAGCTTTATACTGCTGCGGTTAAATTTCAATACCACGATATTTTTAAGGGTAAAGTCGGCTTAATTCAATCAACGGGTAATGGTACTGTGGGTAACGTCTGGTCATTTGTTCCAGGTACTTATCGCGGTTTAGAAGTTAACGCCTATATTGGTAGTGGCAAGTTAACCTATTTTTGGGCTGATAAATACACTGCGCCTTGGTTACTGAGTGAAGATGATTATATTGGCTGGGCAAACACTAAATGGAATTACTTGCATTCAATAGGCTATGCGAATCAATTCGGTAACTTTAGCTACAACCTTGGTATAGGCCAAGCTATGGATGTGCATTATAGCGACAGTAATCGTAGTGTTAATCCAATATCTTATAAATTCTATACCCAGTATATTGTTAATAGCCAAATAATATTAGCCGCTGATTTTTATGGTGTTAAGGATAAAGTTAAATATAACGGCTTAGGATATATGAGTGGTTTATCTCTAAATATTAGTCAAGGCCGCTGGGGCTGGTTATCACAGTTAAGGTACGCTAATAGCCATAACGACATTGAGATTGTGCCACGTACCATCTATACCTATGCGATGAATAATGGTAGCTGGTCGCAATTTTGGGATGCATTATCTGATTGGAACCAATCAGGTGAAACATCATTGTATAACCGCTTATCGTTTAATGCAGGCAATGGCTGGAATTACTACATGGGTGTAGGATATGGCTCAGGAATGGATCAAACTAAAGTCGGCTATAGCAGTGAAGCCGCGGTCAACGGTACGATTGGATACACCTTACAGCAAAGCACATTAAAAGGCAGTGTGGTACAGCTACACACTACATGGTTAACTCGTGATGAAGTTAAATCAGCGACAGTCGGTAAAGATGAAACTGATGTCCGCTTACAAGTCATCATTCCCTATACTGTGTTTTAACAACAAAGATCACTGACATTTAGCCTCAACATCAAGTTGAGGCTTTTGATGAGCTATCACTATAGTGATTACCAAATATAACTAATGGTAAAAAATAACAAGGGGGACTTAAACCCGCTTTCCTTTGATTGATGACAAGGTGAAAAGCGAACTTAAGAAAGTTGGAATAACCATGAGGCAAAAAAAAAGCCTCAATCTTACGATTAAGGCTTTTCTCTGAAATTTGGTGCCCGAGGACGGACTTGAACCGTCACTCCCGAAGGAAACGGATTTTGAATCCGTCGTGTATACCAATTTCACCACTCGGGCTTATGGCGGCTATTATACGTATATCGTATTGATGCGCAAGCGTTAATCCATACAATTTACTATATTAAATGTTAAGCGTTGGTTTTTTGATCCAATATTAATTTATTGATGATAATCAGACCGCAATCAATATAAGTATTAATATATTTTGTAGCAATTTTGTACATTCATTCGCATTTAATTTACTGCTACACTGCCGACAACAAGGACTTGCCCAACCATTATTGATACTGGAACCATCATGCAGAAAAAGAAACAGCTACAAACTACCGTTTCACACCAATATCCTAGTTTATTACGTCGTTTAGGGGCTTGGTTCTACGATACGCTTATCGTCACTGCTATTTTAATGGTTGCAGGCGCACTGGCAATGGCCATTGTTGCCACTTTACTCGCGGTGGGTGTGCTCACTTTAGGTGACTACCAAGATGCCAGTGCTTATTTGATATCGAATCCTACAGCAAGCATGTTATATAGCGCTTACCTTGCTATCGTTATTATTGGTTTTTATAGCTACTTTTGGACTCAAGCAGGACAAACATTGGGAATGCGAGCATGGAAACTAAAACTTCAAAATGAAGATGGTTCTCATATTAAAATTACTCAAGCTTTTATTCGTATTGCAACATCAGCATTTGGTTTAGGTAACTTACTTGCCTTTAATAATAAGCGTCGTTCAATGCAAGATATTATGGCGGAATGTGAAATGGTCGTAACTGAAAAAGTGCACTAATACATCATCAGTCTTAATAAAAATCAGTAATAAAAAAGGAGCCCTTAGGCTCCTTTTTTAATCACTATAATTTACGTCGAAGTAAATAAATCGTAATAGCTAAAAACACCAGACTAGGCGCAAGAGCACCAATAACAGGGGGTAAGTTATAGACTAAGCTCATCGGGCCAAAGACTTCATTGGAAATATAAAATGCAAATCCAAAGATAACCCCAGATAACACGCGCGCTCCCATCGTCACCGAGCGTAACGGCCCAAAGACAAATGACAATGCTAGCAACATCATTACTCCAATGGAGACAGGTTGCAGTGCTTTACGCCAAAAGGCGAGTTCATAACGCATTGCATCTTGCTTAGATTCTTTTAAATAACCCACATAATCATATAACCCAGACAGTGATAGCTCTTCTGGTTTTACCGTAACCACCGCTAACTTATCAGGGGTTAATGTTGTATCCCATTTCTTAGTATCATAATGAGTATTGGTAATCTGCGCCTTGTTAGTCATATCCGTTACCGTCACATTATGCATCGTCCAGCCAAGCTTCACGTCATAAGTTGCCGTTTTTGCAGATAACACATCCAACAGTTTATCTTGGTTATTAAATTGCCAAATATTGACCACATCGATTTGATTTTTATCATGCACACGGCCAAGATAAATAAAATCATTATCATCTTTTGCCCACACACCACTTTGAACCGATAGCATACTACCGCCACTGATCCATAAAGCTCGCAACTCACGCGCTGACTTTTGCGCTTGCGGTGCGCCCCATTGCCCAAGTAACGTCACAATGATCATTAACGGCACTGCGGTTTTTAAGGTTGATAAACCAATATCTAACTTAGAAAAGCCTGCCGCTTGCATCACCACCAGCTCAGAGCTTGATGCCAACATACCTAGACCAATCAAAGCGCCAAGTAATACCGCCATCGGGAAAAATGTTACGATATCTTGTGGCATGGATAACAACACAAAATACAATGCTTTCAGTAAATCATAACTGCCTTGACCGACTTTACGTAGCTGCTCAACATATTTAATGATGGCAGAGAGTCCGACGAGAGTTGATAAGGTTAATGCCGATGTTGCAATAATAGTTCGGCCAATATACCAGTCGAGAATTTTAAACATTAACCACGTCTCCGTAATTTATCTTTGAGGCGTCGAATCGGTAAACTATCCCAGCTATTTAAAGCGATTGCGATCAATAACGCGCCAATATTAATCGGCCACATTCCCATCCAACCAGGAATAAAACCATCTTCAATCGCAGATTTTGCCGATGATATTGCTAAGAAATACGCTAAATAAATTAATACCGCAGGCGCTAATTTAGCAAAACGTCCCTGACGAGGGTTAACCGCAGATAATGGCACCACAATCATAACTAATAGTGGAATACATAAAATTAACGATAATCGCCATTGCAATTCAGCAGTTGCCGCTAAACTTGGATCTTTTAATAACTCAGAGGTCGTTTTCGCTTCCCAATCACGAGAGCCTTGTTTCACTTTACGCTGACCAATTAACGCTTGGTAATTATCAAACTGTGTAATGGCATAATTAAGTTTAGTAGGCACACCTTCATAACGGGTACCTTGCTGTAAGTCTAACATTTGACGACCGTCAGCTTGTTCGGTGACAAAACCACGATCAGCCACCATTACACTCGGTTGTAATGAATCTTGCGCTTTTAATTGGGCAATAAACACTTTATGTAATTTGGAACCTTTATCGGTAATGTCATTAACAAATACCACCCCTGAGCCATTAGGTGCCATTTGGAATGTTCCTTTGACCAGCATATTTAAACCCGGATCAGCCTTAGCTTGATCGGTAATCTGTTCAATTTTATTTTGAGCCCACGGCGCAACCCATAATGCATTGGCGGTGGCTATCGAGCCGGTAATTAAAGCTAAAGCTAATGCGGCACGAATAAGAAATTTATTTCCCATGCCTGTGGCGCTCATTACGGTAATTTCACTTTCAGCGTACAAACGGCCAAATGTAAGTAAAATACCAATATATAAACTCAGTGGTAACATCAGCAATGCCATTGCCGGAATAGAAAGTCCCATTAAAGTCACAATCAGATCGCTCGGAATCGAACCATCCGTCGCTTGTGCTAAAATGCGAATGAACTTTTGGCTAATAAAGACAAGAAAAAGCACAAAAAGTACTGCTAATTGGCTTTTTACTGTCTCTCTCGTCAAATACCTAACAATAATCACGCGTTATATTCCCATAGAAAACTTGTTTTTTTGATGGAATCACTATAGTTTTTGGTTAAATTAGTTATTTTTTTATCTTTCGGCTGAATGTAAGTCCGCGCTTTAAGCCTATACCGAAATCTCGGCAGAGCAAGCAAGTGTGGTATTATCTAACATTTAGCGTTAATTGTCTTTATAGGATGTTAGGAGTACGCATGGAGTTCAGTGTCAAAAGCGGTAGCCCCGAAAAACAGCGCAGTGCGTGTATTGTCGTGGGCGTATTTGAACCACGTCGCCTCTCTCCAATCGCGGAACAGCTAGACAAAATTAGTGATGGCTATATTAGCTCATTATTACGTCGTGGTGACCTTGAAGGTAAACCAGGACAGATGTTGTTATTACACCATGTTCCCAACGTATTGTCAGAACGAGTACTACTTGTTGGTTGTGGTAAAGAGCGTGAACTTGACGAACGCCAATACAAACAAATCATCAAGAAAACCATTAGCACCTTAAATGAAACTGGCTCAATGGAAGCGGTATGTTTCCTAACCGAGCTACATGTTAAAGGTCGCGATACCTACTGGAAAGTACGTCAAGCAGTAGAAACGACTAAAGATAGCCTTTATACCTTTAACCAGTTTAAAAGTAACAAGCCAGAGACGCGCCGTCCACTACGCAAGTTAGTTTTTAATGTACCCACTCGCCGTGAGCTTTCTTTGGGCGAACGTGCGATTGCACATGGTCTTGCTATTTCATCGGGTGTTAAAGCCAGTAAAGACCTTGGTAATATGCCACCTAACGTTGCCAATCCTGCTTATTTAGCCTCACAGGCACGTCGTTTAGCTGATGATTTTGAAACAGTAAGTACCAAAATTATTGGTGAGCAAGAAATGGCAACTTTAGGTATGACATCATACCTCGCTGTTGGTCAAGGCTCTAAAAACGAAGCCATGATGTCAGTTATTGAATACAAAGGCCATCCTGATCCTGAAACCAAACCCATTGTTCTTGTGGGTAAAGGTTTAACTTTTGATTCAGGTGGTATTTCTATCAAACCTGGCGCACAAATGGATGAGATGAAGTACGACATGTGTGGTGCTGCATCTGTATTTGGTACCATGAAGGCACTGGCAAAACTGAATCTACCGATTAATGTTGTTGGTGTACTGGCGGGTTGTGAAAATATGCCCGGTGGTAACGCTTATCGCCCCGGTGATATTTTAACCACCATGTCAGGTCAGACGGTTGAAGTGCTAAATACCGATGCCGAAGGTCGATTGGTATTATGTGATGCATTAACTTACGTTGAGCGTTTTGAGCCTGAATGTGTGGTTGATGTAGCCACATTAACGGGCGCATGTGTGGTGGCGCTTGGTCATCATATTAGTGGCTTAATGGGTAACCATAATCCATTAGCGCATGAGTTAATTAATGCCTCAGAACAAGCAGGCGATCGTGCTTGGCGTCTACCGATGAGTGATGAGTACCAAGAGCAAATTGCCAGTCCATTTGCAGATATGGCGAACTTAGGCTCACCAGGTGCTGGTACCATTACGGCGGGTTGTTTCTTGTCGCGTTTTACCAAGAAATACAACTGGGCTCACCTTGATATTGCAGGCACAGCTTGGAAAGGCGGTGCTGCAAAAGGCTCAACTGGACGTCCTGTGCCATTGTTGGTCCAATTCCTTCTCAATCGAGCAGGCCAAGAGATTGTCGAATAAGACATTCAGAAAAGGGCCATTGGCCCTTTTCTTTTAGGACATTAATTTATGACTCATGCTACGTTTTATATATTAGATGATAAGCAAGATGGCGCTGATAGTGATTTTCAGTGGCATTTTGCTTGTCGTTGCGCAGCCATGAGTTACCGTCAAGGATTACGTGTTTACTTACTTGCAGCAGATAAACAACAAGCAGAACAAATAGATGAATATCTATGGCAACAAGATCCCGATAACTTTATCCCTCACAATTTACTTGGAGAAGGACCAAGAGGCGGATCGCCGGTTGAGATTGGTTGGCCCGGTTTACGTTATAGCGGACACCGCGCAGTATTAATTAATTTAGCCGAAATTGTCGCAAATTTTGCGGTTAGCTTTGCACAAGTGGTAGACTTTGTCCCTTGCGATGAAACGCTCAAACAGCAAGCGCGCGAGCGTTACAAGGCTTATCGCCTTGCTGGCATTCAAATTACGACTGCCAATGCTGTTACTGAGACGCCTTAATTCCACATAGAATAGAATCCTTCTAAGAGCGCTATGGAAAAGACATACAACCCACAATCAATTGAACAAGCGCTTTATCAGCGCTGGGAAGAGGCTGGTTACTTTAAGCCTCATGGTGATACATCTAAAGATGCTTACAGCATTATGATCCCGCCACCAAACGTCACAGGCAGCCTACACATGGGCCACGCGTTCCAGGATACCATTATGGATACCCTGATCCGTTGTGAGCGTATGAAAGGTAAAAACACCCTATGGCAGGTTGGTACTGACCACGCAGGTATTGCTACCCAAATGGTTGTGGAGCGTAAGATCGCTGCTGAAGAAGGCAAAACTAAACATGACTACGGTCGTGATGCTTTCATCGATAAGATCTGGGAATGGAAAAACGAATCTGGTGGCACTATCACCAAACAGCTTCGTCGCCTTGGCGCATCTGTAGACTGGGATCGTGAGCGCTTCACGATGGATGATGGTCTATCAAATGCAGTTCAAGAAGTTTTCGTTCGCCTTTACCAAGAAGATCTACTTTACCGTGGTAAGCGTCTGGTTAACTGGGATCCAAAACTACACACAGCAATCTCTGACATCGAAGTTGAAAACAAAGATGTTAAAGGTCACATGTGGCACTTCCGTTACCCACTTGCTGATGGCGTACAAACAGCAGATGGTAAAGACTACATTGTGGTAGCAACAACCCGTCCAGAAACCATGCTGGGTGATACAGGTGTTGCGGTAAACCCTGAAGATCCACGTTATAAAGATCTGATCGGCAAAGAAATCATTCTACCTATCGTTGGCCGTCGCATCCCTATTTTAGGTGATGAGCATGCGGACATGGATAAAGGTACGGGTTGTGTAAAAATCACCCCAGCACACGATTTCAACGACTACGAAGTAGGCAAGCGTCATAGCCTACCGATGATCAACATCCTAACCTTTAATGCTGATATTCGTGATGCGGCTGAAGTCTTCACTACTAACGGCGAAGAAAGTGATGTTTACAGCACTGAAATCCCTGCGAAATACCAAGGTATGGAGCGTTTTGCAGCCCGTAAAGCTATCGTTGCTGAATTTGACGAGCTCGGCCTGTTAGAAGAAATTAAAGATCATGATCTAACCATTCCTTATGGCGATCGTGGTGGCGTGGTTATTGAACCAATGCTAACAGCACAATGGTATGTTCGCGCAGCACCATTAGCGGAACCTGCGATTAAAGCCGTTGAAAATGGCGATATCCAATTTGTTCCTAAGCAGTACGAAAACATGTACTACTCATGGATGCGTGACATTCAAGATTGGTGTATTTCACGTCAGTTGTGGTGGGGTCACCGTATTCCAGCTTGGTACGATAACGACGGTAATGTTTATGTTGGTCGTAACGAAGCTGAAGTACGTGAAAAACATAACCTTGCTCCAGTTGTGGTACTAAACCAAGACAACGACGTACTTGATACATGGTTCTCTTCAGCACTATGGACATTTGGTACTCAGGGCTGGCCAGAAAACACCGCTGATCTTCAAACCTTCCACCCATCTGATGTGTTGGTAACTGGTTTTGATATCATCTTCTTCTGGGTTGCACGTATGATCATGATGACCATGCACTTCTGTAAAGATGAAGACGGCAAAGCACAAGTACCATTTAAAACTGTTTACGTAACCGGTCTTATCCGTGACGAAAACGGCGATAAAATGTCTAAGTCTAAGGGTAACGTAATCGACCCTATCGACATGATCGACGGTATTGATCTTGAGTCTCTAGTAGAGAAGCGTTGTGGCAACATGATGCAACCACAACTTGCAGCGAAGATTGAAAAAGCCACTCGTAAGACATTTGAAGCAGGTATTGAACCATACGGTACCGATGCGCTACGTTTCACTCTTGCTGCTATGGCCTCTACTGGCCGTGACATCAACTGGGACATGAAGCGTCTTGAAGGTTACCGTAACTTCTGTAACAAGCTATGGAACGCAAGCCGTTACGTATTGATGAACACAGAAGATCAAGATTGTGGTTTCGCAGCAGGTAGCGAGCTTGAATACTCAGTTGCTGATAAGTGGATTGAATCACAATTCCAACTAGCGGCAAAAGAATTCAATACCCATATTGATAACTTCCGTCTCGACATGGCAGCAGGTGTACTTTATGAGTTCATCTGGAACCAATTCTGTGACTGGTACTTAGAGCTAACAAAACCTGTTCTATGGAAAGGCACTGAAGCACAACAACGTGCAACGCGTCATACGCTAATCACAGTACTTGAGAAGACATTACGTCTTGCGCACCCAGTTCTTCCTTACATCACTGAATCAATCTGGCAGAGCGTTAAGCCGCTGGTTGACGGTGTTGAAGGTGAAACTATCATGAACCAGGCATTGCCTCAGTTTGATGAAGCGCAATTTGATCAAGCAGCAATCACTGACATTGAGTTTGTTAAAGCGTTTATCACGAGTATTCGTAACCTACGTGCTGAATATGATATCGCGCCAAGCAAGCCATTATCAGTCATGCTAAAAGTCGCTGATGCTGCTGATGCAACACGCGTTGAAGCCAACCTTACTGTACTGAAATCTCTAGCAAAACTAGAAGAAGTGAAAGTATTGGCTGACGGTGAAGCCACCCCAGCTTGTGCAACAGCACTTGTGGGTAAATCTGAATTGATGATCCCAATGGCGGGTCTGATCGATAAAGACGCTGAACTAGCACGTTTAGATAAAGAAATCGCGAAAATGGAAGGCGAAATCAAACGCACTTCTGGCAAGCTAAGCAACGAAGGTTTTGTTGCTAAAGCGCCTGAAATCGTGATCACTAAAGAGCGTGAAAAGCTAGCGGGTTACGAAGAAACACTGGTTAAACTGACTGAGCAAAAAGCAACGATTGCTGCGCTATAAGTTATTGTTTACTGACTAAATAAAAAACCGACGCTTTGACGTCGGTTTTTTTATTTCCCTCAACTGCACAATTCCCCCTTCATTTTAAAAACACGGCTCGCTTAGAAATACGTGCAAATGATAGCTTTTATCTATTGGTGATATATAAAATACCAAATTTACCTATTGAAGTAGGTTTGTAATACTCATTACATCAAATTAATGAGATTGACCTTATGAAAAAGACCCTCAGTTTTGCCATTATCCATTTTACCGTTGCTTTTAGTGTGGCATTCCTATTAACGGGCAATCTTTTGATCGGTGGCCTGATTGCTTTAATAGAACCCATGGTTAATACCGTTGCCTTCTACTTCCACGAAAAAGTATGGCAAACTAAAAAGCTCATTCAAACCCAATATTCTTCTCCAAGTAAAAAGACAATCAGTTTCGCTATATTGCATTTTAGTGTCGCTTTTACAGTGGTGTATTTATTAACGGGAGATATTCTTATTGGTAGCACCATGGCAATGATCGAGCCAACAATCAATACCTTGGCTTATTATCTGCACGAACGAGTATGGCAAAAAAAGCAGCATCATCAAAATGCGCCTCAGCAATTAATGTCAATGATGGTGTGTTTGCATCATTAAAATGCAAAAACCCTGCTAACGACTAATCGCAAGCAGGGTTTTATTAAGAGACGGTTAGTAACTTTGTTTTAGGTGGTAGACACGTAAACCTTGCGCCACTTCATCATAGCTTGCTGAGCCAATGTATTTAATTTGACGCTGGTGTTCCGGTACCAGAGTGAAACTTGAGTCTTCAAATCGACCTTCACCCTCAAATTCCAAATGCACAAAGAAAGCGGGCTTACTGCTACTTAGCATTACCACGATATCATTATTGTGCTCTGCAACTTCAAACCGTAAATCAGGACAAGCTAACTCACAGTATTTAGGCCGCGCTGGAAACCACGTGTTTTCAATTAATTGTTGGCCACTATGTAAATGTACATGGAAAAAACCGTCTTGTTCATGGCCGTCTAAATCTTCATTTAGCCATTCCCATACCACTTTGGTTGAGTCGGCTTCTAAATATTGAGAAATGGGCTCACGATAAAGAATTTCCCCTTCCCAACTTTGCCATACCACTTCGCCTTTTAACTCGGTATTTTTACGGCCATCATTAACGAGGTGTAATTTAAGCCCTTGTTGATCACGAGTAAACGTGGCGATTTGCGGCGCAAAGAAGCGCCGCGCATGGTAATGCAATTGTTTCCAACGGCCGCTGTATTCTAATGATGACCATGAGCTCACAGGCCAGCAATCATTTAATTGCCAAAACAACATTCCACGGTTAATCGGTTTTTGAGTACGCCAATATTCAGCCGCTGTTTTCACCGCCAATGCCTGTTGCACTTGCGATAAATACAGCATATTGACAAAACCATTTGGAAACCGGAAATAGCGGGTAAACATCTCGGTAATAACCGAATTACCATGGCTACTTTTCTGATGATTTTCAAAACTTGGCGAGCTTATATTCCAATCTTGCTCAGGTAAGAAACTCTTTACCGTTGGCAATGATGGCCAAGATTGAAATCCAAATTCCGAGCAAAAACGTGGCGTTACTTGCAAATAAGTATCAAACTCTTTACCGCTATCCCACACATCCCAACAGTGCATGTCACCCCGTAGAGGATCATGGTGCCATGTATCGATAATATCTAATTCACCATTACATGGTGAACTCGCCCAAAAACGACGTGATGGATCTTCACGTTCAACCACCTCAGCTAAGGTACGATTGAGACGATCATAATTAAGCAGATGCTTCTCACGATATTGACGCGATTCAGGATCACGATTAATCGCCCCTAACACTTCATTATCACCGCACCACAACGCTAAACTTGGATGATCTTTTAAACGTCGAACTTGATATTCAACTTCTTGTTCAACTTCTGCAATAAAATCAGGGGTTGATGGGTACAGCGCATTAGCAAACATCAAATCTTGCCAAACAAGCAGCCCCAATTCATCACAGATATTATAAAAAATGTCTTTTTCATACATGCCACCGCCCCACACTCGCAGCATGTTCATGTTGGCCGCTGCGGCATCAGTTAATAAACTACGGTAACGCTGTTCACTCATTCGCGCAGGCATCGCATCCAGAGGGATCCAATTTGCACCACGAGCTGAAATCGGCACATCATTGACCATCACCACCATACTTTGGCCGTGATCATCATCTTCAGTAACTAATTCTAACTTGCGTAAGCCAATTTGCTTGGTAATGGCAACCCCATCAGCTTCTAAAGCTAATTTATATAACCGTTGCTTACCGTAGCCTGCAGGCCACCAATGACGGGGATTATCAATACGGAAAATAACACTGGCTTTGGTTGCTTCACGATCAAGCGTTAGACAAAAGGTTTGTCCATCAAAAGTAACCGACGCATTAGCCAGTCCTTTTTCAGAGACAACTTCATAATGTAAAGTGACCGCTAACTCACACTCTTGTTGGTGCCATTTCTGCTTGGTTGCTAAATGGCTAATGCGTACATGCTCAATCGGCTGCAATACAATATCGCCATAAACACCCAATACAGATAAACAAATACTCCAATCCCAACCACTGTGAAATTGAGGTTTACGCAACGTATTCATGAATGGAATTTGATTATTCCCTTCTGCCCACGGTACTGGGAATGGCAGTTTATCTGCACGACTTTTAGCTTCTAAATCCGCACGATGTAGCACAATTTCAATACGGTTAGTACCGACTTGCAAACAGCTTAATACATCCACCTTATGGCGCATGAACATATTTGTAAAATCAGCAACGGTATGACCATTAATGCGAATCTCAGCTACCGTATCAAGCTGATTTAATACCAAGTCCATGGCATTACACGTCAGTTGTTCGGCCGTTAATTCAAAGTGGCGGCTGACAATCCAGTCGCACTCACCGACCCACTGAACTTTTTTTTCATTGGTTGCCCAATATGGATCAGGGATCTCTTCGGCTGCATATAATGCCGAATGAACATCACCCGGCAAATCAATATGAAGGTCTTGAATTGCAGGACGTTGAATACACGCAAGCAACCACTGGCCATTAAGTGAGATTGTCATCAATCACTCCAATACTGAAGCTATTCAGTATGATTTAAATTTGTGAGGATAAACGGAAAGATTTACACGCGTCGTGATTACAGACAGTGATCACGGGTAAATTTCTATCATATCGTGAATATCAAAATTTGATATCACCGCCAAAAAGTAGAAAAAGCCAGCAAAATGCCGGCTTTTTAGAACAGAGTGGTATTATGACGACTTATTCTTCGTCTTCGCTCTCTTCTTCATCATCTTCGTCAGATTCGAAGTAGGTACCCCAACCGTCATAATCAATGCTGTGTTTTTCAGCTAGTTTGATGAGCTTTTCAGCTTGCTCATCAATAAGATCAGCGTTTAGAGCTGACTCCATGACTGCATCAAAACATACAACCTTGCCACCGCCATCTTCAGGATCAAGCTCTAGCTCTTCTGCTTCTAAAACATTAAAACCAAGTTTAAATGCTTCAACCGCTGCAGCTTCTAGTTCTTCAAATGTGTCTGCAGAGAAGTGGTGCTCAATAGTGTAAAGCGCCTCTGGCTCACTGCCATCTTCAAGTAGTGCGGCGATAATTTCGCGCGTTTCTTCTTTTTGCTCTGCAATCAATTCTGCGTAAGACATGGTATCACTCCACCTATGGAATAAATTTGCTGGCAAATATCGCATGGTTTGCACTCAATTACCATATGTTACGCATCCCCCAAGCCTAAATTGATCTTAATCAAGCGTTGATGAATTAACGTTAAACCACTAAATACTCACTGTAATGCATAATATTCCATGCTTATTTCAACATTCATTCAACAATAGCCGCAGCATCAGCCCTTATCCGCCTTTCGTATATTTATTATTCGCATAGCCACCCATTTTTTTTACACTAATATCCCTCATCGAAAAATCATGCCCTGATGCATTAATATTGATGCAAAAAAACTGTGAACAATCGTTGAGTTAGTAACTATATTCCGCTTTAGAATCATAAGGCCCCAAGACCAAATGAGATTGTTTATTAGCGACTTACACCTTATATACTCAGCAACACCCGTTTTGAATAAATTACGTTTATTGTTTGTTCCCTTATTTATCCATAAGTGCTTCTTTATCACTCATGCAGACAAACACACCTTATGGTTATCATTAACCGACGGTGCAGGAGATAACCATGACGACACATACAGAAATTAAACCCGAAAAGAAAAGCTTTTTTTCTCAATTAAAATTCCCATCGGCCTACACCATTTTATTTACGCTTATTGCTTTAGTTGCCGCGCTGACATGGGTTGTACCAGCTGGTCAATATGATCGTGAAATGAATGTAGATCTTGGTAAAGAAGTCCCAATTACTGGTACCTATAAACCAGTTGAGAGCAATCCTCAGGGCGTTATTGATGTCTTACTTGCTCCTATAGATGGCTTCTATAACCATGAGTCTTATGAAGCTGCAGCTATTGATGTGTCACTGTTCATTCTCATTATCGGTGGCTTTTTAGGGTTAGTGACAAAAACAGGAGCCATTGATGCAGGTATTGAGCGCGTCACGGCCCGCCTGCATGGTAAAGAAGAATTAATGATCCCGATTCTGATGGGTCTGTTTGCCGCTGGCGGCACCATTTATGGTATGGCAGAAGAATCATTACCTTTTTATACCTTATTAGTTCCGGTAATGATGGCGGCACGGTTTGATCCTCTTGTCGCTGCGGCAACTGTATTACTGGGGGCTGGCATTGGAACATTGGGCTCGACGATAAACCCATTTGCAACAGTTATTGCTTCTAATGCGGCAGGCATACCGTTCACTGATGGCATTATGTTACGGATTATTATTCTAACGGTTGGCTGGTTAATCTGTGTTGGTTACGTCATGCGCTATGCAAAAATGGTGCGCGAAGATAAAACAAAATCAATTGTGTATGACCAATATGAACAAAATAAAGCGCATTTTTTAAGTAATCAATCTGACCAAATGCTGGAATTCACCACCACCCGTAAAATTATTCTGGCGATTTTTGGACTCTCGTTTGCAGTAATGATTTACGGCGTTGCTGTTGCTGGTTGGTGGATGCCACAAATATCTGCCATGTTCCTTGGTGCCTCGATTCTGATTGGCTTTGTATCACGAATGAGCGAGGAAGATTTTTCAACCAGCTTTATTGATGGGGCGCGAGATCTGCTTGGCGTGGCGTTAATTATCGGTATTGCGCGTGGTATTGTGGTGATCATGGATCGCGGCATGATCACAGATACCATTCTAAACTCAGCCGAGCACATCGTCACCGGCCTCTCAGCGGTGGTATTTATCAATGTGATGTATATATTAGAAATACTACTGTCATTTTTAGTGCCATCAACTTCAGGGTTGGCAGTACTCACCATGCCGATTATGGCGCCATTGGCTGATTTTTCAGGGGTCGGACGAGAGCTCGTTGTAACGGCTTACCAATCTGCGTCAGGTGTAGTGAATTTAGTTACTCCCACGTCTGCTGTAGTAATGGGAGGACTCGCAATTGCGCGTGTGCCTTATGTTCGATGGTTAAAATGGGTCGCACCATTATTAGGTATTATTATTGTATTTACGATGGTGGTATTAAGTATTGGCGTAATATTAGTGTAGATCTTTAATTTACCCATTAAATCATTTTAAATAATTAAAACCGCCCTTGGGCGGTTTTTTATTTTTCAGTCTAAATAGAATTAGATTTTTTATTATCATTTAATTTATCACTATACTTGTTGTTAATATTTTTATTATTCCTTACGTCCTACTCTTATCTCTACTTTATAACTCTATAACTCTATAACCCTATAACCCTATAACCCTATAACCCTATAATACATATTTAAATAAAAAAAATAACATTTAACTAGTTTAATAAACAATGAATCAGCATCACAAAAAACACTTTAAAAATTAAATACCCAGCGCATAAAGACTATTATTTAAAATAGATAATCATATTAGATGAATATTATTCAACAGCATTAAAACTTATTTAAAATAATAAAATGAATAATATTCCATATTAAAAATAAATATCAATTAAAAACAATAACATAAGATAATAATAATTCTTAAAAAAACATCAAAACCACATAATAAACCAGGCTATATTTTTATTTTTTCACTATTATTTTTTGCAAATAACCACCATAACCTAGCTAAGTTATTAATAATTAAAGTGTGATAACGGTCTTATACAAATATAGTTAACCACGTAGAATTAATTGCATAAACAACACGCAATACTTATTTAACGCTTCGTAACTTTAAACATAGCCAATCATTAACAGGCATAAATAGAGAGATACTATCATGAGTAACTTTTATGTGGGTTCTGAAATAGGTCAACTACGCCGCGTACTAATCCATCGTCCAGAGCGTGCTTTAAATAATCTTACACCATCTAATTGCCAAGATTTATTATTTGATGATGTTTTATCCGTTGAAAAAGCGGGTGAAGAACATGATGTATTTGCGAATACTTTACGCCAACAAGGTGTTGAAGTTTTATTATTGCAAACCATGTTAAGTGAAACATTAGCTATTCCTGAAGCCAAAGATTGGTTGCTATCAACGCAAATATCAAATTACCGCTTTGGTGATACCTTTGCGAATGACATTCGCTGTTTCTTAGCTGACTTACCTCACGCAGAACTCGCTTCCATTTTATTAGGCGGTTTAAGTTACGCCGAATTGCCACTGCAATCTTCTTCTATTATGCAAAGAATGCATTCACCTTGTGACTTTATTATTAAGCCATTACCTAATCATCTTTTTACCCGTGATACCTCATGTTGGGTGTATGGCGGTGTTTCTATTAACCCGATGGCTAAAGAAGCGCGTCAACGTGAAACCAACCACTTACGTGCTATTTACCGCTGGCACCCAACATTTGCAGGCCAAGACTTCATAAAATACTTTGGTGATGAACAAAATGCTTATGACAAATCCACTATTGAAGGCGGTGATGTTTTAGTTATCGGTAAAGGCAGCGTGTTAATCGGCATGTCAGAGCGCACCACACCACAAGGTGTTGAAGCATTAGCCGCTAGCTTATTTAAGCACGGCCAAGCCAAACAAGTGATTGCAATGGAATTACCAAAGCACCGTTCATGCATGCACCTTGACACAGTTATGACGCATATGCGTGAAGACACTTTCTCTGTTTACCCAGAAGTTATTCGTAAAGATGTCCAATGCTGGAGCCTAACTGGCGATGCTTACGGCAATGTTAAAGCTAAGGAAGAAAGTTATTTTGTTCACGCTATCGAAAAAGCTTTGGGCGTTGATCAACTTAATTTAATTACCACTGGTGGCGATAACTTTGAAGCTGAACGTGAGCAATGGAACGATGCTAACAACGTATTAACCGTCAGCCCTGGTGTAGTTATTGGTTATGAACGCAACACTTACACCAATGAAAAATACGATAAAGCAGGCATCACCGTATTACCTATTCCTGGTGATGAACTTGGCCGCGGTCGCGGTGGTGCTCGCTGCATGAGTTGCCCAATTGAGCGTGATGGTATTTAACCCAATAACAAAGGCTGGTGCGACTACCGACCAGCCACTAATAAATACGGAGAGACACAGCGATGACTAAACAAACTGTTGTGGTTGCCCTTGGTGGCAATGCTTTATTACGCCGCGGTGAGCCTTTAGAAGCCAGCATTCAACGTCAAAACATTGCGACAGCCGCCAAAACTATCGCAGAAATTGCACAGCAATATAACGTGGTATTGGTACATGGAAATGGCCCTCAAGTAGGTCTACTTGCATTGCAAGGATTGGAATATAAAAAAGTCATGCCTTACCCATTAGACGTGTTGGGCTCTGAAACACAAGGCATGATCGGCTACATCTTAATGCAAGAATTAAAGAATTTACTACCAGAGCAAGACGTCTCTTGCATGCTCACTCAAATGCTCGTTGACCCACAAGATCCGGCTTTTGCGGATCCAACCAAGCCTATTGGTCCTGTATATCAAGAAGCTGAAGCACGTGAGTTAGCGGAGAAGTTCCAATGGACGGTAAAGGCTGACGGTCAATATTACCGCCGCGTGGTACCAAGCCCACAACCGATTGGCATCGTGGAATGTGATGCAATCGAAACCTTAATTAAACGCGATCACTTAGTCATTTGTACTGGTGGCGGTGGTATTCCCGTTAAACGTGAAAATAACAAACTGGTTGGGGTTGAAGCTGTAATTGATAAAGACATGTCAGCAGCTTATCTCGCCAAGCAATTAAACGCCGATGCCTTGCTTATTTTGACTGATGCCGATGCTGTTTATCTTGATTGGGGCAAAGCAACCCAAAAAGCCATTTCCAGCACCACACCACGTGCATTATCGCAGTACAGCTTTGATGCGGGCTCTATGGGTCCCAAGATTGAAGCTTCCTGCGAATTTATTAAGCAAGGTGGAAAATTAGTCGGTATCGGCGCATTACATGACGGCTTAGAGATTCTAAAAGGGCTTGCAGGAACAAATATTATTGCAGATAAGTAGAATAACTATTCACAAACAATAAAAAATAAGATACACATATTATTAACATTAAATATTTTTGAGTAACTCAACTATAACATAAAAGATTCAGTCGAAGAGATACTGAACCTTAAGAGGGATACATCATGGCTTTTAATCTTCGTAATCGTAACTTCCTAAAATTACTTGATTTCACTCCTCGTGAGATTCAACATTTACTTGAACTATCGGCTGAATTAAAAAAAGCAAAATACAATGGTTATGAGCAACCACGCCTTAAAGGTAAAAACATTGCGCTGATCTTTGAAAAAACCTCAACCCGTACGCGTTGTGCATTTGAAGTTGCCGCTTTTGATCAAGGCGCTCAAGTTTCTTACTTAGGTCCTTCAGGCTCTCAGATTGGCCATAAAGAATCAATGAAAGACACCGCTCGTGTATTAGGTCGTATGTACGATGGTATTGAATACCGTGGTTTTGGACAAGCTATTGTTGAAGAACTTGGCGCATACGCAGGAGTGCCAGTATGGAATGGTTTAACTGATGAATTCCATCCAACGCAAATTTTAGCAGACTTCCTAACGATGCAAGAACACGGCCGCGGCAAAGCATTACATCAAATATCATTTGCTTACCTAGGTGATGCACGCAATAACATGGGTAATTCATTAATGGTTGGTGCTGCAAAAATGGGGATGGATATTCGCCTTGTCGCACCAAAAGCTTTTTGGCCTGATGCTGAACTTGTCGCTCAATGTCGTGAGATCTCCGCTGAAACAGGCGCTAAAATCACCATGACAGAAGACGTTCAGGAAGGTGTTCAAAGGTGTGATTTCCTTTATACCGATGTGTGGGTTTCTATGGGTGAAGCCAAAGAAGCATGGGCTGAACGAATCAATTTAATGCTGCCATACCAAGTCAATATGGCAATGTTAAAAGCAACGGGTAATCCACATGTGAAATTTATGCACTGTTTACCTGCTTTCCATGGTGAAGATACCACAGTTGGAAAAGAGCTTGCTCAAGCTTACCCTATGCTGTCTAAAGGGGTAGAAGTAACCGATGAAGTGATTGAATCTGACCACTCAATTGTATTTGATGAGGCAGAAAACCGTATGCATACTATTAAAGCGGTAATGGTAGCAACACTGGGCAACTAAGTGACTATCAACAACAATAATGTTTAATACCCTGCCGTTCGCTTGAACGGCAGTTGCATATTTTTGCAGACATAAAATTCAATACAAAATAAATATCTTTATTTTTCATACAAATAAGAACAGAAAACACCAAAAATCACATAACTAAAATTGCATAAAAATCCGTAGATTGAATAGTTAACGCAAACGCTTGCGCCATAAAAAATAGACGGTATAATCCTTGCAATTTGCCTAGCAAGAGATAAAAAATGAACCCTGCAATCAACTCGACATTAACTCGCAGTAATCATCCTTTGATGATGGTTTGTTATTTTATTTTTCCTATTTTTCAAAAAAAAGCCTCCTTTTAATAGGGGGCTTTTTTTTGCCTAAAATTTAGCAAACAACAACCGTATTTCAATTTAATCAAACCATCATAGGGAAAGAAGCCATGGCTAATTCGCTGTTTAAAAAGCATATTATTTCTATACCAGAGCTTAATCGTGCTGAACTAGAGCTTATTATTGATACAGCTGCGAGACTAAAAGCCGAACCTAACCCGACCTTACTTAAAAATAAAGTCGTCGCTAGTTGCTTCTTTGAACCATCGACCCGTACCCGTCTTTCTTTTGAAACCGCTATCCAACGCCTAGGTGGCACAGTGGTCGGTTTTGATTCACCAGGAAATACATCGCTGGCGAATAAAGGCGAAACATTATCTGACTCAGTGCAAGTGATTACTTCTTATGTTGATGCATTTGTTATGCGTCATCCGCAAGAAGGGGCTGCACGTTTAGCGTCTGAGTTTTCTAATGGTGTACCTGTTATCAATGGTGGCGATGGTGCAAACCAACACCCAACCCAAACCTTGTTGGATCTGTTTACTATTCATGAAACCCAAGGTCGACTTGATGGTATTAATATCGCCTTCGTTGGTGATTTAAAATATGGCCGTACCGTACACTCATTAACTCAAGCATTATCAAAGTTTAATGATGTTAAATTCTTCTTTATTGCCCCTGAAGTATTGGCAATGCCGGATTATATTTGTGAAGAATTGGATGATGCAGGTATCAGTTACAGCTTGCACAACAACATGGAAGACGTCATTCCTGAGTTAGATATTCTTTACATGACTCGTGTTCAAAAAGAGCGTTTTGATGAGTCTGAATATGTGCATATGAAAGCCGCTTATATTTTAACCGCCAACATGTTAGAAAGCGCTCGTGACAACCTAAAAGTATTACATCCACTGCCAAGGGTTGATGAAATCACTGTCGATGTCGATAAGACTAAATATGCTTACTTCTTCCAACAAGCAGAAAATGGTGTTTATGCGCGTCAAGCGTTACTGGCTCTTGTACTTAATGAAACTTTATAAAAAGGTGTGATGATCATGGTTAAGGAAACCCAACTAAAAGTTGAAGCAATTAAAAACGGTACTGTTATCGATCATATCCCAGCCAATATTGGTATTAAGATTCTTAAATTATTTAATATCGATGGTACAAATGAGCGTGTCACTATCGGGCTTAATTTGCCATCTTCTGCGCTAGGTGCTAAAGATCTAATTAAAATTGAAAATGTGTTTGTCACTGAAGATCAAGCCAATCAATTAGCGCTTTACGCACCAAAGGCAACGGTTAATCAAATTGAAAATTATGAAGTAGTTAAAAAACTAAATTTATCACTACCTGAATTTATCAGTGCTATCTTCAAATGCCCAAACAGTAACTGTATATCACACGGCGAACCCGTTAACAGTGGCTTTAAAGTGCTGACTAAAAAATCAGATATTCAGCTAAAATGTAAATACTGCGAAAAAGTGTTCTCACGCCAAATCGTCACTGAATGTAATAGCTAATATTACTATTCACTCCTCTTACCCAGTAAATACACTTTCAATAACAAAGCGTAAGCGCTGGGTATGTTTTCCTCTACAAGATCACAGATTTGTTATTAATTAGCCATATTCAATAACGTTAATCAGCATCACATTGCCATTATTCACTACAATAACTCCATCTTACGTTTGTTATTTGGTGATAATGGTCATATCACCACTATATTATAATTGATATTATCCATATGAAATAATGCGCACATTGCCGCGCCGATAATTTATATCGCCAACCCATTATTGATCCATACATTGCCAAGGAGTGACTTCAATGGATATCCAACCCCCAGCAATCGATCATCATTATTGTAATGATAATATGACATCAGCATGTAAACGTTTATTACAACAACAAAGCTTTACAACGCAAGATGATATTCGGTATCAATTAATTGAATTAGGCTTTCACGATATCAGCCAATCAACAGTATCACGGCTATTACTACGCTTAGGCGTGGCGAAAGTACCCAATGCTGCGGGGAAAAAAATTTATTGCCTTACCACCGAAAATGAACCGATTAAAATTAATGCATCCATTGCATCACAAATAGAATTTGTCAGTCATAACCAACTTGTTGTGGTCATTAAAACTCACCCTGGTAGTGCACAATTAGTGGCACGATTAATTGATATGCAGCCTCATGTGGATATTTTAGGCACCATCGGTGGCAATGATACGGTGATGGTTGCACCAAAAGACATAACACGAATCAACCAATGCCTACAGGTAGTAAAACATTGCTTAGGGTTGAAATAGCGATTGATTACGATGATCATTAGTTGAATATAAGCGTTATTGCCCCCATATTAATTAACACTTAAAGGCGATTACTTGTGCCTTTTTATGATCATTAAATAGGATAAATCATGACAAAAATTCTTCATACAGAGCAAGCACCAGCAGCAATCGGTCCTTACGTACAAGGTGTTGATCTTGGTAGCATGGTGCTAACATCAGGCCAGATCCCTGTTAACCCACTAACAGGTGACGTTGCAGAAGACATTGCCGCTCAAACACGTCAATCATTAGATAACGTTAAAGCAGTTGTAGAAGCATCAGGCTTAGGCGTTGCTGATATCGTGAAGATGACTGTATTTGTTAAAGATCTAAATGATTTTGGTGCAGTAAATGAAGTTTACGGTGCATTTTTCGATGAACACAATGCGCCTTACCCTGCTCGCTCTTGTGTTGAAGTTGCGCGTCTACCTAAAGATGTAAAAATTGAAATTGAAGCGATTGCTGTACGTAAATAATCGTTAAAAAAGCGATCACGAGACTGAAATTAGTGATCGCTTTTTATTATTAGAATTAAGAATAAGACTGTTCAGCCATTGCAAATACCTGCGCAAACCATGCGGTAAATAACTGCGGGGCTTGTTGTAATTGCAACTGCAACTCCGCGATAGACCACCAACGATAAGCCATCACTTCAGCAGTATTAGGCGTAAACACCAAACCATCACCCTCTGCGATCAGCACATGATCTAACTCATGCTCAATTAACTGTTGATCCAATGTCGCGTAATAACAAAAATGACCCACATCGATTAAGTGGGTTGATAACGTAATACCCATTTCTTCTTGTAAGCGACGAATACCCGCTTGGCTAAATGACTCCCCTTGACGAGGGTGAGAACAACAAGTATTGGTCCACAAACCACCGCTATGGTATTTCTCTAGTGCGCGTTGATGTAATAAATACTCACGCCCAGAGGGAGTATCACGATAAAGTAATACTGAAAACGCCAAATGCAATGTGCCATCACGGTGAGCCTGCATTTTTTCTTGTAGACCAAGTTCATGGCCTTGTTCATCTACTAATACTACATATTCTTCAGTCATGATTATCTTCTACTTTTATATCAAAATATTGCTTTTTGTTATTTATTAACAATAAAACAAAACAAGGACATGTTCATAAAACATGTCCTTGTTAATGATGCTCATGTTATATCTTTTGGCTATATTTATTAAGCTTTAAATAGATACAGTTAATGATTATTGCGTTGAGCTACTTCTTGATCTAATTCTGCTAGCTTCACAGCCATTAGATCACGACTTTGAGTTAATAAGTTACGAACATCTTCTTTACCCAAGCCAACCGTCGCAATCGGCTTCATTACCTCAACGATCACAAGGCCATTATCCCAACGGTTTAGTTTTACGTTATCAGTTGAACTACAAACAATGGGTACAACAGGAACTTGAGCACCGATAGCGGCATGAAAAGCGCCTGTTTTAAAAGGCAATAAACCACGTCCACGAGAGCGTGTACCTTCAGGGAACATCCATACTGAGACTTTATTTTTTTTAATTTTATCCACAACCTGACCAATAGTGCCAACCGCTTTACTGCGATTTGCACGATCAATAAGAATGTTACCTGTGATCCAGTATAATTGCCCAAACAATGGGATCCAGACTAAACTTTTTTTACCTACGGTTACTGTTCGCTGCATAATTGCACCAGAAACAGTAAATAAATCATAAGTATTTTGGTGGTTAGCAATATAAACCGCTGGACCTACTTGATCAGCACCTTCAGCATAACGGATTTCAAGTTTAATCCCGACAACCCGCGACATTTTGCTAAAAAGCCGCCCAAAAGTATAAACATGTTTAGGGTTACGAGGGCTAAATAAGCAATAACCACAGCCAAAGACAAAGGTTACAATCGCAAAGATCGCGACCGCAATCATGCGTAAAATATAAATCATTCAAACACTCCTCAGCGTACAAGTGTGCGCCAGTATACCCACAGCAAAGAAAATTACACCTGTTATATGGATCTATAACGTTATAATCAACAACACAACCTACACACATAAATCATTAAAAAACCCTCAATAAAAAGAGGGCTTTATGGTATCTATCACCGTCATTAACTGTCGGTTAATTGATCATCGGTTGCTGTTTGCGGAGAATCAATTTCAATATCAGTCACACGTTGCAAGCCTCGTGGTAACATTGAGCCTCGACGTCCTCGCTCACCACGGAAGTTCTCAAGATCACTTGGTTTCAGACCTAACTTTCGCTTACCGGCATACAAGGTGACATGACTATCAGCTGTGATCACCATCAAATACGACAAAAACTCTTCACGGGCTTTTGCGCGTGCTGATGGAATATTAATGATCTTATTCCCCTTGCCTTTACCCAACTGTGGTAAATCTTTAATTGGGAATAATAGCATTCGACCTTCATTAGTGATGGCCATGATTTGATCATTATTAATATCAGCAATAGGCTGCGGTGGCAGCACTAAGGACTTTTCAGGTACGGTTAATAAGGCTTTACCGCTCTTATTTTTCGATACCATATCACTGCTCTTACAGATGAAACCATAGCCTGCATCGGATGCCATTAGCCATAATTGATTATCATCAGCCATCATTACCTGTCGCATATTGGTGCCAGGCGTCAGATTTAAACGACCAGTAATCGGCTCACCCTGGCTACGTGCGGATGGTAAACTATGAGACTCAAGCGCATAACTACGACCATCTGAACCTAAGAATATCGCGGGTTGATTACTCTTACCTCGCGCGTGTGCAAGGTAGTTATCACCTGATTTATAATTAAGTGTATTAGGATCAACATCATGCCCTTTCGCATGACGGATCCAGCCTTTTTCAGACAGAACAACCGTGATCACTTCACTTGGCAGTAAATCACGCTCAGTCATGGCTTTTGCTTCTGCTCGTTCAATTAATGGAGAACGACGATCATCACCATACTTTTCAGCATCAGCGATCATTTCTTTTTTAATTAAAGTATTTAAACGACGCTCAGAACCTAATAGCTTTTCAAGTTGTTCGCGTTCTTTGGCTAATTCGTCTAATTCGCCACGGATCTTAATTTCTTCAAGCTTGGCTAACTGACGCAGTTTAATTTCTAGAATTGCATCCGCTTGGGTTGTACTTAAATCAAAGCGTGACATTAATTCAGCTTTGGGATCATCTTCACTACGAATGATCTCAATCACTTCATCAATATTTAAATATGCCGCTAATAAACCTTCCAAAATATGTAAACGGGCGATCACTTTATCTAAACGATACTGCAAACGGCGACGAACAGTACTACGGCGGTACTCAAGCCATTCTTTAATAATCGTCACCAAGCCTTTAACTTGTGGACGACCATCTAAGCCCAACATATTAATGTTCGCACGAAAACTTTTTTCTAAATCTGTTGATGCAAATAAGTGGTTCATTAACTGATCGCAATCAATACGATTAGTACGCGGCACAATCACGATTCGAGTTGGGTTTTCATGATCCGATTCATCACGCAGGTCTTCAACCATTGGCAATTTTTTAGCACGCATTTGCGCCGCAATTTGCTCCAATAATTTGGCCCCTGATGTCTGATGAGGCAACGCGGTAATAACAATATCACCGTTTTCTTTATGCCAAATAGCGCGCATTTTAACGCTACCACGCCCAGTGGCGTACATCTTCTTCAAATCAGATTTTGAGGTAATGATTTCAGCTTCAGTAGGATAATCAGGACCTTGAACAAATTCCATTAATTGCTCAAGATCAGCATTAGGATTATCGATCATGTGTACCGCAGCATTAGCTACTTCACGTACGTTATGCGGGGGAATATCTGTTGCCATACCAACCGCAATACCAGTAATACCATTTAATAGAATATGAGGTAATCGTGCTGGCAACATTTTAGGCTCAAGTATAGTACCGTCAAAGTTAGGTACCCAATCGGCTGTGCCTTGGTTTATTTCAGATAATAGGATTTCTGAAAAACGCGATAAACGTGATTCAGTGTAACGCATTGCAGCAAAAGATTTGGGATCATCAGGCGCACCCCAGTTACCTTGACCGTCGACTAACGGATAACGGTAAGAGAAAGGCTGTGCCATCAGTACCATCGCTTCATAACACGCAGAATCACCGTGTGGATGGAATTTACCTAATACGTCACCAACTGTACGTGCCGATTTTTTATATTTTGCTGTTGCGTTCAAACCTAATTCAGACATCGCATAAATAATACGACGTTGTACTGGTTTTAAGCCGTCACCAATAAAAGGCAAGGCACGATCCATGATTACATACATGGAATAGTTTAAATAAGCGTCTTCAGTAAACTTTCTAAGTGGAAGCTGTTCAACGCCATCCATAGAGACATCAGTCATCGTGAGATAATCCGTCTTAAATAATGCGATTCGGCAAACATAATGTTTGCCGATTTAAAAATGATATACGTGGGGATGAATTATACTTCCGCCATATCGCCTTTACTTTGTAGCCAATGGCGACGATCTTCTGCGCGTTTTTTACCGAGCAACATATCCATCATTTCATTGGTTTCACTATCATCATCAATAGTTAATTGCACCAAACGACGGGTATTCGGATCCATAGTGGTTTCACGTAATTGCAGAGGGTTCATTTCACCCAGACCTTTAAAGCGTTGCACGTTGATCTTACCGCGTTTGCCTTTTAAACGCTCAAGAATGGCATTCTTTTCAGATTCATCCAGTGCATAAAAGACCTCTTTACCCAAATCGATACGGTAAAGGGGAGGCATAGCAATAAAGATATGCCCAGCTCGTACTAAGGCTTCAAAGTGCTTCATAAATAAGGCACACAACAACGTTGCAATGTGTAAGCCATCGGAGTCCGCATCGGCAAGCACACAGATTTTACCGTAGCGTAAACCACTCAAATCATCACTATCAGGATCAATGCCCAATGCGATTGAGATATTATGCACTTCTTCAGATCCCAACACTTGATCCGATGACACTTCCCACGTATTCAAGATCTTACCGCGTAACGGCATGATGGCTTGATACATACGATCACGGGCTTGTTTCGCAGAGCCGCCCGCCGAGTCACCTTCCACCAAGAATAATTCAGTACGATTTAAATCTTGTTGAGAACAGTCGGCTAATTTACCCGGTAATGCAGGGCCTGAAGCGATCTTTTTACGAACGACTTTTTTACTGGCTCGCATACGGCGATGGGCATTAGCAATACAAACTTCTGCCAATAATTCAGCCAGTTGTGGCCTTTCATTCAGCCACAAACTAAAGGCATCTTTTACAACACCAGAAACAAATGCCGCACATTGACGCGACGATAAACGTTCTTTAGTTTGACCTGCAAATTGTGGGTCTTGCATTTTGACGGAGAGCACGTACGCACAGCGATCCCAAATGTCATCGGCAGTCAGCTTTACACCACGCGGTAACAAATTACGAAACTCACAGAACTCCCGCATAGCATCTAGCAAGCCTTGGCGCAAACCATTAACATGCGTACCACCTTGTGCAGTTGGAATCAGGTTAACGTAACTTTCAGTGATTAATTCACCGCCTTCAGGCAACCATAATAGCGCCCAATCAGCTGCTTCTGTTGCACCACTAAAGACACCGGTAAAAGGTTCTTCAGGCAATAAAGTATAGCCTTTAACACCTTCAGCCAAATAATCTTTAAGGCCATCCTCATAGCACCAACTAACTGTTTCATCAGTTATTTTATTGGTAAATACCACTTCTAAGCCAGGGCATAACACTGCTTTAGCTTTTAAATTACTTTTAAGACGGGTAACTGAAAATTTAGCACTATCAAAATATTTAGGATTCGGCCAAAAATGAACTTTAGTCCCTTTAGCGCGACGACCACAAGTGCCAATCACTTCTAATTCAGAGACTTTATCGCCATTTTCAAATGCGATTTGGTACACTTGACCGTCACGTTTAACCGTCACTTCAACCCGATTAGAAAGGGCGTTAACAACTGAAATACCTACCCCGTGCAAACCACCTGAAAATTGGTAGTTCTTGCCCGAAAATTTACCTCCGGCATGCAATTTACATAGAATAAGTTCAACCCCAGAAACCCCTTCTTCTGGATGGATATCTACCGGCATACCACGACCATCATCAATCACTTCTAATGATTGATCGGCATGAAGAATGACTTCAACTTTACGAGCATGTCCAGCCAAGGCTTCATCGACACTGTTATCGATAACTTCTTGACCGAGGTGGTTAGGTCTTACCGTATCGGTATACATACCCGGACGGCGGCGTACTGGCTCAAGGCCATTTAGAACCTCAATGGCTCCAGCGTTATAGCTTTGATCTGTCATATCACGGAAATTTACGGGAAAATTTTACAAACAATAGTCAGTAACCCTCGCGTTGTTGTCAAGCGAGAGTCAGCGGAAAACTCACATTCAGTGAGTGGCGCCTCTTTTTTGGCTTTATTAAAAAGGGGCGTAAACAAGCTATTCATTTATGCTAATGCACAGAACTTGATTTATAGGGTAGCCTATCTCGTTACTCAATGAACAGATAAGTCAGGTTATAACCCTAAGAATTGAATAATGGTGGCGGGAAAACGTTCAAAATCACAAAAACCATGATCACCATCAGCCTCAATTGTTAACCGACAGTGTGCATATTTTAATGCTGCTTGGCGATAATCAAGCACTTCATCACCTTGCTGTAATAATACCCATAATAATTGCGGTTGGGTAATATTGAGCACTTCAAGCGCTTTCAATTGTTCAATATGCTGAGTCTCCAATACATAGTGTTCACCACTGTATGGATTCTGTTGCGGCCCAAGAAAATCAACTAACAATTGATATGGCTTAACCGCTGGATTAACCAACACGGCAGGCAGTTGATAGCACTCACTGAGCCAGGCACTTAAATAGCCCCCCAAAGAACTTCCGACAACACCAATGGTATAGTGGTCTTGGTACTGCTCAATGAGTTGTGTAAGGTATTGGCTTGCCTCAGCAGGATAGCTTGGTAATTGAGGAGCAACAACCTTTATATCCGGTCGGTGTTCGTCACAATACGCTATCATTTGCTGGGCTTTCAATGATAATGGCGAGCTATTAAAGCCATGTAAGTAAATCAATAATGATGGCATTAGTAACCAGCTGCATCTAGTTTGGGTTTAAATTGATCACCACTAATGCGATGAACGCTGGTGATGATACGTCCATCTTTAGTCAGTTCTAAATAACGCCAACCCGGATTATTATGATCTAATGCAAAATCATCAGAATCTGGCATAAACTGAATACACGTAGATGGTGTCGCCAACACACGCACATCATGGTACATACGATCTAAATCTTGGTGAATATGACCGCACAATACCGCTTTCACTTGCGGGTGGCGATCAATCACATGCCATAAACCACTATTATTATGCAGTTGATGTTGATCAAGCCACGCACTACCCGCTTCTAGTGGATGATGGTGTAATAAAATCAAAGCATGCCGCTCAGGATAGCGGGTCAGAGCGTTCTCTAATAATAGCAATTGCTCCGCACTTAATTCACCATGCGGTACACCTTGTACTTGGCTATCGAGTAAAATCATTTGCCAATAATCACCCACTAATACCTGTTGCTGAGGCTTAATTTGCTCACTCGGTAAAATGGATTGCATTGTCGGCTGAAAATCATGATTTCCAGGTAACCAAAAACACGGTTGCGACCAACGTGAGATACCATCAGCAAAACGCTGATAAGAGTATGGAGTATGGTCTTGAGAAATATCACCCGTGGCTACAATAGCATCAAAATGGCGCGCGGCAATATCTACCCCAGCGAGCACGGCATGAAAACTTTCTTTGGTTGCCACGCCAAGCAAAGAGCCTGAACCATTGGCAAACAAATGAGTGTCAGTAATTTGCAGAAGAACCACACTTTCGGGGTTAGTCTGCGGCAGCGAATAGGTCTGCAAAACGTAAAAAACCTTGTCTATTCTGAGCAATTAAGTTCAATTAACAAACGGATTGTTTACTAAGCCCGTGGCGTAAACAATGCTTCAACCAGTCACCTAAGAAAAGGTTGACTTGATGTTTCTCATTTTTTTGATGCATACGCAAGTTAGGATAATCATATATTGGCTTGAGACGAGAAATCTGTTGAGCAGCACACACTTCTGCTACCTTAGCGTCATGGTATAACCGCACAGTTAATAAGGGGGCTAGATACTCAGCCACTGCCTTACTCTCAACTAAACCTAATGTTACCACTGTGGTGTAACGTGTTGTTTCAATAACTTCTAACTGGTATACATCATCACACACTAGGTATACGTGTTTATCTCCAACAGCATCACTGCGAGGCAATAACGGAAGGAGTTTAGCGTAATTGGTTTCATACAAGCGCATTAGGCTTGTCAAATCAACAGTATACCTTTTATTCAAATCATTCCCCTAGGATTATAAGATAATTTATTTTATGCCTGTCGCAAACGTTGATGATGAAGTTGCAGCCATTGTAATGCGATAATTGTAGCTGCGTTTTCAATTTTACCAGATTCTAGCCATTGATAAGCCTGATTTCTGGAAACAACATGTACACGAATATCTTCTGATTCACTCGCAACCCCGTGTATCCCTTGGGCTAAACGACTATCGACCTCACTAATAAAAATATCAAGTATTTCAGAACAACCACCAGAGCTAGACAAATAACGTGAAATCTTTTCAGTTTTACCAAGCACTAAACCCGATTCTTCAGTTGCTTCTCGACGTACCACTTGTTCTGCTGATTCATCGTCATGATCAAGCATACCAGCCACAATTTCTAACTGCCATGGCTGACAATTAGCCGCTAACGCACCCACGCGAAACTGTTCAATCAATACCACTTGGTCACGCACAGGATCATAGGGTAAAACGGCGGCGGCATGACCACGTTCAAATAATTCACGCTCAAACTCTCCGCTCCAACCACCAGCAAACAGCTTATGCCGTAAACGGTATTTGATCATTTTAAAAAAACCGTCATATACTGTCTTGGTTGATATAACCTCGACATCATTCCGATGAAATGTCTGAGACATAGATAAATTATCTGATCCTTTAGTCATGATTTTCTCCTTTGACGATAAATATCAATTAAAAGTTCATCAACTCCAACCGATATTGTATCAAACTTAAGTAATATTCCTTGTAGTTATACTTTAAGTGTAATATTCCACTTTTAATGTTTAAACAATTAAATATCATGTATCTTTTTGACACGGTGTTTATTAAATCGATTACAATAAGTTTATTATCGAATGTTAGAATACAGTCATTAGGTAAAACTACGTAATGATCAGTTTCAAGCAAGCCTGCTTCAGGTAAACTGGCGCTTGCACTATTTATACATTCCCATTTTTGTCAGCAAGACCAGGAAAGGCATCCATGAAAAAATTGCTTCCAATCATTATTAGCCTTGCAGTTGGCTCAATGAGTCAATCAGCATCGGCTGACGATCTCGCTCAGATTTATCAGCAAGCCAAGCAAAATGATCCACAACTTCTAAAAGCCGCGGCCGATAAAGATGCAGCTTTTGAAGCAATCAATTCTTCACGTAGTACCCTTTTGCCACAAATTAATCTTTCTGCAGGCTACAACACCTACTACCTTGACTCAAAAGAAGGCAAGGATAACGGTTTCAATGCTGGCGTAACATTAAGCCAGTCACTCTATAACCGCGCTAGTTGGGTTGGTCTTGATATTGCAGAAAAGCAAGCTCGTCAAAGTGATGCAGCTTACGCAGTTACGCAACAAGGTCTAATCTTACGTGTCTCTACAGCGTATTTTAATGTGTTAAAAGCGCAAGATGATTTGAAGTTTGGTGAAGCAGAAAAAGCAGCGGTTGGTCGTCAACTAGAGCAAATGAAACAACGCTTTGAAGTAGGTCTATCTGCAATTACAGACGTTTACGATGCACAAGCACAATACGATACTGTATTGGCGTCTATCATCGTTAAGAAAAATACTCTTGCTAATAGCTACGAAGAATTACGTGAAATCACTGGTCATGCTTATTCATCACTAGATCTATTAAATACCGCAAGTTTCTCAGCAAGCAAGCCTAAGCAAGCGGCTGATAATCTAGTTAAAGATGCAGAAACTGAAAACTTGACCTTACTCGCGTCACGCATCGGTCAAGATATTGCTCGTGATAATATTTCATTAGCAGATTCAGGACACTTACCGACCTTATCATTTGAATCTGGTTATCAATACGATGATACAAGTCGACTAATGAGCCCAGATGAAGGCAACCTAAGTGCTGGTATTCGAATTGATCTTCCTGTGTACACGGGCGGTAATACCACATCTCAAGTAAAACAAGCACAATATAAATACGTATCGGCAAGTGAAGATCTAGAAGCACAATACCGTTTAATCGTAAAAGATGTACGTAACTACTATAACAACATTAATGCAACGATTGGTTCAATCAATGCATATAAACAATCTGTTGTTTCTGCAAAATCAGCATTAGAAGCAACAGAAGCTGGTTTTGATGTCGGTACACGTACGATTGTTGATGTACTAGACTCAACCCGTAGCCTATACTCAGCTAACAGTGAACTTGCTAATGCGCGTTATGATTATATCCTGGCGCAATTACAGTTAAAGCAAGCGGTAGGCACACTTAGCGAACAAGACGTGTTAGATATTAATACAGGTTTAATTCAAACTAAATAAGCCATTAATATCAATATAAAAAAAGCGCCTAACGGCGCTTTTTTTGTGCGTGATAAATAATTCGAAAATTAACCACGTCCACCGCGAATAGCTGCAATTATTTTTGAAGTTGAACAACCATCTTCAAAATTAAGCACTAACACTTGACCTCCCGCCGCAATCACTTCTTTACCACCTGCAATTTGTTCAGGGGTGTAGTCACCACCTTTAACTAAAATGCTCGGTAATACTTCACTGATTAATCGTTGTGGTGTCTCTTCAGTAAACGGTACCACCCAATCCACAGCGCCTAATCCAGCTAATACCGCCATACGACGATCTTCTGGATTCACTGGACGTCCAGGACCTTTTAAGCCTTTAACGGAATCATCAGAGTTTACCGCTACAATAAGTCGATCGCCCAATTTTGCCGCTTCTGTTAAATAGGTAACATGGCCTGCATGCAAAATATCGAAACAACCGTTAGTCATAACAACAGTTTCACCACGTGCACGTGCCGCTTTCACCGCATCAACTAATGCTGATTCAGAAATAACCCCAAAACCGGTATCTTGACTACCATGAATTGCTTCAGTTAATTCAATCGTCGATAACGTTGATGTACCTAACTTCGCTACCACCACGCCCGCAGCCGCATTCGCGAGTTTGCATGAATCAGATAACGATTTACCTGCAGATAATGATGCTGCCAGTACCGAAATAACCGTATCACCTGCACCCGTGACGTCATAAACTTCTTGCGCAAGGGTTGGCATATGTAACGGCTCACACCCTTTTTCAAGTAAGGTCATGCCATGTTCAGAGCGAGTAACCAGTAAGGCTTCAAAATCAAATTGTTCGATCAGTGCCATGCCTTTTTCAACTAATTCTTGATCTGAATTTACACAACCAACAACGGCTTTAAATTCAGATAAATTAGGTGTCAGTAACGTCGCACCACGGTAGCGTTCAAAGTCAGTTCCTTTAGGATCAACTAGCACTGGTAAGTTTGCTCCACGTGCCAATTGAATCATCGCTTGAACATGGACTAATGCACCTTTGGCATAATCCGATAAGATCACCGCTTTCGCATTCACTAGCGCAGGCTGCATTCGTTCAAGTATTAATACAGGATCAACATTCTGAAAGCCTTCTTCAAAATCTAATCGAATCAACTGCTGACCACGGCTCATCACCCGTAATTTAGTGATAGTTGGATATTCAGCCAATGCAACAAAATCACTATTCACATTGAGTGACGATAACTTTTCCGTTAATGCTCGTGCTGGCTCATCTATACCAGTTAAGCCGATCAATTTGGCATTGCCTCCTAACGCAGCAATATTCATTGCTACGTTTGCCGCGCCTCCTGGGCGCTCTTCAATCTGATCAACCTTAACCACAGGCACTGGTGCTTCTGGTGAAATACGTTCAGTGGGACCTGTCCAATAGCGATCTAGCATTACATCGCCAACAATCAATACCTCTGCTTGGTTATAATCAGGCAGCGTCAGTTTCATTTCTTTCTCCGAGAATATGGCAACGTTCGAATATTAGCATAAACTAAAATCAAGGGGCATCGTGATCACAACGAAACCTGACAAGGTTCAAGCCATTGCTGCCATACCTGTTCCACCGTCTGTCGCATTCCAATAAATTGCTGGTGATCAACATAAGCGGGTAGCCCCAATAAACTTAATCGATGAATGGCATTACGCATATCACAATAAGCTTGTTGTAATTGAGTAACAGTGGCGCTATCGATAATGTCATAATCGGCCATCGAGTCAAAAATACGCACATTATCAGACCAACGCGTTAAAGCTGGTTGCTGATGGGCATAAGCCAACACTAAATATTGTGCTAAAAATTCAATATCGGTGATGCCTCCTTGGTCTTGTTTAAGACCAAACATACCCGCTTTTTTCTTACCAAGATGGGCGCGCATTTTGTGGCGCATCGTCACCACATCGTTAGCTAATTGCGCCTGATCACGAGCAACTGTTAACACTTGCTGGCGAACATCGGCAAATGCGGTTTGTAATATCACATCCCCATACACCATTCGCGCACGAACCAAAGCTTGATGCTCCCATGTCCATGCTTGTTGCTGCTGATACTCACCAAATCCATTGATTGTCGTTACTAATAATCCAGAAGCACCAGAAGGTCGTAGCCGCATATCAACCTCATACAACACCCCCGATGCGGTTCTGGTTGAGAACAAATGAATGATGCGTTGGGCTAACCGTAAATAAAACTGACGACCATCAATTTCTTTACTGCCAGTGGTATAAACATTATCTGGGCAATCATGAATAAAAACCAAATCAAGATCAGAGCCATATCCCAACTCCCAACCACCAACTTTGCCATAACCAATCACCGCAAAGCCTTTACTTTCACGCTCTAACAAATGACTTGGCTCACCATATTTAGCCGCAATTTGTAACCATGCTTGATTAACCACCGCCGCAATAATCGCTTCTGCCAAATACGTTAAGTGATCACTTACTTTCATTATAGGCAATACACCTGCAATATCAGCAGCAGCAATACGCAATAATTGGGTTTGCTTAAACTGGCGAATCGCCTCCATCTGCTGCTCCATATCCTCTTCAGGAATACGCGCCAGATACTCATGCAATTCATCTTGATAACTGGTGAGTTTTGTTGGCTGATATAAATGCTGAGGATCGAGCAATTCATCAAGTAACAGTGGATATAACGCCAACTGATCAGCCACCATTGGACTGGCTGCACATAATCGAATCAATTGTTTGAGTGCAACAGGGTGTTCAGTTAATAATTCAAGATAGGTGGTACGAGTAGCAATACGAATGATCAATTTCGTTAATCGCGGCAACAGTTGTACGGCATCATCACGTAACACCACTTGCGCCAAGATTTCAGGCATTAAGGTGGCTAACGCTTCACGTCCACGCGGGCCTAAAGTTCGTTTCGATAATTCATGCTTAAAAGACACCAAGTTCTGTGCTTGTAACGTTTGTTGTGGTGCATCAAGCTCAGCTAAAATAGTGAGTAATACATCTTCATTAGTCACCATCGCCCACATTTCATGGTATTGCGTCGCCACATCTTGCTGACTATCTTGCTCATCATGACCAATAATATCGTCGAAAATGGCATGAATAGCGGTCATATGCTGTTCTGTCGTTACCACCAACGCGGCCCAGTCTGGCTCTATCATGGCACAAGCTAATCGTGCTTGATCAAGGGCTTTATCTGGCAATGTTTGGGTCTGCTTATCATCAATCGCTTGCAATAAATTTTCGAGACGACGTAAATGGCAATACCCTGCTGTTAAAATATCGACATCAACTGGCGGTAATAAAGCTAACTCCTTAATTGCAGCAAGGGTTGGTAATAAGCCCCGTCCACGTAAGCTAGGTTCACGTCCACCACGAATTAATTGAAAAGATTGTGCGATAAATTCAACTTCTCGAATGCCACCCGCCCCCAATTTAATATTATTGGTCAGGCCACGCCGACGCACTTCACTGCCAATCATCGCTTTCATACGGCGTAATGACTGAATAGCACTAAAATCAATGTAACGTCGAAACACAAACGGCCGTAGCATTTGGCGTAAACCTTGATATTGCGTAAAGCTTTCTTTACCCATTACCCGTGCTTTAATCATCGCATAACGTTCCCAATCACGGCCTTGTTCTTGGTAATAATCTTCTAATGCAGCGTAGCTCATCACTAATGGTCCACTGTCGCCAAAAGGGCGTAACCGCATATCCACTCGATAACAAAAGCCATCAAAGGTGATGTGATCTAACGCTTTAATCAACCGTTGTCCTAAACGAGTAAAAAACTGCGCATTAGCCAGACTACGACGGCCACCGATCGTTTCTCCGTTTTCAGGATAAGTGAAAATCAAATCAATATCCGACGAAAAATTAAGTTCCCCCCCCCTAATTTACCCATGCCTAAAATAAGCATCGGTTGTGGTTCACCTTGATCATTCATTGGTGTTCCCCACTCAGTACAGCACTGCTGATAAAGCCAATGATATGCTTCCATGATCAAGGCTTCTGCTAGTTGCGACAAACTCGCGAGGCTATGCTGTAAAGGTGCACGATGACTAAAGTCTTGCCACGCAATTAACGTCATATAACGACGTCTAAAATGACGTAAGCTACGCATTAAGCCCATTTCATCGGTTACTTGTGCGAGTTGCTGGCTTAATAACAGACGATAATCAATATCACCACAATGTTGATATTGGTCGAGTAACCATTCTAAGAGGGTTGAATCTTGTACTAGAGAGGCACTAATAAAATCACTTAACCCCAACATGGTATGCAATTCCTGCTTGGCTTCTCCTTGCCATAATGCCAATAGTTGCGGGTGCTTATCAGCTAATTTTCCCCAGGCTAAGTCGGCTGCAGCAACGACATCGCTACAATGATCAATGAGTGGATAAGGTTGTGATTTTTCGGTCGCCATGCGCTGTCCCTTGAACAAGTAACTCGATAAAGAACTCTAATTTAGCATATAAAAACGCCCATCAACTGATGGGCGTTATAATTTTATTTTATTCAATATGACGCATTTTATTTACACTTTAAATATATCTATTTTTGCTTCTAAATCATTAGCTTGATGCTGCATATCAATTGATGTTTGCGCCAATTCAGTCACCACACCAACCGATCCATCAACCAGTTCTCGTACATTTGTCAGGTTAATATTCATTTCATCAGCCACCGCACTTTGCTGTTCAGCTGCGGCTGCAATATGAAAATTCATATCATTAATACCTTGAATCTGCTCAACAATTTTATTTAACTCGCCACCAGCACTGGTAACGAGATCAACCCCTTCATCTGCTTCAATAACACTGCGTTCCATTAAACTCACCGCTTGTTGAGCACTTTGTTGTAATTGAGCGATCATATCTTGAATTTCAACCGTCGCTGTTTGAGTGCGTTGTGCAAGATTACGTACTTCATCAGCCACAACAGCGAACCCACGCCCAGCATCCCCCGCGCGTGCGGCTTCAATTGCTGCATTAAGTGCTAATAAGTTAGTTTGTTCTGAAATACTTTGAATGGTTACAATCACTGAACTTATTTTATCAACCCGAGTTTCCACTTGATTAACGGCGGCGGCTGATTGAGTAATGTCATTCGACAATTGGTTAATCGTCATCATGGTACGACTCACAAATTGTTGCCCTGTTGCTGCTTGTTCTGAGGTATTTAAGGTCGCATTAGATGCATCACGCGCATGACCAGCCACGGTTTGTACTGTTGATGTCATTTCCGCCATAGCTGATGCTAATTGATCAATTTCAGCAAATTCTTCTTGAGAGGATTCTTTGGTTTGCTCCATCATTAATGACATCACTTCCGCGGATTGTGAAAGTGTGGTTGCCGCTTGGCGTTGAGCAATCAATACCGCTTTAAGCTGACAACGGCTTTGTTCAAGCTCACGACTTAACTCACCAAATTCATCACTACACCTCATGGCTATCGGCTGTGACAAATCATTATTGGCGAATGCTTGAATACTTCGCTTTAAGCCACCGATTTGACGCAACATAATCCGCGATGCGAGTAATAACACCACCACAAAAATCACCACCATTAATGATGTTTGCCACACAATTTGTCCCAAATACTGTTGATAATAACCCGCAGCCAATGCATTTGTTTGGTAACTAATAACCGCTAACTGTAACGCAGGTAATTTAACTATATATCCATAGCCATCATTATCTTGTCGCGTAAATGGCTGATTATTTAGCTTCGTATCACGTAGCAACTGACTTAATGTCAGTCCTTCTTCCAATGGCTGGTTGATACTAATAACCTGATTTAATTTGGATTCCACCAATACATTATCATTTTTATATTCAACAACATATACATTATGCTTGCTCATTTCAGTGGATAATTGAGAGGAATTTAACGCTGACGATTGAGTGTTGGTAGCGGCTAAGCTTGTTAGCATCAACGCATTTGATTGGGCTAATTGCTGCACTTTGTTTTGTTGAGTCGCGATAACAGATTGATAGAATAATTCCGCATCCCACAATTGTTTGCCAATTAATAACAACGTACTAAACACCATCAGTAAAATAAGTTTAGGGGTTAATTTAAGGTTGGTTAACCACTTTTCCCAAGCTTTAAACTCTAGTGTTGCCATTTACTCTCTCCGTATCGCTAACGTTTACACCCTTCACATTAAAAATGATGTGTTATTCGTAAGCCAGTAATGTCATCAATAAGCACCATTGCTCCACTCTTCTATTGCTTATCGACATTTACGGGTAAATATTTAGTCATCCCTTCAAAAGATACGTCAAAACATGATCTGTCCCACATGTTGTACTCGTAGATACAACAACGCCCCGCATAAAGCGAGGCGTTAATATTTAATACTAACTCATTACATGTAACGCATAACGATTATGGCCAGTAAGGGGTTAGCTCTATACTGATCTGCCGAGTCTGACTCATGGCATGCAATAATGATTCTTCTTGACGTTGTAACCATTTTTGCATTTGCGCTAAGTCATCGCCTTCAAATAGAGGTAATAACTGCCGAATAGGTTCTAATGCGCATAAGTCTTCTAAGCCTTGTAATAAATCTAACCATGGCATTCTAAAAGAGATTCGACGGTCTTCATCATACAAGCCTGCGAACGCAATTCCACTCATCAAATTACGCAATAAACGTGGTTTTTGATCAAGATAATCAATACGGCTCAGTTCGCGTTCAGCGGGGAAAACATCAAGCAATTCAGACCATGAACGGGTTAGCATATTATCTGCAAATGCTTTCACTGGTGCGGCTAGTTTATCGCGTGATTTATCGTCGAGAAATGGCTGCCAACCTCGACTTAAAATCCAGCGGCTTAAATCTAGCAATAACCCACAGTAACGCGCAGAACGCATTAATTGGATCATATCGTCACTATCTGGAAGATCTTGATAACGTAGCTCTAATTGCTGTTGCAACTCTTTACGGGCATTCAGCTTACGTAATACATAGGCTTTATCATCAATCAGCGCTTGAATGCTATTGGCATCTTCTAACCACGTTAGCTCGCCTTCCAACCATTGTAATTCTTGGCGTAATAAGGCACTTGCACGACGCGGAATAATGCCACCAAAGGTTGCAAAAGTTTGGCGTAATAAGCTTAACGCTTGTGATATTTGTACCAGAGCTTGCGGTTCTTGGCGTTCCATATAAATCTGTTCATGGTACAGCCAGTGCTCTAACGCATGTTCAAGTGTATTAATGAACGCAGATTCAACCGAATCTTGAAGTGTAGTATTAACAAAAACTAATGGCTTGATAGGATCGCCTTGATAATCAGCAGCAAGTCGGTAGCCACGAGCAGCCTTGCTAAGATTACCTAACCGCATTCCACCATCAACACATAATTCACGCGCTAAAGTGAATAAAGCGTCTGTCTGACCCGATTTAAGCTCTAGTTCTACTTCACAAATTGGCGAGTGTTTATCATCAACACTCACTTCACCATGATCAAATGCTAATTCAATTTGGCTACCATCTGGCATTGCCACTAACCATTGCTGGCGAGTAAAATCAGTACTAAATAATGGCTGAATTTGCTGCTGAACAGCAACAATATCAAAGTCGTGAGGCCAAGCATCTGCGGGATGAAGCGCTAAACTTGGTGCCGTACTATTCACTTCAACATTGTATTCAGGACGCTGATGTAATCCAGCAACAACACGGCCTGCGGTTTTTAATGTTTGAACAAACACATCATCAAAACGACGAATACGTAAACCGATATCATGCTGGCGCAATACTTGATCGGGAGTGTCAAAGTAAATATTACCCAACTCTCGACGGCTCTGTTGCAGAATTTTAGCTGCGGAAATTTTTTCCACCAGCTGAGTTGAAAATTCTGGTAAGACAAAAAACTTCAGTTCTATCTCGGTTTCCATAGTTATACCTATAAACGGTGGCAAACCAAGGATATTTGCTTATTCACTCAAGGGCAAGTGAGAAATATCAATAAAACCTTGATCAAAACTAGTTCCACTATACTCTTTAATACGTTAAAATGCGCGATTCAATGACCATCGCTCAAGATTTAGCCTTATTCGGGCGCTCTTTAGGTTGATCGGCTATGCCAGTAAATACAATAATGGGGCTCTTTGCAAAATCCCCAATCAAACCACTACAACGCCATGTTATTCGCGTAACTGAGTGTTGTGATCTGCTTATCCCGTTCTTCGAGGCATGTAATGCTGGAGATTGGGAAAAGGCGGCCGTTTTACGCGAACAGATATCGCAACTTGAAAAAGATGCGGATGTACTCAAGCGTGAGATCCGTCTGAAGCTTCCTCGTGGTCTTTTCATGCCAGTAGATCGTACTGATATGTTAGGACTGTTAACCCAGCAGGACAAACTCGCTAACCTCTCTAAAGATATCGCTGGTCGAGTCTTAGGTCGTAAGCTACAAATGCCTGCTATCATGTACCCAGACTTCGTGGCATATATTCAACGTTGCTTAGACGCGGCTGATCAAGCTCGCCGTGTAATCAATGAATTGGATGAATTACTCGAAACTGGTTTCAAAGGCAGAGAAGTGACACTTGTTGCCGAAATGATTAATCAGCTAGATGTTATCGAAGACGATACCGATGCTATGCAGATAGTCTTACGTCAACAATTAATGTCCATCGAAGACCAACACAGCCCGGTGGATGTCATGTTCCTGTACAAAATTCTCGAGTGGGTAGGCGCAATTGCTGATCAAGCACAGCGGGTCGGCTCACGTTTAGAAATTATGCTCTCGCGTTCTTAATAACGGGAATTTAACAAAACAAGGTTTTACAATGGAAATCCTGGCTAACTACGGCACTCTATTAATCGGAGTGGCAGCTTTTTTTGGTCTTTTGATGGCGATTGGTATTGGTGCAAATGATGTTGCCAATGCCATGGGTACTTCAGTTGGTTCAAAAGCACTTACAGTAAAACAAGCGATCATCATCGCGATGATTTTTGAATTTGCAGGTGCTTATCTTGCAGGTGGTGAAGTTACCGATACTATTCGTAAGGGTGTTATCGAAACTTCTCTATATGCAGCCCACCCTGAAACCCTAGTTTTTGGCATGATGTCAGCGCTTCTTGCTGCTGGTACATGGCTACTTGTCGCTTCTTTTATGGGCTGGCCTGTTTCAACAACACACTCAATTATCGGTGCTATCATCGGTTTTGCTTGTGTGTCAGTTGGCACCAATGCAGTGGATTGGCATTCAATCCAAGGTATTGTGGGTAGCTGGTTAATTACACCGTTTATTGCTGGTATATTTGCGTATCTGATATTCATCAGTGCTCAAAGATTAATCTTTGATACTGATAACCCAATGGCAAATGCAAAACGTTTCGTTCCGGTCTATATGTTTATCACAGCGATGGTCATTGCATTGGTAACAATTAAGAAAGGTCTGAAACATATCGGTTTGCATCTAACAACGGGTGAAGCTTGGATTGCATCGATTGCTATTTCATTTGTCGTTATGGTTGTAGGTTACTTCTACATTCAGCGTAAGTATGCTGATGACGATCTTGTAGATAGCAACGGTTATGCCGGTGTTGAAAGTGTATTTAGCGTATTGATGGTTGTTACTGCGTGTGCGATGGCATTTGCCCATGGTTCAAACGACGTAGCAAATGCGATCGGTCCTCTATCAGCAGTTGTTTCAACAATTGAGAATTCTGGACAAATTGCAGCTCAAAGCCAAATCGCATGGTGGATCCTTCCACTAGGTGGTATTGGTATCGTCATCGGTCTAGCTACTCTTGGTCATAAAGTAATGGCTACCGTAGGTACAGGCATCACTGAGTTAACACCGAGCCGTGGTTTTGCTGCTCAGTTAGCAACAGCATCGACTGTTGTACTAGCATCAGGTACGGGTTTACCAATCTCAACTACACAAACACTGGTTGGTGCAGTATTGGGTGTTGGTTTTGCTCGCGGCATTGCTGCTCTTAACCTAGGTGTTGTTCGCAACATCGTTGCTTCGTGGATTGTAACATTGCCAGCAGGTGCATTCCTTGCTGTCATTTTCTTCTACATTATACAAGCACTTTTTAGTTAAATAGTGGCAGAGTTCAAAGAGAGAGGTCTCCCCCTCTCTCTTTTCTTGCTCCCTTTCTTTAAAGCCCTTACTATCCGATCTCTAACCATTTCAGGTTCATCAAGGATTCGATAGTGAAGCACCTCATAAGCTTTTTTTTGTTCTGTTTGACACTAATTAGCCCAATAGCTAATGCTGAACAAGCCCATTATATTTCTGACAACTTATTTACTTATTTATTAAAAGGCCCTGGCAGCCAATACCGTATTGTCGGTAGTGTTAATGCTGGCTCACCCGTTACGCTATTAGAAAAAGATAACGGTTATAGTCGTGTTAAAGATGCGAAAGGTCGTACTGGCTGGGTTGAATCTAAATTCATTTCAACTGATGTTGCACTGCAAGAACGCCTGCCCGTACTTGAAACGGAATTAACCACAGTTAAAGCCAGACTAGCAGAAGCACTGACAACCAATGATAATAAACACAGTGATTTAAATAGTGCCTTAGCTCAGCGTAATAGTCAGATTAATAAATTAGAAACACGTAATACGCAATTACAAAATGAGCTAACAATAGCTCAAGACGAAGTGCGCAGTTTACGAGCAAAAATTGACACTCAAAAAGATGATTTATTAATGAAATGGTTTACCTATGGTGGCGTAGTTGCTGGTATTGGTTTGCTACTAGGATTAATACTACCACATATCACACCGCGTCGTCGTAAGCGGGCTAATGGCTGGGCATAAGTATTCCTAACTCAGTATTTATATTATAAGACAATCAATATCACTAAAAAGGCAGCCAATTGGCTGCCTTTTTTTGATTTTCACTTCACGCTAATTACCATTCAGATAGCGCTGGCATGCTAATTTCATAACCATCAAATGTTAGAATAACATCTCGTGATTCAATCTTGACCAACTTCACGCCAGGAGCAATCATATCTCCCTGATGGCGTTCATTACCGTTGACTTTAACCCAACGTTTAGCTGGTGTAGAAGAGTAAATATGCTGATTAAAATTCATCTTAGGCAGCTGTTGCTGCACTGCTGCAGGTAATAAACCAATCGGAATCACTTTGCTTTTTGGCGTTTTAGTCACTGTTGAGTGAGGCTTGATCGCATTACGATCGGCGTTACTACGATCAACCTCGCTATCTTGATAGTGCTCCCCCGTCGTCGCGACAATAGCTGATTTTAACTTCGCTGCGATGTCTGGTGATAGAGCCGACAAATCAAGGTTATCCAACTTGTAAGGATCATCGTTAGTTGATGTCGCTTTAATAACATGTTGAGCAGTATTGTGTGGCAGATCATCACTTGGGCCAAGATCTCGATCTTGCTCGCGCGGTTCACTATTATGCTCCTCAACATTTGACGGTGACTGATACGCAGGTGAGGCCACATATAAACCATCATTGATTGGCAATGGCTCTGTCACAATATCGGGATACGTCATAAAAATAACCTCAGCATTTACCGCCGCAGAGGGGGTATCTAACGCTTGTAGCTTAGGTGCTTGCAATACCGATGGCGGTAATGCGGCGGTTACTAATGAAGATTGATGTGTTGTAGCTGCCGTTACACCAACAATTTGTTGCTGATAAACTTTATATGCCACAATCGAAGCTGCAGGTAACAATGCAATAATAATCGGCATCACCCACTTCACTCGAGATTGTTGAGCTTTAACTGCCCGCATTGGATGGACAATTTTCACCATCTCTCCATCAGCATGACCAACACTTGATTGGCTAGCATTATTTTTATCTGATTGTTTTAATGCCGTTAATAACTGAGACATTAGGCTTGCTCCGGTTGTAACGTAGGCCCAGGAAGATTAAGTGCGGAATCAAGGATCATTAGCGTCATTGGGCCAGCAATACCATCTGCGGCAATATCTTGTGCCCGTTGAAAACGGCGTAATTTATCAAGGATCGTTTGATTAAAATAACTCACCTGTGGGCCATCATCACCTAAGAAAGCATTTAATTGTTGATTTAACCATGCGACTCGTGCGCCACTTTGACCAAAACGAATCGTGGTTTTATCGCCTAGTGGTGGACGCCATAGCAAACTAAAGTGGCCACTCCAACGCGCTTCAAACCATGCAGGTGTCACTGAAATACGTTGTTTATCTAGCAATAATTCAATTCGATCACTCGTAATTGCATACACAACCGCATAGAAAGGCTGCTGTTGACCATCTTTAAGGGTTACGATCACTGGTCGATTAATTAATCCTAAGCGCGTTAATGTCGTTGAACCAGAAAAACACGTCAATGCGATTCGAGCGCTAGTCGCACACGTTGCTTGATTTAATGCAGTATCAAAACCCCATAATTTATACAGACTTTGCATGGCATTACGTTGATTACGGCTATCATTAATGGCGGTCACTAATCGAATTTCAGTGCTGACGACGGCCTTTTTTAACGGTGCCGTATTCGGTGTTACCGCAGGTGAAGAAGATACCGTAGTTAAAGATAATGCTGATGTGGGTGTTTGAGGCCAATATTGCCACGTCACTGTCGCCATCACGCCACACAGTGCCGCTGCGATTGCCCATGGCAGCCATGCTAAGCTTGAACGTGACGAAGTGACTGATGGTACTTGCCAACTCAATATATCTTCACAGGCTTGAACCGCCATTGCCTTGGTCACACTGTGAGTACCACCCTGACAGGCTAACTGCATCGATTTATCACACACCAAGTTAATTAACCGAGGCACTCCCTGCGTTTGTTTAGCGATATAACTGACAATACTGGCATTGAATACCGAATATAAACAATCAACCGCATTAAGACGGTAATGAATATATTCACTGACTTCCGTTTCGGTCAATGGCAGCAAATGGTAACGGGAAGTGATCCGCTGTGCTAATTGACGTAACCGCTCTTGTTGCAATAGCTGCTGTAATTCTGGTTGGCCAATCAAAACAACTTTTAATAATTTGCGGCTATCGGTCTCTAAATTAGTCAATAATCGTAATTGTTCTAACACATCAGGCATCAAATGTTGGGCTTCATCGACTAACAATAATGTCTGTCGACCCGCAGCATGATTAGCAATAAGATGCTGATAAATAATATCTGTTAATTGCTTGAAACTGGCCTCATCGCGATAAGATAATCCTAATTCATCACAAATAGTGGCCAATAAATCATGTGATGATAACGCCGGATTGAGGATCACCGCCACTTGCGCTTGTTGCGGTAATCGTGAAATCATCGCCCGCAGTACCGTTGTTTTTCCTGTCCCCACTTCCCCCGTTAATAAGCCAAAACCACCACCATCGGTGAGTCCTGATAGCATATGCGTTAATGCTTCTCGATGACGCTCACTGAGGTAGAGAAAACGGGCACTTGGCACAATTGAAAATGGTGCTTCATTTATGCCAAAAAAATCTTGGTACATATCTATACTCTAATACTTAAAATTATTTAGGAATAAATTATCGATAACATCATCAACAACATAAAAATACTTAGTACTGACAAACTCTCATTGCTGAGCGATATTTGCTATTATGATGACATCAACAAACCAGTGTATATTGGTTAACAAAATAATACCGATTAACATTATCATGCTGTGATAATGGTGACTTTTTCATTGTGATCTACAACTATTAGCTATTAGCCCCGCGTGGTATTAAGGAGTCTTCATTGCAAACCTATCTTGTCGGTGGTGCTGTTCGCGACACTTTATTAGGCTTACCTATAACAGATCAAGACTGGGTTGTTGTTGGCACCACGCCAACGGCCATGCTTGAATTAGGTTATGAGCAAATTGGCAGTGATTTTCCCGTTTTTCTTCATCCTCGAACCAAACAAGAATATGCCCTCGCACGTACCGAGCGTAAATCAGGCCATGGTTACACTGGCTTTAGCTGTTATGCCGCTGCCGATGTTACCCTTGAACAAGATCTATTACGACGTGATTTAACCATCAATGCTATTGCCCAAGATCAACAAGGGCAACTCATCGATCCATACCATGGTCAATATGATCTAGAACATAAGATCTTACGTCATGTTTCACCTGCATTTAGCGAAGATCCATTGCGCGTATTACGCGTCGCCCGTTTTGCCGCTCGTTTTGCTCACTTAGGCTTTACTATTGCTGCCGAAACCATGGCATTAATGCAAGAAATTGTCGTCAGTGGTGAATTAGCCAACCTAACCCCAGAGCGAGTATGGCTTGAGTGGCACAAATCACTTTCAAGCAATGATCCACAGGTCTTTTTAAGCGTATTACGTCAGTGTGGTGCTTTAGCGGTAATTATGCCTGAAATCGATGCGCTATTTGGCATACCACAACCCGTAAAATGGCATCCTGAAATCGATTGTGGTATCCATACGTTGCTTGTCGCAAAACAAGCAGCTGTACTCAGCGATGATACAATCATTCGTTTTGCTGCCCAAGTACATGATCTTGGTAAAGCACTTTCCCCTAAAGATGATTTACCTCACCATAAGACCCATTGCCGTGATGGTATTAAGCCAATCAAACAGTTATGTCAGCGAATAAAAGTACCAAATGATTATCGTGATTTAGCACTGTTAGTTTGTGCTCAACATACCAAGATCCACCATGCTCAAGAAATGCGCGCCAGCACTTTTATTTCGATATTTGATCAAATAGATGCATGGCGAAAACCCCAGCGCATTGAGCAACTGGCCATATGTTGTCGTGCTGATGCTCGCGGTCGCCACGGTTTGGAAGCAACGGTCTATCCACAAGCAGACATCACCATTGCTGCTTTTGATATCGCTCAAGCAGTCCCTGTCGCCCCGATTATTGCCGCAGGGTTCATTGGCGCTGAAATCAAACAGCAATTAACGCAAGCCCGTACCCTCGCCGTTGATGAATATTTACAGCGTACACGCACCTAATCTACAGCAATAAAAAAGCCGACATAAAGTCGGCTTAATTAGATGGTCCGCCTCACTCTAAAGCCGCTAGGCTTTAGTTGTGAGTATCTAGAGAGGCGAACCATCATGTTAATTAAAGTACTTGGTATTGATTTAGGCAAAACTTCATTTCATCTAATTGGGCACGATTATGCGGGCCGTGAGGTATATCGCAAAAAATGTAACCGTGCTCAACTATTAAAAATATTGCTTCAACTTGATAAAACTACTGTTGCGATGGAATCTTGTGCTGGATCTCACTGGCTAGCAAGAAAGTGCCAATCTTTTGGACATAACACCAAACTAATCCCTCCTCAATACGTTAAACCCTATGTAAAAACTAACAAAAATGACTACATTGATGCTGATGCTATCGCTGAAGCTTCTGCTAGACCTTCAATGCGTTTTGTTAGTGTCAAAACTGAAGAATCCCAAATTTTATCTGCAGTACAACGTATCCGTTCTGGGTTTATTAAAGAACAAACAGCAACGATGTGTCGCATTGGTGCACTACTACTTGAATTTGGTATCAATTTTCCTCGTGGACACGCTGCCATGGGAAAATTATTTCAATGGCTTGCCGATAAAAATCACACCTTACCACCACTTTTGCTTCAAGAATTAGCTGTTCTTTATGAGCATTATCAATATTTACATCAAAAGATTGCTGAGCAAGATAAAAAGATAAAAGCAGTTTTGAAAGAATCAGAAATGGGTGAATTATTACAAACTATCCCAGGTATTGGACCGATGATTGCGAGCGCATGTTTATCAGAAGTACCATCACCAAAAGATTTTAAAAATGGACGACATTTAGCAGCATGGGTAGGCTTAGTTCCTCGTCAATATTCAACAGGAGGGAAATCCACACTGCTGGGTATCAGTAAACGAGGGAATAAGTCATTAAGGACATTATTTATTCATGGAGCACGAGCTTTGATATCAAGGCCAAAAATAGCTGAAGCTATTTTTGGGGATTGGATAACAGAATTATTAAAACGAAAACCATTTAATGTTGTAGTTGTGGCGTTAGCTAATAAGTTGGCAAGGATCGCTTGGTCAGTAATGGTAACTGGATTGCCATTTAGAAAACTAAATTAATCAGATTTGCATGTGTAGAGAGATAACAGAACGGTTAAACCACCAGATAAAGGACCTGATACAAAAAACAGTGATTATACACTTTCGGCTTTTTAAGGATTATCTGGCGCGGAGCTTATCGTGGAGATGAAGTTTAAGTAAGTTAACTTCAATTAAACTCCGAATACATTAGCGCAAACCAACCTCGTTATCGAAATTTGCACTTGCAATAACGAGGCGGACCATACATTTTTGTAACACGTTTATTCTAAAATTATTTAGATAATAAAAATAGGAATAAACCAGCACCTAATATTAAACGGTAGATAACAAATGGCGTCATACCTAAACGTGTCACTAATTTTAAGAACACGTGAATACATGCATACGCACTAACAAACGAAACCGCAATACCAATACTTAGATTACTGATATCAATCGGCTCAGTGCCGGTTACCAGTTTAAGACCTAAATACCCGCCCGCAAGCAAAATAATAGGTATCGACATTAAGAATGAGAACCGTGCTGCCGCCTCACGTGTAAAGCCTAAATATAATGCCGCTGTCATGGTTGCACCAGAGCGAGACGTACCAGGAATGATAGCGGCGGCTTGGGCTAAACCAATTAAGACCGCACTTTTCCATGTGGTTTGATATTCATTGTCAGTCTGCTTAGCATGTTTATCAACCCACCATAACAGCAAGCCGAAAATAATAGTTGTACAAGCAATAACCCACGCAGAACGCAAATACATCTCGATGAAGTCTTTCATCAACAAGCCAAAAATACAGGCTGGAATGGTTGAAATAACAATCATCCATGCTAATTTAGATTCAGCATTATGTTGACGTTTAAAAATTGAAGCTAGCCATGCGCTAAGTAGCGTAACAACTTCTTTACGGAAATAAATCATTACCGCTAATAATGTTCCTACATGCACCGCAACATCAAATGCCAACCCTTGATCTGACCAGCCCAATATTTCTGACGGTAAAATAAGATGGGCAGAACTCGATACAGGTAAAAACTCTGTTAATCCCTGTAACAGGGCAAGCATAATCGCTTCAAAGTGACTCATTCATTATCCTTAATTTAGGTTATATATCGCTATAAGTAATATTTTATTCAACAGGCCATAATGACTGTTGAGGTGAAAATTTTTGCCATAACTCCGCAATCGTCTGTTGCTGTCCGGGAATAATTAATTCAGGACATAACTCGCTCATTGGCCAAAGCACAAAGGCAAATTTATACAGATCAGACCGAGGTATTGTAGGTGAGCACTCACAAACTACGTCACCATAAAGTAAAATATCGAGATCAATTGTACGACTTTGATTTTTTTGGGTATTTTCAGGTCGTCCTAATTGCCGTTCAATCTCTTTTAGTGATTGCTGCAGAGTCGCTAATGACAATGACGTTTTTATTTCAATGACACTATTAAAGAAATTATCACCGTTAAAACCAACAGGTTCTGCTTCAAAAATACGTGACATACGCCATGAACTCGCTAACTGCGCCACCGCCTTGACGCCAGCGGGTAAGTAATGTTCGCGATCAATATTGCTGCCAATGCTGATATAAGCGGTGATCACTACTTAATGCCTCGTTCGATCTGAACCCCAACGCCAGCGGCATTAGCAATGGCGCTCGGTTTGGTCACGCGCACTTTAATCCATGGCACTGCAAAGCGCGTCATGATCAAAGTAGCAATATCTTCTGCAACGCGTTCAACTAACAAAAAACGCCCTTGAGTAATATGTTCAGTAACCGCAGTACTAACCATTGAGTAATCTAACGCTAAATTAACATCATCCGCTATGGCTGCAGGACGATTATCGTGAGCCATCTCTAAATCTAATACTAATTTTTGCTTAATTTTTTGTTCCCAGTCATACACTCCAATAGTGGCGATAACTTCAAGTTGTTCTATAAATACCGTGTCCATATTTAATCGCTAATTTTGATAGAGGTCGGATACCTAATACACACAAAAACGCGTATTATCAGGCTATATAAGTTAGCGAAAACACCTGCTAACTGGTCAACAACACATTGAATGCTGACCATAATTATGACTATATCACAGCCATAAACACGCTGATATTTATCAGTACCAATATTGATCAAGATAAGATCCAGCTAACATTTAGCGGCAATAAAGAATGCCACTTATCTTTCAAATAACCGGGATATTGCATGACACCATTAGCGTTACTGATGATCATTGCGGCTTATCTATTAGGATCTATTTCCAGTGCAGTATTAATTTCAAAACTGTACCACTTTCCAGATCCTCGTACCCATGGCTCACTCAATCCGGGCGCAACCAATGTCCTTCGCCTCGGAGGTAAAACGGCCGCAATATTAGTCTTAGTTGCTGATATTTTAAAAGGCATGATTCCTGTTTGGTTAAGCTACTTTTTAGGCTTAAATCCTTTCCTATTAGGCATCATAGGCATCGCAGCTTGCCTTGGTCATATCTACCCTATCTTCTTCCATTTTCAAGGTGGTAAAGGGGTCGCTACCGCACTTGGTGCATTAGCCCCTATCGGCTGGGATCTCAGTGGTGGTTTAATTATTATTTGGATATCAGCACTGACATTAACCGGCTATTCATCTCTCGCATCGTTAATTACCGCCCTTGTTGCACCACTGATGACATGGATGGTCAAACCTGAATACACCATGCCCGTCGCGATGCTGTCTTGCTTAATTATCTTTCGTCATCAAGATAATATTCGTCGTTTACTCGACGGTGACGAAACAAAAATATGGCAGAAATTTGCCCGAAAAAGTAACGAAAAGCAATAAATACACAGAAAAAAACACAAAAAAAGCGAGAACATATGTTCTCGCTTTTTGTTTGAATTAATGCATATTTATTACTAAGCAACAGGCTTCAGTTGATCGATAGGCCAACGTGGATAAACCTTAACACCAAGATCCATCAATTCATTATTCTTTAGACGTTGCATACCAGCATAAGCAATCATCGCACCATTATCGGTACAAAATTCAGTACGTGGATAAAACACTTGGCCATGCATGCCTTTCATCAAGGTTTCAAGCTGTTGACGTAATGCTTTATTTGCACTTACGCCGCCAGCAATCACTAGGCGCTTATAGCCCGTTTGCTTTAATGCACGCTTACATTTTATCGCTAACGTATCAACAACAGCGTCTTGGAACGCATACGCAATATCAGCACGTGTTTGTGGATCATCATCATTGCCCCGAATCGTATTCGCCGCAAATGTTTTTAATCCTGAAAAACTAAAATCAAGACCTGGGCGATCTGTCATTGGACGTGGGAACTTAAATCGTCCCGGCGTACCTTGTTCAGCCATTTTAGACAGTAACGGACCACCAGGGTAATCAAGCCCCATCATCTTCGCTGTTTTATCAAAAGCTTCACCCGCGGCGTCATCCACTGACTCACCAAGAATTTTATAATCACCAATACCACGCACATCTACCATCATGGTATGTCCGCCAGAAACCAGCAATGCCACAAAAGGAAATTCAGGTGGATTATCTTCTAACATTGGTGCGAGTAGATGACCTTCCATATGGTGTACGGCAACCGCAGGTAAATCCCATGCATAAGCTAAACTACGACCAATTGTTGCGCCCACTAGTAGCGCGCCAACAAGACCAGGACCAGCAGTGTACGCAACACCGTCAAGATCGTCTGGCGTTAAGCCCGCAGCAGCCAAGGTTGCCGTAATTAAGGGAATGGTTTTTTTAACATGATCACGTGACGCTAACTCAGGAACAACACCACCGTAATCAGCATGTAACTTTACTTGACTGTAAAGTTCATGTGCCAATAAACCTTTTTCATCATCAAAAATTGCGATACCTGTTTCATCACAGGAGGTCTCAATGCCCAATATACGCATAACAGCCTCTATACTATTCTGGGACCTAATCTAAAAAATCAGCCTAGTTTCAACAACAACCGATAATTCATACAGGTTTATAAGGGAGTAATTGGATGCCATGTTACCGCTGTTAACACAAATTAACCAGTTCATAGGCGTAGAATGCTTTACAAATACCCCCAAATCAGATTAGAATTTCGCACCATTTTAATCATCTGACACTTTGAACGTCAGTATTAAACCGAATCACTCTGAGGTGAGTATTACATGCCAGTAATCAAAGTACGTGAAAACGAACCGTTTGACGTAGCACTACGTCGTTTCAAGCGCTCTTGCGAAAAAGCAGGTATCCTTTCTGAAGTTCGTCGTCGTGAGCACTTCGAAAAGCCAACAACTGTACGTAAGCGTGCTAAAGCAGCGGCAGTTAAGCGTCACCTGAAGAAATTGGCTCGCGAAAACGCGCGTCGCGTTCGTCTGTACTAATCGTTAGATTATTAAACAGAAGGATCGCGTAATGACTCTTATTGAACGTCTTAAAGGCGAACAAATAGCGGCGATGAAGGCGAAGGATAAACCTCGTCTTGGTGCTATCCGTTTGGTTCTTGCTGCAATTAAACAACGCGAAGTTGACGAAAAGATCACTCTTTCCGATGATGACGTATTGGTAGTTTTGACCAAAATGGTGAAGCAACGTCGTGACTCTGTAGCGCAGTATGAAGCTGCAGGCCGTCAAGATCTTGCTGATATTGAACATGCTGAAATCAGCGTCTTAGCAGAATTTATGCCTCAACCATTAAGTGAAGATGAAATCTCTGCTTTGATGGATGAAGCTATTGCTGCGACAGGTGCTGTCAACATGCAAGATATGGGCAAGGTTATGGGCGTACTGAAACCGCAAATTCAGGGTCGTGCCGATATGGGGATTGTTAGCAAGCTGGTGAAAATCAAGCTAGGCTAATCACTCCTCTTATTCTGCAACAAGCCGTGCTATTCTTTCGGAATGCGCGGCTTGTTTGTATCTGACAATCCCCACTTTTAACGGTTCAACCGTTACTCTTTTTGTTTACTCTAGGTTGTTTGCTTTGTTATGGCAGGAAAAATACCGCGTTCATTTATTGATGATTTAATCTCTCGACACGATATTGTCGATGTCATTGACGCGCGCGTAAAACTCAAAAAACAAGGTAAGAACTTTGGTGCCTGTTGTCCTTTCCATAACGAAAAAACACCCTCTTTTTCGGTAAGCCAAGAAAAACAGTTCTATCATTGTTTTGGGTGCGGTGTTCATGGCAACGTACTTGATTTCGTGATGGAGTATGATCGGTTAGAGTTTGTCGATGCTATTGAAGAGCTCGCCTCACAACTAGGTTTAGAAGTACCACGAGAAAACGATGGTACCAATGCACCTCGTGGCCCTAAAGCGGCAGATAAACGTAATTACTATGAACTCATGGGCCAAGTGTCACAGTTTTATCAATCACAACTACGGGCGCAAGATGCTCAGGTTGCGGTTGATTATCTCAAGGGACGTGGTTTATCAGGCGATATTGTAAAAAAATTCAATATCGGTTTTATTCCCGATCAATGGGACATAGTTCGCACTCGCTTTGGGCGTGATAATGAATCGCAAAAAGCACTTGTTAACACTGGAATGCTGATCGAAAATGATCAAGGTCGTCGTTATGACCGCTTCCGTGGACGAGTGATGTTTCCGATCCATGATCGCCGAGGACGCGTGATTGGTTTTGGGGGGCGAGTATTAGGTGATGGTACGCCAAAATACCTTAACTCCCCTGAAACTGATATTTTTCATAAAGGCCGAGAGCTTTATGGATTATATGAAGTACTACAAACCCATCGTGAACCTGAAAAGATCATGGTAGTTGAAGGTTATATGGATGTCGTCGCGTTGGCCCAATTTGGTGTCGATTATGCGGTTGCATCGTTAGGCACCTCAACCACCGGTGATCATATTCAAAGCCTGTTCCGTCAAACCAGCACTGTTGTATGTTGTTATGATGGTGACCGTGCAGGACGAGAAGCTGCATGGCGAGCAATGGAACAAGCATTGCCTTACCTAACCGATGGTCGTCAGCTAAAGTTCATGTTCTTACCTGATGGCGAAGATCCAGATTCATGTATTCGCGCCGAAGGTAAAACTCAATTTGAACAACGCATTGATGCAGCGACATCGCTATCAGAATTTTTGTTTAATAGCTTAATGCTTCAAATTGATACCAGTAGCCGTGAAGGTAAAGCGAAACTCACCACACTCGCTGTTCCCTTAATTGATAAAGTACCAGGTGGCACTCTGCGACTATACTTGAGAGAGTTACTGGGTAAAAAACTCGGCTTACCTGATGAAGCACAATTACAGCAACTACTCTCAAAGCATGGTCAAATCACTAAACCGGTAGGCCAAGTACAAATTAAGCGTACACCAATGCGAGAAGTTATCGCATTATTGATTCAACACCCACACTTTGTGCAACAGCTTGAATTTGATATGGACGCATTTGCTGTTATTGAGCTCGCCGGATTAAATTTATTGCTATCTATAGTTGATAAATGCCGAAACAATCCCAATATTAGCACTGGACAGCTTTTAGAATATTGGCGTGGCACCAAAAATGAAGCCATGATGGCACGGCTTGCCGCGTGGGAGCTACCGTTGTCAAATGATGAAGACAACAGCCTCGATGTATTTTTAGACGCAATGGATAAAATTATTATTCAATGTGTTAATCAACAAATTGAACAGTTGCAGACTAAATCAAGAACTGTCGGCTTATCAGTCGAAGAAAAGCAGGAATTACAATCCTTATTATTGGATCGTCCTGCCTAATAAGTAGTCAACAATTAAGAAATTTGTTATAATGACTGGTTTGCAACTCTGCATACTAAATTATCACTCAGACCCGAAGTTGGATACCGTCTATGGAGCAAAATCCGCAGTCACAGCTAAAGTTACTTGTTGCTAAAGGCAAGGAACAAGGCTATCTGACCTACGCCGAAGTAAATGACCACCTACCAGAAGATATTGTTGATTCTGATCAGGTTGAAGACATTATTCAAATGATTAATGACATGGGTATCAAGGTAGTTGAAACTGCCCCTGATGCCGATGAACTCATGATGACTGAAGATAATGCCGACGAAGACGCCATTGAAGCAGCGGCGCAAGCATTATCAAGCGTAGAAAGCGAGATCGGTCGCACAACAGACCCAGTACGCATGTACATGCGTGAAATGGGCACGGTTGAACTACTTACTCGCGAAGGCGAAATTGATATCGCAAAACGCATTGAAGATGGTATTAACCAAGTTCAATGCTCTGTTGCTGAATACCCTTCAGCAATCGCTCATTTACTTGAGCAGTTTGACAAAGTTGAAGCCGATGAACTTCGTCTAACTGATATCATTTCAGGCTTTGTTGATCCAAACGAAGAAGCTACTGCAGCGCCAACAGCAACACACATTGGCTCAGAATTAAGCGAAACCGATCTTGCAGATGAAGATAAAGATCTTGAAGACGGTGACGATGACGATGACGAAGATGGCGCTGAAGAAGAAGAAGACGATGGCAGCATCGACCCAGAATTGGCGCGTGAAAAGTTCTTAGAACTTCGCCAATCTTATGAAAAAATGGCTTTAGCCATTAACACTAATGGTCGTCAGCACGCGACAACTGAAGTTGCCGTTGAAGAATTGTCAGAAATCTTCAAGCAATTCCGTCTGATTCCAAAGCAATTTGATCGTCTAGTTAGCTCACTACGTGACTCAATGGATAAAGTACGCACTAATGAGCGTCTTATCATGCGTATGTGTGTTGATAACAGCAAAATGCCAAAGAAAACGTTCATTAGCTTATTTGCAGGCAATGAATCAAACAGTGATTGGATCGACACTGCACTTAACTCAGGTAAGCCTTACGCTGAACGTTTAAAGAATTATGAAGAAGATCTTCGTCGTTCAACGTTAAAGCTACGCATTCTTGAGCAAGAAACAGGTCTTTCAATCGAACGTATTAAAGACATCAGCCGTCGTATGTCTATCGGTGAAGCAAAAGCGCGCCGTGCGAAAAAAGAGATGGTTGAAGCTAACTTACGTCTGGTTATTTCTATCGCGAAGAAGTACACCAACCGTGGTTTGCAGTTCTTGGATCTAATCCAAGAAGGTAACATTGGTCTAATGAAAGCGGTTGATAAATTTGAATACCGTCGTGGTTACAAATTCTCAACTTACGCAACATGGTGGATCCGTCAGGCAATCACACGTTCAATCGCAGACCAGGCACGTACTATTCGTATCCCTGTGCACATGATTGAAACCATCAACAAATTGAATCGCATCTCACGTCAGATGCTACAAGAGATGGGCCGTGAGCCATTACCTGAAGAATTGGCTGAACGCATGCAAATGCCGGAAGACAAAATCCGCAAGGTACTGAAAATTGCGAAAGAGCCAATCTCAATGGAAACCCCTATCGGTGATGATGAAGATTCACACCTAGGTGATTTCATTGAAGATACAACACTTCAACTTCCAATGGATGCAGCAACAGCAACTAACTTGCGTGCCGCAACTAACGACGTACTTGCTGGGCTAACGCCTCGTGAAGCAAAAGTACTTCGTATGCGTTTTGGTATCGATATGAATACCGACCACACGCTAGAAGAAGTGGGTAAGCAATTTGATGTTACTCGTGAGCGTATTCGTCAGATTGAAGCAAAGGCACTACGTAAATTACGTCACCCAAGCCGTTCAGATGTGCTTCGTAGTTTCCTTGATGAATAAGTAAACCCGATAGCATTATCGAAAAAAAGCGAGCCTTGAGCTCGCTTTTTTATTATCGGCAATAGCAACATTGAACTGTGAACAAGTCCATAAAACTTATCTAACTGTTGAAAAAACAAACAAATTTTCGGCGTTAATCACTAGACAAGTGCGACACCATCCCCTATAATTTGCCGCATATGGCCCCTTAGCTCAGTGGTTAGAGCAGGCGACTCATAATCGCTTGGTCCCCAGTTCAAGTCTGGGAGGGGCCACCAAATTCGAAAAAGCTGAAGTATTTTTACTTCAGCTTTTTTTCGTTTGGGCTTCATGAAAGTTTCAGCCCTCTTCCTATTTTTCTCAGTAACAACACCACAAAAAATTCATAAAACACACCGACACTTGATAAATAGCAAAGCTTTGTTTTTATTTTTCCACATAATCATCATTTTTATGTCACACATGACATTGACAATGAACAGCTATATCTCAGGGTGCCAAATGGTGGAATATCTGCTATAATCCTGCGCTTGAATATTAGGGTTACAATCAATGTTGCAAAGGCATTTATCTACTTGTTCAATAATAACAACAATATATTTGATGCCGCTTAAGATCACCTAGAGATGAACTTTACAAAAGCGCACTAACGCTTTTTTAAAGTAATATTTAAAGCGTTTTTTATTTATTCATTACTCACTATCAGCTCTTAACAACATGTTGATGATCTGATCATGATTAATGTTAATTTTCCCTTGGGTAAAAAGTTCGTCCGGAGAGTATCCTCAATGAAAAAGACCAAGATCGTATGTACGATTGGACCAAAAACTGAATCTGTAGAAATGCTTACTAAACTAGCTAACGCTGGTATGAACGTAATGCGTCTTAACTTCTCACACGGTGACTTCGAAGAACACGGTCAGCGTATCACTAACCTACGTGAAGTTATGGCTAACACAGGCAAAGAACTAGCAATTTTGCTAGATACTAAAGGTCCTGAAATTCGTACTATCAAACTAGAAGGTGGCAATGACTTCACTCTAGTAGCTGGTCAAGATTTCACTTTCACAACAGATACATCTGTAGTCGGTAATCAAGACCGTGTGGCAGTGACTTACCCTGGTTTTGCTAAAGATCTAGCAAAAGGCAACATTATCCTAGTAGACGATGGTCTAATTGAAATGGAAGTGTTGGAAACAACAGAAACTGAAGTTAAGTGTAAAGTACTTAACAGCGGTGACCTAGGCGAAAACAAAGGTGTTAACCTTCCTGGCGTTTCTGTAAAACTTCCAGCTCTTGCTGAAAAAGATAAAGCTGACCTTAAATTTGGTTGTGAGCAAGGCGTTGATTTTGTTGCTGCATCTTTTATCCGTAAGGCTGAAGACGTACTAGAAATCCGCGCGCTACTAGAAGCAAATGGCGGCGCTGACATTCAAATCATCTCTAAGATCGAAAACCAAGAAGGTGTTGATAACTTTGACGCTATTCTTGAAGCATCTGACGGTATCATGGTTGCTCGTGGTGACCTTGGTGTTGAGATTCCAGTTGAAGAAGTTATCTTTGCTCAAAAGATGATGATCGAGAAGTGTAACCGCGCTCGTAAAGTAGTTATCACTGCAACACAAATGCTTGATTCAATGATCAAGAACCCACGTCCAACACGCGCAGAAGCGGGTGACGTTGCTAACGCAATCATGGATGGTACTGATGCAGTAATGCTTTCTGGTGAATCAGCTAAGGGTAAATACCCAATCGAAGCTGTAACTATCATGGCGCAAATCTGTGCACGTACAGATAAAGTACTTAAAGCTGAGCTAGGTTCACGTCTAGATAGCCCACGTCTACGTATTACTGAAGCGGTATGTAAAGGTGCAGTTGACACAGCAGAGAAACTAAATGCTCCGCTAATCATCGTTGCAACTGAAGCAGGTAAATCTGCTCGTTCAATCCGTAAGTACTTCCCAACAGCACGTATCCTTGCTGTAACAACAAATACTAAGACAGCGGCTCAACTATGTCTTTCTAAAGGTGTTACACCTGTTATTGTTGATGCAATCGACAGTACTGATGCATTCTACCTACGCGGTAAAGAGTTAGCTCTTGAAACTGGCCTAGGTGCTAAAGGCGATATCGTTGTTATGGTTTCTGGCGCACTAGTTGCTTCAGGCACAACCAACACTGCATCTGTTCACGTACTATAATTGTTCGTAAATAGACACTAAAAAAGGGAGCTTCGGCTCCCTTTTTATTCATCGGTCATTGTAATTGTAGCGTCCTTCATATTCCGATATTCTTTGTAACACCGTTATTATTTATAAAATAACAACCATAAAACATAGTTCATATTGTTATTTTATAAATCAATACCTAACAATAGTAATATTCTCGCCATCAATCCATTTTAATCATTGTTTATCACCCTCTTTAATGTTTAAGCAACAAACAAAGCCAGTTATACTTCTAATCAATAGACATTCATGCATTAATAACTTTCAACAAAAGTTGTGTTTGGATGCTGTCGAATAAATATAACAACAAAGAGGGAAACCGTGTCCAGTCCTACGCAAACGAATAAAATTATGGAGGTCATACGACAAGATATTTTGCTTGGCAAATTGACGCCAGGACAAAAACTTGTTGTTGCTGATTTGAAAGAACACTATCAAGTCGGTGCATCACCTATTCGTGAAGCCTTAGTCCAATTATCGTGGAAAAAGTATGTTAAATTTGCCCCACAAAAAGGTTGCTGGGTAGCGCCTGTTTCTGTGGAAGAACTAACAGATCTTTTTAATGCTCACCAATTAATTTCACATGAATTATTAAAAAAAGCCATTTTACAAGGTGATGAGGCTTGGGAACTTAATATTCTCACCAGTTACCATAAATTAAGCCGCCTTAATCCAACCTCTGATAACGCTGATCTTTCTGAGTGGGAACAGCGTCATGGTGATTTTCATATTGCTATTTTATCGGGCAGTAATTCTCCGGTATTACTTGATCTTTACCTTGATATTTATGAGCAACTTAAGCGTTATCGTCATATTTGGCTAAGTCAATCTCGTGATAGCGAAAACCGTTATCATGATGGTGGAGAACATGAAGCGTTAATGAAAGCAGTTTTAGATCGTGATGTTGAACTAGCACGAACAATCATGCATGACCACTCAAAAAATGCCGTCAGTTCAGTGAGCCCATATCTCTAGATTTACTCCAATAATTAAACAGCAAAAAACCCATGCCACATTAATGCCATGGGTTTTTTTGTTATCCTCTAAGACTATGCTTTTAAAGCACGCTCACCACGAGCTAAACCAACAATACCACTACGAGCCACTTCAATGATCTCTGTCGCCTCACCCACTGCAGCTAAAAATGCATCTAGCTTACCGCCGGTTCCCACCAATTGGATGGTATAAATCTGACTGGTTACATCAACAATTAAGCCTCTAAAAATATCAGCGGTACGTTTTACCTCTGCTCGCGCAAAACCACTGGCTTTGACTTTTACCAACATTAATTCTCGTTCAATATGATCAGATGCCGTGACATTACTGACCTTTAAAATATCGATGAGTTTGTGCAGCTGTTTTTCAATTTGTTCATACGCGGCTTCATCTTCAACGTGGGTAGTAATATTTAACCGTGATAAGGTAGGATCATCCGTTGGAGCAACAGTTAATGACTCGATGTTATAACCACGTTGGGAAAATAAGCCCACCACCCGTGACAAAGCCCCTGGCTGGTTTTCAAGTAATACTGAAATAATTCTACGCATTATGTACGCTCCGTTTTACTTAACCACATGTCACTCATCGCACCACCACGAATTAACATCGGGTACACATGCTCAGTTTCATCAACACTGATATCAATAAAAACCAATTTATCTTTCAAGGCTAATGCTTGTTCTAATTGCTGATCCAACTGTTTAGGATCGGAAATACGAACCCCAACATGACCATAAGCTTCAGCAATCGCGGCAAAATCAGGCACAGAATCCATATAAGATTGAGAATGGCGACCTTGATAAATCATATCTTGCCATTGCTTTACCATGCCAAGAAAACGATTATTAAGATTGATAATTTTCACGGGAATATCGTATTGCAATGCGGTTGAAAGCTCTTGAATATTCATTTGAATACTGCCATCCCCCGTTACGCACACCACTTCTGCATCAGGTAATGCAAATTTAACCCCCATTGCTGCAGGCAGACCAAATCCCATAGTGCCAAGACCGCCTGAATTGATCCAACGTCGAGGTTTATCAAATGGATAATACAATGCGGCGAACATTTGATGCTGACCTACATCGGAAGAGACATAAGCATCACCATCAGTAAGACGATACAAAGATTCAATTACCTGTTGCGGTTTAATGCGATCTGTTGTGGTGTCATAGCGCAGACATTGACGCTGACGCCATGTCGATATTTGTTGCCACCATGGCTGTAATGCTGCTTGATTATCAATATCGTCTTGCTCATTAACCAATTTAAGCATACACGTCAGCACAGTATCAGCAGAACCTACAATAGGGATATCAACCGCCACCGTTTTTGATATCGATGACGGATCAATATCAATGTGCATAATAGTTGCATTGGGGCAGTACTTTTCAAGATTATTAGTGGTGCGATCATCAAATCTAACCCCGATCCCAAAAATAAGATCTGCATTATGCATCGCCATATTAGCTTCATAGGTTCCATGCATACCCAACATACCCAAACATTGCGCATGTGTTCCCGGAAAAGCACCAAGCCCCATTAGTGTATTAACCACTGGAATATGTAAACTTTCAGCTAATGCTATCAATGGCTCACTACAGTTAGACATCACCGCGCCACCACCAACGTACAGCACAGGTTGTTTGGCGGCTAATAAGGCTTTGACACCCCGCTTAATTTGACCTTTATGACCTTGAGTTGTGGGATTATAAGAACGTAATGCTATCGATTCAGGATACTGGTAGGGATAGGTTTCTGCCGGATTAAGCATATCTTTGGGAATATCAACCACAACCGGCCCTGGACGGCCACTGGCAGCAATATAAAACGCTTTTTTGATAATAGTGGGGATATCTTCCGGTTTTGTTACCAAAAAGCTGTGCTTTACGACAGGGCGGGAAATGCCGACCATATCACACTCTTGAAAGGCATCATTACCAATCAAGTTACTCATTACTTGGCCGGACAATACAACCAGTGGGATCGAGTCCATATAAGCGGTAGCAATACCGGTGATCGCATTGGTTGCACCAGGGCCGGAGGTAACAAGGACAACACCCACGTCTCCTGTTGCTCTAGCATAGCCATCAGCCATGTGCACAGCGGCTTGCTCATGACGTACAAGCACATGTTCAATATCGCTTTTTTCATGTAAAGCATCATAAATATCAAGAACCGAGCCTCCGGGATAACCGAAGATATGCTTAACGCCTTGATCGATCATTGAACGAACGATCATGTCTGCGCCAGACAACATTTCCATATTTTGTCTCCAGATCGATAAAACATAGTTAGGGCTTATTTTTAGCCTAATAAAAAACATGAATACTCATGCTATGTTTATCATGGTTATAATAATAACCACGAATAACCGTAACAACTTTAACGCTTTTGCATCATTCATTGCTAGAGCAAAAGACAAGTTTACGGTTTATATCTATCGGATCTAAAATTGTTAATGTTTTATATAGATCTTAGTAAACTCTATACTACCAACGACTACTATTCGATGTGAATTCAGAATATCTCTCTTTACTCAAATAAAAAAAAGAAGCCTTAAAGGCTTCTTTCTTAAATCTAAGCAAAAAATAGATTAGTCGTCTTTTTGTTGCGCTTTTTTATGGCTTTCTTCGTACATATGTTCAATCTCTTTATGGTAACGATCTTGAATCACTTTACGATGTAATTTTTGCGTTGGTGTTAATTCACCTTTATCCATTGAGAATGATTTAGGTAATAAGGTGAATTTTTTTACTTGCTCAAAACGTGCTAGATCTTTCTGTAACTCAATCACACGTTTCTCAATTAATTCAACAATTTGGCTGTGTTTAACCAATTCCATGCGATCTTGATATTTAATATTGAGCTCACGCGCATGTTCTTCTAGTGTTTCAAAACAAGGTACGATCAATGCTGATACGAATTTACGGGTGTCAGCAATAACCGCAATTTGTTCAATTAGATGATCTTTACCAATCGCACCTTCAATCACTTGTGGTGCAATATACTTACCACCCGATGTTTTCATTAACTCTTTGATACGATCAGTAATAAACAAATTACCTTGCTCATCGATATAACCCGCATCACCGGTTTTAAGAAATCCATCATCAGTAAAATTGTTCGCTGTCTCTTCTGGCATATTGTAATAGCCACGCATAACCATCGGACCGCGTACTAAAATTTCATTATCTTTACCAATTTTAACTTCAGCACCTGGCATTGGCATACCAATTGAATCAGGGTTATAGCAGCGATCATCCCAACAAGACACCGTCGCAGTGGTTTCTGTCATGCCATAGCCTAACTTTACGTTAATCCCCATAGCATGGAAAAAACGACCAATGCCCGCATCTAATTTAGCACCGCCACATGGCATACACTTAATATTGCCACCCAATACTGCACGTAATTTAGACAGCACCATTTTATCGGCTAAGTTATGGCTTTTCTGTAATAACCATGAAGGTTCACGACACTCTTGACGAGCCAACGACATCCTTGCACCCATATTTACAGCCCAAGTAAAAATCATCTTACGATGAAAAGGGGCACGAGCGACTTTTTCATGAACACCTGAATATATTTTTTCATAAACACGAGGCACAGCAGACATGTAATTAGGCTTTACTGTCACTAACGCTTCTTTGAGCTTATTGGTATCTGACAGATAACAATTAATGACGCCACGGTGTAAGACATAAAATGTCCAAGCACGTTCAAAGACATGTGATAACGGTAAGAAACATAATGATGTATCGCCTTCATCTAATGCTAAACGTTCATCATGAGCAATAATTTGTGAAGCAATATTAGCATAATCAAGCATTACCCCTTTAGGTGTACCTGTGGTACCCGAGGTATAGATCAGCGTTAATAAATCATCCATAGCCAAGCTGTCTAAACGGGCATCAAGCTCTGACTGATACTCTGAAGAGGCTGTTTTTAAAAAATCGACGTAATGACAAACTAATGGGTGTTGAGGTAATTCAACATCATCTGTTAGTGCAACAATACGCTCTAAATTCGGACACTGATCAGCAATAGCTACCGCTATATTTAGCTGTGCTTGTCCACCAACAAAGAGGACTTTTACATTGGCATCATTAATGATATATGCAGATTGCTGAGGTGTATTGGTTGGATAAATAGGCACCGTAACACAGCGGTTATATAGCGAAGCAAAATCAGCAACCGTCCAACGAGGCATATTATTAGCAAAAATACCGACTTTATCTTGTACTGCTAAACCTTGATTTAGTAGTGCTAATGCCAATTGTTGAATTTTTTCACCAAAATTATTCCAGCTAATATCTTGCCATTCATCATTAACTTGATGACGTAAAGCAGGCGTGTCGCCTAAGCGCGCAATTTGCTGACGAATACGGTGAACAATATGGAAATCATGTTGTGCCATAAGTACTCTATTTTTTTAGCTTACACTTGTAAGCTGATTTGAGAGATGCAGTCTACAATTCAGTCTTTGAAAAGCCAACTATAATGAATATTAAATTATAGTTTCTGATGACCGAGATCACTCTATACCCGCTTACTTATTGTCTTCAATGACTTTTTAAACAAACAATAAAAGTGTAAGAATCTATAAATAACATGGTCTCATAACAGAAAAAGAACCTAAACAATCTACGTGAAAATAGAAACTTTAAATATCATTACTATAAAATCTCGCCACGCTAACCTATTGCTAATCAAAGCATATGATTTTATTTTTACCATAAAAAAAGCCAGCGTTTAAGCTGGCCTTATAATAACGCTTTATAAACTATTAGCTGGTCAGATCACCACAGATAGCCATTAACTGATCACGCATCCAGATATTACCTTTATCTTTCTGCGTTGATTCATGCCAGCTTAGGTAGCCTGTGATTTTTGCATTAGTAAAAGGCAACGGCAGTACTTTAATTTGTAAGTTTTCAGCAGACGCTTCAGCTAACCAACGCGGGGCAACGGCAATCAATTCAGATTGGCTAACAACAAACATAATGTCGTTCAGACTTGCGCCTTGATAAGCATCCTGACAATTTGTTTCACTGTGATTATAGATATCATCAGCAAACATTTTCACATCTGATACTGATTTTAATACAGCATGCATTTCGTTACTGAATTCATCAGCAGAAATACTGTCACCAATTCGAGGGTGATTATTAGCTGCAATAGCCACTAACTCATCACAAAATAATTCAGTACTACAGAAACCATCTTCATCAAAACGAGTATAGTCAATCACAAAATCAACTTCTTGATAACGCATTTTTTGTGATAATTCGGCATCCACTTCTGCTTCTAATTGCAGTTGAATATGTGGTGCTTGTTCGCGCATGGTCGACAATACTGTCGGTGCGAAACGCATATCTGAAGGGCTACAAATTGCGAGTTTAAAAGTGCGGCTTGATGTTAATGGTGCAAAGATAGAGCAAGGTAATTCGTTTTTTACCAACTGCAATGCTTGACGTAATGGACCAAACAATTGTTTAGCACGTTGCGTTGGTTGAATACCACGACCATGACGAATGAAAAGATCATCATTAAACATCACTTTTAAACGCGCAACCGCATTACTTACTGCGGGTTGCGACATACCTAAATTTTGTGCTGCTCGCGTTATATTTTGCTCTTGCATAACGGCATCAAAAACGGTCAATAGATTAAGGTCAACACTACGAAGTGTGGATTCCATACTGAAATTATCAACTGCAGCAACTGAAGTAGTCGTTCGGCTCATGTATACCTCTAAAAATAATCATTATTGGTGCATCGCAACGCTATACATAAGTTAGACATTAAATTTTTGTCTACAGTGTTTGCTTTGAATGCCCTAGTTGGGATACAGCCAGTATCAACCATATAGATTGATGTAACTAATAATAGAAAATAAGACAATATGAACAACCTCTTATTTAAAAATAATTCAGAAATATGAAACCTTAACAATCAAACACTTAGTCGCTAAATCAATATTCTTTAATTTAATATAAATAAAATAACCATTCATAAAATAAGATAAAATCACGTTTTAATTTCAAAGATTATCATTTATTTTCAAATATAAATTCACAATGGGAATATTATGTACTTATTATATATTTGTATTATGTATATATAAACAACCTTAAGTCATTACACCTATAAATATAACAATCAATAACAATTATTAATTTTAATAATAGTTATTTAAAGCACTTCAATAATCATTATTAATATTTATCATTCTTAATTGAAATATATATTATTTAATACAGTTATTAAGCGTGATTACGATGTCTATTTTTGGTTATCAAACGATAGCCTGTTCTTGAAAGTACAAAAAAAACACAACTTTTGGTTGACCTATAGCCCGTCTATTTGATATTCATTTGTTAACCAAATTTATTGAAGTCTTTAATGAAATGAAAACGTATTTCTATCTCCTCTTAGCCCTCCTCCTTATCGTGACATAATCACGCGGGTTGCTATCGAGTGGAAAACACCACTAAAGATTTCAAAACCCGCGCAAGCAAGCGCGGGTTTTTTCATATTTTGACCAGCGCAAGTGAATGCGGAACTCAGTCTTATTACAGGCTCACATATAAAAGTAAAAGGATGTCACTATGAAAGATCAGGTCATTATTTTTGATACCACTTTGCGTGATGGCGAACAAGCTTTATCCGCCAGCCTAACAGTTAAAGAAAAATTGCAAATTGCTTATGCGCTAGAACGCTTAGGTATCGATGTTATCGAGGCCGGTTTTCCAGTGTCATCCCCTGGTGATTTTGAATCAGTACAAACCATCGCTAAGCACATTAGAAACAGTCGTATATGTGCCTTGTCGCGTGCGGTCGAAAAAGACATTGATGTTGCCGCTGAATCATTAAAAGCCGCTGAATCATTTCGTATCCATACCTTTATTTCAACCTCTACTGTCCATGTACAAGATAAATTGCGTCGTAGCTATGACGATGTGATTGCGATGGGCATTGCGGCAGTAAAACGGGCGCGTAAATATACCGATGATGTCGAGTTTTCCTGTGAAGATGCCGGACGGACACCAATTGATAATTTATGTCGTATGGTAGAAGCCGCAATTGATGCGGGAGCAACGACCATTAATATTCCCGATACAGTGGGTTACACCCTACCAAGTGAGTTTGGTGGCATTATCACCCAACTGTTTAATCGTGTACCCAATATCGATAAAGCCATCATCTCCGTGCATTGTCATGACGATCTTGGTATGTCAGTCGCAAACTCCATGGCAGCCATTCAAGCGGGCGCCCGCCAAGTAGAAGGCACCATTAACGGTTTAGGTGAACGCGCAGGTAATTGCGCCCTTGAAGAGATAGCGATGATCATTAAAACCCGTAAATCACTATTAGGGGTGCATACCAACCTCAAGCATGATGAAATCCATCGCACCAGTAAAATGGTTAGTCAGTTATGTAATATGCCGATTCAAGCCAATAAAGCTATCGTAGGCAGTAATGCTTTTAGTCACTCTTCAGGCATTCATCAAGACGGCATGCTGAAAAATAAAAATACCTACGAAATCATGACCCCAAATTCGATTGGTCTTAAAAACCAAGCATTGAATCTTACCAGTCGTTCTGGTCGTGCCGCGGTTAAGAGTCATATGGATACTCTTGGCTATACCGAGCATGAATATGACCTTGATAAACTGTATACCGATTTTCTTAGCCTAGCCGATAGAAAAGGCCAAGTGTTTGATTATGATCTTGAAGCCTTAATGCATTTTTCTAATCTGCGCGATGAAGATGACTTTTTCAAAATAAACTATTTAAGCGTCCAATCTGGCAGTGTGATGGCAACCACTAGCATAAAACTTCAATGTGGCGATCAGGAAAAGTGTGAAGCGGCTGTCGGTAATGGTCCGGTAGATGCCTTGTATCAATGCATCTACCGCCTAACAGGGTATGAAATTGTACTTGATAAGTTTGATCTTACCGCCAAAGGCGAAGGTGAAGATGGCCTAGGACAAGCCGATATTATCGCTAATTACAAAGGCCGCAAGTACCACGGCACAGGCCTTGCGACAGATATTGTAGAAGCGTCAGGTCAAGCGCTGATTCATGTTATCAATAGTATTTATCGTGCCGATCAAATCGCAACTATCAAACAGCAACATAGCCACTAACGTTATTCATTAACAACAAATTCAATCTATTTTTAGTACATTATGGAGAGCACCCACCATGGCAGGTTCATATAATATAGCAGTACTACCCGGTGACGGTATTGGCCCAGAAGTGATGCAACAAGCACACAAAGTCTTAGCTGCAGTCCAACAAAAATTTGATATTACCCTTAATTGTCATCAGTTCGATGTTGGTGGTATTGCGATTGATAATCATGGCTGCCCCCTACCGTCCATCACTCTAAAAGGTTGTGAAGCTGCAGATGCGGTATTGTTCGGCTCTGTTGGTGGCCCTAAATGGGAACACCTCGCTCCCAATGATCAACCGGAGCGTGGCGCACTCTTACCACTACGTAAGCACTTTGAATTATTTTGTAACTTACGCCCAGCACAAATCCACCGTGGTCTAGAACACTTTTCTCCACTACGGGCTGATATCTCTGAGCGTGGATTTGATATTGCCGTTGTACGTGAACTCACTGGCGGCATTTATTTTGGCGAGCCCAAAGGTCGATCAGGTGAAGGCGCACAAGAAAAAGCCTTTGATACTGAAACTTATCATCGCTATGAAATTGAACGCATTGCTAAAATAGCCTTTGAATCTGCGCGCTTACGCCGTAAAAAAGTCTGTTCAATTGATAAAGCCAATGTACTACAAAGCTCAATTTTATGGCGTCAAGTGGTTGAAGAAGTTGCGGTTGATTACCCCGATGTCAGCTTAACTCACATGTACATTGATAACGCCACTATGCAACTTATCAAAGATCCATCACAATTTGATGTGATGTTATGTTCCAATATTTTTGGCGATATTATTTCCGATGAATGCGCCATGATCACCGGTTCAATGGGCATGTTGCCATCTGCAAGTTTAAACCAACAAAAATTTGGTCTATATGAACCGGCTGGCGGTTCAGCACCTGATATCGCAGGTAAAAATATTGCCAACCCCATAGCCCAGATTCTATCCGCAGCCTTAATGTTGCGTTACAGCCTTGGTGAAGAAAATGCGGCTCGTGCAATAGAAAAAGCGGTGGCACAAGCACTAGAAGCGGGGCAACTAACGGCAGATTTAGCCAGTAATAACACCGCCCTTACCACCAGCGAAATGGGTGACAAAATCGCCGCCTATATTCAACATGCATAAGGAACAGCATGATGTCGAATACAATAATGTCACCCTCAAGCCAAGCCAGAACGCTTTATCAAAAAGTCTATGATGCCCATGTGGTAGTAGCAGCGGCTGGCGAAAACCCAATCTTATATATTGATCGTCATTTAGTGCATGAAGTGACCTCACCACAGGCATTTGATGGGCTGCGCGAACAAGGTCGCCAAGTTCGCCAAGTAAATAAAACCTTTGCCACCATGGATCATAACGTTTCAACTCAAACCAAAGACATTAACGCCAGTGGTGAAATGGCACGAATCCAAATGGAAACCCTAGCAAAAAACTGTGCTGATTTTGGGGTTACCTTGTATGACTTAAACCATAAATATCAGGGTATTGTCCATGTAATGGGACCAGAGTTAGGTATTACCTTACCCGGAATGACTATTGTTTGTGGCGATTCACATACCGCGACTCACGGTGCATTTGGCGCACTGGCTTTCGGTATTGGCACCTCAGAAGTTGAGCACGTATTAGCGACCCAAACTCTTAAACAATCTCGCGCTAAAACCATGAAAATTGAAGTTACAGGAAAAGTAGCAGAGGGTATTACCGCGAAAGATATCGTACTAGCGATTATCGGTAAAACTACCGCTGCTGGCGGAACAGGTTATGTGGTTGAATTTTGTGGCGAAGCTATCACGGATCTGTCGATGGAAGGTCGCATGACAGTGTGTAATATGGCGATAGAGTTAGGTGCAAAAGCAGGCTTAATTGCCCCAGACCAAACTACTTTTGATTATATTAAAGGCCGTAAATTTTCACCTCAAGGTGCTGATTTAGACGCCGCTATCACTTATTGGCAAACCCTCACCAGTGATGACAACGCAGAGTTTGATGCGGTTGTCACCTTAAATGCTACCGAGATCAAACCACAAGTGACATGGGGCACGAATCCCGGTCAAGTGATTGCTGTTGATGAGCCGATCCCTGCACCTGAAAGTTTCAGTGATTTAGTTGATCAAACATCCGCTAAAAAAGCCTTGGCTTACATGGGACTAGAACCTCATAAATCATTATCTGATTATGCTATCGATAAAGTTTTTATCGGTTCTTGTACCAATTCACGTATCGAAGATATGCGCGCCGCAGCTGCTATTGCTAAAGGCCGTAAAGTGGCCGCTAATGTCCAAGCCTTAGTCGTGCCGGGTTCTGAACAAGTAAAAACTCAAGCAGAGCAAGAAGGCCTAGATAAGATCTTTATTGAAGCGGGGTTTGAATGGCGTTTACCTGGGTGCTCAATGTGCCTTGCAATGAACAACGATCGCTTAGGCCCTCAAGAGCGATGCGCATCCACCAGTAACCGTAATTTTGAAGGACGTCAGGGACGAGATGGTCGTACCCACTTAGTCAGCCCAGCCATGGCGGCGGCGGCGGCATGTGCAGGACACTTTGTCGATATTCGTCAACTTGAACCACTATCGGCATAATAAGGACATAACTATGACAGGCTTTACTCAACATACAGGGTTAGTGGTACCGTTAAATACCGCCAATATTGATACCGATGCCATTATTCCAAAACAGTTTCTTCAAAAAGTAACCCGTACTGGATTTGGACAACATTTATTTCATGATTGGCGTTTTTTAGACGATGGCGGTCAACAACCTAATCCCGATTTTATAATGAATGCCCCTCGTTACCAAGGTGCAACCATTTTACTGGCTCGCGAAAACTTTGGCTGTGGATCATCGCGTGAACATGCACCATGGGCGTTAGCCGATTACGGCATTAAAGTAATGATCGCCCCTAGTTTTGCTGATATTTTTTATGGCAATTCAATCAATAACCAAATGATCCCTGTTCGTCTTACAACGCCACAGATTGATGCGTTATTTGATTATGTAGCAACCACTGAAGGGGCAAAAATCACCGTAGATCTAGCGGCTATGACAGTAACAGCGAACGGTAACCAATATTCATTTGAAATTGACGAATTTCGACGTCACTGTCTATTAAACGGATTAGATAACATAGGCTTAACCCTGCAATACCAAGCGAAAATTGCTGAATATGAAGCTAATATTCCTACTTATCTCGCTTAAATTAACTAATCTTAATACTAATGCCTGTTAATCTCAGGCATTAGTATCGCCCTACTCGGCTGTAATAAATCAGATATCATTACGGTCTTCTGTTGATATCTCTTTTTATAACAGGTTCAATATGCGTATTGTGTTTAGCTTATTGTTGATTTTCGCTTCTTGGTCTCTATGTGCCGCCCCGAAAGCGGATCTATTACCTTATTGGCAAGATCAGGTGGCCAGCAATCAACGCGATATCAATCATCACCCATGGCAACAATTATTAACTAAATACTTAGTTGTTAGCCCACAACAAACACTGTTTCGTTACAGCGCAGTGACTCCCGCCGATAAACAGCAATTACAGAATTATATTAATCAGTTAGCTAAACTTGATCCACGCCAATATAATCGTAATGTTCAGTTTGCTTATTGGGTGAATCTTTATAATGCGCTGACAGTACAATTGATCATTGATAATTACCCAATCACATCAATTACTAAACTCGGTGGTTTTTTCAGTTTTGGACCTTGGGATCAACCTATCGTCACCATCACAAATAAAACCTTAAGTTTAAATGACATTGAACATCGTATATTACGTCCGATTTGGCGCGATCCTCGCATTCATTATGCGGTTAATTGTGCCAGCTTAGGTTGTCCTGACTTACTGCCTCAAGTATTTGATAGTCATCACCTTGATCGACAACTCAACAATGCTGCCAGCCGTTTTATTAATAGTAATAAAGGGGTACGTACCAACTTAAAACAAACAACTTTATCGTCAATTTATGATTGGTATAGCGTTGATTTTGGTAATCGACAGGCCTTATTGCAGCATATAAACCATTATCGAGTGCATAAAAAAATCAATGGCGATAACATTAAATTTGATTACAACTGGCAGTTAAATCAGAAGCTATAACTTAGTACAAGTTACAGGTACAATGCTCGTGTTCTCATTGGGGAGCCATTAGGCTGAGATTGTTGTTATTATCTTGATTGATATAGCAGAACCCATTGAACCTGAACCAGGTAATGCTGGCGTAGGAATTGAGAAACGCATGGGTATTTTACCCCTGTCTAGCTGCTATTACAGCATGCTGCTACTACCTCTCAAGCCTGTGCCGCTCTCTCTTTTTATTTTGTTCGCAGGATGCTGACATCAGGAGCGCATAGTGAAAATCAGTTACACACTTTTACCGCTAATATCGATAGCGTTACTCTCAAATAACGTCTTGGCGGCCGATAATACCCTTAATGTTTATACCTACAGCTCGTTTTCATCCGAGTGGGGGCCTGGACCTATTATCAAAAAAGCCTTTGAAGCCCAATGCGATGGTTGCAAAGTTAACTTTGTCTCTTTAGAAGATGGCGTATCAATTCTTAATCGAGTTCGTTTAGAAGGCAGCCGTAGCCAAGCGGATATTCTATTGGGGCTTGATAACAACCTGATGACTGAAGCTAAACAAACGGGACTACTGGCAAAACAACATGTTGATCTAAGTAAATTAACCTTACCTAAAGGTTGGCATGACGATACCTTTATTCCTTTTGATTATGGCTATTTTGCGTTTGTTTATGACAGCACCAAATTACCCCATCCACCCACCAGTTTAAAAGCGCTGGTTAACGATCAAAACATCAGTGTCATCTACCAAGATCCGCGCACCTCAACCCCAGGTCAAGGGCTGATGTTATGGATAAAATCAGTGTACGGCGATAAAGCGACTGCCGCATGGCAACAACTTGCTAAACACACAGTAACGGTAACAAAAGGCTGGTCAGAAGCTTACAGCATGTTCCTTGATGGTGAAGCTGATATGGTATTGTCTTACACCACCTCACCGGCTTATCACATTATGGAAGAGCATAAAAATCAGTATAAAGCGGCCAACTTTAAAGAAGGTCATTACATGCAGGTTGAAGTTGCCGCCAAAATGAAAAATAGCCCACATCCTAAACTAGCAGATCAATTTATGCAGTTCATTGTCAGTGATGGGTTTCAATCTCAAATTGCGACCCACAACTGGATGTATCCTGTTACTAAACAACCACTGCCCGCCGCATTTAATCAATTAAGCGTGCCAGATAAAGCATTAGAATTTAGTGCTGATGAAGTGGCTCACAAGCGTAAAGAATGGATTCGAGAATGGCAGCAAGCGCTGACCCAATAATGGCATACCGTTGTGAATAAACGTGTAACTCAACTTCTGCCCGGACTATTAAGTGTCGGGCTTATTTTATTACTGGTGATCGCCGCGATCACCAGCCTTATACTTCATGCTGGGCAATGGCAACTGAGTAGCTTATGGCATGATCCTTATCTACGTCATGTGACGCGATTTAGTTTTTACCAAGCCTTGCTGTCTACTTTACTCAGTATTGTGCCTGCAATTGCGATTGCTTACGCACTATCACGACGCAATTTTATAGGTAAACAACTGTTATTACGTTTGTTTGCGATGACGCTAGTGATGCCTGTATTAGTGGCGGTGTTTGGCTTATTAGCGATCTACGGCAAAAGCGGTATCATTAGCCATGGGTTAAGCTGGCTCGGATTACCCCGACTAAACATTTATGGTTTAAGTGGCATTTTACTGGCACATGTGTTTCTCAACTTACCATTAGCGGTACGCTTTTTACTCCAAAGTCTAGAATCAATTCCCTATGAACAACATCAATTAGCCGCCCATTTAGATCTTCGTGGCTGGTATAAATTCAAACTTGTCGCTTGGCCTCGGTTACGTCAACAATTGCCCCATGTGGCGGGGCTTATTTTCATGCTGTGTTTTACCAGTTTTGCGGTGATCATGTCACTGGGGGGCGGTCCTAAATCAACCACCATTGAACTGGCAATTTACCAAGCGATTCGCTATGACTTCGATCTTGCTACTGGTGCTATTTTAGCGCTGTGGCAAATGTTACTTTGTGGAGGATTAGTGTTACTTAGCCATCGCTTTGCCAAACCACTAGCAACCTTTAGTGCCTCTGTGGGTAAAAATGTGGTTAATTATCAAGATAATTGGCGTGCAAAATGGTGGGATTGGAGTTGGATCGTGGCTGCAATATTGCTGGTTATCCCACCAATTATTGCAGTTTTTGTTGCTGGATTAAACCGTCAACTGCCGCAGTTATTACAACAACCGGCACTGTGGCATGCAGTCGCTAATTCACTTGAAATTGCGGTCATGGCATGTAGCTTAGCGTTTGTTTTTGGCATGATGATCTTACTCGCGAGTCGACAATTACGCTTAAATAAACAACGTTTGAGTGCCGATAGTATTGAAATGATCGGCACCATTATTTTAGTTACTCCAGGGCTAGTATTAAGTACCGGTATTTTCTTATTACTGCGCCAATATACCGATGCCTATGGCGCTGCTTTTTGGGTTGTAGTGGGGGTTAATGCTTTAATGGCACTGCCTTATGTGATCAAAACCCTTAGCCAACCTATGCTACATATTGCTCAACAATACAATACGTTATGTCATAGTTTAGGCATGCGTGGTTGGTCTCGATTACGACTTGTAGAGTGGCGAGCACTGCGTAAACCGATTGCACAGTCATTGGCTATCAGCTTAGTATTGTCACTGGGTGATCTTGGGGCAATTGCTTTATTTGGTAGCCAAGATTTTCAAACGCTACCACTGTATTTATTCCAATTAATGGGTAGCTATCGCATGGATGGTGCTGCTGTGGCGGCATTATTATTGTTATTACTCAGCTTAGGTTTATTCAGCGCGATTGAATATTGTTTCCAGCCTCGGCGTACCAAAGGCAAACACCATGCTTGATATAAACCAATTATGTTATACCTATCAACCTCAACGCCAACATGAACATCCTATGCAGTTAAGCTTTAACTTTAGCCTTCAACAAGGTGATATTGCGGCGTTAATCGGTCCAAGTGGTGCAGGGAAAAGTACCTTATTGGCGCTTATTGCGGGGTTTTTACAGCCACAACATGGTGATATAACCATCCACCAGCAATCAATTATTACGCTTGATCCTGCTCAACGGCCATTATCAATGCTGTTTCAAGAGCATAATTTATTTCCGCATTTAACGGTCTATGAAAACATTGCTCTTGGCGTTGATCCTCGTCTTAAATTGAGTACCCAGCAACGCCAACAGGTACATGATGCAGCAGAAAAAGTGGGATTAACAGCGTATTTACCCCGCCTACCCGAGCAACTATCTGGCGGACAGCGGCAGCGGGTGGCATTAGCGCGCTGCTTAATTCGACAACGGCCTTTATTATTGCTTGATGAACCGTTTTCGGCACTTGATCCTACGTTGCGTAACGACATGCTACAGCTGGTACAGCAACTGGCTCAGCAGCAAGCCATCACCGTATTAATGATCACTCATAGCCCTGATGATGCTAAAAAAATCGCCAATAAATGCATCTTTATTGATAACGGAGAAGTGAAAGCATTTGGGGAGACTGATGCGCTATTAAACCACCCCCAACAACCAGACTTACGTCATTACTTAGGCTTAGCGTAATAACGGCCATAAACAAAGCCGAGCTCAGTATGTTATCCCTAGAGCTCGGCTTATATTATTAAAACAACAACGATGAACTTAAAGATTTTCTTCCGCAAATTCAGCTAAACGACTTCGCACCACACCATTAATATAAATATTGGCGCTACCCTCAAAATGTTTAAACCGTTCAACAATGTAAGTTAATCCTGATGTTACTGGTGATAGATAATTGGAATCAATTTGCGCCAAGTTACCCGAGCACACCAACTTAGTCCCCTCACCACAACGGGTAATAATGGTTTTTATCTGTGATGCAGTTAAATTTTGACACTCATCAAGCAGCACAAAGGCATTTTGAATTGAACGTCCACGCATAAAGTTAATCGATTTAAATTGAATATTGGCTTTATCAAAAATATATTTCATTGAACCATCAGTGCAGACATCATGCTTATGTAATGCTTCCATGGTGTCGGTAACCGCCGCTAACCACGGCAACATTTTTTCTTCTTCAGTACCGGGTAGAAAACCAATAGATTCAGCAATTTCAGGTGTATTACGCGTAACAATTATCTTGTCATACATGCCTTTTTCTATCACCTGCTCTAACGCTGCTGCCATCGCTAAAATGGTTTTACCACACCCAGCAGGACCAGTTAATATCACTAAATCAATACTGGGATCGAGCATGGCGTCCAATGCCATACCTTGATAAATGTTTTTAGGATGAACCCCCCATGCTTGGCGATGCATTAAGCGCTCATAACTGATGTCTTTAATCGTAACCTCTTCACCATCAATCGCTTTGATTCGCGCGGCAAATTCTTCACTGTCATCCAGTAAATATTGATTCATGTACGGATTATCAAATAACGATCGAGGCAAAATATGTAAGGTTGAACTACCGCGATTTTCAGAATGGCATTCAGCGACATTACTCCAAAAATTACCTTGATAACGGTGAAAACCTTTACTGAGTAAAGCGATATCATCAATCAATTGATCGGAGCGATAATCATCAACATTCAGCACCCCAGCCCCTTTGGCTCGTAAACGCATATTGATATCTTTCGTCACTAAGACTACGCTTCTAGGAGTATGTTTTTGTTGTAGAAAAAGAACACTATTAAGAATACGGTTATCACCTGCTTTATCACTAAAAGCATGCACCGTTTGTTTGACTTCATAATCAGCAAAAATAGCAATAGTGCCGTTATGTGGAATCTGATCATTAAAAGGAATTCCCGCTGAAATTTGCTCAGGGGTCGCATCGTGAAAGATATTTTCTAGTGCGCGAATAGCAACCCGCGCATCACGTGAAACATCACGCTTACTGTCTTTAATACGATCTAATTCTTCCAGGACTGTCATCGGAATCACGACATCGTGTTCCTGGAAAGAAAAGATAGCGAGAGGTTCATGAAGCAGAATATTTGTATCAAGTACAAACAGTTTCCGTTCGGCATTGTCCATAAGCACCTCCTTGGTAGGGCGAACAACAATAAACTTGGCTATCACTCTTTTAGCTTACGTCAAAATTAACGTTTGTGTTAATTACAGCATTTATAACGATTAGCAGGCATAACAATTAAAGCATCTATTGATTAAACTAAAATGACATTAAGACTCACGCTTCTTTTGCACACTTTCACCGTGACCTTAATCACATCATGCAGTAACATAACTCCCCCATTTTTGAGTTATGCGTATGCCATATTATTCATCTATGCATTTAGTTTTATTATAGACGATAAATAGACAACGCGAATTATAATATTTTCCTTTATATCAAATAATTAGAAGGTTTCTAGCACTATGCCATTTGCTTTGGGTCAACGTTGGATCAGTGATACAGAAAGTGATTTAGGTTTGGGAACAGTCGTCGCGATTGAGCCTCGCACTGTTAGCTTGATGTTTCCAGCATCAGATGAAAACCGTTTATACGCTCGACATGATGCACCAGTTACCCGTGTAATGTTTAATGTTGGCGATGTGATTGAAAGCCACGAAGGCTGGTCGCTCAAAGTTGAAGCGATCGAAGAAGATAAAGGAATTATCACTTATATCGGTACCCGTATAGATACCGAAGAAAGCGATGTCGCGTTACGTGAAATATTTTTAAGCCATCAAATTCGTTTTAATAAACCGCAAGATAAATTATTTGCAGGTCAAATTGATCGTATGGATCGATTTGCATTACGTTACCGCGCGCTAAAAAATCAATATGAACAACTAAAAAGCCCATTGCGTGGTTTATGTGGCATGCGTGCAGGTTTGATTCCGCACCAGCTTTATATCGCTCATGAAGTCGGTCGTCGTTATGCACCACGCGTACTTTTAGCCGATGAAGTAGGTTTAGGTAAAACCATTGAAGCGGGCATGATCATTCACCAACAAGTGCTATCTGGCCGTGCTGAACGTATTCTGATTTTGGTACCCGAAACGCTACAGCACCAATGGCTTGTAGAAATGATGCGTCGCTTTAACCTTCATTTTTCTATTTTTGATGAAGAGCGTTGTGTTGAGTCTTTAGCGGATGCGGCTAACCCATTTGATACCGCACAATACGTACTGTGTTCACTTGATTTCCTACGCAAAAGCCGCCGTCGATTTGAACAAGCATTAGATGCCGATTGGGATCTATTAATTGTTGATGAAGCGCATCACCTTGAATGGAGTGAAGAGCGTCCAAGCCGTCAATACCAAGTGGTTGAAGCTATTGCTGAAAAAACACCTGGCGTATTACTGCTAACGGCAACCCCTGAACAATTAGGCCGTGAAAGTCACTTTGCCCGCCTACGCTTATTAGACCCTGATCGTTTTTACGATTACGAAGCCTTCGTCGAAGAAGAACGTCAATATGAACCAGTTGCTGACGCCGTATCAAAGTTACTTGCTGGTGAAAAACTTGATAGCAACGCTAAGCAGACTCTAGTTGATTTACTTGCAGGCCAAAACGTTGAGCCAATGATCACGGCGATTGAAAATGCAACCACAGCAGATGATGCAAAAGCGCTTGAAGCACGTCACGAATTAATCCGTAATCTCATGGATCGTCACGGTACTGGCCGCGTATTATTCCGTAACACCCGTTCAGCAATCAAAGGTTTCCCTAAGCGTCACCTCAATATGTACCCATTACCAATGCCAAATCAGTACAGCACCGCGATGCGTGTAGCTGGCATGATGGCAGGTAAACTAAGCATTAACGAAAAAGCGATTAAACTGCTTTATCCTGAAGATATCTATCAAGAGTTTGAAGGTGAATCAGCGACATGGTGGAACTTTGACCCTCGCATTAACTGGTTGTTAGATATGCTAAAAGCCAACCGTAATGAGAAAGTACTGGTGATCTGTTCTCGTGCTCAAACCGCATTAACGTTAGAGCAAGCCCTACGTGAGCGTGAGGGTATTCGTGCGACCGTGTTCCACGAAGGCATGTCGATCATTGAACGTGATAAAGCGGCGGCGTATTTTGCGCAAGAAGAGAGTGGCGCTCAGGTATTAATCTGTTCAGAGATTGGTTCAGAAGGTCGTAACTTCCAATTTGCTAATCAATTAGTAATGTTCGATTTACCAAGTAACCCTGACTTGTTAGAGCAACGTATTGGTCGTTTAGATCGTATCGGTCAGCAACGTGAAATTGAAATCCACGTACCGCACCTTGAAGGCACCTCACAAGCCTTATTAGCACGTTGGTTTAATGAGGGCTTAAACGCGTTTGAAGAAACCTGCCCAACGGGTCGTCCTGTCTATGAAGCGGTATGTGAAGATTTAATCACACTACTTGCTAGTGATAAGCAAGACAGTGACGCACTGGAAGCGGTGATCACTCAAAGTGCGGCACTACATAACGAACTTAAAGGTAAACTTGAACAAGGCCGTGACCGCTTACTTGAAATCCACTCCAATGGTGGCGAAGCCGCACAACAGTTAGTGGAACAAATTAGCAGCAAAGATGGTGATACCAACTTGGTCTCTTTTGCACTGGGCTTATTTGATACCATTGGTCTTAACCAAGACGACAAGGGTGAAAACGCAATTGTGGTAACACCGTCAGAGCACATGATGGTTGCAAGCTACCCTGGCTTACCTTACGACGGTTGTACCATCACCTTTGATCGTAATACTGCGCTATCACGCGAAGATCTGCATTTTATCAGCTGGGAACACCCAATGATTCAAGGTGGCATTGAATTGCTATTGAGTGAAGGTGTCGGAACAACGGCAGTTTCATTACTGAAAAACAAAGCACTGCCTGTCGGTACTTTATTATTAGAACTGATTTACGTGGTTGATGCGCAAGCACCAAAACAATCGGGTATTGGTCGTTTCTTACCTAAAACACCTATTCGCATTCTACTTGATAGCAAAGGTAATAATCTGTCTGCCAATGTTGAGTTTGAAAGCTTTAACCGTCAGTTAAGCCCAATTAACCGTCATTTAGGCAGCAAGTTAGTCAACTCAGTACAAAAAGAAATCCATACTCTTATTGCTCATGCTGAACGTGAAATTGACAAAGAGTTAGTTACCGTACGTAGCCAAGCACAAGCCGAGATGGAAGCAACATTACGTGCTGAGCATCAACGTTTACTGGCACTAAAAGCAGTTAACCCTAACATTCGTGATGACGAGTTAGAATTGATTGAATCTCAAATTTTGGATTTAACAGACTACATTGCTAAGGCTCAAATTCAACTGGATTCACTGCGTTTAATTGTTGTTAGCCATAACTAATTACTGACATTATCGGTATGAAAATTTAACCGTCGAGAGTATGTTTACAGCATCTTATCGGCGGTTTTTTTATAGCTAACATACTATAGACATACCAATTGTAAGGCATTCATATTAGTATGCTGACCAATTTTTCACTCTCAATTTGCGAGCGCATCATGAAACCATTGCCAGTGCTAAACTATAATCCCCCCACGGATCCTTGGCTGGATACTCTTTTTATTGATAGCGATATTATAGCGATCAATAAACCAGCGGGTCTGTTATCAAATCCAGGTCGTCAACCTGAGCATCATGACAGTGTATTTGCGCGCGTATTAGCTCAATATCCTCAATCACAAATTGTACATCGGTTAGATATGGGTACCTCTGGCTTGATTGTATTGGCATTAAATAAAGCTGCTGAACGCCACTTCAAAGCACAATTTCGTGAGCGTGAAACCAAAAAAGTGTATTACGCACGAGTCTGGGGACAAATGGAGCATGATACAGGTACGGTTGATTTGCCACTAATTTGTGATTGGCCTAACCGCCCTCGTCAAAAAGTATGTTTTGATGACGGAAAGCCGTCAGTGACCCACTATGAAGTATTAAGTCGCGATGAAAATAGCACTCTAGTTCGCTTATTACCGATTACAGGTCGCTCACATCAGCTACGCGTACATATGCAAGCGCTAGGGCACCCTATTTTAGGTGATAAATTCTATGCCAATGACGAAGCGATTGCGGCATCACCACGACTATTATTGCATGCAGCAGAACTGACCTTTACCCATCCAGGGACTGATGAGCCAATGCACCTGTTTGCGCCGTGTGAATTTTACCCACAAGCACTAACGCAAACAATTTACCCGTAAACGGTAGGCATCTTTTACAATGAATGCTAGCGTACAGCTTGCATTCATTGTTTATTGAGATGACCCATGGAAACTATCGTTTTTCTTGATCATGGCACTATTCCGGCACACATTAGTCTTCCTCGCCCTGATTTTTGTCACCAATGGCATCAATACGACGCAACAACTGCATCACAAGTGGTTGAACGCCTACAACACGCCACGATAGCAATCACCAATAAAGTTGTACTAAATAGTCAGGTACTGGCTCAATTACCTCTCCTCAAATTTATCGCCATTGCTGCAACAGGGACTAACAACGTTGATCTCGATTATTGTCGCACTCACAATATCAAGGTCGCTAACATTCAAGGTTATGCTACTCGCTCAGTGCCAGAACATGTTATTGCGATGATTTTTGCCCTTAAACGCAATCTTGCGGGCTATCAACAAGACATCGCTAACGGTGAATGGCAACGTCAGCAGCAATTTTGTTTTTTCACCCACCCAATTACTGATGTTGCAGGATCAACTTTGGGTATTATTGGTAACGGTGGCTTAGGTCAGGCTGTCGCCACACTGGCACGCGCTATTGGTATTGAGGTGTTATTTGCCGAACATGCAGGGGCAACTCAATGCCGTGATGGCTATCACCCCTTTGAGCAAGTGCTGCGCGAAGCTGATATCATTAGCTTACACTGCCCACTGACACCAACCACCCATAATATGATTGCCGAATCACAATTGGCTCTGATGAAATCAAGCGCAATAATAATTAATACTAGCCGCGGCGGTTTAATTAACGAACAAGCATTAGTTGATGCACTCCTCTCTCACCAAATAGCAGGAGCAGGAATCGATGTTTTTACAACTGAGCCAGCATTGCCGTCAAATCCATTAATTGTTCATAGTCAGTTGTCCAATCTGATTCTAACGCCACATGTAGCATGGGGATCTGATTCCGCCATTCAAACATTGGTTAATCAATTGATAGACAATATTAATAGCTTCCATCAAGGTACCCATAAAAATCAGCTCTAATCTCGATTTTTAGCCACAAAAAAGCGAGCATGGCGCTCGCTTCTTTTTATTGCTAATTGCGGTTCAACTATCGATGCCGTTAACTGACTATTTAAAGCCTTTTTCTTTACGGATCAGATCATAAGCTGCTTGCAGTTCTTGGGTCTTTTGCTTAGCAATTTCCATCATTTCTGGTGGTAAACCTTTTGCCGCTAATTTATCAGGGTGGTGTTCATTCATTTGTTTACGGTAAGCTCGTTTCACTTCTTGTGCTGACGCGTCTTCATTAACACCTAGCACTTTAAAGGCATCCGCTAATTGATCACGAGTCGGCGGCGCTTGAAAACCACCCCCTTGTTGTTGGTATTGCTGATGAAAGCCACCTTGTTGAAAACGAAACGCTGCTTCTTGCATCTGTAAGCGTTGTTCTAACTGAGCTTCAGAGAAACCAAGGTAACGTGCAATAACATGCAAGAGTTGACGTTCTTTTGGGTGTAATTGTCCATCCGCAAACGCCGCTTGAATTTGAAGCTCTAAGAAAAACTGTAATAAGTCAGCACGACCGGCGCTATTACGAACGCGATTAAGGGTTTCTTCCAGAGGGAAGTTATCTTCTTTACCTTCACGAAATGCATTTTGCGCTTGGCGGCGAGATTCACCCTGTAGCCCCATTCGATCCATGATCGTACTGGCAACACGAATTTCATTTTCAGTGACACGACCTTTGGCCTTCGCCATGTGTCCCATGGTGGCAAAGCAAGCATTAAAGAACTCAGCTTGGCGCTCTGCATTAGTGGCATTTTTACCACCAAAACCGCCAAAACCACCGTTTCTTTGGCGGGCATACGCTTTATCAAATTGATGACCAATAAATAAGCCAATTAGAAGACCTATATATTTAGGGCCAAGCAATATTCCCAGTAGAGCACCGAAAATTTTTCCCCATATACCCGTTCTCTGCATTCTATACTCTCTGGTAGTTCGTTAATTTTTTCACTGTTTACCCAACAGCATGCGCTGAAAAGATGCCGTCGCGTTAAATTTGCATTATGATAGCTGTCATTTGTCGGGAATGCTTGTAAAAAGCGCAACAATTCGCCTTGCACCAAATTGATACAGGAATGTTGAATTAGATGTCACTTACCTCTCACAGTTTACTAGCCACAATGATTAGCTTAGCCCTATATGGCCCAGCAATGGCTGCTGACATTACCCCTACAAGCGGTGATAGTCACAACCAAAAAAACATTGCCGATCCTGCTAATAATGCAATTAATGGTAACAAAAATCCAATTGCGATGGTACGTGGTGTCTGCATCCCGGAAAAAGATCGCAAACAAGATACCAATAACGAACCTATCCATATCAGTGCTAACCGTGTGGAAGCACAACAAAATACAGCAGCAGTGTATTCTGGCGATGTGGTAGTAAAACAAGGCACGCGGACGATTGTTGCTGATAAAGCGACCTTACAACAACCTACCAACATTGTGACCGCTAACGGCAATGTTTTCTATCAAGATGGTGGCATGGACATTGATGCCAAAAGCTTAACCAGTGATCTTAATACTAAAGATGCGCAAATGAATGATGCGGTCTATCAAATGACCTGTCAGGCTGGCCGCGGTGACGCTAAATTAATTGAACGTCGCAATGTGGATGGCACTCAATTTTACAAGATGACAGATGGTACTTATACCACCTGTCCTGAGAACGATAAAAGCTGGCGCTTTGCAGCAGGTAGTCTAGATCGTGATGGTGATTCACCATTTGCCGATTTGTACAACGCCCGTTTTGAAGTCCTTGATGTACCAGTTTTTTATCTACCATGGTTACGTGTTCCTGTTACTGATCAACGTCTTACTGGTTTTTTATACCCGTCAATTAGCTACGGTTCGAAAAACGGTATGGAGCTAGAAACACCTTTTTACTGGAACATAGCTCCCAATTACGATTTAACCTTCACCCCTAAGTATATGAACCACAGAGGATTACAGTTAACCTCTGAATTCCGTTACTTGTCTGATTTTGGTCAAGGTAAAGTAATCGGTGAATATTTAGGCCACGATAAAAAATACCGTGACTATGATAAACGTTGGGGCTTCCAATGGACGCATAGCGGCATTATCGATAAAAACTGGTTGCTGAACATCGATTACAGCAAAGTCAGTGATGCGCAATATTTTGATGACGTCGACTCAATTATTGGTCAACGTGAAGATAATAACCTTCTTCAAACGGCATCGTTGGCTTATCGTAATGATAATTGGGACACCAGCTTAATGGTACGTGACTTCCAACCACTGACTGAAAGTGGCGAAGGCACCCAGTATCGTTTAATGCCCCAACTATCGAGCACCTACTATAAATCTGATCTGCCTTACGGGTTAGATTTTAGTTTACCGATGAGTATCAGTAAATTTGATACCGATGACAGATCCAAACCAACAGCAGATCGAGTCACAGTAGAACCTACATTAACCTTGCCGTATGCGACCCCTTGGTGGTCTGTTACCACCCAAGCTAAATTAATGTATGCCCATTACAATCAGCAGTTTGATGTTCAGGCAAACCCCGAACTCAACACTCTCGACAAAACTGCAGATCGTACGGTGCCCGAATTTAGAGTTAACAGTAGCCTCTATTTTGAACGTGATACCTCGATCATGGGTGAGCATTACACCCAAAGTTTAGAGCCACAACTGCAATATTTATACGTTAAGGATGTTGATCAAAGTGGCATCTATAACCCCGTTAATTATAACGGTGGCGGCTATGATTCAACGCGCCTACAACAAGACTATTACGGCCTATTTAGCGATAGAACTTATAGTGGTCATGATTATATCGCACCGGCCAACCAATTTACGGTTGGTGCAACCACGCGTTATTATGATGCAAACTTTAAGGAACGTTTTACCCTTTCATTGGGTCAAATTTTCTATATTGATAAACCCGTCGCTGATGGCACAGATGCAAAGAGCTATTCTGCAACCGCATTAGAGACTGAATTCAACCTTGATGATAATTTATTCTTCAAGAGTGCAATGCAATATGATTCAAGTGAAAATGAAGTTCAGCAAGGCAGTACCGCGGTTGAATACCGTAATGGACGTGTGTTTGTGCAACCAAGTTATCGCTATGTATCCAGTAGTTACTTAACCAAATATGTTGATAACCCTAATATTGAAATTAATGGCAAACGCGATGGTATTTCACAATTAGGTTTATCGGCAGGTTTCCCTATTAATGACAACATTGATGTTACTGCGGATTATTTCCAAGATATGAACGTCAATAAAATGTTAGAGAGTCGCGTAGGTTTAGTTTACCGCTCGGCATGTTGGATGATAGGTTTAAGCTATAATCGCTATGCAAAAGATCCATTGAACCAAGATTTTACCGAATACGACAGCAATGTTAGTTTCTCGTTTAGTCTACTTGGTCTTCAAGGTGCACGACCATTTGGTCAAACATCAGATGATGGCGGCAATATTCTGGGTTATGCAGACCCATTTACACTTAAAAATTAATGATCGTGGCGGTAATTAATATCGCCACTCAACATGACGGACTATCAATGAAAAAGTGGAAGTATTCGGCGCTAAGCGTAATGCTCATGGGTATGACAGCAACAGCGGTTGCAGCACCTCAACTACAAGAATTAAATCAAATTGTCACCACAGTAAATGACGGCGTGATTTTACAAAGTGACGTCAATGCAATGTTGAAAACGGTTCATCTCAATGCTGCAGCAGAAGGTCAGCAACTGCCTCCGAACAATATTTTACGTCAGCAAGTGATGGATAAATTGATCATGGAGAATTTGCAGATTCAACAAGCCAAGCAGCTGGGTTTACGCATTGATGATAGCCAGTTAGATCAAGCCGTTGCCGATGTCGCTAAACAGCGCAAGATGACGGTGACTCAACTGCGTCAAGATTTAGCAAGCGCAGGTATTAGCTACCCAATGTTCCGTGAGCAATTACGTAACGACATGCTAGCCTCTGAAGCACGCACCATTATTGTGCGTAAACGCGTTAACATTCTTCCTCAAGAAGTGGATAACCTTGCAGCACAATTAGCAAAACAAACCCAACAAAACGTGCAATACAATATCAGCCAAATTCAAATTGCCGTTAATGACGACGCTGATAAAGCGACCCGAGAAAAAGCCAAGCAAGAAGCAGACAAAATTTATGCTGAGATTAAACAAGGCGCTAATTTTGCCGAATTGGCTTACCGTTACTCAAAAGGCCCTAAAGCTCTAAAAGGTGGCGAATGGGGTTGGATGAGCAAAGAAGAAATGCCGACAATTTTTGCTGACCAAATCAAAACCAGCAGCAAAGACAGTGTCATCGGTCCTTTCCGTAGTGGCGTTGGTTACCATATTTTAAAAATTAATGATGTTAAAGGCATGCCAACCGTTTCAGTGGTTGAAGTGAAAGCTCGTCATATTTTAATTAAAACATCTGTTATTTTAAGTGATGCCGCCGCTAAAAAAGAATTACAACAAATTCGCCAAAAGATCATCAGTGGTAAAGAAACCTTTGCTGCCGCTGCAAAACAATACAGTGCAGATCCCGGTTCTGCGGCTAACGGTGGTCAGCTAGGTTGGCAGGTACCATCAATCTATGCGCCTGCTTTTGAAAAAGAAGTAGAAACATTACCTGTCGATCAAATTAGCCAACCGTTTAAATCTCAATTTGGCTGGCACATTGTTGAAGTTGAAGGCCGTCGTAATGTCGATCGCACCGAAGCTGCATTAAAAAATCGTGCAGCTCAAATCCTATTTAACCGTAAGTTTAATGAAGAAGCACAAACATGGTTACAAGACCTTCGTGCTGGCGCATATATCGAACAAATGAATAAGGTAAATAATGGCTAATAACAAGCATATGACTAACACACAACGGATTGTTATCACCCCAGGTGAACCGGCCGGGATTGGCCCTGATTTAGTCATAGCCTTGTGCCAACAACCTTGGCCGCACCAACTTGTCATTTGTGCTGATGCGCAGGTTATGGTAGAACGTGCGGCTCAATTAGGTTTACCTTTAACCATTTTGCCTTATCAACCTGAGTTAGCAGCACAACCGCATCAAGCGGGAACCATGACTGTTATACAGATTAATAGTACCACTGAGGTTGTCTGCGGACAGCTTAACGAGCAAAATGGTCTCTATGTATTAGCAACACTAGAGCGTGCAGCTGCAGGCTGTATGAGTGGTGAATTTGCTGCGGTTATAACCGGCCCTGTTCATAAAGGGGTTATTAACCGCGCTGGGGTTTCTTTTAGTGGCCACACTGAGTTTTTTGCACAGCAGTCAGATACCGCGCAAGTTGTTATGATGCTTGCAACAGAAGGATTACGGGTTGCTTTAGTGACAACCCATATTCCGTTAAACTGTGTCGCAAAAGCCATTACAGAACCTCGGCTAAAGCAAGTTATTCGTATCTTGCATGCTGATCTAGTGACTAAATTTGGTATTGCGTCTCCCAAAATTTATGTTTGTGGGCTCAATCCTCATGCCGGTGAAGATGGCTGTTTGGGCATGGAAGAAATTGATACCATTGCTCCAACATTAGAACAACTACGTCAACAAGAAGGCATGGATCTTATCGGACCGTTACCGGCTGATACCATCTTTCAAGAAAAATATTTAGCTGATGCCGATACGGTGTTAGCCATGTATCACGATCAAGGGTTACCGGTGCTGAAATACAAAGGCTTCGGTAAGTCAGTCAACATTACGTTGGGACTTCCCTTTATCAGAACTTCAGTAGATCATGGTACCGCACTGGAACTCGCAGGTACTGGGCAAGCAGACATAGGTAGCCTTCGGACAGCGCTATCCCACGCCCTCGAATTGGTAGAAAAACAAGCATGAGCAGCGATCAAGTCCACTTAGGTCACCGCGCGCGTAAGCGCTTTGGCCAAAACTTTTTAAAAGACCCATATATTATTGATGGCATTGTGTCAGCGATTAACCCTTTACCAGGCCAAAATCTGGTAGAAATTGGCCCCGGCCTTGGTGCGATCACTGAATATGTTGGTAAGTTAGTTGATAAATTTACAGTTATCGAACTTGACCGAGATTTGGCTGAGCGTTTACGTAATCACCCTGATCTAGCGTCAAAACTTACCATCCACGAAGGCGATGCAATGCGTTTCGACTTTACGCAACTTATTAAAGAAAATAATAAGTTACGTATCTTCGGCAACTTGCCTTACAACATCTCAACCCCGTTGATGTTCCACATTTTTGAATTTCATAAAGACGTACTAGATATGCACTTTATGCTTCAAAAAGAAGTGGTTAATCGTCTTGCTGCAGGCCCTGGTAGTAAAGCGTATGGCCGTCTAACGGTAATGGCGCAATACTACTGTAAAGTGATGCCAGTACTAGAAGTACCGCCAGAATCTTTTGTACCTGCACCAAAAGTAGATTCAGCAGTAGTACGTTTAACGCCGTATGAAGTGCTACCATTCCCATGTACTAACCTTAAATGGCTAGATCGTGTGTGTCGTGAAGGCTTCAACCAACGTCGTAAAACAATCCGTAACTGTTACAAAGGCTTGTTGACACCAGAACAACTAGAAGCGCTTGGTATTAACCCAGGTCACCGCCCAGAAAACATTACGGTAGAACAATTTGTTGCTATGGCTAATTGGCTTGACGTTAATTTCCAAAAAGAAGAGCAATAATGGTATAGCGCATTAACAACTGCGCCTATAACATAATAACCCTGTGTAACGTATCACGTGTTATGCAGGGTTTTCTTTATTTATCAGCCAACAATACTAAAATGAGAATAAATCATCAGCAAAGGATATTGCCTGTGAGTATCTCATCTCCTCCAACGATCAAATGCCATGTTGTCAGTCATTATCTAGCAGAACAATCGCAACCTGATCAGCAACGTTATGTATTTTCATACACTATCACCATTAAAAATCTAGGCCGCGGTAGCGCTCACTTACTAACACGCTATTGGTTAATTACTGATGCTAATGGCAAAAAATTGGTTATTGAAGGTGAAGGCGTCGTCGGACAACAACCGCATATCAACGCTGCTGATGAATTCACTTATACCAGCGGCACTATCATTGAAACCCCTGTCGGTGTTATGCAAGGTCAATACACCATGGAAGATGAAGCAGGTAATCGCTTTAAAGTTGAAGTGACACCATTTCGACTAGCAATGCCGAACATTCTTCATTAACCTAATGCGATTAATTTCATGTTAATTAACGCATTGATAATGGGAGCACCATGGCGACTTATCTTGTCGGTGATATTCAAGGCTGTTTACCCGACTTAAAAAAATTACTGGCCCAAGCAAATTTCGATCCTCATCATGATCATTTATGGCTTGCTGGCGATCTGGTTGCTCGCGGCCCAGAATCGTTAGAAACATTACGCTTTGTAAAAGCATTGGGCGATCATGCTACGGTCATTTTAGGCAATCATGATCTGCATTTATTAGCGGTATCTCATCAACTGGCGCGCGCTAAAAAAAGCGATAATATCCATCAAATTTTTACCGCTGAAGATGGCCCAGAACTCCTTAATTGGTTACGCCACCAACCATTATTAGCGGAACATCCTCATTACCCATTGGTTATGGTACATGCGGGTATTACGCCACAATGGACGCTTGAACAGGCGCGTCAACATGCACGAGAAGTCGAGGCTCTGCTTCAGTCTGATGATTACTTGTGGTTATTAAAAAACATGTATGGTGATGGCCCTGATTGGTGGCAAGACGATCTTTCTCAAATAGAACGGTTACGATTTACGATCAACAGTTTTACGCGAATGCGATTTTGCGATCCTCAAGGACGATTGGATATGCACTGTAAAGTACAACCCAATGATCCAAGTGCTGGTAACTTGATCCCTTGGTTTGATGTTAAGCGCACACAACCATTAGCAAAGACGATTATCTTTGGTCATTGGGCTGCCTTAATGGGTCATCAAGATGAACACTGTATTGGATTAGATACTGGCTGTGTATGGGGCAATAGCTTAACTATGCTGCGTTGGGAAGATGGGCAGCGATTCGTTACAGAGTGCCCGCTTTACGCATGATCGAGACACATAAAAATGCCGACAGTTATTGTCGGCATTCTTGATATTAACGTCTGCAACTTTGGTTATGATCGCTCTAAGATCACAAACTCCATCGCATAAGCATTTTTATCATCGGCATCATAATGCTGACTTTCAACGCGATGCCAATGATCACCCCACTCAGGAAATTGGGTATCACCGCCATCAATATCAGCATCAATAAAGGTTAAATATAATCTATCCGCTATCGGTAAACACGCTTGATAAATACTGCCGCCACCAATGATCATTAGCTCAGGTGCATCACCTGCGGCTAATTTTGCAGCCGCCATATCACTAACGACAGTGATCCCTTCTGCATAAAAATCAGGATTACGGCTAATAACAATGTTTAATCGTCCCGGTAATGGTCGTCCAATTGATTCAAAGGTTTTACGTCCCATCACTATCGGTTTACCTAGCGTGCAATGCTTAAACCATGCAAAATCAGCGGGTAAATGCCATGGTATGCTATTCTCTTTACCAATGATCCGTTGGTGAGCCATTGCAGCGATCATACTGATCTTCATTTTTGCATCTCCATTTACGTTGCCAGTATTCATCTTGTCATTCTGTCGTAGTTATACCACAGGACGGCGACGATAAAATAATAACCCTGGCATAGCTAACCCAATCGCTAGTGCAGCAACAATAAATACCGCTTTTAGCACGTTATCGATCATCAATCCCCATAAGGCTAACGAAAAACCCCGATGGTTAATTTCAACGATAGCAATCATCGCTTTAAAGGCAAACACTCCAGGCACCATAGGGATCAATGCCGCCACCGTAAACACTTTAGGGTGGGCTAAAAAGCGGTGCGACCAATGCACACCAATCATGCCAACTAAGGTTGCCGCCGCAAGCGTCGACCATTCAATCGAAAGCCCCCAATGCATTAATAGAAACCGTGTTCCATGGCCAATTGCGCCACCAATAGCGCAATATTTTAACGCTTTTTGAGGTACATTAAACACCAATGCAAATCCCAAAGCAGGAATCATCGCCAGTAACATATCATTCAGTAATGCCACCATTAATGTCATAGTAACCACCCCCATACTCCCAAGACATTCATCGCAGCGATGATGCCCATGCAGGTCGATAAGGTTAATAAACTTGCCATGGTCCAACGGGCTAACCCCATACTTGGAAAGCCTTTTACCATATCAGCCACAGCATTAATTAATGGAAAACCAGGCACTAACATCAATACCGATGAAGCCATAGCTAAAAACGGTTGAGCACCAATATTATACACTTCACCAAGGCCTGAAATGAGCGTGGTTACAAACGCTGTCACCCCAAAATTAAGCAGTGGATTAAAATGGTAACTGGCGATTTGTTGGCGAACATACATTCCGACAGAAGAGGCACAAAAAGTCAGTAAAAATACTGGCCAATCACCACCTGCTAAACGGCTAAATGCGGCGCAAGATAGACCTATCATAACCACCACTAACCAGCGATTGTAACGTTGAGTTTTGAGGTTTTCTAAACGATGTTGAACGTCATTGTCATCCAATAAACCCCGCTCAACAAGAATACAAATTCGTTGAATATCGGTCACTATTTGCATGTTAATCCCGCCGTCTTGGCAACGTCGAGTAGTGGTAATACAACAACCTAAATGGCGAGTACTGATCACCATCGAACTGGCCGATAATGACACCTCAACATGCTCGACACCAAGCGCTAATCCCAATCGACGGGTAACATCCATAATTACGGTACTCTCAGCGCCATGCTGTAATAACCGCTGTCCCGCCTCTATTGCCAACCGAGTCACTTTCCGTTGCTGGGTTTCGCTCAACGGTAGCAAGACCCTCTCCATGTTGATATCCATTTACAATCCATTATAAAAATCATTTCAGAATAACTAGCATACCTAACCCACTACCACGCGTGTTGATTAAGCACAAAAAAAAGCCACACCTCAACGGTATGGCTTCTTATGCATGTCGCCGATAATGGCTTATGGCTTATGGCTTATAGATGATTTCTACATCGTAATCATCTTCATTCCAGTCATCCCAATCATCATCGTCGTCTTCATCCTGAACTTTCTTAATTTGTTCAGCGTGGTAATCATCCCACTTAAAGTCGACTTTATCTTCTTTCTGCTCTTCAATTTCATACTTAACACGAGGTAGAGCCTCGATAGCAGCCATCAGATCATAAGTCAGCTCTTTAGTACCAATGCGGTTTAACGCTGAGATACTATAGTGTTTGCCTTCCCATGCTAATGCTTCAAGCACTTCAGTGATCTTTTCTTGTGCTTGTTCTTCATCAAGAAGATCTGCTTTGTTAAATACGATCCAACGAGGCTTATTACCAAGTTTATCGCTGTATTGCTCAAGTTCATTGATGATAGTAAAGGCATTCTCTACTGGATCAGAACCGTCGGCAGGAAGCAGATCAACCATGTGTAATAACACACGACAACGCTCAAGGTGCTTCAAGAAGCGAATACCCAAGCCAGCACCGTCAGCAGCACCTTCGATTAGACCAGGAATATCGGCAACAACAAAACTACGCTCTGCATCGACACGTACCACACCCAAGCTTGGAACAAGGGTAGTGAACGGGTAATCAGCTACTTTTGGCTTAGCAGATGATACAGCGCGAATAAAGGTAGATTTACCCGCATTAGGCAAACCTAGCATACCCACATCAGCTAAAAGTAGCAGTTCTAGGCGTAAGTGACGAATTTCACCTTTACTGCCCATACTCTTTTGACGTGGTGCACGGTTTACAGATGATTTAAAGCGGGTGTTACCTAGGCCGTGGAAACCGCCTTTAGCAACCATCACTTTCATACCATGCTCAGTAAGATCGGCAATCACTTCGCCCGTATCTTCATCGATAGCACGTGTACCTACAGGTACTGTTAATACTTCATCCGCACCGCGTTTACCAGTACAGTTACCGCCACGGCCGTTTTCACCACGCTCAGCGGCATGGAAACGTTCAAAACGGTAATCAATCAGTGTATTGAAGTTTTCATCAGCGTATAGGTAAACATCACCACCATCGCCGCCGTCACCGCCGTCAGGGCCGCCACGAGGAATGTACTTTTCAGTACGAAAACTTACTACACCATTACCGCCATCACCGGCATCGGCGCGAATAACCGCTTCATCTATAAACTTCATTTTTTTCTCCGCACTGTGGCGTTTAACATACTGCGATGAAGGCATTTAGCACATATCACCGCGTAGTAATTATTTCATGGACCTTGGCTATTTGCTTGGGCTAATAAACTTATGGCCTATAGCACAACAAACAGCGCCACCTACCACAACTATAGCACCGAGATAGCCCCATATATTTAAAGAGACCGTCGCAACATATTGTGGCCAAGCCAAACTCGCAAGATCGACAAATAATATCGTAAACAAGGGAGTCAGTGTAATCACCGCACTCACTTGTGATGCTTGCCAACGTGACATTGCTTCTGCAAATGCACCATAGCCAACAAGCGTATTAATACAACAGAATAACAACATCCCTAATTGGCGGTTATCCATTGCGAAAATTTGTTGTGGTTGTGCCATTGGGGTCAGTATTACAGCACATATGATATAAATCATCAGTAATATTTGTGCTGATGAAAATTGCCGTAATAGCCACTTCTGAGCTAGGCCATAAACAACCCATACTAACGCTGCGGTAACAGCAAGGCTAACACCTACAGTATAGCCAGAAAAACTGGTAAACAGCTCAATAAGCCGTTCATTAAAGAATAGGATCAAACCACCAATGAGAGCAATGACTCCCACAACTTGATGCCGACCTAATTTCTCTTTAAACACCCAAGCACTTGATACTAATAGCATCACCGGCGCTAATTGGATAATAACTTGTACAACGTGAGGGTTTAAATATTTCAATGAGCTGTTATACAGCACAAAGTTCCCTGCAAGACCCAAGCTGCCGATGGCAAGCACCACACAACTCATTCTCCCAAGATTTGATATAATCGGTAGTTGCTTGCGCCACATTAAAAAAAGGCCAAGGCCAAATGCTGCAACAAGAAAGCGATACCAAACGATCGTAAAAGGATCCATCACTTCTACGGCTTGTTTCATTGCAATGGGTAATGCGCCCCAAAAAACGGCGGTTGTCATTGCGAGAAAAAAACCAATCATGGGGTTGCTATTAATCATAAACCCTCCAGATATAAAAAGCCCCGCCAAAAAGGCAGGGCTTTAATATTCGTGTCGATTCTGAAAATTATTCAGCGTCGATAGATACGAATTTACGGTTTTTAGGACCTTTAACTTCAAACTTCACTTTACCGTCAGATAGAGCGAATAGAGTGTGGTCTTTACCTAGGCCAACGTTTGTGCCAGCGTGGAACTTAGTACCACGTTGACGAACGATGATGTTGCCTGCTAATACAGACTCGCCACCAAAACGCTTAACACCTAGGCGTTTGCTTTCTGAATCACGGCCGTTATTAGTAGAACCGCCAGCTTTTTTATGTGCCATCTTTAAATTCTCCTGTTATTAAGCGCTGATGCCAGTAATTTTGACTTCAGTGAACCACTGACGGTGGCCCATTTGCTTACGAGAGTGCTTACGACGACGGAACTTAACGATTTTTACTTTATCGCCACGACCGTGAGTAACAACTTCAGCAGTTACTTTACCGCCAGCTACAAAAGGTGCGCCTACAGATACTTCTTCGCCATTAGCTACTAAAAGTACTGAGTCAAATTCAATGCTAGCGCCAGTTTCAGCGTCTAGTTTTTCTAAGCGTAAGGTTTGGCCTTCGCTTACACGGTGTTGTTTACCACCACTTTGGAAAACAGCGTACATGTCTTACTCCGCTTCTCCGCATAGGCCATTTGCCACGTCTAAAATGGGCAATGGGTATGCGCTTAATCTTGTCATCAATAGGGCGCGAATGTTACGCGAAAAGAGACTTTGTGGCAAGCCATTCTCGAAAGAAAATTGGTGAAAAGCTACCCAGCACAAAAACTGTTTGAAATAGCTGTATTTGAGGTTATGACGATATGGTTATTTTAGTGTAAGATTCACGTATCAATTCGAAATATTTTCCGCCCTACGCGGCTAACAATCTTGCTGGACGTATAATGGATTTTAAAGCTATCCAAGCGCTCACCGCCAACGATATGGCGGAAGTCGACGCGAAGATACAGGCGCAACTGAACTCAGATGTAGCCCTGATTAATCAACTCGGATTCTACATTGTAAACAGTGGTGGAAAACGTATTCGCCCTATGCTGGCTGTATTAACAGCCCGCGCACTTGGCTATGACGGTGATAAACACACCACAGCCGCTGCTTTTGTTGAATTTATTCACACTGCCACATTGCTTCATGATGATGTGGTTGATGAATCAGATATGCGTCGTGGTAAAGAAACCGCCAACGCAGCTTTCGGAAATGCGGCCAGTGTGTTAGTTGGTGATTACATCTATACGCGCTCTTTTCAAATGATGACAAGCCTAAGATCATTAAGGATCCTTGACATCATGAGTGAAGCAACTAATGTGATCGCCGAAGGTGAAGTGCTACAGTTAATGAACTGTAATGATCCCGACACCACAGAAACAAGCTACATGCAGGTGATCTACTCAAAAACAGCACGTTTATTTGAAGCATCAACTCAAATTGCAGCGATCATCGCTGATGCATCTGCGGAAGTTGAAATCGCATTGCAAGAGTATGGTCGTTATTTAGGGACGGCTTTCCAATTAATTGATGATGTTCTTGACTATGTTGCCGATGGCAAAGAAATGGGTAAGAACGTTGGCGATGATCTTGCAGAAGGTAAACCCACATTGCCATTATTGCATGCTATGCATCATGGCGATCAAGCGCAATCAGCAATGATTAGAGACGCTATTGTGCATGCTAATGGTATGGATAAGCTTGATGCAATTCTGGCTTGTATGCGTCAACACGGCTCGTTGGAGTATACCCAACAACGTGCAGAACAAGAAGCCCAGAAAGCCATTGCCGCACTAGCCCCTATTGCTGAGTCAGATTATAAACAAGCACTGATTACGCTTGCTCATATGGCTGTGCAACGTAAAAAATAATCTATTCCCCCTATATTATCAAACCTGTCTTTTTAAAGGCAGGTTTTTTTATACCTCGCGTTCAATACCAAGGTCACGATCAATCATGATCTATACTATAGCTATCACATCATTTTATGAGCTGTAGACCAAGAAGGCGATCATGGATATTAATCATTTAACAACGGGTATGTGGGTAGAATCTCATCACGGGGTAGGAAAAGTGATCGGCATCGATCATCAATATCATTCAGCGATCATTGAACACGGTCAGGATCATCAATTACAGTCGATTGACGTCGCCGATCTTATCGAACAGCCTCAATTACATAATGGCTGTGAACGCTATTATTAACATTCACACTCTTTAGAACACAAAAAAGCGGCTTTTTAATTAAGCCGCTTTTTTTATGTTTACTTTTTTAAGCTTAGTAGAACTGTGACTTATTTAGCCGCAAACTCTTCACCAAGCGCGATATCTGCACGTAATGTTTCAAGCATGCTTTCTAAGGCATTTTGTTCAAACGCACTTAAGTTGCCGTAATCCATTACTTCCTCAATACCTTCTTTACCCAATAACACAGGTTGAGCGAAGAAACGTGTATGCTGACCATCGCCTTCAACGTAAGCGCATTCAACCACACCTTGCTCGCCTTGTAGCGCACGTACCATGGCTAAGCCAAAGCGACATGCCGCTTGACCCATAGATAACGTTGCAGAGCCACCACCCGCTTTAGCTTCCACAACTTCCGTACCTGCGTTTTGAATACGTGGGGTTAATGCTTTAACTTCGTCTTCAGTAAAGCTTATACCTTCAACTTGTGATAGCAATGGTAAAATTGTCACACCCGAGTGGCCGCCAATAACAGGAACACGAATATCACACGGAGAAATACCTTTAAGCTCTGCTACAAATGTTTCAGAACGAATCACATCTAATGTTGTGATACCAAATAACTTACGCTTATCGTATACACCCGCTTTTTTGAGTACATCAGCAGCAATTGCAACTGTGGTATTGACCGGATTTGTAATAATACCAACACAAGCTGTTGGACATACTACCGCAATTTTTTCAGCCAATGATTTAACAATACCAGCATTAACATTGAACAAATCGGCACGATCCATTCCAGGTTTACGTGCCACACCCGCAGAAATAAGCACAACATCAGCCCCTTCCAATGCTGGTGTTGGATCGTCCCCACAATACCCTTTAATTGCTACAGGTGTTGGGATATGACTTAAATCAGCCGCAACACCGGGTGTTACTGGAGCTATATCATATAAAGCAAGATCTGAGCCTGCAGGTAAACGGTTTTTCAATAGCAACGCTAATGCTTGACCAATACCACCAGCCGCACCAATTACAGCAACTTTCATATTCGTTCTCCTTTACGATAGAAGTATATTTATTGACGTGGGTACAATCTGATCCAGTTAATAATCGTAGTAACTGAATAACAATCTATGGACGTTATATTAAGCAAAAAAAAAATACAATCATCTCCGACTCGCTTTGCGAAGTAACGCAGAATCCCATAAAAATGCACTCAAACGCTTTTATCAGACAAATAAATTATAAATTTAATCGTGACTCGCCTTTCGTGGGTTTCATCTAATTAGTCATGATAAAACAATGACAAGAGTCACAATAAAAAATTTTATATACGCTAAAAATGCGATTTCACATATTTATTTTGATGCACTTTGTTTGCCAGTGAGTCACAGGTTATGCAAAAATGGCTCACCTCGTCCCTGTAGATAATATTTACTTATGCGAAATTCAGATAAGCAAGAACGTTTAGTTAAAGCGTTTAAATTAATTTTAAAAGAAGAAAAGTTCAGTTCTCAAGGTGAGATTGTTGATGCATTAAAAGCACAGGGTTTTGATAATATTAACCAATCAAAAGTCTCTCGCATGCTAACAAAATTTGGTGCAGTACGTACTCGCAATGCCAAAATGGAAATGGTGTATTGTTTACCGATTGAACTTGGCGTACCAACAATTACAAGCCCATTAAAAGAACTAGTAATGGAAGTTGGCTTTAACAGCGCATTAGTTGTGATCCACACCGGTCCTGGTGCTGCACAAGTCATTGCGCGTCTATTAGATTCTTTAGGTAGAGCAGAAGGGATCCTTGGTGTTGTTGCGGGTGATGATACTATCTTTATCACACCGACCAATAACATCACCACTGATGAGCTTTATGAATCAGTGTGTGAGCTGTTTGATTACAGCAACTGATTGACCGACGATTAGGGTCTATCTAACTTTATATGGCATCAGCATAATTGCTCAAGAAATATAGACCCTTCGTTTTTATCGTGCTTAACTCATGTTAATCGCGACATGCTCACGGTTAACGTTGATCATATCCCCAACGCGGCACCAAACCCTGCTCAATATTTAAATGATCTAATATTCGAGCCACCATAAAATCAACCAAATCATCAATGGTTTGCGGTTGATGATAAAACCCCGGAGCCGCAGGCATAATCGTCACCCCCAGTTGCGATAACTTAAGCATATTTTCTAAATGAATACTTGAAAATGGCGTTTCTCGAATCACCAGCAGTAACTGACCACGCTCCTTAATAACCACATCCGCAGCCCGCTCAAGCAAGTTATTAGACATTCCATAAGCCACGGATGCCAATGTTGATGCTGAACACGGACAAATTACCATTTGTTTTGGCGCCGCCGATCCCGATGCTACCGGTGAAAACCAATCTTCTTTACCACACACCACCAGCTGTTCAGCAGGACACTGTAAATGTGCCACTAACTGTTGCTGTGCCGTTGCTGGTGCCGCCGATAATTTAAGTCCATGTTCGGTCGCTAATACCACTCGAGCAGCAGATGAAATCAACAGATAAACCTGATAATCTGCAGCTAACAAGCATTCAAGTAAACGCAAACCATAAGGTGCACCAGACGCGCCCGTCCATGCTAATGTTATCTGTTTATTTGTCATTATCTCTCACTTTATTTTGCAGTTAATGCCGCTAATAGTTTGTCATGAATACCACTAAAACCACCATTACTCATCACTAAAATCGTATCACCAACTTGTGCCGATTCAACAATATTCGCCACCAGCGTATCAATGTTATCACTACAAAATGCAGGTTGAGGACATTGATCGGCAATTTCCTGCACTGACCATGGAATGTTATCAGGCTGAAATAAAAACACTTCATTTGCGGCAGCTAAGGCTGGCGCTAAATCATGCTTATGCACCCCTAATTTCATGGTATTTGAACGCGGTTCAAGTACAGCAAGAATACGAGACTGAGGTAATTTAGCTCTTAATCCACCTAATGTTAATTCAATCGCCGTTGGATGATGAGCAAAATCATCATAAACCGTAATACCATTTACCTCACCTTTATACTCTAATCGACGCTTAGTATTGATAAATTTAGCTAATGCATCACACGCTAAATTCGCGGTAACTCCAACGTGTCGAGCCGCTGCAATGGCCATTAAGGCATTATTGACATTATGGTCGCCGACTAATGCCCAATCGACAGTGCCGACTAATTGATCATCAAGATAAACATCAAACACACTGCCATCAGCTAACTTTTTATCTGCACGCCAATGACCATCATCACCGATATATTCCAGCTCACTCCAGCAGCCCATTGCTAATGTCTCATCAATATTTTTCACGCCATGCGGCGCTAAAATACGTCCATTACCAGGCACTGTACGTACTAAATGATGGAATTGGCGTTGAATGGCTTTTAAGTCATCAAAAATATCAGCGTGATCAAACTCAAGGTTATTCATGATCAATGTGCGAGGATGATAATGAACAAACTTCGAACGTTTATCAAAAAAAGCACTGTCATATTCATCAGCTTCAACAACGAAGAACATACTTTCGCCAAGACGAGCAGAAACACCAAAGTTTCCAAGCACTCCCCCAACAAGAAAACCGGGTTGATAACCACAATCATCTAAGATCCACGCTAACATACTCGCGGTTGTGGTTTTACCATGGGTGCCAGCCACTGCCATAACCCAGCGATCATGCAATAAATAATCCTGTAGCCATTGTGGGCCCGAGGTATAACGTAAATTATTATTAAGCACATATTCAACACATGGATTACCACGGCTCATGGCGTTACCAATGACCACTAAATCAGGCGCAGGCTTTAATTGTTCTGGATCATATCCTTGAATTATTTCAATACCTTGAGACTCAAGCATCGTACTCATCGGCGGATATACATTGACATCAGAACCAGTCACTTTATGGCCCAGCTTAGTTGCTAATGTGGCAGCGCCTCCCATAAATGTTCCACAAATACCTAAAATATGAATATGCATAACTGCTGTTTCCATCCTTAAATTTTATTAATGTCACGCTTTGACGTTACTTCGTTACCATAAAAAAGATCTTTATATACAATTCTTTATATAACAAAAAATACTGTGAGGCATTCGCTCTCATTACAAGTTGAGATCCAACAAGTATACAACTGAACCTACATCTTCTTATGACAACATAATGCAAGGATTGTTTATGACCGATATTAGAACGCTTGGTGAATTTATTGTCGAGAAACAGAGTGATTTTCCTCATGCCAGTGGCGAACTATCCTCACTGCTCGGCTCGATAAAACTGGCGGCTAAAATCGTAAATCGCGAAATCAATAAAGCCGGATTAGCTGATATAACAGGAGCCGTAGGCACAGAAAACATACAAGGTGAAGAACAACAAAAACTTGATCTTTATGCTAATGACAAATTTAAAGCCGCATTAGAAGCACGCGATCAAGTGTGCGGTATTGCCAGTGAAGAAGAAGATCAAGCAGTTAGCTTTAATCGACAGTTAAACCGAGATGCTAAATATGTGGTACTAATGGATCCTCTTGATGGTTCATCTAACATCGATGTTAATGTCTCTGTCGGTACAATTTTCTCTATTTATCGCCGTATATCCCCCGTTGGCTCCCCCGCAACAGAGGTTGATTTTCTGCAACCAGGGCATCGCCAAGTAGCTGCCGGTTATGTTATCTACGGTTCATCCACCATGCTAGTTTACACCACAGGTAATGGTGTACATGGTTTTACTTATGATCCCTCACTCGGTGTATTTTGCCTCTCTCATGAAAATATGCAAATTCCTGTTGATGGCAATATCTATTCCATCAATGAAGGTAACTATATTCGCTTTCCATTAGGTGTTAAAAAATACATCAAATTCTGCCAAGAATATGCACCACAAGATAACCGTCCTTATACATCACGTTACATTGGGTCGTTAGTCGCTGATTTCCATCGTAATCTATTAAAAGGTGGCATCTACCTTTACCCAAGTACTGCCAGTTACCCAAATGGAAAGTTACGGTTACTGTATGAATGTAATCCGATGGCATTATTAATTGAACAAGCAGGAGGACGGGCTACTAATGGCCAACAACGTATTTTAGATCTCGTGCCAACAGAATTGCATCAACGGGTACCTTTTTTTGTTGGCTCAACCAACATGGTCAACAAAGTAGAAGCTTTCCTTCATGAAGTCGATGAATCATAATCACTAATGTTCAAGGTGGTCTTAACCACCTTGATAGTGTCAGCAATATATTCAGCTGTCGTTTGTACCTCAACAGCTGCGCCATGACGACGGTTGTTTTTAATATCAATCATGATAACCTCAACACCATTAACATTTAATTAACAACAAAGAGATCAGTCATGAGTTTAAATAAAGTAACAGCAGGTCAAGATATTCCTCACGATATCAATGTGATTATTGAAATTCCCGCCAATGCCGATCCAATTAAGTACGAAGTCGATAAAGCCAGTGGGGCTATTTTTGTTGATAGATTTACATCAACACCAATGTTTTATCCATGTAACTATGGCTATATTAACCATACTCTTTCTCTTGATGGCGATCCTGTCGATGTCTTAGTACCAACACCATATCCATTACTGACAGGATCAGTGATTCGTTGTCGTCCAATTGGGGTATTAAAAATGACTGATGAATCAGGTGAAGATGCCAAAATTGTCGCAGTTCCTCATAGTAAACTCAGCTCTGAATATGATCATATTCAGAATATCGATGATCTACCAAGCTTATTGAAAGCACAAATAGTTCACTTTTTTGAACATTACAAAGAATTAGAAGCCAATAAGTGGGTCAAAATTGATGGTTGGGAAAATGTAACGGCAGCAAAAGAAGAAATCATCACCTCATTTGAACGTGCACAAAAATAGCGATCAACGCCATGAAACACACTCTACAATATAAATTGTTGATAACCATATTTAGTCTTACCGCTATCGTTCCAATAACTTATGCCCAGAATGTTTCTGTCCAACAATTTTGGCAACTACAGCAACAACAACCGCATGTCATTATCGACGTTAGAACACCAAATGAATTTTCACAAGGCCATCTAACTTCAGCAATTAATGTCCCTTACCAAGATATTGCAGCCATAGTGACGACCTATAAAGATAAAGAGCAACCAATCTTACTTTATTGTAAATCAGGTCGACGAGCAGAAATAGCAGCAACAAGCTTACAAGAGCTAGGATACACCGCAGTATATAATGGGCGTAATTATCAAGATCTCAAAGCAACACAACCAATCCCATAATAACATGATAAAAAAAAGCCCGATTATTACTAATCGGGCCTTTCATTATCAGGATACTGACGCTAAAGCATCAGGTTGTGATTAATTAAATTCAAATTGGTAAAGTAAATCCACAGTCTGATCAAGACCAGAAACTGCTTCAACATATAAATTCCGCAATAATCGGTAGCGCAAAGTAAATTCATCCACTTGGTTAAAAATACCCACCCCGTACTTCACTTGTAACCCTGGAGCAATATAACCACTGATCGTCACTTGCGAATCATCACCCGCACCAGATGTTGATAAGCTAAGATCTTTAACGCCCACGGCCTCGCCAACATCACCGACTAATTGGCCACTTTGTGCCAAGCCCATACCAATCAATGCCGTTGTCATTGCACTATTATCGCCCGAGTTTTCAGAATCAAGATTCTTACCGGTTAGAATATATGACAAGGCATTTTGTTGTGGCATTGCTGGATCAGAGAAGATATTTACTTCAGGTTTATCAGCAGGGCCAGTAACACGTACACCAGCAATCACATCATCTTCAACATTATCAGGATCTCGAATCGCCTCGATAGAAAGATAAGGCTGTTCTGCTGGGCCATTAAACAAAATTTGCCCTTTACGAATCGATAGCTCTTGTCCTAATGCACGGTAATACGATCCCTTGGCAATATTAACTTCACCATAAATCATCGGCCCTTTACCTGCTTGGCGAACGTTTAAATCACCTAACAGGCCGGCTTTTAAACCAAAAGCAGACAATTTAACATCATCACCAATATGTACAAAAATATTGGTCTTAATATCAAATGGTACTTCTGATTTTTCTTTTAATGGCTGCATGTCATCTTTTAAGATCACTTGATCTTTTGAGACTCTCACCGCTGATTTAGGTAACTGATTAACCGTGATACGTCCCCACGGAATACCAATTTTTCCGGTAATTTCAGCCATTGTTGGCGAAGCTTCAATGGTTAAATCTGGTGATACCTTCAATGCAACCATTGGCGGTACACTTACCTTTAACTCTTTACCATTAATATTCAGCTTTGTTTTCCAAGCTTTCATATCCTGCCAATCACCAGTACCTCGTAGCAATAACTGTCCATCTGGCGTATAAATATTACCCATTAGAGTGGCGTTATAACCATTAAAGGCCAGTTTGATATCTGCATTTTTAATATCTAATGGTACTTTACGTCCTGTTGCCTCTAGTTTAGACACTTGTAATAAGCCATTAACCGCAGGATGCAAGATAGGTCCGGTCACTGTTAAGTTCGTATCAACTTGACCATCAAACTTATGATAATCTTTGATCATCGGCTCAAGGAACCCTAAGGTAAAACGATCAAGCTTAACATTGGCATTAATCTGTTTATCACCTTGCAGATTGGTGATCCTTGCGCGACCACTTAGATCACCATTATTCTTAATCGCAACTAACCAATTTGCATTTAATACGTTATCTTGCATATCCGCATTAACGGTTACTTTATCCCAGCCCAACGTTAGCGGCTGCTCGTCACTACTCATCTGTTGACGAATGCCGCCAGCAGGCATAATGATATTCGCTTTTAGATAAGGGGGAGCTTTGGGTGCCCATTTGGCATCAACATTTGCACCAAGCTCACCCGTCAGTTTTAATTCTGGCGGTAGGAACGGTTTTAACAAATCAAAGTTAAATTTACGAATAGCTAACTGTGCTTGGCCTGATGCTCCAGCGCTAAGATCGTTAGTTAAACAAATCCCCGCTTGCCCTTGTTGCCAACAATGCGCACCAACATTTGCCATTGCGGTTTTAAGATCATAGCTAATCAAGGTCGAATGATTAAGTACCCAGTTACCAACAGGTGTACTAATATCACCTTTAACTAACGTACCTTTCCAGCCAGTTTTTTTATTAAAGTCACCATTGATCAATAAATTAGCACCAACAGGATCACCTTTCGCATTAACACTTAGACTATGCTGTTGCTCAGTGCCTTTAAATAGAATATTAAGATCATCAAGGGATGTTGTGCCATATTTACCTTTTGCAGCAGTCAAACTGACATTCGCTTTCATATTAGGTAAAGGCGTCACATTACCTTTAAGGTTAAACGAAGCTAAGCTTGCTAACTGTTGCCAACCTAAATCATTCCCTTGCAAATCAAGCTTAATATCAGGAGTTGCCATACTGCCAGATAACATAACATCACCATTAACAGCACCATGAAGGCCTTTTAATGATTTAGATAAATTTGGCGCATCAATATTAGCTACCATGTTCCAAGTCTTATCAAGTTGACCTTTTACCATCATCCCATTAGGACCATGTTTTAAAGTTAACCCAGGAGTATTAACCTGTAATAGATCCCCTTTGCCATTAATATCAGAAGCATCTAACTTACCAACCAATGTTAAAGCTTGTTTCATGATGGTGCCGTTAACAGCCAACTGTGGCAATTTAACAAACCAACCACCTTGTTTGGTTAAACCACCAGAAGTGGCGAGCTTACCACTAACATTGCCTTGTGCCGCAGGCCACTGTAAACCCGGTTGAATATCAGCAAATTGTAGTTGCCCACTCCAATTGACTAAATCTTTCCAGCTTGCTTTTGCATTGCCCGTGATAACACCACCTAAGGTATTAATTTTTAATGATGAAAGGTCGACCTTATTTAGGTCACCTTTACCATTAAGAGCAAACTTCACTGCCGGCATTGGTTTACCATCAATGTTACTTTTCGCATTAAATGTAAACCCGTTTAAACTACCTTTCGCATCAATATTAGTCTTATCAACAGTAAACTCAGCCGACTTATCGATTGGCCATTGTAAATGTTGACTAGAGATTGCCACATCAAATGGAAAATCCGCCTTTAATGGTGATAACTTGCCTTTAACAATAGCGTCTAATTTGCCTTTAAGTTGCGCATCAACAACGAGCTTTTGTAATGAACCACTCGCTTTTAACGTCAGTGTTTGACCACTAACCGGCTTCATTGCGATATTAGCATCAGCATTTAACGTTAAAGGATAATCACCGGCTAATGTTACTTGTGCCTGTGCTTTTAAATTCGCTTGTGGTGCATCAAGCTGTAACTTTTTAAGGTTAATTTCACTCCCTTTTCCTGATGCTATCACCTCAAGTAAAGATACTTTTTGTGGTGTTTTACCTTCTAATTCGAAATTTTTAATAGTAAAACGTTCAATATCAAACGACATTGGTAATACGACATCAGGCAACGTGATAACAGTAGCATCAGATTTAGCCTTAACCTTTACTTTTGGCTTTGCTTTCGATTTTACAGGCTTTTTCGCAGGAGCAAGTGCTAACTTAATATTATCCCAGTCGGTTGGCTTTAATATGACATGGCTGCCAATAACCGTCGCGGCAGTAGAAAAATGTTGCCAATTCACCTTATTCGATAAGATATCAAGATCAATATTATCTAAAGTAACGTGATCAACTTTAATAGGAATAGGCAGACTGATTTCAGTTACCGGTTTTGATGGTTGTTCAGGCTCAGTTGTTGGCGGTAATGTTGGCATTGAAAACTTAACGCCATTAACCCCTACATTTGAAATACAAATTTCAGGCGTCAATAAACAGCGATCATCCAAGGTTAGATTCAACCGATTAACAGCTAAGTTCATATTGCTATCTTGATAACGTACATTATCAACTTGAAAGCCGCGTAATAGAGAGCCTGAAGTTTCACCTATAGATAATGTAGGTAACGCTTTTTGCGCTCCCCAGCTAGCAAATTTTAACCCTGCAGGGGTATATAAGATCACCGCAATGGCGATCACTAAAAACAATAAAATTGCTAAAAGAGTCAGGGATATGCGCTTCACCCAGATCATAATTCAGGCCCTAAAGAAAAGTGAAGTTGAAACTTGTCCTTGTCGGGTTTATCAAGCCCCCAAGCAAAGTCAATACGAACCGGCCCCACTGGAGATGCCCAACGAACACCGAAACCAGTACCTCGCATCCAATCTGGTTTGTTGTCATTCCATGTCGAACCATAATCATAAAATAAAGCACCCCACCAATCGTTATATAAACGGTATTGGTATTCAATACTGCTAGTCGCCATATATTGACCACCGACCATACGACCTAAATCGTTACGTGGTGAAATAGACTCATAACCATAGCCTCGAATACTATTATCACCACCAATAAAGTAGCGTAATGATGGTGGAATATCACGAATGTTATCTGCTAGTACAGCTCCCCCCGCAATACGGAAAAGGCCTCGTTGGTTTTCACTTAAGGTGCGAATCCATGCCGATTTTGCTTGTATACGGATTAAGCTCGTATTGGAACCTAACGACTTATCTGCAAATTCAACGGAAAAATTATACTTACTACCAGACGTTGGGAATACACCGCCAGTAAAGTGACTCTTACTGTAAGAAAGCCCTGGCAAGAAGACATTGAAAGTACCACTCTCATCACCACCTTGCTTATACTTTTCATTAAGCCAATGCAGTGAAACAGTGCGTTCCCACCCAGAGCTTAACTTCCAGTGTCGTTCAACACCTAACCCTAGTTGTGTGCTGATTGTATCGTGGCTATCAACATAACGAATGCCACCAACAATTTGATAGTAATTATTTAAAACATCATCTAATGGGATTTTATAAGCAGCTTCAAGCTTTGGTTGTTCTTTCGATATCTCAGATTTAAGGTAAAAACTGTGACCATTACTGGTGATCCATGGTTTTTTCCAATTAAATTTTAGGCGTGGACCCGTATCAGTTGAAAAACCAATACCTGTTTCAATTTGGTTTCTAACTTGAGGAGTTAAAGCAACCTCAATCGGAATTTTATCATCCTTACGTTTAGTAACATCACCACCGACATAAATAGATGAAAACCAGCCAACATTAGATAAGCGTTCATTATACAGCCCTAATTTAGAGGCTAAATAAGGTTCATCTTCAGTATAAGGAATCATTGAACGAAGGCGTTCATCTTTGATTTGACTCCCGGTAAAGTTGGTATCACCAAAGGTATAACGACGCCCAGAATCAAAATCTATCGTAATGATCGCTTCATTACGGGTAGGAATAACACCTAATTCACTTTTCTTTAGCTCAGCATCAAAGTAACCGCGACGCACTGCCAGGCTTTGTAACGCTGATTTTAAGGCTTCATATTTACCCTGATTAAGCGCCATTCCAACGCCTAATCCGCTATTTTTCAATAATGAAATAAAAGCAGGATCATCTTTCGCATCCCCAGTAATAATGATATTACTTTGGCTAATATGAGTACGAGGGCCAGCATCAACGGTTACAATTATATCCGTCTTTTTGCCACTCCCTTTAACCTGATAGTCATATGTCGGCTGGTAATAGCCCAATGCTTGTAATGCTTGACTGATTTCAGATTTAACCTGCTCTTGAAAACGTAAGGTATTACTATAATCACTTTTAGAAATAGCCGATAAATAAGCATCGACATTATCTTCAAGGCTACTGTTTAATCCCTTAACTTTAAGAGATGCCGCCATAGCCGGACTTGATAATACTAAGGCAAAAGATGCAACACCCAGCCACTGATAAACTTTATTCATTCGAATTATGCTTATTGGAAAAAATTAGATTCATTCACACGGTCTATTTTGGCAAATGGTGTAGATCTATACCAACAATAGCTACAAATATTATTGACAATAAATCACTCAATTCATATATGTGTCATTAATAACGCATCCTATTAGTCTTATTTGTTTAACGCCCAACAACTCTTACAATAATAATCAGAGCGCCTTAAATGACTACAATCCTACATAGCAACTCAATAGTTCTAGAGTAATTATTCTCATTTTAGCTAAAAATTATAGCCTAATAGTGCACTGAATATTATCAACAAGCATTGCAAAATGAAAATGGCAATTATCTTACCATCAAATTTTTATTTGCCATTTATTGATATACGCATAAAAAATAATCATTAACAATAAAGTATAATAGCTATAATTTTTCAATACATAAAACACCATTATTTGTCACCACGATTGTATAATTTAAACAATGGTCACAGAAAGTATCTTAATTTCTCTATTCACTTCAGATATTACGCTCAATACTTTAAGATCAGCCGATGGAGGTGGGATCAATCGACCATTTTCAAATTCAAAACCGCCAATTCCAATAATAAAAAGCCGTCCTCGAAAGAAATTCTTAACATGCTTAGCAATTTGAATAGGGCGATATACTTGAAATATTCTTAACATAAATCCTCACATCATGATTAATAAAACGCAGTGATTCTTATTAAAAATTAAACATGCAAACAATCTGCCATATAAAATATGGCATAAATAATTAGCGATAAAAATTAGAATAATAATGCGGAAATAAAGCTCACGACACGAATAACATCATAAATAAACAAGGATAATTATGTATAAGACACTATTAACTATAATATTTATTGCTTCAATGCCAATGATCGTTCAAGCGAATAATCTTGAAAAAGGTAAAGTAGTAATACCTGTTACAGTAACAAATGAAGGTGAACTCGTACTGAACAATGGCAGTATTAATTATCAATCTTGGCGCAGTACACAACTAACAGGAAAAGTTCGTATCATAATGGCAATCGCTGGAAGAAGTTCTGCAAAAAAGATCAATGCAAACTTAATCAAAGCGATCAGTGACGCACATTTTCCAGAATCAAAATACCAAACAACAACAATCATCAACCAAGATGATGCTATCTGGGGAACATCTGGTTTTGTCAAAAGTGCTTCAGAAGACAGCAAGAAACAGTATCCATGGTCATCAATAGTGTTAGATAGCAATGGCATCGTTCAAAGAACATGGGCTCTACAAAAAGAAAACTCTGCCATCATTGTGCTCAATCAAAAAGGACAAATATTGTTCCAATTTGAAGGACAATTAAACCACCAACAAATCAAACAAGTCATCACAATAGTAAAGAAAAACCTATAACGACTATTTACCGCTTAAGAAATATTAATGTAGGCCGTTATTAGTAACGGCCTAATAGTTAATAGATATTTGATAATGACAACAACACAACCACCGTCAAAAAACACACCTGTAAAGCGATTACGAACAAATAGTAAGAATCGTATTCATGCTTTAGCACAACATTTTGGTTATGATGGGTTAATAAGCTCTCATAATAAGCGCTCATTAACTGAAAGATATGCTAATAGCCAACAACTACACCATCAGCGCGAACAATATAATATTGAAACCATCTTTAAGCTGACTTACGAGCAATGTAATAATGAAACGACAACAGAGCCAGATCCTGATTGGTTAGCACGCTTTATTAAAATGGCTAAACAAGTTTATAGTTCATCAATGCAAAATTTATGGGCTCAAATTCTCAAAAAAGAGCTAATACATCCAGGAACAACATCATTAAGAGCTCTTACTATTTTAATCTCGATGACTCATAAAGAAGCATTGTTATTTCAATATATTATGAGCGTAAGCTGTCAGATTAATAACACTAAAAATAGAAAGATCGTTACAAATATAAAGACAATAGATAAATTAATGTTTTTTTTGGTAAAAAATAAAAACTATCCTATTGAATATAATCAATATTCTATACCATATTCAAGTATTGTTATTTTAATGGACTTAGGACTAATATTAAAAACAGAATTTGAATCAAGTAAAATTAATCATACACAAACCATACAATTACATTTTAAAAAGATCAGTTACAGCTTAAATTGTTATAATAAAAACACATCTTTTACCTATTACCGTATATCTCCTATCGGAGAAGAACTTGCTACATTAATAGACTATAGCTGCAATACTAAATATCAAAACTATCTATTAAATATTCTCACACAAATATTCACAATTACAACAGAGCAATAAAGTATTATTTAAATAATATAATCAATCAGCACATCGTAATAATCTCAGAATAAAAGTCGTCAAAGTAACCACATAAAATGACTATTTCTACAGACTAAAAAAAACAAATCTTTCGATCCATGTTTCTTTAATAATGTGAAGTGGACAGGACTTGCAATACCTAATATCGACGCGTCCCCCAACGTGACAGACCACTGCCACTCCACGATATCTATTCTGCATTATTTCACATTTATACAGACGAAAAAAAACCTGAATCTTTCGATTCAGGTTTCTTTAATAATGGCGGAGTGGACGGGACTCGAACCCGCGACCCCCGGCGTGACAGGCCGGTATTCTAACCAACTGAACTACCACTCCGCAGTGTCTATTCAGCATAAATGCAACTTGTTGCCTCTACCTTTATAAAAAGATAAAAACGAAATTTGAGCCTGGCGATGTCCTACTCTCACATGGGGAGACCCCACACTACCATCGGCGCTATTACGTTTCACTACTGAGTTCGGCATGGGATCAGGTGGGTCCATAACGCTATGGTCGCCAAGCAAATTCTGGTTTATTTATTGTCTTATGACAATAAATAGCAATCTGGGAAAATCTAACTAGTTGTTCTCAACACGCATTCAAGCGTTTGCAGAGTCCGTCTCTTCTCTTATGAGAAGGAAAACCCCTTGGGTGTTGTATGGTTAAGCCTCACGGGCAATTAGTATCAGTTAGCTCAATGCCTCGCAGCACTTACACACCTGACCTATCAACGTTGTAGTCTTCAACAACCCTTTAGAGACCTTAAAGGTCTAGGGATGACTCATCTTGAGGCTCGCTTCCCGCTTAGATGCTTTCAGCGGTTATCGATTCCGAACTTAGCTACCGGGCAATGCATCTGGCGATACAACCCGAACACCAGCGGTTCGTCCACTCCGGTCCTCTCGTACTAGGAGCAGCCCCTCTCAATCATCCAACGCCCACGGCAGATAGGGACCGAACTGTCTCACGACGTTCTAAACCCAGCTCGCGTACCACTTTAAATGGCGAACAGCCATACCCTTGGGACCGACTTCAGCCCCAGGATGTGATGAGCCGACATCGAGGTGCCAAACACCGCCGTCGATATGAACTCTTGGGCGGTATCAGCCTGTTATCCCCGGAGTACCTTTTATCCGTTGAGCGATGGCCCTTCCATTCAGAACCACCGGATCACTATGACCTGCTTTCGCACCTGCTCGAATTGTCATTCTCGCAGTCAAGCGGGCTTATGCCATTGCACTAACCTCACGATGTCCGACCGTGATTAGCCCACCTTCGTGCTCCTCCGTTACTCTTTGGGAGGAGACCGCCCCAGTCAAACTACCCACCAGGCACTGTCCGTAACCCCGATAAGGGGTCAACGTTAGAACATCAAGCATACAAGGGTGGTATTTCAAGATTGACTCCACAACCACTGGCGCGGTTGCTTCAACGTCTCCCACCTATCCTACACATGTAGGGTCAATGTTCAGTGCCAAGCTATAGTAAAGGTTCACGGGGTCTTTCCGTCTAGCCGCGGGTACACAGCATCTTCACTGCGATTTCAATTTCACTGAGTCTCGGGTGGAGACAGCGTGGCCATCATTACGCCATTCGTGCAGGTCGGAACTTACCCGACAAGGAATTTCGCTACCTTAGGACCGTTATAGTTACGGCCGCCGTTTACCGGGGCTTCGATCAAGAGCTTCGACCGAAGTCTAACCCCATCAATTAACCTTCCGGCACCGGGCAGGCGTCACACCGTATACGTCATCTTTCGATTTTGCACAGTGCTGTGTTTTTAATAAACAGTTGCAGCCACCTGGTATCTGCGACTCCCGGCAGCTTAGAGAGCAAGTCTCATCACCGCTAGGAGCGTACCTTCTCCCGAAGTTACGGTACCATTTTGCCTAGTTCCTTCACCCGAGTTCTCTCAAGCGCCTTGGTATTCTCTACCTGATCACCTGTGTCGGTTTGGGGTACGATTTCTTATAATCTGAAGCTTAGAAGCTTTTCCCGGAAGCATGGCATCAATGACTTCACTACCGTAGTAGCTCGACATCGTATCTCAGCCTTAAGATGGTCCGGATTTGCCTAAACCATCAGCCTACATACTTGGACCTGGACAACCGTCGCCAGGCTCACCTAGCCTTCTCCGTCCCTCCATCGCAATTATAAGAAGTACGGGAATATTAACCCGTTTCCCATCGACTACGCCTTTCGGCCTCGCCTTAGGGGTCGACTTACCCTGCCCCGATTAACGTTGGACAGGAACCCTTGATCTTCCGGCGAGGGAGTTTTTCACTCCCTTTATCGTTACTCATGTCAGCATTCGCACTTCTGATACCTCCAGCACACTTTACAATGCACCTTCAACGGCTTACAGAACGCTCCCCTACCCAATATGAACAAGTTCATATTGCCGCAGCTTCGGTGTATAGCTTAGCCCCGTTAAATCTTCCGCGCAGGCCGACTCGACCAGTGAGCTATTACGCTTTCTTTAAATGATGGCTGCTTCTAAGCCAACATCCTGGCTGTCTGAGCCTTCCCACATCGTTTCCCACTTAGCTATAACTTTGGGACCTTAGCTGGCGGTCTGGGTTGTTTCCCTCTTCACGACGGACGTTAGCACCCGCCGTGTGTCTCCCGGATAGTACTTACTGGTATTCGGAGTTTGCAAAGGGTTGGTAAGTCGGGATGACCCCCTAGCCTTAACAGTGCTCTACCCCCAGTAGTATTCGTCCGAGGCGCTACCTAAATAGCTTTCGGGGAGAACCAGCTATCTCCGAGTTTGATTGGCCTTTCACCCCTAGCCACAAGTCATCCGCTAATTTTTCAACATTAGTCGGTTCGGTCCTCCAGTAAGTGTTACCTCACCTTCAACCTGCCCATGGCTAGATCACTCGGTTTCGGGTCTAATCCTAGCAACTATGACGCCCAGTTAAGACTCGGTTTCCCTACGGCTCCCCTAAACGGTTAACCTTGCTACTAAAATTAAGTCGCTGACCCATTATACAAAAGGTACGCAGTCACCCAACAAGTGGGCTCCTACTGCTTGTACGTACACGGTTTCAGGTTCTATTTCACTCCCCTCACAGGGGTTCTTTTCGCCTTTCCCTCACGGTACTGGTTCACTATCGGTCAGTCAGGAGTATTTAGCCTTGGAGGATGGTCCCCCCATGTTCAAACAGGATATCACGTGTCCCGTCCTACTCGATTTCACTAATAATGCATTTTTGGTTACGGGGCTATCACCCTGTATCGCGGTACTTTCCAGAACCTTCACCTAACGCAGAACTAGCTTAAGGGCTAATCCGGTTTCGCTCGCCGCTACTACCGGAATCTCGGTTGATTTCTCTTCCTCGGGGTACTTAGATGTTTCAGTTCCCCCGGTTTGCCTCATTAACCTATCTATTCAGTTAATGATACTTGCTTATGCAAGTGGGTTTCCCCATTCGGAAATCCCAGACTCAAGAGGCTTTTACTGCCTAATCTGGGCTTATCGCAAGTTAATACGTCCTTCATCGCCTCTGATTGCCAAGGCATCCACCGTGTACGCTTAGTCACTTAACCATACAACCCCAAGAGGTCTTGTATGTTCAAACAACCAAGGTTTGTGTTTAATAATCCGATCAAGAAAATATTAAACATTGGTTTTTCGCCGGACTCATTTATTTGTCTTCACTTTAAAAAGTGAAAGCAAACACAGACACTCGAATGTGTATGTTTTGAGAACTCGTTTTTATTCAGAGAATAAAAACATTTTTAAAATTAATCTTTCGATTAAATTTACTAGTCAGCTTTCCAAATTGTTAAAGAACATGTAATCATCGTTAGATAACCACTTTCTAATCACATTCATTACTTTGAATGTATTTAGAAAGTGGTGGAGCTATGCGGGATCGAACCGCAGACCTCCTGCGTGCAAGGCAGGCGCTCTCCCAGCTGAGCTATAACCCCAACGATTTAAAAGACTATACCATCACTTTTTCTGGGAGAAAAAGTGGTGGGTCTGAGTGGACTCGAACCACCGACCTCACCCTTATCAGGGGTGCGCTCTAACCACCTGAGCTACAGACCCAAGTCTTTTTACGTTCTACATTTTAACCAAGCAATCTGTGTGGACACTGCATAAAACAGCATAAGTCTTTAGGTAAGGAGGTGATCCAGCCCCAGGTTCCCCTAGGGCTACCTTGTTACGACTTCACCCCAGTCATGAACCACACCGTGGTAAACGCCCTCCCGAAGGTTAAGCTATCTACTTCTGGTGCAGCCCACTCCCATGGTGTGACGGGCGGTGTGTACAAGGCCCGGGAACGTATTCACCGTGACATTCTGATTCACGATTACTAGCGATTCCGACTTCATGGAGTCGAGTTGCAGACTCCAATCCGGACTACGACGTACTTTGTGGGATTCGCTCACTATCGCTAGCTTGCAGCCCTCTGTATACGCCATTGTAGCACGTGTGTAGCCCTACTCGTAAGGGCCATGATGACTTGACGTCGTCCCCACCTTCCTCCGGTTTATCACCGGCAGTCTCCCTGGAGTTCCCACCATTACGTGCTGGCAAACAAGGATAAGGGTTGCGCTCGTTGCGGGACTTAACCCAACATTTCACAACACGAGCTGACGACAGCCATGCAGCACCTGTCTCAGAGTTCCCGAAGGCACTAAGCTATCTCTAGCGAATTCTCTGGATGTCAAGAGTAGGTAAGGTTCTTCGCGTTGCATCGAATTAAACCACATGCTCCACCGCTTGTGCGGGCCCCCGTCAATTCATTTGAGTTTTAATCTTGCGACCGTACTCCCCAGGCGGTCTACTTAACGCGTTAGCTCCGAAAGCCACGGCTCAAGGCCACAACCTTCAAGTAGACATCGTTTACGGCGTGGACTACCAGGGTATCTAATCCTGTTTGCTCCCCACGCTTTCGCATCTGAGCGTCAGTCTTTGTCCAGGGGGCCGCCTTCGCCACCGGTATTCCTTCAGATCTCTACGCATTTCACCGCTACACCTGAAATTCTACCCCCCTCTACAAGACTCTAGTCTGCCAGTTCAAAATGCTGTTCCGAGGTTGAGCCCCGGGCTTTCACATCTTGCTTAACAGACCGCCTGCATGCGCTTTACGCCCAGTAATTCCGATTAACGCTCGCACCCTCCGTATTACCGCGGCTGCTGGCACGGAGTTAGCCGGTGCTTCTTCTGTTGCTAACGTCAAACAGCCAAGCTATTAACTTAACTGCCTTCCTCACAACTGAAAGTACTTTACAACCCGAAGGCCTTCTTCATACACGCGGCATGGCTGCATCAGGGTTTCCCCCATTGTGCAATATTCCCCACTGCTGCCTCCCGTAGGAGTCTGGACCGTGTCTCAGTTCCAGTGTGGCTGATCATCCTCTCAGACCAGCTAGGGATCGTCGCCTTGGTGAGCCATTACCCCACCAACTAGCTAATCCCACCTGGGCTAATCCTGACGCGAGAGGCCCGAAGGTCCCCCTCTTTGCTCCGAAGAGATTATGCGGTATTAGCTATCGTTTCCAATAGTTATCCCCCACATCAGGGTATATTCCCAGGCATTACTCACCCGTCCGCCGCTCGTCAGCAAAGAAAGCAAGCTTTCTTTCTGTTACCGCTCGACTTGCATGTGTTAGGCCTGCCGCCAGCGTTCAATCTGAGCCATGATCAAACTCTTCAATTAAAGTTTTGTTGTCTCTTTCGAGACGGCTCAATGAATACTGACTTCAAAACTACCTTAGTAATTTTAAAGCTATTACCATTCCAACAGAATGGTAATGAATTGACTGTGCCAAAATAACTTACGTTATTTTGTATTGGTCACTCAGTTCATTGATAAATCTTTCGACTTAACTATTCAACGAGTGCCCACACAGATTGCATGGTCAAATTGTTAAAGAACGTTGACTTTCAATGTCTTAGCGCATTACGCTTCAGCAAGTCAGGTGGCGTATAATACGCTTTTCTGATATTCAGTCAAGACAAAATTTTATTCTTTTTTATCAATCGATTAAAAAGTAAAAACTTTCTGTTGACGTCGCTCACATTACAATCAGTAAGAGCGAAATAAAAGCCCGTTCATTGAACGGGCTTTCATAAATTTTAGCCTGGCGATGTCCTACTCTCACATGGGGAGACCCCACACTACCATCGGCGCTATTACGTTTCACTACTGAGTTCGGCATGGGATCAGGTGGGTCCATAACGCTATGGTCGCCAAGCAAATTCTGGTTTATTTATTGTCTTATGACAATAAATAGCAATCTGGGAAAATCTAACTAGTTGTTCTCAACACGCATTCAAGCGTTTGTAGAGTCCGTCTCTTCTCTTATGAGAAGGAAAACCCCTTGGGTGTTGTATGGTTAAGCCTCACGGGCAATTAGTATCAGTTAGCTCAATGCCTCGCAGCACTTACACACCTGACCTATCAACGTTGTAGTCTTCAACAACCCTTTAGAGACCTTAAAGGTCTAGGGATGACTCATCTTGAGGCTCGCTTCCCGCTTAGATGCTTTCAGCGGTTATCGATTCCGAACTTAGCTACCGGGCAATGCATCTGGCGATACAACCCGAACACCAGCGGTTCGTCCACTCCGGTCCTCTCGTACTAGGAGCAGCCCCTCTCAATCATCCAACGCCCACGGCAGATAGGGACCGAACTGTCTCACGACGTTCTAAACCCAGCTCGCGTACCACTTTAAATGGCGAACAGCCATACCCTTGGGACCGACTTCAGCCCCAGGATGTGATGAGCCGACATCGAGGTGCCAAACACCGCCGTCGATATGAACTCTTGGGCGGTATCAGCCTGTTATCCCCGGAGTACCTTTTATCCGTTGAGCGATGGCCCTTCCATTCAGAACCACCGGATCACTATGACCTGCTTTCGCACCTGCTCGAATTGTCATTCTCGCAGTCAAGCGGGCTTATGCCATTGCACTAACCTCACGATGTCCGACCGTGATTAGCCCACCTTCGTGCTCCTCCGTTACTCTTTGGGAGGAGACCGCCCCAGTCAAACTACCCACCAGGCACTGTCCGTAACCCCGATAAGGGGTCAACGTTAGAACATCAAGCATACAAGGGTGGTATTTCAAGATTGACTCCACAACCACTGGCGCGGTTGCTTCAACGTCTCCCACCTATCCTACACATGTAGGGTCAATGTTCAGTGCCAAGCTATAGTAAAGGTTCACGGGGTCTTTCCGTCTAGCCGCGGGTACACAGCATCTTCACTGCGATTTCAATTTCACTGAGTCTCGGGTGGAGACAGCGTGGCCATCATTACGCCATTCGTGCAGGTCGGAACTTACCCGACAAGGAATTTCGCTACCTTAGGACCGTTATAGTTACGGCCGCCGTTTACCGGGGCTTCGATCAAGAGCTTCGACCGAAGTCTAACCCCATCAATTAACCTTCCGGCACCGGGCAGGCGTCACACCGTATACGTCATCTTTCGATTTTGCACAGTGCTGTGTTTTTAATAAACAGTTGCAGCCACCTGGTATCTGCGACTCCCGGCAGCTTAGAGAGCAAGTCTCATCACCGCTAGGAGCGTACCTTCTCCCGAAGTTACGGTACCATTTTGCCTAGTTCCTTCACCCGAGTTCTCTCAAGCGCCTTGGTATTCTCTACCTGATCACCTGTGTCGGTTTGGGGTACGATTTCTTATAATCTGAAGCTTAGAAGCTTTTCCCGGAAGCATGGCATCAATGACTTCACTACCGTAGTAGCTCGACATCGTATCTCAGCCTTAAGATGAACCGGATTTGCCTAATTCATCAGCCTACATACTTGGACCTGGACAACCGTCGCCAGGCTCACCTAGCCTTCTCCGTCCCTCCATCGCAATTATAAGAAGTACGGGAATATTAACCCGTTTCCCATCGACTACGCCTTTCGGCCTCGCCTTAGGGGTCGACTTACCCTGCCCCGATTAACGTTGGACAGGAACCCTTGATCTTCCGGCGAGGGAGTTTTTCACTCCCTTTATCGTTACTCATGTCAGCATTCGCACTTCTGATACCTCCAGCACACTTTACAATGCACCTTCAACGGCTTACAGAACGCTCCCCTACCCAATATGAACAAGTTCATATTGCCGCAGCTTCGGTGTATAGCTTAGCCCCGTTAAATCTTCCGCGCAGGCCGACTCGACCAGTGAGCTATTACGCTTTCTTTAAATGATGGCTGCTTCTAAGCCAACATCCTGGCTGTCTGAGCCTTCCCACATCGTTTCCCACTTAGCTATAACTTTGGGACCTTAGCTGGCGGTCTGGGTTGTTTCCCTCTTCACGACGGACGTTAGCACCCGCCGTGTGTCTCCCGGATATTACTTACTGGTATTCGGAGTTTGCAAAGGGTTGGTAAGTCGGGATGACCCCCTAGCCTTAACAGTGCTCTACCCCCAGTAGTATTCGTCCGAGGCGCTACCTAAATAGCTTTCGGGGAGAACCAGCTATCTCCGAGTTTGATTGGCCTTTCACCCCTAGCCACAAGTCATCCGCTAATTTTTCAACATTAGTCGGTTCGGTCCTCCAGTAAGTGTTACCTCACCTTCAACCTGCCCATGGCTAGATCACTCGGTTTCGGGTCTAATCCTAGCAACTATGACGCCCAGTTAAGACTCGGTTTCCCTACGGCTCCCCTAAACGGTTAACCTTGCTACTAAAATTAAGTCGCTGACCCATTATACAAAAGGTACGCAGTCACCCAACAAGTGGGCTCCTACTGCTTGTACGTACACGGTTTCAGGTTCTATTTCACTCCCCTCACAGGGGTTCTTTTCGCCTTTCCCTCACGGTACTGGTTCACTATCGGTCAGTCAGGAGTATTTAGCCTTGGAGGATGGTCCCCCCATGTTCAAACAGGATATCACGTGTCCCGTCCTACTCGATTTCACTAATAATGCATTTTTGGTTACGGGGCTATCACCCTGTATCGCGGTACTTTCCAGAACCTTCACCTAACGCAGAACTAGCTTAAGGGCTAATCCGGTTTCGCTCGCCGCTACTACCGGAATCTCGGTTGATTTCTCTTCCTCGGGGTACTTAGATGTTTCAGTTCCCCCGGTTTGCCTCATTAACCTATGTATTCAGTTAATGATACTTGCTTATGCAAGTGGGTTTCCCCATTCGGAAATCCCAGACTCAAGAGGCTTTTACTGCCTAATCTGGGCTTATCGCAAGTTAATACGTCCTTCATCGCCTCTGACTGCCAAGGCATCCACCGTGTACGCTTAGTCACTTAACCATACAACCCCAAGAGGTCTTGTATGTTCAAACAACCAAGGTTTGCGTTTAATACTCCGATCAAGAAAATATTAAACATTGGTTTTTCGCCGGACTCATTTATTTGTCTTCACTTTAAAAAGTGAAAGCAAACACAGACACTTGAATGTGTATGTTTTGAGAACTCGTTTTTATTCAAAGAATAAAAACATTTTTAAAATTAATCTTTCGATTAAATTTACTAGTCAGCTTTCCAGATTGTTAAAGAGCATAACGCAAAAGCGTTAATCAATGCGTTTGCATTAATTAGCACTTTCGCTATTTTCTAATAACTAATTTTACCAAGCAATCTGTGTGGACACTGCATAAAACAGTATAAGTCTTTAGGTAAGGAGGTGATCCAGCCCCAGGTTCCCCTAGGGCTACCTTGTTACGACTTCACCCCAGTCATGAACCACACCGTGGTAAACGCCCTCCCGAAGGTTAAGCTATCTACTTCTGGTGCAGCCCACTCCCATGGTGTGACGGGCGGTGTGTACAAGGCCCGGGAACGTATTCACCGTGACATTCTGATTCACGATTACTAGCGATTCCGACTTCATGGAGTCGAGTTGCAGACTCCAATCCGGACTACGACGTACTTTGTGGGATTCGCTCACTATCGCTAGCTTGCAGCCCTCTGTATACGCCATTGTAGCACGTGTGTAGCCCTACTCGTAAGGGCCATGATGACTTGACGTCGTCCCCACCTTCCTCCGGTTTATCACCGGCAGTCTCCCTGGAGTTCCCACCATTACGTGCTGGCAAACAAGGATAAGGGTTGCGCTCGTTGCGGGACTTAACCCAACATTTCACAACACGAGCTGACGACAGCCATGCAGCACCTGTCTCAGAGTTCCCGAAGGCACTAAGCTATCTCTAGCGAATTCTCTGGATGTCAAGAGTAGGTAAGGTTCTTCGCGTTGCATCGAATTAAACCACATGCTCCACCGCTTGTGCGGGCCCCCGTCAATTCATTTGAGTTTTAATCTTGCGACCGTACTCCCCAGGCGGTCTACTTAACGCGTTAGCTCCGAAAGCCACGGCTCAAGGCCACAACCTTCAAGTAGACATCGTTTACGGCGTGGACTACCAGGGTATCTAATCCTGTTTGCTCCCCACGCTTTCGCATCTGAGCGTCAGTCTTTGTCCAGGGGGCCGCCTTCGCCACCGGTATTCCTTCAGATCTCTACGCATTTCACCGCTACACCTGAAATTCTACCCCCCTCTACAAGACTCTAGTCTGCCAGTTCAAAATGCTGTTCCGAGGTTGAGCCCCGGGCTTTCACATCTTGCTTAACAGACCGCCTGCATGCGCTTTACGCCCAGTAATTCCGATTAACGCTCGCACCCTCCGTATTACCGCGGCTGCTGGCACGGAGTTAGCCGGTGCTTCTTCTGTTGCTAACGTCAAACAGCCAAGCTATTAACTTAACTGCCTTCCTCACAACTGAAAGTACTTTACAACCCGAAGGCCTTCTTCATACACGCGGCATGGCTGCATCAGGGTTTCCCCCATTGTGCAATATTCCCCACTGCTGCCTCCCGTAGGAGTCTGGACCGTGTCTCAGTTCCAGTGTGGCTGATCATCCTCTCAGACCAGCTAGGGATCGTCGCCTTGGTGAGCCATTACCCCACCAACTAGCTAATCCCACCTGGGCTAATCCTGACGCGAGAGGCCCGAAGGTCCCCCTCTTTGCTCCGAAGAGATTATGCGGTATTAGCTATCGTTTCCAATAGTTATCCCCCACATCAGGGTATATTCCCAGGCATTACTCACCCGTCCGCCGCTCGTCAGCAAAGAAAGCAAGCTTTCTTTCTGTTACCGCTCGACTTGCATGTGTTAGGCCTGCCGCCAGCGTTCAATCTGAGCCATGATCAAACTCTTCAATTAAAGTTTTGTTGTCTCTTTCGAGACGGCTCAATGAATACTGACTTCAAAACTACCTTAGTAATTTTAAAGCTATTACCATTCCAACAGAATGGTAATGAATTGACTGTGCCAAATAACCGTAGTTATTTGTATTGGTCACTCAGTTCATTGATAAATCTTTCGACTTAACTATTCAACGAGTGCCCACACAGATTGCATGGTCAAATTGTTAAAGAACGTTGACTTTCAATGCCTTAGCGCATTACGCTTCAGCAAGTCAGGTGGCGTATAATACGCTTTTCTGATATTCAGTCAAGACAAAATTTTATTCTTTTTTATCAATCGATTAAAAAGTAAAAACTTTCTGTTGACGTCGCTCACATTACAATCAGTAAGAGCGAAATAAAAGCCCGTTCATTGAACGGGCTTTCATAAATTTGAGCCTGGCGATGTCCTACTCTCACATGGGGAGACCCCACACTACCATCGGCGCTATTACGTTTCACTACTGAGTTCGGCATGGGATCAGGTGGGTCCATAACGCTATGGTCGCCAAGCAAATTCTGGTTTATTTATTGTCTTATGACAATAAATAGCAATCTGGGAAAATCTAACTAGTTGTTCTCAACACGCATTCAAGCGTTTGCAGAGTCCGTCTCTTCTCTTATGAGAAGGAAAACCCCTTGGGTGTTGTATGGTTAAGCCTCACGGGCAATTAGTATCAGTTAGCTCAATGCCTCGCAGCACTTACACACCTGACCTATCAACGTTGTAGTCTTCAACAACCCTTTAGAGACCTTAAAGGTCTAGGGATGACTCATCTTGAGGCTCGCTTCCCGCTTAGATGCTTTCAGCGGTTATCGATTCCGAACTTAGCTACCGGGCAATGCATCTGGCGATACAACCCGAACACCAGCGGTTCGTCCACTCCGGTCCTCTCGTACTAGGAGCAGCCCCTCTCAATCATCCAACGCCCACGGCAGATAGGGACCGAACTGTCTCACGACGTTCTAAACCCAGCTCGCGTACCACTTTAAATGGCGAACAGCCATACCCTTGGGACCGACTTCAGCCCCAGGATGTGATGAGCCGACATCGAGGTGCCAAACACCGCCGTCGATATGAACTCTTGGGCGGTATCAGCCTGTTATCCCCGGAGTACCTTTTATCCGTTGAGCGATGGCCCTTCCATTCAGAACCACCGGATCACTATGACCTGCTTTCGCACCTGCTCGAATTGTCATTCTCGCAGTCAAGCGGGCTTATGCCATTGCACTAACCTCACGATGTCCGACCGTGATTAGCCCACCTTCGTGCTCCTCCGTTACTCTTTGGGAGGAGACCGCCCCAGTCAAACTACCCACCAGGCACTGTCCGTAACCCCGATAAGGGGTCGACGTTAGAACATCAAGCATACAAGGGTGGTATTTCAAGATTGACTCCACAACCACTGGCGCGGTTGCTTCAACGTCTCCCACCTATCCTACACATGTAGGGTCAATGTTCAGTGCCAAGCTATAGTAAAGGTTCACGGGGTCTTTCCGTCTAGCCGCGGGTACACAGCATCTTCACTGCGATTTCAATTTCACTGAGTCTCGGGTGGAGACAGCGTGGCCATCATTACGCCATTCGTGCAGGTCGGAACTTACCCGACAAGGAATTTCGCTACCTTAGGACCGTTATAGTTACGGCCGCCGTTTACCGGGGCTTCGATCAAGAGCTTCGACCGAAGTCTAACCCCATCAATTAACCTTCCGGCACCGGGCAGGCGTCACACCGTATACGTCATCTTTCGATTTTGCACAGTGCTGTGTTTTTAATAAACAGTTGCAGCCACCTGGTATCTGCGACTCCCGGCAGCTTAGAGAGCAAGTCTCATCACCGCTAGGAGCGTACCTTCTCCCGAAGTTACGGTACCATTTTGCCTAGTTCCTTCACCCGAGTTCTCTCAAGCGCCTTGGTATTCTCTACCTGATCACCTGTGTCGGTTTGGGGTACGATTTCTTATAATCTGAAGCTTAGAAGCTTTTCCCGGAAGCATGGCATCAATGACTTCACTACCGTAGTAGCTCGACATCGTATCTCAGCCTTAAGATGAACCGGATTTGCCTAATTCATCAGCCTACATACTTGGACCTGGACAACCGTCGCCAGGCTCACCTAGCCTTCTCCGTCCCTCCATCGCAATTATAAGAAGTACGGGAATATTAACCCGTTTCCCATCGACTACGCCTTTCGGCCTCGCCTTAGGGGTCGACTTACCCTGCCCCGATTAACGTTGGACAGGAACCCTTGATCTTCCGGCGAGGGAGTTTTTCACTCCCTTTATCGTTACTCATGTCAGCATTCGCACTTCTGATACCTCCAGCACACTTTACAATGCACCTTCAACGGCTTACAGAACGCTCCCCTACCCAATATGAACAAGTTCATATTGCCGCAGCTTCGGTGTATAGCTTAGCCCCGTTAAATCTTCCGCGCAGGCCGACTCGACCAGTGAGCTATTACGCTTTCTTTAAATGATGGCTGCTTCTAAGCCAACATCCTGGCTGTCTGAGCCTTCCCACATCGTTTCCCACTTAGCTATAACTTTGGGACCTTAGCTGGCGGTCTGGGTTGTTTCCCTCTTCACGACGGACGTTAGCACCCGCCGTGTGTCTCCCGGATAGTACTTACTGGTATTCGGAGTTTGCAAAGGGTTGGTAAGTCGGGATGACCCCCTAGCCTTAACAGTGCTCTACCCCCAGTAGTATTCGTCCGAGGCGCTACCTAAATAGCTTTCGGGGAGAACCAGCTATCTCCGAGTTTGATTGGCCTTTCACCCCTAGCCACAAGTCATCCGCTAATTTTTCAACATTAGTCGGTTCGGTCCTCCAGTAAGTGTTACCTCACCTTCAACCTGCCCATGGCTAGATCACTCGGTTTCGGGTCTAATCCTAGCAACTATGACGCCCAGTTAAGACTCGGTTTCCCTACGGCTCCCCTAAACGGTTAACCTTGCTACTAAAATTAAGTCGCTGACCCATTATACAAAAGGTACGCAGTCACCCAACAAGTGGGCTCCTACTGCTTGTACGTACACGGTTTCAGGTTCTATTTCACTCCCCTCACAGGGGTTCTTTTCGCCTTTCCCTCACGGTACTGGTTCACTATCGGTCAGTCAGGAGTATTTAGCCTTGGAGGATGGTCCCCCCATGTTCAAACAGGATATCACGTGTCCCGTCCTACTCGATTTCACTAATAATGCATTTTTGGTTACGGGGCTATCACCCTGTATCGCGGTACTTTCCAGAACCTTCACCTAACGCAGAACTAGCTTAAGGGCTAATCCGGTTTCGCTCGCCGCTACTACCGGAATCTCGGTTGATTTCTCTTCCTCGGGGTACTTAGATGTTTCAGTTCCCCCGGTTTGCCTCATTAACCTATGTATTCAGTTAATGATACTTGCTTATGCAAGTGGGTTTCCCCATTCGGAAATCCCAGACTCAAGAGGCTTTTACTGCCTAATCTGGGCTTATCGCAAGTTAATACGTCCTTCATCGCCTCTGACTGCCAAGGCATCCACCGTGTACGCTTAGTCACTTAACCATACAACCCCAAGAGGTCTTGTATGTTCAAACAACCAAGGTTTGCGTTTAATACTCCGATCAAGAAAATATTAAACATTGGTTTTTCGCCGGACTCATTTATTTGTCTTCACTTTAAAAAGTGAAAGCAAACACAGACACTTGAATGTGTATGTTTTGAGAACTCGTTTTTATTCAAAGAATAAAAACATTTTTAAAATTAATCTTTCGATTAAATTTACTAGTCAGCTTTCCAGATTGTTAAAGAGCATAACGCAAAAGCGTTAATCAATGCGTTTGCATTAATTAGCACTTTCGCTATTTTCTAATAACTAATTTTACCAAGCAATCTGTGTGGACACTGCATAAAACAGCATAAGTCTTTAGGTAAGGAGGTGATCCAGCCCCAGGTTCCCCTAGGGCTACCTTGTTACGACTTCACCCCAGTCATGAACCACACCGTGGTAAACGCCCTCCCGAAGGTTAAGCTATCTACTTCTGGTGCAGCCCACTCCCATGGTGTGACGGGCGGTGTGTACAAGGCCCGGGAACGTATTCACCGTGACATTCTGATTCACGATTACTAGCGATTCCGACTTCATGGAGTCGAGTTGCAGACTCCAATCCGGACTACGACGTACTTTGTGGGATTCGCTCACTATCGCTAGCTTGCAGCCCTCTGTATACGCCATTGTAGCACGTGTGTAGCCCTACTCGTAAGGGCCATGATGACTTGACGTCGTCCCCACCTTCCTCCGGTTTATCACCGGCAGTCTCCCTGGAGTTCCCACCATTACGTGCTGGCAAACAAGGATAAGGGTTGCGCTCGTTGCGGGACTTAACCCAACATTTCACAACACGAGCTGACGACAGCCATGCAGCACCTGTCTCAGAGTTCCCGAAGGCACTAAGCTATCTCTAGCGAATTCTCTGGATGTCAAGAGTAGGTAAGGTTCTTCGCGTTGCATCGAATTAAACCACATGCTCCACCGCTTGTGCGGGCCCCCGTCAATTCATTTGAGTTTTAATCTTGCGACCGTACTCCCCAGGCGGTCTACTTAACGCGTTAGCTCCGAAAGCCACGGCTCAAGGCCACAACCTTCAAGTAGACATCGTTTACGGCGTGGACTACCAGGGTATCTAATCCTGTTTGCTCCCCACGCTTTCGCATCTGAGCGTCAGTCTTTGTCCAGGGGGCCGCCTTCGCCACCGGTATTCCTTCAGATCTCTACGCATTTCACCGCTACACCTGAAATTCTACCCCCCTCTACAAGACTCTAGTCTGCCAGTTCAAAATGCTGTTCCGAGGTTGAGCCCCGGGCTTTCACATCTTGCTTAACAGACCGCCTGCATGCGCTTTACGCCCAGTAATTCCGATTAACGCTCGCACCCTCCGTATTACCGCGGCTGCTGGCACGGAGTTAGCCGGTGCTTCTTCTGTTGCTAACGTCAAACAGCCAAGCTATTAACTTAACTGCCTTCCTCACAACTGAAAGTACTTTACAACCCGAAGGCCTTCTTCATACACGCGGCATGGCTGCATCAGGGTTTCCCCCATTGTGCAATATTCCCCACTGCTGCCTCCCGTAGGAGTCTGGACCGTGTCTCAGTTCCAGTGTGGCTGATCATCCTCTCAGACCAGCTAGGGATCGTCGCCTTGGTGAGCCATTACCCCACCAACTAGCTAATCCCACCTGGGCTAATCCTGACGCGAGAGGCCCGAAGGTCCCCCTCTTTGCTCCGAAGAGATTATGCGGTATTAGCTATCGTTTCCAATAGTTATCCCCCACATCAGGGTATATTCCCAGGCATTACTCACCCGTCCGCCGCTCGTCAGCAAAGAAAGCAAGCTTTCTTTCTGTTACCGCTCGACTTGCATGTGTTAGGCCTGCCGCCAGCGTTCAATCTGAGCCATGATCAAACTCTTCAATTAAAGTTTTGTTGTCTCTTTCGAGACGGCTCAATGAATACTGACTTCAAAACTACCTTAGTAATTTTAAAGCTATTACCATTCCAACAGAATGGTAATGAATTGACTGTGCCAAATAACTTACGTTATTTGTATTGGTCACTCAGTTCATTGATAAATCTTTCGACTTAACTATTCAACGAGTGCCCACACAGATTGCATGGTCAAATTGTTAAAGAACGTTGACTTTCAATGCCTTAGCGCATTACGCTTCAGCAAGTCAGGTGGCGTATAATACGCTTTTCTGATATTCAGTCAAGACAAAATTTTATTCTTTTTTATCAATCGATTAAAAAGTAAAAACTTTCTGTTGACGTCGCTCACATTACAATCAGTAAGAGCGAAATAAAAGCCCGTTCATTGAACGGGCTTTCATAAATTTTAGCCTGGCGATGTCCTACTCTCACATGGGGAGACCCCACACTACCATCGGCGCTATTACGTTTCACTACTGAGTTCGGCATGGGATCAGGTGGGTCCATAACGCTATGGTCGCCAAGCAAATTCTGGTTTATTTATTGTCTTATGACAATAAATAGCAATCTGGGAAAATCTAACTAGTTGTTCTCAACACGCATTCAAGCGTTTGCAGAGTCCGTCTCTTCTCTTATGAGAAGGAAAACCCCTTGGGTGTTGTATGGTTAAGCCTCACGGGCAATTAGTATCAGTTAGCTCAATGCCTCGCAGCACTTACACACCTGACCTATCAACGTTGTAGTCTTCAACAACCCTTTAGAGACCTTAAAGGTCTAGGGATGACTCATCTTGAGGCTCGCTTCCCGCTTAGATGCTTTCAGCGGTTATCGATTCCGAACTTAGCTACCGGGCAATGCATCTGGCGATACAACCCGAACACCAGCGGTTCGTCCACTCCGGTCCTCTCGTACTAGGAGCAGCCCCTCTCAATCATCCAACGCCCACGGCAGATAGGGACCGAACTGTCTCACGACGTTCTAAACCCAGCTCGCGTACCACTTTAAATGGCGAACAGCCATACCCTTGGGACCGACTTCAGCCCCAGGATGTGATGAGCCGACATCGAGGTGCCAAACACCGCCGTCGATATGAACTCTTGGGCGGTATCAGCCTGTTATCCCCGGAGTACCTTTTATCCGTTGAGCGATGGCCCTTCCATTCAGAACCACCGGATCACTATGACCTGCTTTCGCACCTGCTCGAATTGTCATTCTCGCAGTCAAGCGGGCTTATGCCATTGCACTAACCTCACGATGTCCGACCGTGATTAGCCCACCTTCGTGCTCCTCCGTTACTCTTTGGGAGGAGACCGCCCCAGTCAAACTACCCACCAGGCACTGTCCGTAACCCCGATAAGGGGTCAACGTTAGAACATCAAGCATACAAGGGTGGTATTTCAAGATTGACTCCACAACCACTGGCGCGGTTGCTTCAACGTCTCCCACCTATCCTACACATGTAGGGTCAATGTTCAGTGCCAAGCTATAGTAAAGGTTCACGGGGTCTTTCCGTCTAGCCGCGGGTACACAGCATCTTCACTGCGATTTCAATTTCACTGAGTCTCGGGTGGAGACAGCGTGGCCATCATTACGCCATTCGTGCAGGTCGGAACTTACCCGACAAGGAATTTCGCTACCTTAGGACCGTTATAGTTACGGCCGCCGTTTACCGGGGCTTCGATCAAGAGCTTCGACCGAAGTCTAACCCCATCAATTAACCTTCCGGCACCGGGCAGGCGTCACACCGTATACGTCATCTTTCGATTTTGCACAGTGCTGTGTTTTTAATAAACAGTTGCAGCCACCTGGTATCTGCGACTCCCGGCAGCTTAGAGAGCAAGTCTCATCACCGCTAGGAGCGTACCTTCTCCCGAAGTTACGGTACCATTTTGCCTAGTTCCTTCACCCGAGTTCTCTCAAGCGCCTTGGTATTCTCTACCTGATCACCTGTGTCGGTTTGGGGTACGATTTCTTATAATCTGAAGCTTAGAAGCTTTTCCCGGAAGCATGGCATCAATGACTTCACTACCGTAGTAGCTCGACATCGTATCTCAGCCTTAAGATGAACCGGATTTGCCTAATTCATCAGCCTACATACTTGGACCTGGACAACCGTCGCCAGGCTCACCTAGCCTTCTCCGTCCCTCCATCGCAATTATAAGAAGTACGGGAATATTAACCCGTTTCCCATCGACTACGCCTTTCGGCCTCGCCTTAGGGGTCGACTTACCCTGCCCCGATTAACGTTGGACAGGAACCCTTGATCTTCCGGCGAGGGAGTTTTTCACTCCCTTTATCGTTACTCATGTCAGCATTCGCACTTCTGATACCTCCAGCACACTTTACAATGCACCTTCAACGGCTTACAGAACGCTCCCCTACCCAATATGAACAAGTTCATATTGCCGCAGCTTCGGTGTATAGCTTAGCCCCGTTAAATCTTCCGCGCAGGCCGACTCGACCAGTGAGCTATTACGCTTTCTTTAAATGATGGCTGCTTCTAAGCCAACATCCTGGCTGTCTGAGCCTTCCCACATCGTTTCCCACTTAGCTATAACTTTGGGACCTTAGCTGGCGGTCTGGGTTGTTTCCCTCTTCACGACGGACGTTAGCACCCGCCGTGTGTCTCCCGGATAGTACTTACTGGTATTCGGAGTTTGCAAAGGGTTGGTAAGTCGGGATGACCCCCTAGCCTTAACAGTGCTCTACCCCCAGTAGTATTCGTCCGAGGCGCTACCTAAATAGCTTTCGGGGAGAACCAGCTATCTCCGAGTTTGATTGGCCTTTCACCCCTAGCCACAAGTCATCCGCTAATTTTTCAACATTAGTCGGTTCGGTCCTCCAGTAAGTGTTACCTCACCTTCAACCTGCCCATGGCTAGATCACTCGGTTTCGGGTCTAATCCTAGCAACTATGACGCCCAGTTAAGACTCGGTTTCCCTACGGCTCCCCTAAACGGTTAACCTTGCTACTAAAATTAAGTCGCTGACCCATTATACAAAAGGTACGCAGTCACCCAACAAGTGGGCTCCTACTGCTTGTACGTACACGGTTTCAGGTTCTATTTCACTCCCCTCACAGGGGTTCTTTTCGCCTTTCCCTCACGGTACTGGTTCACTATCGGTCAGTCAGGAGTATTTAGCCTTGGAGGATGGTCCCCCCATGTTCAAACAGGATATCACGTGTCCCGTCCTACTCGATTTCACTAATAATGCATTTTTGGTTACGGGGCTATCACCCTGTATCGCGGTACTTTCCAGAACCTTCACCTAACGCAGAACTAGCTTAAGGGCTAATCCGGTTTCGCTCGCCGCTACTACCGGAATCTCGGTTGATTTCTCTTCCTCGGGGTACTTAGATGTTTCAGTTCCCCCGGTTTGCCTCATTAACCTATGTATTCAGTTAATGATACTTGCTTATGCAAGTGGGTTTCCCCATTCGGAAATCCCAGACTCAAGAGGCTTTTACTGCCTAATCTGGGCTTATCGCAAGTTAATACGTCCTTCATCGCCTCTGACTGCCAAGGCATCCACCGTGTACGCTTAGTCACTTAACCATACAACCCCAAGAGGTCTTGTATGTTCAAACAACCAAGGTTTGCGTTTAATACTCCGATCAAGAAAATATTAAACATTGGTTTTTCGCCGGACTCGATACAAGACACTTGAATGTGTGTTGTTTTGAGAACTCGTTTTTATTCAAAGAATAAAAACATTTTTAAAATTAATCTTTCGATTAAATTTACTAGTCAGCTTTCCAGATTGTTAAAGAGCATAACGCAAAAGCGTTAATCAATGCGTTTGCATTAATTAGCACTTTCGCTATTTTCTAATAACTAATTTTACCAAGCAATCTGTGTGGACACTGCATAAAACAGCATAAGTCTTTAGGTAAGGAGGTGATCCAGCCCCAGGTTCCCCTAGGGCTACCTTGTTACGACTTCACCCCAGTCATGAACCACACCGTGGTAAACGCCCTCCCGAAGGTTAAGCTATCTACTTCTGGTGCAGCCCACTCCCATGGTGTGACGGGCGGTGTGTACAAGGCCCGGGAACGTATTCACCGTGACATTCTGATTCACGATTACTAGCGATTCCGACTTCATGGAGTCGAGTTGCAGACTCCAATCCGGACTACGACGTACTTTGTGGGATTCGCTCACTATCGCTAGCTTGCAGCCCTCTGTATACGCCATTGTAGCACGTGTGTAGCCCTACTCGTAAGGGCCATGATGACTTGACGTCGTCCCCACCTTCCTCCGGTTTATCACCGGCAGTCTCCCTGGAGTTCCCACCATTACGTGCTGGCAAACAAGGATAAGGGTTGCGCTCGTTGCGGGACTTAACCCAACATTTCACAACACGAGCTGACGACAGCCATGCAGCACCTGTCTCAGAGTTCCCGAAGGCACTAAGCTATCTCTAGCGAATTCTCTGGATGTCAAGAGTAGGTAAGGTTCTTCGCGTTGCATCGAATTAAACCACATGCTCCACCGCTTGTGCGGGCCCCCGTCAATTCATTTGAGTTTTAATCTTGCGACCGTACTCCCCAGGCGGTCTACTTAACGCGTTAGCTCCGAAAGCCACGGCTCAAGGCCACAACCTTCAAGTAGACATCGTTTACGGCGTGGACTACCAGGGTATCTAATCCTGTTTGCTCCCCACGCTTTCGCATCTGAGCGTCAGTCTTTGTCCAGGGGGCCGCCTTCGCCACCGGTATTCCTTCAGATCTCTACGCATTTCACCGCTACACCTGAAATTCTACCCCCCTCTACAAGACTCTAGTCTGCCAGTTCAAAATGCTGTTCCGAGGTTGAGCCCCGGGCTTTCACATCTTGCTTAACAGACCGCCTGCATGCGCTTTACGCCCAGTAATTCCGATTAACGCTCGCACCCTCCGTATTACCGCGGCTGCTGGCACGGAGTTAGCCGGTGCTTCTTCTGTTGCTAACGTCAAACAGCCAAGCTATTAACTTAACTGCCTTCCTCACAACTGAAAGTACTTTACAACCCGAAGGCCTTCTTCATACACGCGGCATGGCTGCATCAGGGTTTCCCCCATTGTGCAATATTCCCCACTGCTGCCTCCCGTAGGAGTCTGGACCGTGTCTCAGTTCCAGTGTGGCTGATCATCCTCTCAGACCAGCTAGGGATCGTCGCCTTGGTGAGCCATTACCCCACCAACTAGCTAATCCCACCTGGGCTAATCCTGACGCGAGAGGCCCGAAGGTCCCCCTCTTTGCTCCGAAGAGATTATGCGGTATTAGCTATCGTTTCCAATAGTTATCCCCCACATCAGGGTATATTCCCAGGCATTACTCACCCGTCCGCCGCTCGTCAGCAAAGAAAGCAAGCTTTCTTTCTGTTACCGCTCGACTTGCATGTGTTAGGCCTGCCGCCAGCGTTCAATCTGAGCCATGATCAAACTCTTCAATTAAAGTTTTGTTGTCTCTTTCGAGACGGCTCAATGAATACTGACTTCAAAACTACCTTAGTAATTTTAAAGCTATTACCATTCCAACAGAATGGTAATGAATTGACTGTGCCAAATAACTTACGTTATTTTGTATTGGTCACTCAGTTCATTGATAAATCTTTCGACTTAACTATTCAACGAGTGCCCACACAGATTGCATGGTCAAATTGTTAAAGAACGTTGACTTTCAATGCCTTAGCGCATTACGCTTCAGCAAGTCAGGTGGCGTATAATACGCTTTTCTGATATTCAGTCAAGACAAAATTTTATTCTTTTTTATCAATCGATTAAAAAGTAAAAACTTTCTGTTGACGTCGCTCACATTACAATCAGTAAGAGCGAAATAAAAGCCCGTTCATTGAACGGGCTTTCATAAATTTTAGCCTGGCGATGTCCTACTCTCACATGGGGAGACCCCACACTACCATCGGCGCTATTACGTTTCACTACTGAGTTCGGCATGGGATCAGGTGGGTCCATAACGCTATGGTCGCCAAGCAAATTCTGGTTTATTTATTGCCTTATGACAATAAATAGCAATCTGGGAAAATCTAACTAGTTGTTCTCAACACGCATTCAAGCGTTTGCAGAGTCCGTCTCTTCTCTTATGAGAAGGAAAACCCCTTGGGTGTTGTATGGTTAAGCCTCACGGGCAATTAGTATCAGTTAGCTCAATGCCTCGCAGCACTTACACACCTGACCTATCAACGTTGTAGTCTTCAACAACCCTTTAGAGACCTTAAAGGTCTAGGGATGACTCATCTTGAGGCTCGCTTCCCGCTTAGATGCTTTCAGCGGTTATCGATTCCGAACTTAGCTACCGGGCAATGCATCTGGCGATACAACCCGAACACCAGCGGTTCGTCCACTCCGGTCCTCTCGTACTAGGAGCAGCCCCTCTCAATCATCCAACGCCCACGGCAGATAGGGACCGAACTGTCTCACGACGTTCTAAACCCAGCTCGCGTACCACTTTAAATGGCGAACAGCCATACCCTTGGGACCGACTTCAGCCCCAGGATGTGATGAGCCGACATCGAGGTGCCAAACACCGCCGTCGATATGAACTCTTGGGCGGTATCAGCCTGTTATCCCCGGAGTACCTTTTATCCGTTGAGCGATGGCCCTTCCATTCAGAACCACCGGATCACTATGACCTGCTTTCGCACCTGCTCGAATTGTCATTCTCGCAGTCAAGCGGGCTTATGCCATTGCACTAACCTCACGATGTCCGACCGTGATTAGCCCACCTTCGTGCTCCTCCGTTACTCTTTGGGAGGAGACCGCCCCAGTCAAACTACCCACCAGGCACTGTCCGTAACCCCGATAAGGGGTCAACGTTAGAACATCAAGCATACAAGGGTGGTATTTCAAGATTGACTCCACAACCACTGGCGCGGTTGCTTCAACGTCTCCCACCTATCCTACACATGTAGGGTCAATGTTCAGTGCCAAGCTATAGTAAAGGTTCACGGGGTCTTTCCGTCTAGCCGCGGGTACACAGCATCTTCACTGCGATTTCAATTTCACTGAGTCTCGGGTGGAGACAGCGTGGCCATC